>NZ_CP162007.1:0-3896973 GCF_040822075.1 Flavobacterium sp. WC2430 | reverse complement strand
AAATTCTATGTAAATTATTTTATTTAGTAATCGTTGTCTTATTAAATATTATCAAAAAAGATGATATTTTTCGGGGTAACAAATATGTGAACAAATTTCTGTAAAAAAAAATAATTAGGGGTTGATTTTGAAGAAATATTGTTGTAAGTAGGTATTGAATGTTAAAATAATAATGTTAAAATAATAAAATTCATAATGAAAGTACACGAATTTACAGTACGGGTTAGATACTCAGAAACGGACCAAATGGGGGTTGTTTATCATGGTAATTACGCGCAGTATTTTGAGATGGGACGCGTGGAATGGCTAAGAAATCTTGGGGTTTCGTATAAATGGATGGAAGAAAATGGCATAATGCTTCCTGTGGTATCTTTGAATATAAATTACAAAAAACCAGCCCGATATGATGATCTCTTAACTGTTAAAACTATTTTTAAAAGTCAGACTTCCGTTAAGATAGAATTTGACTATGAGATATATAATGAAAAAATGGAGTTATTAACAATTGCGAGCTCAGTTTTGGTTTTTGTTGATATGAAAACGACTCGCCCCACACTTCCACCAGACTATGTAAAAGAGAAGTTATTACGAATTTAAAATTATTAGAATTGTATTATAATTATTCCTTAATTTTAATATCTATTTCATATAACGAATTAAAAATGTCGAAAATTGTTTCGGCATTTTTTTTACGTGTTTTTATTTCAATTGTTCCAATTGGTAATCCAGTTTCTTCATTTAGTTCCATTTCTTGAGAAACAATATCAAGCTTTTTTTCTTTAATTACTCGCATGACTTTATTCATGTTTTTATAATCGAATGAAATTAGATAATGAATATCAATCGTTTTTTCAATTATCATACAATTTTCAAGTGTAATCTGTGCGGTTGTTTTATAAGCTGAGATTAAACCTCCTACTCCTAATTTTGTTCCTCCAAAAATTCGAACCACAACAATCAATGTATTTGTTACATCAAAGGATTGTATTTGTCCATAAATAGGCATTCCAGCCGAATTACTAGGTTCTCCGTCATCGTTAGCTCTGTAGGATACATTTTCGGTTCCTAATTGGTAAGCGTAACAAAAATGACCTGCATTTGGATGTTTTTTTCTAAGGGTATCAATTATTGGTTTTACTTCCTCTTCTAATTGTATCGGAAAAGCATAACCAAAAAATTTACTGTTTTTCTCTTTGAATAAAATTTCTTCCGTTGGAGCTTCAATGGTATTGTAAGTATCTTTGTTTTTCAAAAGGGATTCTTAAATTATATTTTTGGTAAATAGATCAACTACATCTTCTTGTCCCACTTGTAAATTCCAAACATTTAGCCCAAGTGAAAGGGCGGCATCTGTATTTTCTTTTTTGTCATCAACAAACAAGGTTCTTTTGGGTTGCAATTCATGTTTATTCAAAATGTAATTATAAATGCTATTGTCTGGTTTTCTCATACCAATTTCGAATGAAAAATATACTTTTTCAAAACATTGGTAAAAATCACTGTAAAATGATATTCCGCTTTTATGTTCAAATTTTTTAATATGAATGGCATCCGTATTGCTCAATAAAAATAAACGGTATTTTTTTGAAAGCATTTGAAGGAATTCCAAACGATACAATGGAAAGTCTAATAGTACGGCATTCCAAGCTTTTAATATTTCATCTATACTTGCATTAGGAATGTGTTTTTGAATTCCAATCAAAAAATTTTCTCTAGAAATTTCTCCTTTTTCAAATGCAATATTTAATTTATCTAGATCTTCATTCCATTCTTTTAATCCTAATTTTTTTAAGGCATCACTAGTGGCTTGCTTATCTAGATTTATAAAAATATCCCCAAAATCAAAAATGATAGTATTAATCATGGTTTTTGTAAATTATAAGTTCATCAGTACCAATCGAATGCTTTTCGATCTGATTTTTTTCTAAAGCAGGGGCTTTTGTTCCTGATAAAAAAGAGACGTTGCTTACGAATATTCTTGCTTCATCCCAAAGGTTTTCATCAATGAATGTTTGTAAAGTTTGTCTACCGCCTTCTATAATTACAGATTGAATTTGGTGTCGAAATAATACATTTGCGATTTGATGAGCTATGTTTTGCTCAAAATCAATTACTTCAAAGATACAGTTTTCTTTGTCAACATTTGATGTGGATTTACATAAAATTATAGTTTTAACTTGGTTGTCAAGTACATGTCTGTTTTTAGGGATTCGATTGTTTTGGTCGATAATGATCCTAATAGGGTTTTGACCATTCCAATCGCGAGCATCTAGTTTTGGATTGTCATCCATCACAGTTTGTGTGCCTACAAGTATAGCTTGCTCCTCAGTTCGCCATTTATGGACGAGTTGTCTAGAATAGGTATTGGTTATCCAAACGGGTCTTTTTTCTGTTTTTTCTTTCGGTGCAATAAAACCATCTTGAGTTTCTGCCCATTTTAAAATTATGTAAGGTCTTTTCTTTTGATGAAAAGTAAAAAAGCGTTTGTTTAACTCGTTGCATTCGTCTTCGAGTATGCCAACAGTGACATGTATTCCTGCTTCAATTAATTTTTTGATTCCATTTCCTGCCACTTTTTCATTTGGGTCAACAGTTCCAATAACAACATTTGGAATTTTATTTTGGATAATTAAATCACAACATGGAGGCGTTTTTCCAAAATGACTGCAAGGTTCCAAGCTCACATAAATGGTCGCTTTTTGTAATAAGGATTTGTCATTTACGGAATTTATAGCATTTACTTCAGCATGGGGTTCACCCGCTTTTTTGTGCCAGCCTTCTCCAATAATTTTGCCGTCATAAACAATAACACTTCCCACTAAAGGGTTAGGATAGGTAGTTCCTAGTCCGTTTTTGGCTAATTCGATGCAGCGCTTGATGTATGTTTCATTTTTCTTCACTATGCAAAAGTAGTTATTTTTGAGTTTATGATTTAGTTTTAAAACTTCAGTAAATAACAATAAAGTATTTCTATTTTTGTCTTTCAAATAGTAGCATTTAATCATGATGAAAAACTGGATCATTAGAAAAATTGAAAAAAGAGATAATCAAAGCGTTGCGAAATTAATTCGTTCTGTTTTTGATGAATTGAATATTCCAAAAGTAGGAACAGCATATGCCGACCCTTATTTAGATTTAATGTATGAAGAATACAGTAAGCCTAGATCAGCGTATTTTGTAGTTGAAAACGAAGGAAGAGTAGTAGGAGCTGCAGGAGTAGCACCACTTGAAAATGAAGCGGAGACTATTTGCGAATTGCAAAAAATGTATTTTTTACCTGAAACTCGTGGTTTGGGAATCGGGAGCCAAATGATGGCTACTTGTTTGCAAAGTGCTAAAGATTTTGGATTTGAAAGCTGTTATCTTGAAACGATGCCTTATATGCTTGGCGCTCAAAAACTGTATAAAAAAGTAGGTTTTGAATACATAGATTCTCCTATGGGATGCACAGGTCATACTTCTTGTCCGGTTTGGATGTTGAAAAAATTATAAGTTATGAATTGTGAATTTTTAAATTCATAAAGCAATAAAAAAATGAAAATTAAACAATACCGTGATCAATTTATTCAAGCACTTACTCCAATTCATGGAGAAGATGAGGCTGAGAGTTTTTTCTATTTAATATTAGAAGATAAAAACCAATTAAAAAGAATTGATTTGGCTTTGCAGCCTGATTTAGTTTTCACAAATGAAGAAATTTTGGTTTGGAATTCCTTTTTGGAACAACTGAAACTTGAAATTCCAGTTCAATACTTATTAGGAAAAACGAGTTTTTATGGATTGGATTTTATAGTTAATGAAAATGTATTAATCCCAAGAGCAGAAACCGAAGAATTGGTAGAATGGATTATTGAAACTCAAAACTCAAAAGTTGAAAGTCAAAAAGTAAGAATTCTGGATATTGGAACTGGGAGCGGTTGTATTGCGATTTCATTAGCAAAAAATATTCCTAATGCTCAGGTTTTTGCTATCGATGTCTCGGAAAAAGCTTTGGCTACAGCCAAAAAAAATGCAATTGAAAACAAAGTCGACGTCACCTTTATTCATCAAAATATTCTTGAAACCGAAGATTTAGGGCAGCAGTTTGATATTATTGTTTCGAATCCTCCTTATGTCCGGAATTTAGAAAAAGCCGAAATTAAAAAGAATGTTTTGGACAACGAGCCCCATTTGGCTCTTTTTGTAGATGATACAGATGCTTTGATTTTTTATAAAAAAATAGCAGAATTAGCGTTGAAAAACCTAACTCAAAACGGCTTATTGTTTTTTGAAATCAATCAATATCTAGGAAAAGAAATGATTGATTTACTGCAAGAAATGACTTTTAAAAATATTGAATTGCGTAAAGATATTTACGGAAATGATAGAATGACCAAAAGTAGTTTGACTTAAGGATATAGTATCTTAAGCTTCTATTTACTCGTAACGTAAAGCCTCAATAGGATCAAGTGTAGATGCTTTTATAGCTGGATATAAACCAGATATAATTGCCACAATGAAACTGGTTAAAAAAGCTGCAAAAATGGCTCCCCATGGAATTACAAACGCAAAACTCATCGCAGTTGCTATTCCGTAACCAATCAGAATTCCGAAAATAATTCCCATTAATCCTCCTAATTGACCAATAAGTAGCGTTTCTATAAAAAACTGAAAAGCCACGGTGCTTTTTTTGGCACCTAATGCTTTTCGAACTCCAATTTCCCTTGTACGCTCCGTTACCGAAACAATCATGATGTTCATCAAAGCAATTGACGAACCTAGGATGGTTATAATTCCAATTAACCAAGAAGCTAATCCTAAATATTTTGTAATTCCTAGAATTCTATTTATTAAATCGTCAGAGCGTACTACTCCAAAATTATTGTCTTTTAAAGGGCTCAATTTTCGAACTCTTCGCATAGTGCTCGTAGCGTTATCAATGGCTTGATCTAGAAGTTCTTTCTTAGAAACCATAATGCTCATTGTATAATTGATATTAGGAGCTGTAAATAAGGACCGCGCCACTTGAATAGGAATTAAAACTCTTAAATCTTGGCTATTGCCAAAGGTGGATCCTTTTTCTTTTAGTACTCCAATTACCTTGAAACGGGCACCTCGAATGGAAATTATTTTATCAATTGGGTTTACGTCTTTTAATAATCCTTTTTCAAAATCAGAACCTACAATACAAGAATACGTATTATTAGAAATATCAAAACCATTAAAATTTCGTCCCAGTTTAGTTTCTAAACCAGAGTTTGTAATAAAATGTTCGTCTACACCCACAACAGAAATTTCAGGGTCAGTTTTGGTGGCTTCAAATTTTACTTCAGCTGCTGATGTGGCGGTAAATGATAATGAAGTTTCTGTAAAAGGATATTTGTATTTATTTTTAAATTCTACAGCTTCGGGATACGAAATAATTGGATTAATAATTTCTCGTTCTTCTCCTCGTCTTCGAGTAGTGTTTTCGTATTGATTTATATTGAATGTATTGGCTCCCATCGATGCGAAATCTGAGGAGATCGTGTTTTCTAATGCGGACACAACAGTAAGGATCCCAACTAAAGCTGTTATTCCTATTGCAATGATTAAAACGGTTAGTGTGGTACGCAATAATTGCGTTCTAATAGAACCAATTGCAATCCGTACATTTTCTTTGAATAAATTTAGCATCATACTAGTTTGACACGAAAATACAATTTTTGTTACAAGTTTGTTTTAGAAGATGGAATATTTATTTTAAAAATAAGATATTTGCAGCAAGAATTATAAATTATAAAAATGGCATCAAAACCGAGTATACCTAAAGGGACTAGAGATTTTTCACCTGCTGAGGTGGCAAAACGTCAATATATCATGCAAATTATTAAAAGTAATTTCGAGAAATTTGGTTTTCAGCCTATCGAAACGCCTTCTTTTGAAAACTCAGATACCTTAATGGGGAAATATGGGGAAGAAGGTGATCGTTTGATTTTTAAGATATTAAATTCGGGAGATTATTTGGCCAAAGCCAATGTTACTCATTTAGAAAATAAAGACAGCACGAAGTTGACCTCAAGTATATCAGAGAAAGCCTTGCGTTATGATTTAACAGTTCCTTTTGCAAGATACGTAGTTCAACATCAAAATGAGATCGAATTTCCATTTAAAAGGTACCAAATCCAACCCGTTTGGCGTGCTGATCGTCCACAAAAAGGACGTTTTAGAGAGTTTTTTCAGTGTGATGCTGATGTGGTAGGTTCTAAGTCTTTATGGCAAGAAGTAGAATTAGTACAGCTATACGATACTGTTTTTACTGCTTTGGGTTTAGAAGGAGTAACCGTAAAAATCAATAATAGAAAAATATTATCTGGAATTGCTGAGGTTATCGGCGCATCGGATAAATTGATCGATTTTACTGTCGCTTTAGATAAACTAGACAAAATAGGCGAGGACGGTGTAAAAAAGGAAATGATCGAAAAAGGAATTGACGAAGCCGCTATTGCAAAAGTGCAGCCGTTGTTTAATTTCACAGGAACGATTTCGGAGAAAATAGAAAAATTATCCCTGCTTTTAGCACTTTCTGAAGAAGGAATGAAAGGAGTAGAGGAGCTACGTTTTATTTGTGATAATGTGATGGCCCTTGGATTGTCAACAGCGATTCTTGATCTAGATGTAACTCTGGCGCGCGGACTTAATTATTATACGGGTGCTATTTTTGAAGTTGCTCCCCCAAAGGCAGTCGCTATGGGGTCTATTGGTGGCGGTGGTCGCTATGACGATTTGACTGGAATCTTTGGATTGAAAAATATGAGTGGTGTTGGGATCTCTTTTGGTTTGGACCGAATTTATTTGGTTGTAGAAGAGCTTAATTTATTTCCAGAAACAGTTACTGAAACCACAAAAGCACTCTTCATAAATTATGGTGATAGAGAAGCTTTTTATGCCATGAAAGCAGTTAAAGAATTAAGGGCTTCAGGGGTAAAAGTAGAACTCTATCCTGATGCTGTAAAAATGGCAAAACAGTTTCAACATGCTGATAAACGAAATATCCCTTATGCAGTAATTGCAGGTAAAAATGAGATAGAAGCCAATTTATTTTCGCTTAAAAACCTAGTAACAGGAGAACAGATTTCTTTTGATCTTGAAGGACTCAAGAAAGAATTATTAAAATAGGTAATAGGCCAAGTCTTGAAAAAAAAACTAGAGTAATAAAAAAATAGAAATACATTTTTTAAAAAGTAGTAAGCTCAGATTTACTACTTTATTTATGTAAAATTTCATTCTTTATAGAAGAGTTATAAAAAAAAGCTATTCAAATTTTTATTTTGAATAGCTTTTTTTTCAATACTCAATCTCATATAATTACTAAAAATTTTTGATTAGCAATTATTATTTTTTTGTTGCTTCTGTTTTAGTTGCTTCCATTTTTGCAACTTCTTTTTTGTTGTGTTTTTTGTGTTTTCCAATTTTTACTTCTTTTGCAGGAGCAGTTGATTTAGTAGCAGTTTGTGCATTTACCATAGCTGTAGTTCCTAAAACTAACATTGCTAACAGGATTACTTTTTTCATAATTTCTAAAATTTAAATTGTTATTGTTTTTTTATAAATGTTATTATTTATACGTCAAATGTATAACCGTTAAATGAAGAGAAAATGAAGATTTCGCGATGGAATAATTTTTAACTTTTTATTAATATTTAGGAAATTGGGAATGTAATTTTGAAAGATGTGCCTTTATTAATTTCTGATTCGACTTGAATTTCAATTTGATGTAATTTGGCAATACTATCAACAATAGCAAGCCCGATTCCATGACCATCTTGTTCAAAATTAATTCGTGTAAAACGATCAAAAATTTGGGTAAGTTGTTCCTTATTCATTCCTATTCCAGTATCTGAAATAATTAAGGTATAGTTCTTATTATTCCATGAATCTGTAACAGTAATATTTCCAGAAGGGTTATTGTATTTTATTGCGTTAGTGATTAAATTAGTAATCATAACTTGAATAAGTGTTTTGTTGCCTTTAAAATCAAAATTTTCTCTGATATTTTTAGCTACACTAAGTTCTCTTTCTTGAATTCTATCTTTTAGATTTTCAATCAGTTCCGTAATAATCTCATTAATATTAATTTCTTCATTGGTTTGAAATTGTTTATTGTCAATTCTTGAAATTAAAAGTAAATTACTGATTACTTTTTTCATTGCATCCAATGTGTTTAAGGAATCAGAAATTTTATCAATAGCAATATCATCTAAGGACTGGTTTTGAATTAAGTTTTCAAATCGATTTTTTAAAATAGCAATAGGTGTAAGGAGCTCATGTGACACATTACCTATGAATAGTTTTTCTTTATCAAAAGCATCTGTAATTCTATTCATCATATTATTTAAGGCATCATCTAAGTCTTTAAATTCAGATGTTTTACTGTGTATTAGAGTATGATTGAATTTTTCGGGTTCATTGATTAAAGCAATTTTTGTTGTTACTATTTTATTAAATGGTTTCAATAAATAGGACACATAAAAAAGATCGATGATAAATGTAAAAAAGGTAACTATCAAAAAAGTAATTATGATTATATAGTGAAGCAAAACGATTAGATCATCTATTGCTTTTATATTAGTTCCTATTTCAAGTTGATAATTGGTCGCATTATAGCTAAAATGATGCTGTAAAACTCGATACTCAGCCTCTTGATTTTCAATTTTTATTTGGTCATTATAAAAAACATCTTTACTGATTGTTTTTTGATTAGGCGATACTTCTAATTGAGTAAATTCTTTATGTAAAATGGTGAAATTACTATACACTTCAGTTGAATCATTGGCTAATAAAAAGTCTTTAATTTCTTTAGAATCTAGATTATGAACAAACTTTTCTTTCTTTTCTAATAATTCATCATCAGCATTATTGTAAATTACTTTTTTTACGATGTAGGGTAACGTTATCCATAAAATAATTATCAAAAATAATTTTGTTACAATATTGAATAATGAAAGTCTATGTTTTAGTTTCATATTTGTAAAAGTTATTTGTTTTAGGTCATCTATTGTTGCTTTTACTTACTAGTCTTACTGACGTATACATCTTGTTATTATGAATTGTACTACTAAATATTTATTCTATAACCAACATTTCTAACCGTTTCAAACCATTCTAAAGAGGCATGTTTATCAAGTTTTTTTCGAAGATTTCTAACATGTACATCAATAAAATTACTGTCGGAAGTTACTTCTAGAATGTCACCCCAAACGTGTTCAATGAGTTGCATACGAGTAATTACTCGGTTTTTATTTAAAACTAAATATTGAAAAATATCAAATTCCTTTTTGGTCAATTTTATAGGTAATCCATTATAACTTACTTTGTAATCTTGCAATTGTAGCTTAAACCCATACAATTCGAGTTCGTTTTGAGCAAAACCTCCTAAACGCCTAACAATGGCAAAAAGTCGTGCTTGCAGTTCAGTAAGAGCAAATGGTTTGGTCAAATAATCATCGGCGCCAAGTTGTAATCCGTTGATTTTATCTTCCAACTCTCCACGTGCGGTAACGACAATTACCGCCATTTTCAATTGGTTTTTTCGTACCGATTTTAAAACATCAAAACCACTACCATCAGGCAACCCTAAATCTAATATCATGATGTCATAATTGTTACTACTAGCTTCATCAAGTGCGTCTTCACAAGTATTTGAAATTTTGCAAATATAGCCTGAACTAGAAAGAAATTCTTTTAGTTCAATTGCCAATTCTTTATTGTCTTCAACTATAAGTAAGTTCATATTAGTTGTTTTGCTTTAATTTATCCAAGTCAGATAACGTATAAAATTTCAGATTATTCAATTTCATGTATTTACATAAAAACTCCAAAGTTTCAATTTTTGTTTGATAATTTCCCGTTATGTTTTTGACGGGTCGATGGCTACATAAAATCAAAATTTTATTTTGTTTTTTAGCATCATCTAATAACTCCAATAAATAAGGAATGCTAAAATGGATGTGACTGTTGTCAATATCAAAAGCATAGAGGTATTTGGAGTTTCTAAAATAGCAGCCTTCTTTCTCCGGTTTTTTATCTTCAAAATCTCTTCCTCTGATTATTTTAAATTTTGGTGCTAATGCTGTATCGAGTGCAGCCGACCGCTCCCCATAAGGATAGGCAAATGAAGAAACGTTAAAACCATTTTTCTTCATTGAAACCATCATTGGATCAATTTCTTGTTTGATGTATTTATCAATTCCGTTTTTGGCTACAAATTTCACTGCATTATAATGGTGGTATCCATGACCTGCAATTTCATGTCCTTCACCTTGTAATAGATGCAGTTTTTGCATTTGTGGTTTACCAATGGAGTCTATTCTGCAAACACAAAATGTAGCTTTCCAATCGTATTTTTTTAGTACTTTATCAGCTTCGTACCATTCATCAACATAGGCGTCATCAAAAGAAATAACTACGCCAGCTTTGTAAGGGGGTTGTTTTTTATCTTGACAAGATATCAGAATTAAAAAAGACGCAATTAGGAATGATTTTAATAAAGTTAGTTTCATTAATTATTTTTTGAGAATCAAATCAAATATAAATTTTTTTGGTCTCTCTATTTATTTATATATGACACTATTTAATTGTTATTTAAAGTTAAAAAAAAGCCAGCAAACTGCTTTACTGACTTTTATTACTAACAACTTTAAAATATAAATAACCTAATCTTTTTCTGTAATTTTTATAAAATTACCATTTTGTCAAGAAAAAAGTATCGTAAAATATTCCGTTACAAATAATCCCTATTTCATAAGTGATAACACTATTTTTTGACTTTAATTCTAGAAGCGTCATTGATGCTGAAATTTTCCTTCAATTTTTCATGGTTATTTTATAAGTCAAAATTATATTCCTTAAATGAAGAATAAATGAAGATTGTAATTTTCTGTTTTTAAGACAACATTCTTACTTCATAGGACTGTATTTTATGAAACAGGAAAGAGGTGTTTTTTAAAATTGCGATTTTAAGAATTACTTTAATGTAAATTTTGATTTAAATATCCTTTATTTTTCATTTTAGGTTATTTTAAAAATGGCATAAAAAAAAGCTTTGTTTTAGTAAACAAAGCTTTTTTTAATATAAGGTAATCACGAATTAATAATTATACAGAAACTAACCTTAAATTTTTAGATCAGAACCAGTAACAAACTTATAGAAACTAAAACGTAATAGTCTTAAAATTATATTAAAATTTTAATTATGGTTGAAAAGTAAATGAACGAAATATTTTATGAAAATAAATTTAGTTAAATTAAACAATGACAATTTGACATTTTATAAGATTTGGCAGTACTTTTGCAATTCAAAGAAAAGTGAAAAAAATGAAGTTTAAGAATATTTTTAAAAATACTAGTAATATGGCTACTGATAATACAGAAATCGATCAAAACATAGAGGATGTAACTACAGATAATAATACAAATACTAATGAAGAGCAAGTAATTGCTGAAGAATTAAGTGTTGAGGAGCAATTAACGCAAGACTTAGCTAAAGAAAAAGATAAGTATTTAAGGTTGTTTGCTGAATTTGAAAATTACAAACGTAGAACGACTAAAGAGCGTATCGAATTGTTTAAAACGGCAAACCAAGAAGTTTTATTGGCGATGCTTCCTGTTTTAGATGATTTTGACAGAGCAGTTGTTGAAATTGCTAAATCTGAGGATGAGGTATTAATGAAAGGCGTTGAGCTTATTCATGAAAAACTTAAAAATACTTTAGTAGCTAAAGGATTGGAACAAGTAGATGTAAAAGCAGGAGATGCATTTGATGCTGATTTTGCCGAAGCAATTACTCAAATTCCTGCTCCTTCTGATAAGATGAAAGGTAAAATTGTTGATGTTCTTGAAAAAGGATATAAATTGGGAGATAAGATTATTCGTTTTCCAAAAGTTGTAATAGGGCAATAATAGAGAAAAAAATTTTTTGCTTCTATACCATTCAAAAACAAAAAAATGAAAAAAGATTTTTACGAGATATTAGGCATTTCAAAAAGTGCAGATGCTGCAGCAATAAAGAAAGCTTACAGAAAAAAAGCCTTAGAGTTTCATCCTGACAAAAACCCTGGAGACAAATCGGCAGAAGATAAATTTAAGGAAGCTGCTGAAGCTTACGAAATTTTAAGCGATCAGAATAAAAAAGCGAAATACGACCAATACGGTCATCAAGCTTTTGATGGTTCAGGCGGTTTTGGTGGCGGTGGTCATCATGGCGGAATGAATATGGATGACATCTTCAGTCAATTTGGAGATATATTCGGTAGCGCCTTTGGTGGTGGTGGCGGATTTGGTGGCGGTGGAGGAGGTCAACGTAGAACTAAAGGAAGTAATCTTCGTATCAAAGTAAAATTAACTTTGGAAGAAGTTGCCAATGGTGTAGAGAAAAAAGTAAAAGTAAAACGCAAGGTTCAAGCGCCTGGCGTATCGTATAAAACCTGTTCTACTTGTAATGGTCAAGGGCAAGTAATGCGTGTAACCAATACAATTTTGGGTAGAATGCAATCAGCTTCAACCTGTCCAACTTGTGGTGGTTCTGGTCAAATTTTAGACAAAAAACCATCTGAAGCGGATGCTCAAGGGATGATTCTTGAAGATGAAACAGTATCTATAAAAATACCTGCTGGTGTAGTTGACGGAATGCAATTGAAAGTTTCTAATAAAGGAAACGATGCCCCAGGGAACAGTGTTCCAGGTGATTTGATTGTTGCTATCGAAGAGCTAGAACATGAATTCTTGAAACGTGAAGGAGAGAATTTGCATTATGATTTATACATCAGTTTTGCCGAGGCGGTTCTTGGAATCTCTAAAGATATCGAAGCAATCAATGGTAAAGTTAGAATCAAACTGGAAGAAGGAATTCAATCAGGAAAAATCCTTAGACTCAAAGGAAAAGGAATTCCTAGTATTAATGGATACGGAAGTGGTGATTTACTAGTTCATGTAAACGTTTGGACTCCAAAAACATTAAACAAAGAGCAAAAACAATTTTTTGAAAAAAACATTGATGATGAAAACTTTGTTCCAAATCCTGAAAAATCAGATAAATCATTTTTCGAGAAAGTAAAAGATATGTTTTCTTAATTTTTATAAAGGTTAAAAATTAAATATATTTCCCATCCTTGTTCAAATAAGGATGGGTTTTTTTATGTAACATTTGGGCCTATTTTGCTACTAATTATTTACTTTTACACGCGTTAGGCTATAACGAGCTAAACGGATGAAATAAATTCAAAATTCAGCATGAGTATTTTACTTGAAGTTAATAAAGTAGTTAAGCAATACGGTGATTATGTAGCGCTTAATGAAGTTTCATTATCGGTTCCTAAGGGCAGTATTTATGGACTATTAGGTCCTAACGGTGCCGGAAAAACATCTTTAATCCGAATCATAAATCAAATTACATTTCCAGATCGTGGTGAAATCATTCTTGATGGTGAAAAACTACAACCCAAACACGTTCAATATATTGGATACCTTCCTGAAGAAAGAGGATTGTACACCAGTATGAAAGTGGGAGAACAATGTTTGTATTTGGCTCAAATGAAAGGACTTTCAAAAGCCGAAGCCAAAAAACAATTGGATTATTGGTTTGATAGACTAGGAATTCAAGGTTGGTGGAACAAAAAAATCCAAGAGCTTTCTAAAGGAATGGCACAAAAAATTCAGTTTGTAGTTTGTGTTTTGCACAAGCCAAAATTATTGATTTTTGATGAGCCTTTCTCTGGTTTTGATCCAGTAAATGCCAATGTTATAAAAGAAGAGATCCTGGCTTTAAGAGAAGAGGGTGCCACTATCATTTTTTCGACACACCGCATGGAAAGTGTTGAGGAACTGTGTGATGATATCGCTTTAATCCACAAGTCAAACAAATTATTAGAAGGGAAACTGAGTGATGTAAAAAGACAGTTCAAAACGAATAGCTATGAAGTGGGGATTTTATCTGATAATGTAGAAGGTTTGATGTATGATATTACACAAAAATTCACTGTGGGGCCTGCTAATTTCAAATCCTTAAATAAGGAACTAAAGCTAGAAATTCAATTGGGGAAAGCCTTGCCAAATGAACTATTGAACGTATTGACGCAGCGTGGGCAAGTCACTCATTTTGTGGAAAAAATACCAAGTGTAAATGATATTTTTATTCAATCCGTTAGCGAAAAATAATTTTTTGGTAAATCCTAAATTCTAAATTAAAATGAGCATCATTTCATTAATCATAAAAAGAGAGTTTATTGCCAAAGTGCGTAATAAATCTTTTATTGTAATGACCTTTTTAAGTCCGTTACTATTTGTAGGGATAGCTGCATTTGTTGGTTATTTAAGTTCGATGAAAGCAGATACAAAACGAATCGCCATTCACGACGAATCCGGTTTGTTTGTAAAAGACTTTACAGCACAAAACAGTAAAAAGGGCGAATATAAATACCTCGATTTATCGGTAATCGATTCGAAATTTCTGAAAGACAGCATCACTAACGAAAGTTATGAAGGACTGTTAATCATTCCGAAATCAACAAATATTACCGATTTTGAAAGTAAAATCCAATTCATATCGAACAGTAGTCCCAGTATTTCTTTTATTGAAAATGTGCAAGATGTCATAAGCAATAAAATCACCAAAATAAATTTAGAGAACGCACACCTTGATACCTTAGCTATTAAAAAGGCACAATCGGTAGTAAATATTAGTCTGGCCAAAGCTTCTGGGGAAGAAAGTGTAAAAGGATTAAATGAAATTAAAATTGCCATTGGTGGCGGTTTTGGTTATTTAATAATGATGTTCATCATAATTTATGGAAATATGGTGATGCGTTCTGTAATCGAAGAAAAAACAAATCGTATCATAGAAATCATTATTTCCTCAGTTAAACCATTCCAATTAATGATTGGTAAAATCATAGGAACTTCATTAGCAGGAATATTGCAGTTCGTAATTTGGGCCGTAATTGGACTATCATTAATGTTTGCCGCTTCATTGTTTTTTGGGGTAAATGTGGGGCCAACAGCTAAAGTCCCACCTGAATTAATGCAACAAGCACAACAAGAATTTGCTGGTACAGCCCAAATGTATATCAAAGAATTGTGGAACTTACCCATTGCTAATATTTTGCTGGGTTTTGTGGTTTATTTCATAGGTGGTTATTTTCTATACAGTTCATTTTACGCAGCAATCGGTGCGGCAGTGGATAATCAAACCGATTCACAACAGTTTTTACTGCCTATCATCATGCCGTTGATGTTGAGTGTTTATGTTGGATTTTTTAGTGTAATACATGATCCGCACGGAACTATTGCGGTCGTTTTCTCCATGATTCCGCTCACATCGCCTATTGTTATGTTGATGCGAATCCCGTTTGGCGTACCTTTGTGGCAAATTGCCATATCCGTAACACTATTATTCGCCACTTTCTTTGGAGTAGTTTGGTTTGCGGCTAAGATTTATAGAGTTGGAATATTGATGTACGGTAAAAAACCAACTTGGAAAGAGTTGTACAAATGGCTTAACTATTAAAATAATTTGGAACTATTTCCTGCTTTTCGTTTCAATCTTTTTTAATTCGCTAAAGAAGCGAGTTAAAAAAGGATTTTCACTGCAATCAGGGTTATTGAAATAGATTATAATTAATTTGTGAACTTTGCAAAAAAAAACTTTGTGAACTTTGCTGTAAAATAATAAAAAAAACATGCCTAAAATACTAATTATAGAAGACGAAGCAGCTATTCGAAGAGTACTAACAAAAATACTTTCCGAAGAGAACGATACCTATGAAGTAGAAGACGCCGAAGATGGTGCGATAGGTTTTGAAAAAATAAAAAACAACGATTACGATTTGGTTTTGTGTGATATCAAAATGCCAAAAATGGATGGTGTGGAGTTACTCGAAGCCGTAAAAAAAATAAAACCCGAAATCCCAATGGTGATGATCTCTGGTCATGGCGATATGGAAACGGCAATCAATACGATGCGTTTGGGCGCTTTTGATTATATATCTAAACCACCTGATTTGAATCGTTTATTAAATACCGTTCGAAACGCATTAGACAAAAAACAACTGGTAGTTGAAAATAAGATTCTAAAGAAAAAAGTCAGCAAGAACTACGAAATGATTGGGGATAGTGAGGCCATCAATCACATTAAAGTGATGATTGACAAAGTTGCTCCAACGGAAGCTCGTGTTTTAATTACAGGACCAAATGGAACTGGTAAGGAACTAGTGGCGCATCAATTGCATGAAAAAAGTGAGAGAGCTGATTTTCCTTTAATCGAAGTAAACTGTGCCGCAATCCCATCTGAACTGATAGAAAGCGAGCTTTTTGGTCATGTAAAAGGTGCTTTTACCTCGGCTGTAAAAGACCGCGCAGGAAAATTTGAAGCGGCCGATAAAGGAACTATTTTCTTGGATGAAATTGGTGATATGAGTCTTTCGGCTCAAGCCAAAGTATTGCGTGCTTTACAAGAAAGTATGATTACTAGAGTAGGCGCTGATAAAGATATCAAAGTCAATGTTCGCGTTGTGGCAGCAACTAATAAAGATTTAAAAGTCGAAATTGCCGAAGGTCGTTTTCGTGAAGATTTATACCACCGTTTAGCAGTAATATTAATAAAAGTACCATCGTTGAATGACAGACGTGAAGATATCCCAATGCTGATTTCTCATTTTGCTGACAAAATTGCTTCTGAGCAAGGGAATGTTGTGAAGAAATTTTCTAAAGATGCCGTAAAACTATTGCAGGAATACGATTGGACTGGAAATATTCGTGAACTGCGAAATGTAGTAGAGCGTTTAATAATTCTTGGAGGAAGTGAAATTTCTGAGAACGATGTAAAGTTGTTTGCGTCAAAATAAAAAATAAATTTAATGATTTAAAAATTAAACGATTTAAAGACTGTCAGTATATTTCAACTCTTTAAAATTTTAATTTTTTTAATCTTTCAATCATACGTAATGAAATTAAAAAAAATAAACGAAGGTCTAAGAGAATCTTTAATTGAGAATGGCTTAACAAAAGCCAATGCGATGCAACAAGAAACTTTTTCGACTTTAAAAAGTGGTGCTGATTGCCTTATTTTAGCTCCAGCAGGAAGTGGAAAAACGACTACCATTGTGATCAATGTGATTCAGCAATTAGTAAAGGAAGGGGAACAATCTCCTCGCGCTTTAATTATTGTGGAAGACAAAGCCAAGGTGTTGGCTATGGAAGCACTTTTTGAGAAATATGGTAAACACACTGATATCAGTGTTTACGGAGTGCATGACAAGGGGGATATGGAATATGACAAAAATTATATTTCTGGTGGAGTAGATGTGTTGATTGGTACACCTAATAAGTTGAGCGAAATGTTTACCACTGCAGGATTTAATGTAAACCGTTTAAAAATGTTTATTCTTGATGATGCAGATCCTATTTTGAAATTGCGTCATGAAACAAAAATCATGCGTATTTCAAATAGCATCATAAAAACACAACGCATCATTTTTACGGAACAAATGACAGATCGAATTGAAAGTCTTGCTGATAAAATGCTTGTAGAACCTTTTGAATTTGATTTTGAAGATTTCGAAGAAGAGAATGAGGAAGTAGAAGATTTCGAGGAGCAAGAAGGGGATGAAGAAAATGGGAATAATTAAATAAAAGACTTTCAATGTTTTCAATTTTTATGCACTGAAAACGTTGCGGTTTAAACAATAAAACAAAATTTATAATGGGACTAATGAAAGTGTTTTCGGGAAGTGAGATTTTGGCTTTAGCTTTAAAAGAAAAAATTGAAGAAATAGGAGTTGATGTAGTAAAGAAAGACAATATTCAATCGGCAAGATTGGCAGGTTTTGGAAGTTATGGTCAAGCTGTAGAATTATTCGTTCAAGAAACTGAATTTGCTAAGGTGAATCCCATTATTGAAGAATTTAGATTGAGTATTTAATACAATAATAGTTTTATAAAATTAATTCCTTGATGCTTAAAATACCATCAAGGTTTTCTTTTTTGTAAATTAAAATAATATAAAGGGGATGAAATATAAAATGTTGGTTTTAGACATGGATGATACCTTGTTGAATGATGATCATGAAGTTTCGATTGAAAATAAGGAAATGCTAGCTAAAGCCCTAGAACTTGGTGTTCATGTAGTTTTGGCTTCGGGAAGACCTACGCCCGCAATGACGGCTTATGCAAAAGAATTGAACTTACATAATTCGTATATGATTTCTTATAATGGAGCCGTAATTTCTGATTTAAAAGAAGATACAATTATTTTTGAGCAAACGTTAACTCAAGAACAAATTCATGAGTTATATGAATATAGTGTAAAAAGCAAAACGCATATAATTACTTATGTTGACGGGAAAATCGTGAGTGAAACCGATTCTGAATACATTGAAATCGAAAAAAATATCACCGGTTTAGAGCACAATAAAGTAGTAAGTTTTAAAGCAGAAGTACAGTCTTCAGCTATAAAATGTATTTTATTAGAAGAACCCAGTTATCTTAAAGAAGTGGAGAAAGATTTAAAAGCAGCAATGCCACACCTGAGTGTGTGTATGTCAAAACCTTTCTTTTTAGAAGTAGCTCAAAACGGAATAGATAAAGGCGCAAGTATCAAATTTTTAGCCGACAAATTGGGGATTCTTCAGGCGGAAATTATAGCTGTAGGTAATGCTGGGAATGATTTGACCATGATTGAGTATGCTGGATTAGGTGTTTGGGTAGATAATGTGGATCCTGAATTGAGAGACAAAGCGGATGTTATTGTGGCTTCAAATAATAACCACGGCGTTGCTGAGGTGGTAAGACGATTTATATTGGAATAAAACCTATTTTTTCTTTTTAGGAGGTTTGCAATTTTTACAAAAATCGGATAGTTCTTGAATTTTTTTTAGTACGTCAGCATCAAGTTCTTTAATCATTTTTTCATTTTGTCCTAAATTGGATTTATTGGATGCAATATCATGCTCCACAATATATTCTTTTTGAATGACATCATATAGCGGTTGTAGAAAGCTAATATCCGAAAAAGTACCTTTATTTATATAGAGGTCTCTTCTTAATTTTCGAGCATAAAGTTCTGATAAATCAAATTCATATTGTGCAAAATCTAGTAAATGTTTTGCAGTGATGCTGTCTGTCGAAATGATGGATGCAGCATCACGTTTAAAAGTAGAATTCACTTTAGAATTGAAGTTTTTAGTAAACATAAATTCAATATTGGTCATTTGTATACTAAAATCAAGTCCAGAAGCGGTATGGATACTGTTTATTTGAGTATTCCCAATTAGAGTTCCTTTAGATTGAAAATCGGAAAGTAGGAGTTTGTAATTTTCATTCCATTCCACCGTATTTTGAGCAATTGATGGTGCTGAAAATAAAAATAATAGTATTGCAATTAAGAAAATTTTGCTCATTTTAATATCTAATTAGAAAGCTAATATATCAATAATTATTCATTTCTTTTTACAGATTTTTGTTCGTAAATTTGCACACGCTATTTTTTGACAACGATTTCATTAATAGCGCTTATTTATGGAAAACAGAAAAAAGGTTGCCTTTTATACGCTGGGATGTAAACTAAACTTTTCAGAAACATCAACAATAGCAAGGAGTTTTCAAGATGAAGGTTTTGACCGCGTCGATTTTGAAGAAGTGGCTGATATGTATGTAATTAATACCTGTTCAGTAACTGAAAATGCGGACAAACAATTCAAGCAAGTCGTTAAAAAAGCGATGAAGTTGAATGACAAAGCATTTGTAGCAGCTGTAGGGTGTTACGCCCAATTGAAGCCCGAAGAATTAGCGGCTGTTGATGGAGTAGATCTCGTTCTGGGAGCTACAGAAAAATTTAAAATCACCGATTATATTAATGACTTGTCCAAAAATGATATGGGCGAGGTACATTCATGCGAGATATCGGAAGCCGATTTCTATGTAGGAAGTTATTCCATAGGAGATAGAACACGTGCTTTCTTGAAAGTACAAGATGGTTGTGATTATAAATGTACGTATTGTACGATTCCGCTTGCTAGAGGAATTTCTCGATCTGATGAACTGGAAAATGTATTGAAAAATGCCTACGAAATTTCAAAACAAAATATAAAAGAAATTGTTCTTACGGGTGTAAATATTGGAGATTACGGTAAAGGAGAGTTTGGTAATAAAAAACACGAACATACTTTTTTAGAATTAGTGCAAGCATTAGATGAAGTGGAAGGAATCGAAAGATTACGAATTTCATCCATTGAACCTAATTTGTTGAAAAATGAAACGATTGAGTTTGTTTCTAAAAGCAGAACTTTTGTGCCTCATTTTCATATTCCATTACAATCAGGAAGTAATGAAATTTTAAAACTGATGAAGCGTCGTTACCAACGCGAAGTGTACACAGAGCGAGTGAATAAGATTAGAGAAGTGATGCCACACGCTTGTATAGGTGTAGATGTAATTGTTGGTTTTCCCGGAGAAACCGATGAACAATTCTTAGAAACTTACCATTTCCTGAATGAAATGGATATTTCTTATTTGCATGTTTTTACGTATTCAGAACGCGATAATACAGAAGCTGCTGATATGCCTGGAGTTGTTCCTGCTAATGTGCGTTCTAAAAGAAGTAAAATGTTACGCGGTTTATCCGTAAAGAAACGTCGTGCTTTTTATGAAAGTCAACTAGGAAGTAATAGAACCGTTTTGTTCGAAAGTGAAAATAAAGAAGGATATATCCACGGCTTTACAGAGAATTACGTAAAAGTAAAAACACCTTGGAATCCAGAATTGGTGAATACATTACACAATATCAATTTGACTCATATTGATGAGGATGGTTCAGTGCGAATGGAGTTTATTGAAGTAGAAGTTTAATTTTTAAACATATAAGTGATTTAAGTTTTTTACTCTTCAATCCTAAGATTAAATATTTAAGTGATATAAGTTTTTTTAACCATTAAGAGATTAAGTTTATTAAGTGTTGCGCTTAATAAACTTAATCTCTTAATGGTATTCTTAATACTAATTAGTCTTTCGACTTTAAGACATTTGACTTTCGTCTAATTTTAAGGATTCGTAGACCAAATGCTACTATTCTTAATGAAAACGCGTCGGTTTAATTTTAACTGGGCGATAATTAATTCAGCCATATCTTCGGCTTGCATTACTTTTTCAGGATTTCCGTCCGTTAGTTTTAAATCTTTGGCCATATCAGTAGCAACCGTGCTTGGAATTAATGCGGTTACGCGAATATTGTGCTTACGAACTTCCTGCATTAAAGAATCAGTAAGTCCCAAAACAGCAAATTTAGAAGCGCTATACGCACTCGTTAATGCGTTTCCTGCTAATCCTGCAGTCGATGAAATGTTGATGATGTCACCCGTTTGTCTTTCGATCATATTAGGTAAAACAGCACGAGTCATATAGTAGGTTCCCATTAAGTTGACTTGAATGATGCGTTCCCAAGCTGTAGGTTCTAGTTCTAAGAATTTACCAAAAGCTGCAATTCCAGCATTGTTAATTAAGATGTCAATAGTTCCAAATTCGGCCAAAGCTTTTTCAACGGCAGAATTTACCGAATCAATATCGGCTACATCAGCGGTTAAGGCAAGTGCTTTTACTCTTAAAGAACGCGCTTTAGCAGCAACATTATCAATCTCTTCTTGCGTTCTCGCAAGTAATATTACGTTTACGCCTTCCTTAGCTAAGGCCAAAGTAATTGCTTTTCCTATTCCTTTTCCGGCACCAGTGATCAGTGCATTTTTATTTTTTAAGTCAGTCATTTCATTCAATTTTAGATGTTGTGAGCAAAGTTAAACCATTCCGTTTTTTTAAATGAATGGGCAATGTGAAAAAATACTTAAAGTTAGGGTTAATGGGATGTATTTACTAATAATGATGCTAGATCCCATAAGGAATGGCAAATGATTACGATTTTAATGTTCCTGTATTTTTGATAATGCAAGGCTAAAACTAAGCCAATAGAAAACGGTCCTATTACTTGTATTAAAGTCCCATAGCTATAATGTAAAAGACCAAATAAAATACTAGAAATAAGGACTGATAGGAAAGTATTTTTTACTATTATTTCCAATCTAGGGATAAGATAGCCTCGAAAGAGTAATTCTTCGGTAATTCCTGCAGTTATGGATGTAAACCAGATTAATGGCGTGTTATTCTTGAAAAACTGTATGATTTCGTTCATTTTTTTACTTTCAAGATTCGAATCCAATGTTTTTAATACCATAGAAACTACAAATACAACAAAGACTAAAACGATCATCGTTACCGCTATGGACGCTAAATAATAGGGAAAAGAGTATTCTTTTTCTTTCCATAATAAAAAAGGTTGCTTTTCTATATACATGGCATATAGGAATGTTAATAGCAAGCAAATCCAAATTATTAATCTAGAGATGAAGAAGGCAGTTTTGTAATCAATGCCTAACTGTCTTATGGAAGGAAGAAAAAAAGTGGTCGTAAATAAGATAAAAAGTAGAAATGCGATTCCACCAATAACCGTTGATTTTTGGGCTGTTTTTGTACTATCGCTCATCTTATTTTAAATCTAGTACCAATTTGTAAATGGCTGTTTTTAACTCATCAGTATCTTTGTCTTCACAGAGAAGGAATTCGATTTTCTCTTTGGAATTGGAGAAAACAGTTATGCCTTCAAATTTATTAATGCTAGTTATTTTTTTGGTAAAATCGATTTTCATGGTTTCAAGATCAATGCGCCCTATGAAGCTGCCTAGAATGGCTCCATCGTCATAAGTGGATTGAGTATCTTCGACAGTGGCTAAAAAATAAAGTTTGTCATTGACCAAAACGCCATCAGTAAAAGTAGAGCGAATTCCTTTTATTTTGGGCAATTTGTAATCATTAGAAAGTAAGCTGAATTCATCAGTTAGTTTTTTGGCGTGTAATGTGAAGAGCGTGTTTTTATTGGAAGATCCATTGCCACGATTGAATAAATACCAATTGTCACCATCGTAAACGGCACCTTCTAGATTAAAATCTTCGGGTTTGATGTCTCCAAAACTTTGCATTACGGCATAGAGATCAACTAGATTGTTGGTTTTGATTTTCTTTTTTTTGTTTAAATCAAATTCCACCATCGTGTTTCTTTTTGAAGTGGAACCCGAACCAAAAATATATAAAGTATCTTGAAAATGAGTTATGGACTCAAAATCAGGTTTCTCACTTTTTGGAATATATGCTGTTGGGTTTTGTATCAATGGATGCT
Organism: Flavobacterium sp. WC2430; assembly: GCF_040822075.1. NCBI lineage: Bacteria > Pseudomonadati > Bacteroidota > Flavobacteriia > Flavobacteriales > Flavobacteriaceae > Flavobacterium > Flavobacterium sp. WC2430. Next base: position 3,873,746 of record NZ_CP162007.1, on the reverse strand, counting down.
GTTCTAACGCCTTGGAATCCAGATGGTATTCATATAGGAATCCGCTATTGTCGCCAATAAGTAGTAAGCTGTTTTCTTTGTAAAAAAGGCCTGAGGCTGAGCCAATGCCTATGATGTGAAATAATAATTCGAGTGTAAAGTTGCCCATGTTTGTAATTGTAAAACGGATGCCCTAGCCCGGATAGAAGTGGAAATCCTTTCTAGTCCTGAACTTGTTTCAGGATCCTGAAACAAGTTCAGGACTAGAAAGATTGCAACGGATAGCCGGAAATAGCTCCTGAAATACATCAGGATTAGTCCTAATTATTTGTTATATTTGATTCTATAAAGATAAAATTTTTCCTATGAAGTCTATTGATCCCAACGATTTTAAAGTAGTTAATGCCATAAAATTAGCTGAGATGGCGACCAATTTGAATATTGGGGCAAATGATGATAAAAAAGAAGATAAATTAGACAATGTGCGGGAAAAGCTGAGTGCGTTGCAGGATGTGATGTATGCACACAACCGTTACGGGGTTTTGATTTGTTTGCAGGGGATGGATACTGCTGGAAAAGACAGTTTGATTCGCGAAGTTTTTAAAGAATTCAATTCTCGAGGAGTTGTAGTTCATAGTTTTAAAACGCCCAATTCGACGGAGCTGGAGCATGATTATTTATGGCGTCATTATCTAGCTTTGCCAGAGAAAGGAAAGTTTGCCATTTTTAATCGTACCCATTATGAAAATGTTTTGGTCACTCGAGTGCATCCTGAATATATTATGAATGAGAATATTCCTGGGATTGAAAAGGTTGAGGATATTACTCCACAGTTTTGGGAGAATCGTATGGAGCAAATAAGGAATTTTGAAAAACACATTACCCAAAATGGAATTATTGTGTTGAAATTCTTTTTGAATTTGAGTAAGGAAGAGCAAAGACAGCGCTTGTTGCGCCGACTGGATGAAGAAAAACACAATTGGAAATTCTCTATAGGTGACCTAAAAGAAAGAGAACGTTGGGCTGATTATATGCATTATTATGAGGAGGCGATTAATAATACGTCGACTGAAAACGCACCTTGGTATGTCGTGCCTGCTGATGATAAAGAAATGTGTCGCTATATAATTGCCAAAATTATCTGGGAAGAAATGCAGAAACATACAGATATCAAAGAGCCCGAATTAGATGAGAAAATAAAAGCTAATATTGAGATGTATAAAGACATTTTGAGAAATGATAAATAAAAAAAAATGCGCTGAATTTCAGCGCATTTTTTTTACTAATTCAATATCACCTTATAGTTTGAAACCATAAGCTAAACGTACTCCAACTTGTCCAACACCTTTACCAACTGTTCCATTGTTGTTTAATTTTGCAAAATCAGAATAGTGCTCATAATGTACAGATACATCAATGTATTTTGTAGCATAACCAATACTAGGTGATAATAAGAATGAAGTTTGATTGTTACCGTTAGTTACAGCAAAAGCGGCTCCAGCTTCTCCCATTAAGTAAAATTGATCGTTCCAAACGAATGCTTTAAAACCAGCTTTTGCAGGAATAAAACCTAAATCACTACCATCGGCTTCGCTTACAAAAAGGTTAGAAAAACCAGTGGTTAAAGTTAGTGAGTATCTCTTTGATAAATCATATTGTAATCTAGCATCAGCTCCTAAGGCCAGTTTGTATGGATCTTGAGTTGCATATCCAGCATTTAAACCAACTCCTAAACGGAATCCTTGATCATAATTTGGAGTTTCAGTTTTTTCTTGGGCTTGAACGTTACTTGCAAATAGTGTCGAGACTGCAAATACGAATAAAATTTTAATTTTTTGTGTAGGTTTCATAATTTTGAGTTTTATATTATTAATTTTTAAAGCCATCTTATATGTTTATTTTGTGTTGATGACTGGTGCAAATTTATATCTGAGACCCTCCTGAAATGTTATAGAATTATTTGATTTTGTTACATAATAACTGAATCCTTAAAAAAATATTAAATTTTTTTAGCTAATAATTGATTTATACAAGAACAATCAAATGCTTCTAATTATATTTGCCTCTAAAAAAATAAAAATTGAATTTAGCTATTTATACAAAAGAGTTTTCCTATAATTTAAGATTGGCCTATCCTATAATTTTGGGAATGTTAGGACATACTGTTGTTGGGATAGTAGATAATATAATGGTGGGTAAACTAGGTCCAACTGAATTGGCCGCAGTTTCTCTAGGAAATAGTTTTGTATTTATAGCCATGTCTTTGGGGATTGGATTTTCTACAGCAATTACCCCTTTGGCTGCACAAGCTGACGGCAAAAAAAATATTGAAGAAGGGCGAAGTGCTTTTCATCATGGATTGTATTTGTGTTCTTTTTTAGGCGTATTTCTTTTTGGACTTATTTTCTTCTCTAAACCATTGATTGGTTTCATGGGGCAGCCTGAAAACGTAGTCGAGTTGGCTAAACCTTATTTAGACATTGTCGCTTTTTCCTTAATCCCGTTAATCATATTTCAAGGATACAAGCAATTTGCTGATGGGATGAGCGAAACTAAATATTCGATGTGGGCTACTATTTTAGGGAATGTAGTGAATGTGGTTTTAAATTATTTGTTTATATATGGGATTTGGATTTTTCCGGAGTTGGGTATTGTTGGTGCTGCTATAGGAACTATTGCCTCTCGTTTTGTAATGTTGGGATATATGCATTATATGATGCAAAAAAAGGAAAAGTTTCATCCTTTTTTCGAGAATTTTTCTTTGAAGAATATAAAAAAGGAGGTGAATATGAAAATCATCCGATTGGGAGCGCCTTCAGCTATGCAAATGTTTTTTGAAGTAGGTTTGTTTACAGGCGCCATTTGGCTTTCGGGGCGTTTAGGAATAATCAATCAGGCAGCCAACCAAATCGCATTAAGTTTGGCTACTTTTACTTTTATGTTTGCTATGGGATTAAGTGTAGCAGCCACGATTCGTGTAGGGAATCAAAAAGGACTTGCTGATTATAAGCAACTTCGTATCGTTGCCTTTTCTATCTTTTTATTAGCAATTGTATTAGAAACATTTTTTGCCGCTTTATTTGTAATTTTTCATTCTTATTTACCAGCTTTATTTGTTGATATGAAAAATATGGAAGATTTAGCCGTAAATACGGAGGTCGTAACTATTGCTGCTCAATTATTATTAGTTGCCGCCGTTTTTCAAATTTCCGATGGAATCCAAGTAGTTGTATTAGGCGCATTAAGAGGATTGCAGGATGTAAAAGTGCCTATGTACATCACTTTTGTAGCTTATTGGGTGGTTGGGTTTCCGATATCCATTTATTTAGGCTTATATACTGAATTAAAAGCAACTGGAATTTGGATAGGACTTCTCGCAGGATTATCAACTGCTGCTTTATTTTTGTATATTCGCTTTACTAGATTGACTAAAAAATTGGTTTTGGAAAACCATTGAATTTAGTATAATTATTCTGTGTAACTTCTTATTCATTTGATCGTCTTATCTAGGCAACTAAAAATTTAAAAAATGATTGTATTTATTATTCTGGGTATCATCTTAGTGGTTATGAGTTTTACTTTAAAAAATGACCATAGTCCATTTTCTAAATTTGCTAACCTACTTAAGATTATTGGAGTTTTAATAATTATTATAGGCTTTTTCTCTTCTGCTTTCAAGCAAATTGATGCTGGAAAAGTAGGTGTGAAATCACTATATGGTAATGTAGAACCGGATATTTTAGAAAGTGGTTTGCATTTAATTAATCCACTTTTGGATATCACTGATTTTGATATTCAAACACAAAATTATACTATGTCGGCAGAGCATGGAGAAGGAGCGCAAACGGGAGATGATGCTATTCGTGTATTGTCTAATGATGGATTGGAAGTAGTAATTGATTTGACGGTGTTATACCGCGTATCTTCAGTAGATGCTCCTAAGATTTTTAAACAAATTGGAGTAAATTATTCTGATAAAATCGTTAGACCTGTTACTCGTACTCGTATTCGTGACAATGCTGTTTATTATGATGCAATAGCTTTATATTCAACTAAAAGAAATGAATTTCAAGATCGAATTTTTAAAAGTATTGAAGCTGATTTTAAAAGTAGAGGACTTATTTTAGAGCAATTATTGATTCGAAATATAAATCTTCCTGCGTCTGTTAAAACAACTATTGAAAGTAAAATTAATGCAGAACAAGATGCTCAAAAGATGCAATTTGTTTTGCAAAAAGAAAAACAAGAGGCCGAGCGTAAAAGGGTGGAAGCACAAGGTATCGCTGATTATCAAAAAATAATTTCAACGGGATTAACTGATAAGCAATTGCAATACGAAACGATTAAAGCCCAAAAAGAATTAGCAGCTTCACCCAATACGAAAATTATTTTCATGAATGGTAAAGGCGGTGCTCCAATAATTCTTTCTGACAAATAGATTTTTTAAAAGTTTATTCGGTTATTTGTTCATTCGTTTAAACGATTATAATAGATAGGATAAACACATCAATCAATAAATATTAAAAAATGGAATTACCAAAATTTTTACTAGGCGACAATACTGATTTTCCAGATGATATTTTTATCATTCATATGGATTACCCTAGATTTATCATTAATCTAAAAGATGATGAAGTGGAGTTCATGGAAGAAGCAGAAGATCTAGATGAATCTGAATTGAACTCAGAAATGGAAGGCTTGATAGAACAGGCAAATGCTTTTTATGATAGAGAAATGGAACGGTACGAAAAAGAATAATTTTATTTTTTAAAATACGTTTTTAATAATAATTGAGCGGCTGCAAAGGGTGAAATTTCATCATTTTGCACCGCTTTTTTAGTAGAATCCAATAATTTTTGAATTTCTGGATCATTGTGAAAATTAGATTTTAGCTGCTCATTGATGGTTTCCATCAGCCAATATTCGTTTTGCTCAGCTCGTTTTGTATAGAAATAATCATTGTCTTTTGTCAACTCAAGAAAGGTAGAAATAGTCTCCCAAACATCTGATATTCCATCTTGAGTAATCGCACTGCAGGTGGCGGTTGTAGGCGTCCAACCTGATTTTTTGGCAGGGAAAAGATGCAAAGCACGATTGAATTCGGTTTTTGCTAGTTTTGCTTTTCTGATGTTATCTCCATCCGCTTTATTGATAACAATGGCATCGGCCATTTCCATGATACCACGTTTAATGCCTTGTAACTCATCACCAGCACCTGCAATTTTTAGTAGTAAAAAGAAATCCACCATGCTGTGAACGGCAGTCTCACTCTGACCCACACCCACTGTTTCAATAATAATAGTATCAAAACCGCAAGCTTCACATAAAGTAATGGTTTCTCTTGTTTTTCTTGCTACGCCACCTAATGTATCTCCCGAAGCGGAGGGACGTATGTAGGCATTTTTATCTTTTACTAATTCTTCCATTCGGGTTTTATCCCCAAGAATACTTCCGTGAGAAATAGAACTACTAGGATCGACAGCTAGAACAGCTACTTTCTTGCCTATTCCCGTTAAGTATTTTCCAAAAGCTTCTATAAAAGTACTCTTTCCCACACCTGGAACACCAGTGATACCTATTCTAACTGATTTATTGGCATGCGGTAAGCACGCATTGATCACTTCATTCGCTTTTATCAAATGATCGGGATTTAAGCTTTCGACTAAAGTAATGGCCCGACTTAAATCAGTTATGTTGCCCAATAAAATGCCACCAACTAATTCCTCGGCAGAAGGTTGTATTTTTCTGAATTTCTGAATTTTTTTTACAACAGTCGAGCTGATAAATTCTGGAGGTGAAATTCCAGCTTTTTCGTGAAGAGCAGAATGTTTTATGTTGTCGTTTTCCAAAATTTTAAATCGTTTTCCGTAAAATTAATACTTAAACGGGAATTATTGGAATTAATTAAATTTTTTATGAATAAGAAAAGAGCAATAGTATTTAAAAAAGTATGCAGTAAAAATTTTTGAAGCTTCTTTAATAATTTTGTTTTTTATTCTAGCTACTATATAAATTAGTGAATATATTTGTTGCGCTATGATCAATATTCTTCTCATTTTTATATACTTATTCATCGGTCTTGTTTTACAACGGGTAAAATGGTTTCCTACAGATAGTTATAAGTTATTAAACAAGATTGTTATTTACATTTGTCTTCCCGCTTTGGCCTTGTATTTTATTCCAAAAATCCACTGGAATAATCAATTGTTATTTCCCATTGGAGTCGCATGGATTACATTTGGATTTTCGTTTGTGTTTTTTCGTTTTTTAGGAAAGAAATATAAGTGGTCCAAAAAATTGACTGGTTGTTTAATTATAACATCGGGACTAGGAAACACCTCCTTTTTAGGATTTCCAATCATTCAAGCTTTATATGGAGCTGACGGAATGAAAACGGCCATATTAGTCGATCAGCCGGGCACTTTTGTGGTACTTTCTACCTTAGGGATTCTAGTGGCAACCTTATATTCAAAAGGAGAACAAAGCAGCGGACAAATTGTAAAGAAAATTATGTTTTTTCCGCCATTTATTACATTTCTCTTTGCTTGTTTCATGAATGTATTTGGATATGATTTTCTAGAATGGATACAGTTTGTTTTTCAAAAAACAGGAAGTGCAGTAACTCCATTAGCATTAGTTTCAGTAGGGTTGCAGTTGCGATTTGAGAGTAGAAGTCAGCACTGGAAATTTTTAGGACTGGGTCTTTTATATAAATTGATATTGACACCTGCGCTAATTTATTTTTTATATGTAATAGTTTTAAACCAACATTCTAAAATGATTGATGTTTCTATTATGGAGGCAGCAATGGCGCCTATGATTACAGGAAGTATATTAGCTGCTACTCACGGTCTAAAACCCCGATTGAGTAGTATGATGATTGGTTATGGAATACCAATCTCTTTTATCAGCTTGGTTTTTTGGTACTTTATTTTGCAATGGTTTTAAAAACGCCATTCACTTTATCTTTTAGGTTTCATTACCAGTGTTTCTAGAACATTTTTGTTTTATTTATGATGTTGGTTGTGTGTCTTGTGGGACTTTTTGACTAATTTTAAATAAATTTAAAACAAAAACTCATGGCAACATTGCGATTAGGAGATATAGCTCCAGATTTTACTGCAGAAACAACATTAGGAAAAATACATTTTCATGAATGGTTAGGCGATTCTTGGGGCGTTTTATTCTCACATCCTGCTGATTTTACTCCCGTTTGTACTACCGAATTAGGAACGGTGGCTAATTATTATCCAGAATTTGTCAAGCGAAATACCAAAGTCATTGCATTAAGTGTGGATGGACTCGAATCGCACTTGAAATGGATCAAAGATATTGAAGAAGTTCAAAACGTGACTTTGCAATATCCCATCATAGCCGATGAAAGTAAAGAAGTCGCTAATTTGTATGACATGATTCATCCCAATGCCAATGATACTTTCACGGTTCGTTCCGTTTTTATAATTGCACCTGATAAAAAAATAAAATTAATACTTACTTATCCTGCGTCGACAGGAAGGAATTTTGATGAAATACTACGTGTAATTGATAGCCTGCAGTTGACATCCCATTATAGTGTAGCCACTCCAGCCAACTGGAAAGATGGTCAAGACGTAGTGATTTCTCCAGCCATAAAAGACGAAGACATTCCTGCTAAATTCCCAAAAGGATTCCAAAGAATAAAATACTATTTAAGGATGACACCACAACCTAATAAATAGGAATTAATACAAGGCAAAAAAGGGAATTCTACTGGAGTTCCCTTTTTTATGGGCTAGATTTTTTAGGAGCATAACAATTCCTTTCCAAAACCACTTTCAGTCCTGCTGTACATTACAATCCTCACCCTTTAGCTTCGCAAGGGCTCGGGATTTTCATTTCCATCAGGGCTATGGAGCCCGTTTTTGTTTCTATAATTACTTTACAAACTTTCTAAAGAATAAGTTATATATTTGAGAGTAGGTAAAGCGAAACAAACCTTCGCCAATCTACCCAAATTTGGGGGTATATACGAAGGTTTGTTTGGCTTATATACTAGTTGCCAGTAATTTTTAAAAAAACAGAATGAACAAGAAAAATATTAAATGGACAATTAGTGTAATCGCTATAATCTTGACTTTAATTCATATAATATTTCCAAAATTAAATATTGATTTAATCACAGTATTTTTATTGGCTTTAGCTATTATACCTTGGCTCGAATCATTGTTTAAATCTGTTGAATTACCTGGCGGATTAAAATTTGAATTTCAAGACTTGGAAAGAATTGAATTAGAGGCAAAAGAGGCTGGACTTATAAATAATGAAGTATCCGAAAAAGAAGAAAAAGATGTTTATAATTATGATTATCCATTCATAGAGTTAGCAAAAACCAATCAAAGTTTAGCTTTAGTAAGTCTTCGAATTGAAATTGAAAAAAGGTTAAGATTAATCGCTGAAAAATATAGCGTAGATGCAAACCGTAATTCAATGTCTCGAATTTTAATGATTTTAAGTCAAAAAGGAATTTTATCACAGCAGGAAGACTCTACAATTCGAGATATGATTTACACATTAAATCAAGCTGCACACGGAGTTGATTTCGATGAAAGAACAGCAGAGTGGATTATTGAGAATGGACCTCAAATTGTATATAGTTTAGAAAATAAAATAAATTCAAGAGGTGGACAATTTTCCCACGACAATCCAGAAAGCACAGAGCATTGGATAGATGTATCCTATGAAAATCAAGATTGGAATACCAATTTAGAATGGTCTGAACATATCGGAAAACATCAAAATCTTTGGGAAACAGAAATAAAAAATCTTTGTGATTCAATAATAAAAAAGTTGAATGATTCTGAAAAAATAGAGAGTTTTAAAAAAACACAGGAACATTGGACAAATCAAATTGAATTAGAACGTGAATTTTTGTACACAATTGACAATTTCGATTCAAAAGTCGGTCGAGAAGGAATTATGATAATGTTAATTACCTTTATGAATAAATACCGACAAAGAGCACTCGAATTGGAAGAAATTGTGAACCTACTTGGATAAAAAACTACTGGCAACAGCAGTTACACAATACACAAGGCTTTAGTGGAATTATCGTTTCGCAACACGTTTATGTTTAGCGGAAAATACTCGGGTTTCCGAATCCTTGTGCATCGTGTAGCCGCGACACGTTATGGTCAGCTTAAAAAAACCGAAATCATAATGAGAAAAATTCTTTACACATCAATTTTATTTTTAATCACAAATTTTTGTTTTTCTCAAAACGTGAATTTCATAATTCAAGTGAATGATAAACTTTTAAATTATGGGGAAATCGCTAATTTATATCTAACTAGTGGAAAAGAAAATGATACAAAAAAATACTATTTAAATTATTTTCCTGGCGAATTGATTTTAAATGAACAAGTTTTATTAGAAATTAATTTGAACACATCTAAAAAAATTTATTTACATTTTGATTATTACACTTATAAAAAAGACAAACAAGAGATTGCAAACTTTGACATTGAACTTAACTCTGCTTTATTCAAAGAGCCATATTTAATTGCAAATATTTTTGATTTCAGAGATAAAAAATATCGATATTGGTATCAACCGTTAACTAAAGAAAATTATCTTGTGCAACTAACGTATCCTAATAGCGGATTATATATAAGACGGAAATAAAGCCGAACCGCTAACAGCTACTACAACGGATTTGGGCAATTGGCTTAATGGAAAGTTGGTTTTGTATTTAGGATGATGTAGCAAATCCTCTAGTTCTCGTCTATGACGAGGACCTACTTGAATTAGAAGAAAAATCGTAGTGTTTGCAACTCGGATAACAAAAATAAAATGTTTTTTGGACCACTTATAAAATCGATACGCTATCGTCCTGAAATAAGTTGGCAAAAGTGTAATAAACAAAAAGGATATGAATAAAGTAGGTTTAGTAGGCGGAATTAGTTGGGTTTCGACCATGGATTATTACAAATTCATCAACGAAGGAGTCAATGCAAAATTAGGAGGATTAAACTTTGCGGAATGTATTATCTACTCTTTAAATTTTGGAGACATTCAAGCGGTCAGTTGGGAAAACTCATTTGAACTTTTGCTGAATGCTTGTGAAAGTCTAAAGAAAAATGGGGCTGATAGTATTGTTTTGTGTGCAAATACGGCACATCTTTTTGCCGACAAATTACAAGAGACAATCAATTTACCTATCATTCATATTGGAGCAGAAACAGCAAAAGCGATTAACAAGTGTGGATTTAAAAAAGTGGGGCTTTTGGGAACAAAGTTCACAATGGAAATGGACTTTTTTAGAGAAAAACTGGAAGAGTTTGGGCTTGAAGTATTGACGCCCAAAAAACAAGAAACTAGAGATTATATTCAACAGACAGTCAAAGAAGAATTAGGAGTTGGGTTTATAAATCCAGAAACAAAGAAAAAATACATTTCAATTGTAAATGAATTAGTTGAGGATGGAGCAGAATGCGTTATTTTAGGTTGTACTGAGATACCGTTGTTGATAAGTCAAGACGATTTTACTATTCCAATTTTTGACACAACTAAAATACATTCACAAGCCATAGTGGAGTACATTGTGTCAAAGAACTCATTCAATCCTTGAACACAAAGAGTTTGGACAATTAAACTCTGAAAGTGAATTGGAATTGATAATTGGCATGGTTTGAAAATATGCTATCAAATTTTGAATTTTCAGGACGGAAAAACGGAATGAGATTGCTTCGTTCCTCGCAATGACTTAACGGGGTGAACTATCCCGTCTTTTAACGCAAACTGAGAAAACAATACTATTTCACAAAGAAAGTCATAGCGAGGAACGAAGCTATCACACTAAACTATATCGCCAAGCAAAATAAAAAGAGGCACCATAGGTTCTCGCTTATTGTCAATACTCTGGTGTTTATCTGTGACGAGTACCTACTTAAATAAGAATATTATTCCTAGCTGCTGTAAATCAGACTGAACCTTCTGAGTTGATTGTAATATATTGATATTTAAATATTTATGTTGTCACTTAAATGTATTTTTATTTTCAGGGTATCTGGTTTTTCACTATTTTTATATCTAATCTTTAGTTTTTCACTTTAATAACATCATTATGACAAATGTAGATTTAGTTAAGCAAGCATATTCCCATTTTTCTACTGGCAATGTGCCAGGCGTATTAGCCCTATTTGACTCAGCAATGGAATGGCATGAATGCAAGGGTATGCCTTTTGTGAAAGGAGAAGGTGTTTTTACAGGTCCAGAAGCAGTAGTAACTAACGTTTTTATGCATCTTCCCGTTTTCTTCGATGGATTCAATATTTCGGTAAGTGAAATATTTGGAGCAGATGATAAAGTGGTCATGGTAGGTTATTATCAAGGAACGAATATCGCTACTGGTAATTCATTCAAAGCCAATGCGACACATGTTTGGACAGTTAAAAACGGAAAACTAAGCCGTTTCTTCCAGGCAGTGGATACAGCAACAATTAATAATTAATTCAATACCCTAACAGATCTATAAAAAGCTCCCAATTGGCGCTATTTTGTCATGGCTATATTTTAGCATTCGTTTGTTATTAGAATCTATTTAATAAGAAGAAAAATCGCAGCGTTTGCAACGCAGGTAGCAGCAATATTTTTAAAATCAGCCTTTTTTATTAGTCAATAATAGCCCCGTAATAATAATTCCCATACTTATTATTTGAGTTAAAATGATAGCTTGATCTAGAAAAAAGTAAGCTAATATTCCACTAAAAACAGGGATTAAATAATAAATCAATGCGGTTTTATTGGTGCCTATTAACCGAATGGCTTCATTCCACAAGTAATAGGAAATCAATGAAGCGAATATCCCAACATAAGTTGTAGCATAAATTGTGGTAGCATCAAAAACAACTTTTTTATAATAGAAATGTTCCCATAAGTAAAAAGGCAATAATAGCATAGTTCCTATAACAAAGACGGTAAATAAAAATACATTTGACGGAATTTCTTTGGGTTTGAGCCGTACCAAAATAGTGTAACTCGCAAAGAAAAAACAAGCAAGTAGCATTAATAAATCACCAATTGTAAAATTTATTTCCAGTAATGCTTGTAAAGAGCCTTTGGTTATTAGTACTAAAACACCAGTAATAATGGTTGCAATTCCAAGGATTCGTATGGCTGAAACTTTTTCTTTAAACGCAATTCGGGATAAGACTACAATAAATAACGGAATCGAAATTGCAATCAACGATAAATTCACCGCCGAAGTGGTTTTGCCAGCGAAGTAAATCAACGTATTGAAAATGGTAATTCCTAAAATAGCTGTTACAACCAGATATCCTTTATTTTGTAGTAAAATAGTTTTGTGTTTTATGGTGCTCTTTAACGCAAAAAGAGCCAAAGCCACACAAGCAATTGTCCATCGCCAAAACGCCAATCCAACAGGTGGAATATGCCCTTTTATACCACTGGCAATAACCATATTTACAGACCAAAGTAAAGTAGCAGTCAAGGCAAATAAAACACCTTTAGTTTGATTATTCATTTTTTAAGGATGTATTTTATATCAAACAAGATTGTGTATTTTGGCATATTGTAAGAGCATAATTGTTTTGGCATCTTTTATTTGTCCGTTATCAATCATAGCATAGGCTTCTTCATAGGACATTTCTAATACATCAATATTTTCTTCTTCATGTGCTACTCCGCCACCATCACTTACTTTCATGGATTCATCATATTCACCTACAAAAAGATATAAAATTTCAGTTACGGCACCAGGAGACATATAGGTTTCCATTACTTTATGAACTGTGGTTAGTCGATAACCCGTTTCTTCTTCGGTTTCTCTAATGATGCATTGTTCTGGATGATCGGCATCCAAAAGTCCAGCACAAACTTCAATCATCATTCCGCTTTGATTTCCGTTGAGGTAAGTAGGTAATCGAAATTGACGAGTTAGAATTACTTTTTTTTCTTTAGAATTATAAAGTAAAATACCAGCACCGTTACCTCGGTCATAGACTTCTCTTTTTTGAGTAATCCAAGAATTATCTTTTTTTTGATAATCAAAAGTGACTCTGTTTAGAATATACCAGTTGTCGGATAGTAGGTCAGTTTGTTTGATTTTTATTTCAGGGTTTTGCATGTGATGTATATTGATTTTTGAGTGTTAAAATTAAGGATTTCTAGGAGTTAAACTAAGATTTTTAAATGTACTTCCCCAATTATTATTGTTAGTGTCATTTGGAAGACCTGAAGCAGTTAATAATGCATCCTGATCAGTACCATCTTTTTTCCAAACCCAAGCACAAACCGAAATTCCACGGGTAGAAAGGATGTCTAAAAAGGATTTTGGATTCATTAGAACGCCAGCATTCATGGGAGCCGTTTCTCCAAAGATAATTGGTATTTTTTTATTTTGTAACTGGCTTAAGCGGGAATTAATTGAATTTGGAGTATCTAAAAGCCATTTTTCGTAGGCGTGAATGTCAAATAAAATATTTGATTTGTTTACCAAGAATTCAGTTGCTTTATTTAATAAAACGCTCTCGTCTTGGCCTTGTTCGGCACATGGGATTAGGATTATATTTGGATTTCCAGTGTTTCTTATTATCGATGTCAATTCATTCATGTCGTTCATCCATAGCGTATCGGTATATCCATCGCCTCTATCATATCGATACGGTTCGTTCCATACTTCAATCCAAACATCAGGTTGGTCCTTGAACTGAACCGCCCATTGTGCTAACTTCGCTTTATAATCATTCCACCAGAAAGTTTGTGTGGGGTTTTTTCCAGTAAATTCAGTTGGACTGTTTCCATCCCAACCAAAAGCACATAGAATCGTTATTCTATTATTAATTCGATTGTTGTCAACAATACTTTGTAAGGAGTAGAGGTACGATCCGTTTGAAGATTGTATTGGACCAGCTGTGATTGGAGTTTCTATAACATTTCCAATGAATTCCCTCACGATATCAAGATTCCAACTGTTCATGTCTTGACTGTCTACACTAAATACATGAAAGGCATTGGCTCCAATGAGTTGAACGGGTTTTGCTTTGTATATAATTTTTGAACCCGTAACAGAGTAGGCTAAATCACTCGCATTTGAAATAGGTAGATCTTCTTTCTTGCAAGAAGAAAAAATAATCAAAAACAGAAAAAGGAGCGAAGAGAAAATATTGTTTGTAGCCTGAGTCATAAAATTATATTTTTTACAAAGCTCTATTTTGAAGGGTAAAAATACATTTTTTATAAAAAAAAAACGTCCCGATATATCGGGACGTTAATTAATTTATTTTAATATCGTTTGCTTTCTGTCTGGTCCTACAGAAACAATTTTTATAGGAACTTCCACTTCTTGTTCGATATATTCGATATATTCTTTTAGTTCGATTGGTAATTCATCGTATGTTGTCATACCAGTCAAATCCGCTTTCCATCCTTTGAACTCTTTGTAAACTGGAGTTACATTTTCTGGCTCAATGTTATAAGGGAAATGCGCAATTTTTTGACCTTTATAATTGTAATCCGTACACACTTTCAAAGTTTCAAATCCAGAAAGAACATCTCCTTTCATCATTATCAATTGTGTTACACCATTAACTTGAACAGCATATTTTAATGCTACTAAGTCTAACCATCCGCAACGTCTTTGTCTTCCTGTTACAGATCCAAATTCATTTCCTACGCGTGCCATTGTAGTACCGTCTTCGTCAAAAAGTTCAGTAGGGAATGGTCCGCTACCTACACGAGTTACATATGCTTTAAAAATTCCGAATACTTCTTTAATTTTGTTAGGAGCAATTCCTAATCCTGTACAGGCACCCGCTGCAGTTGTATTAGAAGAAGTTACAAACGGATACGTTCCGAAATCAACATCTAGCAATGAACCTTGAGCTCCTTCACATAAGATTGATTTACCCGCTTTTTGAGCTTGGTGTAAGTATTCTTCGCTATCAATAAAATCTAATTTTTTTAAATCTTCGATTGATTCAAAAAATTCTTTTTCTAGTTCTTCTAAGTTGTATTGAATATTTACATCATAAAAGGCAATCATCGCTTCATGCTTGTCAGCTAAAGCTCTATAACGTGCTGCGAAATCTTCTAGTTCAATATCTCCAACACGAATACCGTTTCTACCAGTTTTGTCCATGTAAGTTGGTCCAATTCCTTTAAGAGTAGAACCAATTTTTGCTTTTCCTTTTGAAGCTTCAGAAGCAGCATCCAGTAAACGGTGCGTTGGTAAAATTAAATGTGCTTTTCTTGAAATGATTAATTTCGATTTGATATCCAAATTAAATTTAGCCAAACCATCAATTTCTCCTTTAAAAACAACTGGGTCAATTACAACACCATTACCAATGATATTCATGTTATTTCCATGAAAAATTCCAGAAGGAATAGTTCTAAGCACGTGTTTTATTCCGTCAAATTCTAAAGTATGTCCAGCATTTGGGCCACCTTGAAAGCGAGCAATAATATCGTATTTTGAGGTAAGAACATCAACTATCTTTCCTTTTCCTTCATCTCCCCATTGTAATCCTAGTAATAAATCTACAGTCATTCTAATTATTATTTGTTGTTGAGACCACTTTTATGTCGTCCGTACTGATTAATTTCTGCTATAATATTTTTTAACTTTTTGTTCTTTTTTGTTCTTCTTCAACCGCACTATCGGGTTTTGATTTTTTCTTAACACCGTATAAATACAAAGAGTGATTGGTAATTTCAATATCAAATATTTCTTCAATCGTTTTTTTTATGCTTTGTATTCTAGGGTCACAAAACTCAATTACTTCACCAGTATCCGTCATGATGATGTGATCGTGTTGTTTGTCGAAATAGGACTTCTCGTAATGTGCTTGATTTTGACCAAACTGATGTTTACGAACTAGAGCACAGTCCAATAACAATTCAATTGTATTGTATAATGTTGCCCTACTCACACGATAGTTTTTGTTTTTCATTTTGATATATAAATTTTCTATATCAAAATGTTCTTCACTTTCGTAAATTTCCTGAAGAATAGAGTACCGTTCAGGTGTTTTTCTATGTCCTTTTTGCTCAAGATACATTGTAAAAACATTTTTTACAATTTCTTGGTTTTTGTTATTATTTGTGGAAATGAGTGTCATATGTGGCAAAGATAATTTTTTATTTTAATAGTTTTCAAGTTTAAATAAGTATAAGGGGATAATTTTGTGAGTTTTGAAACAAAAACAGTTTTTATAAATGGCAATTTTGACAATCTATGCACATCAATATTCTGTTTTGTATACAAAAATTCACAGGTTAATTATTTTTGATATACTCTTGATACTTTGTCAACTCCATCAATTTTTTTAATATTATCAATCAATTTTTTCAAGATGGTGATGTTTTGAACAATAACAATAACTTGCCCTTTAAATAAACCAGCATCACCACTAAGGGAGATACTTTGAATGTTTACATTCATGTTGTTTGAGATTACTTTTGTTAATTCGTTAGTAAGTCCCAAAGTATCCATTCCTGTAATATTAAGGATAGCTTTAAATTCTTGCTGTGAAGAATCAATCCATTTGGCTTGCATGATTCGGTAAGCATAATTGGATTGCATAGCGATGGCATTAGGACAATCTTTTTTGTGCACTTTTATTCCTTCATTAATAGTTACAAAACCAAAAACTTGATCTCCTGGAATAGGATTACAACAAGCAGATAGTTTGTAGTCCAGTTTGTCTTGCTCTTTACCGAAAACAAGCATATCATAATTGCTATTCAACATGGGTTTGTGAATATCAACATCTGCAGTACTGCCGGAACGTTTGATTTTGTTTTTAAAGAAATTTATTAAAGTATTGCTTTTTTGAGCGGCAAAGTCTTTCAACTGTTGGTTCTCTATAGATCCAATACCAACTCTGTAAAACAAATCCAAACTCGTTTTGAGATGGAAGAAGTTGACTAACTCGTTTACCACACCTTCGTTTAGTGTTACTTTAAGGTGTTTTAGTTTTCTGGTAAGCAGTTCTTTTCCATCTTCAGCAATTTTCTTTGTATTCTCATTTAATACATTTCTAATTTTATTTTTTGCTCTTGAAGTGGTCACATAATCGAGCCAGTTGATGGTAGGTTTCTGGTTTGGAGAGGTTATTATTTCAACCTGATCACCACTTTTCAACTCGTAATTTAAAGGAACTAATTTTCCGTTGACTCTAGTTCCACGGGTTTTGATTCCTATTTCGGAGTGGATACTAAAGGCGAAGTCCAGTGATGTGGCTCCTTTTGGTAATGATTTGATATCTCCTTTTGGCGTAAAAATGTAGATTTCTTTGGAGTACAAATTCATTTTGAAATCTTCGACAAAATCTACTGCACTGCTTTCTGAATTTTCTAGTGCTTCTTTTAATAGATTAAGCCAAACATCCAATCCGCTTTCTTCAGTAGCTCCATTCTTGTATTTGTAATGGGCAGCATATCCTTTTTCGGCAATTTCATCCATACGTTCCGAGCGAACTTGAATCTCTACCCAACGTCCTTTGGGCCCCATGACGGTAATATGTAGCGCTTCGTACCCCGTTGATTTAGGAGACGAAATCCAATCTCGCAATCGGCTAGGACTTGGCCTGTAATGATCGGTAACAATCGAATAAATTTTCCAAGCTAGAAATTTTTCATCGTGTGGATTTGATTTGTAAACGATGCGAAGGGCAAATTTGTCATAAACTTCATCAAAACTCACGTTTTGCGCTTTCATTTTTCTGCGGATGGAATAGATGGATTTTGGTCGACCTTTGATAATGTATTCTACTCCTTCAGCATCTAATGCTGTTTTAAGAATATCCGAAATATCCTTGATATAAGCATCTTGCTGTTCTTTGGTTTCTTTTATTTTACTAACAATATCATTGAAAACGGCAGGTTCCGTATATTTTAAACCTAAGTCTTCAAGCTTGGTTTTAATATTATACAATCCCAAACGATGAGCTAGAGGAGCATAGATGTATAAGGTTTCAGAGGCAATTTTAACTTGTTTGTAATTCTCCATTGACTCCATAGTTTGCATGTTATGCAATCTGTCGGCAATTTTTATAAGGATTACACGTACATCATCATTAAGTGTCAATAACATTTTACGAAAATTCTCGGCCTGCATAGACACATTCATGTCTTTTTGAACCAAAGAAATTTTAGTCAACCCTTCGACAAGTTGTGCCACTTTTGGATTGAACATGCGTTCAATATCTTTTACTGTAGTGGGAGTGTCTTCAACAACATCATGCATTAAAGCCGCAGCAATAGAAGTGGCTCCTAAACCTATTTCAGAAGCTACAATTTTTGCAACAGCAATAGGATGAAATATATAAGCTTCACCAGATTTTCTTCGCTGGTCTTTATGCGCTTCTACAGCAACATCAAATGCTTTTCGAATTAGTTTTTTATCTTCGGGAGTTAAGGTTTGGTAACTGATGCGAAGTAATTCTTTATATTCTTGAGCAATTGCTTTATTTTCTTTTTCGATGTCTATTTCTATCATAACGGCATGGTTCAATTCCTAAAAATAACGATAAGTTTGCATATATGCAAGCAATAAATTAATGCGTAAAAAATATATTTTGAGTGTTTTTTTTCTCGGTTTAAAGCCTATTTAGCCTTATAATCGAATGAAATCTAAGTCTTGGAAATCATAGCTAAAATCAGTCAATTCAGATATCGGATTCATTTTGAGTGTAGTAGCTTTTCCTGTTGCGTCAAATTTGAAAAAGAGATGGGCATCGGCATGAAAATAAGCATTATTCCATTTCACAACATAGTTCCCTTCTTTATAGAAAAACACCTCTCCTTTTAGTTGCGAAGAACGCTTGGATTCAAAGAATAATTTTCCTTTTTTTTCACTAACGACCACTTCTCCAAACCAATTGTCTTTGTAAGTGCCTAGAATTCCTTTATAATCGGGTTTTAAATTGTCTTTTTTATTTTTGGCAACGGTAGCCCAAACTTCATCTGTTACTTTATCGGCAGAGTCTTCATGTTCCTTCATTCGACTACTATACAGCGTTACATAATCCTCCGACTTGACATCTAGGTAACTATCTTTTATTGTATTGGTTATAGCGCTAAATGCGGCACCCGATTGTTGGTTAGTCAAAACAATGATTCCTAATTGTAACTCCGGAATATAAGTAGTTTGAGTAACTATTCCTTCTAATCCTCCAGTGTGTGTCACTTGTTTGTATCCTTTTACATCACTTAAAAACCAACCTAATCCATAACCGTTAAAGTGAGTATTGTAAGGCGCTCTTGTTTTAGTTGGAATAATCGTTTGCAATTGCCACATTTCATCGTGTTCTTTTTCGGAGAACAATTGTTTATTTTCGGGACCGTATTTTCCATTATTCATTTGCATAATGGCCCATTTACTCAAATCATTTACACTAGAATAAATTCCAGCTGCAGCATCGAATAATTGGTTTTGGTATCTTTTAATGACTTTCAACTTCCCATTAATAGGAACATGCGGAGCAATAATATTTGTAGTGTCTTTTAAACGAACATAGGAAGCTGCGCTATTGTTCATTTCCAATGGCTTCATGATGCGCTCTTCAATAAAATCGCACCAACTTTTACCACTAACTACATGAATTACTTCTCCTGCAACGATGTATAACAGATTATCATAATCATATTTAGTTCTAAATGGAGAAACGGGTTTTAAATATTGTAGGTTCACGATAATATCTTGAGCCGTAAAATTACTACCGTCAGGCCAAATCATTAAATCTCCTGCTCCTAAACCCAAACCACTTCTATGAGTTAATAAATCGCGAATAGTGAATTCTTGAGTTACATAATCATTATACATCTTAAATTTAGGAAGGTATTTGATGACTTTGTCATCCCAGTTTATTTTTCCTTCATCCACTAAAATAGCTAACGAAGCACTTGTAAAAGCTTTACTGTTGGAAGCAATGCCAAAAAGCGTATTGGCATCGACTTTTTCTTCGGTGTCAATAGATTTTACGCCATATCCCTTGGCTAATACTATTTTTCCGTCTTTTACAATGGCTACAGCAATTCCTGGGACATTAAAAGCAGTTAAAGTACGATTGACTAATTGATCAACCTCAGATGCTGTAATTTGGGCAAATGAGAATGTGGTTGCAATTAAAGTGACAGCAACGAATAATTTATTTTTCATACTATTTTATTTTAGAAAATATATTTTGTTATTGACTCTATAATTTAAAATCCTCTTTGTCTTTTGGCTTCAAAAATTAAAATCGCAGCAGCTACAGAAACGTTCATGCTGTCAATTTCACCTTGCATCGGAATGATGATATTCTGTGTAGCGGCATCACGCCATTCTTGGGTCAAACCAGTAGCCTCCGTACCCACAACTAAAGCGGTGGGAGTAGTGTAGTTTTGGGTATGGTAAGAAGTGGAGTTTTGTAAGGTGGCACAATAGAAATTAATGTTTCTTTCTTTCAAAAAAGTAATAATTTCTGTTGTTGTACCAGTCGCAATTTGATTGGTAAATAAGCAACCCACGCTAGAACGAACAATGTTTGGGTTGTATAAATCGCTTTTTGGGTTGGCTATAATTACAGCATCCAGATTCGCAGCATCAGCGGTACGCAATAAAGCACCAATATTTCCTGGTTTTTCGGGTGCTTCGGCAACTAGTATTAATGGGTTTTCTGAAAACTTCAAATCAGTCAATTGCATCGATTTTGTT
Source organism: Flavobacterium sp. WC2430 (assembly GCF_040822075.1). Classification (NCBI taxonomy): domain Bacteria; kingdom Pseudomonadati; phylum Bacteroidota; class Flavobacteriia; order Flavobacteriales; family Flavobacteriaceae; genus Flavobacterium; species Flavobacterium sp. WC2430. Next base: position 3,853,069 of record NZ_CP162007.1, on the reverse strand, counting down.
TTGGCTACAGCCAAAATACCTTCGGTAGTATCGCGATACGCTAGTTTTTGAAAAACATCCTTATTAATTTCGATTAATTCGGTATTTGATGCTAATTTTTTAGCTTCATATTCAGAACAAATTTCAGGATAAAACAAAACCGTTTCTAGTTCATATCCTCCTTTTATAGCTATTTCAATTTCTCTTTTACCTTCAATTATAAAAGTGCCAGTTTGCTTGCGATTTTTCGCTTTTTCTTGTAATAATACCAAAGATTTTATGAATGGATTTTGAATAGAAGTGATTTGTTTCAAGAGATTCTAAAATTTAATTATTATATAGGAAACAAATATACACAGAGAAAATGCAGAATTATAAATTTAAAATAGAATATTTAGCAATCTAAAAGGATAAAGTGGATTTAAGTTTTTAATTACCATTTTTCACCACTAATTTTAATTAATTTTGTCCCAATTGTTTTTTTGAGCAATTGCATTTCTTCAATTTAAAATCCAAAAGATTTCATGTTTCATTTATTAGATATTATAGGAACCTTAGCTTTTGCTATGTCAGGAGCATTAACGGCCATGAGTAAAAAAATGGATGCTTTTGGCGTTTTTATTATTGCTTTTGTAACTGCTGTTGGAGGAGGAACTTTACGTGATGTCTTGATTGGGAGAACACCAGTGGGATGGATGGTCGATTTAGAGTACGTTTATATAATAGGGGTAGCTTTTGTTTTAGCTATCGTTTTCAGAAAGAAATTTGATCGATTACGAACGTCCTTGTTTTTATTTGATACAATTGGGCTAGGTGTTTTTACTTTAATTGGTCTCGAAAAAGGAATCGGTATTGGTTTACACCCTTTGATATGTATAGCTTTAGGTACAATGACAGCTTGTTTTGGTGGAGTTATTCGGGATATTTTATGTACGGAAATCCCCGTAATTTTCAGAAAAGAAATTTATGCTACTATTTGTATTCTTGGAGGAGTCGTCTTTTTTATCCTGAAAAAATTTAATCTTAATGATGATTTTTTATATCTAATAACTTCGCTGGTCATTATTTCGGTGCGATTGATGGCGGTTAAATTCAAATGGTATTTGCCTACTTTTGAAAGTAAATAAAAAATTAGTTACTTTCACGAAGTTTAAAAATTAATTGTGATTAAATACACCGTCAAACAATACCTAGAAAGTGATTATGGTAATTGGAATAGTTTTATTGGTGAAGCCAAAAATGCTACTTTCCTTTTTCATCGTGATTTTATGGACTATCATAAAGATCGATTTCAAGATAATTCTTTAGTAATTTTGAATGGTGATACTTGGGTAGCCGTTCTTCCTGCCAATAGCGTTGGTAATGTGGTTCATTCTCATCAAGGATTGACTTATGGAGGATTAGTATATACTGAAAAAACGATCTTAGCTTCGGTTGTTGCTATTTTTAAGAGTGTTTTGGCTTTTTTAAATGAAAATAAAATCGAAAAATTAATTTTAAAAACAACGCCTTCCATTTACCATAAAAAACCAGCCGAGGAATTGCTTTATGCTTTGTTTTTGGCTGAAGCCAAATTAATTCGCAGAGATACCTTATCCGTAATTGATTTAAAAAAGGAATTTTCTTTTTCGAAAATTAGAAAAAGAGGGATTCAAAAAGGGATAAAGTTGGGATTAGAGATTAAAGAAGAAACGGATTTCGAATCTTTTTGGGCCGAAATATTGATTCCTAATTTAGCAAATCGTCATAATGCAAAACCAGTCCATTCCTTAGAAGAAATTACACGATTAAAAAAAGATTTCCCTACTAATATTAGACAGTTCAATGTGTGTTATCAAGGAAAAATAGTGGCTGGGACTACTGTTTTTGAAACTGAAACGGTGGTGCATTGTCAATACATATCCAAATTTGAAAAAGACGAAAACCTAGGGAGTTTGGATTTTTTATATGATTATTTAATTCATAAAGTATTTGCTGAAAAACGATTTTTTGATTTTGGAGTTTCGAATGAAGCCCAAGGGAAAAAACTCAATGAAGGGTTATCTTACTGGAAAGAAAGTTTTGGTGCCAGCACGATAGTTCATGATTTCTATGAAGTGGATACAATTAATTATTCCAAATTGGAGAACATATTAGTATAAAACCTTTTTTAATCAATACAATTTCGGCAATTTTAAACCTTAAACCTTAAACCTTAAACCTTAAACCTTTTTAAATGATACCATTTCTGGATTTAAAAAAAATCAATGCACAATATGAAACTGCTTTTCAAGATAATTTGAAATCGGTTTTAGATAGTAGTTGGTATATTTTAGGAAATGAAGTAAAGGAATTTGAGACTAATTTTGCCCAGTTTTGTAAATCAGAATATTGCATAGGAGTAGGGAATGGTTTTGATGCTTTGGTATTAATTTTTAAAGGCTATATTCAGCTGGGTAAATTGCAAAAAGGAGACGAAGTTATTGTGCCCGCGAATACTTATATAGCAAGTATTTTGGCGATTCTAGAAGCCGATTTAGTTCCAGTTTTAGTCGAGCCAAAGTTGGAAACCTACAATCTTAATCCTGACTTGATTGAAGAAAAAATCACTTCAAAAACCAGAGCCATTCTAGCTGTTCATTTATATGGGCAACTAGCAGAAATGAATCAGATAAATGAAGTCGCTTTTGCTAATGATTTATTGGTAATTGAAGATGCTGCTCAGTCTCATGGCGCTTTTTTTGAGGTCGAAAGTCAAAAGTCGAAAGTCGAAAGCGGGAATACCCAAGCGTACAGTTTTTACCCAGGGAAAAACCTAGGCGCTTTGGGAGATGGAGGAGCGGTAGTTACTAATGACGAAGAACTGGCAAAAGTAGTTTCAACACTTAGAAACTATGGTTCTGAAACTAAATATTATACTGATTATATAGGAGTAAATTCAAGATTGGATGAATTACAAGCCGCTTTTTTGAATGTGAAATTACCGCATTTAGATGCTGAGAATGATAAGCGAAGAGCAATTGCCAAACGCTATTTATCAGAAATTAAAAACGATAAAGTTGTGCTTCCATTTTGGGATTTGTCTTCAAATCATGTTTTTCATTTGTTTGTTATTCGAACAAAAAATAGAGCCGAATTACAAGCTTACTTATTGGAAAACAGAATAGAAACCGTAATTCATTATCCTATTCCAGCACACAAACAAAAGGCGTTGAAAAACTGGAATGAATGGTCATTTCCTATGACAGAGAAAATTCATGATGAGGTATTGAGTTTGCCTTTAAATCCAGTTTTGACAACGGAAGAGGTTGATTTTGTTATTGTAACTCTAAATAACTATTAGAGATGACAGACCAAAAATCCTCCTATCTCCAAATTTTAAAAACGACCTCGCTTTTTGGTGGTGTACAGTTTTTAAATATTATCATTTCGATAATTCGTACTAAGCTGATAGCTGTTTTTATTGGTCCAGCCGGAATGGGAATTATTGCATTGCTAAATTCAGCAATAAACACAATAAATGGTGCTACTAGTTTAGGAATTGAAACGAGCGCGGTCAAACACATTTCTGGAGATTATAAAGAGAATGACTTAAAAAGTGTTTCAAGAATTGTGACAATTGTTAGAAAATTGGTTTTGATTACGGGAATATTTGGAACGTTATTAACTGTGGTTTTTTCTTCTTGGTTGAGCACATTTACTTTTGGGAATACCCACTATGCGACTGCTTTTATTTTTATTTCAATTACAGTTTTGTTCAGGCAACTTAGCTCGGGTCAATTAGTAGTTTTGCAAGGATTGAGAAAAATGCGTCTTTTGGCCAAAGCCAATTTTTATGGCAATTTATTGGGGTTGTTGGTCTCAATTCCGTTGTATTATTGTTATCGAATTGACGCTATAATACCCACAATCATAGTGGTGTCTTTATCAGCTTTAGTGTTTTCATTTTTCTTTTCGAACCAATTGGGAATACAAAAGGAAGTGATAAATACCAGGCAAGTAATCAGTGAAGGAAAAAGTGTTGTTAGATTAGGAATTCTTTTAACCATAAGTGGATTATTCACTTTAGTGACAACTTATTTAATTCAAATTTATATTGGGAAAACAGGCGGATTAGAAGAAGTAGGATTGTACAATGCAGGTTTTACGTTACTAAACTCCTATGTTGGGATTATTTTTACAGTCATGAGCACCGATTATTTTCCAAGACTATCTGCCATAAGTGAGGATAACGAGAAAGTAAGAGAAAGCGTAATGCAGCAATCTTATATTTCGATTTTAATAATAACGCCAATCATTATTTTGTTCCTCACTTTTATTCCTTTGATTGTAAAAGTTATTTATACCGATACATTTAATTTGATAATTCCGATGGTTTGTTTTGGAATAATAGGGATGCTTTTTAGAGCTGTTTCTTGGTCGATGGGTTTTGTTTTAATTGCAAAAGGCGATTCCAAAATGTTTTTGCGAACTGCTATTGGTTTTAATGTTATATCTTTGTTATTGAATATTTTAGGTTATACGTACTATGGATTGGAAGGACTTGGTTTCAGCTTTTTAATCTATTATATCATTCATTTTGTAGGATTAAAAATCATTTCCAAAAAAAGGTATGGGCTGTATTTTGAAAAAGAGTTTTACCTTACTTATCTCGTTTGTATTTTTCTATGCGGTATTACTTTTTTATTGAGATATATACCAAATCCGATTGTAAAATACAGTTTAATGTTTATCATGATTTTGGTTTCCGTTAGTTATGTGTTGTTTCACATCAATAAAAAAATGGAGTTGAAATCCGTTTTTAATGCTTTAATCAAGAAAAAAAATGGCTGATATTATTAAAAATCAATATGATAAATTGCGATTGTTTTTTTACAAAATACGATTTTACTATTCCGTAAATTGGACAAAAACACTCTATTTTAATTTTAAAAAATTCCCTTTTGCAACAGCAAAAAAGTTACCTGTATTTTTTTATGGAAAAGTAAAACTTACTTTGATTACTGGCGAAATTGAAATTGCGGCACCCATACAAAGAGGGATGATTGGTTTTGGTCAAGATTATGAAATGAATACAGTGGCTAGCGGAATCGCAGAAATTAATATCACTGGTAAATTAGTTTTTAAAGGGCAGGTGCAATTTGGTAAGGACTATTTTATTTATGTGGGTAAAGATGGGTATTGTGAATTAGGGCATATGGCTTCTTTGGGTTCCAATTCAAAATTAACATGTATAGAAAAAGTGGTTTTAGGTGATTATGCTCGTTTTGGACCGGAATCTCAGATTATTGATACTAATTTTCATCAAATGATTGACACAAGTACGGGTGAGCGCTACAAAATCACTAATGCCATTCATATTGGAAACTATAATTATGTAGGAGGAAGAGTGTCAATTATGGCGGGAACGCATACACCAGATTATTGTACAATAGCCTCTAATAGTTTGTGCAATAAAGATTATTCACAACTCGAGCAAAATTGTTTATTGGCAGGAATGCCAGCAAAATTGATACGAACTAATATTTCAAGAGATTGGGATGGAGAACGAAATGCTTTGGATGCTTATTTAACCGTTCATTAACGCTTTATATAAATGAAAATCGAAGTCTTATTTCTAGAAAAATATATTTAGATAGTAAGTCGAAATCTTGATTTTTATAGGCTAAAATCATCTCGAAATGAACGCGTTTTAATAGCGCTTTATTTTCTGTTTTAGAGCGATTGAGGAGCATTGCTTTTTTCAAAATAACATAAGTCGAATGGTTGATTTTGTTTTTTTTCTTATAAAAATCGGTTCCCATAGAATTAAATACGATTCTTTTTTGAATCAGAATTTCATCAATAAAATCGAATGAATAGTTTCGAGAAGAACGAATCCAAAAATCCAAATCTTCATAAGCTAGGGTTCCATCATATCCTTTTAGATCCTCAAAAACTGATTTTTTAATCATACTGCTAACAGAACAAATGCTATTTCCACCAGCAAGAACTGAGGCGTAAATGTCACCTGTTACTCGTTTTTGAATTACTTTTTTATCTTCGTTTACTGCAAAATAATAGGAGTCAAAAAGCCCTTTTTTAGTGATCAAAGCCGCATTACCGTAAACGATTCCTAGATTTTTATAGTTGCTGTTTTCAAAAGTATTGACTTGAAGACTTACACAATTGGGAAGCAAAACATCATCAGCCGCCAAATCAATAATGTATTTTCCTTTGGCTAGTTTCAACCCTTTATTAAATGCTTTTGTAATCCCTAAGTTAGTTTTATTAGTTATAAATTGTATCTCTGGATGGTCAACTATCCATTTCTCAATTGTAGTTTTAGAATTATCGGTACTGCAATCATCAATAATAATAAGTTCAATGTTTTTGTACTCTTGTTTGATAACAGATTCTAAGCTTTCCAATACAAACGCTTCCTGATTGTAGCACAAGCAAATAATGGTAACTAATGCTTTATCTTGCATATCTTTTTAAAAGAGTTATATATTTGATACGAAAATAAGAAATCGATAATGATATTGCCTAACAAAAAATATAAAATTGCTTTAATTGGTTACCGTTTGAGCGGTGGCGGAGGTGATAAAGTGATGGCGAATTTGTCTCTTTTTTTCGAAAGTAAAGGTATCGACGTTCATATCATTATAGTTATCGACGAAGTTTCTTTCCCCTATGCTGGGAAGTTGGTGAATTTAGGCCTGTTAAAAAACAATTCTAATGGAGTTCTCAATAAATTCAAGCGATTAACGGCTTTGCGAAAGTACTTAACAAACAATGATTTTGATTTTATTATTGATTTTAGGTTTAGAACTAAGGTGGTTCAAGAACTTCTTATTTCTCGATTGATTTACAATGCCAAAACCATATTTACAGTTCATAGTTTTTTGATTGACCATTATATGCCAAATAATTCATGGTTGACACGATGTATGTACAATCGTTCTTATGCGAATGTGGCTCTTGTTCCAGATATGAAAGTACAAATAGAAAAAAGGCATGATTTAAAAAATGTAGTTACTATTGCCAATCCAGTTAACTTTGTTGAAATTAATGAAAAGAATACCGAAAATATTGATATTGCATTTGATTATATTATTGCTATTGGGCAGTTTGAAAATCCCATTAAACAGTTTGATCAATTGATTTCGAGTTATGGTAATAGTGTTTTGTCTAAAAAACAAATTCATCTTTTGATTTTGGGTGAAGGAGATAAAACACTATTGGGAATGGAAGTTGAAAAAGTAAAAATGGAAGAATTTGTTCATTTTTTAGGGTATCAAGTGAATCCTTATAACTATTTGAAAAAAGCTAAATTCCTGGTGTTATCTAGTAAAAATGAAGGTATGCCAAATGTTATCTTGGAGTCTTTGGCTTGTGGCACTCCTGTAGTTTCTTTTGATTGCCCTTCTGGTCCAAAAGAATTGATATCCAATCGTGAAAATGGAATTTTGGTTGAAAACCAGAATTGGCAAAAACTGACCGGCGCCATGAATGAAATGATAACGGATGACTCTTTATATCAATATTGCAAGCAAAACTCAGTTGAGAGTATTAGTCCGTTTCTATTAGAAAATATCGGGCAACAATGGTTAGATTTGATGAAAATTAGTACAGAGTAAAAAATGAGAAAACTAGAAGCAATTCAATTTGTAAAAATCCCAGTTGTAGAAGATATGCGTGGGAATTTAGGGTTTGTTCAAAAAGATATTTTACCGTTTGAATTCAAACGGGTTTATTATCTTTTTGATGTGCCAAGCAATGCTTTTAGAGGGGGGCATTCACATATTGAACAACAAGAAGTATTAATCGCTTTGAGCGGAAGTTTCGAAGTAGTGCTCAATGACGGATTCGAAAAAAAATCATTTGTATTGAATAAACCCAATATTGGATTATACATTCCAAACGGAATTTGGAGAGAATTGGAGAATTTTTCCTCTGGTGCTGTTTGTTTGGTTTTGGCCTCAGATGAATTTATTGAGGAAGATTATATTAGGGATTTTGATGAATTTATGAGTTCTAAAAAATGAGACTTCTCTATATCGTTCCCAGTTGTAATACTGAAGGAGGCGTAGCACGAGTGCTTTCGGTGAAAACAAATAGTCTTATTGAGAAATGGGGATATGAGATTCATATTCTTACCCAAAATGATGGAAATGCGAGTCCTTTTTATAATTTTAATTCAGGAATTGTTTTCCACGATATGATTTTAAAAGGTAGTGTTTTTCAGTTTTTTAAGGGTTATGTAAACAATCTAAAACGCCAAATTACAATTATAAAACCTGATGTTGTAGTAGTTTGTGATAATGGTTTAAAAGCATTTACAGTTCCATTTTTTCTCAATTCAAATATCCCTTTGGTGTTTGAATGTCATGGTTCAAAATACATACAAGAAAATGAAATGAAGGCTCCCTTTTTTTTCAGAGGAATTCAATTTTTTAAATATAAATTCAAAAATTTGGGAGCACAAAAATACAAGCGATTTGTGGCTTTGTCCAATGAGAGTTTACAAGAATGGGATGTGTTGAACTACATTATTATTCCTAATCCATCTTGGCTGAAAGTTACCACCGACAATCCATTAGAAAATAAAAAAGTAATTACAGTTGCTAGGAATTCTTATGAAAAAGGGCTGGATCGATTGCTATTAATTTGGCAAAAAACGGCACTAAAACATCCTGACTGGATTCTAGAAATATATGGTGATGGGTTAAAAAAATTGGAGGCTGTTGTTGAGAAATTAAATATTAATGCTACAGTAAGGTTAAATAAACCAGTTGTAAATATTGAAGAAAAATACAATCAAGCTTCCGTGTTTGTAATGACTTCCCGTTTTGAAGGATTTCCTATGGTTCTTATTGAAGCAATGGCTTCGGGTTTACCTTGTATTGCTTATGATTGTCCCGTAGGTCCAAGGGCAATTATTACAAATGAGCACAATGGAATTCTTGTTCAGGAAGGGAAGGAGCAATTTTTTGTAGATAAACTAAGTATGCTTATTGAAGATACTTCTTTAAGAAAACAGCTAGGAATAAACGCCCGTGAATCAGTTGCCAATTATGATTTAGATATTATAATGTTACAATGGAATGCACTTTTTGAAAATGTTGTAAAAAATAATTAGCTTCTTTTAATCGTACAGAAATAGCCAATTCGAAACAACGTAAAAACAACTAAATTAGGATTGTTTCCTTTCAAGTTTTTTATTAAACTTTTTTCGAAAAAAAGATAGCTTTGAGATATTAGATAAGTTAATTTTAAATTGTTCAGCCACTCAAATAACAAAATTAATTTTACAAAGGCACCGTCAATTTGTCGATTTTGATATAGAAGCATTAAATTTTCTAAAGCTTCTTTTGTTTTTTTTATATAAACTAAGTTTGTATCAATGTCGCCGTGATGTACAGGGTTCTCAATATGGTCCACTTTTACTTGTAATAAAGCTAACTGAAAAGAAATCTGGGTGTCGTCATGACCATATTTAATGATTTTTTTGTCAAATTTTACTTTGTTAAAACATTTTTTTTTAATCAAAGTATTATTAAAAAGCAAAGATTTGTAGGGAGTTTTTTTTCGATTTAAGGTTGGTTTATCTTCTATAAATTTACCGTATTTCCATCTTAGTTTTTGAAGATTTGAAGGGCATTTTTCAGGATGTAATCGGCCACCATAAATTACATCAGCATCATGAATATTCTCCACGTAATTTTGGATATAATTGCTATTCAAAATTATGGAATCACCATCAATGAAAAGTAAATTGTCGAATTTAGATTTTTCGGCTAGCGAATTTCTGTTTTCGCGATGGGCAATATTTTTATCTAATGAAATAAAATTACAATTTGGAAGTAAACTTATATTTTCATTGAACTGGTTTAGTGGTGATTGAGAGGCGTCATCCTGACATAAAATCTCAAAATCAATTTCACATTTCATGCATTGCTTTTGCAATTCCTGAACTAAAGGATAGGCATTGTAATTGTATATTGGAATAAGTATGGAGAGCATTACACTGTTCTTTGAACGACTTCAAAGATTTTAGTGTCTTCACATTTCAATGTTTTCGATGGAAATTTCATTAATAAGGCATAATCATGCGTTGCCATTATAATTGTTTTTCCATTAGCATTAATGCTTCTTAAAACTTCAAGAACTTCGGCACTTGTTTGTGGGTCAAGGTTACCAGTAGGTTCATCTGCAAGTATCAATTCAGGATCGTTAAGTAAAGCTCTAGCAATAGCGACACGTTGTTGTTCACCACCCGAAATTTGATGTGGCATTTTCATTGCGTAGGCTTTCATTCCTACTTTGTCTAAAACCTCGTCAATTTTACGATCCATTTCATTTTTATCAACCCATCCTGTCGCTTTAAGGACAAATAACATATTGTCTTTGATTGAGCGATCGGGCAATAATTTGAAATCTTGAAATACGATACCAATTTTTCTTCTTAAAAAAGGAATGTCATCTTCTTTTAAAGTAACCAAGTCAAAATCGACTATATGTCCTTCGCCTTCAGTCAAAGGCATATCAGCATAAAGTGTTTTCATTAAGCTACTCTTACCTGATCCTGTTTTTCCGATGATGTATAAAAATTCACCATGGTTTACTTCCAAGTTTACATTAGATAAAATTACTTTATCTTCTTGATAAATGGTTACGTTTTTTAAAGACAGTACAGTTTGAGACATAATTGAAAAATTGTTTATTGGGTAAAAGTAATTATCAATTGTCAATTATCAATTATCAATTCTAATTTTTTTTATTTTTTGTTAAAACATTTGTTCATAATAAAAGGGAATAACAATTCGTTATACCCGTTAGTTATAATACTTTTGAATATCAAAAAAACAAACAAAATGCGTAAACTCTCTTGGCTTTTTCTTTTAATGATTTTTGTAGGCACTTTTACTGTTTCTGCTCAAAAATCAATAATATATACTCATGAATTAAAAGATTTTAATAAGGCAATTTCCTTATTTAATGACAATCAATTTGCTTCAGCCCAAATTATTTTTGAAAAAGTAAAGTTGGAAACTACAAATGAAGAAATCAAATCAGATTGTTCTTATTATGATGCATCTTGTGCTATTCGTTTGAATCAAGCGAATGCGGATGTTTTGATGGAGAAATTTGTTGAAGATTATCCAACAAGTGCTAAGAGCAATCAAGCTTTTATAGAAGTAGCGCATTATTATTTTGAACAAGGAAATTATCCTCAAGCCCTAAAATGGTTTGAAAAAGTAGATGAGAGCCAATTAACATATAAAGAGCGCGATAAATTTAATTTCCAAAAAGGGTATGCTTTTTTTAATTCTAAAAATAAAAAAGAGGCTACCACTTATTTTAATAAAGTGGTAAATTCATCTGAATATGGTTCTCAAGCTAAATACTACTTGGGTTTTATAGCCTATGAAGGAGATGATTATAAAGAAGCGACCAAATATTTTGATGCGGTTTCAGGCGAAGAAAAGTACAAAGAAAAACTGTCTTACTATCAGGCCGATATGAATTTTAAATTAGGAAATTTTCAAAAAGCAATTGATTTAGGACAAAAGGCAATGTCAAAGTCGAACGCATTGGAAAAGTCTGAATTAAATAAAATCATTGGAGAAAGTTATTTTAATTTAAAACAATATGATAAAGCCATCCCTTATTTAGCGGATTATAAAGGTAAAAAAGGAAGATGGAACAATACTGATTTTTACCAATTGGGATACGCGTATTACAAGCAAAATGATTTTGAAAATGCGATTTCTCAATTCAATAAAATCATAAATGGTAAAGATTTTGTAGCGCAAAATGCCTACTACCATTTAGGGCAAAGCTATTTAAATTTAGATCAAAAACAACAAGCGTTGAATGCGTTTAAAAATGCTTCCGAAATGACATTTGATGCTTCTATCCAAGAAGACGCTAGTTTAAATTATGCGAAATTGAGTTATGAAATAGGGAATTCATATCAAACTGTTCCTCAGGTTTTACTGGATTTTATAAAAAAATACCCAAACAATGCAAGTCGTCCAGTAGTCGAAAAACTGTTAATCGATTCTTATATTTCTTCTAAAAATTACAAAGAAGCCTTGGTTTTATTAGAAAAAAATAGAGGGCCAGAAAATAAATTGGCGTATCAAAAAGTGACTTTCTATAGAGGTTTAGAGCTTTATGCAGACAGAAATTATCAAGAAGCGGCCAAGATGTTTAAGAAATCAATAGACGGTCAAATTGATGCAGATTTTACAGCCAGAGCTACTTTTTGGAAAGCAGAAACCGAGTATGTTCAAGATGATTACAATAATGCTTTGTTGAGTTATAAGCAGTTTGTAAATGGGCCTCGTGCGTCTTCGGCATCAGAATATAAAAACAGCAATTATAATATTGCTTACACTTATTTTAAATTGAAAGAGTACGATCAAGCGGCTACCTATTTTCAAAATCAGATTGATAAAGTGAAAGACGATAAAGTGAGATTGAATGATTCTTATTTGCGTTTAGGTGATTGCCGATTTGTTAGTTCTAAATATTGGCCAGCAATGGAAGCATACAATAAAGTAATTGAATCAAAAGGGGTGGATGCAGATTATGCCTATTATCAAAAAGCAATTTGTTATGGTTTTGTATCTAAAAATGACACGAAAATTGAAGAATTGAATTCGTTCTTACAAATGTATCCAAAATCAAGTTACCGTGATGATGCCATGTATGAATTAGCCAATACGTATGTAGCGGCAAACAAACAAGATTTGGCTTTAAAAACATTTGATCGATTAATTGGGGAGTACAAAAACGGAAGCTATACTGCAAAATCAATATTGCGTCAAGGTTTGATTTACTACAATTCAGATAAAAGTGAACAAGCTTTAACTAAGTTTAAAAAAGTAGTGGCTGATTTTCCTAAAACTCCCGAAGCACTTGAAGCCGTTTCAACTGCTAGATTGATATATGTTGATGGTGGGAGAGTTAATGAGTATGCTACTTGGGTGAGAACCTTAGACTTTGTGGCGGTTACTGATGCGGATTTGGATAATGACTCGTATGAGTCAGCTTTGAAACAATTTGAGCAAAATAATAATAGGCAGGCCATTTCTGGATTTAGTGCTTATATTTCTAGTTTTCCAAGAGGAATTCATTCACTTCAAGCTAATTTTTATTTGGCGCAAACCTATTTCTCTGAAGGACAAAAAGACAAATCGGTGGCTAATTATCAATATGTAATTAGTGAACCTAGAAGTGAATTTACGGAACAGTCTTTGGCAAGATTATCCCAAGTGTTATTGGATAACAATCAAAAAGATAAAGCAATTCCAGTTTTAATTCGTTTAGAAAACGAATCGGATTTTCCTCAAAACAAAGTATTTGCTCAATCAAACTTAATGAAGTGTTATTACGATAAAAAGGACTATGGAAATTCTGTTATTTATGCGGATAAAGTATTAAGTAATCCTAAAACAGATGATAATGTTCGTTCGGATGCGCAAATTATTATTGCTCGTTCAGCAATGCAAACTGGTGATGAAGCTAAAGCGAGAGCGGGATATGCAAAAGTGCTGACCATTGCTAAAGGAGAACTAGCCGCTGAAGCATTATATTATGATGCCTATTTTAAAAATAAAGATTCAAAATATGAAGCTTCCAATGTGACGATTCAAAAATTAGCCAAAAATTATTCTAGTTATAGATTTTATGGATCGAAAGGATTGATTCTAATGGCGAAAAACTTTTATGGACTAAAAGATAGTTTTCAAGCGACTTATATTTTAGAAAATGTGATTAAAAATTTCACTGATTTTTCAGATGTAGTTGCTGAGGCGCAAAATGAATTAGATAGAATTAAAGCCGAAGAGTCTAAAACAAATTCATCAATAACCAATTAGGAATATTTAAAACAACTGTGATGATGCCGTTGTTGTGAATTTAAAAATTATTAAAAAATGACGATTCCTTTTTATATTGTAGATGTATTTACCAAAAAAAAATATGCGGGAAATCAACTGGCAGTTTTTTTAAATGCGACTGATTTAACGACTGATCAAATGCAGCAAGTGGCACGCGAAATTAATTTTGCCGAAAGTACATTTGTTACTGCTATAGCACCTGAAAATAATAATGCATCAATTAGAATTTTTACTCCAGCGCATGAAATGCAATTTGCCGGACATCCTATCATAGGAACTTCATGGGTTTTGATGAATAAAGTATTCAAACACCATCCCATAGGAATTAAATTAAATGTTCCAATAGGAGAAATTCCGGTATGTCAATCTCAGGATTTAGTTTGGTTGAAAGCGGCACAGCCTAATTTTCTAGATGTTTTTATGAAGGAAGATTTTGCTTCTTTCAGTAATCTAAGTGTAACTGATTTTGATACTCGTTTTGAAATTCAAGAAGTAACTACTGGAAGTGCTTTTGTCATGGTACCTCTAAAAAATAGAGAGACATTAAACGCAGTTGAATTGGATAAAGATAAAACAGAAGCATGGCTTAAAACAAAATGCAAAACGGAACATAGGGCTTTGTATTTTTTTAGTTTAGAAAATGAAGTGCTAACCAGTAGAATGTTGTGTATTGAAAATAATCAGCTTATAGAAGATGCAGCGACAGGAAGTGCTAGTACTTGTTTGCAGGCTTTTTTATTGAAATATCATGCAAGTGAAATCAAAGTTGTGAATAACCAAGGAGAATATATTAATAGAAGTTCTCAAATATATTTTGAAGGGAAACGAGAAGAGCCTCTTTTTGACATTAATATCGGTGGAGAAACTCAGTTTGTAGCACAAGGTGAATGGGAAGTAGTTTAAAAAAATAAAAATAGTAGTAAAAAAAGATAATGTATAAAATGCAGGAGAGGGTAAATAACTTTTAATCGCCTTTTTTATAATAAAACAAAAAAATATGAAATTGAATTTCCAAAATAAAATAACAATAGTTCTGTTTTTAATAGCATTTCAGTTTTCGTTTGCTCAAAAAAAAGAGGACAACATAGGATCTGAAGTAGTAAATGTAGTGAAGCCATATACCCCAACTATTTCGGATGCTTTCAAAGTACAAGAAACTCCAGTGCTGGATGATGAAGGTAATGCTAAAAAAGAAACAATTAAGTACTCTATTTTTTCTTTCCCAGTAGCTTCTACTTTTACTCCTTCAAAAGGAAAAGCAGAAGGCGTTGACAAAACAAAGCAAGCCCATTTGTATAATAATTATGCGACATTAGGATTTGGGAGTTATAGAACGCTCAATGCCGAGTTGTTTGTTAATCAAGAATTAGAGAGCAATGATTATGTAGGGGGAATGTTTCGTCATCTTTCATCACAAGGTGGAATTAGTGGAGTGGAATTAGATGACCGTTATTATGATTCTGCAATTGATTTGACTTATGGTGCTAATTATAGTGATATGTCATGGAATGTTGATTTAGGATACCAAAACCAAATTTATAATTGGTATGGATTGCCAGCAGAGTTTGGTAGTACACTTTCTTCTTCAGATAGAGCAATGTTAATTGATGGTATAAATCCCCAACATGTTTACAATACCTTTTCGTTAGGTTCAAAAATTGATTTTAATGATGGAATTCTAGACAATGCAAGTTTGAAATTCAATCATTTTACAGATACTTTTGGTTCTACTGAAAATCGTTTTTATGTTAAACCTTCGTTGAAGTTCAATATAATGGACGAAGCGATAAAAACAAATATAATTGTGGATTACGTAGGTGGAAGTTTTGATAAAAATTACCAAAACACCAATATCCAAGTTATAAAATACGGTTTCACTAATTTTGGAATTTCACCTACTTTTGTAATGCAAGAAGATGATTGGACTTTGAATCTGGGGGCTTCTTTATTTTATAGTTTAGATAATGAGCATAGTAATAATAAGTTTTTTGTCTATCCTCAAATCAACGCTTCTTATAAAGTGGTTGGTGACTTAATGATTTTTTATGCAGGAGCCGAAGGAAATTTAGAGCAAAATTCTTATATGGATTTTGTGAATCAAAACTCATTTTTATCTCCTACTTTAAATATTGCGCCTACAGACAAACAATATGATATTTTTGCTGGATTAAAAGGGAAAATTACAAATAATGTGAGTTATAACATTAAAGGGTCATATGTGAACGAAAGAAATAAAGCATTGTTTAGAAGCAATGATTACAATGAAAATGCTTCCAATGAAAATTATGCTTTTGGGAATTCAATGCAGGTGGTTTATGATGACATGAGAACATTGAGTTTTACGGGTGATTTAAAAGCTAATTTTTCAGAAAATGTTACTTTTGGTATCAGCGGAACGTATAATAGTTATACGAATGATTTTCAGCAAGAAGCATGGAATTTGCCAGAACTGAAATTAAATTCAAATATTGATTTTAATATTACACCACAATGGTTTGCAGGTGCTACTGTTTTCTATGTTGGGGAACGTAAGGACATGAAATTCAATACTAATTTCACAGTGGATGCTACTCCAATAACTTTAGATAGTTATTTTGATGTTAATGCACATGTAGGTTATAAATACAACGAGCAATTAACTGGGTTTATAAGAGCTAATAATATTACGAATCAGTCGTATCAAAAATGGTTGAATTACCCAGTTCAAGGTTTTCAAATCGTAGTTGGAGCTAATTATAAATTTGATTTTTAATCGATTTTATTTCTAAGACAAAAAAAAAATAGGCTTCCTTATCAGGAAGCCTATTTTTTTAGGTTTAATAAATTATTATTCTGTGAAAGGAATAGCAATTCTCACTTTGTCCCAACCCATATTCAATTCAATCCCCTTATCCGTTTTGGTAAAAACCATAGAAAGTGATTCAAGTGATTCTTTTCCTTCGGTTACAGGAACGGTTAGTCTCGCTACATCATTTTCTTCTTTATAAAAATAAGCTCCCCAAACATTTAAGTCTTTGTTGATAATAACAGTGTACTTGTCTTTTTCAGGAATGGTATATAATGTATAAGTACCCGCTTTAATTTTAGTGCTTCCTAGAGTTACATCCTTAAAAAAAGTAATTTCTGTAGCTTCATTAGCACCAGTTCTCCATACTTTTCCGTTTGGAGCTAGTTCGTCTAAACTACGTCCTTTTAGTTGAGGTCTGCTGTAGGTTACTTTAGCAATTTTGGCAGGATTTTTATAATCAGTAGGGAATGATGCGACGTCCATCGGACTTTTATCTAGGTCGGGAAATTTTTGAGCATTTGCATTCGAAGATAAAAGCATTGTAAAAGCAAAGGCTACTGTAACTACAAGTGTCGATTTTTTCATAGTATGTATTATAAAGTTATATGATTAGAATGTTAAAATTATCAATTGTCTTTTTATAAAGTTAAAAATTCATGTTAAAATTTAGTAAATAAATGAGTTGGAGTTTGGAAAATATGGCGCAATTTTGGAATAATACGTTAACTTTGGTCGCATGAAGTAGCGAACTCAGTGATATTTCAATTAGTGCTCTATCTATTATAAATTTAAAAAGAAACATGACATTTAAACAAAAAATACATCAGTACTACTTACAATTGGTTCAAGATAGAATGGATGTTTTTAGAGATATGATAACGGCACTTACTGAAGATTCTAAGAATGATGCCAAAGGATCTGCTGGGGATAAACATGAAACAGCGCTGTCCATGATGCACATCGAACAAGAAAAACTCAATACTAAATTGAAGGAAGTGCTTACTCAAAAAGCAGTACTGGATAAAATTGATTCGACTAAAACCGCTGAAACTATTATTGTGGGTAGCTTAGTTAAAGCCAATGGGATTTATTTGTATCTCAGTTTAGCACTGCCAAAAATTACTATTGAAGGAGTTAATGTAATTGCTTTGTCACCTCAATCACCATTGGGAAGTAAACTAATGGGGAATAAAGTAGGGTTTGGGTTTGAGATTAACACTACAAAGTATTTGATAGAAGCTATTTTATAATGATAAATTATGATTTTTAACTTGCTAACGATTTTTAATAGCTTTTGATTACTAATTTAATTTAAAACATTGATTTAAGTTTTAATTTATAACTATAATTGCTGTTAGTGTTTTTCAAATGTAACTGTTATTGCATCTTTGCTTCATCAAAAAAAATAAAATCAAAAAAAATATAAAAATATAGTGTTATGTGTGGAATCGTATGTGCCTTTGATCTAAAACAAAAAGCAGAAGTTTTAAGACCGCAAGTTTTAGAAATGTCTAAAATTATTCGTCACCGTGGACCGGACTGGAGTGGAATTTATAGCAATGAAAAAGCGATTATGTCTCATGAGCGTTTGGCGATTGTGGATCCAGCTTCAGGAAAACAACCATTGTTTAGTGAAGATGGTAAATTAGTTTTGGCTGCCAATGGAGAAATCTATAACCATAGAGCATTACGCAAACAATTTGAAGGGAAATATAACTTTCAAACAGAAAGTGACTGTGAAGTTATTCTAGCACTTTACAAAGAAAAAGGGTCTCATTTTATAGATGAAATGAACGGGATTTTTGGATTTGCAATTTATGATGTAGATAAAGATGAGTATTTTGTAGCTCGTGACCATATGGGGATTATTCCATTATACATAGGTTGGGACCAACATGGGACGTTTTATGTAGCTTCTGAATTGAAAGCTTTAGAAGGATATTGCACAAAAATCCAATTGTTTCCTCCAGGACATTATATGACAAGTAAAAATGGTGAATTTGTACAATGGTATAAAAGAGACTGGACAGAATATGATGCTGTAAAAGACAACGAAACAAACATTCAAGATATCAAAGTAGCGCTTGAAGCTGCGGTTCACAGACAATTAATGAGTGATGTTCCTTACGGAGTGTTACTTTCTGGAGGATTAGATTCATCGATTACTTCCGCTGTAGCCAAAAAATATGCTCAAAAACGCATTGAATCAGGAGATACTGCTGATGCTTGGTACCCGCAATTGCATTCTTTTTCTGTAGGACTTGAAGGTTCTCCAGATTTAGCAGCTGCTCAAATTGTGGCAGATCATATTGGAACCATTCATCATGAAATTAAGTTTACTATTCAAGAAGGTTTAGATGCAGTTAAAGATGTAATTTATAACTTAGAAACGTATGATGTAACTACGATTAGAGCATCGACGCCAATGTGGTTAATGGCAAGAGTGATTAAATCAATGGGGATCAAAATGGTATTGTCAGGTGAAGGTGCTGATGAGTTGTTTGGAGGGTATTTATACTTCCATAAAGCACCAAACGCACAAGAGTTTCATGAAGAAAACGTACGTAAATTAGGGAAACTACATATGTACGATTGTTTAAGAGCAAACAAAAGTTTAGCAGCTTGGGGAATTGAAGGACGTGTGCCATTCTTAGACAAAGAGTTTATGGATGTGGCAATGCGAATCAACCCACAAGATAAAATGATTAACAAAGAACACCCAATGGAGAAATGGGTAGTACGTAAAGCATTTGAAGAGATGTTGCCACCAAGTGTAGCTTGGAGACAAAAAGAACAGTTTAGTGATGGAGTTGGATACGGTTGGATTGATAAGTTAAAAGAAGTAGTAGCTGTTGAGGTTAGTGATGAACAATTAGCGAATGCTAAATATAAGTTTCCATTACAAACACCAACATCAAAAGAGGAATATTACTACCGTTCTATTTTTACAGAACATTTTCCAAGTGATGCAGCCGCTTTATGTGTACCACAAGAAGCAAGCGTAGCTTGTAGTACAAAAATTGCATTAGAGTGGGATGAAGCATTCAAAAACATGAACGATCCTTCTGGAAGAGCAGTGGCTAATGTTCATACTGATTCTTATGTAAAAGCATAATTTTTAAATTATATAATGATAATTAAATGCTCCCAAATTTTGGGAGCATTTTTTATTTAGCCATTTTAGAAAATAATTTAAAGGCATTTTTTTATATAAGTCTTGTTTTTTATATTAGCCAATCTAAAATACCCACCATGAGACGTTTTGTTGTCATCCTTATATTGTTTTCCCTTAGCTCTTGTTTAAAAAACATGAAGACTTCGGTTGATTTGATTGTTACAGACGCTACTATTTATAAAGTTGACAAAGCTTTTGACACTGCTCAAGCTATGGCAATCAAGAATGGTAAAATTGTTGGAATAGGTTCGAATGCTCAAATACAGAATAATTTTCAATCAGATAAAAATGTAGATGCAAAAGGTAAATTTATTTATCCAGGTTTAATCGATGCGCATTGTCATTTTTATGGTTTTGGACTAAGTCTACAAGAAGTTGATTTACGGGGGACAAAAAGTATGGAAGAGGTGATACAGCGCATTCAAGCTTTTCAAAAAGAAAAAAAATCAAATTTCATTGTTGGAAATGGATGGGACCAAAACGATTGGAGTGTAAAAGAATTTCCTTCCAAAGCTATTTTAGATAAATATTTCCCAGATATTCCTGTGGTACTCAATAGAGTAGATGGTCATGCAATAATTGTAAATAGTAAAGTTTTGGCATTAGCGGGAATTACTAAAGACACCAAAGCGTTGGGTGGTCAAATTGAAATTAAAGACGGTGAGCCTACAGGGATTTTAATTGACAATCCGATGGAGTTGGTTTTTAATATAATTCCAAAACCCAGTCGTAAAACCCAAATTGCTGCTTTATTAGATGCTGAAAAGGTAATGTTTGACTATGGATTAACTACAGTAAATGATGCAGGTTTAGATCCAGATGTTATCAATTTGATGGATAGCTTGCAAAAGGCAAAAGCGATGAAATTAAATGTCTATGCGATGGTCACTGCCAATCAAAAAAATATTGATTTGTATTTGAAAAAAGGAATATACAAAACAGATAATTTAGATGTTCGTTCTTTTAAAATGTACGGTGATGGTGCTTTGGGATCTCGTGGTGCTTGTTTACACAAAGCATATTCGGATATGCCGAAGCAGTTTGGAGCATTGCTTTCTTCGATAACTCAATTGAAATCAGTTGCGCAACAAATAGCTAATTCAGACTTTCAATTGAATTCGCATGCTATTGGCGATTCGGCAAATACAGTTTTGCTGAAAATCTATAAAGAAGCATTAACAGGTAAGAAAGATCGCAGATGGAAGATAGAACATGCTCAAGTTTTGAGAGAACAAGATTTTGATTATTTCAAGACGGGAGTTATTCCTTCGGTACAACCCACACATGCAACTTCAGATATGTATTGGGCAGGAGATCGTTTAGGAAAAGACCGATTAAAGAATGCATATGCTTATAAAAAATTATTGGACAAAGCGGGAGTTATTGCATTAGGTACTGATTTTCCGGTTGAAGAGGTAAACCCCATGTTGACTTTTCATGCAGCGGTAGCAAGAAAAGATAGTAAGGGATATCCAAAAGGAGGTTTTCAAATGGAAAATGCATTAACTAGAGAAGAGACTTTGAAAGGAATGACGATTTGGGCTGCTTACTCTAATTTTGAAGAAAAAGAAAAAGGAAGTCTAGAAGTTGGGAAATGGGCAGATTTTGTTATTTTTGATAGAGATATTATGAAGATTATTGATAGCGAAATTCTGGAGATGAAAGCATCTAGGACGTATATAAAAGGGGTTAAAGTAAAATAAAATGCAGTTTGTAAAAAGAGGTTGAGAGTAGATAACATAATGATTGATTTTGCATGCTTTTGTGTTACATATTTGATGTAAATCTACTTTGTTTGTAATTTTTTATAATTAAATACTAGTATTGTCTTTTGTATTTGTAACTGATGGTACATCTTTGTTTTGTTAAGGTGAATTAAAATATTAATAAATAGATTTATGTGCGGAATATTAGCCATTATAGGGAAAGGTAAAGAGGAGAAACTTGTTATGGAACTTTCTAAAAGAATGTCACATCGTGGCCCTGACGAAAGCGATTTGCATGTTACTGAAAAAGGACATATTTTAAGTCATGAACGTTTGTCTATAATTGACCTACATTCAGGGAAACAGCCTATACAAGGAACTAAATCAGCGTATATGATCCATAACGGAGAGATATACAATCATCAAGAATTGAGAGATGGTATTTTGAAAAATCATACTTTTAGAACTAAATCCGACTCGGAAGTAATTGTTCATTTGTATGAAGAGTTTGGTTATGACTTTTGTAATATGCTTGATGGAGACTGGGCATTTGTAATTGTTGACGGAGATGATTATATCGCTAGTAGAGATCCTATGGGTGTAAAACCGTTATATTATGGATTAGATGAAAGGGGAAGAATTTATTTTTCATCTGAAATGAAATCTATCTCAGATCAATGTAAAACATTTGCAACATTTCCTCCGGGACATTATTATACAGGAAAAACAGGTTTTGTAAAGTACTATCAACCAGAATATGAAGATTATTTAAATGCAGATCAAAATTTAGATTTGATTGCAATAAGAGAATCTTTGACAGAAGCAACCCGCAAGCGTTTAATGAGTGATGTGCCTATTGGGGTATTGCTGTCAGGCGGTTTAGATTCGTCATTAACTTCAGCAATTGCTTCAAGATTATTGGCGGAAAGCGGAAAAAAACTGCATTCGTTTTCTATAGGATTAGATGTTAATGCACCAGATACCGTTGCTGCAAGAAAAGTAGCGGCTTTTTTAGGGACTGAACATCATGAAATTTACTTCACTGTAGAGGAAGGATTGGAAGTGTTAGAGAAATTAATATGGAATTTAGAAACCTATGATCTAACTTCGATCAGAGCGAGTACTCCAATGTATTTCTTGTCGAAGGCTATTACGGATTTAGGTATAAAAGTGGTACTTTCAGGAGAAGGTGCTGATGAGATTTTTGGAGGGTATTTGTATTTTAGAAATGCGCCGTCAGCCGAAGATTTTCAAAAAGAAACAATCGAAAGAGTTCAGAAATTATTTACTGCCGATTTATTGAGAGCTGATAAATCGACGATGGCACATGGATTAGAAACTAGAGTTCCTTACCTGGATAAAGCATTTTTAGATGTTGCTATTCGAGTAAAAGCAGAAGAAAAAATGCCTAAAACATATGATGGTAAAGAAAAATATATTTTAAGAAAAGCATTTGATACACCAGATGATCCTTATCTTCCAGATGCTGTTTTATGGAGGCAAAAAGAACAGTTTTCAGATGGGGTAGGGTACAATTGGATTGATGAATTGATAAGTTATTGTTCTTCACAAGTGACTGATGAGCAATTAGCTGGAGCTGCTACAGAGTTTCAATATAATGCTCCAACAACAAAAGAAGCGTATTTTTACAGATCTATTTTTCATAAATATTTCCCACAACAAAGTGCTGCTCAAACAGTGAGAAAATGGATTCCAAAATGGCAGGAAAATGAAGATCCAAGCGGAAGAGCAAATGCGGCTCACGTAAAAGCAGATATAGAAATTGCAAAAACAAGAATTATTGTTTGATAAAACAACTTTTCATGAAAATAAAGACGTTCTCAGTTTTGAGAGCGTTTTTTTATGTTAAAAAATCAACATTATGTTAATAACTTAACCGCTTAAAATATGATTTTAACGGTTATATAGTTTGTGTTTTTATATATTTGCGTGTTAGACAAATAGTACATTTTTTTTAGAATAAAATATATGAGCGAAGAAATCAAGAAGGACAATTATTCAGCAGATAGTATTCAGGCGTTAGAAGGTATGGAGCACGTAAGAATGCGACCATCAATGTATATTGGGGATGTAGGTGTTCGAGGATTACATCATTTAGTTTATGAAGTAGTCGATAACTCTATCGATGAGGCTATGGGAGGTCATTGCGACACCATAAGAGTAGATATTAATGAAGATGGTTCAATTTCTGTTGAAGATAATGGACGTGGTATTCCAGTAGGAATTCATAAAAAAGAAGGGGTTTCGGCATTGGAGGTTGTAATGACCAAAATTGGTGCCGGAGGTAAATTTGATAAAGATTCTTATAAAGTTTCTGGAGGACTTCACGGCGTTGGGGTTTCTGTTGTAAATGCACTTTCAAATCACTTAAGAGCTACGGTTCATAGTAGTGATGGAAAGGTTTATGAGCAAGAATATGAAAAAGGAAAAGCGCTTTATCCAGTGAAACAAATTGGAGAAACGACAAAAAGAGGAACAATAGTTACTTTTTATCCGGATCCGAGCATATTTACGCAAACAATAGAGTATTCTTACGATACTTTATCTGCTCGTATGCGTGAATTATCGTATTTGAATAAAGGAATTACAATCACTTTTACAGATAAAAGAGAAAAAGATAAAGAT
This sequence comes from Flavobacterium sp. WC2430, assembly GCF_040822075.1. Taxonomy (NCBI): domain Bacteria; kingdom Pseudomonadati; phylum Bacteroidota; class Flavobacteriia; order Flavobacteriales; family Flavobacteriaceae; genus Flavobacterium; species Flavobacterium sp. WC2430. The sequence goes on along the minus strand of NZ_CP162007.1, from coordinate 3,828,901 downwards.
GGAAATTTTGTGTCAGAAGTATTCCATTCTGATGAAGGTTTAAAAGAATACATCCGTTACTTAGATGGAAATCGTGAGCCAATTATTGCACATGTAATTTCTATGGATCATGAAAAAGGAGAAATTCCAGTTGAGGTTGCGTTAATTTATAACACAAGTTACACGGAAAATATTTTTTCATATGTAAATAATATTAATACACATGAAGGAGGGACACACTTGCAAGGTTTTAGAACTGGTCTTACAAGATCGCTAAAGAAATATGCAGATGCTTCTGGAATGTTGGATAAACTGAAATTTGATATTTCGGGGGATGACTTCCGTGAGGGATTAACAGCTATTATTTCGGTAAAAGTTGCTGAACCACAATTTGAAGGACAAACTAAAACCAAACTTGGTAACAGAGAAGTTGTTTCTCCAGTAAGTCAGGCGGTGAGCGAAATGATTGAGAATTATTTGGAAGAAAATCCAAATGATGCTCGAATCATTGTTCAAAAAGTTATTCTTGCAGCACAAGCGCGTCATGCAGCTAAAAAAGCGCGTGAAATGGTACAACGCAAAACCGTAATGGGTGGTGGTGGATTGCCAGGAAAATTGTCTGATTGTTCAGAACAAGATCCAGCTAAATGTGAAGTATATCTTGTCGAGGGAGATTCGGCAGGAGGAACGGCTAAACAAGGTCGTGATCGTGCTTTTCAAGCGATTTTGCCATTGCGTGGTAAGATTTTGAATGTAGAAAAAGCAATGCATCATAAAGTGTTTGAAAACGAAGAGATTCGAAATATTTTTACGGCTCTTGGAGTTACAATTGGTACAGAAGAAGACAGTAAAGCTTTGAATATTTCGAAACTGCGTTACCATAAAGTAATTATTATGTGTGATGCCGATGTCGATGGTAGTCATATCTCTACTTTAATCTTAACATTTTTCTTCCGTTTTATGAAAGAACTAATTGAAGAAGGACATGTTTATATTGCTGCTCCACCTTTGTATTTAGTTAAAAAAGGGAATAAGAAAGAATATGCTTGGAATGACTTACAACGTGATCAAGCCAATGAAAGAATGGGTGGAAGCGCAGGAATTCAGCGTTATAAAGGTCTTGGAGAGATGAATGCGGAACAATTGTGGGAAACTACAATGGATCCAAGTTTTAGAACATTGCGTCAAGTAAACATTGATAGTTTAGCTGAAGCAGATAGAGTTTTCTCTATGTTGATGGGTGATGAAGTACCACCAAGAAGGGAATTTATAGAGAAAAATGCAGTGTATGCAAATATTGATGCATAACCATAAAAACAATTAGTATTGTTTTAAATTAAAATAAAATTAACAAACAACCGATAAACCATAAAATATGAAAGTTACTATTGTAGGGGCAGGGAATGTAGGTGCTACTTGTGCGGATGTGATTTCTTATAGAGGAATTGCAAGTGAAGTAGTGTTATTAGATATTAAAGAAGGATTTGCTGAAGGAAAAGCATTGGATATTATGCAGTGTGCTACCAATACGGGTTTTAATACTAAGGTATCTGGTGTCACTAATGATTACTCTAAAACGGCAAATAGTGATGTAGTAGTTATTACTTCTGGAATTCCTAGAAAACCAGGAATGACTCGTGAAGAATTAATAGGGATTAATGCGGGAATTGTTAAGACAGTTGCCGAAAATGTACTTGAATTTTCTCCAGAAGCAGTTATTGTAGTTGTTTCTAATCCAATGGATACTATGACATATTTAGCATTAAAATCAACTGGATTGCCTAAAAATAGAATAATTGGTATGGGTGGAGCATTAGATAGTTCTCGTTTTAGAACTTATTTGTCTATGGCTTTAGGTAAACCAGCAAATGATATTTCAGCAATGGTTATAGGTGGACATGGAGATACGACAATGATTCCATTGACTCGTTTGGCTTCTTATAATGGTATACCTGTTTCTCAATTTCTTTCAGAAGAGGCGTTGCAAAAAGTAGCGGCAAGTACTATGGTTGGTGGAGCAACACTTACAGGTCTTTTGGGTACATCAGCGTGGTATGCTCCTGGAGCATCAGTTGCTTTTTTAGTAGATAGTATATTAAACGATCAAAAGAAAATGATTGCTTGCTCTGTATTTGTTGAAGGAGAGTACGGTCAAAATGATATTTGCATCGGAGTACCTTGTATTATTGGGAAAAACGGAGTAGAAGAAATTCTTGAAATTGAATTGAATGATGCCGAAAAAGCATTGTTTGCAAAAAGTGCAGATGCTGTTAGACAGATGAATGATGCCTTAAAAACAATTTTAGCTTAATATTTTAGTCATATAATAGAGAAGACTGCACTTATGCAGTCTTTTTTTTGAGATTAATCAATAAATAAATTGGTTAATCTTAACCTTAATTATATATTTGCTCGGTTTAAAATAAATATCATAATTCTTGGGTTTCTATTTTAAGATCAAAAAAATGTTCAAGACTTGTCTTATAGGGGTTAAAGCAAAAATAAATAAATATAAAATAATTAATTTTTAGTAATAATGCAGAATAAAGGACTTATTAAATTTTTCGCAATTCTATTTGCATTGGTAAGTATTTACCAACTTTCTTTCACTTTTGTTGCAAGCAAAGTAAAAAGTGATGCAAAATCTTTTGCAAATGGAAACTCTGAAAAAGAAGTAAAATATTTAGATTCTATTGGTAAGGAAAGTGTATTTAACTTAGGTTTTACCAACTTTACTTTTAATGAAGTAAGTGACAAGCAAATCAATAAAGGTCTTGACTTAGAAGGAGGAATCAACGTGATTCTTCAAATTTCAGTTAAAGATATATTGAAAGGATTATCTAATAATTCTAAAAACCCAGTTTTCAATAAGTCATTAGCTGACGCTACTGCAGATGTTGAAGGAAATAAATCTTTTACAGATAAGTTTTTTGATGCTTTTGAAGCAAATTCTAAAGGAACTGTAAAATTAGCTTCGCCAGATATTTTTGCTAACAGAAGTTTGCAAGGTGAAGGTGGTGTAGATTATCAAATGACAGATGCACAAGTACAAAAAGTAATCAAAAGAAAAATTGATGAATCTGTAGAAAGTGCTTTTGGAGTATTGAGAAAACGTATTGATAAATTTGGAGTAACTCAACCTAATATTCAAAAATTAGGAGAGACTGGAAGAATTCTTGTTGAACTTCCTGGAGCTAAAGATGTAGATAGAATAAAAAAGTTATTACAAAGTACTGCTCAATTAGAGTTTTGGGAAACGTATAAGATTGATGAAATGGGAAGTTTTTTAATGGCTGCAAATGAGTCATTAAAAAATACTGAAGTTTCAAAGGTAGAGACAAAAGCAGTTGTTAAAGATTCTTTGAGTGCTTTATTAACTGATGGTAAAGATTCTGCTTCTACTAAAAAAGGAAATAATCCTTTATTGGATAAAATAATTGGTCAAGGTGGAGGTCCAGTTTTAGGTCTTTTCTCTCCAAAAGATACAGCTACAGTAAATGGATATTTAAAAAGAGCTGATATAAGAGTATTATTAGCTGCTGATCAACGTTACGCTAAATTTGTTTGGGGTAAATTGACAACGATCAAAGATGCTAAAGCAAAAGATGTTGAAGCTGTTGAATTATATGCTTTAAAAGGAAATAGAGATAATATTCCTGCAATGAGTGGTGGTGTTGTTACTGATGCTAAAGATTCATTTGATCAATCAGGAAAGCCTTCGGTTTCTATGCAAATGGACGGACAAGGTGCTAAAGCTTGGGAAGAATTAACAGGAAGAGCTTATACTCAAAAAAGTAATATAGCAATTGTTCTTGATAATATTGTATATTCTGCTCCAGGTGTTTCTAGCGGACCAATTTCTGGTGGTAGATCTGAAATTTCAGGATCATTTGATGTGACAGAAACTAAAGATTTAGCAAATGTTTTGAGAGCAGGTAAGCTTCCAGCTTCTGCTGATATTGTTCAGTCAGATGTAGTAGGACCATCTTTAGGTCAAGAAGCTATTGACAACGGAACTAACTCAGCACTTGTGGGGTTACTTTTAGTTTCTCTATGGATGTTGGTTTATTATGGTAAAGCAGGTTGGTATGCAAATATTGCTTTGGCAGTTAACTTACTATTCTTATTTGGAATTTTAGCAAGTTTAGGTGCTGTATTGACTTTGCCAGGTATTGCTGGTATTGTATTGACAATGGGTACGGCAGTTGATGCGAATATTATCATATACGAGCGAGCTAAAGAAGAGTTAAGAGAAGGAAAATCTTTGAGTGAAGCTGTTGTGGCTTCTTATAGTTGGACAGGAGCAATGCGTTCTATTGTTGATGCGAATGTTACTCACATTTTGATTGGAACAGTTCTTTTTATATTTGGTTCGGGTCCAATTAAAGGTTTCGCAACTACATTATTAATTGGTATTATTACTTCATTGTTTACCTCTATTTTTATAGCTAGGATTTTTATTGATAAAAATATTCTTGGTAAAAATGATTTGTCATTCGTAACAAATTTTTCTAAAAATTTCTTTACTAATTTCCATTTTGATTTTTTAAAAATAAAAAAATGGACGTATTTGTTCTCTGCAATTGTTGTAGTAGTGAGTTTTGTCTCTTTATTTACAAATGGTTTGGATCAAGGAGTAGATTTTGTTGGAGGAAGAACTTTTCAAGTGCGTTTTGAAAAACCAGTTGAAACGGAAGTTGTAAAAGCACAATTGGCAAAAGTTTTTGATGGTAGTGCCGAAGTGAAAGTTTTTGGTAATGACAACCAGTTAAAAATTACAACTAAATATAAAGTACAGGAGCACGGTACAAAAGCGGATGAAGAAGTTAATAAGTTATTATTCGATAATTTAAAAGAATATTATGCTGCTGGATTGACTTATGAGAAATTTGTAAATGCTTATGATGGAAAGAAATTTGGTATTGTACAAGCTTCTAAAGTAGGACCTACAGTTGCAGAAGATATTAAAACGAATGCGTATTGGGCTGTTATTGGAGCTATGTTAATTGTATTTTTATACTTATTAATAAGCTTTAGAAAATGGCAATATGGTTTAGGTGCTATTGCTGCTGTTGCGCATGATGTTATTTTTGTATTAGGAATTTATTCATTATGCTATAAGTTCATGCCTTTTGGAATGGAAATTGACCAACACTTTATAGCTGCGATATTAACAGTTATTGGATATTCTATGAATGATACTGTAATTGTATTTGATAGAGTTCGTGAATTCTTGGATGGTAAAACAAAAGGAACTTTTGGTGAAATTGTAAATAAATCGATTAACTCTACTATGTCAAGAACTATTAATACTTCATTGACTATGATTGGTGTATTATTAATCATGTTCATCTTTGGAGGAGAATCTATTAGAGGATTTATATTTGCTATGTTAGTTGGTATCGTTGTAGGTACTTATTCGTCTTTATTTATTGCAACACCAGTATTGGTTGACACAATATCTAGAGAAGATAAAAAATTAATTGAAAAACAACATCAAGAAAGTTAGTATAACTTTTTTAAATATTTTTAAAGACCCAATTGAAAAATTGGGTCTTTTTTTTGTCTTAATAAATTGGATTTTATTCAATTATAATGGTTAAATTTAATAGGGGTATTTATATTTAATCGTTTTTAAATGAATGCATTATGAGTAAAAAAATACATTTTTCGCTATTGGTGTTTTTTTTAATTCATGCTTCTTTTGCTCAAAAAAACAAGAATGATTTATTAGTGGGTTTTTCATACGGTTTTGGACATGAATTGAAAAACAAGAACTATACATTTGAAAATAAATTTTATAAAGCACATGTAGGATATATAGTTAAACAATTAAAGCAATTTAGGTGTGAATTAATTTTGGAACCCGAAATCAATTTGGCAAGTCATAGGCTTATTAATCCTTTTTTTATAACTACAGATGATCCAGATTATTTAATGAAAATAGAATATTATTCTAAAACTAATAGAATCAATCAGTACATTTTAAATTTTGGCGTTAATTTAAGAAAGCCAATTTCTAATGCCTTTAGTTTTTTTGTTTTGGGAAGTGTGGGACCTTTAATTTCTGATGTTGAAACTGAACGTTTGGCCAAAGGGTTTGCATTGTCAAATACGTTAGCAATAGGATTTGATTTAGAAATTAACAGTTTTACAATTGAAATCAAGCCTAGTTTTCGACATGTTTCTAATGCAGGTTTAAGTAGTCCTAATTTTGGATTTAATACTCAGAATTTTGAATTTGGTATTTTCTACAAGTTGTAAATTTTATATTTCTTTTATTATTCTGTTTTTTTTAAGATTTTATTTACATTTTGAAGTGTGTTCTAGGTTTTGTTTGAGTTGGCCATCATTTTAAATGTGTTAATTATTTTATAAAAGTTTCAAATTTTATATATTTACTTCCTATTGATAGAATCGACTATTTGTTTATATCAAATTAAATACCTCAAATAATGAAAAATAGTATCCGGTTATTTGCTTCTCTTTTTATAATTATATTTTTATCTTCTAGTATCATTCATGCGCATGCTAGTGTCAGTTTTTCTGATCTAAAAGAGAGAATTTATTTAATTGCCCCACCGCCTACAGTAAATACCCCCATTAATTTATGTCAAAATAGTACAGCAAGCCCCTTAACAGCTACATCTTCTCCTGGTGGGACTTTAATTTGGTATGGGACAAATGCAATTGGCGGTGTAGGTTCTGCATCTGCACCAACTCCTTCTACAACAATAGTCGGCCAGACAAAGTATTACGTAAGTCAGAACGATGGCACAGGAGAGAGCACTAGGGCCGAAATTGTTGTAAATGTAGTCGCTGATAATGGAGCAGCTATTTTATCTTTCAGGTGTGACCCTACGCAAGCTACAACTACCACTTCTGTTTTTTTTGATTGGGCAAATAACCCGCTTATTTCGAATACTTATAATTATTCGTATACTATTAATGGAGGTCCTACAGTTAGTGGAACCACAGGTGTTTCGCATCAAGAGGTTTTTGGTGTATCACCAGGAGAATCAGCAACATTGACCTTGTCATCTGCAACACATCCTTGTGTTCCTCCACAAACATTGACTTGTACTGTTCCTTGTGGAGCTTCTACGATAACTCCAAATTTTCCTACCATAGCTCCTTTTTGTTTTGGATCGGTAGCTCCAATTTTAGGGCCTACGTCTCCAAATAATATTACAGGTACTTGGTTACCGGCTGTAGTTAGCAATACAACAAGTGGTAGTTATGTCTTTACACCAAATCCAGTTTTATTTCCATGTGCTACTACTCAGGCTTTAAATGTTACGGTTATACCTCTAATTACACCTAGTTTCACGGGAATTCCATCAACAGTGTGTCAAAATGCTATTGCTCCAGTTTTACCTTCTAACTCAAATAATGTGCCTTCTATTTCTGGAACATGGAGTCCTGCTACTGTAGATACTTCAATTTTGGGCCCGGTTACTTATACATTTACGCCTAACCCTGGGCAATGTACTTCAGTAACTCCTACAATGGTTACTATTACAATTGTTCAAAATGTTACCCCAGATTTTGCTTCAATTGCCCCTTTTTGCTCAGGAACAACAGCACCGATATTAACAAGTACCTCTCCTAACGGGATCGTTGGATCTTGGATGCCTGCTACAATTGACAATACTACTAGCGGATCGTATGTTTTTACACCCAATCCAAATCAATGTGCTAGTTCACAGACATTAAATGTTTCGATTATTCAAAAAGCTACACCCGATTTTCAACCTATCTCCCCTATATGTACAGGGACAGCAACTCCTGTTTTGAATAATACGGCGCCAAACGGAATTACTGGTACTTGGTCTCCAGCGACAATTGATAACACCGCTAATGGAAGTTATGTATTTACACCTAATTCAAATCAATGTGCAAATACGCAGACGCTTAATGTTGTAATTACACCACTTATAAACCCTGGATTTGCTTCGTTTTCAGTTTGTTCAGGAAGTATACCTCCAACTTTAAATCAAACGTCTCCAAATGGAATTACAGGGACTTGGTCTCCTGGAATAGTTGATAATATGACAAGTGCTTCATATGACTTTATTCCAGATCCAAATCAATGTGCTAGTGCTCAAACAATCGATGTTACTGTAATACCGTCTAATACTTTAGTTGATTTCACATGGACTGTAACGGAAGCTTTTGCAGAAAATCAAGTAATTACAATTTCAGCTACCGCAGCAGGGAACTATTCTTATATGCTGGATAGTGGACCGCTACAGGATAGTCCAATATTTGAATATGTTTCTTCGGGCTATCATTCTGTAACGGTTATAGACCAAGGAGGGTGTAGTAACCCAATTACAAAATCAAATATTCTAGTAATTAATTATTCAAAATATTTCACTCCAAATGGAGATAGCTATAATGATACTTGGAATATAGCGGAATTGCAAGATGAATTGGGTTCTAAAATTTTTATTTTTGATAGATATGGTAAGTTACTAAAGGAAATTAGACCAAACGGAAATGGATGGGATGGTAATTATAATGGGCAGCCAATGCCAAGCAATGATTATTGGTTTGTAGTTGAATATACAGAACAGAATATTTCAAAAAAGTTTAAATCTCACTTTTCATTAAAACGTTAAAAACAAAAAAACTCCCGCCATGGCGGGAGTTTTTTTTTAATTCTAAAATGTGTTTTATGTTTAGATAGTAACAGGTTTTTCAGCAGTGAAGATGAAATAAGCACCAATTAATATAAAAGGAATACTGAGCCATTGACCTGTAGAAAGCAAACCTAAGGCACTTTCAAAACCTCCTTGGCTTTCTTTTACAAATTCTACGACAATTCGTACAGTGAACAATAAAACTAGAAAAAGACCAAATAAGAAACCTGATTTTTCTCTTGCTTCTGTTTTCCAATACAAGAAGAACAAGATAGCAAATACAAAAACATAACAAAATGCTTCGTATAATTGTGCTGGATGTTTAGCAGGTACTTGCTCTAATAAACTAGCAAACTTTGGATTAGTTGCTATCGCATGATAAGCTTCTTTTGGATTTGCAATTTGAGTTGCATTAACAGCATCTCTTGGACTAAAATAATCTCTAACAAACTTTATTCCAAATGATGAAGTTGTTTCTTTTCCAACAATTTCTGAATTGAAAAAATTACCTAATCGTACAAAAATTGCTCCACTTGCAACAGCAATAACAACTCTGTCTAAAATCCATAATAAGGGTCTTTTTAGTATTTTTTTGCTGTAATAATACATTGCAATTATGATAGAAATGGCTGCGCCATGACTGGCCAGCCCTTGATATCCAGTAAATTCCCAGCCAGGGATAAAGCCAAACAAATTTTCTACAGCATTTTCTCTAATAGGTAGAAGAATTTCGACTAAATGATTACGATAATATTCCCAATCATAAAAAAATACATGACCTAAACGGGCTCCAAGTAATGTGGCAAGTACAGTCCAAATGAATAAAGAATCTAGTTTTTCTATAGATTCATTTTCTCGCTCATATATATTTTTCATGATATACCATCCTAATCCAAAAGCAATTACAAACATAAGGCTGTAAAAACGGATTATAAAAAAACCAAGATCAATTCCTTCCGATGGATTCCAAACTATATTTAAAGCGTGTGTCATTATTTTTTATTTTATGTAAAAATACATTTTTTGTTAAGAGTTTCAGTGTGAAATTTAAGTTAAAGATTACTTTTTAAGCTTTTTATAACATTCTGATTTTCATTATGCGGTTAAACTTGATTAATGGTTGCATTTCTTTTTTGGAACAGGGTCATAGCCTGTTTTTCCCCAGGGATGACAACTTAAAATTCTTTTTATACCTAGATAACCACCTCGAAATAGACCATGTACTTGTAAAGCTTCAATCATATAAGCAGAACATGTAGGTTCAAAACGGCAGGTTGCAGGCATAAGTGGAGATAATACTAATTGATACAATCGGACCAATAGTAAAAAGGGAAAAATGAGGATTTTTGATAGTATAGTTTTGAAGTGTTGCACTTGATTTCTATTTTTACTTAATGTAATTGACTATCTTAAATTGATCTTTAAATGCTAAAGGTCGTTCCTTCTTTTCCATCTTTCAATTGTATTCCTAAAGCAATTAATTGATCTCTAATTTGATCCGATAGCGTAAAATTCTTATCGGCTCTCGCTTGATTTCGCATGCTAATAAGCATATTAACTGTTCCTTCTAACTTGTCATTACTGTTACTAGCTGAATTTTCGTCTTCTAAGCCTAAGACATCAAATACAAAAGCATGCATAGCTGTTGAAAATAGTTCTAGATCAGAAGCAGTTAATTTTTCTTTTCCGTCATTTAGTAGGTTGATATAACGTACTCCTTCAAATAATTGAGCAATTAAAATAGGAGAGTTAAAATCATCATTCATAGCGTCATAGCAAGATTGTTTCCATGCAGCTATATCAAGTGTACTAGTAGTACTAGAAGTTAGTTGCTTTATAGTATCAATCGCTTCCATCAATCTTTTATATCCTTTTTCGGCAGCAACGATGGCATCGTCAGAAAAATCAAGAATACTTCTATAATGGGCTTGAAGCATAAAAAATCGAGCAACTGATGCCGAAAATGCTTTACTTAATATTGAATTTTCACCAGTCAAAATCTCTCTTGGAAGAATGTTGTTTCCAGTAGATTTTGCCATTTTTTTACCGTTCAAAGTCAACATATTGGCATGCATCCAATAATTTACTGGAGTCTGTCCTGTACATGCTTCATTTTGTGCAATTTCGCACTCATGATGCGGGAATTTTAAATCCATTCCGCCACCGTGAATGTCAAAATGATTTCCTAAGTATTTTGTACTCATTGCAGTACATTCTAGATGCCAACCTGGGAATCCATCACTCCATGGAGACGGCCAACGCATAATGTGTTGTGGCTCTGCTTTTTTCCAAAGCGCAAAATCTTGCGGATTTCTCTTATCCGATTGTCCATCAAGATCACGGGTATTAGCAAGCATATCTTCGATATTTCTTCCACTTAGTCTTCCGTAATGATTTGTTTTATTGAACTTAACAACATCAAAATATACAGATCCATTGGCTTCATAACCAACTCCTGTTTCAATAATTTTTTTGATGATTTCAATTTGTTCAATAATATGTCCAGTAGCCGTTGGCTCAATACTTGGCGGTAAAAAATTAAACGCTTTCAAGATATCATGAAAATCTACAGTATAGCGTTGCACTACTTCCATTGGTTCCAGTTGCTCTAAACGCGCTTTTTTAGCAATTTTATCTTCGCCTTCATCTACATCATCTACAATATGACCTACGTCCGTAATGTTTCGTACGTACCTAACTTTGTATTCTAAATGCAATAAATATCTAAAAATAACATCAAAAGACATAAATGTCCTAACATTTCCAAGGTGAACATTACTGTAAACCGTAGGTCCACATACATACATTCCAATGTTTCCTTCGTTAATAGGAACAAATGTTTCTTTTTCTCCCGAAAGAGAATTGTATATTTTTAAAGATTGATCGTTATATAGAGGCATTTTTATTTTTTTAGGAGCTATTTCCTGCTTTTCGCTGCAATCTTTTTATTTTTGAAAATAAAAATAAAAAGGATTTTCACTTCAATCAGGGCTAGGGCATTATTTGTTTTAAGTAATCCTTCTAGAATTTTGTTTCTAATTTGATATAATCTAAAAATTCTCTTCTTGCTTGAGGTTCTTTAAATTTACCACCAAATTCTGAGGTTACGGTACTACTTTCAATATCACTAATACCTCTTGAGTTTACACAAAGATGTTTGGCGTCAATGACACAAGCAACGTCTTGAGTTCCTAATGCTCTTTGAAGTTCTTGAACTATTTGCATTGTTAAACGTTCTTGTACCTGTGGTCTTTTAGAATAATATTCTACAATACGATTCATTTTTGAAAGCCCAATTACTGTACCATTAGAGATGTAAGCAACATGTGCTCTTCCTATAATTGGTAATAAATGATGCTCACAAGTAGAGTAGAGTGTAATGTTTTTTTCAACTAACATTTCACCGTATTTATAATTATTGTCAAAAGTAGATGCTTTTGGCTTTTTTGCAGGATTCAATCCTCCAAAAATTTCTTTAACAAACATTTTTGCAACACGATTAGGTGTGCCTTTCATGCTATCATCTGTCAAGTCCATCCCAAGTGTAATTAGGATACTTTCAACATCTTTTTTTATTTTTTCAATTTTTTCGTCGTCAGTTATTGCAAAAGCATCGTCTCGAACTGGATTTTTTGCACATGAACCAATATGATTATCTCCTATTTCGTCATGAATTTCTTCATTGTTTATCATTAAAAGGTACTGTTATAGTGGGTATATATTTTTAGGCTGTAAAGATAATTAATAAAAACTAAAGAATTTCTATAGGCTTTAATAATAAATGGTCTCTTTTAGACGGTATTGGCAAAGCCTCTACCATTATTTTGGTAACTAAAAAACAAAGGCAATAACTAAATGGTAGTTATTGCCTTTGTAATTAATAGGTTATGTTTTCAGGAGCACCCTATGGAAAGGATTTTTTTAAAGGTTTCCTTATTTTATTGTACCCTATTTAATTATTTAGAATTATAAGTTGTAATTGCTTCTTTAAGGATGTGTACAGCCGTAATTAAATCTTCTTTTTTCAATACATAGGCTATTCTAACTTGGTTTAAACCAACTCCAGGAGTGGAATAAAAACCAGCAGCTGGTGCTACCATTACCGTTTCACTATTTAAATCGTAAGTTTCTAATAGCCATTGTGCAAAATAATCAGCGTTGTCTATAGGTAACTCGGCAATACAATAAAAAGCTCCTTTTGGAGTAGCTACTTTTACACCCTCTATTTTATTTAATTCGGTAATTAGTGTATCTCTACGTTCTCTATATTCAGATATTACTTCGTCAAAATAACTTTGTGGAGTATCAAGAGCGGCTTCACTTGCTACTTGAGCAAATGTAGGCGGGCTCAATCTTGCTTGTGCAAATTTCATTGCTGTAGCCATTAGTTCTTTGTTTTTTGAAACAATACAACCAATTCTTGCACCACACATACTGTATCTTTTAGAAACAGAATCAATCATAATGGCGTTTTCCTCTAGTCCAGGAATGTTCATTACAGAATAGTGTAAATCACCATCGTAAGTAAACTCTCTATACACTTCATCAGCAATCAAGAATAAATCGTGTTTTTTTACGATTTCTGCTAGTTGCATGATTTCCTCTTTGGAATACAAATAACCAGTTGGATTACCAGGATTGCAAATAAGGATTGCTTTTGTTTTTGGTGTAATTAATTTTTCAAAATCTGCGATAGGAGGTAAAGCAAATCCAGTGTCAATCGATGAAATAACTGGAACTACCGTTACACCAGATGCTGTTGAAAAACCATTGTAATTAGCATAGAAAGGTTCAGGAATGATAATCTCATCTCCTTGGTCCATAGTACTACCCATTGCAAATAACAACGCTTCAGAGCCTCCAGTAGTAATAATGATGTCTTCAAAATTAATTGGTAAACCTTGGTTTTTGTAAAATTGAGATAGTTTAGTTCTATAGCTTTCAAAACCAGCTGAATGACTGTATTCTAAAACTTCTATATCAAAGTTTTTAACAGCATTGATAGCTACTTCTGGTGTTTTTATATCGGGTTGACCAATATTTAGATGATATACTTTGTTGCCTTTTTTCTTAGCAATTTCTGAGTAAGGAACTAATTTACGGATAGGCGATTCAGGCATTAAATTACCTTTATTCGATATTTTTGGCATGATTATAATTGTTGAAATGCAAATTTGCGATTTTTTTCTCAAACTAAATGGGGTTATATCCCTTATTTATTGTTAAATGTGTAATATTCATCTGTTTTTTTAGTAATTTTATATAAATCATTTCTATGAAAAAAAATCTGCTGTATTTTTTTTTACTCCTTTATACTTTTTCTACTAATGCTCAGGAAGGATTTCATTTTGTTAAAAATAGTAATAAAGTAAGTATTCCTTTTAAATTAATAAATAATTTAGTCTTCATTCCATTAAATGTTAATGGGGTTGAGCTGACTTTTTTATTGGATACAGGTGTTGAAGAGACAGTATTATTTAGTTTAGAAGATAAAAAGGAAATCAATTTAAAAAACATTGAAAAAATAAGTTTAAAAGGGTTGGGAAGTGAAGAAGCTGTTGAAGGACTAAAGTCAACTGGGAATTTATTGGAAGTAAAAGGGATGGAATCGCGGAATCATCTTTTGTATATTATTTTGGATCCGGATTTTAATCTGTCATCTCATATTGGAATTCCTGTAAATGGAATTATAGGATATTCTTTTTTTAAAAATAATCTAGTAGAAATTAATTACGATAAAAAAAGAATATTTTTTTACCATGATAATGGTAAAAACAAGAGAAGGATTGAAAAAAAATATAAAAAATTACCAATTTCCATTGAAAGAGCAAAGCCATATATTGTTGCAAATGTCATGATTGACTCCGTTAATATCGCTTCAAAATTATTGGTCGATATTGGTAATAGTGATGCAGTTTGGCTTTTTCAAAATGTATCTGATAAAATAAAAGTACCAAACAGAAATTTTGAAGATTACTTAGGAAAAGGTTTTAGTGGAGATGTGGAAGGGAGAAGAGCCCGTATTTCAGAATTTATAATTTCCGATTTTAAATTTTCTAATCTCGTAATAGCATTCCCAGATTCGAATTCTGTGAAGCATGTAAAAATGGTACCCAACAGATTCGGTTCAGTAGGGGGTGAAATTTTAAAAAGATTCTCAATAGTTTTTGATTATCCTAACAATAGCTTGTATTTTAGAAAAGGGAAGGAGTACTTCGCTCCTTTTAATTATAATAAAAGTGGAATTGAGATCAGGCACAGTGGAATGCAATGGGTGCAAGAAACCGTTCATCTTCAGACTGTACCAGTATTGGCGGATACTTTTGATTCAAAAGTGGAAAAGAAAACATCTGATTTTCAATATAAATTTAAATTAAAACCTATTTATGAAATAGCAAACCTTAGGAAAAATTCTCCAGCAGCTCTTTGTGGTTTACAATTAGGTGATGTGATAGTTTCTATCAATTCGAATTTAGCTCATAAATATACATTACAGCAAATCAATTCATTTTTAAAATCGGAGGATGAAAAATGGATTACTGTAGAGGTACTAAGAGAAGGGGTAGTTTTAAAATTTAAATTTCAACTGCAAAATATTTTGTAAAAAAAAAAACACCTCTTGAACTATTTATCAAGAAGTGTTTTATGTATTGTTTTAGTTCTTAGTTAGCTATAACCTCACCTTTTATTTTTAAAGGGATTCTACCTTCATCATAATTAACAGCATTAGACTCTACAGTAATTGTTTTTCTAATAGGGCCTGGTACCATGTTGTATTTTACTTCTATTTTGGATGATTTACCTGGTAATATGGTGTCCGTTTGTTTCGATAAAATAGTACAACTCGATGTCGATTGCACAGAGGATATAATAAGAGGAGCATTTCCAGTATTTGTAAATACAAATGCTCTTATGCCATTATCTTTTCCTTTTGTAATTGTCCCGTAGTCAATAGTATTATTTTCGTCTTTAAAGTCAATTTTAGCTCCGTTTTGTGCAAATCCAATACTACTGAATAATACGACCACTATTAATGTTGCTATTTTTTTCATTTTAAATTTTATTTAATAAAAGTAAATATACTTTGTTTTAATTAGAGCACAAATTTTTATTTCCCTTTTTATAGTGTACTTTATTATTTACTTTTGTTCCCAATATGAATTGCAATAATTAGACCAAACTATTTTTATGACTTGGTCAGTCGGTTATTCGACTAGTAATCATTGTATTAATAGAATAATTAGATCACTAAATAACGATTAAACGAATTCACTATAAAATGACAATTCCTGCACAATTTGACGCTAAAACTATTGAGAACAAATGGTATGAATACTGGATGGAAAATAATTATTTCCATTCGCAGCCAGACCATAGAACACCTTATACTATTGTAATTCCTCCTCCAAATGTCACTGGAGTCTTGCATATGGGGCATATGTTGAACAATACTATTCAAGATGTTTTGATTCGTAGAGCACGTTTAAAAGGATTCAACGCTTGTTGGGTTCCAGGAACGGATCACGCCTCAATTGCTACAGAAGCTAAAGTGGTGGCTAAATTAAAAGCAGAAGGAATCAATAAAAATGATTTGACTCGTGAAGAGTTTTTGGCACATGCTTGGGATTGGACAGATAAATATGGTGGCGTAATTTTGGATCAATTAAAAAAGCTTGGTGCTTCTTGCGATTGGGAAAGAACAAAATTTACTATGGATCCAGATATGTCAGCATCTGTAATTCGTTCTTTTGTTGATTTGTATAACAAAGGATTGATTTACCGTGGATACCGAATGGTAAACTGGGATCCAGAAGCTAAAACGACTTTGTCGGATGAAGAAGTAATATTTGAAGAGCAACAAGGGAAACTATATTACATTCAATATAAAATTGACGGAAGTGAAGACTTCTTGACCATTGCAACGACTCGTCCTGAAACTATTTTTGGGGATAGTGCAATTTGTATTAACCCGAATGACGAACGTTTTGCTCATTTAAAAGGAAAAAGCGCCATTGTTCCTATTTGTGGTCGTATTATTCCTATAATAGAAGATGAATACGTAGATATCGAATTTGGAACAGGATGTTTGAAAGTAACTCCTGCCCATGATATGAATGATAAAACCTTAGGGGAAAAACACAACCTTGAAATTATTGATATTTTCAATGAAGATGCAACAATGAATAGTTTTGGTTTACATTACCAAGGGAAAGATCGTTTTGTGGTTCGTGAAGAAATAGCAAAAGAACTGGAAACATTAGGTGCTTTAGCAAAAACAGAAACCCACTTGAACAAAGTAGGAACTTCTGAAAGAACGAAAGCTGTTATTGAACCGCGTTTATCGGATCAATGGTTCTTGAAAATGGAAGATTTAGTAAAGCCAGCAATCCAATCAGTTTTGGTAGATGGAGATATTAAATTGCATCCAAAACGTTTTGAAAACACCTATGCACACTGGTTGAATAACATACGTGACTGGAATATTTCTCGTCAATTGTGGTGGGGACAACAAATTCCTGCTTATTTCTACGGAGACGGAAAAGAAGATTTTGTTGTGGCTGAATCGATCGAAGATGCTCTAGTGCTTGCGAGAGAGAAAACTTCAAACTCAAAACTTGAAACAAAAGATTTAAGACAAGATGTTGATGCATTAGACACTTGGTTTTCTTCTTGGCTATGGCCAATGTCAGTTTTTGGTGGTATAATGGATCCAGAAAGTGAAGATTTTAAATACTATTACCCAACGAATGATTTAGTAACGGGTCCAGATATTTTATTTTTCTGGGTAGCGAGAATGATTATTGCAGGTTATGAATATACAGGAAAAAAACCATTTACAAATGTCTATTTGACAGGTTTAGTTCGTGACAAACAAAGACGTAAAATGTCTAAATCATTAGGGAATTCACCAGATCCTTTGGATTTAATTGAAAAATTTGGAGCTGATGGGGTTCGTGTAGGATTGCTTTTAAGTGCTTCTGCAGGAAACGACATTATGTTTGACGAAGAGTTATGCAACCAAGGAAAGGGGTTTACTAATAAAATTTGGAATGCCTTTAAATTGATTAAAGGATGGGAAGTATCTGAAAGTATTTCACAACCAGAATCCTCTAAAGTGGCGATAGAATGGTATGAAGCGAAGTTGCAACAAACACTTTTAGAAATCGAAGATAATTTTGAGAAATACAGAATTTCAGAAGCTTTAATGGGAACCTACAAATTAGTTTGGGATGATTTCTGTTCTTGGTTTTTAGAAATGATTAAACCAGCATACCAACAGCCAATTGATAGTGTAACTTTTGCGAAAGCGATAGAAATGCTAGAAAATAACTTAAAAGTATTACATCCATTTATGCCTTTCTTGACAGAGGAAATTTGGCAAATACTAGCTCCAAGAAAAAAAGAGGAAGCATTAATCGTATCGACTTGGCCAGAAATGAAGCCATATAATGCAACTTTAATTACTGATTTTGAAAACACAATGGAAGTGATTTCTGGAATTCGTACCATCCGTAAGGATAAGAATATTCCTTTTAAGGATGCGATTGAATTAAAAGCAATTAATAACGATAAAGTGTCTACTTATTTTGATTCGGTTATTACTAAATTAGGGAACATCACTTCGTTAGAATATGTTACTGAAAAAGTGGATGGCGCTTTATCGTACCGTGTAAATTCTAATGAATATTTTATTCCAATTACGGGAAACATAAACATAGAAGAAGAAATTGCAAAATTGACAGCTGAATTAATTTATACTCAAGGATTCTTAAAATCAGTTCAAAATAAATTAGCGAACGAAAAATTTGTTGCAGGAGCACCAGAAAAAGTTTTGGCAAATGAGAAGCAAAAAGAGGCTGATGCTTTGGCTAAAATTGAAACTATTGAAAACAGTTTGGCAGGACTGAAATAAAGGGAAGCAGATAACTCAATTTATAACCCATCTCATTTAAAATGAGATGGGTTATTTAGATTTAATGCAAAACGAACACATTTAATAAGTGTAATCAAATAGATGGTAGCCCTATTTTATCGACGAACATCATGGCCATTGTATTTTAAAGAGTTTTTTTTCCTTTAAACGATTTATGTGTATTTACGGACAAATTGTTAATATTTTTGTACAGTAATTATTAAATACCACATTTACTACCACATGAAAAAAATATTTAGTTCCACTTATAGAAAAGATTATTTTAAAGGATATTCAATAGGTTTAGACCCTTTGTTGCCATTTAGTGGTACAAAAAAGGCAGGTTTTATTGCTGGATTTAAATCAGGACGTTTAGACTATGAACAAATGAATGGATGTATTAGTAACGGAATTCCAAATCGCATTGTTACCGAAAAAGTTTTAGAAGATTTTCTTATTGCAGGCATGTTCGGCTTACCTATAGATGCAGAGGAATACACGGCGTATCAAATTAATGTAATATCAAAATGGTATCAAAGTGGTATTGAAAAATATGACCCTAATGAACATACTAACCTTTTAGAATTACTAGAGGAGAACGGTATCGTTATCAATTAAATTTACACTTTATTATTGGTAGGTCTAAAACTGGGATTTTCAGTTGCTGGACTCTAGTAATTACACTTTTTTATTTCTATTATTAATAAGTAAGTAGGTTGGGTAGGATAGTACTGCAATAATTATAATAATTACAAAGTTTTTAGTGTCGCTGTAGGCAAAGCCTATTAATAAAGTTAAAGTGGCTATAATCATCAATATAGAGGTCCATGGATATCCCCAAGATAAATAAGGTCTTAGTAAATTGGGTTCTTTGGTTCTTAATTTCATTAGTGAGCAATAGGCCAATCCCCAAACAATGACAGACATGAAGGTTCCAAATGAAAACAATATTTCAAATGAACCTATACTAATCAAGAATAGACTAAATAATGAAGAGATTAAAAGCGCCACAATTGGGGTGCCACCCTTATTTATTCTAGTTCCTTTTTGTGTAAAAAAGCCATCGCGACTCAATCCAAATAGTATGCGAGCAGGTATCATCATATAGGCATTCAGAATGCTAATTAAAGAAAAAATGGCAATGACAGTGACCATTATTGAACCATTGTGTCCAAACACAACTTTAGCAACATCTGAAGCTACTAATGGAGAATTAGCCAATGCTGAAACGGGCAATACTTGAAAGAATGCCATATTTATCAATATATATATTACTATAACTATTATAGCTCCAGTATATAAAGATTTGGGGATGTTTTTACTTGGGTTTTTATCTTCTTCAGCAAAAAAGCAAACAGCGTACCAGCCATCATAAGTACCAATAATTAATTGTAGTGATTTAAAGAAACCGAAAACAATTCCCATTTCAAAGAAAGGAGTATCTTTTTCAATAGGATTAAATTTAAATCCCGAATAGATAAAACAAGCAACAATTAAAGCAACAAAAAACAGGACTTTTATTATACTTGTCAGTTTCTGTACGAAACTGCCATTTTTTACTCCGCTGACGTGTAATAAGGTAAAGGCGACTAGAAAACCGATGGCTATTACTGTTGTTTGACTTTCAAGACTCGGAAATAAAATAACTAGATATTCACTAATTACAATACAATAAAAAGCGGGAGGGACCACATTAGTAATGTAGTCAAACCAGCCAGATAAAAAACCGGCATAATCACCAAAAGCTCTTTTTATGTAATTGTATGATCCACCAGCTTTGGGAAGCATAGTAGCTAATTCTGCATAGGAATTTGCGCCAACTAAGATATAAAGTCCGCCTAAAAACCAACAGCTAATGATAAGCCAATAATTGTCCAACATGCCCGCGATGGCACCTGGTGTTCGCAGTATTCCTACTCCGATGGTACCTCCAATTAATATTGCAATTCCAAAACCCAAGCCTAAACTTTTTTTCAATTGGTTTTTTTTTGATTTTGTCATAGCAATTTAGTTTTTAATAGTTGTAGCAGTAGAAGTGTAACTAGTCTTAGCCTAAAAGAGATTATGATACTTATTATCAATTCACTTTTACGATGTTAAGTTTGTAAGAAAAAGTATTATTTGAATCAAATATACTAAAAATTTGTATTCTTCTTAAAAGCATAAACCCCGTCTATTGCTAAACGGAGTTTACTTATTTTTTTTTCAAAAAAGCTAACTAAATAAAAACAAAAATAATAAAGGAAATACAACACCAGCTACTGCTAGTTTCCAACCTCTATTTTTCCAACTGAATTTACCTGCTTTTATCATTATAGTTCCAGTTAAGGCAATAATAATTAGGCTTATCGCAAAAATATCGGAATAATAAATCCAAAAATTGGACGTATTCTTGTGCAATGTCATTGATTGACTTATTATGGGGGTTTTAAAGAAAGAAACAATTTCCCCTTTTCCTGTTTTCATGTCTATTTCGACATCATGACTTTCAAATGAAATTTTATAAGTTCCTTTTCGAACCATTTGACGTCTCATTTTGTCTTCAATTCCTAATTTTTTACCTAAGTCCTTAGCGAAATCTTCGTTTAACCCACTTTCTTCTGGAAGTGGAACTTCAATTGCTTTTGTTTGGGTAGTATATTTTTCAGGATGCCAAGATTCTCTGTGATTCATCATAAGTCCTGATAAGGCAAAGGAAACAATTAACCCGATGTAGAAATAACCTAAGTCGCGGTGTAAATTTCTGAAATTGATTTTTTTCATAGTTCTAGTTCTTTTTAAAAGTAAAAAGAGATAAAAGGGATTGTTTAAAATTTATATTTTAATGAAGTCATTACTTGACGAGGTCCAATGGGATTTACACTATAATTTTCATGTACTGTATAAGCCAATACATTAGCAACATTTGATAATTTACAAAGGATTGAAAATTTACCCCATTCGTAACCTGCAGATACATCTACTGTTGTGTAATCACCTAGAGGAATTTGTCTGTCTCTTATAGTTTGTTCTTGTGTATTGGCATCAATAAGAATTTGGTTGTTCCATCCACCCACACGTTTTCCTATATAATTTCCAATTGCTCCTATAGAAACTCCTTTTAACAATCCTGATTGTAACGTATAGAAGAAGCTTAAGTTGGCAGTATTAGCTGGTGTTCTTGCTAAACGATCCCCTTCAATAAAACTTCCGTTAAGGCCTGATGTTTTAGTGTAACGCATATCATTGTAGCTGTAACCTGCATTGATATTTAATCCATCAGTTGGTCTTGCAGTAATATCAATTTCGATTCCTTTACTAGTTGTTTCACCGCTTAATACTTTTATTGAAGTATCTGTATTAAAAGTACCATCGGCTTTAAATTCAGCTGTTTGCGCTAAATTACTGTTAGTAATTTGATAGACAGTAACATTAGCACTCAATAAACCTTTCCAGAAATCTTTTTTAATTCCTGCTTCATATTGATCAATCAAAGAGGGCTTTATTACTTTTCCATCAACCGTGGTTCCTGAATTTGGGGTGAATGAATTCGAATAACTCGCAAATAAAGACATGTCTTTGGTTGGTTGAAATACTAAACCTAATTTTGGAGTAAAGGCTTGGTCATTACGTATTTGGTCCTTTGAGATAGTTATGGGTGTAGCAGTATAATCATGAGTAGTTGCTTGTGATTCTTGCCATGACCAACGCAGTCCTGCTAATACTTTGAATTTATCAGTAAGTGAAATTAAATCTTGTGCATAGACTCCAAAACTATTTGTGTTTGTTTTTACGATTCTTGTAATATCTGCATCAGGAATAGCACCACCTTGATCAAAATTATCGAAATCAAAAATATTTCCAGATCCGTAAGTAGAGGGGGAGAAGCTAAATCGATACGCTTGTGCAAATGTGTTTTCAAAATCAACTCCTGTAAACAATTGGTGTTTTATACTTCCGGTATTAAAACAACCTTGTAGATTAATTTGTTGACCAATATTTTGTTCTAGGTTTTTATTTTGTCCAAGAGGTCTGCTCCAATCTCCATTATCTTCAGGTTGAATGCGTTCTGTTCCTTTTGAAGTCCTGTTGTAATCTTGAAAAGAAGTATTGAAATTCAATTTCCAATCTTTATTGAACTCATGTTTTACTAATCCAGAGACACTAGATTGTCTTGTTTGTCCATTAGACCATGTTGCGCCTAAATATGTATTACGTGGTACATCGGCAATTTCTTTTCCAATGATTCCTGTACCAAAATCAGGTGTCCAATTATCATGTAGGTAATCTCCTTGTAATACAATTTCGGTTTTGTCGCTTACTTTAAAAAGGAATGATGGATTAATGTAGTAACGTTCTTTTTTTACGACATCTCTAAAACTTTCAGAGTTTTCATAAGATCCCGTAAATCGGTATGCAATATAGCTGTTTAAAGGACCGTAAATATCAATAGAGGGTTTATAGAAAGCAAAACTACCTGCTTGCATGCTTATTTCTCCTCCTTTTTCGAATGAAGGTTTTTTAGTCACCATGTTCATAATTCCTCCTGGAGCTACATTTCCAAATAAAAGAGCGGCACTTCCTTTTAAAATTTCTACTTTTTCTAAAGATGATACTTCGGGAACAGATCCGCCACTAAAACGGAACCCATTTTTAAACATATTGTTTGCCGTCATATCATATCCTCTAGACCAGATGGATTCTTGAGCACCACCACGAGCAGACCCAACATAGGCACCATTTACATTTTTTATAACATCACTTAATCGGATGGCTTGTTGTTGTGTGATGATTTCATTACCAATTATCTGAATACTTTGAGGGATATCTAATGGTTTTAACGATAGTCCAGAAAGTACATTTTCTTTTTTCTTATTTGTACTTCCTTTAAATACAATTACAATTTCTTGTAAGGATTCAATGTTTTCATTTAATTTGAACTCTACGTAGGTCACTGTATTTGGGGATACTTTAATTTCTTTGGATTGTTTTTTTAATCCTTCTCCCTCAATTGTTAAGGTATGAATACCTACGGGGAAATTATCAAATCTAAAGGTTCCATCATTATTTGTTTCACTTGTATAAGCTCCTTTTGCTAATTTAATTACAATTTCTTTCAAAGGATATCCATCAGCAGAAACTATTTTTCCTTGTATAATTCCTTTTTCTTGTGCGTTTACAAAAAGAGTTGCAAATAATAATAATGCTATGATTCTAAGTTGAGCTTTCATTTTATTTAGATTTATTAAAAATAACGGTGCAAATATATAATCTGATTTTGAATTGACAAAGCTTATTTAGATTAAATATCAATAATTATTTTAATTTTTTTTTAAGAATTTGTTTGTTAGCTATTTACATTCCTTTTTTACTAGAAAAATAGGGCGTTTTTTAATTTTTAACTTTCTGTTTTTTATTTTTCCCCCACCAAATTAAAGTTCCTGTAACGGGTAAACTGGCTATTAATAAGCTAATTAGAAAAGCAAATACTTTTCCGGCTAGGCCAAAGATGCCACCAGTATGAATGTCATAATTCATTTTCATTAGGGTATCTGCAAGTTTAGCATCCTTTTTTCTTCCCCAAATGTGGTTGACCTTAATTTCTTTTAAGGAGTATTGATCAAAATAGCGGTAGTCTATTTTACTGTAGGTTTCTTTATCACTATTTATATTTACTGCTATAGAGGAATTATCATTTTCTGGAGGATGTAATTCTATAGATTCGGCTTTGGGATGTTCTATTTTCATTTTTCCCCAGATAATATCTAGAGGTGAAGCTGGAGCATTTTTTGGTCCTTTTTCTATTTTAGAAATTGGCTCGACATAAACTAAGGATTTTTCGCCCCCTAAAACTTTATAATAAGAAAAAGCAAACCATTGAAATCCCCATATTAATCCTGTTACCGCAAAAATGAAGGCAATCAGTAAAACATAAAATCCAGTAATATTATGTAAATCATAGTTTTTTCTTTTCCATTTCATCCCTTTTTTCCACTTGAAAGAGAAACGCTGTTTGGCTGCATTTTTGTTTTTAGGGTACCATAATATAAAACCTGAAATGATGAGAATTAGGAATAGTAAAGTAGCTGAGGCAACTACAACTTGCCCAATTTGATCTGGTAGCCATAAGTAGTAGTGTCCGTCTAAAATGAAATGAAAAAAACCAGTTTCATTATCGACTGTTTTCAATACTTTTCCAGAATAGGGGTTTAAGTACGTGGTGTAATAATAAGTAGGCTCATAATGAAAAAAAATGGCTTCTGCAGCATCTGTTTTTCTATTGTATTTTAAAGCGTGAATCGTTTTGGTAGGTAGTTGCTTCTGGGCAATTTTGAGCAATTGAGATGGAGGCAAAAAAGGAGATTGTTGTTCTGGGACAAAACGATATTCCTCAGTCAGGTTTTGAATTTCTTCTTGAAAAGCATACAAACAACCTGTAATAGCAATGATAAATACAATTATGCCCGAAGATAAACCCAACCATAAGTGTATTTTCCCTATTCCTTTTTTTAAATTATTATTTTTCATTAGATAAGAATAAAACTCCTCACCTAAATGAGGAGCTTAATTAAACAAAACTGAAACAAAACGAACTAACTTTAAAATTTATATCCAACTGATAAGCGAAAATTAGTACCCGCTTCCGCTTGCCAGTAATACATATCACTATAGCTGTAATAGCCTCCAGAATACAAATATTTATTTAAGATATTATTGACAACTAGATTGATAGATACTTTGTTTTTTTGGTAAGAAACTCCTCCATCTAATCGAAAATAATCAGGTAAACTAGCAGTGTTATCTGGTGAGATATACCATGGAGCTCTTTTTACCTGGTATTGATAACCTAGTGAAAAACCAACTCCATTCAAAGTACCTCTGTCTACTTTGTAATTCAACCAAGTATTTTGAATGTGTCTGGTAGTTCCTGCTATTTGGTTTCCTATTATAGATTCATCAGTATCTTTAGTAGTTTTTCCTTCAGTAAAGGCATAGTTAACTATAAGGTCTAAGTTTTTTACGATTTCACCTCTAATGTCAACTTCAAATCCTTTTACTTTTTGTTGTCCACTTTCTCTGCTATATTGCATACCTCCTGAAGCGTGTTCTGGGTCAGCTGTAAGTACATTATTTTTTGTGATTTGGTAAACTGAAACGACAGAATTCCATTTTCCGTTCAACCAGTCTCTTTTTAAGCCAAATTCAATATTTCCACCTGTTTCAGGATTAAAAGACTTTCCTTGCCAGTCTGTACCATAGTTTTCATTAAAAGATTGATCGTTTACAAAATAGGCTGATGTATTTTTATCAATTGAATAGCTTAATCCCACTCTTGGCGTAAATTTGTTGTTTTTAGCGTTGCCAGAATAAGCATTATATGCTTTAAGTACAGTATATCTTCCTGCTAATGTCAATCGCAGTTTGTTGTCTAAAAACCCCAATTCGTCTTGCACATAAAAAGCTTTGTAGTTATTTTGGTATTTAACAGCTCTTTCTTCTAGGCTTTTGCTTCTGTCAAAAGTAGGCGAGGCAGCTAGTGTTCCGTGTACAGGATTGTAAATGTCTAAATCAGGTAAAGCAACAGATTGTGCAAAGTCATGATAAAATGTTTTATCGCTCATATCGATGCCTGATAGTATTTTGTGTGAGATAGCTCCAGTTTGAACTTCACCATTTAAAAATGCTTGACCTACATATACTTTACCTAAAACATCCCAAATACCAGCACCACGTTTAAGAATTGCATCATTAGTAGTATCAAAACCAGTTGGCCACAATGACATCCCTTCTTGCTGGTAATTTAAGTAGGAGCTTTGTGCTGTAAATTTCCAGTTGTCATTGATTTTATGTTCTACAATAGCAAGAATATTTCTTTCTGTCATTTTTGTAGGATCTAAATTAGCTTCGGATGTAGAGAAGCTTCTTGGTAAATCAGCATATCCTCTGTGTGAAAACAGATAATTAGAACCTATCGCATTTACTTTAGAGAATTGTTGTGTGTATTCAAGTGTAATTGCTGTTTTATCAGTAGGGATGTATTTAAGAACAGGAGCAAATGTGTAGCGATCATTAAAATCAAAATCGCGGTAGCTTTTTTTCTTTTCTCCCATTACATTGACACGGTACAGTAACTTTCCATTTTGGGTTAATTTCCCATCTAAATCTAATGTTCCTCTGTACATATCAAAACTTCCTAAAGTCAAACTAGCTTCTCCTTTAGTTCTCCCGCTGGGTTTTTTAGTAACTACATTATAAAAACCACTTGGATTTCCGTTAGCCAACATGAAACCAGCAGGACCTTTGACAAATTCAATACGTTCTACCATACTCATGTCCTCAGTTAATGGTCCCCAAGTGGAACTCATATTCATACCGTTTCTAAAAGCGGCAATTTGACTTCCTCTCATCGTAATATTAGCATAGTTATCCCAGTGTTCTACTCTGGTCGCACCACTTACGTTACGGGTAACTCCTTCTAACATGTTAAAAATTTGTTGATCGTTGATTAGTTTTCCTGTGATCACCTGGATATTTTGCGGAATTTCAATAATAGGAGACTGTAAACGCAGAGAGGAGGAAATTCGGTTGGTTTTAAAAGCACTTTTATTACTTAGAATAACAACTTGGTTCAGTTCATTGTTTGATAAAGTAAGTGTAATGTCTACTGTAATAGTTTCATTATTTTTTAACGTTACTTCTTTTTGAACATCGTTATTACCAATAAGGCTGACTATCAAAGTATAATTTCCGGCCATTATATTTTTTAGCTCAAAAGCACCGTCGTTATCGGTAATAGTAGTTTTGTTTTTTTCTTTCAAAGTAATGGTTACTCCTTCAGCAGCTTTATTACCGCTGGTATAAACAGTTCCTTTTATTGCTGTTTTTTGCTGTTGACCAAAAGCTGTATTTAATGAAATTAGTGACAGACAAAGGAGCAATAAGAAAGTGGGTGTTTTTTTATTAAAATAGTGCATATTAAAAAATAATTAAAGTTATAGATTTATTGTTATTTAGAATCAATAAGAATAATGCAAATCTATATTTTAATTTTTATTTAACAATAGTTATTTAGATTAAATAAAAATAAAGTTTTTACACAATTGTTTTACAGCATTTTATGAATCGAAAATAATACTGTTTTTTATATGAAAGGTTGTTGTTTATAATGTATTATGTAAAATGGTCGTTTTTTTATGAATCTTCATCCAAGAATAATTGTCTGAACTGGATACATGAAATAGTAGTATTTAAACTGACTTTTTAAATTTTAGGAGAAAGTGGAAAAAGCATAGAAATTTAGTTTTGAAAATACTTAAATTTACAGCTTCGAATTAGTGCCTATCATTTTTTAAAAAGAGCAATAATTTTTGAAACCATTCAAAATAAATGATACAATCCTATTTTAAAAAAATACAGCATTCTCCTAAAGGATATCGAATTGCCAACACCGTATTTTTTTTCATCTCGGGATTTGGATATTCTTCTTGGGCATCTCGAATTCCTGCTATTAAAGCGCAATTGCATTTAAGTGAAGCGCAATTTGGAGCCGTTTTATTTGCATTTCCAGTAGGATTGATGTTAACTATGCCATTTACTGGAAGTTTATTGAATAGATATAGCAGTCGGTATTGTATGTTATTAGGTGCCATATTGTTTAATATCGTATTGGCCTTACCTGGTTTTGCTGCTTTTGTTTGGCAATTGGTTATAATCCTCTTGATTTTTGGCTCTTCTAGAAATATTTTGAATTTATCAATGAATGCACAGGCACTTGAAGTTCAAAAACTGTATCCAAAATCAATAATGACTACTTTTCATGCCGTCTGGAGTTTGGCAGGATTTGTAGGAGCAGGTTTAGGTTATGTAATGGTTACTCAAAAAATTGATCCTTCCTTTCATTTGTTGGGAGTAAGTGTTGCAATGATGGCAGTTACAGCATGGATTTATCCACAAACAATTCATACGGA
Source organism: Flavobacterium sp. WC2430 (assembly GCF_040822075.1). Lineage (NCBI taxonomy): Bacteria > Pseudomonadati > Bacteroidota > Flavobacteriia > Flavobacteriales > Flavobacteriaceae > Flavobacterium > Flavobacterium sp. WC2430. Next base: position 3,800,417 of record NZ_CP162007.1, on the reverse strand, counting down.
ACCGGTGAAGGAGAAGAAAAAATTCTTTTCGATGCCTGATAAAAATCTAATCAAGTTTGCTGTAATTTGTTTTGTTTCGATGGCCTGTGAAAATACGATGTACGACTGGAGTGGAATTTATTTTCAAAATATTTTACATGCATCACCAAAATGGACTACGGCAGCTTTTGTTTTTTTTATGACTGCGGTGACATTAGGGCGTCTCTTGGGAGATTATGCCGTATTTAAATATGGTATAAAACCAATTTTATTTTATAGCGGTATTTTTATTAGCTCTGGTTTTTTGATTTGTTTTCTTTTTCCTTTTATTTCGACAACCATAATTGGTTATTTTTTAATAGGAATTGGGGTGTCTTGTGTTGTCCCATTAGTGTTCAGTATCGCTGGAAAATCAAAAAGTTTGAGCAATGGTAGCGCACTAACGTCTATTTCAACTATTGGATATCTTGGTTTTTTGATTGTGCCACCAATGGTTGGATTCATTTCTCAAATTTCAAGTATGAAATGGGCCTTTTTAATAATGGCTCTTTTGGGAATCATTATGATTTTTATGGTCAATAAAATTGCAACCGAAGTAGCGTAATTGCGTTTTTTCTTAAATCGGTACTATTTAGATTTCGTCATCACATATTTTTCGGAGCTTGGTTTGCCTGATTGCATACCTGAAATCTCCGCTATTAAACTGTCTTTTGAAACGCTTTTGTAGCTTATTTTTTGAGGGTAATCGTGTTTTGGATTTTCAAAAACCAATTCTTTTTCGGTGGTTTTAGTTAGTTTAAAAGGAACCGGTTTGTCTTCATTTTGCCCTTGTACGTTGGCATTATAAGTTAATTCTTCTCCTTTTTGTTGCAATTGAATGGTTTCAAAGTGAATCGTGTCTTTTCCTTTTATGAAATACGATTGCCCTTCATATGTACTGTCATTTACTTTTTCCCAAGTCTCCGATAAATTTCCTTCGGCAGTTTTGTTTTCCCAAGTTCCCAGTAACCAATGGGCAGTTTTTATCTTGTCTTTTTCATTCTTATCAGATGAATCTGATTTCTTGCAGGATAGCAATGTTACGATCAGCAGTAGTAAAGTTATTTTTTTGAACATCTTGATTTCGAATTATTGTTTGTTGAACGGATACAAAATTAGGAAAAATATAAACAACTAGCTCAGATAAAAGCGGCATCTCCCGATTTTGAAAAACAAGGCTTTTTCAGCCGTAGTTTTTATGATCGGGAATATAGCGGATAGCTGGAAGAAGCTCCTAAAAAAAAGTATCTTAAATGCTTTCTTTCAAAATAGTATGAACCAATTCTTTGGTCGGTTTTTGATCTTTTAGTTTTGTTCGAACCACATCAAAAGGGACTTTGAAAGCACAGCCCAGTTTGTAATTGCTGCATCCATAAGCGGTATTTCCTTTGATAACGGTTCCTTTTTGGCATTTGGGACAAGCCAGCGTGTCAGCAGTTGTATTCTTTGCAGTAGCAGGAGCAGCCGTTTTTTTAGGTTCTAATTTTAAATTGAAGTTTTCATCAAATCGCAATAATCCTTCTACAGTTCCTGTATCCGTTTTAAAATCTTTCAAGTTAACAGTAGATCCTTTTTGTAGCAATCGCAGGTATTGATTCTCGGATATTTTTTTATCTGCAAAAGTAAAAGGCAATACAAAGGTGCATCCTGCCTTATAATTAGCACAACCATAGGCTGATTTCCCTGTTATAAGAGTGGCGGTTTTACATTTTGGACAGGCTTCCGCATTAATTCCTGCGGCTTTCTTTTTCTCTGCTTTGGCTTCTTGTTTTTGAACACTACCCGCATGCGAAATATTAGCATGCCTGGTTTCACTGCGCACTTCATAAACCAAGGCTTCGACCATGCGTTTCATATTATTGATAAACGCACCGGCTGTATACGTTCCTTTTTCAATGTCTTTCAATTGCTTTTCCCAAGATCCCGTCAGTTCCGCCGACTTCACCAATTCATTTTGAATCGTATCAATCAATTGAATTCCTGTTGGCGTTGGCAAAACTTGTTTTTTGTTTCTTACAATGTACTGGCGTTTGAACAAGGTTTCAATAATATTGGCTCGCGTTGACGGGCGTCCGATGCCGTTTTCTTTCATCAATTCCCGTAAATCTTCATCATCCACTTGTTTGCCTGCAGTTTCCATAGCACGCAATAACGTAGCTTCCGTAAACTGATTGGGTGGTTTGGTTTCCTTTTCTAAAAAGGAAGGTTGATGAGGTCCTTTCTCACCCACAGTAAAACTGGGTAATAAATCGGCTTCTTTTTCCTTGGCATTTGGGTCTTCAAAAACAACTCGAAATCCTTTTTTTAAGATTTCTTTTCCAGTAGTTTTGAACAGCACATCGGCCGCTTTCCCAATCACTGAGGTATTAGCTACCAAGCAATCATCATAAAATACAGCTATAAAACGCTTTGTAATAATATCATAAACTTGCTGCTGATTGTATTGCAAGTTCGATTGAATTCCCGTAGGAATAATAGCGTGGTGATCGGTTACTTTTTTATCGTTGAATACCTTAGTCGATTTTTTTATTTTCTTGCCTAAAAGCGGTTCCGTCAAAGTAGCATAATTAGTTAAATTTTGTAAAATACCGGCCACTTTTGGATAGACGTCATTTGGTAAAAAAGTGGTGTCTACTCTGGGATAGGTGACTACTTTTTGTTCATACAAAGTTTGCACAATTTTAAGCGTTTCATCAGCTGTAAAACCAAATTTTGTATTGCAATACACTTGTAATCCAGTTAAATCAAAAAGCTTTGGTGCAAACTCATTTCCGTTCTTTTTTTCTACAGAAACAATTTCGAATTCACTTTCTTTGACTTTATTGGCCAAAATTTCTCCGTCTTCCTTTTTTAAAAAACGACCTTCTTCATAGCTAAAAAGTGTTTCTCTATATAAGGTTTGCAATTCCCAATAGGGTTGTGGCTTAAAATTCTCAATTTCCTTGAAGCGGTCCACAACCATGGCTAGCGTAGGCGTTTGTACGCGTCCTATAGACAATACTTGCTTGTAACCGCCATGTTTTACGGTGTACAAACGGGTGGCATTCATGCCCAGTAACCAATCACCTATGGCTCGCGAAAAACCAGCGTAGTATAAATTATCGTAGTTGGCCGATGGTTTTAAATTCTCAAAACCTTCTTTAATAGCTTCGGTGGTTAGGGACGAAATCCACAAGCGTTGCACTTCTCCTTTATAGTTGGCTTCATTCATCACCCAGCGCTGAATGAGTTCTCCTTCTTGTCCCGCATCCCCGCAGTTGATGACTAAAGTGGCCTTGTCAAATAATCCTTTTATAATTTTAAATTGCTTTTGGATTCCTGAATTTTGAACTACTTTAGTCTCAAATTTTTCTGGAAGCATGGGCAAGTTGTTCAAATCCCAACTTTTCCAATAGGATTTGTAATCGTTAGGTTCTTTCAAGGTACATAAATGACCAAAAGTATAAGTTACCGCATAGCCATTGCCTTCATAATAGCCATCATGCTTGGTATTGGCTCCTAAAACGGATGCGATTTCACGTGCTACACTTGGTTTTTCGGCAATACAGACCTTCATTTTCTTCTACTGATTTTAATGGCGCAAATTAGGAATTTAGAAATTGGTATTAAAAAGAAATCGTCGGGAGTTATGAACGGGTAGTAAATTGCAAGGTTTTTTAGGAGCAGAATAAATAGGATTTATAAAAACGAGACCTCCTGCTGTCTGCTGTATTCCCAATAATAAAAACTACGGCTAAAAAAGCCTTGTTTTTCTAAATCGGGAGATGCCGCTTCCATCAGGGCTATTAATTTCGTTTTATTTTCACAATAACCAAAGATCTAGGATTGTACTATCAGATCATTTATCTTCTCCACAAATGGATTTGTGTGAACCGTCGCAACTGGGCATTTTTTTAGATAAGCCACAAACACAATCATTGATTCCTTTACCGTCAAGAATGCGGGGAATGTATTTTTCTATTCTGGTTTCCCTAGTTTTGGATTGTTTCGCAGCTTCAAAAAACAAGTTATATGCTCGTTGTCGTCCTGGAGTTAAGGATTCAAAAGCTGTTTTTAAAGCTAGGTTTTTATCTAAAATAGCTTTCAGTTCATCTACTAACTCTAATTCTTTATTACTTTTGAAAGCCACTTTTAAACCCGCTTTTTCGACTTCAATAGCTTCATAAATGTAGTTTTTTATAATGGGTTTCAATTGCTCAATCTCGTGCACATTTGTAAATTTTAAAAAACGAACGGCCTGACTGTTTTCTCCGGGTTGAATCAGTATTCCATTAGCATCTTGTAGCAAAGAACCTTTGAGAAAACTAATCGCGCAAAATGCTTTAAAACTAGCTATTAAAGCTATGTTGTTCCCTTGAAAACTATAACAAGGCGTGCGCCACTTGAATTCTTCGGTCAAGCCACAATCCAGTAACAATTTTCGTAATTGCTCCATTTCTGGCTGCCATTTTTTCGCATTATTGATAAAGTCATCAACTTTGGGATTCATTCATAGTCTGTTTTGAAATTGAGGGTTGGTTTTAGCTTTATAAAAGTATAAAAAAAACGTTTTGTAAATGCTACAAAGTACTTTAAATAAATATTTTTATTTGTTTCAAAGTAGCTAAATAAGGAATGTTTGGTTCGATTTGCGGATAGTCCTAATATTAAAAAGAAAACAGGCGTTAAATCAAGCTATTTATTCGTAAATTAGTAGTAAATATTCACCAATTTATAAACTAAACTGTTTACTATTATGAAAAATCTAGGCCTATTTTTATTGCTAATATCATGCATTGGACTCCAAAGTTGTAAAAAGGAGCAAAGTCTAAAAGATGCCAAAGCTACTCCGGTCCACGCTGAAATTCCTACTGATGTAGCTTGCTACAAAGCTATGTATGAAAGTGATACTATCGAAATGAAAATGATTACCTCAAAAGACAATAAAATAACTGGGGATATGACAATGAGCCTTTATGCCAATCCAAAAAAGGTTGGGAAAATTAAAGGAGAGTTCCATGGAGATACTTTATTAGTGGACTACTCTTTTTATCAAGGAGCTGATAAAGCTAAAATATTTACTAATCCAATGGCATTTCTAAAAAGGGGAGATAGCCTAATTTTAGGAAATGGAAAAATAGAATACTATTTTGGAAAGTCTTATTTTGTTAAAGGGCAACCTATTGATTATGATAATGTAAAATATAAATTAACAAGTGTCGATTGCGTCGATAAATAATCTGCAAGCGAGGAATGAACTATTGTCTTTTCTAACTTAGCTAATACACTAAAACCAACGATTGAAGAATACTAAAATGGTATTTCTTGAATCGTTGTTTTTTTTTTAATATTGTTGTGAGCACGGATTGTATTTTTGAGATGTCAGGTTTAATCTATGTGTACCACACGAAAGGATTCATGCGGTAGCTGGGCTAGATGTGACAGCAGCTACATTCTTAAACAAAACGTTTTGTCAAGTCGAGCGCAGTCGAGACTTTATATTGTTAATCATCAAGTTTTAATGAGAAACTTCTATTTTTCTTCTTTAAAGAAGTTTGGAGACGATTTTGATTTTGCAACTGATAAATAGATTTTAAACAATAGACTTACAACTGGAATGATATTTATAATAATTAGAGTTGTGTTTAAATTTAAATCTCTTAATCTTCTGGTAGCTACAGCTTGCATGGGTACAAATTGTAATAATAGGATTAAATCAACATAAAATAAATTTAGTATTTTTTCATTGTCTAAATTTATATCAGTATATAAATCGATCATAATAAATTGTAAAATACTGTAAATGAGAAAATAAATTCCAAATTCAATTCTTCCAGATTTTCCAGAGAAACAAAATAAGCAAAACAGTGCGTTTTTGAAATGGGTCATTGTTTTATAATTGATTTGGTTATGTAAAAAACAATAATCACTTTAAATAAAATTTGTCTAAACTTTTTAGTTCTGCCAAAACTTGATTTACCATTTTCCAAAAAAACTAGAAATATCAAAGTAATATGATATTTCTTCACCATTGCCATTTTTCAACGTTAATTTATCGTAAGGTTTCCCTTTGTGTTGTAAAAGTGCCTGACCTAGCACTTGGCAATTGATGCATTGGCTTCTTACATATTCATATTCTTCCTTTATGTTTTGTACTTTTAAGGCAGTTTCTAATGATAAACCATCTTTTTTTGTATCATTATTGGTTTTAGTTGAGATTTTTGTATCGACAAAAGTATAATTTTCTTCTGCAAAGTCTATGTCGGTTTTTATCATTTTAAATTTAACTTGTTCTTCATTTAAAATGGTATAATTATAAATGTCAGTTTCTTTAGAATCATCATGATATTCATAAAACTTTTTCCCTTTAATCCACCAATTTCCAGATTCTTCAAATTCATCTGTAATACTGTCTGAAATTGTTGTAAAATTGATAGTAAAAGTACCATCTGAATTACGTTTCATTTCCCATTCTTTTGTAAGATTGGCAATTTGTTTACCGTTTTCAGAACCTTTCCAAACACCTATTAAGCGACTGTCAATTTTCTTACCACTTGATAAAGTAATTGTGTTTTTTGATGTGGAACATGAACTAAATAGGATTACTAAAATTGAAAATAGAACAATTGGTTTGTTTTGTAGTTTCATTATTTTGGGTTTAGATATAATTAGTTTTTTCAAATGTATAATATTTCCCCTAAAATACTTATTAAATTATTCGATTCGATTCAGTTTCTCAAAACTAACACCTTTTACTCCAGCACCTTTACGGGAAACCTCATAACGTGCTTTTTAATCACAAATGCCCTAGCCCTGATAGTAGCGGCATCTCCCGATTTAGAAAAACTAGGCTTTTTTTAGCCTTAGTTTTTATTATCGGGAATACAGCGGATAGCAGGAAATAGCTCCTGAAAAAACTTGGAACTTTAAACATTACACTTTAAACAAAAATTTCGTATTTTTGCACTCCAAATAAAGGACTAAGATTATGTTAGATAGACTTCAAATAGTAAAACAACGTTTCGATGAGATATCGGATTTGATTATCCAGCCGGATGTTATTTCTGATCAGAAGCGTTATGTGCAATTGAATCAAGAGTATAAAAGCTTAAAAGCATTGGCTGAAAAGAGAGACGAATACGTGCTACTTATGGCTAATATTGATGAAGCAAATGAAATAATTGCAGACGGTAGTGATGCAGATATGACCGAAATGGCCAAGATGCAACTGGACGAAGCAAAGGAAAGATTACCAGAACTAGAGGAAGAAATCAAGTTTATGTTGATTCCTAAAGATCCTGAAGATGCGAAGAATGTGATGGTGGAGATTCGTGCCGGAACGGGTGGGGATGAAGCGAGTATTTTTGCAGGGGATTTATTCCGTATGTATACTAAATACTGCGAAAACCGTGGATGGAGAACGTCAGTTGTGGATATGAATGAAGGAACTTCGGGTGGATTTAAAGAGGTAATCTTTGAAGTTACTGGTGAAGATGTTTATGGAACATTGAAGTTTGAAGCGGGTGTTCACCGTGTGCAACGTGTACCACAAACGGAAACGCAAGGACGTGTGCACACATCAGCAGCAACTGTTATGGTATTGCCAGAAGCAGAGGAATTTGATGTGCAAATTGATATGAATGATGTACGTGTGGATTTCTTTTGTTCGTCAGGACCTGGTGGACAATCAGTAAATACAACCAAATCGGCAGTGCGTTTGACGCATATTCCAACTGGATTGGTAGCACAATGTCAAGATCAAAAATCACAACACAAGAATAAGGATAAAGCCTTTGGCGTATTGCGTTCTCGTTTATACGAACAAGAATTAGCCAAAAAACAAGCTGAAGATGCTACTACACGTACGTCTCAAGTTAGTTCAGGTGACCGTTCTGCTAAAATTCGTACTTACAATTACGCACAAGGGCGTGTAACGGACCATAGAGTTGGTTTAACCCTGTATGACCTAGGAAACATTATGAATGGTGATATCCAGAAAATTGTTGACGAACTAGCATTAGTGAACAACATGGAGAAACTGAAAGAAGCAAGCGAGGTTTTTTAAGAAAATAGCGTAAAAAAATATTGAATACATAAAAATGCCATACTATTAATTAGTGTGGCATTTTTTAGTTTTAGTTCTTGAATATTTACTTGTTTTCTTTTAGTAGAAGGACTGATTTTTTTAAAACTTCATATTTGGCGATAGCCGAATCGATTTTGGCATCAAAATCATGATTGTCCTCTAATTTGTCAATTTCAGTATTGATTTCAGCTGTTTTATTCTCAAATGAGGTGTTGATGATGGCCCAATTTGACAGTAAATCGTCAGTGCTTTTATGACTGATTGAATCAACGAAACGAACATAATTATTAGTAACTTGTTCTGCTTTTTTTTCTTCTTGGGTTTTGCAAGATGTCAAACTAATTGCTATTAAAAAAAATCCTAATAGTGGTATTGAATTTTTCATTCTGGTATTATTATGGTTTTATTACATATATAAGTCTAAAATAGATATGTACTAAACCGTTTTTTAGCACCTTTATTTTGACTGCTTGAAAATCATTAAAAAGGACATTTTTCATACGATTGATCATCGTATTAAACATAGAATTAGTAGTGTAGCAAGCTATTGAATACTCTTATGTTTAGATTGAATGTGCTTTTTAAAATAGTACGTTTTTTTACTGTACATTTAATTCGCTTGCTATTATAAAAAGACTGATTTATTAATGTCTTTTATATTTTCTAATTTTGTTTTTTCTTGTTCTATAACTACTATAGCGTTTTCTTTCAATTGTTGTGATTGATTTTTTAGGCTATTTATTTTTTCAGAAATTGTATCATTCAATATATTAGTTGAGTGTTTTACCATTTTTTTTAAATTGTTGGCGTTATCAACTATTTTATTTTTAGCAATTTCTCTTTTTTCTTGGGTAAATAGCATTCCTAAATATGATCCTAATACGAAACCTCCAAGTATTCCTATTGTTAAATTGTTGTTTTTCATTTGTTTTATCTAATTACCCTCTTATCACTCTTAGTAAAATTGCAATAACAGCTATTACTAATAATATGTGAATAATACTTCCTAAACTATAAACGAAGAATCCTAATGCCCATAGTATTACTAATACTACTGCTACAATGTATAATAAATTTTGCATGATGTTTTTATATATAATTAATAATTAAAGTGTATTAGCTGCTTGCATTAATTTGGTTATTCCCGTCGTTAATAAAGCAACCCATATTTTTTTATAAATGTTCTAATTCAGTATCTTATTTAAAGATTTGTTTTATATAGACAAAGATCGATAGTTGATAGCAAAAGTTTGTTACATCAATTTCGATTTTTATTACAGAATTTAAATGTGATTTTATATAATTTAAAACTTATTGCAGACTGATACATGCCAAAAAGAGATTTTTTTGTGCGTTTTATCAGGAGTTGAAGTATCTTTTATTGAGTTTAGAAGATAGTATATGGTTGACTCTTATGCCTCAGGGAGAAAAATAGTAAATGTAGCACCTTGATTCAATACTCCATTGGCAAATATAAATCCTTTGTGGTTTTCTACTATTTTTTTACAAATAGCCAAACCAATTCCTGTTCCGTTATATTCGTTTTTGTTGTGAAGTCTATTAAAGAGGATGAAAATCTTTTTAGCATATTCTTGCTCAAATCCGATTCCGTTGTCATCAATGGTGATTTTATAATAGTTCAGATTGTTGTTAGGTAATAATTCTTCGTTATTGGCACTGATTGTTGAACAATTAATTTGAATGATTGGACTGCTGTCTTCTTTACTGTATTTTAATGAGTTACCAATTAAATTAATAAACAACTGCTGCATTTGAAATGGAATTACTTTTAAATGAGGTAATTCAGTATTTTTAATACTTGCGTTTTTATCTTCAATTATTTGAGCTAGTTCTTGTTTTGCATTTTCTAATAAGGAATTTAAATCAGCGTCTTCAAAAGCTTTTTCAGTTTTATTAGTTCTAGAGAATTGCAATAAGTCTTCAATAAGAATACGCATTCGATTAGCAGAATATTGTATGCTGGTCACGTATTGTTGTCCTGCTTTAGATAAATTGTCATAATCTTTACTAACTAATCTTGAGAGAAAAGTTTCAATTTTTCGTAGTGGTTCTTGTAAATCGTGACTCGCAATGTAGTTGAATGCCGTTAGTTCTTTATTGTTACTTTCTAATTCTCTATTTCGATCTTCAATAAAGTTATTAGCATACACTTCCTCAGTAACATCACTTGTAGTTCCTATATGTGTTCTCTCGCCAGAAGCTACTGTTACAACTCGTCCTAAAGCTCTGAAATATCTTATTTCGCCATCTTTTCTGATAATTCTATAAGTAAATGCAGGTAAAGTTGTTTCAATAGGAATGTTGTTCGCGTTGTCAATTACGTGTTGTAAATCGTCTGGGTGAACAAATTTGTAAAATTCTTCGAGACTTGCCTTAAAAGATTGAGGTTCACATCCTAATAAGCGATATTCATTATCTGAGAAAGCAAAGGTTTCTGTATTTAAATTGAATTGCCAGCTTCCAAAACCTCCCACAATCTCCGCAAGATTACTGGCTTCATTGGCAACTGAAAGTGTGTTAATTGTTTTTTTAAGGGTCACTAAGTCCTGATTCATTTTAATAAATGCAATCGTAATTAAAACTAAGGTCACTAAAAGGGTAAGATAAATAAGTAGCGGAGTATAATTCATAGTGGACTCATAATCCAATTGCCTGTTTTGTAAAAGTCTTTTTTGAACAACAATCATTTCTTCTATTTTATCTCGTATAGAATCCATTGTTTTTTTTCCAATTTCTAAATAACTTTTAAAAACTTCCTGATCATAATTTTCATGCTCAACAAGATACAATGTTTTGGAAAGGTAGTTTTGTCTGGTATTAATGAGGAATATTAATTTTTTTAAATTTGCTTGCTGAGTCCTACTGTTGACAGTTAATAAGGTTACTTTCTTGAAAGAATTTTTGATTAAATGTTTAGATGCAATATAAGGTTCAAGAAAACTTTTCTCTTTAGTCAATATATAACCTCTTTCTCCAGTTTCGGCATCTTTTAGGTAAGAAATTAAACGCTCCAGTTCAATATTTACTTCATAACTATTACTTACCCAATTGGATGTTTTTTTTAGAACAGTAATGTGTTTAAAAGTAATAGCGCCAATAAAAAATATAATTGTTACTGAGATAATAAAAATTATTTTTAAAAATAGTGGCGATTTATGAAGCTGAATATATTTCATTTTACATTCTCATTAAGAAATTATCTTTATTTAAACCAGAGGTATGGTATTGCCAGTTTATGGTCACCACGTCAGAAAGTATTTTTTTTAAACTATCAAAATCACTTGGCTTTTTAATATAAATATTAGCACCATTTATAAAAGTCTCATCGATATGTTCTTCTGATGATGAGGTTGAATAGATGGCAACGACAATATCATTTAGGGTTTTATTTTTTTTTATTTCCAATAAACATTCGAGACCATTTTTTTTTGGCATGTTTAAGTCTAAAAATAAAATGTTAGGTAAAACAGCATCAAAATGGTTTAAGTAATTCATTAACTCTACACCATCTTTAAAAGTGCTCACTTTTGTATTTATTTTCAATTCGTCAAAAGCGTCTGTAAAAAACAACCTGTCGTCTTCGTCATCGTCTGCAAGGCAAATATTTATGTAATCAGTAGTCATAGAGTCTTGTTTTAGCTGTTATTTTTATCTAATTGTTCTTTTCGTTTATTAATTAACTTTTGAAAAACGGAAGGAGTCATGCCTGTCATATTTTTGAATTGTGTGCTTAAATGCGCTACACTGGAATAGTTCAACTGAATGGAAATTTCAGTTATGTTCAATGAGGTGTTAAGCATTAATTGTTTTGCTAATTCTATTTTTTGAATTATAATAAAGTTTTCAATCGAAGTAAAAGTGACTTCTGAAAATAGATTAGACAAATAGGCGTAACTCATGTTTAATTTATCAGCAATGTATACGGAGCTTTTTATATTTAATTGCTCGTCATTGTGAACCATTTCAACGATGGTATCTTTAATTTTTTGAACTAATATGCTTTTTTGATTTTCAACTATTTCTATACCATACTCATCGAAAATAGAAGTGATTTCTTTTATTTTTGCAGTAGGTACTTTTTCTAAAAAATTGAATTCACCAAACCCAATATAATTGTATTTATATCCTAATTCGGATAGTTTTTCTTGGACAATCTTTTTTGTTAACTGAGCATAGTCAAACTTCAAATGTACTTTCATAAGCATTTTTGTTAATTAGTAAAGATATAAAAATGTTAATACTAAATTTATTGAATACCCATTCGTACTATCATTTTTTAAATTTTAGGCGTGAAATTATGAAATTTTCAACAATAAAATAATAGTTGTGTGTTGATTATTAACGGATTATTTGTGAGATTTTTTTTGTTATTAAAATAGACTCTAGTAGCAGTTTCTTGTATTTTGTGTTTTTTTTAACAGTTGTTTTACGCTTTTACAGTTCCATTTCTTTTGTATGGTATTAAAAAAAGAACTTACAAATAGTCAATTTGGTGGGTAGTAAAGATTTCATTAAACTGAGAACTACGGATTTTGATTTTGTAAATTAAATGGAATTTTATCGTAGTATTCTAACCGATATTAACTCTATGTTTGTAATTTTGTCGCACAACTACAAGAAAAATGACTACACAAGAACTAATTGAACAAATCAAAATCAAGAAATCATTCCTCGCAGTAGGTCTGGACGTCGATTTAAATAAAATTCCAAAACATCTTTTAGATTTAGAAGATTCTATTTTTGAGTTTAACAAAGCTATTATTGACGCAACACATGATTTATGTGTTGCCTACAAACCCAATATTGCTTTTTTTGAAGCTTACGGTATAAAAGGGTGGTTGGCTTTGCAAAAAACAATCCAATATATCAATGCCAATTATCCTGAAATTTTTACGATTGCCGATGCAAAACGAGGAGATATAGGAAATACGTCTTCGATGTATGCCAAAGCTTTTTTTGAAGATTTAAACTTTGATAGTGTAACTGTTGCTCCGTATATGGGGAAAGATTCGGTAGAGCCTTTTTTAGCTTTCGAAAACAAACATACTATCATGTTGGCGCTGACTTCTAATGAAGGTGCTTTTGATTTTCAGACTTTACTTGTGAACGGACAAGAATTGTACAAGCAAGTACTTGAAACCTCTAAATCTTGGAAAAACAGCGAAAACTTAATGTATGTGGTTGGTGCTACCAAAGCAGAATATTTTACAGAGGTTCGAAAAATTGTTCCAGATAGTTTCTTGCTAGTTCCGGGAGTAGGAGCACAAGGTGGAAGCCTTTCGGAAGTATGCAAATACGGAATGAACGACAACATAGGGTTATTGATCAACTCTTCAAGAGCAATTATCTATGCCTCAAACGGAACTGATTTTGCCGTCAAAGCAAGAGAAGAAGCCTTGAAAATGCAACAGGAGATGGAGGCTATTGTAAGTTTAAAGTTTCAGGTTTAAAGTTTCAAGTTGTCTCAGTTTGTGGGTAATTTGTTTAAAGTTTCAGGTTTCAGGTTTTGGATTGTCTATAAAGAGAGGTCTTGATTTTTCTTCATACCTACATGGTTTTAAAAAGTTTAACGTTTTTAATACTTAAAATTCGCTGATCGAATTATGAAATTCAAACCTCAAGTTAAAACCTACGAACTTTGTGACTTTGAGTCGGCGTAACTTAGCAACTTAAAAAAATCCTTTGTGTCCTTTGAGAACTTTGTGGTTAAACCTTTAAACAAAAAAACTTGAAACAAATTTCTTTCATCGATCAACTCGGGACTTCCCACACCTTTGAAACTTCGCCAAAACGAATTATTTCTCTGGTGCCTTCGCAAACTGAATTATTATATGACTTAGGGCAAGAGGCTAAAATAATTGGGATAACGAAGTTTTGTGTACACCCATATCATTTTAAATCCACCAAAACAAAAGTAGGAGGAACCAAGAAAGTGCATTATGAAAAAATCCGTCTATTAGAACCAGATATTATCATTTGCAACAAAGAGGAGAATACCCAAGAAATCGTTGAAAGATTAAGCGAAATATGCCCTGTTTGGGTTACAAATATCATTACAATTGAAGATAATTTCCAAATGATATCTGATTTTGGTCAGCTGTTTAATTGTAGAACCGAGGCTCAAAAATGGAACGACAAATTGGCTTTTGCCTTGAGCGATTTTAAAAATTTCATAAAGGACATTCCAGTGAAGAAAGCGGCCTATTTTATTTGGAAAAATCCTTATATGGTGGCGGGTTCGGATAATTTTATAAACGAATTATTAAAACTCAACCACTTCAAGAACATATATGACACTAAAGGACGTTATCCCGAAGTTGCCATAGAAGAAATTGTTCAAGATGGTGATCCCGATTTTATTTTTCTGTCTTCTGAACCTTATCCGTTTAAAAAAGAAGATGGATATGAAATAAGCAACTATACGGATAAAGCGCAAACCGTCTTGGTAGATGGAGAAATGTTTTCGTGGTACGGTAGCCGCTTGCTAAAAGCCTTTGATTATTTCAAAATGTTACATCAAAAACTATGATTCACATTCTTCAAGAACTAATTCTTCTTTGGGGATTTTAGTTTTAATACTAGCGTCTACTTTAAAGTTTGTGTCTGCTAATTTTTTATATTCTTCTTGGAGTTTCTCAATTTCATTCTTCTCTTTCAGTAAGCCAATCATAATCGTAATTTTTTGCAAATTTAGTTTTTTTGATTCTTATAAAATACTTAAAAATTAGTTAAGATTGAGATTTAGAATTAATGTACTATTTTTGCCAAAAAACGGTGATTTGTTATACAATTTATGAAAATATAAAAGGTGCCCACTTGGCTGATAGTGATCAGGAAAAGCAATGGGTGACTTTTGTGCACGGTGCAGGAGGAAGTTCTTCTATTTGGTTCAAGCAAATTAGAGATTTTCAAAAGCATTATAATGTATTGTTATTGGATTTGCGCGGTCATGGAGCATCCAAAACTACTTTAAAAACCGCTTTTAAGCAAAAATATACTTTTTCGGCTTTGGCCAATGATATTTTGGAAGTGCTGGATCATCTGAAAATTGAAAAATCCCATTTTATAGGTATTTCAATGGGAACTATTTTAATTAGGCAATTAGCTGAAATGTATCCGGAACGCGTGAAAAGTATGATTCTAGGTGGCGCCATATTGAAAATGAATTTTCGTTCGCAGATTTTAATGAAATTGGGGAACGCTTTCAAGTATGTTTTACCTTATTTGGTTTTATATCGGTTTTTCGCCTTTGTGATTATGCCTAAAAAAAGCCACAAACAATCTCGATTACTTTTTATAAATGAAGCCAAAAAATTATACCAAAAAGAGTTTATTAAATGGTTTAAACTCACTGCCGAAATTAATCCTGTTTTAAAATGGTTTCGTCAGGTAGAGTTGAATATTCCTACGCTATATGTTATGGGAGAGGAAGACTATATGTTTTTACCAGCCGTTCGCAAGGTGGTTGAAAATCATTATAAATCATCAAGATTATTAGTAATAGAAAATTGTGGTCATGTGGTAAATGTAGAGCAACCTCTTGTTTTCAATAAAGAGGTTCTTTCTTTTATGAATAGAACTAAATAAAAAATGCCGGCATCCTAAGATGCCGGCAATTCTTTAACTAACCAAAACCAAATAATAAATAACCAGTTTATTACTCTGCAAAGATCATATATAAGGAAGCGTAAAGCTGTTAATATTGTGTTATTAGTTTGTTGTGTATAAGTTAAGATTTTTAGTTTTTACGCTTTATGGCTGTATATCAATGCGTTATTAAATTCTTTTTATCTTAGGAATGTATTTCTATAAAAATAGCCCACATTAAGTGAGCTATTTTCATGATGAAAAAAAAATCATTTTAAAGAAAAATGACTGTTTTATTACTGTAGGTCATTACTTTTCTTTCGGCATGTAGTTTTATGGCTCTTGCCAAAACAATTCGTTCTAAATCTCGACCTTTCATTATAAAGTCATCTACTGAATTGATATGAGAAACGCGAGAGATATCTTGCTCAATAATTGGTCCTTCGTCTAGTTCTTCAGTAACATAATGACTTGTTGCACCAATAATCTTTACGCCTCGTTTAAATGCCGAATGGTACGGTTTTGCACCTGGAAAAGCGGGCAAAAAGGAATGGTGAATGTTGATGATTTTATTTTCGTAAAGCGAAATCAGTTTCGGCGTGATGATTTGCATGTATCTTGCCAAAACAATAAAATTCACTTCAAATTCTTTCAATAATTCAATCTGTTTTTTCTCTCCTTCTTCTTTATTGTCTTTTGTAAAAGGAACATGATAAAACGGAATATTAAATTGATCCGCAATAGGCTTCAAGTCCATGTGATTGCTAATAATCAAAGGAATTTCAACGTTTAATTCTCCAGCACTATAGCGACCTAAAATATCATATAAACAATGGTTGTATTTAGAAACAAACAAAGCCATTTTTGGTTTTAAATCTTTATTATAAAAATCCCAAGCCATATTGAAATCATGGGCAATGGTTTTTTCAAAATCTTCTTTTATAGCCGCTAAACTAATTTCAGGATTGGTCAATTGGCTCTCTAAACGCATGAAAAAAACATTTTGTTCTACATCAACATGTTGATCGATATAGGTAATGTTTCCTTCTACTTTTAGTATAAAATTAGTTACTGCGGCAATAATTCCTTTTTGGTCTTTGCAATGAATGAGTAAGGTAATCTTTTGCATTTTGGATAATTATTTTTGAGAATAGGTATTAATTATTTTTTGTCTTGCATAGCAAAAACAGATTGTAATAAAGGAGAAGTTCTTGCAGTGATATTCGTTCTTATGTTTAATTCTTCAACGGCAATCATTTTAAAAACACCATCCATCGCTTGATTCGTAACATAGTCCGTCAAGTCAGGGTTTACTTTGTTAACCAGTGGAATACTGTTGTATTTAGTGATGATATTGGTCCACACTTTATCTGCTCCAACTTTGCTAAATGAATTCTTGATTACAGGATTAAATTTGCCATACAATGCAGTCGAAGTACTACTTTGTAAATAAGCAGTCGCAGCAGTATTATTACCTAATAAAATAGTTTTAGCATCCGTAAAAGTCATGTTTTTGACAGCATCTACAAATATGGGTGTCGCTTCTTTCACAGCATCTTCAGCCGCACGATTCAGTACTTTTAAACCTTCATCGGCAAGGGAACTAAGACCGATGCTTCTTAAACCCGCATCTACTTTTCGCAATTCTTGTGGCAATAAAATTTTTACAGCTTCATTTTTCAAAAAACCGTCAGTCGCTGTAAGCTTTGTAACTTGTTTAGAAATTCCATTATTTAAAGCTTCTCGCAATCCACCTGCAATATTAATATTTCCCGCAGTTCCAAGTGTAGGGTATTGATTGGCAATTTGTTGTAATTCAGCACAACTAGAAAGAGAAAACAAGGCTATAATTGCTATTAATTTTTTCATAATTTTATTTATTTAGACCAAAAATACTATTTAATTCAAATAGAGTAGCATAATTTTTTATAGAAGCACAAACTTTATGTTATATTTAGGAACAATTGTCCCGCTGTCCGTTATATCCACGCCCAAAAGCGTGGGATGCCACTTCCATCGGGGCTAATTTAGAAGATTATTGCTTTTTTATTAACATCTCAAAGGAACATAGAACAATCATTAAAAATTTTTGTAAATTGCACCCTTAAAATTATCATATTCTCAAAATGAATCCACAAACACCGTATATTCCTAAGAATAAAGTAAGAATTGTCACTGCCGCCTCATTATTTGATGGTCATGATGCAGCTATAAATATCATGAGAAGAATTATTCAGTCTACAGGAGTAGAGGTAATTCATCTTGGGCATGATCGTAGTGTTGAAGAAGTGGTGAATACCGCTATTCAAGAAGATGCTAATGCAATTGCTTTGACTTCCTATCAAGGAGGCCATAATGAGTATTTTAAATACATGTATGATTTGCTAAAAGAAAAAGGAGCAGGACATATTAAAATCTTCGGTGGAGGAGGAGGAGTAATTTTACCTTCTGAAATTGCGGAACTACAAGCTTACGGAATCACCCGAATTTATGCGCCAGATGATGGTCGTTCTATGGGTTTACAAGGAATGATTAATGATTTGGTTCAACAATCAGACTTTCCTACTGGAGACAAATTAACGGATGAAGTAGTGAAATTGGCTTCCAAAAATCCAACAGCTATTGCTAGAATAATTTCGGCGGCAGAGAATTTTCCTGAAATTGCGAAACCAGCATTGGATGCCATTCATGAAATAAATAAAAACTGCAAAACACCCGTTCTAGGAATTACTGGTACAGGTGGAGCTGGAAAATCATCATTAGTAGATGAATTAGTTCGTCGTTTTCTAGTCGATTTTCCAGAGAAAACGATTGGTTTAATTTCGGTTGATCCTTCAAAACGTAAAACAGGAGGAGCGCTTCTTGGAGATCGAATTCGTATGAATGCGATTAATAGTCCTAGAGTGTACATGCGTTCTCTAGCAACACGTCAATCCAATCTTGCCTTATCAAAATATGTAGCTGATGCGATTCAAGTAATCAAAGCGGCAAAATACGATATCATCATTTTGGAAACTTCAGGGATTGGTCAATCGGATACCGAGATTATGGACCATTCTGATGTTTCGTTATACGTAATGACACCAGAATTTGGTGCTGCAACACAATTGGAAAAAATCGACATGCTTGATTTTGCTGATTTAGTAGCATTGAATAAATTTGATAAACGTGGCGCATTAGATGCCCTTCGTGATGTAAAAAAGCAATACCAACGCAATCATAATCTATGGGATGCAAATCCAGACGATATGCCTGTTTTTGGAACTATTGCTTCACAGTTCAATGATCCGGGAATGAATACGCTTTACAAATCCATTATGGATAAAATTGTAGAGAAAACGGATTCCGACTTGAAATCAACCTTTGAAGTAACGCGTGAAATGAGTGAGAAGATCTTCGTAATTCCACCTCACAGAACCCGTTATTTGTCTGAAATTGCAGAAAGCAACAGAAAATATGATGAAACCGCTTTGAGCCAACAAAAAGTAGCTCAAAAATTGTATGGTATTTTCAAAACTATAGAATCGGTTTCTGGAAATGTTCCAGTGATTACTAAAACTGGACTTGACGATACTTCGGTTTATCCAAGTGCAATCAAAGAGCACGATGAAAATAATATCTTTCTTAACCTTTTACTGAATCAATTTGATAAAGTAAAAATGGATTTAGATCCTTACAATTGGGAAGTAATCTTGACTTGGGATGAAAAAGTAAACAAATATAAAAACCCGATCTACTCGTTTAAAGTTAGAGATAAGGTTATTGAAATAAAAACACATTCCGAATCGTTATCGCACTCCCAAATTCCAAAAATTGCCTTGCCTAAGTACGAAGCTTGGGGAGATATATTGAGATGGTGTTTACAAGAAAATGTACCAGGAGAATTCCCTTTTACCTCCGGATTGTATCCTTTTAAAAGAGAAGGAGAAGATCCATCACGTATGTTTGCAGGTGAAGGTGGACCGGAAAGAACTAACAAGCGTTTTCATTATGTAAGTGCGGGTTTACCGGCTAAGCGTTTATCAACTGCTTTTGACAGTGTGACTTTGTACGGTAATGATCCGCATTTGCGTCCTGATATTTACGGAAAAATTGGTAATGCTGGAGTTTCTATTTGTTGTTTAGATGATGCTAAAAAATTGTATTCAGGTTTCGATTTGGTACATGCAATGACGTCGGTAAGTATGACAATCAATGGACCAGCGCCTATGCTGCTTGGTTTTTTTATGAATGCCGCTATTGATCAACAATGTGAGTTGTACATCAAAGCTAATGATTTAGAAAAAGAAGTAGAAGCTAAAATTAGCAAAATATATAAAGAAAAAGGAGTTAATCGCCCTGTTTACAATGGTGATTTACCCGAAGGGAATAATGGTTTAGGTTTGTTCCTTTTAGGAATAACAGGAGATCAAGTATTGCCTTTAGACGTATATAATGAAATTAAAGTTAGAACACTTTCACAAGTTCGTGGAACGGTTCAGGCTGATATTTTAAAAGAAGATCAAGCTCAAAATACTTGTATTTTCTCTACCGAATTTGCTTTGCGTTTAATGGGAGACGTTCAAGAATATTTTATTACTAACAATGTTCGTAATTTTTATTCGGTTTCAATATCGGGATACCATATTGCTGAGGCGGGTGCAAACCCAATAACACAATTGGCATTTACACTTTCAAATGGATTTACGTATGTAGAATACTATTTGAGCCGTGGAATGAGTATCAATGATTTTGGACCTAACTTATCGTTCTTCTTTTCGAACGGAGTAGATCCTGAATATGCAGTTATTGGTCGTGTGGCACGTAAAATTTGGGCGAAAGCCATGAAAGTTAAATACGGAGCCAACGAAAGAGCGCAAATGTTGAAATACCATATTCAAACATCAGGGCGTTCTTTACATGCGCAAGAGATAGATTTCAATGATATCCGTACCACATTACAAGCTTTGTATGCTATATATGATAACTGTAACTCGTTGCATACTAATGCGTATGATGAGGCGATTACAACACCTACAGAAGAATCAGTACGTCGTGCCATGGCAATCCAATTGATTATTAATAAAGAGTTAGGTCTAGCCAAAAATGAAAATCCAATTCAAGGTTCGTTCATCATTGAAGAATTAACGGATCTTGTTGAAGCAGCTGTCCTGCAAGAATTTGATAGAATAACAGAAAGAGGAGGAGTTCTTGGTGCTATGGAAACCATGTACCAACGTTCTAAAATTCAAGAAGAAAGTTTGTATTATGAAACGTTGAAACATACTGGGGAATTCCCAATCATAGGAGTAAATACGTTTTTAAGTTCCAAAGGGTCGCCAACAGTGATTCCTGCTGAAGTGATTCGTGCAACAGAAGAAGAGAAGCGATTCCAGATTCAAACATTGGAAAACTTACATAAAGCCAATGCAAAGCAAGTAAAAGAACAATTGGACCGCATACAAGACGCTGCTATTGAAAATGAAAACTTATTTGACCACTTAATGGAAGCAACTAAAGTGTGTACATTAGGACAAATAACTGCCGCTTTATTTGAAGTGGGTGGACAATATAGAAGAAATATGTAAGCAGAGAATCACTTTTGCATTCCATAAAAGAGATGAATCGCAGTTCTGCCTTTTTTGTGGAACAGATTAAAAATTAGAAAGACCTTTCAGTTCCGAATCTTCGGGAGGAAGGTCTTTTTTATTTTGTTTTACTTTTTAAATTAATTATTAGAAAACGAAATTAGATATTTACATCTTTGAATTTGTGCAATTTTGCATATCGAATGAGTTGTGTAAATGTTTCATCATCGAGTACTGGAATTTCTAGAATAGAATTCAATAAGGTAGTGTTAAATTGTTTGGCACTAGTCACTAAATAGGGTTTGAGGTGCTTACCAATACTTTCGTAATATAATTTTTCGGTGGTATTTTGGTACTCAAAATGGGGAGCATTTCTTATTATAGTATAATTTTTATAGCCCATTTCATCCATAATTAATTCTAATCCTTTGACCAGATTTAAACTTTTATGGCTTACAATATTGAGTTGTTGAATGTCATCTCTCCTGAAAACGGAAACAATTATTTTGGCTACATAATCTACAGGAATTATATTTAAACCTGTTTTTTCATTGATCATAAAACGTACATTTTCCTGTTCGGTTGTTCTTTGAGCAGCAAGATAGAAAAATTTAGCCAAGAGATAGAAAACCATGTATTTGGAAACGAAATATTTGTTTTCGTCATCCATTAATCGTCCACAAATAACACTTGGACGCAGTATTTGAAAAGGCAATCCTAAGTCTTTACATCGTTTTGCAACAAAGTTCTCCGAATAAAACTTGGCATTTTCGTATGCGTTGCGATGTTGGGGAATGAAATCAAGATTGTGAAAATCATTTTCTACAATTCCAGTACGTTCTCCTGAGGAAAAAGCAGTGCCTATATAAATGAATTTTTTTATGGAATGATGAAAATTGTTTAAAATGACTTTGGTGATTTTAGTGTTTTCGTCAAATATTTTTTCTCGGTGTTCTTCGTCTGTTGATAAATTAACGTAACCAGCCGAATGGATGAAATAGGCACCATCAATTTTACTAGAAAAGTTTTCTTGTACCGAATCTAAATCGGTATCAATAATTTCGATGTATTGATCTAGCTTTTCAAGCCCTTGGTCTTTTAATATTTTTGGAGTGTAACTACTGGAAAGTAATTTATTGATGCGGTCTAATGCAGACTTTTTTCCTTTGCTTCTAGAAATCAATAAAAGTTTTCCATTAATTGAATCTCGTATAAATAGTTCAAGGATTTCATACATGATTTGTGAACCCAAAACTCCCGTTGCACCTGTAAGTATTATTTTCATCGTAAGTGTTTTTTTAATTGTAATCTAAATTCAATTAATAAAATAAGAGGAAAAACTGTAGAAATAAAAAAGTAATATTTTAGCTACTAAGTATTTGTTTTACAGCTAGTTGTGTTTTTTTTATTTACGACTAAGGGAACTTAAAGTTAAGCATATTTTTTGTTATGTTAAAAAAAAGGAGTGTTTTTAAATTCAAAACAATGAATAATTTGTTTTGCAACTAAATAATACTGGTTGTATTTTATGCAAAAAATAAACAATTGCAACAATTGAAGCTTTTGAAGGAACTTATTTTACTAATCAATAAGCCAAAAAATAAATACAGTGCATTAAGGACCCTCATAAGAAGAGGAAGTTTTTTTTGAAAAGTTAGAACTATTAAAAAACAAATTTGGATAACATAACTATAAATAAAAGGAATTATTTAAACTGTTTTTGGAATTGTATTAAGCAGATTAATACGGGAACTGAATGAATCCTTTTTATGAAGATATTAGTACAATAAACTTGTTAATAATGGAAAGACATATTATTAGACTAATTCTTTTTTATTTAAAAAAGAATCAATTAAAAACGATTTTGTATTATGTTATTGATTTTCAAAGTATTATGAAGTTTATTTTGTAGCTGTAGATTCAAATTTTTACAAGAATGTTTATTGATGTGTTTATGTTCGTAAAGTGATTTCTCTTTTTAGTAAAAATGTCTTTTTTATTGTTTTTTGTTTGCCTCCACTTTTCAAATGAATAATTATGTTAAAATTTTGAACACTCATTTGGAAATTTAAAAAAGTGTGTTGCTTTTTTTTAATTTAAGATTATGAAAAATTTTTCTAATTTTTTTATGGAAAAATCAATGTGAAAATCAATTGAATAAGAATATGTTAGATTATTTTTTAGAAGTTTAACACGAATTTATGTTTAACAAAATTTATGTAATATTATTTATAATGTATTGATAAACAACAAGTTAACCAGTAGTTTTTTATTAATATTTTATTGATGTAATGCTTTTCTTAACGAACAATGTTCCTCATCGTTAAAAATAGAATTTAGTCTTGTTTTACCGCCTTTTCTTCCCTTTTTTTAGTTAATCCTTTAACTTTGATTAACAAATTATTCGGGATAGGTTGTAATTTAAAGTTGCTTTTAAACAACAAAGAAAGCAGTATTACGATTTTTTCCAAAAGTGCTTTTAAAGAAAATAAAACTTTGATAATCAATTTTTTGCAAGTTTCTATATCAAGCATAAAAGCTTTTATCAGTCTTCATTTTCAATTTTTTAAACTAAGTTTTCAATTTTTATTAATTAATAAATATTTGGTTTGTAAAAGGATGCTGTTTTATTGTTTAATAATTTCTTTAAATGATGGAAAACTTCAAGAATATAAATTCTGAAGTTATTTTGATTTTTAACTAGTTTTCTCCCCAAGTTTGAAAACATTTGATAGAACCTA
This sequence comes from Flavobacterium sp. WC2430, assembly GCF_040822075.1. NCBI lineage: Bacteria > Pseudomonadati > Bacteroidota > Flavobacteriia > Flavobacteriales > Flavobacteriaceae > Flavobacterium > Flavobacterium sp. WC2430. Next base: position 3,776,418 of record NZ_CP162007.1, on the reverse strand, counting down.
TTTGTTACTCATAACTTTAAAAGTCATTTGCAAAAAGTGACGCAAATATTGCTAGAGGTTGATTGTATTTCATGTTTGAATTACATTACTCCTTTGGATGATGGTACACTTCATAATTAGCTATGAAGATGATGTTTAGACATTTGATTCCCCCATTCTTTCAATATCCTACTTAATATAACGTATGGCATAAAAATACTATTATTATGAAAAAGAATACAATTTCGAATTTTTTCGATGTTTTGTCTAATGAAGTAATGAGTTTCTTTATATCGAAAAAAACAGTTTCTAAATTAAATTTTTTAAAATTTAAGGAGAGAAGAGCTATTGATTTTATTTCGGATTACTGGTCCTACTTTTGGCGCCAGTGGTTTGCTATGCCACTTATTTTAGTGGCAATTTTAGTGACGGGATATACGACAAATGCACAGTCTATTAAAGGGGTTGTACCTGTACAATATCCATTATTAGGTGATGGAATTGACGGTGATGGTTGGGCTCATGAACCTACTGGTACCAGTTCCATCTACTTAAATGTTGGAGATTTGTTTGATAGAAAAAATTATTTAAGTGGTAAACCCATTCCAGGTACCAATCCTCAAGAATACTATCCTATTGATGGCACTAACCATGGGATACTTAACCTTGCAGATGGAAGTCTTCTTTATCCTGGAACAATTGATCCTGTTCCAGTTACCTTTTTTCTAAAGGATCCGTTTCAAAATGATCCAACGATATTCACGAGTTCCAATAAAATAAATGATAACCCAAATACGTATACTTGGGGGCCAGGATCTTCACCGAACAAAAATGAAATTCAAAATTGTGGTGCTCATTTTAGTTATGGAAAAGATGGTATGGATGGAGGAATAAGTACTAATGGTACAAGCTTTAGTTTTCCTATTACAGGAAATTCTAAAGATTTGTGGTGCCTTTTTGCGGGTGACCGTCAAGTAACCAATGGTAGTAGTTATATCGATTTTGAGTTTTTACAAAAACGCTTAACTATAACTGGAGCACTACCAAACCCCGGAGTGATCAATCCCTTAATTAATACAGCACCAATTACTGGTGGAAGTGGTAGCTTTATATCTGAGGGAACAGATGGTGGTCGTACCTTAGGCGATTTGTTAATTACTATTGAGTTTACTCAGGGTGGTGGTGATGCTACTGTCGTAATTCAAAAATGGTCTGAAAAAGCAGGCGGTGGTTTTGAATACGTAGTTGTTTTTGATGGTGTTAACTATTCAGTTCCAGGAATTAAAGGAAATATTTTTTGCACTAATAATACTTCAACTACTGATGTACCTTTTGATGTTTATGGAAGTGGAGCTACGGGTTCTTATGCACCAAATCAATGGGCTGAAGGGGGTATAAATTTGACTCAGGTATTTAAAGCCACAAGTAGTGAATGCTTTACGATAAGTACCTTGTTTATTAGAACTAGAAGTTCAGGAAACTCAAGTCAATCTGAATTAAAAGATTTCCCTGGAAGACCTATTCAATTAGATTTGGATTTTACTCCAAAAGCTTTTGCTGGAGCTGATTTTACTAAAACATGTATTAGCAATCCTGATGGTAAAGAAATAGGAGAAACTCCACAAGCTGGATTTACCTATTCATGGAGCCCAGCTGAAGGATTATCTGCTACAAATATTGCAAATCCAATCGCAAATCCATTAGTAAACACTACGTATACTGTTACTAAAACTAAAACAGGTACAAGTTGTAGTGATACTGATGAAGTGATTGTAACAGTGAATAAACCAACAGTTGTAGCTGTGGCAGGAGATGACTTCACTAAAAACTGTCTGATTAATACATCAGGAGGTTCAATAGGAGAAGCTGCGGCAGCAGGATTTACTTATTCTTGGGTGTCTTCACCAGTAGGATTTACTTCTACAAGTGCTAACCCAATGGTGAATCCTTCTGTAACTACTACTTATACCGTAACAAAAACACATACTACATCTGGTTGTACAGATACAGATGATGTAACAGTAACGGTTAATAAACCAGATGTAACAGCGAATGCGGGAGCCGACTTTACTAAAAACTGTTTGATTAATGTATCAGGTGGTTCGATAGGAGAAGTAGCGGTAGCAGGATATACTTATTCTTGGGTGTCTTCACCAGTAGGATTTACTTCTACAAGTGCAAACCCATTTGTGAATCCATCAGTTACTACTACTTATACCGTAACAAAAACACATACTTTATCTGGTTGTACAGATACAGATGATGTGACTGTAACGGTAAATAAACCAACAGTTGTAGCTGTTGCAGGAGCCGACTTCACTAAAAACTGTTTGATTAATGTATCTGGTGGTTTAATAGGAGAAGCAGCGGCAGCAGGATATACTTATTCTTGGGTATCTTCACCAGTAGGATTTACTTCTACAAGTGCTAACCCAATGGTGAATCCTTCTGTGACTACTACTTATACCGTAACAAAAACACATACCACATCTGGTTGTACAGCTACGGATGATGTAACAGTAACGGTTAATAAACCAGATGTAACAGCGAATGCGGGAGCCGACTTTACTAAAAACTGTTTGATTAATGTATCAGGTGGTTCGATAGGAGAAGTAGCGGTAGCAGGATATACTTATTCTTGGGTGTCTTCTCCAGTAGGATTTACTTCTACAAGTGCAAACCCATTTGTGAATCCATCAGTAACTACTACTTATACCGTAACAAAAACACATACTTTATCTGGTTGTACAGATACAGATGATGTTACAGTGACGGTAAATAAACCAACAGTTGTAGCTGTTGCAGGAGCCGACTTCACTAAAAACTGTTTGATCAATGTATCAGGTGGTTTAATAGGAGAAGCAGCGGCAGCAGGATATACTTATTCTTGGGTATCTTCACCAGTAGGATTTACTTCTACAAGTGCAAACCCAATGGTGAATCCATCAGTTACTACTACTTATACCGTAACAAAAACACATACTACATCTGGTTGTACAGATACAGATGATGTAACAGTAACGGTTAATAAACCAGATGTAACAGCGAATGCGGGAGCTGAATTTACTAAAAACTGTTTGATTAATGTATCAGGTGGTTCAATAGGAGAAGTAGCGGTAGCAGGATATACTTATTCTTGGGTATCTTCACCAGTAGGATTTACTTCTACAAGTGCAAACCCATTTGTGAATCCATCAGTAACTACTACTTATACCGTAACAAAAACACAAACTTTATCTGGTTGTACAGATACAGATGATGTGACTGTAACGGTAAATAAACCAACAGTTGTAGCTGTTGCAGGAGCCGACTTCACTAAAAACTGTTTAATCAATGTATCAGGTGGTTTAATAGGAGAAGCAGCTGTAGCAGGATATACTTATTCTTGGGTATCTTCACCAGTAGGATTTACTTCTACAAGTGCTAACCCAATGGTGAATCCATCAGTTACTACTACTTATACCGTAACAAAAACACATACTACATCTGGTTGTACAGATACAGATGATGTTACTGTAACGGTTAATAAACCAGATGTAACAGCGAATGCGGGAGCCGACTTCACTAAAAACTGTTTGATTAATGTATCAGGTGGTTCGATAGGAGAAGTAGCGGTAGCAGGATATACTTATTCTTGGGTGTCTTCTCCAGTAGGATTTACTTCTACAAGTGCAAACCCATTTGTGAATCCATCAGTAACTACTACTTATACCGTAACAAAAACACATACTTTATCTGGTTGTACAGATACAGATGCTGTTACAGTGACGGTAAATAAACCAACAGTTGTAGCTGTTGCAGGAGCCGACTTCACTAAAAACTGTTTGATTAATGTATCTGGTGGTTTAATAGGAGAAGCAGCGGCAGCAGGATATACTTATTCTTGGGTATCTTCACCAGTAGGATTTACTTCTACAAATGCTAACCCAATGGTGAATCCTTCTGTAACTACTACTTATACCGTAACAAAAACACATACAACATCTGGATGTACAGATACGGATGATGTTACTGTAACGGTTAACAATGCGCTACCAAATGCAAATGCAGGTGCTGATGCTCAAATTTTGTGCGGCAACACCACTGTAGGATTGTCAGGATCTTCTACAACAATAGGAGCTACATTCTTGTGGACTGCTAGTAATGGAGGTCATATTGTTTCGGGAGCTGATACAGCGAGCCCAATAGTTGATGCTGATGGTACTTATACACTTACTGTTACTGATCCAGCCAATGGTTGTACAGCTACGGATGATGCTTTGGTTACTACTCAAATTTGTGTTAAAGCGATCTGTACGTATACTCAAGGATATTATGGAAATGTAGGAGGTAAATCATGTGCCGAAGGTATTTCATACTCAACAAAAGAGCTTATTGCTAAAGCATTGACTTCTTATGGAGGTAAAATGACTATTGGTACACTAGGTCATTCTGTTTATATTATGAATAATATGACCGATATAAATGCTCTTATCTCTGTAATGCCTGGAGGAGGAGGTAGCTATGTTTTATCAGCAGGTAACTATGAAATAAATAGTTTGCCTTCTAGCTACTTGAAAAATGGTAGAATCAATAATACTTTATTGGCTCAAACCATTGCACTAGGTCTTAATATAGGAATCAATAGTAACCTTGGTAACTTTACCTTGCAAGCAGGAACTTTAGCTGTTGCAGTTCCTCAAGGAGGCTGTGGATCAGAAATAGCAAAAGAACGCACTTGTAATCTAGACGGAACAGTGAATAATGAATATAAATATTACACTATTCCTAGCAATGTTGTTACTGCCTTAGGAGGTAACCCTACAGTTCAAGGATTGTTTGATTTAGCAAACCAAGCATTAGGTGGAGGATCAACAAACGGTCTTTCTCTTTCAGCAATTGCAGGATTAGAAGATTTACTTAATAATGCTTTTGATGAATGTAGAATATTCGTAGGTTATAATGTTGCGCCATTGAATTGTCCAGTACTTAGTTTAACATCTAAAGTTACACAAACTGAAGTTGCTGGTTTTACAGCTAGTCCAGTTCCTTTTAAAGATCAATTAACCATTAAATACGGTTTCGATTATCAATCAGATGTTAAAATTGAAGTATTTAATACACAAGGAAACTTAGTGTATTCTAAAAGAGATACTAATAGTTTTTTAAACAAAAACGTAGTACTTGACTTAAATATAAATAAAGGTCAAGAGCAAGTTTTTATTGTAAAACTGACTACTGATAGAGGAAGCAGCTCTAAAAAAGTAATGTCTTCACAATAGTAGTATTAATAACCATCTAATTCTATAAAATATAGAGAAGGATTAGATCATTAAGATTAAACCCCGAAAGTACACTTTCGGGGTTTATTTATATTTTTTTAAAATTTAAGTTGTTTTATAAAAATGACTACTCGATAGATAAAAGAATCCATTATTGCTCTTTACAATATAATTTCTTTTTGATGATGGACTACTTCATAAATCCATTTATTGAAGATGTTTTGTTTTTCTGCAAGTTTTTCTTTCCCAAGTCCACTAGTTTCCTGCTTTTAAATAATTTATGGTATTAAAACTTTATTATCATGAAAAATTTTACAATTTCGAATTTTTTCGAATTTTTATCCCGTAAAGTGAATAGTTTTTTTTTTAACGAAAGACAGTATGGTCACATTAGGTTTTCTGATTCCTAATTTTTCTTATTTAAATTCTAGATTTCAGAATTTAAATCTTACAAAAAAGACTTCACGTAATAGCATTTCAAAATCAGGTTATGATGGATTTCTACTTTCTTTTAGAAACTTGGTGACATTGATTTTAATTAGTTCCCTGGGTTTTTCTTCACAAATTTATGGGCAGTTTGCCGATGTAAACCCACCATCGGGAGGATTCGCCATTGATGGAGGGTTAAGAGCTAATACGCCAACTAGTCCCACTCCCTTCACCGCTAATCAGGGCGATTGGTATCCTGGAGCTGCAGGTTCAGGTTCAGGTGGTTCTGTCTTTGATAATGCGGGTGATATTTTGGCACCTGCTACGGCTCAAACAAGCGGTCGTGTTGATACAGAGGAGCCTTATGGTTCTAATGACGATGTTTTTACAAATGGAAGTAAATTTAACGATTATGTGTCAGATTTAAAATGGTTTACAAACTCAGCACCAGATAAAAACGATATTGATAATGCCCTGTATCATGTGTCTCGTGACGCTAGTAACAACCAGTGGATCTTTATTTCCGGAGACCGTCAGTCTACTAATGGAACCAGTTATATAGATTTTGAATTATTGCAAGGTACCGTTGTTCAAAATGATAATGGAACTTTTACAGGAACTCCATTGGCGAGTAAGGCAAATGGTGGCGGTAGAACAAAAGACGATATAATCATTTCCATGGAGTATACCAATGGGGGTTCAAAACCGATTGTATATATTTACCAGTGGAAACTGAGTGGAACCAAGTGGTCTTATGAATTGGTAACTTTGGCAGCTTTGGGCGCTAATGCATTTGCCGAAACTAACAGAGCGGGTGCTGAATTGAATGTACCTTATTCTGCATTTGGAACGAATACGTACCAACAATATGCATTTGTAGAAGCAGCTGTCAATGTGACTTATCTTCTAAATCAGGTACTTGGGGGAGGGGGAGCTAGTTGTAGTGGTCTAAAAATAAAAACATTATGGGTTAAAACAAAAGCTTCTGCAGCTTCGACTGCTGCACTCAAAGATTTTATAACCCCTATTCCTGTGGATCTCAATTTTGGTAGCACAGAGATTGATCCCATTGCTGCAAAATGCGCAGATGACACTACAGCTTATCTTTTATCGGCTACACCCAGCGGAGGTACTTTTAGTGGGCCTGGTGTAAGCGGTAGCGGTCCCTATTATTTTACACCCTCTAATGCTAGTGGTGCTGGGGAGAAAACTATCAATTATAGTAGTGCTGATGGTAGTTGCACCGGATCGATTAAAATTATGGTGAATGCATTACCTACGATAACCGGTACTCTTAGTATGTGTATAGGTTCTACTACACAGTTGACTGGGTCAGGTACTGCAGCAGGAACTAATCCTTGGATGTCTGCTACGCCAAGTGTAGCTACTGTTAGCGCTGCAGGTTTGGTTACAGGAGTGTCAGCAGGTTCTTCAGTCATTACTTATACCAATAACAATGGATGTCAAAAAACGGCTACGGTTACGGTAAATGCATTGCCCACTATTACAGGAACTCTTAGTATGTGTGTAGGTTTTACAACACAGTTAACCGGATCTGGCACTCCAGCTATTTCAAATGCGTGGGTGTCCGCCACTCCAAGTGTTGCTACTGTAAGTACTACAGGTTTGGTAACAGGTGTGTCAGCAGGTACTTCTATTATCACATATACGGATAGTAATGGTTGTCAAAAAACAGCTACAGTAACGGTAATAGCAAATCCATCTCCGCCAAGTGTTTCATACACAGCTCCTACTTGCGATCAAACCACTTTTAGTATTACTCTGTCCGGTGTAATCAATGGAGCTACTTATACTGTATTGAATAAAGAAGGAAATGCCATTGCAGGTATCGTAGGGCTTACTACAGCAACAACTTACACAGGGACAGCAGTCTCCCCCGTTATATTTAGTAATATACCGGCGGGTTCGGGCTATAAGGTTTCTGTTTCAGTCAATGGTTGCGGTTCTGGTTTAACTACCTGTGGAGTAGTATCAGCTCTTAAATCAGCTGAACCAGTTGTTCCAAAAGAGGTATTGACAAACAAGGTGACTACAAGATCAAGTTTTGAGGCTTTTCCTGTTCCTATTAAAGACCAGCTAACAATCAAATACAATTTTGATTACGTATCGGATGTGAAGATTGAAGTATTCAATTCACAAGGTATTTTGGTACTTTCAAAAAAAGACACCAATAGTTATTTGAACAAAGAAATTACACTAGATTTAAATGCTAGTAAAATGAAAGAACAAGTGTATATTGTGAAGTTGACTACTGATAGAGAGAGTAGTTCTAAAAAAGTAATTTCTTCCAAATAGATTAAATAGTAAAAGTTTTACTAAAAAGCATCCACCAAAACGGATGCTTTTTGCATTTGTATAATTCAGGCTTATAAAGCAGTTTGCTTTTTTAATTTCAAATACTTAATATATAATTTAATCTATTTTATATCAGTTACAGTTTTAGTAGTTTTTAAAGAGTAGTTGTCTTTGAATCAGGAATTCAATTGGTCTGCTAGATCAGATACATTCATATCAAACTTATTTATCTATGGAAGCTGCTCACTTACATCATAATGTTTGTAGAAAGTGCTAGTTTTGGGTTTTTTATAACTGGTACTCAGCTTTTAGAAACAGTAAGAATTTAGTGTAGTATTTTGCAAACTCATTTAATATATTATTCCATTAGATTAATATATAATAATTTACCTGAAGTAGTAATTTCAGCTTTTTCTTTAGCAATGATTGCAACTACAGCATCATATAGTTTATTTATTTTGCGCAGAGGACAACTATGAGTTTCTCCTTAAGTTTTGGGATAAAAGGCAATCATTTTTAGGATTAAATATTCTAAAACTTTTCAATTTGAAAAAAAAAATGTGTTGCTTTATAATTGTGTTTTCTGTGCTGTAGCCAAGCATTACTATAAATAAATTTAATTTTTCATCTGTATTTCAAATTTGTATTTGTTATCCAAATAAATTTTTGGCACAGTTCATGAATAGATGTAAATAAGAATCTATAAAAAAATGAAATCATGAAAAAGATAATTACACTTTTAGCTATTGCAGGATTGTTAACCTTGCAAAGTTGTACAACATCAGGTAGTTTTGAAATAGCACCTACAACGACTACAAGTGAAGTGTTTGAAATAACCACTTCGTTTAATTCAACCAATAATTTTGGCAAACTGGTAACTTTTAACCCTAGAATTTATTCTTCGGATGTAGTTTTAGTTTATCGACTATCGGGAGCTAATTCACAAGGTGATATATGGGAATTATTGCCCGAAACACATTATTATAATGATGGTAGTTTGAATTTTGGGTATAAATATGATTATACGAATACTGACGTTGATATTTATATGATAGGATCTAATTTACAAAATGTAACTGCTGAATTCAGAATAAATCAAGTTTTAAGAATTGTGATTGTACCCGCAAATTATGCAACTTCAATTAACAAAAATAGTTATTCGGATGTTATTACGGCTTTAAATCTAAAAGAGAGTCAAATTCAGAAAATAAACTTCTAACTTTGAATAGTAAAGTATAAAAAGGAAGTCGAAAGATTTCCTTTTTTAAAATTTTAAATAAATAATTAATTGTAAATTAGTTATTTAGAAATTAAATTTGGTTCAATGAAGAGCCGTAGGATTAATAAAGCAACCCTTAAAAAAAAATAGTTATGAAAAAGATAAGTACACTTTTGGCAGTTATTGGAATGATTGTAATTTCAAGTTGTTCAGGACCACAGGGGCCTCCAGGTTATGATGGTTTGGATGGGCAAAATGGAGCAGATGGTCTGATTTCTGAAGTTTTTGAGCTTAAGAATGTGAATTTTGCTTATAATGCTACAGATGGCTATACTATATATAGAGCTTTAAATCCTCAAATATATTCTTCGGATGTTATTTTGATTTATAGAATGACTGGAACAATTGATTCTACAACACCAATTTGGCAATTGATACCAAGAACTCTTTTTTTACCACAAGGAGAACTAGATTATGATTTTGATTTTAGTAAAGAAGACTTCACAATTTATGCAGGAGGTAACTATGATTTGAGTTTAACGCCATCTTATATAAATAATCAGACGTTTAGAGTGGTAATAGTTCCAGGAAGTTTTTCAGCTTCCATTAACAAAAATAATTATGCTGATGTTATGGCTGCTTTAAATATAAATGAAAGTCAAGTGCAACAAATTAATTTCTAAAAATAATATATTTTATAAAAAAGGGAGACTGTTTAGTCTCCCTTTTTTATGTGGTTAAAACGAATAGTATAAATTGAATTTCACGCAGCGAATTAAATTAATCTTTAGTATTATTAATTTTACTCATTCGTAATGAAATTACAATTCCAGCGAAAAGAGCCAATGCAATAAAAGCTAAGGAAGCCCATTCAGGAATTTCTATAAAATCATGAAGGAGCATTTTAAGTCCTACAAAACTTAAAATGGCAATAAGACTAAATTCTAAATAACTGAATTTTTCCAGCATGTTAGCTAAAAAGAAATACATGGAACGCAATCCTAAGATGGCAAAAATATTAGAACTAAATACTAAAAAGGGATCACTAGTTATGGCTAATATTGCAGGTACACTATCTAAGGCAAAGACAACATCCATTATTTCAATAACTATTAATGCTACAAAAAGGGGAGTTGCGGCTCTAATGTGTTTTCTTTTTACAAAAAAATGTTCGCCATCAATATGTGTAGTAATTGGAATGATTTTTTTTATCATTTTGAAAACCAATGATTTCTTTGGTTCAAATTGTTCCTCGTCACTAGTGAAAAGCATTTTGACCGCTGTGTAAAAAAGGAAAGCTCCAAAAACATAAGTGGTCCATGAGAATTTATTGATGAGTAAAACTCCAAAATAAATCATTATTCCTCTAAATACAATTGCTCCCAAAATCCCCCAAAATAAAACTCTGTGTTGGTATTTTTTTGGTATTTTGAAAGCAGAGAAGATAATGGCAATTACAAATATGTTGTCTACACTTAAAGATAATTCAATTAAGTAGCCTGTTATGAATTTTATGGCTGCTCCTATTGGCTTTAGTTCATCGGGGTTTGAAATGTAATTGTTATTATAGATCCAATAGATAACACCTGAAAATAAAAAGGAAATGGTTACCCAAATTGATGTCCACTTAGTAGCTTCTTTCGTATTGATAATATGTGGCGTTTTATTAAAAACACCTAAGTCTAAAATAAGAATTACTAGCACTATTATAAAGAAAGAAATCCAGACAATCATAAATAGTTTTCATTTAGATTTACAAAGATACTTTTTAACTTCAATAAATATTTGAGGTAAGAGGATATTAATTGACGGGTATAAAAAAAGTGCCATTGTTAGCAATGGCACTTTTATATTTATAAACTTAAATTACAAAACAGATTTAACTGTTTTAATAATTCTAGCAGCAATTTTGTATGGGTCTCCGTTTGAAGCTGGTCTTCTGTCTTCTAACCAACCTTTCCATCCTTTTTGAACAGTGATTAATGGGATTCTGATTGAAGCTCCTCTATCAGAAATTCCGAAAGAGAAATCATGGATAGAAGCAGTTTCATGCTTACCAGTTAAACGTTGGTCATTATATGCTCCGTAAACTGCAATGTGTTCAGCAGTTACAGGTCTGAAAGCTTCACATATTTTTTCGTAAGTTTCGCGAGAACCACAAGTTCTCAATACTTCATTAGAGAAGTTGGCATGCATTCCAGAACCATTCCAGTCTGTGTCACCAAGTGGTTTTGGGTGGTATTCAATATAGTAACCATATTTTTCAGTTAAACGATCAAGTAAGTATCTAGCAATCCAGATTTCATCACCAGCTATTTTTGCACCTTTAGCAAACAATTGAAACTCCCATTGTCCACAAGCAACTTCTTGGTTGATACCTTCAAAATTAAGTCCTGCAGCAATACATAAATCAGCATGCTCTTCAACTAAATCTCTACCATGAGTGTTTTTTCCACCTACTGAACAGTAGTACATTCCTTGTGGAGCAGGATATCCACCAATTGGGAATCCAAGTGGTAATAAAGTTTTAGTATCCATGATGAAATACTCTTGTTCAAATCCAAACCAGAAATCACCATCATCATCAATAGTAGCTCTACCATTTGAAGGGTGTGCTGTACCATCAGGATTCATAACTTCAGTCATTACTAAATATCCATTTATGCGAGTAGGATCAGGGTAAATGGCAACAGGTACTAATAAACAGTCAGAAGATCCTCCTTCAGCTTGTCTTGTAGATGAACCATCAAAAGACCAATTTCCTATTTCTTCTAATGTACCTTGAAAATCTTCATGTATTTCAACTTTAGTTTTACTTCTAAGATTTTGTGTAGGTTCATATCCGTCTAACCAGATATATTCTAATTTTATTTTAGCCATAATAATATAATTTTTTTTGGTTGTTTTTTAATTTTCATGCAAATATAAAGATGTTTTTAATTCGGTTAAAAATATGGGGGGGCTTTTGTATTCATTCCTATTATTTTTACGAAAACCCTATTTTTTATAGGGTTGAATTTTTAAATTATCAATTTAAGAGGTTATTTTTGAGCTTTATTCATCCTGATATCTGGGTTTTTTCCTTAGTATTTGTTATCTTTGTAAAAAAAAATTATGTCAACAATTCGTTTCCAAGCTTTGAGAGAAGCTTCTACAAGAAAACCAGTTCAATTTGAAGAATCAGGAAGAAAATCTGCTATTTTCGGTTCAAATGTGTTTAATGATAAGGCAATGAAGCAGTATTTGACTTCGGATGCATTTAAAGGTGTCCAAGGTGCTGTTCAGCATGGAACTAAGATAGATAGAAAATTAGCAGATTACATAGCAATGGGTATGAAAGAGTGGGCTCTGGCAAAGGGAGTGACTCATTATACACACTGGTTTCAGCCACTTACAGGCGCAACTGCTGAAAAGCATGATGCCTTTTTTGAAACATCATACGATGGTAGTGATCCAGTAGAGAAATTTGGTGGAGCTCAATTAGTACAACAAGAACCAGATGCTTCTAGTTTTCCAAATGGGGGAATTAGAAATACATTTGAGGCAAGAGGATATACTGCTTGGGATCCTACATCACCTGCATTTATATACGGTACTACTTTGTGCATTCCTACTGTATTTATTTCTTACACTGGAGAAGCATTAGATAATAAAATTCCTTTATTAAGAGCATTGTCTGCAATTGATGAAGCGGCTACTGATGTATGTAAATATTTTGATAAAAATGTTAAGAAGGTTACTGCTACACTTGGATGGGAGCAGGAATATTTCTTAATTGATAGATCATTGGCGGAATCTCGTCCAGATCTTATGATGACAGGAAGAACGTTGCTAGGTCATACTTCTGCAAAAGGACAACAACTAGATGATCATTATTTTGGTTCTATTCCTACTCGTGCATTAACGTACATGAGAGATTTAGAACAAGAATGTATGTTATTGGGTATACCAGTAAAAACACGTCATAATGAGGTAGCGCCAAACCAATTTGAGTTTGCTCCAATTTTTGAAGAAACTAATCTTGCAGTAGATCACAACTGTTTATTAATGGATGTAATGCAAAAAGTGGCTGAACGTCATGATTTAAAAGTATTGCTACATGAAAAACCGTTTAAAGGAGTTAATGGTTCTGGAAAACATAATAATTGGTCTTTAGCAACTGATACTGGAGTTAATTTATTGAGCCCTAGTAAAACCCCTATGACCAATTTACAGTTTTTAGCTTTCTTTATAAATACGATTAAAGCGGTTAATGATCACGAAGCTTTGTTAAGAGCTGCAATTGCTACGGCAAGTAATGACCATAGGTTAGGAGCTAATGAAGCACCACCAGCAATTATTTCTGTTTTCATTGGAGCACAGTTGACTAAAGTATTAGCTGAATTAGAAGGGGTGACTACAGGAAAATTATCTCCTGAAGAAAAAACAGATTTAAAATTAAATGTTGTGGGGAAAATTCCAGAAGTAATTCTTGATAATACCGATAGAAATAGAACATCGCCTTTTGCTTTTACAGGAAATAAATTTGAGTTCAGAGCGGTAGGTTCTACAGCAAACTGTTCAAATGCAATGACCACTTTAAATACGATTGTTGCAAAACAATTAAAAGACTTTAAAAAGGAAGTTGATTCATTAATTGAAACAAAAGACATGAAGAAAGATGATGCTATCTTCAATGTGTTAAGAGAATATATCAAGCATTCTAAAAAAATCCTTTTTGAAGGGGATGGGTATAGTGAAGCTTGGGAAAAAGAAGCTACAAAAAGAGGGTTGAGTAATTTTAAAACAACACCACAAGCATTAAAAGCTAGAGCATCAAAACAAGCTTTAGATTTATTTTCGGAAATGGGTATTATGAACCATGTCGAAGTAGAAGCACGTTACGAAATTGAATTAGAAGAGTACACTAAGAAAATTCAAATTGAAGGTAGAGTTTTAGGTGATATTTCAACAAATCATGTAATTCCAACTGCAATTCGTTACCAAAATACGTTAATCGAAAATGTAAAAGGATTGAAAGATATTTTTGGATCTGATTTTGAAACAATTGCTAAAGAGCAAATTATCATTATCAAAGAAATTTCAAAACATATTGAAGGAATCAATTCAAAAGTACTTGCTATGACAAACGAAAGAAAAAAAGCAAACGTATTGACTGATGCTCAAGAAATGGCTGAAGCGTATTGTGACAAAGTAAAACCTTACTTTGAAATAATCCGTGAGCATTGTGATAAACTAGAACTTTTAGTTGATAATGAACTTTGGACTTTAACTAAATACAGAGAATTGTTATTTACAAAATAATAAGTAATTCTATTATTTCAAGTAAAAGCCTATCCTTTTGGATAGGCTTTTTTTTGCGTTGGGGTATACCATTATCGGTTAAAGGTGTTTTAATCTTGATTAGATGAAGTTATGATGGGTTATTGTTTTTTTGGATTTTTTAAAAAGGATAAAAGATGAGATAAAATTTTTAAGGAATAAAATAATGTTGAAATTGAGGTTCGTTATTATGATATTTTTTAATAATTAGAGTGTTTTTTATCTAAATTTTTATCATATAGTAATTTAAATATGTATTTAGTCGGGTATGTTTACAGTTTGACGAAAAAAGTATTGATTCCGGTTTGTTAAAGAATACCTTACAAATTCTAAGAGGAAATGGCGCACTAATTTTGCGTTCCTTTTTGTAAAAATGATTCGTAAATCCTTTTGTAAATCTAATCAATAACTTGAAGTAATAATAACTTGAACGTATTTTGAATAAAATTAGTTTTAAGTTGCTCTGAGATGTTGTTAATAAACGGCTCAGCTGTTGCATAGCGGAATGTAAGAAAGATAATTTGGCAACAATAATTTAGGATATTGTTTTTACAATTTTTCATCATCAATGTGTTTCATTATTAAATAGTAATTAGTAGACATTTAGTGAATAAATGATGTGAAATAATAGTTTGTAAGTATTATAATAGGTTTGCATATTAACTTATTGGGGTTTTATTGTAAATTATTCATTATGAAGTGTAGTTCGTCGAATAAATCAACTCTTTAACGTGTAAAACGTTAATATTTTACGAATCGGGTATTTATACCTGTTTTTTAATAAGCATTCAAGACCTAGATTTGTGTAAATTAAATTTAACAATTTAGCTCTATTTCATTTTTAAAAATTATTCCCAAATCATTTTTAAATCCTACTTGATAACTTGTATAATAACCAATTAAATATATTTTTATGAAAAAAGTAATTTTAAGCATCTCCGCGATGCTGCTAGTAGGTGTAGCCGCAGTTGCGCAAAGTAACGGAAGTACAGTGAATCAAACGGGAACGTCAAATGACGCCTTAGTAGCTCAAACAGGTTTGTCAAATGGGTCTAACGTACTACAAAATGGTGCAAGTAATGATGCTAATGTTGCGCAACTAGGAGCTACTAACATTGCTAAAATTGATCAATTGGGAACAAGTCATATGGCGTCGATAGATCAAACTGGGGTTTCTAATGATGCATTTGCAGAGCAAGCGAATGAAAGCAATTCAATAACTCAAGTGCAAGATGGGAACTCTAATTATGCTAGAGCACATCAAAATGTATATCTTGCTGATTTATATGGTGCTGGAGGTAATAATGTTGCTACTCAAACTCAAATAGGGGATCGTAATAATGCAAGTAGTTTGCAAGGGTATTCTAATGGAGCAAGTACTAGTACTACTATACAGTCTCAGCAAGGTAATGATAATCAATCTGGTATGTATCAACATGGTGGAAATAATTATTCTAGTGTTAGCCAAGTAGGAAATGAGAATAGTAATGGAAGTAATCAAGACCAAGGGGATAATAATGGAGCGTATGCTACTAGTGTAGTTGGTGATAGAAATTATTCATGGGCTGAACAATTTGGTAACGGTAACTTTTCTGATGAATGGCAAATAGGGAATGATAATAGCATTTTAACTACTCAACATGGAGATAGTAATGTTGCTTATGCACATCAAATTGGTGATTCTAATGAAATTGTTCAAATTCAAACTGGGAATTCAAATTACACTCATGTTGACCAATATGGAGGTACTTCTAGCTTTAATTTAGCTGAAACGACACAAGATGGAAATTACAATAATTCTACAGTTTATCAAGTAACTGATTCAAATGAAGCTTTTTCTATTCAAAACGGAGATTCAAATCAATCAGGTATATCGCAGTATGGTGGTAATATGAATTATGCTGCAACTTCTCAAACAGGAGATATGCACAATAGTAATGTAGATCAAAACGGTGTAAGTAATATTTCTAATGTTACACAATCAAATTAATGCAAATCTAATTAAGGGATAGTTATATAACTATCCCTTCTTTTTAAGAACAATTTTTTAATTCTAATAGTAGCTATTGTATTGATATTACTATAATACTTAAAGATACTGATTTATTCTTTTAAAATAATTAATTTGAATTTCCTTAAAGTTTATATTTTGATTAAAAAGCGCAGATTTTTTAAATAAAATATGCTCAACTATTTATAAATAAATAGCAGTATGCTATAGTATTTCTTTTTTAAAAATTATTCCCAAATCATTTTTAAAACCTACATGATAACTTGTATTAATAACCAATTAAATATATTTATTATGAAAAAAGTAATTTTAAGCATCTCAGCGATGCTACTCGTAAGTGCAGCTGCAGTTGCACAAAGTAATGGGAGTACTGTGAATCAAACAGGAACTGCTAATGATGCAATGGTTAGTCAAACTGGTTTGTCTAATGCATCTGATGTAATGCAAAACGGTAACTCTAATAACGGAGATGTTATTCAGTTAGGCGCTACTAACATTGCCGATATGGATCAATTAGGAGACTCTAACAGTGCGTGGATTAGTCAAGTGGGTTCTTCAAATGACAGTGGAACAAATCAAATAGGTAACTTAAACAATGCTGTTGTAGGTGTTAATGGGGATACTAACTTTTCTCGTACAACTCAAGAAGGGAATAGTAACTACTCTGATTCTTGGCAAAATGGGAATGATAATATCATTAATACTGCACAAGTAGGAAATGGTAATAGCGCCTATGCACATCAAAATAGTTATTCTGGTAGTGGTACTTCAAGTCCAGGGAATTCTAATGAGATTGTGCAAATTCAAACTGGGGATTCAAACTATTCGCATGTAGATCAATATTTTAGTGCTGATTTTAATTTAGCCGAAACTACACAAACAGGAAACTTCAACAACTCTACAGTTTATCAAAGTAGTGATTCTAATGAAGCTTTTTCAATTCAAGATGGAGATTCAAATCAATCTTATATTGGACAATATGGAGGTGATTTTAACTTTGCTGCAACTACCCAAACAGGAGATATGCATTCTAGCAATGTTAACCAAAACGGAGCTAGTAATATTTCTAACGTAACACAATCAAATTAAAACTTAATAGGGGATAATATTAAAATGTTATCCCTTTATAAAAAATAAAAATCATGAAAAAAGTAATTTTAAGCATCTCCGCGATACTGTTAGTAGGTTCTGTCGCTGTTGCACAGAGTAATGGAAGTACAGTAAATCAAACGGGAACAGCAAATGATGCCTTAGTGGTTCAAGCTGGATTGTCGAATATTTCTGATGTTTCGCAAAAAGGAACAACGAATACTTCGGATGTTAACCAACTTGGGCAAGAAAATAGTTCAATAGTAAAACAACTTGGGTCAGTTTCTCCAATTAGTGGTGTGAGCAATGATGCTACTGTTAAACAGACTGGAAATAAAAACACATCAAACGTAAAACAAGATGGAGATTTAAATAAAGGTACAGTGACACAATTGGGTGATAAAAATAAAGCAATTATTAGCCAAGGTGCTGGAAATGCCGAAAATAATGTTGCTACAGCGACACAAACTGGTAACAAAAATATTTCTGAGCAAAAACAATTGTATGATAATAATCTTGCTACTGTTGTGCAAGTAGGGGATAAAAACAAAGCGTATCAAGATCAAAGTTCTGGTCCAAATCACTCAGCAGGAAATATAGCTTTTATTACCCAAGCAGGAGATGATAACTATGGAAAACAAGATCAAAATGGAAGCTTGAATGATGCTTTAATTAATCAATATGGAGAAGATAACACGGCAAAACAAAAACAAACAGGTTCATTAAATGGAGCTGTAATTTATCAAGTTGGAGCTGATCATTCTGCAATTCAAACACAGAATGGGGTAAGTAATATCGCTTTTGCTACGCAAGGGGATAATGGGAACTGGTCTGATCAATATCAATTGGGTAATTCTAACTTGGCAGTTGTTTATCAAAACGATTCATCAATTGGTGGATCTAATGAAGCAAGACAAACTCAAACTGGTAATGGTAATATTGCTGGTATAGGTCAAGGAATTTTTGGTGATGCTTCTAATGGTGATGCTACACAAGTTCAACTGGGTCATTCTAATTTTGCAATCGCTATACAACATGGTGATAGAAATACATCTTATGAAAGTCAAGTAGGAAATTCGAATGAATCAATATCGGATCAAACTGGTGATAATAATAGGGCTACTTCAATGCAAAATGGAAATTCTAATGTGTCAAGTATTTTGCAATTAGGTGATTTAAATATAGCAACAACTAGTCAATCAGGGATGTCTCATATGAGTACAGTTAGTCAAATTGGGAATAGTAATATCTCTAATGTAACACAATCAAATTAATTTATAATAGATTAAGGGGTAGCTTTTTTGCTATCCCTTTATAAAATGAATTAATTATGAAAAAAATAATTGTAAGTATCTCTTTACTGTTAATTGGAACTATAGTAACTGCTCAAGGCAATGAAAGCAAAGTGGACCAAATAGGAGTTGCAAATAATGGTGTAGTACTTCAAACAGGATTGTCTAATACTTCGGATGTGTTGCAAAATGGTAGCGCTAATGCTGGAGATGTATTTCAGTTAGGCACTTTAAACAATGCAGATCAAGATCAAAAAGGAGATTCAAATAGTGCTAAAATTGACCAAATAGGAACTGGGCATTTAGCCCTTCAAGATCAAACTGGTAGTTTTAATAATTCGTATGCTGAGCAAGGAAGTGCAGTCAATTCTTCCTCTCAAGTTCAAGAAGGAAATAGCAATAGGGCATCAGTGCATCAAAATAAGTATTTCTATATAGATTGGTTGGATGGGAGTACGCATAAATATGCAACTGTAGGCGGTAATAATAGTGCTAAACAAACTCAAATAGGAGACTCAAATACTGCCGAAGCTTCGCAAGGCGCATGGGATGTTGGAGGTTCAAATAATTCTACTTCACAAAATCAAGTAGGAAATAGTAATAGGTCCTATTCGTATCAATATGTGGATTCGAATTTTGCAAAGCATGATCAAATTGGAGATTTTAATTACTCTATTACATCTCAATATGGCAATGCAAATAATGCAGATTTAAGTCAAAACGGGAACAGTAACACTTCATGGAGTTATCAACATGGGGGTTTTAATAATGCTTCAATTAACGTTGTTGGAGATAATAATTCAAGTTATACCGATCAATATGGTGATTCTAATGAAGCTGCAATTAATCAAAATGGAGCGGTTAACTATTCGTTTATTCAACAATATTATGGCGATGAAAATGAAGCAAGTTCAATGCAAAATGGAGACTCAAATAGATCAGAGATTTACCAGTTTAATGGAGATTTAAATTTTGCTGCAACTATTCAAACTGGAGATTTACATACAAGTTATGTTAATCAAAATGGGGGTAGTAATATTTCTAATGTAGTACAATCAAATTAAGGAGCGTTTTGAATTAGATACTAATAGTATACTGATGGAATTGTTTTTAGATAGAACAATGTCATCAGTATTAATTAAAAAGAATATTTATGATACTTTCAATTAAAAGAATGTTGTTGTTTTTTGTTATTATATCTTCCTCTTTAGTATTCTGTCAAGAAAACAAGGGAAGTTTAGGACACGATGAATCTGGGTTTTCTGCTTTTGACTCTAAAGAAAAAACGTTTCAATTTGTTTCTGAAAATTATCTTACTTCAAAAAAAGAAATACCTTTTGAAAATTTAATTCAATCTGGGGGGTTAAATATCAAACAAATAGGGGACTATAATAATCTTAATCTTAACTTAAAAGGAGCGATTATTAAGGTTGATATTGTCCAAAATGGAGATAATAATCAATTAGAATTAGATAAAGAAGTAAACTCAATCAAGCAAAAGGTAGTTCAAGATGGTCAAAATAATTCAATTAAAGACCTTTCGATGTACGCAAATAATAATGTAAATATGGAGCTCATTCAACAAGGTAGTAATCAAAATATCCAGAATTATGGTACAAATTCAATTTCTGAGAATATGAAGGTTATTCAATCTGGAAACGGTGCTGCTGTAATTATTATAAATAATAAATAATTATGAAAAAAGGTATGAAATTTTTAGGAGTAATAGTCTTACTGGTCACTTCCCTTTCTTATTCTCAAATCTCAAATACGGTAGTAAAAGCCAAAATTGAAACGGAAGAAATTGAAGGAAGTATTAAAATAACTGGAACAGCTGAAAATTTATCAGAAATAGTTCAAAGTTTGTCCTATAAATTATCTGTAATTAAAAAAAACAACATCAATAATAATCAATCTAATAATGCTCAAGAAGGGTTGTTTTCATTGGAACCAAGTGAAAATAAAAAATTATCAGTGACACAAGTAAATGTAGGTAAAGATGATGAGGTTATTGTTTTGTTATTGTTTTACGATGAAAATAAGCAGCTAATTGGAAAGGATAGAATTGTACTTGGTACTGAAAAAAAAAAGTAGAATCGTTACCAATTGACGGTTTTGAATTAAAAGGAATTGTAATAGATGAAACAAAAACTAAAGTAGGAAAAGATTTTTACGATTTATATTACTATAAATACAATGAGTATAAAATAAATGCACCCAATATAGTTTCAATAAGTGAAGAATTAAGTTTTGCAAGAAATACTAAATTGGTTATCAGTATGAATAATGAAACCATTTATGAATTTATGGCAAAACCGGATGAAGAGTACTTAAACAATATGGTGCAAAAATCAATTTATGCTACATATTCCTATTTAAAAAATTTAGAAAAAGAAAATAAATATTTTACGCAATATTAAGTTTATGAAAAAAATGAAGTTCTTATTTTCCTTAATAATAGTTTTATTGACTATGTCGATGAATGCGCAGGATTTAGTTTATAAACCAAGAAATCCAGCTTTTGGAGGTGATACATTTAATTATCAATGGTTGGCTAGTTCAGCTGAATCGCAAAATAAATTTAAAGAAACATCATCAGCAACAACTGCTAAAACGGATTTAGAAAAGTTTGCTGATCAGTTGAATTCGCAACTATTAAACCAAATCTCAAGATCGTTATATACCCAGCAGTTTGGTTCACAAGGTCTTTCGGCAGGAAGCTACACTTTTGGTAGTTTATCAGTTGAGATTTATCCTTCCTCTGGAGGATTGACTGTTGATATTTTAGATACCACGACAGGTGAACAAACTCAAGTTATTATCCCAAATTAATATTATGCAATTCAAATCCTATTTAATTTTTCCTATTATTTTTTTATTTATCGGTTGCGGTGCTTTTTATAACCAACCCACAGGTATTGAGAAAGCAGTTATTGGCGAAAGTACTCCTGCAACATCCCTTTTAAAAGGACTTCCTAAAGCTAAAGAGCCTATAGTAGTAGGGATATATAAATTTAGAGACCAAACGGGACAATATAAAGCTTCCGAAAATGGAAGTACTTTTAGTACAGCCGTAACTCAAGGAGCGACATCAATTTTAATTAAAGCTTTAGAAGACTCAAAATGGTTTGTTCCTATAGAGCGTGAAAATATAGGAAACTTACTTCAAGAGAGAAATCTTATCCGTTCCACTAGACAAGAATATACTGCAAATGTAGACCCTAAAGCACCTCAAATATCCCCTTTATTATATGCGGGGGTATTACTTGAAGGAGGAATTATTTCGTATGATTCTAATATTATTACAGGTGGTTTTGGTGCCCGATATTTTGGTACAGGTGGTTCAGTAAAATATCGACAAGATAGAGTTACGATATATCTACGTATGGTTTCTACTGCAAATGGGAAGATACTTAAATCCGTTTATATTTCTAAAACGATTTTATCGCAGGCTATTGATCAAAGTTTATTTAAATATGTAAATTTTAAAAGACTATTGGAAGTAGAAACGGGCTATACTACAAATGAACCCATTCAAATGGCAGTTACTGAAGCTATAGAAAAAGCAGTAGCCTCACTTGTTATGGAAGGAATTAAAGATGGTATTTGGGAAGCTGATGTGCCTAAAGAAGAGATTGACTCTGTAATGTTAAAATATCAAAAAGAAAATGAAGATGCTGATGCAACGGCGATATATGGTAGAAAATTAACGGATAGAAGGTCAAAATTTGCAATCGAGTTTGGAAGTGGTGTTACCTTAATGGATGGAGATTATGCAAATCCATTATTGCGCCCAATGGGGCGTGGGGCTTTAAAATATTTTTTAACACCAAGTTTTAATTTGAGTGCTTCTACAAATGCTATAAATCTCGCTAATAAAGACCGTTTCGATAAATGGTATGCAACATTTGATCTTAATGCTGAATTTATTTTACTACCTAAAGATAAATTTTCTCCTTATGTATTTGCCGGAGGTGGTTTTGGTTTTAATAAGGATTTTGAAAATTTCCATACAAAAGTGCAATATGGGCTAGGGCTTGAATATCTAGTTTCAGATAGAATTGGTATAAAAATGTATGGGGAACATAACTTGAATTTTAGTGATAATATCGATTATATAAAAAGAGGAGTACGGGATGATTATTATTACCGTTTTGGGGTAGGGCTGACCTATTACTTTGCCAAGAAAAAAGATAAAATTCAAATTAAATAATTGTAGATCTTCTTATCTTAAATAATTTTCTATTACCTAAAATCTAATATTAAAAAAATGAAAAATATATATATAAAACTAAGCCTGTCTCTTTTAATTCTTTTCTTTTCTTGTAGTGAGGAAAAAATTTCAGGAGAAGATTTTGGGACAGTTAATGGAAGAGTAGTGAGCGCAGTGACATTTGAACCTTTAGAGAATGTAAAGGTTTTTTCAAATCCAAGTTCAAGTATTGTTTTTACAGATAGTGACGGTCGCTTTTCTATTCCAAAAATTAAAGTAGGACAATACTCCTTTGAAGCTCAAAAAGACAATTATCTAGCTAAATTTGAGTCAGGAACAGTAAATATTAATAGCATAACAGATCTAGTATTCGAACTTAAATTAGCAACCACCAATAACAAACCTCCAACAACTCCTGCACTAGTCACTCCAGCAGACAATGCTGTAAATCAAAATTTAGAATTGAATTTAAGTTGGACTGACACTGATCCTGAAAATGACGCATTGACCTATGAAATTACATTAAGAAATGATGCGAATACTGATGTTGTTGTTTACTCTAATGTCGCTCAACCCAGTTATACCTTAAAAAATCTAACCTACAATACCAAATATTATTGGCAAGTATCAGCTTCAGACGGAATAAACCCAGTAGTATTGAGTGCGGTGCATACATTTACTACATTAACTTTCCCCAATGCCCGATTTTTATTTGTAAAAAATATAAATGATAATAACGTAATTTATTCAGGTAATGATTCAGGCGATCAATTACAAATTACTAATTCTGCTACCAATAGTTGGAGGCCTAGAAAAAATACACAATCTAAAAAAATTGCTTTTATTAGATCAAGTGGGTCACAAAATCATATTTACACTATGAATCCGGATGGATCTGGAGTATTTAAAGTGACGAATGCTGTGCCTATTGCAGGATTTAATTCGGAGTTTGTAAATTTCTCTTGGAATGCCTCAGGAAGCCAGATTATCTATCCTTATTTTGATAAATTATATCGGATAAATAAAGATGGAAGTGGCTTAACTAAAATGTATCAAACTCCTGACGGAAGATTTATTTCGGAATGTGACTGGAGTACTGATGGTGCAAAAATTGCTTTGAAAATTAATAATGCGAGTGGTTATAATGCAGAAATACGGGTTATTAATACTTCCGGAACGGTAATAAATCAAGTTTTATCTGGAATTGATGGCGCTTTAGGAGGACTGAATTTTTCAGTAACTGGGCAAAAATTAATTTTCACTAGAGATATTTCGGGTTATGAAAACGCCAATTATCGACAGCTAGACACTAGGATTTATGAGTATGTTTTTAGTACTGGGATAACTACTGATATTGGATTAGATAAACCTACAGGTACTTTAGATTTGGACGTGCGATATTCTCCAAGCGAGTCGGAATACATTTTTGTTAATACCTCAAATGATGGTTTATCAACAAAAAACATAGTAAAACAAGTTCCTTCTACTAATAGTACAGTTGCGGCAAGAACAATACTTTTTTCCAACGCGAGTATGCCGGATTGGGAATGAAATAAAATACGGTATTCTATAAATGCCTATCTGTTTTAGATAGGCATTTTTTTGCACTTTATTTTTTAGTTAAGGACCTATTATTTCCTGAAACACTTCCTATATCCCAATAGGCAAAACCCAAAAAAAATAATTATCTTTGCCGCACAACCCAGTTGCTTAAAAACAGCTTACACAACTAGACTACATGAGTTCAGATACTTCAAAAAGATATGCACAACGCGGTGTTTCAGCATCCAAAGAAGATGTGCATAATGCTATAAAAAATATTGACAAGGGATTATTTCCTCAGGCATTTTGCAAAATCGTTCCTGATTATTTAACCCAAGATGAAGACTATTGCTTGATTATGCATGCGGATGGAGCGGGGACCAAATCGTCTTTAGCTTATATGTATTGGAAAGAAACTGGAGATATCTCTGTTTGGAAAGGAATTGCTCAAGATGCCTTGATCATGAATATCGACGATTTATTGTGTGTAGGAGCAACCGATAATATTTTACTTTCTTCCACCATTGGAAGAAATAAAAATTTAATTCCAGGTGAAGTTTTATCAGCAATTATCAATGGAACCGAAGAGTTAATCAAGGAGTTAAAATCTTTTGGTGTAACCATTCATTCTACAGGTGGAGAAACTGCCGATGTAGGAGATGTGGTACGTACCATTATTGTAGATTCTACGGTGACGGCTCGTATGAAACGTTCAAAAGTGATTGATAATGCTAACATTAAACCAGGTGATGTCATAGTAGGAATGGCTTCTTTTGGTCAAGCAACCTACGAGAAAAGCTATAATGGCGGAATGGGAAGTAACGGTTTAACATCGGCACGTCATGATGTTTTCGAAAAATATCTAGCAACCAAATACCCAGAAAGTTTTGATGCAGCAGTTCCTGAGGAATTAATCTATTCTGGTCAAGTGAAGCTGACTGATGCAGTTGAAAATTCACCTATCGATGCAGGGCAATTAGTACTTTCGCCAACAAGAACGTATGCGCCTATTATCAAGAAAATTTTAGATAAATATTCATCTGCTGACATTCACGGAATGGTGCATTGTAGTGGAGGAGCGCAAACTAAGATTTTACATTTTGTACAAAACTTGCATATTATAAAAGATAATTTGTTTCCAGTTCCACCCCTTTTTCAATTGATACAAGAACAATCTAAAACAGATTGGAAAGAAATGTACCAAGTTTTTAACTGCGGTCACCGTATGGAAGTATATGTTCCTGAGGCAATTGCACAGGATATTATTGCAATTTCAAAATCATTCAATGTGGATGCTCAAATCGTAGGAAGAGTAGAAGCAGCCGATAGTAAGAAATTGACTATCAGTAGTGTGTACGGAACATTTGAATACTAAATCAGTTTTTAAATAAGAAGCTAATCCCGCTATCCGCTCTATCTTTATGTTCTTAAAGAAAGAACATAAAGGATGCCGCTACTATCGGGGCTAAAAAATATATATCATGTACGAATTAGTATTTTGGAAATACCTAGAGGAAGTGTATTTAAACCATCACGAAGTTTACGAATTCATTTCCGAAGAACAAGCAGCAATTGAAGGACTAGAAGAACTTCCAGTTCAAGTAATCTTGAATAGAATCGCTTCGGTATTCTCAAAATGGGAAAAAGTAGATGATAAAAGTTGGAAAAATAATAGTGGAGTAGGTGCGTTCCACGTTAGAACAACACCTCAAAGTATAAAAATTGATTGCTACGGTACCCAAGGAAGTACAATGGATAAATTGGTCAGTCTAATGGAGGAATTTAAATGTCCGCTATATGACCCACAAGTTCCAGAGCGTTACGATGAAATGAGTGAATAGTTTATCCGTATTTTAAATAATTGACTATGAGTTTAAACTTTTCTCAGCAGGTAATTCTTGAAAATAATCATGTCTTACTACGTTCCCTTCAAGAAAGTGATTTAGAAAATTTACTAGAGTTTGCCATCAATGAACCCACTACTTGGGAATATTCTCTAATCCGTGCTGACGGAAAAGAAAATATGTTGAATTATATTCAATTGGCAGTAAAAGGAAGAGAGAATAAAAACCAATTTCCTTTTATCGTTTTTGATAAAAAATCAGGTAAATATGCAGGAAGTACTCGCTTCTACGACATAAACTTAGAATTTAAAACACTTCAACTAGGCTATACTTGGTATGGAGAACAATTTCGAGGTACAGGACTTAACAAACAATGTAAATTTTTGCTGTTACAATTTGCTTTTGAAACCCTAGGCATGGAGCGTGTTGAGTTTCGTGCTGATAATAACAATAAACGGAGTATTGCTGCCATGAAAAGTATAGGATGTAAGGAAGAAGGAATTCTTAGAAACCATATGCCTACTGCAGTAGGTAGTGAAAAGAGACGAGATTCCATTATTTTGAGTATTCTACGAAACGAATGGTTTGAAGAGGTCAAACCAAGTTTATTAAAACGGATTGAGAATTAATCTATTCTTTTTTTTCTTCGTCTTTTTTAAACCCAATTAACTTTCGATATTTAGTTTCGGCTTCTTGTAACTCTTCCTCTAGATGTTTGTATTTACTAATGTCTTTTATGGTTACAACTGCTGCAACAACATTATTCTCTTGATCAATTAAGGGTCTTCCACTAATCAAAACGCGTCTTCTTTCATGCGTTTCTGAGTCCGAAAGGATGACGTCAATATCATTAGTTACTTCTCCATTTAAGGCCTTTTCCATGGGAAGATTCTGGGATGGAAATATAGTTCTGCCATCAGGAAAGAACAAATCAAAATGATCGGTAATATTTAAGGGGATATTCTCGTCTTCTTCAATTCCAAAAATTTCATTGGCCATATAATTGGCCATTACGATTTCTTTATTTGCATTAGCAACGATAACACCTTCCCCTATGTTTTCTAGGATTAAGCGTAATTTTTCTTCATTTTCATACAAATCATTTATAATTACTTTTTCCTCATTTTCTAATCGAATCTCTTCCGAAATATCTCTTGCAACGGAATAAATCAACCCTTTTTTGGCGTCATAATTACAATGCCAATCTAACCATTTGTATGTTCCGTCTTTGCAAAGAGTCCTGTTTTTATAATTAATCATGAGGGTTCCTTTCAAGAGTTTATTAAATTCTTCTTCTACCAAAACTTTGTCATCAGCATGTATTAAATCAGTGAATTTTATGTTGTTGAGATCTTTTTGTTCATAGCCCAATGTTTTTGTAAAAGAAGGATTTATTTTAATAAATTGATCTTCTTTAGAAATGGATAAAATATCAAAAGCCATATCAAAAAAATTATCGGCTACTTTTAAGGATTCCTCGTATTTAACCATTTCAGTTACATCTCTTGCAACTGCAAACATTTTTCCCGTCTCAATGTCAATTGTACTTGTCCAATCCAGCCATTTATAAGTTCCGTCTTTACAACGAGCACGAGCTCTAAGATTGATTAATGATTTTCCTTTTTGTAAAGATTTGATAGCTTCAGTAGCAGCTTTTATATCTTCAGGATGCGTAAAAGATAAAAAAGTTTTATGGTCCATGTCACTTTGTTCATACCCTAGTGTTCTCGTAAAAGCAGGATTGATTTTTATAAAATAGTCTCCACTTCCTACGGCAAGCATGTCATAAGACATATTAAAAAATTTCTCAGCTATTAATAAAGATTTTTGTGTTTCTATTTGCGAAGTCATATCTCTGGCAACGGCATATAAATAACCTGTTTCAATATCTGCAGCAGCATTCCATACTAACCACTTTATGGTCCCATCTTTTGCGATCCATCGATTTTCAAATTTTATTATTGTAGCACCATTTTCAAGCTTATTTATTTCTTCGTTTGTAATTTCAATGTCGTCAGGGTGAATGTATTTTAAAAAAGAAACGCTTGTTAACTCTTCTTCGGTATAACCCAATATGGTACTAGTAGCGGGATTCACTTTTATAAATTTATCTTTCTGTGCTATCACCATGAAATCCAAAGACATATTGAAGAATTTGTCTACTGTTTTTAATTCAATTTCTTTTTCAATTAAGGGAGTTATGTCACTGGCCACCGCATACAATAAGCCAGAAGTTATTTCGGAATAAGTAGACCATTGTAACCATTTTATAGCACCATTTTTACAGATGTATCTGTTTTTAAATTGCATAGAATTCATTCCAGATTTTAGTTTGACCACTTCAGATGCGGTATTAACTTTATCTTCTGGGTGTACAAAATTTAAGAAGGGCTGACTTAGTAGTTCGTCTTCTGAATATCCTAGTATTTCAATTGTTGCAGGGTTTACTTTGATAAATTTATCAAACGAGGCGATAACCATCATTTCCGCAGACATATTGAAAAACTTGTCAGAAACTAGTAATGAATCTTCTAGTTTTTTTCGTGCTGTAATATCAGTTAATATTCCCCCTATAGCATATATCCTATTATTGGCATCGTACAATGGAAATTTCACAGCAATATAAGTGTGTTTGCCATCTTCTTGCGTAATAACTTCTTCTGTTTTTAACTCTTTTAATTGTTTTACTACTTCAAGGTCAGAGTTCCGGTAGTCTTCAGCTATGGTTTCGGGTAGAAGGTCGTGATCTGTTTTGCCAATAATTGTTTCAGTGGGGTTTTTAAATAAAGAGCCAAATTGTTTGTTGACTAACAAATATTCTCCATTAATTTTTTTTATAAAAATGGGGTTTGATGTATTGTCAATTATTGATTGCAGTAAGAGTCGGTTTTGATTGAGTAAGTTTTGTGACTCTGTTTTTGCTTTCAATTGGGTTCTAATAATAATATAGACCACAATAAGGAGTACGATAGATAGTATAAATAGTGAAAGTTCAACCCAGTCAAAAACTGGGTCCCTAGTGATATCTCGCCCTGTATCAAGTCGATTTATGAAAATTAATCCTGATGCAATTACAACTAATACATTGATGACAAACCCTAGGAATATTTTTTTTTCAAAAGAAATTTTCATAGACTAGTGATTTTATATTTAATTTAAATAAAACCCTAAAAGGGAATGTTATATCTATGAAAGTTAGTGAATTATATTCAATTTATTGATTCGGGGTTTAATTTTTTAATCGTGAAATGCCGCATCGTTTTGATGAAAGTTATTTGACTATTACCTTTTAAATAGTATAAAAATGAAAGTAAGAGTTTATAAGAAGAGATGTTTAGGTAGCACTGTTTTTAAATTTCATCAAATTTAAGCTCAATAAGATTACAATTAAAGTAACTCCCACATCAGCGGCAATCGCGAAAACCAAATTACTATATCCTAGAAAAGCTAATGTTATGAAAATAATTTTCACCGCAATAGCTCCAATTGTATTGCTTTTGATTCTAATAAGTGTTTTTTTGCTAAGTTGGATTAAAAACGGAATTAGAGAAAGATTATCGTTCAATAAAGCAATATTTGCTGTTTCAATTGCGGTATCACTTCCTGCGGCTCCCATTGCAATTCCTATAGTACTTTGCGCCAAAGCAGGGGCATCATTTATTCCATCACCAACCATGGCTACATCACCAAATTGATGGATTAGGTCTTTTATTTTGCTGGATTTATCTTCAGGAAGTAAGCCGCCAAATATCTTCTCGATTCCTACTTGTTTTGCGACATAATGTGCTGCTTTTTTACTGTCTCCAGTAAGCATTATAAGTGCTATATTCATGGCCTGTAATTGTTTTATGGCCTTGATACTGTCTGGTTTTATTTCGTCAGTCAAACCAATGATTCCAGCTACTCCTTTTCCAAAACTAATCACAACACTTGTTTTTCCTTCGGAAGCCAGTTGTTCCACTATTTTTTCGGCTTCATCAGTGACCTCATGGTATTCTTTAATGAATTCCATTTTTCCTACATATACGGTTTCATCTTCACAAACCAAACATTTGGCAATAGCTCCTTTGCCCATAATACTTTTAAACCCTTCCGCTTTGTGTGGCTCAAAACCTTCTTTTTTACTGGCAGTAACAATCGCTTGTGCCAATGGATGTTCAGAGAATAGCTCCGTTCCAGCGGTGCAAGCCAGTAATTCTTCTCTACTGGTTTCATTTAAAGGAAAAACATCAGTCACTATAGGATTCCCGTAAGTGATTGTTCTGGTTTTATCTAATGCGATTGCTTTTATTCGGGCCATTCCTTCTATGTATTTCCCTCCTTTTACCAGTGCCCCTTTTGCGGAAGCATTCCCTATAGCGGCATATATGGCAACAGGCGTAGAGATCACCAAAGCGCAAGGACAGGCAATGACTAGCAGAGTGATGGCTTGTTTTAACCAAAGATCAAAATCCAAGTGAAGTATAAATACGGGGATGACTAAAACTAAAACAGCCAATGCTATAATGGTAGGCGTGTAAAATTGCGAGAATTTCTGAATGAATTTTTGAGTATCACTTTTGGAAGCAGCTGCTTCGAAAGTCAGTCGGATAATTTTAGAAAAAGTAGTATCTATGGATAATTTGGTCGTTTCAACTTCTATAAAACTATTTTTGTTTAATGTCCCAGCAAATATAATATCGCCAGGATGCTTGTCCTTAGGTAAAGGTTCTCCAGTGATTGCTGTTTCATCAATCATGGTTTCTCCTGAAATTATTTTTCCGTCAAGGGGAATCATTTCGCCTGGTTTCACCTGAATAATTGTTCCTACGGGAATTTTGTCAATAGGAATGGTCTTGTTTTCTAATTTTACAAAAGCGGTTTTAGGGGCTTTTCGGATTAACTCATCTAGTGCTGATTTAGAGTTTTCGAGTCCTATATCTTCCAGTCTTTCGCCCAAAACATAAAGAACGATTACTACAGCTGCTTCAGGATATTCGCCCAAATAAAAGGCGGCAATAACAGCAATAGTCATTAGTAAATTAATGCTACTGAATTTAAGTTTAAATAGCGCTTTGAAACCATTGATTAACACCTCGTACCCAATGCCGATAATGAAAAAAGCAAAAATAAATGGTCCATAAGGCATAGGAATATGTATGCCAATGATGGATAGGATTTCTAAAATAATGACAATTGTAATAGCAAAAAGAAGGAATATAAATTTTTTGTCTTTGATGGGGAGTTTCATAAAAATACTTTTTTTATTTTTTTACAACGTTCCAATATGGAAATAACGTTTATGAAAAAGTGAGTTATTAAGGAAGAGAAACCTTTTTATTTGAAATTTTTGTACTAAAATTATAATAATAGTTAAATATAAAAATAATCTATTTCTTATTATTTATACCTCTTGCAATTTAACTTAAAATTTTAGTTTGACAGTATGAAAAAGCGTTTGTAGATTACAAATTCGGTCGAATAGATTGCATGCCTTTGTATTTTTACTCAAAAAGGTAGTTGGTTTTGCTAAAAACTTTGCGAACTTTGCAATCAAATATTTTGACATGAAAATAAACTTAAAAAACGGAATTGATAAACTCATTTTCGGGATGAAACAAAAAGACGTTACCGCTCTTTACGGTAAACCAGATAGAAACTACAAAGACGAAGATGAGAATGTTATTTTTGCTTATAATGCATTAAAAATACGTTTGACTTTTTATCAAGAAGAAGAATTTAAATTGGGTTATATGGTTGCTTCAAGTCCTGATTTGGAATTATTCGGGAATAAGGTGATTGGTAGAAAAATAAGTGATGTAAAGAAAGAACTTGCTCAAAAAGGGATTACTAAATTCACACAGGAAGAATTTGATACTTTCGAAAACTATTTTAACGAAGAGAATTGGATTATTTTTCAAACGGAATATGATGAGGTGGTAAAATTTGAAATTGGTGCCATCATCAATCAAAAGGATGAATTTGACTGGAAATTTGGTAAAAAATAAATCGTACTAAATTCATAAAATAAAAACCCGATACAGCTAGCTGTATCGGGTTTTACATTTAAAGAATGTTCTGTTAACTGGAGAAAAATCAGTTTTTAAATATGTAAGTCTGCAAGTATTTTACAATTTGATCGACATTTTGCCTTTAGTTTGCATTATAAAATAAAAAACTAATTTTCCACTAAGATAATATTTCTACGAAACGTGAAAGTGAACTTTCCACAAAATTCGCAATCTTGCCAAACGCCTGTTATGCGTTCGGTTTTATTTTTTTACTCACAATTTTTTTTCTATTGATTTTTCACTTTCAACTCTCAGCATTTGTATGAATTCCAATGTCATTTTATTGATGATATTTTGGTTTGGATTTAAAATTTTATATTTCATATTGTCTATTTCGATAATAATTTCTTCATTTAGTCCATAACTATAAATTTTAGGTATTATTTGGTCTAATTTTTTAAACTCGTTTACGTCTAATTTTTCAATTAATTTTTGCCATAATTGTTTATTTGTTTTTTCAGAAGATTCTCTTTTAAAACGTATGTTTCCTCCATTTTGATATTTAGTAGAATCTATGGTTATTTCTAACTTTGAATATAAACCATCTTTTCCTCCGTTAACTTCACTGTAAAATATCTTTAATGTTTGATTTTCAGTGACTATTTTAAAAATCAAGTTGTTTGATTTTAATTGATTATTTGTAATTTCAATTCTGTCATATTTTGAGCCAATAATTGTCAAGTAATTATTTTCTATTTTATAATTATATTTTTTCGATTCAGTAAACTCTTTTGCATTGGTATCCCCAATATCATTGGTAAAATAATCTGAAATAAATACAATATCATTTTGAAAGTTTAATTCTGTGAAAAAAAAAGAGGAAAATTCTCCACCGCATTTATTACCTAAATAGGCGATATATTTTTTTCCAATTAAACTCTGTGAGTTAATTATTGTACTAAAAAGAAGAATCAGAATAAAAATTATTTTTTTCATATTTATTTCGGTTTCTGTCGCTCCAAACTGACGCATAACGTTATGCCACTTAGCGAGGTTGTGGACTTTTGAAAACGAGTACTTTCAGCTGAACGTAAACGTTATTAAAAACTGTAATTCCACTAAACCCACAATCTTGCTAAATGGCGGTTGTGCGATGTTATTTGATTTTTAAAGCTTTTTTTAATTTAATACTAAGTTCTGTTTCAGGATAAATAATAGTTTCTTCAGTTTTGTTTAAAATAGCATCTAATTTGACCATTTTACTGATAAATGGTTTATGAAAGTCGATAGGTAATTCAGTCGTTATTTTCTTACATACCTCATATGCTATTTCATGCTTGTTACTTCTAATACAGATTTCAACAAAATTTGATAGACCATCAAGAATGAAGGCACGACATTTTGAAGAATATGACATTAAATCTTTGTTTTTAACAATATCAAATAATCTTAAACCTGGATAATTATATAGTTTATTAAATCTATCTCTTTGGTCTTGATTTATTCTTCTAAATTCCTTTTCATCTATTTCATTAAATCTTTTCTTGTCTTTTAAACTATCTCTTTCTGTTACTAAATTATATGTTGCATACTGTAGTTGAGTACCTAAAATTTGTAGATAGCTTTCTTCAGTAATTTTTGGTCTTGTACTTAAAAAATTATCTAATATTTTTACCGCATTATTTCTATTGTTAAAACTATTTTCTACCCATAAATACCTAGAATTCATTAATATAAATTCAGAATTATTTGAAAACCAATGTTTATAATCCTCAAACTGTTTTAGGGCTTTTAAAATATCGTTTTTATGGTTAGCAAGATATTCTGCATAGTTTAAAATAGCTTTAACTCTAATTTCTTCTTTTGCTGTTTCTCTTTTAATAATTCTTCTGTATTGATTTTCAACTGAAGATTCCGTAAGGGTAAATCTTGAAGAATCGGCTACTTTTAATAAAGCTAAATCTGTATCCATTTTTTTTCCACTACTAATATGTGTAAATCTATTAGTAATTGCAGGGTCAAAATCTTTACTTTTATTATCGTAATAATGTCTCATAAGATTTAGAATTTCATGAGAATAAACTTTGAATATTTCTTTATCTATCAATTCTATGATCTTTAATTTTATAAGCTCATTAAGGGTTTTGTCAAAATTTTCTTCAAAATCTTCCTTGCCTAAAATAAATTTCAAATTTTGGATAGTACCTGTTAAATCGTTAGAGTCTACTAATAAATTAATAGCTAGAAACATATTTTTCGCTTCGACTGATAGATATTCTAAAATCCTGTCATATAAGAATTTAGTAGCAGATTCTGAAGATTTTATGTCAATTTCAAGTGTTTCTTCGATTGATGATTTTTGTGCTAATAAAATTGCAAATTGTAAAATAAATAATGGTCTTCCAGAAGTTATTTCATGAATTTTATTTTCATATTTCTTAAAAAGCTTGATTTCATTTGCAATATTTCTATTTGGGAATTCATTTTTATACGCTTCTATCAAAAATTCAATTGTCTTATTTGATTCAAGTTCATTACATTCAATTTCTTCACCCGTTATTAAAGTGGCTGATCTAGTCGTGATTATTACTTTATGATTATTAATATTTAATTTTTTTATAAAATCAATGATTTTAAATTTTTCTTCAGAAACAAAAGTTTCAAAATCATCAATAATTAGAAGCATTTTACCTTGATAATTTATAATCTCATCAACACTATTTATGGGATTATTGAAGATTATATTATTTGTGAATTTTAATATTTCATCTAAGGAATTGATATTTGTTGGTATCTCTTGAATAATCCCTTTATAAAAGTTGTAATATCTATCTTTAGCTGATGTGAAGACTATATAATCAAATTTCTTACTGTCTTGATTACTTAAAATATCACATACATTTTGAACCGCTGCTGTTTTACCAATTCCACCATGTCCCCATAAAGTTGCAAAAACGGATGATTTATTTTTTAATAAAAAATCTATAATTTGATTAGAAATTCCAATGTCAATATATTTTTTAAAATTTTTGTCAATTAAATTAATAATTGTTCCATTGCTTGTTTTTCTTTTAAGAATATCATCTAAAATCGTAAAAGTTGCTAGTTCTTCAAATTCTATTGTTTTTCTATTTGTTTTTAAAAGTTGATTAAATTTAACTCGACCAGTTAATTTTTCATCAATTGAACAAAATGTATAAAAATTATTTTCATCCTCTATTTCTATGAAAGGTGTTATTCTAAAATATTCATTACTTGTCGTTTTTATGTATAGTGAATCAATTTCGAAATCCATAATTTCAGAGGGACAATTCCAAATCATGTAATCATTTCCATTTGCCTTATAATTAATTCCAGTATAAATGTTTTTATCCTTCTTAAATACTTTTACAAAGTCAATATCAGAGAATAGGCTATGATTTTCATTGTTTTCAATGTCTTCAATATATTTTTCTAATATTTCTATATGTTTAATTGTGTTGTCTTCGAATGAATATCCATGTCCAATTAAATCATTTCTTGAGGAAGGATATGAGTTAATTGATTGAACAACACTTTTTAAGTTTTTATTTTTAAAAATTTCATTTTCAATATCTAAATGCCTAATAATTGAAACTAATGCACCAATAGAAGGTTGTAAAATTGAATTAAAAACAATTTCTTTTTTATCTTCATCAATAATTGAAATGTTTTTATTCCACAAATACCCAAGCATTAAAATAAAATAGAACTCTAGTTTGGCTTGCAAATGAATCTTTAATTCTTCATTTCTGTCAAGTGACTTTAGAATGTTTGTTTTTTGATCTATTTTTGATTTAATATAATTGTTCATAGTTTTCGTTTTTTATAATATCGCACAACGTTATGCCACTTTGAGATGGCTGGAAGTTCGTAAACGCTCAGTTTTCGGCTTAACGATAACTTGATGCGAAACGGTAATTCTACTAAACTCCAGCTAGCTCAAAATGGTTGTTACAGGTAGTGCTTATTTTGTGTAATTTAATGTAGAACAAAAAAAAGTACTATTATTATAATCCAAATTGGAACACGTGGATCAACTTCATCAAAAAACTTCGGTTTTTTGGTGAAACAATATACTCCACCTGTCATTATAGTCACTGAAAATAAGATTATATATACGTTTTCTGAATCTTTATTTTCCTTTTTGTTTCTGCATTCAATGTCTATATATTCTTTTTTATTTTTCACAAGCGAATGAATTTCACAAGTTGCTTCAGTATCAAAATTTTCTATATCATCTTTTAAAATCTGAATTGAAATTGTATCACCAAAATTTATTTCATTTATTACTTCATCATCGTTGACGCACCTATAATCAAAATCAGCAATTTTGAAAGTAGATTTGTTTTCAATACATTTAAATTCGATCCATTTTCTACCGTGTTTCCCAGTAATTTCTTCAAATTTGGGTTTGTCGGAAGCTATTAAATTTTCAATAATTTTAAGGTCTGATGATTTAATTACGTAACTATCACTATGAACACTAATGAATAAATACGCTCCAATAATAAAACAAATTATAGCTACTGATAAGTAACCTTTTCGTTTTTTATCCCAATCGTCTAGATTATCATCCATAAATTTTTGGTTGAAATATTCCGTTTATTTTCCCCTGTCAGCGGATGCATTACCTGTAACGTCAGTTCGTCTAATAACCTGCAAACAACGTTGTTTTGTATTAATTATAAAGTAAATATAGACGATTTAGATTACAATTAGCTTCTTTTTGTAAAAAAGGAATTGGATTGGTAATACTATAAAAGAACCGTAAAAAGCTTTAAAAAGTGGCTTTATTACAACAAAAAATAAAGCCACAGTTTTTAGGTACTGTTTTAATTCATTTTGGTCAATTAAGTTGAATATTCTCTTGAGGTTGTAGGCTGTGAAGATGAGTCCTACATCAGCGGAGGCATGTTTAATGGTTTTCTTGGTCATAATATAATAGAAGTCCCATTGGCGTTTGATTACTCCATAAGGATGTTCTACTATGGCTTGTCGTCTGCGATATACTTCATAATTATTCTCGATTCTCACTTTGTTTTCATAAATCAAATCGGCATACTGGGATCTCTCGATGAGTCTTCCTTTTTTGTTTTTGGTACATTTATTAAAAAAGGTACAACTCATACAAGCATTTGTTTTGTAATGCTTCATTTTAGTGATTGACTTACCGTTTGTTTTATTGTACCAGTTTGCGTTGGAGTTCAGTGTTTGATTTGCGGGGCAAATATAAGTATCGTTGTCTTTATTGTATTTAAAATGCTCTACATCAAAAGCTATATCTGGTGCGTGAGCTGATACGCCAGGAATGGCAACTAATACGTCAATTCCCAGTCGATTAGCATATTGAAATTCGCTACCTGTGTGATAGCCTTTGTCATAAATGGCGGTAAAATCATTGTGTCCTAAAATGGCTTTAGTGCGACGCAACATACCGCCCATAGCTTTAGAATCATTTTCGTTAGTGACTTTAAAATCAATCGGGATATTGTGCAGCGCATCTACTGTGGTTTGTACGGTATAAGCCACTTCCGAGATATTATTTCTGGTCATAATTTGGCGACTATCAGGGTCTGAAGTAGAGATTTGAGTTACCCCAGTGGTGTCAATAATCTTTTGATATTCGATATATTTTTGTTTTTGAAAGGAATGTTTTTTAACCTTCTTTAGAATTTTTTCTTTCTCAACTTCATCGGCATCCTCTTTGGCGAGAGCCGTATTGTATTCTTCCAATCGTGCATCGATGTATGCAATATGACGCTCAATTTTAGCTGGATTGAAATTGTTTTTCTTGGAGTTTTGAGCTCTTAGTTTAGTACTGTCTCCAGCGACAAGGCTTCCGCCAATGAGTTCAAAGTGTGCAGCCATTTTTACTGTAGCACGAAAAACACGAGCAATGGCTTTAGGATTGTCTTTTCTGAAATTGGCAATGGTATTATGATCTGGAGCTAACCCTTTGATGAGCCACATCAATTCAATATTACGAGCACATTCTTTTTCTAGAGCACGGGAGGAACGCATTCTATTGAGGTAGCCGTAAATAAAGAGTTTAAGTAAATCGGAAGGATGATAGGCAGGTCTGCCGTTTTCGACAAATTGGAAATCGAATCCAAAATCTGGTAATTTAAGACTATCTACAAAAAGATCAATGAGTCTAACTTGATTGTCTTGTGCAATGGCCTGATCGATGGATGAGGCAAAAAGAGGGAGTTGGTTTCTGTTGGTCCCAGAAATGAATTTACTCATAAGCTATCTTTTTTAGCAGTATAAAAACATACTTAAAGATAAAGAAAATCAGTTAGTTATCAAAATATTTTGAACGATTTTTAATACAAATGATAAAATAACGGGGAGGGAGGTTTTTAGACAGTTTGACGTTCCCACGATTGTATAAGTTGCAAATGATTAATCACTAATAAAACCAAATAAACACTATGGACTTTAAAAACAAAATTGCAGAAATAATAACTAAAACTCACAGAACACCACAAGAACAAGCTGATGAAATATTACAATTAATTACTGATAATTCCGAATCCTTGCAATTGATACAATCGTGTGTTGTAGGGCAAAGCGAACAGTTTT
Organism: Flavobacterium sp. WC2430; assembly: GCF_040822075.1. Taxonomy (NCBI): domain Bacteria; kingdom Pseudomonadati; phylum Bacteroidota; class Flavobacteriia; order Flavobacteriales; family Flavobacteriaceae; genus Flavobacterium; species Flavobacterium sp. WC2430. The sequence continues at coordinate 3,737,305 of NZ_CP162007.1, read as the reverse complement.
ATTGTGATGGACAAGAAAACAATAAAGACCGTTGCGAATCACAATGTTTAGGATGTGCAGGTATGGAGGAAATACACTCACAATAAAATTGCCTACAACGTCAGTTCGTCTAATAACCTGCAAACAACGTTGTTTTGTATTAATTATAAAGTAAATATAGACGATTTAGATTACAATTAGCTTCTTTTTGTAAAAAAGGAATTGGATTGGTAATACTATAAAAGAACCGTAAAAAGCTTTAAAAAGTGGCTTTATTACAACAAAAAATAAAGCCACAGTTTTTAGGTACTGTTTTAATTCATTTTGGTCAATTAAGTTGAATATTCTCTTGAGGTTGTAGGCTGTGAAGATGAGTCCTACATCAGCGGAGGCATGTTTAATGGTTTTCTTGGTCATAATATAATAGAAGTCCCATTGGCGTTTGATTACTCCATAAGGATGTTCTACTATGGCTTGTCGTCTGCGATATACTTCATAATTATTCTCGATTCTCACTTTGTTTTCATAAATCAAATCGGCATACTGGGATCTCTCGATGAGTCTTCCTTTTTTGTTTTTGGTACATTTATTAAAAAAGGTACAACTCATACAAGCATTTGTTTTGTAATGCTTCATTTTAGTGATTGACTTACCGTTTGTTTTATTGTACCAGTTTGCGTTGGAGTTCAGTGTTTGATTTGCGGGGCAAATATAAGTATCGTTGTCTTTATTGTATTTAAAATGCTCTACATCAAAAGCTATATCTGGTGCGTGAGCTGATACGCCAGGAATGGCAACTAATACGTCAATTCCCAGTCGATTAGCATATTGAAATTCGCTACCTGTGTGATAGCCTTTGTCATAAATGGCGGTAAAATCATTGTGTCCTAAAATGGCTTTAGTGCGACGCAACATACCGCCCATAGCTTTAGAATCATTTTCGTTAGTGACTTTAAAATCAATCGGGATATTGTGCAGCGCATCTACTGTGGTTTGTACGGTATAAGCCACTTCCGAGATATTATTTCTGGTCATAATTTGGCGACTATCAGGGTCTGAAGTAGAGATTTGAGTTACCCCAGTGGTGTCAATAATCTTTTGATATTCGATATATTTTTGTTTTTGAAAGGAATGTTTTTTAACCTTCTTTAGAATTTTTTCTTTCTCAACTTCATCGGCATCCTCTTTGGCGAGAGCCGTATTGTATTCTTCCAATCGTGCATCGATGTATGCAATATGACGCTCAATTTTAGCTGGATTGAAATTGTTTTTCTTGGAGTTTTGAGCTCTTAGTTTAGTACTGTCTCCAGCGACAAGGCTTCCGCCAATGAGTTCAAAGTGTGCAGCCATTTTTACTGTAGCACGAAAAACACGAGCAATGGCTTTAGGATTGTCTTTTCTGAAATTGGCAATGGTATTATGATCTGGAGCTAACCCTTTGATGAGCCACATCAATTCAATATTACGAGCACATTCTTTTTCTAGAGCACGGGAGGAACGCATTCTATTGAGGTAGCCGTAAATAAAGAGTTTAAGTAAATCGGAAGGATGATAGGCAGGTCTGCCGTTTTCGACAAATTGGAAATCGAATCCAAAATCTGGTAATTTAAGACTATCTACAAAAAGATCAATGAGTCTAACTTGATTGTCTTGTGCAATGGCCTGATCGATGGATGAGGCAAAAAGAGGGAGTTGGTTTCTGTTGGTCCCAGAAATGAATTTACTCATAAGCTATCTTTTTTAGCAGTATAAAAACATACTTAAAGATAAAGAAAATCAGTTAGTTATCAAAATATTTTGAACGATTTTTAATACAAATGATAAAATAACGGGGAGGGAGGTTTTTAGACAGTTTGACGTTCCCACGATTGTATAAGTTGCAAATGATTAATCACTAATAAAACCAAATAAACACTATGGACTTTAAAAACAAAATTGCAGAAATAATAACTAAAACTCACAGAACACCACAAGAACAAGCTGATGAAATATTACAATTAATTACTGATAATTCCGAATCCTTGCAATTGATACAATCGTGTGTTGTAGGGCAAAGCGAACAGTTTTATTGTGATGGACAAGAAAACAATAAAGACCGTTGCGAATCACAATGTTTAGGATGTGCAGGTATGGAGGAAATACACTCACAATAAAATTGCCTACAACGTCAGTTCGTCTAATAACCTGCAAACAACGTTGTTTTGTATTAATTATAAAGTAAATATAGACGATTTAGATTACAATTAGCTTCTTTTTGTAAAAAAGGAATTGGATTGGTAATACTATAAAAGAACCGTAAAAAGCTTTAAAAAGTGGCTTTATTACAACAAAAAATAAAGCCACAGTTTTTAGGTACTGTTTTAATTCATTTTGGTCAATTAAGTTGAATATTCTCTTGAGGTTGTAGGCTGTGAAGATGAGTCCTACATCAGCGGAGGCATGTTTAATGGTTTTCTTGGTCATAATATAATAGAAGTCCCATTGGCGTTTGATTACTCCATAAGGATGTTCTACTATGGCTTGTCGTCTGCGATATACTTCATAATTATTCTCGATTCTCACTTTGTTTTCATAAATCAAATCGGCATACTGGGATCTCTCGATGAGTCTTCCTTTTTTGTTTTTGGTACATTTATTAAAAAAGGTACAACTCATACAAGCATTTGTTTTGTAATGCTTCATTTTAGTGATTGACTTACCGTTTGTTTTATTGTACCAGTTTGCGTTGGAGTTCAGTGTTTGATTTGCGGGGCAAATATAAGTATCGTTGTCTTTATTGTATTTAAAATGCTCTACATCAAAAGCTATATCTGGTGCGTGAGCTGATACGCCAGGAATGGCAACTAATACGTCAATTCCCAGTCGATTAGCATATTGAAATTCGCTACCTGTGTGATAGCCTTTGTCATAAATGGCGGTAAAATCATTGTGTCCTAAAATGGCTTTAGTGCGACGCAACATACCGCCCATAGCTTTAGAATCATTTTCGTTAGTGACTTTAAAATCAATCGGGATATTGTGCAGCGCATCTACTGTGGTTTGTACGGTATAAGCCACTTCCGAGATATTATTTCTGGTCATAATTTGGCGACTATCAGGGTCTGAAGTAGAGATTTGAGTTACCCCAGTGGTGTCAATAATCTTTTGATATTCGATATATTTTTGTTTTTGAAAGGAATGTTTTTTAACCTTCTTTAGAATTTTTTCTTTCTCAACTTCATCGGCATCCTCTTTGGCGAGAGCCGTATTGTATTCTTCCAATCGTGCATCGATGTATGCAATATGACGCTCAATTTTAGCTGGATTGAAATTGTTTTTCTTGGAGTTTTGAGCTCTTAGTTTAGTACTGTCTCCAGCGACAAGGCTTCCGCCAATGAGTTCAAAGTGTGCAGCCATTTTTACTGTAGCACGAAAAACACGAGCAATGGCTTTAGGATTGTCTTTTCTGAAATTGGCAATGGTATTATGATCTGGAGCTAACCCTTTGATGAGCCACATCAATTCAATATTACGAGCACATTCTTTTTCTAGAGCACGGGAGGAACGCATTCTATTGAGGTAGCCGTAAATAAAGAGTTTAAGTAAATCGGAAGGATGATAGGCAGGTCTGCCGTTTTCGACAAATTGGAAATCGAATCCAAAATCTGGTAATTTAAGACTATCTACAAAAAGATCAATGAGTCTAACTTGATTGTCTTGTGCAATGGCCTGATCGATGGATGAGGCAAAAAGAGGGAGTTGGTTTCTGTTGGTCCCAGAAATGAATTTACTCATAAGCTATCTTTTTTAGCAGTATAAAAAACATACTTAAAGATAAAGAAAATCAGTTAGTTATCAAAATATTTTGAACGATTTTTAATACAAATGATAAAATAACGGGGAGGGAGGTTTTTAGACAGTTTGACGTCCCGCTACTACAGCGGGTTTGGGATTAAATTAAGGTCATTATTCGGATTTGCCAAATCATCACAAATACAAAACCATTTTTCCATTAAGCCAATTGCCCAAATCCGTTGTAGTAGCTGTTATGCGTTCGGTTTTTTATTCAAATATTATATATTCGTATTCTTTTGGCAAATGTTTAAAATCAAAGTTTTCTAATAAATAGTCATCTTCTACTTTGTAAAAATCGTCATCATTATCTTTTACAAACGCATCAATAAAATCATTTTCGATATTTATTAGCAATCCAACATCTACTAAGTTTTGAGAGTAAACTAATGTTCTAACAATATAAATATTTGAAATTTTTCTGTTTTCGGACACAACAATACATCCATTTATGTTTGTGTATTTACCGTTCACTTTTTCAAACTTGACAGACATAATATATGTGTTTTCACTTGGATTCTCGCAACAATATATTTCGGCTTCAATATAAAAATCTTCATACTCAAAAACATATTGAATTGGTGTCCACCATATTTTTTCCGGAGTTTCAGATTTCAAGTAACTGATTAAAACAAAATCATCAGTGTCAAATAAATATGTTTTCATTCAGATCTGTTTTTTTCGTTCTGTCAAACTGACGCATAACTTGTATATAACATCAAATATATACATCTTTTTAGTATTTTTTTAAGGTAAACGCAGTTTTTTCTTACTCGCTAAACGATTTAAGTGACTGATTATTATTTAAATGGCTCTTATTGAAAGAGAGGTGAAAAGGGGAGTTGATTTTCTAGTGTATTTCTTTATCGTGGGGTTGCATGAGGGATGGAAGTGGAAATCCTTTTATGTAACGTAGTGTAATAAAAGATTGCAACGTACAGCCCGACCCTGCTGGAACGGAGTGGAAGCTGGGGCATGCCCAAAATAAGCATAAAAAAAACCGACTTACAGGTGCAAATCGGTTGTGATGAATAAAGAGGACTCTTTTTATTTTGTAGGTTGTTTTTCAAACATTTCTAATTCGAAAATTAAAGTGGCATTGGGAGGTATAACGCCACCAGCACCGCTTTCTCCATAAGCTAAGTTAGAAGGGATGAAAAGTATTGCTTTGTCACCATAAGACATTACGCTTAATCCCTCTAAGAAACCTGGGATCATTCCGTCTTTCTTTCCTGCTTGAAAAGGAAAGGCGGCGTATCCGTTTTGTGCAGCTCTATTGGCATCGTATTTTCCGTATGCTTTGGCTACTTCTTCATAACTGCTGTCAAATAAAGTTCCATCTTCAAAATAACCGGCATAATGGAAGTAGAATGTACTGCCATCAACTGGTTTTACTCCTGTCCCTTTTTGTATGATTTTATAAGTCAAACCAGATGGAGTAGTGGTAGCAGTTGCTTTGGCAGCAGCAAGGTAGGCTACTTTAGCCGCAATTACGCCTGCATACTTTTCATTAGTTGCTTTTACTTTTTCGGCTTCAATTAAAGCTTGTTTTTTAGCGTCTTCGGCTTTATTTTCATAGTAGTTAGCAAATACTTTTGATGCATCAAAATATTTAGCAGCAGCTCCTTTTCGTGTAATAGTCACTTTAGTAATTACATCCTCTTGAGCAATACTATTAACAACATCCATTCCTTGAGTTACATGACCAAAAATGGTATGCTTGCCATTTAACCAGGGTGTGTCTTTGTGCGTTATGAAAAATTGACTCGAATTTGTTGCTGGACCAGAATTAGCCATGGCTAAAACACCGCCTTTGTCAAACTTTAAATCGGTAAATTCATCTTTGAACGCATATCCAGTTCCACCGGCACCACTTCCAGTTGGGTCTCCAGTTTGAATCATGAAATTACTAATTACTCTATGGAATTTTAAACCGTCAAAAAAAGGTTTCCCTTTTAATTTTTCATCAGTTACAAAAGTGTTTTTTCCTTCCGCAAGTGAAATGAAATTAGCCACTGTAATGGGCGCTTTTTGGTATTCTAGTTGTAGGGTAATATCTCCTTTGTTTGTAGCTATTGTGGCAAAAATTCCTTCAATAGCAACGGGTGCTTTAACAATGGATTTTGTTGTAGATACAGCTGTTTTTTTTGTAGTAACGGCTTTTTTTGTATTTTGAGCTTGGGTATTTAATACTCCAAAAAATACTAAAATTAAAAGTTTAAATTTCATCTTGTTTAAATTTAAGGTCTACCTTTTTTTGGTCTTATTTATTATTTTGCACTTGGATCTAATAACTCTATTTCAAAAACAATATTTGCATTGGGAGGAATAACATCTCCTGCACCACCTGCGCCATAAGCTAAATGCGAGGGTATGAATAAAATTGCTTTATCACCCAAAGATAATTTTTCTAATCCTTCGATGAAACCAGGAATCATGCCATCTTTTCTTCCCGCTTGAAATGGAATAGGTTGATATCCGCCTTGATTGGCCCTGTTTTGATCGTATTTTCCAAAAGTTTGTGCTACATTTTCAATACTACTATCAAAAAGTTGGCCATCTTCTAGGAAACCTGCATAATGAATGTATAACGTTGACCCTTTTTCTGGTTTTTTACCACCGGCTTTCTTAGTGATTACATATTTAAGACCACTTGAAGTTTTAGTCGCTTTACTCTTTAAAGCATTGAAATATTTTACTTTATCTTCTCGAACATCTTTGTATTTTTCATCGTATGCTTTTTTGTTTTGAGCATCGATTTCCATTTTTTTCTTTTGGTTTTCTGACTCAACAGAAAAATAGTTGAAAAATGTTTTTACAGCATTAAACTTTTTTGCTGCTTCACCATTTCTAATGATGGTAACACTTTTTATAAAATCATTTTGCTCAATTTTATTAACCACTTCCATTCCGTTTTCGACTACATGACCAAAAATGGTGTGTTTTCCGTCTAACCATGGAGTGGCAACATGAGTGATGAAAAACTGACTGCTATTTGTTGCTGGACCATTATTAGCCATGGCCATAATACCACCTTTGTCAAAACGCAAATCGTTAAATTCGTCTTTGAATTTATAACCACCGTCTCCAGATCCTGTTCCTAGTGGATCTCCAGTTTGGATCATAAAATCTTTAATCACTCTGTGGAATTTTAAACCATTAAAAAAAGGTTTTCCTTTAAGATTATCATTGGTAACAAAGTCATTTTTTCCTTCGGCCAAAGTCACAAAGTTAGCCACTGTAATAGGCGCTTGCTTGTAATCTAAGGCTAGAATGATTGTTCCTTTACTTGTTTCTATTTTGGCATATAAGCCATCAGGAAGATTACTGTTTTCATCTTTACAGGATGTCAAGGTAGCAAGTACAAGTAATACAAATAGGATGCTTTTTTTCATATTGATATTAATTAACGAATTATTTTAAGGTATCTTTTATTTGAGTTATCGTCTTTTTTACGGCGGATTGAGACCTTGGAGTGGTGTCTTTATTTACCTTTTTTAAAGTATTGTCAGTAGATAATGTCTCTAATTCTGCTTGTTTTTTATAAGTTGATTCAGGTCTAAAATCACGTAGCGTTACAGTGCAAAGTAAAGGCTGATTGACCCCAATTTTTTTATTGTCTCCATGATACCCAAAACCCATATGAGAAGGGAAAAGAAAGTTTACTTTTTCATTTCTATGCATTAGTTTAATTCCATCTCTTAATCCCATCATGATATCTTCTTTGTCGATATGATAAACCTGAGGTCTTAATTCTAGTTGAGAGTAAATAATAGTGCCGTCAAGGTCTTTTACTTCATAATCAAAGTAAGCAATATCTCCTTTTTTTGGACTGATTGTATCAATGTCATTTTTTATTTCATAAGAATACCAATACCCTTTTGATGAAGAAAAATATTCAACAGTTGGTTTGCTTTTCATTAGTGTCTTGATTTGATCTTCTTCAGTCGCTACTAGTTTTTTATTTCTAGCCACTGATTTTTTCATGAAAGTCCCAGACGTATGTGAAATAGGTCTTCTGGCTTCTTGATGCTGTTTACAGCTGGAAATTAGTCCAGATAAAAAGAGTGTAATTACAATTAAATAGGTATATTTCATATTGGACTATATCGTTAATTTTGTTACTAAATCTTCAAATTTACTTACTGTTTCACTCATTGAAACGTCTGATTTTCCTCCTGCAGCATTACGATGACCACCTCCATTAAAGTGTTCTCTGGCGAATTCATTCACATCAAAATCCCCTTGAGAACGGAAAGATATTTTGATGATTTTTTCTTCTTTATTTTCAATAAAAATAGCCGTAAATACAACTCCTTTAATACTTAATCCGTAGTTTACAATACCTTCCGTATCTCCTTTTACATGTTCAAAAGTATTTAATTCTTCCTGAGTAAGCGTCGTGTAGGTAGTATGGTGTTCTGTCAATACTTTCATGTTTTGAAGTGCTCTTCCTAACAATTGTAAACGACTGTACGAGCTGTTTTCAAAAAGTAAATTTGGTATTTTGGTATTTTCAACTCCTAAATCGATTAATTCTGCAACAATTCGGTGGGTATTCCCAGTAGTTCCTGGAAATCTAAAAGAACCAGAATCAGTTAAAATTCCTGTATAGATACAAGTTCCAATTGTTTTATCAATAGCTCCTTTTTTGTCTAAAAACCCAATGAAGTTGTATAACATTTCACAAGTAGATCCAAATGAAGTATCAGAATAAGTGACTGTAGCATAATCATCTGGTTTTTGATGATGGTCAATCATGATGAATGGTGCTTTCATCTCTGCTAGTACTTTTTCCATTTCTAATCCTACACGGTGTAATGCGTTGAAGTCCAATGTGAATATCAAATCGGCTTCTTCAAGTATTTTAGTGCAGTTTTCTTTGTCTTTTTCAAATATTTTAACGGTTTCAGACCCAGGAAGCCAAGCTAGAAAATCGGGAAATTCATTTGGTGCAATTACTACTGGTTGGTGATTATTTTTTAATAAAAAATGATACAAACCTAAAGTTGAACCCATAGCATCTCCGTCAGGACCTCTGTGTGGGATGATTGCTATCTTTTTTGGTGTTGCTAATAGTATTTGTACTGCTTGAATGTCTTGTGTTTTCATAGTTTGCGAAATTACATTTTTTTAATGTAAAGTTTTTAATCATTTGCAATTTAACATGCTTTTTAGATATTAGAAATTATCTAAATTTCTTCTTTTAAATTTTTCGTACAAATGATATTTGGGTCCTTTGACTATTTGGGAATGGTAGATGCCTATAGGACCCGATGCGAAATAGGCTATAAAACAAGCAAGTCCAATATAAATGCCGCTTTCTACTCCAAAAAGTTCCATACCCATAACGGTACAAGCTATTGGAGTATGTGTTGCTCCCGAGAAAACTGCTACAAATCCCATTCCTGCCAAAAGTGCTATGGGTAGTGGTACAAAAAGGGATAAAGTGCTCCCTAATGTGGCACCTATAAAGAAAAGTGGGGTAACTTCACCGCCTTTAAAACCAGCTCCAAGCGTAAATCCCGTGAATAAAATTTTCAGTAAAAAGTCATAATATTCACTTGGTTTTGAAAAGGACTCAACAATAATAGGAACTCCTAAACCCAAGTATTTTGTTGTACTGATGAAATACATAGCTACCGCAAAAAGGAGTCCGCCTACAAAAGGACGTAGTGGTGGGTATGGTATTGTTTTCGAAAATAAATTTCCCCAAAAATGCGTGCTTCTCGAAAAAAGCATCGCTGCAAGTCCAAACAAAATACTTATTGGAATGATCCAAAGCAGTTTTTCAAACCCAAAGTCGGGAGTGATAGGAATAGAATAATGCGTATGTTTTACGTCCCATAATTCTACTGTAAAATAAGCTAGGAAAGCCACTAGGAAAGACAAAACAATACTTTTGTATGTAATTTTACTAAAATATAATACTTCTAAAGCAAATATTGCACCTGCTAATGGCGTTCCAAAAACGGAGGCAAAACCTGCGCTAATTCCTAATATAATTAATGTTTTTCTTTCGGCTGGGTCTAAGTTAAAGATTTTGGTAAATTGGTCGGCAATTGAACCTCCCATTTGAACCGCCGTTCCTTCACGTCCTGCTGAACCACCAAAAAGATGGGTTACAATAGTTCCAAAAAGTACAAAAGGCGCCATTTTTAATGGAATGGTCTTTTTTGGTGTCTCGTATTCTTCCAGTAATAAATTATTGCCTCGCACCACTGATGCTCCATAATAATGATACAAAAGACCAATAAGTAAACCACCGATTGGTAAAAGCCAAATAATCCAGCTATTTTGTTCTCTATATTGTGCAGCCCATTCTAAAGAAACTAATAGTAGAGCTGAGGCTGAACCAGAGAAAAAGCCTATCAGGATACAAATGAGAATCCATTTGAGACCGAGCACAATTATTTTTTTAATTTTTTCTAAATTCATGTATTTAAATAGAAAGATTGTAATGCTTTATTTTGCTAAAGTATTACAATCCTTTTAAATTATGCTGTTTTTAAGCAAGTACAGCAGTAAACTCTATTTCAACAAGGTATTCTGGTGCCACTAATTTGCTTATTTCGTAAAAACCTGTAGTTGGTTTTACATCTTTAAAAAAGGCTGCATGCGCCGTAGCAACCGCTTCAAATGTTGTGATGTCAGTGGTAAATATTCGAGTACGAATCACATCTTTCATACTTGCATTTAGGTCTTCTAAAACTTTTTCTACTCTTTCAAGAATATTGAATGTTTGTGCGTAAGCATCCGTTGCGGTTACTTTTTCACCATCTACAATAGCTACTGTACCTGAAACTTCAATAATGTTTCCAATGCGTACCGCACGACAGTAACCCATTTTATCTTCCCAAGGAGAGCCTGTTAATATGTTTTCTCTTTTCATTTTATTCGTTTTTTCTTGTTGAATTCTACTCAATTTAAATTTTGGTATATTTTTTGCAATTTATAAAAATATAGTAAAGTAAAAAACACTGATTTTATATAAAATGTTCGTTTTTAATAAAATGTTTTTTTGCTTGAAAAAGTAATATTTATTGAAATTTATAGTTATAAATAGGAGTTTATAATTAGAGGTTGGCGATTTTATAAAGTGGTTTTAATTTAAAAAGGAATGATGAATAATAATAAAATTTTTTTGAATCGAATTTTTCTCTTTCTTTTCCTTTTAGGGATGGTTTTTAATGGATACTCGCAGGAAGAATTTAGTACAAAGTTTAAAGTGATTCCTCCTAAGGCTAAAGATTTGAAAGTAAAACCAGTAGTGCCATCAATTCCGGGACCACCTAAAGTATTGCCTTATTTTGCTACTGCAATACCAGAAAATAATTTTAAAGTACCTAAAAGTAATGTTATTGTAGCTTCTGAAGCCTACAGAAGAAATCAAGATTTAGGCGTTTATAAAACGAGTTCTAAAACGGCAAGAGTACAATATCGTGATGGAGCTTATGTCGATGGGGATAGAATTAGGATTTATGTAAATTATAAGGTTATAGATTACGATGTCCTTTTGGATGGTAACTTTAAAGTATTTGATGTAAAACTTGAAAAAGGAACTAATAGAATCGATTTTGAGGCATTAAATGAAGGTTTTGCACCACCTAATACAGCCGAATTTCAAGTGTATGATGATAAAGGGAAGTTAATTTCGTCTAGTCAATGGAACATAGGTATAGGATATATGGCTACTATAATCATAAATAAAGAATAAGTACAGTTTTATATAAAAAATGGTTTTGAAAGCATTATTTAAGATTGATTAGGTTAAATTTTTTTTAATGTTCGCTCGAGGTTTTGTTTTCTAAATAGAAAGCTTGGTATATTTGTGACATCTCGATATTTAGAGTAATTAAAACAAAGTGGTATAATATGAAGCAGGTATTACTGGCAATTATGATGTGTTTTGCAATAAACGGCTATTCTCAAATGGAGTTTAGTTCTAAGTTTAAGGCAATACCACCTTTGGATACAGGTATTAAAGCTAAAAAAGTTGCACCAGTAACAGTGGCTTCTCCAGATATTTTAGCACCTAATCTATTTAAAAAACCAGAATCCAAACTACCTAGTACCAATTTTAAAATTGGTGATCCTGATCCCATTTCGATGACTAGAACTAATGATTTTGTAAATCCAGGTGATGAAGTAAGAGATAAATTGAATAAAAGTATTGATAAATCATTAGTCAATAATGGATTGAAAGAAGATACTTCTTATTTAAATGAAAAGGACTTAAGTTTTGGAATTATTCGTACGAAGTCTAAAAACTTAGTGATTCGAGTAAGAGATTATGGCGCTATTGATGGCGATTTAATAAAAGCCACTATTATACAAAATTATAAGAGTACGGTTCTAGCCAATAATTTATACTTAGAAGGCAATTTAAAAGATATTAAAATCGAACTTCAAGAGGGATTGAATTATCTAGAGTTGGAAGCCCTGAATCGTGGAGCCTTAGGTGGGAATACGGGCGCTTTTTATATTTATGACAACGACGGAAACTTGTTATTGTCTGACTTGTGGAATAATTTTGATACAGGAGTCAAGTCTAAATTTACATTTATAAAAGAATAAGAGGCGGTCTTTGTCCTTTTTAAATTAAAAAGGATCAGCTGTTACTTGGAATTTCATATCTGCTTTAACTGTTATATCTGTAGTTAAAGATTCTTTAATGACAGCTTCAGTTCTTAATTTATAGCTGGATGCCTTGATGTATTTATCCAATTTTTCAGAAGTTGGTGTTAGCATTATTGTGTTTGTGGTAGCGTTGATATTATCTAAATAGGCCAATTCTACTTCATCATTTGCATCTGTTGAAATATAGATGTGTATTGATTTTAAAAAGCTAAATGTTTTATTGGTTGGATCCGTTATACTTAGTTTTAATTCTTTTAACTTAACGTCTTTTACTAAGTTAGCTTTCGTGTTATTATTATCAAATTGGGCACTTGAGTTGGTCGGAACATCTGGTGTAACGATGCCGCTTGCCACATTAAGTGGGAAATTACTAGCGATTTTAAACTCAGTTTGGTTTGAAACGGTAAAAGTGAGTAGGTTGTCAATTACACTGCATGAAAAAACAACTAAAGACAATAGAGCGATAACGGTATATGATTTTATTTTCATCTTCTTTTTAAATTTGAGCTACATATTCAAAGTGTATTTTGAATAAATAGGTTGAATGTATGATTGGCAAATATACTATATTAAATACAGAAAGCTCTTTAATGAAGCAGGAGCGTTTTTTGTGTTTAAATACTTTTTGATCGTGCTTTTCATTAGTAGTTCTAAAATTACTATTTCGGCTTGTAAATAGTGCAATAAAGTTTGTTGTAAAAAAAAATAAATATTTTTCAAATTTCAATTTTTCAATTCCGAATATAAAAAGTATTTTTGCGCATGCAACACAACGTACTTATTTTAGATTTCGGATCGCAATATACTCAACTTATTGCGCGTAGAGTTCGCGAATTAAATATATTCTGCGAAATTTTCCCATACAATCATTTTCCGAGTGATTTATCAAGTTATAAAGCCGTAATTCTAGGTGGAAGCCCCTTTTCTGTTCGTTCAGAAGACGCTCCACATCCTGATTTATCTCAAATCAGAGGGAAATTACCCATGTTAGCCGTTTGTTACGGTGCCCAATATTTAGCTCACTTTAGTGGTGGCGAAGTAGCAGCATCAAATACAAGAGAATATGGTAGAGCTAATTTATCTTATATAAAAGAAGAAGAAATTTTCTTTGAAGGAGTTGACCTTAACAGTCAGGTTTGGATGAGTCATAGCGACAGTATTAAAGGATTACCTACTAATGGAGTGAAGCTTGCTAGTACACATGATGTGGAATTTGCAGCGTACAAGATTGAAGGTGAAACTACTTACGCAATACAGTATCACCCTGAGGTTTTTCATTCTACTGATGGATCAAAAATGTTAGAGAATTTCTTGGTTAAAATAGCTGATGTTCCTCAAAATTTCACACCAAATGCTTTTGTAGAGGAAATGGTTGCAGAATTGAAAGAGAAATTACAAGATGACAAAGTAGTGCTTGGACTTTCTGGAGGAGTAGATTCAACTGTAGCAGCTGTTTTATTACATCAAGCTATTGGTAAAAACCTATACTGTATTTTTGTAAATAACGGATTGCTTCGTAAAAACGAATTCCAAAGTGTATTAGATCAATACAAAGGAATGGGATTGAATGTTAAAGGGGTAGATTCGGGTGATCGTTTCTTGTCAGAATTGGCAGGAGTTAGTGATCCAGAAACCAAACGTAAAATTATCGGAAGGGTTTTTATCGAAGTTTTTGATGATGAGTCACATCTTATTGAAGACGTAAAATGGTTAGCACAAGGAACAATTTATCCGGATGTAATTGAATCAGTTTCGGTAAAAGGACCTTCAGCTACCATTAAATCGCATCATAATGTAGGTGGATTGCCTGATTATATGAAATTGAAAATTGTAGAACCGCTTCGTATGCTTTTTAAAGATGAAGTGCGTAGAGTAGGTGCATCATTAGGAATTGATCCTGAATTATTAGGAAGACATCCTTTTCCAGGACCAGGATTGTCCATTCGTATTTTAGGAGATATCACTCCTGAAAAAGTACAAATTTTACAAGATGTTGATAAAGTCTTCATTGACGGACTAAAATCTTGGGGATTATACGATAAAGTTTGGCAAGCAGGAGCTATTTTGCTTCCGGTAAATAGTGTAGGTGTCATGGGTGATGAGCGTACTTATGAAAAAGTAGTAGCGCTTCGCGCAGTAGAGTCTACAGATGGTATGACTGCTGACTGGGTACACTTGCCTTATGATTTCTTAATGAAAGTGTCAAATGATATTATTAATAAAGTAAAAGGGGTAAATAGAGTGGTATATGATATTAGCTCAAAGCCACCAGCAACTATAGAATGGGAATAAAATGTAGCATTTTTGGTTTGTAAGAATCATTAATTTTACTAATATTATAAAGACGGTATCAGATTTTGGAATAAAATTTGATACCGTTTTCTTATCTTTGAAACAATAATTTTATAAATAAGAATAATGAAATATTTTTTAGCGATTTGTATTACTATTTTAATGTCTGTTAATTCTATTTCTTCCCAAGAAAAAGCAATTACACATAAAGTAGAAAAAGGAGAGACGATAAGCCAAATTGCACAAAAATATCAAGTGACTCCATTTGATATCTATCAACTAAATCCAGATGCACAAAGCGGATTAAAGCCAAACAGTGTTTTGCTAATTCCAAAAAAATCTGGAGCTAAAATAGTTGAGATTAAAAGTAATCCTATTAATTCTAATGTAAAAGGACCAACAGGTGTAACGCATGAAGTGACTCCTAAAGAAACTTTATATGGAATTGAAAAAAAATATGGTGTCTCTGACGAAGATTTAAAAAAGGCCAATCCTTTTATTGAGAAAGAGGGTTTGCAAATAGGACAAGTATTAACGATTCCTTCGAAAAATAGTGTGAAAAATTCGGTTGTCAATAAAGTGGCAACAGTAACTCAAGAGAAGTACGTGTATCATGATGTACTCGCAAAAGAAACTAAATACTCCATTGCTAAACAATATGGAATTTCAATTGCAGAATTAGAAAAACGCAATCCCGAAGTAGTATCTAATTTGCCAATTGGGTATCGATTAATAATTAAAGGGACTGCTCCAAAAGTAATGGAGCAAGCGGATTTAAAAAAAGAAACAAAGGAAGTTAAAAAAGAAATTGTAAAGCAAATTCCAATAGCAACTTCGACGGAGGTTAAGTACTCCACTTATGAAGTACAGCCTAAAGAAACACTTTATAGCTTATCTAAAACTTATGGGATGAGTCAGGAAGAGTTTGTTGCTCTTAATCCGGAACTGAAAAATGGAGTTGAAATTGGGATGATTTTAAAAGTTCCGGCTAAAACTTCTCTTGTAAATAAGGAAAGAAAAGAATACGCAGCGTTAACCAAAAATAATAATTTAGGTTATCGTAAAAGAATGGTTTTGTTATTGCCCTTTAATATTCCTTTAATTGAAAGTGATACGATCAATTCTAACGCATCTCGTTTGAAGAAGGATAAGTTTTTGAATATGACTTTGGACTTTTATGCGGGCGCATTGATGGCAATTGATTCTGCTAAAACATTAGGACTTCCTTTAGATATCGAGATATACGATTCGCAGGAAACTAAAAATAGCTCAAATGTAGCTTCAATTATCAAAAAGAACAATCTTGAAACGGCCAATGCAATTATTGGTCCTTTTTATCAAAGTAATGCTGAAATTGCTGCTCAGTTATTGAGTGTAAATAACATTCCAGTGATTTCTCCACTTTCAAAAGATGTTGGAAATCCGTATACTAATTTATATCAAACAATTCCAACTAGTGAAACGATAAAAAACACCATGTTTGATTATATGAGAGCGCATAATGGAAATATTATGGCGGTTGTAGATAAGAAAAAGGAATCCATAGTTCAATATATCAAAGAATACCAAAAAGACGTTCCATTTGTAGCTTTCAAAGAAAATGGAAGCGTGTCTGCAGAAAGTTTGAAAAGCATGCTACAGAAAGGGAAGATGAATTATGTAGTTATGGAAACTGGAAATACATGGATGATAAAAACGACTATCGCAGCAATGGTAGGTTCTATGTCTGATTATCAGGTTCAATTGGTAATATTAGAGCCTAATGAAACGTTGGATACAGATGAAATTAAGTTTGCCAATTTGATTAAGTTGAAACTAATGTATCCATCAGTGACTCGAGATGATGAGACTCCAGGTGGTATTGTTTTTGAAAAAGAATTTAAAAAAATAAATTCCATTTATCCTAGTGATTATGCTACTCGTGGATTTGATGTGACTTTTGATACGATGATGCGATTGGTTCAAAATAAAACTTTTGAGGAAACGGTAAATTCAGCAGCAACTAAACAAATTGAGAATAAGTTTGAGTATTATAAAAAAGAGGATGGTGGTTATACCAACAAAGGTGTTTTCATAATGTACTACGATTCCGATTTAACAATAAAAGAAGCAAACTAATGACATCAAAAGTAACCTATTTGGGTGATTTAAGGACAGTATCAATTCATTTGCAATCTGGAAGTGAAATTGTTTCGGACGCACCTCTAGATAATAATGGAAAAGGAGAAGCTTTTTCGCCAACAGACACAGTAGCTAATGCGTTGGCAAGTTGCATGATGACTGTGATGGGTATAAAAGCGCGTGATTTGAATGTCGATTTGACAGGATCTACTGCAGAAGTAACTAAAATTATGAATGCCGAACCAAGAAGAATTGGAGCAATCGAAATAATTTTTCATATGAATGTCGATGCGGATCAAAAAAACAAAACTATTTTAGAAAGAACAGCAATGACATGTCCTGTTTTTCTAAGTTTGAATGTTGAAATAGAGAAGCGAATTACTTTTAACTGGAAATAAAAAGAAATGTAAAGTGGGAGTTAAGATGCACGAGGTTTAGAGCTTTTGGCATCTTAACTTTTGCTTTTTTTTCTAAGTTTGAAAAATGGATAAAAATCAAGAACAACTGATTAAGCTCGCTCATACTAAAATGCCTTTTGGTAAATATGAAGGAAGATATCTGATAAATTTACCAGAATATTATGTGGTTTGGTATCATAATAAAGGATTTCCAAAAGGAGAATTAGGAGAGCAATTAAAACTAATTTACGAGATAAAATTGAATGGGTTAGAAGAATTGATACTAAATATTAAAAAAAGATATCCAAAACAGCGTTAATTTCTTAAATTAATGCTGTTTTTATTTTTAAATAACGACGTTAAACAATTGTCAATTTTCCAAATTATCTCATTTCTAAATTAGTATTTTCTCAATATATAATCGTATTTTTGCCAAGTTTTTTACACAACTACAATACAAACAACAACATAATGAATCAAACAAAATATATTTTTGTTACAGGAGGTGTGACTTCTTCCTTAGGAAAAGGAATTATTGCAGCATCTTTAGCAAAACTGTTACAAGCAAGAGGATATAGGACAACTATTCAAAAGTTTGATCCTTACTTAAATGTTGACCCAGGAACATTAAATCCTTATGAACATGGGGAGTGTTATGTAACGGATGATGGAGCAGAAACAGATTTGGATTTAGGTCATTATGAGCGTTTTTTAAATGTTCCTACTTCTCAGGCGAATAATGTCACTACGGGAAGAATTTATCTTTCGGTTATTGAAAAAGAAAGAAGAGGAGAATTTCTAGGTAAAACAGTACAAGTAGTACCTCATATTACCAATGAAATTAAAGATAGAATGCAATTACTTGGTAAAACAGGTGATTTTGATATAGTTATCACTGAAATTGGTGGTACTGTTGGGGATATCGAATCCTTACCATATATTGAGTCTGTTCGTCAGTTAGTGTGGGATATGGGAGAGCATAATGCTATTGTTATTCATTTAACTTTGGTACCTTATTTAGCTGCTGCTGGGGAATTGAAAACAAAACCTACACAGCATTCCGTAAAAACATTGATGGAAAGCGGAATAAAAGCGGATATTTTAGTTTGTAGAACGGAGCATGAAATTTCGGATGAAATTCGTAATAAATTGGCTTTGTTTTGTAATGTAAAAAGAGAAGCAGTTATTCAATCAATTGATGCTTCTACTATTTATGAAGTTCCTAATTTAATGCTAGAAGAAGGACTTGATGTTGTAGCCTTAAAAAAATTAGATTTGCCTAAAAAAGCAGCTCCAGACTTGAAAAACTGGAATACTTTTTTACGTAGAATAAAAAATCCAAAACATACTGTAAATATTGGTTTGATTGGGAAATATGTTGAAATGCAAGATTGTTACAAATCAATTTTGGAAGCTTTTATTCATTCAGGTGCTGCCAATGAAACTAAAGTGAACGTTATTTCTATCCATTCGGAATATATAGATGCTTCAAATGTAAATGAAAAATTCAAAGACCTTGATGCTATATTAGTAGCTCCAGGATTTGGGGAAAGAGGAATTGAAGGTAAAATTGCTGCAGTTCAATATGCCCGTGAAAATAAAATGCCTTTCTTCGGGATTTGTCTTGGAATGCAAATGGCAGTAATCGAATATTCAAGAAATATTTTAGGTTATGCTGATGCAAATTCAACAGAGATGAATGAACAAACCACACATCCTGTGGTGAATTTAATGGAAGAGCAGAAAAATGTTACTGACAAAGGAGGGACAATGCGTCTTGGAGCTTGGAAATGTGATATTAAGCCTAATACTTTGGCACATAAAATCTATGGTCAAACTACAATATCAGAACGTCACCGTCACCGTTACGAATACAATAGTGCGTATGTAAATGTTTTGCATGAGGCAGGATTAAAAGCTTCTGGAGTGAATCCAGATACAGGTTTGGTAGAAATTATAGAATTAGAAGATCATCCTTTTTTTATTGGAGTACAGTACCATCCAGAATATAAAAGTACGGTAGCTAACCCACATCCACTTTTTGTGAATTTTGTGGCAGCGGCTGTAAAAGCAAGTAAAAAATAATATTCAACAACCAGTTTGATTGTTGTATCAATAATTAAACACAAGAATACTAATTCTAATTGTTGCGAATTGCTATAAGCACTCAAAACATTAAACTTTGAACAAAAATTATAATGGAAGAAAAAAAATTTGATCCTAATTCGATAATTGGTTTTATATTGATATTTGGGATATTAATATGGATAATGTATAACAATCAGCCATCTGAAAAAGATATTGCGGCAGAAAAAGCCAAAAAAGAGTTGGTTGTAAAAGAAGCTAAATCCAAAGAAGATGCTTCAAAAACGATTACAGTTCCAGCAACTGTGGCGGTTGGAGATACACTACAAATGGCTCAATTGCAAAAGTCATTAGGGAATTTTGCTTATTCTGCAGCACTTCCTTCAGCTAAAGAAGCTTATACAACTATCGAAAATAAATTAGTAATACTAAAAATTGCTAATAAGGGTGGATATATTGTTGAAGCAACCTTAAAGAATTTTGAAAAATTTAAAAAAGGTTCTGGAGAATTGGTGAAGTTGATTAAAGACAATAATGCCAATTTAAATATTCAGTTGTTTACAAGTGATAATCATACTTTAAATACTAAGGATTTATATTTTGAACCAACTTTGACAAAAAATGGGGAAGACCAAATTTTGACAATGCGTTTGAAATCAGCTGACGACCAATATTTAGAATATAAATATGTTTTGAAAGCCGATAATTATATGTTGGATTTTGATATTCAATCTCAAGGATTGAGTAAAGTATTGAATACATCAAAACCATTAAATTTAGAGTGGGATTTAAAAGGGTATACTAATGAAAAAAGTATAACTACTGAAAACCGTTATTCTGAGATGTACTATGAGCATGAAGATGGAAAGAGTAATTATATGGGTTCTGGTAAAGATAAAACAGAAACTGTTGAAGGTGTTTCTTATATCGCCTACAAACAACATTTCTTTTCTTCTATTTTATTGACTAGTACTCCTTTTGAAAAAGCGGAATTGTATTCTAATAATTTGGTTGGTGGTGATAATGTTGATACAACTTACACCAAACAATTTAAAGCAACTGTTCCATTGGCTTTTAAAAATGGAGAAATTGACCAGAAAATGAATTGGTACTATGGTCCAACAGATTATAAATTGTTGAAATCGTACGATCGTAATTTAGAAGATATTGTTGCATTAGGTTGGGGTATTTTCGGTTGGATCAACCGTCATGCTTTTATACCAATGTTTGGTTTCTTGACTTTGTTCTTACAACAAGGTTGGGCGATTGTATTATTTACAATATTAGTCAAACTGGTAATGTCTCCTATAACCTATAAATCATTTTTGTCACAAGCAAAAATGAAAGTATTGAGACCGGAAATTGCTGAATTGGGGGAGAAATTTAAAAAAGACCCAATGAAAAAACAGCAAGAAACAATGAAGTTGTATAATAAAGCAGGCGTAAACCCAATGGCCGGTTGTGTGCCAGGTTTATTGCAAATGCCAGTATTCTATGCATTGTTTCAGTTTTTCCCTTCGGCAATCAGTTTAAGACAAAAAGGGTTCCTTTGGGCAGATGATTTATCGTCTTATGACTCTGTTTATGAATTACCGTTTCATATTCCAGCTTATGGGAATCATATTAGTTTGTTTCCAATATTAGCTTCTATTGCTATTTTCTTTTATATGAAAATGACAACTGGAGATCAACAAATGGCAGCTCCTCAACAAGAAGGGATGCCAGATATGGCAAAAATGATGAAAGTGATGATTTATATTTCACCATTAATGATGTTGCTTTTCTTCAATAATTATGCAGCTGGACTGAGTTTGTACTATTTTATATCTAACTCTATTACAATTGGAATTATGCTTGTGATTAAGAATTATATCATTGATAGTGATAAAATTCACGCTCAAATTCAAGAAAACAAATTGAAAGAGCCAAAAAAACAAGGTAAGTTTCAAAGAAAACTGCAAGAAGTTATGGCACAACAAGAAGCTATTAAAGCAGAACAAAAAAAGAAATAATTTAAGTTTAAAAAAATCTCGTTAATTCGGGATTTTTTTATTTTAAATGTAATTTTAATTTCACGGAAACGTTAGTATTAAAAAAGTATTTATGAAAGTATTTTATAAGATAGGATTATTGGCTTTGCTTTTATCGAATGTTTTTTTACTTCAAGCACAATCCAATGTGTTGGATGCAAATGGGAAAAAGCAAGGAATCTGGAAAGGCATTTATGAAGAGTCTAAAAGACCAAGATATGAAGGAAGTTTTTTACATGGAAAAGAAGTAGGGCTTTTTAAGTTTTTTGATGACACTAAGCTAGGTTCTGTAATTGCAACGAGAGAATTCAACTTAAATGATAATGGAGCCTATACTATTTTTTATGATCAAAAAAACAACAAAGTAAGTGAAGGTAATGTCATCAATAAATTATATGAAGGCCCATGGAAATATTACCATCAGGCATCAGATAAGATTATGACAACCGAAAATTATAAAAAAGGGAAATTGGAAGGAGTGAGAAGTGTATATTATCTCAGTGGTAAAATCGCTGAAGAAGCTTTTTATGTTGCCAATTTTAAAGATGGAAATTATAAGAAATATTCTGAAAATGGAATTGTTCTTGAAGAATCCGTTTATAAGAATAATGAATATAATGGCTTGGCTATTTTTAAAGATCCTGATGGATTTGTAGTTTCAAAAGGACAATTTATCAATGGAAAAAAAACAGGTGTTTGGCAGTTTTTTGAAAAAGGAAAAGGAGTCAAAGAAGTAAATATGAGTGCTACTCAAAGTGCTCCAAAAGCCAAGCGCAATTAACTTTAAGTTGGAACTAATACTGTAATAAAACTTTGTAACTTTGCAGTCTTATAAAATTAATAAAGATTTTGAAATGAAACGTGTTGTAGTAGGACTTTCTGGAGGTGTGGATTCAAGTGTTGCGGCTTATTTGCTGCAAAAACAAGGATATGAAGTGATTGGTCTTTTTATGAAGAATTGGCATGATGACTCCGTTACTATTTCTAATGAGTGCCCATGGCTTGAAGACAGTAACGATGCATTACTAGTGGCTGAAAAACTAGGAATCCCTTTTCAAACTGTAGATTTAAGTGAAGAGTACCAAGAAAAGATCGTTGACTATATGTTTAGCGAATATGAAAAAGGACGTACTCCAAATCCAGATGTACTTTGCAATCGCGAAATAAAATTTGACGTTTTTATGAAAATTGCTCTAAGTCTTGGGGCTGATTATGTAGCTACTGGACATTATTGCAAAAAGAATGAAATAGAAGTGCATGGAGAAACCGTTTATCAATTATTAGCGGGTGCTGATAATAATAAAGATCAATCTTATTTTCTTTGTCAATTATCACAAGAGCAATTAGCCAAATCGTTATTTCCTATTGGGGAGCTAACGAAGCCTGAAGTACGAGAAATTGCTGCCGAAATGGAACTAGTTACGGCTGAAAAGAAAGATTCTCAAGGGTTATGTTTCATTGGGAAAGTACGTTTGCCTGAATTTTTACAACAAAAATTGCAGCCAAAAGAGGGAACAATAATTCAGATTGATAAAAATGATTCTATTTATAATTTTAATGAACAAGAAGAACTATCCCTTGAAGAAAAATTAATAATAGCTTCTAATAAAATTCATTACACTCCAGAAATGGGTAAAATAGTTGGAAAACATCAAGGCGCACATTATTTTACCATTGGGCAACGCAAAGGATTAAATGTAGGAGGAACAACTGATCCCTTATTTATAATTGCAACGAATGTAGAGACCAATACAATTTATACGGGTTTAAGCAGCCAACATCCTGGTTTGTTTAGGAAAGGACTGTTTATCGAAAAAGAAGAAGTACATTGGATTCGTAATGATTTGGCATTGGCCAATGGAGAATCGATGGAAGTGATGGCAAGAATACGGTACAGACAACCATTACAAAAAGCAGTATTGCATCAATTTGAAAATAGGATGTATGTGTCTTTTGAAGATCCACAATCCGCAATAACGGAAGGTCAATTTGCAGCTTGGTATATTGGAGATGAATTAGTTGGTTCGGGAGTTATTTCTTAGCTTGCTGTTTTATTTTTGAGATTGTTAAAAAAAACTATTACCAGAAGATATTTATTTCAATACGTTTTCTTGATTCTAATTGTTAACTATGAAAAAGCTTTGTTTATTCTTCTTTTTATTTCTGACTACATTCGCTTTTTCTCAAGAGGATGCTTGGGTGTACTTTAATGCCAAAGCAAATTCGCAGTCGTATTATGAATCTCCTTTGCTGATGCTCTCTCAAAGAGCTTTGGATAGGAGGACAAATCAAAGTATTGCGTTGGACTTCATGGATATTCCAGTGAATAAAGACTTTGTAAGCCAAGTTAAATTGGTTTCTGGAATTACTGTAATGGCTAAATCTAAATGGTTAAATGCGATTCATGTTCGTGGAACTCAAACAGCAATAAACTCAATAAAAGATTTTGCTTTTGTAGACAAAATTGATTTTGCAAACAAAACATTAAATCTAGGTGCTAAGACAGTTAAAGCTGGAAAGTTAGCAAAGGTAACTAGTGTTAAAGAGCAAAGTAAAACGAAGAGAATTAAAGCTGATTATACTTACGGAACATCGGCAAATCAAATACAAATGCTGAATGGACAGCTTTTACATCAGCAAAATTATACTGGTTCAGGTAGAATAATTGCCATTATGGATGCTGGTTATCCAGGAGTGGATTCAGCCTTGCCTTTTCAAAGATTAAAAGATAACAATCAAATACTAGGAGGGTATGATTTTGTATCAAGGAGTGAAAATTTTTATACAGGAAATTCACACGGAACCTCGGTGCTCTCCACAATGGGAGGATATAAAGAAAATGCTTTAGTTGGTACTGCCCCTGATGCATCCTATTATTTATTTATTACAGAAGATACCACTTCAGAAAATCCTATAGAGGAATCTCTTTGGGTTGAAGCTGCAGAAAAAGCAGATAGTTTGGGAGTTGATGTAATTAATACTTCATTGGGTTATTTTGAATTTGATAATTCAACCTATAATCATACTTATAGTGAAATGAATGGCAAGACTGCTTTCATGTCTCGTGGAGCCGAAATAGCCTTTAGTAGAGGGATGATAATTGTTACTGCTGCAGGCAATGAAGGAGGAACTGGAAATCCTTATATTGCAGTGCCGGCTGATGCTGTTTCAGTGCTTGCTGTTGGTGCTGTAAATGCAACGGAGGTTAGGGCTTCTTTTAGTTCTATTGGCCCCTCTTTTGATGGGCGAATAAAACCAGATGTGATGGCACAAGGTGTTTCGACAGTTTTATCAGATGAATTTGGTAATATAATTACTTCAAATGGCACCTCTTTTTCCAGTCCTATAATGGCAGGAATAATAGCGAGTTTTTGGCAAGCATTTCCTAATAAAACCAATAAAGAAATTCGACAATTAATTCTTGAATCTGCAGATCGATTTACCAATCCTACGAATCAATATGGTTATGGAATACCTGATTTTAGTTTAGCTTTGAATAAAGGAACGCTAAATGTAAATCAATTTTCTACTACTAGTTTTGTACTGTATCCCAATCCAACAACTGATTTTGTTACGGTTTCATTTCCTGAAAGTTTTAATAAAGGAAAAGTAATTATTTATACTTTTTCCGGTCAAAAGATTCTAGAAAGAGACCTGAGTGCAAATTCAGATTCCATTCCATTACACTCTTTAAGTAATGGAGTTTACATTTATAAAATAGAATCGGATGGTTTTTCTAAAACGGGTAAAATTATAAAGCAGTAACATTTAATCTACTAAATGAATAAAATAACAACACTTTTCAATGTTAAATACCCAATAATCCAAGGAGGAATGATCTGGGTTAGTGGACATAAATTGGCCAGCGCTGTCAGTAATGCTGGAGGACTAGGGTTGATAGGTGCTGGATCAATGTATCCGGAAGTTTTACGGGAGCACATTCAAAAATGTAAAAAAGAAACGTCAAAACCATTTGGAGTGAACGTTCCCATGTTATATCCTAACTTGGAAGAGATTATGAAAATAATTGTCGAAGAAGAGGTGAAAATCGTTTTTACTTCGGCAGGAAATCCCAAAACCTGGACATCATTTTTAAAAGAAAAAGGAATAACTGTTGTGCATGTTGTGAGTAGTTTAGTATTTGCTTTAAAAGCACAAGAGGCAGGCGTTGATGCTGTTGTTGTTGAAGGTTTTGAAGCTGGCGGTCATAATGGAAGGGATGAAACAACCACATTAACATTAATCCCAATAGTTAAAGAACAAATTAAAATTCCTATTATTGCAGCTGGAGGAATTGGTACTGGGAGAGGAATGCTAGCTGTTATGGTTCTTGGTGCTGATGGGGTACAAGTAGGAAGTAGGTTTGCGGCCTCGGTTGAATCATCAGCACATGAAAATTTCAAAAAGACAATCTTAGATGTCAAAGAAGGTGGAACGCAATTGACATTGAAAGAATTAGCTCCAGTGCGTTTAGTGAAAAATAAATTCTATAATGATGTTCAAGCGCTTTATGAAAAATGCCCAACTAAAGAAGAATTAATTGATTTATTAGGTAGAGCGCGAGCAAAACGGGGTATGTTTGAAGGGGATTTAATTGAAGGAGAACTAGAAATAGGGCAAATAGCAGGAGTGATCAATGAAATTAAATCTGCTGAAGGAATTATAATTGAAATGATTGCTGATTTTGACACAGCTAGAAAAGAAGTTGAAGTGTTTGATTTTTAATATAAAGAAATGACTAAAATAAAATTATATATCATATTGCTTTTTTTAGGACTTGGCCTGCAGCAGGGATACAGTCAAAATTATAAGTTTAAAACTTCTGGGTTTAGTGTTTTGGAAAAAAACGAAAGAGGAAAATGGGGGAAATGGTCCGACTTAAATTTGGTCAACATTTTAGTTTCATTGGACACTAATAAAAGCAGATTTGTAATTTATTCAGAAGTGATTCAGTTATTTGAGATTATCGTGTATCAACCAATAGCCGAAAATGATACTGATATTGTGTATTCTTTTACTTGTAAAGATAATAATGGAGAGGATTGTACCTTATCAATTATTACAAGAAAAAATCAGGACAATAGAAAACAATTGTATATCAATTATGATAACAGAATTATTGTATATAATATTTTCAATATGTAATTTAAATCATAAAAAAAGTCGCGAATAGCGACTTTTTTTATGATTTAAAAACAATTTTTACCGTGGTCATTATAAAGATAATTATTCTACATCTTTAATAAACTCATCATATTCTAAATAGAAAAGTTCCAAGGCGCTCATTTTATCGTTGTAGAAATCAAATATTACATCCCAATTGTTTCTATTACTTACACCTACACCTAGTTTTTCTACCCAAATTCTGCTAATGGTTTTTCCGCTTTCTAAAACATAGTCTTTTTCAAAAACCAAATCTTTAATAAATTCCTCTTCTAAAATATTTTTTAAAGCTACCATTTTCTCAAAATAAGCAGTACGCTTTTCGTCATTGCGAGGTTCAATGTCAATTAAAACTTGTGCTTTTTTATTGTCAACATAAAATTTAAAGGAGAAGTCTTTTATTTTGGTATCGTATAGGACCCATTTTCTTGGGTATTTCTCTGCGAATGTGACCCAGAATTCTCGTTTTAATTTTTGAGTTTCTTCTTTGCTATACATTTTGTTTCTCTGAATTTGATTTTAGAAAATTTGCGAAATCTTATTTTCTAGACTATATTTATATAATAATTTGAATGCAAAAATAGACTTTGATAATGGATTTTCAATCATTTTTAGAATTTGTTCCTTATTTAGCAGAAGCGAAACTTCCCGCTATGGCTTCCCATGTGAAAATGGCTCCTATGGAAAGGATTGAAAGCTTAAATAGTACTGTGGAGAATAAAAACGCTAAAAAAGCTGCAGTAATGATGTTGCTTTATCCTAAAAATGGAATAACACATTTGGTTCTTATTGTTCGTAATTCGTATGAAGGGGTACATTCTGGACAAATTGCATTTCCAGGAGGTAAATATGAAAAAGAGGATTTAAATTTTTCGACAACAGCTTTGCGTGAAACACATGAAGAAATTGGTGTCCTTCCTGAAAAAATGAAAATAATAAAGCCTTTTACACCTATGTATATTCCGCCAAGTAATTTTATGGTATATCCTTTTTTCGGAATTTGTAGTGAGGAAATTTGCTTTGTTCCTGATGCCAGTGAAGTGGCTAGGATTATTGAGTTGCCATTATCCGTTTTTCTAAATGATGAAATTATCATTAATGCAAAACTTTCTACTTCCTATGCTAGTGATATCAATGTTCCTGCGTTTGAAATAGAAGGACAAGTAGTTTGGGGCGCTACAGCAATGATGTTGAGTGAATTGAAAGATGTTTTGAATTCTACACTAGAATACAGAATTTAGTTTATTAACTTAGAAATGAATTGAGATAATTTCTGGCAATAGATGGGTCAATTCGAAAAAACGACAAAAATAATTTTTGTAAGTTTGTAATCCGAAATCAAAAAAATAAACAAACACTTTTATGGGGTTATTTAAGAGAAATCCTTTTGGTCATATACTATTTTTGAAAAAATGGTTAATTCGATTTTTTGGTGCAGCAACACACAGGCGCTATAGAGGATTTAATGAATTAAAAATTGAAGGTTCGGAGATTATCAGGAATCTACCAGATACAAATGTGCTTTTTATATCCAATCATCAAACATACTTTGCTGATGTAGTAGCTATGTTTCATGTTTTTAATGCTAGCCTAAGTGGTCGTGAGGATACCATAAAAAATGTATGTTACTTATGGCAACCGAAGATGAATATCTATTATGTAGCTGCCAAAGAAACAATGAAATCTGGTTTGTTACCTCGTATTATGGCATATGCTGGAGCTATATCTGTTGAACGTACTTGGCGTGCAAAAGGGGTTGATGTAACAGAGAAAAAAGAGGTAAACCCTAACGATACGGAGAACATAAAAATGGCACTAAATGATGGATGGGTAATTACTTTCCCTCAAGGAACGACTAAATCTTTTAAGCCAGTTCGAAAAGGAACGGCTCACATTATAAAAGAACACCGTCCTATAGTGGTACCTATTGTAATTGATGGCTTTAGACGTTCATTTGACAAAAAGGGACTACGTATGAAAAAGAAAGGAATTCTTCAGTCTTTTATAATTAAAGAACCTTTAGAAATTGACTATGATAATGATACAATTGATGAAATTGTTGAAAAAGTGGAGTATGCTATTGAACAACATCCGTCTTTCCTAAAGGTAATTCCGTGTGAGGAAATAGAAGAGCAGGAAAAATTAAATAAGCTCCGTAGGTGGGAATATTAATTATAAAAAAAAGAGTTAGCCATGGCTAACTCTTTTTTTTATAAATCTATTTTTTTTAATTCTTTATAATTAGCATACAATCTGCGTAGCAGGATGCCGTAAAGTAATCTGTAAAATAACCAAAAAACACTAAAAAAGGCAACAGTTGTTAATACTAAAACGCCAATAGTTATAGCCATAACTTTTCCGCTATTTGTAATTTGACTCATTAAAGCACTTGTCTCGGGATTGTATAGCAAAGCAATTATATACCCGATAATCAAACTAATCAATGCCATTCCTAGATTATACCATACATAACATTGAACCGTTTTTCTTGTTCTTAAAATGGTTTTCATTAATTGTTTAGTAGATTCGGTAGTTGAAATTTGAATGTAATTTTTATAAAATAAATAGATAAAAACCAATATTACACCGTAGTTTAAATAGGTGATTCCCTTCATAAAAGGAATCAATTCAATATGATCCATTTTTTTAAAATAGTCATCAGTATTAAAAAGAATACTAATGGATGTCCATAGAAGTACTTCTAAAATGCTAATAATCAAAATCCACTTTACTATAGAAGAGGATCTTTTATGAATCATTTTATAAATCTCTATTTCACTTATCTGAACAAAAGAATTCTCGTTCTTTTTCCAGTCTTTTTTTAATAAATCCAGCTCTTTCATATTCCTTAAGGATTTAATATCTTTTTTAATTTTCCTTTTATTCTGTTCATTTTAACTCTCGCATTGACTTCACTAATCCCTAATGTCTCTGCAATTTCTCGGTAATCTTTGTCTTCTAGATACATAAAGACCAACGCCTTTTCAATATCACTGAGCTGATAAACCGCTTTGTACATGAGCTTAATCTGTTCTTCTTCTTCATAGTTGTAATCGACTTCTTTGATAAAGTGCTGCCGGCTCTCGTATTCAACTGTAGCGATCGATCGTTTGTTTTTTCTGTATAAAGTAATGGCAGTATTTAAGGCAACACGATACGCCCAAGTAGAAAATTTGCTATCGCCCCTAAATTTTGGAAAAGCCTTCCATAGTTGAATGGTGATTTCTTGAAACAAATCCTTATGTGCATCTTCGTTGTCAGTATACAACCTACATATCTTGTGGATTATATTCTGATTGTCCTTCAGTTGCTTTACAAAAGAATGTTCTAGATTTTCACTCATATATACGTTAGTAATCTAAATTTAGATTTTGTTACAAAGTACCGCTTTTTTATTTTGTAGCACTATGATTTGAATTACAATAAAGTCTTGTCCCGCTATCCATTGCAATCCACGCAAAAAAGCGTTGGATTTCCATTGCTATCGGGGCTATCTATACTGTCTATTTTTCATAATTGCATTTTCAGTTGCAGTAATTTAGAACAACAAACACTAAACTTTGTATATTTGAGTTTTACAAATTTGAAACAGCATTTAATTATGAATATCCCAAATTCAACTTTACCTAGAATTGTTATTATCGGTGGCGGTTTTGCAGGAATAGCGCTAGCCAAACAATTAAAAAATAAAAAGGTACAAGTAGTTTTATTGGACAAGCACAATTACCATACATTTCAACCCTTATTGTATCAAGTAGCAACGGGTGGTCTTGAAGCCGGATCTATAGCGTATCCAATTCGTAAAGTAATTCAAGAATATGATAATTTTTATTTTAGATTGACATCTGTTCAAGAAATAGACACTAAAAACAAAAAAGTAATTGCCGAAATAGGGGAGTTGAGCTATGATTACCTTGTTATTGCTACCGGTTCCAAAACGAATTATTTTGGAAATAAAGAAATAAAACGCAATAGTATGGCTATGAAAACCATACCGCAATCACTCAATATTCGTTCTCTTATTCTGGAAAATTTTGAACAAGCTGTTTTGACTACAGATGTTGACGAAAAGAATAGCTTAATCAACTTTGTACTCGTAGGAGGTGGACCAACAGGAGTGGAGCTGGCAGGCGCATTGGCCGAAATGAAAAAAGCAATTCTTCAAAAAGATTATCCCGATCTTGATATTGCAAAAATGGAAATTAACCTCATACAAAGCGGAGACCGAATCTTAAATACAATGAGTGAGAAATCATCATTGGCAGCCGAAAAATTTCTAGAAAGTTTGGGCGTTACAATTTGGAAAAATGTTCGAGTAACTAATTATGATGGACGCACCATTACCACTAATTCCGATTTAACTTTTGAAACGGCTACTGTAATCTGGACGGCAGGTGTTCAAGGAGCGCTTGTAGCGGGTCTAGATGCACAATCTCTTGTTGAGCAAGTAGAACGTATTCGGGTGAATGAATTCAATCAAGTAAAGGGTTATGACAATATATTTGCCGTAGGAGATATTGCTTCTATGGAAACGAAGGAATACCCAGAAGGACATCCCATGATGGCACAACCTGCCATGCAGCAAGGAAAATTATTAGGAGAGAATATAATAAAGTTAATTCAGCATAAAGAGATGCAGCCTTTTGAATACAATGACAAAGGTTCTATGGCAACAATTGGTCGAAATAAAGCCGTTGTTGATTTGCCTAGTTATCATTTCAGCGGAGTATTTGCTTGGTTCGTTTGGATGTTTGTACATTTATTTTCCCTTATTGGATTCAAAAATAAAGCCGTAGTTTTCTTGAATTGGGTGTACAATTACATTCGTTTTGACCGGGAAGGACGATTAATTATTCGCCCTTATAAAAAGAAAAGCTTTACTTCTTTTACTAGTGATGAAGTGTAAATAGAAGTTATGAAGCGTTCAGATATTTTAATCAGTAATTATATTATTTTTTTAAGCCTTTTATTAGGGACAGTTTTCTTGGGTCTTATGTCAGAATTATTTGATAGCATTTTAGGTTTAAAAAACGGAGATTTATCAAGTGTTTTTCTGATAGGTATTTTTGGCTCTATTTTTAGTTTTTTTACTTATGGAATTTTAGTTTGGCCATTACTAGTTTTAATTATTTTATTAATTGAAATTATAGGGTTAAAATTAAAAGTTTCGGTCTCTGATTGCAAGAAATTATTTTTACTGGAATGCTTTGTTATAGTTTTTATTTCTTGCTACTTAGCATCAACATATCAATTTTATAACTGGTTTTATTTAATACCCATATTTTCAATTGGACAATTAATCAGGTTAAAAGTATTAAAAAAAGATTTTTAGGGATTTTTAAATCTACACTTTTTTTTCTTTGTAATAGTTTACCATTAAATTGATGAATTTACTGTAGCTCTCCATCCCATCTTTTTGTTGATTTAATTTCAAGAAATTATCATAAAAAATATGGAATGCACTTTCAATTGGGCTTTGGTATTGTTTTCTAAAATTGCTACTTTCTTGGTAATTTTTTAAAATTCCAGGGTGAACTGTTTTTAGTAATTGTTTAAAAATTTTCTTATCTCGTATTTCCCAATTACCTAAGCAGTATCGCAGAGCAAAGCTGTACCCTGAGTATTGAAAATACAAATCTTCATTTTTTATAGAAGCCATAAATCCTATAAAATTGCATTCGCTTTCACTGGCATAGCCCATTTGGTGTGCCATTTCATGACAGGTAGTAGTAGGAAAATTATACATAGGAACTAAATCATTGACTTGTGCTTCATTTGTAAAAGGATTCAAATAACCACTAAAACCCATATAAGATAATGGCAAACTTAGTAGTGATTTCTTGGTACTTATTTGGTTAAAAGTAAAATAGTGATACTCCTTGGATAGGTTTTTATACCCATTTAAATTCTTTTGGAATGCCTGATTTTGGGTGTAGGGAAATTTTACTTTCAAACTGTCATTTTGGGCTAACTGTCTCTGTATACTATTTGTTCTAATTATTAAAGCTTTGGTGAAATCAAGTAAATCAGCATCGGTATATTCTCTTTGAATAGCCATTTTTTCAAAAAGAGGTTGACGATAATAGTTAAACGCCCAAAGGCTGTGAAACAAAAAATAAAAAACGGAAAAGAAACTTAGAATAGACAAAATGTTATTTTTCCACTGCAATTTCCAAGATTTTCTTTTATTCCAAAACCATTTTATAATCAAAAAAATAAGAATAAAATAAATGCAATCTCCAATAGAAAATGGAACCGCTCCTAAAAAAGTCCTTAAAAATGCTGCGATACTAGGGTACAGCCCGTTACTATAGTTTTGCTCTATCCATTCTGGGTAAAAAGGAATGATTTGTAAAAAAATGATTTGAACAATTAGAAAAAAAGGTAAAATGTATTTCGGTTTCACAGGATTCATTTATAGAATGTAAATATAATTACAATATCAATTAGTACCGAAAAAGAATTTAAACTTTGTAACTTTGGACTTTAAAAATGTTAAACTTCAAACAATAATAAATGAGTCAAGAAATAAGAAATTTAGAGCCCAAAGCACTTTGGAATAAGTTTGCCGATTTGAATGCAGTTCCTCGCCCTTCAAAAAAAGAAGAAAGAGTAATCGAATTTATGAAAGACTTTGGAAAAAATCTTGGATTAGAAACTTTTGAAGATGAGATCCGTAATGTAATTATTCGTAAGCCAGCGACTCCAGGAATGGAAAATCGTAAAGCAATAGTAATGCAAGGACATTTGGATATGGTTCATCAAAAAAATGGAGATACCATTTTTGATTTCGATACTCAAGGGATTGATATGTATGTTGATGGAGACTGGGTACGTGCAAAAGGGACTACATTAGGGGCCGATAATGGACTTGGAGTTGCGGCTATAATGGCGATTCTTGAAAGTACTGATATTCCACATCCAGCTATCGAAGCATTGTTTACGATAGACGAAGAAACAGGAATGACGGGTGCGTTAAATCTTAAAGGAGGGATTCTTCAAGGTCAAATTCTATTGAATTTAGATACTGAAGAAGATGACGAAATTGATATCGGTTGTGCTGGAGGTATTGATGTGACAGCTACTGCTGAATATGATGAAGAGGAAACACCAGAATCTTCTGTTGGATATAAAATTACGGTAAAAGGTTTAAAAGGTGGGCATTCTGGAATGGATATCCACAAAGGATTAGGGAATGCTAATAAAATTATGAACCGTTTGTTATTTGATGGTTTTGATAATTTTGGTTTGCAAATTTCTGAAATACAAGGTGGTAGTTTGCGTAACGCCATTCCTAGAGAAAGTGTTGCCACAGTAGTAATTGCTGAAGTGTATGATGAAGCATTTGTTTTTGATATGCAACAGATTGTAAATGATATCAAAACAGAATTAAAAACGACTGAGCCAAATCTTGAGGTTGTTTTCGAAAAATTAAAAGCAGCTCCTGCTAAAGTAATGCCTTCAATTGCTCAATTTTATTTTGTTAGAGCAATGTATGCTGCTCATAATGGGGTTTATGCTATGAGTGCTGATTTTGCTGATCTTGTGGAAACATCTAATAATATTGCAAAAGTAGTAGTAGGAGATGGGAACCTTACGGTTCAATGTTTAACACGTTCTTCAGTGGAAACGGCTAAGTTTGATTTAGCAAACGGTTTACGTTCTGCTTTTGAATTAATGGGTTGTGAAGTGGAATTTTCAGGATCTTATCCGGGTTGGACTCCTAATGCTGAATCAGAAATATTAGATGTTCTAGTTCCTATTTATGAAAAACAAAATGGAGCAAAACCTAGTGTTGTAGCGTGTCATGCAGGTTTAGAATGTGGAATTCTGGGAACTAATTATCCAGAAATGGATATGATTTCTTTTGGACCAACGATTCATGGTGCGCATTCACCGGATGAAAGAGCAAGTATTTCTTCTTCTCAGAAATTCTGGAAATTTTTAGTAGCCATTTTGGCTAATATTCCGTTGAAATAAATTTCAGTTATAAATTTTAAAAGAAACCCTCGTTTAGTGATAAACGAGGGTTTGTTATTTAATAAGAACTAGTCTCTTTTTGGACTGTTTTTCTTTTCTCTTTTTTCGTCTTTCTTTTCTTTAGCCGTTTTTAACGGTTCTTTCTTTGCTGTTTTCTTAGCGTCTTGACTTTTTGCCATGATATGTATTTAGATTTTCGGTTATTAATTTATTTGATTGAAGTAAATGTATATAATTTATTGATTGTGTTTGAATTTTATTTTAGAAAATCGCCGTCAATGATTAATAATTCAACTCCATAAATTGAAGTAGAACGATGAGAACTTAAATCATCTGAGACTACATAAGTTTCACCTTCGGATAATGAAACTTGATTTCCAGATTCCAGTTCGCTTATAAAGCTTCCTTTTAAGCAGTGTACAATATGCCCTTTTTGACACCAATGATCTGCTAGATACCCTTTAGAATAGTTCACTTTTCGAATTCGTAACCCTCCTAATTGTAAGGTTTGCCAAAACGAGGTTCCGTTTTCTCCTTTGTGTTCTGTTTTTTCTATGGTATCCCAATTAATAGTTTGAAAAGGTATATTTGACATGTTGATAGGTATATTAGGTTAAAAAAAATCCCAAACTACAAGTAATTAGGGATTGTTATTTTTTTAGTAAATGTGTTATTATTTCTTCTTTAATATTTTATACTCTTCATAGCAACCACTTATAGCGTCCATGATTTGTAAGTCATTTGCTGTTTGTATAAAGGCTTCGGAATAGTTGCAACGTTGCAAAATTTCGGCTATTTCTTTTTTTTCAACACCAAGGAGTACAGCAATAGTTTCTCTGTCAAATTTAGATTCCAATAAATTACGTACCGTATCATCTTTTTTCATTTCCTTAAGTTTTTTAAGTTCTTTGGAGTTGTTTCCAAAGAAATTATAAAGCATGTCAGCTGGATTGAAAATGGAGCCAAGAACTCTTCCAAAAGCATTTGGTGAATATTCCCCTGCTTCATAACCATGAGTTAATCCAGAAATGCTATAACGGAAGTTTTCGTTTGTTGGGATTGTTTTTGAGTCGACTTCAAGATAACCAGTTAAGTTAAATGGTCGGATAACTACTTCTTCAAGTGCAATTGCTTTTTCAGTAAGGTAGATTTTTGCTACTTTGTTTTTGATCCAGTCATTGGTTACTTTAACTCTCAATGATTGAAATCCTAAAAGAGAAAGATGTAGAGTGTCGCTTGGTTGCACATCAATTTCAAAATATCCTTGAGAATCAGTACGAGCTCCTCTTACTTTGTTGATATTGATTATGTTCACATTAATCAATGGTGTTTTGGTATTATCATTATAGATATAACCAGATACTTTTTGAGATGGAGTGATAACTTGAGCTGAGCTAGTTATGGAAAGTAATATAAAAAAGAAAACTACAAAATATTTCATAAACTGATTTAAAACTTTAAAAGTAGTAAAACAGGATTAAATATTTTGTAGTTCTCAGATATAATTATCAGAAAATTAACAATAAATGTTAGTCTCTTCTTGGTCTTCTAGGTCTAGGTGAATCACCGAAACTTTCAGAACGTCTAGGTGCTCTGTCAGAAGATCCTTCTCCTCTTGGAGCTGAACTTCTTCCACCAAATCCACCTTCTCTTGGAGCAGAGTTTCTGTCGCTTCTGAAACCACCTTCTCTTGGAGCTGAATTTCTATCGCTTCTAAAACCTCCTGAACCTTCACGTCTTGGAGCAAAATTACCTTCTCTTCTTGGAGCAGAACTTCTTCCTCCACCAAAACTTCCACCTGAACTTCTTCCATTATGGTCACGTCTTCCGCCACCGTCATTTTTAGAAATTTCAACATTGATACGACGTCCTTCTAATTGTACGTTGTTCAATACTTCCATTACTTTATCAGTATGTTCCGGATCCGTGTTAAAGAAAGAGAATCCTTCTTTTACATCTACTTTGAAAACATCATCACGACCTAAGTCAAGAGTTTCTTTCAAGTAGTCTTTTAATGACATCCAATCAAAGTTATCTCTAGATCCGATGTTCACAAAATATCTTGTGGCACCACCATTATTATTTTCTCTTGGAGCACCATCTCTATCATCGCGATCACGTCTTTCAGAACCTGAAGCTTGATTAGAAATATCTCTAGTTTTCTTGTAATAGTTGATAAAACGATTGAACTCAACAGAAACCATTTTCTTGATTAACTCTTCTTTCGTTAAGTCTTCAAGAACATTGTTTATTGCGGGAAGGTAGTTGTCAATTTCGTGATCAACTTCTACATCTTTAATTTTATTCGCTAAGTGTAATAATTGTATTTCGCAGATTTCAATTCCAGATGGGATTGTTTTTTCTTCGAATTTTTGTTTGATGATTCTTTCAATAGAAGAAATCTTACGCAATTCACTTTTAGTTACAATAACGATAGAAGTACCTAATTTACCAGCACGACCAGTACGACCTGAACGGTGATTATAAGTTTCTATTTCGTCAGGAAGTTGGTAGTTCACTACGTGAGTAATGTTATCAACATCAATTCCACGTGCAGCGACGTCAGTAGCTACAAGCATTTGGATTTGTCTTCCTCTAAAAGATTTCATAACACCATCACGTTGCGCTTGAGATAAATCTCCGTGCAATGCAGCAGCACTGTATCCATCTTCAACTAATTTTTCAGCTACAGCTTGTGTGTCACGTTTAGTACGACAGAAAACTACTGAGAAAATGTCTGGATTAGCATCGGCTAAACGTTTCAAAGCTTCATAACGGTCACGAGCATTTACAAGGTAAAACTCATGAGAAACTGTTGCAGAACCTGAATTTTTAGCTCCTACAGTAATTTCGATAGGGTCTTTCATGAATTGTTTTCCAATACGTGCTACTTCAGCAGGCATTGTTGCAGAGAACAACCATGTATTTTTTTCGTCTGGAGTAGTTGATAAGATGTTTACGATGTCTTCGTAGAATCCCATGTTCAACATTTCATCCGCTTCGTCTAGAATACAAAAATTAATTTGAGAAATGTTTACCAAACCTCTATTAATCATATCTTGCATTCTTCCTGGAGTAGCTACAATAATTTGTGCTCCTCTCTTAATGTCTCTCGCTTGTTCCGTAATGCTAGCTCCACCGTAAACTGCTACCACATTAATACCTTTTTCGTATTTAGAGTAGTTTTTAATTTCGTTGGTAATCTGCAAACACAATTCGCGTGTTGGAGATAAAATCAATGCTTGTGTATTTCTATTGTTGGCATCAATTTTCTGAATAACTGGAAATCCAAATGCTGCCGTTTTCCCTGTCCCTGTCTGAGCCAACGCAACCATATCTGTGTCTTTTTCCAATAATAGGGGAATCGCTTTCTCCTGTACTTCGGTCGGATTCTCAAATCCTAGATCTAAAATCGCCTTCAGTAACGATTCACTCAATCCTAATTGTTCAAATTTATTCATATGTATTTTTAAAATAGGGTGCAAAATTACTGTTTATAATTCAGATAAACTAATGCTATTTTAAGTTTTAATGTTTTATTATTATTTGATTATCAGAAAGTTATATTTTTCTTTCGAGTTTTAAGCTCGTGATTTGAATTTTTAAGTGCTGTTTTTTGACTTAAAATTTAAAATTTAGAACAAAAAATGTTGTATTTCAAACAATTATTCTTCGTTTATTAAAAAGGCAATTAATTGTTGTGTTGCTTTTCCTCGATGACTGATTTTGTTTTTTATTTCTGATGATAGTTGAGCAAAAGTTTCTTGATACCCTTCTGGTTTGAAAATGGGATCATAGCCAAATCCTTTGTCACCCCATTTTTCTTCAGTAATTTTCCCTGTAGCAATTCCTGTAAATAGTTGTTGTTTTCCATCTTTATTTAAAGTAATCACCGTTTTGAATTGTGCATTTCTATTCGATTTCCCTGATAAATCAGTCAACAGTTTATTCATATTGTCGTTTGAATCTTTTTGTTCTCCGGCATATCGGGCGGAGTACACTCCTGGAGCACCGTGTAAGGCTTCTACTTCTAGTCCTGTATCATCAGCAAAACAATCATAACCATATTTTTGAGTGACATAGTTTGCTTTTAAAATTGCATTTCCCTCAATAGTATCCGCAGTTTCTGGAATCTCTTCATGACAACCAATGTCTTCTAAACTTAACAATTGTATTGTAGCTGGAAGTAATTGTTGAATTTCCTTTATTTTATTTTTGTTATTGGACGCGAAAACAAGTTGCATATTTTTAATCTTTATAATTTTGTAAAACAAATATACTATTATTTAAAAGGTATAGAGGTTTCTATTATTTGCGTTTTATCCTTTGTTGAAAACGAATTAGATGTAAATTTCAGTTTTTTTCTTAAAAGTCTATCTTTTTTATATTTTCTAAATAGAATGAGTTAAATTGAGGTTAAACGGTTGTCTTTTATGGATTTGGGTTTTATTTTGATGTATCTTTACTATGTGGTTTTGATTAATTACTTGTGTATTTTTAATCTTCACATAAGATAAAAAAACGCAATAGTCAGCTATACTGTTAGAGGTATGAGTTGATAATGGTAAATCAGAACTGACAACTGGAGGGCTATAGATGCCCTCCTTTTTTTTGGCATAAATAAAATGATTCTCTTTTATTTTTATTAAAAACGAGAGACATTCGTTAAGTTATCTGGAAAATAGAGATCAGATAGTTTAGTGAATTCATCTCCACGCATAAAAATAGAATTATCGACTTCATTATAACTGGATTTACCAGCTGCCGCTAAAAGTTCGTTTGCAGCATGTAAAGTGTTTTTATGGAAGTAGTACACTCTTTCAGATTTGTCTGTAACAACTAATCCTTTCATTAACATTTTATCTTGGGTTGCAACACCAGTAGGGCAAGTATTGTTATTGCAACGTAATGCTTGAATACAGCCTAATGAAAACATAAAACCACGGGCACTATTGCACATGTCTGCCCCCATTGCAATTGCTCTAAGAATGGAATAGCCTGAAATAATTTTACCACTTCCTATCACGCGTATTTTATCACGAATGTTTAAGCTGATTAATGTTTTGTTTACAAAGATCATTGCGGGTTCAAATGGCATTCCTACACCGTCTGAAAATTCAAGAGGGGCGGCTCCAGTTCCACCTTCGGCCCCATCTACTGTTATGAAATCAGGAAAGCAATTTTGCAGAATCATTTCTTGACAAATTAATTCAAATTCACTGGTTTGGCCAATGCATAGTTTGAATCCAATGGGTTTTCCATTTGATAATTGACGTAGTTGGGCTATAAACTGAATCAAGCCTTCGGGGTTACTAAAAGCAGTGTGACTAGGTGGTGAAAGTATGGTGGTATGGGGTTCTACACCTCTTATTTTTGCGATTTGTTCTGTGTTTTTGGCTGCTGGCAAGACACCTCCATGCCCAGGTTTTGCTCCTTGAGATAGTTTTATTTCGATCATTTTTACAAAAGGATGATTGGCTTTTTCTTTGAATTTTTCAGCATCAAAATTCCCTTCATTTGTTCGACATCCAAAATATCCAGTACCTATTTGCCAAGTAACATCTCCTCCTTGTAAATGGAATTCCGTTAATCCCCCTTCACCAGTATTGTGATAAAAGTTTCCTTTTTTTGCACCTTTATTAAGTGCAATAATCGCATTTTCGCTTAATGAGCCAAAACTCATGGCTGAAATATTTAATAAGGAAGCTGAATACGGTTGTTTGCAATCTGGGCCACCAACCGTTATTCTTGGAAGTTCATGATTAACTTTTGCTGGAAATATAGAATGTTTGATCCCTTCATAACTAGATTGGTTGATGTCTAATTGCGTCCCAAAAGGGGTTGTAGCATCGATATTTTTGGCTCTTTCATAGGCAAGGGAACGTTCATTTCTAGAAAAAGGTTTGCCGTCTGTCGTTCTTTCAATAAAATATTGTTGTATTTCCGGAGCTATCATTTCAAATAGATATCTAAAATATCCCAGTACAGGGAAGTTTCGTAAAATAGCATGCTTGTGTTGTAAACTGTTAAGGAATCCAATAAATAAGAGTAATAATAAAACGAGTGATATTACTAAACTTGTATTGAAATAGATATAGAATAGCATGGATAGTAAGAAAGCGATAGTTACAAAAACAAAAAATTTTTTTCTCATGTGAAGATGTTTTTAGTGGGAGTACTAAATTAAGAAGAATATAGCTTCTTTATTGATTTATGTAAGATTTTATTGAAAAAATATCTATTTTTATTTTTCAATATATTTGCAATAAAACTAAACTATATTTTATTACGTATATTAATAAATAGTAAAGGTCAAGATATGAGATTGTATAATAATACCACAAAAAGTAAATCCAAAATATTCTTCTTTTTATTCTTCTTTTTTTTAACAAATTCTTATTCTCAATACGTATTTCATTCTAATGATTTACCTAATGTCATTTCGTTGCATAAACAGGCATCGATAATAAATGTAGGCGATAAGACTCTTGACATAGAATATATAATTTCAAACTATGATTCTTTGCATCCTCAAGCATTACAGACTGAAAATGAGGATTTAGGTTTTACAAATGATAATTACTGGGGAAAATTGCGGCTTCAAAACGATACCGATTCTGTTTTGAATTATTACCTCGAAACGGCTCGCCCGATAACTGATGTGGTTGAATTGTTCCTTATAGACGAGTCAACGGGAGAGATTTTAAAGCAACAAAGTGGAGATAATATTCCTTTCTCAATGCGTTCTTTTGACAATCGGAAGTCGATTTTTAATATTATAATCAAACCAAAAGAGAAAATAAAAATGTTTTTGCATCTTAAAAGTGATGGTGAGGTATTAAAAATGCCTTTGATGTTATATACTTCTAGGAGTTTTATAGACATGATTTCAAATGAGCAGTTTCTATTTGGTATATTCTATGGAATATTAACAATTGCAGCAATAATTTACTTTTTCTTCTTTTTTGCATTGGGTGAAAAAACTTTTTTATATTATAGTTTATATGTAGTTTTTGTTGGTTTATTGCAGTTTTCTTTAGATGGTTTTTTCTTTAAATACATCACCCCAAATGGAGGATGGTTTTCTAATCATGCTGTTTTATTATTAGCTATTGTCGCTGCTTTTTTATCAGGTAAATACAGTGAAGTTTTCTTGAAAATAAAAGATAACAGTAAATCTTTTTATAGATTATTTAATGTTAGTTATGCTACGTTAGGGGTTTTGTTTCTTTGTACACTTTTTATTCCTGCCACTTTATCATTTTGTTACGTAGCTGTAAATGTGCTGGCACTAATATTTTTGATTCTAATTGTTTGTTCCGTAATTTACCTTTATTATAAAAAAAAGAAGGTTGATTCTTTATTTACAATTGGTATATTCTTTTTAATTCTTGGGTTCACCGTTTTTATCCTGAATAACTTTGGAATGGTGCCTAATAATTTTATAACTCAAAACAGTTCCAAATTTGGAACTGGATTAGAAATAATTTTTCTTTCGCTTTCGATGTCTAATTTAATCAGAAATCTTAAAAACGAAAAAAACGAATTAAATCGCCTGGCTTTGGTACGTTCAGAAGAAATGAATGATTTGAAATCTTATTTTTTATCGAATATAAGTCATGAATTAAGAACGCCCTTGAACGCGATTATGAATTTAATTGATTCGGTTTCCAGTGATGTGGAGGATGAAAAAATCAAAAAAAACTGTCAGGTTATAAAGTATTCTTCTCATAGTTTATTAAGCTCCGTAAATGATATTCTTGATTTTTCAAAAATTGAAAAGAACGAATTGAGATTAGAAAGTGTGCCT
Organism: Flavobacterium sp. WC2430; assembly: GCF_040822075.1. Classification (NCBI taxonomy): domain Bacteria; kingdom Pseudomonadati; phylum Bacteroidota; class Flavobacteriia; order Flavobacteriales; family Flavobacteriaceae; genus Flavobacterium; species Flavobacterium sp. WC2430. The sequence continues at coordinate 3,694,976 of NZ_CP162007.1, read as the reverse complement.
TTCAATCCTTTGCATACTTTGGAGCGAATTAAAGAGACCGCAGAGTTAAGATCTAAAGATAAAGGATTAGAGTTTAATTTTTCTAAGAGAGATGGTTTTCCACTTTTAGTTAAGGGAGATGAAATGCGGTTTTCGCAAATAGTAAATAATGTTATTAGTAATGCTATTAAGTTTACTTCCGAAGGCTTTGTAAATTTCGATATTGAATCTCAAATTAAACCAGATAATAAGGTGAGTTTGATTATTTCCATATCGGATTCCGGTGTTGGTATTAAAAAGGAAAAAATGGATAGTATTTTTGATTCATTCTCTCAAAATAGTATTGATAATAAAAGGAAATTTGGCGGTTTAGGATTGGGACTTTATATTGTAAAAACGTTGGTTGATATGCAAGGAGGGACTATTGTAATGAATAGTTACCCAGGTAAAGGAACCACTTGTAAAATTACGATTGATTTTGAAAGTGTGGAGCAACCAAAATTGGATGTAGTTCCAGCTGAGCCTGAAGTGTATGATTTAGAGGGAAAAACAATTTTAGTGGTTGAAGACAATTCAATTAATCAAATGGTGATTAAGATGATTACTAAAAAATGGTTGAATACAAATGTTGTTTATGCGAATAATGGACAAGAGGGATTGGATGCTTTTAAAACCAATACTTTTGATATTGTTTTAATGGATCTGCAAATGCCTGTTATGGATGGTTATGAGGCAACAATTGCGATACGTAATGGTGAAATAGGTTCAGCGTATGCAAACATTCCTATTATAGCGGTAACAGCGGATGTTATGGAAGGCACCAAATTAAGAGTTACAGAAATAGGAATGAATGATTATTTAACAAAGCCTATTAAAAAAGAGACCTTGTACCAAGCCATAAAAAAACTGATTTAATTAAACCTTTGTTGATTATAATTTTAAAGTAAAGTTATATCCAGCTATTTTGAAATGATTTTGAAATCAGTTCAGATACATTATGGCAATTTGTTTTCTTTAAAATGTTTTTGCGGTGGCTATCAACGGTGTGTTTACTAATACAAAGTGTATCAGCAATAGCGAAACTTTTGTATCCTTGAATGATTAATCCTAAAATTTCTTTTTCCCTTTTACTTAAAATTTCTTTTGTGGGATATAGAACTGAATCTACTTTTACATTATGATAGGAAGGTTCTCCTTCGAAACCGATAAATGATAGTTTGGGTACTCCATTATCTTTGACATGTGTAATATCAGTATGTACTCCAAAAGAAAGAAGTAAGTTTTTTTCATCATCATGCTGAATAATCATTAATTGATGGAGTATTCTTTTATATATATTATTAGCATTTTTTATTCTGAAATCATATTGAACTTTGTATTTACTGATTTTATCTAATTCTAACGTCTTAAAAAAAATATTAAGTTCTTTTTCAAAATTAAGAAAGTAAGATTGATCTTCAGGATGAATTTTTTTTAAGAAATCCGCTACTAAAATGTCAGAATTATAACCTAATGTTGTAAATATATTTTCATTCATGTATTCAAATTTTGCTTTTTGAACATTAAAAATAAAATAGTAATAATTTCCTACCTGAAAAAAATCAATTAGTTTTTTATATAATTCTACTTGAAAAGTGACATTTTTAATGTCACTTTTTTTTGCAATTTCGTTCCATACTTTTTTTACATTATCGTAAAACAATGAGGTGTTGTTTTCCATTTATTTTAGTTTTTTGCTTTCCTAAAAAGTTATATAAAAGACTAAAATAGTTAATTTTCACTTAAAAAATACCTACAAATAGTGATTTTTTTAACACTCTTTTATATCGAAATTTGTTTTTATCACGGTAATGTCAAAATAGAATAATCGTATCGATTAAGTAATTATAGAAAAGAAGATGGTAAAGTAACTATTGTGATGGCAGAAGACAAACAGTCTTTTAATGCCAATGGAACAACCTATGTGAGACAATAAATTTTAATATAATGAAAACAAAAATCACACAATTAACAAGTTTATTAGTAATTCTAATAGTAATGATGAGTTTTAATGAGGTAAAGGCACAATTGCCATGTAGCGACAAAGGTTATTTTTTTATTACAGGAACAGATTCATTCCATAAAACCGCGGTGGTAAGTAATATTATAAAAGGAGATATTTTTTGGTGTACTGCACAAGGTAAAAAAATGTTGCCTGACAATCCCAAAATGCAGTTGTTTATTGATGCTGTAAAAGCAAAAAATCCTAATTTACAAACAATTAATGTAGTGGTTCCAGATAACTCAGGTTATTATGGTGGAGCCAAACTCTCAAACGACTACGAATCTATTAAAAAAAAGTATGATCTAATTATTAATAATATTAAGCCATACACATTAATTAAAGTAGTTTTAAAAGATCAAGACTTTCAATAATTTTTTTAGAATTTAAAAAAAAAAAAAAAACATTTTTTTAGAATAATAATCTATAAATCTATGAAACTAAAAATTATCACCATTTTTATACTGATTTTTGCTTTTACAAACGCATATGCACAAAGCAATCCCACTTTTGAACAAACTGTAGACTATATTATAAAAAACACAAAAGGCAGGGTGATGTATCCGGGAGCTTTGGATGCTTATAGTCGGGTTAAAGGCTATTATCTTAAGGACGTCAAAATTGAAAAAAATGGAAGAATTGAGTTTACAACAGATCAAAAATTTGATGACAATAAGTTCAATATCATTTTTAACATTTTCGATTTAGTACAAAAAGTTGACTACCCTGATGGAATAAGAGCTTATAAATTTTTAGTTCATTTTAACGGTCTAAATGTTTCTGCAGGTTATGGAATTACCTATGCAACTGATGCTGATGCTCAAAAGGTGGCAAGGGCATTAAGGTATTTAAAAACAGTTTGTATAAAGGAAAATGACTTGTTTAGCAAACCTGTAGCCACTGAAAGTAAGGTTCAATTAACACGAGAAGAAACAATTGATTATATAAATAAAATGGTCACTTACGATGGGAAGACTGTTGCTGTAATCTGTGATTTTTCCAAAACTGGCAAGAATGAATATTATGGATATAACTGGTCCGAGTATGGAAATAACGGTTTAAAATATAATTCTTATGATAAGAATTATTCATTTAAAACTTTTTATCAAAAATATAGCTGGAATAATCAAGGGTCGGGTGAGAATAAATTATATTCTTCAGATAGTGAGATTTCAGAAAAAATTTATTTTAAATATTTTGACTATATCGGTATAGGAGCTTATACAGGAGCAAACAACATGGTGTTGAATTATCTTGAAGTCAACTTTAAACATTCTGAAAATAATGTTCGCACTACTTTTAGAATTTATTTGCCTTGGAGTAAATATTGTAGTGGAGCTAGTTTTGGCAATGAATTACCATTTAAGGAACAATATACTAAAGAGATTGCAAGATTAACTAAAGCATTTGAGCGACTTAAAGAATTAGATTCTGAAGACAAAGATCCTTTTGGAGAATAGATAATGTGGTTTAAAAATTTATTCATGAAAACTATAAAAATACTCATTACAGCATTATTAATGGTTCTATCAGTGCAATCTTTTTCTCAAGCCAAAGGCGAAGCCTGGTTTTATGCCACCGATTTTACAAATAAAACAATGTATTTAACTGAGTTACAAAATGTGGTAATTGAAGAAAAGTATAACAACCCTGATGCTTGGCGTTATGGTTTTGTAGAATTGATGGGCTGGCAAAATAGGGTCCCAAATACATATTTTGTAGCATTTAAATGGATGAGTACTACGAATGCAAAATGGTATGCTTCGGAAGTTGAAAGCAGGAATTTTAAAATCAACGATTTTAAAAGTAAGGGATATACAATAAAATATATAAGTATGCCCGCGCCAAAAAATCCACCTCAAAAACAATATAACGCATCAAAACAATGAAAAAACTACTTTTCATTCTGTTAATCCCATTTTTCTCTTTTGCCCAAAAACCAAGCAAACTAGAAAAACGATTAAACGAAGAACTAAAAATCGAGCTAAAAGAACAATCCAGAAATCCTTATTTTAGTGGTGATACTTTGGTTGTGGTACAAGAATTTAAAATAGATCAAAACAAAGTATTGAGTTATCAAACCAATCACAAAATGTATAACGGCGATGTCTATTATATTAGGAAACAAGAAGTGGCTTTGAAAGATATTATAAGTATCGGTAAGGATATTTGTGTCTTGCTTGAAACCAACGATAAGGTAAAAATTACCGATACTAATTATCATAGTGATGGTACAAAAGATACCAGCACACAAACGCAAACCTATTTTAGAACACAATTTTGCAATCAAAAAAATAATGAATACTTGGGCAATGAATTGGTTGAACTATTTAAAAAGGAAGGCTACACAATAACAATATCACATTGGTATGATTAAACATGTTTTTATTACATTTTTGATTTTTACCGTTGCTTTTGTAAAGGCACAAAGTCGCACCACAATTGATTCCTTATGGGAAGTAAAAGATTATATACAAGCACTTCGAGAAAGTATTCCTAATAATGTCAATCAAGGAGCGGTAAAAATGACAAAATTAGATAGTTTAATTGGTTTAGGAACTCAGAATAAAAAGTTGTTTGATAAGCAGTTACATTTAGTTTTATCCGATAGACAAGACGAAATAAAGATACTGTTACGGAAATACGATTTGGTTTTACAATCGGTAATTTTAGTAAAAACGGATATGGAGCAACAACAGTTAAATTCGAGACAAGCTAAAATGGAAAAACATTATTTCTACCAAAACGCCAGTTTTTTGATTGACAGGATTTATTTTTGTGTTAATTATTATAAAATAAAAATAGAACAAAATACACACTAGAAAAGACAGTAATGATAGAGCCAAATAACCGTTTTCAAGACCAAAATCTGCGCTTGACTGACTTTCAACAAGAAGTTTGGGTATCTTGTATATCATGTGGTAAAAAAGCCATAGCAAGTGCGAATTATGAAACTAAAACCGCTCGATTGTTTTGCGTACATTGTGGTTATAACAAAGAAAAAACAACGACTAGTACCGTTTTAGGAAACCAAGGAAATTTGATTATTGCCGCACATATTTATTTTGATGCCGAGTTATGGTTACAAATGTCTTTTAAGGAAACTGTTTTTTTTGCCTATAATGACGAACACTTGGTGTATTTAAAACGGTATATTACAGCAACACTTAGAGAGCACAAAGACCGAACACATTTTACCCTTTTAGAAAAATTGCCCAGATTTTACCACGAAGCCAAAAATCGGGAAGCGCTTTTAAAAATTATCAATAAACTTAAAAAGAAATAAGTAGTTAAATCTTCAAGAAACTGATTTAATTATAACGCAGTCGAACATAAACGTGCTTAATGCCTTTTTTGTCAGAATCTCTTTCGTCAATTTCGAGGATGTCAGTTAAAGATTTTAGCATTGGTGTCAGTTTTGTAAATCCATAATTTCTAGGGTCAAATTCGGGTTTTTTCTTGACAATTAGATTTCCTACATCTCCAAGGAAAGCCCAGCCACTATCATCGGCAATATCATCAATGGAGTCTTCGATAAGGTCAATGGTTGGTTCGTCAATTTTGCTCAATGGTTTTTGAGTGTTTTTCTCGGTCGCTTTTGTAGTGCTCTTCTCGATGATTTTTTTAGTTTCTGTGTCAGAAGTTCTTTTTGGTATGTTTTTCTTGATGGCTCCATCCAAAACTTCGATAAATACAAATCTATCACAAGCACTTATAAATGGTTTTGGTGTTTTTTGTTCTCCAATTCCAATGACTTTCATACCGGATTCACGCAAGCGTATGGCCAGGCGTGTAAAATCACTATCGCTGGAAACAATACAAAAACCATCCAGTTTCCCAGAATATAATAAATCCATGGCATCGATAATTAATGCGGAGTCAGAAGAATTTTTTCCAGAGGTATAGCTGTATTGTTGGATAGGAGTAATGGCATGTTCTAATAAAACCCCTTTCCATCCTCCAGCATTTGGACGCGTCCAGTCGGCGTAAATACGTTTGGTTGTTGGAGTTCCGTACTTCGTAATTTCTTCCATCATTCCTTTTACATTACTATAAGGAACATTGTCAGCGTCAATAAGGACAGCTAGTTTTAATTCTGTTGGATTTTGTGACATCTATAATTGAGTTGAAATATTATTCAAATATACAAAGTTTATTATTGGAATCGAATTTTTAGCCCTGATAGGAACGGCATCCTTTTACTTTTTTTCTTTAAAAAAGTAAAAGATATAGTGAATAGCAGGAATAGCTACAAAAAATAAATTTACTTTCAAGACTTTTATAAAATATAAATATTTATTTTTGCAACTTCTTAAAATTAAAATTATTACTTAAATATATTATGGTAAAGGATTTATTCGAAAGAATTCAAAACAATAAAGGGCCATTAGGAAAATGGGCTTCACAAGCAGAGGGATATTTTGTTTTTCCAAAACTAGAAGGAGAATTAGGGCCTAGAATGCAGTTTGGCGGAAAAGATATTTTGAATTGGAGTTTGAATGACTACTTAGGTTTAGCGAATCACCCTGAGGTGAGACAAGCGGATACAGATGCAGCAATTCAGTTTGGTGCAGCTTATCCTATGGGAGCGAGAATGATGAGTGGACATACGAAATACCATGAACAATTAGAGGAAGAATTGGCTACTTTTGTAATGAAAGAATCAGCTTATTTATTGAATTTTGGTTACCAAGGAATGGTGTCTATTATTGATGCTTTGGTTACTAAAAATGATATCATTGTATATGATGTTGATTCACATGCTTGTATTATTGATGGAGTTCGTTTGCACATGGGGAAACGTTTTACTTATAAGCACAATGACTTAGAAAGTATGGAAAAAAACCTGCAACGTGCTACTAAAATGGCTGAAACCACTGGTGGGGGTATTTTATTTATTACTGAAGGTGTTTTTGGAATGCGTGGACAACAAGGAAAATTGAGAGAGATTGTTGCTATGAAGCAAAAATACAATTTCCGTTTACTAGTTGATGATGCACACGGTTTTGGTACTCTTGGTAAAACAGGAGCTGGAGCAGGTGAGGAGCAAGGAGTTCAAGATGATATTGATGTTTATTTTTCAACTTTTGCAAAATCAATGGCGAACATTGGTGCTTTTGTAGCTGCGGATAAAGAAATTATTGATTATTTGAAATACAATTTACGTTCTCAAATGTTTGCTAAATCGTTGCCAATGATCCAAACTCTGGGTTCATTGAAACGTTTAGAATTGTTGCGTAACCACCCAGAATTGAAAGATAAACTTTGGGAAAACGTAAATGCATTGCAAACGGGATTGCGTTCAAGAAATTTCAATATTGGTGATACAAATACCTGTATTACTCCAGTTTATCTTGAAGGAAGTGTACCTGAAGCTATGGTTATGGTAAATGATTTGAGAGAAAACTACGGTATTTTCTTATCAATTGTTATTTATCCGGTGATTCCAAAAGGGATTATCTTGTTAAGAATGATACCTACAGCATCTCATACATTATCAGATATTGATGAAACATTGGTAGCATTTGAAGCAATACGTGAAAAATTAGAAAACGGTACATACAAAGAAATTGCATCTAGAACTAAAGTAGATTTAGACGCTTAATTCTTTACTGTTATAATAGTATAAAAAACATCAGCAATCGCTGATGTTTTTTTTTTGGACTCATTTAATGTAAGAATTTGTACATTTATAAAAACTAAATGATTGATGAGAAAAGTAATTTTATTAAGTATTTTATTAGGGAGTGTTTTTGTTTCCTGTAAAAAAGAAAAAAAAGAGACTAAAACTCTACCAGAAAAGGCTGTTGTTGATACATCCAGTTCTCAGGAATGTTATAGCGCCGTTATTAAAAAAGATACGGTTAATATGACTTTGGATATAAAGGGAGATCAACAGGTTTCAGGGAAATTAAGCTATGTTTTTTATGAAAAGGATAAAAATTTTGGAACATTGGTTGGGGAAATAAAAAATGATACCCTTTATGCCGATTATACTTTTATGTCTGAAGGTGTAACTTCAATTCGTCAAGTTGTTTTCTTGAAAAAAGGAAATAATTATGTGGAAGGGTATGGAGCAGTTATCGATGATAATAAGGGGGAAGTAATCTTTAAAGATGTGAAAAAATTAAATTTTGATGGAAAGACTATTTTATCAAAAGTAGATTGTAAAATGTAATTCAGTGTTTGTAACCAAATATAAATAGAAAATCCATCAGCTGTGTTGATGGATTTTCTATTTATTGTTTTATTAAAGATTTTTTCGGAAAGTTTTTCTCCGGCAATGGATCTTAGGGTTAAAATGTTTCCATAAATTGTGAACAGCAATATTATCAGCTAATTCAGGTGTTCTAAAACAGTTTACTATTCCCTTTTCTTTGAATGTATGATAGTATTCATTAAATATTATAGCGGTAACGGCCTTATTTTGAAAATCAGGATGTACGCCGATGAGGTAAAAAATCATATCCTTACTTTGCTTTTTAGCTTTTAGCAAATGGATGAATCCAAAAGGAAATAATTTCCCGTTTGCTTTTTGTAATGCCTTAGAAAAAGAAGGCATAACAATACTAAAAGCAACTATATTGTGGTCTTTATCCTCCACAAATTTAATATATTCCGGATTGATTAAACTAATGTATTTTTTCTTAAAATATTCTTTTTGAGTATCTGAAATAGCCACAAATGAAGATAAAGAAGCGTAAGAAGCATTGAATAAATCAAACATTTTATCTACATGTGGCATAACCTCTTTAGTAGTCTTGAAATTTAGCGGACTTAACTGGTACCTTCTTTTTACTAAATCATTAGCTTTTTCAAAAAATTCTGGTTTTACATTTTCAAAAGGGAATTTGCTTTCTATGTATTCTTTTTCAGTCACATAACCCAATTGCTCAAAGTGTTTTGCATAATACGGGTGATTGTACCAAGTAATCATAGTGCCCAGTTGGTCAAATCCCTCAGTAAGCACTCCTACTTTATCTAGATTAGAAAAACCCATTGGGCCTTCAACATGTTCTAGATTGTTTTTTCGGCCTAATTCGTATACTTTTTCAAGCAAGGCTTTAGTCACTTCGATATCATTTATAACATCAAACCAACCAAAACGGACTTTCTTTTTTTGTTGATCGTTTACTTCGCTCCAATTCACAATTGCGGCAATTCGACCTACAATTTCATTGTTTTTGTAGGCGATGTAAAAATACGCTTCGGCATTTTCGAATGCAGGATTTTTAGCTTTATCAAATGATTCTAGTTCGTCAGCAATAATGGGTGGAACCCAGAATTCGTTGTTTTTATAGAGGGAAAAAGGAAATTTGATGTAATCCGTCATTTCCTTTTTTGTAATGGCTTCTTTTATTGTAATCATTAAGAAAAATGTTTTGTTTTTAAGACGATACCACGAATATAGCTATCTTTCTAAGAATTAAAAAATACGACATAAAAAAAAGCCCAAATTAATGGGCTTTTGAGTTTGAAAATAGCTATTTATTTTATTTGACTATCGTGATATTATTATTTGTTTGACCTTGTTTTTCAACTTCCCAAACTAAAACATCATTTAACCAAACTTTTTCTAATATAACGTAAGTACCATCATTTCCATTTCCTCTTTTATATTTTGTTTTGATAATATCAGTTTCTATAGAATTCCAATGAATATAAGTAATAGGATACTCTTCGGAAGCATCGCTATTTAAAAAGACACGCATTCCTTTTCCGGTTTCGTTTTCAGACAGTATGCCAAGAAAAAAACCTTTAGGATTGTCTAGTATAGCACTGGGTGTATCATAACCATAACCAAGTTCTTTTCCAGCTATTAGGTATTTTATACTAATGTTATTTTCGGGATATTTATCTGTGTTTAAAATGTTTTCACCAGCACTATTTTTAAGGTACACATTGATATTCGCAGAAATTAAGGTAGCCTGTTTGCTTTCAACATCGTTATTGCAGGAAATACATAGTATTACGGCAGCAAGAATAAAAATTTTTTTCATAATAAATTAGATTTTAAGGTGTTATATTGTATATAATAGTACGATTGTTATTATAAGAAGAAGTTCCTGGGTTAAAATTGTTATATGCATAATATCCATTGTTCTGACCTCCCCATCCCCAATTCATATTTAAATATAATGTAGTTGTAGCAAATCCAGTACAATTTCCAAGATTGTCTCGTTCATAATATGTGTTTCTTTGATATCCGTCGCAAACCTAAGCATGTCCACTTCCAGAGGATGGAAATCCTCCTAGTAAGACAGGTTTATTAGTGTCGATATTATCAGTAATCAGAGTTGAGCTATAAGTTGTAGTATATGATGCATTCGAATATCCAAAAGTATTTTTTAAAGCAGGAACAATATTTATCGCGTATGCTCCAGAACCTTCACAGTTGTATTGCATATTTACCGATAAACCAGCATCTTTCATTAAAAGTTGAGTATCATAAGTTCCATATGTTGTGGGCATATTTGACCAATTGTAAGTATTTGGTTTTTTGAAATAGAATAGTATTTGTGCCATTGCAGTTGCTACACATCCAGTTGGTGCTTTTCCTCCAGGGTTAGAAGGGCAATCATATGGAATTAAATTATTAAAACCATTACCCCATTGGTCCCAGGATGTTTTTAGTAAAGGGCCTTTAGTAATATATAAATCTGCACAAGGAGTTGGGTCTGGATCTATTCTTCCCGTAATACTTTTTAATGGTTGGCTTGGACCAGTTTCATTGATGTCAGTTGTTATTTTTCTCCATTCTAAAGCAATGTTTTTACTCTGTTTAAGATTATGGTCTATAGTATATTGAACCTGCTCTTTTTCGCTTTCCATCCATTCGATAACTGGCTCTGGCGTTTCGGTAAGGTTTGTGTTAAATTTGCCAATATCATAAAATGCTAAAATGGGACTAATTCTATTATCTGCAGCTATTACTATAAAACCACCTTGGTTGTAATTAATCACATAAAAAGCAGTTTCGTTTTTAAGCGTTTTGTAGGTGGTAATGTCTTTAATTGTCTTTGTATTATCTACTCCTTTGCCAGCCTTAGAATTACTGTTTTTGAAAAAATATTGAGCGATATCAATAGCCGTACTTTTATTAACTTCATTAGAAGTGTATAATCTACGATCTCGATTATCGTCTTTACTACAAGAAATTAAAAAAGTAATTCCTAAAAACAATAGTAATGTTGATTTTTTCAACATTTTGACAAGTTTATAACTTGTTCTGTTCTGTTCTGTTCTGTTCTGTTCTGTTTTGTTTCATTTTATATAGTTTAATTGTTATCATTAAAAAATTAAAATGTGGTATTTAAGTGTTTCAAATGTAGTTAATTATCTTAATGATAAATATATTCTAGTAAAATATTTCTTATATTTTTATTGAATTACGAAATATTATTGTGTGTTTTCTATTTCGTCTTTGCGTTTTTTATTCTTTTTCTCTACTTTCTTTTGAGACTTCGTTTTTTTATTTCCGCCTTTGTCAAGACTCATTCTAACTTCTTGATAATTGGCATCATAGCGCCAAGAAAAACCAATTCCGCCATAGAGAACGGTTGGCGTATCTTTAAAATTAGTGCTTATCGATGCGTCAATTTGCATGTCTTTATTTAATAAATAGGCTGCTCCCCCACGAACAATAGCATCGCTGTAAAAATCACTTTTAAAGCCTTGATTTTCGACAAATCCAGACCATTGATCATTGAATCCTTTGGTTAAAGTTAAAACGTAACCATAACTAGGATAATCAGTTGAAATGTAATCAGCTATAATATTAGTAACAAAAACCCAAGTACCGTCACCTAAATGATTTTGAGTGATCAGCATTATTTTTGGAGAAATACTGGCTTGATTAGTGAAAGAATACGGATTATCAGAAAAGCTGAGGTTAGCTCCAGCAAAAACAGATACGGCAGGAATCATTTGATGCCAGTCAAATTTGTGGTTGGCTTTCCAACTGTAAATGTTTACTTTTTTCTCATAATTTTTGAATGGATCGTAAATTAGATATTTTGCACCTAAAACGGTTTGCTTTAATGCTTTTTTATCGACAACACTATAAGGTGTTGTAAATTTTTCATTTTGATATTGTAAATCTGCTATTAATTCTAATTTTTCCATGAACAATCCCCATCTAAGGGTGAAATCTAAACCAAAACCTTTGGCATCATATCCAAGCAATCTGTGGTTTTCCTTAATTCCGTATAGTCCCGATTCAATTTGGAAAACTGATTTTCCTACTGCAAATGCGGACATGCTTTTGCCGGGTCTATTAGAATTTATTTGATCGGTATGCTGTCCATAATTAAAACTGGGAAGTGTAATTAGGACAAAAAGAAGGGCTGTTTTAAGTTTTGACATATTATTTTTTGGGTTTAAAAGTAATAACGCATTTCAAATGTACTATATTTTATCATTTATTTAAGAATGATATTTTAATTTTGTCCCGAAGTTTCGGGATGGATTTATTAATTTTGTAAAAAATATTATATTATGCAAACTGCCTCTTTTACAGGTTTTATAAGAACATTGTTTTACATACTTGCTTTCTATTACATATTTAAGTTTTTAGCAAAGTTATTTTTGCCTCTATTAGTTAAAAAAGTAGTGGAAAAAGCAGGGCAAAATTTTCAACAGGAACAGCAACGTTCTCAGGGTACTTCATGGAATCAATCACCAACGAATGATGAAGTAATTTATGATACTAAAAACGAAAAAAATCCTCGGGAAACTAAAAAAGTAGGAGAATATGTTGATTACGAAGAAATAGATTAAATTTGTCCTCGTTTACATACACATATTTAAAAAAAATAAACTCTCGAAAATTGAAAATAGTAAATAAGTTCTATCCTCACGCGCTAGCCATTGTTGGTTTTTTAATTGTCTCACTTCTTTATTTTTATCCGGTATTACAGGGAAAACAAATTTACCAATCAGATATTGCTCAATATACTGGAATGGCTAAGGAGCAAAATGACTTTAGAGCCTCCGATCATATAGAACCATATTGGACGAACTCTTCATTTGGAGGGATGCCTACGTACCAATTAGGAGCTAAATATCCATATGATTTTATTGGGGCAATAGATGATGTTTTACGATTTTTACCGCGTCCTGCCGATTATTTATTTTTGTATTTTCTGGGGTTCTACGGACTGTTATTAGTTCTTAAAACGGATCCGTTAAAAGCTTTCTTTGGTGCTTTAGCTTTTGGTTTTTCTACTTATTTAATTATAATATTGGGTGTTGGTCACAATGCCAAGGCTCATGCGATTGCGTATATGCCACTTGTGATTGCTGGATTTATTTTGGTTTATAGAAAAAAACATGTTGTTGGAGGATTGCTTACTATGTTTGCAACTGCATTGGAAATCAATGCAAACCACTTTCAAATGACCTATTACTTATTAATATTCTTGTTGATACTTTCTGGTTATTTTATTTATTTGGATGTAAAAATCAAGGAGTATAATGCGATTTTAAAATCTTTAGGAGTTTTAGCCGTTGCTGGTATTTTTGCTATTGGAGCTAATGCTACTAATCTTTTAGCAACCTCTGAATATGCAAATTTTAGTATTCGTGGGAAAAGTGAACTAACATACAATCCTGATGGTTCTAAAAACACTACCAATAGTGCTATGACACGTGATTATATTACTGAATACAGTTATGGAGTTACTGAAAGTTTCAATTTGATAGCTCCAAGATTATTTGGAGGTTCTAATCATGAAGCAGTTGGGACTGATAGTAAAATGTATGAATTCATGATTAGTCAGGGCGTTCCAGAAGGGCAAGCCGCCGATTTCACAATGGGACTACCTACCTATTGGGGTGACCAGCCTATTGTTGCAGCACCTGCTTATATAGGAGTTGTTGTTTTCTTTTTAGGAATTTTAGCTTTGTTTATTGATGAACGTAAAATTAAATATGTTTTTCTTTCAGGAGCAGTTGTATCATTGTTACTTTCTTGGGGTAAAAACTTCCCGTTACTGACCAACTTTTTTATTGATTATGTACCTATGTATGATAAGTTTAGGGCTGTTTCATCAATACAAGTTATACTAGAGTTGTGTTTTCCTGTTTTAGCTATAATGGGGTTGCAATCATTCTTTAAATTAGAAAAAGAGAAACAAACTAAAGGGTTATTAGAATCAGGAACTTTAGGTTTAGGAATAATTTTGATTTTGTTTTTATGCAAAAGCATGTTTAGCTTTTCTAGCGCAAATGATGGGTATTATTTAGAAAGTTACGGACCACAATTTGTAGAGGCACTAAAAGGCGACCGAATGAGTTTGTATAGTGCGGACTTGTTGCGATCTGGATTTTTTATTCTATTAGTAGCTGGCGTTTTATGGTTATTCATTAAAAATAAAATAGCTCAAAATACTGCCATCATTTTGGTAGGATTATTTATGGTTTCGGATTTGTTTTTTGTAGATAAAAAATATGTTTCAGCTAAAGATTTTGTTAGTGGAAGAGATGTTGAAGTTCCTTTCCATGAAAAACCTTCTGATACTCAAATTTTAAAGGACACTACGCATTACCGTGTTTTTGAGGCTGGAGATTTAATGGGAGCAAGGACTTCTTATTTTCATAAGTCAATTGGAGGGTATAGTGCTGTAAGGCCTAGAAGAGTGCAACAATTATTTGATTATCAACTGGCTAAAAACAATTTGGATATACTGAATATGCTAAATGTAAAGTATGTCATTCAAACGGATAAGGAAGGAAAAGAATTTCCAATTGTTAATCCAGATGCCAATGGTAATGCTTGGTTTGTAAATGATGTTAAGTTGGTGAATAAAGCCAATGATGAAATGAAAATGTTGGATAAAATCGATACAAAAAGAGCCGCTATTTTCAATATTCATCTGTATGGAGATAAATTTAAAAATGCCAGATTAAAAAGAAACTTAGATACTTCAGGGACTATTAAATTAAAGGTTTACAAACCTAATTATATAAAGTATACATCTACAAATGGAAAAGAAGGTCTAGCCGTTTTCTCTGAAATTTATTATGAAAATGGTTGGAATGCCTATATTGATGGTGTTAAAACAGATCATTTTCCTGTTGATTATGTATTGAGAGCCATGATTGTACCGGGAGGAGAACATACAATTGAGTTCAAATTTGAGCCACAAGTAATTAAAACCGGAAGTATTATAACATTAATTAGTTTAGCTGGAATGTTATTATTGGTAATAGGCGGAGTTTATTTTGAAAGAAAAAATGGATCTAAGATTGTTGATTAACGATTTCAGATTTTGCAGATAGAATAATCTATTTAACTTTAAACTATAAACTTGGAAGCTGAAACTAAAAAAGTTCTAATTATAACGTACTATTGGCCACCAGCTGGAGGTCCAGGTGTGCAACGCTGGTTAAAATTTGTAAAATATTTACCAGAATTTGGAGTTCAACCCATTATTTACATTCCTGAAAACCCAACGTATCCTATTGTGGATACTGATTTAGAAAAAGAAGTTTCGGCTGCTACAGTTATTTTAAAACATAAAATTTTTGAGCCATATCAATTGGCATCTTTTTTTTCTAGATCTAAAACCAAAAAGATAAGTTCAGGGATAATTCCAAATCAAAAAAAACAGTCTTTTTTAGACAAAACGTTCCTATGGATTCGAGGTAATTTATTTATTCCTGATGCTCGTGTATTTTGGGTTAAACCGTCTGTTTCTTTTTTAGAAAAATACATTGCCGAGAATACTATTGATACTATTATTACTTCTGGACCACCACATAGTTTACATCTTATAGGATTAGAATTAAAACAAAAACTAAATTTAAAATGGATTACTGATTTCCGTGATCCGTGGACCACTATAGGATATCATAAATCACTTCGTTTATCGAATTATGCTGCAAAAAAACATAAAGAGTTAGAGTACCAGGTTTTGAATACTGCAGATACCATTATTGTTACCAGTAAAAGTACAAAAGCTGAATTTCAAGCAATAACGACAAAGCCGATTGAAGTAATTACCAATGGGTATGACGTGGAACCCATAGCAAATCAGGAATTAGATACTAAGTTTAGCTTGGCTCACATTGGTTCATTCTTATCCGAAAGAAATCCAATTATTTTATGGGAAAGTATAAAAGAATTACTGAACGAAATACCTGATTTTAAAAGACATTTAGAAATAAAATTAATTGGGGCTGTTAGTCAAGAAGTATTGGATGAAATTAAAAATTTTGATTTAGTTCCTTATTTGAAAAACTTAGGATATGTTTCACATGGGGAAGCAATTGTTCATCAAAAAAAGTCACAAGTTTTATTGCTGATCGAAATTGATTCTGAAGATACTAAGAGTATTATTCCTGGAAAATTATTCGAATATATGGTTTCTAATAGACCCATTATTGCAATTGGTCCAAAAGATTCTGATTTTGCCGAAATTATTACCAATACAAATACGGGAGTGTTCTTTAACTATTCTGAAAAAGAGAAGTTAAAAAGTGTACTTTTGAACTTTTATAATCAGTTTTTAGAAGGTAAATTAAAATCCAATGGTGTGGGTTTACAAAAATATTCCAGAAAAAACTTGACTAAAGAATTAGTACAGCTACTTAATAAATAACATAAAGAGATTATTGGTGTCTCGCAATAGTAAAGAATGGGAATAGTTTTAAATCAGTCTTTAAAAAACACAATTATAACCTACATCGGTTTTGGTATTGGTGCAATTAATACAATATATTTATATCCCTTTTTTCTTGGAGCAACTTATTATGCATTAACTAATTATGTTCTTTCGGCTTCCAGTATTATTATGCCGATCTTAGCTTTTGGAATGCAAAATACATTGGTGAAATTTTATTCTCAATGTAAAACAGAACAAGAAGAATCTAAATTTTTGTCTTTTACAGTATTGTTTCCACTATTATTATCGATTCCCTTATTATTGATTGGATTGTTTTTTTATAGTGATATTTCAGAATTTTTATCAAAAGAAAATCCAATAGTAAAAGAGTATTTGTGGTTGATACCATTTACGGGTTTATGCATGGCTTATTTCGAAATATTTTATGCATGGGCTAGGGTTCATATGCATTCAGTTTTTGGTAATTTTATTAAAGAAGTTGGTTTGCGTTCGTTTTCATTATTGACATTGGTTGGAGTTTATTATAATTGGATTTCGGTTATTCAATTTGTTTATGTTACCGCAGGGATTTATTTTGTTGCATTTATTGTAACGATGCTTTATGCCTTTTACTTAAAAAAACCTAATTTTCAATTTTCCATTCCACATAATGCGAAGGAAATTATGGTCTATACTTTTTTTATTATTTTATCTGGAAGTGTAGCTACTTTACTTTTAGATATTGATAAACTAATGCTCAATCAATACATTAAAATTGAAAATATAGCTTATTATTCTGTGGCAACCTATATTGCACTAGTTATTTCTGTTCCTAGTCGTGCAATGCATCAAATTGTGTATCCAATAACTGCAAAATTAATGCACGAAGACAAGCATGAAGAAATGAATAGTTTGTACAAGAAAACGTCTATTAATTTACAAGTAGTGGGTGGGTTTGTAATGTTGTGCATTTTTGTAAACATAAGTCAACTGTATGAAATGGTTCCAAAGGAATACAGCGGTGGTATATTAGTTGTCTTTATGATTGGGTTATCCAAGTATTTTGATTTAATATTGGGGAACAATAATGCTATAATTTTCAATACAAAATACTATCGTGCCGTTTTGTTTTTAGGAGTAGTACTGGTTTTTTTAACTATTGGATTAAATATGATTTTTATTCCTATTTATGGAATTTTGGGTTCTGCTTTTGCGACTTTATTATCCATCACGTTATATAGTTTGGCAAAATTAATGTTTGTAGTAAAACGATTGCACTTGTATCCTTTTACAAACCAAACTTTATATTCAATGGCACTAACACTTGTATTATTTGTATTATTTTATTTTTGGCAATTTCCCTTTAATCCCATTATTGCAATAGGGTTAAAATCGATTCTGGTAACTATTTCATATGTTTACCTTAATTATAAATTTGTCATTTCTAACGAAATAAATCAAGTGATAAATAATCTTTTAAAAAGGTTAAAAATAAATATATAATTAGGCCCGAAATCTTGAGGATCTAAAAAATATTTTTCAGATTGATTAATTTTTTAAAAAAAGCAACTACAACTCAAATTGTAGTTGCTTTTTTTAATCCTATTTGTAACTCTTGTATCTCTCGTTAAATTAATGCTATACAGTATTTTAGATTACTGTGAATTTTATAAACTTATAGTTTTAATTTGTAATATTTTATCTTTTTATAAGAAATACATTTGTAAATAATTAGTAAGAACGGATTCTAATGCTTTGCAAAGTTTTTTGAAATATCACTAAAAGTGGGTATTGTGGCAACTAGAAAAACTGTTTAATTTTATATCATATTTATAAAAGGATCAGCTGACGATTTTACAAGGTAAATAAAACATTTATAGCGATGAAAATTAATACAATTACTCCAGAAGAAAATTTTTCTAAATTCACGAAAATTTTGAAAGAAAAAATGAATAATGGTTTTACTGTAGTGGAAAGAAATGATAAGTTACCTTTTGCTGTTTTATCAAAGAAGGGAAAAAAAGTGAACCATAATTTCAATTTTTTAATTTCATGTATCACTTTTGGACTGTGGTCATTGCCATGGTTTTATTTGTATTGTGTGTCTAATAAAGAAAAAGTAATATTAATTGCTATTGACGAAGATGGTAATCCATTTGAAGATAAATGCTTTAGTTAATAGTTAGTCTATAAAATAGAAAAACTCCTATTCTTGTTTAATTTTAAACAGAATAGGAGTTTTTTTTGCTCAAGTGTTAAAGCTTATATTTTATCTTTTAAATATTTACCTGTAACGGATTCTTTTATTTTTACAATTTGTTCAGGTGTTCCAACTGCTAAAAGTTTCCCTCCATTTTCCCCACCTTCAGGACCTAAATCAATAATCCAATCGGCGCATTTAATTAGGTCTAGATTGTGTTCAATTACAAGTATGGAATGTCCTTTTTCAATTAAAGCATCAAAGGATGCTAATAGTTTCTTGATATCATGAAAATGCAACCCTGTCGTAGGTTCATCAAATACGAATAGTGCTCTGTCTTTTGTAGCGCCTTTTACAAGGAAAGAAGCTAGTTTTATTCGTTGTGCTTCTCCACCAGACAAAGTGGATGAGGACTGTCCTAATTGAACATATCCCAATCCTACGTCTTGTAACGGTTTTAGTTTTTGAGTAATCTTATGTTGCTGATTAGTTTCAAAGAAAGCGACAGCATCATCAATAGTCAGTGTTAGAACATCATGTATATTTTTGCCAGCAAATGCTACTTCAAGGACTTCTTTTTTAAATCGTTTTCCATTACAAGTTTCACATGGTAATTGTACATCGGCCATAAATACCATTTCAACATTAATAGAGCCTTCTCCTTTACAGGTTTCACAACGGCCGCCATCTACATTAAAAGAAAAATGTTTGGGTAGATACCCTCTTATTTTAGATAACTTTTCTTTGGCAAATAATTCTCTAATGTCATCGTATGCTTTGATATAGGTTACTGGATTAGAACGGGAACTTCGCCCAATTGGGTTTTGATCCACATATTCGATATGTTTGATATGTGAAAACGAACCTTTTATTTCACTAAACTGACCTGCTTTTTCACCTGCATTGTCCAGTTTTTTCTGCATCGCTGGAAACAAAATTTTCTTAATAAGCGTACTTTTTCCACTTCCAGAAACTCCCGTTATAACCGTTAATACATCCAATGGAAAAGTAACATCAATATTTTGCAAATTGTTTTCTCTCGCTCCTTTTATTTCTATAAAATTCTTAAATGGTCTTCGTTTTTTGGGAACCGCGATTTCGAGTTCGCCATTTAAATATTTAGCCGTTAAAGAAGTTGACTTCAGGATTTCGTTATAGGTTCCTTGCGCGACTAATTTACCGCCAAAGGTTCCAGCTTCCGGTCCAATATCGATAATCATATCGGCTGCTTTCATAATATCTTCATCGTGCTCCACCACAATTACAGTATTTCCCAAATCACGTAATGAAATCAATACTTTTATCAAGCGTTCTGTGTCTTTTGGGTGTAACCCAATACTAGGTTCGTCCAAAATGTACATGGAACCAACCAAGCTACTTCCTAAAGAGGTGGCTAAATTAATTCGTTGCGACTCACCACCTGATAGCGTAGATGAATTTCGATTCAATGTCAAATAATCCAACCCTACTTCGGTTAAAAATGATAATCTGTTATTGATTTCCAATAACAAGCGTTTAGCAATTTGTTGTTCATAAACATCTAATTTTAAATCTTTAAAAAAAGCAACTAAATGTTTAATAGGTAAATCCACTAAATCCGAAACCGTTTTATCATTTATTTTTACATAAGAGGCCTCAATTCGAAGTCGTTTTCCTTTACAAGAATGGCATTTGGTTTTACCACGGTAACGAGAAAGCATGACGCGGTTTTGAATTTTATAATTTTTTTCTTCTAATTCTTTAAAGAAATCATTGAGTCCTTGAAAATAGGAGTTACCCGTCCAGATTAATTCTTTTTGTTCATCCGTTAATTGAAAAAATGGTTTGTGGATAGGAAAGTCAAATTTATATGCATTATTAACTAATTCGTCTCTAAACCAACTCATACTTTCCCCACGCCAAGGAAAAATAGCATTTTCAAATATTGATAAAGTGGTATTGGGTACAACCAATTCAGCATCAATTCCTATAATGTTTCCATATCCTTCACATACAGGACAAGCTCCATAAGGATTGTTGAAACTGAATAAATGAACATTGGGCTCCAAAAAAGTTATTCCATCTAATTCAAAATTATTAGAATAAGAATATCTTTTTTCAGAGTTTAACTCCTGTAAATAGCAAATTCCTTTTCCTTCATAAAAAGCGGTTTGCACGGCATCAGCAAGACGATTAAAAAACTCTTCTTCCTCTTTAACTACAATTCTGTCAATAATAAGGGTTATATCTTTATTATCTAATGAATGCTGATCAATTTCGTCCAAACGAACCATTGTATTGTCAACTAAGATTCTTGAAAAACCTTGTTGTAACAATACCTTTAGTTTGTCTTCTAGTTTCCTACCTTCTTCTAGGTGAATGGGAGCGAGAAGCAACCATTTACTATCTAGGGTAAAATTTTGTACATCAGTAATAACATCTGTAACGGTATTTTTTTTTACTTCTTGACCAGAAATAGGGGAGAATGTTCTCCCAATTCTAGCAAAAAGCAATTTCATGTAATCATAAATTTCCGTAGAAGTTCCAACGGTAGATCGTGCATTTGTCGTATTTACTTTTTGTTCAATGGCAATAGCGGGAGCAATGCCCTTGATGTATTCTACTTTTGGCTTGTCTAATCGTCCAAGAAATTGTCTTGCATAGGAAGATAAACTTTCTACATAGCGGCGTTGTCCTTCGGCATACAAAGTATCAAAAGCCAAACTCGATTTTCCAGAACCAGAAAGTCCAGTAATAACTACCAATTTGTTTCTAGGAATTACCACATCTACACTTTTTAAATTGTGTACCTCGGCTCCTTTAATTATAATGTTTTTTTTGGGGTCTATTTTGGAAAAATCAACTTGCATAAGAAATGGTATATTTTTACAAAAGTAATCATTTTTCATTGGGGAAAAGCGGGTGAACAATTCACAAATTTTAGGAATTACAAACTTTTTGATGAAAATAATGGAATGATATTGTTATTTTAGACGGGGTTAAAAAAGCGATAGCTCTTTTGATAAATGAAAAGGAGTTAGTACACTTATAAATTGTAACAAAAAATTATTGTTATTAATACATTGGACAATAACAAAACAAGTCCATTAGATAGTGTGGCTCGACCTCTTAAAGAACTAAAGGGCTTTGAGATGATAGAATTACAACCAAATGAAACCAAAACGGTGACTTTTGTAATTAATCAAAATACAATTCAATATTATACTGCTAATTCTAAATGGGAAGCAAAGGTGGGTGATTTTAAGATTTTTATAGGAGGAAACTCCGCTACAACTTTAGAATCTAATTTTCAATATACTAATTAATACGAAATGAATAAATTTTTAATCTTATTGATAATTGGGCAATTGGGTTTTGCTCAGCAAGGCAAACGAAAATTAGTTTGGGAAGAAAATTTTTCAGGAAAATCATTAAATGAAAAAGTTTGGAACATAGAGTTAGGTAATGGTTGTCCTAATTGCGGATGGGGTAATAATGAAAGGCAATTATATACCAATGAGAACCATGAATTAATAAATGGGAATCTAGTAATTACCGCTAAAAAAGAAGGTAATAAATACACTTCTACCCGAATAACAACGAAAGACAAGAAAGAATTTTTGTATGGTTATTTTGAAGCTAGAGCTAAGTTGCCTGTTGGGCAAGGAATCTGGCCTGCATTTTGGATGCTAGGTTCTAATATAGATGAAGTAGGTTGGCCAAAATCAGGTGAGATTGATATACTTGAATACGTTGGGAAAGAACCGCAGATGGTTTATACCACTTTACATACCCAAGATAGTCATGGGAATTCTATAAATTCTAAGAAAACTAAAATTGAATGCATTGAAGATGGCTTTCATCGATTTGGTATCGATTGGACAAAAGATAAAATGGATTTTTATGTTGATGGTATCTTGATTTATACCTTTTATCCAGAAGTCAAAAATGAAGATACTTGGCCTTTTGATAAACCGTTTTATTTTCTTGTTAATCTAGCTATTGGAGGTAATTTTGGTGGACCTGAAGTTGATGACGCTATTTTTCCTAAAAAATTCATTTTAGATTATATAAAAGTGTATCAATAAATTTAAATTCATATTTAATAAAAAAGACCTGATATTAGTTAAGTAAAATCATCTCTTTTTTTATAATTAACTGTGGGACTATTGTTTAAGAAAACTGCTAATTATTATTTGAATTTTGGATGGTTAAAAAAAAAACAACAATTAGTAAGAATTTTTTATATAATGCGTTATTTTTTTCTTAACTTTAGTTGTAATTTCAAGTAAATATTTGTTAAATTTGACCAATCTATTAACACAAAACTACAATTAGCCTATACATAAAACTACTTTTTTAGAAAAATTTCGAAAAATTTTTAATTAAACTAAAAGGTAAAACTATGGCTAATTTAGAACTTCCAGACGCTTTATTGGTACAAAATTATGTATCAGGAAATGAAAATGCCTTGGCTACATTAATAAAAAGGCATGAATCAAGAATTTTTGGATTTATTTATTCCAAGATTTCTGATAGAGATATTTCTAATGATATTTTTCAGGACACTTTTATTAAAGTAATCAAAACATTAAAATCAAACTCTTACAACGAAGAAGGTAAATTCTTGCCGTGGGTAATGAGAATTTCTCATAATCTTATCATTGATCATTACAGAAAAAATAAAAAAATGCCCCTATTCAGAGAAACAGAGGAGTTTTCTATTTTTTCAATCATGTCTGATGATTCTCCCACAATTGAAAATCAATTAATTTCAGCGCAAGTTGAGCAGGACATCAGAAAATTAATAGAGGAATTACCGCTCGATCAAAAAGAAGTTTTGGTTATGAGAATGTATCAGGATATGAGCTTTAAAGAAATTTCAGAAATTACAGGTGTAAGCATAAATACCTCTTTAGGGAGAATGCGTTATGCTTTAATGAATTTGAGAAAAGTGATTGATAAACATCAAATAGTTTTAACTAATTGACAATAAATTAATAAAAGCAACGTTGTATTAGAAAACAAATAGTATAACATGGCAAAAATTTACTCTAAGAATTCATTTGTTACCACGACAATGAAGCCAAAAAAAGAAATCGTTTCTTTTTTATTGAATTATTCAAAAGCTTTGAGCATCATAAATGTAAAGAATCAAAGCTTCGAAATAATAGCTAATTAGCTTTTTAAAAGCAATATACAAGGTTAAGTTAAGATGACTTGTATGAAGTAAATTTCCCTATTTTGATTTTCAAATTGGGGAAATTTATTTTTTATAGTACGCTGCTAAAACAGATTTGCGTCCTACAGTTTTAGTAATAATGTCTTTTTCTAAATCCCATCCTCTAGCTGGCGAATATTGCCTTCCGTACCAAATAATTTGCAGGTGTAAATCATTCCAAATTTCTTCTGGAAAAATACGTTTAGCATCTTTTTCAGTCTGAACTACATTTTTACCATTAGTCAAATTCCATCGGTACATCAAGCGATGAATGTGTGTGTCTACAGGAAATGCGGGAACGCCAAAAGCTTGTGACATCACTACGCTTGCTGTTTTATGCCCTACGGCAGGTAATTCCTCCAAAAACTCAAAACTTTGTGGTACTTGGCCTCCGTGTTTGTCTATTAAAATATGAGATAAACCATGAATGCCTTTCGATTTCATTGGCGAAAGCCCACAAGGCCGAATAATTTCCTTAATTTCCTCGACTGACATTTTAATCATATCATACGGATTGTCCGCTTTAGCAAAAAGTAAAGGCGTGATTTGATTCACACGAACATCTGTACATTGTGCCGAAAGTAAAACAGCAATCAACAAAGTATAAGGATCTTTGTGATCTAACGGAATAGGAATCGTAGGGTATAATTCTTTTAACGTATTTATAACAAATGTTACACGTTCTTGCTTGGTCATTTTTGTAAATTTATATCTTGTAAAAATAGAATAATTTTTTGGATGTGCCTAATCCAGCTGTTCGTTATAAGTCCTCCTTTAAAAAACATTTTTTCTAATGTCAAATAAGGAGCTTCCTCTGGTCGCTCTTCTTGACAAGAAAAAAATAGTTTTTTTCAGTCCGGGCTTTTCACTTCCATCTGGGGCTTCAAATAAAAACGCAATAAAACTCTTAGTGAACTTTGCGGTTAAAAAAAACAAACAAAAAGAATTCATAAATAATAAAATTTTCATTCAAAGCTTAGTGAACTTAGCGAAAAATCCAAGTGATCTTAGTGGTAAAAAAAATAAAACGATGACAACATTAAAAAAAGGAGATAAAGCGCCTGCATTTTCAGCAGTAGATCAAGATGGAAAACCACATAAATTAGCCGATTATAAAGGAAAAAAGCTAGTGGTTTTCTTTTATCCAAAAGCAAGTACGCCAGGTTGTACCGCAGAAGCATGTGATTTACGCGATAATTTTTCGCGTTTTGAAGCTAATAATTATGCTTTGTTAGGTGTAAGTGCTGATGCTCAAGCCAAGCAAGCCAAGTTCAAGGAAAAATATGAACTTCCATTTCCGTTATTGGCCGATGAAGACAAATCAGTTATTGAAGCTTTTGGTGTTTGGGGACCTAAAAAATTTATGGGCAAAGAATACGATGGAATTCATAGAACCACTTTTGTAATTGATGAAAATGGAATTATTGATGAAGTAATTGAAAAAGTGAAAACGAAAGAACATGCTGATCAAATACTGAAATAAGCAGATAAAAAAAGAGCCAAGAAATAGACAGTATCGTAGTCTTTTTCTTGGCTCTTTTTTCTGGTTTTAAATTAATTACTTTCCTTTAAAACTTTATTTGGGCTGTACCCAAACAGATGATGTTCTTTAATAATTTCCGCAATACCAGAAGGGAGCATTGGTTCCCAACCTGGTTTTCCATCACTAATCATTTTAAGTACTTCACGAGAGAATACTTCCAGATTCTCAGGGTCATAATCGTCAATGTCAATCACTTTTCCGTTGAATTTAAAAAATTTATACAATTCTTTCATTCTTGGGTGTACTTTTAGTGTTTCTGATGTAACAATATCTCCATTTTCATCTAGCATAGGATATAGGAATACTTTCATATCGCGATAGAATAATTTTCCAAATGCTTCAAGTATTCCACCACTTAGATGACGGTAGTATTTTTCATCAAATATATCGACTAGATTATTTACTCCCATAGCAAGCCCCATTCGAGCTTTAGTATAGTTAGCAAAATATTCTACTACTTTATAATATTCTTGGAAATTAGAAATCATTACTGTTTGTCCTAATGAACAAAGTAATTCAGCACGATCCATAAAATCTCTTTCGTCAATTTCTCCGTCAGAACGAAGATTAGAAAGTGTAATCTCAAATACAACTAATGTATTTTCTTTTTCCACTTTATTTTCTTCAATGAACATTTTTAATGATTTCTCATACATGTCCATATTTACCTTAGTTACAGGACGGAAACTTCCTCTCAATGCTAGGATGTTCTTTTTGTATAATATGGCGGCAGGAAGAATGTTTTTACCGTTAGGGTCAAACATTACAGCATCAGTCATTCCGTTTTTTACTAATTGTAAACTCATCAAACGATTGTCAACATCAGCAAAACGAGGTCCAGAAAAATTAATGGTGTCAATTTCTAATTGGTCTTTGTCAAGGTGATCGTATAAATAACGCAACAATCGCTTAGGGTCGTTGTATTTATAAAATGCACCATATATTAAATTTACTCCAAGAATACCCAATGTTTCTTGTTGTAACCGTGCATCCGTTTCTTTAAAACGAATATGAAGCGTAATTTCATTATAATCTTCATCAGGCTCAATTTGGTAGCGAATACCAACCCATCCATGTCCTTTGAATTGCTTTGCAAAGTCAATAGTAGCTACAGTATTAGCATAACTAAAAAACATTTTATTAGGGTGCTTTTCTCTACTTAATCGTTCTTCAATTAACTCTCCTTCAAAAGTTAACATCTTTTTTAATCGATTTTCAGTTACATAACGCCCATCATTTTCAGTGCCATATATCGCATCACTAAAGTCTTTATCGTAAGCAGACATCGCCTTAGCTATAGTTCCTGAAGAACCACCAGATCTAAAAAAGTGTCTTACCGTTTCTTGTCCAGCTCCAATTTCGGCAAAAGTTCCATATATATTTTCGTTCAAATTAATACGGAGTGCCTTATCTTTTATTGAAGGTATTTGTTCGATGACTTTGTCACCTTTTAGTTTTATTGCAGTATCCATTTTTATTTTAAATATGGCTAATAATGTACAAAGTTAATGAAATAGGTTTCTTATGAAAGATAATTAATCCTATTTTTGTAAAAAAATAAAATAGATTTGAAGGTATATTTTTTAGGCACTGGCACTTCTCAAGGAATTCCTATAATTGGGAGTAGTCATCCAGTATGTAAAAGTACTGATTATAAAGATAAAAGGTTACGTGTTTCTGTTTGGGTTTCGTGGGATTCTTATTCCTACGTTATCGATTGCGGACCCGATTTTAGACAGCAAATGCTTACTTCAAATTGTCAAAAAGTAGATGGAATCCTATTTACTCATGAACATTCGGATCATACTGCTGGTATAGACGATATTCGACCTTTTAATTTTAAACAAGGAGAAATTCCTATTTATGCACATCAAAGGGTAATTGAAAATCTAAAAAGACGATTTGATTATGTTTTTGAAACCGTAAATCGGTATCCTGGCGCACCCTCTGTAAAGACAATTGAAATAATCAACGACCAACCATTTCCTATTGGTGATAAAATAGCAATTCCTATAAATGTCTTGCACGGGAATCTTCAAGTTTTTGGTTTTAGAATAGACGATTTTGCTTATTTGACAGATGTTAAAACTATTGAAGAAGTCGAGACTGAAAAATTAAAAGGCATAAAAGTATTAGTTATAAATGCCTTGCGAGAAGAACATCATTTTTCTCATTTCAACTTGCAAGAAGCTTTAGATTTTATTGCTTTGGTTAATCCAGAAAAAGCCTATTTAACGCACATTAGTCATTTACTAGGCTTTCATGAGGATGTTCAAAAAAAATTACCTAAAAACGTCTATCTTGCTTTTGACAATTTAGAAATTACAATTTAATTAAATATAAAATGAAAAAATCATTATTGCTGTATGCCTTTATTCTTATTGCATTATTAAACGTCTATACCTACATGTTTTTAAGTAAAGAAGTAGAATATGAGCAACATAGATACGAAAAAACGACCAAAAAACTAAAAGACAGTTTGAATTCGGTAACGGCAAAATTGACTGATGCGAACTATTTTTCATTGGAAAAAAATGAAAATGCACAAGACTATTTTGATACTTCAGGTTCCGAAAAAACAATCCAGTATGAAAAGTTAATTCCTTATGTGAAAGAGAAATTGATGGATTTAAATTCAAATCCAAAAGGGAATCCTTACGTAGGACAAGATCAAATAGGGGCTAATAAATTTATAATCAACAAAGTGAAAGTGTTAAATCACAGATGGATTATAGCTGATTATAGCGATGGCGAAATTTGGGGAGAAGTTTTACTGAAGTATTTTGTAAATCAAGATGAAACGATTTCATTTGAGGTGATTCAGTCTTTATTATATCAAAAACGCTAAAAAAAAAGGTTCCAAATTTTGGAACCTTTTTTTATTCTAACAACCAATTTTTAAAATCATAGAAATTCTGAGGTGAAACCCCATGTCCTATTGGATATTCTTTATAAGTTGATTTTATATTTAAATTATCTAGAAATGGTTTAGTTTTTCTAGCCCAATCTACTGGTATTACTTGGTCTACAGTCCCATGAGAAGCAAATATTTTTAAATTGGAGAAATCGTTATTTTTATAATTTTCTTCAAAAATAGGTTCGCTTATATAACCGCTCAATGCAACCACTTTTTGAATTTTTTCTGGATGTGAAAGTGCCACAGCATAACTCAATATCGCCCCTTGACTAAATCCTGTCAAGATAATATTATCCGTATCAATAGGGTAGGTCGCTATTAATTCATCAATAAAAGTAGTAATTAAATCTCGGGATACTTTTGCTTGTTCGTTATCTGAAAATTTATTTTGATTTTCATCAAAATTTATTGCGTACCATGCATAGCTGCCATACTGCAAAGTATGAGGTGCTCGTGCTGAAATCACGTAATAGTCATCAGGAAGTTCAGTTGCAAAGGAGAATAAATCTTCCTCATTGCTTCCGTAACCATGAAGTAAAAGTAATAAAGGATTTTTGTCTAATTTTATTTTGGGTTCTCTTACGAGGTATTCTAAAGATAATTTCATTTGATTAAGATATGTTTGTAAACCATTTTTGAAAAAGTTTTCCAATTAAAGGAACTGGTTTTGTTTCTCCTTTTATCGCACTGAAAATACCATAAGTCCATAAAATAGAAACAAAAATCCACATTGGAGCTGATATCATTAAACTATCAAAGTTACTTACAATAAGCCCTAATGAAATAAATGTAATTGTTAATCCTAATCCTTGACGAATATGAAAGGAGGCAAAAGTGTTTTTATCTTCGGCATTCATAGACATGGCAATAAATACTCCAATTCCTAGAATATAACTGGTTATGGCTGTAGTTTTACCTTTTTCAACGGTGTTGTTATTCATGTTTTTATGCTAAAATTAATTGATCTTGATTTACGATACCGTACACGGTTCCTTGCATTTCTACTCCTAGAAAAGCAGCGTTTTTCGATTTCGATAAAATAGATGCTTTTGTAAATATAGTATTTCCTTCTGGCGAAAATAAACTTAGGTTGGCTTTGGCTCCTTCGGTAACGATAGAATTTTCGATGCCAAAAGTAGTTTTTCCGGCAGTTAATTTATCTATTATTATTTCTAAAGGCAATACAGTCATTAAAGAACCAAAGGCACTTTCTAGTCCAATAGTTCCGTTTTTGGCGGCATCAAACTCCATTTTTTTATGCTCAATATCGATGGGGTTGTGGTCGGATGTAATCATGTCAATTGTACCATCTAATATCCCTTCGATTAGTGCTTTTCGATCCTGCTCTGTTCTTAATGGTGGTGTAACTTTATGTCGTGTGTCAAAATCTTCTAGTTTTTCATCTGTTAAAACCAAATGATGCACTGCTGCACTACAGCTAACGCTTAGTCCTTTTGCTTTTGCATCTTTAATTAGTTCCACAGATTTTGCAGTTGAAATTGTGGGGATATGTAATTTTCCTCCAGTATATTCTAACAAAAATAGATTGCGGGCAATTTGTAATTCTTCTGCTAGATTTGGGATGCCTTTTAAGCCTAATCTTGTGGATACGATACCTTCATTAGCGACTCCATTTCCTTTTATTTTTTCATCTTGTGGAAAAGCAATCACTAATCCATCAAAATCTTGAACGTATTGTAAGGCTATTTTTAGTAGATTGGCATTGTCTTGGCTTTTATTGTAATCCCCAAAAGCGACTGCCCCCACTTTTTTCATATCATACAATTCAGCCATATCTTTTCCTTCGCTTCCTTTTGTTAAAGCACCAATGGGAAACAGTTGAGTTGCACTTCCAAAAGCTTTACTTTGTACAAAGTTTATTTGGGATTGATTGTCTATAATAGGGAAGGAGTTGGGTTGTAACGCAATTGCAGTAAAACCACTTTTTGCCGCCACATGTAATCCATTTGCTATTGTTTCTCTATCTTCAAAACCAGGTTCTCCTAGCGATACGCTACTGTCAAACCAGCCTTGGGAAACATGTAAATTAGCACGTTTTATTTCCTCGATATTTTCTTCATTTGGGATTGAAGTTGCTATTTTTTTTATAAAACCATCTACAATTAAAATATCTGCTTTTTTGTTATGAAAAGGACTTTGTGGGTCGATAATTTTTGCTTCTCGGATGATAAGTTTCATATGTAGATTTTATTTTTTTAATTCTTAATACATGAAATATGCTTTTTATTTCATGAATCGTATGATTGCCATTTCTGTTACCATAAATAACAGTGCAAAGATAGCAAACCATTTCCAAATTTGATTGTCTGTTCGCTCTGTTTGTAAAGTGTCAAAAACAGTTGCAATTGAATCGAGTGTTTTATAGTCTGTTACTGCATTTTCATTGCTATTTTCTAAGTTGCTTTCGCTTCTATTGTAGTTAAAACTAATGTTTTCTAGCGCTTCTTTTTGGTTATAAATTTCAAAATTCCCTGCTTGTGTGGGATAATCATTAAAAATTAATTTTACTTTATTGTTCAGTATTTGTTGGATGGGAATGAATTGTTCCGTTTTATTTTTTACACTTAAAACGGCATCTTTAGATAATAATACATCTACCAAAAAAGGATTTTCATTCCCAATAGTTAATGCAATAATTCCATCATTATGATTACTTACTGCCATTTTATAAAAGGTAGGAACAATTAATGGCGATTGTTGAAAATTTGAATTTTCGGTATTAATTGGTGCCGAAAAAACGTAAACGGTTGAATTAACATTGGGTAACGAAGTCAAAAATGAGCTCTGGTCTTCATAATATAGTGCTCCAGAGTTTACTCCTGAAATTTCAAATGAACTATTCGTTTTTGGATATTGAAAATTGGTAATTTTATTTTCAAAAACACCATTGAATAAAGGGTGTTCAAAATTAATTTTGGTGATTCGTTTTTCAAAATTTTCTAAAGAGTTGAATTGTAGTTTTCCAAAAATATTCAGGAAAGGATTGATGTTACTCAAAGATGATTTTCCTGACGGAATCACGATTAAATTAGCTCCTTTTTCTACCACTGATTTTAATGTGGTTTGTAATGCTTGAGGAATTTCATCTAGTTCATTTAAAATGATAACATCTTGTTTCTCTATTTCATTGTAATCCAATGAAGAAATTGTAGTTACATTGAAATCAAACTCATCATTTGTGAAAATCCGACTTAAAAAGTTGTTTTTTTGAAGTTCTCCAATGCAAATTGCTTTTACTTTTTTGGTTTTCGAAATACTAAAATATAAAACATTGTCATACCCCAAACCATTATCAGTAATACTTACATAACCGTGAAAAACTTGTTTTGGAATAGTAAAATGAACTATTTTCTGTTTCGTTTCAAAATTGACTAGCGTTTTTGCAATCAATTTGTTTTGGTTGTAAATAGCTATTGGAACTTCTTTTTCGCTTTGTCCGTAGCTCGATAGTTTTACTTCAATTTCATAGAAATTTTCTAATGTTTCACTGATATAAACACTGTCGATTGCTACGTTATTTTTTTGTTCTGCTTTTGGAATTATAAAATACGGATTTTCGTTTTCACTAATGCCTTTTAGTTGTTTTTTATCAATACCTACGGCATCAGTAATGATGATAATGTCTTTTTTGAAAATGGACTTATGTGATTTTACTTTTGCAATTAAATTGTCTAATTGAAACGGAATAGCGCTATATTGAAGATTTTGTAATGTATTTTGAATTTCTTTAATATCAGTATTCCAATAACTTTCGGAATTGGTGAGTAAAGAAAAACGGGTATTTTCGGGTGTGTTTTCAAGTAATTCCTGTACAGAGCGTTTCAAGAGTTCTCCTTTTTTTCCTTTGGCTTGCATGCTAAAGGAATTATCCAGAATGATATACAATTCATTTGAAGCATTCTTATTGTCTTTGGCTAAAAAAAAAGGCTGAGCAAATGCAATAATAATAGAAGCTAATAGAAGTAAACGACAGCAAAGGAGCAACCATTTTTTTATTTTAGAACTTTTCCTAGTTTGTATAGATAAAGCTTTTAAGAACTGAACATTAGTAAAGTATTCTTTTTTGAACCGTCTTAATTGAAATAAATGAACCAAAATTGGTACAATCAGTAAGAAAAGAAAGTATAAAATTTCGGGATGTTTGTACTGCATTCGGTTTTTAGTTTACTTCATTGGATTCTATTTCTTTTGAAGTGAAATGGATATTAGTAGTCAAAAATACAAATTTGTAGACAGTTTTTATAGATGTTGTTATAATTTTTAAAAGCATTAAACAATTAAGGTTAATTATGTATTTTAGCTTTCTTAAAAAACACACAATTATGAAAAATAAGGTTTTAATTCTTTTTTTATTTTCAATATTAACGGCATTTCAAGCTCAAAGTCAAAAGCTTAATTTACTTATAGGTACGTATACTACCAGTTGTGAAAGCAAGGGGATATATGTTTATAATTTTGATACCACTACAGCTGATTTTAGTTTTAAAAACGTTTCAGAAAACAGTATTAATCCAAGTTATTTGACCGTTTCAAAGGATAATAATTATGTTTATTCAGTAAATGAAAATGGGCCAGAAAGTACGGTTAGTTCTTATAGTTACATTCCATCTAGCGGTAAATTAGATTTAATTAATAAGCAAAGTTCAAAAGGAGCTGATCCTTGTTATATTATCAATGACGATAAAAATGTTATTGTTGCTAATTATTCTGGTGGGAACATTTCGGTTTTTCAAAAAAACAGTGATGGAAGTCTTGCCGAAGCTAAGCAAGTAATTCAACATTATGGAAAGGGAGCTGATGTACAAAGACAACAAGGACCACACGTACATATGGTGCATTTTTCTCCTGATAAAAAGTTTGTTTTGTCAAATGATTTAGGTCTTGATAAAGTATATTCTTATGCATACGATCCCAATACAAATGAAGAAGCATTGAAAGTATGTGATAGTGTAGCTGTAAAAGCAGGAAGTGGACCAAGGCATCTTACTTTTAGTAAAGATGGTAAATTTGTGTATCTAGTGCAGGAAATGGATGCAAGCTTGACTACTTTTAAATATTCAAACGGAAAATTAAAAAAAGTGGCAGAAACTACTATTTTACCTAAAGGTTTTAAAGGAACTTTTGGTTCTGCAGATATTCATATTTCACCTGACGGGAAATTTTTATATGCTTCAAATAGAGGGGAAGCGAATGATATTTCGATATTTGAAATTGGTAAAAACGGGAAATTAAAATCAAAAGGACAAACGAGTACATTAGGTAAAGGGCCAAGAAATTTTGTTATTGATCCTACAGGAAATTATCTTTTGGTAGGCCACCAATACACGAACAATGTTGTTATTTTTAAAAGAGATCAACTAACTGGTGCATTAACAGATACAGGAAAAAGAATTGAATTATGTTCTCCAGTTTGTTTAGTGTTTACTGAAAATTAGAGAAGGTTTTAAATAAAAAAGGCTTAAAAATGGAATTCATTTTTAAGCCTTTTTTTATGCTATTTGTTTTTGTCTTTTCGTTTTTTATCTCTTGTTTTAAGCATATTACGATTGACAGATCCATGTGTTTTTTTCTTGGTTACACCCGGTCCACCTAAATTGACTTTCTTGTTCTTCTTACTTTTCTCTTGAAATGCACCATCGCCTTCAAGTTTTTTCTTTTTCATCAAAAACTTAATCGGCTGTCTGTCTTTTTCGGGTTCAATTAGTTTGGATGAAACTTCAACTGTTTCAGGAAATTCCTCAGCATTTAATTCCATATTCATTAACACCTCAACCTCCACTTTAAATTCTTCTTCACGAGGTGCAACAAAACTAATTGCAGTACCTGTTTTATCAGCACGACCTGTTCTACCAATTCTATGCATGTATAATTCTGGCATCTCAGGCATCTCGAAGTTAATTACGTGTGTAATATTCGAAATATCCAATCCTCTAGCCATAATATCCGTTGTAATAAGGCCACGAAGATTTCCTTCTTGGAACGAAGCCATAGTGCTCAAACGATAGTTTTGAGATTTATTAGAGTGGATTACTCCAAATTGTCCTTCAAAATCTTCTTCGATACGTTCATGGACCATATCGGATATTTTCTTGTTGTTCACGAAAACTAGCACACGACTCATGTCTTCATTTTCTTGTAACAAGTGTTTTAATAGATTTATTTTGGTATTAAAGTTAGGTGCATTATACGTTATTTGTGTAATGTTTTCTAATGGAGTTCCTGATGCAGAAAGCGTAACTTCTTCAGGATAATCAAAATAATCATTCAAAATAGCATCTACTTCATCCGTCATAGTCGCTGAAAAGAGAATGTTTTGGCGTTTTTTTGGCATCATAGCCAAAATAGCGGTCAACTGCGTACGGAAACCTAAATTCAACATCTCATCAAACTCATCAATAACTAGTTTCTGCATTTCTTCAAAACGAATCACATTATCTAGTGTTAAATCCATGATTCGTCCTGGAGTTCCTACTAGGATGTCACAGCCTTGATAAATAGTTGTTTTTTGGGTATTTATATTTACACCACCAAAAATACCAACAGTACGAACTGACATGTATTTGGTCAATTTTTCTACTTCTTCTGCCACTTGAACTACAAGTTCACGGGTAGGGACAAGGATTACTATTTTAGGAGTATGTCCAGGAATAAATTTATATAATTTTAATAAAGGCAATAAATAAGCAAAAGTCTTACCAGTTCCTGTTTGGGCAATTCCCATCATATCACGACCTGACATTATCACAGAAAAAGTTTTTTCCTGAATAGGAGTTGGGGATGTAAAACCTAAATCGTCTATTGCTTTTTGGACAGATTTGGGTAGATTTAATTGCTCGAAAGTGGTCATAAAACGTATATTTTGTGCAAAGATACGTTTTTTGAGTGTAAAGATGCTAATTGTGCAAAATCTGCTGTTTTATCTAAACCTTAAATCCCATGAAACTGCTAGTGAATAAATCCAGAAATAATTTCCTTGATCAAAACTAATTTCTTGATGTGCGACACCAAATTGAGTTCCCCAAGCATTTTGTTTGTTTTTAGAAGTAAAATTATAGCTTAAATTTAATTTTTGAGATTTAAGATCTACAATAGCTGTTTCATTTCCACTAAAATTAAATTGATTTATTTCTGGGGAAAATCCCATTCCAAAAGAGAAGCCGAGGTAATTGTCAGCATCAGAACGGTATTTTCGATACGTAAAAGTCCCTGATGTACTGGTTCCATTATCACCCGGAGTAAAATACGGGCGAAAAGACAAATAACTATTCCCAGTATACCAACCTATGGAGCCCGTATAAATGTTAGTGGTAGTAGTATATTTTAAAGAGCGGAATCCAAGAGAAACTTCAAGACTTTTTGGCAATGATTTATACAATTCGGCTCCATATCGTAAATCAGGAAAAAGAAACGTATTTGCAAAACCTATATTTAAATAAGCATATAATCCTTTGGTAATTTTTGGATATAGATCAAATTCAATTTGAGTTCCGTTTTCATTGAATCTTCTATTGAAATTTAGTTTTCCTATAATACTACCGTACTTGGTTTGGCGACTGTAATTTAAAGTATAATACTGCATCGGATCAAAAACTTCCGAATAGATATCGACTTCAGCTTTGATTCCGATCGTGTTTTTTCTTAGAGTTGTACTTAAACTCGATTTGTAATCTTTTGCTTTTTGATCTTCAGGGTTCTTGTTTAATATTGATTCTAAAGTATTTAATGCTTCTATTGGTTTATTTGTTTTTTCTTCGGCACTCGCTTTTAGGTATAATATTTCGGCATCATCAGGGAAGTTTTTCAATGCTTCGGTTGTCATTTCTAAAGCAGTATAGGGTTTGTCTCCCCATATTTCATTTTTAATTGCAGCAATCCATGTACTTTTATTTTGTGGATCTTTCTCTAAAACATAGGCAAATTCCTTTCGTGCTTTTTTATAATCACCATCCCAAGAATAGGTTGTGGCTAAGAAAGAACGAATATCATGATAATCTGGATATTTAGTTAAAATATGGGACAAAGTATCTTGTGCCTGCTTGCGTTGCTTATTGAAAGCCATATTACGAGCAGTTTCAAAAGAAGTATCTGGATTGCCATTGTATTTCTCTTCTTGCCCATACATTTGAAAAATCATTGTAAAACAAAGTACAAATGTTAGTTTGGCTATTTTTTTTGTAATCATTTTGCAAAGGATTTTTTAATTTTAAATAATTCTGTTTCTTTTGGGTGCTTTTTTATAACACTGTCAATAATTTTATTTGCTATTAGCGAGTTATTTGTTCGGAAATAGGCTTGCGCTAATTTCACTCCCAGTTCTGGTGTTTCCACTTTGTTTTTTAGTCCTTTTTTTCCAGTAACGATTCCTTTTTCGTTTTGATTTGACCACCAATACATATCCATTAAAGCAAGGTAGCTGTCATTGTAATAGGGAGTTCTTTTTATTACTTCAAGAAATTCGGTTTCTGCCTTTGCATAATTTTTATCCCATGCTAAAGTTCTACCTTTTAATGTTCGTACGTCTGCATAATTAGGAAACTCATTTAATATGTAATTACAAAGTAATCTGGCTTTATCGCGCTCTTTGTTAAATGCAAAGTCGCGTGCAAGGAAGAATATTTCGTCATAGGTCAATCCTTTAGTTAATTTTTTGATTGTAGCAAGATCTGTTTTCGAAAATTCAAAAGCAGGTTTTGTATATATATTAATTGAGTTAGGTATTATTTTGTTTTTTTGAGTTAGATATGCATTCAGTTTTTTTGCGGCATTCAAAGTGTCAGTTATTGCTTTCAGCATTGCGGCGTCGTTTACTTTTGCAATGTCAAAATTTTCATTGATTTTGAATAAGTCACCATTTGAAAGTAAATAGTCTTTATAAATCATTTCATTTATACTTCCTTTATTTTGCATTATAGGAATAGTGTGAATGTTTCTGAATTTTCTTACCGTATCTAAGCCTGTACTCATCCAAGCTGTTTTCTCCATTTTATTCATTTTGTAATTATTCATTAAAAATGAAACTAAACTGGGTGTTATATCCCAGTGGGATGAAACAGATTTAAATGTTTGTGGTTTTTTCAATAACGGACTATAGATATACAATGGCACGTGAAAGCGACATAGTTTGTCTTTTTGAGCTATTGGGATTAATCGGTGATCACCTGTAATTACAAAAATGGTATTCTTAAACTCAGGTCTTTTGGAATAAGATTCAATGAAATTTTTAATAGAATTATCAGTATATAATAAACATGCAAATATATCTTTATACGTGTTTACCTCCGATTTTGTTAAATCAAGTGTTTTATTTGTATTGATTATATCATCTACTTTTTTTAAATATTCTTTTTTAGCTGGAAAATCAAACGGTTCATGATTGGTTAGTGTCATGATCACATCCAGCCTTGGGAGTTTTTTAGAATCTAATTCGGATAATGTTTTTTTGAATATTTCGCCATCAGGATATCCCCATGAAAAACCACCAGAATTTTCTTTGGTTTTAACATAACCTGGGCCAAATTTATTTATATCAATGACATTTTCGATTCCGTTGTATTCTAAAAAATTTATTTTTCTGTCAAAACTGGATTCATCACCACAATAAAATGAGGTAGTGTATTCATTTGCTTTTAAAATACTGACGAGAGAAATATTAGAAGGCAATGGGTTCATTTCTAAAAATCCTTTTTCGCCATATGGCAGAGACCCTAATATTGAAGGTAAGGCGCCAAAAGTTCTTCCTGCATTACTAACGAAATTTTCCCAATAAAGTGATTTTGGAATTAAGGAATCTAAATAAGGAGTAAAGCCTCGATAGGCATTTTTACCAATAAATTCATCACCTAGTCCTTCAACTATGATCATTACAATATTTGGCTTTTCCTCATGAATTTCAAAAAAAGGGGCTAATACATCTGGAGATGATTCAAATGGTTGTACTAACGGATACTCTTTTTTGTAAAATAGATTATCAGCATTAAACGCATTTTTATCTGATTGAAAACGAAAGATATCAGTTGCAAAGAAGGACAACTTATTTTGATAAGTAGAATCAGAAGCTTCAGAAATTCCCAATTTTAAACCTCCTAATATAAGTATTGAAATTCCTGAAATAATATAAATAATTTTTGGATTACCATAGCTTACCAATAGGTTATTAATACCTAAATAAAGAAGTGGAAAAATAATAAAAGGAATAAAGTATAAATAAGATAATGATTCGGATGCAGTTACAGTAGTGTACATGTCACTATAGGAATATCCTAAAATATCTGCGCCTAAATTTACTAGCGTGGTAAGATTGTATTTAACCAATGCAAATTGACCAATAATCAGTAAAGAAAAAATGATTTTGATTACAATAACACTCCATGGTTTTCTAACATAATAAAAGAGCATATATACAGGAAAAAAGAATACTCCAATCAACAATGCTATTCCAAAATCATTGAGTAATTTATAGAACAACGTTGTTGTTGTGTTTGTAATGTTTATTCCGTTAGTTGCCTTAGTATATATTTCAAATGCAGTAATAAACCAAAAAGCGATTACCAATGAAATTGTTAAATAAATATAAGGGAAACAATTATTTAAAAACGACTTAATCTTCATATTTTACTATCTCTATTTATTTAGGTAATTTAATCATTTGTCATTCCTTTTCTAGTCATTTCTCCCCATTTTATTTTTTTGTTAAAATAGTAATCAAAATTACCTTTAATTGCTGCATATAGAATAAAGGGATGATTTGTGAAAGGCTCTAAAAAGGCTGTGCTGATTAATTGTAAACCAATTCCTTTTTTCTTATACTGGTGGTAAGTAAGCTCTTCAGAAATGATAGTAATAATCGAAAAGAATACAGTAAATAAATAAGATAGTACAATGAATGCTATTGCATAATCCCATTTTACATTATGATTTAGTAAAAGAAATAAAAAATAGAATAAACCCATAATTTCAATTACTGGAGCCAGTCTTTCATAAATTAACCAATAAGGATAGCTAATGGTTCCTAATGCATTGTATTTACGGTTAAAACCAATTTTACGATGTTTTTTTAATGTTTCAATGGTTCCTCGGGTCCATCTATTTCTTTGTGAAATAAAGATTTTATAATTATCCGGCGCTTCAGTCCAACAAAGTGGATCTGGAATATAGGCTACTTTATATTTTATTTTTTGCTCTTCCATATGTCTTCTCATTCTCACAATGATTTCCATATCTTCTCCAACAGTTTTGGTGTCGTAACCTCCCACCTCAATAGCTATTTTTTTATCAAATAAACCAAAGGCGCCCGAAATAACTAATAAACCATTCAATTTACTCCATGCCATTCTACCTAATAAAAAAGCTCTTAGATATTCTAAAATTTGCCCTCTTACTATTAAATTTTTAGGCAAGTTCACATCTAGTAATTTACCGTCTTTTATGATGCATGAATTTGCAATTCGGATAACTCCTCCCGCAGCAATTACCTTTTCATCCGTAGATTCTAGAAAGGGTTTAATCATTTTTTGTAAGGATTCCTCTAGTAATAAACAATCGACATCAATACATGCTACATATTTATTAGGGCTAATGTTTAGTCCAGTATTCAATGCATCTGCTTTTCCACCATTTTCTTTATCAACTACAATCAATTTTTCAAAAGCAGGGTTAGTGGATTTAAAGACTCCTTTTCTAAGCGGTTTTGTTGGGATTTGATTATTGATAAGGTAGTCTACTTTAACTAAGTCATACGCTTTAATAAGTTTTTCAAGACTATCATCTTTACTTCCGTCATTTACTATGATTACATCGTAATTTACATAATGGTTTGATAGCAAAGACCGTACGTTTTCTACAATGTTTAAAGTTTCATTATAGGCAGGTGCAATAATTGAAATGGAAGGAGAAATTGAGGATGATAATATTTCTTTATAATTAACAAAGCTATTTTTTTTCATATATTCTATTGTCTCAATTGCTGAAATTGCGGCTAATATGATATAGGATAGAATTGCAGTAAGTGCAAAACCAAAAAATAGGTATTGAATTAAATCTATTATCATTTGGGTAGTTTTTTAGTATAATTAACTGGCTTTAATTAAATTGATACTTTCTGAAAATTCTTTATCTGTAGTAATTATTTTAAATGTATTGGATTCATTATCAACATTAATTACTTTCAATATTTTCATTACAGATACTTTTATATAAAAGTTTTCATGATTAATAAATTGTGAAATGAAAGAAATATCGCTAGTGTCATACATGCTTTCCAACATTTTAAAGAAGGCAATCTGTTCCTCTATATCACGTTGATCAAAATTATTTTTTAATATTGCGACCGCTTCAATAACTCCCATGTTGGAAAGCACATCAATTGCTTCAATTCTGACCTGCATTTCTGAATGATTCAGAAGTTTTATAATTACATCTTTGGCTTCAAACTGATTGTAAATTTTGGCTAGTTTTAAAGCAAAAAGAACAACGGTACTATTACTTGATTCTAACCATTCATTTATATCTGGTATTTTTTGGTCTTCAAAATTTTGAAGAATTTCTAATAATTGAATTTGGTCCCACTCTGATAATGGAGTTTTTAATATATTTAGAAAATCAAGTCCTTCAAAATGGAATAATTTTACTAAATACATTTGGATTTCTTTACGCACTTCTTTTTTTGGATGATTTATTAAAAGAATTACGTCGTCATGCACATCTTTAATTCCAAATTGGGTAAGCTCTTTAATTGCTTTTGCAATTATATTCCATTTTTTATGTTTCAGTTTTGATGAGGCATAATTAATAAGTCCTGTTTGGTAATATAGTTTCTGGATGTCATTAGCTGTTTCACCTGAAATTTCGCTTCTCAATTTCAACAAGGTCGAGATGATTAGTTTTCTTTTTAAACTATCCTCTGAACTTTTTTTCAAATAATTAATAATTTTTTGTTGTTCAGGACTCACTTCCTCTTCTTCATTACCCGAATATAAATATTCTATTAAATCAGCTTCATATTTTTTTTCATATACTTTTTGGATTCTTTCTTTAGTCCTTAGACGACTTCTTAAGTGTTTTAAATAGAATGTTAAACTAATTATTGTAAATGTAAATACAGCACTCAAAGCCCAAGACAATTGAATAATTGTAGGGGCGTATTTGAGATAGTCGACAATATATTGAAATATATTTACCATATTTTGTTTACCAATTTTTTTCTATCGTAATAATCGTTTTATTCTTATACTTAATTCATTTGGGCTGAATGGCTTACTCATAAAATCAGTTGCACCTAAATTAAAAGCTTTGAGAACCATTTCTTCCTGACCTGCTGATGAAAACACAATGATTGGCGTTACGTATTCTAATTTGTTTCTTACGTGACTTATTACTTCTAATCCGCTTACAAATGGCATCATTATATCAGTAAGAATTAGATCAGGGCTGTGTTCTTCTATTATTTCAATTGCTTCTTTTCCATTAATGGCCATGAAAAGTTTATACCCTTCTTTCTCTAATTTGAATTTGAGTAATAATGAGAGGATTGAGTTATCTTCTGCCAAAAGAATTTTTTTTGATTCACTCATTGTTTGACTATTTAAAATTTGTTTTGTAATTGAAATGCAGAGGTTTTATTGTTTTTTAATGTTGATTTTGATCATTTAAGTTTTTAAGGTCTTTTCTTATTTAATTTAACCAAATTTAAGATAAATCTTGGCTCCAACAATCGATTAAACGCTAAAAACATCGATAAAAGGCATAATAACCCACATTTGTAAGTTTAAGATTATGATTTAAGAAGTTGTCTTATTTGGAAATTTTACACAACTTTTCTTTTGAGTATTTATTTTAAACTTTTTAGTTAAGTTTTCTAAATAAATTAGTTGCTTAAATTAAAAGCCTTCAAAAACGCCTAAACCAAATAAAGCAAAATCATATTTTACAGGATCTTTGGGATCTAATTTTCGAAGTTGTAGATCTAGTTCGGCAAGTGCCTTTCCATCATTTTGTTTTCTGGATAATAAACCTAGCTTTCGAGCTACATTTCCAGAATGAACATCAAGAGGGCAGGATAGGGAAGAGGGTGAAATATTTTTCCAAATACCTAAATCAACTCCTTTGTTGTCTTGACGTACCATCCATCTTAAGTACATGTTGATGCGTTTTGCGGCTGAATTATTCATTGGATCCGAAACATGTTTTTGTGTTCGGTATTGATGTGGAATTTCAAAAAATATTTTTTTGAATTCTGAAATGGATAGTTGCATAGTTTCTAAATCTTGGTTATTAGTAAATACGCATTCTAATCCATTATGGTTTTGATAAATGTTTTTTAAACTTTTAATGAAGAATGTAAAATCTTGTCCGTTGAATGTTCTGTGTACAAATGATTCCAGTTGTTCTAGATTAGTTTCAGTATGGGACATTATAAAATCGTAGGGGGCATTCCCCATTAAATCCATCATCTTGTGGGAGTTTTTGATGATCATTTTACGATTTCCCCAAGCAATTGTGGCACTTAAAAAGCCTGCAATTTCAATATCTTCTTTTTGGGTAAAAAGATGTGGGATCTGAACGGGGTCACTATCGATAAAGTCGAGTGTATTGTATTGTATCACTTTCTCATCAAGAAATGATTTGAGTTCAGATGGATTCATTTTTGTTTAAAGTTTAATGTTTAAAATGTTTCGTCATTTTTAATGAACTTTAAACTGTTTTAGTTACTAATCATACCATCAATCATAATTAATTTTCTGTCGGCCATATTAGCTAAATCTTCGTTATGTGTGACTATTACAAATGTTTGTCCAAATTCATCACGCAATTTAAAAAATAACTGATGTAAGTTCTCTGCTGATGCTGTATCAAGATTCCCCGAAGGTTCATCTGCAAAAATGACCGCTGGTTTATTTATTAACGCTCTTGCTACTGCTACTCGTTGTTGTTCTCCACCCGAAAGCTCATTGGGTTTGTGATTCATTCTATGAGAAAGACCTAGATAAGTTAATAATTTTTCGGCCTCAATCTCAGTTTCTTTTTTCGGTTTATTAGCTATAAAGGCAGGAATACATACATTTTCTAAGGCAGTAAATTCAGGCAATAGCTGATGGAATTGAAAAATAAAGCCCAGATTTAGATTCCTAAATTTGGATAAATTTTTATCTTTCATGGTCAAAATATCTTCATTATTGATACGAAGAACAATTTCATTTTCTGTTGAAGGTCTATCTAATGTTCCTAAAATCTGTAAAAGAGTAGTTTTACCTGCTCCTGATGCCCCTACAATAGATACGATTTCTCCCTTTTTTATATGTAAGTCAACTCCTTTTAAAACATGAAGTTCATCGTAATATTTATGTAAATTTTTTGCTTGTATCATTTTAACCAGTTTGTACAAAGAAACAAAGATTTTAATGATTATTGGTATAATTTTAATCCCACAAACTATAAATTTTAGTTAATGAAAAAGAAAGAAGTCTATTAAATAGGTTAAATTTGGATAGTCATAAATAGAATTTAAATTAAGAATTTATAAAATGGAATTACAAAATACAATGGAGAAAGCTACATTTGCTGGAGGTTG
This sequence comes from Flavobacterium sp. WC2430, assembly GCF_040822075.1. Taxonomy (NCBI): domain Bacteria; kingdom Pseudomonadati; phylum Bacteroidota; class Flavobacteriia; order Flavobacteriales; family Flavobacteriaceae; genus Flavobacterium; species Flavobacterium sp. WC2430. Next base: position 3,650,904 of record NZ_CP162007.1, on the reverse strand, counting down.
CTTTTGGTGTACTGAAGCAGTGTTTTTAGAGTTAAAGGGAGTGAAAAGTGTTGGTTCGGGGTATATTGGAGGACATACTTTAAATCCTACTTATGCTGAAATTTGTAATGGGAATACAGGACATGCTGAAGCCATTGAAATTGTTTTTGATCCCAATGAGATTTCTTTTGGCGAATTATTAGAGGTGTTTTTTGCAACTCATGATCCTACAACATTAAACCGTCAAGGGAATGATATTGGGACGCAATATAGAAGTGAAATATTTTATCACAGCGAAATGCAAAAAGAGATTTCGAAAGCCTATATTTCGTTAATGACTGAAGAAAATACTTTTGATGCTCCTATTGTTACGCAAATCTCACCAGTATCTACGTTTTATAAGGCAGAAGAATATCATAATAACTATTACAACCAGAATAAATTGCAAGGCTATTGCTCTTATGTAATTACTCCTAAAATGGAAAAACTAAAAAAAGTTTTTAAAGATAAACTTAAATAAGAAATCTATTATTATTATTATTATTAATTTTCTTGAAACGAATTGTTAAAGTAATATAATATGGATAGACCTATTTTAGCTACTAATAATAAAACTAAGAATTTAATACTTGGGATACTCTTTGACGGAATAGGTATGTTGTCGTTTACGGTGCCTACGATTGGTGAGTTTTCAGATGTTATTTGGGCGCCAATTGCAGGTTTTTTAATGACTCAAATGTATAAAGGAACAGTGGGAAAGGTTGCGGGTGTGATTGCCTTTTTGGAAGAGATTATTCCCTTTACTGATATTATTCCAAGTTTTACCTTGACCTGGATTTATAATTATTGGATTAAAAAAAGAGAGTGAATTAATCTTTAAATAGAAAACGTAATCCCATTCGTTTTAGCATTTTTTTTTCAAAAGCCCAGAAGAATTTGAACTGTCCAAATATAAATCCATTCAACACTAAAAGGACTTGATAAATTGGGAAAATCAGTAAGAGTCGAATAGGTGTAAACCACATACCTAAATCTTCTTTTATAATTCCCAACCATAAACAAAAAGGTTTAGACAACCAAGCCGAAGCAGATCCCGTAATTGCAAAAACAATAATTATTATGGTAAGTTGAAAATTAGATTCTATTCCCCAACGTTTCTTCAATCCTTTCATTTTTATTTATAATGATTACAAATATACTAAGATTATCTTGAGGGAACATATCCAAAAAGTTTTTGTTTATAGGTATTTTGAAAATAAACTAAATAATTATAAATTAAATAATTGACTTCATACCCATAGTCAATATTGGGATCGTAAGATATACTCATTTCATATAAATTGGGACTATAGCGAAAAGGTTGTAAAACACGGTTATTCCATTCGCTGATCCAGATTCTGTTTTTACTTTCTAAGTACGATTGGGAATAATAATTTCGAGGAAAGGCTCTTGAAACAAGCCAAGTATTAAAACCGGGGTCAATAATTATTACTTCATATTCTAATTCATCGTTAGCAATTCGGATGGTATCATTTTGAATAGGAATTGTTTTATTAGACTTTACTAAAGCTGTGTTAGCTGTTTTACAACTAAAAATGGAAAATAAAATAACGCTTACTATGTAAAAAATTTTTTTCATGATTGAAATATTGAAATTAAATTTACAAAAATAATTAGTTGGTTGTGAGTGTTTTAACAAAAAAAATCATTTACGATAAGCAAATGATTTTTAAAAATAAGTATGTTGTTTATTATTTTCCAAATAAACCACCTAGCATCCCGCCAATTCCACCACCTTTTTTGGTAACAGCATCCATTGCGTCACTAATATCTACTTTGCCATCTCCATTTTGGTCTAAGCCAAATTGTCCTCCATAGGTAGAGATAGCATCCATAATTCCAGAGTTTTTCCCAGCATCTCCTGTGATGGCTCCAATAATATCTGATATTTCAAAACTGGAATCATTTGGATCTTTTGCTTTACTTACTAAAGCACCCAAAATTTGAGGAATTAATTTAGAAGCTACTCCAGAGGCATCAGAGGCATTTATTCCAAATTTTTCACCTAAGTTACCTGATAATTCTTGTGTTAGTTTTTGTACTACTGGGTTAGTACTATTTGTAGCATTGTTACCTTGAAATAATCCAGCTAATTGGTCAATGCCTCCTTCGGAAACTACTTTTTGTAATCCGCTTAGTACTGAATTACTGGCTTCGTCTAGTACCGCTTCGTTTTTTTCATTTGGTACTGCTGCATTATTTATCACAGAATCTACACCAAATTGTTGGGCTAATTGGGTTAATTGTTCAAACATTTTTATACTTTTTAGATTTGCTTTGCAATTTACAAAAAAAATGGGTTTGTTAAAATAAATTAACAAACCCACTTGTATATATGTAACTAAAATTAAGTTAATTAACCAATCAAACTAATGATTTGTGAAGCTAATTCCGTACCAATTCTATCTTGTGCTTCTCCAGTTGCAGCTCCAATATGTGGAGTCAAAGAAATTTTAGCATTCATTAAAATTGTCATTTCTGGAGTTGGCTCATTTTCAAAAACATCTAATCCAGCAAACAACACTTTTCCGCTGTCTAATGCTTTTACTAATGCAACTTCATCAATAACACCACCACGAGCACAGTTTACAATACCTACACCATCTTTCATGATAGCTAGTTCTTTTTCACCGATGATGTAACCATCTTGAGCTGGAACGTGTAAAGTAATAAAATCAGCTTCTTTGAATAAAGATTCAAGTGATTGAGAAACTATAGTAGTAGTGATTGATTGTCCGTCAAAGAATTCCACTTTTACGTCAACTTGTGGGATAAAACTATCCGCAGCAATCACTTTCATACCTAGTCCAAGAGCCATTTTAGCAGTAGCTTGACCAATACGACCAATACCAACAATTCCTAATGTTTTACCTCTTAATTCAATTCCGTTTGCATATGCTTTTTTCAAACCATCAAAGTTTGAATCTCCTTCAAGAGGCATGTTTCTATTAGAATCATGTAAAAAACGAACACCAGAAAACAAATGAGCAAAAACTAATTCTGCCACAGATTCTGATGAAGATGCTGGAGTATTGATTACATGAATCCCTTTGCTTTTTGCATAGTCAACATCAATATTATCCATACCTACACCACCACGACCAATTATTTTTAGACCTGGACAAGCGTCAATTATATCTTTACGTACTTTAGTAGCGCTACGAACTAAAACTACGCTCACGTTGTTTTCGTTTACAAAATTAGCCACTTGTTCTTGTGCTACTTTTGTAGTTATTACTTCAAATCCACCTTTTTCTAAAGCTAGAATTCCACTTTTAGAAATTCCGTCGTTTGCTAATACTTTCATTATTGTTTTTTTTAAGATTGAAAATTTAAAAATTCAATCTGTTTATTTAATGGTGTGATTGATTATAAAAAGTTTTTGAAATTCTTAAATCAATCCCTAATTATAATTTTTAAATTGCTTTTTCTAATTCTTGCATGACATCTACCAAAACTTGAACGCTTTCAATAGGCAAAGCATTGTACATAGAAGCTCTATAACCACCTACAGAACGATGTCCAGGTATTCCAGAAATTCCTGCTGCTTTCCACATAGTGTCAAAAGTTGCTGCGTGCTCTGGATTGTTTAATAAGAAAGTTGCATTCATATTAGAACGGTCTTCAATTGCAGCAGCACCTTTAAACAATGGATTTCTGTCAATTTCAGTGTAAAGTAAAGCAGCTTTTGCATTGTTTAGTTTTTCAACAGCAGCAATACCACCTAGATTTTTTAACCATTGTAAAGTCAACAGTGATGCATATACAGGAAAAACAGGAGGAGTATTATACATACTTTCTGCTTTAATATGTTTTTCGTAATCCAATATACTTGGGATAGTTCTACCTGATTTACCTAGGATTTCTTCTTTTACAATTACAAGAGTGGTTCCTGCTGGCCCCATATTTTTTTGTGCTCCTGCATAGATGATATCAAATTTAGAAAAATCCAAAACTCTAGAAAAAATATCAGAACTCATATCGCAAACAATTGGCATGTCTAACGATGGAAATTCTTTTATTTGCGTACCAAAAATGGTGTTATTACTTGTACAGTGAAAATAATCTGCATCAGCAGGTACACTGTATCCTTTTGGGATATTATTGTAATTTTCTTCTTTTGAAGAGGCAACAACAACCGTTTCTCCAAAAAATTTCGCTTCTTTTATTGCTCCGCTAGCCCATGTTCCTGAATCAAGATAAGCCGCTTTACCGCCTTCTTTCATTAAGTTATAAGGTACCATTAAAAATTCTAGACTTGCTCCGCCAGCAAGGAAAAGTGCTTGATATCCTTTGCCTTCTAATCCTAATAATTCTAGTGCCAATGCTCTAGCTTCATCCATAATCGCAACAAAATCTTTGCTTCTATGCGAAATTTCTAATATAGATAACCCGGATTCATTAAAATTTAAAATAGCTTGTGCTGATTTATCAAAAACTTCTTGTGGTAAAATACAAGGTCCTGCGCTGTAGTTGTGTTTTTTCATGATGTAGTTTATGTCCGAAAAATTAAAATGCAAATTTCGGCAATAGGACTTTAAAAAGCGTTAAATAATTCGAAAAAATAAAACATTTTTAACCTATATTGTTAACAAAAACGAAATAGTATCTACGTTATCTGCGTAATCCCATAATTGAGGGTTTTGCGTTTCTCCAAAAGCGATACTGTTTTGAACAAGACCATTACTAACAATACATTGTATTTGCTCTTTTTCATTTATTAACCTTTGTTGTAGATCAGCTATGGTTTCATAGCGCTCGTAAAAGACACTTGAAATAGGAGAGGCGTAACTTGAATCCTCTTTTAAGGTCAAAAAACCATTGTCAAGAAGCTTAAAATTACTCATTAAAAACACAGCCTTATTGTAATCGTAATTATTGGCATATTTTTCATAGTGAATCACATCCTGATATTCAAAAATAGCTTCAAAAAAAGGATCGAAAACATAGTCTTTTGGGACAAAAAGTTTAGATACATTTCGACATCCTAGTCCAAAATACCTAAATATATCTTCTCCTAAAGCAATTAACTGCTCTTTGGACTCTGAACCATTTAGTACTGCAACAGAATTTCTGTTTTTTCTGATAATGGATGGTTTATCTTTAAAATAATATTCAAAATAACGAGCTGTATTGTTGCTTCCAGTTGCTATTACGGCATCAAAATTCTCTAATTTTCCTTCAACAAACGTGATTTTTTCAGCAAATTCAGGTTCGACGGCTATGATGTATTTTGCTAAAAAAGGAAGTAAATATTGGTCGTTTGAAGATGTTTTTATTAAAACATTATGGCCAGTCATTAATACAGTCAGAAAATCATGAAACCCTACCAGAGGAATATTTCCCGCTAAAATTAAAGCAACGTTCTTGGCTTTTATATTTTCAATTGCGTAGACAGATGTCCATTTCGTTAAATTATCTTCGGTCAGTGCTTTGGCCCAAGATTGGATAGAAAAGTATACATGTTCAGGTGTATACCATCCATTATGGGACTGGGAAAGTTTTATTAAATTGATGAATTCTTCGAAAAAGAGGTCATTATATAGTACGCTTGTTTTTTTTGAATCATTATCTTGAGAAAATTGGCTTAAAAATTTCCCTAATTCAACAAAAATACTTTTTTTTGTTTCTAATGTCATAATGTTTGCTTATGAATTGTTTTGATTGTAATTTTGCACAAAAATAAGCATAATAAAGTCGAAGTCAAAAGTCATCAAGTCAAAAGATTGAATTGTCTTTTAACTTTGAGACTATAAGGCTTAAGACATATAAACTTTAAGATAAATTACGATGGCAATTATAATAACAGATGAATGTATAAATTGTGGTGCTTGCGAACCAGAGTGCCCTAATACAGCTATATACGAAGGTGCGGATGACTGGAGATATAAAGATGGAACAAAATTGGTAGGGAAGGTGATTTTACCAGATGGTACAGAGGTTGATTCAGATGCTGCTCAAACTCCAATTTCTGATGAAGTTTACTATATTGTACCTGGTAAGTGTACGGAGTGTAAAGGATTTCATGATGAGCCGCAATGTGCTGCTGTTTGTCCTGTAGATTGTTGTATTCCAGATGATAACCATGTGGAAACTGAAGAAACCTTGTTAAATAGACAAGCTTTTCTGCATAATGAATAAGTTTAATTTAATTTAAGCACAAAAAAACCTGAACTCTCGTTCAGGTTTTTTTTGTGTTATGTCTTATTTTTTATTTTTCAATAACATAAGTAGTAACAGTGATTGTGTCTGTCGCTTCATCATACGATTCTAGAACTAAATTTCCATCACCATCAAAATAACCAAATGAAGTTTTGTTTTTAGATTTATAGATGTAATTGTTATTCGATGTTTTTCTTAAGATAGCTGATTTTTTTCCGTCAGGAGAAAAAACTGTATAACCACTTTTATCATTAGAAACTTGGTATTTTACTCCGTCTAATTCGTAATAAGCAGATCGGTCTACGTCAATTAATTTAGTAACTCCATCAGCCGTGATTTTTGTTGTTGCGGTAACTTCTACAGGAGTTTCTTTTGTGTCTTTGTTTAAAACTTTTGAATCGGCATCCATTAACTCAACTGCTTGAACCTCTTTTACCTCTTCAGTTTTAACTAATTTTTTCTCTCCTTGTGAATCTTTAATTGTTGTAATTTTAGTTTTTACTTCTGTTTTTACATTTTTGTTTTGTGCTTGACTATTAAACGAAAGTAAAAAAGCAACCATTCCTAAAGCTATAATTTTCATGATATTTGTTTTTAATGATTTGTATATCACAAAAATACAAATAGATCTAGGCTTAATTATTATATGATTTTAATAAAAGATTATATTATTTACGTTATTGTTAAAACTAAATGAGATTGAAATTTAAAGTCTCTTTTTTTTAGCTACAATAACATAGGTATCATAGGCATAGGTTTTTCGATCTATGGTTTTTATAATTTCAAAATTATTTATGTATAAAAAAAGTTGCATTTCATTTAATGTAAAAACGCGTACGGTTGAAAAATCATTTGCTATTAATTCTTTGTCGCCAAGGGTAATAGTGAAGTATTTTGCATTCCATTCGAGCATAAAGTTGTCTAAGGAGGTTGTTTCCCAGTTGCTTTCCCTTAAATAGTTCACTCCTTCATGTTTGGCTTCATGTATTATTTTTTGATTTTCATTTACAAAAGGGATAAATCGGTTAGCATCTATAAAATCAAAGATTATAATTCCTTCGTCATTAATATTGTTTATTAAACAGGTAAAGGTTTCGTTAATGTCATCATTTGAAGTTAAGTAACTTGTAGATCTACCTGTGATAAGAATAGCATCGACTGGTTTATCCAGGTTGAAATCACGCATGTCTCCGTGAATAAAAAGACAGTTTTTATTCCTTTGCTGCGCAATAGCAATCATATTTTTACTGTAATCTAATCCTTTGTAATCTTGTTTGTTTTCTTGAAAGCGTTTGGCAAGATTGCCAGTACCACTTCCTATCTCTAGTATACTTTTGCAATTATTTTCTTGAATAAGGGAGTTGTAAAACTGATACTCTTCATCATAATCAACAAAAGTTTGATACATAGCGTCGTATATAGTTGCCATTTTTTCATTGTATAGTGATGCCATAAGATGCTCTTTTAATACGGTTTCTGGATAAATGCTTTTTGAGTGTATTGATTAATTTTAAAATGAATACGTACGATATAAATTTATGAAAAAATGAAGTATAAAAAAAGGCTGTCGAAAGACAGCCTTTTAAAATTATATATTCGATAACCGAATTAGAATTTATAGTTCATTGATAAATTGAACATAGTTCCTAATTGACTAAAGTGAAAACCATCATAAGTCATTCGAGAATAACGTTGGTTAAAAGTAATCAAGTTTGATTGGTTTTTAACCTGAGCAGCATCAGCTAATAAAGCAGCACCTGCAGCATTTTCAGCTTTAAATTTCCATTCTGGTAATACATTTAACAAGTTATTTGCATTAAAAGAGAATGTTAATTTCTCAGTTGCTGAGAAAGAAACTCCTAAATCCGTAACAATTTTAGGTGTAAATTCTGTTCTTAAGTTTGAATCTAAACCATCTTGTTTGAAAGTAGTTTTTCCAAAATAAGTATTGTTAAGAGAGAAGCCAAATTTTCCAATTTCATAATTAGCTCCCAAAATCCATTTAGTGTCTGGTCTAGAAGTAAACATTAAAGCATCTAATGTAGGGCTGAAGTTATTACTTTTTACAGGAGAAATTCTTTCGTTTTGAATGGTAACGTTTCCAGATAAGTTGAAAGCAAGTTTTCCAGTTCCTAATTCAATGTTAGTATAGTTAGCAACAAAATCCAAACCTGAAGTTCTTGAATCAAATGAATTCTCAAACCAAGCCACTGTACCAAATTGAGTTTCTACTTTGTCTCCTAAAACGATTCTGTCAGCAACTTTAATATTGTAATAATCTACAGTAAAGTTGAAGTTTCTAGAAGGTTTTGCACCAATACCAACAGTAATATTAGTTGATTTTTCAGCATCTAATTTAGGAATTCCTAAGATACGAGCTTGTGGAGATGAGTTGTTGATTAATCCACTTACTTGAATTCCTTGACCAGGAACAAAAGAGTATTGCGATTTTTGAGTGTAAATTTGGTGTAATGTAGGTGCTCTGAAACCAGTAGAAACAGATCCTCTTAATGTAATTTTATCATCGGCAAATTTATATCTTGAACTTATTTTCCAAACTGTTGCTCCACCAAAGTCACTATAGTCTTCATAACGAATAGTACCGTTTATTAAGAAATCTTTAGTTACGTCGTAGGCAACGTCAAAATAAGCTCCTAAATTGTAACGATTCCATTTTCCAGAGTTTTCAGGTCTGTTACCTGCAAAAGAGTCAGCTCCAACACCATCCCAAGATGCTTTGTCACCTTCGATAACTTCAAATGTTTCTGTTCTCATTTCCGAACCAAAACCAATACTAATTTTGTCAGACAATATTTTAGATATGTCTAAATTCCCTACAATATGGTTGAAAGCAGTTCCTCCTGGTTTGAAAGAGATTGGACTGTTTTCTAAGTAAACGTTATTTCCATCAGAATCTTGTATGTCTGATCTGTTAAATGAATTGTTAACAGAGTACGTTTGAGTGTTACCACCAACTGTAATACTTGCATCAGTATTCCAGTCGTTTTTTGTTGACTTGTATCCAAATGTTCCATTATAGTCATTCAAATCTCCTTCAAATGTTGGAACATAACCTTGATAAGATGCTGGGGTACCATTACCAAAAAAGTCTTTTAAGAAAGGATAGTCAGATAATGTTCTCCAATATGGAGTTCTATAGTTAGCAAAAGAGTTTACTTTTTTGTAAACATATGCTGCATTGTAATAAAGTTGAGATGTTTCGCTTAACTCTTTACCACCATTTACTAAGAATTTTGCAGCTGCAGTTTCAGGAGAACCATTGATGTTTCCTGCGTCTGGGTGTTTAGCAAGGAAAGCTTGGACATCAGATAAGGATGCACCAAAATCTCCAGCTTCACCAGCAGCATCAACTGTACCTGGTCTGTTTGATTGGTTTACTTTAGAGAAATCTACAGTATAGTTTACGAAACCTTTATCTCCAACAGTAGAACCATTGTTTAAACTAACTCCTAACATTTCGCCATCACCTTCAGAAGTCATTCCACTTCTTACAGTTACTGAACCTCCGTTAGTACTTTTCTTTAAGATAATGTTCATTACCCCTGCGATTGCATCAGATCCGTATTGAGCAGAAGCACCATCACGAAGTATCTCTACTCTTTCGATTGCGTCTGTAGGTATCGCAGAAATATCTGCACCTGTTTCACCACGTCCTGGAGAAGTTTGTACGTAAAGCAATGAACTTAAGTTTTTACGTTTTCCATTGATAAGGATTAATGTTCTACTTGGTCCCATGTTTCTAATTTCATAAGGATCAAGTAAAGAAGTCGCATCATTCACTGGAGTTTGTACCGTGTTAAATGATGGGATTTTGTACTGTAATGCTTTGTCAAAAGTTGCTTGACCTGTAGATGTTAAATCTTTAGAAGAAATTACGTCAATTGGTAATGCGGTTGTAGTGTTACTTCTAGGAGCTGTTCTAGATCCTGTAACTACAATTTCATCTAAGGCTTGACCACCTTCTTCTGATAAAACGATATTAATTGTTGAGCCAGTTGCTTCTTTTTCAACTTTAGAATAACCAATATAACTAAAAACTAAAGTAGCTCCCTCTTTAACTTTTATTTTGTATGCTCCATCGATATTAGTAGAGACTCCATTGTTTGTCCCTTTTTCGACAATGTTAACTCCGGGTAATCCCGCACCAGAGTTATCTTTTACTACTCCAGAAATTTCTTTTTGAGCAAAAAGAACACTGACATTTAGTAGTAAAAAAAGTAATGTGATTTTTTTCATAATTTAATTAAGTTTGGTTTTTGGTTTAAAATCTTGTGCAATATAGTATTTTTTTAACATAACATTAATATATCGTCTGTATTTCTAAAAATAAATGGGAGATAATGAAAATTTCACAATCTAATTACGGAATCAATAAATTGTTACAAAAATTATTATTACTTTGATAAAATGTTTAAAAATACCTCTGTTCCTATAAATTTTAGGTTTATTTTCACTAATAGATTTATTAAATCTTATATTTGCAAACTTTTAAAGTAAATACTAAAAACGAATAGCATAAACTCTATTTGTAAACATAAATAAAATGAAAGCAGGAATTGTAGGATTGCCAAATGTTGGAAAATCAACATTATTTAATTGTTTGTCAAATGCAAAAGCGCAAAGTGCTAACTTTCCTTTTTGTACAATTGAACCTAATATAGGTGTCGTAAATGTACCAGATCCTAGAATTGAAAAATTAGAGGAATTAGTAAAACCAGAACGCGTTCAAATGGCTACTGTTGATATTGTTGATATTGCAGGTTTAGTTAAAGGAGCAAGTAAGGGGGAAGGATTGGGAAATCAATTTCTTGGAAATATTAGAGAGTGTAATGCAATCATTCATGTATTACGTTGTTTTGATAATGATAATATTGTACACGTTGACGGAAATGTAAATCCTATACGTGATAAGGAAACGATTGATATCGAGTTGCAATTAAAAGATTTAGAGAATGTTGAAAAACGTTTGGAAAAAGTAAATCGTGCAGCTAAAACTGGAAATAAAGAAGCGCAAACTGAAAAAGCACTTTTAGACAGAATAAGAGAAACGTTATTACAAGCAAAATCAGCTAGAACAATAACTCCTCAAAATAATGATGAAGAAGTTTTGATGGAAGGTTTTCAATTGATTACTGCAAAACCAGTATTATATGTATGTAATGTTGATGAAAATTCAGCAGTGACAGGAAATAAGTATGTAGATTTAGTTCGTGAATTAGTTAAAGATGAAGATGCTGAAGTGATAATCCTTTCTGTAGGTGCTGAGGCAGATATTACAGAATTGGAAAGCTACGAAGAGCGTCAAGTTTTTCTTGAAGATATGGGATTAACTGAGCCAGGAGCATCAGTCCTTATTCGTGCAGCATACAAATTATTAAAACAACAAACTTATTTTACCGCAGGTGTTAAGGAAGTTCGTGCTTGGACAATTGACGTGGGTTCAACTGCACCACAAGCAGCCGGAGTAATTCACACTGATTTTGAAAAAGGATTTATCCGTGCCGAAGTAATTTCATACGAAGACTTTGTTCACTATGGTTCTGAGGCAAAAGCAAAAGAAGCTGGGAAATTTAAAGTTGAAGGAAAAGAATATATTGTGAAAGATGGAGATGTAATGCATTTCCGTTTCAACGTATAATCAGATAGATTAGAAAATAGAAAATAGGTAAAGCCTGCAAAAGTAATTTTGCAGGCTTTTTTGATTGTTAACAAGGATATAAATTAACAATTAAATAATTTATTTTTTACTAAGTTTAAGTCGTAGAATTTTTAGGAAACAATTAAAAGAATATGAGAAAGCAATTTGGAGCAAAACCGTCAAAAAACGAAATAGAAAAATATTCAAAATCAGAGTATTGGAACGGTACCATTTTTGAAAACCTGGAAGAAACCAGTATGGACTTTTCATTGTCTAATATGCCTAAATTTTTGCGTAAGCAGTTTTGTGAAAAAGAGGGTAGAGAAGCAAAGTCCTTGTCCGTTGTGCCGTTTGATAGTGAATTATTTATAAATACACATCAATCTATGCAAAGCATATGGTATGGACATTCAGCAATATATATGCAATTAAAAAACAAGAATATTTTAATCGACCCCATGTTTGGTTCTGATGCGGCTCCGATTGCACCATTCAAAGTAAAGCGTTTTAGTGATTCAACACTCACGATTATTGACAGTTTCCCTGAAATTGATTTGGTGCTAATATCACATGACCATTATGATCATTTAGATTATGAAAGTATTTTAAAACTTAAAGAAAAAACGAAGTTGTTTTATGTTGCTTTAGGGGTGAAAAGGCATTTAGTTTCTTGGGGAATTCCGGCAGATATAATTACTGAATTTAATTGGTGGGAGGAGTCTGTCTTTAATGGTATAAAAATTACGTTCACGCCCACACGGCATTTTTCAGGAAGAGGATTGACTGATAGAGCTAAATCGCTTTGGGGCGGTTGGGTTTTTAACACAGAAGAAGAAAATATTTGGTTCAGCGGTGATAGTGGTTATGGTACACATTTTAAAGAAATAGGAGAACGTTTAGGACCTTTCGATTTTGCTTTTATGGAATGTGGTCAATACAATGAAAACTGGCATCAAATTCATATGTATCCTGAGGAGAGTGTTCAGGCTGCAATAGATGCAAAAGTTCGAAATTGTATGCCAGTGCATTGGGCAGGTTTTGCGTTAGCGCAACATGCATGGAAAGAGCCAGTTGAGCGATTTTCAGAAAAAGCAGCTACTGAAAAATTGAATTTCATCACCCCGAAAATGGGAGAGTTATTCAGTGCTAACTTTACCGATAGCTTAAAATGGTGGGAAATGGAATAGTAGTTTTCAAATTCCTAAAGTTTCATAGGTTAATGGCTCAAAATTTAAATCGAATAAATTCGTCTGCCATTTTTTAAGTATATTTATAAAAAATACGGTTTATGAAAATAATCGCCTTTGGCGCAAGCCCTAGTAAAAACTCAATCAATAAAAAATTAGCTACGTATGCGGCGTCTTTATTTGAAAATGCCGAGGTGGAAATATTGGATTTGAATGATTTTCAGATGCCTTTATTTAGTGTTGATGTCGAGGAAGAAATTGGTCAGCATCCTTTGGCACAGGCGTTTTTAGATAAAATAGTGTCGGCCGATATTTTAGTAGTTTCTATGGCAGAAAATAACGGGAACTATTCAGCAGCATTTAAAAATATTTTTGATTGGTGTTCCAGAATTAAGGGTAAAGTTTTTCAAGAAAAGCCTATGCTTCTAATGGCTACTTCTAATGGGAAAAGAGGGGGCGCAACCGTATTAGAAATTGCAAAAAATGCTTTTCCTCGTTACGGAGCTGAAATTAAAGCTACTTTTTCCTTACCTAGTTTCTATGATAATTTTGATATCGCAAACAATAAGATTTCTAATCCCCAATTGGATGAGGAATTGAATGGAATTGTAAATAATTTCTAATTTTTTAGATAAGTTTCATCCATATTTTAAAAGTTCACCCTAATAATTATTGCAAATAAGTCAACTATCTAGGTCTGATCCTTTTTTAGAAACCCAAAGTAGTCTTATCGGTGCTGTATAATTGTGCTTTACTAAAAGCTGTTGTTTCGCATGAAAGGTATATTTTTTTTCCATCTAATGAACCAAAAGCAATTCCTTCGGTTTGCCAGTCATTGGAACTATTTCCTATTATTTTTTCAACAACAGTTCCTGAAAAAAACGAATCGTCATTAAAATTAGTCAAACTGTAAACAAAAGAATTTTTATGACCAGAAGGGGAGTAACCTACTAAAATTACTTCATTAGTTTGAGCATTGTAATCTCCACCAGTGATCAACCCATTTACGTTATAACGGGCTAATGATGATACGGAATACTGACCCGGAGTTTTGGAGAGTTTATAAATGCTGGTTTTATTATCCCCTCTATTTTTAGTAAAAATATATAAATTATCTGCTTTTGAAATAATGGTTTCGCAATCAAAATTATGAGTGCTTGAAGAAATGAAACTCGTTTGTTCATTATAAGAAAAAGCAATAGCTTCGGCTGTTACATTAACCGTTTTGGCTGTTTCGTTTATAAACTGTGCTTTGCTGATTTTTAGAACTTTTAAATCTTTTCGGATTCCATCATTATTTCCAAAATCACCTAAATAGATATAATTATCATCGGCTGTAATATCTTCCCAATCTACGTTTGGAAAATTTGTAACGGTTATAGACTGCAGCAAAGTTCCATCGGCAGGATTTACTTTGTAAAAAACATTAGGGTTTCCGGAATCATTAAAGGTGTAAATAGAACCATTTGTCAAGACAATCCCAGAGGATTCAGGGGCATAGGACCACATCAAGCCTACTTCGGAAACCAAAGGAGTGTTTACTATTGGGTCAACCACAACGGGGTCAATAATAACTTCAGGTTCTGCTGTTTTAGTAGTGTCGCTAGTACAGCTTGTTAGAAATATGCTGTAAAAACAAAATGCAATTAGGGAAGAGTATTTCATTATTTTTAATTTAAAATTTATTGATTTCTGGAATCCAAATTTGGTTGATTTCAAAAAGTGCTGGATTTTTTGGATTTACTGTAACTTCGACAGCATGCATATCAGCTTCGCCAAATACCTGCAACCGGGTGAAGTTTAGCACTGTTTTTTTTAACTCCACATTTTCATACAATGGTTTATCTACTTTGTATTCATGAGAATCACCATTTACTAAAAGAACTGGCTTTTTGTATGTTTCTACTCGTTTTTGAAGTTCTTTAAGGAAAGTTACAAACCCCTCTTTTCCTTTATCGGGTGTAATCATATCTGCATGTTCAAAGATCACAATTCCTAAAGAATTGTCCTTTTTTGCTTGTTCAAAAACGGTATTCAACCAAAAAATATTAGCATTTGAACGCTCATAAAATTCTTCATTTGAATTTAAATTATCAGTATTGAAATTGTTATTTGAGCCTACAAGATGAATGGTGGCAAATGAAATCCCGTTGTACTTCCAAATTTTATTTTCAACATATTTCGCATAAGCAACATTTGACGATTCTGAACTTAACTCCATTGTTGATTTGCCTAAACTATGTAAAGTGTCCTTAAAGAATTGTGCTCTAATTGCAGATAAGCGGTCATTTGTATTGTAAGAGCCCGCTTGAGGTTTTCCACAATCTGTCCATTCATTATCGCCAGGAGTATAGATTAATGGTTTTTTGAAGCTATTGAAATAACCTAAAATTTTTTGAAAAGCAGTATCTGAGCATGGTGTTTTGCTCGATTTAAAATCTCCTACAAAAACATTAAAAGCTTGATTGCGTTTGTTAAGTGCTGCAATTACATTTTCAAATTTCAGATTGTCTTTGGGTAAATTGTAGGGCATATCACCTAAGACAATGAAAGTAAAAGGCGTTTTCTTGTTTTGAGAAAAACTGAATGAATGTATTAATATAAATACAAATAGAATACAGAAGCGTAATTTCATAATTCAAAAAAAATAAAAAAAGACGGATGGATTTCCCAACCGCCTTTCTAATTAAATTAAATTTTATTAATTATGTAGATTACCTAAACCATTTTTAGGGAATGCTCCTAAATCAACATTTGGAGGAGTAACGGTGGCTTTTAGATATTGATTTGTTAGAGAAGCTGTTGCATTAACTGCAGTAAATGAAGCGTTCCCTTTACCAATTGCTGGTGAATCAGCAGCTAAGTGAAAATCATAATTTCCTTGAAAGTTATACAAAGTTAAATTTGCTATAACAGGAACAGGTAACGGGAAGTTTACAAATTTAGGATTGTTTTGACCTACTAATTGCGGAGCGTTATATACTGCGCCATTAACATAACCTACTGGTAAGAAAGAAGAAGGTAAAGGAAGATCAGTAGGTTGGGGAGTTGTTGCATGAGTAGTTGGGTAAAACTCATTTACAATGGCGGCAGTATCACCATAACTTAAGTTATTACCATAAAAACAGTTGGCAAAATCGGCAGCTGGGTTTTCTAAAATACGCAAGCCTGTTCTACAATTTACAAATAGATTGTTGTACACTTTTCCTTTGGCACCTTGCTCAATATTAGCATTAGCACCACGGTCTGGATCTACACTTCTAAAACCACCAGATACATACGTATTGTTATACATATTGATTTCCGTTTGAACGCTTCCGTAAGTACCTTTATTAGATGCTTTTGTACCTCCTTTAGCGGTTCCTATGATTAAGTTATAAGCCATGTCTCCTATGCTTGAATTTTTTACGTTAAAACAGTCCCCATCATTATAAGCAACTTTTTCAACTGTATTTCTCATGATGTGTATTTTTCCTCCATTTGCACGAACGGCGTCTGTAGTTGAACCATAAACCCATGAATCTTCTAGAATTAAAATTCCATCAGGATTACCAAATTTGATATTGAATAAATCATCTCCAGATTTGTACCCTTGATCAGCATTTAAGTCATCTGCAGTTCCTCCTGCAAAATCTAAATGAGTCCATTTGATATCCAATAAAGAACAAGTGGCTTCACATTGAATACCTCCCCAAAACTTGCCATCTGGTTTCAAAGCTGGATCAGTATTAGGATCTTGTAGTGTTGTTAATTTATAATTAGCTGGATTCAAATAAGCATCTTTTCCAGTAATCCAGTTTGGGCTTTCTTTTGTTCCCAATGAAATAAAGACACCTTTTACAATCAATTCTGCAGCAGGATTTGTAGCTAATAATTTTACACCACTTTGCATAACCAATGTATCATTAGCATTAATGGTTACTTTTGAATTAAAATAATAGGTTTTGCCTGATTCCATTGTTCCTTTTACGCTTCCAGAAAGGGTTTCTCCAGTAATAGTAGTACTAGCTTTAAATTGCGGTGTTGAGACTTGATCATTACTGCAAGAGGATAAAGCTATTAATGCTAAAGCTATAATTCCAAAATTTAATTTATTTTTCATTGTTTAATTTATTTATAGTTGTTTTGTTTATGATTAAAATTTATAACGCATTCCAAAGGTGTAATTGATTCCATACAAGTCTTTTTGTACGGTAACTCTGTCAGGGTCTGTTTGATTAGGTAAGGCAAACTTCCCAGTAGTATAAATGTTGGTTTGCAAAATTTGCACAAGAACGGGCGTGTTTAAAAGATTGGTAATTTTGCTATAGAAAGTAAAATTTTTAAAGGCTCTTTTTTCTATAGAAAAATCAAGTTGCGAATTTCCTTTTTGCCAATAATCTAAATCTTTATAAGGGGAAACTAATGTGATTTTTCTTCCTGTATAGATGTAGGCCAATTGTACATCTATTCCTGAATTTTGATTTTTATACAATAACGAAAGATTGGCAATATGAGGGGATTGTCCTTGTAGTGGTCTAGTTTGAGTCGTTTCTTCGCTCACATAAGAACTGTTGTAAAACAATTTAGTAGTAGTGATTTTTGAGTTAGTGTAAGTGTAATTGGCTGTTATTCCAATCTTTCCAAAATATTTAGCCATGTTTACTTCAAACCCAAAATTGGTAGCTGTTCCAAAATTGGTAGGTTTTAAAGTGGCGCTTGATGTCCCTGTGAATAAAATGGCAGATTCTATTGGGTTTTGAATGTTTTTATAAAAAGCTCCAATTAAGAACTGATCTAATCCTTTTGGAAATAATTCATATCTAATATCAAAGTTGGAAGCAGTTGCATGTTTTAAATTTGGATTACCACTCATGTTAAAATCCTCTCCTTCTATTTTAAAAGGAATATATTCGTAGAATCCGGGTCTGTTTATGGCACTAAAATAAGATAACCGAAGATTCTCTTTTTCACTTAATTTATATTTAAAATGGATACTTGGCAGAAAATCAGTATAGGTTTTTGATCCAACCGCTCCCGCAATTATGGTAGCATCCTGTGCTGTTTTCCAAGTTTGTGTCGTATTTTCTATACGTAGACCTCCAAGAATCGAAAGTTTGTCATTAAATTGAATATTATCTTGAAAATAATAGGCCGCAATTTTCTCCGTAGCGTCATAATTTAAAGCATTGTTAGGACTTCCTTGTGCTGCAGTAATACCATTAAAATGAAATTTGTCTGGAGATAAAATACCATCATAAGGAATGGGTTCGCCTGAACTGGAATTATTAGGTATTAAATTCCATTCATTGTAATTGTTTTTTCGGAATTTATTTCTGTAAAGCCCTCCCATCGATAGGACCATCGGTTTATTTAAGATTTCTTTTTTATACTTGAAATTTATGTAACCAGCATAATCTCTATCGGAGTTGTTCATCCAAATTCGATAAAAAGGAATATTTAAAACAGCTGGAGTAATTGTTTGATTTTGATTAGCATCATAACCAACTTGTTCTACAGTTTGGTATTCAGACCAATCTGGGGTGATGCTTTTAGCCAAAGAATAAACAGCTGACCAATCAGCATTTAAATATTTATTGATTTTATGTTCTCCTTGCAAGGTGTTATTGTAAATACTTTGCTTTATATATCTGGAACGGTATAATTTGTATGTATTTCCTGTTCCAACTCCTGATCGACCTATCGATAAACTAGTATCTATAGATTTACGATTTTGAGTTTCTTCGGATTTTAAATACACATTGTAAAGACTAATTTTATTTTTAGAATTTAAAATATAATCTAGCTTAGTGTGAATTCCATATCGAGTTTGGTTGGTGTTATACCTTCTGGAATATAGATCTGTAAACGCAGGAACATTCCCTGGTGCAGGTTGATTTTCTGGTTTGAACCATGTACTATTTGATCCTTTGTATTCATTTTGATAACTAGTCGCTACAACTACTCCCAGTTTTTTATCTTTCAAAAAACGATTGCTTATTGAAAATCCTAAGTTGGTGTTTAAAGGCAAATTTTTACGTTTGTAATCAAAGTTTTTATAGGTAAAATCATTAGGTGTAGCGATATAATTAGCACCATTAATATCTGCAGGAGACTTACTGTTAATTACTTTTTTATCGAAATTTTCATATCCATTATCACTAATAAACTGACTAAATCCTGTTGCAATATTAGCGGTTATAGCCAATTTGTCTTGCGCATTTTTCATAATTAAATCCATAGCCCCACCTATTGCATCCCCTTCCATTTCGGGTGTTAGAGCTTTAATAACATCTAACCGTTCTAATAAATCCGCTGGAAACATATCCATTGGGACATAACGATATTTGTTGTCCGGACTTGGGATCTTTATTCCATTTACAAGAGTGTAGTTGTAGCGCTGATCCATTCCTCTTATGATGGCATATCTAGCATCGCCTGTACTGGTGCGCTCTAATGAAACTCCAGACATACGTTGTAATACGCCGGCGGTGGTTAAATCAGGTAGCAACTGTATGCTTTTCGCGCTAATTGCATTTAAAATATTTTGCGATTCTTTTTCTCTATGTAAGGCATATTTTGAAGATTCTTTGTCTTGCTTTACAGAAATTACGACTTCGGAAAGGGTGATGTTTTTTTCTACTAATTCAAAGTTTAATGTAATTGCACCCAATTTTGCAGTAATTGTTGTTTCTTGATTTATATATCCTTGATAGCTACATTTCACTATATAACTTCCTTCAGGAACATTTTTTATGATATAAGTACCGTCAAAACCAGAATAACCATAAGTTGTAGCGGTTAGATAAATGGTAGCCCCTATTATAGGTTCATTAGTGTTTTTATCCAATATTCGACCTTTTATTTCAGACCCATAAATTATACTGAAAAAAGGGATAATTAATAGTAATAGAGACAATCGAAAAGTACTTATTTTACACACGGCTTAATTTTTTTACAAACCTAATTATTTAGCTATTTCAAAAATCACAGGTTACTGTTCCTTAATATTTTAATAATTTCAATATTTTAGATTTAATGTTAACTATTTGTTTTTCAGTTATTTAATTTTATTTTCCGATATTAAATCATTGTAAAAATCAAATTGATTCTTACAAAATTTAATTAGAATTAACTTTTTGGTTACTTTTTGGTTTTCTTTAAAAGGATCTAGTACTCCAAAAGTGACACTACATAATAATTGTCAATATCATTCTTAATAACTTTGACTGTTACCTCTTTTAAAATATATCGAGATATCTTATATTAGCACAAAATCGATAAATTTTAAAATGTCAGATCAAAATCAATATACCGAAGACAATATTCGTTCCCTCGATTGGAAAGAACACATCCGTATGCGTCCAGGTATGTACATTGGGAAATTAGGGGATGGATCTTCTGCGGACGATGGTATTTATATTCTTCTGAAAGAAGTTTTGGATAACTGTATCGATGAATTTGTAATGGGTGCTGGTAAAACGATTGAAGTAACCATTAAAGACAAGACAGTTACGGTTCGTGACTATGGACGAGGAATCCCACTTGGGAAAGTCATTGACGTAGTTTCTAAAATGAATACAGGTGGAAAGTACGATTCTTTGGCCTTTAAAAAATCGGTAGGTTTAAATGGTGTAGGTACTAAGGCAGTAAATGCTTTATCCAATTATTTTCGTGTTGAATCCGTTCGAGATGAAAAACAAAAAGCAGCCGAATTCTCAGCGGGAAATTTGGTGCTGGAAGAAGATATTATTGATACTACAAAACGAAAAGGAACTAAGGTTACTTTTATTCCAGATGAAGCTATTTTTAAAAATTATAAATTCAGAAATGAATATGTAATTAAAATGCTAAAGAATTATTGTTACCTGAATGCGGGTTTAACAATAATCTATAATGGAGAAAAATACTTTTCTGATAATGGATTGAAAGATTTATTAGATGAAAATATTGCCGAAGAAGATATGGTTTACCCAATCATTCACTTGAAAGGGGATGATATCGAATTAGCGATTACACACAGTAAATCCCAGTACAGTGAGGAATACCATTCCTTTGTAAATGGACAAAATACAACGCAAGGAGGAACGCATTTAGTGGCGTTTAGAGAAGCAATTGTAAAAACAATTCGGGAATTCTACAACAAAGGATTCGATCCTTCGGATGTTAGGAAATCGATTGTGAGTGCGATAAGTATTAAGGTAATGGAACCTGTTTTTGAATCACAAACAAAAACCAAATTAGGTTCGACCGATATGGGTTCAGATCCTGGCATGCCTTCGGTTCGTACTTTTGTAAATGATTTTATCAAAAATAAATTAGATAATTATTTACACAAAAATCCAGAAACGGCCGACTTGCTTTTACGTAAAATTCTACAAGCGGAGAGAGAACGTAAAGAACTTTCAGGAATTAGAAAATTAGCCAAAGACAGAGCAAAGAAGTCCAATTTGCATAATAAAAAACTGCGTGATTGCCGCGTGCATTTACCAGATATAAAAAACCCACGTTATTTAGAAAGTACACTGTTTATTACCGAGGGAGATTCCGCTTCTGGATCGATTACCAAGTCGCGTGATGTAAATACGCAAGCGGTATTTAGTTTGCGTGGTAAGCCATTGAACTCGTACGGAATGAGCAAAAAAATTGTTTATGAAAATGAAGAATTCAATTTGCTTCAAGCAGCCTTAGACATTGAAGATGATATGGAAAACTTGCGTTACAACAACATTGTAATTGCAACGGATGCCGATGTCGACGGAATGCACATTCGATTGTTATTGATCACTTTCTTTTTACAGTTTTTTCCTGAATTGATAAAAGAAGGGCATTTGTATATTTTACAAACCCCACTTTTTAGAGTTCGAAACAAGAAAGAAACCATTTACTGTTATTCTGATGACGAGAGAAAAGCAGCCATTGAAAAATTAAAACCAAAACCAGAAATCACCCGATTTAAGGGATTAGGAGAGATTTCTCCAGATGAGTTTCAGTTTTTTATAGGGGAAGATATTCGATTGGACCCTGTAATGATGGACAAAAATACTTCAGTTGAGCAATTGCTGTCTTTCTATATGGGTAAAAACACTCCAGACCGACAAGAGTTTATCATCAAGAATTTGAAGGTAGAATTGGATGCAATTGAAACAGTTTAAAATATAATTAACTACTATTCAATAGGATATATTTAATGAAAGACGAGGAAGAAGAAAATACAAATCCAGAGAATGAAGATATAAATTCAGAAGACAATTCAATTGATGAAAATCAAGAAGAAGAATCGGATGAAATAATCAAAGTCGATGCCAAGCATTTTGAAGGACAACATTTTTACGATAACGAAGAAGACGGTGGGGATACCATTACCAAAGTAACGGGAATGTATAAAGACTGGTTCTTGGATTATGCTTCGTATGTTATTTTGGAGCGTGCCGTTCCTGCAATAGAAGACGGTTTTAAACCTGTGCAACGCCGTATTATGCACTCCCTAAAAGAGTTAGATGACGGCCGTTATAATAAAGTTGCCAATGTGGTTGGTCACACCATGCAGTATCACCCACACGGAGATGCGAGTATTGGGGATGCTATGGTACAAATAGGTCAAAAGGAATTATTGATTGACTGTCAAGGAAACTGGGGAAATATTCTCACTGGAGACAGCGCTGCAGCTTCCCGTTATATTGAAGCACGATTGTCTAAGTTTGCTTTGGAAGTTTTATACAGTCCAAAAATTACTGACTGGGGTGTTTCCTATGATGGAAGACGAGCAGAACCCAATAACTTACCAGTAAAATTTCCATTACTATTGGCTTCAGGAGCAGAGGGAATAGCTGTAGGTCTTTCGACCAAAGTCTTGCCGCATAATTTTAATGAATTGATAGATGCTTCTGTAAAAATATTAAAAGGAAAACCGTTTACAATTTATCCTGATTTTATGACACAAGGAATTGCTGATGTGTCAAATTACAATGATGGAATGCGTGGTGGTCGTGTGCGAGTACGAGCGAAAATTGGCCAATTGGACAAAAATACCTTGGTAATCACCCAAATCCCGTTTTCAACCAATACGACGACCTTGATTGATAGTATTTTGAAAGCCAATGAAAAAGGAAAAATCAAAATCAAAAAAATTGAGGACAATACCGCCGCAAATGTTGAAATTTTAATTCACTTGTTTCCAGGAGTTTCTCCTGATAAAACCATTGATGCCTTGTTTGCTTTTACAGCTTGTGAAACTTCAGTAGCACCATTGGGTTGTGTGATTGAAGATAATAAGCCTTTGTTTATTGGTGTTTCCCATATGTTGAAAATTTCAACAAACAGAACGGTTCAATTATTAAAAAGTGAACTAGAAATTCAATTAGGTGAACTAGAAGAACAATGGCATTTCTTGTCCTTAGAACGTATTTTTATCGAAAATAAAATCTATCGTGATATTGAGGATAAAACCACAAGAGAAGATGTTATTCAGGCAGTTGATGATGGTTTAAAACCACATATTAAGCATTTAAAACGGGCCATTACCGAGGAAGATATCCTACGTTTGTTGGATATTCGAATCATGAGAATCTCTAAATTTGACAGTAATAAAGCACAAGATAAAATTGATGCTCTAGAAGGAAATATAGAGCAGGTAAAATACGATTTAGAGCATTTAATTGATTTTGCCATTGCCTATTTTGTAAAGCTTAAAGAGAAATATGGAAAGGGTAGAGAACGCCAAACAGAACTTCGTGTTTTTGATGATATTGAAGCGACCAAAGTAGTATTGAGAAACACTAAATTATATGTCAATAAAGAAGAAGGATTTGTAGGAACCAGCTTGAAAAAAGACGAGTATGTTACGGATTGTTCGGACATTGATGATGTAATCGTTTTTCTACGTGACGGAAATATGATGGTGACCAAAGTGGATGCAAAAACCTTTGTAGGTAAAGATATTATTCACATTGCTATTTTTGACAAAAGTGACAAACGTACCATTTATAATGTTATTTATCGCGATGGAAAATCGGGGCCTTCTTATATCAAGCGATTCAATGTTTCTGGAGTTACCCGAGATAAATTATATGATTTAACTAATGGAACTAAGGGATCTCAGATTCTTTATTTTACTTGTAATCCAAACGGAGAAGCCGAAGTTGTAACAATAATTTTACGTCAGGTAGGAAGTATTAAGAAACTGAAATTTGATATTGATTTTGCTAAAATTGGCATAAAAGGACGAGCTTCTAAAGGGAATGTAGTTTCTAAATATCCAATTAAAAAAATAGAAATCAAAGAAAAAGGAATCTCTACATTGTTGCCTAGAAAAATTTGGTTTGACGATACTGTTCAAAGGTTAAATGTAGATGGAAGAGGAGAATTATTGGGAGAATTTAGGCCAAATGATAAAATCTTGATTGTCCAGCAGTCTGGAAAATTAAAAGTGGTTATACCTGAATTGTCTACTCATTTTGAACCTGATATGGTAGTGTTAGAAAAGTGGATTCCAAGTAAACCAATATCTGCAATCTATTATGATGGTGAAAAAGAGCGTTATTATTTAAAACGTTTCTTGGTAGAAACCGAAAACAAAGAAGAAAGTTTTATTACAGAACATCCAAATTCTCAATTGGAAATAGTATCAACGGATTATCGTCCTGTAGCCGAATTAATTTTCCCAAAGATTAAAGGAGTTCAAAAAGAAAGTATAACTATTGATATCGAAGATTTTATTGCTGTCAAAGGATTTAAAGCACTTGGAAATCAATTAACAACAGATAAACTAAAACAGGTAAACTTATTAGAATCATTACCTTACGAACCTCCTGTAGAAATTAAAGAGGAACCGATTAAAAGCGATGATAACAATGATGATACTGATGTACATCTTGATGATGATGGCCAAGTTATTTTATTTTAACTATAAAAAAAGCTTCCACAACTGTGGAAGCTTTTTAATTTTAAACGGTTTTGAATGTGCTTATTTAAATAATTGTTTTAGAGTTGTAATTTTTTTTGCTTCCATTTTTTTTCTAATTTTTAAAAAAGCAATAGCTGTAATATAGGCGTCACCTAATGCAGTGTGTCTGTCTTTTATAGAAATATCAAATTTATCTGCAAGTTCATCCAGACTATAGGTATCCTTAATCTCAAATAAGTGAGAAACAATTAGCGTTTTTTTATAAAGTACCGCTGTGTCTAAAGACTTATTAGTTAGTAATGGTAATCCATTTCTTTCTAGTGCTTTATTAATCATAGTAACATCAAAAACGGTATGATGTGCAATGATAATGGAGTCTCCTAAAAATGTCAGAAACTGTTGCAACACTTCTAATTCATTAGGTTTGTCTAATGCAAATTCTTTTAAAATGCCATGAATTTTAGCTGTTGATTTATCGTAATGCTCCTGTTGTATGTAAACCTCAAAACTGTCCTGAATTGCAATTGTATTATTTTGCAAAACAACTGCTCCAATACAAAGAATGCGATCTTTTACATAATCGAATCCTGTAGTCTCCGTATCCAATATTACAAAACGGGTGGAGTCAATGTCTTTTGATAGCAACTCCTCTTCATATGGGTTTTCTGATTTACCCAAAAAATTCAATAAAACGGTTTGGCCTTTTTTTAAAAATTTCTTCATTATAATATATTTGAAGCATTGAACCGAATAGTAATAAGTTCTTGAAGTTCCTTAATGGTTTTAAAGGTTCGTTTTAATTTTATTTTTTCTAATTTGGTTAGTGTTTCTAAGGCAATAAACTGCCCCGAATCGTGATGTAAAAGTCCTTGTTTGGTTCTGAATTTTAATAATGCTTTATAGGAATAGGAGCAAGCCAAATACAATTCCTTGTTTTGGGGTTCTAAGTCGGCTAATTTTTCAAACCGCTCTGGACTATTACTTATGGATTTCACAGAATGTGACAGGATTAATACTCTGGCGGCATCGGCTAGTGGCATTAAAGCACGTCTTTTAATGTCAAAAAAGTCTTTGTGCTCTCCATCTTGTTCTACAAGAAGTTGTCTGAAGAATCCAGTGGGGGACGGACTTTGCAATGCACCACTTACTAAGTGAATATAAAAAACTGGATTGGCTTTTATATTTTCAAAAATAAAATCGGACAAGTTATTTACAAGTTCCTTATCTCCATAAGACAAGCTATAGTCAAAAAAGATAAAAGACAATAAAACCTCATTTTTTCCAGGATTAGTAATCCAATGGTACACTAAATCTTTATATTCACTCAAACTCAAACACCATTTAGGATTTGAAGCCATCATTTCAGCAGGACAATAATCATAACCAATGTCAAAAAGGCCTTTGTTGACATGTGTTGCCAATTCTAAAAAGTAGCTTTTGGTTTCTGCACTTAATTCTTCTGGGACATCTTCATACATTAATGCATTGTCTTGATCGGTATGTAGCAATTGCTCACTTCTTCCTTGACTTCCCATGGCCAACCATGCAAATTTTACAGGAGGAGTGGTTTTCATTTTTTTTAACGCAATGGCAATAACTTGCTTTATACAAACATCATTTAATTCGGTAATTATTTTAGAAGTCAAAGTCATTGGGATATTTTGATCTAAATATCCTTGTAATAGTTGCATTATATTAGCTCGTATAGGCTTGATTTGTTTGAATTTTTTAGCTCTTTTTACTGCTTTTATTAACACTGCAGGATTATTACCTATTTCCACCATAACATCATGTTTGGATAGGATTCCCACTGCTTTAGTATTAGCAGTACCGTCTTTGGTAATACATAAATGGCTAATATTACTTTTCATCATAGCCATTTGCGCTTGTGTAACGGTCATTTTTTTAGGATAGGTAATAACAGGAGTTGTCATTATTACATTGGCAGTTGTGGTGATGGGAAATGCTCCAGTCACAATTTTATTTCTTAAATCTTTATCAGTTATAATGCCTATAGGGAGTGAATTTTCGACAACAAGAATAGCACCTACGTTTTTTTTAGTCATGGTTTCAGCAATCGTTTTTGCTGTAGTTGACGCAGAACAACTAACTAGTTTTTTTGAATACTTTACGGGCTGAATGTCTAATATGCTTTTATCGGCATCCAAAGTTTCAGTTGCTGAAGCCTCACCAAATAATTTCCCTCTATGACTTTTGGAATAAGGGTTGCGTGTGTTTGAAGCAAAACTTTCAATTAAAAAGTTTCCTACTGCTTTGTTTTCAAGCGCATAGGGCTTAAAAACGGCAATCGGTATAGCATACAGAATACTTTCTTCATGAGTTCGGGCTTCCATTTTATAGTTCTCATTAGCTATAAGTGGTCTTAACCCAAAAATATCACCTTCATCACACATGTCCAAAACAGCGTTACTGAAACTATTTCGTAAGGTTACAGCTCCTTTGTGAACGATGTAAAAACTGTTGTGCGTTTCTTCATTTTCAGTAAATACAACACTGTCTTTTTCCTTATATATAATTGATATTTGCTCAGAAAGGGCTTCGATTTCTCTTTGATGTAAAAAACTAAATGGTGGAAAGTTTTTTAAAAAGTCGGCAACCCTATGGGAAATAGTATTTTTCATTACGATAATTTGCAACTAAGTTAATTTATAAAATTAGAGATAAAAAGAAAAAAACAAAATTTGATATTTATATATCATATTCTTAGAAATGAGCATAAAAAAAAAGCTTCCGCCGAAACGAAAGCTTTTTTAGTTATTAATTTTTATTTCTTTTTAGTTACTTTCATGTTGATGACTTCTACAAAAAGGGAGAAGGAAATGGCAAAATACAAATAGCCTTTTGGGACTGGTGTCACATGGCTACCAAAAATAAGTGCATCCGATAAATGAGCACTTTCAGTAAGTAGCATCATGCCAATTAAGATCAAAAAGGAAAGTCCTAAAATCTGGATGGAAGGATGGTTGTTCACAAATGTCCCAACAGGAACGGCAAACTGCATCATAATTAATACCGAAATTACAACAGCGGTAATCATGATATATATAGCACCATGAACACCATTAGTCATCCCTACAGCAGTTAGAATACTATCAAAAGAGAAAACCAAATCAATCATAATAATTTGTAGTAATACATTCTGAAATGATTTTGTAGCCGCTTTACCCAGTTCTTTTTCCTCATGTCCTTTTTCATCTACTTTTTCACGAATTTCATTAGTGCTTTTATAGATAAGAAATAATCCACCAAAAAGTAATATAAGACTTTGTCCCGTTACTCCAGCAGAGAACCAACTTAGGTCAATCGTAAACCAAGGTTCTTTCATTTGAATCAATAAATTAATACCAAACAACAGACCGATTCTCATGAACATAGCCAAGAACATTCCTATTTTGGTGGCTTTTTTACGGCTTTCAACGGGGAGTTTACCCGTAGCAATTGAAATGAAAATAATATTATCGATTCCAAGTACAATCTCTAAAAAAGTCAATGTTAACAGGGCAATCCAAGCATCAGGATTTAAAAATACTTCCATTTTATTGAGTTAAGAATTATAAAAAAGTCTTTGTATTTAGTCTTTAAGTTTAGTAACAGTCCCTTTTTGTTTTTGTGCAGTCCCTACAATACCAAATTCGAATATATAGGTGTTTCCTGATGTTGACAAAATTTTCATGTCGATTGATTTTTCTTCCGCCATATTTTTTGGATGTAATTTCTTCAAAATATATTCGCAATCGTTTACCCATCGAATCGATGCGGTATCAATCTTACCTTCAAAATTTTCAATTTCAATGCTGTCATTTCGCTCAAAAAGGGTTACTTTTTTTACCCCATCAACTTCATATTCAAAACGGAATTTCCCTGTTTTAAAGTCTTTGCAGTTGTGTTCAACAGTATAACAGGACACAATAGAGAGCAGTACAGGAAGTAATAGTATTTTTTTCATATTTTTTTTTGAAACTTATTCCTGCTATTCGTTTCAATCTTTTTATCCTGAAAAAAATCAGGATAAAAAGGATTTCCACTGCTATCAGGGCTAGTTGATTAGCGATTCCTTATTTGTTTAGTCTTTTTAATTCGGCATCAGTGAAATGTTTGATGCTCTTTTCCTGAGCAAATTTCTCCGAATTATACTCTTTTGAATTGTTTTTCGGGATGGATAAACTATCCCAATTTGTATTTTTTAATTGCTTAGCATAAAAAACGATTTGACCTACATGATACGGATAATGAGCCAATTGTCTGTTGATGGCATCCATTGCTGTTTGTCCTTCATTTCGAATGTATATAATTTGTAAAAGCTGTTCCGGAAGCAGAGAATCAATTGCTTTAAAAAAACAATCCCAGCCAGTATTCCATATTGCTAATACTTTTTCTTTGGTTTGTGGTTCATTTTCAAATTCCAAATCCCTATTTCTCCATTCTTTTTCCCCATCAGTCGTTAAGAAATCGGTCCAGCGCGAAAGCATATTTCCCGAAAGGTGTTTTACAATTGTCGAAATGCTATTAGAATCATCGTTTGATGTAATAAATAGCTGTTCCGGTTCTAATTGATTGATTGCTTTCTCACCGATTGTTTTGTAATAGTGCATTTGCTTTTTTACACTTTCAAGATACAGTTGATTCGTTTCCATTTTATTGAATTTTAATATCGTATTTA
The DNA here is from genome assembly GCF_040822075.1 of Flavobacterium sp. WC2430. Lineage (NCBI taxonomy): Bacteria > Pseudomonadati > Bacteroidota > Flavobacteriia > Flavobacteriales > Flavobacteriaceae > Flavobacterium > Flavobacterium sp. WC2430. Next base: position 3,621,292 of record NZ_CP162007.1, on the reverse strand, counting down.
TCCAAAAGTCCAATAATTCCTTGTGTAGAAAATTTGGCTTTTTTCATGGGATTGAATTCGGGATCAATTTTAAAATTAGAGGCTTTCGAAAAATCAGCTCCCGCTAGTTGCGTATTATTAAAAATAGCGCCTTCTAGATTACTATCATCAAAAATGGCTTGCGTCAGATTAGTACCAACAAAAGTTACCTCTTGTAACGAACAAGAATTGAATTTTGTTTTTGGCATTTTCTTATTGGCAAAGGAAGAATAATCGAGAACACATTCTTGGAAATTAACATTAAACAAGAAATCGTCGCATTCCTCAAATTGAATTCCGAGTAGTTTGCAGTTTCTAAATTGAATGCTTTTCATGCTTGTTCCTGATAATTTTGTCATCGATAGATTGCAATCGATGAATTCACAATCTAGAAAACTATTATAGGAGAAATTACTATTTGAGAAATCACAATTTTTAAAAGTACAATCTTCAAATTCTCGATTACTTACTTTTTTGTCAATAAAGACTACTTTTTCAAAGGTTTTTTGAATGTGTATTAATTCTTCCATTAGTCGTTAAATATGCCTTTCATAATTGTTTTTAAACCTAGAAACATCAAATACATTGCTCCAATGCATGCCATTATTCCAATTGCCAAAACTAAATAGTGCCAAACGTTTTGTTTGTTCATAAAGGCATTATAAATCAAAGACGGACCGATAAACAATAATGGCAAAGCCCATGCTAAATATTTGATTCCTTTGGATAACATCTCTTTATTTGTTGCCATTATTTTTTTGTTTCAGGTTTAAAGTTTCAAGTTCTTTGTCTGCTGTGTACTACTTATTATTGTAAAAGTCTACCGCTTTCCGCACGCTGCCATATGTTTTTAATAACTCAGCACCTTGCTCATAGGTTACTGGGATTTCACCCATAATCATTTTTACACCTCGATCAACCAGTTTACTATTGCTCAATTGCATGTCGACCATTTTGTTTCCTTTTACTTTTCCTAGTTGGATCATCGTGGCAGTAGAAATCATGTTTAACACTAATTTCTGAGCTGTTCCTGCTTTCATTCTTGAGCTTCCAGTAACAAACTCTGGACCTACTACTACATCAATAGGGAACTGTGCCGTAAGAGAAAGTGGACTTCCTGCATTACATGAAATACTACCTGTAATAATTTTGTTTTCGTTGCAGGCTTGCAAACCACCTATAACATAAGGTGTTGTTCCTGATGCTGCAATTCCTATTACAACATCATTGGTATTTATATTTTGTTCTTGTAAATCTTTCCAAGCTTGAGTGTTATTATCTTCGGCATTTTCTACCGCTCTGCGTATCGCCATATCACCACCTGCAATAATTCCTACCACGAGATCAAAGGGTACACCAAAAGTAGGCGGACATTCTGAAGCATCTACCACGCCCAATCGTCCCGAAGTTCCTGCTCCAATGTAGAAAAGTCGGCCTCCCAACTTCATTTTAGCTACAATTTGAGTGACTAAATTTTCTATTTGTGGCAATGCTTTTTCAACAGCATGAGGAACAGTTTTGTCTTCTTGATTGATATTTGTCAATAATTCGTGAACGGACATTTTTTCAAGATGCTCGTATTTTGAGGATTGCTCGGTAGTTTTTGTGAAAGTCATTTTTTAGTATAGTTGAACTCCCCAAAAATAATCTTTTTTATTGCAATCTCGAAATTTATAGCGTAAAGTCACAAACATTTAATTTCTCATTTTGTTCACATTATCGCTCTGACGAATTCTTGTTAAAAGAACTAAAATATTATATTTGTTACATATTAAAAGATAAATGGATAGAATAAGCTTATTGCAAGGGATTGCTCGCATCGGGGTTTTTGTGTCTTTATTGATGGCATTTTTTTTACTGACCGTTAAAACCGAAAATAAATTAGCTAACCGTTTATTTGCGTGGTTCTTTATTGTCTCTGCTATTGACCTTTGCGGTTTTTTTGTTTTAGATTATATTCAAGATTATGTCAATTTAGTGATTTTTAGATGGACAATCTGTTTGTTGGCAATGCCTTTGTTTTATCTTTATGTGTTAGCAGTTTGTTATTCTGATTTTAAATTAAAATGGAAGCATTTAGTGCATTTATTTCCTATTGTGCTAGTTAATTTAGTTTTTCTTCCAAGACTTTATCTTGCTAGTGATACTGAAAAGGAAATTTTTGAATTTCTAGAGCAAATGCCAGAAATATACTTTATACAGGTTTTAATTGAATTGCAATACGTGTTTTATATCGTGAGCTCATTTTTAATTTTGAAGAAATATAGAGAGATTTATCTGGAAAACTATACCAATCCAAGTACTTCTACGTACAAGTATCTTTTTCAGATGACAACCGTTTTTCTTATCGCACACTGCTTGGTGGCATTAAAAAATGTATTGCGTTACAGCGATTTCAGACAACTGTTTCTTTGGTTAAATGTTGTAGTAGGGAGTGTCGCTTTATTTATTACTTGTTGGTTAGTAATGAAAGCTCTAAATCATCCTGAACTTTTTAGAGGAATCAATTCTAAATTGCAACTGACAAAAGATTTTCTTCCTGAAGAAAATGAGGTTACAAAAGAAATAATAAGCAATAAAGACGAATTTGTATCTTCTCAAATTTTAGCATTAAAAAATTATATGATAGAGAAGGAGCCTTATCTAGATCCGTCGCTTACAATTCAAGAACTCTCTAATCAAATTAATATTCCAGTTCGGGATTTATCAGTGTTGATTAACCATCGTATGAACCAGCACTTTTTTGATTTTGTGAATGAATATCGCATTCAAAAAGCGATGCATATTTTAAAAGATCAATCCAAAAGTCAGCTTACCGTTTTAGAAATTTTGTACGAAGTAGGTTTTAATTCAAAATCATCCTTCAATACGTCTTTTAAAAAATATACTAATCTAACGCCTACCTCTTACCGAAACGCTTCACTATAAAGGTTTTGTAAAAAGTCGAACTTCATACTTGAAAAAGTCGAACCAATTTTTTAAATAGAAATTGGTTCGACTTTTTTTTGTCGGTCGAATTCTGAAAATTTCTAAGGCAACTTTGCTTCAAATTAATCGAACAAGTTTAAAATTAGAAATTATGAAAAAAGTGAACCTCCTTATTTTTTTACTATTGCCTTTGTTTTGTTTAGCGCAAGCACCTTTAAAATTGAAAGGAAAAATAGTTAGTGAAACAACTCCCTTACAATGGGCTGATGTTTCCATATCAAATTCACAGGGGAAAATTATTGACGGTACTACAACTAAACAAGATGGTACTTTTGAAATCAATATTAAAAAAGGTTTTTATAAAATAGGTGTAAGTCTTTTAGGATTTACAGACTACGAAAAAGAAATTGCAATAGAAAATGATTTCGATTTAGGTACAATTCTTTTAAAAGAGAATGCAACAAATTTGAATGAAATTGTCATTCAAGCTAAAAGGAATACCATCGAACAGAAAACAGATCGTGTGGTTTATAATCTAGAAAATAATGTTACAACGGTTGGTGGTGATGCATTAAGTGCCATAAATACAGCGCCAGGAGTTGTGGTGCAAAGTAATGTGATCACTATTCTAGGAAAAGGAGCTTCTCGAGTGATGATTGACGGAAGAATGATTGAGTTGACTGCTGAGGACTTGAACAACTTTTTAAAATCAATTTCGGCAAGTGATATTAAAAACATTGAAATTATCAGTAATCCGCCAGCAAAATACGAAGCGGAAGGAACTGGTGGATTAATTAATATTATCATGAAAAAGGGAGCACGTGATTCCTGGAAAAACAGGACTACAGCTTCTTACGATCAAAATAAATATGGCATTTATTCTTTAAGAAATAATTTCTTTTTCAGTAAAAATAAGTTCCGTTTTTCTGCAAGTATAAATGGAAAAACGGGATATAAAAATGCCGATGAAGTTTCTGAGGTGTATTTCGTAGAAGGGCTTTCGATTTTGAAAGCGAGAACAAAAGTAAAAGACGAAAATGCATCAGGAAAATTAGCTTTAGATTATGATTTTTCAGAAAAAACAACGGTTGGTTTTCAATATTTAAACACCAAAAACAATCCTGATTTTCAATCAGATATTAGAATTGACAGATACAATATGCAAAAGCAATTACAAAATTACATACTCAATACTAGTTTTGCTGACAAAGAATCTAGCAATCAAACGTATAATGTGCATTTGATTACAAAGCTGGATTCCCTTAACCGAAAATTATCATTTGATGTAGATTACTTCGATTATAATTCCAAATTTGATAGAAAGTTTGTTGCTAATAATTACGAGGCAGATATGACATTTATAGCTATAAATCAGTCAGGACGAAATATTTCGAATCAAGATATTAATAACTTTAGTTTCAAGGCAGATATGGAACATCCGCTTCAAGCGTTGCAATTATCGTATGGTGCAAAGATGAGTTTTACAAATAGCAAGAGCGATGTTTTCTATTTTAATACCATTACTGGAAGTCCAGAATTAGATCCTCAGCAATCAAACCGATTTAAGTACACCGAAAATAATCAGGCAGTTTACATTAATGGAGCTAAAAAAATTAATGAAAAATGGAATTTTCAATTGGGATTGCGATTAGAGAATACTAAAACCAATGGTTTTTCTGAAAATTTGAATCAAGAAACAGTGAATAATTATTTAAAATTATTTCCAACATTTTATGCTTCTTATAACGAAAACGAGAACAATAATTTCAGTTTAAATTATGGAAAAAGAATCAATAGACCTCGTTTTGACTTATTGAATCCGTTTCGTATTTACATCAGCAGTAATAGCTATTCAGAAGGAAACCCGTTTTTGAAGCCTTCTTTCAGTGATAATTTTGAATTTTCTCATTCGTACAAAGAAATTTTACGGACTAGTGTTTTCGTAAATGTTATTACAGATGGCTATGGTGTGCTATTTACATCAAATCCTGAAACCAATACGCTAATTGTGACAAGAGAGAATTATTTTAAAGGTTTGAATTACGGTATTGGAGAGACTTATTCTGCTAATTTTATGGATTGGTGGCAAAGTGAAAATTCATTGTATCTTTTAGGATCAAAAACAAATTTTACAAATGCGATAAATGCGACGCCAACAAATGGTCTGGAAATTGATCTTTCTACAAACAATACTTTTTCATTAAGTAAAACGGCAAAATTGCAAATTGATTTTAGTTATACTCCTCCTTATAAGCAAGGACTATATACAGTAGGTTATATGTCAAGTCTAAATATTGGTTTTAAGCAAGATTTGTTTAATAAAAGTGTTCAAGTGGCGTTTCTGGCTAATGATATTTTTAATACTTCTTATTTAAAAGATTTTGTTTCGGTTGTAAATGGAGTGAAACAAGTGTATACCAACAATGAAAGCAATCGATTTGTACGTCTGTCTGTGGTTTATAATTTTGGGAACAAAAAAATAAATGTAAAAGATAGAGATTTTGGGAATCAAGAAGAGAAAAATAGAACAGGTAGATAATACCAAATATCTTAGAAGATAGTCTTTAAAACAAAGTAGAAAATCATTCCATAAATGGTTTTCTACTTTGTTTTAACTATAGTTAGATTAAATGTCCAAGCCAATTTTAAATTTCAATACAGTTTTTAGATTTTCATTGTCGAAATTCTTTCTGGAAACGGCTTAAAAATTCGTACTAGAAGGGTTCATGATTGTCTGTTCTTTACCATTAGCTACGTCATTGCGGGGAAAGTACCAATCTCATCTAGTATTTCGGCAATGAAGAACAGTTTCTATTAGATTGGGAAAGTCAATCGTTTAGTTTAGAAAGCGGATAAAACGGATTGCTAAAGCAAAACGTTGATGAAAACGGATTTTATGCGTATTTTTTTTCTAGCAATAACTAATTCATTGCGAAGAAAGTATCAATCTCATCTAGTATTTCCGTTGTCATATTTTTTTAGTTTTATTGTCGATGAGTTTTAGTAAGATGGCTTCGTTCCTCGCCATGACTTTGTTTGTAGATAGTACTATTTGCTTTATTTGTGTAGCAAATTGAAGTACAGAAGGTTTAAGTATTACAGAATTTATAATTTGATGCACTTTGTCATTGCGAGGAAAGTACCAATCTCATCTAGTATTTCGGCAATGAAGAACAGTTTCTATCAGACTCAGAAAGTCAATCGTTTAGTTTAGAACGCGGATAAAACGGATTGCTAAAGCAAAACGTTGATGAAAACGGATTTTATGCGTATTTTTTTTCTAGCAATAACTAATTCATTGCGAAGAAAGTACCAATCTCATCTAGTGTTTCCGTTGTCATATTTTTTAGTTTTATTGTCGATGTGTTTTAGTGTGATAGCTTCATTCCTCGCTATGACTTTGGATAGTACTATTTGCTTTATTTGTGTATCGAATTGAAGTACAGAAGGTTTAAGTATTACAGAATTTATAATTTGATGTACTTTGTCATTGCGAGGAAAGTACCAATCTCATCTAGTATTTCGGCAATGAAGAACAGTTTCTATTAGATTGGGAAAGTCAATCGTTTAGTTTAGAACGCGGATAAAACGGATTGCTAAAGCAAAACGTTGATGAAAACGGATTTTATGCGTATTTTTTTTCTAGCAATAACTAATTCATTGCGAAGAAAGTACCAATCTCATCTAGTGTTTCCGCTGTCATATTTTTTTAGTTTTATTGTCGATGTGTTTTAGTGAGATAGCTTCGTTCCTCGCTATGACTTTGGATAGTACTATTTGCTTTATTTGTGTAGCGAATTGAAGTACAGAAAGTTTAAGTATTACAGAATTTATAATTTGATGCACTTTGTCATTGCGAGGAAAGTACCAATCTCATCTAGTATTTCGACAATAAATATTACAAGTTGAGGGAAACAGTAAATCTTTGATTAATAAACCACTTTATTTTGTTCATACAAGAAAGTAGGTACTCGTCGCAGACGAGTAAAAGAGTGGGTTTGGTACTAAATTAATCCCTTTATTGGTTTTTGCCAAATCACACCTAATACAAAACTAGCTTTCCATTAATCCAAAAAACCAAATCTCGGGTAACTGCTGTTATGTGCCATAATCTCTGTCAAATGTTACTTTGTGGACGACATCGTTCGAGTTATAAATGTCAGCAATTTCTTTTATAGGTCCGATATTAAGAATTAATGGTAAACTTGTTTGATTACGAACCACAAAACGATGTTCATGCTGATAACTATACAGATGAGATTTCTGGAAATAAGTAACTTGATGACTATTTTTTTTATAATTTTTATATTGAACTAAATTGTGAAAATAGGTAAGTTTAAGTTTCTTTAGTTCAGTTTCAATTAACTCAAAAAACTTAGGGACATCATGGATTACAAGGCAATGTGTGCCGAAAGTTAGCATCCTTTTGTCCACTCGATGCAATTTTTTTCTATTTAATAATCGATCAGAAAGTGAATAAGTAGAATATATGTTACCTAAATTGCCAAGAAAATCTTTTTTATATTGTGCAGTTTGTAATTGAAAATTATATGCCTCACCGGTCTCGACAGATGTAACCTTTAAATTGCTTTTTCCAAAATTTTTGATCTCAACTGTACGTTCAAATTTGTCACCGATTTCTTTTTTATCTAGTTCTGCAAATGTCTGAAGAGTATTCATATAAATTTCTCCATTTTCATACAGATTTTGAATATGAGATTTTTCACCAAACTTTAGGAGATAATGTACAGTTGTATTCACTTGATTGTTGGTATTATGGCAGATAACTTGTATATATTTGTGACAACCGTCAGACTTTATTCATTCTCAAATATAAACAACTTTTGTCTGTTTATTCTGAGTTTGTAATTTTTTCTATGATTATCTCTAGGGTAACTGTTTCGTTAAAAGATGTTCTCAGGTTGCTTGAGGGATAATAGCGGAAATCCTTTTTATTTTTTCTTTAAAAATAAAAAGATTGAAGTGAATAGCCCGACCCGAAGTTTTTACGAAGGGGCACGCCCCAATTATAGAATTATAAAAAATAAGCCAGTAAGATTCCTAGGATAATCATGGAAACTTTGGCAATGTTGAATTTATGTCCTTCGCTACTTTCAAAAATAATAGTGGATGAAATATGGAATAAGATTCCTATAACAACGGCTGTAATTTGGGTGGTATATTGACTTAAAACGGGTAAATAATCGGATGCCAATGTCCCTAGTGGCGTCATGACGGCAAAGGTGATCATGAAGGCAAAAATGGCTTTTGGATTCAAATGCGAATTGATGAAAAAGGTAGTCAAGATGATGGCAATAGGCAGGTGATGAATGGCGATACCAATGGCTAGATTATCATGATGATGGCCTACTGGAAATCCTTCTAGAAAAGCATGAATACAAAGACTGATGAACAATAACCACGGAATATGGTTCATGTTTTCGTGTCCATGAACGTGTCCATGTTCGGCACCTTTAGAGAAAAATTCTAGTATGATTTGGAACAAAATCCCTAACATGATAAAGATACCTATGTTGCTGTCTTTGCTTTCGTAAACATCAGGAAGCAAGTGCATCACGGTTAAAGACAATAAAAAAGAACCACTAAAAGCCAATAATAGCTTGAGGTTGGTTTTGTTTTTTGGTTTTAAAATTGATGCAATGATATAGCCTAACAGTACAGAAAGTAAGGGTAAAAGGTAATTCATGTTTTTTGTTGAATCGTTTATTTGTTGAATGGATTAATCAACTACTTAAATATCATAATTAAGCGTTCGCTATCATTTTTGTAGAATTTTTTCAACTTGTAGTCTCCAAAAATATCCAAAAGATAAATTCCTGCTTCTTCCATTAAGTCTTCAAAATCTTGAAGGGTTAGGGCTTTTACTTTTTCGGTATAATGAAATTTTTGTCCTTTGTCTTCAAAGTCGATTTCTTTATAGATATGTCCGTCTTTTAAATAGCGTTTCAGGTGAAAATCGATGCCTTCAACCGTTTTTGTTTCTTCAGGAACTAATGTATCGAGCACTTGATTGACATTCATGAAGTCAATTACGGCAAAACCATAGTCAGACAAGCTTTCTTTGATGGCTTTTAAAGTGGTTAAATTGTCTTCGTCGTTTTCGAAATAACCAAAACTAGTGAACAAATTAAATATCGCATCGTATTTTTCTTCAAAGGGTTCACGCATGTCGTGTACTTTGAAGTGTAAAGAGTCGTTGGCATTTTTGTTGGCTTCAGCGATACTATTCTCCGACAAATCGGCGCCTAAGACATTAAATCCCAGTTGGTTCAAATAAATAGAATGACGGCCTTTACCGCAAGCCAAGTCAAGCACTTTCGCTTTCTCAGGAAGGTTGAGGTAATGGGTAATATTATCCATAAATAGCTGCGCTTCTCTATAGTTTCTCTCTTTATAAAGGATGTGATAATAGGGAGTATCGAACCAAGAACTGAACCATGTTGGTGCTGGTTCTTCTTGATTTATAGGGTTTAATTTTTGTTCTTCAGACATTTATTCTTTTTCAATTTATTCTATCCGGCAAATTTAGTGTATTTTTGCTGAAAAATAACGATTCTGAGGAGATAGACGGAGATTCACGTAGAGAATTCTCTGATTTTCATCAGAGGTTAAACATAAAGCAGAAATAGGTCTGTTTTAATTGATACAAAAAAATGGAAAATAATTTTAAGATGGTTGCCAAAACCTTTTTTGGTTTTGAGGAAATATTAGCAAAGGAATTACAAATGTTAGGCGCGCAAGACGTGGAGCAGGGTGTAAGAATGGTGAGTTTTAAAGGAGATAAGGGATTTATGTACAAAGCGAATTTATCGTTGCGTACCGCATTAAAAATCCTAAAACCCATTTATTTTTTTAAGGCAAATAACGAACAAGCTTTATACAAAGGAATTACTGGTGTGAACTGGTCAAGATATATTAATGCCAATCAAACTTTTGTGATTGATGCTACGGTGCATTCAGATAACTTTAATCACTCTGAATTTGTTTCTCAAAAGTGTAAAGATGCTATTGTAGATCAATTTAGAGAACGCACAGGACAACGTCCAAGTATTGATAAAATTCATCCCGATTTAAGAATCAACATTCATATTGATAGAGACCAAGTTTCGGTTGCTCTTGATACCTCAGGGAATTCATTACACCAACGTGGATACAGAACAGCAACTAATATTGCGCCAATCAACGAAGTTTTGGCAGCAGGAGTTTTGTTACTTTCTGGTTGGGACGGACAAACGGATTTTTTAGATCCAATGTGTGGTTCAGGAACTTTCTTAGCGGAAGCGGCTATGATTGCTTGTAATATTCCGGCGAACATTAACCGTAAAGAATTTGCTTTCGAAAAATGGCACGATTGGGATAATGAATTGTTTGATAATATTACGGACAGCTTGTTAAAAAGAGTACGTGAGTTTCACCACACGATAAAAGGATACGATAAAGCACCATCGGCAGTTCAAAAAGCCAAAGACAATATCAAGAATGCCAATTTGGATGAATACATCACGATTGAAGAAAAAAACTTCTTTGATACGGAGAAAACTACCGAAGGAAAATTACATATGGTATTTAATCCGCCTTATGATGAACGATTGGATATTCATATGGAAGAATTCTATAAGAATATTGGAGATACTCTAAAGAAAAATTATCCTGGAACTAATGCTTGGTTCATTACTGGAAACCTGGAAGCTTTGAAATTTGTAGGGTTAAAACCTTCAAGAAAAATCAAACTTTTCAACGCAAGTATCGAAGCACGTTTAGTAAAATACGAAATGTACGAGGGTAGTAAGAGAACAAAATTTCAGGTAACTGAAGGGGAATAGTGAAATAAGAATATAAAATATAGAAAAAAGAGGAAAGAAAAAAGAAAATAGAAGGGTACAAATTTATCATTGATAAACATTATCCAACTTTAAACTTTTTTAAACCTTAAACTTTAAACAAAATAGCATGACAAAATTACAAGTAAGAGCATTTTTATATCAAATGGGTTGTTTCGCCATTTTATTTATATCCGTACGTTATTTGGCAGAACGTTATACAGGTTTAACTGGATTTTGGATTCCAATGACTGCCTTTATGGTAGGAACAATTTTAGCACCTAAATTCAAATCGATTAAAACGAATGATGGGGAGAAGTTGTATATGAGATGGATTTTTATGAAAGAGGTAAAGGAAATAGGATAACACTGTTTAACAACATAAAAAAAGGAGCTAATTATAATCGTATAATTAGCTCCTTTTTATTTTTTATAGTGTTTATTTTTATTGTTTTTTAGCAGGAGTAACTGGTACTACTTTCTTTTTATAAATAGGAATGAAATACGATACTGTATAATTAAATCCTACGCCAAAATCTCCATTATAGGTTCTATTGAATCCCGGAATATATAGGTTATCAAAATTCCCTGGTTTTTTATTGGAAACTAACATTTTCAGTTGAAAGCCGAATCCCACAAATACATTGTTGAATACTTTAGCTTTAACTCCTGCAACCACTTCAATCCAACTGGCTGAAAGGCCGCTGTATTTTTCTCCAGAAGTAAGTGCTGGAACCTCTCCAAAATAAGGATTGGCATTGTAAATTTTGTAGGTGTTCAATTGCTGACTAAACGTACTAAAACCATAGCGCATCCCTATAGAAATGATATTCTCCATATCGAGCCAGTTTTCATAGGCATTGTAATCAAAACCTGCTTTTAAATATGAGCCTTTGGCAGTTGAGTTTAACCTAGTGTCATCCGTCGTTTTATTTTCATTTCCCAGTTCAGCAGCGAGGTAGTATTTTTTTGTTAGTCGGTAATCGCCAACAAACTCGATTCCTTTATAATCTTTATCGTATAAAGCACGTGTCAGTTTAAATAAATCAACCCCTACACGCAATCCGTATCGATTAGTTTTAGCAGGAATAACAGTGTCTTTTATAACTGGTTTAGGTAGTACTTTGGCATTTTTAAACGAATTGTCAGGAATGATACCTTCCTCCGTTTTAGTATTTTCGGGAGTGGTTTTTATAGGAGTCGTTTCTTGTGCTTCTACTAAAAACAAAGAAAAAATGAGGCAAATACTAAAAATATATTTCAAGGTGAGTTTCATTTTCGTTATCGATAGTACTGTTTTTTACTGCAATATATTGAATCCACTTATCAACGGCTACATTGGAAGCGGTATGAACATAAGGGGTTATAGGATCTAGAGTATAATCGGTTTTAAAACCACAGGCTCTGGAAACAAAAATAGTAGCCCTAGAATAATTAAACAACAAATTGTCCTCATAGACCAATGCTGGATTTGAATTCCCATAATTTAAAATGAAACGAAAACTAGTTGCATCAGCATCTGTTTTTAAGGGGATAGAGACCGTGCTTCCGTTAATCAAGGTACTTCCTTTATATGTAATCCCATCAGTCATACCTTCTCCAATTATGGTTAAATTAGTAACGTTTTTCAATACAGATGGATTGTTAACGTCATAAAATGTAACTACCAATCGGGGAGTAGTAATAGTATTAGCATCACAGATATCATCTTTCTCACAACTGGAGAAAGTGAAGGCAATGGCCAATACTAAAAGCATTATTTTTTTCATATATTTTTAAGTGATTAGTGATTAGTAAATAGTAATTAGCTACTAACGAATGACTGTTTACGAATCACTAGTTACCATTTATCTTCTCTCTAAAAGCACTACATTCTCCACGTGATGTGTTTGCGGAAACATATCCACAGGACGCACACGAGTTACTTTGTATTTCTCGTCCATTAGTGCTAAATCACGTGCTTGTGTAGCTGAGTTACAACTTACATACACTACTTTCTCAGGAGCAATTTTCATGATTTGTTCAATCACATCTTTATGCATTCCGTCTCTTGGTGGATCAGTAATAATCACATCAGGATGTCCGTGTTGCGCGATGAAGCTATCATTAAATACCACTTTCATGTCTCCTACAAAGAACTCACAATTTGTAATTTCATTGCGTACCGCATTTGTTTTAGCATCTTTAATCGCGTCAGGAACACTTTCTACACCTATTACTTTTTTAGCTTTTTTAGATACAAACTGAGCAATAGTACCCGTTCCCGTATATAAATCGTACACAATTTCATTTCCTGTTAATCCAGCAAAATCACGTGTTATTTTGTATAATTCGTAGGCTTGATCTGAGTTGGTTTGGTAAAAAGATTTCGCATTAATGCTAAATTTCAATCCTTCCATTTCCTCTAGAATGTAGTCACGCCCTTTGTATAATTTAATATCCGTGTCGTACAACGTATCATTCGCCTTATTATTCACTACATATTGCAACGAAGTAATTTGAGGAAATTTCTCGTATAAATGGTCTAAGATCAATTCTCTATTGGCTTTATCATTTTCAAAAAACTGAATCAAAACCATGATTTCTCCTGTTGAAGCCGTACGCAACATTAACGTTCTCAATAAACCAGAATGTTCTCTAGGGTTAAAGAAAGTCAGTCCATTTGCATTAGCAAAATCCCGAACTTCATTTCTAATCGCGTTCGAAGGATCTTCTTGTAAATGACATTTATTAATATCTAGAATTTTATCCCACATTTTTGGGATATGAAAACCTAGTGCATTTCTATTTCCTAAATCTTCTGTGCTATCAATTTCTTTTTCGGTTAACCAACGGCTGTTAGAAAATGAAAATTCCATTTTGTTTCTGTAGAAAAACTTTTTTTCCGACCCTAAAATAGGCTCAAATTCAGGAAGTTCAATTTTTCCTATGCGTTGCAAGTGGTTCAAAACCTCATTTTGCTTATAGTACAACTGTTGGTTGTAGTTCATATTTTGCCATTTACAACCTCCGCAAACACCAAAATGCTCACAAACAGGCTCCACACGGTGCTCCGAAAACTCATGAAAATGCACTGCTTTTCCTTCATAAAACGACTTACGCTTTTTAAAAGTTTGTACATCAACCACATCACCCGGAACCACATTCGGTATGAACACTACTTTACCATCCGGTGCTTTTGCTACCGATACGCCTTTTGCACCTGCATCAAGGACTTTTATTTGATGAAAGACAACCTTGTCTGTATTTTTTCTTCCCATGGCACAAAAATAAGCGTTTGTAAACTTTTATAAATTCAAATTGGGAAATATTTTTAAAAAAGAACCATTTTTATTTGGGCCCAATCCCGCTTTCCGCTACAAACCCTCGTTGCCACAGCACAAATCCGGCTATAAAAGGAGCTTCCTGCGGTCGCTCTTTTCTAGCACGGCTTTCTAAGCTGTCACAAGTTCGGGTTTTTCACTACAATCGGGGGCAGGGGAGTTGGGTGTAAATTGGTTTTGTCTAGATATGATTTTTACGTTTCATCCATTCGTAATTTACAATCGTGAGAAAGTAAAAAACAACATCAGCACAAATTTTCCCCGCCATAATTCCCGTTACCGCATTTCCAGTTGCAATAGGCAACCAATACATACAAAACGGCCGAACAAATGCAATATCTAGTACTGCAGGATAACCAAATTCTAAGAGTAAGTTCTTGACAATTCGTAACAGATTACTAAATGTTGTTTGTTGCTGATTTTCTATGTTCTTTTTGGCTGTTTGTTTGTAAGCCATGATAGTGATAACACCATAAAAAGCAAAATACTCCGTAAACGTAATCAAGTAAGCCGTTGTCAAGCCATTAAAAAAAAGACTGAATTGAGAACCTAGTAAAGCGGCAGAGGTCGCAGCTAACTCGGCATATTTATAGCGATCAAACCATTCTTTAAACTGTACTTTTGAAAGCATAATTGTGTGTTACTACTTTTAGGAAAAGCAAAATTAGACTAATTTAATTACTGAAATTTTAAAATCTGATTTTTATAAATTAACTTAATGATATTCAATTAGTTATTTGGTTTTCTAATTTAGTAAATTTGAATAACTAATGAAATTGGATATGTATAGCCTTATCTTTTCATATAATCCACTAAGCTATTTTGGTATTTTCATTTGGTTTCTATTTCTAGATCAATTGACTCCCATTCCAGAAGAAGTTACCTTGTTATCTATAGGCTATATTGCGCAGCAACATCTAATCAATCCGTATTATGCAGGATTATCTGCTTTTTGTGGGCTTACTATTATTGATAATTTATTTTATTGGTTGGCTTTTTCAGGTAACAAATTAATCAATCGCTTTAAAAATAAAATAGGAGAAAAGATGCAAAAGAAATACATTGACGGAATGGAAAAACACAGTGTAAGAACCTTGTTGCTATTAAGTTTTATTCCTAAAATTAGATTTTTTAGCCCTATTTTCGCGGGACTTTTTCGTGTTAAGTGGCGTACTTTTTTTTTAGTTAATGGATTTGGAACCCTTATTTTTATAACGCTTTATATCACTGCTGGAATACTATTTCACAACAGCTTGAAATACCTGCTTAAAGAACTCGAACTAGTAAGGCATTCAGTTTTTGTATTCTTTATGATTGGTATTACTGTGGTATTATTTTTTAAGTTTAAGAATAAACACGACTAAGTCGTATTTTAGTTACATTACTTATTTTGTTGTTATTAATTTAATTAGTGTAGTGTTTTTATTCTTTGGTTTTAAATCAATGTATTGATAGGTCAATTTTAGGTGATATTTTGATTAATTCATATTGCTAAAATGGTTTATTAAATGTTATTTTTACAATCCCTTTCTTTCATTTTATAATTGGATAGAAACATCCTTTTAATACAAATTTTATTTTATAAAACACTAAATAAAACTAATTAAAATTATTTAAAACGAGGTGTTTAATAATGCGTAAAGTATTGATTAAATTATAAATACAGGGGTTTTAAATGCTTATTCTTTATTAAAAATTGCATATATGAATTTAAAAAACACACTACTACTTTTATTGTTTTTTTTAGCTATTACTACTGGTACAGCACAAAAAGAGATTAGAAAATGGAATGGTAAAAAATGTGGGGTTGTATTGACCTATGATGACGCTTTAAATATTCATTTGGACAAGGTAATACCTATGCTCGATTCATTTAATTTTAAAGGAACCTTTTATCTGATAGGTGCTTCACCTGTGGTTGCTAATCGAATAGATGAATGGCGCGCTGCATCCAAAGAGGGTCATGAATTAGGAAACCATTCTTTAAATCACCCTTGTGATGGTACCTTACCAGGAAGGGGTTTCGTTACTTCAGAAAATGATTTGTCCAAGTATTCTGTAGCGAGAACCATAAATGAAGTCCGAACTACAAATACTTTACTCAAAGCGATTGATGGAAAAGAGGAGCGCACTTTTGCGTATCCTTGCGGGGATCTTACTGTTCATGATACACTTTACTATAGTTATTTAAAAAATGATTTTGTGGCTGCTCGTGGGGTAGAATCTAATTATCTTCCAGCAAAAGAGGTTGATTTATCTAATGTAAATGCCTTTGTCCAGATTGGAACTACGGCAGCACAAATGATCGCACAAGTAGAAGCTGCTGAAAAAGCGCAATCTTTTACTGTTTTTCTATTTCACGGAGTAGGTGGGGAACATGCATTAAATATTGATTTAGAAGAGCACCGCAAGTTATTGCAATACCTAAGTAAAAGAAAAAAAGATATTTGGGTTGCTCCTATGGTTGAAGTAGCTAAATATATTAAGACACAGCAATAAAGCCAAATGGGGTCGCCTTGGGTATCACTATTTTTTCAGTTCCAATAATGCCTTAGCTCTCACTATGTCAAATGAGTTAATGTCATCAAGCGCTAGGAAATAATCAGTTTGCCATGCTTGGGTTTGTATCGCTTGTTTGCTGCTTACACTGTCCCAAGGTGCATAAACTCTTACCCCGCGTTTTCCGTCTTTCTCATTATGAGTTAGAATTCCTTTTGTGGCTAATACTGCTTTCGGGATAATAAATTGACCTAATTGAGTTGCTGTTTTTACAGTTATAATTATAAAATCTAGTACATCCTTACTATCAAAAGGAGCTGTTATACCCAATGCATTTCTTTTCCACACCGTTACAAATTGTCCCGCCTTAGTAGGAGTAATTTTCGCTAGACGGTAGACTACTTTTTTTTCATTTAGTAAAAACGAACAAGCTTCATATTCTTTACTCTCTGGATTGATAACAAGTTGGGTAATAGAAAGTCCGTATTTATTGTAAAATAATTCTTTTATTGTTTTTAAATGATTTGGATATGTATCTGTTGAGGTGTTTTCAAGAATCATAAGTAGAAAAGTATGTTTTTTTCAGAGTTAATTAAACTCACTTTAATTAATAGATAGGAATTCAAGGCTTGCTTAATGAAATAACCATCAATAATTTAATTCATTGCTTTGAATTGTTTCATTTCCTGTAAAGGTTCGATGGCATTATAGTCTTTCCAGATGGTAGGGTCATATGATTTTATAGTTGTAAATTTAAAATCGGCTTCCTTAATTTTTTCAAAAGTGGCTAGGGATGTTTTAGTACGAGACATATTTAAGAATTCTATTTTATTGCTCGTATTTGCTTCAATTTTTATATCAAGTGCTAGCACATCTTTTTCACTGCTGGTTAGTTCTATAAATTTCAAAGGACGATTTAAATAAAAGTAATTTCCCTTTTCAATAGCGGCATACTGCATATAATAACTATCGTCTTCCGCTTTTTTCTTGTAGGTTATCGTTCCTTTGCTGACATTTTCATAAGCCTTAATTCCTAATAGAAACTTCATGTTGAAATTATTCAATTTTTCTCCTTCGTCTAAAATATAGTCGGTTCTCAAGATGGCATAATCTGATTCAGAAATATATAACTTACCCAAATATTTCGCTTTACTTCTTCGAGGTTTAAAACTCAGTACATAAGCGAATTCATTTTCACTAGTGTAGGTTTCGCCTTCATAGGTATAGTCATATAAGTCTGTTTTTTTAATAAAATCCAGTTTTTTGCTATTTAGAAAATTTGCATCTGACAGAAAGGAATTCAAACTGGCTTTGGTGGCCGTTAACTGGCTGTTTATTTCTATGTCAACACCTGTTTTTTTCTTTTTAATGAAGTCTTTACGTAACGAAATCGTATCTCTTGATCCAAAAAGGCCACTTTTTGCGCGGTAATATTTAGTGGAGTCTAAGTGTTGTAACATCATATTCAGGGCTGTTTTTTCTAAATCATCTACTGAACTCGAACGGCCTTCGTTTTTTAAAACGGTGGCTTTTAGAATATTCAGTTTTGAGTTGAAAAGGAACTTGTCTCCTTTTTTGGTTTTAACCGAATAATAATTACATAGGATATCAGTGAATTCCTGCGGGGGATGTGAAATTAATTGTTTAGAAAAAGCCTTTAAGTCAGTATTGACTTTTTGTAAAGCTTGTTTTGTAAATCCTGTCGATTTATTAATTTCAACATCAATTAATGAGGGTTTAAAATTATTAGAACTTCTATAAAAAAGCATTTCTTTTGACCCTGTTTCTCCAGTTTCATAATTACGAGCTAAGTTTGCTTTAACATTAGCCATAATTTCATATGGATTTGGTTTTACATTGGATACAGTCACATCATTCAGTTCAAAAACGCCTGGATCTAATTTAATGGTATAATCAAGCCTTTTTAGCTGCTCAACAGTCAACTCTCTATTGACAAAACCCAAATAGGAAACCGTAAGTAGGGTTTCGTCCTTGCTGTTGTTTTCAGATAGTGTAAAAAAACCTTCGGCATTTGAAACCAAGTTTTCAGATTCATTTACTTTTATGTTAGCATAGGGAATGGTTTCCCCAGTTGTAGAATCGATTATTTTTCCTTTTATATTTTGGGCAAATCCTAGTTGAATGATAAGCAACGTGAACAAAGTAGTAAAGAAGTTTGGTTTCATATAGGTTATGTTGCTTTATAAATAAGACGATGTTACCTTAGTTTTGTTACTAACAGATAGCACAAATAGAAAAGAATTTAGGTTTTATTTAATCATTAGTAAATTGACACTAAAAAAACTAGAATCACAAGACCTAATTTTAATGATATATCAAAATTCTATCATTGGATGTTTTATTATACTATTATTCTAAATATCTTTACCGTTCTATAATTAGCTATTGTTTACATGAAAAAACTATTATTTATTGCATTTTTCGCAATTACTACTGGCGTTTTTGCCCAAGACCTAACGCCAAGTACGGTAGGAGAATACTACACTAAAAAGGAAGTAAGTATTAAAATGCGTGATGGTGTAACTTTATTTACTGCCATTTATACACCAAAAGACCATTCTAAAAAATACCCAATTATTATGCAGCGCACGCCTTACAGTTGTGCGCCTTATGGAGAAACACATTTTAAAAAGAGCATTGGTCCTAGCGATACCATGATGAAGGAAGGTTATATTGTTGTGTATCAAGATGTGCGTGGGCGCTGGATGAGTGACGGTTTGTATGATAACATGCGCGCTTTTATTCCTAACAAAAAAGGAAAAACCCAAGTAGACGAAGCATCAGATACTTATGATACGATTGACTGGCTGCTGAAAAACGTGGACAATAATAATGGAAATGTAGGAGTTTGGGGAATTTCGTACCCTGGATTTTATTCTACGTATTCGTTGTTGAGTAACCATCCTGCCTTGAAAGCAGTTTCGCCTCAGGCTTGTATTAGTGATTTCTTTTTTGATGATTTTCATCACAATGGAGCTTATTTATTGAGCTATTGGAAAGCAACTCCTTTGTTTGGAATTCAAAAATCAGAGAAAACAAGCAAAGCTTGGTATCAATTTCCAGATATGGGAACCAAAGATGATTATCAGTTTTTTCTAGATCAAGGTCCCTTGACTAACCTAGATAAATTTTATGGGAAAGACAATGAATTTTGGCAACAGTTAAAAGACCACAGCAGCTATGATGATTTTTGGCAAAAACGGGGTATTTTACAACATTTAAAAGACATCAAGCCTGCGGTTATGATTGTTGGAGGTTGGTTTGATGCTGAAGATTTGTACGGTCCTTTGAATACGTATCAGGCTATCGAAAAAAGCAGTAAAAATTACAATACGATTGTTATGGGGCCATGGAGTCATGGCGATTGGGCTAGAAATACACCTGCTGCAGTGATTGGAAATATAAAATTTGGGGATAGTATTTCTGGTTTTTTTCAAAAAAATATTGAAGCCAACTTTTTTCGTCACTTCTTAAAAGACAATGGGAAGGGCGAAAACAAATTACCAGAAGCCTATGTTTTTGACACAGGGGTGAAAGATTGGAAAACCTATGATGTTTGGCCACCAAAAAATGCAGTAAAAGAAACGTATTATTTGACTCAAAATAAGTTATCGACCGTACCACAAAATGATGGTGGATTTCAAGAATTTATCAGCGATCCAAAAAAACCAGTTCCTTTTACCGAAGATATCTATCAAAAAGGGATAACGCCAAGAAAATACATGACCGATGATCAGCGTTTTGCAGCGAGACGTCCTGATGTTTTAGTATTTGAAACAGAAAAATTAACGGAGGAAACAACTCTAGCAGGGGCTATATTGGCACAATTACAAGTGTCCACATCTGGAACCGATTCCGATTGGATTGTAAAAGTAATTGATGTGTTCCCTAATGATGAACCGGAAACACCTGAGGTAGCTCCATATTTAAAAATGAGCAATTACCATATGATGGTGCGAAGTGAAGTTATGAGGGGCCGTTTTAGAAATAGCTTTATCCATCCAGAACCTTTTGTAGCTAATGAAAAAACAGCGGTGAAAATCAAATTACAAGATATAATGCATACGTTCAAGAAAGGACACAAAATTCAAATTCAAATTCAAAGTACTTGGTTTCCTTTTATTGATTTGAATCCGCAAACTTATGTTGATAATATTTTTTACGCGAAACCAGAAGATTTTAAAAAACAAACGCATCGTGTGTATGATGATTCTAAGATTATATTTTCGGTTCTAAAATAATAGAAACAAGAATTTAATGAGAAACCCAATCCTAACTTTTAGGATTGGGTTTTTTGTTTTATAAACCAAAATAGTTTTAAATTTTATGCTAGGAGCTAAAACCAAGGAATAGGTTTTTACGTATGTTTTTTAAAACAAGTAGTTATGTATTTTTATAAAAAACTATCTCGAATTAGTTTTCTTAGTAAAAGCTATGCTTTTAAATTTCTTTTTGTCGCTTTTATTGGGATTCATATTCCGTTAATAGGACTGTTATTTTTCGTTTTGTACGGGAATTTTTCCATCTCTCCAAATGCCATTTTAATTTTTGCACTTTTAATGACTTTGTCGGCTTCTGGGGTTACATTAGCTATCTTAAAGCAATTAATTAAACCAATTGAGGTAGCTTCAAGAGCATTACGAAATTATAAAAAAGAAAGAAAAATGCCCAAGTTACCAGTTATATACTATGACGAAGCTGGTTTTTTAATGCGTAATATTCAAGAGACTATTCTAGAACACGAAAAATTCATTGTTGAAAAGCAAGACCTGGTTTATTTGCTGTCTCATGATTTAAAAAACTTTGCAGGACAACCCCAATTATTAGCAAGGTTAATATTAGATGCCAACCCAACAAATGAAATAAAAGAATTAGCAGAATTGATTTATCAATCTTCCAATCAACAATTCATGTATATTGAGAATTTTTTAAAATTACTTAAAGAACAAGATGCCGTTTTAAAAACAAGTCCGGATTCAAAAACGATACTTTTTAAACCTCTGATTGCTGCTGTTGAAACCCAAGTGAAACAGTTGTTAGACATAAAAAAGATAAAATTAATTGTGTCAATTGATATTCAAGAAACCACACTTTTAATTGAGGAGGAGTTATTAATTCGGGTTTTAGTGAATTTAATCGATAATGCTATAAAATTTTCTTATTCCAAAAGCGAGGTTAATTTAAAGGTCTATTCAGAAAATGCAAAATTGATAATTAGTATTGCCGATAGAGGAATTGGTTTCAACCAAAATCAAATTGGTGAATTATTTAAAAAATTCACAAAAATGAGCAAGTTAGGAACTTCAAATGAAGGCTCTACTGGAATTGGGTTGTATTTGTGTCGAAATATAATAGAAAAAAATCATGGACAACTTACAGCTACTAGTGAAGGCCAGAACAAAGGCGCCACTTTTACTATTATTTTTTAATAGTTTAAATCTTTGCACATTTAATAGTTACTTTAAAACTACAATCTAGAAGTTTAACACTATTTAGTCTTTGTATTTAAGAATCCGTAATAAAATTCAATTTTATTGCGGATTTTGTTTTGTGGTAAATTTTTTCATGAAAAATTCATAATAAATTCGTTTTATTTTTGTTTTGTACTATTTTTAATTCATTTGTAATCAGTTTATTGTGTCGTTTATAGTTTTTTTTAACACTTTAATCGGAAACATTAAAAAAAAAGGTAATTCTATTTTTAAAATACTTTAAATTAGTATTTAAGTTAAAGAAATACAGATAATTGAGCCACGCTTTTTTTAACCTTAAAAAAGCCTTTTTTATCTAAGAGCGTTTTTGATATACCAATTAGAAAGCCCCCTTTCTATAGATTCAACACCATCCTACAGTTAAGTTTTTATTGTTCGTTATTTTATTATTTAAATTCAATAAATATGAAAACATTTCTACGCAATTCCAGATTTTTGATTTTTGTTTTTTTAATTACCAATTTATTTTTTGCTAGTGGGGTATTTGGGCAGACTCTAATTTCCGATCAGGCTGATTATGCTCCAGGAACTACAGCAACTTTTACTGGTAGTGGTTATCAACCTAACGAGCAAGTATTTATTATAGTACTTCATTATGATGGTACTTCAGATGGAGGTTTAGATCATCAACCCTGGATTGTCACTGCCGATGCTAATGGTGATTTTATAACAACTTGGCATGTATGTGAAGATGATTGCGTAGGTTCTACTTTAAGAGCAACTGCAGATGGAGAAACAAGTGGTTTACATGCCGAGGTGCTTTTTACAGATGGAAATGTAAAATTCACGACAACAGGATTACCAAACAATACTAATTTAACTGTAAATTACTCATATCCTTCAGTAAGTTCGTCAATAACATTTTCGACAGGGCCCAGTGGCAATGGTAGTAGTACTAACATTGGAGCTACACCAAACAATCAAAACTTTTCATACACTTTTCCTGCAACTATTGTTGTTGGGTCAAATACCTACAATCTTATAGGATCAAGTCCATCCTCACCATTTTTAATAGGTAATCCTTCAGTTTCCGTAACAGGTAACTATCTTATTGCAGGAGGTTCGGGAGGTTTAACGATTACTGCATCAGATTGTGTTAAAGATCAAGGAGGATTTTTTGAAATTATTTACACACCTGAAACGGGAGCACCTGTAACAGAAACTAGAACTATACCTTTTTTATTTACAGCTAAAAAAAACACAACGTATTCAATTACAGCTATCACCTCTCCAGTTAATGGTAATACTTACACAGGTCCAGCCACAGTTACGGGGACAACTCCAAATATAAATGACTTTACAGAAGAGGTGGTTTTGGTATATAGAGATACACAGCTTCCATCGATAACTTGTCCAGCGAATTTAACTATAACATGTGGGACATCAATTAACCCTTCAAATACAGGTACAGCTACAGCAACTGATAATTGTACTGCCATAGGCAGCATTATTATCTCATATACTGATAATACTACTCTTCCTAGTTCCTGTGGTGGAATTATTACAAGAACATGGAAGGCAAAAGATTTAGCGAACAATGAAAGCACATGTAATCAATTAATAACAATAAGTCCAGCAGACTTACCTACAATGACAGCTCCAGCTAATACAACAGTAGCTTGCGGTGCATTACCGTCATCAAGTACAATTAGCTTCAGCAATGGATTGAGTGGTGGTTGTTTAATCAGTGGTACATCAAATCCATCAACGTTCAGTGCAACACCGGACGCCTGTGGTGGAGCTGTAACAGAGACTTGGACAGCGACAGATGCCTGTGGCAGAACAGTAGCATCGGTATCAAGAACAATAACAATAAGTCCAGCAGACATACCTACAATGACAGCTCCAGCTAATATAACAGTAGCTTGCGGTGCATTACCGTCAGCAAGTACGATTAGCTTCAGCAATGGATTGAGTGGTGGTTGTTTAATCAGTGGTACATCAAATCCATCAACATTCAGTGCAACACCGGACGCTTGTGGTGGAGCTGTAACAGAAACTTGGACAGCGACAGATGCCTGTGGCAGAACAGTAGCATCGGTATCAAGAACAATAACAATAAGTCCAGCAGACTTACCTACGATGACTGCACCAGCCACCATCACAGTAGCCTGCGGTGCATTACCGTCAGCAAGTACAATTAGCTTCAGCAATGGATTGAGTGGTGGTTGTTTAATCAGTGGTACATCAAATCCATCAACGTTCAGTGCAACACCGGACGCCTGTGGTGGAGCTGTAACAGAAACTTGGACAGCGACAGATGCCTGTGGTAGAACAGTAGCTTCGGTATCAAGAACAATAACAGTAAGTCCAGCAGACTTACCTACAATGACAGCTCCAGCTAATACAACAGTAGCTTGCGGTGCATTACCGTCAGCAAGTACGATTAGCTTCAGCAATGGATTGAGTGGTGGTTGTTTAATCAGTGGCACATCAAATCCATCAACGTTCAGTGCAACACCGGACGCCTGTGGTGGAGCTGTAATAGAAACCTGGACAGCGACAGATGCCTGTGGCAGAACAGTAGCATCGGTATCAAGAACAATAACAATAAGTCCAGCAGACTTACCTACAATGACAGCTCTAGCTAATACAACAGTAGCTTGCGGTGCATTACCGTCATCAAGTACAATTAGCTTCAGCAATGGATTGAGTGGTGGTTGTTTAATCAGTGGTACATCAAATCCATCAACATTCAGTGCAACACCAGACGCCTGTGGTGGAGCTGTAATAGAAACCTGGACAGCGACAGATGCCTGTGGCAGAACAGTAGCATCGGTATCAAGAACAATAACAATAAGTCCAGCAGACTTACCTACAATGACAGCTCTAGCTAATACAACAGTAGCTTGCGGTGCATTACCGTCATCAAGTACAATTAGCTTCAGCAATGGATTGAGTGGTGGTTGTTTAATCAGTGGTACATCAAATCCATCAACGTTCAGTGCAACACCGGACGCCTGTGGTGGAGCTGTAACAGAGACTTGGACAGCGACAGATGCCTGTGGCAGAACAGTAGCATCGGTATCAAGAACAATAACAATAAGTCCAGCAGACATACCTACAATGACAGCTCCAGCTAATATAACAGTAGCTTGCGGTGCATTACCGTCAGCAAGTACGATTAGCTTCAGCAATGGATTGAGTGGTGGTTGTTTAATCAGTGGTACATCAAATCCATCAACGTTCAGTTCAACACCAGACGCCTGTGGTGGAGCTGTAATAGAAACCTGGACAGCGACAGATGCCTGTGGCAGAACAGTAGCATCGGTATCAAGAACAATAACAATAAGTCCAGCAGACTTACCTACAATGACAGCTCCAGCTAATACAACAGTAGCTTGCGGTGCATTACTGTCAGCAAGTACAATTAGCTTCAGCAATGGATTGAGTGGTGGTTGTTTAATCAGTGGTACATCAAATCCATCAACATTCAGTGCAACACCGGACGCTTGTGGTGGAGCTGTAACAGAAACTTGGACAGCGACAGATGCCTGTGGTAGAACAGTAGCATCGGTATCAAGAACAATAACAATAAGTCCAGCAGACTTACCTACGATGACTGCACCAGCCGCCATCACAGTAGCCTGCGGTGCATTACTGTCAGCAAGTACAATTAGCTTCAGCAATGGATTGAGTGGTGGTTGTTTAATCAGTGGTACATCAAATCCATCAACGTTCAGTGCAACACCGGACGCTTGTGGTGGAGCTGTAACAGAAACTTGGACAGCGACAGATGCCTGTGGTAGAACAGTAGCATCGGTATCAAGAACAATAACAATAAGTCCAGCAGACTTACCTACGATGACTGCACCAGCCGCCATCACAGTAGCCTGCGGTGCATTACTGTCAGCAAGTACAATTAGCTTCAGCAATGGATTGAGTGGTGGTTGTTTAATCAGTGGTACATCAAATCCATCAACGTTCAGTGCAACACCGGACGCCTGTGGTGGAGCTGTAACAGAGACTTGGACAGCGACAGATGCCTGCGGCAGAACAGTAGCTTCGGTATCAAGAACAATAACAATAAGTCCAGCAGACTTACCTACGATGACAGCACCAGCCGCCATCACAGTAGCTTGCGGTGCATTACCGTCATCAAGTACAATTAGCTTCAGCAATGGATTGAGTGGTGGTTGTTTAATCAGTGGTACATCAAATCCATCAACGTTCAGTGCAACACCGGACGCCTGTGGTGGAGCTGTAACAGAGACTTGGACAGCGACAGATGCCTGTGGCAGAACAGTAGCATCGGTATCAAGAACAATAACAATAAGTCCAGCAGACTTACCTACAATGACAGCTCCAGCTAATACAACAGTAGCTTGCGGTGCATTACCGTCAGCAAGTACGATTAGCTTCAGCAATGGATTGAGTGGTGGTTGTTTAATCAGTGGCACATCAAATCCATCAACGTTCAGTGCAACACCGGACGCCTGTGGTGGAGCTGTAATAGAAACCTGGACAGCGACAGATGTCTGTGGTAGAACAGTAGCTTCGGTATCAAGAACAATAACAGTAAGTCCAGCAGACTTACCTACAATGACAGCTCCAGCTAATACAACAGTAGCTTGCGGTGCATTACCGTCATCAAGTACAATTAGCTTCAGCAATGGATTGAGTGGTGGTTGTTTAATCAGTGGCACATCAAATCCATCAACATTCAGTGCAACACCAGACGCCTGTGGTGGAGCTGTAATAGAAACCTGGACAGCGACAGATGCCTGTGGCAGAACAGTAGCATCGGTATCAAGAACAATAACAATAAGTCCAGCAGACTTACCTACAATGACAGCTCTAGCTAATACAACAGTAGCTTGCGGTGCATTACCGTCATCAAGTACAATTAGCTTCAGCAATGGATTGAGTGGTGGTTGTTTAATCAGTGGTACATCAAATCCATCAACGTTCAGTGCAACACCGGACGCCTGTGGTGGAGCTGTAACAGAAACTTGGACAGCGACAGATGCCTGTGGCAGAACAGTAGCATCGGTATCAAGAACAATAACAATAAGTCCAGCAGACTTACCTACAATGACAGCTCCAGCTAATACAACAGTAGCTTGCGGTGCATTACCGTCAGCAAGTACAATTAGCTTCAGCAATGGATTGAGTGGTGGTTGTTTAATCAGTGGTACATCAAATCCATCAACATTCAGTTCAACACCGGACGCTTGTGGTGGAGCTGTAACAGAAACTTGGACAGCGACAGATGCCTGTGGTAGAACAGTAGTATCGGTATCAAGAACAATAACAGTAAGTCCAGCAGATTTACCTACAATGACAGCTCCAGCTAATATTTCGATTTCTTGTATCAGTCAATTACCAGCTCCTTCAACTAGGTTATTTAGTAATAACTTGAGTGGTGGTTGTTTGATTAGTGGCTCATCCAATGTATCAACATTTACATCAGCTCCTGCTTGTAATGGAATAATAACCGAAACATGGACTGCAACTGATAATTGTGATAGAGCATTAGCACAAGTAAGTAGAACGATTACACTAACACGCACAGGCGCTCCAACAATCATCAACTGTCCAGCCAACATAATTGTAAATACAGGTATTGGAAGAACTACATGTAATCAGACAGCTACATGGACAGCGCCAACGGCGATTACAAGCTGTGGTGAAGTTGGCAATGTAAGTTCATCTCATAACCCAGGTGATACATTTACTGTAGGAACGACAACAGTTACTTACACCTTTACAGATTGTGCAAGCAATACAAGTACTTGTTCTTTTACTGTAACAGTTATAGACAACACTAAGCCAGTGATTAGTACCAATGGAAATAAAAATGGAAATAATGATGCGAATATTTGCGGTGCAACAGTTACAGTGAGTGCGACAGCTAGCGACAATTGCGGAGTTGGTACACCATCAGGAGTTCGTAGCGATAACTTAGCATTGAATGCAATCTACCCTGTAGGAATTACCACAATTATCTGGAATGTAAATGATATCAATGGAAATGCTGCTTTAGCGGTTAATCAGACAGTAACTGTAACAGACAATCAAGTTCCTACAATTACAACTTGCCCAACTAATAAAACGGGAGTTTCTACCAATTTTGAGGGTTGTACTTATAAACATTCAGGAACTGGCTGGGATGCCGTAGCTGCAGATAATTGTGCAGTCACTTCAATTAAATACACGCTTTCTGGAAGTTCAGCTATATATACAAGCCTTAATGCTGTAGTATTCAATTCCGGCGTAACTACTGTAACAGCTATTGCTTATGATGCAGCAGGTAATGCATCAGCGCCTTGCAGTTTCACAGTAACAGTTGCTAGTACTTTGAGTGCGACTATTACTCCAACTAAAAAATACGTTTATTTTGGAGCTCCAGGTGATCAAACTGCAACAATTACTGCTAGTCCATTAGGAGGAACTGCACCGTATACAGTTAAAATCAAAATGTTAACTGACACAACTGCTCCAGTAGATCCTGCTGCAGTACGTGTAGATGGGAAATTGATTTGTGGTTTTATAACAACTACTGGTAACGAGGTATGGAGTAGTGCAAACGCAAATTCGGCAACTGGAATAACTTGCGCTACGAATACTGTAACTGCCTCTTCTACTTTAACTTCAATTCCAATTAATGGTAGTTATTCAGTTAATGTAGCACTTTTGGCAAATGCTAAATTCATTGCCACTGTAACAGATGCAATTGGATGTTCTTACACTATTCCTTATGAGCAAGCGGCTTATGTTGTTGCAGAAGATGCTCGTTGTTTTGCCGGTAAAAGTGGTAATGCAAAGGTCAAAATTTGTCATCAAACAGGGAATGCTAAAAATCCTTGCACTGAAATTTGTGTTGATGATTCGGCAGTTGCAACTCATTTAGCCCACGGAGATTTCTTAGGTAAATGTTCATCAAATTGTGTAAATCCAGCAACACTTACTAAACCAGTTGTAATAGGGAAACAAGAGATCATTGCTATCGCAGACTTTGATGTAAAAGCATATCCTAATCCATCGAATCATCAATTTACGATAGCAGTTCAAGGTAGTAGTGATGAAAAAGTAGAAGTGTTTGTTTACGATATGCTTGCAAGAATGATTAAAAGAATAGAAAAACCAAATGCGCAAAATGTTTTATTAGGAGAAGAATTGCCTTCTGGGGAATATCTATTGTTAATTAGACAAGGAAGCAACCAAAAAGCAATTAATGTTATTAAAAAATAAAATAATTGGGTGATACTATGAACTTAGAGAAAACCAGCCCAATTTAATTTGGGCTGGTTTTTTTAGATTTAATTACAAATAGTAAACATATTTTAAATTTTCGTTAAATAATATAATAATCAAAATTCTTACATTTTAAAAAGCTAAATTTGAGAGAACTAAAAAGTTAAAATTATGAAAAGAAATGCAACCGCTATTTGGAAAGGATCTCTTAAAGAGGGAGCTGGTGTATTAACAACGCAAAGTAAAACATTAGAGAATACACAATATTCATTTAAATCTCGTTTTGAAGAAGGCGTGGGGACAAATCCTGAAGAATTAGTAGCAGCAGCACATTCAGGCTGTTTCACTATGCAGCTTTCAGCTTATGTTACCGAAGAAGGTTTTGAAATAGAAAGTATTGAGACCAAATGTATTATTGATTTGGTTGAGGGAACAATACTAAGTTCCCATTTAACTGTTGCAGCTAAAATAGCTGGAATTTCGAATGAGAAATTTCAAGAATTAGTAACTAAGGCAGAGAAAAATTGCCCAATATCTAAATTGTTGAATGCTGAAATTATGTCAGTTGCCACTTTAGTTTAAGAAATAGAATAGGAACAAAAAAAGGTCTCAATTACAATTGAGACCTTTTTTTATAAAATAGGGTATAATTTTAATTACCAAATTTGGTGTGCCTCAGGTTTAATATACTGTTCATAAATGTCATTCATGGCTTTAATTTTTTCGGGTGTCAATTCAGGTAAATCATAAACGGATAAGTTAGATTCTACATGACTTACTTTTGAAGCACCAGGAATAATGCAACTAATTTCAGCAAAACTCAAAATCCATTGCAAAGCGATAGGCGCTAAGTTTGTTGTATTTGGAAACAATGCTTTTAATGCTTCAACCGCTTTTAAGCCCAATTCGTAATTGATGCCAGAAAAAGTTTCTCCTTTATCAAAAGCTTCCCCATTTCGATTAAAATTTCTATGATCTTGTGCTTCAAATTTAGTATCCGCATTAAAAAGACCTGTTAAGAGTCCGCTAGCCAAAGGAACTCTTGCAATGATTCCTATATCTTTCTTTTTTGCTTCTTTGAAAAATAGCTCCGAAGGACGTTGACGGAAAAGATTAAAAATAATCTGAACGGTATTTACATTCGGATATTCAATTGCTTTTATCGCTTCTTCCACTTTTTCGACACTAACTCCAAGGTTTAAAATTTTACCTTGGTCTTTTAACCTATCAAACATTTCAAAAATCTCAGGGCGATAGTATACTGGATTTGGAGGGCAATGCAATTGAATAAGATCCAATGTTTCTAATCCAGTTCTTTTTAAACTGTCTTCTACAAATTTTTGAAGCACTTTAGGTTGATATCCTTCGCTTGTGTGAGGGTTAATTTGTCTACCACATTTTGTAGCGACATAAATTCGTTCGGAACGCGAACGAACCACTCTACCTACTGCAGTTTCACTTAATCCATTTTCATAAACATCTGCGGTATCAATAAAGTTTACACCATTGTCTATTGCTGTATTTATTAATTCGTCAGCTGTTTTATCATTAAAAAGGGAGCCCCATTTTCCTCCAACTTGCCATGTTCCAAGTGCTATTTCGGAGATTTCAAAATTGGTTTTTCCTAATTTTCTATATTTCATTTCTTTTCAATTATTGTGTCCAGTTATTTGATTGAATTAAATTGAATGGCTTGCTCAACCAGTGGAGCCATTACTTCATATCCAGTTTTGTTTGGATGCACACCATCTGCTGAATAAATTAGCGGCAATCCGTTGCGGTCATCAACCATAGCCGAATAATAATCAACAAATGTAATTGCATTAGCATCGGCATAATTTATTAATAAGCTGTTTAAGACCATGATTTTAGTAGCAGGTTTTTGATTGGGGTTCCAAGGAAAATCGAAAGCAGGTAAAACAGAACAAAGAATTACTTTGATATTATGGCTTTTTGCCAAGTCAATCATAGAAAAAATATTATTTGTAATCATTTCTAAGGTTGCAGGTCCATTATTTCCTGCGATATCATTTACACCCGCAAGAATAACTACAATGCTAGGTTCTAAAGCAATCACATCAGCTCTAAAACGAATAAGCATTTGTGGAGTTGTTTGCCCACTTATCCCCCGATTGATGTAATTATGTGTTTGGAAATATTGGGGCGCTTCACGACTCCAAAACTCGGTTATAGAATCGCCCATGAAAACGACGCTATTTGAAGTAGTAGGTTCGTTTTGTAAACGAATGTTATCTTTTTGATATTTATTTAAATTTGGCCAGTCTTGTGCTTGTAGTTTTTGTCCCATAAGAAATGATGAAAGAAATAATCCGAAAAATAAACGATATGCTTTCATTATTAATCTGATTCGTTAATTGAAAATGAGCAGTATTTTTTTTATAACAATGACAATTATATTTAAAGTATTTTTTGAAAACAAATGCTGTCTTCTATATCTTCATATTGACCATAATTAGGGATTACAACAAATCCATTTTTTTTATAAAGTGCAATAGCTTCTGGATATTTTTTACCAGTTTCAAGGATGCAACTGGTGTAGTTTTCTTCTTTTGCCCAAAATTCTAATTCGGTTAAAACTTTAGAAGCAATTCCTTTGCCACGAGCTTCTGGATTTACATACATTCTTTTTATTTCGGCAACACCTTCTTCATAGAATTTAAAAGCACCACAGGCAACTGCTTTTAATTCGTCATAAACTACAATCGCATTTTTGATACTATCCGTTTTATTAAATTGTGCAAAGAAAGTGTGTTCGTCGCCATCCCTTAGTTTGATGTCTTTATCAAGTTTATTTATCAAGCTGATAAAATCTATGTTTTCTGGAGTGGTTCTAATTATTTTAATCATATGAAATGTTTAATCAAATAAATCAGAAGATAAATAACGATCACCACGGTCGCAAATAATAGCTACGATAACGCCTGATTCTAGTTCTTCGGCTATTTTTATGGCAGTTGCAACAGAGCCACCGCTGCTCATACCAGCAAAAATACCTTCCTCTAAAGCTAGTCTTTTAGTCATTTCTCTAGCTTCTTGTTCACTCACTTCTACAATCCGATCCACTTTTGAGGCATCAAAAATCTTTGGTAAATATTCTAGCGGCCATTTTCTAATTCCTGGTATTTGAGAACCATCACTGGGTTGCGCTCCAATAATTTGAATATCTGAGTTTTTCTCTTTTAAATAAGTAGAAGTTCCCATAATAGTTCCGGTAGTTCCCATTGCCGAAACAAAATGGGTTACGGTACCGTTAGTGTCATTCCAAATCTCAGGACCAGTTGTTTTGTAATGGGCTTTCCAGTTGTCTTCATTAGCAAACTGATTGAGCATAATATAACCACCTTCAGCCACTTTTTTATCCGCATAATCTCTAGAGCCTAAAATCCCTTCTTTGGCTGATGTAAGGATTACGGTTGCGCCATAAGCACGCATGGTTTGTGTACGTTCTTTGGTTGAATCTTCGGGAAGCACTAGTTCTATTTCTATATTGAATAACTGTGCAATCATCGCTAATGCAATTCCAGTGTTTCCGCTGGTAGCTTCAATCAGTTTATCTCCTTTTTTTATATCACCTCTTTCTAAAGCTGCTGCAATCATGTTGTATGCGGCTCTATCTTTTACACTGCCTCCAGGGTTATTACCTTCCAGTTTTAATAAGAGTTTTACATTTTTATTCTTGATCAAATTAACCGTTTCTACTAATGGAGTGTTCCCAATTAGATCTAATAATTTTTTTGGCTCCATACTATCTTAACTCTTTTACTTTTACTTCGGTTGTTGTTGTATTTGTAACTATTGATTGGGCTGGAATTGATTTGGTCACCCAGGTGTTTCCTCCAATAATACTTCCTTTTCCTACGATGGTTTCTCCTCCAAGAATAGTTGCATTAGCATAAATGCATACATTTTTCTCTACAGTAGGATGTCTTTTGGCATTTTTCATGTCTTTGCTTACGCTCAGTGCACCCAAAGTTACTCCTTGGTATATTTTCACATTCTTTTCAATAACAGCTGTTTCTCCAATTACAATTCCGGTAGCGTGGTCGATAAAAAAGGGAGATTCAATACTTGCACCTGCATGTATGTCTGTTCCTGTAATACGATGCGCATACTCGCTCATTAATCGAGAGAAGAGTAATAGGTCCAAAGCATATAATTCGTGGCTTAAACGATAAATTGCAATAGCGTAAAATCCAGGATATGCCAGATATACTTCTTCGATACTATTTGAGGCAGGGTCATTTTCTAAAATGTATGCCGCATCTTGATTTAGTTTTTCAAGTACTGAAGGCAATTTTTCTAAATATTTATCCCACATGGAGTCGCATAAGGCATGGGGCTTTTTACAAGCAATTGCTGAAATGTCTTTAAATAACTTTTCAAGTTCATCAATGCTTTCGCTCAATGGAGCATTTTTATCAAATAAGGTATAAAACAGCTTTTCAGTAAAAGTTTCTGTTTTCGTTTTGATTCCATAATTAATGGAAAAATGACTCTTTAATGAGGAAATAGTATTGATAATCAGATCTTTTGTCATGATTATAGGGGGTGAATTGTTAATAGAATGGGTTAAAAGTTGTTTATTTAGAAACAGCAACAACAATTCCATTTTGATGAAATTGGAATGTTATAAAGAAAAATGATTTGTTTGTAGTTCATAACGAAACGGTTTCCTTAAATAAAAACGAAACAAATATATTGAACTATTTTGGATTATGTTGTAAGATGTAGCACAGTCTAACAAAAGCAGGTGCTTTTTTTAAATAAAAGTGAATTGATGGGCTGATAATTATTTTACTATCAAAGTGTTTTTTTAATATGTAAATTAGCCTAGTAAAAAACGCTACAATGAAACCAATTAATACTTTTATAAGTGATCTTTCCAAAAAAGAATTTCCATTGACGGATAAAGTTTCTGGAAAATTAATTAGGAATCCAATTTTGGAATTAATGAAAGTAGATTTTCCTAATTTCAAAAGCGATCAGTTTTTATCAATAAAAGAGCTTAATTTATATAGAGAAAAATACATCTCCAATTATTTGTCAAATGAAATAGGGGAGTTGTCAAAAATCGAATCTAAAGTTATTGGAGAACTGGATGGTTACGACTCTGTAGTAAGTAAGGTGGAAGATGAAATTGAAGTTCGAACCGTTGGGCAAATTGTAGCTGATAAAGTAGCCGATTTTGGAGGTAGTTGGCGATTTATTATTTTATTCGGGATATTTATTGTGCTTTGGATTTTGGCTAATATTTATATTCTCTTGAATAAAGGGTTTGATCCTTATCCATTCATTTTATTGAATTTAATTTTATCTTGTCTTGCTGCACTTCAAGCTCCGGTAATTATGATGAGTCAAAATCGTCAGGAAGAAAAAGACCGAGACCGAGCAAGAAAAGATTATATGATTAATTTAAAATCTGAATTAGAAATAAGAATGCTACATGAAAAGTTAGATCATTTAATTCGGCATCAACAAGAAGAATTAATAGAAATCCAGAAAATTCAAATTGAGATGATGAATGATATTTTAAGTAGAATTTCAAAAGAAATTTAAAATAAAAATCTTGTTTTTACAAACTCCAAATTGAAAAAATAGGCACAATTTTATAGAATAAAAAACGAGAAAAATAGCTTTAAATTTGTTGGAAATAGTGGTCCTTTTCTAACTGTTGTTTTTGGTTTAAAACTGTTGCTTTTTATAGTTGTTATTTTTTAAGTATAAAGAAAGTTTTTTATTAAAAGGAGTGCTCTTTTTTTATTTCTTACTTTTGTTATCTGAAATTTAAAATATGAAAAAATTAATAATTCCAATAATGATTATTGCTATACTGGTAGCTTTTTTTGAGCAGGTAAGTGCTGAGAAAAATGTTTATATCACTGTTGTTGCAATAGTCGTTTTTATGTTTGGGATGATGCAATTGAGTGCTAAAACGCCGAGTAAAAATAAAGAAAAAGAAGATAAAGATGTTTAATAAAGGAGATAAAGTTTCAGTACTTGATGAAGCAATAAACGGAGTTGTTGTTTCAACCAAAGAAAAAGAGATTACTATTGAAACTGAGGATGGATTTATGATGACTTTTTTTGTCAACGAGTTGATTAAAGTAAACAATTCCAGTAACTTAATGGATTCTATTAAAAGAATCAATGTAGATGAAATTGCTAAGGAAAAAGCAATCCCAAAAGCAAGGAGTTTTGTAAAAGAACGCAAAGATAAGAACGAAATTTCGGCTCCTGAGTTCGATTTACACATTGAAAAATTAGTTCCTAATAAACGCGGAATGTCAAATTATGATATTCTAACTTTACAATCAGAAACAGCTAAAAGACATATCGAATTTGCGATTAGAAATCGCATTCCGAAAATAGTTTTTATTCATGGTGTTGGTGAAGGAGTTCTAAAAGCAGAGTTGGATTTTTTATTGGGACGCTATGATAATATTGCTTTTCAAGAAGGCAATTATCAAAAATACGGGCAAGGAGCAACAGAGGTTTTTATAAAACAAAACAGTAAATAAAAGTTTTTTTTCAAAGAAAAAAGGTCCCGTTTGCAACTTGCAAACGGGACCTTTTTTTGTTCTTAATTTAGGAAAATAATGGGGGATTAATTAGTGGTTAATAAGTCTCCGTAAATGAAATTATCACCCAATAAAAAATCATTATTTCCTTTCTTTAAAGTGACCTTTTTAAGGACAATTGTATGCTTGAAACTTCCAGGGCCATTCGTCGTTGTAGTCACTTCTACAATACCGCTTGTTCCTGCTACACCCTCTACACCTGTCCATTCTTGGCTTAAAGCTGGAGTAGTTGGTGTGGTTGTATTACAAAAATAAGCTGGGGTAAGTAGTCCTGAAAATAAACGGTACGTAAGAATATTTGTTGTAGTTCCAATAATTCCAGTTCGAGGTGTATTTAATGGTGTTACTTCATTAACAATTAAATTGGGGTCTATTGTTAACATTAAAGCCTCACTACTGGTGTAGTTATATATTTGATTAGAAGCAGAACATTTTTCTACAGTTTGATCAAAAAGAAAGGGGAGTGTTGTCGCAGTAGTTACATAATCACCAAAAGGGAATGTTTCATAAACTTGGGTGCCGCTATTTTTTGCAAAAGTGATGTTCTTGAAAACAATATTATGATTGTATCCAGTAATTCTAGTGCTATTAGTAGTAGTGTTTGTTGTTTTAACTGCTGTAGTAAATATTTGTATTTTACCGTCAGTTGCATTCCATTGATCCGTTACGATAGGCGTTGCAGGTGGTATTGTCTCGCAAATATTATCAGCAGATACTGTACCACCATAAAAACGATATACCACTCGATTAGTAGTGCTAATGTCAAGAACTGTTGGGGTATCGGTCAATGACGGCTCCGTTGTGAATGAAGTTGCTGGAATCTCAACTAGCAGTGCTTCTTTGTCTTTTAACTTGTAAATAATATTATTTGTACTACAACTTTGCATTGAAGCAGTTTCAAAGTTGATGTCTTCTTGTGTTAAATTACCGTCATCACAACCATTTAATAGTAATGCAAAAACCAATAGGCTTAGAACTCTTTTCATTATAAAATTTATTTCTGCAAAAATAGCGAAAAAAATGATAATTGATATTGGATAATAGACAATTGATATTTCATAACTTTGCAGCAATGAAAAAAGTATATCTCGATAACGCATCAACAACAGCTATTAGAACTGAAGTCATTCAAGAAATGGCTCAAATCATGGCTCAAGATTACGGAAACCCTTCGTCTACGCACAGTTTTGGTCGGAATGCCAAAAGTATTTTGGAACTTTCCAGAAAATCGATTGCTAAGCATATCAATGCAACAGCACAAGAAATTATTTTTACTTCCTGCGGGACAGAAGCTAATAATTGGATCCTGCGTTCAGCCGTTAAAGATTTAAAAGTAAAGCGTATTATCACAAGTAAAATAGAGCATCATGCTGTTTTGCATACTATTATGGCGTTACAACAAGAATATAATATTCAAGTTGATTATGTAAGGGTTAAACCCAATGGTGCAATCGATTTAACAGATTTAACGGATTTGTTAGCGCAAGATAGTAAGACGTTAGTGAGCTTGATGCATGTTAATAATGAAACGGGGACTGTTCTGGACCTTAAAAGAGTTTCGGTTATATGTAAGGAGCATAATGTGTTATTTCACTCGGATACAGTACAATCGATTGGCAAAACAAATGTAGATTTACAAGAGTTGTCTGTTGACTTTCTAGTTGCAAGTGCTCATAAGTTTCATGGTCCTAAAGGGGTTGGATTTGCTTTTGTTAGAAAAAATTCAGGACTTCAACCTTTGTTTTATGGTGGAGAACAGGAAAAAGGACTACGTCCGGGTACAGAAGCGGTGCATCAAATTGCCGGAATGGCTAAAGCGTTGGACCTTTCTTATTCTAATTTAGAAGAGGAGAAAAAGCATATTTCTGCATTGAAATTCTATCTAATTGAGCAATTAGAAAAGGAATTTCCGGGTTTTAAAATTAATGGTAATTCAGATGATTTTTATAATATATTAAATGTTTTATTGCCTTTTTCGGCTGATAAGACGGCAATGATTTTGTTTCATTTAGATATGAAAGGGATTGCTGTTTCTCGAGGCAGTGCTTGTCAGAGTGGTAGTATAAGGCCATCACATGTATTGGCAGAAATACTTTCTGATGAAGATTTGAAAAAACCGAGCTTACGTATTTCTTTCAGTCATTATAATTCTATGGAAGATGTC
Source organism: Flavobacterium sp. WC2430 (assembly GCF_040822075.1). Taxonomy (NCBI): domain Bacteria; kingdom Pseudomonadati; phylum Bacteroidota; class Flavobacteriia; order Flavobacteriales; family Flavobacteriaceae; genus Flavobacterium; species Flavobacterium sp. WC2430. Next base: position 3,583,210 of record NZ_CP162007.1, on the reverse strand, counting down.
GATTTATTAATTGCTGGTTTGAAAAGTATGAAATAAAAAAAATCCGTTTAACGGATTTTTTTTATAAATTAATTTAAATTTTTTCTGTTTCTTTTAGTGCTTTTGCCTTTGCTTTCCTTCTTTCCTCTAAAATGGTTTCTCTTTGTTTAGCAGTTATCATTAATCCTAACATCATAATAAAAGCAGTCAGCAAGATAACTTGAATTATTAATGACTTATTGACTAAAACTATGGTGTGTTCTGGAGTAATGGAAAGAAATAGTAAAATGGTAATTAAACCTCTTGGTGCTACAAAAAGCAAGGGGAATAAAGGCATTTTAGATATTTTAAGCTGAATAAATCGTAGAATAAAAAGAATAACAACAATTCCTATTGCCCATATTAGGGTATCGGTATTTATAATTTCAGCCGTTTTAATTAAATAACCAAATAAGAGAAAGAATAAGGCTCTAACTAAAAATGTAGCTTCAATTATTAATTCTTTAAACTTCGAAACCTCTTTGTTTAGAAGGTCAAGTTTGAATTGACGTGTCCATTTGTAATGCCTTAATTCATCTAAATTTCCAATTGACAAACCAAACACCAAGATAAAAATAAGTGCTGGTAAATGGAATATTTTTGAAATTTCATAGATCAAAATAATCAGTAAAACGATTGGAACAAATTTAATATGATGATCGATTTTATTCAATAAAAAAGAAAGTAGTATGGTTGCTACAAAAGAAATCACGATTATAAACAAAATTTCCAGACAAAAATAACCAAATGTCTCTATGCCAAAACTAGTGTTGAAAGCGATGAAATTAAAAAAAACTACCCCAAAAATATCAGACAAACTACTTTCATAGATGATAAATTCTTTTTGGCTGCTGGATAAATTCCGAACACTGGGAATAGCAATAGCGCTGCTTATAACGCAAAAAGGAATTGCATTAGTAAGACTATCTTTAAAAGAATAACCGCCATAATAATACAATAAATAAGCAAGTGAAAAAGCCAGCACAATCAAAGGAAGAAACGCTCCTAAAGAGGATTTTTTAATAAGTCCTATCTTAGATTTATTAAGCTCAAGCTCTAATGAGCCTTCTAATACAATAAGGATAAGTCCAATAGTCCCTAATATAGGTAAAGTTGAAGTTAGGTCTGGAACTTCTATACTGAATAGAAAAGTTGCTTCTCGCACTACCCAACCCAAAAGGAGTAATAAGATTACTGAAGGTATTTTAGTCAATGAGGCAGTTAGGTCAAATAAATAGGCTACTAGCAACAACAGACAAAGTGAAATTATAATGGTCATATAAAATAAATTGTTTTTGAATAGGTACTAATGTAAAATAGGGCTAGTACACGGTGTAATATAGTACTTTTGGTTGTTAAAACATAAATATTTTTGATTTCTAACAATAAAAACACAATTTATTATTGTTTTTATATCATAACCAACTGTAAGTAAAGTAGCTAATTTAGCCATTACTAATTCAATAGTTATTGCTTTTGTATTTTTCCATTATTAAGCGGGCTTTAAAAAAACATAATGTTGATTCGGCTCCCTGATTAATATTAATATGTTTGTCTTCTAGCCCGTCATAAGAAGCTCCATTCTCTGGGTTATACATGATTTGTTTGAGATGATTATTTCCTAAAAACCAGATGAAAGCAAGTTTAAGTTGGTCTTTGTATTTTGCATTCTTAGTTACATCATTAAATAAATCCAACGTAATAATTGTGGTTGCCACTTCAATAGGTTGTTCTCCATAAAAAACTCTTTCATTTTCTTTTTTAAACCATCCTCGGTTCGAAATTACTTTTATTTGTCCTTTCATAAAATAATGAGAAAGTAGGAAATCAAAGGTAACAATAGCAATTTTTTTATATTTCTGCTTCCCTGTAACTAAGTAACTGTACATCATAGCTTCTGGCAATACATTATTGGCGTAAGTCATATAATCTTCATACCAACACCAGTTTGCTTCTGAATTGATATGATAATGGCGTAACAATTCATCAGCTAACTTTTCAATCTGCATTTCGGTCGCTTCTTCTTTATAAATAGAATAATAGTTATAAAGTCCCTTTAAAGCATAGGCAATAGCTCTAGGTGAACTAATGTCTTCAATTCTCACTATAGCTTTGTCCCAACACTTTTTAGCTCTTACTACAAATTCAATGGGTAAGGTTTGTTTATATGCAATAACAGTCCCTAAACTCCATAGTGCTCTTCCATTTGCATCTTCAAGATTGACTTCAGTATTTTGTTTTGTCAATTGATGATTAAAGTCTTTATAATTATCAAACCAGCCATTTTCTCGTTGTATTCCTTCAATATAATTGAGATAGGTATTTGCTAGCTCTAAAACTTCTTCATCGGGAAATTGCCTATGATACATAACCATATTTATTAACGCTCTTGCATTATCATCCAATGTATAACCAGATTCAGGATCAGGTTGGCTAAATTTTGAAAATTGGAGAATTCCAAAATTGGTTGTGAGTTTTTTTATATGGTCTAATTTTATTGGAGGCAAACTGAATTTTAGATCCTCTTCTTTGATTGTTAATAAATCAAATAATAATCGGTATTGAATGGCAATATTTTCCCAAGACGTAATATGAGCTAGTGAGAATGCTTTTTTACCCATATTAATTCTTTTTTCTTCATCTTCAAGTAGTGACATGATAGCATTTCGGAATTCTTCTGGATTTTCAAATTCCGTTAATAATATTCCAGTTCCATCTACTATTGATTCTACTGCATGTGGAATGGGAGTGGAAATCACAGCGCAACCACAACTCATGGCATACGTAAAAGTGCCACTTACGGCTTGGTTCGGATCTTTGGAGGAAAATAAATAAATATCAGATAAAGTTAAATATTCTAATAGTTGTTTTAGTTCTAAGTATTCATTTATAAAAATCACATGAGAATCTAAATACAGTTCTTTGACAATGAATTCTAATTTTTTTCGGTATTTTTCCCCTTCGGTTTTAATAATTTCAGGATGTGTTTTTCCAATAATTAAATAAATTAATTCTGGGTGATTTGTAATGATTTCTGGTAAGGCAAATAGAGTGGTTTCTATATTTTTATTTTCACTGATTAATCCAAAAGTGGAAAGGACTGTTTTATCTGAAAAATGATATTTATTTTTAAAAGATTGTTTTTGTTCCCATAATACATTGTGATTTCCGTGAGGAATGATTTTGATTTTTGAAATTGGAGTTTCATAGTTTGTAATTAAAATTTCTTCTGATTTTTTTGTAAGGACTATAATCTTATCAGACAAATCAATAATGGCTTGCACTATTTTTTTTCTTTTTTCATTAGGGTTAGGCAATACAGTATGGAATATCGTTACAATAGGTTTATTAAGAGCTAAAATAAAAGCAAGTATATAGTCGCCATACTCACCACCATATAGACCAAACTCATGCTGAATGCAAACCAACCCTATGTCCTTGCGTTCATTGATTTTTTCAGCTGTCAACGGGTATTGATCAAGTTTTGATGTCAATAATGTAAAAGTGACCTCGGAATTATAAGTGACCTCGTTTTCCTCATTTTGTAAGGCACAAACTTCAATAGGAAGGGTACTACCAAATACAGTTTTAACAGCATTGATAATGTCATTTGAAAAAGTAGCTAGGCCACATTCACGAGGCGGATATGAGCTAACAATCAACATTTTTATTCCTTTATCTAATTTCATTTTTGGTGTTTTTAAGGTTGTTTTCTTAACTCCAGTACTAGTTCTTTAAGTGAGACTTTGGCTACTGCAATATGCTTGTCTGCAGCACCATAGTAGATGTAAAGATCATTATCAAATAGAGCAACACCGGTAGGAAAAACGGTATGGCTAACGACACCTTCTATTTCCCACTGTTTTGTTGGAGAGAAAAGGGGATAGGGTAGCCTAGAAATCTCCATCTCAGGTTGGTCTAAATGTAATAGTGCTACTTTGGCATGGTATATTTTTCCTGTAGTAGTTTCATGGACACCATGGTAAATTAGCACCCAGCCTTCTGGAGTTTCAATAGGTGGGCAGCCTGCTCCAATATAATTCATTTCATAAGGGTCCTTTGGATCCAGAATAATATAATCAGTAAGATTTGTCAAATAATCCTCCCAAAATTTTAAAGTTAAATCCTCCCATCGGTCGAATTTTACAATTTGAATTCCAGGCCAAATTCTATGGAGAAGCACAAACTGCCCATTTATTTTTCGAGGAAATAAAACAACATCTTTATCTCGAAGCAGTCTTGTTTCGTCATTAACGAGCCCTATTTGTTCAAAAAGATTGTAATATTGATGGTATTTAGGGTTGAGCTTGGATGGGTTACAAGAATTAACATGACTCTCGTATTGTTGATAATTTACTTGAGGTGTTATGATTCCTTTTTTTTCAAAATGAATTAAATCAGTAGAAGTAGTAATCGCTCCTAGGGTATTTACCCCATCATAGGCGGTATAAGTAATATAATAAATTCCCTCAATTTTTACAATTCTTGGATCTTCGATACCTTGCTTTTCATAATCCAACTCCCTAGTTATTAAAGGATGATCCAGCCTTTCTATTATTTTCACTGGCCCCTCTGTCTTGGCGTATCCTATGGTCGAATAATTTCCTTCTTGAACTGCTCTATATAAAACATGTACGGTATTCCCTTCTTGATAAATTCCAGGATTTAAAACCCCGTTATTTTCAAATTCGTTGCTTGTAGGACTTAAAATAATGCCTAGTTTTTCAATTGTAAGCATAACATAAAACGGTGTTGATTATGTTGTAATCTTTTCAAAAATCTCGTTATTTGTCTTCCTTCAGTTTCTTTCTTTCCTGTTTTCTAAAGTACCCTCTAAATAAAAAATTGTGCTTTAAGGCTTCTAAATTTTCATTTAGGCGGACGCTGGCTTCATTTATGTTTGTCATAGTCGAATCAATTTTTTTTACTAATCTTGGGTCATTCGAAAGGTAGTTGATTGCACCTTTTCCGTCTTTGATATTCAAAATGGTTTTATTGAGATTGTCCACAACTTTATTAATTTCACTGCTGGACTGGTCTAAATTATTGATAATCGTTTTTATATTATTGGCGACAGCTGTATCTTTTAAAACTCCGATGACATTATCCTTATTATTCAAAGAATTTATAATTTTGTTTAAATTGGTTATCGATTCTGAGGTTTGTTTTCCTGATATTTTTAGATAATGAATAGTTTCTTTCAAGTCATTTGCTACTTCAATATCATTTATTAATAAACCTACAGTTCCTTTTCCTTTATTAATTTCGGTTGTGATTTCCAGTAAATTTTCGGTGAGTAGTGCCGCATTCTTATTGGTTTTACTAAAAGTATTTAAAAGATCATCGGTTCTAATGCGGTTCAAGGATTCAATCACATCTCCAGGCACTACAGGTGGTAGTTTCCCTTTGCCGGGTAATATATTAATAACCATGCTTCCTACTAGTCCATCCGAACCTATAGTAGCAATTGCGTCTTTTTTAATGTGTCTAAAAATAGTTTTGTCAATAATCATATCGACCTTAATGTTAGAATCATTTACCATTTCAATGCCACGTACTGTACCTACATTTACACCTGAAAAACGAACATTATTACCTAATTGCAGTCCGTTTACATTAGTAAAAATAGTTTCTAAATGATTTGTTTTTCCAAACATCTTTTGCTTGTCGCCAATGAAATAGATCGCCAAAACAAAAAGTATAAGCCCTATAATTACAAATAGACCAAGACGTATTTTTTGTGAAGTTGTTTTTTCCATATTATATTTTATTTAAAGAAAGCTTGAATTTTAGGATCAATAGATTTTGATAATTCTTCAAATATTCCTTCGGCATAATTAATTCCATCTACTAATAAAATCATCCTGTTAGATATTACTCTGGCACAATCAACGTCATGCGTTATAATAATAGCTGAGGTATTGTATTTTTCCTGAATGGATTTCATGAGCAATAAAATTTCTTTTGCCGTTATTGGGTCTAGTCCTGTTGTAGGCTCATCATAAAGGATTATTTTTGGTTGAAGAATTAGGGTCCTTGCTAATGCAATTCTACGCTTCATTCCGCCTGATAATTCTGCAGGCATTAAATTCAAAGTGTGTGCTAAGCCTACATTTTCTAGGGCTTCCATGACTAATGGGGTGGTGTCTTTTAGTACGCCAAATTTTTTAGTGTGTCGTCTTAATGGGAATTCTAGATTTTCTCGAACGGTCATCGAATCATACAGCGCACTACCCTGGAATAGGAATCCAATTTCGGTACGGAGGTCGTCTAGTGTGGATTGATTTAATTCACTAATATTTTCTCCCATTACCGTAATAGAACCGCTATCAGGTCTTTCTAAACCTATTAGGCATTTTATCATGACTGACTTCCCAGATCCTGATTTTCCCATGATAACCAAATTTTCCCCTTCGTACAAAACCATATTGAATCCATTCAATACATGGTTATCTCCATAACTTTTTTTTAAGTCACGGATTTCTATAATGGGGTTACTATTTTGGGATATAGTGTTCATATACAATTATAAATCATAAAAGATATCAGTTACAAATACAGCTATAAAATCAATAATAAAAAGCAGCATGGAGGTAAAAACTACCGCCGAGTTTGCAGCAATACCAACCCCTGCAGTTCCTTTTTTGCAATTGTAGCCTTTAAAACAGCCTACTAAACCAATTGCAAAGCCAAAAAAGAAGCTTTTGATTGTTGCAGGTATAAGATCGCCAAATTCTAAGGCATTAAAAACTTGATTGTAGTACAGCAAAAAGGAAACATGACCTTTTATGTTTTCGACCAAGTAGGAACCAAAAATAGCAATGGCATCGCCAAAGAAAACTAAAACAGGAAGCATGAAAGTCGTGGCTAGTATTCGTGTAACAACAAGGTATTTAAATGGATTTGTACCCGAAACCTCCATCGCATCTATCTGTTCCGTTACTCTCATAGAACCCAATTCGGCTCCAATTCCAGAGCCAATTCGGCCTGCACAGATAAGCGCTGTAATGATTGGTCCAATCTCTCTAATAATCGAAATGCTTACCATAGAAGGCATCCAAGAAACAGCACCAAATTCTTGTAAAGTAGGTCTTGATTGTAAAGTAAAAACAAGTCCAATAATAAAACCAGTTACAGAAACAAGCAATAATGATCTGTTTCCCATATTATAGCATTGCCGAAGGAATTCTTTAAACTCTGTAGGTCGCTTGAAGCATTCCGTAAAAAAGCGGCCAGCAAAAAAAGAGAGTTCGCCAATTTCAAGTAAAAAAGAATTAATCAATTTGATTATTTTAAAAATAGCATTCATAAGCTTCATGAATTAATTTTTAACAAGAAAGGGCTACTCAAATATACAACTATTATGCTGATTATCAGGCTTTTTAATTGTGTGTTAGTCTGGTAATTAGTCGTTTAATCGATTATAAATGATTTATAATTCTAAATTATGGTAATTAGTAAATACATTCTTATAAAAAGGAGAAAGTGACAATACTAAGAAGTTGTATCGTTTTTATTTATGATAACAGTAAATCACTGATGTCAATTTTATTGCTTTGATGTGGAATTGTATTACAGGTAATAACTTCCCTGGCTCCTGATTTTAAAATTTCTTGATAGGCATTTGCAGCAAAGACTGCATGAACACCAATGCAAATAGGAGGTTGCATTCCTGCTTTTTTCAAATGCAGAATGGTCTCAATAAGCGTTCTTCCAGTCGAGATAATATCATCTACCAAGACAGGAGTATGATTATTGTATTGTTCTACTTGAGGAATTGAGACGGTTACATTTCGATCTCCATGGCGAATTTTTGTTAATGTGATATAAGGCGCATTGGCATTTTTTGCCACCTCAGAAACCCATTGTTCACTTTCCATGTCTGGCCCAATCAATAGAGGTTTTTTAATATTGTTTTTTATATATAAAGAAATAAGAGCTGCTGCATGTCCCATTTTTGTTGGGATTGAATATATTTCAGCCAAGGTACTACGGCGGTGTAAGTGCGGGTCGATTGTGATTAAGCGGTTGGCAAAACTGGAAATAAAACTAGCAAAATAGGTAGAAGTAACTCCTTCTCCAGGGTTAAAAATAGTGTCTTGTCGCATATAAGCTAGATAGGGAGCAATAAGACTAACGCTTTTGGCTCCCATTTCTTTAGCCGTTTTTGCCAAGAAAAATAGAGGTACTATTTTATTGTCAGGTTGGTGAAGAGTACAAACAAGAAATACCTCTTTGTCCCTTACATCCGATAATATTCGAATATAAGTTTCACCGTCTGGAAATTTACGAATTTCGACCTGACCATTTTCTCCCTGTTCTTTTTGAATTAGTTGAAGTGTAAGTTTCTCATTTTCAGGTAAAGAAAAAAATATTTTTTTCATAACATTTTAATGTATCAAAATAATATTGGGTTCCGTTTTTAAATATTCGACTGCATATTTTAATTCTCCCTCAGTTTCAGCGTAGATAGAAAATAGTAAATCTCCCTTATTCAATGGAGTATTTAATGGAGTTTGAAGTAGTACCCCTGCTTTAGAATCATGTGGTGCACCTGCAAGTTTTGCTACTTTAGCAAGTTTACGATTGTTAATTTCGGTTACAATTCCTGATTTATCAGCATGAATGTCTTTTTTATAAATTGCATATTCAGGTTCTTTAAATCCACCTTGGGCTTTACAAATAGCAGTGAATTTTTCATAAGCTTTACCAGAGGAAAGAATTTTTTCGGCGGTATTAAATCCATTTTCTTTTGATTGTGTATTTGCCAAATCTATAATGGCACCAGCAATATATAACGCTTTGTTTCTCAAGTCTTGAGGAGCTTCTTTTTCATTTCGTAACACACTTAACACATCCATAGCCTCCAATGATGGCCCAATTCCTCTACCTATAGGTTGTGATCCATCTGTGAAAAGTACTTTTACTTCTATGCCCATTGACTTTCCAACAACATGAAAATAATACCGTAGTTTTTCAGCATCTTCTTCAGTTCTTACCTTGGCCGTTTTTCCAATTGGAATATCAATAACTACATGGGTAGAGCCTGCAGCGATTTTTTTGGACAAAACTGAGGCTATCATTTGACCTTCGCTATCGACATCAAGTGCTCTTTCAATACGAATTAAAATATCATCAGCAGGACTAAGTTTTATAGAGCCACCCCATACAAAACAACCATTTTCTTTTTCGACTACTTTTTTAATTTGATTAATATCCAAATTGACCTCTGTTATTGTTTCCAATGTGTCCGCTGTACCTGCTGGAGAAGTGATGGCGCGGGAAGATGTTTTAGGAATTGTAAGCCCATATTGAGCAATTATAGCTACAACAATTGGTGTTGTACGATTTCCAGGAAGCCCACCTACACAATGCTTGTCAACTACTATCGGTTTGTCCCAAGATAGTTTTTTCCCAGAATAGACCATAGCTTTGGTCAGACTAATAATTTCATGAATATTAAGATTGTCTCCAGCGCAAGCAGTTATAAATGCGGCAATTTCTATATTAGAGTATTTTCCTTTTACAATGTCATCAATGATGTTTAGTAAATCAGCATCATTTAATTGTTTTCCGTACATTTTTGATCGGATGCTCCGCATGGAAAGTACTGGTTGTAAATGAGAAAAACTAAGTTCATCCCCTTCTTTTGCCTTTAAACCTTCATGGGCACTATCAGAAAGACCTGCGGTTCCGTCTTTGATAATTCCATCTGTAATTATAAATAAAGTAGCGATTATTGAATTATTGTTGGCAGTAACTAAAATTCTGTTATGTGCTTCAAATCCCTCTGATTTACAGATATGACAATCTTTACGCATGAAAACAACATTTTCTTTTTGGGTATCAATGCCAAGATAAACGAGTTTTAAAGTGTTAAATGCAGTTTTCATTTTAGTGATTATTAAATTTTAATTAAAACCAGACAATTCTAAAAATAAAAATGAATCTCTCCATAATTGAAAAGACATAAACAAACAATAAATTTTAAAGATGTAGCTGTCAATGGGTCCGAATTTTTGCCATTTGTCTAAATAAAAAAATGGAATGCTATTTGTTTTTTAATGCTTCAAATCCGGAGACTACATCGAATAATTCTTCATCAATGGAACTTTGTCTTAACCGATGGTATTTATGATGGAGCGTATCCAATAATTCTGAAATGTTTTTTTCGGCTCTTTGCATAGCACTCAAGCGGCTAGCATTTTCAGTAGCTAGTGATTCAGCACAAGATTTGAATAAAGATACAAAAAGATATTCACGTATTAGCGCCAATAAAGTAGTTTCCAACCCTCCTAAAACCTGTGGTATTTTTTTGGTAGGCCAATGCATTTCTTTAAAGCTGTCGCGCCATTTTTTATCCAATGGTAAAAGGCGTTGCATAACTGGTAAATAGTGTGTTCTTGTTATAGATTGATTATGAAAAATATAAAACTCCCTGGTATTTTGCTTTTCATAGCTTTTCTCACTTTCCAGCAGTATTTTAGTGACAAGGAGTGTGATTGCATGCACAGAATTAGGTAACATAAATTTTTTAGTAGTTTCGAATCCAGCATCCGATAGTAGTAATTGAATGCGTTCTCCTACGACCCAAATTTCTTTTTTACCAGTTAAATCAAGGAGGGATTCCAAAACAAATTGGCTAAGGGAATCATTAAATTGTCCAACGAGTCCTTGGTCTGAACCAAAAACAATAGCGCAAATTGGTTTGTCCTCATTTCTAGTGACTTTTTCTTCTTGGACAATATCTTTTCCGTTTTCTTTAAAATAGGCTATAATTCCTAACGCGATGGTATAATGGTAATTTTCTAGTGAATTGACTGCCATTTCATATTGCCCAATATTAGAAGCAGCCATCGCTTTCATAGTGCGAACTACGGATTTCAATTCTCCAGCACCATTGATTTTTCGATCTAAGTTTTCTAATGTATCCATCACGTATTATTTGCTGTCGGTTGAGGTTTATTCTGAAATGGAGCCAGTACATTGCTGGCTAGTTTTAGGATCGTTTTTTGATTGGCTTTGCTCAATTCATCATTGGATGCTAATTGTTCTAAAATTTCCGAAGAAAGGTCGTAGCTTATTTGGTACAAAGCCTTTTCCGCTTCCTGAATTTTATTAATCGGAATAGTATCAAAAAGCCCGTTTGTCAATGCCATAAGCACCACAATTTGTTCAGGAACTGACATAGGCTGTAATTCCGGTTGTATCAAGCAATTTCGAATTCGCTTTCCGTGTTCGATTATCTTTCGCGTATTTTCGTCTAATCGAGTACCAAAACGAGCAAAGGTTTCCAATTCTTCAAATTGGGCATAGGCGAGTTTAAGATCTCCAGTTACTGCACGATACGCAGGTAATTGTGCTTTTCCTCCCACACGAGAAACAGATTTACCGATATCAATAGCGGGTAAAATTCCCAATTCAAACAATTTAGGGGAAAGATAAAGTTGTCCGTCAGTGATAGAAATAAGATTGGTTGGGATATAGGCCGAAATATTTTGGGCTTCTGTTTCAATGATGGGTAAGGCTGTTAAGGAACCCCCACCCATTTCATCACTGAGATGGGTGGCACGTTCCAATAATTTAGAATGTATGTAAAAAATATCGCCAGGAAAAGCTTCACGTCCAGGGGGTCTTCGTAAAAGAAGCGAAAGTTCCCTGTAAGCCCGCGCATGATTGGTCAAATCATCATATACAATCAAGACATCACGGCCCTGTTCCATAAAATATTCCGCAATACTGGTGGCAGCGTAAGGAGCAATATATTGCAATCCAGAGGCGTCATTTCCTTCTGTGACCACCATTAAAGTATATTCCAAAGCTCCTTTTTCTTTCAGGTTGGCAATCACTTTGGCTAGTGAGGAGGCACGTTGCCCTATAGCACAATAAACACAAAGTACATCTTTACCCTTCTGGTTGAGGATAGTGTCAATAGCAATGGCCGTTTTTCCCGTTTGGCGGTCACCTAAAATCAATTCTCGTTGACCACGACCGATAGGGATTAAGGCATCAATGACTTTTAACCCTGTTTGCAAAGGGACAATAACAGGGGAGCGGTCCATAATGGAAGGAGCAGAGCGTTCTATAGGTAGGCGTTGGTTTGAAGTAAGTGTACCTTTGTCATCCTTCGGTTCTCCTAACGGATTTATTACTCTCCCTATTAATGAATTTCCAACAGGAATATCCATTATTCTGCCTGTTCGTTCTACCTCATCACCAGCATTCAAAAGAAAGTTTTCTCCCAAAAGAATGACGCCAATTTCATTCTCATCAATATTAAAAGCGATACCAAATAAATTCCCAGGAAATTTCAATAACTCTTCAAATCCTGTACTGGGAAGGCCAGAAACTCGCACAACACCTTCGGACACACTGATGACTGTACCCACTTCGCGGGGTTTGAAAAAATACTGATGATTTTCTCTAACCCGACCCAGTTGTTCAAAGGTCTTATCAATAGTAATATGTATATCAGTTGATTCCATATTTTATTCCGAGTTTATATTTTCAATTCCAAACCCCTTCTATTTTTTCTTTGTATTTATCTCGTCTAATTTCTCGGCGATGGTTTCTGAATTTTTTCTTTGAAGTGATTTAAGATATTCTGAAATGCTCCATGACAGTTTATATCCGTTTGCTGTGAGTTCGATACCACTGATTAATTCAGGAATGGTTTTATACTGGAACTGGATTTCTGATCCGAGTATTTCTATTACCGATTTTTGAATTTTGGCTTGTAAGGCAGTAGTTAAATCAAAAGCGCTTTTTATAAGAATGTAACTTGACCCAGATTTGAATACAGCTCGGAACTGTTTCTTTTCTTCTTCTTTCAATTCTTTTAAGTGCTTTATAAAAACGTTGACAACTTGTTTCTCTAAACTAACCGAAGCAAGATCAGCAAGTATTTTTTTTGCAATTGCAAAAACTTCTTTTTCTATTTTTTGTGAGAGCTCCAGATTTACATTTTCTTGATTTTCTTCCTGTGTTTTTTTCAATTTGGTTTGCAATGCATTTGCGGTATTTCGGGCTTCTTCAAGAAGTTTTTGGCGCGTTTCATTAATTTCCGCAATTACATTATTCATCAAATCTTCTTTTTTTTGGTCGAATAGTTGATTTTTTTGATTGAATTCATCCCGTTCTTTAATCGCTTCTTTTTTTTCTGAAACAGTATCTTCCAGTTGAGCAACAATTTTTTTTTCGCGTTCCTCAACAGCAGTAAGAATTGGCTTATAGAGGTATCGTTTTAGCAACCATACTAAAATAAGGAAATTCACAATCTGGGCTATTACTGTAAACCAATTAATCTTCATCTGATTTTTATTTTGTTATGAAATAGTTCCAAAAAGGATTGGCAAAAATGAGAATCATCGATATCACAAAACAGTAGATAGCAAGTGACTCTAGCATGGCCAAACCCACAAATAAAGTTCGTGTGATGGTTTGGGAAGCGTCAGGTTGTTGTGCGATTGAGTTTAATGCGGTTGTGATCGATTTTCCTTGACCTAATCCTGGTGCAATAACCCCTAAGCAAGTGGTAACTCCAGCGGTGATGATGGAAACTATCGCAATTATTGTTGAATTGTCCATGAGAAATGTTATTAGGTTATTATTCTGTTTCTGTACTTGATTTCGATTCATGTGTGGCGGCAGCGATATAAACAGTTGCCAGAATACTGAAAATATAAGCCTGAATGATTCCGGTAATTAAACCTAGAATTGTCATTAATACGGGAAATACAAACGGCATGATGCTCAATAATATGGCGACAATCATTCCACCACTCATGATGTTACCAAACAAACGGACTGCCAAAGCAATGGTTCTAGAAATTTCACTTATAATATTAAATGGCAACATGATAACTGTAGGTTGCAAATACGATTTTAGGTAACCCATTATTCCACTTTCGAGAATACCAAAAAAAGGAACTGCTACAAAAACACAAATAGCAAGGGCTACCGTCGTTGAAAGCGAACTCGTTGGCGGAATGTATCCTGGGAAAATTATGCAAAGATTTGAAACAGCAATAAATAAAAATAGAGTCCCAATGAATCCGATAAATTTTTCCGGTTTGTCTAATCCTATTTCTTTAATTTGAGTTGCTATACCCAATACAACTATTTCTAAGATGCATTGCCAGCGCGAAATATGAATATCGGTTTTAAGTTTTCTTGTGATTAATCGTGCACCAACCACCATCAAAATCAATACTGCCCAAGTTGTTACTAAGGTTAGATTAATACGGATAAAACCGTGTTGCCAAAAGACTGTTTCGTCGGGACTAAGTTTCATGATGCACCTCCTCTTTTTTTAATTTTGTTTGTCTTTCATCATACGATTTGGTCATTCGCAGTATAATAATTCGGGCCGTTATAAAACCAAGTAAGCATGCGATAAGTTTTGGATAACTAGTATGCGAAATAGAATAAAACCCAAATAATAGAATAAATACTCTAATTAAAAAACTTAATCCAAACCAGACTAATGGTATAGTTGATTGCACGGCTTTTTTTACTGTAAACCACAATCCAGCAAAAAATAGTCCTCCTAAGATTATTCCTAAGGTGAATGCAAAAAACAGCTGTAAAACATCATTCATTTTTTTGTTTTTTATCTTGATGCATTTCTTTATTTTCTTTAGCTACCCAATGCCATGCTATGAGGCAACCTGTAAATAAACCAATAATTAAAAAAGACATGGTCCAGGAAAACGATTCGGGGTATTTTTTATCTAACCATAATCCAATCGCAATACCTACTAGGGTTGGGATTGTTATCGACCAGCCTACTAAGCCAAACATTCCAAGGCCAAACCAAATGCTTCTTTTGTTTTCCTTTAACGCTTTCAGTTTTCTCTTTTCTTTCAGTCCCACTTGTTTGCTAAATGGATTCTCATTTTTTGTATCTGTTGTTTTCATTTTATTCTTTTCGAAATTTTTTCAAAGTTTGAATAAAACTGCTTTCCAGTTTAGTCATGACAGAGCGCATTTGTTTTTCTTTATCATCTAAATTTTTAAATTCGTTTTCTATCGATTCTTGGAGTTTGCCAAGATCTTTTCCGCCTACGGCATTCCGCACAGAAACGAATACTTGTGAGCCAAATTTTATTAAAATACCTTGATCAATCGCAACATATTGTATGTTAGATTTAGCTGTTTTATAAGCTAGGATACCAGGGACTAATGCTGCAACGCAATCCAAACGATGTGGTAAAAATCCAAACGAACCTTCAGTAGTTTCTGCAATGATTTGCTCAACTTTATCAATCTCGTTGAATATTTTATATGGAAGGAGAATTTTCAGATTCATGGATGTTGATTCCATTTTTATTTGATTTTTCGTTATGTCTTTCTAAAGCTTCATCAATGGTACCTATCATATAAAAAGTACTTTCAGGTAATTCTTTGAATTCATCCGAAAGAATTCGTTCACAGCCATCCAATGTATCTTTCAGGCTTACATTTTTTCCTTTGATTCCACTGAATTTTTCGGTGGTAAAAAAGGGTTGTGTGAGAAATCGTTCCAAACGGCGGGCCCTATTTACGATATTACGGTCTTCCAATGACAATTGTTCCAGTCCTAACATGGCGATAATATCTTTTAGATTTTCATACTGTTCTAATGTTTGCCTTATTTCCCGAGCCAAATTATAATGTCGTTCGCCAATAATACTTGGAGTGGCCATTTTTGAATTGGACTGTAATAAATCAATGGCGGGATAAAGACCTTCACTAGCTCTTTTTCTAGAAAGAACAATTGAGGCTGACAGATGGGAAAAAGTATGTACAGCTGCTGGATCAGTCAAATCATCAGCAGGAACATAAACAGCTTGAATCGAGGTAATGGCTCCAGCATCAGTATTGGCGATCCGCTCTTCCAGTTTAGAAAGTTCGGTTCCTAATGTAGGTTGATAACCTAAACGGGAAGGCATTTGTCCCATCAAGCCAGAAACCTCCATACCAGCTTGGATGAATCTAAAAATATTATCAATAAGTAATAAAACATCCCTATGTTCATCATCCCGAAAGTATTCGGCCATAGTTAATGCTGCATGTCCAACTCTAAAACGAGCTCCTGGCGGTTCATTCATTTGACCAAACATCATTACCATGTTTTTTAGAACATCCGCTTCTTGCATATCATGGTAAAGTTCATTCCCTTCACGACAACGTTCCCCAATGCCACAAAACATACTGACTCCTTTGTTATGCAAAACCATATTATGTATCATCTCTGTCAATAAAACAGTTTTACCTACACCTGCACCTCCAAAAAGCCCGGATTTTCCACCTAACTCCATGGGGATTAGCACATCAATGGCTTTAATGCCTGTTACAAAGATGGCTGATTTTGTGAGTCTTTTTGATAATTGGGGAGGTACTTGATGGATACTGCGCCATTCAGTAGCTTTTATAGGTGGTTTTTTATCAATGGTTTTTCCAAAAACATCAAACATCCGTCCCATGATTTCTTTTCCCACAGGTATTGTAAGTTGCTCTCCAGTTGTTTCAACTTCCATACCACGAGCAAGTCCTTGAGTAGGGGTTAGCGCAATGCTACGGACTCTGTTTACATCTAGCTGGGTCAATACTTCTAGTATAACTTGTTTATCCTTTCCAGTATGAAGTACGGTATAGATGGAAGGCAAATTATTTTCAAACCATACATCTACCACACTACCTCTAACAGAAATAATTTTTCCACAATGGGAAGATTTATTTTTATGTGATGGAGTTTTTTCCATATGGCAAAAAATAAAAAAACATTTGTTTTAATAAACTCAGTTATTCATTCTATAATCCATTTTTTGGCTTCTTCTAATTTATCATTTTTAAACGTACGAAGTGTGCAAGGCAACATGAAGCCAAATAATTTAGCAGTAGTGTTTATCAATTCATGATCGGAGACTAGGGCTATCTTGTCCCAAGCGGATAAATGTTGAAATCCTAGTTTCGCATCATCAAAGATAGCATGCAAATCAAATCCAGTATATTTATCTCCTAGATGATAGAGTAGGTTAATTTTTTTATGCCTTTTTAGTTTATCCTCAACGGCTGGCATTAAAATAGTTTCGTAATCTGTTCCTGTAATTTTTCCTTCTCCAGAAATACCCAAAACATTGTTCGGTAAATCATTCATTATTTTTATCATGTTTTCTAGAATTTTAAATCTGTTATTTATAGGTAATAGAAAATAGAGAAGGGGAGGCAATTATTAGTTTTCGTACAATCGCAAGCGGTTTCTAACCGTATGAATTTCTTTTTTTAAGGAATCTATTTTTTGTAATAAGTTGAGAACAACATCGATTCCTTCAAGATTTACTTCTAAATCCTGATGCATCCGAATCATTTTTTCCACTTCATATAATGAATCTTGATGAATGTAGGGTGTTTTATCAATAATTTGGATTTCAATAAGCCCCATTTCACTTAAAGTACCAAAGAAGCTTTGCTCCATTTTATAATGAATACATAGGGTATTTACGGGGATAAAATTTTCTATACTCATGGTTTTTTTAGCTTAGCAAGTTCTGTGAATAATTCTTTTTCTTTATCCGTCAGGTTGGTTGGAACTACAATTTGGTAGTTGATGTATAGGTCTCCAAATTGTCCTTCCTTTTTATAAACAGGAAACCCTTTTCCTTTAAGTTTTACTGTAGTACCGTTTTGAGTTCCGGGCGCTACTTTTAGTTTTACTTTTCCATCAAATGTATTTACGGTAATTTCACCTCCTAAAATGGCACTATAAAGATTCAGATCCACATTAGAATAAAGATTGTTCTTGTCGCGTTTAAAATCAGTATGGTTTGATATTGAGAAGGTGATATATAAATCACCTTTTGGTCCACCACCTGCGCCATCGCCACCATGTCCTGTGATTTTTATGACTTGGCCATTTTCTACTCCAGCAGGTATTGTGAGTCGGATATTTTTACCATTAATAGTTAACGTACGTTTGTGTGTGGTGTAAACCTCTTTAAGATCAAGATGTAATTCAGCATTAAAATCCTGTCCTTTAAATTGTGCGCTTTGACGTCCACCACCTCTAGTGCCTCTACCACCAAACATAGATTCAAAAAAATCGGAGTAATCTCCACCTTCAAAACCTCCAAAACCGCCTTGTTGACCACTTCCTTGGTAGTGTTGCTGCTGCCTTTTCGATTTTTCATATTCTTCGGCATGTTGCCAATTTTCACCGTATTCATCATATTTTTTACGATTTTCAGGATTGCTTAATACTTCGTTGGCTTCATTGACTTCTTTAAATTTTATTTCTGCTTGTTTATCGTTTGGATTTAAGTCTGGATGGTATTTACGAGCCATTTTTCGGTAGGCTTTCTTTATTTCCGTCTCCGTTGCTTTTTTATCTATTTCTAATACTTTGTAATAGTCTATAAATGCCATTTTACTTTGTTTTTTTAGAATTACTAATTATAAGTCTTTATGGATTTATGGTATAAAGGTTTACCGAGCAAAGAGAAATTGCTTCTTTCAAATTTAATCAATTTTTACATGATAAATAAGCATAAAATGTTTTATTTCAATCGATTATTTATTTTATATAAGAATTGAAGTTTTAGCTATGGATTAGTTCTATTAAAAGGAATAGCTATTCTTTTTAAGAAATAGCTGTTTTAATTATTTAGAAATCTCTCGATTCGTTTTTCTAAAGTCAACGGGTCTTATTTTAGCCAAATTATAAAAAGTATTACTAAAAGTGGCTAAACTATTATATCCAGATGCATAGGCAATTTCGCTAATAGATAATTCGGTTTGTAATAACTTTTCCATACTGAGAATAATTCGGGTGAGTTTTACATATTGTAGAAAGGATATATCCAAAGTATCTCTAAATAAACGGGAAAGACTACGGCTACTAAAACCAAATAATTTAGCAACATCCTTTAATAGTAATGGTTGGTCAACGTGAAAATGAATGTGTTTTAAAATGGGACTCAATCGTACATTTGTAGTAGTAGGAATAACAACAGGCAGTGGGTTTTTACTGATTTCAGCAATAATAGTACCTAGAGTTTTTATGTATTGGTATTTACTTTTTTCTTTTTCAAAAATATTCTCACTCCAGTTTTCAGTATATAGTATCATCTCCAAAATTAAATTGGAAGCAGGGTAAATTCCCATTTTCGAATAAAATTCATTGTTAGGAAGGATATGAGTTGGGATATAAATATTTCGAATCATACTTACAGATGTTTTTAATTCAATGAAATGTTCCATCTCTGCGGGAATCCATACATAATGTCGGGCTGGTAGGAAATAGGAATTGTCGTTTGTTTTTAAAAAGGCCGCACCCCCTTCAACGTAGGTAAGTTGATGCTTGTTGTGACTGTGCATGTCAAGACGTTCCTCAATCTTTGTATGGTATATATAAGTTGTCTTAGGATATTGATTCACTTTCTGTAAAAATCCAAGCTCTTTTGTCGGTATCATTTGATAAATATTAATTTGGCTCAAATTAACAAATAAATGGCTTAATTAACAAAATAAGACTTAAAAAGATGTCGCAATTTTGCATTTTAATTTAAGAACTAATTATGCACTTTAATTGTTACAAAATAGTAGTACCTGTATTCTTGTTCCCACTGGTGTCCCTACAAGCACAAGAAGTTAGTAAGGATAGTATTCCTATATCATTAGAAAAAGTTTGGAAAAAAGTGTCCACAAACAGCAAAGAGATTAAAATGCACCATTTGCATACCGAGTCGGGAGGGGAAGCTGTAAAAAATGCAAAGAGCAAACAATTGCCAGAAATAGGCTTTAATGCCAACTATGGTAAATTAGCTAATATTCCAATTTTTAATAACGGAGTTTTACACCACCCTGATTACATTCCGTTAGAAGATCATTCTATTTATGGGGCTACTATAGATGCTTATTTTGATATTTATAATGGACATAAGCTCAAAACAAACATTCAAAAAGAAGCGGTGAAGCAAGAGTTATCCCAATATATAGAAGAGGAAACGATTGAGTCTATTCACTATCAAGTGGCTCAAGCGTATTTAAAATTACAACTGTATTTACAATTGGAAAAATTAGTAAAGAAAAATATTTATCAAAATGAAGAACGATTAAATTTAATCGAGAAACTGCATACTGGAGGAGTGGTTTTAAAAAGTGATTTACTTCGAGCGCAACTGCAATTGTCCAAACAGAAAACGGCATTAACGGCTATTCGTAATAATGCACAATTAGCCATGCAGGAATTAAATATTTTCATGGGGGAACCAGATGAGCAAAATTTAAAACCCACAGATAATATAGGTCTTCAGGAAAATCAAAAATTAATGAGCTACGATGATTATATTGACAGTGCCATAAACAAATCACCATTACAGAAGATTGCAAAGCAAAAAGTAGCACTCAGCAAATTAAATATTGAAGGGTTAAAAGCAGATAAATTGCCAAGAATAGGTTTGTTTGGGGATTATAATTATTCGTATCCACAAATTAAGTTATATCCCTATGAAAATGCACCTTACTTATTAGGTGTAGTAGGAGTGAAATTATCTTATTCTATTTCATCTATTTATCATGATGTTCATAAGGAGGAAGAAGCTAAAATAGTATATGAAGAGCAAAAAATAGCACAAGAATATGTGCAAGATAATTTGCGTAAGGATATCAATAAAGCCTACAAACATTATATAGAGGATCAAGAAAAAATTGAAGAACTACAATTGAATGTAAAACAAGCGACAGAGAATTACCGAATTCTCAATCAAACTTATTTTAACCAATTGTCTTTAATTACTGATTTATTGGATGCAGATACTCAATTATTGCAAGCCCAATTCGATCTCATTTCAGCCAAAATATCAGAACAATTACATTATTACGAACTTTTAAAAAATACAGGAGACCTATAATTATGGCTACAATAACAGAAAAACACGAACGTATTGACAGGATAACGGTTAAGATTACCTATAGCATTGCCTCTATAGTATTAATTTTATTGTTAGTTTATGGTGGTTATACACTGGTAAAAATGTATCGATATGAAGAAACTAATGACGCACAAGTAGAAGAATATATAAATCCAATATTGAGCCGTACAACAGGTTTAGTGCAGGAAATTAAATTTAGAGATCATCAAAGAGTTCATAAAGGAGATACCTTGTTTGTGATAGATAAAAATGAAACGCTAATGCAATTACAAGAAGCCGAAGCCATATTGAGTTCAGCAAAAGCTTCTTTGTTGGTATTAGAAAGTAATGCTGTAACGACTACTAGTAGCGCCTCAGTAAGCGAAGCAAGTATTGCCGCATCCAGAGCCAAATTGTGGCAACAAGGACAAGAATTTAATAGATATAAAAAACTATTGGATGAAGAAGCAGTTACACAACAGCATTTTGAAGCCATAAAAACGAGTTTTGAAATAGCAAAATCAGAGTATAAAGCAGTTCAAAATACCTATAAAACGGCTAGAGGGAGAATAAATGATGTCGATTCTCAATTGGCCGTTGCTAAAGCAAATGTGCAGCAGAGAGAAGCAATAGTGGCTAATATAAAACTCAATTTGACTTATGCTGTTATTACCGCTCCCGCAGATGGAATTATGGGTGACAAAACCTTGCAGGTAGGACAATTAATTCAAAAAGGACAAACTTTAGGATTCATTGTAGATCAAGACCAGGGAAAATGGATTGTAGCTAATTTTAAAGAAACTCAAATTGCCAATATGAAAGAAGGGCAGGAGGTAGTGATTAAAGTTGATGCTTATTCAGATGAAACCTATCACGGTAAAATACAGTCGCTTGCGCCAGCTACAGGATCTCGTTTTTCTCTTTTGCCACCAGACAATGCAACAGGAAATTTTGTAAAAATTATTCAACGATTTCCAGTTCGAATTCTTTTGACAGATGCTGTTGCTAAAACAAATAATCTACGTGCAGGGATGAATGCTGAGGTATTGATTCCTAAATTATAATAGTTACATGGATCAGTCATCAAACATATTTAAAAGTTGGGTTCCCAAATGGTTAATTAAAGCGGTTATTTTTTTAGTAATTCTGCCAGCGGTATCCATGTTAGCAGGTTACATTGGAGGAATTAATAGTGCCGCCAGTTATTACGGTCTGGATCCTACTGATATCCAATTCTCCATCGTTTTGTATTATGTTGGAATTGCCAGTTTCTTTCCATTAGAAAGAAGGTTTTTTAGCTATTTTGCTTCCAAAACGTATTTTCTAATGAGTGTTTTATTGTTCACAGCGATCAATTTAGTTTTGTATACTACTAATGACGCCCTACTTTTCTTTATTTTACGATTTTTAGGTGGAGCAGTTACTGTTGCAATGATTGGAATTACATTAAGTTTAATTTTTTCTCAATTTCATTCAGAGCGCTCCAGAGTATTAGGGTATGCTGTTTTTTACGGAACGCTACTTATTTCGAATGCTTTTACATACTTGTTTGATGCTTATGTATTTCAAAACTATGATTTTAATGTAATGTATCTTGCCATTATTTATGTTCAAATTCCAGGAGTATTATTGCTGTTTCTTTGTCTTAAAACAAACATACGTTTGCATAGTAAAAGGTTTCCTTTACATCAATTGGATTGGAAAAGTTTTGTGATTTATAGTTCTCTACTAACAATAATTGCCTATGTTCTTTTGTATGGACAATATTACAATTGGTTTGAAAGCATTCGTATTTGGGTTTGTTTAGGGACAATAATGTTATTACTTGCTACTTTTATTATCATGCAGAAAAACAATAAGCGTCCGTTTATAGATTTAACTATTTACAAATTTAGAAATTTTAGAATAGGTGGAGCACTACTCGTACTGTATTATATTTGTAAAGGAGATTTGAGTGCTGCGAACACATTTCTTTTTAATGATATGGGATTAGATTCGTATCATTATGCTTACATTATGTTTTTTAATGCTTTAGGAATTGTTGTAGGAATTGCATTAACGGCTCGTTTCCTGTTAAGTAAAAGAAATATGCGCTTAATTTGGCTTACAGGATTTGCTTTTTTATTACTCTATCATATTCAAATGTTTTTTATTTTTGGCTCGCAGGCCAATGAAGAAAGTGTTTTATTACCGCTGTTTTTTCAAGGTTTAGGAAATGGAATTTTAATGCTTTCTATCGTTATGTTTACAATTGCATCAGTACCAGAATCCAAAAGTTTTTCTGCCTCATTGAGTGGTGTTTCTTTCCGATTTTTTGCTTTTACTGTAAGTTTAGCGCTAATTTCTTTTATGAATCTGCGACAAGTAAGTGTGCATTATCATGAGTTAGGTAACTCAGTTACTACTTTAAATTATGAATCGAGTAAGCGTTTGCAATTGTATGAAAATGCAGCACTTGCCAACGGAGCTTCGGCAATGAAAGCTAAAGTTTTGGCTAAAAAATTGTTAGGTAAAGCAGTTGCTATTCATACTAATACCTTGTTCGCAAGGGATTACTATTATTTTATGGGGATTGTAATATTTTTCATTATGCTAGGCATCGCATTAATCCCTCATTTTCATTTTCATTTCAGAAAAATTGGAGCTAAAGTAATTCCTATTTAGCAGAACAATGAATTAGGAACTGGTTCCATATTTATTAATTATAGACATTTGTCCAGCATGATAAGCAGTATGGGATACAATTCTTCCTAGGGCTTCAGCTTTTGTCTTTGTGCCAAATTCTGACGTAGTAATAGAGGTATCCCAGTCGGTATCCGTTTGTTTTTCAAGTATAGCTAATAAATTTTGATAGGCATAATGGGAGTATTCTTTTAATTCGGATAGGTTGGTCCATTCACCGGTATCCTTTTTTGTAATTACTGTTTTTGCAATTACTTTAACTTCGCTTGCACCAAATATATTTTTTGTAAAAAGCAACTCAACATCACTAATATGGCGAATAAGAAAACCAAGGCTATTGGGCGAAGTTGCCAATTTCTTTTTCAAATCATTTTCTATAATTAAATCTAATTGCTTTGTAAATCTAGTTCTACCTTCTTGCCATAGCGCAATAAATAACTGAGTTTTTGATTTCATTAAATAAGGGTTTTTTAGTGATTTCAACTTTGTATTGTTGTGATAGGGTCCTAACTTTCCTGAAACGAAAAAAGGGTGTTGAATTGTGAATTTAGTCTAAAATTTTTATTTTGAGAGAGGAAGCGAAATAAAAATAGCCCAATAAAGGGCTTTTCTACTATTATTAGTTGTTCATATTGCTTTTTACATCAGTAATAGTTCTGTTTTTATCATGCGAGCTTTTTGCTTTTCTTTTAAATCAAGAAGGAATGACTTATATCTTATAAACTCATAATCTTTTGGATTGATTTGTAAAACAAAATTTATTTTGCCTAATAAATGTTCGAGAAAATGAACTTGGTCTATTTCTTTGTATTCCCGATGCTCATCAATACCAAATTTCATGATATAATACATGGCTTGTCTTAATTTATTGCGTTTATGGAAAACGACCTGTGGTTTATCATTGACAACAATTCCTGTAACAGTTTGTCTCATGTTTTGTCTCATGAGTTTTGTTTTTTCAACATTGATTTTAAAGCCTATTTTTTGAATGTTTTCAGTTACTTTTTGAAGCAATTTTTTTTCATCAAAATTTCCTGAAAAACTTAAATCATCGGCATAACGGGTATATCTAATTTTATGTTGTTTGCAATATTCAGAAATAGCTTCATCAGTTTCTTTAAAAATTAGGTTGGAGAGATAAGGGCTAGTTGGCGCTCCTTGTGGTAGAAAACCATCTTTAGTACATAGTTGTGATAATAAATTTGAAATACTTTTTGAATAGCCTATTCCCAAAAATATTTGCTCTACACTTTCAATTTTAATTGAGGGAAAAAAATCCACTAAGTCAAGGGTAAATACTTTGAGTTGGTTTTTATGAAATCGTAAGTTCTCTAGAATAGTTACGTGAGGTTTATACGCTTTAGCAAATGGACTTATGGGAGTTTTGTATAAAATGTTTTTTAGAATCCAGTGCTGTATTTCTTTTAAACTAGGCAATGGTTCCGAAATGGCTCTTTTTTTTCCGTTCTTTTTTGTGATTTCAAAATTACGATAAAAGTATTTGGTGTACAATGCGGCTTTTTTTAGATATTCTTTTTTATATCCTACAAGTAAGGATAAATGGGAAGAGTCATAAATAACGGGAACGTTGTTTAAAAAAAGCACTTCGGCATAATCCAAACAGTGGTTTATATTCTGGTTGGAGTAGCCTACTTTTGTAGCTTCTTCTGCGAAAGTTTCTTTATATTGAGCAAAATCCATAGCCTTTAAATCGTTAATGGAGTGAGGACTTTTATGTCACTCACTCCAATTAGGAATACGGGTTTAAAAGGTTCGGAGCTCTGCGGAGAGCCTTTTAAACCCAGTGCTTGAAAAAACATTCAATTACAGAACAGTGACTCACTGCTCCAAAGTTAGCTTAGCCAACGTAATCTTAAAAATAAATCAAAATGACAACTTATTCTGATTTGGAATATAAATGGTTTTTGAATCTAATTTTGGGATTTTACTTTTTAGATCCTTTGTAATCCATTCCTCTTTTTTTTGTTTTACTTTTATATTTGGTTCCATAATATCAAAGTATTTAAAGCATCAATTAAGATGTTTTTAATTTGTAAGTATTATAATATCAAACGATTAATGGGGTGTATCTCTACATAAATTTACAATTTTTTATTTACATTTTAGTATAATCTGTGCAGATTTTTTTTGTTACGACTTAAAATGAAAAGCCTCCAAAACAATTATTTTGGAGGCTTTAATTTTAGATAAAAACAAATTATCTCAATCTAACTTGTTGAAATAATTAGTTCTTTACAAGGTATTTAATATGTTTTATGTTTCCATTAACTACTGTTTTTAGGAAATAGAATCCTCTTCTTAAATCAGCTAATTGTAGATTTACAGTTGATTTTCCTGAAGTAATGTTATGAGATGATTGGCTGACTAATTGTCCAAAGAAATTATAAATTTGAAAATCTACTTTTGCAATAGATGAGCTATTAATTTCCACATTGATTTGGCTTACAAATGGATTTGGAAAAACGTTTACAGCTGTGATTTTTACATCCTCAATTGCTGTATCGCAACTTCCTAAAACGTCACCATGTGCTAAATGAGAGGCAACTGCATTTTCATCAATACATACTGTTTTCCCTTTATGGCAAATTTCAACTTTTGGATTTTTTGAATTAGTACCACAACGTACATCAATTACATTTACTGCTTTTTCGGATACTGATGAGCAACCATTAGCATCTGTAACCGTTAATGTATAAGTTGTTGTTGCGCTTGGACATACATTAATACTGCTTGTCGTAGCTCCATTACTCCATGTATATGAATAAGGTAATATACCTCCAGTTACATTGCCTGCGGTAAGCGTTGTACAAGAAGAATTTGTATACCCGTAATATACAGTTGGTGATTCAGTTTCAGGAATTTCAATTATTGAAGGCTCATTTATAGTAAATGTTGCAACTACTTCATTATTTAAAATATCTTTTACAGTTACACTATAAGTTCCCGCATCAAGATTTGATATAGAGTTTGTGTCGGTAATTTCACCAATATTCCAAGTATAAGTGTATGGTGCAATTCCGCCTGAAACAGATACAGAAGCAGTACCATTAGCTTCGCCATTGCAAGTTATATCTTTTGTATTACTAGCGTCAAGCGTCAATTCTTTTAATTGTAATCTTACTGAAACAGGGAAGTGGTCAGAGGCTGTTTTAGTATAATCGCTCGTGTAAAATTCATAGTGTACTCTTGCTGATTCATTGATGTATAAATCCGCAAGTTCATTTGAAAGTGTAATATGATCAATCATATTTTCATAGGTCACATACGATCTAAATCCTGCTTCACTTAATGTTTTTGTAACTACATTAAAATGGGCACTATCATTTACATAGGCTTCATAACTAGAAACAGTTGTAGGAACATCTGAAACGGTGTAATCTACATCATCGTTATAATCTCCTAGTAATACTAAGTTAGCATCCGGATATTGTGCATTCAAGGTGTCTTTTAAAACTTCTACATCAAACTTACGCATGTCATATTTGCCTTGAGCATCACCACTTGTATTTGCTCTAGCATGAAGGTCAATAATGTTAATTTGTTTTTGGTTACCATTAATAGTAACATTTGCAGTCATCATAAAGGGCAATCTACCACTAGCAAAAAAGCGTGATTTATCAGCATCTGGATAATTTGCAAGTGCAGAAACATCTCCACCATTATAATAAGGATGGATTGTTTGTAATAAAACTTTTGTGCTAACAGGAACAACCGTTTTATTTTTATAAATGAATCCTACTTTTTGTTTAGGACTAGTAAAATCATTTGGGTAGGAAGTTGCTTCAGATAAAACATAACTGTAATCATTCATTTCGCTAACCATTTGAGCAAATAAAACATCATCAGATATTTCTTCTACTGCATAAATATCAGCATCTAATTGTTGCAAAACATTTTTGACTGAGTCTTTTTGTATCGCATCTGAATTCACTTTTCCTGCAGCAGGTGAATTAGTTTCATCACCAAACCACGCCATGTTCCAAGTCGCAATATCTAAAGTTTTGTCTTTTGAAATATTTAAATCACTTCCTGTTTGTTGGTATTTATCGGCACACGGGAAGTCGGTTCTCATTCGTGGTAACAGTTGTTGAGTGGCAAAATAATTTCCCACAACACCTATTATTTCTGAACAATTTTCTGGTTGTGCAAAACCTGTAAGATCAGCAACATCAGCATCAATTCTTAATTGAGCTGTTCCACTTGCATCAGTAATATCAGTGTTTGAATTACCAAACATAATGGCACTAGGCTTAGGGAAAGTCGTATTTTCTATTCTTACTAATTCAGCTGGGTGGTTTATCATTTCACTCAAAGTGATAGTAACCGGCGAAACAGGTTGATTAGGTAATCCGTTATTAGTAACCGCACTCACAGGGCTTATTTGAACTTGTTCGCTGTAAGAGCTTCTAGTTCCTGTAACAGTGATAGAATCTCCTATTTTGAAAAGTCCAGTACCATGTACTGATTTGTCAAAAACTGCTATCGCTCCAGTAACATCTTGTAAGTATGCTGATCCAGCAAATTGGTCTGAAACTGTTAAAACTCCAGT
This sequence comes from Flavobacterium sp. WC2430, assembly GCF_040822075.1. NCBI lineage: Bacteria > Pseudomonadati > Bacteroidota > Flavobacteriia > Flavobacteriales > Flavobacteriaceae > Flavobacterium > Flavobacterium sp. WC2430. Next base: position 3,555,049 of record NZ_CP162007.1, on the reverse strand, counting down.
TACAGTTACAATTTCACCATCTGCTTTGCTTCTTGCTTCAGCAATTGGAATTACAACTAAAATATCAGAAGCATCACCAAAAAATTGTCCTTTATTTATAGCTCCAAAAGTAGTATTGGAAGCTTGCCAAGTAAAATCAGCATAGGTATATCCTGCACCTGTTAGTTGTAATGAAGTTCCTAGTACAGCTGTGCTTGCTTCTGCAATACCAATATCTGTACTTGTCATTCCTACAGCAGGACCATTAGTAGCAGTAAAACTACCTTCATAGCTTAAAAATTGTATCACTTTTCCAGTAGCATCGACCAATGCTATTCCATCAGGAGAACCATTTTGCAATCCAGCAATGTTTACAGATACGGTACCATAACCATTTAATTGATCAGGAATACTACCAGATAAATTTCCTATTGGAGTATAGCTTGCTCCACCTGAACCATTATAAGGTATAATACTCCAACCAGTTAAATCAGTTCCGGCATAACCAGCAATTTCAACTGCTTCACCAACATCAGTTCCAGCATTGTCATAATGAATTTCATTGATGAAAACTAAATCACCAAATTTTTGTCCAGTGTTTGGATTTCCAAAAGTGCTTACAGCAGCTTCCCATGTAAAATCTGTATACTGAGTTCCTTTACCAACTAGCTGAAGAGAATTTCCAACAGTGGCAGTACTTGCTTCAGCAATACCAATATCAGTACTTGTCATTCCTGCAGCAGGACCATTAGTTGCAGTAAAACTACCTTCGTAGCTTAAAAACTGAATTACATTATTATTTGCATCTACTAAAGCAATTCCGTCAGGAGAACCATTTTGTAATCCTGCTATAGCTACAGATACAGTACCATATCCGTTTAATTGATTAGGAATAGTCCCTGATAAATTACCTATTGGAGTATAAGAAGCACCTCCATTACCATTGTAAGGGATAATTTTCCATCCTGTTATGTTGGTTCCTGCAGGTCCAGCAATTTCAACTCCTTCTCCAACATCTGTTCCTGCATTGTCGTAATGAATTTCATTGATAAAAATAGCTCCTGCTGGAGTAGGTGTAGTATTGTTTAAGGTTGTTATGCTTACTAAATTACTTGCTTCAGAAGTATTGTCATCTACATCTAATGCTACTACTGTTAAGTTGTAAACGGTAGTAGCCGTTAGACCAGTTAAGGTATAAGTAGTAGCTGTTGTAGCTCCCACTTGAGTATTTCCATTATATATTTCGTATGATACTGCAGAGGTAGCTGCATCCCATGACAAATTAGTCGCGGTTTGTGTGATGTTACTAGCTACCAAATTTGTTGGTGCAGTAAGAGGCTCTGCAACCGTTGAGAATGATTGTCCGTTATTGATGTTTCCATAGCTACTAGTTGTTGAAGTTTGCCATGTAAAATCACTATATTGATTCCCAGATCCTTTCAACTGTAATGATAAACCAACTGCTTCGGTTCCAGCTTGAGAAACACCAATATCCGTGCTTGTCATTCCGATTGCTGGACCATTAGTAGCAGCAAATGAGCCTTCGTAGCTTAAAAACTGAATTGCATTTCCTAAGTTGTTTACTAATGCAAGTCCATCAGGAGCTCCATTTTGTAATCCACTTATGGCTACGAAAACAGTTCCAAATCCATTAGATTGATTCGGAATTACACCGGATAAACTTCCTGCAGGAGTGTACGATGCACCACCATTCCCATTATAAGGAATAATACTCCAACCTGTTAAGTCGGTTCCGGCAGTTCCTGCAATTTCAACACCCTCACCTACATCAGCACCTGCATTATCATAATGAATCTCGTTCATGAAAACAACAGAGGTTGTTGGAGTTGTTGGTGGTGTACCAACTAAAGTTGTTACAGCTACGCTATTACTAGCATCTGAAATGTTTCCAGCCGCATCAAATGCCTTTATGGATAAGGTATAATTTGTATTCGCTGTTAATCCAGTTAAAACATAACTAGCTGTTGATGAAGAAGCAATTTGTACTGACCCATTGTAAATTCGGTAGCCTAAAACACCAACATTATCTGTTGATTGAACCCAAGTTAAAGTTGTTCCAGTTTGGGTTGTATTAGTAGCATATAAAGTTGCTGGAACAGATGGTGCCTCAGTATCTAATTGTACACTTCCATCAAATCTATTTTGAGCTTGTGGTCCTCCCCAAATTGCTGTTGCAAAAGCGGGATTGTCAATAAAAGGGTTTCTATTTCCTTGAACTCCTTCTAATATTGTATTTCTATTGATTTCTACTTGAGAAACAGGGTCTTCAACATTCCATTCTAATAGAATATCAGCCATATCAGCACTGTAGTTTTGTGAACTGATGGTCACGGCACTAGGAAGACATTGAGCACCATAATGCAAGTGCAGGTACATAATCATACGGGCAACATCGCCTTTCCATTCGTCCCCTGGATACCAAGCATTATTAACTAATTTAGCATTTCCTGAACCATCACCAAATGGATAGTTGTTTCTCGTTGCATTCAAGGTTACATCAGCCGCTCGTAAATGATGTGCATCACTTCCAGGACCGTCAGTGCCCAAATTTGGATTTCCTAGTGATTTAGCAAAAACATGCTCTCTATTCCAATCTCCTTGGTTACCACCGTTTTGATCTTTAGAACGAGTTCGGTCATTTGTAACATCAGAATCACTGTCATTATAACCATAAATCAATAGAACTTTTGTTGGATCATTTGGATCTAAATCAGTTTGTTTTAATGCATCCCAAATCCCAGGTGTGTACGTCAAATTTGTGGTGTGGGTAGTGATGATTAAGTTTGAAAGACTTGTTTTTAGCGCATCTCCTGTTTGGCTAATGTTCGTTCCATTATAATAGGTAGGAACTTGAGCAAAGGAAATAGCACTTAAAAAACTAAATACAGCTATAAGAAAGAACTGCCTGTTTAAGTAAAAATGCTTCATAATTGTTATTTAATTTATTGGAAAGTAAATATATACATATTTGAGTTTTTACATGTTTAATACTATTAACAAATTGTTAAAATTATTAACAAAAAGACAAAAAATCTATACGATTATTTAACAAATAAGTTGAAACGATTATAATAGTGAAAAATTTTATGTTAATTTAACGTGGCAGTTTTAGGGATTAATAATATTTTTTAAACTTTTTATTTGGGAAATAGGTAACAAAATTAAGAATGAACCTGGCGGTCCAGTAGGATAAATAATTTTTTAAACGGGAAATCATTGTTCCTTTTTTTAATGATTTAGGTGTTATTCTATGGCTTTGTGAAATGATTTCATCTAGATGGTCTTGAAATGTATTTGAAAATGGGATGGATTTGATTTCAACATTCATTTCTAAACTTCCATAGCAACTTAAATTATTAAGATTGAAGGAACCAATAGTTGTCCAGTGATGGTCTACAATTGCTGCTTTTCCATGAAGTATTGTTTTATTCCATTCATAGACTTCGATGTTATGATCAAGTAGAGTTGAGTAAATATGATAAGTAGCCCGTCTAGATAAAGGAACATCAGATTTTCCAGATAAAATTAGTCGTATTTTGACTTTGTTTTTTGATGCTTTTTTTAGTGCATTATAAAGTTTTTGACCTGGCAAAAAATAACTCCCTACTATGGTAATTTCTTTTTGGGCAAGAGTAAAGGCATTTATATAAGCATCATATATTTCATTTTTACTTTTCAGCCAATCATTTTGAATGATCCTCACCACTGTTTCTTCACCAGAACTAAACACAGATTCAATTCTTCTTTTAAAGAAATATTTTTTCTTAAAGAATAAGTCTCGGCAAAGTAATTGTAGTTTTTTGGCAATTTTTATGTCATTTATTTGAACTGAATAATCAAGCCACGCTTTGTTTTCTTTCGATCCTATATATTTGTCAGCTATATTAATTCCTCCAATTAACACTACAAGATCATCAAAAACCACAACTTTATGGTGTAATCTTCGACCAATATATAAGGAACTTAAGGAGAGAAAAGGGGAGAAAAAACGAAAGTGTATGCCTATTGCAATCAGTTCATCAACAAGCTCTTTTGGAAAAGAAAAAGAACCAAAACCATCTAATAAAATATAAACTCGAACTCTACGTTTAGCTGCCTTTTTTAATTCTTCCAATATTTTATTTCCAATGTGATCATCTTTGAATATATAGTATTGTAAATGAATTTCATATTTGGCTTCTTGGATTAGGTGTTCTAAACGTAAAAAATAATCGGTTCCACTGTGAACTAATTCGACTTTCTTTAATTCGTTTTTAGCGTAATCATTATACAGCATAAGCAGTTTTTTGTTTTACTTCTTTTATTAAAATAAACTCTAAGAGATTCTCTGTGTCCAATGTTCCTACTAGCTTATTATTTTCCATGACCAACATTAAATTGGATTTGTTGTGGTAAACCAACTCAAAAATGTCTCCCAGAAGCGTGTCAATATTTAGGAAAACTAAGTTTTTGTTCATGGCATTGATAATGGGAGTATTTTCTCCACTTCTTGAAAGAGCTATTATAATTTGGTCTCTATTTAATGTTCCTACGGGTTCATCATTATCCGTTATTAGAAAGATTTTAGACTGACTGTCCAGTAGTAATGATATAGCACTTTTTATGGGTTCATAAGCGTCAATTGTTTGGTATTGTTTCATAAGTACATCTCGAACGGTATATCCTTTAAGTAGGTATTTTGATGCTGTGTATTCAGTCTCCATTTGTGCTCCCATGATGACAAAAAAGCCTATGAAAATTAAAAACGGATTTGAAAAAAAACCTAAAAATATAAAGCCCATTGCTAATAGTTGTCCTATTCGGGCTGCAATTTTGGTAGCAGTATGTCTTTGAAATTTAAATGCCAAAATAGCTCTTAAAATGCGTCCGCCATCCATAGGAAATGCTGGAATTAAATTGAATAAGGCTAATGCGATATTGACAATTAAGAAGTTCAAAAAGAAATTATCAGCATTTATACCTACAGATAATTGAGCCATAAGGACTTCTTCATTTTCGGGTATTGCAACAAAAAAACTCGTTATTAACGCCAAAAAAAGATTGACCATAGGACCAGCAAATGCCACAATTAATTCTTCTATTGGTTTTTCTGGAAGTTTCTCTAATCGTGCCAATCCTCCAATGGGAAGTAGTGTAATATCTTTGGTTTTTATTCCATATCTTTTTGCAGCTATGGCATGTCCCAATTCATGTAAAACAACGGTTAAAAAAATGGTTAGAATAAATGCAATTGACCACATGATCTGAACTGCTTTATATCCTGAACGATAATTCATGAAAATAATAAACGCAAGCAGCAATGAAAATGTCCAATGAACGAACAAATCAATTCCTGCTACTTTTCCAAGTTTAAATGATCCTTTCATTTTCTTTTTTTTTGATGCTATCAAATAGCATAATTACAAAAAACGTGTAAATGTTTAAAAATCAAAAATATAGGTATTTTATTCGAAAGGAGATTGGGGATAATTGCCTTACTAATTTACAACTTTTTTTTGAAGAAAAGTTCGAAATATTTATTTAAGAATGGATTTGTTTTAATGATAATAGCTATTTTTTGAGAAACTCTTTTTTTCAGAGTCATTTGGATTTATTTTCTTTCTGCGAATGATCCATTTATTAATTTCTACAGCCCAAAATACAAGACTAGATGCTAAAATTGAAGCAACTAATTCATATAGGGTAAGCGGTTGTGTTTTAAAAACGTGGTTAAGAAAAGGAGTGTAGATAAGTGCTAGTTGCAATGCTACTGTAAAAATCAATACCATTAAAAGCATCTTGTTTGAAAAGAAACCAATTTTAAAAAGAGAATTTTTCTCGGAACGAATTGCCATGACATGTCCCAACTGACTAAAACAAAGCACTGTAAAAGCAATTGTACGCCAATGTGAACTGTGAGATTGTATAGCCCAAGCCTGCATTCCTAGTGTTATTGTGGCCATCAAAAAACCGACCCAAACAATATGTAGTACCATTCCTCTTGAGAATACAGACTCACTTGGTCTTCTGGGTGGACGTTTCATAATGTTTGATTCAGGAGGTTCAGATGCTAGTGCTAATCCGGGTAATCCATCGGTTACAAGATTGATCCATAAAATATGGATGGCAAAGAGTGGGATGGGTAATCCAAAAAATGGCGCTAGAAATAAGGTAGTTATCTCACCAAAATTCCCAGTAAGAATGTATTTAATAAATTTTAAAATAGTATCATAGATCATTCGGCCATGTTTAACGGCTACAATAATTGTAGCATAATTGTCATCAAGTAATATCATATCTGCGGCTTCTTTGGCCACTTCGGTTCCCATAATTCCCATTGCAATTCCTATATCGGCATTTTTAAGTGCAGGAGCATCATTAATTCCATCACCAGTCATTGCAATTATTTGGTTATTAGCTTGTAAAGCTTTGATGATTTTTAATTTTTGTTCTGGATTTACTCTAGCATATACCCGCACTTTTTTTACAATAGTTTCAAACTCTTTTTCAGATAATAAAGAAAGTGTATTGCCACTCAAAGCAATATCTTCTTTAGATGAGATAATTCCTAATTGTTTGGCTATTGCCACTGCTGTAATTGTATGATCACCTGTAATCATTACTGGTATAATTCCTGCTTCTTTGCATCCTTGAATTGCATATTTGACTTCTTCTCTTGGTGGGTCAATTATCCCTATGATGCCAATAAAGGTTAATGCAGATTCTATTTCGTTAATGTTTAATTCAATGGGAATTTTTTTTATTTCTTTTATGGCAAAACCCAGTACACGGTAGCCTTTATTTGCTATTTCATTGGCCTTCAATTCAAAGTTTTGAACATATGGCTTCTGGCTATACGCTATTTTATTCAATAATACATCAACGGCTCCTTTTGTTATAACGAGTATTCCTTTTTCGGTTTTATGCAGGGTTGTCATGCATTTTCTAGATGCGTCAAAAGGAATTTCGGTAACTCTGGGGAATTTTATTTCTAATTCGGTTTTTTCAATCCCTTGTTCTAATGCATATTGTACCAATGCCACTTCGGTAGAATCACCCAGCCATTTTCCTGTATCAATTTTTGAAACATCATTATTTAACGCCATTGCATTGTAGAACATTTCATTTTCATGAAAAGAACTGCTTAGTTCTGTATTGGGAGTTTTATAAATTTCGGCGACCATCATTTTATTCATGGTCAGCGTTCCCGTTTTATCTGAACAGATATAAGTTACAGAACCGAGGGTTTCCACAGTAGGCAGTTTCCGAATAAGCGCATTGTTTTTTACCAGTTTTTTGGCACCAAGTGCCAATGTAATTGTGATAAGTGCGGGTAATGCTTCTGGAAGTGCAGCAACTGCAAGCGAAATAGATATTAACAACATATGTAATGGAGCTTCACCATTTATCCAGCCAATTATAAAAATAAGGATACAAATCAGGAGAATTATAAGAAATAATCGTTTGCCAAAAGCTGCCAATTTTTTTTGCAATGGTGTGATTAAATCGTCTTTTTGAATCATTTTGGCAATTTTACCCAGTTCCGTGTGCATTCCGGTTGCTGTGACATACGCCTTTCCACGTCCGTTTGTTATAAATGTTCCTTTGAATCCCATATTGATTTGATCACCAAGCGCATATTCTCCATTAGATAATTTATTTTTATTTTTTTCAACGTTTTGTGATTCTCCAGTAAGTGTTGATTCATCTACTTTAATTTGATGTGTTTCAAAAAAACGAACATCAGCTGGGATACTGTTTCCCGTTTCAAGTAAAACTACATCACCTGGAACAAGATTTTTGGTTTGTATTTCATGAACGATTCCTGATCTCATGACTCTGGCATGACTTGGAACCATGTTTCTTAAGGCTTGAATTGCTTTTTCGGCTCGGTATTCTTGAATAAAACCTATGATTCCGTTAATAAAAAGAATAGCAATAATTATTAAGGTATCTGTAATTTCCCCGATAATTCCTGATAGTACAGCCACTAAAGCAAGAATAAGAATCATAAAATCAGAAAGTTGATGTAGCAACAGTTGTAAAACCGTTTTCTTTTTGGCATCTTCAATTTGATTTTTCCCATTTTTTTCCAAACGTTTTGAGGCGATAGACACATCAATACCCAATGGACTTGTCTCTAACAATTGAGTAACTTTGGTAATGGGAAGTAAATGCCAATTCATTAGAAGTAATTTTTAAGTATTTTTTCGAATTTACTGACTTCATTTCCTATCATTAGGGTTCAAGTTCATTTTCAGAAGTATCATTGTATGCCCAGGCATTAAAATTTGCTATCGTAGTATTTGCAATACCTTGCAATGCTTCATTAGTTAAAAACCCTTGATGTCCCGTAATTAACACATTGGGCAGTGAGCGAAGTATGGTGTACATATGGTCATTATTCTTTTTATTAACATGGTTTTTAAAAAAAATAGGCCTTTCTTTTTCATAAACATCAAGACCGGCAGCAGCTACAATTCCTTTGTTTATAGCCTGTATTAAATCCTCCGTATTTACAATTTTTCCTCGAGCGGTATTAATAAAAAACACTCCTTTTTTCATTTGATTAAAAAGCGATTTATTAAACATATATTTAGAACTGGTATTCAAAGGACAATGAATGGATATGATATCAGCATTTTGACACAGCATTTCTAAGGTGGAATACTTGATATTGATTTGCTGAATGAGTTCCTGATTTATTATGGGATCATAACACAAAAGGTCACAACCAAAGCCGTGCATTATTTTAGCAAAAGCGCTACCTGTTTTTCCGGTTCCAATGATTCCAACTGTCTTTTCATGTAAATCAAAACCCAATAAATTATCCAGTCGGTAATCTCCCATTTCCATTAATTTCTGACCCAGTACTATTTTTCTATTCAAAGCCAACAATAAAGTTACGGCATGCTCGGCAATAGAAAAAGGGGAGTATGCAGGAACATTTGCCACTTTTATTCCTAGTGCTCTGGCTTTTTTTAAATCAATATGATCGTGACCTACCGAGCGTAAGGCAATATACTTTATCCCAAAATGGTACAGTTTTTCTAATATGGGTGTACTGGCAAAATCTGAAGTAAAAAGAGAGATGCCTTCAAAGCCTTCAGAAAGAGCAACTGTATCTTCGTTTAAATTCTCAGAAGTATAAACCAATTCCAGTTTACCATGTATAGCTTTTTCTATAAATGGTTTTTCGAATTCAAAGGTGCTGTACATTAATATTTTCATGATTTTGTTTTTTAATTTATTTCAAAAAAGTATTTACTTGGGCTTCATTTTTTTAGTTACATAAAAAAGTAAATCTCTTAAATGAGCTACTTCTCCGTAATCCTGTTCGGGAATTTCAATGCCCAACTTTTTGTTTAAAGCCACGATAAACTGCAACCAGTCAAATGAATCGATACTTAATATTTCTTGTATATTATCATTTTCTTTCAATTCATCAGGGTCTGTATCTGGGGCAATATTTTTTAATAAGGTAATGATGGTCTTTTTGATTTCTTGCTCATTCATAAGTTTTCAGGATTTTGTAAATGCTTATTTATTGTTTGTAAAAACCTGCTGCCAGTTAATCCATCTGTTGCGCGATGATCTCCTGCCAAGGTTACAGAAACGGTTGATCGAATGCCAATCATTCCATTTTCGGCAAAAGGATATTCAGCTATAGCTCCAAAACCAATAATTGCCACTTGTGGTGGATAAATGATGCCATAAACACTATCAGCTCCACCTTCACCAATGTTAGTAATTGTAATAGTGGAGTCACTCAAATCAGAACTACGTAATTTTAATGCTCTTGCTCTGGGAATTATATCGTTTAATGTTTCCATAATCTCGTCACAGTTTTTCAAATCCACTTCATGAAGTGCAGGAACCATAATCCCTCCAGTTCGTAAGGCAACTACAAAACCAATATTAATATCTTTTTTGGGTTGTAAACCATTATCCCAAATAGCATTTAAATCTGGAAAATCTTTCAAGGATTGAGCCACTGCTTTAAGGAATAAAACTACGGGCAACAATCGCTGCTCTACTGCTCGGTTCTTGTTTAATTCTTTTAGCCAAGACAATGTTTTTGTAACATCTATCTTTTTTTCTAGATAATAATGCGGAATTTCTCTGTTCGATTTACTCATAGCGGCTGCTGTTGCTGCTCGAATAGCTACAGTTTGCACATTGGATTTATCAGTTAAAATAGCAGTTTTTGGCTGTTTATTTTGCAAAATGAACTGCTCTACATCTTCTCTAGTAATTGCTCCTTCTGGCCCGGTTCCTTTAATTTGCGATAGAGATATATTATTTTCCTCGGCTATTCTTCTGGCTAGTGGAGACGCTTTTATAGCCATTCTAATTTCTTCTTTGACTGGTATTTGAGCTGTTGTTTTTTCTTCTATTGGTTGTAAATCAATTCCTTTTTCTTTAATAATTTTTTCTTCATTTTGATCTAAAGCTGTTTTACTGGATTGAATCAATGCCATGACGGTTCCTATGGGTACTTTACTGCCTTCTTTAACCAGTAATTCAGATACGGTCCCTTCATCAAAAACTTCAATTTCAATGAGCCCTTTTTGTGTTTCTACTTCGGCAATTATATCGCCACGCTGTACTTTATCGCCCGGTTTTATTTTCCATTCGATCAAAGTCCCGTCTTCCATATCTGCACCTAAACTGGGCATTTGAAATTTAATCATGATGTATCATTTTTTTGACAGCATTAATAATATCATTTTTTTGAGGGATTGATGCTTCCTCCAAATGCGCAGGGTAGGGAATGGGAACTTCAACACCACAAAGTCGTTCTACAGGAGCATCCAATTCATAAAATACTTTTTCCATTATCCGTGAAGAAACCTCTGAAGAAATACTTATAGAACGCCAGGCTTCTTCTACAATAATTGCCCGATGTGTTTTTGAAACTGAAGCCAGAAAAGTCTCTTCATCCAAAGGACGTAAAACCCGTAAATCAATGACTTCTGCATCAATTCCCATTGTGGCTAAGTCCGATGCAGCATCCAAACATTTATAGACTCCAGATCCATAAGTAATAAGAGTAACATCTTTACCTTCTCGAATTATTTTTGAAGCATTAATATTTACAGGACTCGTTTCCGTATTTATTTCTTTTTCTAAATTTAGCATGGCGGTGTATTCAAATAGTAAAACAGGATCAGGACTTTGAAGCGCTGTGCGCAACATGTTTCTGGCATCTTCATGAGTACCCACAGATAATACAATTAAACCTGGTATATGGGCATATAATGGTTCCCAACTGTGTGAATGTTGTGCAGCTAATTGTCTGCCAATTCCACAACCTATTCGTATTACTATAGGTACATTTATTTGGCCACCTGACATATGTGATAAAGTGGCCGCATTATTGACAATTTGATCCATGGCCAAAAGGCTAAAATTAATTGTCATCAGTTCTATAATGGGTTTCATGCCCGCGATTGCCGAACCTATTCCTGCACCTACAAAACCAGCCTCGGAAAGCGGTGTATCCATGATACGATCTTCACCAAATTCCTGTAAAAAACCTTTACTCACAGCAAATGCCCCTCCATATCGACCTACATCTTCTCCCATCAAGAAAACACGCTCGTCATTTTGTAGTGCTTCGCGTAGCCCTTGTTTCAATGCTTCACGATAGGTGATTTTTCTATTTTCGGTGGTATTTTGCATTTGATTTGCGTTTAATTAAAAATGGATTATTGTTTTTTTCATCGTTTTAATAAAGGTGAAATAGCCAGTGCTTTTTCGATAAAATCTGAGGATAATTCCAATTTTTTACATTTGGATTTCGGTATTTTTTACCATTTCCTTCAAATTTATTTCAGGATGTATAAAATGTCCGTTTTCATAACAAAACTTACAATACAATTTACTTTTTAGCTTGTTTTCCTCTGTGCCTTTTCTCCATTCATCTTGTAAAGGAATACCACAACTTTGACATAATGCTTGCGTTACCATAGTATTTATTTTTAAGGTTGTTTATTCCTGTTTCTTCAATGGGTTGATGGTTTATTTTTCACTGTAAACAAATTTTTTCAATTGGCTAATTGGTTCCCATGTTCCTGATTCTGCAAAATCTACAGCAATCTGGATTTTAGTTTCAATTTTAGTTTCAAAAGCGGTAATCTCCTCTTTTGTAATCCATTGTTTTTGTAAAAGATACTGTTCGTATTGCGGAATTGGATCTCTTTTTTTCCATAGTTCTACTTCTTCTTTATCACGATATAATTCGGCATCAAACATAGAATGTGCCCTAAAACGATAGGTGTTACAAACCAATAAATAAGGGTTTCCTGTAGTTCGTACTCTTTCTACCGCTACGTTGGCAGCATCTATGACGGCCAGTAAATCCATTCCATCCACTGCAGAAGATGTTATGGCATAAGCGGCCCCTTTTTTTTCTATTTCGGTTACTGCATGTGAATATCGAATGGCAGTACCCATGGCATAAAGATTATTTTCACAAATAAATAAAACAGGTACTTTCCAGAGAGATGCCAGATTCATTGCCTCGTGAAATTCTCCTTCGGCAGCAGCTCCTTCGCCAAAAAAGCAACAGGTAACATTGTTTTTTCCTTGTTTTTTGGAGGCCAATGCCATTCCTACTGCAATAGGTAAGTGTCCACAAACTATGGCATTACCGCCATAAAATTTTTTTGAAATGTCAAATAAATGCATAGAACCTCCACGCCCTAAACTGCAACCTTCCATTTTACCATACATTTCGGCCATTATAACATCAGGATCAATTCCTCGGGCAATAGCATGGCCATGTTCACGATAAGTGCATAAAATAGAATCATCTTCATTCAAAGCCTGAATTACTCCTACTGCCACGGCCTCTTCACCAATATAGAGATGAAGGAAACCGCGAATTTTTGTTTTCGAATACATTTCTGCCGCTTTTTCCTCAAATCTTCTGATGAGTAACATTTGATATAAAAATAAAAGTGCTTTTTTTAGATCAGATTTGCTCTCTATTTTATCTACTTGTATCATTTTCTTGATGAATTATATTTAGAATAAAATTATAGTTACAGAAATTGATTTTTATTTTTGTAACCCAAAGGCATAATAATAAAAAGTAGGGTCACCGGCATATTTTCCTTCGAGCATAATACCTCCTTTTTGTGTTTCGACTGCTTCTATAAAAGATGAAATATTTGTTACTATTCGATTATTGACGGCAGTAATTACAAAACCTTCCCGTATATCTGTATATCTTTTAAGTGTTCCGTCATAAAGTTTGGTTACTTTCAAGCCGCTTTTTAAATTGTATTTTTTTTCATCTTCTTTAGTGATGGGTTCCAGTTGCACGCCCAATTCTTTAAACAAATTAGCGCTGCCACTTTTTGGTTCTTCTGGTATTTTTTCTTGTTTTTTGAGTATGGCTGTCAGTTCTTTTTTCTCTTTACCATTTCGTATCAGTGTAATTTGTACTTTTTGGCCTGGGCGTTTACGCATTACAATTTCTTGCAATTTAGATGCGGTATTAGTTTCTAGACCATCAATGGCAATGATTACATCTTTGGCTCTTACTCCCGCTTCTTTTGCAGCACCATTTGCTGATACGCTATCTACATAAACCCCATTTGCACGGTCAATATGAATTTCTTTCGAAAGTGTACTGTTCATATCCCTGATTATGATTCCTAATACGCCTCTTTGAACCACTCCAAAATTCATTAGATCATTGGCTACTTTTTTGACAATATCCACAGGAATTGCAAATGCATAACCAGCATAGACTCCGGTAGGTGTGGCAATCGCAGTATTGATTCCTATAAGTTTTCCTTCTAAGGTTACCAGTGCGCCTCCACTGTTTCCAGGGTTTACCGCTGCATCTGTTTGAATAAATGATTCAATAGCGCCTTGATCATTTAGTATATTTATATTTCGAGCCTTGGCACTTACAATTCCAGCAGTAACGGTGGAGGAGAGATTAAAAGGATTTCCAACGGCAACAACCCATTCACCCACTTCTATTGTATCACTATCGCCAAACATGATATAAGGAAGATTTTTTTCTTCAATTTTAAGAAGTGCAAGATCAGTTAGTGGATCAGCACCAATGATTTTTGCGTTATAAGAGCGACCATCATACAAGGTTATGGTTATTTCGTCTGCCTTTTGTACCACATGATTGTTTGTGATGATATATCCATCAGGTGTAAGTATTACTCCAGATGCGCTTCCTATAATAGGCTGCGAATCATATTGAGGCGCTCTAGGATTTTGAAACTTGAACTGTTTTAAAAAAGGGTCTTCTCTAAAAAAATCTTTTAATAAATCAGGAAGGTTATAAAAATCATTTCGATCTTCATTATCATAGGATTGCATTTTTGATTTAAAAGTACATTTGATGTTTACCACTCCTGGCATAGCTGTTTTTGCAGCTAACTTAAAATCAACAATACTCGAATAATTTACTTTCTCAGCATTTGAGGATGTATTTTTTTGAATTGAAGCAATATCTTTTTCCTTTTCTTTGTCCTGTGCTTGGCATCCTTGGCATACCAGAAGGATAATTAGCCAATGAATTCCCCGTTTTTTCCAATTATTTTTTTTGAATGTTGACATGATTGAAATTTATTTTGTTGTAAATAAGTTCTTAATGTATAAGATGGCTTAAGGTTGTTCCAATGTTGAAATATCACCCTCTGGTAGTCCCAATTCTCTTGCTTTAAGTAAACGCCTTACAATTTTTCCGCTTCGGGTTTTGGGAATTGTGTCAATAAATTCAATTTCTTTGGGAGCCACAGCAGGCCCCATTTCTTTTCGGGCAAAAGCGATAAGTGTCATTCTTGTTTGCTCATTGGGTTCTATTCCTGTTTTCAAGACGATAAATGCTTTTACAATTTCCCCAATTGTTGGTTCTGGTTTACCTATAACTGCTACTTCTGCTACGTAGGGATGACTTATTAATGTGCTTTCAACCTCAAATGGACCTACCATGTGTCCTGATGTTTTTATAATATCATCCGTTCGACCTACAAACCAGTAATACCCATCGGCATCTTTTTTGGCTAAATCCCCGCTGAGGTACCAGTCGCCAATAAAACATTTTTTATAGCGCTCCTCTTCATGTAAATAAGCTCGAAATAAGGATGGAAATCCTGTTTTTATAACCAAATGGCCTTGTAAATTGGGCTCAGTAATTATTTTTAGTTGGTCGTTACTCACTTCGGCAATAGCGGTTATAATTCCAGGTAAGGGTTTTCCCATTGAACCGGGTTTTACTTTCATGGAAGCATAATTTGAAATCATGATTCCACCTGTTTCAGTTTGCCACCAATTATCTAGAATCGGAATATTAAAATTCTCTTGACACCAAATAACAGCTTGAGCATGAAGCGGTTCACCTACGCTCAAAATCAATCGAAGATTTTCAAGGAAGTATTTTTCTTTGGGTTTAATTTCTAAACGTATCAAGCGTCTGATGGCAGTGGGAGCAGTGTACCATATTGTTATTTTGTGTTCTTCAAGAATACTGTACCACCTTGTCGCATCAAATTCAGCCTCATCAATGATACTGGTAACACCATGAACAAGTGGCGCTATAATCCCATATGAGGTACCAGTTACCCAGCCAGGATCTGCAGTACACCAATACCGATCTCCTTTGTGAAAATCGAGAACATATTTTCCGGTTATGTAATGGGTAAGTACGGCTTTATGAACATGTAAAACGCCTTTTGGCATTCCTGTTGTTCCACTGGTAAAATGGAGTAAGGCAGCATCCTCTGGATTGGTTTCCGGAATTTGAAATTCATCTTTGGCTTGTTTCATTAATGTAGAAAAAGATAAAATAGTATCAGAAACCGATTCGCTCGCATCAGTAAGAATAATAAAGCGCAATGCAGGAAGTTTATCGAGTATTTGTTTTATTTTTTTTTCAAATAAAAATGTGGTGGTTACTAAAACCGTAGCTTCACCTTTACTGAGCCTTTTATAAATAGGTTCAGGTCCAAAAACGGAGAAAAGCGGACAAAAAACAGCAGTATATTTTAGTGTCCCTAAAGCGGTTATATACAATTCAGGGATTCTTCCAGTCAATGTAAAAACATATTCTCCTTTTTTTATTCCCAGATTTTGAAGAACATGGGCAAATTTTGAAGTCTGTTTTTGTAGTTCGAGATAAGTAATTTCGCGAAAACTTCTATCTTTTTGAATAAAGCAAAAAGCCACTGTGTCTTTATTTTCGCCTTGTGCGTGACGATCAACAGCTTCATGGGCTATATTTAATCCTTTTTTATCAGGTAATCCAACTAATTCCTGAGCACATTTTTCCCATGAAAAAGTAGTTTGTTCTTTTTCGTAATCCAATAAGTGGTACGCTATTTTATTTTTATCCAAAATCATATTTTTCTTTTTTGGAAATTAGATTTAGCTCGATGCTTACTTCTGGCTCTAGTCGAATGCTTGTTTTAATGACATTTGAAATCAAACAGGAATTTTTACTCATTTCCAAAATGTATTTTACCCGTTCAGGATTTTGGAAATAAGGGAGTATCACTTTTGGTCTTAACACAATTTCAGTGATTAAATATTTTCCTTTTATCATTTCTATTTTGCAACTAGAACTACTTTCAAAGCTTACAAATTGAATATTAGAATTTTCTGCTGTGGTTAAAAAAGTGGTCATCAAACAGCTGTTTAAAGATGTGAGTAGTAAATGTTCTGGTGACCATATTTTTTCCATTTTTTTTGGTAATTCTATTGGCATTTCTTCTTCTGGATTTTTAGGGAATATGGATGCAATTAAAAATCCTTTTTTATTCTCTTTACATTTTAATTTTACTTCGTAAATGGTCATAGTAATCAAGGTTTAGTTATAAAATTAGTTAGTAGTTTATTGCGCTGTAAATCCACCGTCTACAGCCATGGCATGACCTGTGACAAAGGAAGCTTCATCAGAGCACATCCATATGACTGCATTGGCAATTTCTTCGGGTTTTCCAAAACGGCCAAGGGGTTCTAGTGCTGTAAATTGTTCTATAGATTCTTCATTACGTCCTGTAAGTCGATCAATCATTGGGGTTTGAATCACTCCTGGACAAACTACATTTACTCTAATACCCATTTTGGCATACTCTAGTGCAGCTGTTTTTGTGAGGCCAATAACTCCATGTTTTGATGCAACATAAGCAGGGAGTCCTCCAAATCCTACCAATCCAGCCACCGAAGCACAATTCACAATGTTGCCTTTACCTTGTTTGAGGATTTCGGGGATTTCATATTTCATACAAAGCCAAATTCCTTTTAGGTTTACACCAATGGTTTTATCCCAATTTTCTTCGGTGCAATCAGCAGTTTGGGCTGAGGTTCCCTCGATACCCGCATTATTGAATGCAAAATCCAATCGTCCAAAAGTGGCAATCGTTTTTTCGACCATAGCTTTCACTTCAGCCGTTTTTGAAACATCACATTTAATAAATAAAGCATCAACACCATATTTTTTAATGAGATCAATTGTTTCTGTATTTTCGGCCCAATCTACCACAACCACATGAGCTCCTTTTTTAGCAAAAGCCAGAGCAGTGGCTCTCCCAATTCCAGATGAACCACCAGTGACAATCGCTACTTTATTTTTGAATTCAGTTTCCATAATTTGTAGTTTTTTAGATGTTCTATAATCGTACTTTATTTTTCTTTTCGGCTTCCAATATATTTTCAATTCCTTTTATTAAGGCATCTGGATTAAAGGAAATACTATCAATTCCTTCTTCGACTAAAAACTGTGCGAATTTTGGAATATCACTTGGGGCTTGACCGCAAAGCCCCACTTTTATCTTATTGCGTTTGGCAGCACTTATTGTTTCCCTAATTAGGGTTTTTACTGCCAAATTTTGTTCGCTAAATAAATAACTTACCAATTCAGAATCTCGGTCTAAACCCAATGTAAGTTGTGTTAAATCATTCGATCCAATTGAAAAACCATCAAAAAGAGCAGCAAATTCATCGGCTAAGATGACATTACTCGGAATTTCAATCATAACATAAATTTCTAGATTGTTTTCGCCTTGGGTTAAGCCATTTTTTGCCATTTCGGCAAGTACTTTTTCCCCTTCCTCAATTGTTCTGCAAAAAGGAATCATCAATTTGACATTCATAAGTCCCATCTGGTTTCTCACTTTTTTCATGGCTTCACATTCTAAAGCAAATCCTTTTCGATAAAAATCACTATAATAACGGGAAGCACCACGAAAACCAATCATAGGGTTTTCCTCTTTGGGTTCGTAATATTTTCCACCAATGAGATTAGCATATTCATTGCTCTTAAAATCACTCATGCGAACAATAACATCTTTGGGATAGAAAGCGGCAGCTACTATTGCTACTGCTTCGGCTAATTGATCAATGAAATAATTTTTTCCGTCTTGATAGCCTTTTGTGAGTTCCTGTATTTCGGCTGTTATGGCTTTATCGGTTATTTTTTCGGGTTCACATAAGGCCAATGGATGAATTTTTATAACGTTTGAAATGACAAATTCCATTCGCATTAAACCCACACCTTTATTTGGATAAAAACTGAGCTCGAACGCGCGCTCAGGATCAGCAAGGATAAACATGGGCTCTGTTTCGGGCATTGCTAATTGACTAAAATCATGCTCAGTCACTTCCCATTTTAACTGACCTTCATAAATGTTTCCTTCTTTTCCCTCGGCACAAGAAATGGTGATTAACTGCCCATTTTTTATGCGTTGTGTGGCATTTCCGGTTCCTACTACAGCAACAGTCCCTAGTTCCCGTGCTACAATTGCGGCATGACTGGTACGACCTCCTTTATTGGTTATAATAGCCGAGGCTTTTTTCATTATTGGATCCCAGTCGGGATTGGTCATGTCAGTCACTAGGATTTCACCTTCAAGTAATAAATTACCTTCTTGAGGATTATTAAGAATTCGAGCTTTACCGCTAGCAATTTTGTCCCCAAGAGCTATTCCTTGCGTTATTAAAGTCCCTTTTTCCTTGAGTTTATAAATTTCTCTTATTTTCCTTTTAATTGTCCCATAAATGGTTTCTGGTCTTGCTTGCACTATGTATAACTGATTATTTATACCGTCTTTTGCCCATTCAATATCCATGGGTTTCTTGTAATGTAGTTCTATTGTTTTACACCATTGCGCTAGTTGTATTACTTCACTATCATTCAATGCATATTGGTTTTGTTTTTCTATTGGAGTAGAGATATTTACAATGGTATTTTCGGCAGAGCTTATTTTTGATTTTTCGGTATAAATCATGGTGAACTCTTTCCTTCCACAACGTTTTTTTAGAATAGGGGTGTTATTTTTATTTTGTAAAGTAGGTTTGAAAACCATCCACTCATCTGGAGTAATCGTTCCCTTAACAATGTTTTCTCCCAGTCCCCAACATCCATTGATGATTATTGTATTTTGAAAACCTGTATCCGGATCGATGGTAAAAGCCACGCCGGATGATGCTTTATCACTTCGAACCATTTGTTGAACACCTACCGAAATAGCAATATCTATTTTAGTAAAATTCATGTCATGACGGTATTTAATGGCGCGATCTGTAAAAAGGGAGGCGTAGCAATGAAGTAAAGCGTCCCATAATTGTTCCTTTCCTGTAATATTTAAAAAAGACTCCATTTGCCCTGCAAAACTAGCTGTAGGTAAATCCTCAGCAGTTGCGCTACTTCGTACCGCTACACCTACATTTTTGATACCCGTTTGTTTGCAAAGCGATTGGTATGCGGTATCAATTTCAGTTTTAATGGTATCTGGAATCTTAGCCGATAAAATAAGATGTCTCGCTTTTTTACCAGTTTCAGAAAGATTTGAATAATTCTTGGTATCAAGCGAAAGCAGTAAATCATTTAGCGTTTCTTCAAGATGGTTTTCTTTTCGAAATAATCGATAAGCACTTGCAGTGACGGCAAAACCATTGGGTATTGTAATTCCTAAAGGATTCAATTGATTATACATTTCGCCCAATGAGGCATTTTTACCTCCAACGGTTTCAATATCTGTAATACTGATTTTGTCGAAAAAAAGGGTAAGTTTTGAATTTTCCATGTCTTTTTAAATATTTTAAATAGGATTTACTTGGGTATTCTAACTTTAATAAAAAATCAACAGCTAAAAAATGGATTCACTTATAGATGCTTTCTAAAAGGAATTCAAAAACAATTTGTGTAAACAAAAAATGGATAGATACAAGAGGAGGTAGGTATTTCTTGTATGGCAAATGAGCCTATTGTAAAATTAGTCAAATATTTTTTTTTAGAAGTGTAAATAATAATAATTTATCAATAAAGTTTTATTTAAATATCTGTTTTGTAGGTATTTATGTTTTATTTTTAATTTTTTTGTAAATTACATTTAATGGCTTGTGAAAATTTATTGGGTTTCATCCAAATAAGAAAAAATATGATTTTTTGGGATTACAGCTTTTTAATTAAATAGTCTAGAAGTTCTAAGCGATAAAATTTTTTTTTTGGACTAAAAAAGAGAAGTAGAGAGTTTAGGACGGTTTTTTAGAAGTGTAATAATTATTTAATAATTAAATTAAAAAATGTTATTTAATTGGTGCATTATAATATTAAAAATTACATATAAATTAAAATTAATTTTAATTTTGTAGAGCACCCAAGATTATTACTAATTAGGAATTATTCTTATTTTCTAATTTGAAAAAATATCAGTTTATATGAAAAAAAATCCTACTGCATCAAATGAACAAGATCGCTTAAAAGCACTGGATAGCTATTCAATAATGGATACTTTGTCCGAGATTGATTACGATTCCATTACCCAATTGGCATCTTATATTTGTAACACCCCAATTTCCTTAGTGAGTCTTTTGGATAAAGACAGGCAATGGTTTAAATCAAGTGTTGGATTAGAAGTAAAAGAAACTCCAAAATCTTTTTCTTTTTGTCAATACGCTATAATGGGAGATGAGGTTTATGAAGTTCAAAATGCATTAGAAGATACATTATTTTCAGATAATCCATTAGTCACTGGAAATCCTGATATTCGGTTTTATGCCGGTGCACCGCTCAAAGATAGTGAAGGGTATAATTTGGGAACACTTTGTGTAATTGATACAGTACCAAGAGAATTAACTGATTTGCAAAAAAATGCACTTAAATTATTAGCAAATCAAGTCATAAATTTATTACAACTACGTAGAAAAAATTTACAGCTTATAGATTCCCAAAAAGAATTTAAAAATTTTGTGGAGTTATCAAAGGATTTAGTTTGTATTGCTAATATTGATGGAACATTTCATAAAGTGAATCCTACTTTTATAACGGTTTTAGGATATTCAAGAGAGGAATTGGAAGGAAAGCTTTTTGTAGATTTTATTCATCCAGATGATTTGGAAAAAACCTATAAAGAAGTTGAAAAACTAGCCAATGGAGAAAAAACATTAAGTTTTGTCAATAGATACAAATGTAAAAATGGAGCGTATATATCATTGAGTTGGAGATCTACACCTGATCCAGAAACAGGAAATCTCTATAGTATTGCTCGTGATATTACCTTAGAAATAGAAAAGCAAGAAGAACTAATAAATATTTCCACTGAACTATCCGCTATTCTAAATGCAACTGAATTTTCAATAATTTCTTCAGATCTCGATGGTGTTATTAAACAATTTAATAGAGGCGCCGAAAAACTCTTGGGTTATAAAGCGGAGGATGTCGAAGGTAAAATTACACCAGAAATCTTTCATATTAAGGAAGAAGTGGTAAAAAGAGCGGAAGAGTTATCTATTGAATTAGGAAGGGAAATCGAGCCTGGATATGACACATTTGTAGTGAAAGCTAGAGAATTTGGTATAGCTGATTCCCAAGAATGGTCGTATGTTAGAAAGGACGGAACTACTTTTCCTATGAGGTTATCAGTAACTGCCATCAAAAATAAAGAGGGTGAAATAACTGGATATTTAGGAATAGCAAAAGATGTTACTAAAGAAAAGGAAGCCGAATTAAATTTATTGAATAGTAATAAGTTACTGGATGAAGCAGAAAGTATTGCTAAAACTGGAAGTTGGAAATTTGATCTTAAATCGAATAATCTAATATGGTCCAAAGGACACTATGCTATTTTTGAGTTTGAACAAATTACGGTAGATAAACTCAATGAAGCTTATAGAAGTAGAATTTACCCAGATGATTTATCAATTCTAGATGAGTTGAGTAACAATATTTTAAAAACAGGTGAAGATTTTAAAATCAATTATAGAATTATTTTTCCGGATAATAGGATAAAATATATTTTAGAAATAGGAGCACCTTATAAAAACGAAAAGGGGGAAATAATAGGACTTCAAGGTTCAGTACAAGATGTTACAGAAAAAACAATAGCCGAACAAAAAATTCAAGAAAAATCAAAAGAAGTATTAGACATTAGAGCTGCTTTGGATGAATCTTCAATTGTTTCTATTACTGATGTAAATGGGGTGTTTACTT
The DNA here is from genome assembly GCF_040822075.1 of Flavobacterium sp. WC2430. Classification (NCBI taxonomy): domain Bacteria; kingdom Pseudomonadati; phylum Bacteroidota; class Flavobacteriia; order Flavobacteriales; family Flavobacteriaceae; genus Flavobacterium; species Flavobacterium sp. WC2430. The sequence continues at coordinate 3,532,605 of NZ_CP162007.1, read as the reverse complement.
TTGTCAATGATAATTTTTGTAAAATTTCTAAATATAATAAAGACGAATTGATAGGTCAAAATCAACGAATGATATCAAATTATCTACCTGTGGAATTTGCCAAGAATATATTGAGGGAAGTTGTCAATGGGAAAATTTGGAAAGGGAATATAAGAAACAGAGCTAAAGATGGTTCCCTATATTGGGAAAAAACGGCAATTGTTCCTTTTACCGACACCAATGGCAAGGTTTATCAATATATAGCGATTAGTGCCGATATTTCGCAACAAAAATTAGCACAAGAAAATCTAAAATATGCCTTAATCGATTTAGAAAAAAACAATAAAGAGCTTGATCAATTTGCATATGTAGTTTCACATGATCTTAAGGCTCCTTTGAGAGCGATCAATAACCTTGCAGAATGGATTGTGGAAGACATGCCTGAAATGCCAGAGGATGTAAAAAATAATTTAGGATTATTACGTGGTCGTATATTGCGTATGGAAAACTTAATTAATGGGGTTTTGGATTATTCTAGAATTGGTAGAACTCACATCGAAATGGAAACAATTGATATTAAGTTAATGTTGGACCAAATTGTAGAAACGATAGTTCCAAACAAGGATTTTGAAGTTTCGATTGCAGATAAAATACCACAAATTTTTGATGCCAAAATTTTATTGTATCAAGTTTTTAGTAATATTATTGGTAATGCGGTAAAATATAATGATAAAGAAATTGGTGAAATAGAATGTGTTTATATTGAATTACCTGATTTTCATCAATTTAAAATTAGCGATAACGGACCTGGAATTCCTAAAGAATATCAGGAAAGAGTATTTGGAGTTTTCCAAACAATTGAAGCAAGAGATAAAAAGGAAAGTACAGGAATTGGTTTGTCAATTGTAAAAAAAATAATCGAAGAAAAGGGCGGCGATATTTATATTGAATCAGTAGAAAGTAGCGGAACAAGTTTTATTTTTACAATCCCTAAATAAGATAAAATGAAGGAATTCGTAAACGAAGAAGAAGAGGAATTAATAGCTCTCAAAAAAGAACACGAAGAATTTGTTTATATCGTTTCCCACGATCTAAAAAGTCCCATAAGAGCTATCACTAATATTACTAATTGGATCGAAGAAGACCTAGAAGGAATTAGTAATAATGAGGTCTTGGCTAATTTTAGTTTGTTGAAAAATAGAGTTGGACGTCTAGAAATGATGATGAATGCTTTACTGGAACTTTCAAGAGTCAATAATTTTGATAATGAAATGTATGAGTTTAATATTCCTCGAATGATAGCGGATTGTGTCGAACTGACAAAAGAAAAAGATAAAGCTGAATTTCATTTTTTGTATACAATTGAAAATGAAAACAGCAATTCTTTAGGTAAGAAGCTACAAAAAGTACTAACAAATCTTTTAGATAACGCTATCCGATTTCACGATAAAGAGAAAATGAATATCTTTATTGAAGTTAATGAATCAGCAACGAATTACGAATTTACTATAAGAGACGATGGACCTGGAATTCCAGAAGAAGTTAAAGAAAAAATTTTCAATATGTTCTATACCGTTAATTCAAAGGACATTCTAGAAACTACAGGGGCAGGATTAACAATTTGCAATAAAATAATAAAAAGGGTAGGTGGTAAAATGGAGTATTCACCTAGTATTGATAGGGGATCCGTTTTTAAATTTAATTGGCCCAAATAAAAAAATATAAATTTATTTTAAAATAAAAAAAATGAGTGAAAAATTAGTAAACATTTTATTAGTTGAAGATGACGAAGTAGATGTAATGAATGTTAAAAGAGCATTTTTAAAAAATAATATTAAAAATCCTCTTTTTGTAGCTGGAAATGGTGTTGAAGCACTTGAAATGCTTGAAAGTACTATAGTTCCTTTACCAAGAATTATTATTTTGGATATAAATATGCCGAAAATGAATGGGATTGAATTTTTAAAAATTGTTAGAGAAACGGAGAAACTGAAAAATATTTCTGTTTTTGTCATGACGACTTCAAATGAAGACAGTGATAAAATTAAAGCCTATGATCTTAATGTCGCAGGTTACATTCTTAAACCATTATCATTTGAAAAATTTCTTATGTCTGTTTCAACATTAAAAAATTATTGGCAGTTATGTGAGATGTAAAATTTTAAAATAATATTTATGAAGAATTTGAATATTATTGTGGTAGATAATAAAATTGATGCTCAAAGCACAAAAGATATTTTTTTGGGCCTAAACGATCAGTCTATTATTTATTTAGCTGCAAATGAAATTGAGGCATGGTCATTGTTACAAGGTAATACTAAATTAAGTCCAGTACCAAAAGTAATTTTTATAGATATAAATAGAGAAGGAGTAAACGGGATGGAATTATTGAAAAAAATAAGGAAACATCCAATATTAAAATCCCTCTTAGTTTTTGTATTAACCAATTCAGACAGTAACAAGAACGAAGCTTTAGACTTAAACATTGCTGGTTTTATTCATAAGCCTATGGATAAAGATAAAATAACTGAAGTTTACTCTATACTTAATGCATACTTAGACATTATTGAGTTTCCAAGAGATAATAATAAAATATGACAAAACCATTAAAAATATTAATAATTGATGATGATAAAGTTGATTCAATTACTATAATACGTTCTATTTCTCGTTCAGATATTAATGCAGAAATTGAAAGTGCTTATTCAGCAAAAGAAGGTTTTGAAAAATTGGAATCAGTTTGTTTTGATCTCATCTTTTTAGATTATATGATGCCAGATTCAGATGGGATAAGTATCCTTAAAAAAATAAGGAGCTTAGCCATAGAAACACCTGTGATTTTTATTACTTCTCAAGGAGATGAAAAAATTGCAAGTCAAGCTATTCTAGCTGGTGCTTCTGATTATATGCCTAAAACACTATTGACTTCTGATGGTATTTCCCATAGTGTGAGAAATGCTATGAAATTATTTGAAAGTCAGAATCTTCGTAAAAAAACTGAATTTGCTTTAAAGATTAATTCCAAAAGACTTTCTGAGGCTCAAAAGTTAGCCAAGATAGGGAGCTGGGAAATCAATTTGAATGATGGCGAGGTATTCTTTTCTGAAGAAATGTTTAAGATACTTGAATTAGATAATACAGTGATGCCATCAATGAGTACTTTTAAGTCTTGTATTACCTCTTCAAATGATATTTTATTATTTGAAAATAAACTAGAAGAAGTTAAGGCTAATAATGAAGAAGTTAGTTTTAGTCATCGCATTATGACTAAAAAAGGGACTATAAAACACATAAACGAATATATTATTTGTATTAATGATGAAAGTGATAAACCGTTCAAAGTTTTAGGAACCATTCAAGACATAACAGAACAGAAGAAAACAGAAAAAGAGTTAATTCATGCCAAAAATATAGCCGAAAACTCAGTACGAATTAAAGAGCGGTTCCTGACAAACATGAGTCATGAAATTCGTACTCCGATGAATGGAATTATTGGATTTGCTAGTATTCTTGAATTTACAGAATTGGATGGAAATCAAAAACAAAGCGTTGAAGCTATAAAAATAGCAGGAAAAAATTTAATGGTTATCATTAATGATATTTTAGATCTTTCTAAAATTGAAGCCGATAAAATGACATTTGAATCAATTGAATTTTCATTGTCAAAAACAGTGAATTCAGTTATTGAATTATTATCTCCTCTTTCAAATGAGAAGAAAGTTATTCTAAAAAGCACAATTGATCCTAAAATTAATGATGCATTAATTGGTGACCCAACACGATTATCTCAAATATTAATTAACCTTGTAGGGAATGCATTAAAATTTACGGAACAAGGACAAGTTGAATTAGTTGTAAATCAAGAGAAGAAAGCCAACAAGTCAACATTAGTTCTTTTTAATGTAATTGACACCGGAATAGGGATACCCGAAGATAAAATTGATGCTATATTTGAAAGTTTTAATCAAGCATCAAATGAAACTACTAGAAAATTTGGAGGAACGGGTTTAGGACTTACAATTACACGAAAATTAATAGAATTACAAGGTGGTTCTATTAAAGTAAAAAGTGAACTTTTAAAAGGGAGCGAGTTTTCATTTGGAATTCAATATAAAATAGCAGAATTTAATAGTATAGACTTGAATAGAGTATTAGCAAAACAATTGGATTTTAGTTTTTTAGAGAATAAAAATATTTTATTGGTTGAAGACAATAAGATTAATCAACTTCTAACAAAAAAAGTTTTTGAGAAGTGGAATAAACAAATTGAAATTGCCGAAAATGGGTTAATTGCTCTTGAAAAAATAATAGAAAATCAATATGATATTATTTTGATGGATATTCAAATGCCAGAAATGGATGGTAATGAAGTGACTGAAAAGGTGAGAAATCTTTCTGGAATAAAATCAAAAGTACCCATTATTGCTTTAACTGCACACGCTACTGCTGATGAAGAGAGGAGATGTATTAACTCAGGAATGAATGATTATTTATCAAAACCATTTGATTTTAATGTGCTTCTTGAAAAATTATATAGAAACCTTAATTTAGATATATAGGAAGAATTACTAAGTATAGTTTTTCTAAATTCATCCTTTTTATAATTCTATTTGAACATCTGTTAAAAAGATTTACATTTGTAATTCTTGAGAATAGAGAAACCCCTCGTTTTCTTAAGTTACTACGCCTTGACATAGGCATTTTGGCATGTGTGTCATTTCCAATTTTTTATTGGTTTTTCATTTTTTTTGGAAATTTAAATTTTTCCACTGCCATTATTTTTACAAATTTTTAAACAAAAGAATGAAACATTATTTCAATTTATTCGATTTTACTCAAAAGGTAAATTACAAAACGGAAGTTTTAGCAGGTTTAACAGTCGCCATGACGATGATTCCTGAATCACTTTCTTTTGCAATTTTAGCTGGTTTTCCTCCCTTGGTAGGTTTATATGCTGCTTTTATAATGGGCTTGGTTACCGCTGTTTTTGGAGGAAGACCAGGTTTGGTTTCAGGTGGAGCAGGAGCAACAGTTATTGTTTTAATTGCTTTAATGAAGTCAAATGGATTAGAATATGTTTTTGCAGCAGTGGCGTTGGCTGGTGTTTTGCAAATTTTGGTAGGACTGTTTAAGTTGGGTAAATTTATCCGACTCGTTCCACAGCCCGTTATGTTTGGATTTGTTAACGGTTTAGCCATTATTATTTTCATGTCCCAACTGGAACAATTCAAAACCATTGTTAATGGTCAAAGTGTTTGGTTATCTGGAAATCCATTATATATTATGGCGGGATTAGTACTGTTAACCATTGCCATTGTTTTGTTTTTTCCTAAAATAACAAAAGCCGTTCCTGCTTCATTAGTTGCTATTATTGTAGTTTTTGGATTGGTTTTAGGTTTGGGTATTGAAACCAAAACTGTGGCCGATATTGCTTCTATCAGTGGTGGTTTTCCTCCTTTTCATATTCCAAATATTGAATGGACTGTTGAAACCTTGCAATTGGTTTTCCCCTATGCTTTAATTATGGCTTCGGTAGGATTAACAGAAGGATTATTGACCTTAAATCTAGTAGATGAAATAACAGGAACTAAAGGAAAAGGAAACCGAGAGTGTATTGCACAAGGCAGTGCTAATGTATTGAATGGATTTTTCTTTGGTATGGGTGGTTGTCCTATGATTGCACAAACCTTGGTTAATTTGTCCGCTGGTTCTAGAGCTCGTTTATCAGGAATAATTGCAGCCTTAACTATTCTTGTCATTATTTTATTTGGAGCTCCTATCATTGAACAATTGCCTATTGCCGCACTAGTTGGGGTAATGATTATGGTTGCCATTGGTACATTTGAATGGATTAGTTTTAGAATAATTAACAAAATGCCAAAACAAGATATATTTGTTGGTGTCCTTGTGGCGGTGATTACCATTTTATTACACAATTTAGCCTTGGCAGTTTTAATCGGAGTTATAATTTCAGCTTTAGTTTTTGCTTGGGAAAGTGCTAAACGCATTCGAGCTAAAAAATATGTAGATGAAAAAGGGGTAAAACATTATGAAATATATGGACCCTTATTTTTTGGTTCAACCACTGCTTTTGCTGAAAAATTTGATATTTTAAATGATCCAAATGATGTAATTGTAGATTTTAAAGAAAGTAAGATTGCTGATATGAGTGCTATCGATGCTGTAAATAAATTAACGGAACGATATGCCAAAGTAGGGAAGAAGATCCATTTGCGCCATTTAAGTGCCGACTGTCGTCAGTTACTTCACAATGCCGATGATGTTATCGATATCAATATCATCGAAGATCCCACTTACAAAGTGGCAATTGATTAAAATAAGAAAAGGACTTGAAATTATTCAAGTCCTTTTCTTATAAAATTTATTATTGTTTTACAATTAAATAACTATCGGGTTCCATTTTATTTTCACCCGCTAAGATGGTTTCTTTAGGGTTTAATTTAATTTCAAGGGGTTGTTTTCCAAAATTAAAATAACATTTAATATGCTCTCCTTTAAAAGTTCTTTCAAATCGAATACAATCATTCGAAAACGATAAGTTTGTATAACTTCCATATTGAAGTGCAAGCTGGGAATTACGTAAAGCAATAAGTTTTTTATATTTATTTAAAATGGAATTTTCATTTTTTTCTAAATTAACTACATTCAAGTTGGTGTAGTTTGGATTTACTTTAATCCAAGAAGATTTATCCGAAAAACCCGCAAATGATTGATTATTCCATTGCATTGGACTTCTAGATTTGTCTCGGTTGTGCTCGTTTCCAATTTTTAGTGCTTCGACTTTTGATTTTCCTTCTTTCAAAGCCAATTCATATTGGGTACGCCCTTGAATGTCCATTATTTCAGTAATCGAATTAGCTACAATATTTTCCATTCCAATTTCCTCACCATAATAAATAAAAGGCACTCCTTTGGCAGTTAACATCAAAGCGGCCAATGCTTCGGCTCTTTTGGGATTGTTTTTAGCCAAACGATCTACAAGCCTTGGCATATCATGACTTCCAAAAAATAGAGTTGGGTAGTTTTGCATATTTTTCTCCATGCTTTGCAACTCATTATAGATTCTTTTGGCAGAGAATTCTTTGATGCTCCCAAAATTGAAATTAAAAACCACATCCAGTAAATCAGGAGATTGATACTGTTTAAGAACTTCTATTTTGTCGCTTCCTATTTCGCCCACGACAAACCGATTCTCATACTCATTCACCACCGATTTTATTGATTTCATGGCAGTTTTAACTCCTTTTTGATTGATATCATTCAAATGTTCTTGAACGCCATTTTTCATTGGATTGTCCTGCGTTATTCCATCTGTAGTCAAAAAATTAATTACATCCATACGAAATCCATCTACATCTAAATCCAACCAAAACCGTAACATTTTTTGAATTTCGGTCACTACTTTTGGGTTTCCCCAATTAAGATCTGCCATTCTCGTGTCAAATTGATGATAGTAGTATTGATTGGTGCTTTTGTCCAATTCCCAAGCGGATCCTCCAAAAAAAGACTCCCAATTGTTGGGTTTGTCTTTCCAAATATAATAATCGCGATACGGATTGTCTTTTGACTTACGAGATTCTTGAAACCATTTTGAATCGGTGGAAGTATGGTTGACAACCATATCCATAATAATTTTAATATCTTTTTTATGGGCTTCCGCCAAAAATAGTTTGAAGTCTTCGATAGTACCATACGTGGGATCCACTTTGAAATAATTAGCAACATCATATCCGTTATCCACTTTGGGAGATTCTAGAAACGGGGTTAACCAAATTCCTTTTACACCAAGACCTTTAATATAATCCAATTTAGAGGTTAATCCTTTAAAATCACTAAATCCATCCCCATCGGAATCTTTATAACTGGGAGTGTAGATTTCGTAAAAAACCGATTCTTTCCACCACACTTTATCTGTGGTTGATTTCTTTTCTTTGTTGCAGGAGAAAAAAAGCAAAAGCATTACAATTGATATACCTATTTTGGAGTAGTTCATTTGATTTAAAATTCATTACAATTTACAAATACGAAATCACTGTATTATTCACATAATACTTTCCGTCTTTTAAGTTGATTCGTGATCCAGCTGGAATTTCAACAATCAACCGTGAAGCCATCATAGGAATTGTAATTTCTCCAGTCATAGATACATTTTTCAATATCACTTGATGAGTAATAGCATCGTATAAATCTACTTTTGCCTTATTTTTTGTTTGATAAGTCACCGTTTTTCCTTCTCCAAATGGATTGTATAATAGAAAAGTAGGGAAGGCTTCCACACGATAAAAATCAGTCGCTAAACAATTCAATTTTAGAATTTCAGGAACATCAGTTTTTTCAATAATAGCTCCTGCGATTCCTACATGACCACTTCCATAAACACTAAACTGAGAAACATCCGGATTTCCTTCTATCCAGTTGGGACCATCACCAATAGCAACAGGCGCTTGAATGTTTTCATATTTTTTAAGATGTGATTTTTTAATCAAACCCTCATAAGCAATTACACCTTTAGTATACTCTTTTTGTTCGGGTATCGTTTGATGGTCATCTGCAATTTCGTATGGATAAAATAATTTAATTGCATTACTGGCATTCAGCATCCATTTTCCAACTACATTGGCATACCTTGGATCATAACGTACCATTGGTACCAAAGGCCACATAGAATCATACGTATTCATCAAAAAGGCAAAACCTCCATGATCAACCGTACTTCCCATTAATCCTGAAACATCATAACCATTCCAATTATCCAATAACATCCCCCATCCTTCTCTACATTCAGGAGTGCCGTTAAAGGTCCAATCCATAATTTTAGAATAATCATAGCTTTTACCTTCTTCTGCATTTAATCGGGCTGCTACATAAGCGCCAAAAGGCATTAGTATTTCATAATACCGATTGTCTTTTTGATTTAAAAGTGCTTGCAATGATGATTCGGCGCCTTTTAAATATTTAGGGTCTTTAAATTTTTGATAAGCCGAATAAAGCACATAGGCATGACCTGCGGCGACATCTTCTTGTTTACAAATCCAACTGTCTTTAGGTTCTAAAGTGGAATAATCAAAAAAAGAATGATGGTAATTGCCCGCCATTGTTGAATCGGCTTGATAAAATTTATCAGCAATTGAACGTTGTATTGTTGTATAATCTTTTTCATTTGGATAAAAATCAGCAACCGCATAAAACATTAAATTGGGATATACATCATACCACCAGTCTCTAGCATAACCACCTCCTAGAAGAGCAACCTCAGGAGAAGTATTGTTCATGATTATATTCCATTTGGTATCACTATTGTAATAATTTTTCAGCATTCCTACATAGTCTTTGCCTTTTTGGTTGGACTTGTCAATTCCTACTAAACTGGCGCCCATCACGGATCCAATACTCGCTAACGATTCATGAAAAATGCCTTTATAATGTTCTACACCCTGTCTTACATCGCCCATGGCAGTGTAAATCCCGAAGGTTTCTTGATCGAAATTTTTACGGGAATCATCTTTCCAAATTAGTGGCCAGTATTTCCCTGTTTGATTTGCATCGTACACTTTGGCATCGTAGTCTTTAGCTAATTGATTAAAATCTAAAATTTTAAACGGTTTTGGAAGGTTAGGCATTGCAGTTATGCGGGCTAACAATTCTTGCTTTACAGCAGGAACCAACGCCATTTTAGATTGAGTTACACTGCAAGAATTAAATCCAATACAGAGTAATAATAACGGTATATATGATTTTTTAAGCATGTTTATTTTCTAGTTTTGATTGTTGATCCAAAAGTTGTTTGGCAATTAGTATAGAGAGTAATTGAATAACGGCAATGATTAATAAAGCATAACGCAAGGCATCATCGGCATTTCCAAAATAGGCAATTCCTAAGAAAGTTCCTGCTCCTAAGAGGCGTCCTGCATACAAACCAAATTCATGATTTAAGATATATGAGAATTCATTTCGATTTTCTACTTCCGATAATAAATCGATAACTCTAAGTTGGATAGGGAAGTAGGCAATGTCAAGAATGGGCCTTGCTATCAATAATAGAAAGATAAAAATAATTACTCCTGTCGAATTAAACATTAGACTATTAAAAAAGGAAGCTAAAAAGAAAAAGATTAGTCCGATACTAAAAATGACCAACCGATGTTTAGGAGAGGAAAGTTTCCCTAAAATCAACATAATAACTGCCGCGATAATAGCGCCTACTGATTGTGCGGTTCCTAATGCGCCTTCAGAGGCAAAAAATTTCATCATAAGCATCGCCGGAGCTGTTACTATAAATCCTTGAGCTAAGCCTTTCAAAACCGCCATTTGCAGCATTTTTGTCCAAAGTTTGTGGAATTTAAAATATAGAAATTTTTCATTTTTAGGTTTTTCATAATCTCCAAAATGAAATACTATTGATGCTAAAATGGTAAAAATAAATACAATTCCAGTAACTACCTTATATCCAGAATTCACTCCTGCATTAGAAGTTCCATTTCCATTCATTAAATACCAACCAATGATTACTGGTACAATAACGGCTGTTAAAGTGTAGAAAAAAGTGTCTAACCCATAATAGAAATTTCGGGTTTTATCACTTGTGGTAGCTAGAACTAGATAATCTCTATTGGACCAGTACAAGCCAAAGGACATTCCCATGATTAAACCAGCCGGAATTATCCCGTAATAGGTTATTTCAGTCAAAGACATCATGAACACCATGGAAACGCCACTCAATAGCATACCAAGTGAAAACAATTTTTTAATATTTATTTTATTTAGCAAAAAACCATTAATAAAAAAAGTGATAGGAATACCAGTATATATGGCTAATTGATACAGCATCACTTTTGATGGATCATTTGAATTTCTCATTATATAAGAAGCTACAAAAATATCAATTACGGGCAATACAAATGAATATATTAAATTGGTAAGTATTAATATTTTGGTGCTTCTAGTGAAATCCTTCAGGCCTATTCTTGCTAATTTTTCCATTATACGTGTAGTGTTTTTAAGATTTCTGTAATAGAAAACGTGGCTAAACCAACAAATTCATCTGCAGCTCCATAATACATTTGAATTTCATCTCCCTTAACAATATGGCCATTGGTAAAAATTACTTCGCCAAAAAAGCCAGTACGTTCATACGTTTCCATTGGTTCCATAATAGGTTCTTCGGAACGCGCCAAAACGATGGATGGGTCTTTTAAATCCAATAAAAGAGCCCCAAGGCAATACCTGTTTTCTTTTGTAGCACCATGATATATCTCTAACCAGCCTTTATCTGTTTTTATGGGTGCCGCTCCTGCACCAAGGCGTTTGCTGTCAAATTTTCCTTCACGCGTTTTAGCGATGCATTTATGGTTCCCCCAATGTACGCCATCTGGTGATTCGGCTAGCCATATATAATTACCTCCCAATTCAGGACTGCTAGGTCTATGTAAAGCATAAAATTTATCATTGAATTTTTCTTCAAAAATGGCACAATCTTTATTGTGTGGACTAAAAATCATCCCCTTTTTTTCAAAAGTTTTCCAATCCTTTGTTGTTCTAAGCCCAACACCAACGCCATTTGCAGAAACCATCGTATAGGTAAGGTGATAGGTATCTTCAATTTTGGTAACACGACAATCTTCAATACCATAGGATTCATATTCTCCTTCTCCAAAAAGAGAAGAATACTCAGGGTCTTCTATGAAATTAACGCTGTCTGTGCTCCAAACTAATCGCAAATGAGAAATAGTGGTAAGGTAATCGGTTCCATCATATTTAATTACTCTTGAATCGGAAGCATTTAATTTAGGGTCGTCTAATTTAAAATTTAAAATTTCAACTTTCCCCTCATTATTATAAATTGGAACTGATAAAAGGCCGTCCTTTTGAACTGTTCTTTCGGCAACTCTTAAAAGTAACCCTATTCTTCCATTGAATTCGAATGCTCCTGGATTCAATAAACATTCGATAATCATAGCATCATCACTAGCATTTAAGTCTTTTGGAGATAGTATGGGATTGTTTTTATAGCGATTGGCAATATCTGTCATTTGTGTTGTTTTTTTGATTAATCAAAAAATAATTCTAGGTGTTTAATTTTATAAAAGAGAAGCAGCAATATACTAATTAACTGCTTCTCAAGGTAATAATAAATCTAAACAAACCAACTTATTATATTAATATCCAGTATTTTGAATTAGTAGTCCAGCTGAAGCATCAATCTCCGACTGTGGGATCGGATAAAGCATGTGTTTGTCTTGAAAATTTTTCCCATGTGCTGTCATAACTGCTTTTGCAATTCCCCATCTTTTCAAGTCTAACATTCTTTGATTTTCAAACCCAAGCTCCGCTCTTCTCTCTGATATCAACCATCCTTTTACTATCGCTTTATCGGTTGAAGGTAATCGGTCTGGTAAAGTTCCTAAAGGAGGAAATGTACCTAAAGCGGTAACTGTATTTCTAGCTCTAGCTCTTATTTGATTAATAATTGCAATTGCTCCAGCATAATCTCCTGTTTCATTTAGTGCTTCTGCTTTCCAAAGTAATGCATCCGCATAGCGCATATACACTTTGTTTGTAGGTGCGTCATCATTTCCTTTGTTACCACCATCCAATGTTCCTAACATTTTATTTACATTTTGATTAGGACCATCTACGGTATATAGTTTTCTTGGGTCATTTGGTTCAAATGAATTTAGGAAATCAGCGCTTGGCGCAAAAAATCCCCAACCTAATGGTGCACAAATTCCATTTCCACTTCTTGGATTGGTCTCAGATTGATGATTATAAGAAAATATAACTTCATTATCGGAATACTCTTTTGAAGTACTGAAACTATCAAAATAATTGGTGTTTAAACTAAATCCCAATGGTCCTAATTCATTGACAGCAGTAATTACATCAGCCCATTTTTCAGTATACAAAGCAGCTTTCGCTTGAAGCGCAATTACAGCTCCTTTTGAAACTCTCCATTTTTCTGTAGCCGATGAATATTTAGAATTGGGTAATAAGTCTTTGGCTAAGGCCAAATCTTTTTTGATACTGTCCCAAACTAATGACTTATTGGCTCTTACAGCCACATCAAAAGCCTCTTGATACGTTTGAACTGATCCTAAAATTAAAGGCACATCTCCAAAATTAGTCACTAAAGAAAAATAATAGTATGATCTTAAAAAATAAGCTTCTCCTAACAATTGGTTTTTTCTTTGTGTGCTTATTCCAGTTATCCCTTCAATATCTGATTTGGTTAAGAATCCAATGGCGATATTGGTTCTTTTTATTCCTTCATAATCATATTTCCATAACCCATTAGGTCCACCATTTGTTGAAGTAAAGGTAAAATTGTTAATGTCATCCATCCAAGGTTGATCTCCATCAGGATTCCATTTTTTTTCCATATCATCCGAAGCAATATCTTGCATCACATAATCATTTTGAAAGACAAGACCACCACCCCAATCCCATTCAGCTAATATGTTTAGCCTATTGGATAGTAATTGATAAGAGGAATTAACCGAAAGTTCAACTGCACTCAATGTAGGAGTAGTATTAGCTTGTTCTAGCGTTGTTGCACCTATTGGATCAGAAGTAAGTTCGTCCTGGCAACTCGTTAAAAAAAGTAGGCTCATTACGAGTAACGATTTTAATATATTTTTCATGATTAAATATTTAAGTTTAATTAAAGTTTTACTTGTACTCCCAATAAATAGGCTTTGGATTGAGGGTAAGTACCTTTATCAATCAAAGAAGTTGATTCTGGATCTAATCCTGTATATTTTGTAATAGTAAATAGATTTTGACCTGACGCATAAATGCGCATTCCTTTAATTCCAGTTGTTTTTGAATTAAAAGTATAACCAAGTTCAAAATTTTTCAGACGTAAATACGAAGCGTCTTCAACAAAAACACTAGAAACATTTCCACCACCATTATTGTTAAATGTAACACGAGGAGTAGTGTTGCTAGTTCCTTCACCATGCCAGCTATTCAAAACTGCAGTTGTGCTGTTGAATGGGCGACTATCATAATCCAAAATTTGTTTCAAGTCATTGTAACGATCTACACCTTGAACACCTTGAATTAAGAAAGAAACATCAAAGTTTTTGTAATCTCCTGAGAAAGAGAATCCATAAGTAAATTTAGGAATAGCATTTCCTATAATTCCTCTATCATCGGCATTAATTTGACCATCTCCATTTAAATCTTTGAATCGAATATCACCTGGCTGAGCACCATTTGCATTAGCAAATAACTGTGTATTTATTTCTGTTGAATTTTGATAAATACCGTCAAATACTAAACCGTAATAAGAACTAATAGGTTGTCCAACTTCTGTTTTTGTATGCGTTCCATCATCGATAATACTCTTTACATAAGTTTGAAGTTTGTTCACTCTATTTGTCAAAGTGGCCATATTTGCATTAATACTATATTTAAATGCATGGTCGTTATTTTGAAAATTCACTCCAAATTCAACTCCTTTGTTGCTTACTGATCCTGCATTAACAATAGTTTGATTGATGACCCCAACTGAAACTGCTGGCAAGGTTACATTTAGCAAAATATCATCTGTATTTTTAATAAAATAATCCGCCGAAATGGAAAGTTTGTTTTTAAGAACACTCATATCCAATCCAAAATTGGTTTGGGTAGTAGTTTCCCATTTTAAATCAGGATTACCATAGCGAATAATGTTTACGACACCACCAGATGTTGAAACCAATGTTTCATAAGCATTATTTGGAATTTCTTGATTTCCAGATTGTCCCCAACTGGCTCTTAATTTTAAATTAGATATCCAATCTGCTTTTTCTAGGAATTTTTCTCTTGAAAGAATCCATCCTCCAGAAACAGATGGAAAATAACCCCATTTGTTATTCGGTCCAAAACGAGAGGAAGCATCGGCTCTCATGGTTGCTGTTGCAAAATATTTACTAGCATAACCATAGGTGGCTGAACCAAAGAACGATTGCAATGCCCAGTTGTTAGCTGATCCTGAACTCCAAGCATTTGTGGTATTACCATAGTCTAAATATCGGAACGCAGCTGTGGTATTGTCATAATTTTGACGACTACCACCTACAGCCGATGATTTACTATTGATGTTTTCCATACCAAGTAATAAATCGATACTATGTTTTTCATTAATAGTTTTCACGTAGTTTAACGTGTTACTAAATGTGAAAGTCATGTTTTCCCCTCTATTCTCATCTAGTCTGTTCGGTCTATTATTTCTACCCATTCCGTAATATTGATTTCCAGTATCACTGATGTCAGCATCACCAAAATTTTCTCTGAAATTCTTGTTATGATTGAATTGAATATCTACTCCTAGATTGCTTCTAAATTTCAAAGCTTTGTCTTTTAAGAAAGCATATTCGCCATATAAATTCCCAAAAGTTTGGTAAGTATTTCTTTTGTCATCTGTAAAATGAACGATGGCAATAGGGTTTGAGGTGTACTCATAATTTTTATTCCAACCACTATTTGGACCCGTGTAAAAAGGTAAATCGGTATAAGGATTACTAGCAGAATAAGTTGGATCATTTATATCTTTGTAAACACCTAAAACGGGTGGTCTCAACAAAGCATGTCTTATGATCCCAGGTGCATCACCACTAGAAGAAAGCTTGTCTTGTTTTGCATAACTGATTTGAAGGTTAGTACCTACTTTAAAACGATCCGAAAGATTTGCATTAACATTAGATCTAAAGTTAAAGCGTTGGTATTTATCATGGTCTTCTACTACAATACCGTCAATTCCATAGTATCCACCTGAAATTAAGTACTGTACATCATCTGAACCACCACTTACCGAAGTTTGAAAGTTTTTAGAAATTCCAGTCGTAAACAATTCATCTTGCCAGTTGGTGTTTGCCAAATCGGTTCTGCTTCTGTCTGCTGCATAGGGACTTGCAGCCGTAGGGGAATTTCCAGCAGTATTATGCCATGCTTGATCTAATACAGTTAAGTATTGATCCGTATTTAACATCTTTGGAAGATTAGAAACCGAATGGAATCCAGTATAATAATCAGTTGTGATACTCATTTTCCCACTTTTTCCGCTTTTGGTTGTAATTAATACAACTCCTCCAGCCGCTCTTGCTCCGTAGATGGCACCTGCAGCAGCATCTTTTAATACCGTTAATGATTTTATATCGGATTGATTTAAGAAAGAAATATCACGAGTCGAAACTCCATCAACCACATACAAAACATCATTATTTCCAAGTGTTCCTTCCCCTCTAATACGAATTTTTATTCCGTCTCCTGGAGCTCCAGTATTTGCTGCTACAAAAACCCCTGCTACTTGTCCTTGCAAAGCTTGGGCAACATCAGCGACTTTTGTTTTAGATAAATCAGCCATGTTTACCGTTGTTACTGCACTAGATAAAGAAGATTTTTTTGCAGATGAATATCCTACTAAGATTACTTCGTCCAATACTTGTGCATCTTGATCTAAAGTGATATTGACAGTGTTCATTCCGTTTACCGCAACTTCTTTTTTATTATACCCAATATAACTGAAAACCAAAATGGCTTTTGGACTCACGTTGTTCAGTGTGTATTTACCGTCAAAATCAGTTATTGTACCTGTAGTTGTACCTTTAACAATTACATTTACTTGTGGTACTGGACCATTTTTATCTGATACAATACCTTTAACCGTTTGTGCATTTACAATACTCCCAGATAATAGTACGCCTAGTAAAAACAATTTGTAGATCATATTTTTTTTCATCAGGAGAAAGTATTAAATTGATTAATAATCAGGCTATTTTTTTTCATGTCTGTAAAAATTAGGTTGTTTAAATGAGTTAATGGTTTTTTTTTATGACTTTTAAATCATTTGATAAAAGTAGGAGTAGGGCACAAAAAAAAGTGTACACTATTTCATCAAAAGTGTACACTAGGATTTAAGTGTCTTTTATTCAGGTATTTAAAAGTGTACTATTGCTTTAATTTGTATTTAAGCTGATAGTTTTTTGGAGTCATGGAATACATTTTTTTAAACTCACGGTAAAAATAGGATCTGTTATTAAACCCTGATTGGTAACAAACTTCGGAGACTGTTAATACGTTTTTTCGCAATAATTCAGCTGCATATTTAAGACGAATAGTTCGAATTAAATCTCCTGGTGAAAAACCAAAAAGTTGCTTTACTTTTCGATACAATTGAGAATTACTGATACCTAATTCTTTTTCAATGAATAAACTTTGAAGATTTTCGTTATCAATATTTTTTCGGATTAGTTCAATTACATTTTTAATAAAGTCTTTTTCTTCTTTTTCTAATGGCAGCGCCGAAAGATCTTCGGACAATGTATCCTGTGAAAAATGTTTTAAAATGAGTTCTTTTTCTTCCAGCAATTTTTGTATTCGAATCAATAAATGATCCGGATGAAATGGTTTTGGAATATAAGAATTAG
Organism: Flavobacterium sp. WC2430; assembly: GCF_040822075.1. Taxonomy (NCBI): domain Bacteria; kingdom Pseudomonadati; phylum Bacteroidota; class Flavobacteriia; order Flavobacteriales; family Flavobacteriaceae; genus Flavobacterium; species Flavobacterium sp. WC2430. The sequence goes on along the minus strand of NZ_CP162007.1, from coordinate 3,515,197 downwards.
CTCCACTTTCAATTCCTTCAATTCGTTGTAAAACAGAATCTTTTGCGGTAAGCATAATAAAAGGAATATGACAAGTCATAATTTCTTTTTTTATTATGGCACAAAATTCAATGCCATCCATTACTGGCATCATGACATCACTGATTATTAGATCAGGCATTTCTTTTTTTAGCATTTCTAAGGCTTCAAGACCATTGTAAGCGGAAGTAATTTTATATTTTATACCTAATAATTCATTTAAAAAGGAATGGATTTCTTTTTCATCTTCAACAATTAATATTTTTTTGCGACCGTCCATCAGCGTATCAATTGAGGCTATTTTTTCTGGAATACCATCTGATGTGTTTGGATTTTCTTCCAAGATGTTTTTTAAATGTTGCGAAAGGACTACTTGACTTGCATCTCTATCCATTTCTTTTTCGGTAAATGCTTCTTTGTTGCAAGGAAGGACTACGGTAAAAGTGGTTTGCTCATTTGCAATACTGGAAACCAAAACTTCGCCTCGCAACACTGTCACTAATTTTTTGATATAGGCAAGCCCAATCCCTGTACGGAACATGTCATTTTCAGTATTACTATTCGTGTCAGATAGAAAAAAACGATCAAATAAGGAATCTAATTTTTCTTTAGATATTCCTTTACCAGTATTCATGACAGCGATGCTTATTTTTTTTGAAGCAATATCTTCAATTGAAATCTTTAATTCGATTTTTCCATTTATAGGCGTGTATTTGAATGCATTTGACATGAGGTTAAAAACAATTTTTTCAATTTTGTCTTTGTCAAACCATCCAAATAATTGAGTAGGAATCTCCAGTTTATATTCAATGTTTTTCTCCAGTGCCCATTCATCAAATAGTTCTGCGATTTGTTCTATTAAGTTAACAAGGTCAAATTCCTTTACCGAAACTTCTAAATAGTCGTATTCTGCTTTTCTAAATTCAAGTAATTGTTGGGTTAGGAACAGTAGCCTAGAAGAATTTCGTTGAATCATTTGGATAAACTTCTGATTTTTGTCGCTAAGATTCTCCGTTTCTGAAAGTTTTTGAACGGGACCAACTATTAATGTCAGTGGAGTTTGAAATTCGTGAGCAACATTGGTAAAAAACGTTAGCCTATTTTCATGAAGTTCTTCTTCTCTTTTTCGAAAAAGAATATTTTGACTTAAGGATTGACGTTTTTTGTAGTAACTTAAAACAAATAATATAAAAAGGAAAAATAGTATGGAATATACAATTAGAGCCAAGTTCGATTGCCAATAAACGGGTTTGATTTTGATGTCAATCGCATGAACGGATTTACTCCATACGCCATCGCTATTAGTCCACTTTATCCACAAGGAATAATTCCCAGGAGGAACATTGGTAAAAGAAATTATTCTACGGTTATTGATGGTATTCCAGTCTTTGTCAAAATTTTCCAATTGATAGGCATATTGGCATTTTTCACTATTGATATACGTTAATGCGGCCAGTTCAACATCAAAAAAGTTTTGATTGTGCTGCAGAACTATTGACGGGTACGATGTGGAATTGGGGTGAATTACTAATCCTTGATAGTACGGTTTGGCTTGATTTTGTCCACTAATTTTGTCAATAAGTAGATCGGGAACTACTGCCGATTCTTTTATTTTTTGAGGAAGAAAATAATTAAATCCTTTGATTCCACCCATATAAATATAATCGGATTTTGGATCTTGATAAAAAGCACCATCTGAAAATTCATTATTTTGAAGCCCTTCATTTTTGGTGTAATTAATGAATTTAGATTGGTCTAAAATAAAATTAGATAAGCCAAAATTCGTGCTAATCCAAAGATTGGATTTGTTATCAGAAATGATTCCATGAATGGTGTTGTTAGGCAAACCGTCTTTTACAGTATAACTTTTAAACACAGCGCTACCATCACTTTTTAAATCCCGCAATAGATTCAAACCAAAACTAGTACCTATCCATAGCCTATTTTTGGCATCATTTTTCAAGCATAAAATATCATTATTCGATAGACTATTGGGGTTATCCTTTATATTCTTATAGACTTGAAAAGAACCTGTTTTTTTATCGAAAAGGTTCAGTCCTCCCAATCGCGTACCGATCCAAAGTTGGTTGTTGTTTTTGGGAACAATAGAAAACAGAATGTTACTACTTAGCGATTTACGATCTCCATTGTTAGCTAGATACTGCTTGAATTCTGATATTTTAAGTTTTTCTGCTGCGCGATCTATTTTGCAGCGAATCATTCCATAGCCATTAGTTCCAAGCCATATTATGCCGTTTTTATCTTGAAAAATACTGTAAATGGATTTGAAATAATCACAGTTTTCATTCCCAATAATGGCAGACCATGGAATTAATTTTGATTTTTTTAAATCATAAATTGTAATACCAACTCCATCAGTTCCAATAAAGATTAAGCCATCTTGTCCTTTACATAAAGAAAAAACAGCATTATTTAGCACACTATTATTTTCATTAAAATTGGTGTATTTTAAATCCTGTTCTGCATTTTGATGAAAATCTTGAGGAAATAGAAAAAGGCCTTTTCCCTTAGTTCCTACCCAAAAAGATTTTTGATCTATATTAAGAAATGCTCGTACAATACCGCCATCCAGTTCTGGAATTTGGGTTTTGGAAATAAGATGGAACGATTTTTTAAGAGGGTACATTTTAAAAATTCCATCACCATCTGTCCCGGTCCAAATTATATTTTCACTTCCTTGAATTATAGTGGTTATTTTTTGATTCTTCAGGTATTTAAGCCAAGGGGTAGTAACATTGTTTCCTAAGTTATCTATAATAGTATAACCCGATTTACTAGAAAGTACCAAACCTTCTGGAAGAGAACCAATTATGTTTTCAATATTTTTTTGAGGAAGTATTTGTTCTTTTTTATCGAATAGGGATACTATACTAGCGATTCCTGAACTGTTAATTAAGCCAACTTTTTGATCTTTAAACACTGAAAAATTTTGAATATTTCTTGAAATCAAATCAATTTTGGAAATCAATTTTTCAGTAGTATTTTTATTTGTAATGCTTAAATTATAGAGTGTACCATCCCCATATAAAATCAGTAATTCACCATTGGAGCTGAATTCCATTTTTTTAACGGCTTTGCTGGGCAGTTTTTTAGATTTTAATTTTTGAAAATGGGCGCCATCATAATAGCCAATTCCCCAATCTTTTACTGCACAAAACACTTTTTTAGACCCGTCCAAAGCCATGTTAAATTCAGATTCTGAAAGCGGAGGAGTGTTTTGTCTGGAAAAATAAAAACGTTGAAAAAGATCTGTTTTTTTATCATATCGATTGATTCCGTGCATGGTCAAAACCCAAATATTGCCAGTAGCATCTTCATCTATCTTAAGAACAACTTGATTGCTTAAGCTATTTTCATTGTTTAATTCTGGTCTGAAAATTTTAAAGCTATTTCCGTCATATCGATTTAAACCATCCCAAGTACCTATCCATAATAAGTTTTCGGAATCTCGAAACAAGGTATTGGTTGAGCTGTTGGAAAGTCCATTTGTATTGTCTAATTGAGCAATAGAATATTTAGTATCTATTGCTTTTACTGTATCTGCGGGGTTTTGAAATGAATTTGATTTAGAACGTATCCCTTCTTGTATCGGTTTTGGTTCCGTTTGGGAAGTGTTTTTTTCTTTATTGTTACAGGCAAAAAGTCCGAACAAAATAAAACTAATATATAGAAGTTTAATTCTCAATTGGGTTTTTATTTTCGGGTTTAGGTAAAAGGGCGAATGGTATTTAATATGCTGCCCCCTTTTGGTAAAACGAACTAGATTTTGAATTTATTTCTTTTTATACATATGAATCGATTGCCCCACTAGTTTCCATTCCTTTTTTATTTTTTCTAATAATCGAATTTCATAAGAATAACTTATTGTTCCGTCTTTGGCAGTAGACTCTTCATTGTGACTTACCCATGCAGTATTGCCATTGATACTCATTTTATAATTGGTATTTTTAGAGCTTCCGCCTCTAGGAGTGGTGTCTTCCGTAACTTTCACCATTTCAGCTGGTGGTACGTCGTACGTATTTCCATCCGTTGTAGAAACTAATATTCGACTATAAGGCTGAATATGCCAGCAAGAAGCGTGTGCTTTACTATCTCCTGAACGATAGGTTGCTGATTCTTTTTCAAGTAGCTTTTTGATGTTTTCCTGTTCACTATTTTGTGCTTTACTTTCCATTGCAAATAAACTAATAAGAAGACAAATTGATATTTTCCAGTTCATAATGATACGATTTGATTGATTATAATTAGGGCTACTGATTGTTCTTTAAAAGCAAATTTTTTTAGAGGAATCATATAGCATTAAATGTAAATATATATAAATTTAAAAAACAAAACTGAATTTTTACAAATGTTTGAAATTGAAAACCCTTTTAACATAAAAAAGCAGGATACTAGTCCTGCTTTTAATTGAATAAATTTTTACATTATTCTGTTATCTCCACTTGGGTAACAGGTCCGTACTTTTCAGCTATTTTTTTTATCTCTGAGGCTTTACCAACGAGTACAAACTGTAATTTGTCTTTAGGATAGTATTTCTCAATAATCTGGTTTGCTTTGGCTAAATCTAGTCCGTCTACATTCTTCTCAAAATTATCAATGTAAGAACGATCAAGATCATACCAATGCATTTGCGAAAGCAAGCTCGCCAACTGTCCAGCTGTTTCATAACGTGGAGGAAATTGTCCTTTTACATAGTTTTTGGCTGAAGCCAATGATTGCTCATCAATTCCGTTTGTATGTAATTTCTTTAATACTTCTAGTAATTTATCTATCGTAGCTTCCGTAGTATTTACAGCTGTAAATGTACTCATAATGAATGAACCCCCATTTTTCAAGGCGCTAAAACGACTACTTGCTCCATAGGTAAGACCGGAGTTTACCCTTAATTCATCATTTAACATCGATGTAAATCGACCGCCAAATAAGGTGTTGACTACATCAATTGCTACATAATCAGGATTATTTCTATTTATTCCAGAAGCGCCAATATACATAGTTGTCTCTTTGGCATCGTCTTTATTTACTAATAACACTTTATTTTCAGTAGGAATGGCAATTGGTTTTGAAGCCAAGTTTTCTTTCTCATGTGTACCGTTTTTCCAATTAGAAAATAATTTTGTTAGCGTTTTTTTCATCTCTACCGAATTAAAATCTCCCACAATACTGATAACAGATTCATCGGGTCTATAATTGGTTTTGTAAAAATCCTTTACATCATCTACAGATAGTTTACCTACAGTAGTTTTGGTACCATTGATATTATTACCATAGACATGATTGCCGTATAAAAGACCATCAAAGTAAAATCCTATTACAGATCGCGGACTTTCTTTTTGTTGCTCTAAGCGAACTAGTAGCCTAGCTTTCTCTTTTTCAAATTCGGTACTGTCAAAAACCGGATTCAGTACCACTTCTTTGATTAATAAAAGAACTTTTTCTTTGTCTTTGGCAGCAAAATTAGAGGATAGTCCAGCGTATTCTTTGTTGGCGTAGGTATCAATATTAGCACCTATAAAATCCAGTTCTTCTTCCAGTTTGGCTTTGGAAAAACTGATGGTTCCGTGTTTAAGAGCGGTTGCAGTCAATGAAGCAATTCCTGCTTTTTCATGATCGTAAATAGCTCCTGCAGGGAATAAAATAGAAACATCAACAATAGGAACATCATGTTGTTCCATTAAGTTAAATGTAAGTCCGTTACTCAATTTGAAAGTGGTATAGTTAGGTAATTTATAACCTTGTGCTATTATATTGATTGAACTAAAAACCAATAGGCAAATGAGTATGTATTTTTTATTTATTGATTCCATAAAATTAGTTTTCTACATTAGTTTTTAATACACCTACAGTTCGATTGCTTTTTGTGAAGTATTTTTTGGCTACATGCTGTACATCAGCTACGGTAACTTTGTTGTAGTTTTTTGGTGCGTCAAACATTTTTTTATAATCACCAAAAAAAACTTCATAGGTTCCAATATTGTTCGACTTCCCGTTGATAGTTTCTACCTGACCGTAAAATTCCATTAACTTTTGATTTTTTATTTTTTGAAGCTCTCTTTCACTGATTCCGTCTTTTTTTATTTTTTCAATTTCAGTATAGATGGCATTTTCCAAATCCACTTCGCTAACATTAGTATTAGCAACGGCATAAATATTAAAAAGTCCTGGGTCAAAACTATCCCCATAATCGGTAAAGATTTGATTGGCAATTTGCTGTTGGTCTACTAGTGAAGTATATAATCTTGAGGATTCTCCACTTGAAAGTATAGAACTCAATATGTTCAAGGCATAATAATCGTCACTTTTTGATTCTGGCGTATGGTATCCAATCATCAAGTACGGATTAGCCACTTCTTTTTGAACCGTAATCCTGCGTTCTCCTTTTTGTGCTGGTTCCACGATATGTACCACTGGTGGAGCTGGTTGTGCGGGAATTGGCTCTAGGTATTTTTCGGCAAATTGTTTTACTTGGTCAAATTTGATTGCTCCTGAAACGACTACTACACAATTATTAGGGGCGTAATAGGTTTTAAAATAGTGTTCTAAATCTGCTTGTGTCCAGTTTTTCATATCATCCTCATAACCTATAACTGGCCAGTGGTACGGATGTTCTTGAAAAGCAGTGGCTTGCATCGATTGTGATAAAAGTCTCCAAGGGGAGTTTTCTAATCCTGTACTGCGCTCACTTAATACCACGCCTCTTTCGCTTTCCACCATTTTGGGATCAATACTCAAACTGGCAATACGATCGCCTTCTAAGTCAAAAATAGTCTCGGTGGCCGATGCTGGAAACCAATCTGTGTATACGGTTACATTTTCGGTGGTATAAGCATTATTTGCACCACCATTAAATTCCATGGTACGGTCAAATTGTTTTGGGCCATATTTTTTTGCTCCATTAAACATCATATGTTCAAAAAAATGTGAAAGTCCCGTAATTCCTTGGTGTTCATTGCGACTTCCTACTTTGTAAAACAAATACATATTGGCATTGGGAATCGAAAAATCCTCTACAACCAGAAATTTCATTCCGTTTTTAAGAGTGAATGTTTTTACATCATCTGCTTTCATTTGTGCCCTAGAAATAAAAGACAGCAAAAGAAACAGCGGCAGTATTATTTTTTTCATAGTACAATTTTTTTTAAATGGTTAAAGGGTGTAAGGAAAATATAAATAGCAATTATGCTACCTTTCAAAGCCTATATTTTTGTTAGACTGTTTTTATGCTAATTGTTACAGTTAAAAATGGGTTTTTGTATGTTTTTTCTAGTTGTTTTTTTTAAAATTTTCTATTTGTCTTCGGTGTCTCAAAATATGTACAATAGCGTGTTCCATCAATTGCTCGATGTCATACAATTGCCCCCAAGAAGTCATTATTTTTTTCGAATTGTCATATTCTTCGAGTTCCTCATCGTGAATGGATTCAAAGGTTTTTTTGGTAAAAGCAATTACAGCATCTAAGTCCTCTTTGTAATCAGAAATGCTGGAATGATACTTTTTATCGGGTCGTTTGGCATTTGGGTCTTTTAAATTTTGGATGTAAATACAATAGGAATATCCAGCACTGACAACATGGGTCAGCATCGCTTGTATGGATTTGCAGTCGGGGTTGGTAGTCGTTTCATCAAGAATTCCAACTAAAGTAGTGGGACTTATATCTTCAATCACTGCTTGTAATTCCCGAATTACTTTTTCATATTCGGCTACTAAGGCAAGTACTGCATTTCTTCTTTTTAGCATCATACTGTTTTTATAATTGTACCCAATTTAAACAATGGGTTTGCTAAAATGAAACGCACTGATGGTAAAATCTTCTTTGAAGTATAGTTTGTGTGCAACCGTTCTTAGGTGTCCACTGTCTAGATGAACCGCTTTACAATTTTGATTAGCCGCAATTTCATAAAGATGTTTCAATAACATAGATGCGTGTCCTTTTCCTCTAGCTGATTCAAGGGTGGACAAATCATCGATATACAGCATTTTACCACAATAGAGCATACTATAAATGCGATATCCAGCAATTGAAACTACTTTGTGATCTTCGATTATGTATAAAAGAACATATCCTTCCTTTTGCATTTCTTTTATTTGATTCACAAAAAGATGGGGTTGTAGCATCGGTCTTAATGCATAAAGTGCTTCCCAGCACATCAAAATTTCTTGATCAGTGATTGCGATTGTAATTGTTGCCATTATAAGTGGTTTTAGGAATGGATTTAAGTTGAAATGAGAATACTAATTTACTGTTTATTTTTCAAATGCCTTTGTAAAATTATAATTCAAAACTAAACCTGTATTTTTATTCGAACAATGAATTGATACGTATTTTGGAACTCAATTCAATGGATCTAAAATAGAATGATTAGTTTCTTAATTATATGCCACATCGCAGGATTGATCCAGTAGGTTGCCTTGAAATTGAATTGAAAACTAGTGCTTTACCAAACAAGTACCACACGAAAGGATTCGTGCGGTAGCGGGGAAATTGAATTGAAAACTAGTGCTTTACCAAACAAGTACCACACGAAAGGATTCGGTAGCTGTGTTGTATTTTTTATTTATTTAATTCAGATTCCATTTTATTTAAGTTTTGTGTGTACTGATTTTCAGATTTAGACCATTTTTCAGCCTCACTTTTCCACTTATTAAACTTAATTACATCTTTTGTTTTAAAATATTCATATGCTAAATTATATGCAGTTTCTTGAATAAAATTTTGTTCCTTACAAATTTTAGACATTGTTAAATAAGTTTCTGCTACTTTTTCAAAATTCAAAAGTTTTGTATAAGTATAAGCCAATTCTTTATAAGTATAACATTCTTCTGGATTTTCTATAATTGCTTTTTTTAATGATATTTCTGCCTTATCAAATTTCTGTAAAGCATTATAAGAAAATGCTAATTCAGTTTGTAATCCTTTAAATTTCGGATTAATTTTATCTGCTTTTTCTAAAAAAGTTAAAGCCTTCTCGCATTCGTTCCAGCCATTATACATATAACCCCAACGATATAATCTTTCAACAGAATTTTCATCAGTTTTATATGTTTTTAACCAATTAGGTGTTTTTTCAATATTTAGTTCTTTAAATTTTGCTTCAGGAATTTCAGCTATTGCAGTTCTGTTTGGTTGAAGCCTTGCTTTTATAAAACCTACTTCATTTTTAGTTTCATTATCTATTCTAATAAATTTACCATCTTTTTCAATTTTAAATTTTCCCTCATAGTTTAAGGTTAATCCAGCTTGTGAATCGATATAAATAAATCCTAATGTATAAGTACTATCTTTTTCCATTTGGTATGCAATCCACTTATCTTCACATTGAACGTTTGTTTTGTCAAACTTTAAAATATTTTGAGCATTTAAAGTAATTGAAAAAAATGTAAAAAGGATTAAAATATATTTCATAAAATGTTGTTTTTTAAAGTTCTGCTGTAATATAACCGCTAACGTTTTGCCTTTGAGATGGCTGGAAGTTCGTAACCGCTCCATTTTCGGCTTAACGAAAACTTGATGCGAAACGGTAATTCCACTAAATTCCAGCTATATCAAAACAGCTGTTGGCAACTGGCTTTTTTTAATTCATCTTTTCAATATCAAGAAATTTTGATTTGAAATAAACTTTCATATTCATTTTTAGTTTAGTCCTTTCTTCGGTTTCTTTACGTCCAAATGTTGGATTTCCTTGATAAAATTCGGAACTCTCAAATTCCAAATATCCATAAACTATTTCCTCAGATTTTAATTTAGGTTGTTTTGATAGAATTAATTTTACGTTTTTACAAGGTACTTCAATTCTTAATTCAAGACTGTCAGATTTGGTCAGGGAATAAATAGGAATCTCATCGGCAGCCATTAATGTGTAAACAAATGGTGTCTTATCTATCAACTTGATTGAAAACCCAAAACCTCCAAATAATCCAAATGCTCCATCAATAGAAATTGTATCATTCTTTACATAATAAAATGATTTAAATAAATCCGTTTTATCTCCATTTGTAGACATTGCTAGGCTATCATTCACAAAGAATTCAACAGTTTTCGGTGTTTCGTAAATTAATAATTCCTCAAAGTCACGAGCGTATTGAGACTTTTTGATTTTTTGATTCAACTATATCTTTAATACCTTTATCAATTACTAATTCAAATTTTTTACTTTCTGTTTTTTGTGCACAAACTGTGATTCCAAAAAGTATAAATAAAATCAAAATTTTGTTTTTCATTCGCATTTTTTTTTAAGCTTGTTGCCAACGTCAGTTCGTCTAATAACCTGCAAACAACGTTGTTTTGTATTAATTATAAAGTAAATATAGACGATTTAGATTACAATTAGCTTCTTTTTGTAAAAAAGGAATTGGATTGGTAATACTATAAAAGAACCGTAAAAAGCTTTAAAAAGTGGCTTTATTACAACAAAAAATAAAGCCACAGTTTTTAGGTACTGTTTTAATTCATTTTGGTCAATTAAGTTGAATATTCTCTTGAGGTTGTAGGCTGTGAAGATGAGTCCTACATCAGCGGAGGCATGTTTAATGGTTTTCTTGGTCATAATATAATAGAAGTCCCATTGGCGTTTGATTACTCCATAAGGATGTTCTACTATGGCTTGTCGTCTGCGATATACTTCATAATTATTCTCGATTCTCACTTTGTTTTCATAAATCAAATCGGCATACTGGGATCTCTCGATGAGTCTTCCTTTTTTGTTTTTGGTACATTTATTAAAAAAGGTACAACTCATACAAGCATTTGTTTTGTAATGCTTCATTTTAGTGATTGACTTACCGTTTGTTTTATTGTACCAGTTTGCGTTGGAGTTCAGTGTTTGATTTGCGGGGCAAATATAAGTATCGTTGTCTTTATTGTATTTAAAATGCTCTACATCAAAAGCTATATCTGGTGCGTGAGCTGATACGCCAGGAATGGCAACTAATACGTCAATTCCCAGTCGATTAGCATATTGAAATTCGCTACCTGTGTGATAGCCTTTGTCATAAATGGCGGTAAAATCATTGTGTCCTAAAATGGCTTTAGTGCGACGCAACATACCGCCCATAGCTTTAGAATCATTTTCGTTAGTGACTTTAAAATCAATCGGGATATTGTGCAGCGCATCTACTGTGGTTTGTACGGTATAAGCCACTTCCGAGATATTATTTCTGGTCATAATTTGGCGACTATCAGGGTCTGAAGTAGAGATTTGAGTTACCCCAGTGGTGTCAATAATCTTTTGATATTCGATATATTTTTGTTTTTGAAAGGAATGTTTTTTAACCTTCTTTAGAATTTTTTCTTTCTCAACTTCATCGGCATCCTCTTTGGCGAGAGCCGTATTGTATTCTTCCAATCGTGCATCGATGTATGCAATATGACGCTCAATTTTAGCTGGATTGAAATTGTTTTTCTTGGAGTTTTGAGCTCTTAGTTTAGTACTGTCTCCAGCGACAAGGCTTCCGCCAATGAGTTCAAAGTGTGCAGCCATTTTTACTGTAGCACGAAAAACACGAGCAATGGCTTTAGGATTGTCTTTTCTGAAATTGGCAATGGTATTATGATCTGGAGCTAACCCTTTGATGAGCCACATCAATTCAATATTACGAGCACATTCTTTTTCTAGAGCACGGGAGGAACGCATTCTATTGAGGTAGCCGTAAATAAAGAGTTTAAGTAAATCGGAAGGATGATAGGCAGGTCTGCCGTTTTCGACAAATTGGAAATCGAATCCAAAATCTGGTAATTTAAGACTATCTACAAAAAGATCAATGAGTCTAACTTGATTGTCTTGTGCAATGGCCTGATCGATGGATGAGGCAAAAAGAGGGAGTTGGTTTCTGTTGGTCCCAGAAATGAATTTACTCATAAGCTATCTTTTTTAGCAGTATAAAAACATACTTAAAGATAAAGAAAATCAGTTAGTTATCAAAATATTTTGAACGATTTTTAATGCAAATGATAAAATAACGGGGAGGGAGGTTTTTAGACAGTTTGACGTTCCGCCGCTTGGCGATGTGGCGGATTAAGGAAGCCTAAACTTTCGGTTTATGACTAATATTTCAAGTACAAAACCATCTTTAAATTATGCCTAAACCCGCCATATTGCCAAACGGCTGTTACCAGATGCCTTTTTGGGCTGTTGCAGTATCAATTTCTGTTTACCATACTTGAATATTCAAATTCTTTTGTTTTAAATATCGCAAATTTCTGCATCACAGTGAATTGGGATTATTTTTCTTTTTAGTGCTAATTCGCAGTACATTAATTGTCCTAATTTTGTTATTTTTAAAAGGTATAGTATTGGTATAAACACCCAAAATAAGGGTAATCTTGCAAATATAAAACACAAGGAATTGTAACCGTAATGCCATTTTTTGTCAAACGATGCCATTTGTTGTTTGGCTAATTGTATGTCAATATCACGAAATGAATTGGTGTGAAATTCATTTCGCAATTCTTTGATTTCGATTAATTTCAGCCAATCTAATTTTTGTATAAATTTTGAAAACTTGGTGCAATTTGGACAAAAATTATCGTAAAAAATGGTTAGTTTTTTCATTTTTGAATAATGAAACTGTTGATGTCTGTTATCACTTTTTCATCAACTTTTCCTTTTATTTGATACTCTTTTGGGTCTGATACTTTTTCGCCTGACATAAATAAATGGTTTAACTTTGGGTAGCTTATAAAACTTGCTTTTTTATTGTTTTTTAAATTGCTTTTCCAAAGTTCAAAATCTTTCATTGTTACTTGATAATCCCTTTCGCCTTGCAAAATTAAAATTGGAATTTTTACTTTTTGAATTTCTTTTATCGGTTTGTAATCTAAAATTGATTTCCAATAGTTTGCTGATAAATTTAATGGGAGATTTTCTTTTGTAGTATTTAAGTTAAAATCTTTTGAATTTAGAAGAGCTGTTTGTTCTTTTACTTCTTGTAAAGCGTCTTTTAATTCTTGTGTTGGTGTTAGTTTGTACAAATACTGATATTGCTCTATTATTAGTTTGTCTAATGGTCGAGCATTTCCAGCAAGTAGTATTATTTTATAAATTTGATTTGATTTGTTTGCAATTCTAGGCAGTAAATATGCTCCTAAACTGTGTCCTAAAACTATGATTTCATAATCCAAAAATTGATTGTCGTTTTTGAAATAAGCAATAATATTAACGATGTCATTTGTAACTTCATTATCAATGGTGCTTTTATCATTAAAACTTTCAGGATTTGAAAGGGTTCTTTTGTCAAAACGATATGACGAAATACCCCTTGTGTATAGGTTTTCTGCAATATCTTTAAATGGTTTGTTTTCAAAAATGGTTTCATCTCTGTCGTTTGGTCCAGAGCCGTGAACAAAAAGAACTAACTTTTTTAAATTTCCGTTTTCTGGAATTAAAATTGTTCCTTTTAAATCTATGTTGTTACTTTTTATATTCAGGTCTTTTCCTAACGAATTTTCTTTTTTGAATTCTTTGTGAGGGACAAAAAAGAAACCAATAATTTGGCTGTTTTCATTAAAACTAATTTTTATATCCAATTTCATTTTTTCGAAATCAGAATAATAAAAATAGTTTTCTTTTTCGTTATTTACTTCAAGTATAGATTTGAATTGACCTAATTGTGTTTCTAATTTTTCTGCGGTTTCTTTTAATAGTGTTTCTGAAATTTTAGTTTTTATTGTTTCGTTAAAAAAAGTATATGCTTTGGTGCAATTTTTTTCTACTAGAAGTGTTTGTATAAATGATTTACCAATTTCTTTGTTTTGTGAAAAACAAAGAAAAGAAGTTAGAATACAAATTAGAATGTAAACTTTATTTATTTTCATTTTGAGTTAGTTTTTTTTCGGTTAAGTAAATAAGTATCACAAATTCGAAAGCCAAAATAATTGTAAATATATAATCATCAATATTATGAATAAAAAAAGAAGACAAATAAAAAATGATTATATTGATGATTGAAATGATAATTAAACCAATTGCAGAAAATCGATTAGCAATTTTCCAATTTTCAATATTTTTTTTTGATTTGGCTGTTCTATATCCATAAATTGAATTAATTTTTTTTGGTTGGAAAAGATAAGCAATTATTGAAATAACTAATAGAAGAATTGATATTGAAATTGGGTAGTCCATAATTGTTGTTTTTGGAAATTAAAAATAAAAAAAGAATTGAAGACATTGTAATTGAAAACGAGAATATGCCCATCAAAATTCCAATACATAGATGAAAAAATAATCCTATTATAAGTATAATTTTTCGGTATTTTAAATTTGTTGAAAAAAGACAAAACGCAATTAGTAATTCTACAAGTAAAACAGACCAATTTAAAAAGGCAGTCAATATTGGATTTAATAAAATCAAGTTAATTGCTGATAGAAAAAACTTATTTACACCAAATAAAGGGTGTGTTAACCAATAATATATTGCAGTACCATTCTGCCATTCGGTTATTTTAAATTTACCAATTGCAGCAAAAAAATAAATAACAAATATTTGAATTGAAATTAGATAGTATGAAATTGTTGCAATAGTTTTAGCAAAAAAACTTCTTTTTTTCGTAGTTAATTGCCAATGCCATTTTCTATCATCAAAAAGACATAATGGTATTAATAATAAAGTAATAATTGAAGAAACGATGTCTCCCCCATCAGAGCAAGTTGATGTTGAAATAAAACTATAGCTAACAAACCAATGAAGAAGGCATGTGTATTTTGGATAGATTCCACTTATTACTATAATTAAACTTATTATACTGATTATAATCCCAACATTGAAATCACTAAACCAAGAATAGATGTTAAATCCTATTTGATTGAATTTCGAAAAACTCTGATTTTGCAATCCAGTATAAAAAAGGGTTGTTTTATTGTTTAAGGATAGGGTTATTAGTAATGAAAAAGCCAATAATGACCGACTAAAACCCAACCAATTTGTCCAATAATTATGATTAATTAATTTTTCTATAATATTATAATGTTCTTTCATTATTAATTTTGTATTATTTCAATTTCTATAAAATCCATTGTTCTATTTATGCACATTTTTGATTTATACCATTCATAAGGCATTGGTCTACCTTTTTCAAATATAAAACGACCATATATCATTGGCTTTTTTTAATTCATCTTTTCAATATCAAGAAATTTTGATTTGAAATAAACTTTCATATTCATTTTTAGTTTAGTCCTTTCTTCGGTTTCTTTACGTCCAAATGTTGGATTTCCTTGATAAAATTCGGAACTCTCAAATTCCAAATATCCATAAACTATTTCCTCAGATTTTAATTTAGGTTGTTTTGATAGAATTAATTTTACGTTTTTACAAGGTACTTCAATTCTTAATTCAAGACTGTCAGATTTGGTCAGGGAATAAATAGGAATCTCATCGGCAGCCATTAATGTGTAAACAAATGGTGTCTTATCTATCAACTTGATTGAAAACCCAAAACCTCCAAATAATCCAAATGCTCCATCAATAGAAATTGTATCATTCTTTACATAATAAAATGATTTAAATAAATCCGTTTTATCTCCATTTGTAGACATTGCTAGGCTATCATTCACAAAGAATTCAACAGTTTTCGGTGTTTCGTAAATTAATAATTCCTCAAAGTCACGAGCGTATTGAGACTTTTTGATTTTTGATTCAACTATATCTTTAATACCTTTATCAATTACTAATTCAAATTTTTTACTTTCTGTTTTTTGTGCACAAACTGTGATTCCAAAAAGTATAAATAAAATCAAAATTTTGGTTTTCATTCGCATTTTTTTTTAAGCTTGTTGCCAACGTTATGCCACTTTGGGATGGCTGGAAATTCGTAACCGATCAATTTTCGGCTTAACGAAAACTTGATGCGAAACGATAATTCCACTAAATTCCAGCTAGCTCAAAACGGCTGTTATGCGGTCGGCTTTAATTTTCGGTTGTCATTGTGTTTCTATTTGTCTTTTTACATTTTCTAAAGCAGTCTTAGTGCAAAATGTCTGATATGGAACTGAAAAAATCGGCCCGAGTAATTTTGTTATAATGTTTCCTGGTGTCGAGTATGTTTGAATTTTAAAAAGTAATTTGTTGTCGAGTTGCTCAACTGTAAATGTCGAAACACCTTTCTCAACGTGTCCGTCAAGAGTTTCGTAACTAAATCCTTTTCTGTCTGCTTTGTCAATAATTTCATTTACTCTGACCCCAAAAATTATTTTCTGCGAAAATATTTTTGTCGGTGGAATATAAACTTGTTGAGCGATTGTATCTCCAACTTTCATTTTTCTATTCTCTTCTGTCCACTGAGTTATAAAAGTCATTATGTTATCAGGGAAGATTTGGTAGTCAAATAAAAAGTCAAGATTTAATTGATCAAGCTTTCGATTGGTTTGAAGTTCAACGGTTGTGGTTTTCTCTTTTAGCCTTTTTTTGTCATACGGCATAATTTCACTTGTCTTTAAAGAGTGAAGGTGTTTTTTGAAGTTATTTATTTGGTCTGTCAGATATACTTTCATTGTTTGTTGTCTCGTTTTTTTTTAAGCTGCCGCATAACTTGTATATAACATCAACTTCTATTACCTTTTCAATACAATGGTATTGCTGTTAATTTACTTTGTAGTAAATAACTTAATTATAAATTAATAATCCTATACCCACATTTAGTGATATTTATTAAAATAATTTATTGCCCTACCACAATTGTTCTAAAAGTGAGATTTACTCTGGGTTTATTGATGAGTGTAGTAGGAGGGAGGCGATGCAACCAGTGGGTTTGGGTTTGGTCTTTCATGACCAGCAGGCTGCCGTTTTGTAGTATTCTAGAAACGGTTTCTTTGGTTTCTTTGTGCTTAAAAGCAAACTTGCGTTCAGCACCAAAACTCAGCGAAGCGATGGCGCCGTTTTTCTTGAGGTCTTTTTCACCATCGCTGTGCCACGCCATGCCTTCGTTGCCGTCATGGTATAAATTGAGTAAGCAGGAATTGTAGGTTTCGCCAGTGGTTGCTTCGGCCAGTGCTTTGAGTTCCAGTAAAGCGGCTGTCCAAGGCAAGGCTTGTTTGGTGGTGTTAGAGTAGGTGTAGTTGTAATTGGCATTGCCATACCAAGCGACTTTGCGTTTGGTAATGATGAGTTTGCCAAAAATGATGGCTTGGTCGTTTTGCCAGTCTATGTTTTCCAGTAATTCGGCCAAATATTCATAGGCTTTGGTTGGCGTCATTAAGGTGCCATAATAGTTTACGGTGCCGTCTTTGGGCAATAGGTTTGTGTTTTGGTCTGGTTCTGGGTTGAATAAATCCATTGCTTATATTGGGTTTTCATACAATGACCACAAGGTCGGAAATTGTTTTGGATTGCTTCATCTTCGGAGGAAAAAAACACGCGATTTTCTCTTTTCATTCGTTTACCGGATTTGCACTGCAGGGTGCCGTAAATGTAGAGTTTGAGGTTGCCCCCAAAGGCAATTTCTTGGTGTTTGATTTTGACTTTGAGCTCGGCATCGGTGATTTGAGTATGTGTGATCATAGTTGGATTTGCGTGAGGGATTGCAGTGGAAATCCTCCCGTTTTTCACGGGAGATTGCAACGTAAAGCCCGACCCGTAGGGGGCACGCCCTACTATTTTTCAAAATTAATTAGGTGGTTTAATCACATAAAAGTTTAAGTTTTATTGCTGTTTAGAGGCTTCCCATCCTATAATGGCTGTTTTTCGAGTGTTTCCCCACATATAACCGCCCAGTGTACCCGTAGACTGAATCACGCGGTGACACGGAATTAAAAAGGCTACTGGATTCTTGCCGATAGCAGTACCAACGGCTCTGGAGGCATTTGTTTTTCCTATTTGTTGGGCGATGCCACCGTAAGTGGTGAGTTGGCCTAAAGGGATTTTCAGCAAGGTTTCCCATACTTTTAGTTGAAAATCAGTGCCTTTGAGATGCAACTTTATTTCTTGTAGTTTATCCTTAGGATTCTTAAAAATATGTAAAGCATTTTGTTGCAATTGATCTTCTCTTTCCTGGAATTGTGCATTGGGATACTGACTTTGTAATGTTTCTATTGCTGCCGTTTCCTCTTCGGCGAAAGCCATATGGCAAATGCCTTTAAGGGTTGAGGCAATAAGGATAGTCCCAAAAGGAGTGAAAGCAAAACTATAATTGATGACTAGGTTTTTACCCCCATTTTTATATTCCGCAGGTGTCATGCCTTCAATATTTACAAACAAATCATGCAGGCGGCTACTGCCCGAAAGTCCCGTTTCATAGGCTGTTTCAAAAAGGGTGGTTTGGTTTTACTTCAGTAACTTCTTAGCATGGGCTACGCTAATGTATTGTAGAAACTTCTTGGGACTTGTGCCTGCCCATTCCGTAAAAAGACGCTGAAAATGAAATGGGCTTAGGTTTACTTTGGCAGCCACTTCATCCAGATTGGGTTGGTCTTTAAAATGATTTTTAATGTATTCAATTGCGGTAGCTATGCGATGGTAATTAAGGGCTTCAGGAGTATCCATGTTTTCTTTTTAGAAGACAAATATCGGAAGTTAAATAGGAGTATAAAATCCGAAACTTGCTACTTTTAGTTTTACTTGACTTTTAAATGGAAAAATGGTGTTCTTGAACCACTATTTTATTGGCAGCTACTTGCTTTTTAGAGGTAATAATTGGAAACTCATATACATAACTGTTCCCCGTAAGATAAATTAATCCGTGAATAATGGATTCTGGAAGAAATCCTAAAGTATCCAGAAAAGTATCGTAGGTTTTATTGCTGTAATGGGTAATTAAAAAAGGGTTTGAATTAGGGGTGAAGTAAAGATCTCTAACGCGGTCTTCGTCAAGTTGCTTTTTTTTGTTGAAATTAGTAAAATAAATTTCTTGGTTTTCTGTTTTTAAATCAATCATTTCGATAACCGATAGGGGTTGTTTCGAATTCGTTTGATAAAATAAAATCGACTTTGAAACATCAATTGCAATCCATTTTTCTAATTCGCTAGAATACACTTCATTGAAGGAATGTCCCCCTCTAAGATTACTGTCTTTGGATTCAATTTTTAAGCCCCATTCCTTTACTTTTAGATCATTAATAACACAAAAATTATTAAATACCTGTGCTAAATCACTGCAAACACCACCTTGTCCAGCAAGCATTTTAATCAATGCGTTTTGAGATGATTTCCCCAAGCCAGGCCCTCCTTTAATATTATTTTTAAGCCATTTCGCAATTTTTTTTGCCTTTTTTAGATCAGTTCGATTTTTATAGTTATCACCAAAAATGGATTGGTTCAACTCAAAATAAAGAGATGGGATATCTTTTTTCTTATTGATTGTATTGTAGCAAAATTTTTCAATAGTAGATACAGGCACTTTTTTTGAAACTAATCTATAACGTATTTTGTATAATAAAGGATGTCTTCGTAAGTACCAGTGTAAAGATTTACCCATAATGTGTAAAATTTAGGTTCGTGTCTGTCAAACTAATTTAAAGCTAATAATTAAATGCAGTATTAACTAAATTAACCGATTATAATCAGATACCTTGGATAAAATGCGTGTTTTTTAAGAAAATCGAATTTATACTTTGCTAGGATGAACTAGAACAAAAAAAAATCACAATCGAGATAAGTCAAGATTGTGATTTAATTAGAAGGGGCTTCTTTATGAAACTAGTGTGTCAAAAGATTATTTTTTAGTTTTACCAGTAGTTTTTTCCTTAGTGGGATTATTATAAATTTCGATTTCTTTTTTTGTCAAGCGTTGTTCTAACCAAAGAGTTAATTTTGCTTTTGAGGAATCAGATATTTCTTTTTTACTATTATAAATCACAACAGGAACTATTTTTGTACTGTCGGTGTTTTCATTAAAAGTATGATTGGATATCGAAATGTTTTCAATCTCAGGAAATAGAATTTTTATCTCGGATAGAATGGCTTTGTTATCGTATCTATTATTTGTAATTTCTTTTTTTAGATTTAATATCGTCACATCTTTTTGACTTAATACAGATTTGTTGAAATTGATTTCGTTTAGAATATCACTTTTAAGATCTGTGGTGTCTTGTATCACAATCAATTTAGTGTTGTTGATATCATAAAGCTTTAATTTTTCATTAAGTGCTTTAATCTCTTTGTCACTATATCGTTTGGTTAGAAAACCAAGTTCGAGTTTTTTTGGGCTGACATTGAATTTGGTTTTTTTGTATAAAATAGCAATCCCTTTATTTGTAAATTCCGTTTCCATAAAAACATCTATTTGATGTTGGTATTTTTTTTCCTGAAACAGTTGGTAGGCAAAATAAATACTAGGAAGTACTAAAAGTGTGATTAAGATGGTGATACTATTTTTAACTTGTTTTTGATGCTTTTCATCTAGCTGTTTTTTTACAGGGTACTTTAGAAACTTGACAATTAAAAAAGTGGAAATACAAATAAAAACACAATTTATGGAGTATAAATACATAGCTCCAAAAAAGAATTTTAGGTTCCCTAATGCCAATCCATAACCAGCAGTACAAAGTGGAGGCATTAGGGCAGTTGCAATTGCTACTCCCGGAATTGGATTTCCTTTTTCAACTCGGGTTATTGCTACGGCACCCACAATTCCACCAAAAAAGGCGATCAAAATATCATAGATATTGGGTGCAGTTCTGGATAATAATTCCGGTTGAGCTTCTTTAAAAGGGCTAACATAGAAATAGATTGTCGATACAAATAAACCAACTAATGTGGCTACCAAAAGATTCTTGAGGGACTTATTAAGTAAATTAAAATCATAAATTCCTAGACTAAATCCAGCACCTACAATAGGTCCCATTAACGGAGATATAAGCATCGCTCCAATAATTACGGCAGTCGAATTTACATTTAACCCTATAGACGCCACTACAATAGCACATGCTAAAATCCATAGATTAGAGCCTCTAAATGAAATGTTGGACTTTACGTCGTCCAAGACTTTATTTTTATCTTCTTCCCCTTTATGGAGGTTGATATAAGCAATTAATTTAGTTAGAGTTGCTTGCATCTGCTTCCACTTTTAACGTTTTTTTCAAGAATAACAATCCAATTATACCTGCAATTAATGAAGAAAGTAGAATCGCAAATTTTGCATGGCTAATAATGGTTTGATCAGTAAAAGCAAGTAAAGTAATGAATATTGACATGGTAAAGCCAATTCCTCCTAAAAAGCCTACTGCAAATATTGTTTTCCAATTTAAGTCGTCAGGTAATTTACATAACCCTACTGAAACCGCTAAAAAGCTAAATACAAATATACCTACAGGTTTTCCTATGACTAATCCTAAGGCGATTCCTAAACTATAGTGTTGTGTTACAATATCAACGATATCAGCCCCAATTACTATAGCAGTATTCGCTAATGCAAATAAAGGAAGAATAATGAATCCAACAGGTTTATGTAGAAAATGCTGTAATTTATAAGAAGTTGATTTTTTATCACCATTACCAAAAGGAATTACAAAAGCCAATAATACCCCCGTAACTGTAGCATGTATTCCTGAATGAAGCATGAACCACCACATAATTACACCACCAATAAGGTAAGGTATTAAATTACGGACTTTCATTCTATTTAATATGAAAAGAACTAATAATACTCCAAAAGCACTAAATAGATTGCCCCAAAAAATGGTTTTTGTATAGAAAATGGCGATTACTAATATAGCCCCTAAATCATCGATAACGGCTAAAGCTGTTAAAAAGATCTTTAATGACAGCGGAACTCGGCTTCCTAATAATGATAGGATACCCAAGGCAAAGGCGATATCAGTCGCCATAGGAATTCCTGCTCCTGAATGGGCAACAGTTCCATAATTTAGAAAAAGGTACAAGCCTGCGGGCACTATCATACCACCTAAGGCAGCAAAAATAGGTAACAAAGCATCTTTTATATTGGATAATTCTCCTTCATATATTTCGCGCTCTAATTCCAATCCAATCAATAAAAAGAAAATGGTCATTAAACCATCATTTATCCAATATTCTAAGCTTTCACCTGCAAATTGAGTATGCCAAGTATGTAAATATTGTGATCCGAAAATCGAATTGGCCATAAATAAGGAAAATAAAGTGCATCCTATTAAGATGATTCCGCTGGCTTTCTCATTTTCAAAAAACTCATTAAATAATTCACTATTATAAATCTTCTTTATTGTCTTCTTCATTTTTATTTTCATGTAGTCTTTATTTTTTTTTACCAAAACTCGGAAATGTGCCGATGGCGTATTTGATTTTTATTGGTTAGGGTACAATTCACAAAAATAACCAATTCAAAGTAAATCCCATTGTAGAAAGGGATAATAATGTTTTAAAAATTAGCAATAGAAATTTTTAAAAATGTATTCTAACGGCCTATTTTTTACAATCTGCCTAAAATAACATCTCTTTTAAAGACTAGGATTCCAATTCATTGAATCTAATTGTGGTATGGTTAGTTTAAATTAAATAGGATTAATCTTTTTTTGTAACATCTTGTGATTCTTTAATAATTTTATAAGAATTTAATCTTGCTTCATGATCATAGATATGCGAAACAACCATAAGTTCATCGATTTGAGTTTCTTCAACAAATTGCTCAAGTGCTGTTTTTATATCAGATGGGCTTCCTACAAATGAATAGGCTAAAAACTGTCTCAAAACACTTTTTGCTTCGTCATTGATTTTAAAATTCTCATCAGCAGGTTGTAGCGGTCTCCTATCATTAGTAAGTATTCCTAAAAATATTTTTTGCATCGAAGTGGCAAGTACTTGTGCTTCATGGGTAGTTTCGGCAGCGGTAACATTTACACAAGCCATTACGTACGGTTCTTTTAAATGTTCCGATGGTTTAAAATTGGTTCTATAAATGCGTAAAGCTTCTAGCAGTTGTTGTGGTGCGAAATGACTTGCAAAAGCATAAGGCAACCCAAACGAAGCCGCTAATCGAGCGCTATCCGTACTTGAACCCAATATCCAAATGGGGATGTTTAATCCTTCTCCAGGAATGGCTCTTACTGGTGAGTCCCTATTTTCAATCGATAAATACTCTTGTAATTCTCGTACCGTTTTTGGAAATTCAAAAGCAGCCTGATCGTTTCTTTGTAACGCTCTTGCCGTCAATTGATCTGTTCCTGGAGCACGTCCTAGACCTAAATCAATGCGGTCAGGATATAGGGAAGCTAGAGTTCCAAATTGTTCTGCAACAATTAGAGGCGCATGATTGGGTAACATGATGCCTCCTGAGCCCACTCTAATTGTTGAAGTCCCATTGGCGATATGGCCTATTAAAATTGAAGTTGCTGATGAAGCGATACTTGCCATATTATGATGTTCTGCTAACCAAAACCTATTGTAGCCAAGGTTTTCTGCTTTTTGGGCTAGACTCAAACTATTTTTAAAAGAATTAGCTGCTGTTTTTCCTTCTAAAATTACGGCTAAATCTAAAATGGATATGGGGATGTTATGGAATTTGTTTTTCATTGTTATTGATTTAATTTGGAGACGTTATATAAGTCCCCTTTGTATTCTAAATTTGGTGATGCAGTCTGTTCATTAATGGATTTGACGTTTCATTAATAGATCAGTTTGAACATCATTTCCTAGTGTAAAAATATGTTTGTCAAATGGAGTGAAGCCATTTTTAGTATAGAATGCTATTGCTCTATGATTTTCTTCCCAAACGCCTAACCAAATATATTCAACAGGTTTTTGTTGTACCACTTTCAATACTTCATCAATAAATAGTTGACCTACTTTTTTTCCGTGAAATTGTTGTAATACATAAATTCGGTGGATTTCTAAAGCGCGTTCATTGATTAATTCAGTTTGGGCTTTGCCAAAATTTATTTTAAGATACCCAATTACTTCTTGTTCTAAAACAGCTAGATAAAATTGAGAGTCAGGGTTGTTAAGTTCGGTTGTCAATTGAGTAGTATTGAAACTTTGTTCCAGGTAATTAGCAATGTTTTCGGGAGTATTTACCAGTTCAAATGTTTCCATGAAGGTTTGCTTACCTATTTTTTGTAGCGTATCTAAATCCGATAAAGAAGCTTTTTTTATGGAGATTAGTGTCATGATATTTTAAACTATATTTTTAATTTCTTATCAAACTCAAAAATAATGTAAATAAAACTTGAAACCATTTTTAATTTCTATTTCTCCATAGAACTATTCAATTTACAAATAGGGAATTCTTATTTGCAATTTGTACTTTTGGGACGTTAATAGCATCAACCTGAAAAAGGATTATTTATGAAAATTGTTATCTCGCCTGCCAAATCTTTGAATTTTGAAAAAGAATTGCCTACACTACAACATACTGAACCTTCATTTTTGAAAGAATCAAGACAGATTCATAAAGTATTGAAACAAGAATCTCCAAAAAATTTATCAGAATTGATGGATATTTCAGAAAATCTGGCTAATTTAAATTGGCAAAGAAACCAAGATTGGAAAACACCTTTTACCATAGAAAACGCTCGTCCTGCTCTTTACACATTTGATGGTGACGTCTACACTGGATTAGATGCCTACTCGATTCCATTGGATAAATTAGCTACTTTACAAGATAGTTTACGAATTCTATCAGGCCTATACGGCTTGTTGAAACCATTGGATTTAATGCAAGCGTACCGACTGGAAATGGGAACCAAATTGCCTATTGGCGAAAGCAAAAATTTATATGAATATTGGAAAACAACTATTACAAAAGCGTTGAATAAAGAACTTAAAAAAGGGGATTTATTTATTAATTTGGCTAGTAATGAATATTTTTCTGCAATTGATGTAAAAGCCTTGAAAGTTCCTATAATTACTCCAGATTTTAAGGATTATAAAGATGGGAAACTAAAGATAATTAGTTTTTTTGCCAAGAAGGCGAGGGGAATGATGGTGCGTTATATTATTGATACCAATGCCAAAACGATTGATGATTTGAAAGGATTCAATTATGATGGCTACCAATTTGATGCTAATTTATCCAAAGGAAATCATTTGGTTTTTACTAGATAAACATTTTACATTATAAAAAAAACGCCGGTATCAATTGTGATATCGGCGTTTTTTTGTTTATTATTAATGCATAGCATCGGCAGGATTGATCTTATTTTTTCCTTTTTTGATTAAAAATATAATTGGAATACAACATAAAAACATGATTCCTAAGTATAAGAAAATATCCATATACGATAAAACTGTACTTTGTTTCATAACTGCATAATCAATGGCTTGATAGGCTTTTTTTAATGCTTCATTAGCAGTAAAACCTTTAGACATAAAAGCACGCTGTAATTGTATCACTCGTTGTTGTACTTCGAATCTACTTCCGTCTAAATGAGCTACTAAGTTAACACGGTGTTCTTGACTGAATCTTGTTATAAATGTGGTAATGATTGCAATACCAAACGACCCTCCCAATTGTCTCATCATCCCTGTAAATGCAGCTCCTTCACCAATATGTTTACCGGATAAAGTAGAAAGAGATAAAGTTGTGATAGGTACAAATAATAAACCTAAACCAATTCCTCTTAAAATTAATGGCCAATACAGATGCTCTGTTCCAGTATCAGGAGTCATGTTATTATGCATCATTAAAGTAAAGAAAAAGAAAATTAAAAATCCTACACCTACCATATATCCTTGCGGCACTCCTTTTTGAATCAATTTACCTATAATAGGCATCATGAAAGCGGTTGTTATAGATCCAGGAATTAATAATAGACCCGCATCTGTAGCGGTCCAGCCTAAAATGGATTGCGTATAAATAGGAATAATCAAAGTCGAACCATATAATCCAAAACCTAAGATGAAGCACATAACAGTACCAATTCTTAAATTTCCATCTTTTAAAACACTCAAGTTTACAATGGGGTATTTATAAGTCAACTCTCTCCAAATAAATAAAATCAAACCAAATACGGTGATAACACTTAAACTTAGTATCAATCCGTCATTAAACCAATCGTCTTGCTGACCGTGTTCTAATACAAATTGTAACGAACCAATGAAAGTTGCCAAAAGAATAATTCCAATCCAGTCGACTTGATTTGATTTTAATTTCTCACCATATTTTGGACTTCTAACAAAAGTTAAAGTCAAAAGTGTAGCAATGATTCCTAGAGGGATATTGATATAAAAAATATAAGGCCAGGAGAAATGATCCACAAGATACCCTCCTAAAGGCGGTCCTAATGTAGGTCCTACAATAACTCCCATTCCATAAATAGCCTGTGCCATTCCTCGTTTAGCGATAGGATAACTCTCCGTAATAATCGTTTGTGCAGTCACCAATAGTGCGCCACCACCAAGCCCTTGAATAAATCGAAAGGCTACTAGTTCCCAAATATTGGTTGCATTACCACATAAAAAGGACGCTGTTGTGAAAATGATGATGGAAACGGCAAAATAATTACGTCTTCCAAATTGTTGTGAAAGCCAACTCGTCATTGGAATCACAATTACATTTGCAATAGCATAAGCAGTAATTACCCAAGCCACATCAGTTAACGTAGCTCCAAGGCTTCCTCGCATATTAGTTAGTGCAACATTGACAATAGTAGTATCTACAATTTCTAGTAAAGCACATAGTACTGCTGTTATTGTAATAATGATTCTTCTAAAGCCGTATTCTACTAAATCGTCTTCTGATTTTACCATTTTATTTTATATGTACGTCAACATCCACGTTCATTCCTGGACGCAATAATTTTATTTTCTCAACATCGTTGTCTGTATCGATATTAATTTTTACAGGCAAACGTTGAATTGTTTTTACAAAATTACCAGTTGCATTATCAGGAGGCAAGATAGAAAAACGTGCCCCTGTGGCTGGTGAAAATGAAGTGATAGTCCCTTTAAATTCGTAATCAGGATACGCATCTACTTTCAATGTTACTTTTTGTCCAGCTACCATTTTGTTCAATTGCGTTTCTTTGAAATTAGCAATAACCCAAGCTTGATTGTTATTGATGATATAAAAAAGGGATTGTCCCGGTTGAACTAATTGTCCTGGTTGAATATCAATTTTAGAAACTTGACCATCAATTGCAGCTGTTACAATTGTGTAACTTAAATTTAAAATGGCCGTGTCCAATAATGCTTTTGCTCTTTTAATGTTGGCTGCTGCTACATCCGTTTGTTTGTCGGATGATTTTGACTTAGCTACATTAACCGATTTTTGAAAAGCTGACGCTTTTTCTTGCTGTTGTAAAATGCGAACTTCATTTTCAGCTTCTTGTTTTGCTGCTAATGCTTGTTCGTATTGTTGTTTTGTAATCGTATGTGATTGATATAAATTATTATACCTGTTGTAATCGCTAGTCATACGTCCCAATTTAATTCTCGCAGATTCGATATTTCCACCTGCTGATCTTACGTTGGCATCTGATACTGAAATACTAGCTAAAATACTACCAATATCCGCTTTTGAAACTTCAAAATTTCCTTCGGCTGCAGCTAAATTTGCAGTTGCTTCATCAATTTTTAATTGATAATCTCTTTTGTCAATTGTAAATAGAGTATCTCCTTTTTTTACAAAGTCATTGTCTTTAATGTAAACTTTACTCACATATCCTGATACTCTTGGTATAATAGGATTCATGTTTTTTTCAATCTGGGCATCATCAGTCCCTTCATGAGAAAGCGAGTGGATGTATTTATAAGTTCCATAAGCAAGACCTAATAGCACTAATGAAGCTATTATTATGATAAACTTTGGGTTTGATTTTTTCTTTTCCATTTTGGGTATTGATTATATTTTTGAAAGATTGAAGGTTTGGTTTAATTGTCCGCTTACGGAAAGCAGCTCATAATATTTTTGAATAACATTTGCTCTAGCCAATGTTTTATTGATATTAGAGCCTAGTTGTTCCACATCGGCTTCTAATAAATCATTGGTGTCCGAAAGTCCATTGTCATATTTATCTTTTATGATTCTATAATTTTCGGATGCTTGTTCCACTGCTTGGTTATAAACCACATTTTGTTTTAGAGCCAAATCATAATCTTCGATTGCTTTTTGAACTTGTATTTTGATGTAGTCAGTAAGCATAGCCTCTGAGTTTTGAATTTCAAGTGCTTTGCTTTCCGCAATTTTTACATTGGTTCCGTTTTTCAAAATCCCGCTGATATCGTAAGATACGCCAACACCAATATTCATTGCATTTTGCACCGTAATAACATTTTTTAAATTCAAGGCTGTATAACCTCCAATAAGCGATATAGAAGGGTAGTAACCACTTTTCGCTACTTTTATATTAGCCAAACTTGCTTTTTCTTGTAATTGTACCGCTTCAAGATCTTTACGATTTTGTAATGCAAGTTGGTCATCGGTAGGAATATTATTCATTTGAAAGTCAGCAAAATCACTTTCTCTAACTTCTAGTTTCGTCTTAGGGTCCATTTTTAAAAGACTAATCAGCTCAAAGTTTACCACGTTTAAATCGCTAATGGCTCTGTCTAATGTCAATTGAATTTTTGAAACTTGAAGTTGTGATTTTAATAAATCATTTCTAGGAATGATTCCATTTTTTTCTAATTGAATAAAATCAACTACACGTTGTTTTGCACTTTTTTGATTTTCTTTTAGCAATTCCACCGTTTTTTGTGCTTTATACAAACTAGCATAAAAATTAACCACTTTCATAGCTACTTCTTCTTTAGTTTGTAATGCATTTGCAGTCTCGGCCTGGTACATATTATCTGATACCTTGATTTTATTTACCGTTTTAAAACCAGCAAATAAAGGTAGAGTAGCATTGGCTTGCCCAAGTAATAATTGATCAACCACTGGCATAGGTTCTGAGCTACTACTATTGTTATTGATTTTTAAGTCAATAGTTGCTTTAGTTAACCTTTGGTACTGTCCAGAAACTTTAAAGTTAGGATACTTATCATTTTTGGTTGATTGCAATTCAAGTCTTGAAGTTTCCACTTTTGTGTTTGCTAATGTGACTTCATTACTTTTGCTCCAAGCCATTTGAATAGCTTGATCGAGTGTTAAACTCGTTTTGTCTTGTGCTTCCACGGAGGAAATTCCAATAAAGAAAAATCCAAAAAGCATGAGTTGACTAACTTTCATATATTAATAGCGCTTTTATTGTTTGTTGAATGTGTTTTGTTAAATCAGTTTTTATATAATTGTTATACAATTCGTCGGTATGAAGGTTTAATAATGTTTCAAAGAAAGGTCTATTAGTTTGAAAATGAAAAAAGGTACCTAGTATTGTGGGTGTTATAAGTGGGATGATAATATCTTTTCTAAAAATACCTTTTGCTTGACCTTCAACAATAATTGTTTCTAGGGATTTTAAGTTTCCTTTTTTTAACTCAATAAAAGCCTCCAAGTTTACGTTTCTCTTTTTAGAAGAAAATTCAAAATGTAAAATTTTATAAATTCCTTTGTAGCAAAGAACACGATCAATGTATAATTCGATTAGTTTGTTAATCTTTTCCATTGGATCTAAATTCTCTAATATTAAATTGTCTAATTGTAATTTAATATCGGTAGCTCTATAGAGGATTAATGATTCTAACAAACGCTCTTTTGATCCAAAATAATAAGAAACCATTGCAATATTTATTTTGGCTTCTTTTGCAATATTTCTAATCGAAGTACCATCAAATCCTTTTTCGGCAAAAAGGGATTCAGCTACTTGTAGTATTTGAATTTGCTTATCGTTAAAATTGGTTTCTACTGACATACTTTTTAATTGGATACAAAATTAAACAACCGTTTAATTTAAACAATCGTTTAAATTAAATTTAACATAATATTAACATTGAAATCGTTATGTTTTTTGTGGTTGTCTTTTTAGAGCGCATTTTGGAATTTAAAAATTAAAAAAATCTATTTTAAAAGGCTCTAGGTCACTTCTTCGCAATTGGGTTTGTATTATTGTATCTTTTTTGCTAATTAAAAAGTTGGAAAGTCAGCAGTTTAAATATCATTTTGAAATTGTGAATATCTATTTCACGAATAGGGTTTATTTTTTGCTTTAAAATCTATCTTTGACATCCTTAAATAAAAAATTATGAGTTCAACTTGGTACGAATGCAAAGTAAAATATAGAAAAACTGATGAAACTGGATTACAAAAGGTTACAACGGAACCTTATTTAGTTGACGCTTTATCATATACAGAGGCGGAGAGCAGAATTAACGAAGAGATGTCGGCATATATTAGTGAAGAGTTTAAAATCACGAATATCAAAGTGGCGAATTATGCGGAGATCCATCCCTTCGAAAATAGTGATCGGTGGTTTAAATCCAAAGTATCTTTATTGGCTTATGACGAAGAAAGCGGTAAAGAACGCAAGACCAATATGTATATCTTATTGCAAGCCAATGATGTAAAAGAAGCGTTTGATAATACAACAGCGGTGATGAAAGGAACTATGGGAGATTATAGTATTCCTGCTATTACTGAATCGCCTATAATGGATGTATTTCCTTATTTTAGTGGTGAAGAAGGAGAATTAGAACAATTAGAAAGATTCAATGCACTGAAAGCCTCTAAACCTGAAGTAGGTGTTGAAGTCGAAGATCATATGGAATTTGTCATAGAAGACGAAGTGGAAGAAGAGACTACTGTTTAATCCTATTTCTAAAAAATAGAGACCGCAAATTTGCAAATTAAACCAATGAAGCGGTTTTAATAATTTGCTAATTTGCGGTCTTTTACTTTTTAGATTGAAGTTCGTACTGAATAGGAACTAGTTGCGTTTATTCAATACTTTTTCATATGCTTTTCTAGGAGCGCCTCTAAAAAAAACGTCGCCACATAAAACATAACCAAGGCTTTCAAATGTTTTCATCATCGGAAAATTATCAAAATTCGTGTCGGCTTTGATGCTGTAAATATTGTTTTGTAGTGCAAAATCTTCTACACAACCCATAATCAATTTAGCGAGTCCTTTGCCCAAATAGTTTTCAGAAAGCGCGACTCTATGAATTACTACAAAATCATCATTTGTCAACCATTTTCCTTCAATACCAGCATAAGCAGGTTCGTCATTTATGATTACTGCGCTGTACCCAATAATTGTTTCTCCATCAACCAGAACAAAACCTTCTCCTTTTTCAATGTCATTTTGTACCACATCTGGGTTAGGGTAACCATCTTGCCATTGCGCACTACCTTCTACTTTTCTTCGAATGATTGCTTGTTGTAAAATTTCCCATATTGGAGCTACTTCGGATAGTTCCGCTTTTCTAAAGTGATAATTCATTATTGTAATTTGTGGTTTTTTTAATTATCTATTGTCATTAAAGATTTTCTTTGTTAATCCATTTACCAACTGTAGGAGCAACATAATTTTGCATTTTGTTCAAAAGCTCTTCTATATTGTCACTCACTATAAGCATTTGCTGGTTTACTTCTTTCAAAAAACCGTTGTCTACCATTGTTTGAATCATGATATTTAGCGAATCATAAAAGCCGTCAATATTTAAAATAGCTATTGGCTTTTTGTGCAGTCCTAATTGAGCCCAAGTCAGCATTTCAAAAAACTCTTCCAATGTTCCAAAACCTCCAGGTAAAGCAATCACTCCATCACAAAGCTCGTTCATTTTGGTTTTTCTTTCGTGCATGCTGTCAACCAAGATTAACTCTGTTAAATGTTCGTGGGCAATTTCTTTTGATTTTAAGAAATGAGGCAATACCCCAATAACTTTTCCACCTTCTTTTAAAACACCATCTGCAACAGCGCCCATAAGTCCTACATTGGCACCGCCATAAACCAATTCCATGTTTTGTTTTGCCAGTGTTTGTCCAAGCAAAGTAGCTTGTGATTTATAAATGTCCTCAGTTCCAAAACTAGAGCCACAAAATACAGTTATTCTTTTCATTTTTTGTCTGGTTTTGTATTATTCCATGGCTAAAATTGCCTTTATTTCCCTTTTAGCTTATTTATGAATTCTTTGAATGCAGGAGCAAAATCTTCAAACAATGGATTATATCTATTTCGTAACAGTACTTCACTAAATAATTTTAATCCCACAATAAATTCGACGTTCTCGGCTTTGTTTTCAAAACGGTCACTGTCTTTTGTCATTTCAATTAAAGAGAGGATGTTATCATGGTTTTCAAATTCAAATTCTACTGTTTTTCCAGATGATGTTCCTTCTTTTAACTCAATTTCTTGTAATGAGATTTTGTATTTATTATTTCTTTTATTCAACATGTTTTGTTTTTGTTTAGTTTTTTGTACTATTTGCTTGTGATTGAAAGTCATTTTTCTTGTTGTGTCACTATTATTTTTTTAGAATTCCTTTTTCAACACTTTCTTTAATTAAGTTTTCTGCATATTTCCAAATGGTAGCCGAACCATTTTTAATTGCTTTTTTCTTATCGTAAACTTTTTGGTAAGGCACATTAAATTCGGCCCAAGTTCCTCCATTATTTGACGTATTTTGTAGCAATGGTTCAAAACGATCCATTGATTTTGCAAATTGAGCTTCATTAGTTATTCCTTTTTCAAATTCGTCCCAAATAGCAATAAATTCTTCGGCTTGTTCTGTTGGTAAAAGGCCAAATATTCGTTTTGCAGCTATACGCTCTTCATCAGTATTGGTATGATTTTTTTGAGTGTCGTAAATAAAAGTATCTCCTGCATCGATTTCAACAACGTCATGAATTAAAACCATTTTTAACACCTTTAGTATGTCAATTGGTTGGTTTGAATGTTCTGCCAATACAATTGTCATCATGGCTAAATGCCAACTGTGTTCAGCATCATTTTCGTGTCTCTCGCTGTTGAACAATTTTGTTTTACGTTGAATGTATTTCAGCTTGTCTATTTCTTTAATAAAATTGACTTGTTTTAATAAATTGTCGGTTTGCATTGTTATGAATATCTAAAAATAATTTTAGTGGTTTGATGTTGTTTAGTTTTAAATTCCCGCTATTATTGTAATTTTTGGGACTAAATTAAGTCCATTCTTCGGATTTGCCAATCACCCCAAATCTGGGCAAATTTGTCTAATAGACGTAATCATTTTTACTTTTGCTAATATAGATATAAAAACCTACAAATAGGTCTGATAGTTTGTTAAGGATTAATAAAAAAACGGCGTTCAAATTACTTAAACGCCGTTTTACTTCTTTATAAAATAGGATTTCATTATCGAATTGCTTTGACAAAATCAGCGATTTTACCTGTTCCATTTTCGGTTAAATGCGTAATAAAAGCGCTTCCTATAATGGCTCCTTTGGCAAATTGTGTGGCTTGGTTGAAGGTTTCGGCATTGTTAATTCCAAATCCTATTACTTGAGGGTTTTTTAGGTTCATGTCGGCAATGCGTCTGAAATAATTTTCTTGTGTGCTTCCAAAACCAGATTGAGAACCGGTGACACTTGCGGAACTCACCATATAGATGAATCCATTAGAAACGCTATCAATAAAACGAATGCGTTCATTTGAAGTTTGTGGAGTAATCAAGAATACATTGATTAAGCCGTACTTTTCAAAAGTGGCTTTGTATTGATCAGCATAAACATCTACAGGAAGGTCTGGAATAATTAATCCATCGATTCCTATTTCTTGGCATTTCTTGCAAAAATTCTCTACTCCATATTGCAACATAGGGTTAAAGTACCCCATAATTACTAAAGGAATACTCACGGTTTTACGAATATCCTTTAGTTGGTCAAACAACAATTGCGTTGTCATACCGTTATGCAAGGCTTGGGTAGAACTGGCTTGAATGGTTGGTCCATCGGCTAATGGATCGCTAAAGGGCAAACCAATTTCGATCATATCCACTCCGTTTTTTTCTAAATCTTCAATGATTTGTACGGTATCATTTAGGTTAGGATATCCAGCAGAGAAATAGATAGAAAGTATCTTTTTACCTTCTTGTAGTTTTTGATTTATTCTGTTCATTATTCTATTTTTTTCAGATGTGAAATCTGTTTTTAGCTTATTTATTGGTATTTAAATTTTAGCACTATAGGCCCAAGCGATTTCTTTGGACTGCAACTGTACTTCAACACGTTTGTAATGGCTCCCTTCATAGGTGTCAGCAAGCTGCAATTCCTTTTCGGTTAAATCATAAACCATCCCTTCAATGGTGTCTTCATTGTTTTGAGTAGGAGCAATAATAGGATAAGGCTCCATTCCAAATTCTTCTTCAATTAGGATTTCTTTTACTACGTATCCCATCAATGTTTCAGGAACTCCACGAAGTGTTCGTCCAAAAACATCTTCTTGAATGTCTTTGTCTTTTAGGGTTCCGTAAGCGAATAATTTTTCCATTTTTTCTGTTTTGAAAATTTATTTAAAAATTGAATCTTCTCGTTTTTGTTTGCGTTAGGGATAGCAGCGGTATCTTTTTGTTTTGTCCCGCCTCTAGGGACGAAACAAAAAATTTAGCGAATAGCCCGACCGCTTGCCCTGAAATTTTTCAGGGTAAACGGTAACGCCCTGAAATAAATTCAGGGTATACCCAACTATAATTTGAAATAATCGATATAGGTATTTAAATCTTTATCGCCACGTCCCGAAAGATTGATGACCACAATATCTTCTTTTTTGAACTTCATTTCGTCCAGTACAGCAAAGGCATGAGCACTCTCGATTGCAGGGATAATTCCTTCCATTTTGGACAGTTGCAGTCCCCAATTCATCGCTTGATCATCGGTAATTGAAATGAATTGTGCTCTACCCGAAGCAAATAAATGCGCGTGCATAGGTCCAACACCTGGGTAATCTAACCCTGCCGAAATAGAATACGGCTCGGTAATTTGGCCATCAGGCGTTTGCATCAACAAAGTTTTACTTCCGTGAATAACCCCCACTTTTCCCAAAGCAGAAGTTGCAGCACTTTCACCAGAATGCACACCTAAACCAGCAGCTTCAACAGCTATAATATTCACATCTTTTTCGTCTAGAAAATGGTAATAGGCTCCAGCCGCGTTGCTACCGCCACCTACGCAAGCAATCACATAATCTGGGTTTTCACGACCTTCTTTTTCTAGTAGTTGCTCTTTAATTTCTTTAGAAATCACAGACTGGAAACGCGCTACCATATCCGGATATGGATGCGGTCCTACAACTGATCCAATGATATAATACGTATCTACGGGGTTGTTAATCCAGTCGCGAATCGCTTCGTTTGTAGCATCTTTTAGGGTT
The DNA here is from genome assembly GCF_040822075.1 of Flavobacterium sp. WC2430. Lineage (NCBI taxonomy): Bacteria > Pseudomonadati > Bacteroidota > Flavobacteriia > Flavobacteriales > Flavobacteriaceae > Flavobacterium > Flavobacterium sp. WC2430. Next base: position 3,480,074 of record NZ_CP162007.1, on the reverse strand, counting down.
TTTGAACCTGAAAGTGCTGGACGAACTTCGGCACCTAACATTTTCATGCGGGCTACGTTTGGCGCCTGACGTTTGATGTCAATTTCTCCCATGTATACAATACATTCCAGTCCCATCAAGGCACATACGGTGGCAGTTGCCACACCGTGTTGACCAGCACCAGTCTCGGCAATGATGCGTTTTTTACCTAAACGCTTGGCTAAAAGGATTTGGCCAATTGTATTATTTACTTTGTGTGCTCCAGTATGGCATAAATCTTCTCTTTTTAGGTAGATTTTAGTTCCGTATTTTTCAGATAAACGTTCTGCAAAATATAATGGTGTAGGGCGACCTACGTAATCTTTTAATAAGGCATCGAATTCAGCTTGGAAATCTGGGTCGGCCGTAATTTTTAAATAATTCTGACGCAACTCTTCCACATTTGGATATAACATTTCAGGAATGTAGGCTCCTCCAAATTCTCCGTAATAGCCTTTTTCGTTTACGTTGTATGACATTTTTTTAATTTTTATTTTATTTATTTTCTGCACGGTTAAACGTGGAGACGCTCTGCAGCGCTTCTCTACAGAATGATATATTTTTTAATCCAGGTTCTATTTCAAATTTACTGTTTAGATCAATTGCATGAACAGGTAAATTGGTTTTTAAAATTTCATTAACATCAATCAATTCCTCGAGACCTATTCCGCCACTTAGGAAAAAAGGTTTTGATGAGGGATATTTTTCTAAAACTTTCCAATCGAAAGTGGTTCCGTTTCCGCCAGGTAATTTTCCCTTGGTATCAAAAAGGAAATAATCACAAACCGATTCAAATGGTTTAAGCTGTTCAAAGTCAAAGGTATCCAAAATTGAAAATACTTTTATGATTTCGATATCCTTTAACAATGTTTTTTTTAATTCGGCACAAAAAGCGACTGATTCTTTGCCATGCAATTGTACCGCTTGTAAATCGTGTTGCTTTACTTTTTCAACAATAGTTGCTATCGATTCATTGACAAATACGCCCGTTTTTTTTATTGATTTTGGCAATTCAGGAATAATTCCATCAAAATAGCGCGCTGACTTTTTCCAAAATATAAATCCCATATAATCGGGTAGGAGCGCTCCTAGTTCGAGAATATTGTCGGGATATTTCATACCGCAGATTTTGATTTTCATAATCTTTTATTTAAACGTATTTAACCGTAAAGTGCGCAAGGGTTTCGCGAAGTTCGCTAAGCTGTGCTTTAATTTTATTCTATATTATTCTTTGCTCTTTTTTCTTTTCTCTAACGAGTTAATTGCTTTATAAATTCCGTAGCGGCTTGACCAGCATTATCTGTTTTCATGAAGTTTTCCCCTATCAAAAAACCTTTGTATCCGTATGGTTTTAATTCAGTTATGGCTTCGATTGACGATATTCCACTTTCGGAAACTTTGACGAACTCATTCGGGATTTTATCAGCCAATTGCTTGCTGAAATCCAAACTTACCTCGAAGGTTTTTAGGTTTCTATTGTTCACACCTATCATATCTAAGGTAGGCATGATCGATTTTTCTAATTCTTCTAGATTATGCACTTCAAGTAAAACCTCTAACCCTAAACTTTTGGCAAACTCAGATAATAATTTGATTTCGTCACGCGTTAAAACCGCTGCGATTAGTAGAATCAAATCGGCTCCATGTGCTTTGGCTTCTAGGATTTGGTATTCATCGACAATAAATTCTTTTCGCAATAGCGGAATATTTACTGAAGCTCTTGCCAAAAGCAAATCATCCAAAGAACCTCCAAAATATTTCCCATCAGTCAATACTGAAATACCACAAGCACCGGCAGTTTCATATCCTTTTACCACTTCTTCTACGGTAAAACTATGATTGATAACTGATTTTGAAGGAGAACGACGTTTGTGCTCCGCAATGATTCCAGTAGTACTGTTTCTTAAGTTTTCACTTAATGGAATAGTCTTTTTATCAAAGAAAATCGAAGCTTCCAATTGCGAAACGGGAATTATGGATTTCTTGAGAATGACTTCTCGTTTTTTATCAACTATTATTTTATCTAAGATGTTCATTGTTTTTTGTTTAAAGTTTTCTTTGTTTAAAGTTTAAAGTCCCCGTTTTGAGCAACTTTAAACCTTAAACCTTAAACTATTTTTTTATTTACTTAACTCCTGCAACGTTTTCAACGCTTTTAATCCTTTTCCTGAAAGTAAACTTTCTTTGGCCTGAGCGAAACCTTCCAAGGGCGTACATTTTGTAACTGTTGCAATTGCCATAGCTGCATTGGCACATACTACATTATTTTGTGCTTCATTGCCTTTACCTGATAGGATATCAATAAACATTTGTGCCGACTCATCGATTGTTTTTCCTCCCCCGATTTCACTTTGGGATAAAAGGCGAACACCAAAACTTTCATGGGATAGCATTCCTTCCATACTGCTAGTGATAATCTTTGTTGGACTTGTTAATGACACTTCATCATAGCCGTCTAGTGAATGTAGAATGGTGAAATTCACATCGGTATTTTGATATAAATACGCATACATTCTAGCTAGTTCTAGGTTGAAAACACCTACCAACTGATTTTTTGGAAAAGAAGGATTTACCATAGGTCCTAACATATTGAAAAAGGTTTTTACGGCCAATTCTTTTCGTATTGGACCTACATTTTTCATAGCGGGATGAAAAAGGGGAGCATGTAAAATACAAATACCCGCTTTATCTATCGAATTTTCTAGAAAATCGGCGTCATTGCTAAATTTGATTCCTAATTTTTCCATGACATTACTAGATCCAGAGATGGAAGAAACACCGTAATTACCATGTTTAGCGACTTTAATTCCAGCACCAGCAGCTATAAATGAAGCCAATGTAGAGATATTGAAAGTGTCTTTTCCGTCACCACCAGTTCCACATAAATCAATAGCATTATAGGATGCTAAATCAACACGAATGCACAATTCCAATAGTGCTTCTCTAAATCCTGCAAGTTCCTCAATACTAATGCTACGCATCATATACACGGTAAGAAATGCCGAAATCTGACTTGGATTATAACTTCCGTTTGAGATATTAACCAATACATTTTTTGCCTCTTCTTTGGATAGCATTTCGTGGTTGATTAATCTATTTAGTATGTTTTTCATTTTGTTTTTGTTTAAAGTTTCAGGTTTAAAGTTTCAAGTTCTAAAAATTGAACATTATGCTTTAACCCAATTCTCTAGCATTTTTTTTCCGTTTGGTGTCAAAACGCTTTCGGGATGAAATTGCACGCCACGTACATCATAGGTTCTGTGACGCAACGACATTACTTGTCCATTTTCGTCAAATGAAGTGGCTTCAAGAACGTCAGGTAAATTGGTGTCAACCACCCAAGAATGGTAGCGTCCTACTTCAAATTCATTGCCCAAACCTTCAAATAAAAGTTCATCATCGACAACGGTTTTTACATTGGTAGCTATACCATGATACACTTTGTCAAGATTAGAAAGCGTTCCTCCATATACTTCACCAATGGCTTGCTGACCAAGACATACACCAAAGATACTTTTGGTAGGACCGTATTTTTCGATTACGGCTTTCAATAATCCTGCTTCATCTGGAATTCCAGGACCTGGAGAAAGTAGTATTTTATCAAAACGCGCTATTTCATCAATATCAAATTCATCGTTTCTATATACTGTCACTTCACAGTTTAAATCCTCTAGGTAATGTACCAGATTGTATGTGAAACTATCGTAATTATCTATAACTAGTATTTTCATTTTTTTATTGAAAATTGAAAGATTTAAAGATTGAAAAAAGCTCATTTTGAGGAATCTTTAAATACTTAAATTATTAAATCTTTTAATTATTTTTTAAATTGTTTCTGCCAAATCAAGTGCGGTATTCAATGCTCTTAATTTGTTATATACTTCTTGCATTTCACTTTCTTCATCAGAGCTGGCTACAATTCCTGCACCGGCTTGAGAATGCAATTGGTGATTTTTGCTTAGGAATGTTCTAATCATTATGGCGTGATTAAAGTTGCCTTCAAAATCCATAAATCCAATGGCACCACCGTAGAAATTACGATTTGTTTTTTCATAATCTTCAATGAGTTGCATCGCTCTGTGTTTAGGTGCTCCACTCAATGTTCCAGCAGGGAAAGTATCCGCTACGACTTGCATTGTAGTGGCTTTTTCATGTAAATGCCCCGTTACTTTTGAAACTAAATGAATGACATGTGAGAAAAACTGCACTTCTCTATAGCGTTCTACATTTACGTTATGACCGTTGCGGCTTAAATCATTACGAGCTAGATCAACCAACATCACATGTTCGCTATTTTCTTTTTTGTCTTCAGATAATTGTTTGGCAAGAACCGCATCTTTTTCATCATCACCAGTACGCTTGAACGTTCCTGCTATAGGATGAATTTCTGCCTTACGGTCTTTAACTATAATTTGAGCTTCGGGCGAAGAGCCAAATATTTTGAAATCACCATAATCAAAAAAGAAGAGGTAAGGGGATGGGTTGATGCTTCTTAATGCTCTATATACATTGAATTCATCTCCTTTGAAACCTTGAGTGAAACGGCGTGATAATACTAATTGAAATACATCTCCACGGAAACAATGCTTTTTGGCCAAAGCCACATTGTGTTTAAACTCTTCATCAGTTAAGTTAGAGAAACCTTCTCCTTCTTTGGTAAACTTATAAGAGGCAATATTTCTTGATTGTAAAAGTTGCTCCATCTCTGAAATATTATTTCTTCCATCTAAACTATGACAGAAAATATAAGCTTGATTTTTGAAATGGTTAATCGCAATTATATTTTGGTATACGGCATAATACACATCAGGAATGGTATTGCTATTTTCTTTTTTGGCAATTTTTACTTTTTCAAAATAACGAACTGCATCATAAGAGATATATCCAAATAACCCATTGTTTATGAATTTAAAATCATTTTTTTCTGATTTGAATTGGTGTGAAAATTCTTGAATAACTTCTGGAATTGAAGTATTTTCATCAATCGCTATTTTTTCAGAAGTCCCATCAGGATAGGTTTTGAAAATAGTTTCGTTTTCTATTTTTATAGAAGCGATGGGATTACAGCAGATGTAAGAAAAACTGTTGTCACTTCCATGATAATCACTACTTTCAAGCAATAAACTATTAGGGAATTTATCACGTATTTTTAAATAAACACTCACAGGAGTTATCGTATCTGCAAGTATTTGTTTGTATTTAGTATTTAAAGTAAATAGTTTCAATTGAAATAATTTTTATAATTTATAATTTGATGAAAGGTAACTTTTTAGCACAAAAAAAAGGCCTGTCGTCATGACAAGCCTTTTATATTTATATTTGATAATACTATAGGAGCTTAGTTCACGACTATTGACGTAAATTGTTCCACCACCAAGTATTGTTTATTGTTGTTTTCATGTTACAAATATATAAATGTAAATTGGTTATTCAAATACAATAAACTAAAAAAAATCTAATTTTTTAATCTTTTTTGTTAGATTATTAGATAGATTGAAATAAAAAACCCAACAATTACTTGTTGGGCGAATTAGTAAACGTGGTATTATATAATATTTAGAATTTTAAAGCTACTGCTAATTCAAATTCATCAGAGATTGCTTTGTCTCCAAGGTTATCAAAAATACTTCCTGAACCGTATTTAATGTCATATTTAGTTCTATCTACGTTGAATGCTGTTGTTGCTGTATTTCCGTTCACAGCGATATCAAAAGTTACTGGTTTAGTGATTCCTTTAATTGTTAAATCAGCAGTAACCGTGTAAACATTTTTAGCTTTTGCTCCAATTTTTTTGAAAACTAATGTAGAAGTTGGGAATTTTTCAGTTCCAAAGAAATCTTCTGATTTCAAGTGACCGTTTAATTTTCCTTGGTATTCACCTGAAAGATCAGTAGAAGTCAATGATGTCATGTCAACTGTGAAAGTTCCACCTACTAATTTTGCTCCTTTGAAAACAAGTGCACCATCTTTAAGGTTTACAGTACCATTATGTTGTCCTGTTACTTTTTTACCAACCCAGTTGATTGTACTTGCTGATGCATCTACTTTTTTAGTTTGTGCAGATACTGATACTGTAGATAAAACTACTACTAATGCTAATGCAATTGATTTTAAATTTTTCATGTGTTTAATTTTTGTGTTAAAATTGATTTTAATTAATGATTATAGTGTAATAAATAAATCCTCGTTTGATTTTCTAACTTTTGGGTAATGTTGAGTTTCATCTTCAGCATGTCTGTAACCTAATGTTGCTATTAATGAAGCGTTTAAGCCTAGTTCATTTAAGCCTAATATTTCATTTACCTGTGCTGGATCGAAACCTTCCATTGGTGTAGCATCAATTTTTAGTTCAGCTGCAGCATTTAATAAATTTGCTAAAGCTAAATACGTTTGTTTTGATGTCCAATTTTTTTTGATTTCAGGTTCTAATGTTGTTATTTTTGATTTCATGAAATCACCATAACCAGACAAAGCTTCAATTGGAGTATTTCTTGTTTCACTAATGTTTTTCAAATAACTATCAATTGTTGTGTCATCAACATTGGTTTCATTTGCAAAAATAATTAAGTGAGAAGCATCAACAATTTGCGATTGTCCCCATGCTGCTGGTTGAATTTTTGCTCTTAATTCTGGGTTCTCAACTATTAGTACTTTATAAGGCTGTAATCCATAAGAAGAGGTACTCAAACGAATGGCTTCTTTTAAAGTGTCTAAATCTGCTGTTGAAATTTTTTTTGCGCTATCAAATTTTTTTGTAGCATAACGCCAGTTTTGTTTATCTAAAAAGGTATTCATAATTTTTATATTTATTGATTTCTGTATTTTTCTAATAATTCATTTAATAATTCTAACTCTTCGGTATTTAAATTCTTGGAGAAGTATTTCTCATGTTCTATCACTTTAGGATCTAATTCAGTTAAAACATCTAATCCTTTTTGAGTAATCATCACTTCAATTTTTCTTCTGTTTTCAGGACAAACATTCCTTGTAACAAAATTCTTTAATAATAATTTATCAACTAAGCGGGTGGTGTTACTTGTTTTTGCTATCATGCGCTCTTGTATCACACACATGTTAGCCGGATTTCCTTTTTGACCTCTTAATATTCGTAACACATTATATTGTTCTCCAGAGATGTCATAAGGTTTCATCACTTCATTAAATTTTTCATTTGTGATATTTTGAGTATATAAAATATTCAAAATAATTTTTTTTGAAATATCTAATGGTATGGTGCTTTTTATTTCATCTTCAATTTTCATAATACCCTATCTTATTTGTTGGTACAAATGTAACACTTTTTTTATTTGTATATACAAGTGTTAGGTTAATTATTTGTAGTTATTTTATTTAGACGGAATCGGTTAGTTATTAAGTTATTGTTTTTCAGTGTATTATGAGTTTGTTTTGAAGTAGGTAAATGCTCGATCTAAAAGTCATTTTTTTTAATTAGTATAAAATTATAGCTTTTAGATTAGTTTTAAAAGGTGACAGAAGTAGCGTTTCGCTCTTTTTTATCCCTTTTTTTGGTTTGCTTTGAGTTATCATTGCAAGTTAAATCACGTACTATTAATATAAAGGACTAACTCTTGTTATTTAGGATCTCGTAAATAACATTGGAACCATTATCATCATCTTTTCGATTTTGCATAAAATGTAAACCGCATTTTTCTAGTAGTTTTCTAGAATTTTCGTTTTTAGTATGTGTAAATGCCTCTATCTTGGCTAGCTTTAATTTATTAAAACCAAAATCAATGACGCATTTTAATACTTCCGTCATGATTCCTTTATTTTGAAATTCAGGATTTAATCCATACCCCACTTCAGCAATTGTATTATTCTCCGAAAAACTCCACAAACAAATCGTACCTATAATTTGTGGTTCATTACCATAAACGATTCCCCATGTCACTGATTTATTGTTTTCGAAGTCTTGATTGATTTCGGTAATAAATTGTAAGGCTTGTTCGAGTGTTTTTGTTTTTCTATTTTCAGGTCTTTCGATGAACTGATTAATGGTTTCATCTGATCTTAAGTATAAGATAACTGGAGCATCTGATTCTTCGATTTTTCGCAATAATAGGCGCTCTGTTTTTATTTCTGGAAAGGGTAAAAAGTTCATTTTAGGTTTGGTTTTAGTGGTAGCGAATATAATTAACATTTAGCTGCGAGGTAGACGATTTTTTAATCTGTCAGTTCAAATGAAGCATTATCTTTTTCTTCTCCATTTATGATAATCGAAAGTTTTTGTTGTCCAGCGTAAAATTTTCGAGTCGTAATGAGTTTAAAACTTTGCCTTCTTAAAATATCAGAAGATTGATTGGGTTCAAAAAGACGTTCACTTATTTTAAATACTTTCTTTGAAAGTTGGCCGTTTTGTCGAAGATAATAAACCGCATATTCAAGTCGTACCGTTTGTTGTTTTTCATTATTATTTTGAACAGAAAACGAAAACTCCAAATGGTTTCCAATAGCTACTTTTGGAGTACTTATTTCAAAATTGGCGATGGCTACATTTGAGCTATCAAGTCCAAAGTGTTTTAAAATTTCAGTGTTTCCTTGCTTTAACAAGGTTCTACAACCGTGTTTTATAATAGCATCGGTCTCCTTGCTGTGTCCTTTCCAGTTGGTGGCAATTTCAATAACTATTTTTGGATTGTCTTTAGCAATGTCGTTAAGATTGTTTGCTACGCTTCGTCTAACATATTCTGAGGTATCTGATTTGAGATGGGTCAATAAGGGCAGAATAGGAGAAGGATTTTTTTTAAGTTCGGGGATAGCCATAGCCCAAGGTAGGCGAGGTCTGCAACCTTCGGAAGCCAGTCTTCGTATGTGATGATTGGGAGAATTTGCCCATACTTTCATCACTTCAATGGTTTTATCAAAATCGTGTTTCAAAAATTCCCGAATGGCAAATTCCGAAGAGCCAAACTGGGTGTAATAAGCCAATGCTTCCATAGAAGTTTCAAAATCATGAATACCAAATTGCCCCACATAATCAGGAAAAACAAGTGCCGTATAACCCGTTGGACTGTTTGGAATTACTTTGTTTAATAGTTGTATGGCTTCTTTAAAATCTAATGGAAGGTGATTTTTAAGTGTAATGGATGTAAAACGCAATCGTTCATTTAACGACCTGTTTTCTAATCCAATAGTTACTTCATCAATGAATTTTGTAGTATTAAAATTCACATCTGCATTATTAAATGCTGTTGCTAAACGCTCATAGAATTTTTTATTGAACATCTCCTTCAATTCTGCTGCCATATTTTATTTTTACTAATTAGAAAATGCCACCAGCAAAGGTAGCATTTTCTTTATTTTAAGTTCTATCTCGTTTTGTTAAGAAAATAATTAAACCGCTATTTTCAATGATGGAATAAGTACGTCATTGATTTTGGATAAACACTGATTCCTGTAATTTCAGTTTTAGGTCATTGGGGAGATGAAAATGAGAGCGTTTGCGTTCCGTTATTTTTAAAAAAGAGCAAATTGTATTGGAAGATAGGGCGAGTTGTTTATTGGTTATTTTTTGTATTTTTTAATTGTTAGTACATTCCAGAGGCTTGCTTTCGGTATTAATGAGCCAATACCAAGCCTTTAAAAATATAGACAAATCATTAAATTAAACTACTGGTTGTTTTTTTTTATTTATAAACTTTAAAGTTGTTTAATTACTTCTATTTTGTTAATAGTTCAACTTTATAGTGTTTTTTATTTTAATGTTTATATATTTGCATATAATTTAACACGTTAAGATGGCGGATAAAGCAATTGCAAAAACTGAAGCAGATTATTAAAGTATGGGGCATTATCTTCTCCAATCGCCCCAAAAATAGTATTCAAAATCTTGCAGATTTAAGTATTACTGCCAAAATGCGTGAAGAAATAATTTTCAATCTAGAAATTGAGGATTATAGTGAAGGTCCTTTAGAGGAAACTCAACAAGGGGGAGCTGAAATGTGGGTTTTCGGTAAAACAATTAAAGGTCAGCAAATTTATATTAAGTTGACTATTTCAAAAATCACAGACCAAGCAATTTGTATTTCTTTTCATAAGGCCGAATTCCCAATGGAATTCCCACTTAAGGATTAAACTAAAAAAACAAATTAATTATGAAAAGTCCAATCACAGGTAAGGAAATGACCTTACAAATTGAAAAAAATATTTTGGAATTTAGAAAAGAAAAATTTGAATATAATCACAAAAGTTATTATTGTGCAGATAGCGTAGAATCATTTACAACCACAGAGTTGGATGAATTTAATTTAAATCAAGTGTATAATCAATATAGGGATAAGCATAATATCCCTTTTCCGGACCAAATTATTAAATTAAGGAATACTTATGGTTTATCTGCAAGTATGATGTCCAAAATATTGGGTTTTGGGACGAATAGCTATAGGAATTATGAAAAGGGGGAAGTTCCAAGTTTAGCAAATGCTAATTTAATTAATACGGTTTCAAATAGTATTTTGAACTTTAAGTTATTAGTTGATTTAAACAATGATTTGAATGATGAAGAAAAAATAAAAATCCTTAAAAGGATTGAAGTTGTCATTGAAAATTATCGAGAAAGCAAAGATGATAAAAATTATGTAGGCATTTTATTTGAAAATAGGTTACCTGATAATTATACAGGTTATAGAAAACCTGATATGGAAAAGATGTCAAATATGATTTTGTTTTTTGCTGAAAAGCTGAATCCTACGGAAACAATGATGAATAAATTATTATTTTATTCTGATTTTTATAATTATAAGAATACAGCATATTCAATAAGTGGCGCAAATTATATGGCGCATAATTATGGTCCAGTTCCAGTAAGATTTGGAGGTATATTTGATTACGCTGTAAATAAGGACTATATTTTCATGAAAGTGGAAGATTATGGAAATGGATATTGGGGTAAATGCTTTTATAAATCCAGTCAAAAAGATTTTAATTCAGAATTATTCAATTCCGAAGAAATAGAGTCTTTAAACGTTATTGTAAATACATTCAGAGGTTGCAATGCTACTCAAATAATGGGGAAAAGCCATGAGGAAAAAGCTTGGTTAGAGAATGAAAAAAGCAAAAGTTTAATAGATTATAATTATGCATTTGAATTAATTCACGTCTGATTTTTTCAAATGTTTGCCAAGTAACTTATACCATCAAATATATAGAACTTTTTACGTTTTATCGATTCCTTCACTCCAATCCATAAAAAAAACCTGAGCTGCTTTTACAACTCGGGTTTTGAATTTTATATAAAAACTAGAATTAGTCTTTCAAACCAATTTTAGTTAAAATAGTCTCTAGCAAACACCATTTGGTAAAGGCAGATTGAATTAAATTAACGCCTATAAAAGCGGTGAACCACATCCAGTTTTGATTTACATAGATAGTCAATGCTAAACTGATTAAGATAAAAGATCCCACGATAATTCTAAATACTTTATTTTTCATTTTCTAATTTTTATTAATTTGATTTTTCAATGTTTAATACGGCAATATGAATATTGGACAAAGTCTTTTGTTCCAAATTAAATTCATTTACCAGTTCAAAAAACAGATCTACATTTTCTTTCTTTACAAAAGCATAATACAAAATAGATTCGTTTTCATTCATTTCGCTTCCAAACCAATTACTTTCAATTGCTTCTTCAGAAATATCTTTAAATCCTGTCACCTCCTTATAGGTAAATGTTTTTACATCTGCTTTTTTAAGCATTTTTTTGATGGCTGCGTCAAATGCCGTTATGGCTGTTATGATAAGTAGTTTCATTGTTTTTTTGTTTAAGGTTTGAAGTTTGAAGTTTAAGGTTTTAGTGCTGTAACTTTAAACTTTAAACTTTGAACAATTTTTATTTTTCCCATTTCTTTCTCTCTGTGATGTAATAAATTAACGGTACCACAATCAAAGTAAGAATAGTAGAAACAATTGCTCCAAATACCAATGAAATAGCCAGTCCTTGAAACAACGGATCAAATAAGATGATAGACGCTCCAATTACAACTGCTCCAGTTGTCAATAGAATAGGGGAGGTTCTTACTGCTCCAGCCTCGATAATGGCTTGCTTCAATTCGACACCGTCATTCAATCGTATTTCGATAAAGTCAATCAGTAAAACCGAGTTTCTCACCATAACTCCTGCCAAGGCAATCATACCAATGAAAGAAGTAGCAGTAAAATAAGCGCCCAATAACCAGTGACCAAATACAATCCCAATTAATGATAACGGAATCGCAAGCATCATCACGATCGGTGTTTTAAAGTTCTGGAACCAGCCTACAATCAACATGTAGATGATTACGATGGCTACCATAAAGGCAACACCTAAATCACGGAATACTTCTAAAGTAATCTGCCATTCTCCATCCCATTTTACAGTGAAATCACTTTCATCCATAGGTTGTTCCATGTACAATTCATTGACTTTATATCCTTTTGGAATACTCATTTTGTCCAATTTCTCGGTCATTCCCAGAATGGCATACACAGGACTTTCTAGTGCTCCAGCCATATCTGCTGTTACATAAACCACCCGTTTTTGATCTTTTCTATAAATGGTTTTTTGTAGCGTATCTGTTTTTACTTTTACCAAATCACTTACAGGAATCATATTCCCTTGAGTTCCTTTTATTTTCAAGTTCTGAATGTCTTGCAAGCTTGTTTTGTCTTTATCGTCAAGCGAAAGAACAATAGCTACATTATCATTAGAATTTTCGGCATACAAATTAGAAATAGGATATTCCTTCAATAAATAAGTCAAATTCCCCACTATTTGTTGTGGTGCAATTCCGTTCAGCATTGCTTTTTCTTTGTCCACTTCCAGTTTGTATTCTATTTGATTGTCTTCTACAGTCCAGTCGATATCTACAATACCATCTGTTTTATGTAAAATGTCTTTTACTTGCTGCGCCACTTTAATTTGATCTTTGTAATTTGGTCCGTAAACCTCAGCAACCAATGTTGATAATACAGGAGGTCCTGGTGGCACTTCGATAATTTTTACATTTGCACCATATTTTTTAGCTATTTTCTGAATTTCAGGACGTACCGTTTTTGCGATGTCGTGACTTTGTAATTTTCGATCTTCTTTGTGTAATAAATTTACTTGAATATCAGCCATATTACTTCCACCACGCAAATCATAATGGCGCACTAATCCGTTAAATGTAATTGGTGCTGATGTTCCAATGTAGTTTTGATAATTAACGACTTCTGGAATGGTCGTTAAATATTGCGCAATTTCTTTAGTAACCGCTGATGTTCTTTCCAGAGTTGCTCCTTCAGGCATATCAATTACCACTTGAAATTCATTTTTATTATCAAAAGGCAACATTTTTACCAAAACTGATTTGGTAAAAAACATAGCAACAGAACCAAACAATAATAAAACAGTCACACCTACAAGCACTCTACGCTTCATGCTGCTTTCCAATAAAGGACGCTCTAGCTTGTTGTAAATCTTATATATAAAGTTAGTTTCTAAACCTTCGGCTTCTTTATGTTCTTGCGTATCTTTTTCTTGTAGTAAATGGTATCCCAAATAAGGCGTAACAGTCAAGGCAACAAACAGTGATAAGATCATGGCAATCGAAGCGCCTATAGGCATCGGACTCATATAAGGTCCCATCATTCCAGATACAAACGCCATTGGTAATATAGCGGCAATAACCGTAAATGTTGCTAAAATCGTTGGATTTCCTACTTCATTTATCGCGTAAATAGCGGCTTGTTTAAAAGGCAATCGCTTCATCTTGAAATGCCTGTGCATATTCTCTGCGATAATAATACTGTCATCGACGACAATTCCCACCACGAATACCAAGGCGAAAAGTGTAATTCTATTCAACGTATAATCCAGCATATAGTAACTGAATAATGTCAAAGCAAAAGTCAATGGAACCGAGAAGAAAACTACTAATCCACCTCTCCAGCCCATAGCAAACATCACTAAGATCGTAACCGCCAAAATTGCAATTCCTAAGTGCATTAACAATTCACCCACTTTGTCTGATGCTGTTTCTCCATAATTACGAGTTACCTCAACATGAACATCGTTCGGAATCAAGTTCGATTTTAAATGGTTTACTTTTTCAATGATTTTCTCCGAAATTTTCATGGCATCAGCCCCTTTTACTTTACCTACAGATATCGTAACCGCTGGATATTCAGATTGGGCGCTTTTATAGTTTTCGTTTGTTTTACCGTAACCAAAAGACACATAATTTCTAGCAGTCGATGGTCCGTCTTGAATCGTAGCCACTTGTTTTAAGTAAACCGGCATATTTTTATTGACACCTACAACAAGATTTTCTACATCATCGGCTGAGGTTAAGAATTTCCCTGTAGTAATCAAATATTCTTGATCTTGATTTACAAAACTTCCCGATTGAGAACTACTGTTATTGGTTTGAATCATTTGCATGATACCCAAAGCATCAATGCCATTCTCAGCCATTTTATCTTTGTCTAAAACTACTTTTAGTGTTCTACTACGTCCACCAATTTCTTTGGTAATGGCAACATCTTTTACTTTTTCAATTTCCGAAGTTACTTCTTCAGCAATTTGACGCAATTGAAAATCATCCATTTTTTCGCTCCAAAGCGTGATCCCAAGCATAGGAACATCATCAATAGAACGTGTTTTTACCATCGGTTTGTATACTCCTTTTGGGAACATATCTTCGTGTTTTGCTAGTTCGTCGTACAATTTTACATACGAACGCTCCACATCTTGACCTACATAAAACTGAACAATAAGCATCGCTTGACCATTCATAGCCATCGTGTGCACGTGTTCCACCCCTTTAATATTAGAGATGATTTTCTCCAGCGGTTTTGCCACACGGCTTTCTACTTCAGTAGGACTCGCTCCTGGATAACCCACCATGACGTCGGCCATAGGAACATTAATTTGTGGTTCTTCTTCTCTTGGAATGAGAAAAGAACTATATACACCAATGATCATCAAACCCACCATCATCAAAATGGTTAGTTTTGAATTGATGAAAAAATTGGCAATTTTACCTGAAATTCCTTCTTGCATAATTATTTTGTTTAAAGTTTAAAGTTTCAGGTTTTACCTAAAACTGAATACTATTTACTGATTTACTGAACACTTACCTTAGCTCCGTTAAACAATTTTCCTTCGGCGGATACAATATATTTTTCGTCGGCTGATAATCCGGAAAGCACTTCTACTTGGTTGCCAAAAGTTTTTCCGGTACGCAACCATCTTAGGATAGCCACACTTTCATTTCCTATGGTGTAGATTCCTGTAAGTTGTCCTTGTCTTATCAAAGCACTTTCGGGAACCAAAGTCACATTGCTTTGGGTGGCGTTTACCTTGTTTTCAACAGGAAACTGCACATTGACAAACATTCCTGACAATACCGAACTGTCCGTTTTGTCCAAATTTATTTTTACCAGATATTGTCCGCCTGTGTTTTTTGCAGACAAACTCACTTCGCTTACTTTTCCGGTAAGTTTTTCATTGGATGATTTTACCAAAATGCTGACAGGCATTCCTTTTTTTATACTGGTAATATCACTTTCCGAAACCATTGCAGTCACTTGTAATTTTGAAGCTCCTTCAACGCTTACCAGCGGCATACCAGGATTAGCCATATCACCTTCTTTTACAAAAGTATTAGTCACCACTCCAGAGAATGGAGCCGTAATATTAGAATAATTGAACTGTGCCAAAACCTCATTTCGCATTTGTTTTGCCCCTTCAAGTCCTGCTTTTGCCATTTCGTAACGAGCAGTCATATCGTCTAATTCTTTTTGAGAAGCACTTTGTTGTTTGAATAAGTTTGTAAAACGATCATAATCTTTTTTAGCGCTATTGTAACCAGCAGTTGCTTGAAGAATACTAGCGTCTACTTGTGCTTTTTTAGCTTGTAAATCTGAATTGTTGATGCTTACTAATGATTGTCCAGCGCTTACTTTTTGACCAATAGTTACATGAACTTTAGTTACATAACCCATCATTCGGGTACTTAAATCGGCACTATTTTCGGCCTCAATTTTCCCACTTGCACTTACAAATGGACTGTTATCATTTTCGGATACTCCGCTTACTTTTACGGCAATTGCAGGAGATTCAGCAACCGCTTCTTTTTTCTCTCCGTTGCAGGATGTTAAAATAAAAAGGGAGATTGAAATTAGTGTTATTATTTTTTTCATGGTTTTTCGTTTGATTATTTTTGTCTTAAATCTTTATTCTTTTCTCTATATTCTTTGCTCTTTTCTCTATTGTTACTTCGTTAAAAATTGTAAATATTGTTGTGTAAAATTATATTCAAAAACAGATTGTAAGTATTCTAATTCTTTTTTGAACATTTGAGTTTCAGTTTGTAATAAGTCAGTCGTTTTTTCTAATCCTTGAGAAAATCGATTGCTTCTTATTCTGTATGCTTCTTGAGATTGTTCTAAATCCAACTTAGAAAGAGTAACCTTATTTTCAGCATCTTTTATCTGACGATTGGTTTTATTTAGTTCCAATTGGCTTTTGGCTTTGTATTGTTGGGTTTCAATTTCTGCTTTTTGGAAGTCAGCCTTCGCTTTTTCCATTTTTCCAATGGATTTAAAACCATCAAATACATTCCATGACAATTGAGCACCTACAACATATCCCTTAGCCTTAGTTCCAAAAAGGACATCATCATACAATTCATAACTTCCAAAAGCATTCAATCGCGGTAAGAAATTCATTTTACTAGAAAGAAACATTTTTTGATAGGCCTCAGTCGATTGATCCATGGCTTGAATATCCTTTCTATTTTCAGAAAGTTTAGTATCTATATTTTCAATTGTAATCGTGTTTTCTAATTCTTCGGTTGGTTTATATACTTTATCACCAATATCTTCATTCAATAAAAAAGCTAAATAATCGGAAGCATTTTGCACATTACTTTTAGCATATTGTAATTGATTTTTAACTTCATTTACGCGTACTTGTACTGAAAGTAAATCTGTTTTTTGCAGCATTCCTTGCTTGAAATAGTTATCTATTAATTTCAAGTTGGCATCTGCTGTAGCATTCGCTTTTTCTAAAACGGCCACTGCTTTATAAGCCAATTGCAATTCCATATACGATTTATTTACCTCTAGCTCGAGATATTCTCTGGTACGTTCGGTTTGTAAGCCATAAGCATTCATTTTAGCTTTTGCAGCTTGTCTTCCATACATTCCATCTACATTAATTAAGGGCTGTAAAACCTCAATTTTAGTAGCGAAATTTTGGGTGCGATTTGGATTATTCAATAAACTGGGATCAAAATCGGAAGCCGTAAGGATTTCCTGATTCAATTTAGATCCAAAAGCCATTAATGGATTTGTTGTTGAAATGGCAGTATGTGAAGCCGAAATATTCGGTAAGAAAATAGCATTTGATTGTCTATAATCTGCTTTTGCCGATTTAAAATCTTGTTCGGCGATTTTAATATGTAAGTTTTTATCGGAAACTTTTTGCGAAAGCTCACTTTTAGAAATAGGCAACGTTTCTTGACTATAACTGCTAGCTGAGATGGAAATTGTCACTAATAGTACTATTAAATTTATTTTCTTCATAATTTTTATTTCTAATTATTAAGGCAAAGATAAATTCACAGCTAGGTATACACAGTAACAAATGTCACATACGGATTAGGTTTGTGGTTTTATTTGTTTTTAAAAAACTATCAAGAATTTATCTAAGTAAATTTTTATTATATTTAGCATATATATAATGATTTTTAATAATGAGTATGAAAGAGAAAAGACCTACATATGAGGAGTTGCTCAAAATAACAAAAGATCAAGAGTATGAAATTAGTCGTTTAATTAAAAAAGAACGATTAGTAGCAAATTTTGAGTTCTACTTCAAAGAATCTTTAGACTTAGTGTGTTTAGCTGGGATTGATGGTTTTTTTAAAGAAATCAACCCCGCTTTTATAAAAATATTGGGTTATACTAAGCAAGAATTGTTGAACACCCCCTTCATAGAATTAGTCCATCCTGATGATGTAGCGAAATCAAATGCTGAATTAAAACAATTAGGACAAGGAATTTCATCATTACATTTTGAAAACAGATTTATCCAAAAAAACGGGAAAATTGTTTATATACAATGGACCACCAGCGTGGATTCTTCAAAAGAAAATATTTATGCAATAGGACGAGATGTTACCAAAATTAAAAAAGCAGAGGCTGATTTATTAGAAAGTGAAGAGCTACTGGAAAATGCCCAAAAAATATCAAAAATAGGAAGTTGGGAGTACAATTATGTTGATCATAAAATGATTTGGTCAAATGAATTGTATTCGATTTATGAATTAGAGAAAAAAGATAATCAAGATTTATTTCAGGAATATGTAAAACGATTTTCTAAATCAGATGTAGATTCATTTTTAAATAAAATCAAGCAGTCTAAAATAGATAAAAAACCATTTGAAGCTGAACAAATTGCCATTATTAGTAAGAATAAAACAAAATGGGTTTATGCTATTGTTTACCCAATTGTAGATAAAAATGGAACTGTAATTGGTCTAAGGGGAAATACACAAGATATCTCTGAAAAAAGACAAATTAGAGAAGAACTGGATGTTAGAAGACAAAATGAAACCGAATTAAAACTAAAATTAGTAGAAGAAGAAAGCAACCAAAAGTTTAAAAATTATATTGAAAATGCTCCTGATGGAATTTTTATTGCTGATGAAAATGGCAATTTTATAGAAGTAAATGATGCAGTAAGTTTAATGTCGGGCTATTCTAAAAAAGAGCTTTTAACTCGTTCTATGATGGATTTAACATACCAGGAATCTATTGATGATTTGGGAGTATGTTTTAATAGGTTAAAAAAAGTAGGAGTATCGAAAGGAGAATTTAAAACCGTTCATAAATCTGGAGAAATTAAATGGTGTGGTGTCGATTCAGTAAAACTTTCGGAAAACCGATTTATGGGTTTTGTTAAAGATATTACTGAAATTAAACGTGCAAATGAATTATTGACCAATACTTTTGAGCGTATAACGGATGCTTTTATAGCACTAGATAATGACTGGTGTTATACGTATATGAATAAAAAAGCGGGTGAAATATTTGGTTGTAATCCACAAGAGATGATAGGCAAACATATTTGGACGGAATTTCCTGAAGGAATTGATAAACCATTTTATGCAGCGTATTATAAAGCAAAAAAGGAACAAAAATATATTTATTTAGAAGAACACTATGAACCATATGATTTATGGTTTGAAAATCACATTTACCCATCTCTCGATGGATTGTCCATTTTTTTTAGAGATATAACGGAAGAAAAAATTGCTAAAGAAAAAATTGAAAGTAACGAAAAATATTTTCGTGCTTTAGTTGAAAATAATGAGGGAATTATTACCGTTCTTGACGAAAATTTAAAAACGATATTTCGCAGTCCTTCATCGGAACGATTAACTGGATATAGCAACGAAGAGTTAACGAAAATTTCTGATTTAGATTATTACCATCCAGATTATTTAGAATACATGCAGGAGGTCATCCAAAAAACTGTGGAAAATCCGGGTATACAGAATCAAGTTTTATTTCAGGTAAAACATAAGAATGGACACTATATCTGGTTAAAAGGAATATTGAATAATCTGATTGATAATAGCAATGTAAAAGGTATTGTTGCCAATTTAAAAGATGTTACTCAAAGTAAAATAGCTCAAGACCTAATTGAACAAAATGAAAAACGTTTTAGGGCTTTAGTCGAAAATATTGACGGTATTATAACAGTTGTTGACGAGAAATTAAAGGTTATTTTTAGAAGTCCTTCGTCACGGAAAATTACTGGATATACGGACAAAGAGTATGATGAGCTTCCTGAATCAGATTATTTTCATCCTGATTATTTAGAGTATATACATGAAAATTTCAAAAAAATATTAGAGCATCCAAAAGAACCGGTATTTATTTCGTTTCAAGCTAAACATAAAAACGGAGATTATATTTGGCTGGAAGGTGTATTGAATAATAGGCTTCATGATGATAGTGTGAAAGGCATTGTAGCTAACTTTAGAAATGTCACTGATAGAATTAAGTCTAATGAAGCGCTACAAAAGGAAAGAGATAAGTTTGCTAAAATTGCAGCTACTTCACCAGGTTTAATTTATTCCATGCGCCAAAATTCGGATGGTTCATTATGCTATCCATACGCCAGTGATGCCGTAAAAGAAATTTATGGATTTACTTTTAAAGAATTAGAAGAAAATGCAAATAGGATTTTTGAATTAATACATCCAGATGACATTAATAATGTACTTGCAAAGATTAAAAAAACGAAAACGGAATTAGTACCTCTTAAAGGACAATATCGCTACTATCACCCTGTAAAAGGACTCGTTTGGCATGAAGTAAATTCTTTACCTGTTGTTGAGGAAGAAGGGACAGTGATATGTCATGGAATTGTTACTGATATTACAGATCGAATTAAGGCAGATGAAAAATTACTTAAAGCCAATAGACTTTATTTATTTATAAGTCAGATTAATCAAATGATTGTTAGAACTGTCGATCAAGAAACACTATTTAGGGAAGCTTGTACTATAGCGGTTGATTTAGGTAAATTTAAAATGGCATGGATTGGATTGATTGATCCTCAAGATAAGAGTGTTAAGCATGCAATGATTGCAGGAAATAGCCAAGAATACCTTGATATTATAAAAAAAATCACTGCTGATAAAAATGTTCCGGAAGGAAATGGGCCAGCTGGAATAGCAATAAGAACAGGGAATTATTGTGTAAGTAACGATATTGAAAATGATGTGAAAATGGCACCTTGGAAAGAGGAAGCATTAAAATGTAACTTTCGATCTATAATGTCTGTTCCTATAAAAAAATTTGGGGAAGTAATTGGTGTTTTTACTTTTTATGCGGTTGAAAAGAACTTTTTTGATGCCGAAGAGATTGCTTTGTTAGAAGAAGCAACTGGAGATGTTGCATTTGCCTTACAAAACTTTGAGAAAGAAAAATTAAAAGTGAAGGCAGAACAAGAGGTCTTTGAAAGTGAACAACGCTACCATACACTTACAGAAGTATCTCCAGTTGGGATATTTCGTACTGATGTAGAAGGGTATACTACTTTTGTAAATCCAAGTTGGCGCGAAATTTCAGGCTTGTCATTTGAAGAAGCAATCGGTAATGGTTGGCTTAATGCAGTTCATGAAGATGATAAAGTAGGAATTTTAAATGGTTGGGAAAATGCAATTTATATTGGTGAAAAATCATTGACAGAGTATCGTTTTGTAAGACCAGATGGTTCGGTAGCTTGGGTTATAGGTCAAGCCATTCCAGAGAAAAATGAGAAAAATGAAATAATAGGCTATATAGGTACCATTACAGATATCACTGAACGTAAAAAAATTGAGAGTTTAATTTTAAAAGAAAAACTACTTTCTGAAACAGTAATAAATAATCTGCCGGGAATATTTTATCTATACGATGAATCAGGAAAGTTTTTGAAGTGGAATGCTAATTTTGAAAAGGTAACTGAGTATAGTAGGATTGAAATTGATCAGATGGGGCCGTTAGCTTTTTTTGATGAAGTAGAAAAAGAAAAAGTTAAAAAAAGGATAGAAGATGTTTTTGCCAAAGATAATTGTGTAGGAGAAAATAAATTACCAGGTATTGAAATTGAGTTTTATACTAAAAGCAATAAGAGAGTTCCCTATTATATCAACTCTCTTCCTGTAGAGTACGAAGGAAAAAGATGCGTTTTAGGAATGGGATTGAATCTAAGTGAAATTAAAAAAGCTCAAAATGAAATAAAAATAGCCAATGAACGATTTGAGAGAATTTCGGTTGCAACAAATGATGCGATATCCGAAGTTGATCTAGTGACAGGGGAAAATTGGAATAATAAAGCATTTATCGAACTCTTTGATTTTGGTACTAATGATGAATTAAATCATATTGATAATAAAAAAATCTGGAGATCTAAACTTCATCCAGATGATAGAGAAAGAGTTATTGATAAACTGGAAAAAGTATATTTAAGTGATATGAATACTTGGTCAGATGAGTTTCGTTTTCTAAAAAAAGATGGAAATTATGGCTACTTTTTTGACCGTGCTGTTATAATCAGAGATGAAGCAGGAAAGGCAGTACGTTATATTGGAAGTATGACTGAAATCACAGAATTACAAAATATAAAACAACAGCTTTTTAATAGTGAAGAAAAATACAGTAGTCTAGTAGAACAAGCATCTGATGCTATTTTTATTAATGATCTTTCAGGTAATTTACTCGAAGTAAATAAAAGTGCTTGCGATATGCTTGGATATACAAAAGAAGAGCTTTGCACAAAAAATCTAACGGATCTATATTCAATTGATGAGCTTGCGAGCAGGCCTATTATGTACAATGAACTATTTAGTGGTGAACAAACATCTCTAGAGCGCCATATGATTCATAAAGATAGATCATTAATTCCTGTTGAAATTTCGGCAAAAATGCTAGTTGATAAACGTATTGTGGCAATAGTAAGAGATATAAGCAGGCGTAAGGCATCAGAAGATGAGTTTAAAAAAATGCATGAAAAATTGGAAGCAATTTTAGAAGCTATACCTGATTTATTGTTTGAAGTAGATATTAATGGCCTAATTTATAACTATCATTCTCGCCGCAATGATTTGTTAGCTTTGCCTCCAGACTTGTTTTTGAACAAAAGGTTTTCGGAAGTACTACCTCCTGATGTTTCAAATATATGCCAAGAAGCAATTTTAGAAGCTGCAGAAAAAGGCTTTTCTACTGGTCGACAATATTCTTTACAGTTAGAAAACCGCATTCATTGGTTTGAACTGTCAATAGCTCCTATGAAAGAAGGAGAAGATGATGAAATACATTATATATGTTTGTCTAGAGATATTACAAATGCGAAAAAATCGGATTACGCACATTTAAAAAGTGAGGAAAGATACCGTGGTTTAATGAATAATCTTGATGCAGGAATTGTTGTTCATGCTCCTGATACCTCTATAATAGTTAACAATCAAAAAGCATCAGAATTATTAGGATTATCGGATAACCAAATGAATGGAAAAATGGCTGTGGATCCTGCTTGGAAATTTTTAAACGAAGACTATTCTGTTATGTCAATTGAAAATTTCCCAGTAAACCAAATTGCAACTACTAGACAAGCGCTTAAAAACTTTAGACTTGGTGTAAATCGACCTAAAACTAATGATGTAGTTTGGCTTTTAATCAATGGTTTTCCTGAAATTGATTCGAATGGTGAAATATTCGAAATTGTAATCAGTTTTATTGATATCACGGAGCAAAAGGAGATGGAGACAGAATTAATAAATGCAAAAGAGCAGGCAGAAGCAGCAAATAAAGCAAAAACTGATTTTCTTGCCAATATGAGTCATGAAATTAGAACCCCATTAAATGGAATAATAGGTTTTACTCATTTGTTAATGAAAACAAATCTGGAAAAAAATCAATTAGAATATATGGGTACTGTTAGTGAATCAGCTACAACATTGATGCACATAGTAAATGATGTTTTGGATTTTTCTAAAATTGAATCGGGAAAGTTAGAATTAAGTATTGAAGAAGTAAACCTTTTTGAATTAATTAAACAAGTTGTTGATTTGTTTAAATATCAAGCTGTTCAAAAAGGTCTTAAATTGACTTTTACAATGGATAATAACGTTCCTGAATATGTTTTAGCCGACTCAATAAGATTAAAACAAATATTGGTAAATTTATTGAGTAACGCTTTGAAGTTTACTGATTTTGGAGAAATTAGATTAGATATAAGTGAGACAGGTACATTTAAAGATGATTATTTAGGTTTAAATTTTTCTGTAAAAGATACTGGAATTGGTATAAAGTTAAATAACAATGAAAAAATATTTAACTCCTTTGTACAAGAAGACAATTCAACGAGTAGGAAATTTGGAGGAACAGGTTTGGGGCTAGCTATTTCCAATAATTTATTAGCTCTAATGGACAGTAAATTACATTTGCAAAGTGAATATGGGGAAGGAAGTAATTTTTACTTTGATGTTAAATTAAAAAAAATCACTCCTACAATAGTTAACGTATTAGATTTTGGAAAATCTTCAATTGAGACGGAAAGTATACCTTCAGAAATTTTGAATAATAAGAGAGTGCTAATTGTTGAGGATAATAAAATCAATATGCTTTTGGCGAAAACATTGGTAAAAAGATTAATTACAAATTGTATTATTTTTGAAGCTAAGGATGGGAATGAGGGAGTTGAAATGTATGTGAAGGAGAAACCGGATGTTATATTAATGGATATTCAAATGCCAAATAAGAATGGATATGAAGCCGCTTATGAAATTAGAAAATTGGAAGGGGATACATCAAAAACACCAATAATTGCTGTTACTGCAGGTATTTTGACCGGAGAAAAAGAAAAATGTTTTGAATCAGGAATGGATGATTATCTCCCAAAACCGATCATTATTTCTGATTTAGAAAGCATGCTTTTAAAATGGTTAAATAAATAGGATTAATTCGCAATTACTATTAAGTCAATTGTGATTTCTAGTTTGTTTTTTTATAGCTCCAAACTGCAAATCCGTTAATAACAAAAGCATAAAAAGCAATTATAAAAAAAGGAGTGGAAATTTCGCTAAAAGTAGCTCCTTTGAGCATTACCATTCTAATAATCTCCACAAAGTAGCGTATTGGGTTGAATAGGGTGATTTGCTGTGCCCAGTTGGGCATGCTTTCAATTGGAGTGAATAATCCGCTCATCAAAATAAAAATAACCGTAAAAAACCAAGCGATGAACATGGCTTGTTGTTGGGTTTCGGTATAATTAGAAATAAACAAACCAATACCAAGAATAACTAATAAATAGACCGAAGTAAATAGGTAGATTAAGCCAATATTCCCTATTATAGGAATGTGAAATACTAATCTTGCTATGGTCAAGCCTACCGTTAAAATAAGTAATCCTAAAACCCAAAATGGAAACAGTTTTCCTATAATGAATTGGTGTTTTTTAATAGGCGTCACGTTGATTTGTTCCAAGGTTCCTATTTCTTTTTCACGAACAATATTCATGGCGGATAGGAAAAGTGTAAGCATCGTCACTAATAAAACTAAAATCCCCGGAACCATAAGAGTCTTGTAGTTTAAAGTATTATTAAACCAGAAAGAGGGAATTGTAATAATATTTTGAGGCTGTATGTAGGATCCCTCATTGTATTGATACAATTGGCTTTGTATTTTTTGATTGCAACTGGCTATAATTTGAGAGATATAAACATTTTCTACGCCGGCCGCAGCTCCATCTATGGCATTGATGCTAACTGAAAGTGTCGATATTTTGTCGGTTATTAAATTGTGTTCAAAATGATTTGGGATTTCTAAGATGACATCGACTTTACCTTTTTGCATTTGTAGATTGGCTTCCTTTTTTGAAGGATAATCAGCTACAACAATAAAATAGTTAGAGGATTGAAATTTACTTATCAATTCTCGTGAAGCTCTAGAATGGTCACTGTCTACATAAGAAAATTTAATGTTTTTTACTTCAAAACTAGCTGCATTGGATAAAATCAACAACTGAATAAATGGCAAAATAAATATAATAGGCAACATGGCTTTATTTCTAAAGATTTGTCGGAACTCCTTTTGTATAATGAATAATATTGTTCTCATTTTTTATTTTTTAGCCCTGGTTGAAGTGGAAATCCTTTTCTCTCGTTTTTTTAAGAGAGAAAAGATTGAAGCGTAAAACAGGAAATAGCTCCTAAAACTTATTCTAATCTTATTTTATATTTTTTAATGCTTAATGCAATGAAAAATACGGTCATTCCTATTAAAATCAGTGTTTCTTTCCAGACGATAGCAATAGAAGCGCCTTTGAGCATTATTGCTTTTATAATAATGATAAACCACTTTGCAGGTATAATGTTACTGATGATTTGTAAGGGCAGAGGCATACTGGAAATAGGAAATATAAATCCAGATAATATAATTACAGGCAACATTAATCCCATCAATGAAAGCATCATGGCAGTTTGTTGTGAAGCAGAAATGGTTGAAATTAATATTCCTAATGAAAGTGCGGTGATAATGAATAAAATACTCTCTAGTGCCAATAGAAATAAGCTGCCTTGGAGTGGCATTCCAAATACGAAAATACCTAAGGTCAATATTACAATTGCGTTTACAATAGACAGGAAAATATAAGGAAATACTTTGCCAAGTATGACTTGTAAAGGATTTAGTGGCGAGACAAGGAGTACCTCCATTGTGCCTAATTCTTTTTCGCGAGTGATTGAAATGGAGGTCATCATTGCCGAAACCAGCATTAATATCACCGTCATTACCCCAGGAACAAAGGTGAAAACGCTCTTGAGTTCTGGATTGTAGTACAGTTGAGTTTGGGTTTGTATTTGATAAGCAGGTTGGTTTATTTTATTGACTTCTTGCAGGTAATTTTGCAAAATTGCATTGATATAATTGGTAATTGTATTGGCAATATTGGGATCAGTGGCATCCGTTATGACTTGTACTTTTACTGATTTTTTGGTTTGTAAATCTTTAATAAAATGGTTTTGAAAAACCAAAACGGCTTTTACTTTTCCTTTTTTAAAGATGGATTCAATCTGAGTTTCACTACTAATTTCTTGTTCGATATGAAAGTAGGGAGAAGCACTGATTTTATTGATTATTTTTTGAGTTTCGGTATCTTTTGATTGATCCAGAAAAGCAATATTGACATTATTGATTTCGTTAGTAATAGCAAAGCCAAACAGCATAATTTGGGCAATAGGCATCCCAAAAAGGATAAACATGGAGCGTTTATCTCTAAAAATGTGGTAAAACTCTTTGGTCACAAAACCGATAAATCGTTTCATTGTTTATTATTTAAAGTTGCGGGTTTAAAGTTGTTAGTCCTAGAATCATCCTGTTTTTCTTAATGGTTTTTATTTTTACTCTATGTTTCGGGCTAATTTTAAAAATACTTCATTCATAGAATCCACATTATACTGTTTTTTCAAATTTTTCGGGGTATCCAGCGCTTCGATTCTACCTTCCACCATGATAGAAACTCGGTCGCAATATTCGGCTTCATCCATATAATGTGTAGTTACAAATAGGGTAGTTCCTTTGTGTGCTTCTGCGTAAATCATTTCCCAGAATTGCCTTCTAGTAATGGGATCCACACCGCCTGTAGGCTCATCTAGAAATACAATTTTAGGTTCGTGCAATAAAGCGACTGAAAAAGCCAGTTTTTGTTTCCAGCCCAATGGCAGCGAACCAACCAGTTTATCAGCAACGGCTTCAAGTTGTAATTCTTGAATCAATTGATTTGTTTTTTCTTTGATTTGCGTTTTGTTCAATCCATAGATTCCACCAAAAAAAGTGATGTTTTCCTTTATGGTTAAATCATCATACATTGAAAATTTTTGACTCATATAACCAATACTTTTCTTCACCATTTCTGAATTGGTTTTGACATCATAACCGGCTACGATTGCTTCTCCTGAGCTGGGTTTTGAAATTCCTATAAGCATTTTCATGGCAGTGGTTTTACCCGCACCGTTTGCTCCTAGAAAACCAAAAATTTCTCCTTTATTCACTTCAAAAGCAATAGCGTTCACTGCAGTGAAAGCACCAAATTTTTTGCTGAGGTTTTTTACAGATATGATTTTTTCTTGGCTCAAAACTTATTGATTTAGGTTGGTTAAATCCATAAATACATCTTCGATTGTAGTTTTTGAAATTTTTATTACAATGTCTTGATGATTATTATTATGCAAATATTTTTCTAATTCCTGCGTATCGAAAAATTCGTTTTTATCAATGTAATGAATGTATTCCCCAAAGGCAAAAACACTGTATTGAGTTGAATAATTTTTTAAATCTTCGATAAGTTGGTAGGTGTTTTTTGCCTGAACATCATATATTGTTTTTTCATAGTTGTCAATAATGTTTTGTGGACTGTCAATTTTTAAGATACTTCCTTTTTGGATCAATGCAATTCTATCGCACAAAGCCGCTTCGTCCATGTAGGGTGTAGAAACAAGAATGGTGATTCCTTTTTGTTGTAAGCGTTTCAACATTTCCCAAAACTCTTTTCTAGAAACGGGGTCTACACCAGTGGTAGGTTCGTCGAGAAATAATACTTTGGGTTTATGAATTAATGCGCAACATAAAGCCAATTTTTGTTTCATTCCGCCCGAAAGTTTTCCAGCGCGTCTGTTTTTAAATGGGGCAATCTGTATGTAGATCTCTTTGATGATATCGTAGTTTTCTTCAATTGTAGTACCAAATATGGTGGCAAAAAAGTTAAGATTTTCTTCTACAGTCAAATCTTGGTACAACGAGAATTTTCCAGGCATATATCCTACCACATTCCTTATGGATTTGTAGTCATTAACAACGTCAAAACCAGCTACAGTAGCAGTGCCTTCATTGGCAAGTAGGAGTGTAGTGAGAATTCTAAACAAGGTTGTTTTTCCGGCGCCATCAGGTCCAATAAGTCCAAACAATTCCCCTGTCTTCACTTGAAAAGTAATGGAGTCCACCGCAACAGTTTTTTGGTAGGATTTTGAAATATTTTGAACTGAAATACTCACGTTACAAAGGTTTTAATTGGAAAATTGCTTTTACATTTTTACTACAAACTGTTAGGACTTATGGAGTGATCCACATTTCGGCAGGCATTCCTATTTTAAGACTACCATCATTGACTACAGTTACTTTTACAGCATAGACTAAGTTGACGCGTTCTTCTTTGGTTTGGATGATTTTTGGGGTAAATTCTGCCGAAGCTGATATCCAAGAAATAGTTCCGCTGTAATTTTTCATTGCTGATTCCGCATCAATTTTAACGGTCACTTTTTGACCAATTTTTATTTTTGGTAATAGGGTTTCACTTACATAAACGCGCAAAGTCATTTGGGATATATCGGCTATTTTGTATAAAGGTTTACCAAATGACGTTATTTCATTTGTTTCCGCATATTTGGCCAGTACCGTTCCTTTTATTGGGTTGATAATTTTACTTTTAAGGATTTGGTCGTCGATTTTTTCAATTTGAACATCGATTGATTTGGCTTCATTTGTGATAGGTGCATTTTGTGTTCCTACACTTTTTATCTGCTCTTTTAAGACATTTACTTTCCCGTCAATCTCGTCTACTTGTCGTTTTGTGGCCGCATTTTCGGCATACATGTTTTCAATTCTTTTTTTCTCAATCAATGTCGTTTTTAATTGCTCTTGCAAAACTTGCTCTTGCGATAAAACATTTTTAGATTTTGAAACAATCGTATTTCTAGAGGCAATTAGTTGTTGCTTGTTCAAATACAATTGTATGGTGTCTACAAGGCCTATCTGGATGTTTGGTTCTAGGACAGCTCCTTCTTCTACATTTAGAAAGGTTAATTTTCCATTCGTTTCTGCCGAAATGGTCGTTTCGGTAGCTTCAAAGTTCCCGTATCCATCTGCTTTGTCATCACTGTTATTGCAAGAGAACAAAGAGCCGAAAATTAATAATGTTAGTATTTTTTTCATTTTAGTTTTGGATTGTGAATTGTAATTATGAATTGAATGTGTAAAGCGGATAATTCAAAATTTATAATTCATCATTTATAATTATATTTTTAACCCTTTTATAACTTGATAATTTGCATTGAAGTGAAAAGTCATTTTCAAGTTATAATCCTTTTATAACTTGGTAATTTGCCTTGGCTAAAGCCAATTGAATTTGATGGAGTTTTTCATTTGTTTTGGCTTCAAATAAATTGGTTAGTTCGACTACATATTCGGATGCTGTGATGACTCCGTTTTTTAGTTGAGCATCTGATGATTTGACTACATATTCCCTCAGTTCAATTATCTCCCCATCGGTAGTAATGACTTCTTCTATTTTCTTGATTTCGTTTACCATTTCCTGCAATTGCAAATTGGTATTGAGTTCAAAAGTTTCTTTTTCGGTCGTGACAATGGCTTCGGAGATAGATAATGCTTGTTGCTCTGTTTTGGTTTTATTCCAATCAAAAACATTCCAATTGGCTTTTACTCCTACAACATAGAAAGGTTGAAATGAATTGTCAAGCATGTTAAGTCCTGGATTTCCATAACCAGCTTGTCCAAAAGCATTTACTTTGGGTAAATTGTTTTTTAAAAGTATATTTTTCGAAAGGTTGATTTGTTCGTTTTGTAAATCAAATAGTTTTAATTCAGGTCGATTATTTTGGGTGTCGAAAGTGCTTACTAAATTTGGTTTTAGCAAAGTCACTTTTTCATCTATAGTTGAATAAGTGAGTGTCGATAGGCTTTCGAGTGCTTTACTTTTGTCAAAGCGAATTTCAACAAGTTGCTGTTTAATCTTTAGTTTCTCTGCTTCTAACACTTTTTCGGATGCAGGAAGCATAGCACCAAACTTTACTCCTACTTTTATCTCCTTAATTTTCGAGTCTAATTGTTCGTTTTTGGATAGCAATAAGGCAGCACGTTCTTGCAATAATAAGGTAGAGAAATACAATTGATTGATTCTAGTTTTCAATTGGTATAAATTTACTTCAACTTGTTGCCGTTGGGTTTTGGTTTGTGCTTCTTTAATTTTGGTGTTGGCATCGATCAAACCTCCATTATACAATAATTGATTGATGTCTAGGGTCGCTTTGTATTGGTCTTTGTTGGGAGGATTTATAGTAACGTTTGGTAATTTAATGGGTAATTGTGTTACTGCAGATTGATAAGTAGCTTGTGCATTCAAATCAATTTTTGGAAGTTTTCCTGTATTGAGCACTTGAGTATCTAAATTGGATTTTTGTTGCAACAACTCATTTTGTTTGGCTAATGGATAGTTTTTATTGGCCAAAGTGTAACAGTCTTCTAGTGACAACGTTTGTTGTGCAACAGAAAATAGAGGTATTGCAAATAGTAGGACTAGCAAGAGTTTTCTCATTTTTTTATCGAATTTATTATTTGTTCTGCTATACTGGTTTTTCTTTTTTCCATCATTTCATTGAACTCCTGATCAGTGATATGTAATATTCCTTTTACCATCATTTGTGCTGCAAATGGGAAAACCGTCATAGCGAATATGTCTAATACTAGTTGTTGGGGATCAACTGGTTTAATGATTCCATCGGCTATTTCTTTTTTGATTTGGGATATCAGGAGCGTAGGGTTTGGTGTATTTTTATTTTTAAGAAATGTTTTTACAAATTCAGGGTTGTTATTCATTTCCTGAATAATAAATGGAGGCAAAAAAGGGTTGAGTAGTACAAATGAAATATAACTGTGTGTGAACTGCGTGATTTTTTCAAAAACGGTTTCCTCGGAATTAAAAATAGCATTGATTTGTGGAGCCAATTGACTAAATGCATTCATGAATACAGCTTCAAAAAGCAGCTGCTTGTTTTTAAAACAATAATGTAGCATGGCTTTATTAATACCGGCTTCGTCTGCAATTTCTTGCATACGAGAACCAGCAAATCCCTTTTTTTGGAATACGATTCGGGCTGCATTAAATATTTTTTCTTCGGTGGTCATTTCGTTTTAACTTTTTGGTTTAACCACTTGGTTAACAAAGGTAGAAAAAAAAAGTAATCGCAATTACTTTTTTTCATTTTTAATAAACATATTAAATATTAATCCTCCCATCAAACTGCCATATAAAGTGGAATTGAGAGGTTTGGAGGTGATAGCGCAAGTCCCTGATGCGCAACCTATAAAATAATAATATAAATAACCTGCTATGGCACCAATACCTATTCCTATCACAGTGAGAATGATTGCTTTTTTTGTCATTGATTGCTTTTTTCTAAAATGATTTTAATAATATCATTTTTTTGTAAAACACCTGATTGTCTCCATAATTGTTTTCCGTTTTGGAACAATATCATAGTAGGTACGCCACGTACTTGATATTGTGAGGCTACTTGCTGGTTTTTATCGACATCAATTTTAATAATTGAAATACGATCTCCTAAGTCGTCTTTTACCTCTTTTAGAATAGGACCTAGCATTTTGCAAGGCCCACACCAAGTGGCAAAAAAATCAATTAAAATTGGTTTTTCGGAATTTATAATTTTGTCAAAACTACTATTCATTTTTACTTTTTTTTAAGGGTGAAACTTCACATCCATTTAGACTACAACCTGTATTAAATGCAGCTTGAAATAAGAAAAAGAGAGCAATAAATCCAAATAAAATTTCGTGGTATTGAATTGCTTGCTGTACAAAGAAAAGACCAATTACGAGACGAATCCAGCGCATGGCATGCCAATTTGTATAGAGTAATTGTTTCATTTTTAAATTTTTATAATGCTGTATTTTTTATCATAAGAGACAATTTCTTGCAACTGAGAAACAGGTATTTCATTTTTACTTACGATCAAAACTTCAGCAAAATTAGTGCTCATACTTACGTTTTCGACTCCGTTTAAATCTTTGAATTGTGTTGTTACGGTATTCATGCAACCACTGCATGTTATTCCTTTGAATTCATAGAGATTTACTTTTACTTTATTGTTTTTCTTGAATTCGATAAACAATTCTGAATTGGCTCTGGGAGCAATCGAATTTGGAGCAACGTCCATTTTTAAAAAGTCAAACGCATTTTTAAAAAGTAATTCGTATTCCTCTTTACTTCCACCAAAAGGAGGACTTACCTCAAATGTTCTATTGAATAATAATCCAGCTATGATGCCATTATGGGCCAAAAGCTGGTGCATTTTCCAAACGTATTTTTGGCGCATCGTTGGTGGTAAAGCACAAAAAAAGGTTTGTTCTAAAATTAAATCGTACGTTCCTTTATGTTCAAAAAAGTCACCTTGAATGATTTTTATATTTGAATTGTTTTCAAATTTTTGTTTTAACTCCTGTACTAATGTTGGTGCTATATCAATGACAGTAATATTGGTAAAACCGGCTTGCAATAGGTATTCTGCTTCATAAGTGTTGCCGCAACCAGGAATTAATATACTACTATTTTTATTTTCTAAAGTGTCAACATACTCCTTAATTGGAGGAGACACTTGTCCTAAATCCCAACCCGTAGTTTTGGCTTTGTATTGTGCATCCCAATAGTCTTGATCTAGTGGTCTATCACAAGATACTACGCAACAAGAATCGGTACTTTTGGATGTGTTTTTTATTGTATTCAAAATTGATTGGTTTTATTTATTGCTTATTTTCTCTTGTATTAATTCCAAACGGGGTATATAAGGGACAAAAGCTAACAAAGCTGGTAATTAAAAAGATAACGGCAAATGCGCCTAAAACTAGTGCTAGTGTACCGCTAATTACATTGGTGAAATATAAAATTGCAATTACAGCCGCTATAATTCCTCTAATTATTTTATCGATTTGACCCATATTTTTTTTCATGATATCCTATATTAATTAGTTAAAAAATGCATTCGTTATCTATAAAATTACAATATAAATATTTGATAATCAATATAATTGAAATAAATTATAAGGTTTTACTTTGACAAACAAAATTTGTTTTTGGTGTATCTGTTTTTGCAATCGCATTAAATCCGCCTTCAATTTCACAGAAATTTCTAAACCCTCTTGCTTGTAAAATGGAAGCTGCAATCATAGAACGGTATCCACCAGCACAATGAAGGAAAAAAGGTTCTTTAGGATCAATATCTTTCACCCAATCATTGATGTTTACTAATGGCTTGCTATAGGCTTCGTCAACATGTTCCGCAGCATACTCGCTGTCTTTTCGAATATCAATTACCTTGCTTTCGCCAATTTTTACTTTTTTGGCAAATTCATCTGCTGTGATTCTATTGACAGTATCAATTTCTTTTCCTGCTTTTGCCCAAGCTTCAAAACCACCATCTAAATGACCAATTAAATTATCAAAACCAACACGGCTTAAACGAGTCACTGATTCTTCTTCTTGTCCAATTTCGGTAACCAGAATTATAGGTTGTTTTACATCAGCAATTAGCGCGCCTACCCAAGGTGCAAAATCACCTTCGATGCCAATGTTTATAGATTGCGGAATAAATCCTTTTGCAAAAACGCCATTTTTTCTAGTATCTAGAATTAGGGCACCTGTATCTTCGGCGACAGCCTCAAAATCGATAACTTTGATGGCTCTCATACCATTGTTTAAAACGGTTTCAAAGCTTTCATATCCTTGTTTATTCATGGCTACATTCATCCCAAAATAGGCTGGAGGAGGCAGCAAACCGTCAGTCACTTCTTTGATGAATTCTGCTTCGGTCATATTTGCTCGTAAAGCGTAATTGGTTTCTTTTTGGTTACCAATCGTACCTACCGTTTCCTTACTCATGTTTTTCCCGCAAGCACTACCTGCACCATGTGCTGGATAAACAATAACATCATCAGGTAAAGTCATCACTTTGTCTCTCAAGGAATGATATAATGTTGCAGCCAATTGTTCTTGAGTCATATGAGCCGCTTTTTGGGCTAAATCTGGTCGTCCCACATCACCAATAAATAAGGTGTCACCAGAGAAAATAGCGTGTTCTTTTCCGTTTTCATCTAACAATAAATAAGTTGTACTTTCCATGGTATGTCCAGGAGTGTGTAATGCTTTTATTTTGATAGCTCCCAATTCGAAAATTTGCCCATCAGTAGCTATAATTGCTTCAAATTCAGGTTTTGCTGTAGGTCCGTAAACAATAGGTGCTCCTGTTTTTTTACTTAAATCAACATGTCCTGAAACAAAATCAGCGTGAAAATGGGTTTCAAAAATATATTTCAATTTTACATTATCTCGTTCTAGGCGATCCAAATAAGGTTGTACCTCACGAAGAGGGTCAATTATAGCGGCTTCTCCATTTGAAGTTATATAATAAGCACCTTGTGCTAAACATCCTGTGTATATTTGTTCTATTTGCATGATATTTTTTTTTAATCTATTACAAAGATAATTCTTGTATTTGTATTTAAACGTGACTAATGTTACATAAAGTAATTTAAAATTAGAAATAAATAATTTTACCATAAAACGTAACAAATAGCGGATGAGAAAGTAATATTATGTTGGGCTGCTACGGTTTTAATTGGTTAAATTTGCGAGTATTTTACAACATAAACATCAGTATGGAAGAAATGCTTTTTTACGATCGAATGCAATTTGCATTTACGATTACCTTTCACTATCTCTTTCCCCAATTAACGATGGGACTTTCCTTAATCATTGTTTATTTTAAATGGAAATTTCTACGAACGAATGAGGAACATTACAATAAAGCGACTCATTTTTGGATGAAAATATTTGCTCTTAATTTTGCTATGGGAGTCGTTACAGGGATTCCAATGGAATTTCAATTTGGTACAAACTGGGCTAAATTCTCTGAATTGACAGGGGGGATTATTGGACAAACATTGGCAATGGAGGGAATGTTTTCCTTCTTTTTAGAATCATCATTTTTAGGGATGTTTCTTTTTGGCGAAAAAATATTAGGACACAAATGGCATTTTGTCACTGGATTACTTATTTGTTTAGGATCATGGGCCAGTGGCTTTTTAATAATTGCTACCCATTCTTGGATGCAAAATCCAGTGGGTTACGAGATCTTGGCTAATGGTAAATTTGTACTTAATAATTTTGGTGCTTTATTTGCAAACCCTTGGATTTGGCCTTCTTATTTGCACAATCAAGCGGCTTCCATGGTTACAAGTTCTTTTGTAGTTTCTAGTATTGGCGCTTTTTATATTTTAAGTAAAAGGAGTGAGTTTTACGGAAAATTATTTTTGAAAACAGGAATTATTTTTGGGTTGATTTCTAGTATAGTAGTTGCTGTTCCTACAGGGGATTTATTAGCAAAAAATGTAGTGAAATACCAACCTGTAACTTTTGCTGCAATGGAAGGGATTTTTCATACAGAGAAAAAAGGAGCTGAGATTGTTTTAATTGGACAGCCTGATGTAAAAGATAAAAAATTAGATAACAAGATTGCAGTACCTAATGTTTTAAGCTTTTTGACTTACGGTAGTTGGAATACAGAGGTAAAAGGATTGGATCAGTTTGATGAAAAAACACATCCTACTAATATTTCTGGACTTTATTATGCCTATCATATCATGGTAGGTTTGGGTACCGTTTTTATAGGTTTAATGGCAGCTGCAGTTTTTCAATTATTTAGAAAAAAACTTTTTGTAACCCACTGGATCTTATGGTCGTTGCTTTTTATGTTGCCCTTCCCTTATATTGCTAACACAACGGGATGGTACACAGCTGAATTAGGAAGACAGCCTTGGTTAGTATATAATTTATTACGCACAACAGCAGGAGCATCGCCTACGGTTTCTTCAGGAAATACGTTGTTTACCCTACTTGGCTTCGTAGGTTTATATTTGCTTTTGGGTTTACTATTCTTATTATTAGTGGGGAAAATTATTAAAAACGGTCCAGAAACAAAAAAAATATAAGCTATGGAATTCTTTTGGTATGTGGTTTTAATGGGAATATTGGCGGTGTATATTGTCTTGGATGGTTATGATTTTGGGGCTGGAATTATTCATTTGTTTTTTGCAAAAACAGAAAAAGACAAAAAAGCCATTACCAATGCGATTGGTCCGTTTTGGGATGCAAATGAGGTTTGGTTAATTGCAGCTGGAGGCGTTTTGTTTTTTGCTTTTCCTACGCTTTATGCATCCTCTTTTAGTGGTTTTTATTTACCATTGATGATGATTTTATGGTTGCTTATTTTTAGAGCAATTGGTTTAGAATTGCGTGGGCAAATTCATCATCCTATGTGGGAGGTAGTTTGGGATAAAGCCTTTGGTATTGCTAGTTTGTTATTGGCATTATTTTTTGGTGTAGCATTGGGTAATATAGTACGTGGGGTGAATTTAGGAATGGTAGAAAATGGTGTGTCTACGCAGGAAGCTCATTTTTTCTTTTTGCCATTATGGAATCCTACTTTTAGTCCAAAAGCAGATCAACTGGGAATTATAGATTGGTTTACTTTGTTTCTAGGCGTGGTAAGTGTAGTTGCTTTGATGATACATGGAGCCAATTGGATTATTTACAAAACCAATTCCGATTTGAATCCAAAGTTAAAACAACTGGTATTCAAGCTTAATTTTGTTCTACTAGTTTTGGTGATTGTTTCACTACTTATTTGGCATAATATAGAGCAAAAACCATTTCATAACTTCATAGACAATCCAGTACTTTGGGTATTTCCTACTCTTACTTTTATTGGAATTTTTGGTTTGTTTAAGGTAAGATCATTTGAAAAGGAGGGACTTGGATTTCTTTTTTCATCGCTGTTTCTTGTAGGTGGATTTACGTCTACGACTGCTTCCATTTTTCCAAA
Source organism: Flavobacterium sp. WC2430 (assembly GCF_040822075.1). Lineage (NCBI taxonomy): Bacteria > Pseudomonadati > Bacteroidota > Flavobacteriia > Flavobacteriales > Flavobacteriaceae > Flavobacterium > Flavobacterium sp. WC2430. Next base: position 3,442,772 of record NZ_CP162007.1, on the reverse strand, counting down.
TGTTTTGCCCTCTACAAATAATTTAAATCCATCATTAACCATCTACAATGTGGCTGCAGATGATTACGGATTATCAGTGGGTGTGTATTGGTTTGTTGTAGCCCTGATATTAGTGATTGCTTATTTCGTTATCCAATATAAAGTGTTCAGCGGAAAAATGGATGATATTGGCTATGGAGAGCATTAATAAAATGGAATGTTTTAAATATAAAAATGCCCTTGTAAAATGAATTACAAGGGCATTTTTCTTTATGAATAGAATTAAGCGGTTCCTTTTAGAATTTTATTCCAATAGAGCCAAGGCAATATTTTTGTTTTTAGTTTCCACATCGTCCAGCGTGGTACTGCTTGGTCAAATGGGAAAGTCATTTTAGGTTTATTGTCATAATCAAATTCGGCAAGCATCAATTTTCCATATTGTGTCGGAATTGGGCAAGCACTATATCCATCATATTTGGCAACTAATGTAGTATTGTTTAATAGTGATAATACATTGGCAACAACCACCGGCGCTTGTTTTCGAATAGCAGCACCTGTTTTACTACAAGGCGCATTTGTACAATCACCTAGGGCAAAAACATTGGGAAATCGAGAATGTTGAAGGGTGTATTTATCTACTTCTACAAATCCCAACGGATTTTTTGCATCGGCAAGAGGACTTTTTTTAATAAAATCAGGAGCCGATTGTGGTGGTACAGCATGACAAAAATCAAATTTTAGTGTGATTTTTTTAGTTTCGGCACTTGCATCAAATGGTATAATAGAATAACAAGAAGCGTCCAAAGTAGAGAGATTTTGCTTGATGGTATCATCAGTTGCTTTTGTTTCAAATTCTACCGTTTTAGTTTCTCCATTAACCGCAGTAACATTGGCTCCAAAATGTGTTTGAATTTTATATTTTTTTAGCGTTTTTACTAATGTTTTTGCATACTCAGGTACGCCAAAAATACTTGCGCCACCAGAAATATAATGAACATCACATTTATCTAAAATACCTTTCTTATACCAATAATCGCAGGCTAAATACATGATTTTATGCGGGGCTCCACCGCACTTTATTGGAGTTGAAGGATTCGTAAATACCGCAGTTCCTCCTTTGAAATTTTCGATAAATTTCCAAGTTTTAGGAGCAAATTCAAATGAATAATTACTGCTTATGCTGTTCTTGCCCAAAGTTTCTTTTAGGCCTTTTATTTTATTCCAGTCCAATTGAATTCCGGGGCTAACAATTAGAAAATCATAACTTATTTCTTTACCGCTTTTACAAATTACTTTATTTTCAGTTGGTAAAAATTCAGTTACAGCATCTATGATCCAGGTACTGTTTTTTGGAATATAATCTTTTTCTTGACGCACCGTTTTTTCAACATCATATATTCCTGCACCTACAAGTGTCCAAGCAGGTTGATAATAATGTTTTTCAGAAGGTTCTATAATTCCGATATTTGAGTCGCTTTTTTTACGAATTAATTGGGCTGCAACTGAGAGTCCTGCATTACCACCGCCGATTATTAGTATTTGAAAATGTTCTTTCATGATTGAATAGTATTATGGTTAGAACAATATTACAGTGATACATTTTGATACACAGTGACTTATGTTACATAAGTGTTATTTGAATAAAATTTCTTTGGTAATTATATAAATTCCCATTACTAATACAAACCATCCAAAAGCAGGTTTTAATTTAGCTCCATCAATTTTTTTAGATAATTGTGTTCCAATAAAAAGCCCAAAAATGGCCATTATGGAAATAATAAAAAGTAATTTATATTCAAGTTCAACTCCTCCTAATAAATCACCACCAAAACCAATTAGAGAATTGATAAATATGATAAAAAGCGAAGTTCCTACGGCCTGTTTCATGGGTAGGTTAGCAAAGAATAATAAAGCTGGAATAATTAAAAAACCTCCTCCAGCACCTAAAAATCCAATAATTAATCCAACAAAGAATCCAATTATTGCTAGCATTTTAAAGTTGATTTCAACTACTTCTTTTAACTTTTTAGCTTTTTTTATCATTGAAATAGATGTTGCAATCATAAGAAAAGCAAACACCACCATGATTAATAAATTCTTTGTAACATCAAAATTATCAATTGAAAATAGGGTGTCAGGAATTAAGGGAAGAATAATTTTCCTAACAATAAGTAATGAAAGAATAGAAGGTATTGCAAATACTAAAGCGGATTTGATTTTTAAATTTCCTAATTTATAATGACTGTAAGAACCAAACATTGATGTAATACCTACAATAAATAAGGAATAACTAGTTGCTTGTTCAGGATGTACCTTAAAAAGATATACTAAAATAGGCACAGCAAGTATAGATCCACCACCACCTATTAATCCTAAAGAAAGGCCAATTATTATTGAAGCTAAATATCCAATTATTTCCATCTATGAATTTTTATTGCAAAGGTGGTTTGTATTTTTATTGTGAACAGTAACATTTATCACATTGAGTGATTTTTTTAGGTTAAAAGTTCAATATGATTACGATGTAATTTTACCAATCCTCTTTGCTCCATTTTTTTGAGCAAACGTGAAATAACTTCTCTTGAAGTATTAAGTTCAGTTCCAATTTCTTGATGTGATAATTTTAAATCTTTACAGCCACATGCATCAGCATGTCTTTTTAAATAAAACTCTAAACGTTCATCCATCGCTCTAAAAGCAATACTGTCAACTACTTCTAATACTTCTTCAAATCTTGTGCGATAGGTAAAAATAACAAACTCATACCAGCTACGGTGTTCCATCATCCATTTTTCCATTAGTGCAAGCGGTATCATAATCAGTTCAACATCTTCAATCGCTTTAGCCATGATCTGGCTGGTTTGACTTTTGGTGGCACATATCATAGATACAGCGCAAGCTTGGCCAGGTTGCAAATAATACATGAAAAATTCCCCGCCATTTTCTCCCTCACGATAAATCTTAATTTGTCCTTTAGTTAGTAAAATGGTATTATTAATATATTGTCCTGTTCGCATAATGACGTCTCCTGCCTTATAGGACTGATGTATGGCATTCTTCTCAATTTCTTGAATTAATTCATTAGAAAAAGAAGGAAAAGTGTTTTTTAAAGAATCGTGCATTTTGTAGTTGTTTTATGAATCGGCTTGAATTGACTATTGTAAAAGTACATTAAAAAATGAACATGAATAGAGAAGGCTTTTAGAGGATTGTTTTTTTTGTTTTTTAAAATTTGCTGTTGCAGTTTTTTCAATTTACCCATAGATTTACTAGACTTTTTTTGAAAATAAATAGTAATTTACGTAAATGTCTGATTATTAAATAGTCGCGAAAACGTTTTCTATGAATTATTATTTAATTTACATTTTGTTAGTTTTTAGTTAGCAAAAAACATTGTATTTTTACAAAAAAGAGCAACATGAATTTAACACAACAAGATTGGATTTCTCAACTTGAAGGGGATGAAAATGCAGTGATACTAGACGTAAGAACTGAGGATGAATGTAATGATGGTATAATAGAAAATGCCATAAATATTGACATCCATCAAGGTCAAGCTTTTATTAATGACATTGAAGCATTAGATAAAAGTAAAAACTATTATGTTTATTGTCGTTCTGGAGCAAGAAGTGCAAAAGCCTGCGAGATTATGAATGAATTAGGTATTGAAAATGCCTATAATTTAACAGGAGGAATATTGGCATGGAACGGAGATATCGTTTCACCATAATTTTAGAGAGGCTTTGGCCTCTTTTTTAATTATTACTAATAAAAACAAAAAAAATGAATTTTATACCACAAGAATTTCAGATTAAAGAGCTTCTTAATCAAGATACATATCTAGTAAATGGAGAATTGAAAAATTGGGAAGGTCAAACTTCTCCAGTATTTTCAACTATTTCATCCACTGAAGAATATGCGCCAACAATATTAGGGTCAATTCCATTTATGGGAGAAAAAGAAGGATTGGAAGCTGTTGATGCTGCCGATGCCGCCTACAATAACGGTCAAGGATTATGGCCTACAATGAAAGTTTCAGATCGAATTAAATGTATGACTCGTTTTGTAACTCAAATGGAAACTACCCGTGATGCGGTTGTGAAATATTTGATGTGGGAAATAGGAAAAACGCTAGGTGACTCTCAAAAAGAGTTTGATAGAACTGTAGAGTACATTTATGATACTATAGAAGACTATAAACAATTAGATAGGAATAGTGCTCGTTTTACTAAAAGTCAAGGAGTAAATGCCATGGTACGCCGTGGACCACTTGGAGTAGTTTTGTGTCTTGGGCCTTATAATTATCCTTTAAACGAAACTTTTTCATTGCTTATCCCTGCTTTAATTATGGGAAATACAGTAGTGTTTAAACCTGCAAAACATGGAGTTCTATTAATTTCTCCTTTGTTGGAAGCATTTAGAAATAGCTTTCCAGCTGGTGTAATTAATATTGTTTATGGTAGAGGTCGTGAAGTGGCTTCTCCAATTATGAAATCGGGAAAAGTGGCTGTGTTGGCTTTGATAGGGAATAGTAAATCGGCCATTGCTTTACAGGATCAACATCCTAATAAGAACAGACTACGTTTAATCTTAGGCTTGGAAGCCAAAAATCCAGCGATCATTTTACCGGATGCTGATTTAGATTTGGCTATTCAAGAGTGTATTGCTGGAAGCTTGTCTTTCAATGGACAACGTTGTACAGCTTTGAAAATTTTATATGTTCATGAAGCTATCGCCGATGAATTTAATGCCCGTTTTGCAGCTAGAGTGGATGCAATTCCATTTGGTAACCCATGGGAAAAAGGGGTTTCATTGACTCCATTACCAGAACAAGAAAAGCCAGCATACATTCAGGAATTAATTGATGATGCAACTAGTAAAGGAGCAAAAGTGATTAACGCAAAAGGGGGAGAACATGCTCCAAATTATATTTTTCCTGCTGTTCTGTTTCCAATAAATAAGGACATGCGTGTGTATCACGAAGAACAATTTGGCCCAGTAGTGCCTATTTTAACCTTCAAAGACATTCAAGAACCATTAAACGATATGGCAGAGTCTAATTATGGACAACAAGTAAGTTTGTTTGGGAAAGACATTAAAACACTAGCTCCACTAATCGATACTTTAGTCAATTTAGTGTGTCGTGTCAATTTAAACAGTTCTTGTCAAAGAGGACCGGATATTTACCCTTTTACAGGACGAAAAGACTCGGCTGTAGGAACATTGAGTATTCATGATGCTTTACGTTCTTTCTCGATTAGAACCTTTGTTGCTTCAAAAGACAATGAGTATAACAACGAAATATTACAAGCGTTATTAAATAGTGATCAATCTAATTTTATCACTACCGATTATATTTTATAAATCATTCAGTGCCCATTATAGCCGCCTAATTTTTATGATTAGGCGGTTTTTTTATGGTATAAATTCTCCTAAATAAATTCTTTTTTATTTTCAATTATTTTGTGTTACAATCTTGAAGGTATTGCTACTAATGGTACATTAGTATTTATTTTTAAAAAATTATTTATGAAAGAAAAATCAATTTTATTACTACTGTTTATAATTGCATTTTTTGCACAAAATAGTGTTGCTCAGGAACTCTATACTCCTCGAAATATAAAAGAAGCTTATGCTAAGGGAACTCGTTCCAAAATCGGAAAACCAGGATATAATTACTGGCAAAACCGCGGAAAATATACTATGGAAATTAGTGTAGATCCTACTTCTAAAATGGTTAATGGTACAGAAAGTATTGTTTATGAAAACAACAGTAAGGATACTTTGAAAACCCTAGTGATTCGTTTTGTGAATAACTTGCATAAGCCTACTGCTCCAAGAGGAGGTGAGGTAAGTCCTGACTTTTTATCAGCGGGATTAACTATCACTTCTTTTAAAATAGATGGCGAAGTCTACAATGAAAATGCAAAAAATTGGGGAACAGTTGGGAACGTTAAACTTAAAAAAGGATTAGCACCAAATAATAAAGCTACGTTAGATATTGACTGGAATTATCCTTTGTCTAAAGAAAGTGGGCGTGAAGGTCAAATTGATGAAACTACATTTTATGTAGCTTATAGTTATCCTAGAGTATCTGTTTATGATGATTACAATGGTTGGGATAGATTACCACATACAGACGGTCAAGAATTTTATAATGACTTTAATGACTACAGTTTTTCGATCAAAGCGCCCAAAAACTACGTTGTTTATGCTACAGGCGATCTATTAAATCCTGAAGAGGTGTTACAACCTAAATTTTCATCCCGTTTAAAAGAATCGTATACTTCGGATGCAGTTATTCATATTGCAAACGAACAGGAAATGAAAGAAAGAAAAGTTACTTTACAAAATGATTGGAATACTTGGAAGTTTGAAGCCAATGCTATTTCGGATGTGTGTTTTGGTTTAAGTAATCACTATCTATGGGATGCAGCAAGTGTAATTGTGGATAATAAAACCAAACGTCGTGTGAGCACACAAGCAGCTTATGATGTGAAAGGAACCGATTTTATAAACTCAGTAAAAAACACCAATTATGCTTTGGGATGGTTTTCTAATAACTGGCCTGGGGTACCTTATCCGTTTTCAAAAATGACTGCTTTTCAAGGATTTGCTGATATGGAATATCCTATGATGGTCAATGATTCTCAAACTGGTGATCCTGTTTTTGCACAATTAGTACAAGACCATGAAATTGCACATACTTATTTTCCATTTTACATGGGGATTAATGAAAGTAGATATGCGTTTATGGATGAAGGTTGGGCTACAACATTAGAATATTTGATAGGTATTTCAGAGCACGGGAAAGAAGCAGCAGATAAGTTTTATAAGCAGTTTAGAGTCAATCGCTATATTAACGATAAATCTACCGAAGAGGATCAACCTATTATCTCTATGTCATCTCAACTTTCAGGGTCTGGCTATGGCAATAATTCCTATGGTAAAGCATCACTTTCTTACCTAGCTTTGAAAGATTTATTAGGTGATGAATTATTTAAAAAAGTGCTACATGCTTATATGGAAGATTGGCATGGGAAACATCCTATTCCCTGGGATTATTTCAACTCAGTGAATACGAACTCAGGTAAAGATCTAAATTGGTTTTTTAATAACTGGTTTTTTACTAATAATTATATTGATCTTGCTATTGCAAATGTGAATACCACAAAACAGTCAGTTGAAATAAAAAATGAAGGTGGATTTGCAATTCCGTTTGATGTAGTAATTAGTTATACTGATGGAACCAAAGAAACGATACATGAGACGCCGGCTATTTGGGAAGCAAATCAAAAAATGACAACGATTAACCTAAAAGGCTCAAAGAAAATAAAGGCAATAACAATTGATGGGGGACTTTTTATGGATGCTACACCTTCAGATAATAGTTGGGCCTCTAAATAATTTAAATTCATTAGAATATAATTGTTCCTTATATTTTAAAAAAGGGAATAAGAGTAAAATAAGAAACCGATTCGTTTTAATAAGCGAACCGGTTTCTTTGTTTAAATGTATGGAGAAGTTTTTTTGATAATAGTAATCTATACGCTTTATATGTGTCAATTACCTATCAAAATTTTAGTTGGGTACGTTTTTTACTACACAGTTTTTTGAATTTATTGAAAATATAAATGTCTGATTATCAGTATTTTTCATTATATTTATATAATAAACAACTAAAATATATAGTACTATGGAACACATTAAAAAATTTTTGAAGCCCCTTTTAATATTAGTTTTTATGGTTACAGTTTTATCTTGTAAGAACAATAAAACAGAAAAAGTAGAAGAACCAAAAAAAATGGAGGAACCTGTTATGCCAGTGGCTCCAGTATTTACCCCTTTTGATGTAATTGTAATAAAGCACAAAGTAGCCAATTATGATAAGTGGTTATTAGCCTATAATGCCCATGATTCAATAAGACAAAGTTATGGAATCACCCACTTTGTGATAGGAAGAGGAATGGAAAATGAAAATATGATTATCGTAATTGATAAAATGAATGACATAAAAAAAGCAAAGGAATTTAGTACACTACCAAGTCTTAAGGATGCGATGAAAAAAGCGGGTGTAATGGGTGTTCCTACTTTTTCTTTTTACAATGTAATTCGAAATGATGATTCAAAAATAAACATCAAAGATCGACTAATGGTCACCCATAAAGTGAAAGATTTTGATGCATGGCTCAAAGTGTATGATGCCGAAGGGACAGCAAAAAGAATGGAAGAAGGGCTTATAGATAGAGGAATGGCTCGTAGTGTTGATGATCCCAATATGGTAACTTTAGTTTTTGCAATATCAGATATGAAAAAAGCTAAAGTGGCAATAACTTCTGAGGCTAAGAAAAAAGTAATGATGGACGCTGGAGTAGTGGGAGCACCTGAAATGTTTTATTATAAATTAGTAGAGTAATTAATTATTATATCTATAACAAACCGTCTTTTTATTGAAATGAGACGGTTTTTTTTTGTTTTTTAAATTAATTAGGAACAATATAAAAACGGTATATGGCTTCAACCTTAAAAAAAAGGCTATTTGATAAATTAGAGTTCATTTGAGTTCTGTCGTCTCCAAATCGTAAAGATGAAATTCCTAAATCAATTTTTTGATTTGCAGGATAAACTTCATAATTGTTATTTGAAAACCCTAGTTTAAAGCGTAATAATAAATTTTTATTTATGGAGTTGTTTTGAATATATGACGAAAATTCTAAAGAGTTATTTTGAACATAGTTTGTATTTGTTTTCTCTTTCGAAAGCCTAAAACTTTCAGAATTACCAAAATAATCAATTCCTATTTTTGTGTTTTTAGCAATGCTATAATTCACATCAAAATCACCAGGGAAAGATACGTTTAATTCAAAAAGGGAATTAGGACTTTTATAATAGATTCCAATTATAGGAGAGAAATACAATCCAAATGCTTCTTTACTACTATATAAACCAAAACGATAATTAAGAGTATTACTTTTCTTATATTTAAATACCACTGTACCTCCAAGATAAAAATCATTTTTATCTATGTTAGTATAATCTGAGGCTAATTTTGGAAGAAATACATAAGTAGTACTCCAATGTTCAGAATATTTTACTTTCATTCCTAATTTTAATCGGGTAGTATATAAATGATTATATTCTGTATTTGGAAATAGTTGTAAGGATTGTTTATTAAAGTCGGCTCCTGTAATAACTGTATATTTATCGTTTAGAACTAAAGGAAATAATGTACTTGCTCTAAAGGTCGAAATAGTTGTGTTTTCGGAACTATTTTCAAAAGAAGTGTTTCCAGATTCTCCATAATTAACATTTATCAAATCGACATATTCTTGAGAATTACTTAAGAGAGGAAGTATTAAAAATAACAGGGTTAGTAATTTTATTTTCATTCTCTAAATATAGTATTTTTTTTATTTTTATTTTTTAACTCCTTTATTTTAAATTAATTGAGTAATTTAGAGTAAAATAGGAATAGCTTTGAAACGTTAGAATTTATTATAGTAATAACTCAAAAGGTAACAGTATCAAAAAGAAAATTAAAATAGTAAATAAAAGCATCCACGAAAGATTACATCGTGAGCCATATTACACCCATCCCAAACTAAAATTTATTCCTAATATTGTTATAAATCTGTTTAGTTTTATCCTGGCATTTGCGGTTGTGGCAAGTTTATTATTTTTACTGTTGCGTTACTTGATCAATAAATTTTATCACTTAACTTGATATAAACTTGAGATCCATATAATGGAACTATTTATAATTTCAATCAATTTTAGGAGTTGTTTTTTTTGAAGTAATTGTTGATCCAACGGAAGCTATTACAACAAAAATTACGGCCAAAACTTCATTAAAAGTGAGGTGCTCTTGTAAAAATATAAGTGCACAAATAGAGGCTGCTGCAGGTTCTAGACTCATTAATATACTAAATGTTCTGGGAGGAAGTTGACCAAGAGCTTTCATCTCCAATGTAAAAGGAATTGCACTTGACAAAAGAGCTAATGCTATCCCTAAATAAAGGAAAGTAGGAGTGAGACTATTTAAGCCGTTTCCTAAAATTCCAAAAGGAACTATTAATATCGAAGCAAATAGCATTCCTGTGGCTACAGCTTCTCCACCTTTCATTATTTTCGAAATTTTTCCACCCAAAACGATGTAAGCTGCCCAAAGCGCACCAGCCAATAGCGCAAAGAGTACACCTAAAAGATCAATTCCATTATCAGACCAAGGTGCTATTAAAACAATTCCTGCGGCAGCAAGTAGAACCCATAAATAATCTAATAATCGCTTTGAACCCATTACTGCGACTACTAAAGGGCCAATAAACTCTAGTGTTACTGCAAGTCCAATTGGGATTCTCTCAATAGCGAGATAAAAGATTAAATTCATGGCACCCAATGACAAACCATATGGAATTACAATTTTCCATTGATTGGGAGTGATTTTGAATAAATTGGGTCTGTAAACGGCAAAAAGAATGATTGCTGATATACCAATTCTTAACGAAGCAGTGCCTGCAGCACCGATAGAAGGGAAAAGAGTTTTTGCTATGGCAGCACCAGACTGAACACTTATTATAGCGAAAAGAACAGCTGGAATTGGAGGAATATTGAGTAATTTATTTTTCACTTTTTGTTTGTAGATTTAGGTTCGTAAAACTACAAAATTTATACATCAAATGATTTTGTAATTGTATACTAAATGTGGTTAAACTGTTAGGCAGTTTTAATTACTTTTGAATAAAAAAAAGAATGGGATTTAAACATTTATTTAAAGCAAAAGTAACATGGTCTTCGATTTTAAATCGGGAAATTTCTATAGTCAAGACGTACAGTAAAAGTCATACTATCGCAATTGAAGGTAAGCCTATTTTAAGTGTTTCAGCTGCCAAAGCTTTTAAAGGAGATCCAACTTTGTATAATCCCGAAGACTTGTTATTAAGTAGTATAATTTCGTGCCATATGATGTCGTATTTGTACGTTTGTGGGAAAGAAGGAATAGAAGTTATTTCCTATACAGATGCTGCTGAGGCAACACTTGAAGTTACTGAAGACGGTAGTGGTCGTTTTATTGAAGTTCGTCTTTACCCTAAAGTTGCTATTAGGCAACCAGAAAAGATTGCGGAAGCTTTAAGTTTACATAAAAAAGCGAATGAACTTTGTTTTATTGCGAACTCTTGTAACTTTCCTATTATCCATTTTCCTAGTTGTGAAATAGAATAAATAAAAAAAAACCTTGTAAATCAATAGTTTACAAGGTTTTTTGTGGAGTCGCCGAGAATCGAACTCGGGTCCAAACAAGCAACTAAGAAGCTTTCTACACGCTTATTTCCTGATTGAATTTTCGATTATGTGATTGGCCAGAAACAGCCGCACATAACTTATCTTCTTTAGTTCGAAATCCACCCGAAGCTTATGGAAATCTAGGTTTAAATTTACGATTCACCTTGATCGACCGCTATAAACCAAAGCTTTCGAGGTAAATCCTGCTTTCCTATCTGATAGGAACTAGGCTAATCTTACTATGATTCAGATTATGCAGCAAGAGCGTAGTTTCCTTCGCCGTGTAAGTGTTTTGAAACCTTTTATTAACGAGAATTGTCCCAGTTCTCGACGTGCTTACTTGTCAATTCGACTTGCTGTCAAAACCAGTCGACCCCTTTTTATTTTACCATCGCTGATAATTTTGAGTTTGCAAATGTATTCTTTTCTAGTTGAAATTACATTTTAAACACTCTTTTTATTCTACAAATATCATTCCTCTTTTCCATCATCATCCAGTTTGAATGGATAATCTCCAAAAAGTGCAGCTAAATTCCGAACTTTATAGGTACTTCGATTGAATTTATTTGACAAAGCAATAATTGTAACCTTTTCTTCTGGTAAAGTAATATAAGCAGAAGTATTACCATGCCACCAGCCATTATGAAAATAGAAATTTTGTCCGGTAGGCCAATTGATCATTCGCATACCTAAGCCATAATTTTTTGTTCCTTTATGTTCGTTACTATATCCTATAAAGGCTTGTTTTAGTAATTTTGGATCTAAAAAACTGGCAGAATTACGACCATCATCAAATTTTAATAAATCTCTAGGAGTAGAGTAGATGTTTTTATCACCGTATATCGCATCTAAATAATCCATATTAATCAATGAAAAATTCCCTCTGTAAGAAGGTGTAGCCGTCAATTTGTCTTTTTCATAATCAAAAACATAAGTGTCTTTCATCCCTAATGGTTTGAAAACAATTTCTTGCATGGCATCTTTGTAAGGCTTACCTGTTATTTTTTCAATTATTAATGCCAACATGGCATAATTAGTATTGCAATAGCTAAAACGAGTATTGGTTTTAAATTCTAAATCAATCCCTTTTGTTGCCATGATAGTCAAGATATCTTGATTGCTTAGAATTTTATGTCGGTCCCAAATTCCTTTTTTTTCTGTAAAATAGGCGTAATTACGCATCCCAGTTCTATGGTTTAATAGCGTTTTTATAGTAACATCTGGATAAGGAAACTCTTTTAGGATGGTAGTTGCTTTTTGGTCTAATGTTATTTTTCCGGCACTTACTAATTTTAATATTGCTGTTGCTGTTATTACTTTACTAACAGAAGCAATATGTAATGGTGTTGTGCTAGTCATTTCTGACTTGGTTTTGTGATTTGAAATACCTTCGTATCGTTCAAAAATAATTTGACCATTTTTTGCCACAAGAAAACCCCCATTTAAACTATTGTGAGGCCAGTTTTTGTTGTAAAAATGAAGGATAGAATTCTTTTTTGATTCAATATATTTTTCACTAAGTTTTGGGCCAGAATTGATTACAAGACTAGCTTTCTCTTTTGTGTTTGCTGTTGTATTTGATTGCGATTTATTCTTTTCTTTACAGCTACTCAAAACCAATAAGAGCATGAGTATTTGTAGTATATTTGCTTTTTTTATAAAAATCATTATTGCGGTGCTAGAAAGGCAAATATATGGAATCAATCTCTTTAGTTAATTTTTTTAGCAAACGTTAACAGTATTTTATTAAAGTTTTTAGAACTGTTTTTCTATTGTTTTGGACCTCAGCTTTTAATATTTTTGGAGACTTAATTTTTTTTATAAAACCCAACTTAATGTTGTTTAAATTGTTATATTTGTAACAATAACATTAGTTAAAGTTATAATAATACATGTAAAACTAAAATATGAAATTCGGAATTTTAAAAGAAAGAAAAAGCCCACCTGATCGAAGAGTCGTTTTTTCTCCTAGTGAGTTAGTTCAATTAAAGCAACTTTATCCAGATGCAATTGTAAAAGTAGAAAGTTCAGATATTAGAATTTTTTCTGATGAAGAATATAAAAAATTAGGAATTGAAGTTACTGCTGATATAAGCGATTGTGATGTATTATTTGGAGTTAAAGAAGTTCCTGTTGAAAATCTAATCCCTAATAAAACCTATTTCTTTTTTTCACATACGATAAAGAAGCAGCCATACAATAAAAAATTATTACAAACAGTTTTAGAAAAAAGCATTGATTTATATGATCATGAAACAATAGTAGATGCCGAAAATCGCAGATTGATTGGTTTTGGTAGATATGCTGGAATAGTTGGTGCTTATAATACGATTCGTGCTTTTGGAATCAAATTTGAATTATTTAAATTACCAAAAGCGGAGACACTTTCAGGTAAAGAGGAGTTAATTAGACAATTGAAACGGATTATTTTCCCACCCATTAAATTTGTTGTTACCGGAAGCGGTAAAGTAGGAGGAGGAATAAAAGAAGTGCTGGATGCTATAAAAATCACGGAGGTTTCGGTTGAAAATTTCTTATCTAAAAAGTATGCACAAGCTGTTTATACCCAAATTGATGTGTTGGATTATAATAAACGCATTGACGGAAAAGTACTAAATTGTAAAGACTTTTACGATAACCCTAAAGAATATATAGGAGATTTTGAACGATTTACGAAAGTATCTGAAATTTTAATTACAGGTCATTTTCATGGGAATGATGCACCAGATATTCTGACAAAAGAAATGCTTCAAGCTAAGGACTGTAAGATAAAAGTAATTGGTGATGTTTCCTGTGATATCAATGGACCTATAGCATCTACTCTTAGAGCTTCAACTATAGCTGAGCCTTTATACGGTTATTTACCATCGGAGCATAAAGAAGTGGATGTTTTTCACCCTGCTGCTATTGTAGTTATGGCCGTTGATAATTTGCCTTGCGAATTGCCAAAAGATGCCAGTGAAGGTTTTGGAATTATGTTTATGGAACATGTTATTCCTGCTTTTTTTGATAACGATAAAGACGGTATTCTTGAAAGAGCCAAAATGACCGAAAAAGGAAAACTGACTCCAAGATTTAGTTATTTACAAGATTATGTTGATGGGAAGTAGTTAGTATTGAATGTTGTCCTTATTGCATATATGTTAATAAACAATAACCCTGAAATGTTTTATCATTTCAGGGTTTTTGATTTATAACTCAAAATTTATAATTATTTTAAGCTTCCTACCATATCTTCTGGTTTTACCCATGCATCAAAATCTTCGGCAGTAACATACCCTAAACGTACTGACTCTTCTTTTAAAGTAGTTCCGTTTTTATGAGCTGTTTGAGCAATTTCAGCTGCTTTGTAGTAGCCAATTTTTGTATTCAAAGCCGTAACAAGCATTAATGAATTGTCAACTAATTCTTTAATACGTTTGTAGTTAGGTTCAATACCTTGAGCACAGTGTTCGTCAAATGAGGTACATGCATCTCCTAATAAACGTGCTGATTGCAAGAAGTTTGCCGCCATTACTGGTTTGAATACATTTAATTCATAATGACCTTGCATTCCACCAACAGTGATTGCCACATCATTACCCATTACCTGAGCACATACCATTGTTAACGCTTCACATTGTGTTGGGTTTACTTTTCCTGGCATGATGGAAGAACCAGGTTCGTTTTCTGGGATGATTAACTCACCAATTCCCGAACGAGGTCCAGAAGCTAACATACGAATATCATTAGCAATTTTATTTAATGAAACAGCCAGTTGTTTTAAAGCACCATGTGATTCAACAATAGCGTCATGAGCTGCTAAAGCTTCAAATTTATTTTCGGCAGTTACGAATGGATGACCTGTAAATTCAGCAATATATTCGGCTACTTTTACATCGTATCCTGCAGGTGTGTTTAGTCCAGTTCCTACAGCAGTTCCTCCTAAAGCAACTTCAGATAAATGTGCTAAAGTATTTTTAACTGCTTTTAAACCATAGTTTAATTGTGCTACATATCCTGAAAGTTCTTGACCTAATGTAAGTGGAGTGGCATCCATAAGGTGTGTACGACCTATTTTTACCACATTTTTGAATTCAGTTGCTTTAGCATGTAATGTGTCTCTTAATTTTTCAACTCCAGGAATTGTAACTTCTACAACCGCTTTGTAAGCTGCAATATGCATTCCTGTAGGGAAAGTATCATTAGATGATTGTGATTTGTTTACATCATCATTTGCTTTAATAAACTGCTCTCCTTCACCAATTGCAAATCCTTTTAAAACTTGAGCACGATTGGCTACAACTTCATTAACGTTCATGTTACTTTGTGTACCAGAACCTGTTTGCCAAATTACTAATGGAAATTGATCATCTAATTTCCCAGCAAGAATTTCATCACAAACAGCTGCAATCGCATCTCTTTTTTCAGCAGGAAGGACTCCTAGGTCGCAGTTAGCATAAGCTGCTGCTTTCTTTAGGTAGGCAAAACCTTCTACTATTTCTTTTGGCATGGAAGCAGATGGTCCTATTTTAAAATTGTTTCTAGAACGTTCTGTTTGTGCACCCCAATATTTATCAGCTGGAACTTGCACTTCACCCATGGTGTCTTTTTCTATTCTGAATTTCATTTTATTATTTATTTGTGTTATGTTGAAAATTGATTTAGTTGCACTGCATTATGTTTTCTAGCCCCGATAGTAGTGAAAATCCTTATATGCCATTGTTTGGCATGTAAGATTGTAACGAATAGCGGGAATAGCTCCTAAAATTGAGCTCAAAAATACGTATAAATACTAATTTATGAAAATTGATTTGTTTTTTTATTGCTAAGAAAAAATAATAAACATACATTTGTACTTACATTCAAAAATTCCGGAAAACATGTTTGAATTTTCACAGTATTTAGGCTTTTTACTTTTTTTATCAATCCTTACATTAGGATTTTGGTTAATGTTTTTTTTAGTTGGTTTCGTATCCTATTGGGTAGGTGGAGCAACTTGGGAAGCATATAAAGAGAAAAGAAAAGCAAAGAAAGAGCAATCAGTTTAGTTTGATTGACACATAAAAAAAGGACACGTTTTTGCGAGTCCTTTTTTTTTATGCCTAAAAATTGTGTTTTTAGATTGTATCTTTATGGATTATTTTATAAATAGGGACAATGTTGTATTGTTATAATAAAAAAAAAAAGGACCCATTTTCATGAGTCCTTAATCTTGCTTTTATCCTGGAAATCCACCACCTTCTTCTTCACCATTTTTCGGAGCATTTTTATCTCTATCCGATTTCTTTTTATTAATTCGGTAAGTGAATGATAAATTGAATTGTCTTTTTCTCCATTGAAATTCACTGTAATTGCTTACACTAGGTAAGTTAGTCTCGGATCTCATTTTTCGGGTATTGAAAATATCACTAACATTGAAGGCAATCGTTCCTTTGTCTTTTAGGATATCTTTACTAAATGAGGTGTTGATACCGTATTGACCTAGGTTTTTACCTTGAGCTGTTTTACTAGGTCCAAAGTACATTCCGCTTAATTGCCAATCAATTTTGTAAGGCAATGTTAATCGAGAGTTTACTCTAGTAAACCATGATGTAGCTTGGTTATCTAAGTTTTGAGTTACTACTACATTTTGTGAATTTGTATATTGAAAATCTCCTGTTGTTTTCGTATTGAATAAGTTGAAGCTACTGTTGATTTTCCAAGCTTTAATTGGGTTGTAGTTTAAAGTAAATTCAAAACCAATTTTTTGCTCTTTTCCAATGTTAATTGGAGTGCTCAGAATCACTGGAGTACCATTTACAAACTCTCCACTTTCATATCGTACAAATGAAAATACATCAGTGGTGTTTTCAAAATACATGGAAGTATTTAAGGTTACTTTATCCCAACGGTTGATGTAGCCTAAATCAAATTTATCCGTTAATGAAGGATTTAAATCTGGGTTTCCTTTAAAAATATTAATATTACTTGAAATGTTAGGAGTAGGGTCTAAGAATCTACCTCTTGGTCTAGATAAACGTTTGCTATAGCTTAAAGATAAGCTACTTTGATCTGAAACTTCATAATTGACAAATGCACTAGGGAAAAATTTATTGTATTTTTTATTGTTGAATTCTTGGGTATCAAGTAAGTTAACATCAATATTGGTGTCTTCCCAACGTAAACCAAATAAGTAAGAGAATTTGTTTACCTTGAAACCGTATTGTGTGTACAGCGCATTAATTTTTTCTTTATACTCTAATGTATTTGACAAAAGATTTCCAAGGTCACTACCATCATCAGAGAAAATATCGAAGGCTTTGTTTAGATTGTTAAAGTTTCCTTTGTATCCAGCTTCAAATTGGCTTCCTTCTCCTATTGGTAAAACGTAGTCCGCTTGAATTTGATATTGTTTTTGTATTGCATCATTATAAGTAGTACTATACGTGTTTTGATCAGGGAATGTTTCGTTAATACCATTGATTGCGGAATCATCGATATCATTTTCTCTAGAATAAGATGCGTCAGCTGTTAGTTTATGCCCTTTATCGTTGAAATTTTTAATAAAATTCGAAGAATATTCAAAGTCTTTTCCAGTTGTGTTTCCACTATTTAAACGAGAACTTTTTGAAGTGAAACTTTTATTGGCATCAAAATTATTATAGTTCACTAAGTCTTCCGTACTTCCCGTATTATTTTGATAGCTAACAGAGTTTGTCCAAAACGTATTTGGAGTAATTGACCATTCTACACCAGTTTTGGTTGTAATTCCTTTTCTGATTCTTTGTGTATCGCGAGATTCATCAATAAATTTATTAGTTGAACCATCCGAATTGAAATATTGAGAGTTTGTTTTTCCGCCACCTTCATTAGTTCTATAATTATAACCAGTAGTTGTGAAGTAATTCATTTTCTCTGTTTTATAATTTAAGTTTCCGCTTAAACCATAGGTTTCAGGAATTCCTGTAGAGGCAATAAAGGTTCCGTTTAAACCTTGATTTTTTCCCTTTTTAAGGATGATATTCAAGATACCAGCACCACCTTCAGCATCATAACGTGCCGATGGATTTGTAATTACTTCCACTTTATCAATTGCGTCTGCTGGAATTTGGCGCAAAGCCTCAGCCATATTTAGAGCATTTGAAGGACGTCCGTCAATGAAAATTCTAACATTATCACTACCTCTTAAACTAACGTTTCCTTCAACATCTACAGAAACGGAAGGTACATTTTCTAATACATCACTTACTGTCCCTCCTTTTACAAGCATATCCTGACCTACATTATATACTTTTTTATCCAGCTTAATTTCGACAGTAGATTTCTCAGCACGAACAACTACTTCGTTTAATTGTGCGGCGTCTTCAACCAAAGAAATAGTTCCTAAACTAGTATTTTCTTTTAAAGTTTGTTTTAATTCGATGGATTTAAAAGAAATAAACTCAATTTTAATCGTGTACATTCCTGGGAATACATCGATATTAAATTCTCCCTTTGTGTTTGTAATTCCTCCAGCAATCACTTTTGCATTCTTTGAGTTAATAAAAGTAACAGTTGCATACTCTAGCGGTTGCTTACTTATTTTCTCAATAACAGTTCCTGTGATTTTTATTTTAGGCATTTCGGCTCCAGCTGGACCAGCTGGTCTTTGTTGTGCAAAATTCAGTAGAAATGTGAAGAACAAGGTGAGGGTCAAATAATATTTTAATTGATAACGCATTAGTTTTTAGTTTAGATTATGGCAATTTGATTGCAAAAATTGCATTTGGTTTAAAGGGTAAATCATAAAAAACTGTTAAATAAAAAAGCTTCCCGCTACAGGAAATGGTTAACTTTCTCTAAGTCCCTGCCAATGATCGCTTTATCTCCTTTTATAATAATAGGACGTTCAATAATTATTGGGTTTGATACCATGGCATTAATTATTGATTCGTCAGTCATAGATTTATTTTTGTAATTTTCAATCCAAATTTTTTCTTTTTGGCGTACTAAGTCTATTGGTTTTAACTTTAGTTTTTTTAGCAGTAAAACTAAATCTTCATAAGTAGGTGGTTGCTCTAGATATTTTATAACTTCATATTCTTGTTTTGTTTCTTCTACTAGTGCTAAAGCATTTCTTGATTTTCCGCAACGGGGGTTATGGTATATTTGTATCATTTGTTTTATTTTTGTTTTTTAGTCTATATTAAAATAAAAAAGGTATTTTCGACTGACAAAAATAGACTTTGATAGTCTAATTATCCTCATATTTAAATTAAATAAATGTTTATAGAGCAAGGTGTTAATTCAGAAAATAAGTTTTGGAAATATTTAGTAGGTTCTACTTTAATTATAGTGACCTCTTTTGTGGGGCAAATTCCATTATTAGTTGGACTTTTATATGAAGTAATGATAAATGGAAAGGCTTATCCGTCAAATAACGAAGATATAATGCGTTTTTTTGAGCCTAATCTCACTTTGTTTTTAATCCTTATTTCATTTGTTTTTACTTTAATTGGGATTTATTTTGTGGTGCGACATCTTCACAATCAAACCATGCTTTCCATAACTACCTCAAGAAAAAAAATGGATTGGAATCGATTTTTTTATTCTTTTTCAATCTGGTCTATTTTTACAATTGCTTCTACTTTAATTTTTTATTATGCCAGTCCTGAGAATTTTGTTTTCAATTTTAAACCTGTCCCTTTTGCTATTTTAGTAGTGATTGGAACGCTTTTGATTCCTATTCAAACCAGTACAGAGGAATATGTTTTTAGAGGATATTTAATGCAAGGATTTGCTAATTTAGCGAAGAACAAATGGTTCCCATTAGTGATGACTTCTGTTATTTTTGGAGCAATGCATCTATCGAATCCGGAAGTCTCTAAAATGGGAAATATCATCTTTATTTATTACATAGGTACCGGTTTATTTTTGGGAATACTTACATTGATGGATGAAGGAATGGAATTGGCATTGGGTTTCCATGCAGCAAATAATTTAATTAGTGCATTATTAGTTACCTCAGATTGGTCTGCTTTTCAAACGAATTCTATTTTTAAAGATATTTCAGAGCCAAAAGCGGGAATCGATGTTATCTTACCAGTAATAGTTATTTACCCATTACTTTTATATATCTTTAGTAGAAAATACAATTGGTCTGACTGGAAAGAAAAATTAACTGGAAAGATTGAATTAAATAAGGAAACAAACATCTCATAAACAACATACTACTAATGAAAAAAATAACTTATAAAAACGTGCACAATCAGTTCAAATTGAATGGTTATCATTTAAATAAAGAAGATTTATGCCGTGTATCTTACTGTTTGATAAAAGAAGGAGATGAATTTGAAAAATCGATTGGAGACTTTTTGCTTGATTGGTTTGATGAGAAATCGTACATTGATTTACAAACTTCGGGAACTACAGGTGCACCTAAGATTATTAGAACAAATAAGCAAACAATGGTTAATTCGGCTTTAGCAACAGGTGATTTCTTTGAATTAAGTCCTGGAGATAAAGCATTATACTGTTTGCCAACTAAGTATATTGCGGGTAAAATGATGCTAGTTCGAAGTTTTATTTTAGGACTTGATATTGATTTTGTGGAACCAAACTCACATCCGTTGACTAAGAATGAAACCAAATATGATTTTGTAGCAATGGTACCTTTACAAGCTCAAAATTCTTTGGCTGGCTTGGAAAATGTGAAGAAAATGATAGTGGGTGGCGCTAAAATGAGCAAGTCTCTTGAAAAAAGTCTATTAAAAGGGAAGACTCAAGTTTATGAAACCTACGGAATGACTGAAACTATTACTCATATTGCAGCCAAAAAAGTGGGGGAGAACGCTTTTTCAATTTTACCTAATATTTCAATTTCCCAAAACGAGAAAAATTGTTTAGTAATTGATGCACCAAAAATATCGGAAGAACTTATTGTTACCAATGACTTAGTCGAAATTTTAAATGAAAAGCAATTTGTGTTTTTAGGACGTATTGATAATGTAGTCAATAGTGGAGGAATAAAATTAATTCCAGAACAAATTGAGGAAAAATTAGCTAACGAAATTCATTCTCGCTTTTTTTTAGGTGGAATTCCGGATGCTGTTTTAGGTGAAAAATTAGTTTTGGTCATAGAAGGAGAAAAAGACGGTGCAGTCGAATTGAGTTTTGACGGATTGGATAAATATGAAAAACCCAAAAATGTTTTTTATGTTTCTAAATTTATGGAAACCGAAAACGGAAAAATAAAAAGGAAAGAAATGTTAGAAAGTATTTAGGCTTGTTTTTAAAGCCTTTATTCTATTATAAAAAAAAAGCATTATGATAATTCATAATGCTTTTTTTTATAGATTCACTTTTGCATTTTAAAATAATAGTCAGCGGAGTGCTTGCCACTTCCATAAAACAAGAAAAATAGGCATACTACTAATATAAGTAGCGCCAATAATAAATTTTGAGAATGCATTTCTCCCATAAAATTGACAACAATGGCACCTATCAGGATAGGTAATTGTGCAATTATAGCCCACCTCGTTAACAAACCAAATACAATCATAATACCTCCTATCATATGGGCAGGAGCAATATAATGAATTAGAAACATTCCACCACCAATTCGATCAATTGGAGAAATTAAATCTACTAGATACTGGATATTTGTAATAAAGGAAATACCTTTTGTAAACAAAAATACTCCAAGTGCAATTCGTACTAAATCTAAAGTTAAATAAGTGTGCGCATTGGCCCATTTATTTAGTTGTTTTACATTATTCATATTGCGATAGTTTAAAAATACTACACTAAGTTACTGATTTTAAGTGTAAAAATGTGTTTTTAGACCTATAAATTTCCTTCAGTTTTAAATAGAAAATGGGGGTTTTTAGTGCATCGTTTCTATTTGTTCTATAATACGATATAAATTCTAGTTACTTAATGAATGAAGCGGTATTTTACTTTCAAGCCAAGGCTGTTCTCCGCATGTCCATGAGCTAAATATTGTGTGAAATCAATAGATAATCCTAATTTATTTTTTTGGTTACCAAGGAAGAAATACCTCCCGATATAGAAGCTCGAGGAAATTCCAAAGCGTTGTGGACCACCAAATTCAGATACAAAACCAAGTCCAAACCTCCCGTCTGCATCCGAAAGCGCATAGCCTATACCAGATTCTGCTCCCCAATACCACTTGTTGGTGAGACTATATTGTGTATTTGCTTTCAATGAAAAGATGCTAAAGTTACTGTATAATGCTCTATCGCTTAAAGAACTTTCGGGTGTTAGTACTGGTGGATTTTTTTTGACAAGCCAATAGTCATAATCGAATTTAATTCCCAGGTCCCATTTGGGTGAAATTTTTCTCCAAGCCCTTAAATTCAAACCAATTTCAAACCTATGGGAACGATACATTTGTACGTGTACAGGTACTGAAAGGTTTATGCCTGATTCCCAATGTGTTTTTTTGTCCTTTTTGGGTGAGGTGCTATCTGGAGTTATAGCCTGCGCAACAACAGACTGTACGGTCATAAGCAATACATTTAACAATAGAATCGGAATCTTTTTCATCTTAATTATAATTTTAAAGCATTATAATTTTTAAGTAATTTCTTTTCATTTTAAAAATGAAAAAGAGTGTAAAAGAAAAACATATTATTATGTTTTAGATTGCTATTTGGGTACATAAAGTTATGAAATAATAATGCAACTATCTGTAAATCAGTGTTAATTATGTTTTGTTTTCTATTTTTTAATATCCTCTAAAACCCAGTTGAGTTCAACATCAATTTCCTCTATTTTGTTTTGCAGGGTTGGTATTATTTCTTGATTGGGAAAAATACCGTGCCCGTGTTGATCTGTTTTATAATGGGGCGCAAACAACATTAAACCAATTCGGATTTTTATATCTGATTTAGGGAGTTTTATTTTAGGCATAAATCCAGCTACAGTTCCGTTATATCCACCACCCGTTTCTTGTCCTACAAAAGTGGCTCTTTTTGATCCCTTTAAATTGGATGAAATAATGCTGGAGGCCGAAAAACTACCTCCGTTAATCAGTACATATATTTTTCCTTTAAATGCAGCTTTATTGTTTTTATGAAGCCTTGTTTGCGTTGCATAATAATTTTTTCCGTTTTGTCCTTTGTGCACCGTAAGAAATAAATAGCCATAAAGTAGAGGTGAATAAATGGTTTTGATAATTTTTTCAACAAATGTACCTTCGCTGAAATAAGCACCTTTTAATAAGCTCGATTTTGAAACTACTTCTGATTCATCTATAAATACAAATGAGGAATCGGCTAAATAGGTATATAAATTAACTATTTCGTTTAATCTCCCTCCGCCATTATCTCTTAGATCAAGAATCAATGTTTTTGATTTATACCGGTCTATTTTATTGAAGCTTTCTTTGTAAAAAGTTCTAAAATCCCCTAGTTTAAAACTATTTATTTTCAGTATGGCAATACTGCTGTCTTTTTCAATAAAACGTAAATTTCTATTAAATATA
This sequence comes from Flavobacterium sp. WC2430, assembly GCF_040822075.1. Lineage (NCBI taxonomy): Bacteria > Pseudomonadati > Bacteroidota > Flavobacteriia > Flavobacteriales > Flavobacteriaceae > Flavobacterium > Flavobacterium sp. WC2430. The sequence goes on along the minus strand of NZ_CP162007.1, from coordinate 3,419,065 downwards.
TTTTCGGTTTTGTTGTAGCCATTAACTCTTTTTTTCTTTCGGATGACTTTTCTTTTAGCATGATTAAATGCTGTTTTTTTTAGTTTATTTTTTTTTAGGGAATTACTAGTTGTATCTTCTTGGTGTCTTAGTATGGTTATTTTTTTTATGCTATCATTAATTTTGAAAACATAATTTAAACTATCTTTTAATCCATTTTCTATAGTAAAATAAGAAGAAAAACGTTTGCCTGAATAGTGTTCTTTTAATGTGGTATTATAACCATCCGAGCTATAAAAAGTGTTATACTCCTCAATTAAATCTATGGGTTTTACTTCATTTACTGACACAACCTCAGTCCCAGGCTTTATGGTTTTATTGTATGATTTATTTTTAACGACATATAATTTATCATTTATAAAATCAAAATCAAATTGTGAAAACGGTCCAGTTCCTTTTTTTGTAATAGCCTTAGTCACTTTTTTGCTCATTAGTTTTGTTGGAGCATAAACAAAAGTATGACCTTGTCTAATAGCAGCAACTATAGGACTTAATTTTTTGTAGAATGCTAAACTTGTCATGGGTTTTAGAATCGTTGTTTTAAGACTGTCGAATTTCGAATCCAATTCTTTTTTAGTGATGTACTCATATAAATCAGGATGTAGTTGTTGTAGTTTTTTATATGTAAAATCTACATCTGATTTTAAATCTTTTGCCGAGATTAAATCATTCAAATGACTATTGTGCTTTTTGATAGAAGCACATTGAATAAACAATAAGGAGACAAAGACTAAAGTAAATAATTTTTTCATAGTGTTTGTTTAGGTCTCCGTTTTTAGCTAGAAAGGGAATTATTTTTTTAAATAAAAACGGAGAGCCAGTACTATATTATACTTGAATGACACCTAGATTAAATTGTTTTTCAATAGGAGAGTGGTTTGCCGCTTCTATACCCATAGAAATCCAAGTTCTAGTGTCTAGTGGATCAATAATAGCGTCAGTCCATAGTCTAGAGGCAGCATAATAAGGGGAAGTTTGCTCGTCATAGCGCGCTTTGATTTTATTGAACAATTCGGCTTCCTTTTCTTCATCTACGGTTTCACCTTTTGCTTTAAGCGAAGAAGCTTCTATTTGTGCCAATACTTTTGCAGCTTGAGTTCCGCCCATAACTGCCAATTCAGCGCTTGGCCATGCAAAAATCAGTCTTGGATCGTATGCTTTTCCACACATAGCATAATTTCCTGCACCGTAAGAGTTTCCAACGATCACAGTAAATTTAGGAACAACAGAGTTACTAACGGCATTAACCATTTTTGCACCATCTTTAATAATACCGCCTTGCTCTGATTTGGACCCTACCATAAAACCGGTAACATCTTGTACAAAAACTAAGGGTATTTTTTTCTGATTGCAGTTGGCTATAAAACGAGTGGCTTTGTCAGCACTATCAGAATAGATGACACCGCCAAATTGCATTTCTCCTTTTTTAGTTTTTACTACTTTTCGTTGATTAGCAACTATTCCAACTGCCCAGCCATCAATTCGTGCATATCCAGTAATAATGGTTTGACCATAACCATCTTTGTATGGTTCGAATTCAGAATTGTCAACCAAACGATTGATGATTTCCATCATATCATATTGTTCATTTCGCGCTTTTGGTAGAATACCATAGATTTCTTTTTCATCTAATGCCGGTTTTACAGGTTTAATACGACTGTATCCCGCTTTGTCAAAATCACCTATTTTATCAACTATATTTTTTATTTTGTCTAAGGCGTCTTTGTCGTCTTTGGCTTTATAATCGGTAACACCTGAGATTTCACAATGTGTTGTTGCTCCGCCCAGCGTTTCATTATCGATGCTTTCACCAATAGCTGCTTTTACTAAATAACTTCCTGCAAGAAATATACTTCCAGTTTTATCTACTATTATAGCTTCATCACTCATTATAGGGAGATACGCGCCACCCGCAACACAACTTCCCATTATTGCTGAAATTTGGGTAATTCCCATGCTACTCATTTGGGCATTATTTCTAAATATGCGACCAAAATGTTCTTTATCAGGGAAAATTTCATCTTGTAATGGTAGAAATACACCTGCACTATCTACTAAATAAATAATTGGCAGTCTGTTTTCCATGGCTATTTCTTGTGCACGTAGATTTTTCTTAGCAGTAATAGGAAACCATGCTCCAGCTTTTACTGTTGCATCATTAGCCACTACAATACATTGTTTTCCTTTGATGTATCCAATCTTAACGACTACACCACCAGAAGGGCATCCACCATAAGCAGCATACATTCCTTCACCTACAAAGGCACCAATTTCGATACATTTTGCTCTAGGATCAAGTAAATAATCGACACGCTCTCTAGCGGTCATTTTACCTTCGGCATGTAACTTCTGAATTCGTTTTTCACCACCACCTAATTTTACTTTAGAGAAATTTTGTTTTAATTGACTTAATAAAAGTTTATTGTGGTCTTCGTTTTTGTTGAAGTTCAAATCCATAGGTGAAATAAGGTTAAAAATAGTTTGTGCTAAAGTACAAAATCCCAACTAATAAAATTATTATTTGAATGGGATTATCATGGTTTATGTGAAAATTTCAGGTCTTAAAACCAAAAAAACAGAAGTAAGCTTCTGTTTTTTTATGAATTTAATAAAAAGTGGAATAATTATTTTTTTGAATCATTTACTAATCGTTTCAATATTGCCCATTGTTTTAATGCGTCACGTGCTTCAACAGCGGGATACCCTAACATGGTTTTTCCAGCAGGAATATCTCCAGTAACACCAGATCCAGCACCTACAATTGCGCCATCACCTATGGTTGTATGGTCTTTTATTGATGCGCTTCCACCAATAATGACTCCATTTCCTAAGGTTACGGAACCTGCTAATCCACTGTTACCAGCCATAATACAAAAACGTCCTAACTTACTGTTATGACCTATTTGTACTAGGTTGTCAATTTTACAACCATCACCAAGTACTGTAGAACTAAATTTCCCTCTGTCCACGCAAGAATTTGCACCAATTTCAACACTATTTCCTATAATTACATTTCCTATTTGTGGAATTTTAACTAAACCTCTTTCTGGATCTGGGCGAAAACCAAATCCATCTGCACCAATTGTAGCATTTGGATGTATTATACAATCATTACCTACGTGGCAACGTTCTCTAATCACTGTTCCAGACCAGATTACGGTATTTTTTCCGATTGAACTTTCATCTAGAATAGTCACGTTAGGATATATAGTAGTATTATCTCCAAGAACTACTTTAGGACCTATATAACAGCCTGCACCAATTCTTACCTCATTACATATAATTGCAGTTTGATCCACTACAGCTGTAGGGTGAATGTCTAATTGAAATACTGGAGTTGGAGGAGCAAAAAGAGCTAATATTTGTGACATGGCCAAATCAGCATTTTTTACTTTAATAAAAGCTCTGTTTTCTCCAGGTTCTATTGAAATATCCTCGTTAACAACAGCAACTCCAGCTTTGGAATTTGCCCAAAATTTCTCATATTTCTTGTTTCCAATAAATGAAATTTCTGATTCATTTGCTACTTCAAGTTGTTCAGGAGCTGTAATTTTTTGTAGTACACTACCAATGATACAGCCATTTAAAATTTCATTAATTTCTTCGAGTGAATAGGATTTCATTAAGTCTAGATGTGTTTGGTTTGTTTAAGTTGTCAAATAAAACAAATTGGTACTTTAATTCCTAATATTTCGAAATTCTTTAACAAGTTTAAATGTGTGATTTATGTAAGTAAATGGAATAAATATATAACGAAGAGCAATAGTTAATAGCTAGTTTTACAGGCTAATATATGTTTTTAAAATATGAAAGTAATATCAATAAAATTAACGATTATTATAACTTTTTGTTCTTTTATTTCTTTAAATGCACAAGTTCAAGCGCTATTCAATAATAAAACACAGCTTCATAATTTAACGGAGCGCTGGGAATTAGATACAAATTCTGTACGAGGTACTTTTTTAGTAACACCTTATAAACCCATGTATGTTTTACCAGTTCGTTGGTCAAATAATCCAAATGAGCAGCCCCATTCAGGAAATGTTGATCCAGATTATATAGCACCGGCAGGAGTTGATTACAATAATATTGAAGCTAAATTTCAATTGAGTTTTAAAACCAAAGTGTTGCAAGGTATTTTTTGGGGAAGGGGTGATTTATGGGTGGCATATACTCAAATATCGCATTGGCAAATTTATAATAATAACCTATCAAGACCATTTAGAGAAGTGAATTACGAACCAGAACTGATTTTAAATATTCCTGTAAAGTTAAAAGTTTTCGGTTTTAAAACTCGAATGGTTGGTGTCGCTTTTAATCACGAATCCAATGGGAAAAGTGATCCTTTTTCTAGAAGCTGGAACAGAATTATTTTTCATGCGGGTTTTGAGCGCAATAGTTGGACGGTTTATATACGACCTTGGTTGCGAATGAAAGCTACAAAAGATGATAATCCAGATATTTCTGAATATGTAGGTAGAGGAGATTTAAATATAATTTATGCTAAAAATGGAAATGTATTTTCCTTTATAGGGAGCCATAATTTGAATTTTGGATCTAAAGCCAGGGGGAATTCTTCTTTTTCATGGTCATATCCTATTAAAAATAACTTGAAAGGATATTTGTTGCTTTCACATGGTTATGGTGAAACGCTAATTGACTATAACAATTTACAAACGACTATTGGTGTTGGGGTTTCTTTGATTGAATGGTTATAAAAACAAAGTTGTTTAGTTGAAAGATTTATTTTATAGTTATTGGAATACTGTATTTCACTCGTGAGTCTTTGCCCTCTACTTTACCAGGAATCCATAACGGACTATTAAAAAGTACTCTTAGGGCTTCAAGATTCATGTCGTAATTTAGTCCTTCTTTTATTTTAAAATCTCTCAAACTACCATCTATTTCGACAACAAAATCAACTTTTATTAGTCCTTTTGCATTATTTTTTGACTTAAAGTTTTTTCCTATATAACGGTAGAACTCTTGCATTCCACCTGGGAATTCAGGTTTTACATAATACGGAAAAAAAGCAATTTCTAAGCCATTTTGATCAAAGCATTTTCCGTCAATAAATTCGTCATTTTTGTAATTTTCGGTACGTTTAATTTGGCCATTCTCATAATATCGCGTTTGAATTCCTTCTTGCTTCCCTTTTGTATACAATAAAATAGATTCCTTATTTCCATTTTTGTACCAATTTACTGATTCGCCATTTAAAATGTGTTTTCGCAAATTAGAAAATTGATCACTATTTCTAATTGTAGCATCTAAATAGTAAGTTGTTCTCTGTGTACCGTCTTTGCTCTCTTGAAAAGTGCTATAGTAAGTTGCATCTTTAGCTGAAGCTTGTTCTTTAAAATCTTCGGTATAATAAACTTTTTTCTGCCCATAAGAAGCGAGAGACATAAACAAAACAAAAAGGATTATATTTTTTTTCATAAAAGGATGAATTTTCCAAGCAAAAATAACCAAATATTGCTGCAACAAGTAAAAAAAAAGCTACAGAATTTTAGTTTGTTTGAATGTATGATTCATTTTTATTCTTTAAGTTCCATATATGACTTGTTTAAATCCAACTTATAGTTTTGATCTAAAATCATTTATGATTCCTCCTTTTGAAAGAACATTAATTTGGCGATCACTTAAGCTGTGTTTGGTTTCAAATTCTATAATACTTCCGTCTTCCTTTTCAATCAATACTTTTATATTCTTTCTATTCATAACGTCATCTCGAAGGTTTTTAAAACGAATCAAATCTCCCTGTTCGATTTTGTCGTAATCAGAAACATTTATAAATTCTAAAGGTACAATTCCAAAATTAACTAAATTTTGCCAAGCAATACGGGCATAACTATGAGCAATAACAGCCACTTGTCCCAAATATTTAGGAGCAAGAGCAGCATGTTCCCTACTAGAACCTTGAGCATAATTTTCTTTTGCAATCACGATGTGTCCACCAAATTCTTTTTTTGATTTCATGGCTCGCTCATAAAAACTAGGATCGATAACACTAAATGTATATTTACTAATTTCAGGGATATTACTTCTTAGGGGGAGAACATCGGCTCCGGCTTTCAAAATTTCATCAGTTGAAACATTATCACCCATTTTTAATAAGATAGGAATGCGATAATCTTGCTGTAAAGCTTCGATTTCAGGGATAGATTTAATATTTGGTCCTTTGTGTAATTCAACTGCCGAACCATCTTCTAAAGGAGCAACAAGCATATCGGTATTGATAATTTCTATTTCAGGATTTTCAAATTTAGGATATTTCATACCATAGATTTTTTCCAAATCTCTAGGATCAGTTATTTTTCCTGTCAGAGCAGATGCCGCAGCCGTTTCAGGACTGCATAAATGCACCTGATCGTCTTCTGTTCCTGATCTACTTGGGAAATTTCGTGGCATGGTTCTTAAACTGATTGTTCCTGTTGCGGGAGCTTGGCCCATTCCAATGCAACCCATACAACCCGATTGATGAAACCGAGCGCCTGCAGTAATTAAATTTGCAAAAGTAAAATTCTTCAGCATATTTTGAATTGTTTGTCTAGAGGTAGGATTGATATCAAAAGAAACCGCACTGTTGATTGTTTTGTCTTTTACTATGGCTCCGGCAATCCAAAAATCTCTTAATCCAGGATTGGCAGAAGAACCTATTACGACTTGAGAAATTGATTTCCCGGCAACCTGGCTCACGGGAACTACATTTCCAGGACTAGTAGGAAGTGCAATTAAAGGGACTAATTGGTCCAAAATGATTTCGACATATTCATCATAAGTTGCTTCTGCATCGGCTACTAATTCTGTCCAATCAGATTCCCGGTCTTGGGAAATTAAAAAACGTTTGGTTTCGGCGTCACTGGGAAACACAGTAGTTGTAGCACCTAATTCAGCACCCATATTGGCAATAACATGCCGATCCATCACACTTAGATTTTTTAATCCCTCACCATAATATTCTATTATTTTCCCAACACCACCATTTACATCGTAACGTCTTAGCATTTCTAAAATAACATCTTTGGCACTAACCCAATCTGGTAATTTACCTGTGAGTTTTACACCCATTACTTTTGGCATTTTAACAAAATAGGGTTGACCTGCAATTGCAGCAGCAACATCTAAACCACCAGTTCCGATTGCAAGCATTCCTAATGAACCTGCAGCACAAGAATGACTATCAGATCCAACGAGTGTTTTTCCGGGTTTTCCAAAACGCTCCATATGTACTGGATGACTTACGCCGTTTCCAGGTCGGCTAAACCAAAGACCAAATCTTTGTGCTGCCGAAAGTAAAAATAAATGGTCATCGGCATTTTTTGAATCGGTTTGCAGTAAATTGTGATCCACATATTGAACTGCAACTTCTGTTTTTGCTTTTTTGAGGCCCATAGCTTCTAACTCTAATTGGACTAATGTTCCGGTAGCATCTTGCAATAAAGCTTGATCTATTTGGATTCCAATTTCCTTGCCCGCAATCATTTCCCCGTGTAAGAGATGCGATTGAATTAATTTCTGACTAACGTTTAATTTTGACATATTTGTTTTTTATTAAATGCAAGATCCTTTTTTTATTCTTCTCGTTTTTGAATGGGCTTTACTAATTAATATTTTTTAAATTTTTAAGGACAAATACCTATTAAAGGTAATTAGATTAATCTAAAAAAGGTATTTTTAGAATCTTAAAAATTAGATAATTAATAACCATACATAAAATGAAATTTTTAAATTTTTTTATCTTTTTAACTTTAGTATTGTTTTCGTCTAATGATTCCAAGGCTCAAAAGAACAATGCTACAATTGAAAATGCTTTATTAATTGCGAAACAGAACAAAAATAACTTAGAAAATGTACAACAATTACTAGTAGTGTTTAATTATCAGCCAGAAAATTATACAGCTTCTTTTGTAGCTTTAGAAAAAAAAGGAACTGGTTATAATGTAAAACTAGGTCCGGTAGAAGTAGGGATAGGAAAAAACGGCTTTGCATTGCCATTTCATAAAAAGGAAGGAGATGGTAAGTCGCCAACAGGAATTTTTCGTTTAGGAAAATTATTTAGTTATGAAAAACAGTTTGAAACTTTATTAGAAAACCAACAAACTACTGCTGAGGATAAATGGATTGATGACCCCAATTCAAAGGATTACAATACGTACATCAAAGGAGCTACTAATGCAAAAACGTATGAGAATTTAGTATTGAATAATGATGCTTATAAATACTGTATAGTTATTGAATACAATACAAACCCAATTGTAAAAGGGAAGGGGAGTGCAATCTTTCTTCATTTGGCTATAAAAAAGCCTTCTTTTACCGCTGGTTGCGTGGCGATTGATGAAGTAAGGATGAATTCATTAGTGAATTGGTTAGATCCTAAACAAAACCCCACAATTATTATGGGAAATTTAAATGTTTTGAAAAACGGATTCTAAAGAGAGTAATACACCAAGCGTTTAAAAATAAGTCATAAAATAAAAAAATCCTCTCAAACTTTAAAAAATTAAAAGTAGAGAGGATTTTTTTTATTGGATTATATCAAAGGGATGTAAAACTGAATTTCTATTCTTCTTCCTTTTGCCCCATCATCATCAAATAGGCTTTTAGGAACTCATCTATTTCACCGTTCATGACGCCGTCAATATTACTGGTTTCATAACCCGTTCTAACGTCTTTTACTAATTTATAGGGTTGCATTACGTAATTCCTGATTTGGGAACCCCATTCAATTTTCATTTTTCCCGCTTCAATATCGGCACGCTGTGCTAGTTGTTTTTTTAATTCAATCTCATACAATTGAGAGCGTAACATTTGCATGGCTCGTTGTCTGTTATCTTGTTGAGAACGGGTCTCTGAACATTGAATCTGGATGCCCGTTGGTTTATGAAAAAGTTGGACTTTGGTCTCTACTTTGTTCACATTTTGACCTCCAGCTCCACTTGATCTTGAAGTTGTAATTTCAATATCAGCAGGATTAATGTCGATTTCAATACTATCATCAACAAGTGGATATACATAAACGGAAGCAAATGACGTATGGCGTTTGGCGTTGCTATCAAAAGGGGATATTCGCACTAATCGATGTACACCATTCTCTCCTTTTAGATATCCAAAAGAATAATCGCCTTCAAATTCAAGTGTCACTGTTTTTATACCTGCAGCATCTCCTTTTTGAAAGTTTAACTCTTTTATTTTGTATCCATATTTTTCGCCCCACATCATATACATACGCATGAGCATTTCAGCCCAATCACAGCTTTCAGTTCCACCAGCACCAGCAGTTATTTGTACTACCGCACTTAAAGTGTCACCTTCATCCGAAAGCATGTTCTTGAATTCGATCGCTTCAATATGATTCTGAGTAAGATTATATTGTTCGTCTAACTCTTCTGCGGTAAGTTCACCTTCTTTATAAAACTCATAAGCTAGTTGCAATTCGTCAGTCATTTCAACTGCTTTATTGTAATCTTCGATCCATTTTTTCTTGTTACGAAGGTTTTTTACAATAACCTCTGCTTCCTTGGCGTTGTTCCAAAAATCAGGGGCAAAAGTCTTTTCTTCTTCGTTAGAAATTTCAATTAGTTTGGCATCAACGTCAAAGATACCTCCTCAACGCACCAAGGCGCTCTACAATACCTTTAATTTGTTCGGTAGTTGTCATAAATTATGTAATTTTGTGGGGCAAAAATAAGAAAATTTTATGCAGTGACAAGTGGTGACTTGTCTTTTAAATATTTATAAAATCAAGATATGGAAATAAATTTGGTCAGCGATACAATTACTAAGCCTAACTATGAAATGTTGCAGTACATGTTTAATGCCGAAGTGGGTGATGATGTGTACAAGCAAGATCCTACCGTTATTGAATTAGAAGATTCTATTGCACAAATTTTTGGTATGGAAGCGGGACTTTTTTTTCCTTCTGGAACCATGGCAAATCAAACAGCTTTAAAACTACATACCCAACCTGGAGAACAAATAATTGCCGATAAATATGCTCATGTTTACCTGTATGAAGGAGGAGGAGCTTCTTTTAATAGTGGAGTTTCTTTTTGTTTGCTAGACGGTAATCGAGGAATGATCACTGCCGAGCAAGTAGCTGGAGCCATAAATGATCCCGAGTCTTATCACAGTCCGTTAACGAGTTTAGTTTGTGTAGAGAATACCACAAATAAAGGGGGAGGAGCTTGTTATGAAATTGAAGATTTAAAAAAAATAAAAGAAGTTTGCGTTGCTAACAATTTGAAATTTCATCTTGACGGTGCCCGAATTTGGAATGCATTGATTGCTAAAAAGCAAGACCCAAAGTCTTTTGGGCAACTTTTCGACACTATTTCAGTTTGCTTGTCAAAAGGGCTTGGAGCTCCAATAGGTTCTGTTTTACTTGGAGACAAAGCAACGATTCATCGTGCATTAAGAATTAGAAAAATATTAGGAGGTGGTATGCGTCAAGTGGGTTATTTGGCGGCAGCCGGACTATATGCTTTAGAACATAACATCAGTCGCCTTGCCGAAGATCATAGAAGAGCTAAAGAATTAGCAGTGGTATTGAATAAGTTGGATTGGGTCGCTTCTGTAGAACCTGTAGAAACGAATATTTTAATTTTTTCTTTGGCACCCAATTACGGGGATAAGCAATTGATTGAAAAGTTAAAACAAAAAAACATATCAATTAGCTCGATGGGACAAGGTAAGCTTAGAATGGTTACGCATCTTGACTATAGAGAAGTCATGCATACCTATGTATTAGAAACTTTATCTAAGTTATAAATTAAAAGTGGTGAATTAGAAAATTTCAACTATTGAGACTCCTAATTCACCACTTATTTTTTTACTATTTAAACAAATTGTCCATACCTGGAATCATTGGCATATCCATTTTTGCAACAGCATCTAGTTCCGCTTCATTTACTTTAGTTGCTTTCTCGATCGCTTTATTAAGTACTAAAATCATATAATCTTCCAGTTGCTCTTTGTCTTGCAATAAGTCATCAGCAATGGTTATTGATTTTATTTTTCTGTTGGCTGTAATTGTTACTTTCAATAAACCATCTGTACTTTGTTCGTCTACTAGAACTGAATCCAAACGTTTTTTTGTTTCCTCAATTTTATTTTGGGTTTCTTTCAATTTACCCATCATTCCCATTAAATCCATTTTTCCTATTTTATAAGTTATTGAAACACGAAATTACTATATTTGAAGGAATAACCAATGTTAAATAACATGAAAAGCTTTTGTATTCTAATTCTGCTTTATGTTATTTTTGTAAAAATTTGAAAGTTTAATAAATGACAGAAAAGATACAAGCACCAATAGCAAAGAAGATTCCTACTCAATTAGAAAAGTTTGACGACATTAGAATCGATAATTATTTTTGGTTAAAGGATAGGGAAAATCCGGAAGTCATTGATTATCTTAATAAAGAAAATGAATATTATGAAGCAATGACGGCTCATACTAAGGATTTTCAAAAAGATTTATATGAAGAAATGAAAGCTAGAATTAAGGAGGATGATGAATCGGTTCCTTATTTATACAATGGCTACTACTACATTACCCGATTTGAAAAAGGAAAAGATTATCCTATTTATTCTAGAAAAAAGGGAAGCCTTTCGGCAAATGAAGAAATAATGTTTGACTGTAATGAATTGGCGAAAGGGCACAAATACTTTCAATTAAGCGGGCTTAGCATTAGTATTGATAATAATCTGGCAGCTTATGCTGTAGATACCGTAGGAAGGAGAATTTACACATTGCATGTTAAAAACCTTACTACAGGAGAAATTTTAAAGGATAAAATCGAAAATACTACTGGAAACTCAACGTGGGCCAACGATAATCAAACTATGTTTTATACCAATCAAGATGCTAAAACCTTGCGTTCTGATAAAGTTTTAAAACATAAGTTAGGTACTGAAACTACAGATGATGAGTTAGTTTATTTTGAAGAAGACGATACTTTTGATGTCGCGGTTGGAAAGGAAAAATCAAAAAAATATATTTTAATAAGCTCTTCAAGTACTTTAACAACGGAGTTTAGAACTTTATTAGCCGATAATCCTAACGGAAAATTTAAGGTTTTCCAAAAAAGAGTTCGCGGACTGGAATATAGTATTTCGTATTACGGAGGTAGTTTTTATATTGTTACCAATAAAGATAAAGCAACTAATTTTAAGCTAATGAAAACGCCTGAAAAGGCAACCAATAGAAAAAATTGGGAAGAAGTAATTATGCACCGCGAGGATGTATTACTAGAAGATATTGATATTTTCAGAGATTTTCTTGTAGTTTCTGAGCGTAGTAATGGTTTGAACAGAATCCGTATTATGCCATGGAATGGAGACACGGAGTATTTTTTACCATTCGAAAGTGAAACCTATACAGCTTATACTACTGCTAATGTTGATTTTGATACTGATATTCTTCGTTATGGCTATCAATCTATGGCAACACCGTCTTCAGTGATTGATTTCAATATGAAAACCAAAGAAAAAGAAGTTAAAAAAGAGCAAGAGGTTTTAGGAGGACAATTTGATAAAAACAATTACCACGAAGAAAGAGTTTGGGCTACGGCCAAAGATGGTACCAAAGTGCCTATTTCGATGGTGTACAAAAAAGACCTGAAGAAAGATGGTACAAACCCCTTGTTATTATATGCTTATGGTTCATATGGACACTCCATGGACGCTTATTTCTCTTCAACAAGACTTTCGCTACTGGACAGAGGATTTATTTATGCGATAGCACATATTAGAGGGGGAGAGGATTTAGGAAGACCTTGGTATGAAGGAGGAAAATTAGCCAAAAAGAAAAATACATTTACTGATTTTATAGATTGCTCAAAATATGTAATCGAGCACCAATATACATCTGCAAAACATTTATATGCTGAGGGAGGTTCTGCAGGAGGATTGTTAATGGGAGCGATTATTAATATGGCACCACAACTGTATAAAGGTGTTATTGCTCAAGTGCCTTTTGTGGATGTAGTGACCACAATGCTAGATGATTCAATTCCATTGACAACAGGAGAATATGACGAATGGGGAAATCCTAATGTTAAAAAGTATTATAAATACATGAAGTCGTACTCGCCATATGATAACTTAAAAGAGAAAAAATATCCTAATATTTATGTTTCTACAGGTCTTCATGACTCTCAAGTGCAGTATTGGGAGCCTGCAAAATGGGTGGCTAAGATGCGAACATTAAAAAAAGATGATACGGTTTTATACTTAGATACTAATATGGATGCTGGGCACGGTGGTGCTTCAGGTAGGTTTGAAGCACTTAAAGAATTAGCTAAAGAATTTAGTTTTTTATTAGATTTAGAGAAAATTAAAAAGTAATTCGAAATTTTTTGTTAAATTTGCAACGTTTCGAGGTTGAATAAAATTGCCCTTGATTAACTTTTTTTTTATGAAAGAAGAAATAAACGCTTATAATAATGTTTTAGAATTAATAGGTAACACACCACTTATTAAGCTAAATAAAGTCACCGAAAAGTTAGAAGGAAATTTCTATGCTAAGGTAGAAGCTTTTAATCCGGGACATTCTTCAAAAGATAGAATCGCATTATACATTATTGAAGAGGCTGAGAAAAAAGGAATTTTATCACCAGGAGATACTATTATCGAAACAACATCAGGTAATACTGGTTTTAGTTTAGCAATGGTAAGTATCATTAAAGGGTACAATTGCATTCTTGCCGTAAGTTCAAAATCATCAAAAGATAAAATCGACATGCTTCGCAGTTTAGGAGCAAAAGTTTATGTATGTCCAGCTCACGTATCAGCAGATGACGAACGCTCTTATTATAATGTTGCCAAAAGATTACATGAAGAAACGAAAGGATCGGTTTATATTAACCAATACTTCAATCAGTTAAATATTGATGCACATTATAAATCAACTGGACCAGAAATCTGGAAGCAAACTAATGGTAAGATTACCCATCTTGTTGCTTGTAGTGGTACTGGTGGTACTATTTCAGGAACCGCAAAATATTTAAAAGAACAAAATCCTAATATTAAAGTGCTTGGAGTAGATGCTTTTGGTTCTGTATTGAAAAAATACCATGAAACAAGAGAATTTGATAACGACGAGATTTATCCATACAGAATAGAAGGTCTAGGTAAAAACTTGATTCCATCGGCTACAGATTTTGACATGATTGATAAGTTCATGAAAGTTACCGATGAAGAGAGTGCACATACAGCAAGAGAAATCACTCGTAAAGAAGGATTGTTTGTGGGCTATACTTCAGGAGCTGTGATGCAAGCCATAAAGCAATATGCTGAAGAAGGAGAATTTGATGCAAATAGTAATGTAATAGCAATATTCCCGGATCATGGTTCTCGTTACATGAGTAAAGTTTTTAGCGACGACTGGATGAATGAACAAGGATTCTTTGACAGTGTCAATGAAGAAGAAGTTCAAAAAATAGAAATGATAAAATAAGTTTATTATTATAAATTTTAAAAGTCCCATCTGCTTTTGCAAATGGGACTTTTTTATGGAATAGAATTGGCAATAATTATTTTATTTAGTCAAGCAATTCAGGATTGCTCAGAATTAATTCTATCTTTTTAATTATGATTGTAATTTGGTTCATTTGTAATTCTATGTTTCTAAAAAAGAGACTAATATCTCTATTGACCCAACTTTCAGAAATTACTCTTGAACCCAAACTAATTCTTAAAACGGCACTTGCAATATCATTTGTATATTTTACATTAACCGCTTGGCCGATATGACATTTTTGGGCAGCAAGCCGAATGATTTCTATAGAAGAATCTTCAAATTGATCCGATAAATCAGAGTTTAATAAAGTATACATTTTTTTTACTTTATCAACAGATAAGGCTTCATTATCTTTAAAAATAAAGAAAGGAAAAATGGTACGGATATTTCTTATTCCAAATTCTTTACTATTATAACTATTTGTTTTGGCTTCGTCGGCATAAATAGGTTCTAAAAAACCTGCGTCTTTTATAGAGTCTTCAACAAAATTGCAAAACATTTCAACACCCATATTTCGGTATAAAATGGGGGTTTTGTAATATCTATCCATTTCAACTATGGCAGCATTCCAGCGCATATAAGACCCGTAATTATAACCATCTGACAATTCATTGGAGCAGAACCATGAAGCAGGCCAATCAGAATGATTGTAATATTGGGTTAAACCTGCAGGTAATGAGGTTTTTACAGAATGAATTAATTTATTGACATTTTTAGGTAGAATTAATGCGCCACAATAGGGAGGACCAGTAAAGAATTTACTCCCTGTAATAGTTACAATATATCCTTTGTTTAGGTAATTTTGTATGTCTTTTGGATCTAGTCTTAACTGTGAACCATCTACAATAATCTGAATTGATAAATCTTCAAGTGTATTTAGCTTTTTAATTAATTGGTCACTAGGAGCTTGATATCCTAATTTCGATTGATCCATAGTATGCAACACAACATGTCTGCCTAAATCTTTAGTTTTAGAAACAGCATTAAATACTTCTTCGTCTAATTGCTTAGCCGATTTTAACGCGCCATTTTCATCTCTAAAAGGGATTTTAATTACATCGACATCTCTAAATCCTTCAATTTTATCCCCTTTTTTAATTGGATAATTAAGCGCTGTTGTGTTTTCAAAATGACATCCTTTCAAGGCCGAAGCCACGCCACTACCTGTTTCATCTGAAGCTACCAAAATATGTGTAATTTCTTTATCAGAAATAATTTGCGTTATAGCCGCTATTTGAAGAGAGGAATCTGTACCTGATGGGGAAAAAATTATTTCACATTCTTCATTTAGTTTAAATATTTTTCGAAGATTATTTTTTAACAATTCCGAAAACTCGATAGTTGTTTCTTTAAAACCGTTTTTCAAGCTATTTCTAATTAAAATACTTCGCACTTTATCTGTTTTGTCAAAAGCAAAATTGGAAACGCTTGAAGCTGTTGACGAGGCAAATGTAAATGCATCCGGTCTGGGGAATGGGCGACAACCATATTTGTTTAACAAATGAATTTCGTCAATATTCAATCTAAGATCACCTCCAGACATCAATAAATATTCGGTAGGTCTTGCTAGATTTTCAACAATAGGTTTCCAAGATGAATTAACTTCTGTATTTGGATTTTTTAAGCCGTGAAAAGACTGTAGCTCTTCGTTTTTTATGGTAGATACCGTACATAAATCGGCATCATTTTTAATTAAGTTAATTAAGAGATAATCAAGGTCTTCTAATTTTTCCTTATCGTCTTTTGGTAGTAAATTATAAAATATTCGAATCACTTCAAGTGCTGCTATATCACATAAAACAGCATCTTTTTTTTCGTTATTCAACGCTTTGTACCAGAGTTGCCATTCGATACCATAGCGTAAATAAACTAAAGCTAAAACGGGCTTGTCTAGGTAGGACGAACCAATTATAATTGATTTATTGGGTACAATTTTAAAAATAGTGGGGGCACTAGTAGAGGTAATAATATTGATGTTATTTACCTTTGGTACGGTATTAAATCTTTTTAAAATACGAACCAAATAGTTTACATTTTCCTTTTCAAATAAAATTGTTCTATTATATTGATTTTCAATTAGAATGTTGTTTGTCATAGATGTTATAATTTAAAACGTTCCTTAGAACGATATTCTTTATTAGGAATAGTTGTATGATTCATTTATTTTAATCAGCAGCTATATCCTTTGGAAAATCATTGTAAATAAATGACTTTTCCTTGTGTATTATTTGTATTAATTTTTAACGACTTAATTTTCAAACGATTAAGTTCTAAATGGTTTAAAAAACAGTTAGTTTTATGGGCTTCGCATAGATCAAAAGTCAGACAAATATAATGAACTTGCATTTATCAAAAAAAATATAAAAACTACTCGTTTACTAACGTTCCTTACTTTAATTTATGCGTATTTGATCGGTTGTATTTATGAAACAAATAGTTAGGTAATATACCAATTATAAACACTAATTATTCAATATTATTTTTATTAATTCAGGATTTGAGAATAAGCAATAAGTACAATAGAAACTAAGGCAAAAAATAAACCGATATAATTTTTTGTATTCAATTTTTCTTTAAATATTAAAATACCTACGACGCTTCCTATGATAATAACGCCCATATTCATCGCTGCAAAAACAGTCGATGGATTTTTGGCGAAAGCCTGATGTGCTTTAAGATAAAATAAAATATTTCCGAAATTAAACAGTCCTACAAGCGTTCCAAAAATTATATTATTACTTTTAAATGGCACTTTTTTTAAAGCAATGTCATAAAGTGCTACTGCTAAAATTAAAAGGAGTGAAATACCAAATACAATAAATAACGATGTTGTAAAAGGAAGGCTTGTCGCCAAAGCGATTTGTTTGAATAAGATGTCAATAGCACCAAACCCAACTAATACGACTGCTGGATAAATCCATTTATTGTTAGCGTTATCTGTTTTTTTAGAAAGAATCAATAACAAAGCGGGTAGGGCAATCATGAAAGCAACTAATTTAAGGCTGTTAAACTCTTCGTTAAATAATAACCAAGCTGCCAGTATAGGAATGAAGAGTGAAAGGCGTTGTGCAGCATCTGTTTTTACAATTCCCATATGCTTGATGGAAGCTGCTAAAAATAGGAATATAGTGGGCAATAAAATCCCCAACGGAATATAAATCTCCCATGGTATCGACGCATCAATTATGCTTAAATCTGGACTAAAAAAGAAATAACAAAGTATTAGTGCGAAAACATAATTCCAAGCTACGATTTGAGTCGTACTAATGGTATATTTTCGAGCAACTTTAAAGATAACGCCTACTGTAACGCTACATAATATACTTAAAAGAAGAAATAACATTCGAATCGATTTTAAAATTTTCAATAATTTCAAACAAAAAACTCCAGCCGAAGCTAGAGTTTTATCTATTATAAGAAAGAAGTATTATGCTTCTTCCATAGTATGATACACGTTCATTACATCGTCATCTTCTTCCATTTTTTCAATCAATTTTTCTACATCAGCCATTTCAGCTTCAGTTAGTTTTTTAGTGATTTGCGGAATTCTTTCAAATCCAGAAGAAAGGATTTCAATATTACGATTCTCTAATTCTTTTTGAATAGTTCCAAAGCTTGTAAAAGGAGCGTAGATTAAAATTCCATCTTCATCTTCAAAAACTTCTTCGGCACCAAAATCAATTAATTCCAATTCTAATTCCTCAGCATCCAATCCTTCAGCTGGAATTCGGAAGTTGCAAGTATGATCAAACATAAATTCTACTGATCCTTGTGTTCCCATTGTACCGTTGCATTTGTTAAAATAACTTCTAACATTGGCAACTGTTCTATTATTATTGTCAGTAGCAGTTTCTACTAATATTGCAATTCCATGTGGTGCGTACCCTTCAAATAGAACTTCTTTATAGTTGGCAGTATCTTTATCGGTTGCTTTTTTGATAGCACGTTCTACATTTTCTTTAGGCATATTAGCTGCCTTTGAATTTTGAATAACGGCTCTTAATCTTGAGTTAGCTTCAGGATTTGGTCCACCTTCCTTAACGGCCATTACAATATCTTTTCCAATTCTGGTAAATGCTTTAGCCATTGCTGACCAACGTTTCATTTTTCTACCTTTTCTGAATTCAAACGCTCTTCCCATTTCTAATTTATTATTTTGAACTGCAAAAATACAGTTATTCCTTATTTTACCAAAATCATAGTATCTTCTTTTCAATAAATTAAGGTAATTAGTGCTTTTTTAATTTCTTTTCAAAGAATTTGCGTCATCAAGTATCGATATTGCCTCATTTAAATAGTGATTTGTTTTCAAATTTTCCAATTGAAATTTGTTATTCTCGTTCTCGTTAGGATAAAGGGTTAATAGAAAATTATTTATATTGGAATTGTAAATGTTTAATCCGTTATTTCGGGTTTCAAAAGAGTTTATAAGTTCCCATAATTGACTTATAATAGTTTGTTCTTTGAATATGGCATCGATAGTTATTGGTACAGCCGATTTAGGTTTTTCAAGGAGTTCTTCAATTTTTTTATTGATTTGAATTACTTCATTCAAAGTCGGGTTTACTGCAATTCTATTTTTACTGTTTTCCACTATTTTTGACACCGCTTTAGTAGACATATATGGTGAAAAATAAATAGTACTTGCAATACTGTCATTTTTTAAGGCAGTGAAGCTATTGCTCTCTTTTTGAGTAATAGTTTCATAAATTGCAGGTAGTTTTATGTTTGGAATTACACCAATTCCTTGATGGCTTTTCCCGTTTATTCGGTAAAACTTATTAATGGTTATTTTTACAAAGTTTTCATCATCATTATTTTCTAGAGGAAAAATAGATTGCATAGTTGCTTTTCCTACTGAAGTACTTCCCACTAATATTGCCCTATTGTAATCCTGGAGTATTGAAGAAAAAAATTCACTTGCTGAAGCTGAATTTCCGTTTATAAGCACCACGATCGGTTCTTTATAAATCATTCCTTTGTAGGGGTCGTTAATAACCGTTCGGTCTTGGTTATTGTTAACTACAATAGAAATCGGACCAGAATCAATGAACATTCCTGCCAATTTTATGGCTTCTTCCATCGAGCCACCACCATTATCGGTTAAATCGATAATTAACCCTTTGATATTGTCTTTTTGTAGTTTAAGTACTTCCATGGCAGTGTCTTCGGCACAACCTTTTCCATTATTTCCTTCCAGATCACCATAAAAACTTGGAATCTTTACATAACCGAATTTCTTATTGTTGTTTTCTATGACAAAGCTGTAAACTGAATTCCCCTCATCTTTAATTAATTGTTTCTCTACGACCACATCAAATGACTTGCCTGAATTCCGTCTTATGGTTAACATGATTTGTTTATTAGAATCGGATAAAATCATATTGGATATAGACTCCAGTGTAGCGCAGGAAACCTGCAGGGTATCTTTAAGGTTTGAAATGGAAACAATTTGATCTCCTTTTTTTATTTTACCAGTTTTAAAGGCAGGACCATTGGCATCTAGATCTTGTACAATAATTTCATTTCGTTTATTTAAATTCACATTCATTCCTAGTGAAAGGTGTTCTTTTGATAAAGAAGCTACAAAACTAGATTTTGAATCATTACTGAAATAAGCAGTGTGTGGATCAAAATAGGAGCAAAAAATGGTAAAAAGAGCTTCTTGATAATTAATTTCATTTTGAAGGATGGCATTTATTTTACAAAGTTCATTTTCTATGATTCTGTTTTTTGTTTCTTTTTCTAATGAAGTGAAATGTAAATTTAAGGAGTCTCTGTTTTCATTTGCAGCGGCGATATCTTCAAGAATTTCGTATCGCACTTTTTTCTTCAAAACTTTTTCTACATCTATTTGCTGCATGTAGATTGGAAATATTTTTTTGTAAAACCGAATAGTATCTTTCTGTTCATAATCAATATTTTCCAATTTCATTTTTTCTAAAATCGACTGATTTCTTAAGAGATCTCCTTTATAAACAGAAATAATGTCTGTCAAAAAGCTACAGTTTTTATTTTTTATAAAATCATCAATATTTAAACGGTACTTTTTAGCAAGTAAATCGTATTCGGATTTTAAGAAAACATTTCTGGAATTGTCGAGATTGTCAATGAAAGTATCAAAAACAAAAACCGATAGACTGTCGTCTACCGGTTTAGGCTGAATATGTTTGTTTTGTATAAGTGTGTTTATTTTAGAAAGTATCTCACATGTTTTAACCTCATTTTGAGCAAGTGCTAAAAATGGAAACAGGAAAAATACGATTAAAATTTTATTCATAAAAAAAGAAAGCGTTTTGGTTATTATAAAATTACATAAAGCAACTTTAAATTCGCTGTTTTTTATGATTTATAACCGCCAATTTTCCAATTAGCGGTTAAATAGCTATTTTATTTCTTGTAGAATGGCAATTTTACCACTTTCGCAGGAACATCATTTTTTCTGATGCGAATATAGATGTCGTTATCCAATGCGCTGTTAGCTACAGTTACATAACCTAGACCAATTCCTTTGTTCATTGATGGAGACATTGTTCCTGAAGTTACAATCCCAATTACAGCTCCAGTTCCGTCTACGATTTCGTAGTCATGTCTTGGTACAGCACGTTCTTGCATTTCAAAAGCAACTAGCTTTTTGGTTACACCTTCTTCTTTTTGTTTTTTCAAGTTTTCAGAATTCGTGAACTCTTTGGTGAATTTTGTGATCCAGCCTAATCCAGCCTCAAGCGGCGAGGTAGAATCGCTAATGTCATTTCCGTACAAACAGAAACCCATTTCAAGACGCAACGTATCGCGTGCCGCCAATCCGATTGGTTTAATTCCAAAAGGAGCTCCAGCCTCAAAAACTTTATTCCATATTTGTTCCACTTCAGTATTTTTGCAGTAAATCTCAAAACCTCCTGAACCAGTATAACCCGTTGCAGAGATAATCACATTGTCAATTCCAGCAAAATCAGCCACTTCAAAATGGTAATATTTTATGGCAGCCAAATCTATTGAAGACAAAGATTGCATCGCTTCAACTGCTTTTGGTCCTTGAATCGCTAATAAGGAATAGTCTTCAGAAATGTTTTTCATGTCCACTCCTAAATCATTATGGGCTGAAATCCAGTTCCAGTCTTTCTCAATATTCGAAGCATTCACCACTAATAAATACTGTTCTTCTTTCATTTTATAGATAATCAAATCATCTACAACACCACCATCATTGTTTGGTAAACAAGAATATTGTGCTCTTCCTATTGTCAATACAGAAGCATCATTTGAAGTCACTTTTTGAATCAAAGCCAAAGCATTTGGACCCGAAAGCAAGAATTCCCCCATGTGCGAAACATCAAAAACACCCACAGCATTTCTAACTGTTTCATGTTCAGCATTCACCCCTTCATATAAAATAGGCATATTGTATCCAGCAAACGGAAGCATTTTTGCTCCCAAACTTTCGTGTATGTGCGTAAGCGCAGTATTTTTCATTGTGTGTGTATATAAAATTTGAAGTCGCTAAATTATTGAAAAATTATCATATTAAAGGCATTAAATATGTAAATTCAATACTATTTAGGAGCTATATCCAGCTTTGCACTGCAATCTTTTTATTTATAAAGAAAAAATAAAAAGGATTTCCATTTCAATCTGGGCTAGGGGATTTCGTTTCCCTATTAATTTTGTATTTTTAAACAAATAATTCAAAAATGAAACAGCCCATTTCTATCCATAAAGCCGAAATCATACAACGTTACAAACCCATTGATTCTCAAACGCATAAGGGGATTCAGGGGCACGCATTAATTATTGCAGGAAGTTATGGAAAGATAGGAGCAGCCGTACTGGCTTCCAGAGCTTGTCTTAAATCGGGTTGCGGACTCGTAACGTCCTATGTTCCTGAATGTGGTTATGAAATTCTGCAAATTTCAAATCCCGAAGTCATGACGCTTAGCGATGAAAGTGAGAAATTTATTTCCAATATTACATTCAACATAAAACCACAAGCGATTGCTATAGGTCCAGGTTTAGGACAAGAAACAGAAACTCAAAAAGCAGTTCATGATTTCCTAAAAACCAATTCAGTTCCGTTAGTAATCGATGCAGATGCCTTGAATATTTTGTCTATTAATAAGCAGTGGTTGAATTTATTACAACCAAAAACAATTCTAACGCCGCATCCCAAAGAATTAGAACGCTTAATAGGAAAATGGACTTCAGACGAAGATAAATTCGATAAAACGATTACTTTTTCTAAACAATACAATGTCGTTATTGTAATGAAAGGTGCTCCAACATTTATTATTGATGGAGAAACTGTTTATGAAAACACAACTGGAAATGCCGCTTTGGCTACAGCTGGAAGCGGGGATGTTTTAACTGGAATAATTACTAGCTTTCTTGCACAATCTTATGAGCCTAGTATTGCAGCCATTCTGGGTGTTTACCTTCACGGTTTCACCGCTGATATTGCTTTGCCTGAAACGGGCTATCAATCCTTTATCGCTTCGGATATTATTAAGTATTTAGGAAAAGCATTTTTGAGTTTAGAAAAAAACAAATAATTTAATCGCTATTAACATGAAAAAATGGAAACTACTAATTGTTCTATTTATTTTTATTTCCTGTTCTCCAAAAGACAGAATTATGGAGGGGGATTTAGCTTTTAAATCCGTTGAAGTATTTAATTATTATAATCAGAATCAAAAGAATATTAATAAATGGGAAAATATTTTGGATAGTATACGTCAAATAAAAGATCCTAGTAGTAATGATTTAGATCTTTTAGAATATTTTGATAATTTAAAAAAATATAAAGTCATTGATTCTCCTTGGGTCAGGGTAATGTTTAATGATTCTTTTAAGATAGTATATTTTGATGAGGCAGATTATAAATTGCTAAAGCCTTATGTTTCTCATGATTTAGTGAATAATAATAGGAAAGTGACATTAAAAATGAATATAGAAGTAAGAGATGAGTCTATTTATTATTGCAAGCAACTTCTATCGATAAAAAAGATCAAAGGGAAAACCTATACTAGTAAGTAGTAGGATTTTTAATGCTTCCAGTTAAACTCACTTAACTTATTTGTAAGTTTGTACTTCAGTAAAACCCGAATATGAAAACCAACTTCAATCTTCGAACCGTAAATGTTACGCGGTACATCACTCCTTTACGGGAAGGCGGTTCCTTGCCTGCTTTGGCGGAAGCCGATGATGATTTCAAATACGTACTTAAATTTAAAGGTGCTGGTCATGGTGTAAAAGCCTTAATCGCCGAATTGATTGGTGGTGAAATCGCACGTGCATTAGGTATGAAAATGCCAGAACTTGTCTTTGCTAATCTCGATGAAGCCTTTGGACGAACAGAGGCCGATGAGGAAATTCAAGATTTACTACAAGGAAGCCAGGGAATGAATTTGGCACTGCATTTTTTATCGGGAGCGATTAATTTCGATCCTGTTGTAACCGTTGTTGATCCCCTTTTAGCATCGCAAATTGTCTGGCTAGACGCTTATATTACTAATGTTGACCGTACGTTTAGGAACACCAATATGTTAATTTGGCACAAAGAATTATGGTTGATTGATCATGGAGCAAGTTTGTATTTTCATCATTCTTGGACTAATTGGGAGCAACATGCACAAAGTCCGTTTGCGTTAATCAAAGATCATGTATTGTTGCCACAAGCAGCGGTACTTGCTGAAACTGATACCGCTTTCAAAAAACTATTAACTCCAGAAATTCTTCAGGAGATTGTTAGCCTAATCCCAGAGGATTGGTTGCAATGGGAAGACGTAGAAGCCACACCTGCCGAATTGCGTACTGTTTATTTACAGTTCCTATTGACCCGCTTAAATCATTCAGAAATTTTTATAAAGGAAGCACAAAATGCAAGAGAAAAACTTATATGAGTATGCTGTAATTCGGGTTGTACCTAGGGTAGAGCGCGAAGAATTCCTGAATGTTGGTGTTATTCTGTTTTGCAAGAAAGCCAAATTTATAAAAGTAATTCATGCTTTAAACGTTGAAAGAGTTCTTTCTTTTTCGACAGAAGCTGATGTAGAACAAATCCAAATGAACTTATCTGCTTTCGAAAAAGTAGCACACGGTACAAAAGATGGTGGGTCAATAGCAGTAATGGATATTCCGTCTCGTTTTCGTTGGTTAACGGCCTTGCGCAGTTCCGTAATTCAAACTTCAAGACCCCATCCAGGATTGTGTGACGATTTAGAAAAAACCATTCAACGCTTGTTTGAAGAGTTAGTGCTGTAAATTTCAAAGAAATAAATCGTCCATCAACTGGCGTTTATTATCCATTTTATACTGTTTATTGCTGTCGCATCTTTGCTAAGTCAATATTGACAACCAATTTAAACAAAAATAAAATGACAACATTTACAGTTCCAACTAGAGAACAAGTAGCCCCAGCAAACCAAGACATTTTTGACAATCTACAAAAAGCGTTGGGTTTTGTACCAAATTTATACGCTACTATCGCGCATTCTACTAACGGATTATCTCGTTTTTTGGCTTATCAAAATGCAAAAACTTCTTTGAATAATAAAGAAAAAGAAGCAGTGAATTTAATTGTAAGCCAAGTTAACGGATGTGTTTACTGCCAAAGTGCCCATCTGGTTTTAGGTAAAATGAATGGCTTCTCGGATGACCAATTGTTAGACATTCGTAAAGGTAAAAGTACGGATACCAAATTAAATGCTTTAGTACAACTTTCAGCAGAGATAGCTGCAAACAAAGGAAATGCAAGCACAGAAGCAGTAGATGGATTTTTTGCACAGGGCTATACTAATGAAAATTTAGTAGATTTGATTTTGCTTGTAAGCGATAAAACGGCGATGAATTTTTTGCATAATTTAACTCAAGTTCCTGTAGATTTTCCTCTGGCTCCTGCGTTATAAAAATAGTATATTCTGTAAGATGCTACAGAAGGAATATGGTTATAAAATTGAATTTAAAAAAGTAAAAACTAATTAACGAGGTTAGTTTTTACTTTTCTATTTTTGAAATAAATAAAAAAAATGAAACAGATTACGACTATTATTGCTATTTCTGGAAGTTTGAAATCAACTTCAGCAAATACTAATATTTTAAGGGAAATAGCTAAGATTGCTCCAGAAAATGTAATTCTAAATATAGTTGATGGATTGGATCAATTGCCTCATTTTAACCCTGAAATAACCGAAGGAATACCCACAGTTACCTATTTTAGAAACCAAATTAAAGCGGCTGATGGTATTATATTCTCTACTCCCGAATATGCTTTTGGTATTCCCGGAGTATTAAAGAACGCTTTAGATTGGCTCGTTTCTTCAGGAGAATTGAATGATAAACCAGTTGCTGCAATCAGTGTATCTCCCATGCAAATGGGTGGCGACAAGGCATTAGCATCGTTGTTATTAACGCTTTCGGCCTTGGGGACTAATACACCCCAAAAAGCAACTTTGACTATTGGAACCATCAAAAGTAAAATGAATGAAATAGGGGTAGTTACAAATCCTAGTACGCTTCAAGAATTAAATGGAGTTCTTGTCTCTTTGTTAGAGAGCATACATCCTAAATAAACCAAGTTTTTCATTATGTTTAGAGCTTAAATTAATGCTGATAATCTCAGCTATGATCCACTAATTTGTTGCTTTTGGTTTGGGTTTTTAGTTATATTTTATTTTCTTGAAATAGCTTTTCTAATTGTTCAAGACAAGCCGTAATGCCTTGTTCGAAGCCCATTTCAATTATAGTCTCAATCTCTTTTTCGGTCGCATAATACATTTTAAACTCAACTAGAGTACCAGTTTTAGTTGGAGTAAAAACAATAGATCCTGAGGATACGGGTAGGGTAGGGTTATTATTCCCTTCTTCATCGCAAAAACTATCTTTAATCTCAAAACTTTCCATCGGCCTAATAGTCGTATAATCCATACGACCCCAATGTTTTTCGTTTTCAGGACTCACCATGGCATACAACCAATAACCACCAACGGTAAAGCTTATGGATTTGGTTTCGGCTTTCCATGGTTGTGGTCCCCACCATTTTTCCAAGTATTCACTTTGGGTATAAGCACGCCAAACTTTATCACGAGGAGCACTAAATTCTCTAGATACTAGAACTGATTTTTCTTTTAAATCTTTGATAATTAATGTTTTGTGATTCGTTTTCATTTTGTTTTGCTAATGCTATTTTATGAGTACGCAATTGTGAAATGAATTATTCTACTATTTTCTCCAAGACCATAAATTCTAGTGGCTTTTCGGCAATGGAAATATGAACGTCACTGGCAGGGAAAGGATCTCTTTCTCCAGTATCTACATAGCCATGACGCTGGTACCATGCTATTAATTCAGTTCTAACAGATATGACAGTCATTACAATTTTTGGTAATCCCAAGGCCAAAGCTTGCTTTTCAGCTTCTTTCAAAAGTTGTTTTCCAATACCACTATTTTGCAGGTTAGGCCAAACCGTTAACATTCCTAAATATAGTTTTTGCGGTTTTTCAATCAGTAATACAGAACCTATTATTTGGTCGTTCTCCGTAAATTTTAGAATCGTGTTTTTAGCATCGGCCATGATTTCCGTAAGTTCCGCTTCGGTAGTTCTGAGTCCTTCTAGAATGTTGGCTTCGGTGGTCCATCCTTTTTTAGAAGAAGCACCACGGTAAGCTGAATTGATTAATGTATTTAAGTGAGAAACATCTTTTAAGCTTGCTTTTGTAATCATGATATTCAAGATATTCTAAAATGGGATTGATCATACAAATTTAGATAAAAAGTACAATAAAAAAGAGTTTCAAGGAATTTCTTATTGAAGACCAAAACTTATTTGGGCGTCACCCCAAATCGGACTGATTGTATGCTCTGAGAATGCATCTTCCGCTTTGGGGTCGGGCTTTTGGCTTTATCTTTATTTTTTTGAAAGAAAAAAATAAAGATAAAGCCGCAATCCCTTACGCACAAGTTTTCTGTAGTGCAAGAAATGGAATATTAGATAAAATTCAAGTAAAAAAAAGGAATAGAATTACACCATTTCTTTAATGTTTAGTGTTGAACCATTTTTTTGACTGTTAACAGAGTAGTATTCCAGAGTAATATTTTTGGCTACTACTGCTAAGACATCTTTAGTAGCCGAAAGTTGACTGCATTTATTGTTTTTAGCTTCAACTAAAATAGCACGGTAAATATTGTTGTATGAATCTCCGTTCATTATTAACAGAACGATTGCTGCTTCTAAAGGAGACATACTTGGATTGTAAGCGGCATTTTCTGCATAGGAACCTACATAAGCACCATAATTTGTAGCTATACAAACACCAGAATAATCACATGTATATGGAGAGTAGGATGTATTGGCAGCATTAAAGGCTGCAATTACAAATGGATCTGCATGAACGGGAATCATTTGTAAATTATTATTTTGTGCCAACATTAATCGGGTAGTAACCCCTAGGTCCTGTGGACCAAATGCTTGTGGAAGTAAATTAGACAAGGAATTACTCTCATTATTAATTAAGATGGTAATATCTTTTGTTGAAGGACAATTTGTAATTTCATACAAAAACTGGCGACAATACCCACATGGAGCAGCAGAAATAGCAAGATAGTCGATACCTGTTTCCCCATAACTTATAGCGTGCGCTATAGATGCTTGTTCAGCATGAACGGTAAAAGACAATGCCTGATCTTGAAATTCAATATTAGCACCAAAATAAATAGCTCCAGAAATTCCATGTGCAACAGCACCCACTTTAAAACCTGATATAGGGGACATGGCGAACTTAGTGGCATAGGGTACTAAATAATTCATTAATTCCTGCAAATTTAGGTGCAAACTTTGCATCAGGGACTGTACTTGCTGTGGAGATAAATACCCTCCATCTGTAGAATTGTTCATGTAACTTAAAACCTTGTGTTGCTTTTCATCAGTTTTTGATAAATGAATATCTGACAAATCGATTTTTTTACCCTGTACTTTCATAACATTTGTTTTAGTTTCTACTCCTTTGGCTTTTCTAATGGAACCTTTTTTTTGAGAATGTACTAGACTCGTCTTTATTTTAGAATTGAGATGTAATTTCTGAGTTCTAATAAAAGGACCATTTATTGTTCTTACTTTTTAATCTAGCTGAATAGGAATAGATTAGAATGTTTTATTTATCAAATTTCTATAAAAAATAATATTTTTTATAACGTATAAATACCTGTTTTTTATAAGCCTATTTTTTTTAAATAAAATACAGACAATTGATAAAAACACTCATAGCAAACTATTGGTAAATATAGTTAGGGTATTAATAATTAAAACACTGATAATCAGTAGTTTTTAAATATTTAAATGATTTTTTCGTTATCTTTAATATAGAAAAATAGCAACAATTAAATTATTTAAGACATGAAAAATTTAAATATTATTTGGGTAATAGTATTGGCATGTGCAATCAATGCTACGCCTGCAATAGGGCAATCAAAAGCCAAAAAGAATAGAATTATTGCCGACAGTAATGCAGCAAAAGTAGAGTTCATTAAAAGTGATCCGCTAATGAAAGGGCTTTTTGACAAAGCAACTGGTTATGTCATTTTCCCCAATGTGGGTAAAGGAGGGTTTGGTATTGGTGGTGCTGCTGGTAACGGAACGGTATATGAACACAATAAGATTGTAGGTCTGGCCAAATTATCACAACTAAGCATCGGTTTTCAAGCAGGGGGACAAGCATACCGAGAGGTTATATTTTTTGAATCCAAAAATGAACTGGAAAGATTCAAAGACAGCCGATTTGAGTTTGCAGCCCAAGCCTCAGCCGTAGCGGTAACTGCAGGCGCATCAGCAAACGTAAAATATACTGATGGCGTTATGGTATTCACCATGCAAAAAGGGGGACTCATGTATGAAGCTTCTATTGGCGGTCAAAAGTTTAATTTTAATAAACTCTAATGATTTTTAGAAGTAGTTGATTAGGCTTCTACTCACTTTTGAACATAAATAAATCAAGTCATAAAAAAGCGACTAACTCATTGTAAGTTAATCGCTTTTTTATGTTGTATTCGTTTAAATATAGAGTAATTCAATACTTGTTCTGAATGTTGAACTCCAATTATCTAGTTTTTCTTCAATAAAACATCAGCATGCACTGCCACTTCGCTCCATGTTTTACTTATCCCGTCTTTACCTGTATGCAAGGCTTCACATGCTTTGTTGATAGATGCAACTGCTGCAAGTCCATCCCAGTTTTCTAAATTCATCACTCCATCAAAAGCCAAGCTTGTATCGCTATTTTCAGTGTATTTTAAAGGGATGTTGGCTGTCTTTCCATTCAATGTCACATCGATAGAACAATTGTTTTCACCAGTAACTTTAAACTCACCTGAAATAAGTTCCGTGTTTTTCATTACTCCAAAAAAGAATTTTAAAATCTTAGGATCTCTTGTTCCTGTGGCATCATTGGTAAATAAACTACTTACTGGAATACTAAATTTAGTCCCGTTTAAAGCTTCAAATGCTGTTTTTCCTTGACCAGAATTGGTTAATGTTATTTCTTTAAATTTCCCACCCACAGCTACTTTATCGGTTGTTTTGTAAGCGGTAAAACTCACTTTTGTAGAATCATTAATTAGACTGTAGTTAGTTTCTGTGCTCTGAGCTTCTGGAGTTGATTCTTCATTACTTTTTTTAGTATCCTTACAGCTAATAGTTGTAATCAGAATCATTCCTAGAGCAATCAGTTTTAAGTTTTTCATTTTGATTTACTTTTTTAATGTTTACTGTAAAATTAAACATTATAAAATGGAACAGTGGTGTTATTATAAAATGATAGTGTTAAATCTTACAAAAGAGAATGTTAATATCTGTTAATTTGAAGTGAATTTTAAGCTTGTGTCGATTAGTTGGTTTACTGTTTTCTTGTCAACTAAAGATTATTTCATTTTTAATTTCCAATTAAATACGATTTCTGTTTCACCAATTTTAATAAAATTGTTTTTCTTAAGTACTTTGAAAGAGGCAGTATTTGTTTTGTCAGTGGAAGCAATTATTGATTTTACTTTTGGTTGTGTTTTTGTCCAAATAATGATTCCACGTACCATTTCTGTCATAAATCCTTTATTTTGAAATTCTTTATAAGTGCCATAGCCAATTTCTATTTCTCCGCCGATATTTGGTTCGCCAATAATGCATAAGTCACCCACCATTTTGTTTTCAGTTTTTGAAATTGCTGTCCAAAGTGTTGAATACAAATAATTTTTGTTCTCGTCAGCTACATTTGGAAGTATTGTTTCTTCAAATGCTTCTTTTAGTTCAGGCGATATTATTCTTGAACTTTCATTAAGGTTAAATTCTTCTTCTAAAGAGTTGTCACATTTTATATATTTCACTAACTGTTCGTAAGTCAATGGTTTTAAAATAAGTCTTTCAGTTTCTATCATTTTATTTTGTATCATTATGACCTTTGAGATTGATTCAAATTCTCAAATTTTTTGTCTGTTAAATGTAGATTATTTTTGTCATAATATGCCTGTCTCTTTTTTATGCCAACCATAAATACACTTAATCAAACTTAATGATTTCACTTACAATATGCTAATTTTTGCTAAATGAGAAAATTGTCCATGGATATGCGTACATTATCTAAGTTTTGGATTGGCAATATCTGATAACTTTGATATTCTAAAATTTGAACAATAATAATCGTAAAAAATAATAACCCATGGAACAGAAATTACCACTTCCGCCTTTTAATATGGAAACTGCCTTACAAAAAGTACAATTGGCCGAAGATGCTTGGAATAGCAAAGACCCAGAACGTATTGCCTTAGCATATACCATTGATACTGAATGGCGCAACCGTACTGAGTTCATTAATGGCAGGGAAGCTGTAAAGGAATTCTTGAAGCAAAAATGGGAGAAAGAGCTAAATTATACTCTTAAAAAAGAATTGTGGGGTTTTCGTGAAAACCGTATGGCAGTTCGTTTTGAGTACGAATACCATAACATTGAAGGGCAATGGTTTCGAGCGTATGGTAACGAAAATTGGGAATTTGACGAAAATGGTTTAATGCGCAAACGTTTTGCGAGCATCAACGATTTACCTATCGAAGAAAAAGACCGAAAGTTTAGATAATCGATATGGCACTGCATTTCCATAAAATTGCTTTTACTGATGCAGTGAAAGCATTACAAGAGGCTCATAGTAGCCGCAATAGCTATGAACGAATGGAAAAATTAAATGAGGTCGATGGATTGACACATAACGAAATGGCATTTATTGCCAATCGGGATAGTTTTTATATGGCTTCGATAGGCACTAATAATTATCCGTACATTCAACACCGTGGTGGTCCAAAAGGGTTTTTAAAAGTGCTGGATAAAGATCGTATTGCATGTATTGATTTCTCAGGTAATAAACAGTATATCACGGTGGGAAATCTGGTAGACAATGCTAATGTATCATTGATCTTGATGGATTATCCAGCAAAAGCACGGCTGAAAATCTATGCTAAAACTGAAATTGTAGCACTCAAAGACAATCCTGAGTTTTACGCTACACTCGATTTAGGCGATTATAAATTTCGTGGAGAGCGGATAATGGTCTTTCATATTGAAGCTTATGATTGGAATTGCCCGCAACATATTACAGCTCGCTTTACGGCAGACGAAATTCAAATTGCCTTACAACCACAGCAAGCGTATATAAACAAACTGGAAGAAGAAAATAAATTGCTTGCCACCAAATTGAAAGAAGCAGGGTTTTAATTAAATTTACAAAAAAAGAATACGATGCTAGACGACGCTACTTTTACATTAATCAATCCTCAAAATGGGAATTTGGCTTTCAAAATTTTCACTTTTGAAGACAACAGCTCTTTTGATCACTTGCAACGACTTAATTATTATTCGTTGATTTGGATTAAAAAGGGGAGTGGCAGAGTAAAAGTAGACTTCTCTGAATATGATTTTTCAGCAAATTCATTATTAGCTTTTGCACCTTATCAACCTTTTATGTTGTCTACCCATGAAAAAATGGAAGGTGTAGTGTTGCATTTTCATCCAGACTTTTTTTGCATTCATAAACATCAAGCCGAAGTAGCTTGTAACGGTATTTTGTTCAATAACATATACGAACCACCGTTTGTATTGATTGATGAATCTGCTTCAAATACGCTGAGTATGGTAATGGAGCAGATAAAAATAGAAATGCAAAATCCAGCTTTGGCACAGTACGAACTGTTGATTTCGTACCTAAAAATTTTGCTCATCACGGCCTCCCGATTAAAAGACCAGCAGGGTATTCAAGAGCCAAAGGAAGCGCCAGATACCAAGGAACCCTTTATCCTTCAAAATTTAAAAAATTATATCGAATTGCATTTCAGAACTAAACATTCTGCGAGTGATTACGCCGATTTGTTGCACATCACACCAAAAGCATTAGCCAAAATTACCAAGAACCATTTCAATAAAACCCTAACTGTTCTAATATCGGAACGAATTATTATCGAAGCCAAAAGAGAATTGTATTTATCGAATAAAGCAGTAAAAGAAATCGCTTATGAGTTAGGCTATAACGACGAACATTATTTTAGTCGTTTCTTTAAAAATAATGCAGCTGTCTCTCCTCAAATGTATCGCGATACTGTTGGTTTCGCTCGTGCAATGAGTACTTCTTGATTATTAAGGGGTAAGTTTTAGGGAGTTTGCTGCCCAAGCCTCGGCCGTTGCGGTAACGGCAGGCACTTCCGCAAATGTAAAATATACTAATGGCGTGATGGTATTCACCATGCAAAAAGGCGGACTCATGTACAAAGACTCCATTGGCGGCCAAAAGTTTGATTTTAACAAATTGTAATACTTTTTTCACAAGTACATTTTGGGCGTAACCCCAAAGCAGAAACTTAATTTTAAAAAGAATGAAACTGCTACTTTGGGGTCGGGCTTTTGGCTTTATCTTTATTTTTTTAAAGAAAAAAAATAAAGGATACCGCCGCAATCCCTTACGCAGTTGCGTTGTTATTTAATTATTACTCTATTTTTGTGCTCACGAGCGGGGTACACTTCAAAGAGCATTATAATTTCATATATAAATTGTTTTATTCTTCTAATTTCCTCGTTTTTCAAAGGTATTATAATAATTGTAAGATCCATTGATGATGGGAGTGTAGTATCTTTTAATCTCCAATTGTTAAAATTTTCGTTATAATAAATTTGTAAATTATCTGTAATAAAAGCATCTTTTGTTTCAATCCAATTATATGCAATTTTTGATCTAATTTGGAATCTACCTAATTCTTTAATATTTGTCATATTTTTTTTAATAAATATAATTCTTTAAAAGCAAAGCACAAAGGTAATACCACCAGCTCCAGTAAATAAGTCTTTTGACCTTTATTGTTCTTTTTTTACTATTCGAAAATAAAATAATTCAAAATAATCAAATTATTAGAAATAATTTTGGATTAAAAAAAGAATTTTATCTAAACTAATCCAATTTTAAAATAATAATCAGTCAGGTCAGTCCATAAAAAAAACGACTGAGAATGACTTCGCAGTCGTTTGTATATAATAGCTGTTTTAAGTGTTATCCTAAAAAAGCTTTGAATTGCTCGTAGGTTTTTATTTTAGTACTTACTTTCTCTTTACCTAACACACTTTCAATTTGTGCAGGAATAGGTAATTTTACATTTAATGTTGGTTCCACCGTATCTAAAAACTTGATTGGGTGGGCCGTTTCTAAGAAAATCCCAAGTGCATTACTATGGTTTTGTAATTCTTTTTTCAATCCTAAATAACCTACAGCTCCATGCGGTTCTGCAATATAACCATCGGTATTGTAAATAGTTTTCATGGCTTCTATAGTATCTTCATCTGAGAACGTAAACGAAGAGAAATCTTTTTTGAACTGCTCCAAATCGTTTTGATACATTTCCTGAATACGTATGAAATTACTTGGATTCCCAACATCCATAGCATTCGAAATCGTTGCTTTAGAAGGTTTTGGATCGTAGATTCCGTTTTCTAAGAAACGAGGTACCGTATCATTCACATTAGTTGAGGCAACAAAATGCGCCACAGGTAATCCCATTTTTTTGGCGATAATTCCCGCGCATATATTCCCAAAGTTTCCGCTAGGACAAGAGAAAACCAACGGTTTGTTTTGGCTTTTTAAAGCTTTATAAGTAAAGAAGAAATAAAACATTTGTGGCAACCAACGCGCAATATTAATCGAATTCGCTGAGGTCAAGTTGTGGTGTTTTAAGCTCTCATCTAAGAACGCTTTTTTTACCATATCTTGGCAATCATCAAATACTCCATCTACTTCTAGCGCTCTAATGTTTTGTCCCAAAGTGGT
Organism: Flavobacterium sp. WC2430; assembly: GCF_040822075.1. Taxonomy (NCBI): domain Bacteria; kingdom Pseudomonadati; phylum Bacteroidota; class Flavobacteriia; order Flavobacteriales; family Flavobacteriaceae; genus Flavobacterium; species Flavobacterium sp. WC2430. The sequence goes on along the minus strand of NZ_CP162007.1, from coordinate 3,384,172 downwards.
CAATTGACGCTCTTGAATGTCGCTCACTTTCCCTGATGGGTACAAGATAATCACTTCAACACCATTTACACCCAGGAAACCGCTAGCTACAGCACCACCTGTATCTCCTGAGGTCGCGACTAGAACAGTATTTTTACTGTCTTTTTTATCTTTGTTAAAATACCCCAAACAACGGGACATAAATCGCGCACCTACATCCTTGAAAGCCATGGTAGGTCCATGAAACAATTCTAGGGAATAAATTCCCTTTTCGACTGCTACTACTGGGAAATCAAAGCAAAGGGTTTCGGCAATAATTTCTTTCAGTTTGGTTTCAGGAATTTCATCCCCTACAAATTGACGAATCGCCTGAAAAGCAATTTCTTCATTGCTAAGATTTTCGATAGTATCAAAAAAATCTTGCGGTAAAGGCGTTATCGTTTCTGGAAAATACAATCCTTTGTCGCTTGCTAATCCTTGTATTACGGCTTCTTGAAAAGAAACTTTTGGGGCGTTATGGTTTAAACTGTAGTATTTCATTGGTAAAAATGATTTTTGATTGGAGATTAACGATTTTAGATTTATGATTTTCTCGCAACAGGAGTTACTTCTAAAATCAAAAATAGTTAATCAAAAACCTTAAATTTTTATTTAATATTATATTATTCTCACACCGTCAGGATTCACTTTTGAAACATGAATCTCGTACGGTAATTTCATTTCGTCATAAACAGCACTCATGGCTTTTGCAATTTTATTTGCGGTAGCTTCTCCTTTGCTTAAAGCAAAAATAGAAGGACCAGAACCTGATATCCCAGAACCCAAAGCACCATTTTCTAAGGCAGTTTGTTTGATTAAATCAAATCCCGGAATCAATACAGAGCGCAACGGTTCCACAATTTCGTCATGTAATGAGCGACCTATTAAATCGTAATCTTTGGTATACAAACCAGCAATTAATCCACCTACATTTCCCCATTGCATAATGGCGCTTTTTAGGGAAACAGTTTGTTTCAATACCGAGCGTGCATCGGATGTTTTTAACTCAATTTGCGGATGAACCACGGTAGCGTATAACTCTGACGGACTTTCGATTTTGATTATATCCAGCGGCGCGTAACTGCGCACTAATGTAAAACCACCCAATAGAGCAGGAGCCACATTATCAGCATGAGCGTTTCCGCAAGCTAGTTTTTCGCCTTGCATGGCAAATGGAACCAAATCTTTGATTTCAAAAGGTCTTCCTAATAATTCATTGATTCCAAAAACCGCACCTGCTGAACTGGCAGCGCTACTTCCAATTCCGCTTCCTGCTTTGATGTTTTTGTAAATTTCGATTTCAAATCCTGCATCCGAATCTAAGGCTTCTAGCATCGCCAAAGCGGCAACTCCAGCAACGTTCTTTTCGGTTTCAAGAGGCAAGTCGGCACCTACTAATTTAGTGATGCGTATCCCTTTTTGATCTGATTTTCGAATAACCATTTCGTCACCCACATTGTCTAAACACAATCCTAGGACATCAAATCCACAAGATAGATTGGCAATTGTAGCGGGGCAAAATATTTTTATTTCATTCATTTTTTAAAAGTTTCAGAGTTTCAGAGTTTCAGAGTTTCAGAGTTTTTTAAGCTAAGTATTTATGGACAAACTACTACGCTTTGTGACTTTGGAACTTAGTTACTTTGTAACTTAAATTTAAACATTCCCTATCCTAATCACATCGGCAAAAATTCCCGAAGCAGTAACCGCTGCACCAGCACCAGCACCTTTTATCAATAAAGGTTGGTCTACATAACGGTCTGTGTAAAACAATACGATATTATCTTTTCCTTCTAAGTTGTAAAATGGATGGTCTTTTGGGATGAATTGCAAACCTACGCTTGCTTTTCCATCTTCAAACTGAGCAACAAATTTTAAGCGGCTTTCTTTTGCATTGGCTTCCGCCAAAATTCCTTCAAAATGGCTGGCATATTGTGTAAGGGATTTAAAGAATTCTTCATTATTTGCTGTTTCCATGCATTCGATTGGAAGGAAAGATTTGTTTTCAATTTCTTCAATTTCCATTTTATAACCGCTTTCGCGAATTAAAATCAAGATCTTTCTAGCAACATCAATTCCGCTCAAATCAATCTTTGGGTCTGGCTCCGTAAATCCTTGCACACCTGCTTCTTTTACCACATCATGAAAAGAATTATTGACATCAAAATTATTAAAGATAAAATTCAAACTTCCAGATAAAACTGCTTGTATTTTATTTACTTTATCACCCGATGCCACTAAGTTTTTAACCGTGTCAATGATCGGTAATCCTGCACCAACATTCGTTTCAAACAAGAAAGGAGCATTGTATCTTCGAGATAAACTTTTTAGACTTTTATAATTGTCAAACGCTGATGAACAAGCTATTTTATTACAAGTTACTACGGCAACACTCTCTCTTAAATAGTGTGCATAAGTTTCAGAAACGCTTGCATTTGCTGTAATATCCACAAAAATACTGTTGCGTAAATTGAGGTTTTTTACTTGCTCAATGAACAATTGTTGGTCTGCTTTTTCTCCATTGTCCAAAAGTGTTTGCCATGATTTTAGATCAATTCCATCTTCATCAAAAAGCATTTTTCTTGAATTGGCCAAAGCAATAACTCTCAGGTTTATTTTTAAGTTGTCTTTTAAGAACTTCTTTTGTTGGTTGATTTGATCGATGAATTTTTCACCTACATTTCCAACACCCATTACAAAAAGGTTTAGTTGTTTAGTGTTGTCTTCAAAAAAGCGTTCGTGAAGCGTATTCAAGGCTTTTTTAACATCTCTTTCATTAATTACTGCCGATATGTTTCTTTCTGAAGCACCTTGAGCAATCGCACGAATGTTCACGTTGTTTTTTCCTAAAGTACTAAACATTTTACCGCTTAATCCTTGGTGGTTTTTCATGTTTTCACCCACTAAAGCAATAATGCATAGGTTTTTTTCTACAATACAAGGTTCGATTTTGTTTTGTAAAATCTCTATTTCAAAAGCCTTATTGATGGCTTCTCCAGCGACTACAGCATCTGAATTTAGAATTCCAATACAAATAGAATGCTCGGATGAGGCTTGAGTTATAAAAATAACATTTACATTGGCCTGTGATAAAACTTCAAACAATCTTTTTGAAGATCCTAATACACCAATCATTCCAGGTCCTTCCAGTGTGATTAAAGTGATGTTATCAATGTGGCTGATTCCTTTTACTGGATTTCCATTTGCAGTAGCATTATTCGATATATATGTTCCTTCCGCATCTGGCTCAAAAGTATTCTTGATATGAATAGGAATATTTTTTCTTAAAACAGGTTGAATTGTTGGGGGATATAATACTTTGGCACCAAAATGTGACAATTCCATTGCTTCTTGGTACGAAATTGTTGCGATAGGTTGCGCTTGCTTTACAATTTTAGGATTGGCAGTAAACATTCCGTTTACATCTGTCCAAATTTCTAAATCAGTTACGTCTAATGCTCCAGCTAAAATTGCTGCAGTATAATCGGATCCACCACGACCTAAAGTAGTAATGATTCCATCGACAGACGAAGCAATAAATCCAGGCATAACCACTACTTGACTTTCATTAGAAGCAAAATAATCAACGATTAATTGATTTGTTATTTCAAAATTTACTGCTGCTTTTCCAAAATTAGTATTGGTTTTAATCAACTCGCGACTGTCTTTGTAACTGCTGTTTTTTAGATTTTGTTTTAAAGCTTCTGCAATAATATAAGAAGACAATAATTCACCAAAACTTAAAATAGTATCAGCTGTTCTAGCAGAAAGTTCTCCTAAAAGGTAACAGCCATCCAATAATGTTTCAAGATGGTTGATGATTCTTTTAATATGGCTCAACAAACTACTTTGCTCGCTTACTGGAATAAATTCTTTTAATGTATCTAAGTGTTTTTTCTCAATTTCAGCAACTATTTCTTTGTATCCTTCATCATTTGCAGCTGCTTTTTGGGAAGCCAACTGAAGTAAATCAGTTACTTTACTTAGTGCAGATACGACTACGATTAATTGATCTTGTTTTGCTTGTTTTTGGACTATGTCTAGGACTAGTTTTATATTTTGTGCATTGGCAACCGAAGTTCCGCCAAATTTTAATACTTTCATTTTATTTGTTTTAATTTAAAAAAATGCAATGTCTTTTATACATCCAATACCTTTCTTTCTTAAAAAAGAAAAATATAAAATTGGATTATATGTAAAATGTATACCCCTAAGGGGTAGTAGTTGTTGTAGTAAAAGTAGAAGTAACAGAAATGGCAACTCTGTTTTGAGTTGTTATCGAAGAATGATATGTAGTTCTGTTGTTGTTCATTATGATGTGACAAAAATACAGTTTTTTATAAAAATGAAAAACCTTTATTCCGTTTTTGCGAATATTTCAAAAATAAGGATATTATTCACCTCTGATTATGTATTCCTTATTATAAAGGCTTTTTATTGTAACTATTGTTGATTTTTTTTTAAGTAGGAAAGAATTTGAGTAGTTTTTTTGTTGTTTTTTTTATTTGAAACCATTCAAACAGGTATTTTTTGCTTGTAGAAGCTAAAGAACAAGCCACTCTATTGATTCATTTTTCATTTTTTGAATGCAAAAAAGGGTGTGCTTTTTAATTTCAGTCCTTATTTATAATGGTTTTGTGAGTAAATTATGGGGTAAATTTATAATGCAGGTATGTTTTGATAAGTATTTTAAATTATTAGCAATATATGTTGCTTTTTAATATTGATTTATTGAATTTTGGCTACTCAAAATTCAATACGAAATGGATAATACACATTACATAAGTACCGAGATACTTTCCCTAGAAATAGTTCAAGAAATTATAGTACAACATAAATCAATAGAACTTTCAGAAGAAGCAAAAGTTAATATTCAAAAGTGTAGAGATTATCTAGATAAAAAGATGGCTTCCCATTCGGAACCTATTTATGGAATTAATACTGGTTTTGGTTCTCTTTGTAATGTAAAAATTTCAAATGAAAACTTATCAAAATTGCAAGAAAACCTAGTGAAATCACATTCTTGTGGAACTGGTGAAGAAGTGCCAACAGCGATTGTTAAGCTAATGCTGTTACTTAAAATTCAATCGTTGAGTTACGGACATTCAGGTATTCAATTGCAAACAGTAGAGCGATTGGTCGCTTTTTATAATAATGACATATTACCAGTAATTTATACGCAAGGTTCATTAGGAGCTTCTGGAGATTTAGCACCTTTAGCTCATTTATCTTTGCCATTATTGGGAGAAGGAGAAGTTTATTTTGAAGGAAATAAAGTGTCTTCCAAAGTAATCATGGAACGTTTCAATTGGGAGCCCATCGTTTTGAAATCCAAAGAAGGACTGGCTTTATTAAATGGCACACAATTTATGAGTGCTTATGGTGCTCACATTTTAATGAAAGCGAATAAGTTTTCTTATTTAGCTGATTTAATTGGAGCAATGTCTTTGGAAGGGTTTGATGGTAGAATAGAACCCTTTAATGAGTTAATTCATTTTATTCGTCCTCATAAAGGACAAATAGTAACGGCAAATCGCGTGAAAGACTTTTTAGAAGGAAGCGAAATTATTGAGCAAGAAAAAACTCATGTTCAAGATCCGTATTCTTTTAGATGTATTCCTCAGGTTCATGGTGCATCAAAAGATGCGATGGATTATGTGAAAAAAGTGTTTAAAACAGAGATTAATTCCGTTACAGACAACCCAAATATATTTATCGAAAGTGACCAAATTATATCAGGAGGAAACTTTCATGGTCAGCCTTTGGCATTAGCATTAGACTTTATGGCAATTGCTTTGGCTGAATTAGGAAGTATTTCTGAGAGAAGAACGTACCAATTAATATCTGGATTGCGTAATCTACCTGCTTTTTTAGTTGATAATCCAGGATTAAATTCGGGATTAATGATTCCTCAATATACAGCTGCAAGTATCGCCAGTCAAAATAAACAATTAGCAACACCGGCAAGTGTTGATAGTATTGTCTCAAGTAATGGACAAGAAGATCATGTGAGTATGGGTGCCAATGGTGCTACAAAAGCATTGCGTGTAATGGATAATTTGGAGCGAATTTTAGCCATTGAATTGATGAATGCTTCTCAGGCAATTGAATTTAGAAGACCTTTAAAATCTAGTGATTTTATTGAAATGTTCTTGAGTTCTTATAGAGAAGAAGTTTCATTTGTAAAAGAAGATAGAATTTTGCATTATGATATTGAGAAAACTGTTGCTTTTTTAAACAGTTTTCAAATAGAAGATGATTTGTTAAATTAAGGTTGGTTTCCAAAAAATAAATCAATTAAATTTGTACCCTAAAAAAATATAAAATGTCATTAAATAGTATATTCCAATTTTTAGTTCCGAAGGATAAAAAATTCTTTCCACTTTTCGAAGAGGCATCTAGTAATTTAATTGAATTGGCTTCCAATTTACATGAGGCAGTGAATCTTCCTTTGAAGGAAAGAGAAGTTCTTTTTCAAAAGATTGATGCATTAGAACAAAAAGGAGAGGATATTACGCGCCAAACTAATCTGGAGTTGAGTAGAAATTTTATTACTCCATTTGACAGAGAGGATATTCACTCATTAGTGACTTCAATTGATAATGTAGCAGACCGTTTGCACGGTGCTTCTAGCATCATGCGTTTGTATCAAGTAGATAAAATTACGAAGTCAATTAGAAAATTGACAGAAATCAATCTTGACGCTTGTCAAAATATTGATGCAGCAGTTAAGGAGTTGAGGAACTTAAAAAATATTCCAAATATTACTGCAGCTTGTGCTAGAATTTCGAAATTAGAAAATAAATCAGATACAGTTTATAATAAAGCTGTTTTTGAGATTTTTGAAAATGAAACAGATGCTAAAAACATAATTAAATATAAAGAAGTATTATCTATTTTAGAAACTGCGACTGATAAATGTAAAAGTGTTGCAAGTGTTTTAGAATCAATTGCCGTTAAGCATTCTTAAAAATTTCGAAAATTTCTCAATCTTTCAATTAAAATTATGTTTACTCTACTAATAGTTATTATAGTATTGGCCTTGATTTTTGATTACATCAATGGTTTTCACGATGCCGCAAATGCCATTGCTACTGTAGTTGCAACCAAAGTTCTTTCCCCATTTCAAGCAGTTGTATGGGCCGCTTTTTTTAATTTCTTAGCGTACTGGGTTTTTGGTTTAGGTGTTGCTAATACTGTTGCAAAAACGGCTGATTCTAGCCAGATTAACTTGACCGTAATTCTTGCGGGAGTTGTTGCGGCTATCATCTGGAATCTAATTACTTGGTGGCAAGGGATACCTTCTAGTTCCTCTCATACTTTGATTGGAGGTTTTGCTGGAGCGGCTATTGCTCATGCCATTGCTGTACACGGATTTTCTGATTATGTTATTGTTGAAGACGGAGTAGAACACATCAAGCACTGGTATAATATTGTAAGTTGGTACAAAGCAGGTAAAGATGGAGGGATGCCTTCAGGTGTCGTTATTATCATTGCATTTATTGTATTGGCACCTCTTTTAGGAGCTGTCATGTCGTATTTTATTTCTATTTGGTTACTCAATGCCTCAAAGAAGAGTTTGTTGCCTAAATTGTTTACAATAGCATTAATGATAGGCTCTGTTTTATTTGTTTATAACCAAATGGTACCCTTCGAAAAAATAGAAAACCCAAGATTTGTAACTTCTGTTTTTTGGAGTATAGTATTTGAATCACACAATATAAAGTGGTTTTTAGTAGCTTTTATAATCATATCGATATCCATTTTTGCTTTAGTATTTAGTAGTTTAAATTTACATAGAGCGGATGCGGTTTTGAAAAAAATGCAGTTGTTGTCTTCGGCAGCTTTTAGTTTAGGACATGGAGGAAATGATTCGCAAAAAGTAATGGGAATTATTGCAGCAGCAGTAGCTGTTTATATTAAGACCAGCGGTGTTGATATTGTAAGTCTTCCTGAATGGTTGCAAGTGGTTTTGCCAAATGATGAAAAAGGAATTAAAGGAGTAATGCCAGAATGGATTCCATTGGCTTGTTATACTGCTATTGCTATAGGAACTTTAAGTGGTGGCTGGAAAATTGTGAAAACAATGGGGTCAAAAATCACTAAAGTAACATCATTTGAAGGAGTTGCTGCAGAAACTGCTGGAGCTTTGACACTTTATTTTACGGAGCATTTTAAAGTTCCAGTAAGTACAACTCATACTATAACGGGTTCGATAATAGGGGTAGGTTTGACTAAACGCATTTCGGCTGTTCGTTGGGGTGTAACGGTAAGTTTGTTATGGGCATGGGTTTTAACTATTCCGGTTTCAGGATTATTGGCAGGCTTAGTATATTATTTTTTAAGATTGTTTATATAATCTGAAAATAAATAGTTACTAGAAAAAAAGAGATCCAGTTTTAAATTAAACTTGGATCTCTTTTTGTTTTTATAAGTCAGTAAAAGTTTTTTTTTAAAACTAGAGGATTGTTTTTTTTACTTTTTTCTTTCTTTTATAAAGACTCTGTTTCAAATTGATATTGCCAGTAATGATGCTGATATTACCATCAATCTCTAGCATTGATAATTTTACGTCCTTAAAATGTTCTACTCCATGTTCTCTCATGGCTTCTCTCAATTCTTCAGAAGTAATATTTAGTCTACTTAAAGTTTTAAATTCTAATGTTCCATTGTGAATTAAAATCTCAGGTTTATCGATAAAGAAACTATTGATTTTTTGATATTTGAACATTATTTTTTTTAATATAAAATTGATACCAAATAAAACGGTTGCTGCAATCAAGCCTCCGTAAAGGCTAGAATCATTTCCAACCATTGCATTTTGAACCGAATTACTAATTAGTAATATCAAAATAACATCGGCTGTATTGAGCTGTGATAATTCTTTCTTACCAAAAACGCGTAATGCTATTACCATAAAAAAATATACGGTGGCACTTCGAATGATAATATCGAGATAGGGGTTCACTTTTTATTTTATCTTAAAATTCTTCTCGATGGCTTTAATCATTTCGCCTGCGATATCCTTATTTGTAGCGCCTTCGATTCCTTCAAGTCCTGGAGAAGAATTTACTTCTAATAGTAATGGCCCTTTTGCAGAACGAATAATATCTACACCTGCTACTTTTAGGTCCATCGCTTTTGCTGCTTTTATGGCTATGCGTTTTTCTTCAGAAGTTGCTTTTATTACTGTGGCTGTTCCGCCAAGGTGTATGTTAGCTCTAAATTCACCTGGCATAGCTTCACGTTGAATAGAAGCGACTACTTTTCCGTCGATCACAAAACAGCGAATGTCTTTTCCATCGGCTTCTTTGATAAATTCTTGAACTAATATATTAGCATTAACACTTTTGAATGCATTGATTACACTTTCTGCCGCTTTTTTTGTTTCAGCAAGTACAACTCCTTTTCCTTGAGTTCCTTCTAATAACTTTACAATTAATGGAGAACCACCTACCATTTTTATTAAATCATTTGTATCCAATGGAGAATTCGCAAATCCAGTAGTAGGAATACCAATACCGCTATTTAATAATAATTGGAGGGAATATAACTTGTCGCGAGATTGTGTAATAGCGCTTGCAGAATTTAAGCAAAATACTTTTAATGCTTCAAATTGCCTAGTTAAAGCGCAACCATAAAAAGTAATACTTGGTCGTATTCTTGGAATAATAGCGTCAAATTGATTTAAAATGATACCACCTCTATAATGAATTTCGGGAGTTTGAGCATCCAGTCTCATATAACATTCTTTAATGTTTAAAAAATGCATTTCGTGACCACGCATTTCCCCCGCTTCCATTATACGTTTGTTAGAGTATAATTCAGGATTACTGGCCAAGACACCAATACGTAGACCTGTTGGTGCTTTTTCAGCATTCACATATAACTCTTTTAGCGCTTCTGAAGTGGGTTGACCTAAAAGGTATTTTTGCTCTGGATCAACAAGGACTCTGCCGCTCATGGCTTCTCTACCTAAAAGCATTCGGAACCCCATTGAATCTCTGTTGGTCAATGTCATTTCGATAGGCCATGTTGATTCTCCAATTTGTAAATTAGTTTGAATTACATATCGTTGTTCTCTAAATCCACTAGAGCTTTTGACTATTCTTTTGTCGATTAAAGGAGCTTCGCAATGAATAACGGTCTTAAGGTTGTTTTGAATAGGATTTATGTCAAATCGTACCCAATTGGATTCATTTTTTATGAAAGGAGCAATATTTATTGCATGTAGAGCCGATGTTTTTGCGCCCGAATCTACACGTGCTTTAATCGTGGGGATTCCTAATTCAGGAAAAGAACACCATTCCTCACTCCCTAGTATTACTTTATTTAGAGGCATATTTTTATTTTTGTTTGATTTGTATTATAAAATTCAAATGTAAATATATGTTTTTAATATTGGGTATAATTAACGTAAAGAAAAAGTCCGTTACTTTATATAAAGTAACGGACTCTTTAATAAATTAGAGGATGTATGCTTATGGGTTTGTTGGTTCACCAGCTTTATGTACATGTACATTTAATTCTTGTGCTCCATCTTCTATATCCATAAAAATCTCATCTCCTGATGTAATTTTTGAAGTTATAATTTCTTCAGCAAGCGCATCCTCAACATATTTTTGAATGGCTCTTTTTAGAGGTCTAGCTCCAAATTGTCTGTCAAATCCTTTTTCAGCAATAAAAGATTTTGCTTTATCAGAAAGGGTTAATTGGTATCCTAATTCAGAAACTCTAGCATATAATTTTTTTAATTCAATTTCGATAATCAAATCAATATCGTGTTTTTCTAAAGCGTTGAAAACGATTACGTCATCAATTCTGTTTAAAAATTCGGGTGCAAATGTTTTCTTAAGCGCATTTTCAATAATACTTTTTGAATTATCATCTGCTTGAGCAACTTTGGCAGCGGTACCAAAACCAACACCTTGACCAAAATCTTTCAATTGTCGTGCTCCTACATTAGAAGTCATGATGATGATTGTGTTTTTGAAATCAATTTTTCGGCCTAAGCTATCTGTCAAATACCCGTCATCAAGAACTTGTAGCAACATATTGAAAACATCAGGATGTGCTTTTTCTATTTCATCTAATAAAACAACACAATAAGGTTTGCGACGTACTTTCTCAGTTAATTGTCCACCTTCTTCGTATCCAACGTATCCTGGAGGCGCTCCAACTAAACGCGAAATTGCAAATTTCTCCATGTATTCACTCATGTCAATACGAACCAATGCATCTTCGGAATCAAATAATTCTTTAGCTAGAACTTTGGCCAATTGTGTTTTTCCAACTCCTGTTTGACCAAGAAAGATAAATGAACCAATAGGTCTATTTGGGTCTTTCAATCCTGCGCGATTTCTTTGAATTGAACGCGCAATTTTAAGTACAGCTTCATTTTGTCCAACTACTTTGCTTTCTATGAGCTCCGGTAGTTTGGCTAATTTGTTACTTTCGGTTTGAGCGATACGATTAACAGGAATTCCTGTCATCATCGAAACTACATCGGCAACATTGTCCTCTGTAACTTCGATTCGGTTGTTTTTAGCATCCTCTTCCCATTGTTCTTGAGCAATTGCTAATTCTTTTTCGATGCGTTTTTCATCATCACGAAGTTTAGCTGCTTCCTCATATTTTTGTTTTTTGACAACAACATTTTTTAGTTCACGGATATCTTCTAATTGACGTTCTAAATCAAGAATTTTTTTAGGTACCTCAATATTGGTAATATGAACACGTGAACCTGCTTCGTCTAAAGCATCGATAGCCTTGTCCGGTAAAAATCGTTCAGACATGTATCTATTTGTCAACTTTACACAAGCCTCAATCGCTTCGGGTGTATAAGTAACATTATGATGGTCCTCGTATTTGTTTTTGATATTATTTAAAATCGTAATCGTTTCCTCAACTGATGTTGGTTCAACAATTATCTTTTGGAAACGTCTTTCTAAAGCACCGTCTTTTTCAATATATTGTCTGTATTCATCAAGAGTAGTTGCTCCAATACATTGGATTTCTCCTCTTGCTAATGCAGGTTTAAACATGTTAGATGCATCTAGTGAACCAGTTGCGCCTCCAGCACCAACAATGGTATGAATTTCATCAATGAAAAGGATGATATCATCATTTTTTTCCAATTCATTCATTACTGCTTTCATGCGCTCTTCAAACTGACCTCTGTATTTAGTTCCTGCAACAAGACTAGCTAGATCCAATGTTACTACTCTTTTGTTGAATAGGATTCTTGACACTTTCTTTTGTATGATGCGTAAAGCTAAACCTTCTGCAATAGCAGATTTACCAACTCCAGGTTCTCCTATAAGCAGTGGATTGTTTTTTTTACGTCGGCTCAAAATTTGGCAAACACGTTCAATTTCTTTTTCACGTCCTACAACAGGATCTAATTTTCCTTCTTCGGCCATTTCGGTTAAATCTCTTCCGAAATTATCTAAAACAGGTGTTTTGGATTTTTTGTTGGATTTATTGGCGGGATTATTAAAATTACCTTCTTTAAGACTGTCATCTTGTCCTGAATCTTCATTGTAGGAGTCGGTTGCTCTTGGTAAATTTTCTAAGAATTCTTCTTCGTTTGGTGTCATATTTATGTATTGTTCTTTAGCTACGTCATAATCTATTTTAAGTTTATTTAATAGCTTGGTTGTGGGATCGTTTTCATTTCTTAATATGCACAATAATAAATGTGCAGTACTTACAGAGGAACTTTGAAACACTTTTGCTTCTAGAAAAGTAGTTTTCAATGCGCGCTCGGCTTGACGTGTTAAGTGTAGGTTTTTCTTTTCTACATTAGTATCTAAAGTAGGGTTTGCGGGGCTAAGTATTTCGACCTTTCGTCTTAAATGATCTAAATCAACAGAAAGGTTATTTAATATTTGAATTGCTTTACCATTACCATCTCGAAGGATACCTAGCATCAAGTGTTCAGTACCTATAAAGTCATGACCCAATCGCAAAGCTTCTTCTTTGCTATAGGTTATAACGTCTTTTACTCTTGGTGAAAAATTATCATCCATAATATATATTTAGTATATGTAAATTTAGTGAATTACTATTTGAAAAACAAAAATCGTTCCTAAGAAGTCGTGTCAGCTAATTGACAAAAAAAAAGATAAAATAATGTTGAATATTTGTTAATTTATTAAACAAAAGCGAATGTTAATTTGTTAATAAATCATTGAAATAAGTAAGTTAAAATGCTTTGAAAAATTTCAGAAAGCCGTATATTGGCACGTTTTGAAACTAATATAATTATTTAATATAACAACTTATGTCTGAAGGAGAAAAGTTAATTCCTATTAACATAGAAGATGAAATGAAAACGGCTTACATTGATTATTCGATGTCAGTAATTGTATCAAGAGCACTTCCAGATGTTAGAGATGGCTTGAAACCAGTACATCGTCGAGTACTATTTGGTATGCATGATTTAGGAGTTAATTCAAGATCTGCGCACAAAAAGTCCGCAAGAATTGTCGGAGAAGTTTTAGGTAAGTATCACCCTCACGGAGATACCTCAGTTTATGACGCCATGGTTCGTATGGCTCAAGAATGGAGTATGCGTTATTTATTAATTGATGGTCAAGGTAACTTTGGTTCAGTAGATGGAGATAGTCCTGCTGCCATGCGTTATACGGAGGCTAGAATGCGTAAGATTTCGGAAGAAATTTTAGCGGATATTGATAAAGAAACAGTTGATTTTAAATTAAATTTTGATGATACGCTTCAAGAGCCAACAGTAATGCCAACTCGTGTTCCTACTTTATTGATAAACGGTGCCACAGGTATTGCAGTAGGTATGGCTACTAATATGCCTCCTCACAATCTTACGGAAGTAATTAATGGGACATTGGCCTATATGGACAATAATGACATTGAGGTTGATGAATTAATGAACCACATTAAAGCACCAGATTTCCCTACCGGTGGTATAATTTATGGTTATGAAGGAGTTCGAGAAGCTTTTAAAACAGGTAGAGGTAGAGTAGTGATGCGCGCCAAAGTTGGTTTTGAAGAAGTGGATGGTAGAGAATCTATTATTGTAACTGAAATTCCTTATCAAGTCAATAAGGCAGATATGATTAAGCGTACTGCTGACTTAGTAAATGAAAAAAAAATAGAGGGTATTGCAAATATTCGTGATGAATCAGATAGAAACGGTATGCGTATCGTTTATATCTTGAAACGTGACGCTACGCCTAACGTAGTTTTGAATACTTTGTATAAGTATACCCAACTGCAATCTTCTTTTAGTGTTAATAACATTGCAATTGTAAAAGGTCGTCCTCAAATGTTGAATCTGAAAGACTTGATTCATTATTTTGTAGAACACCGTCATGATGTAGTGACTCGAAGAACTCAATTTGAACTAAAAAAAGCCGAGGCAAGAGCACATATTTTAGAAGGATTAATCATTGCTTCTGATAATATTGACGAAGTGATTGCCTTAATTAGAGGTTCTAAAAACACTGAGGAAGCTAGAGAAAAATTAATCGAAAGATTTAAATTGTCAGATATTCAAGCGCGTGCAATTGTAGAAATGCGTTTGCGTCAATTAACTGGTCTGGAACAAGACAAGTTAAGAGCTGAGTATGACGAATTGATGAAATTAATTGAACATTTGAAAGCGTTATTAGCAGATGTGAACTTAAGAACTGCATTGATCAAAGAAGAATTAGAAGAAATTCGGGATAAATATGGTGATGAACGTCGTTCTCAAATAGAGTATTCTGGTGGGGATGTAAGTATCGAAGATTTAATTGCTGATGAAAATGTAGTAATTACAATTTCACACGCAGGATATATTAAGCGTACAAATCTAACGGAATATAAAACTCAAAATAGAGGAGGAGTTGGGCAAAAAAGTGCTGGAACGAGAGATCAAGATTTCTTAGAGCATATGTTTGTGGCAACAAATCATCAATATATGATGTTCTTTACTCAAAAAGGGAAATGTTTCTGGATGCGTGTTTATGAAATTCCTGAAGGAAGTAAAACGGCCAAAGGGAGAGCAATCCAGAATTTGGTAAATATAGAGAGTGATGATAAAGTGAAAGCTTTTATTTGTACTCAAGATCTAAAAGACCAAGATTATATTAAGAGTCATAACTTAGTTATGGTGACTAAAAAGGGTCAGGTTAAGAAAACTTCATTAGAGAAATATTCTAAACCTAGAATAAACGGAGTTGCAGCTATTACTATTAAAGAAGGTGATGAATTATTAGAAGCTAAATTGACAAATGGTGAAAGCCAAATTATATTAGCTGTTAAGTCAGGTAAGTTAGTTCGTTTTGAAGAAACAAAGACCCGTCCAATGGGAAGAACAGCTTCTGGAGTACGTGGAATTTCGCTTAAAGACGATAATGATGAAGTGATTGGCATGATTACTGTAGATAAGGATGCTGTAAACGATTCTCAAGTATTAGTAGTAACTGAAAATGGATACGGAAAACGTACTAAATTAGTTGATGAAGATGGAGAAGATGTTTACCGTATAACTAATCGTGGTGGTAAAGGAGTGAAAACTTTAAATATCACTGAGAAAACAGGAAGTCTTATTTCTATTAATGCAGTAACTGATGCAGATGATTTAATGATCATCAATAAATCAGGATTGACTATTAGAATGGCGGTTGAAGATTTACGAGTGATGGGACGTGCTACTCAAGGTGTGAAACTGATTAATCTAAAAGGGAAAGATTCTATTGCTGCAGTTACAAAAGTAATGAAGGATGATGAAGAAGAGGTTGTTGTTGACGAAGACGGAAATGTTATCGAAGTAGAGACAATTGAAAGGGTGAAACCTGTTCTTGAAGTTCTTGAAGAAGAAGTAGGAGTTGATGATGATTCGGATGACGAAGAAGACGAGGAAGTTGAAGATGAGGCTGAAGAGGATGACTCAGACGACGATGAAGCATAGTTTAAATAAATAAAAAAAGAATAATTATTAAATAACAAAAATGAATATTATGAAAGGTAAATATGTAATACTTGCATCAGCATTATTGATATCAGTAGCTACTTTTGCTCAAAAAGATGAAATTAAAGCGGCAGAAAAAGCATTAAAAAAAGGCGATTCTCAAGAAGCTGCTACAATTTTGAAAGGTGCTGAGTCTTTAATTTCAAATGCATCAGACTCTGAAAAAGCACAATTTTTCTTTGTGAAAGGAAATGCTTTTTTGGACTTGGCAAATAAAAATATAGATACTGATAAAAATTTATCTATAGCATCTGCGGCTTATTTGGATTTGCTGGCAGCTGAGAAAGCTTCAGGAAAATCAAAATATTCAACTGAAGCAGCTACTTCAATTACAGCAATAAAATATAAGTTGATAAATAGTGCGATAGCTGATTCTAAAGTGAACAAAGATCTTGAAAGTGCTCAAAAATTATATGACGCTTATTTATTAGATAAAAAAGACACTTTAAATTTATATTATGCAGCGTCTACTTATGTAAATGCGAAAGAATATGACAAAGCGTTGAAATTGTACGATGATTTGAAGACAATGAACTATTCTGGAAAAGGAACAAGTTATTTGGCTGTAAATAAATTGACTAGTGAAGAAGATCTTTTCGCTACCGTTCAAGAAAGAGATAGAATGGTGAAAATGGGGACACATGAAAAACCACGTACGGAGGTTATTCCATCAAAAAGAGGAGAGATATATAAAAATATGGCTTTAATTTTAGTTGAAAAAGGGAGAACTGATGAAGCTAAAAAAGCAATTGCTGAAGCTAGAGCGAATAATCCTGATGATGATTCATTAATTTTGACAGAAGCTAACTTGTATTTAGAAACTAAAGATTTTGATAAATATAAAAAATTAATCTCTGAAGCTTTAGAAAAAAATCCTAATGATGCAGATTTAGTTTTTAATTTAGGAGTTGTTAGCTATAACGCTAAAAATGTAGTTGATGCTGAGAAGTATTATAAAAGAGCAATTGAAATTAAGCCTGATTATGTAAATGCATATCTTAATTTGGCTATTATGAAACTGGACGGGGACAAAGTTATTTTTGAGGAAATGAATAAATTAGGAAACTCAGAGAAAGATAACAAGCGTTACTTAGTTCTTAAAAAACAAAGAGAAGTAGTTTTTAAAGATGCTTTGCCATATTTAGAAAAAGCAAATGAATTGGATCCTAAAAATGAAGAGGTTAAAAACACGTTGATAAGTGTTTATGGTGCTTTAGAAATGACTGAAAAGAAAAAAGCATTAAAAGATAAAATGTAAATCTTACATAAGTATAAAAAAACCTATCTGTTTCAGATAGGTTTTTTTTTGTTATATAATTTTTTTGATAACCCTAAGTTTGTGGGTGTGTTTGTTTATTTCTGGATTGTAAATACCTAGGTGGTCTAGTCTGTCAATTCTTATTTTTCCACTTGCGTGAATGATATAGTTGTTTTCCATGATGATTCCTACATGGATAATGTTTCCTTCATCATTGTCAAAAAATGCCAAATCACCAGGTTCACTTTCTTCGATAAAACTCAAAGCTTCTCCTTGAGTTGCTTGTTGTGAAGCATCTCTTAATAGTTTATAACCATTTAGTTTGTATACCATTTGAGTGAAACCGGAGCAGTCTATACCAAAAGGAGTTTTTCCTCCCCATAAATAGGGAGCGTTTAAATATAAAAAAGCAGTATTGATCAATTCTTTTTTGTCTTTAATACCATTTATTTTTGTGCCTTCGAAATAAAAATTATTGACGTTAATCTCATTGTTATTTATAAATGATAATGATGATCCTAAAGGAATTGGTATTAGTAAATTTGAATTTCCAGTTATGTATTCAATTAAATCACCATTTAGAATAATTGTATCATTTGAAAGTTGAATGTAATTAGCCTCAGAAATCAATTGATATTGTTTAGAATCTACCCAGCCTTCGTAATCATCAAATTGCATTTTGATGCGAGACCATTGCTTAAATTGTTCAATAATTTCGAAATGTTCACCAAATAAAACTTGAGAAACAATTTCGCTTTTATCACTGGGTTCAAATCGTAAGGGGATTATTGCTAGATTACAAATTCCGAACATTTAGATCAATTTATAAGTTGAAATTATGGGTTGTAAGATTTTGGTGCTTAAAAACCCATAATTTATGATTATTTAAGCTCTTTCAATTACAATGGCAGAAGCGCCACCACCACCATTACATATAGCAGCTGCTCCAATCTTACCGTTATTTTGTTCTAGTACATTGAGTAGCGTAACTATAATTCGTGCCCCAGAGCAACCTAATGGATGTCCTAGAGAGACAGCGCCACCGTTTACGTTTACTTTGTCATTATCTAAACCTAAAATTTTGGCATTCGCAAGCCCTACAACCGCGAAGGCTTCATTGAATTCAAAGTAATCAACTTGGCTAGTTGTTAGGCCAACTTTTTCTAGCGCTTTAGGTAATGCTTTTGATGGACTTGTAGTGAACCACTTTGGCTCTTGAGCCGCATCTGCATAGCTTTTTATGTAGGCTAGAGGTTTTAGTCCTAATGATAAAGCTTTTTCTTCACTCATTAAAATTAATGCAGCAGCTCCGTCATTAATAGTAGAAGCATTTGCAGCTGTAACAGTACCATCTTTAGTAAATACTGCATTTAATGTAGGGATGCGATCTATTTTTACGTTTGTAAATTCTTCATCTTTA
Organism: Flavobacterium sp. WC2430; assembly: GCF_040822075.1. Taxonomy (NCBI): domain Bacteria; kingdom Pseudomonadati; phylum Bacteroidota; class Flavobacteriia; order Flavobacteriales; family Flavobacteriaceae; genus Flavobacterium; species Flavobacterium sp. WC2430. The sequence goes on along the minus strand of NZ_CP162007.1, from coordinate 3,365,482 downwards.
GAAACTATAATTGGGTCTCCTTTTCTTTGTGGGACAGCAACTGGAACTATTTCATTATCAAATTTACCAGCCTCCCATGCTTTAGCAGAACGAGTATAAGACTGGATTGCGTAATTATCTTGGTCTTCTCTTGTAAACTTATATTCAGATGCACATAAGTCAGCGCAAACTCCCATTGCGTTGTTGTCATAAGCATCCGTTAAACCATCTTTTTGCATTCCGTCAACCATGGTTGATGGACCAAACTTGGTTCCTGTTCTCAAATTCATATAATGTGGAATCAAGCTCATGTTTTCCATTCCTCCAGCTATGACGATCTCTGCATCACCACACTGAATTGCTTGGGCTCCTAACATTACTGATTTCATACCAGATGCACATACTTTATTTATTGTAGTACAGGCTACGCTATCAGGTAAGCCAGCATAAATTGCTGCTTGACGCGCAGGAGCTTGTCCTACACCTGCCTGAACGACATTTCCCATAAAAACTTCGTCAACTAAATTTGGATCTAGATTTATTTTGTCTAAAGCTCCTTTAATTGCAATTGCACCTAATTTTGGTGCAGAAACGGTAGATAATCCCCCCATAAAACTTCCGATAGGTGTCCTAACGGCAGAAACGATAACAACTCTTTTGTTCATAACTTATAAAATGTTGGTTTATATAGCAAATTTACTCTTTTTTGAACAAATTTTTGTTTTTGACTCAGTATTATATTTTTTCAAAATTAAAGTGAATTTTTATTTCAAGCTATATGTTTGATTGTGAACTGTTTTTAGAATAATGTCAAAAAAACATAAAAAAAAGCCTTAAAATAGTTGTGGGAAACGTAAAGTTGTCTTAAATTTGCAACCGCAAAACGAGACACGTTTCTTTGAGCTTGGAGGGGTGCCAGAGTGGTAATGGAGCAGTTTGCTAAACTGTCATCGAGTAATCGGTGCCAGGGTTCGAGTCCCTGTCCCTCCGCTTTATATTTTTTTTGCAATTCGGGGTGTAGCGTAGCTCGGTTATCGCGCCTGCTTTGGGAGCAGGAGGCCGCAGGTTCGAATCCTGCCACCCCGACTAATTTTCTTAAACGAGCAATGGAGGCATAGCTCAGCTGGATAGAGCACCTGCCTTCTAAGCAGGCGGTCGAAGGTTCGAATCCTTCTGCCTTCACTTAATTACCCTTGTATAATACTAATAGTCAGTATTTTACAAGGGTTTTTTTTGTTCTAGTTTTAAAGTAGTTACGCGTTTATGTGTAGTGTTTTGAAAGTTGATTCTTTTAAATTTGTTCTAATCTGACTTGATTCTATTTTATAAAAAAATGTTTTTAATCGATTATTTTAGTATTTAGTCGAAATAATTTTGTTTATTTTATTGTTTTTCGTAAGTGTTTTGTTTAATTTTAAGGACTATTAAGTGATATTTATTGTAATTAATTACAATCGCCATGAAGTTAAAATTACTCAAAAAACTTTTTTTTATAATTTTGTTACTTAGTTCATTAATTAATTTTGCACAAACAGCAACTATAAATGTAAGTTATGGGAGCCCTGCAATAAATGTTTCCGAGGGGGGAGCAGTGGATTTTGGCCTATCAGGGGAAGTAGAATTTTCAGTAACAAATATCCCTACAAATGGGAATCCTACTTTAAATATTCAAAATATTTCGTCAAGTAATTTAAATTTTATTATTTCTTCTATACCCTATATATCTGAAGATAAAATTAAAAAAGGAGATGTAGGTAAATTTAAAGTCAAGAGGCTTTCTTCAAGTTGTGGATCTGGTTCTTCAGTTATTACTATTGAATCAAATGTAGGTAATTTTACTTTTACAGTTAGTTATAATAATGCACCATCTATCTCAGTTTTAGGAGGGATGCCTACGCAGCCTATTTCTAATGGACAAACAGTACCAACGTCAGCTACGGGAACTTTGTTTGAAACTGTTGATGTTTTAGGTTCGTTAAATAGAACTTTTTTTATAGCAAATACAGGGACTTGTCCGTTGACGATGGGTACAGTAAATAGTTTGATTTATAATCCAGGCACAGGATTGACTTCAGGCGCATCCTCCGATTTTGTGATTTTGGTTCAACCCATTGTTAATCCCCTTATAGCTGGTGGTTCAACAGGTTTTATTATTCGTTTTACACCACAATCTCCTGGAGTTAAATGGGCAAAAATATTTATTCCTAGTGATGATCCTTTAAAACCTTCTTACACTTTTCTAGTTAAGGGAGAGGGATATGACCCTGTGGTAACTGGTCCTGGAGGGGGGAACCCAGATTTTAGATTATGGCTTAAAGCTACAAGAGGAATTAATTTAGCTACAGGTGCTAAGGTGGCTTTATGGAAAGATTTAGGATCACTTGGTAAAGATGCTTCACAAACTACCGTTGCAAATCAACCTACATATATTGATGCGGCTAATGGTAATATTAATTTTAATCCAGTTGTGAAATTTCAAAATGATGGTTCAACTCTTAGTCAATTTTTATACAATACTGATAATGGATATTATACGCACGAAACTTTTATTGTAATGGAACCAGATGTTGCCATTGATGGTTCTACATCTCCAATGACAATTATTTCAGGAACTTCGGCATCAAACCCATCTTATCCTATTGTTTCCGGTGAACTTACAGGGATTGGATTTGGGAATTTTTCGTCTCGTTTAACAAATGAAAGATTGTGGTTTAATCAATGGCAAACAAATGCAACTATGCCTTATTTTAGCGTAGGTGATGCAGTTGGGAATTATGCTAAAGCAGGGATAATTAACACTAGAAACACATCAAATATGGCTTTAATGGGTGTAGATTTATTATTTAATTCTAACACAATTGGAATTTTGAATAGTTCAAGTACGCTTTACAGTAATTTAGGTTATTTAGATGGTACAATTTGGAAAGGAACACCTTATAATATAGGTAAAAATATAAATAGTGGGACAAATTATGGCAATCTAAATGGTCGTGTAGCTGAAGTATTATCATATGCTTCACGTGTTTTGGACAGTAATCGTCCTAAGATTGAAACGTATCTTGCTATAAAATATGGTATTACTTTAGGAATAAATGGCACGAGCAAAAATTATATTAATTCTGCTGGAGGAATTATTTGGAATAGTACTACAAATACTGGTTTTAATTATAATATTGCTGGAATAGGTAGAGATATAGGATCTGATTTATATCAAAAACAATCAAAAAGTTCCAATGAAAGTAATGAAGTAACAATTGGTTTAGGGGTCATTGCAAGCACAAATAATGCTAATATCAATCAATTTACCGTTGATAATAATTTTTTAGTTTGGGGTTCTGATAATGGTACGTATTCAGCTAGTAGTTCAAATGTAACAACAATACGTACAGGTTTGACTACTTCTGCTACTAGAATAAATAGAAAATGGAAAGTAGTTGAAACAGGGGGTGATGTTGGGAATGTATTTGTTGGAATTCCTGTTGCAGCATTTAGTTCATTTTCAAAATTAGCAACAGAAGAATATGCATTGATTGTTAGTGACAATAGCGCGTTTAATGATGCCGATATAGTTGATGTAATTCCACTGAAATCTGATGGAAATGGGAACTTACAAACTTGGTATGATTTTGACGGAACTAAGTATTTCACTTTTGGTAAAGTGCCTAAAGTTGAATCTAAAGAATTGGTAAGTATTGGAGCTAGTAATTTTTTAGTAGGTGAGTATGCTTTGAATCTTAATAGTGGCTCTTTTACTATTGGTTTTTGGTTGAGAAATGACGGTACAGTAGCTGCTAATAAAACCATAATGAGTAAAGGAATTAATTTAGAATTACGATTAAATTCCGCTAATAAAATTGAAGCTTTATGGGACGGTAGTTTGAAATTTGTTTCAAATACTGCAGTAGCAGATGGAAAATGGCATAATATAGTAGCAATTTACTATCTAGGTAGTGCAGATCTTTATATAGATGGAGTATTGGATTCATCCACTTTTAATCTTCAAAATCCAACACCTAATTATTCAAGATATTCTGTAGGTGCACTTTATGTAAATAAAAACGATATTAGAACTCCATTTTATGGTGAAATTGATGAAATTCATATCTGGGATACGGCATTAACATCAAATCAACTCAATTATTTGATGAATCAGGAAATTAATAAATTTGTTGATAATACTGCTGATGGTGCCATATTACCACATAATATTTCCAGTAATGAGATTAAATCAATTCCTTGGACTACATTAAAAGCCTATTATGATTTTAATACATTTTACGGAACAACCATTGAAGGATTGACAGATGAACGAAATTTTTTAAGAATCAAATATCTAAATAAAAATAAAATTATAGCTGGGGTTCAAACCGCTCCATTGCCCTATGAAACTATCGCTGACGGTGCATGGAACGATTCGTCTATATGGAAAAATGGCGCAATTCAAACTATTCCTAATGCAGTTTCAATTGTTAATGTTGGACTAACAGTAAATGGAAACATTGTAAAAATTAAACATAATGTAACTTCTACCGGAAATAAAACAGTTTTAGGATTGTTTGTGGAAGGTACAGACGCAACTACTTATAAAAAATTATCAATTAATAACGATACTAAAATACAAGTTTCACATTATTTAAAATTGGATGGTTTAATAGATTTAACTGGGAAATCCCAATTAGTTCAAACTTTGAATAGTGAGCTCGATGTTTCAAGCATAGGTTTTATAAAAAGAGATCAACAAGGAGCAGTTAATAAATACAACTATAACTATTGGTCTTCACCTGTGGGACCTATAAATGGAACTAGCATTAATAATGATTATACTGTTAATGGTGTTTTTAAAGATGGCACAACAATAGGGGTTCCTCAAAATATTAATTGGATAAGCGGATATGATGGAGTTCAAAGTTCCCCTTTAAGCTTAGCAAGATATTGGTTGTATAAATTTGAAAACGGTTCGGAATATGCCAATTGGATTCATTTTATTGAAACGGATCCCATTCGACCCTCTCAAGGATTTACATTAAAAGGAGCTGGTGTTTCTGGATCTACCCAAAATTATACATTTAAGGGAAAACCTTTTAATGGATTAATAAATAGCAATACGGTTTTGGCAGATAATTTATTTTTGGTAGGTAATCCTTATCCTTCTGCTTTAGATGCTTTTGAGTTTATAAGAGACAATATTTCTGTTGCAAATGGAGGAAATAATTCGGTAAATATAATTGATGGAACGCTTTATTTTTGGCAACATTCCCCTAGTAATGGCACTCATATATTGTCAGGTTATACAGGAGGATACGCGACATTGACTTTAGTAGGAGGTGTTGCCCCAGTTGCGCCGGTGGGGATTAGTGGTGTGGGTACCAGTACTAAAATTTCAAACCAGTATATTCCGGTTGGACAAGGTTTTTTTGTAAATGGAGATGTGAGTATTGGTACTTCAGAACCAATTATTTTTAATAATAATCAACGGGCTTTTGTTAAAGAAAGTGACGTGGATGATTTGTCAGTTCCAATTTCTAATACTTTATTTAAGAATAGTGTTTCAAATAAAACTAAAAAAACAGATCATTTTAATGATAATAGTAATGATATCGTATATAATAATTATAATACTAAAATTAGATTGGGCTTTAACACCGTTAATAAATTCCACAGAGAATTACTTATAGGATTTATGAATGAGTACGCAACCGACGGTGTAGACGTAGGTTACGATGCATATCAAATTGACACTCAAGATGATGATTCTTATTTTTTAATTAATGATTTAGAATATACTATACAAGGAGTTGGATCGTTTGATACATCAAAAACATATCCGTTGGGAGTTGTAGTTGATACACCAGGAGCTGTTCAGTTTATGATTGATGCAGTAGAATTCTTACCTTCAAATACTAATATAAGTATTCATGATAAAGAAACATCTACTTATTACGATATCACAAATGGGACTGCTGAAATTGATTTAGTTGCAGGATCTTATAAAAATCGATTTGAATTAACATTTGAAACGGCTAAGACGCTTGCTGTTGAAAAGAATGAATTAAAGAATTCGAATTTATTGATTTATAATAATGACTTGGAAAAGAAGATAAATATAACTAAAAAAGCAGATGTAATAATTGATGAAGTTTCAATATATAACATTCTTGGTCAAAAATTAATTGGAGTTGACAATTTATCAGGTTTAGATACAATTGAAATTCCTTTCAATGTACAACGAGGAACTTATATTGTAAAAATTAATACTAATAAAGGAATGATAAGTCAAAAAGTTTTAAAAAAATAAAGATATATTTTCCGTAATTAAAACAAAAAAAAACGCTAACACTAGCGTTTTTTTTGTTTTACTATTTAAATCACTTCAAATGTTTTATTTTTATAAAAAAAATATATTTATGAATTCTTCTTTTAAACTTGGTTTTTTAATAGGTTTCTTTTTATTACTTATTTCTTGTAAAGCACAAGTTGCTATTCCTAACAAACAGATAAAAGATATAGTACTAGTAAACGACACCACATTTGTAAATTTAAAGGATTATAGTACTGATTTTGCTTATGATATGAAATATGCTACCGAGGATAATTTTTTAAAAGCCAAAGTGTATGATTGTGCCGAGTGTTTTCTAAGAATGAAAACGGTTAATGCAATCATAGAAGCTAATAAATTGTTCATGGATCAAGGATATAGAATTAAATTCTTTGATTGTTACAGGCCTTTAGATATTCAAAAAAAGATGTGGAAAATAGTTTCCAATCCAAAATATGTTGCTGATCCAAGTAAAGGTTCTATTCATAATCGAGGAGGTGCAGTAGATATCACTTTAGTTGACAAGCGTAGCGGAAAAGAACTTGAAATGGGAACTCCTTTTGATTTTTTTGGAGAAGAAGCCAGTCATGGTTATTCTAATCTTTCAAAAAAAGTTATTAATAACAGGAAACTGCTAAAAAGAGTAATGGTAAAAGCTAATTTCAATTCCTTTGATTCAGAATGGTGGCATTATAATTTAAAATCGGCTTTAAAAGATAAAGTATCCAACGTAAAATGGAGTTGTGTAGAATAATTATTTATTCTACACAACGTAAGTTTTTGATGAAATACGTATCAGGTTCATACACTTGACTGTTTAGTTCTGATTTAAACTCTTTCCTAATTACATAGTCCTCACTTTCCGTTAAATATTTTATTCTCATCATCGATAATGGTGAGCTTTTTAAGTCTTCTAAACTTCCTTTCATAAACATAAATATTCCAGAGGTTACTCGATTGTCAAAACCATTCTCATCTCTAAGCATAGTTCCACAATTTTCTTGATCGATATGTATCATGGTAATTATTTTACCATTATTTAATTGTAAGAATAATTTTGAATTTTTATCAAAGCAATTTGCTTTAAGAAAGCCTTTACTTTTTTGAATGAGTTGCACATTTAATGTAGGCAATCCGTCGGTTAATGCCAATGAATAAAAAATATAACTGGAGTTTCCGGCAAAAATTTTCTCACTCATTAAGTATTCTTTGGTCGATTTGTAAGTTCCTATGGAATCAGTGACGTTTGAGCTATAATCACAGGGTGTTTGAGCAAATAAATTTCCAGTAAATAAGAAGAATGTTATTACAATTAGTTGTTTCATTTTATGATATTTTGTTGCAAATTAAAACTATTTTATTGTTATTTTCATCAGTAGTAAAAAAACAATATATATTCCCACCTTCTTTTATTTTCCATTTTTTTCGAATGGTTTCGACCGTATCTGGAAAATTACGAGTAGTTATGTTGGCTTTGGTGTTTGATAGAAAGCTTTTCATTTCTGTTTTGCTATAAGAAAAGCAGTTTTGAATTAGAAAAATTCTACCAGGAAATTCTATTTTTTCTTGAGAAGTGTATAAATGAGAATGTTTATGTAGTTTATTTAAACTAAAGAAAATAGCAATTTCATCAAATCCACCTGATTTCATTATTGCACTATTGGGTTCGTACAAATATTTTTGAGGTAAGGCGTAACTTGGAATGACGCCTTGTTTATTGAAAACAAATTCAAAAAAGTCTGTTTTATCTTTTAGAATATTAACTGTTTTAATAGTTGTTTCCCCAAGGTAGTCTTTGTGTAATTCCCATAATAATTCTTTTACTTCATTGTCAACAGCTACAATATGGATTGTTTGTACATGCTTTAATTCCGATAATCCGGCTGAGAGATCAAGTAAAGGGGCGGTTTTTATAAGAATAGCATTTGAGTTTTTAAAATAATAATCAAGATTATCAGGAACATTTGGCAAACAATCTTTAAGCATAAAAACTTTTCCTTTGGCATCGTTGCGTCTTGAAGGGTCGATATAAATCCAATCCCATTTGGTATTTAATGATTTTAAAGTCTCTAAACTATCAGCTGGATAACAACTAATATTTTTAGTATTTAATTGCTCAAAATTATGTTTAACAATAGATGAAAGTGCGGGATTAATTTCACAATGAGTGACTGCTATAATTTTTTTTGCAAAATAATAATCATCGACACCAAAACCACCTGTAAGATCAATTAACTTTTCTCCTGAAACTAAAGTACTCTTGTAAACTGCTGTTTTTTCAGATGAGGTTTGTTCAACAGAAATTTTGCTAGGGTAAATTATATTTTTAGTGTTAAACCAAGTTGGTAATTTATCTTTTGATTTTGTTTTGGCTTCTATTTGATTCAAAATTGTAATCCATTCTATAGTAGGAAAAGGGTTTCTTTGAAGCGCTAATTTTGAAATTGGTACTTCTAAATTTTTGTCAATAAATTCTTGAATTTCAGTATCTAAAATGGAATGTTGCAATTTTATATTTTTTCAGTTAAAACAGACACGATTTTGTTGTTTGGGAAAAATTCCTTGGCGATAACTTTCATAATTGTATAAATTGGAATTGCCACGACCATCCCAAAAATTCCAAAAGTTATTCCGCTAATTAGCGTGACCAAAAATATTTCTAATGGATGTGACTTCACACTTTTTGAAAAAATGATGGGCTGGCTGATGTTATTATCTAAAATTTGAACAATGAGAAAACCAATTACTACATATATTGTTGTAGGAAGCATTTCAGTTTTAAAATCGGTTCCAATAGCACTGATAAGTGTTAGTATGGCTGATAAAACTGTAGCTATTATAGGGCCTATATAAGGAATTACGTTTAGTAGGGCACATAAGAATGCAATAATAAAAGCATTCTTACTTCCAAAAATGATTAGAACTATGAAATAAAGTATAAATACTACAGTCAATTGAACCAGTAGACCAATAAAATACCTAGCGAGTAACTGATTTATTTTTTCAACTGAGTTTAGAATTTTTTCTTCATTGGAATCTGGAAGTATTTTTTTTGCTTTTTCCTTAAAAATTTTCTGGTCCTTTAAAAAGAAAAAAGTAATAAAGAAAACAGATGCTAATCCCATCCCAAACCCAGCAACAAGATTAATTATTGTATTGATAAAGTCAGTAAAAAAATTATAATTAATCTTAGAAGACAAATTGGAGTTATTTAAGATTCCTTGTAGATCTATATTATGTATGTTAAAGTAGTTTTCTATATTTTGTTCTAATATTGTAAGTTGACTTTGAAGTAAATTAGTATCTAATAGGGATAAGTTTTCTGCTTGTGAAATGATAAGTGGAACAAAAAGAAGTACAAAACCTACAAGTATAAATACGAATAGTAATAAGGTTGTTATTGTTGCAAATATTTTTTTGAATTTAAGTCTTTGATTTAAAAATAATAGAAAAGGGTTTGCTATTAAACAAAGAATTAGTGAAATACACAAATAGAGAATTACAGTTTGTATTTTGTATAAAAAATACAAAGCACAACACACCACAACAATAGTTAGTAATGCTCTTAAGATCCCGTTTGATATTATTTTTGATGTAATCATTAAAAAATAATTTAGTGATAAAGATATAAAAAGTAGCAGTCTCAAAAACAACTTTAGAGGTAGTTTCTTTTATCATTCAATACCGTTTCCTTCAATAAAAACAGTCTCAATTAAATTACTACCAAATGCATAAGGCAGTTGATAATAAGAGGGGATAGGTCTGGTAAGAATAAGATTTGCTTTTTTACCAATCGTTATACTACCATGAGTTTCTGAAACTCCCATAGCATAAGCTCCATTTATTGTGGCGGCGTTTATTGCTTCTTCAGGTGTCATTTTCATTTTGATACAAGCAGTTGCAACTACAAAATTCATATTTCCAGATGGTGTAGAGCCTGGATTGTAATCTGTAGCTAGTGCTAATGGTAATCCTGCAGCTATCATTTCACGTGCTGGAGTATATGGAATGCTCAAGAAATAGGAACAAGATGGCAAAGCAACTGGCATTGTTTCAGTATTTTTCAAAGCTTCGATATCTTCTGGCTTCATTACTTCGAGATGATCTACAGATAGCGCATTGTGTTTTATTCCTGCTTGAACTCCTCCAATGGAATTGAATTGATTGACATGAATTTTTGGCTTTAAGCCAAAGCGAATTCCCGCTACCATAATTTGCTCCGTTTCCGCAACAGTAAAATAACCTGTTTCACAGAAGGCGTCAATATAATCTGCGAGTTTATTTTGTGCAATTTCAGGAAGGATTTCGTTGACTAATAAATCAATATATCCTTGATGATTTTCTTTGTATTCTAATGGAAAGGCGTGAGCACCAAGAAAGGTTGCTTTTATGGCTATCGGATAGTTTTGCGACAAACGCTTGATTACTCGCAGCATTTTCAATTCCCCTTCAACTGTAAGTCCGTAACCCGATTTGATTTCAACAGCGCCCGTTCCTAAACGCATGACTTCTTCCAGCCGTTCTTTGGATTGGTTGTATATTTCCTCCTCGATAGTTTCATTTAGCTTTTGAGCTGAATTTAATATTCCACCACCACGATTGGCAATTTCTTCATATGTCAATCCATTGATGCGATCTACAAATTCTTGCTCTCGATTCCCTGCATATACAATATGAGTATGACTGTCACACCAGGTAGGTAAAACCATTTTTCCAGTTGCATCAATGGTTTTGTCAGCTATTATTTGAGGTACATTATCCATCAAACCAAAATCGGCAATCAGATTATCTTTGATTACTAAAAAGGCATTTTTAATGGTAGGAAGTATACCCATTTCGGCACCTGAAACTTTAGCGACCGAAGTTTCCCGTACTTGGAGTAATTCTTTAATATTGATGATTAGTGTTGTCATTTAAAATTATTCAGAAACCGTTATTTCGAACATTTTATCCCAGTTTTTACCCGTTACAAAAATAGTTTTGGTTTTTGGGTTGTAAGCAATTCCGTTTAAAACATCGTCAGGAGTAACATTGATTAGTTTTCTTAACCCAGACATATCTATAATACCTTCAACTGCTCCAGATACAGGATTTACCACTGCAATGGCGTCTTTCTGCCAAACATTTACGTAAAATTTACCATTGATATATTCTAATTCGTTTACTGATTTTATTTTTGAACTACCAGAATATACGTTGATGTAATCTAGCATTTTTTGGTCTTCGGGATTTGTTTTCCATATTTTTTCCGTTCCATCAGATTGGTAAATGTATTTTCCGTCATTTGTCATTCCCCATCCTTCAATGTCTTTGGTGAATGTAAAGGTTTTTTCTAGTTTTAATGTTTTAGCATTATAAATGAAACCTGTTTTTTCCTGCCAAGTTAATTGATACATTTTATCATTTAAAAAAGTAATTCCTTCTCCAAAATATTTTGAATCAAGGTCTACTTGTTTGTATATTTTTCCGGTTTTGTAATCGTATTTTCTAAAAAAAGAAGCCCCTTTTTGACCTGTACTTTCATATAATGTGTCTTTATAAAATTCTAATCCTTCTGTGAAAGCACCTTTATCATGTGGATAGGTATTCACAATTTTATAACTCAAAAGTTTAGGTTTTACATTGGACACTAATTCGACTCTTGAGGTAGCTTCGGAGTTTTCTCCACCGTAATATACCAAAGCTTTCAGGTTTTGATACCCTAGTTTTTGATCTTTTAATTCGAATAAATAAGAATCAGCTCCTTTTTTAGTTCCCACTTTTATATCATTTACATAATATACGATGCTGTCAATAGTTTTCGAATTGGAGTTGGTTATTGCTAAATTAAGCTGGTCTTGTTGTGTATATTTTTCTTTAAAATTGGTAATGTCGAAAGTAAATAAAGTATTTTCTCCTTTTTTTGTATCACCACAATTAGAAAGTGTCAGTCCTAATAAAATGATAGATAGTAAGTTATATTTTTTCATGGTTAAAATTTTGAATAGACCAATATACAATGTTATTTTAAGAGCACAAAGCGCTTGCAAAAATATAAAAAGATTGTATATTTGCACCGGCAAGTCCTACACGACCAGCTCCTGCAGACTCCCCCAGGATGGGAACATAGCAAGGGTACGTGGTTGAGCGGTGCGATGTAGGTCGCTTGCCATTTTTTTTTAATCTGAACTTGTTTCAGATTTTTTTTTTGCCAATTTTGAAATATTTTCAAAATATATAGAATAGTAGTCTTCCTTATGGAGGATTTTTTTATTTTTGGTCTATTCTAAAATACAGTTAAACAACAATCAATTATGAGTAAAGTAGTTTTAGTTACAGGAGGTTCCTCAGGAATAGGGAAATCTATTGGGGAGTTTTTACATCAAAAAGGGTTTGTTGTTTATGGAACGAGTAGGAATCCAGAGCGGGTTTTGAATTCGGTTTTTCCACTTGTTGCATTAGATGTTAGAGATACAGCATCTATTCAATCGGCTGTAGCCAAGATTATTGCTACTTCAGGACGATTAGACATTGTTATTAATAACGCTGGTGTTGGGATAACAGGTCCACTAGAAGAAATTCCAACTGTGGAAATGAAAAATCATTTCGATACTAATTTCTTTGGCCCTATCGCAGTGATGCAAGCTGCATTGCCACAAATGCGCGAACAAAAATCAGGTTTAATAATAAATATTACTTCGATTGCAGGCTATATGGGATTACCGTACCGCTCGATGTATTCGGCCTCAAAGGGAGCACTTGAATTAATTACGGAGTCTTTGCGCATGGAGGTTAAATCTTATGGGATTCATATTACTAATGTAGCACCTGGAGATTTTGCTACTAATATTGCTTCAGGACGGTACCATGCTCCTGTAATTCCAGGATCGGCTTATGAAGTTCCTTATGGGAATACGCTAAAAACTATGGATGAACATGTCGATAGTGGCAGTAATCCTAATGAAATGGCTGAAGCGGTTTATGCTATTATTCAAACAAAAGATCCTAAAATTCATTATAAAGTAGGGGCTTTTATGCAAAAGTTTTCGATTGTATTGAAACGAATACTTCCGGATAAAATGTATGAAAAAATGCTAATGAATCATTATAAGTTGTAATTTTGCACCGGATTTTATTGATTTTGCAATTGCGTGAAGGATCGCAGTGAAAATCCTCCCGTTTTTTAGGGAGATTGTAACGTAGAGCCTGACCCTTGTGGTCACGCCCAAAAAAAGGAACACACAATTTAATATAGAAATAGTATGAAGTTTTTTATTGACACGGCTAATTTAGCTCAAATTAAGGAAGCGCAAGCATTAGGGGTTTTGGACGGAGTTACGACTAATCCATCATTGATGGCTAAGGAAGGAATTACTGGAAAAAACAACATTATGAAGCATTATGTTGACATTTGTAATCTTGTTGACGGTGATGTAAGTGCTGAAGTAAATGCGCTTGATTATGATGGAATGGTTAAAGAAGGGGAGGAATTAGCTGATTTGCATGAGCAAATTGTGGTAAAATTACCTATGACTAAAGAAGGAGTTATGGCGGCGAAATACTTCTCAGATAAAGGAATTAAAACGAATGTAACTTTAGTATTCTCAGCGGGTCAAGCAATATTGGCTGCTAAAGCTGGAGCTACTTATGTGTCTCCATTTATTGGTCGTTTAGACGATGTTTCTACAGATGGATTGGCTTTGATTGAAGAAATCAGATTGATTTATGATAACTACGGGTATGAAACTCAAATTCTTGCTGCATCAGTACGTCACACGATGCATATTGTAAACTGTGCGAAAATTGGTGCTGATGTTATGACTGGACCACTTTCGGCTATTTACGGATTGTTGAAGCACCCATTAACTGATATTGGATTGGCACAATTCGTTGCTGATTTTGAAAAAGGAAATAAATAATATTTTTTCACTTATAAAAAAAGGCCCATTTCAATTGAAACGGGCCTTTTTTATGCTTTAATGTTTTTTTTATTTTCGTACAAAAGGGGGTAACAATTTGGAAGAAACTTCTCCAAAACCAATACGTACTTGTCCGTTTTTACAGAATCCTTTAATGATTACTGTATCATTGTCATTGATGAATTTACGCTCCGTACCGTCATTTAACGTAATAGGGTTTTTACCTCCCCAAGTCAATTCAAGCATAGAGCCATAACTATCTGGAGTAGGTCCTGAAATAGTTCCTGATCCCATCATATCACCAGAATTAACGCGACAACCGTTTGAAGTATGATGCGCTAATTGTTGGTTCATAGTCCAATACATGTATTTAAAGTTGGAGTTGCTTACTACGGTAGGTTCAGCATTTTCAGGTTGAATAGCTACTTGTAAATTGATATCAAAAGAGTGTTTTCCTTTTTGTAGTAGATAGGGTAGCGGACTTGGATTTTGTTTTGGTCCAGGAACTCTAAATGGTTCTAATGCATCCATGGTAACAATCCAAGGTGATATTGATGAAGCAAAGTTTTTAGCCAAGAAAGGACCTAACGGTACGTATTCCCATTTTTGAATATCACGAGCACTCCAATCATTTAATAAAACCATTCCAAATATGTAGTCTTCTGCTTCATTGATAGGAATAATTTCTCCCATTATATTTGCATCAGTAGTGATGAAGGCAGTTTCCAATTCAAAATCAATTAAACGAGAAGGACCAAATACAGGAGTAGTTTCACCGGCTGGTAATGTTTGTCCCATAGGTCTGTGTACAGGAATCCCAGAAGGTACAATAGTAGAACTTCTACCATGGTATCCTACAGGAATGTGAAGCCAGTTAGGTAATAATGCGTTTTCAGGATCGCGAAACATTTTTCCTACATTTGTTGCGTGTTCTTTACTAGAATAGAAGTCAGTATAGTCACCAATAAGAACTGGTAATTGCATTTCTACATCGGCTATATCAAAAATAACAATGTCTCTATGTTTTTGTTCGTCGCGTAGTTTTGGATTTGTGCTGTCAAAAATGTCAGCAATACGATTACGAACCAATCTCCATGTTTTTTTACCATCAGAGATAAAGTCGTTCAACGTGTCTTGCATGAACATATCATCAGTTAATTCAATACCTGCAAAGTAATTTAGTTGTTGTAAAGCACCTAAGTCAATTGCATGATCACCTATTCGAGTTCCTACTGTAACAACATTTTCTTTGGTAAGAAAAACTCCAAAAGGTATATTCTGAAGAGGAAAGTCACTGTTTTCAGGGACTTCAATCCATGATTTTCGGTTAGTATCGTTGGCTGATATCGGCATAATATGTTAATTGTTTTGTTGAAAATTATAGTTCAAATATATCATAATCTAGCAGTTTAGCAAACGTTTTTTTGTATTTTTGCTTCAAATTAACTAAAATCAAAGAAATGCAACGCGACGAACAAATTTTTGACCTTATTCTAGAAGAACAAGAAAGACAAATACACGGATTAGAACTTATTGCCTCAGAGAACTTTGTAAGTGATGAAGTAATGGAAGCAGCTGGATCTGTATTAACAAATAAATATGCTGAGGGTTATCCCGGAAAAAGATATTATGGTGGTTGTGAAGTAGTAGATGTAATTGAACAAATTGCAATTGATAGAGCTAAAGAATTGTTTGGAGCCGTTTATGCAAATGTACAACCACACTCTGGTTCACAAGCAAATACTGCGGTTTATCATGCTTGTTTGAAGCCTGGTGACAAAATCTTAGGTTTTGACTTATCTCATGGTGGACATTTAACTCATGGATCACCAGTAAACTTCTCAGGACGTTTATATTCTCCTGTATTTTACGGAGTAGATGCTGAAACGGGACGTTTAGATTATGATAAAATTCAAGAAATTGCGACTAAAGAGCAACCAAAATTAATTATCGCAGGAGCTTCGGCTTATTCACGTGATATGGATTTTGAGCGTTTTAGAGTAATTGCTGATAGTGTAGGAGCAATTCTATTTGCTGATATCTCTCATCCTGCAGGTCTTATCGCTAAAGGATTGTTGAATGACCCAATTCCTCATTGTCATATTGTATCAACTACAACACATAAAACATTACGTGGACCTAGAGGAGGGTTAATCTTGATGGGTAAAGATTTTGAAAACCCAATGGGATTAACTACACCAAAAGGCGAAATCAGAATGATGTCATCATTATTAGATTTAGCTGTTTTCCCTGGAAATCAAGGAGGACCGTTAATGCACATTATCGCTGCTAAAGCGGTTGCATTTGGAGAAGCATTACAAGATGAATTCTTTACTTATGCAATGCAATTAAAGAAAAATGCAAATGCTATGGCAGATGCTTTTGTAAAAAGAGGATACAATATCATTTCTGGAGGAACGGATAACCACATGATGTTAATCGATTTAAGAAATAAAAATATTTCTGGTAAAGATGCTGAAAATGCATTAGTGAAAGCAGAAATCACAGTAAATAAAAACATGGTTCCATTTGATGATAAATCACCATTTGTCACTTCAGGAATTCGTGTAGGTACTCCAGCAATTACAACTCGTGGATTAGTAGAAGAAGATATGGAAACAATTGTTGCTTTAATTGATAAAGTATTAATGAACCATACTAATGAAGCTATCATCGAAGAAGTAGCAAATGAAGTGAACGAAATGATGAGCGAAAGAGCGATCTTCGTTTTTTAATTTCCATTGTTTCAAGTTTAAGGTTTCAAGTTTAAAGTTTTGTGATTGCCGAAAGACATAGCAAAACTTTAAACTTTTTTTGGTTATTGACTTAACTTTAAACTTTAAACATTTTTTAACCTTAAACAAAAGAAAAATGGGCGTATTACGATTACAATTGCCAACAGATCCAAGATGGGTCAATATAGTGGAGAAAAATATTGAAGAAATCTTGACAGATCATGCTTGGTGTGAGCAAAAAGCAGCCACAAATGCAATAACAATCATTACCAATAATTCAGAGCATCAAGATTTGGTTAAGGACTTATTGGCTTTGGCTAAAGAAGAAATTGAACATTTTGACATGGTACATAACATTATTATTAAAAGAGGTTTAAAACTAGGTCGTGAACGCAAAGATGATTATGTAAATGAATTGTATTTATATATGAAGAAAAGCGGAAATGGTAGTAGAGTTTCTAGTTTGGTAGAACGATTATTGTTTTCGGCTATGATTGAAGCGAGAAGTTGTGAACGTTTTAAGGTGCTTTCGGAAAACATTCAAGATGAAGAATTATCGGTATTCTACAGAGATTTAATGGAAAGTGAAGCGGGACATTACACTACTTTTATTACTTATGCTCGAAAATATGGTACGGGAATTGATGTAGAGAAGCGCTGGAGAGAATGGATTGACTTTGAAGCTTCGGTTATTGCGAATTATGGTAAAGGCGAAACAATTCATGGATAAAAAAGGCGTTTTAAATTGTTTCGTCTGTAAAGGAGAAACAATTTAGAATCAATTATTTGTAATAATAAAAAAATATATTTTTTGTTTAATGAGTATGTTTTTTTCTCCAATTATTATTTTTAATATATATTTATCACTTGAATGTTCAAAAAATTTAAATTGTAGCTTAAATGAAACTCTATATAAAATATGATGGAATCGTTGCTTGTAGAGTAATTTTACAAGAACAATTAGAACGATTAGATATAAAACACAAGTTGCTTGACTTAGGCGAAATTGAGATTAGTGATAGTGTTTCGGATGAATGTTTTGCTGAACTTCAAGATTCGTTAAATCGATATTCTATTTTTATTGTCAATAATGAAAAAAGTCAGCTTATTCAAAGGATAAAAGATACTATTGTTGAAATGATTTATGAGAATGATAAATTACCAGCGGTAACTATTTCTCAATATTTATCGGATAAACTAAATTTTAGTTATGGATATTTAACTAATATTTTTTCTGAAAACACGTATTCTTCGATAGAGAATTTCATTATTATCCAAAAAATAGAAAGAGCCAAAAAGTTAATTATTGAAGATCAATTGACCTTAACGGAGGTCTCGTATAAATTAAACTATAGTAGTGTAGCTTACTTATCAAGTCAATTTAAAAAAGTTACAGGATTGACTCCATCTGCATTTAAAAGGATTGTAGATAAAAGACGAAATTTATCAAATTAATAAATAAAAAGACCCCAATAAATATGATTTCACATAAAGATTCAATGCGTATTTTGATTGCTGATGATGATGAAGATGATCGCACATTTTTTAGTGATGCAATGATGGAACTTAAAATGAATAATAAGTTAACTTTATTTAATGATGGTAAAGATCTAATGGAATATCTAGCAAATCCAGATATTATTTTGCCGCATTTACTTTTTTTAGATCTAAATATGCCGCGTAAATCGGGATTTGAATGTTTGAAAGAGATACGATCGGATATTAGATTTAAGGAGGTATCCATTGCTATATATTCCACTTCATCATCAGAAAAAGATATTGAAGAAACTTTTATTGAAGGGGCAAATATTTACATCAAAAAACCAAATGACTTTACTAAACTTAAAAAAGTAATTAAAGAGGTTTTAAATATCAATTGGCAATTTCATTCTTCAGGATTAAATAAAGAAACTTTTTTCTTTAGCATATAAGAAGCAAAACCATGAAGTTAATAAAACTGTATAAAAACTCACAAGTCTTCAAAATAGCATTAGGTATTGCTATAGCGGTGGTGGTTTATATAGCTTCGGTTTTTTATACTCAAATGCGTAGTTTAGACTCTTCTGTTAATTTAATTGCAAATGCAACTGAAACACAACTGGAATTAGAAAAAGTACTGTCTATTATTAGTATTTATGAAACAAATCTTAGAAGTTATATTATAACTAAAGATGAGTCCTATTTAGAAAATAGATTTTTAAGAAGAGGGGAGATCGAGACTAATTTTGATCGAATTAATAAATTAGTAGCTAATAATCCAGCTCGAGTAAAAGATGTAAAAAAACTCAAAGAACTAATTGATTATCGATTTACACTTTTTAGAGAAACGTTACTATTAGCAAAAAGTAAAAACCCTAGTAGTGAAGTATTAAAAGCAAAGCTTCAAGAAAGTAATAATTTTACGGAGTCCATGAAAAACTTCGTTTATAAAACAATAAATGCTGAGGGTGATAAAGTTAAAATTCATAATGACAATCATCAGTTTGAATTGCAAGATTCTATAATAAGTGCTTTTTTACTGGTTATTCTTTCACTATTGATTTTGCTATTGTCCTTTAATAAAATGAATGTTGATATTTATGAACTGAAGAAAACCAATGATGAATTACAGTTTTTAAATCGTTCTTTTAATGAAGCGGAGAAAATTGCTGGTTTTGGTCATTGGAAAATTAATTTAGAGAGAAATACCTATACATTATCTGACAATTTCTTTCGTCTGTTGGGTTTAGAGCCACAATCATTTACTCCTAGTTTAGAGAACATTTCAAAATATATTCATCCGGATGATGTCGATTATGTAACCCAAATGCATTTGGATTCATTAAAGACCTATAAACCTACTTCATTGATGTTCCGTTTTGTATTACCAAATGGTGATTTAAGATACGTAATGTCAGTAGGTAGTTTTACCAAGAATGGTAAAGGCGAAATGGTTAAAACAGGGGTTAACTATGACATGACAGATCAATTCAAAAAAACGATTGAATTAGAGGAAAATAATAAAGAATTAAAAAACATCAATGAAGAATTAGAGTCTTTTAATAATATTGTGAGTCATGACTTACAGGAACCTCTTCATAAAATTCAAATGTTTATTTCCAGAATTGAATCTAAAGAGTTAGGTGCAATATCTGACCAAGGGAAAGTATATTTTTCTAAAATTAGAACTTCTGCTAATAAAATGCAAACCTTGCTAATCGACTTGGTAAATTACTCCAGAACAATTAAAGGGGATAAAGTTTTTGAAGAGACAAATTTAAAAGAATTAGTTCTACAGGTTGTAGATGATTTATCTTCGGATATTGATGATAAAAAAGCTAAAATAATTGTTGAAAATTTACCTACTGTTAAAGTGATTTCATTTCAGATGGAACAACTTTTTATAAATTTAATATCTAATTCACTTAAATACAGTCAAGAAGATGTTGCCCCTATAATATCAATATTTTCGGGAGAAATTGATGAAAATGAGGTGTATAATAATGAAATTATTACTAATGAAGATTATTATAAAATAGTCATAAAGGATAATGGAATTGGTTTTAAACAAGAATATGCCGAAAAAATATTTATTTTATTTCAACGTTTAGAAACTGGTGCTAAGTACTCTGGAACGGGACTTGGTTTAGCAATATGCAAGCGAATAATTGAAAATCACGATGGATTTATAAAAGTAGTATCAGAACCTAATGTAGGCTCTGAATTTTCTATTTTTATACCCAAGAAAGTTTAATTTTTTATAAAAAAGAAAATTATGAGAATAGAAATGGATCTTAAGCTAGGTTTCAAAGATGTAATGATTAGACCCAAACGTTCTACTCTAAAAAGTAGATCTCAGGTTTCTTTAGAACGAGAATTTAAATTTTTACATAGTACGGCTACTTGGATTGGGATTCCCATTATGGGTGCTAATATGGATACGGTCGGTACATTTGAAATGGCAAGTGCATTAGCCAGAGAAAAATTATTTACAGCAATTCATAAACATTATACTGTTGATGAATGGACTACTTTTTTAAAAGAAGTTTCACCAGAATTTTATGAATACATTGCTATAAGTACAGGAACAGGTAAAAATGATTCTAAAAAAATTGCCGAAATACTACAAGCAAACCCATTACTTAAATTTATTTGTATTGATGTAGCCAATGGCTATTCGGAGCATTTTGTAAATTTCTTAAAACAAACTCGTAAACAATACCCAGATAAAGTAATTATTGCGGGTAATGTAGTTACAGGTGAAATGGTTGAAGAGTTATTATTGGCTGGAGCCGATATCATTAAGGTAGGAATAGGACCAGGTTCAGTTTGTACAACCCGAGTGAAAACAGGTGTTGGATATCCACAGCTGTCAGCAATTATTGAATGTGCGGATGCGGCTCATGGTTTAGGAGGACATATCATAAGTGATGGAGGTTGTTCTACTCCTGGAGATATAGCCAAAGCTTTTGGCGCAGGATCCGATTTTGTTATGCTTGGAGGAATGCTGGCAGGACATACAGAAAGTGGTGGAGAACTAATTGATATTAACGGACAGCCATTCAAAAAGTTTTATGGAATGAGTTCTACAACAGCAATGGACAAACATGTTGGTGGTGTGGCTGAATATAGAGCAAGTGAAGGAAAGACCGTTGAGGTGGCTTTTAAGGGAAATGTAGCCAATACTTTATTGGATATTCTTGGAGGATTGCGAAGTGCATGTACGTATGTTGGCGCTTCAAGGTTAAAAGAATTGACTAAAAGAACCACTTTTATTAGAGTGAGTGAACAGGAAAACAGAGTTTTTTCAAATTAATAATTTTATTTACAACATAAACTATGATTACGATTTCTAATGCTACTTCTAAAGATTTAAAACTAATTAAAGATATAGCATATGCTACTTGGCCAGATGTGTATGGTAAAATCTTGTCTAAAGAACAATTAGACTTTATGTTATCTGCTTTTTATGCTGAAGAGACTTTATCGGATAATATGATTAATAAGATGCATCATTTTATATTGGTTTATGATGACGTTACTTGTCTTGGTTTTGCGTCCTATGAGCATAATTATTTGGGTAAAAAAGAAACTCGTTTGCATAAAATATATTTACTTCCAGAAGCACAAGGTAAGGGAGCAGGAAGAGCTTTAATTGATGTAGTAGCCTCTTATGCTACTGAAAATGATTCTAATTGTATTTCTCTAAATGTAAATAGATTTAATAATGCCAGCACTTTTTATCAAAAAATGGGTTTTACAATAGTCGGGGAAGAAGATATAGAAATTGGTCATGGTTACTTAATGGAAGATTACAAAATGGAAAAGAAGATTTAATTTTTTTTCGTTTCTTTTTATTACAAATAATTTTATTTTTTTATAATACCGAGCTAAAATAGCTTGAAATTATCTATGTAACTAACTGTTTTACAGTAAAAAAGAAGTAAATTTAAGTTTTAATTGCATTTGTTTTTAAAACTATAAAATGAAAAGAGTAAATCCCTTTTTTCTGTCAATTTTATTTTTGTTGTTTTCTTGTTCTAATAGCAAGGAAGGAATAAAACCAACTATTGGAGATGTTACCGAAAGTGTTTATGCATCAGGAATTATTAGAGCCGATAATCAATATACTGTTTTCTCTACTGTTAATGGCATCTTGCAAAACATAAAAGTTACTGTTGGACAAAAAGTAAACAAAGGCCAACTATTATTTGAATTAGAAAGCGAAAAAGCCGCGCTAAATACGGATAATGCTCGATTGGCTTTCCAATTATCCGAACAAAACAGCAGCTACATTCGAGACAAAATTGCCGAAATGGAAATGAAAGTACAATCGGCTAAACAAAAGTTACAACTTGACGAATCGATTTATAATCGGAATAAAAAAATCAGAGCTTTAGAAGGAATTTCTGAAATTGATTTCGAAGGACTTGAATTGGCTTTTAAAAGTTCCAAACTTAATTATGAAAGCACTCAAAAACAGTTGACGCAACTTAAAACTCAATTGTTGAATGATCAAAATAGGAACCGTAATATTCTTAAATACAATCAAAAATCCCAGAATGATTATGGAATTGTAAGTGCTTTTTCTGGACAATTATTTGATGTTTTTGTAAAAGAGGGAAGTTTGATCACTACGCAAACACCATTAGCCATAATAGGAAAAGAAAATTCATTTGTTTTAGAATTGGAAGTGGATGAAAACGATATGGTTCGTGTTCAGTTAGACCAAAAAGTATTGGTCACAATGGATAGTTATATAGGTGAAGTGTATGAAGCCATTGTTGATAAAATTTATCCCATAATGGATGAACGTTCCCGAACATTTAAAATTGAAGCCCATTTTTTAAAACCTCCAAAAAAACTATATCCTAATTTGACAGTAGAAGCTAATATTGTTATCCAAACCAAAAAACACACGATTACGATTCCTAAATCTTATTTGATAGATAATGAATATGTGATGGTTAAGGACAATCAAAAGCGAAAAGTCAAAATAGGATTAAGCGATTATCAAAAAGTCGAAATTTTAGAAGGATTGAATAAAGACGAAATCATATATAAACCCCAAGAATGAATTTAAAACTCATTTTAAATATAGCCATTCATTTGCTTCAAGCTAGACTGAAACAAACTATTGTTGCAGCAGTTGGTGTCACTTTTGGGATTGCTATGTTTATTGCATTGGTGAGTTTTATGAATGGTTTAAACAAACTTTTGGATGGATTAATGTTGAATAGAACACCACATGTTTTGCTTTATAATGAAGTAAAACCCTCTGAAAACCAACCCGTATCTATTGCTGGAAATTATAAAAACAAGATTAATTTTATTCATTCCATTAAACCTAAAGATCGAGGGAAATCGATCTACAACAGTAAATCTATTATTGCATTTTTAAAAAAAGATAAACGTATTGTTGATGTTGCACCAAAGATAACTACCTCGGTATTGTTTAATTCAGGAACTATAGAGATTTCAGGATTTATCAATGGAATAGATATTCAAGCTGAAGAAAAATTATTCAAGATTAGTGATTATATAAAAGAAGGAAATATTGGTGACTTAGCCCAAAATAACAGTATTATTATTGGTAATGGTCTAGCCAAAAAAATGCTTTTAACTATTGGGGATATCATAAAAATATCTACTTCTAATGGAAATTTGGCTTCGTTGAAAATTGTAGGTATATCTGAAATTGGGATTGCCGAAATTGACAATGTGATGAGCTATACTTCATTGGCGACAGCCCAAAAATTGCTTGGACAACCTACCAGTTACATTACAGATATTCAGATTAATTTGTTCGATAAAGAGTCGGCACCAAATGTTGCCAAAGAGTTTCATGACATATTCCATTTGGACACGATGGATTATCAAACAGCCAATGCACAATTTGAAACGGGTACTACCGTAAGAACTATTATTTCCTATTCAGTTGGAATTGTACTTTTAATTGTGGCAGGTTTTGGGATTTATAATATCTTGAATATGATGATTTATGAAAAAATGGATAGTATTGCTATTTTAAAAGCTACTGGTTTTTCGGGCAAGGATGTGAAATGGATTTTCATTTTTTCATCCTTAATCATCGGCTTAACTGGAGGGATTTTTGGTTTACTATTTGGATATATTTTCTCAACTATTATTGATGCAATTCCTTTTAAAATGACCTCTTTACCTGCTTTAAAAACATATCCTGTCGATTATAATATGCTTTTTTATATCATTGGGATAAGCTTTGCCTTGTTGACAACAATTATAGCAGGTCTTTTTCCGGCTTTAAAAGCAAGTAAAGTTGATCCTGTAGAAATCATTAGAGGTAAATAAAATGGAAAATAATAAAGTTATAGAGACCATTGGTTTAACCAAATATTTTTATGATCCTGTAAAGTTTCAGGTTATTAAAAATATTGACTTAATTATTAATCATGGCGAATTTGTCTCTATTGTTGGAAAATCAGGTTGTGGGAAGTCGACATTATTGTATTTACTTTCTACGATGGATACAGATTATGAGGGGCAATTGTTTATTCATAATGAATTAGTCACAGGACAATCGGATACCAATTTAGCCAAAATAAGATCGGATAAAATTGGTTTTGTTTTTCAATTTCATTACTTATTGTATGAGTATAATGTTTTGATGAATGTGATGCTTCCAGGATTGAAACTAGGGAAATATTCGAAACAAGAACTGGAACATAGAGCTATGGGGCATATAAAAACACTGGGAATAGAAAATCAGGCATTAAAAAAAGCAAATCAATTAAGTGGCGGAGAGAAGCAGCGAGTTGCTATTGCACGTGCCTTGATAAACGATCCTTTGATAATTATGGGAGATGAACCTACAGGAAATCTGGACAGGAAAAATGGCGACCTAGTTTTTGATATTCTCAAGAATTTAGCAAAAGAAAACAATCAAACCATATTAGTCGTAACACATGATGCTGATTTTGCTGCTAAAACAGATCGAATTATCACAATGGAGGACGGGAGAATCCTATCTTAACGGTCTTTATTCAACAATAATTTGATGTTTTGATAATAATCCTTTTAGTCCTTGAATTGAAAACTGAGCCTTTTTTAATTTTGTTTTGGTAGGATCAATAGTGTAATTATAACTACTTCTAAAATTAGCTTTGTTGGCAATTGCTTTCTCAAATTCAGCACGATATAAATCACAGTTATTGAATTGGACTTCGGTCAAGTCAGTATTCATAAAATCAACAGCAACCAGACTACTATTATTAAAAGTAGTTCCTTTTAGCTTGAGTGTATAAAACTTAGAGAAATCTAGAAGGCAATCTTTAAAATGAATTTCAAAAATCAATTTATCACACATGGCAAAGTTGACGTCCTTTATTTTGCAATTATTAAAATAAACTGTTCTAAGAGCAACATGGTTTATTTTTGAGTTATTAAAATTGCAATTATTAAAACTACAATCGATAAAAGTGACAGCAATAAAATTACATTGGGAAAAATCACAATTTGTAAATGTACAGGATTCAAATTCCTTGAAATTGATATCTTCTACACCGTAGGTGATGTCGCTATATTGTTTATCAAGGCTGTATTCAGGCATTTTTTTCAAGTATGAAATTGTATAAAAAGCAAAAACGCAATTATCAAATAAGTAGATAATTGCGTTTTTTGTGACCTTGACTGAACAATTTACAAACCATTTTATGCAGGATTTGAAGAAGTTGGCTATGTGGAATCCATTTTAGCAAATAAGAATTTGTCCTTAATTATAAGTAAAGTGTCTAGTATTAAATAGTCGATACAGATTTTTACAAAAAAAATATTTAGATGAAACAGTCTTAAATTTGATTTGGCGTAAATATAAAAGTAGATCTAAAGTTTATTGTAAAGATTTTAAAATTCCTTTAGGATTTGATCTGGATTCTTAATTTTTTACGCGTGTAAAATTAGCATGTCCAGTACATCACCATAACTACAAAACACACAACAATCAACCTAGAGTGGCCGTAGTACTTTTTTGCAGTTTTGGTATTCATAAAAAAAACTGACAAATAGCTGTGGGCATTGTTTCTTCTTTTTATAGTGACATACGGGGAAGCTGATTTTCGATTTTAATTTTGTTGTTGGTTACATTTCTAAAAATTTACTACTGCATTACTCTTTGTGCCCAAAGTTTATTGGGTTCACGTTTATATCACATGGTTAATCAATCAAAAACCAGATTTAAGAGATTGTCTTTGTTATTTCTTATTAATTTGCTTTTTTAGCAATTGTGCATTAACGGCTACAATAACAGTACTTAAGCTCATAAAAACAGCGCCAACCGCAGGACCTAAAACGAATCCAGACGAATACAATACGCCTGCTGCAAGAGGAATGGTTACTACATTATAAGCTGTAGCCCATAGTAGATTTTGAATCATCTTACGGTAGGTTGCCTTACCAAACAAAATTAGATTAGCGATATCTTGTGGGTTACTGTTCACCAAGATAATATCAGCAGTTTCAGCGGCTACATCCGTACCAGAACCTACTGCAATCCCCACATTAGCTTGTGCTAGGGCAGGGGCATCATTGACGCCATCACCTGTCATAGCGACAAACTCTTTCTTGCTTTGTAAATCTTTTACGATCTCTACTTTTTGATGGGGCAAAACTTCAGAAAAATAGCCATCTAAGCCTAGTTTATCACTTACGGATTTAGCAGTAATCTCATTATCTCCTGTAGCCATAAATACTTTAATGTTGTTCTTTTTAAATGTTTTGATGGCTTCAAAGGATTCTGGGCGGATTTCATCTGCTAGAGCGATATAACCAGCCAGTTTTCCATCAATTAATACAAACACCACCGTTTCTGCGGCATCGCTGTAGGCGTCTTCTGGAATCGTTATTTTTTCGTCTTTTAAATAACCTGGACTTACCACTTTTACTCGTTTTCCGTCCACATCTGCTTCCACGCCTTTACCGGTAATAGCATTGAAATTTTCAGGTTTTGGTATCGTTACCTTATTTTCTTTTACTTTTTTAATAATTCCAACGGCTATAGGATGTTCTGAACTTTGTTCTAACGCACTTGCAAGTCGTAGCACTTCATCTGAAGTGTATTTTTCATCAACGGATTCAATACGGGTAACTCCAAAATCTCCCTTGGTCAATGTTCCGGTTTTATCAAATAGGAGTAAGGTTATTTTTCTTGATTCTTCGAATGCCGTCCTGTTGCGAATCAACAAACCATTCTGAGCAGAAACTGCCGTTGAAATAGCCACTACCAAGGGAATGGCTAAGCCTAAAGCATGCGGACAAGCGATAACCATTACGGTAACCATTCTCTCCAAGGCAAAAACAAAGGGAAAACCCAAAATAAGCCATACTGCTAAAGTTGCAAAACCAATAGATAGCGCTATATAGGTAAGCCATTTTGCCGCTCTGTCTGAAAGATTTTGCATTTTAGATTTAGTTTTCTGCGCCTCTTCCACCATCTTAATAACCTTACTCAAATAACTGTCCTTTCCCGTGTGTACAACTGTCACTTTCAACGAACCATTTCCATTGATGGAACCTCCAATTACCTTGTCATTTAGTTCCTTTTTTACCGGTTTTGACTCGCCCGTAAGCATGGATTCATTTAAATAACTAGATCCCTCTAGAATAACGCCATCTGCCGGTATTTTTTCACCAGGTTTTATTAAAATAACATCGCCTTTCAGTAAATTTTCTAATTTTATATCAACTATTTTATCACCTTCAACGCGATGCGCATCAGCAGGCATCATACTTACTAATAATTGTAAAGCTTTGGAAGCTCCTAGTACACTTTTCATTTCGATCCAATGCCCCAAGAGCATTATGGCTATTAATGTAGCCAGTTCCCAAAAGAAGTCTACTCCTTTTAAACCAAAAACTGTTGCAGAACTATAAAAATAGGCGACACTTATGGCCATTGCTATCAAGGTCATCATTCCTGGAGCTCCTTTTTTTACTTCTCCTACAAAGCCTTTTAGAAAAGGCCATCCCCCATAAAAATAAACGATGGTTGAAAGAGCAAATAGGATATATGGATTTCCTGGGAGTAAGTAATGATAACCCAGTAAGTCCTGTATCATTGGAGAAATAATCAAGATCGGGATCGTTAGTACGATTACTAACCAGAAGCGTTTTTTAAAATCGGCTATCATCATTTTATGGTGATCGTGCCCTTCCATTCCCATGGGGATACTACTATGATCCATTTTTGAGTGATCCATCTTAGTATGGTCCTCTTTGGTCATATCCATTTTTGAGTGATCCATCTTAGCATGTTCCTCTTTGGTCATATCCATCTTTGAATGATCCATTTCTTTATTCTCGTGCTCTTCGTGATTTTCCATATTTCGGTCTTTTTATTCTATTTTTATTTGAATGCTTAAGGTAAAGTTTCTTTAAAAGTTCACTTATTAGTAGAGCTAGCTTATCGTTATCGTACCTGAATGAGTTTTAAATTATTTATTTAATGTTTCATCTTCAGTTTTTGTATCATTTTTTCATTCAAGTTTTCACTGTATACTCCATAGGCATCGACTAATAAACCCTTAATTCCATTTTTAGACGAAATTGCATATAAAATACTGTTATCGTCTGTACTACTCATTCCTTCAAACCGATAAAATTCATCTACCTCAAAATCTTCTGGATGAATTTCAATGGAAATTGAAGCACATTTAATACAATCCTGATGTAAATTGAAATCGTAGGTATAACCGTTACTTATTAAATCATTAATTGCCTCTGAAAGTGTGTCGTAATTTTTCATTTTTTTATTTATATAGCATTGTGAAGTAACTACCATCATTTTCGATAAACTTTTGATAGGTGAGTAAACCGTTTGAATTTAACTTTTCAGTTAATGAATAATTTAATTGTTTTATTCTTATACCAAAAGCATATGCTTTGATACTTATTTTTGATTTTATACTTAAACTTCGATTATTAATTTCTTTTTTTCTGTCATAGATTTTTATGGTGCTTTTTGAACCAAAAAAATTCATTAAACCCGAATCAAAACTTATGTCTAAATCAACATTCTCTAGCTTTTCGATATTGTACAATTCTTTAAAATTTATTGATTTTGTACTGATTTCGGTTTCTTTTGATTTTGGGTCTGCAAAAGGAAAAACAAATAAGACAATACTAAACTTTTCTGGTTCGCATTTATATGTTGTTGTGTATTTTTCTTTTAGTGTTTTATTTTTGTCATATAAAGTGGTTGTTACTTTTATTTCATAATAATCCTTTTTTTTCGTGATTTTTCCAGCTTCAAAAAGTTGCTTATTTAGCAAATCGCCTTTATCATTATAATTCTCTCTTTCGATAGTTCTACCTTCTATTTGTTCTAAAAACATGTTGTTTTGAGATTTTGCACTTGTGCAAAAAAACAATATGAAAAGACATAAATAGGATAGAATGGATTTGTTATTACAATTGTATTTGTTTTTTATATTTGACATTTTTCTATACATTATCTAAAATATATTTAACTCTTTCTAAAGGAGGCAAAACAGGCACAAAAACAATTGGAAAACCTAAATCTTTATAAACATCAATTATTAATTGGTGAATAATTTTTTGATCCTCTTTATTTTCTGTTCTGGCATAGTCTTTTGTAAAAGGGAGTCTATCTAAAATAAAAATTTTTTTATAAGAGGATTCGTTTATTGCCTTTATTAATTTTTCATCATAATCTAATTTCAAAAATTGATAATAGGCTAAAGCATCTGGAATGGCTCTATCCAAAAAAACAATATCTTTTGTTTTAATTGAAGCTTCTTGTTCGATTTGCATGTCTAGAACTCCTAATTGAAATTTTCTTTTGTTATTTCTAATTTCATCAACTGAATGTCCTTCATTTCGCATAGTATCGATGTAATGTCGTGCATGTTCTATTGTAGTAATATATCCTTGTTTTTGAAGCAAATCAATTACCGTTGTTTTACCAGTACTAGGGCCGCCAGTGACAACATACCAATTTTTCTGCGTTGAACTATTCATCATATTACCTTTATTTTATAATTAAACTTCTTCAACACTATATAGCTGAGGTATTTCAGCATCCCAACCATAGGTTTCTTTTATCCCTTTCTGTAGTGCTTCCGCACCTTCTTTCTCCCCATGAACAATAAAAATACGTTCGGGTTTGTTTTTTATTTTACTCATCCAGTCCATAAGTTCTGTATGGTCTGCGTGTGCTGATAGCCCTTCGATTTCAGCTACTTGCATTTTGAAAGGTACCCATTTTCCGTACACTTTTAATTCTTTTTCACCTTCTAATAATTTTCTTCCACGAGTTCCTTCGGCTTGATACCCTACAAAAAGTAAGGTGTTATCAGGA
This sequence comes from Flavobacterium sp. WC2430, assembly GCF_040822075.1. Classification (NCBI taxonomy): domain Bacteria; kingdom Pseudomonadati; phylum Bacteroidota; class Flavobacteriia; order Flavobacteriales; family Flavobacteriaceae; genus Flavobacterium; species Flavobacterium sp. WC2430. Next base: position 3,334,723 of record NZ_CP162007.1, on the reverse strand, counting down.
TTTTGAGCTTGCGTCTCCAAATAGTTTAGCATTCTTCCACCAGTGAGCATTCCACTACCTGCGATTACGATTTTTGGTTTATTATCTGTTCGTAATTCCATAGTTTCTCGATAACTACTTACTACTGTAAAATGAGAACACATTTCATCGCATTCGTTATCTTCTAACTTATGCCAATCTTTTGTGCGGTGAAATAGTTCCAATACGTTAGCACCCATAGGACTGTCCATTATCATTTGTACTTTAGGAATTTTATTTTCTTTAAGCAATTTCCAAAAAATAAACATCATCAATTGCGCACGTTCTACAGAAAAACTGGGTACAAACAGACTACCACCTCTTTTTATGGTTTCATTGACCAGTTTTTCAATTTGTGGAATGGCTTCTAGTTCCTCTTGATGAAATCGACCTCCATAAGTAGATTCTATGAAAAGTACATCCGCTTTTTTTGGTTTCAAAGGAGAATACAACAGTAAATCATTTGTTCTTCCTATATCTCCTGAAAAGACAAAACGTTTTCCGTGCACATCCAGTTCTATAAATGTAGCTCCTAAAATATGCCCATTATATTGAAATCGAGCCCTGATACCATCAAACAATGGAATCCATTGTGATTGTGGAACGGTCTTAAAATGAGGAATTGTTTTTTCCACATCCTTTAAATCGTATAATGGTTCTGCTGGACTATGTTTTGAATAACCTTCTTTATTAGCACGTTCGGCTTCCTGTTCTTGGATTTTAGCACTATCATTAAGTATAATTTTTGCAATATCCAAGGTAGGATTAGTACCATAAATAGGGCCGTTGAAGCCTTGCTTAACCAATCTTGGTAAATATCCTGTATGATCCATGTGACCATGCGTTAGTAGTACTATATCAATATCTGACACGTTGACTGGTGGATATTCCCAATTTTTAAGACGCAGTTCTTTAAGTCCTTGAAAAAGACCACAATCGATTAATATTTTTTTGTCTCCTGTGTCCACTAAATATTTAGAGCCAGTTACCGTTCCTGCAGCTCCTAAAAAGTGAATTTTAATACTTTTATTTTCCATGATTTCTTAGTTTTTAATGTTTGTTACATAATTGCAGAGAGTCATCCAGAATCTTCTTTTGCCGTATTTTATCAATCCCTATTTCTTCTAGTAGATATGAGTTTTCATAAATATCTTTACACAACACAATGTTTTTATCCAATAATTTTCTTTTTTCCGCTTTTGTCAACGTCGTTAAAGCGGTTAACGGATGTAGTCCTGATTTGTCTATTCGTTCTTTAAGTCCATTTCCCTGCGGGTAGTCCCAACTTGCCAGACCTAAACCTACACAAGTTCCATATTGAATTGCATCAGTTGTGAATCTAGTGTTTGTATAAACCCATCCTTTGTGAAGTTTTGTATTGTGACCTGGTTGTTTTTTCCATTGTTTTTCAACATCTAAAAATCTTGATTGAATATAAAGAGGAATTTTAACATTGCAAAATCGTCCTTGATCACTGTGGTATTTACATTCTATCATATAATGGTCATTATCCTTTTGCGCTATGACATCTATTTCGTGTTGCACACAATTACCCTCTACAATTACTCCAACTTTTGTTTCATATCCTTCGTGTGATAGTAGTTTTCCTATTAGTTTTTCAAAAGGAAAGCCAGACGGTCCCAATTCCATTAATGCTTTTTTGAGTTTATACCTCGATGCACTTACAGGTGACTTGCCTTTAAGCATTTTAAAAGCCATCTTATAGATTTGCTTGGTAGTGATGCCTTCATATAGCGATGCATTAACTTGCTGGACGATTTGCTGAATAAGTTCCTCGTTTGCTTGTGAGCGTTTTAAGGATGTGATAAGTTTTTCAACATCAAATGGAACTATGTCTCCTGAGTGTTTAACTATGTTGATGGTGTTCGTCATTTTTTTAAGTTTTAAAAGACTTGCAACAGTATTAGTCTTTCTTAACTATGCTACTGTTACCTTATTATCCAGATATACACTTTGTACTGTATGTAACAAATCAACACCTTCTTTAAAAGGTCGTTGAAATGCTTTTCGACCTAAAATCAAGCCTGAACCACCGGCTCTTTTATTGATTACGGCAGTTGTTACTGCTTCCATCAAATCGGAATCACCCTCGGAACCACCACCTGAATTGATTAATCCAATTTTTCCCATATAGCAATTAGCTACTTGCAGCCTACATAGATCAATGGGGTGTTTAGTAGTCAATGTTTCATACATTTCATCATCATATTTACTAAAACCAATTTCTTTAAATCCGAAATTATTAGTTGGCAACTTTTGTTTGATAATATCTGCCTGAATTGTTACACCTAAATGATTCGCTTGTCCTGTTAAGTCTGCAGAAGTATGATAATCAACAGTGCCTTTTTTGAACGAATCATTTCTTAGATAACACCATAAAATAGTGACCATACCTAAATTGTGTGCTTCTTCAAATGCTTCGGCAATTTCTTTGAGTTGTCTGTTACTTTCGGCAGATCCAAAATAAATAGTTGCACCTACAGCTATAGCTCCCATATCCCAGGCAGCTTTTACCCTACCAAATAGTGTTTGGTCATATTTAGTGGGATAAGTAAGCAGTTCGTTATGGTTGATTTTGACTATGAATGGTATTTTATGAGCATATTTTCTTGCGTTCAATCCCAAAACCCCAAAAGTGGAAGCTACTGCATTACAGCCTCCTTCTATCGCCAATTTTATAATGTTTTCAGGGTCAAAATAGTCTGGGTTTTTATAAAAAGAAAAGGCAGCACTATGCTCAACACCTTGGTCGACAGGAAGGATACTTAAATATCCAGTACCGCCCAGATTTCCGTGGTTGTATAGTTGGGATAAACTCCGAAGTACTTGTGGATTTCTGTTACTATTTGCAAATACTTTATCGAGACTATTTTTACTTGGGGTTTGCAATTGGTCTTTTGTGATCTTTTCACAAACGTAATCCAAATAATAATCTGCTTTATCGCCTAAAATTTCTGATATGTTTTTTTCTGTTTTCATCTTAAAAAGATTTAATGAATTCCTAAACTTTCATTTGTTTTAGCAATGGATTTATCCGCATCCATTTCAATTCCTGTAAGTGCTCTAATGGCATCGATAGTTTCAGGTATGACAATAGCTTGGTTGTCCACCACATAGGCATAGAATAATTCATCGCCTACAACTTTCAGCATATCTTCCCATAGTGCCACTTCATACATATCGCCCCACGGACGTCCCATGTCTAGAAACATTTCTTTAATGGTATTGTTTGAAACTAAACCTTGGTCGTAATGAATTAGTTTAATTCTACTAGATTTCTTGAAAGCCTCTAGCACCTCTTCCTTCGTAGTTTGTTTTTTTAATTTCACGTTCCAATAATGCATGTGGCTCAAGGTTTCTGGCACTTTTACTGCAGAAGTAATAACGTTTAAATCAGGGTCAACACTTTGGGCGTCGGGACCTTGGTGGCTCGGTATGTCTCTTTCGGGTACCATAGTGTTCATAATACCACCTAAATGACTTTCCCATGGGTCTGTAGCTCTTCTTAAAAGCGTTCCTCTAGCATATTCTAATAATCCAGCTTTTTTTAAGGCAGTCAATGTTCTTAAAATAGAAGTGGTGTTACAAGAAACTACTCTTGTAGCGTTTAAATTTATTGCTGATTTGTAATTGTTTTCGGCACTAAAGGAATGACCAGTAGTTTCGTGTTTTTCGCCACCTTGAACTATAAATTTCACGCCTATTTCTTTGTACATTTTTATATTTTGAGCAGCTATATTTTTCGGGGTACAATCCACTACTAAATCTACCTTCTTTAAAAGTTCTTGTATACTTCCTTTTAATGGAATATTTGCAATTTTCATTTCTTTCTCGGCTTCGGGTGTTGCTGCATAGATATTGTACTCTTTTCTAACAGCGTTTTGAATGCGCCAATCGCTGATAACATCACAGACTCCTACTAGTTTGAAATCGTCTTGTTTATTAATAGCATCAGCCATTCTTTTTCCGATAACTCCATATCCGATAACTGCTATATTTTTCATGTAATTTTATTTTAATTATGTTTTATTATTATTTGTTTCCATTCCCATTGGCATATTCCCATTATCATCTGTATGTGAAATCATAAAAAAACGTTCTGAGATAAGTATTAATATAATTCCGATTGCCGCGACTATAATTACTAAAGGATCGTTAATGTATTTTACATAAAGGAAAGCCGAAAGAACTACTGCATCCATAATAATTGCTATTAAGGGTATAATCGGATGGAAATCTACTTCCTTTTTAAGGTGACGAAAAAGGCCCCAATGAATAGCAATATCCATAATAAGATAAAAAATAACTCCAATAGAAGCGATTCTTGTCAAATCGAACAACATAGTCAGCAAAATAGCAAGGGAAACCGTGAATAGGAGTGCGGGGTTTTTGAAGTTACCTATTTTATTTAAGGATGGTACCTGTTTCATATTACTCAACATCTCCAATAGGCGAGAGGCTGCAAATACACTAGCTATTACACCTGAAAAAGTGGCAACGATTGCGATTGCTATGGTAATCCAAGAACCCCATTCCCCGAATACCGGTTTTGCAGCGGCCGCTAATGCATAATCCTTAGCTTTAATTATTTCAGGTATGCTCAATCCTCCTGCAACAGCAAGAGCAAGTGCTACATAAATCAAAGTACAGATAACAATAGAAGAAACGATAGAGCGGCCTAGATTTTTATGGGGGTCTTTAATATCTCCCCCTTGATTTGTAATAGTAGTAAACCCTTTAAAAGCTAGTATTGCCAATGCCAATGCAGCAACAAAGCCAACTCCCTGTGGCAGAGCCTCGGTGTTCTTTGGGATATAATTTCCAGTAATATTTGCAAATCCAGAAACTAATAGGCCAGCAATTGCGAGCAATGCAATACCAAGCACTTTTATGACTGCAGTAAAGGTTGCTGTTGTTCCAATGACTTTGTTACCTAAAATATTCACGATATATACCGCAACCAAAAGTAGAATGCCAAGAATAGTAGCGTAACCAGCAAAACGTTCTGGGAATAATCGAAGTGTATAAGCTGCGAAAGTACCTGCTACTAAACTCTGAGAAACCACCATTGAGACATACATCAATAAAGAAAACACACCTGTTGTAGTTCCTGGTCCATAGGATTTATTTAAAAATTTAACTACACCACCTGAGGAAGGAAAAGCATTTGAAAACTTTACATAAGAATAGGCACTGAAACCCACGACAACGGCACCTGCTATAAAAACAATTGGAAATAAATCTCCCACCAACTCTGCCATTTGCCCCATAAGGACAAATATTCCCGCACCTATCATTGCACCCGTGCCAAGAGATATTGAACCTACTAGTGAAAGCTTATTGTTTTGTACTTTGGTGTTTTTCATATATAAACCATTTCTTGTTGTGATTTACTATCATGCTTAATGACTTATTAAAAGCTTTAGCAATATTATAAATCAAACTAATCACGTAGTTGTTAAATTAATTTCCTAATTTTTTATATTAATCTGTGCATTATAGATAGCTGCAACGCAAGCACCAATAAGCCAACCTAAAATAAATGTTTGAATAATACCAAAGAATGTTTCTAAAAGCGGTACATCCATTCTTATAATACTGGAGGTATCCAAACCGTGTAAAAGGTTGTTGAAAAACTTGACGCTTCCTTCTTTTCCTACAGTTATCATGACAATCATACAACCCAAATAAAGTAGTGTTGCCGTTAATCCGGTTGCAAACCCCATTTTTTTAACATTTAATCGAAACATAATTTTAAGGCTTTTAATTAATTGTTAGCGTCTAAAATCTTTTTTGATTCTTGAAATTCTTCTTTAGATAGTTCACCATTTGCAAAACGCCTTTTCAAAATGTCTAGTGGGCTTTCCTTCTTCGATTTTTGATAAGGTATATCCGCTGGAACAAAGAAAATCCATCCTAAAAAAAACATCCATATAACCCACCATATCAGGTGCATTCCTCCGTAATGTGCGCTGTAATCATGCATAATTTTTAATTTTAAATTAATTTTCAATGTTGAATAATATTCTTCTTGTAATCGTTTTATTTATTGTTCATCATCATTCCATTTTCATTCATCTTCATTCCCTTCTCGTTCATCATTTTCATTGAGGACTGCATACAATCATTGCTCATCATACCATTTTGTTTCATCATTTGCATCATCGAGCCCATCATTTTACCATCTTTCATCATTTCTGACATCATTTGTGTCATCATGGTACTATCTTTCATCATCATTTGCATGCCTTGACCTTGCATCATAGAACCCATCATTTTTTGATTTCCCTGCATCATTTGCATGCCTTGATTGCTACTTTGCATTTTGTCCATGAATTCCGTCATATAATCGTTATTGCCATAAATTTCATCGTAAACTTCATTTCTTACTTCTGAATTTTCGAGCATGGCTTTCGAATCAGTTTTTGGATTGCAACTGCTTAATGTTAATAATCCGATAATTAAAATTGCTACTGTTTTCATATTATTTAATTTATTTGTTACTACTTTTTTTTCTGTTTCTATTTAAAGTTTTTTGATGATTTTTTCTAACTTAACTGTAATTTCTTCTGTCACTTTATTCAATTTTTCATTTTCCAAAACCTTCCTCTTTCAATCCTTTAGTAACCTTGTCGATAACCTCTTCAAAAGTCCCCTTTATTGTTTTGTTAAATTAATAGCTCATAAATATTATTTTTTAGAATATTATATTCGTTTTTATCTTCCTATTCCTCTTTGGACTTTCTGCTCTTCGTGAATCACTTGACTAGAATATTCACAGGAGTTTCCATCTTTATGGTAATTTATTTATTTCGTCCTTTGTTTTTAAAAAAGACCAATACAAGTACAACAGGTATTAGTATCCACAGCCACATCATCATAATTTTTTAATTTTAGAAATTATTTTTTGTAATCGTATACACCTTGACTATATCGAGAAGCATTTGCAACGCATCAAGTAGTTTTTAATTATCTCTATAGGACATCAGCTATCCGTTTACTATTTATGTTTAACAAGGTTTTAAACCTTATCCACAACAGCATCCACCTTTAGTTTTTTGAGTTGATGAAGGATCTTCTTCACCAATGCTGTAATTACCAGCTTTTGATAAAGCAGCATTTAGTTGATTTAAAGTAACAGAGTCCGCTTTTTCAACAATTGCTTCTGGTGGACTCATACTTACCTGCACCGAGCTCACCCCAGTTACTTCTTGTAAAGCTTTTTCTACTGTTTGCTTGCAGCTTCCGCAAGACATGCCGTTGATTTTGAATGTTTGTTTCATGATTTTAAATATTTTTATTACTATTCGTTTATAAATTTTTAAATAAAGTGTTCCTTAATGGAATTATTTATGGTCGGAATGTTTTTTATCTTTCATGTCCTTGTCTTTCATTTTCTTCATCATTTCAGGATTTTCTTGCATCTTTTCCATCATTTTTTTCATCATATCAGGATTCTTCCGCATCTTTTCCATCATCATTTCCATCATTGCAGGGTTTTCTTTCATTTCCCCTTGCATCTCTTTGTTTTCATGCATTTTCTGCATCAACATCATTCTACCTTCTGGACTTTCCATTATTTTATCTAGCATCTTCGCCTGCATTTTTTCTTTCATTTCAGAATTTTCCTCCATCATTTTCTCCATATGTGTTTTCATCTTTTGTTTCATTTCTGGATCTTTCTCCATCATTTTTTTCATGTTTCCAGATTCCATCATTTGCATATGACTATGCATCATTATCTTATTTGCTTCTTCATCTTTACTTGCTAGATCAATAAATTCTTTGAATTGGTTTGGGTTTGAAATTATTTCCTGATATACAGCAGATCGGTTGCCTTGAATACCCATAGTTTCAGAGGCATTAAATGTTGATTTACAGCTAATTATTGAGCCTAGTGTGATGATAATCAGTAGTGTTTTTACAATTTTTTTCATTTTTTCATTTTTTTAATATTATTAAATCCTTTCCACTTCAGTTTTTTATTTTTTAAATTAATGTCTCAATTTATTTCTGTTATATTATAGCCAGAGAGACTATCGAGTTGCTTTTGTAAATCGGCAACTGAAAGGGGTTCTGTCGTTGTAATTATTGAAGCTCCTTTTGGTTCCATGGAAATCCCAACATTGTCGATTTTTTGTTTGCTTCCAAGGTTCTTTTTACACTTATGATGCATCCACCACAGCTAATTCCGTTTATTTGAAATTTTTGTTACCTTGATTATAATTTTCAGATTCTATGCTAGGGTATGCAATAATTATTTTCTTATAACTTTTATTCCTTTTAGAATGATTTTTTTGTTATAATTAAAATTTAATTTGCTAATAGTATTGATTAATACTACTTCTCTGTTTTAATTCAAATTTACGATGAAAATCAGGTAACTAAGATGATATTTATCAGGTTTCAAAAATTTGTAGTCAAAAAAATGAATATTAATAATGATTACATTCCAATCATTATATAGTATTAGAATGCTTGTTGTAAATTAAGAAAGAGGGTTAGTCGTAAACTCAAATTTTATTTTACTCTAACACAATTTAAAATCTTACTTGTGCTTTACAATATATTTTTAAATTTCGTAGACACTGTCGTAATTAGTAGTAAGATTATCTTTCGTTTTTTTTAATCTTTACCATCCATTAGTTACTCATTCTACGCGACCCAAATACTTTTGCATCGCTACTTTGTATAATTCACAATTGGTTCCTTTTATTAGTGTGTCTCCTTTCAAGTAAGAACAAAAAAAAAGTAACACCAACATAAACTGTTTGTCTTACTTTTAATTAATTCTTAATATTTTGTCGTTACCAGTACAATTAAGGCAAAGTGTTTTATATTTTGATGAAATTTCGAGATTGATTTCAATAAGCGATATGAAATAACCTTTATACGCAATACGACAAGTTAAACAAGTAGCAATATATTCTTTTGAAATCTTCATAATTTAGCACTTATATTGTTACTATAAACAATTTTGTTACTATGTAAAATTATAAATTTAACAAGTGTTTAATTAGTATAATTTTGTATTATTTTAGTATAATTTACAGATTATCAGATGTATTATACTTTTGGTCTTTTTATTTTTTTAAAACTAGTAGCAGTTAATCCTGTTACTTTTTTAAACTGCTTACTTAAATGAGCAACGCTACTATAATTTAGTTGATAGGCAATTTCGCTCAAGGAATGTTCATTGTATATTAATAATTCTTTGGCTCGTTCTATTTTTTGAGCAATAAAATAATGCTCAATAGTCATTTCGTTTGCTTCTGTAAAAAGATTACTTAAATAATGGTAATTCTGGTTTAGTTGATCGCTGATATGATTAGATAAATTTATTTTCAACACTACTTCAGAATGATGCACCAAATCTAAAATTATGATTTTTATTTTTTCAATGGTTTGACTTTTTCTATCATCTATAATTGCTAATCCTAAAGAGTTTAGATTAATAATTAGTTGTTCTCTTACACTGTTTATGCAATCTTCTCGAATTAAAATTTCGCCGATTTCAATAGATAAAGGAGTAAGTCCAAGTTTTTCAAGCTCGGACTTTACCATTACCTTGCAGCGATTACAAACCATGTTTTTATTATTTTTGATTACTTATACAAATATCGTGATGATTTTACTTTATTGTGTTACATAATTCTGGTTAAGCTTTGTACAATTAATCGAGGACATTGACAAAAGGTGATTTTGGAGTCACAAGAATAGTATCTATAGACGGAAAACACACCAATGAAGAAATATTAAGACTTGCGAGTACCCTAGAGTAAAGCTTTGAACACCCAGTTGCTGTTAGAGTTATTAAAAAGGTTAAAGAAAGTAATGGTATTATTCCAAAGTCTGAAAATTTTAAGGACATTAAAGGAAAAGGAGTAGAGACTGATGTGGAAGACAAAAAAATAAAAGTGGTTAGTCTGGGCTATTTGAATGATGAAAATATAACTATTTCCCAAGGCGCCTATAGTGACGTCGCTGAAACGGTAGTTTTTTACTAATTGACGGGCGATTGGCATGATATATTGCTCTTGTGGACGAAATTCGACTAAAATCTTATGAAGCCATCAAGGTCTTCAAAAAGAATAATATCAAAGTATTAATGGCTACGGGAGATAATGAGAAAACTGCTAAATCCGTAACTGATATATTGGGATTGGACGGTTACTATTCAGAAGTACTCCCAAATCAAAGAGTTGAAATTGTAAAAGAACTTTAATCTAAAAAAGAATTTGTGGCCACGAATGGTCATGGAGTAAATGACGCTACTGCATTGGCACAAGCAAATCTTGTGATTGCTGTTGGTCCCGGTACCGATGTGTCAGCCGAAACGGCAGATATTATTTGGTTAATAGTTACCCTCTACCCTCAGGATATTGCCAATTTGATTTTATTTGGAAAAGCGACTTATAGTAAAATGATTCAAAACTTGGTATGGACTACTGGCACTATTGTGGTTACCATTCCATGTGCTGCTTGAGTATTTTATTCTTCTGGGTTTGTTTTAGGTCCAGCCGTCGGGGCTGTATTTATGAGTTTAAGCACCATTATTGTTGCTATCAATGCTCAGTTATTGAAGAGAAAAATTTGCAAAAAATGATTGTAACAACAAACTCAGTATGCCCTTGTGTCTTACTGAGTTTGTTTTCAATACAATCCATTAATTCTTAAAAATTGACTTAGATTAATAAACTACAATTTGTAATTAGTATTTTTAAACAGAATGAAAAGCAATTAGAGAGCGAATTATCTAATACTTAGCCCAGTTTCTCAAAACAATATTACCGAAACAGCAATTTTCTCCCATTGTACTAAATGCTGACCGTAGTTTTCTAATGCTGAGACGATTTTTGATTTTTAATTTTAACAGTTACAAAATGTTGGTGACCGTAATCGTGAGAATGTAAAATTTTATACTTAATGGGCAGAACATCCCTTTTAATTATTGGTTTTTTCCTTTATTTTTTCTTCAAGTGCGCAACGAAGTTATTTGCTATTTGTTTCATGTTTATATTCCATTAATTATATTTTTTTGAACCCACAAAATTGAAAGTTCTGAACCGTATTAAATGGTGTAGTATGATTTTCTGTAAAACATTTAACAGCTTCAAAACTTTCGCTAAAAGTCTGCTTCATTGAATTTTCAGAGTACTGCTTTATTTCTAGTCCGCTACATTTTAAAGGTCCCTTTTCTGAAAAAGTTCCTAATAGAAAGTTACCTTCTTTATTGACTGCATTTTCTATTGTGGTTTTATATTTATCAATACTCGCTTCACTTGTTAAAAAATGAAAAACGGCTCTATCATGCCAAAAATCAAATTTCACATCTGGTTTAAAATCTGTTATGTCTGCAACAATCCAATGAACTAAATCAGCTTTATCTCCCAAACGCTGTTTTGCTCTTTCTAAAGCAAATTCTGAAATATCCAAAACCCAAATATTTTGAAATCCTTTTTCTAATAAGACGTCTACTAAATTACTATCTCCTCCACCAATATCAATAATATTAGCCGTTTTTGATAGGTTTAAATTTTCTAAATAATTCATAGCCGTTTTTGGATATTTTTGTGTCCAGCTTACTTCATTTGGATTTTTAGTTGCAAAAACATTTTCCCAATGTGATTTATTATTTTCCATATTTTTAATTTTTACTTAAGATCTTTATTCTTCCACATTCTTCATTTTCATCAAAAGGGCATAAGCAGCTTTTATTACAATATAAGTCTCTGTCGTTTATTTAGAAACAACACTCATTGCCCTAATTCATCAAGCTTATCTTTTCAATTGTTTCACAAAGTCCTGTACCGCCTCTTTTATTTGATCACGGACTTTTCTTGTTTTTTGTAATTTTTCTTCTTCAGTCCCAGTAAAAGAAGAAGGGTCAGAAAAAGACCAGTTTATTTTCTCGCTCATTCCCGGAAATATGGGACAGCGATCAGATGATTCTTTATCGCAAACGGTAATCACGTAACGGTAAAGTCTTCCTTGTTTGAAAAAATCAAATACGTCATTGGTCTGGTTGCTGGAAATGTCTATGCCTTCCTCTTTCATCACGGCAACAGCAAAGGGATTGAGATTGCCCGCTTCTAGTCCAGCACTTTCTACTTCAAATTTATCACCGCCAATTTTTTTTAAATAAGCTTCTGCCATCTGACTTCTTGCCGAATTGTGAATGCAGAGAAATAAAACTTTTTTCTTCATAATTATTGGTTTAGTTATTACTGAATTTGTCGATTTACATTAAACTGTTTTGGTATAGTATTTTTTTCTGAACCAAAAGGCCACATTAACCAATGCTATTAAAGCAGGCACTTCAACTAACGGACCAATTACACCTGCAAACGCTTGACCGCTATTGATGCCAAATACTCCAATGGCCACTGCAATGGCTAATTCAAAGTTGTTTCCTGTTGCCGTAAATGCTATGGCTGTAGATTTTGAATAATCGGCACCAAAATATTTCCCAATAAAGAAACTAATGATGAACATAATTAGGAAATAGATAACTAACGGAATAGCAATACGGACTACATCCATAGGTATTTGAATGATTAATTCGCCTTTAAGACTAAACATTAAAACGATGGTAAACAATAATGCTATTAATGTTATTGGCGAAATAAAAGGGACATATTTATTTTCAAACCATTCTGAACCTTTGACTGCAATAAGCCCATAACGACTGATAATTCCAAGAGCAAAAGGGAGTCCTAAATAGATACCTACACTTTCGGCGATTTGTCCGATGCTAATGTTTACTTCAAAACCTGTATAGCCAAAATAAGGAGGTAAAATTGTAATAAAAACATAAGCATAAATACTGTACAGCAAGACTTGAAAAATACTGTTCAAAGCAATTAATCCAGCTGCATATTCACGGTTTCCATCGGCTAAATCGTTCCATACGACAACCATTGCGATACAGCGAGCTAACCCGATAAGTATAACACCAATCATATATTCAGGATAGCCGTTTAAAAACAATAATGCCAAAGAGAACATTAATATCGGGCCAACAATCCAGTTTAGAAATAATGAAGCTCCCAACACTTTTGTGTTTCTGAATACTTCTCCCATTTGTTCGTATTTTACTTTGGCTAATGGAGGATACATCATCAAGATTAATCCTAGTGCCAAAGGAATATTAGTTGTACCACTTGAAAAGGAGTTGATAAAATCACTACTGGATGGTATGAAATAACCAATTGAAACTCCAATTGCCATTGCAAGGAATATCCAAAGTGTTAAAAAACGATCCAGAAAACTTAGTTTTTTTCGTTCTACTACGGGTGCACAATTATTTGCTGACATATTTATTTTTTTATTTGTGAGAAAACATAAAACATTTCAGTTGCTATTTGTAAACTTCTTTCTTCGTATTTTTCTGCTTGTTGTGGTGTATTGTCAAATGCTTTTGGATCTTCAAAAGTAATTGGAATACGTTTTTCGGCACCAGCAATAAATGGACAACCACCATCAGCTTGAGAACAGGTCATAATTGCTACAAATTCACTTTGCGGATTAAAATCATCATCATAGGTTTTAGAAAAACCAATAATTGGGTGTTCGTTACTGGCGTATTTAATGGTGTAAATTGGATTTTTCCCTTCGGCAATGGTTTTGATTTTAAAGCCTTGTTTTGCCAATGTTTTGGCTGCCATAGGAAACATAGCTGTTGCTTCAGTTCCACCAGAATAACAAAATACATTTTTTATACCATAATGGGCTGCCGCTGTTTGTGCCCATACTTGTGACAAATGACTTCTTCTGGAATTGTGTGTGCAAATTAAATTGAGTCTTATATCTAGTTGTTTACTCGCTTTACTGTGAATATATTCCACTAGAGGCTGTAAAACGATTTTACGTTCTTCAGAAATGCTTTCGAAGTTTAAAGTAGTAATTACATTTTCGATTTCTGGAAATAGGATAGTCTTAGTTAAGGTCATTTTTTTTTAGTTTATAATCAATATATTAGCAACAGCTTCCACCAGGAGTACAGCAGCTAGGTTCATTATTCATTTCTGACAATCTTACTTTAGGTTTTTCAGTGGGAATGCCACATTGGTCTTGGGCTAAACAGGCGGTTTGTTTGTTTAGTAAAACAAAATCGTTTCCGTTGAAATCCAAATCGTATTTACCAATAGTTTGCGCTTGGTATTCGACTTCAATTTCGAAATCTTCGATACCCAATATTTTCTCCGATAATTCGATTATGTTTAGCAATTTTTGAGGCTTTAAACGGTGTTCAAAATCATTGGCATCCCATAACTGGAAATTGATAACGTTTTCTTTTCGTACTGTTCCACCGCAATCGATGAAGGTTTTAGTAATTAAACCCACTTCGGTAACGTGGAAATGTTCCGGTACGGTAGTTCCGTCTGGTAAGTTAAAATTTACTGCTTCCACCGTTTTTAGGATGTTTTTTACTTGTGATAGTTTCATACTATTTTTATTTAAAATTTTAACAACATTGCTTTTTGTTTTTGTCCAAATGATTGGAAATGTTTTGAAAGAAACCTTTTATTTTTTCAAATCCCGATTCGTTGATGCAATAGCAAATAGAATTACCTTCGAAGTTTCCTTTTATTAAGCCGGCATTCTTTAATTCTTTTAAGTGTTGCGAAACCGTAGGTTGTGCCAATGGCAACTCGTTGACAATATCACCACAAATGCAAGTATCTACTTTGAGTAAGTATTCGATAATGGCAATGCGTGCTGGATGTCCTAGTGCTTTGGCTAAAATTGCCAGTTTATTTTGTTGCTCTGTAAAGCGGTCTGTTTTTGTAATCCCCATTGCAATATATTTATATTGCAATATTACGATATTAAATTATAAAAAAAACAAAATTGTATTTCAAATTTTGCTTTTTTATTTTCAAGGAGGTTTTTAAATTAAATCAAAACTTCATCCTCTGAATTCTAACGGCATTCAAAATAGCCAATAAAGCCACTCCAACATCAGCAAAAACGGCTTCCCACATTGTGGCTAATCCTCCTGCTCCGAGTACCAAAACAATAGCCTTTACTGCAAATGCCAAACCAATGTTTTGATAGACAATTTGTTTGGTCTTTCTACCAATATTTATTGCTGTGAAAATCTTAGTAGGCTGGTCGTTTTGAATTACAATGTCGGCAGTTTCGATGGTGGCATCACTTCCTAAGCCACCCATTGCGATTCAAGCATCGACAACTATTGGTGCATGATATAGAATTGATAGTTACACTTTTTATCTTTATTTAACTCGCACAACAACTCAATTTTGAAACGTCTTTTCCGAAAGTAATGGCTGCTAGTTTTATTCCTTCTCCTAAAGTCAAATATGGATAAAAACTTTCGGCTAATTCTTTAACCGTTATTCCATACTTGATTGCCATACTTAATTGTTGTATTAATTCACCCCCTTCTGGAGCAATAACCCTTGCTCCAATTAATTTATCCGTTTCGATGTTCCGGATCAATTTAATAAACCCTCTGGTATCGTTTGCAGCTATTGCTCTTGGTACATCTTTAAGTTCCAATTTTGATATTTCAAAAGGAATACCTTTTGATTCAGCTTCTATTTCATCAATTCCAGTTCCTGCAATTTGTGGATCTGTAAAAACAACCCAAGGTAAGGAAGAGTAATCAGTTTTATTGTTAGCTCCCGTAAATGCGTTTTCTACTGCAATTTCACCTTCATAAGCGGCTGTGTATACAAAAGTGGGGGTGTTCGCTACATCCCCAACGGCATAAATGTTGGGCAAATTGGTTTCCATTTTTTCGTTTACCAAAACGTGTCCGCTATTGGTGAGTGCTAACCCGATACTCTCTAACCCTAATTTTTGTGTGTTCGGTTTTGTGCCAGATGCTACGACCACTTTTCCTTTTTCGATAATTTGTGTAAATGAACCATCAGGGCATTTGCAATGAATAACTGTTTCATTACCTGTTTTTTCAAATTTAATAGCTCTAAAGCTTGGTAAAATTTCAATCCCTTCACTTTTCATCTGAGTTTCTAAAACATCTGTAATATCCTTTGTTTGGCTTCTTAGAGGTCTATCAGTAAACTCAATAATACGGACTTTCACGCCTAAACGATTGTATGCCATTGCTATTTCCAAACCAATATAGCCAGCACCCATAATGGTGATGCTTTCGAGTCTCTCTTCTACATCAAAAAGTGTTGCATTTGTCAAGTACCCCACTTCGTTTAGCCCTTCAATGCTCGGGATATTGGTGGTTGCTCCTGAGGCAATAATAAATTTCAGAGCGGTATACTTTTCTTTGCGGTTTACCATAATGGTTTTAGGATCTAAAAATTCGGCCCAACCCGTTAGCATTTTCAGGTTTTTAAAATCACTTACCACGTCCATATATTTTTTTTCTTGGAGCGTTGCGACCAATTGTTTTTTGTCTTTGATTACTTGTGTAAAATCTATCTCAACCCCTTTGGGTTTGATACCTGAAAAATTGGAATGTGTTGCGTGATACGCTGTTTCCGCTGCACGAATAAGAGTTTTAGAAGGAACACAGCCTACATTTACACAAGTTCCTCCAAAATCTAAACCACCATTTACCATTAATGTAGATAGTCCTAAACTTTCGGCTTTGATTGCTGCTGAAAATGCCGCCGAACCTCCACCGATAATTATTAAATCAAAATTATTTTCATCCTGCACATTTGATATATCAAGGGTTTCAGGTTGTACCTTATAATCTTTAGTGGTATTGATAGTATTGATAATTTTTTCCTTACCAGTTTTAGAAGGGTCAAATGAACATTCGCAACTGCCGTTTTGATAGCTAACGTTTGCTTGCGTTATCCCTTCTTTTTCGAAAAGCATTTTTTCAATTCCTTTTGCACAATGGTCACAGGTCATACCTGTGATGTCCAGTTTTATAGTTGATGTTTTCATTTACGCTTACTTTTTAGTTATTATTTCATTGATAATTTCTGCTTTATATCCTGCTTTTTCAACTGCCTTTTTTATTTCAGTAGGATTTGTTTTGGATGCATCATATTTAGTTGTAGCAATATCTCCAAGATATTCAATAGTTTGCTCTATAATACCGTCAATGTTTTTAAGAGCCGTTGAAACATGATTTGAACAACCTGCACAAGTCATACCTGTGATTTTTAATCTAAGCATTTTTATTTTTTGCTGATTTGATTTTTCGAGATTTGATTGTTGTTCAATGGGATGACAACATTGCGCATTTACTTGAAAAGAAAACAGGATAAGTACGAATAGTGGTATTAGAAAATATTTTTTCATTGAAGTTTATTTAGAAGTTTACAAATTATCATTTGAGTTTAAAAAACAACCTTTCTAGGGAATATGTAAACTAATTTTTCTTTTAAAAAAGCTTTGATTATTTCTCCTTATTACAATCGTTTTTTGAGCGATTAAAGAATATTTATCAATTAGTTGCAACTGTTTTGGTTACAAATAGGCCTTATTTTCCTTGAAACGAATTTGATAATGTTGCTATTTCGCTTGACACTTTGTATCCAGAGGCATCGATGGATTTTATGATGGCTTCTTTGTTTGTTTTAGTGTTGTCAAATTTTATAAATGCATTTGCATCTATACTGTTAGCGGAAACATTGATAATTCCGGGCAGTTTGTTTACTTCATTTTCAACATGTTCTTCGCAAGTGGTGCATGTCATTCCACTCACATTAAATTTTACTTCTTTTGTATTATCCGATGAAACGACAATTAGTTGTTTGTCAGTTTTTGGATAAAAAATTTGTCCATAATATGGGAAAGCCATCATCATTATTGATAAAGCAGTTATTATCCCCAAAAACAGTTTTGATTGTAAGAATGATAGTTTTTCATCTTCTTCACAGGCGCACTGGATATCTTCTGCGGTTCTTGGTTTTAACTTTTGATACCAAGCAAAGCCAAGGATCAAAACTGTAAAACCAAGAAGGTAAGGTCTTGCAGGCTCTAACCACGAAAAAGATGATGCAATGCCTCCTGCTCCTGAAATAAGGGCCAAAACTGGTGTAATACAACACAATGAAGATGCTGTCGCTGACAAGATACTTGTTCCTGCAAGTTTTTCCGATTTAAATTTGGTTTTCATACGAGTTCTTCTTTTGAATCTTGATTAATAATATATTTAAAAAAGGGACGGAGTAATTGTAGTTGTTCTGATTTTAGAGAATAGAAAATAGTCTGACCTGCGCGCCTTGATTCAATTACATTGCCATCTTTCATTTTGCGAAGATGTTGTGAGATAGCAGGAATACTCATTCCTAAAATATCGGCAAGATCGCATGGGCAGAGTTCATTTTCTTCTTCTAAAAGAAACATGATTTTCAGTCGTACCTCGTTCCCTGCCAACGCCAGTAGCCCACTCAACTGCTCAAAAGCATTGGCATTAGCATTTAGTTTGTTCCTGCACTCCTTGATTTGTTCTGTATCTGCCAAAATCCTAATACAAGATTGATTAACGTCCATATTTTTTAAGTATTAAATTAATATGGTACAAATGTAGTTAATTATATTATTATTTAAGCAATTGCTTAAATGTTTTAATGCGAATTTAACAACGGCTATTTAAAAACCATCTTAATTTCGAAGTGAATTTATTTTTTGTACTACTGATTGCCAGAAAAATGACTATTGTGGGTCTAAATTTCTGCAAACTTCCTAATGAATAATTCGGTTAGTTTTTCTTCTGGTGTTAATTGTATGATTTGCCCAATAGTAATTTCAGATGCTTTTTAGAAAAAAACATTTTCACCTGCCATTATTTATTGTATTGGGTCTTTGACTAACAAAAAGGGATGCTTATTCTTTAGAATAAGCATCCCTTTTTGAATAATAACTAACTTTAAAACTTCATCCTCTGAATTCTAACGGCATTCAAAATAGCCAATAAAGCCACTCCAACATCAGCAAAAACGGCTTCCCACATAGTAGCTAAACCACTAGCGCCAAGAATTAAAACAATTGCTTTTACGGCAAATGCTAAACCAATGTTTTGATACACGATTTGTTTGGTTTTTTTACCGATGTTTATTGCCGTGAAAATTTTATAAGGCTGGTCGTTTTGAATGACAATATCTGCCGTTTCAATAGTGGCATCACTGCCTAAACCACCCATTGCAATTCCTGCATCGGCAAGGGCAACGACGGGTGCATCGTTAACCCCATCACCCACAAAGGCAATTTTAAGGTTTTGGGATATTAGTTCTTCGACTTTTTCTACTTTATTTTCGGGTAATAAATCGCCATAGGCCTGGTCAATGTTTAGTTCTTTGGCAACAGCATCAACAACTGCTTGTTTATCGCCTGAAAGCATTACTGTTTTTACGTTTATTTTGTGTAAACTTTCTATAGCTTCTTTCGCATCTTCCTTAATTTCATCGGCAATTAAAAAGTATCCCGCATATTTTTGATTGATTGCTATAACGATTATTGTAAATGGCGTATTGTCGATTTCGGTATCATAACTAATGTTGAATTTCTTCATCAGTTTTATATTTCCTGCCAAGATTTCGTTTCCATCTACTTTTCCTTTTAGCCCGTGTCCTGCAATTTCTTCGACATCGGTAACGGTTGCATTTTTTTCTGACCCTTTGGCATATTCGATAATGGCAGTTCCGACCGGATGGGTAGATTTGGTTTCGAGTGCTGCTGTATATTTTACTAAATCATCTTCAGAAATACCTACTGCTACTACTTTTTGGACTTGAAATACGCCTTTGGTCAATGTTCCTGTTTTGTCCATAACGACCACTTGGATAGATGCCATTATATCAAGAAAATTGGATCCTTTGAACAAAATTCCGTTTTTGCTTGCTGCTCCAATACCACCAAAATAACCTAATGGAATGGAAATAACCAATGCACAAGGACAGGAGATAACTAAGAAAATTAATGCCCTGTACAACCAATCGTTGAAATTATAGTTTTCGACAAATAGCATTGGGAGTAAACAAATTCCGATTGCCAATACTACAACTATTGGAGTATATATTTTGGCGAATTTTCTAATGAATAATTCGGTTGGTGCTTTTTTAGCCGTAGCATCCTGAACCATTTGTAATATTTGGGACAATTTGCTGTCCGTATATGCTGTGGTAACTTCGACGAGTACAACTTTGTTCAGATTAATCATACCTGCAAGTACAATTTCTCCTTTTTGTTTGGTATCCGGTTTACTTTCTCCTGTTAAAGCTGCTGTATTTAATGATGCATTGTCTGAAAGTAATTTTCCGTCTAAAGCTAGTTTTTCACCAGGTCTTAATTGGATAATTTCTCCAATAGTAATTTCTGACGCTTTTTTAGAAACGGCATTTTCCCCCTCCATTACAGTTGCTGTGTCGGGTCTTTGATCTAACAGCGATTTGATGTTCTTTTTGGCTCTTTGAACTGCCAATGTTTGAAAAATTTCGCCAATAGCATAAAATAACATTACTGCAACACCTTCTGCATATTCGCCAATGGCAAAAGCTCCAATAGTAGCAATACCCATTAGAAAAAATTCTGAAAATATTTCTCCTTTCCGTATACTTTCATACGCTTCTTTCAGCACTGGGTAACCTACTAGTAAGTAGGCTATTAAGTACCAGGATAAGCTTACATAACCAGCAAACCAAGTTGGTGTAAAATAGTTGTCTAAACCAATTGCAACAATTAAAAATATAAAACTTATGATTGCAGGCAAGAACATTTGAAATGTAGTGCGGTCGTCTCCTGAATGGTCGTGTCCATCATCATCAGCATGTTCAGATTTATAGTCAACGGTGCAACATCCCGCTTGATTATCGGTTATTCTATTTATTTTTTCTTCAAGTGTGCAACAAAGCTGTTTGCCGTTTGCATCATATTTGTGGTGGTGTTGTGATTCAGTATTTTTCATATGTTTTATTTTAAATAATAAGTTTTAGTATTTTTAGGAGGTTCAATAGCTTTATTGCTAATAATTTCTGAAATGTTATTTTCTATCACCTCACATAGCGTAGTCATTGGTATATCTGTAGGTTGATTCTCAAAGGGGTCTTGCATAATAATTGCTGTTTGTTCTACAGCAATTAATAATAAAGGAATAATTATAGTTAATAAAATTTCGAGAATAGGGTAATTATCATCCAAGCCAAATGGTAGTATAGATGCAAGAACATATATAAGAAAGTGAATTAGTAGACTGTATGATTTTGGAAAAACTGTATTTTTAATTCGTTCACATTTTCCCATTGCATCATTTAATCTTGAAATTGTCGTGTCAATCTGTACTTGCTTATTATCATTTAAGTTAAATTTTGTTGCTAGTGAAGCTAACTGTTCACAATGTACATTTAGTAATTTTGCAGGGATATTATTAGCTTTTATTTTATTCTTTTCTAAATATAAAGCAACAATTGTTGAGAATTGTTTTTTTCGTAGGCTATCTGATAAGGCATAACACCATATAATTTGTCTTTCAGCAAAGTCTATAAGTTCTTTATCGCTATCAGTATTTGGTAGAAATTGTTTTATTTGTCTGATAAGAGTTCTTGAATCGTTGACGATTTCACCCCATATTTTTCTTGCCTCCCACCAGCGATCATAAGATTGTGCAGTTCGAAATGCTAACAATAAAGATACAATTGTTCCTGTAATAGCTGTTATTGGTAACGGAATTGATATTTTTTTAAGAAATGTGTTATGATCTATAGTCCCAATAATAATAGCATATATTACTATGATTAAAATATCAAACCACATATATTTTAAAAAATATAAAATCGAATTGTAATTATTTTTAACAAGCATAATATTTATTATTGTGTTTATACTTTTTTAGGTAGTAAATAGATTTTTAATTTAATATTTTAAAAAAAAATTAAAAATATTCATCTGAATTTATAATCCATTCTTTTGCTTTTTCTCTGTCAGGCAAGTCAAAATACATAACTGTTGCTTTCGTAAATGGTTTCATAATTGAACGCATACAGTTTTCCCATTTTTTTGTACCTACTAAAGCAATTTTTTCTATATCTGTAGTATGTTTAAAATTCATTTTTCCATAATTAAATTCTAGTATACCATCTTCCCAAAAGCCAGTTGAATTAGAAATAGAACCGTCATCCATTTCAAAGTACCATCGAACTTTTTCTCCTGTACCTATTATATTATGAATGAATGGGTGTATTTTTTCATAATCTCTAAGGCCTAATAAATCATTAGCTCTTGTAGCTATGATATTTTTACCTGTAAAATCTAAAAGTTGTAGCATAATTAATATTTTTAAAGTTTATAGAAGTTCTTTTACTATGAATTCATTAGTTGTTTAATTTCTCTTATAAGTTGTTGTAAATCTTAATCAAAAACATTTATTTTTTCATTTTGTCGAGTATTCAAATTTTATTTTTACTATTTAATAAGCCATAATTTATTTACACCTAATTACTAGTATGAGTAAATTCTTTTTTTTAATGAATTTATAGTTTAAGCATTAGTAGAAGTAGAGTTTTAAGATGAAATATTAGTTATATTTAATTATCATCATTTTCTTTTACGTACTCATGTACCATTTTTTGCTTCCATTTTAAATACCATTTTTGATGATGTAATGAAAGTAAAAAATACAAGGCTAATGATGCGACTATAGAAATTATGAACATATTTAATCCCACAGCAACACCTACTGCTGAAGTGCACCAAATTGTAGCCGCAGTTGTTAACCCGTGAGATGTTCCTACACTGTTATTACGATAAATAATTCCAGCACCTAGAAAACCAACGCCTGTTACAATATTTGCAATTACTCTTGAAGTATCCGCTGGGTTACTTACCAAATGGGCTGTAATAGCTGTAAACAAGGTTGCTCCTATACAAACGGCTGCATAAGTCCTAATTCCAGCATCCTGACCGTGTCTTTCTCTATCAAAACCTATGAAAGCTCCTAAAAAAAAGGAAATGATAAGTTTTGAAACTATAATTAATTCCGCATTTATATCCATTATTAATTTTTATAAATTAAGTGTTTTTAAAAAGTAGATTATTATAGGCTATAATTTTTTAATGGTTTTCTTCTAAGTCTATTACCGTTATTTTCCCCAAAAAAAAACATACCCAATGTAAAGTGCTACATAATATTTTTGAAAATTAAAGTGTTAAATAATCCTGTAATCTCTATTTTTTAGGGTAGAGATTACAGGAGTTAATACATATAAATAAAATTTTATTCTTCTTCTCCTTTATTTGTCAATTTTGCATTTACGAAGAATGCACCTTTTATAACAATTTTTGCATTTGCCGGAAGGTCTTTTACTAATGTTATTGCAGTGTATCCCATATTAGAAACGCCTTTTGCAACTTCAATTTTTTCAAAATTGACATTTTCAGTTTCTTTTATCTTACTTTTTGCTACGTTTTCGTTTTTTACTTTAGCACCTTCGGGTTTTTCCTCTGCTGCCTGATTGTTGATAACAACAAAAATATAGTCTTTGCCATCTGTGCTCACAATAGCCTCGTTTGGAATTGCAGTTGTTGTAACATCATTTAAACTTACAATTGCAGTTATATTCATCCCGTCTATTAATCCTGATTTATTGCCTTGAACGGTGGCGTGAATTGGTATACTTTTGCTTTCATTCTCGAATGCTGCACCTATTGAATATACTTTAGCATTATAATCTTCTCCCGAATTATTGGTAATTCTAAAATGGATTATTTGTCCAATTTTTATCAATGGCAAATCTTTTTCGAATATGTTTAAATCTAAATGTAATTGAGAATTATCTACAATTTCGGCAAGAGGTGAAGAAACATCAACATAGCTTCCAATATTAGAAAATACATTACTGATAGTGCCACTTATAGGGCTTGTAACCGATAATGCCGAACGCAAATTACTATTATTTAAACTATTAGGATTGATACCCATTAATTGGATTTGTTGTTGTAAAGAAGCTCTGCGAGTTCGCATTGATTTTAGTTCTGCATTAGCACTCTGGTAATTTTTTAATGCTCCTGCATTTCCTTCGTTAAGCTCTTTTTGTCTTGCTACTTCTTGTTCTGCAAATATTATTTTACTGGTAGTACTTAAATACTCTTCCTGCAATTGTATGAATTGTGGATTAGCAATTGTAGCGATTAGTTGTCCTTTCTTTACAAAATCGCCCAATTGTACATTTATAGTTTTTATAACGCCACCATACAACGAAGTTACATTGGCTTTATAATTATTAGGAACACGTAATGCGCCATTGACTTTGAGAGTTGCCGATAATTGCTTTTGTTCAATACTTCCATATTGTATATCTACTGTTTTTATCTGTTCGGTTGATAGTGAGGCAATTGTAGATTCAGCTTCTTTACTTTCAACTTTTGGATCTTCAATGTTTTCTGTTTTTTCCTTATTGCCGCAAGCAATTAAAGTAGTAAAAAATGCCATAAGTAGTAAACTATAAGCAAATGGCAACAAGTAATTCTTATGTTTTGTTTTAAAAGTTTTCATTTTTTATTTTTATTTGTTTGTAAAATAATTGTATTCTATAATCGCTTGATTGTACGCATTTAAATTGTCTAAATAATTTTTTCGAATTTCAATAGCTTGGCTTAAATATAAAGAAAGGTCTGAATAACTAATTTCTCCTGCTTGATAGGATTGGTTAGCTGCTTTAATAATTTCTTCTGCTTGATGCAATCCTGAAGTTTCGTAAAATTGCAAACCCGACACGCTTTTCTCAACTTCTACTTGACGTTGTACTAAAGAAGATTTTAGTATTTGCGTTTGATATTGCAACTTTTGTTCTTGTACTTCTTTTTCGGTTTTAGACGCTCTTATTTTATTTCTATTGGCACCACTTCCAAATATTGGGAATGAAGTTGAAAATGAAAAACCAGTATATGGATCTTCAACACCATATAATTTTTGTGAAAAAACACGACCAGAAAACTCTGGCAAGCGATTACTTTTTTGGATTGCGATTTCACTATTGGCAATAGCTACATTTTGCTGTAATAAAAGAAGATTCGGATGGTTTTCTGATGTACTTTGTAAACTATATTTTAATTTTTCTAAAGAGTTATCCAGTGGTAAGATTATTTCGGAATTATTCAACAATTGCATCAATACTTGTTGCTGTACCAGCATTTCTTTTTTAAGTTGAGTGATATTTGTTTCAATTTCCTTTAGTTTTACATTAGCCGAAATTTTTTCGATACCGGCACTTTCTCCAGTTTTTACTTTTAAGACAGTTGTTTTTAACAAACCAATATAAATAGTGTCTAATCGTTGATACAAAGCTGTCTTGTCCTGTAAATACCATAATTGATAGTATACAGAACGGATATTCTTTTTCAGTTCTGTATTGATTGCATCTTTATTTATTTCAAAATATTTAGTTTGCTCTTTGTAATAATTTTTCTTGGATTGATTTACTTGCGGCATATAGAAACTTTGTTGCAAGCCAATTTTCCAAACACCTGTTTTATCAGAAGGACGCAAATCTTCATTTTCTACAAAAATGCCTGTTTTGGGAAATTCCTTGTTTCCTTTTATCAATAGCTGATTTTTTGAGATTTGGGACTGATTGATATTGTATTGTAAATTTTCCTTTAAACCCATATTCAATACATCATCAATAGATTTTCGTGATTGTGCTTGACCACTAGTAAATGAAAGAAACAATCCAATAACTAAAATAGTTACAATTGATTTCACTTTTGGTTTTCTTTTTAAATTCATTTTTGTGTTGAATATAATATAAAGTAAAGGCAATACAAATAAGGTTAAAAACGTAGCTGAAAGCAATCCTCCAATTACGACAGTTGCTAATGGTTTTTGTACTTCGGCACCTGCACTGTGCGATAATGCCATTGGTAAAAAACCTAACGAAGCCACAGTAGCTGTCATTAATACCGGTCGCAATCTTATTTTTGTCCCTTCGATAACGCGTTTTATAACATCATCCCAACCTTCTTTTTCGAGTTGGTTGAAGGTGCCTACCAGTACAATTCCGTTTAATACTGCTACTCCAAATAAAGCGATAAAACCAATCCCTGCAGAAATACTAAAAGGCATTCCACGAAGAAGTAAAGCAAATACGCCCCCTATAGCACTCATAGGGATTGCAGAAAATATCAAACTTGCTTGTTTCATAGAATTGAATGTAAAATACAAGAGCATAAAGATTAACAGTAATGATATTGGTACGGCAATCAATAGACGATTGGTTGCTTTTTGTAAATTTTCAAATGTTCCACCATAAGTAAAATAATAACCGGAAGGTAATTTTACATCTTTCGCTAATTTGGCTTGAATTTCTTGTACCACACTTTGCACATCTCTGTCTTGTACATTAAAGCCAACAACAATTCTGCGCTTTCCTGCTTCTCTGCTTATTTGTGCAGGGCCTAGTTTAAAGTCTACTTTCGCAACTTGCGATAAGGGAATTTGGTTTCCAGTTGATATTGGTATTAATAGATTATTCACATCATCGATGCTTCTTCTTGAGGTACTATCTAATCGCACTACCAAATCAAATTTTCGCTCGTCTTCGTATACAACCCCTGCTGCTTTTCCTGCAAAAGCCGTACTTACAATACTGTTGATATCTTCAATATTTAAACCATAATTTGCAATACGTAATCGGTCATATTCAATGTTTATTTGTGGTAATCCGGCCACTTGTTCTACTTGTGGAGAAGAAACTCCTTTTATATTTGTTATTACACTTTCTACTTTTTTTGCATATACGGACAGACTATCCAAGTTTTCTCCAAATATTTTTATGGCAACATCTTGTTTGATTCCCGTCATTAATTCATTGAAACGCATTTGAATAGGTTGACTTTTTTCGATAAAAACCCCTGGAATCACGCTTAATTTTTCTTCAATAGCGTCACCCAATTCATCATAGGATCTACCTGATTTCCATTCGTCTTGCGGTTTCAGAATTATCATCATATCAGTCGCTCCTGGCGGCATTGGATCTGTAGGTACTTCTCCAGCGCCAGTTTTGCCAACTACAATTTTTACTTCATCGAATTGTTTTACAATTCTTGCGCCTTGCATCGAGGTTTCGATACTTTGGGATAAAGAAGTTTCGATCGGCATTTTAAATTCAAAAGCATAATCTCCTTCAGCTAATGTGGGAATAAATTCACCTCCCATTTTGCTAAAAATAAAAAATGTAACCAATAATAAAGCGACAGTAATACCAACGACTTTGTATTTTATAGCAATCACTTTTTCTAAAAGTGGTTTATATTTGCTATATAAAAAATCCATCATTTTATCAGAAAATGTCTTTTTATGACTGATGTGTTTCGGTAAAAACAACGCACTCATCATAGGAATGTAGGTTAATGAAAGTATCATTGCGCCTATAATTGCAAAGGAAACCGTTTTTGCCATTGGGCCAAACATCTTTCCTTCGATACCTACTAAAGATAGGATAGGAAAGTATACGATCATTATGATAATTTGACCAAAGGCAGCACTACTCATCATTTTTTTAGCACTGTTTTCAACCGCAACATCCATTTGAATTTGAGTGAGTTTCGTTTTGCTTTTATTGTGTTCTAGAAAATACAAAGAGGCTTCCACAATAATTACGGCACCATCTACAATTAAACCAAAATCAATTGCCCCCAAACTCATTAAGTTAGCACTTACTCCAAAAACTTTCATCAAACCCAATGCAAATAACATCGATAGTGGTATTGCAGAAGCTACGATAAGCCCAGCTCGTAAATTCCCAAGGAATAATACCAAAACGAAAATTACAATTAATGCTCCTTCGACTAAATTTTTTTCAACAGTTGAAATGGCACGGTTTACAAATGTACTTCTATCTATAAATGGTTCAACAATTACATCATCAGGTAATGATTTTTGTATGATGATCATTTTGTCTTTAATCCTTTGTACGACTTCATTACTATTGGCTCCTTTAAGCATCATAACAATTCCTCCAACTGCATCTACTTTTCCGTTGTAAGTCATTGCTCCATATCGTACTGCGCTACCGAACTGTACATCGGCAACATCTTTTATGAAAATTGGAACACCAGTTGGATTGCTTTTTACAACAATATTTTTAACGTCTTCTAAGGAAGTGGCTAAACCTACACCACGAATAAAATAGGCAGTTGGTTTTTTGTCAATATATGCTCCACCCGTATTTTGATTGTTTTTTTCTAAAGCTGTAAAAATTTCGGGAATCGTTACACCCATTGCTCTTAAACGATTAGGGTTAACACCAACTTCATACTGTTTTAGTTTACCACCAAAACTATTTATTTCGGCAATTCCGGGTGTTCCGTTTAGTTGTCTCGCTACTATCCAGTCTTGCATGGTACGCAAATCCATAGCAGAGTATTTCTTTTCGCTACCTTTTTTTGGATGTAAAATGTATTGATACACTTCGCCAAGCCCAGTACTTACTGGTCCTAATTCGGGTGTCCCGATGCCCTGAGGTATTTGACTAATGGCTTCCTTAAGTCGTTCACTAATGAGTTGTCGTGCAAAATAAATATTGACATCATCATCAAAAACGACTGTGATTACCGATAAACCAAAGCGAGAAATACTTCTGGTTTCTTCTAAATCAGGAAGATTTGCAATACTTTGTTCTATTGGAAACGTTACTAACTGTTCTACTTCTTGTCCTGCCAAAGTAGGGCAAAGCGTAATGATTTGTACCTGATTGTTTGTAATATCTGGTACTGCATCGATGGGCAATTTGGATGCACTCCAAACTCCCCAAATAATGAGAAATAAAGTCATCAAACCAATGATGAATTTATTATTTATACTAAAATGGATGATTTTGTCTAACACTATTGTAAAGGATTAATGTTTAATATTGATTTATAAATCACAGCATTTGAATTTATCAAATACGGTAAAGTAATTAATGAAAAAGACTAGTTTGATTAATGTACAAGTCATTAATCGCTATTCATTTAATCATTAATAAAAAAAAAAATTAAGCATTAATTTGTGGCGGTTGCCAAATACTTCCGAAGAAATTGGAAGTGAAAATTGATTTGTATTCTGGTACTTTTTTGTCAATTATTGTTTTGACAGAAAAGAGATTATATACATAAATTGAATTGTAATCGAAGCCTTGGCAACCACAGCAGCTACAAATGCATAAAGGTGAGCAAGCATCTTTATCTTGATGTTGGCTTGACTGCATACTAATTGTTGCTTTATTATACGAAGTTACTGTTTCCATATCTGCGCAAGGCATACAGGAAAGAATCAGAATAATAATTGACAATATGGCGTTTGTAAGTTTCAAGATTGTAAAAGTAATAATAAAATTTATAAATTTTAGATTTATCTATTTTGATTTGCTTAAGATTTAATTAAGATATTTTTCGCATAATAAAAATGGAGTTCTAATTACATCAAGTTTTGATTTTACATCTTTAGAGATTAATTACATACAAATTTATGTCTATGACACTAAATGACGACTGGATATTTTCCCCATAGACACTAAAGTACGTAGACAAAAGTAAGATATCAATAAGGTGGTAGAGTAACATAGATTAAAGTAAATATATAAACCGCATACACTAGTCATCGATTATGAAAGTAGATATCACTATTATATTTATTTAAATTTGTAATTTATTGTGTTTATATTACGTTTAAAATTAGTGTCAAAACCAAATTATAAAAGGTAGTGTCTTATAAAAATAATTAAATTGGACGGCTGTTCGAAAAACACATACATTTATTTTAATAATCGTATTTGGATTTATTTCTATTTCTTCAAATTGGAATTTGTTGATTCACTTTCGTGTTTTTGAGAAATATGTTATATACATATGTATAAATAAAAAGGATGTTTGCTTTTTAAAACAAACATCCCTTATGAATCAAAGACTTAGATTTTAAATATTTTGTCGTCTCATAATGTACTTTAACGTTTTTTATTCTTCCACATTTTTCATTTTCATCAAAAGCGCGTAAGCCCCTTTTATCACAACGGTTGCCTCATTCAAATCATCAGAAACAATTTCTGTAAATTCGTTTTCTGTATTTCCTGTTTTTACTTCTTTCATTTCAAATTGCTTATTGGATTTGGCAACAAAAACATAATTTTTGTTTTCATAACTTAGTATAGCATCCGATGGTAAAACATTAGATTGCTGGCTTTTTAATTCAATTTCTGCATTCATATACATACCAGGCAATAAAGATTTATCATAATTGGTAAAGTTGCAGTTTATTACGGTACTTCGCTCTTCTGAAAAATCTTTACCAATTAAAACGATTTTGCATGGGTATTTTTTCTCTGGATTAGTATTGGTATAAGCTAATACCGATTGACCAATAGCCAGTTTATTGATGTCTTTTTCGAAAACAGTTAATGCTAAATGTATATCTGAAGGATTTACAATTTCAAATAAAATATCGCTTGGATTTACATATTTTCCTGTGTTTACATTTACTTTTGATACATAACCGCTTATAGGTGAATATATATTAATACTTTTTGAAATATTTTTTGTAGATAGACTATTTGGATTAATTCCTGCGAATTTTAATTTTTCACCATACGATTGTACCATTACAGATAGTGAATTGTATTCAGCTTGTGCTTGTTGATACACTTTATCACTACTGGCTTTGCTTTGATTAAGATCTTTTTGACGTTCAAATTCAGCTTTAGCATATCCGATTTTTGCTTTGGCCAAAAGATAATCTTCTTGCAGTTGGATATATTGTTGGTCCTCCACCACACACAAAACTTGTCCTTTGGTTACATACATTCCTTCTAACAATTTGGTACTTTTTAAATAACCACCCATTGGTACACTTATAGATACTAAATTTTGTGGTGGAACTTCTGTTTTTCCGTTCAGTTTTAATGTTGAAGAAATTTCTCTTTGCTCCATTTTGCCTGTTTGAATACCTGCATTTTTAACTTGTGCATCGGTAAGTGTCGTCGTGTTTGCGATAGGGGGTGTCGCTTCCGCTTCGCTTTCTGATTTTTTATTACCACAAGAAGAAAGGAATGCAATTACAATTATTGTGAGGATTGTATTTTTAGTCATGATTTTTATATTTTGATATTGCTTTGGCTGTTTGCTATAGCTCGGGTTGTGAATATTTGATTTCATTTTATTTATTTTGATATTAAGAAACGGTTTGCTGTTTAAATTTTATTGATAATCATTTATGCATCAATCTTAATGCGAAGGAGCTTTATAGAGTTAATAAACACTAAAGTGTCGGGGAGCAAATGAATAGCTGCTGCCTCAATTGGTCCAATTATTTTAAGTAAGACAAGGGTAATTCCAATGACATGAACAACCCCAACACCCACAAAAATATTTTCGCGAATGGTGCGATAGGCTCTTTTACTGATAGCGCGTGCCTTTGCAATTTTTTCTAATTTATCCTGCATTAGAACG
The DNA here is from genome assembly GCF_040822075.1 of Flavobacterium sp. WC2430. Taxonomy (NCBI): domain Bacteria; kingdom Pseudomonadati; phylum Bacteroidota; class Flavobacteriia; order Flavobacteriales; family Flavobacteriaceae; genus Flavobacterium; species Flavobacterium sp. WC2430. The sequence continues at coordinate 3,303,307 of NZ_CP162007.1, read as the reverse complement.
ATATCAGCTGCTTCCATTGCAGTTTCTGTACCCATTGCACCCATAGCTATACCAATATTTGCTTGTACTAAAGCTGGTGCATCATTAATTCCATCCCCGACCATTGCTACTTTGGAACCATCTTTTTGTAGTTCTTTTATGATGTTAATTTTATCTTCAGGTAATAAATTGGCTCTGTAATCTGTTATTCCTATTTGATTGGAAACATACTTTGCAGTTTCGGGATTGTCACCTGTAAGCATCACAATGTTTTTTATGCCGCTTTTTCTTAAGCCTTGAATCATTTCTTTTGCACCTTCACGAATGGCATCTGAGATATAAAAAATACCTGCCAGTTTACTTTCGATTGAAAGGTAAATAACAGTATCCGTTACATTTTCAGAAGAATTAAATAATGGAGTTTTATTTTCCTCCATAAAAAGTTTATTTCCTAATAAAATAGACTTGCCCTGAACTTTTGCAGAAACCCCTCGTCCTTTTATAACCTCAAAATTTTCTGGTTCGCCATAGGTAAGTTTTAATTTATCTGCGTAACTTAGGATTGCTTTTGCTAATGGATGGCTGGAACGTCTATCAACTGTAGCAGCAAATTGAACTAAATTTTGCTCATTATAATTAGGATCTATTATTTCAACTTTATTCACGATGGGACTTCCAATTGTCAATGTTCCAGTCTTGTCAAAAACAATAGTAGTAACTTTCGCAAGCTCCTCCAAAAACAAACCTCCTTTTATCAATATACCTTCTCTGGCAGCACGTGCAATGGCCGCAATGGTAACCAATGGTGTTGCTAAACCTAATTCAGCAGGAGAGGTAAAAATCAGCAATGCAATAACCAGTTTAACATCACGGGTAAAAAAGTAAACTGTACCAACAAAAATAAATACTACAGGAATAAGCCAGGAAGCCACTTTGTCTGTAAATTTTTCAATAGGTGCCTGTTGACTTTCTGCATCCTCTACCAATGAAATGATTCGTGAAAAAACAGTATCTACACCTGCTTTTGTCATTTCAATATCCAGTGCCCCTAATTCCAGTATTGTTCCGGCAAAGGCTTCGCTACCAACTGTTTTTTCTTGCGGCACACTTTCGCCTGTTATTGGTGCCTGATTAACAGAACCTGAACCGGAAATTACTTTACCATCCACAGGAATTTTTTCTCCAGCTTTCACCAGGACAATATCGCCTATTTTTAAATCAGTTATCTCTATTATTAGTTCAGCATTGTTCTTTTTTACGATAGCGGTCTTTGGCACTGAACCTATCAACTCTTTAATCGACGATCTTGCTTTTTCGGTACTGGCACTTGCAATATATTCTGCAATAAGAATAATCATAAGTACGACAGCACCTGCCAAATATTCTTTACCGAGAACAGAAATAATTACAGCTATGGTTATAAATAATTCGGTACCTATTTTTCTTTCTTTTATTATATCCAGTACCGCAACTTTTACTAATGAATAAAGACCAAAAGCCATTGTGGCTATTAAAATGAGTAGTTGAATAAAGTCGAGATAAAAGAATAAACTCGCAAGACCAACGGTTATGATCCGTACAATTTCCCAAAGAAACTGACGTGAAAAGAAGGTTTTTGTGTAATTCATGGTTATTCAGTTTTAGTTAATGAATTAAGTTCAATAATGCTATTGTTTAACTTTCTAACGACTTCAATATAATTACTCTGAATTTGGGTATTTTGATTGATTAGCATTACCCATTCTAAATAATTAATGTCACCATTGTTGAATTTATCGTTGGCAGCTTTGGTTACTATATCAACACTTTTCAACGTTTTGGTTTCGTAATAATCAATGGTAGTTTTATTTTTTTGATATTCTTGCAATACATTGTGATATTGGTTTTGCAGTTTCAATTTTTCAAATCCCATATTATTTTCAGCGATTTGTGTTTTGGTTGCCAATGCTTTTTTCCTATTGTTGATTGATGAATTGAATAAAGGAAGTGCTACGCCAAATTGTCCGTAAACACCATTGTAACTGTTTTGAAAAGCAGTATTGGTTTTAAAAGTTTGCCAATACACTCCGCCAATTAACTCTGGCATTTTCTTTGATTTCTCTACAGCAATTTCGGCTTCATTGATTTTTACTTCTTGTTCCTTTAGTTTTATGCTTGGCTGATTTTCAATTGCATTCTCATCGAGTTTTTCGTCGAAAGTCATTTTGAACTTATCCCACACTGGCATAAAATCTTTATCGTCATTCAATAGATATTTGAATTGTGTTTGGCGTATTTTATAATCGCTTTGCAATTCTTGTAACTGTATTTTTATTTGTCCCGCTTGGTTTTCGGCTGTAACTTTTTCTAAAATATTACTTTCTCCTTTGTCAAAACGTAGGACTGACTTTCTTAAAAAATCCGAATAGATACTATCACTTTTCAGTAATATCTGTTCTTTTTCTTTGAGATAAACCATTTCATAAAACACGGTTGTAACTTGCTTGGTCAATTCTTTTCTTTGTAAAGCTTCGTTCCATTCGCCAGTTTTGGACTCTTCTATTAAAAGCTGTTTTTGCCTAGAGTAAACCGTTGGAAATTTAATGCTTTGTGAAATTCCAATTTTAATGTCATTCACAATGCTATTAAACTGTCCATATTCGCTAATAATACCTGTGTTTGGAATGTCATATCCTGTCTTGGTCAGTTTTTGTAAATATTCAGAATTTAATTTTTGGTTTTTAACCTTTAGATTATTTTGCAATGCGGTTTCAACTGCTTTATTTATTGAAATTTTTTCTTGTGCATTCCCATTTTGAAAAGAGAAAAACATTCCGAACACGATGATTGTTGTAATGGATTTTATCTTTCTTGATTTTAATTTAATTCCTTTTTCGAACATAATGTATAAAATTGGTAAAACAAATAAGGTCAGAAATGTGGCTACAATCAATCCACCAATAACAACCGTTGCTAATGGTTTTTGCACTTCCGCACCCGAACCGTTACTCAGCGCCATTGGTAAGAAACCTAGTGATGCAACAAGTGCTGTCATTAACACGGGGCGTAAACGTATTCTAGTTCCTTGTAAAACAATAGCTTTCAAATCGGTTTCGCCTGATTTTTTTATGCGGTTGAATTCGGCGATTAGAACCAAACCATTCAAAACTGCCACACCAAATAAAGCAATAAACCCAACACCTGCACTAATACTAAAAGGCATTCCGCGCATTGCTAGAAAGAATATTCCACCAATCATTGATAATGGAATGGCTGAATAAATTAATAATCCCTGCCTTACTGATTTGAAAGCAAAATACAATAAGATAAAAATTAGTATTAGAGATATTGGAACTGCAATTAACAATCGTTGCTTTGCTGCATTTAAGTTTTCAAAAGCACCACCATAGGTTGGATAATAACCTGCTGGGAACTTGATTTGAGTATTTACCTTGTTTTGTAATTCGGTTACAATACTTTGGACATCGCGACCTCGAACATTAAACCCAACTACAATTCTACGTTTGGCATCTTCCCTTTGTATTTGATTTGGACCTTCGGTAATTTCTACTTTTGCCAATTGAGACAGAGGAATTTGCATCCCGTTTGGCGTTGGGATTAATAAATTTTGAACATCCGACAAGTCTTTTCTATTTTCTCCTGCTAAACGAACAACTAGATCAAATCGTTTTTCATCTTCATAAATCAATCCAGCACTTTGTCCTGCAAAAGCTGTATTTACTATTTTGTTAATGTCTTCGATATTCAAATTGTATTGTGCAATTGCAGGACGATTATAGTCAATGACAATTTGTGGCATTCCAGTAACTGTTTCTACATACAGGTCAGAAGTGCCTTCAACGGTATTTACAATCTTTCCTAATTTGTTGGCGTATAAAGCCAAAGTGTCTAAATTTTCACCAAAAATTTTGCATACTACATCTTGCCTTGCGCCAGTCATTAGTTCGTTGAATCGCATTTGTACTGGATATTGAAAACCATAAGAAACACCAGGGACAGCTTCGAGTTCCTTTGCCATTTTTGCTGATAATTCATCGAATGTTGATGCTGATGTCCATTCTGACTTGTCTTTTAGAATAACCATCATATCACTGGCATCAATAGGCATTGGGTCTGTTGGCACTTCGGAACTTCCGGTTTTACCAACCACTTTTTGTACTTCCGGAAACTTTTCTAATAATATTTTTGCCCCTTGCGAAATCGCGGTCATTGATGTTTGCAAATTACTTCCAGGCAAAACCCTTGTTTCTACTGCAAAATCTCCTTCTTCGAGTGATGGCATAAATTCTCCACCCATAAATGAAAGTGTAACGATGGCTAAAACAAATAATGCTAATGTAGTTCCGATTATAACCCTTGGAATGGCTAATGCTTTTTCTAAAAGTGGCTGATAGAAATTTTCTAATTTTGCCATCATTCTATCTGAAAAGTTTTGCTTGTGTGTTATTTTTTTATTTAGAAATAAAGCCGTCATCATAGGAATATAAGTCAATGACAAAACAAAAGCACCAAACAAAGCAAAGGCAATTGTTTGTGCCATTGGTAAAAACATTTTTCCTTCAATACCACGTAATGTAAAAATTGGAATATAAACAATTAAGATAATTAGCTCTCCAAAAACGGCAACATTTCGCATTCTTACAGAAGTTTCTAAAACTGTTTTATCCATTTCGTGTTGAGAAACCTCTCCTTTTTTTCGACCGTGCAAACTAAACAAACAGGCTTCAACAATAATTACGGCACCATCTACAATAAGCCCGAAATCTAAAGCTCCTAAACTCATTAAATTTCCGCTTACGCCAAATAAATTCATTAGTATTACTGCAAATAACATTGCCAATGGTATAACCGAAGCTACTATTAAACCAGCTCGTACATTTCCTAAAAAAAAGATTAATACTAAAAGTACGATTAATGCCCCCTCAATTAGGTTTTTGCCAACTGTAGAAATAGAATTATTTACCATTTTTGTACGGTCTAAAAATGGTTCAACAATTACACCTTCCGGTAAGGTCTTTCTAATTTGTTCAATTCTTTCTTTAATGTCTTTGATAACAATATTACTATTCGCGCCTTTTAACATCATTACCACTGCACCCGAAACTTCGCCTTCACCGTTGTAAGTCATTGCTCCGTAACGAATAGCATTACCAATGCGAACATCTGCAACATCACGAATAAATAAGGGACTGCCACTATTGGTGTTTTTAATAGATATGTCTTTTATGTTTTCGATTGTATTGATTAACCCTTCACTTCTAATATATAAAACGGTTGGTCCTTTTTCAATATAGGCACCTCCAGTATTTTCATTGTTTTTTTCTAAAGCATTAAAAACATCCGCAATCGTAATATTGTAAGACTGCAATTTATTAGGATCAATGGCGATTTCATATTGTTTTAATTTCCCGCCAAAACTGCTTACTTCTGCAACACCTTCAACGCTTAATAATTGACGGCGAACGATCCAATCTTGTATAGTTCTTAACTCGGTTACATCGTATTTTTTCTCATAACCAGGTTTTGGCCTTACTACATATTGATAAATTTCTCCCAAACCAGTTGTTACCGGTGCTAAAGTTGGAGAACCAATACCTTTTGGTATCAGTTCTTTGACAGCACTTAATCTTTCGGTTACTTGTTGACGTGCCCAATAAACATCGGTTGCATCATTAAAAACAATGGTTACCACTGATAAACCAAAACGAGAGAAACTACGAATTTCTTTAAGTCCTGGAATATTACTGTTGGCTTGCTCGATTGGAAATGTTATCAACCGTTCAATATCGGTTGCTCCCAATGATGGAGCAGATGTGATAACTTGAACCTGATTGTCTGTAATATCGGGAACGGCATCAATGGGTAATTTGGTGAATTGGAAAATACCATACCCAATGAGCACAAGAGTAAACAACCCAACAATGAGTTTGTTTTTTATAGAAAATTCTATTATTTTATTCAGCATAATTTTTTATATTATTGAATATTCAATAGTTACATTGAATATTGTCCGTTTAATTTTAGAGTAACAGTAATGGCTGTATTTTCATTATTTTTGAAAAACCAACCATGCTTTCCTTCAAAAGGAGCATAAAAGGTTCCTACCATATTATTGGAATAGGCAAGGGTGTAGCTTTCAAAATAGACATCATTAACTGCCTTTTCTTGTTTTACCTCCCCATGAAAATCTAAATAAACGGTTCCTTTGTCTGTAGTCCATTCGTACTTCATTTTGCCGTATTTCAGCATATAAATTTTATATTCAATTCCTTTTCCTGCTGGAACAATAACCTCGACGGTGTCTTCTCTTTCTGCGTATTGTTTTTCTGGAGCTGGATTATCTGCCTCGACAGGTCTTTTTACATCAGGTCCAGAACCCGCTTTTTCCATTTTTATTAATGGAAATGTTTCTTGTGTTGTTTGTCCCAGTTGATTTTCTCCTGCATTTTCTGGAACATACAATTTACTGAATCCGAACAATTTACCCGTTCCTATTGGGTCTATTCCATATTCGGCAGGTAAAACAGCACTAACTAAAATGATTATTCCTAAAACCAAAGCAAATAAGACCGCTTTGATAATTTCTTTTTTTTCTACTATTTGATGATTTATTTCTGACATTGTTTAATTTTTTTTTAAGATGTAAAATAACCTGTTAATTGATACCCTAGTAGGACAAATCCAGCAGCAATAAGCATGGTGTTTGTGAATGTTGAAAATTTCATAAAACTTGGGTGCCTACGCCATATTGTAATGAGAATCAATACAAAAGTAAGTGCGATAAACTGACCTATTTCTACACCAATGTTAAAACCAAGTAGATTCGTAAACAATCCTTCTTTTTCAAATTTGAAATCCTGTAATTTACTCGCTAGCCCAAAACCGTGGATTAATCCGAAAATTAAAACGGCCGCTTTTGTATTGGGCTGTTTTCCGAAAAATCTCTTGAAACCACCTAAATTATCAAACCCCTTATAAATTATTGACAGTGCAATGATAGCGTCAATTAAAAAAGAGTTAATGGATATGCCACTCATAACACCCAACAATAAGGTTGTGCTATGACCAATTGTAAAAAAACTCACATATAATAAAACTTCTTTAGGACGATATAAGAAAAAGATAACGCCAACTAAAAAAAGTAAATGATCGTAACCGGTAAGCATATGTTTTGCTCCAATGTAAAGGAATGGACCAAAAGCTACGCCATCATTTCCTGTTAAAAAAGTTTGTGTATTTTCATCAACGCCGTGGGCAAAAACATTTCCGATGCACATAAAAAGTAGTATGGCAAGGAATATTATTTTTTTTGAATTCATAATTTTATTTTTCTTTTAAAAACCACTTCTCTTCTAAAATTTAAGGAAAAGAAGTGCCTTATTAAATTAATTTAATGGGTGTGGCCATGTGCGGCATCAACTTTATCTGGTTCCACTATATTAATACTATCCCTGCTAACTTGATTAATACTATCTGTGTTTTCTTGAACTTGTTTAGTAGTTTCATTAGTCTGAATTTCTGTGCTTTCAGTTTCGTTTTTTGCTTTTTGGTTACAAGAAGTTAACATTCCGATTGCGATAGTCGCTACTATTAAAAAATTTTTCATAACTGTAATTTAAATTGAATTTATTAAAGAGTAATAAAATTGAATTAATGTTGGTGTCCGTGATTAATATCATGTTCAGAGACTTGGTTGTTTCTAAATCTGGAAGTAATTGTTTTTCCTTTTACATTTACTGAAATGGTACAATAGGTATATATGTTTGCTTTAGGAACTTCTACAAACAAAGCATTATTTATGTCTAATGAAATTGGGTTTGTCGCTTTTGTTTTATTGAAAAATTCGAATACTACAGTTCCACTAACGCCTTTGTTTGAAACAGTTTTTCCTTTAGTATTTAAGACATAGAAACTACAGTTATTTTCTCTTTCTACCATTTCGATTTTGTAGTCCGCTACATTCTGTATGATGCCGTTATGTGGTCCTTTGGATTGATTTTCGGTTACTTGTGCATTAGAAATTGTTGTTCCTACAACAAGCAAGAATATGCCAATTGCAATTGATTTTATTTTTTTCATTACAGATGTTTTAGAGTTAAAAAATAGCGAGAGCATTACAGTACAGCACTAAAAACGTTATGAGTGTTTTATGAAGTCTAAAAGGATTTTAGTTATGGTGTAACATAAAAATCTTAAAGGTCTAGGTCCGTGATGTGTTGTAATGGAATTGATACAAGATATCGTTTGCTATAGTTAAATAGCAAAACGTATTTTAAAATAAGCAATCAGAAATATTTAAAATATAACTAATTACGATTTAAAATAAAATGAATTAACTCAATTTAGGTGGGAGCCAGATAGAGGCAAAAACACTGGAAATGTAAAAATCCTGACTGAAAGGTACAGTACGGTTTAGGGAAATAATGTTAAGCTTGCGAAAAGAAAACGCTGTTTGGCTTTCAAAAGCAAGAATTGTATTCACATTTGTATTGATTGTTTTGAAAGGTAAATTCTGATGATTGTCATGTTTGTCTGTGTCAGAATGTTGCTTATCGTTATTGTAATGAAAATCAATAAAATCAGCAAATGAAATATCAAGATCATCGTCATGATGCTCTGTAAAGTGTTGTATTAAGGTGGGTATTTTCAATAATTGCCCTATTTCTGTGTTGGCACACAAAAAGATAAAAAGGAATGATATGGCAATTGATTTTTTCAAGATTGTAAAAGTAATAAATTTTATTGACTACTAATACTTTGAAAAATAAATATTAAGTAAATCTTAATATTCCATAAATGCTATATAAAATTTGATAATGGTTCATCAATTTTATTAACTTTTAGATTGTAATGTTGTATTTAATCCAAAGAACAGATTTATTATGTTTTTCACTCTAACTCATTTAAAATTAATTCAAATATGGTTTTATTAAAATTGTAACAGGAAATTGGCACCTCTGCATAATTTGACTTTCAGCTTTATAAACATAGGTGAAATAGGGGATCTAGGGTCAATGAAATTTCTAATTTATGGAAATAGAAAATTTATAAATTCCGAGGACATATTTAAATAAATCGTAAATTTATATTGAAATAGAAAAGAATATTTATAAAATACTTAAGTATAATGATTTGTGTGTTATTTAAGTGTTTTTTAGTGATTAAAAATATTGAGTATTTATATTGGTGTAATCAAAAAAATTATTCAACAACTATGAAAAAATCAAAACATCATGGTGCATTCTTCGGACACACTCTGCATAAACTCTATCGAACTATAAAAACAGAACTTGCAATCATTACCTTAATGATGTATGTACTGCTGATGCTTACTTCCTGCCGGAATTCAGAAAAAAAAGAGAAACCAGTTGAACAGAACTACCCTCAACAAAAAGAAGAAGAAAATCACAGCCCTGAACATAACGAGCATTCGGAACTAATGAATAAAACTCGCGAATGGTTAAAACAGGAATTGGGCGAAAAATATGATCAGCCCGTATCTCTTGGTACAGCGAAACAGCTTGAACAAGGCGAAGAAATATTTACAAAATATTGTGTTACTTGTCATGGTAGTAGTGGTAAAGGCGACGGTCCAGGAGCAGTGGCATTGCAACCAAAACCAGCCGATTTTACTAACCCTGAACATTCATCTTACTATTCAAATCAAGGACGAATATACCTCATAAAAAAAGGAATCAAGGGAACTGCAATGGCAGCCTGGGAAAGCATTTTGAGCGAAGAAGAAATCTTTTCGGTTTATGTTTATATAAATTCTCTGAAAGATTCAGGCGAAATGATGGAACACCAAGGGCAAAATCATTAAAAAATGAAAGGAAAAAATTAAATAATCCAAATTAAGAAAAAGAATTACAATCGGACCTATATCGTATTAAATATAAAATCATGGCAAAAAAATTAAAAATAGTATGGGTATTCACTAATATTGTATTACTACTATGGAGCTTTTTAGCTAAGGCACAGCAAAGATATCAAACGAGGGAAGGAAGTATTGAAGTTATAGGTTCGCACAGAGATTCCATTATAATAGCCAATAGCAATCACCTGTTTGTTTTAATCAATTATGAAAATGCTGAAATCGAACTAATGTTTAATCCAGCTATTCTACGCACTTCAACAGATTCATTGAATGTGAAGCTTATCAACTCAAACATTGGGCAGGTATTACTGAAAGGACAACTAAACATTCCTTACGTGGAGACATTACAACATCCAGATCACAAACTAAATTTTGGAGCTGAATTGTATTTGAATGGAAAGACGAAAAGAGTATTTGTAAACGGATTGCTTATACATATAGCAAGTAACGAAACTATCTCCTGTTTGCTTACACTCAACTTTAAATTGAGATTAAGTGATTTTGGTATCATTTTACCCAAAGGATGGAACAACGAAATAACGATACAAATTTTTCAGACCGTACTTAAAAAATCTAACTAATTAAATCCATAAAAAAAAATAATTGATACTTAGAAAATGGCCCATTAAAAAAGAGAAAACATGAAAACAGATAAAAATTTTTACGGCTATTTAATTGGCTTTCTTTTCGTCGCTATGGCCGGATGCGGGGTTTATACGAAAATCACTTCCGATTATGATCGCAGTATTGATTTTACGAAATACAAAACCTTTGCTTGGCTACCGGATAAAGATACAGTTGGTGGCGAATATAATAACCAGATTATTCGCAACAATGCACGCAACTATTTTAGTCATTGTATGGGAGAGAGGGGATACAAGATAAGTATTGACACACCAGATGTTTTTCTGGAATTGGTTATCACTGCCGTTAAAAAGGAAAAAACAGTCAGTACTCCTTCTTCTACCTATCCTTTAGGTTGGTATTATCATAACCCCTATTATTATCATTATCCCGGCAATCACTATTACCTCCATCACTATAATTACAATTATACCACTTATGTTACCCAAAAGTTAGAATATACTGAAGGGGCAATCACACTGAATGTAATTGACCGGAAACTGAACAAACTTGTATGGACAGGAACCGCTAAAGGTGATTTATATGACCCTTCTTATATTGGGGAAAATCTTCATCCTGCAGTGTATGATATTCTTGAAAATTATCCCATAAAACCTCTTAATGGACACAGACGTCCGAAAAAAAAGATGTAAACTACATGTACTAAATAAAATGTAAAAAAGTTCAATTCATTAGATTTTACTGGCAATGAATTAAATAATAGACCAAGAGAAAGACATGGATATAAAAACACCTACAAATCTTTTTTACGATACAATATACTTACAATAAGGGATCTTACATTAAATCGTTTTAACTACCAGTAAGTTCAATAATTTGACACTACAAAATGGATATGTGTTTGTCTCTTGTTACGTTTTTTATTTACGAACAATTTCTACAGAACATTTTGCATGTAAAGCAACTGAATGCGAAACAGAACCTAAAAAAAAACGCTCAATTGCTCCGTAACCATGTGAGCCAACTACTATCAAATCTGCTTTAAATTTTTCGGCTTCATCAAGTATTACGCTTTTTGGTGAACCTGAAACTACTTTTGCTGTTACTAACAGATTTGGATTTTTATTTTCAAGAATTTCGGCTGCACTAATTGCATTATTTTCTGCATTTTGAAACGCGTTTTCATCAAATTGTGCATAGTATTCGTGGGAAACCCCCATTGGTTCTAAAGTGTTTACAATAGCTGTAATTTCGTAGACAGCAAGAATACATACCTCGGTTTTGGGCGAAAAAGGTCTGTCGGCAATTTCATTTATTGCCGTTTTACTATATTTTGAACCGTCGGTTGCCAGTAGAATTTTCATTCTTTTTTCTCAACTAAATTCATTCCGCATTTGGGACATTTTCCGGGTTTATCCGAAGTAACTTCTGGATGCATTGGGCAGGTGTACGTTTTTTGAGTTTCCATTTTCTTTAATATTTGGTGTAAAGTAATTTTTACAATATAAATGTACTATAACTAATTTATTAAAATGTTACATTATCCTAAAAAATAGTTATATAATTAACACGGTGTTAAATGTTTAGGTAAAAAAAAGATGCTTATATTTTACTACAAGCATCTTCAGCATTAACCTTAAATAAAAAATTAATAATTAAAAGTAGCTCCTAATCCCATTCCCATATCACTATCATAATGAGTTGTTATTCCAAAGTTTCTTTTGACAATGTATCTCAAACCTGCCATATATTCTTTATCGGTATTCCACATTAAACTCATTCGTAGTCTTTTAGAAACTGGAATATCTTTACGTTCAAATTGTAATCTGAAATTTCCATCGGTGAATACTTCCACCTGAGCCATTATTAACATTGGCAAAGTATAATTGACCCCCGCACTAAAAACAGCCCTGTTGTCTTTGGTATTGGTTTGGCCGAATAGATTATGTTCCTGTGTGTCTATTCCCATTTTTCTGTATCTCCAATCAAAACCAATGAAAGGCATTAGCCATTGCATTTTACCAATATATCGTCCTATGTGGGTTTCGGTTTCGTAACCGTGCATATCATTGTATCCTAATCTCCATTCTGTTCCAATACTCCAACGTGTACTTTGATACATTGCTTCTCCATCGTTTCCGTTTGTTGCAAAATCATTTTCTGCCATAAAATGAAATTTTCTATCGTCAGCAAATAATTTTCGTTGTGCCAGTTTCGGGTTAGGAATTTCGGGATTTGCTTCTTGATTTTCATAGGAGAAGACCCTCCCCATACCACTCATCATATGATACAAAATATGACAATGAAAGAACCAATCACCTTCTACATTAGCATTAAATTCAAATACATCGGTTTCCATTGGCATTATATCCACAACGTTTTTTAGAGGAGCATAATCTTCTTGACCATTTAATAGTCTAAAATCGTGACCGTGCAAGTGCATTGGGTGTCGCATCATAGAATTGTTATACGAACATTTTCGCCTTTTTTAATTAATATTTTATCCGCTTCAGAAACTACTTTGTTATCTAAACTCCAAACATAGCGGTTCATATTTCCTGTCAATTCAAATTTTAGTTCTCGTACTGGAGCATCTTTAGGAAGTATAGTTTTAGTTGGCGATTTTAACATTGCATAATTTAAGGTAGTAATATCAGAAAGTGCATTACTGTCATAATCGGCTTCTGTCATTTTCATCTCCTGCATTTTTTTACCGTCTTTCTTTTTTTGTTCTCCAGTAATTTCTGGGTACATTACCACATTCATATCCATTTGATTGTAGGACATACTCATGCCCATATCATCTAAATCACCGTTCATTTTCATCATCCCGTTCATCATTTTCATTCCTTCAAAGTATTTAAGTTTAGGAAGCGGTTTGATAAGTTGTTTGATACCATCCCCAATGAAATAAGAAGCTGAATACAATCTATCTTCAGTGGTGGCTAAAAATTCAAAAGCAGTTTTATCGGCAGGAATAGTAACGACAACATCGTAAGTTTCAGAAACACCAATAATTAATCGATCTACTTCTACAGGCTCTACATCGTTACCGTCATTTGCAACTACCGTTATTTTCCCACCGGCATAAGTAAGCCAAAAATAGGAAGAAGCGCCACCATTAGATACGCGTAAACGTACTTTATCACCTGCTTTTAAAGTTTTTCCATCAATACTTTTAACATCCGTACTTTGCTTACCATTCATAAGGATTTTATCGTAAAACACATCGCTTACATCCATTGCATTCATCCTTTTCCATTCATTTTTTAGTTTAACACCTAAATAACCTTGCTTTATGGCCTCGGCATAACTTTGGGTTGTTCCTTTTTTAATGGCTGGATAATCGTTTGCGTTGTGCAACATTCGGTGTACGTTTTCGGGTTTTATATCGGTCCATTCACTTAATACTATTGGTATAGTTGGCAAATCGTCAATACCGTTTCTAAAGGTTGGGTCTTCAGCTCTTTTATTCATTACAAAATTACCATACATTCCAATTTGCTCCTGCAGTCCAAAATGGCTATGGTACCAATGTGTTCCTTGTTGGATAATCGGAAATGTATATTTGTGTGTCGTGTTGGGCTTTATTGGCATTTGTGTCACATTTGGAACTCCGTCTTCTTTATTAGGTAAAAACAATCCGTGCCAATGCAATGATGTTTCTTCTTTTAATTCGTTATGTACATAAATTTCTGCTGTATCGCCTTCGGTAAAAGTAAGTGTAGGCATCGGTATTTGTCCGTTTACAGCAATTGCTCTTTTAGATTTTCCTGTGAAGTTTACGATCGTATCTCGCACATATAAATCGTAACGCACTGTTCTTGGCGGTGTGTTGTTTTCAATTTTAGTTACGGTCTCTATAGTTGCTTTTGGCATATCCATATTGCTCATATTATGATTTTGATGCGCATCAGTAGTATCCGTTTTCATATTGTCCCTATTGTCCTTCTTTTTAGAAGTCTCCTTCATGGGCATTTGCATTTCATCCTGCTTTTTAACTGCCGATTTCTTAACCGCTTTCATTTTTTCCTTAATCAATGTCATTCCACATTTAGGACATTTCCCTGGCTTGTCAGCGTGAATTTCGGGGTGCATCACGCAGGTGTATGTTACTGACTGTGTCTTCTCAGTATTTTCTTTTTTCTTCATATTCATCCCCTTCATATCTTGCGCTTGCGCAAAGGAGTAGATACAGAGAATGAATGCTACTACTATTATTCTTTTCATTTTTTTTGATTTTTAATTGGTTTATGAATTCTTAGGGTTTTATTTATCTAGTTCTTTACGTTTTGCTTTAATCAACATAATTTCAGCTTTTTAGCTGATAATACTAATTTTTATTAATTTTTTTATTTCGGGGTCGACTACCGATGTCTTTTTACCATTAACTGCGATACTGTGTGTTAAGTTTCCATAATTTTTCGATTTAAAAGTTATTTAGATTATATTATTTTTCATGATTTAGTTGTTTGTTCTAAATTTATATAATGAGGCGTATTTATTTTAGAATAGGTTATAGTGACTTCTTTCTGTATCTATGAACTATTAGATAAAAACAAAAACTACTTTTTTGTTTTTGCCTTACTATTTTCTATTTGTTGATTTATATTTTTGAATATTTTGCATCCTAGTTATTTTTGCTTTTAAATATTTAAGTTAAATATTTTTTAGGATTATCTTCGTTTCGCATAAACACGTAAAAATAGAATCCTGACAGTCCTATAAATAGATTCCACAAACTATGTGGTTGAAAATAACTGTTAGGGTTACACATAAAAGTGTGTTTATCTAACTTTAACCAAACAAGAGCTACGATAGTGCAAATAATACTTGAGACCAAGTAATTGACGTTTTCTTTCTTGGGATTTTTTAAAAGTATTGTAATAGCAAATGCAAAAAACATCAAAATACATACAAAACTGACTATATGTTCTTTGCCTTTTGGAACAGAAAAGGATAATAAAAGACAGACAATAAGATAAACGGAATAGATGGCAATAATTACACTCTTTTTTGAGATATCTGACAGTTTCGGATTATTAGTAAGCAGCCATAGGTAGGATAGATAAGTTATAGGAAAAAGCGAAAAAAAATATACAGCCGAGAAATCAATTTTAAAAGCAAAATTCGTAAGTGAAGAATGATAGAAGGTACATGCTAAAAAAACATACAGAAGAATGAAGGCAAAAAATATTTTATGAATCAGATTTTCTTTGTTTTGTTTTTCAGCGCTACTATTCTTTAATTCCTTCTGACTTTCTTTTAAAATAATAATTGCCACGATCAAATAGATTATTCCACTAAATGTATTAACAGGTTGGCGCACCACTTTTTTCATTTCTGTTTTTTCGCAAAAAAGTTCAATTATCTTATGATCTACTGGTAAATCTTTCCAGAAATCCACAAGAGATAGATCATGATTAAGCCACCATATTGCTAAAGCAAAAAGTAAGGTTATAAAAAACAATAGAGCAACAGTCCCTTTACCGATGTAGATATCAGGACACATAATGTGCTTTTTTTTGGAGTAGTATTTTATAATTTTTTTAATCATTCTCCTGTCGCTCTATGAGTCTAATCTAAGTTATGGTATTATTTTCTGGATGAATTATGACTCATCATGATTTTCCATTGCCCATTCATTTTCTTTAATACACTTGTGCCAATTCCTTTGCGTTTTAACTCTTTATTGTCTTTTGCCACTACAATTGTATAATTGTACGTTTCGGTTGAAAACGCATACTCGCCACTCACGGTAACAGCAACTTTATAATCGCTGAAAGTGAACGATTTGAACGCTTTCATTTCGGGTGCAAGGTGATGTTCTAAATAGTGAGCATAGCTGCCTTCATTGCCGCCTGATTCATATATTTTTGAATCGGAAGTAAATAATTTTTCCGTACCAGTAACATCTAATTTCTCAATAGCAGTATTGTACTGTTTTAGCACCGCTTTTACAGCCTCTGTGTCCTTGTCTTGGGCAAACATACTTGCCGATGACACTACTAATAAAAGAACTTTTACGAACAATTTTTTTGATGATTTCATTTCTATTAATTTTAAATTATTATTTTTTTATTTTCTTCCAAATTTTTCTAATGGTAGGAGAGGAGATGTACCAAAGTAAAAAACCACTTAAAACGGTTATTAATCCTAACAATGAAAAAACTCTTAATACAATATTATTCATATTGTCTCGCCCTTCGTAGTCCATGGTATGGGTCATCCATAAAAAATCAAACCATCTCCAATCACGATGTCTTATTGTTTGTAGTTTGCCATCATTTACTGAAATATACACTTTCAAATTATTTGGCTCTTGATAGGATATAACATAAGCAGGTAACAATCTCTCTCTGTATTCATGATGTTTCCCAACTTCTGTAATAAGTTGTATTTCTTTTACTTTTAGATTCGAAACAATATTTTTAGCTGCAATTGAAACCGCTTCTTCTTTTGAAACACCATTTTTGACTTCCCCTGTCCTGGCGTTATAAAGCAGTTTTTGATTCACCCAATAAAAAGGTTGTTTATCAATATCTCTCAATTCGATAGATTGAATAGTTGTCGAAGGTTTAAGGTCTGAAGGACTTATTAAACCTGAAAACGATTCTGCAACTATTCCTTTTTCATGAAATTGTTCTCCATGAATATCATCTATGTTGGTCCAACTAAAATACAAACCACTTATGGTCCACATTAAAAATTGAAGTCCTAAAAATATTCCTAAATAGCGATGGGATTTTCTAATCCATTTTGCTTTTTTACCTTTAATCATTAGCTCTTCTTATTTTTTAAATTGATTTTGCTATTTTTTCCATTATGGAATAGTCTGAACCAAATTTGCAAATCGCGTCACATTGACTTCGCAATTCTGAAAACAAAATGTACTTGATGTTTATTTTTGAATTCTTAATCACGGGTCTGTTCAGTTGTTGTATCACATCTTTTTCGCGACTATCCGGAATGATGATATAAAATACTTCTTCACCATTGGAAATACTAAAATATAGATCAGAAAGGCGTAAAATACCGGAGTAAATACTGGTGCTTTTTTCAACTTCAAAAGCTCCAATGATTTTGTTTGTTCCTTTTTGAAACCAAAGAACATCTATTAATTTTATTGTGTTTTGAGTGTCTTTATCCGTTGGTAATTCTGGGAATTTACTAATTGATATAAACGAAAAACTTTGACTATTAAACGCTTTACCTTTATCATTACTAGCTGGTGTAACATCATAACCCAATGAAACTCCAATTTTTAATAAATGGTATTGCATTTCATTATGAAGATTTTCAGCCAATTTTTCTTCCTGAATTTCTTTTTGTCGTTTTAAGATGTTTTTTTCAAACTTTGTACGTTCGTCTTCACTTAAATATTCATCGTTACCAATCAGCATTTTTTGGGTGCCAATTTCAAAACATAAGCCTGCAATTGCACCTAGATCGTTTGATAGTTCCGCTTTGTGTTTGCTGTTGGTTTCTAATATTGTTTCTCTAATTTTCAGGTATTCTGTCCAACTGCCTAATTTTTTTTTGTCTTTGAATAAGAAATTAAATCCATTGAGAATCGCTGTATTGAATGGGGGAAACCAAGTGGGATGCAAAAAATATATAATACTCGCTACCGCGGGACCTAACCCTTTTATTTTTAATTCATCTAGTTTTACTATTTCTTTGACAACTTGCTCTTCGGTTTTGGCGTTGATACAATTTTCTAGAAATTGCCCAAAAGCGATTTTATTGTTTTGGTTTTCGTAAATATCAGGAATTCGCAATTTTGGTTTCCAATAAAAAGGATGTGCTACACCTACAAATATTTGTTTTTGTTCAGCGATGCAACTCAATACAAATTCTAAACTACTGCCTTTAAAATCGTTTGGAAAAGTTTTGTTTTTAATATCATCAATTACTTGTAAAATACCTCGACGAATAGTTCGGAATGCTTTTAATCGCTGATCATTATCGACAAACCAAGTATTGTAAACGCTTTCCGTATCGGTTTTGTATTGTTGGATAATTTGAGTGAAGTTGCTCATTGATGATGTTATTGTTTAATATTTTAGTATTTAATAATTATTTAGTTTGTTTATCAAAGTTTATATTTTGCCTACCATTTAGAAGAGAAATGCCATTAACTTATTAATTGAGTTATCTTTATTCGATTATACAGGCTGTTTATAATTAAATCAATTTTTTTTTAAAATTTATTGTGCCTAACAAGGGAAGGGCTAGGACTAGTCATTAATATTTTACCCTTCCCTAACTAGGACTTTTCTAATACCATAAATGGGGGATTTTTTACAAATTGCGAATCAATAATGAAAACCTTATGATCCCTTTTATGAATTAGATAACTTGTTCCTCCACTATAAAAGAGCTGGCTTAATTGTTGATTTCCTTTTGAACTTTTCCACATTTAAGCATTTTGCTACCATAATATGGATTTTTTACTTCGTTACTTGTACTTAACCATGCACTACCCTTATCGTACATTGGGCAAAACTGCTGGTACAACTTATTTTTAGTTCCAGTAATGGCAACCATATCAGTAATATCAGTGCTTAAGGTCTTAAAGTGCTCACGTTGATGTGCAATAGGACTTTTTGAAATGTGTTCGGCATTTTCTACAGCATCTTCTATAATATCGACTAGCTCCTTTTGCTGTTCTTTATTGTAGCTGGTCACATCAAAAGCCTTTAAAGAGACCATTAGTTTACTTCCAGCCTTTGCCGCTTTTTTTGAATCATCAGCTACCAATGCATCTTTAAGTAGAAAATAATCAGCAAAAACAGCTTCTGCCTTAGTGTTATTAATTTTATCCATTTTCATAGTTTTATGATCCATCTTCATGTTTCCATGGTCGTGGTTCATTTTTTCTTTTTCCTGTGCATTTGCAAAAGAAACCGTTAACAATACCATTGCGGCTATTCTTATTTTTAAATTTTTCATTTTAGTAGTTTTTTTGAATTATTGTTTATAAATTATCTTTTAGTTCTGTCAGCCACGTAACAACTTCCTTTTTTTCTTCTTTTGAAAAGCTTGCATTTTTATGAATTAGCGTATAAGAACTTAAAGGCATATTATCATCATCGATCTGGCTTATGATTGATTTTAATTTGCTATTTTTTCTTCTATCTGAATAGTCTGCCCATTCGCTAAAATTCAATTCTTCTTTTCCGTTTTTAATATGTTTTTCCATAAACCACGCTCCAGGTTGAATTTTACTATACCAAGGATAATGGGTATTGTTACTATGGCAGTCATAACAGCTTACTTGTAATTTTTCACTGATTTTTTTTGGCACTGTATTGACCAACATAAAATCTGTTTTGGGAACATATTCACTTCGATTGCGTACTGTGGGAATAAACTGAATTCCCACGAACGCAACCAGTAAAACTATTACTATTACTTTTACAATTTTCATTTAATTAATTTGTTTTTTCACAGAACCACAAGTCAACATTTTGCTTCCATAAAAAGGGTTTTTAATCTCTTTAGTTTCGCTCAACCAACTTACTTTTTTCATTGGGCAATAATCTTGATATAGGGTTTTATCTGTTCCTAATAAAGTTATTAAATCAGTAATATCTGTGCTTAATGTTTCAAAATGCTCTCTTTGATGATCAATAGGTTTTTTTACAATATGTTCTGCATGTTCTTTAGCACTTTCAAGTATTTCCATATATTCTTTATGTTGTGCTTCATCAAGTTTTGACATATCAAAATTTGAAAAGGCTGCAAGTAGCGCTGTTGCTCCTTTCGCGGCATTGTCTTTATTGTCTGCAACTAATCCATTTTTAATTTGCAAATAGCCATCTATAATAGCAGAAGTTGCCGCATTTTTTTTAGATGACGCTGTTATTTCTCTGGTCTTCATCGAAGCGTCCTTGTCGTGAGCATGTTCATCGTTGCCTTCTGCATGATGATGTTCTTCACTTTCATTATTCATTTCCATTTGGTTTCCATCTGAAGACATTTCTGAATGATGCCCGTCCTCATTATCATGCTCTTTTTTTGAATCTTTACATGATGCAACAGTTAGGGTTACAAATACTATTGCTAAAAGTCCCATTGACAATTTTAATTTTCTCATTTTGTTTGTTTTTAGTGATTATTATTATTATTATTTAAAGTTTTTTAATTACATTTTTAAGTTTAGGGGTTATTTCATCCGCATTTTCCATCATTTGATAGTTGTCAACTGCCAGCATAGAAACCATCGTGCTAACAGCTGCCAATTCTATAATTATGAGATTAATCTATTGAAAGATAACGAGTTTACATCCTGATTTTAATTATTAAAACCTTACGGAAAGTCCACCTCCAGCTCCATAGCGGTTATCGTAGCTACCCATAAGTGAAATATTTCTGGATAGAAAATATTCAGCTCCTGCACTCCATACAGTTTCCGAAGTCAAATCTTTTCCCACGGGCAAATTATTTACAATCCCTAAATCTAATTGATACTCATAATAGCCAAAAATAGATAGTTTAGGAAATATCATTATACTTCTCCCTAACGCAATTCTTGGTCTTAACTCATTATCTACACGTACATCAAGATTAAATAAATAGGGTGTTAAATAACGTATCCCGACCACTGCAGTAGTTTTAAATTGGTCTAAACTATTGCGTGTTTTATTTTCAATGTTAACACCTCCAAAAACACGTAAGTAATCGTGTAAATAACGTTCGTAGGTAAACTCTGATTCTAAATTTTTGTTCCAACCATATTCTAAAGACGCATTAAATTGATTTCTGATATTAGATGTCATTAAATTAAAACCTGTTGTATGTGAAGCTGCATCTACCAATCCCCATGAATACCATTTATCTGTTTCTGCAATAATTTTAGAAGCCGGAAATTCATCCATTCTAGGGTCTCGAGCTGTATCATATGACACTACTCTCGCCATACCTCCCATCATATGATATAGGATGTGACAATGAAAAAACCAGTCTCCATTCTCATCACCATTATTTCCATAAAACTCTATTGTTATTTTCTGCATTGGTGGCACATTAACCGTGTGTTTTAACGGGGAATAATCACCGTTTTTATTGATAACCCTAAAGAAATGACCGTGCAAATGCATGGGGTGGTGCATCATAGTTAGATTGTTAAAGGTAATTCGGGTTACTTCCTTACTGTTTATTTTTATTTTATCAGCTTCTGAAAGTGGTACACCATTCATGCTCCAAATGTACCGATTCATATTTCCCGTTAGATTCAACAGTACTTCTTTTACAGGAACATCTTTGTCATAGTTAGTTTTCGTTGGAGATTTTAAATAGTCATAATTATACTCTGCAAACAAATCCATTCCGGCCATTTTGCCCGATTTCTTTGCATCCTTTTTCTCATTCATCTGCATACCTACCATCGCACTATCATTGTTCATGTCCATCCCTTTCATTTTGGAATGATCCATTTGCATTGAATCTTTAGGTTTTTCCATTTTCATTCCTACCATTGTGTTGGCTTTCTTCATATCCATTCCTTCCGTTTTGGAATGATTCATTTTCTTCTCTTTCATTTCCTCCATTCCCATAGAATCTTCAGGTTTGCTCATATCCATTCCAGACATCTTATCCATTTGCATCCCATATTCATCCTTCATCTTAAACCGTTCATCTTTTTTGGGTTGAAACTTTAATGCATGCGCGCCCATTTTCATATCCATTTTGGCCATTTTTTGCATCATCCCAATCTTATCTGGTCTGGGAATAGTCATTGCAGGTAATGTTTTTCCATTTCCAATAAATGCAGATGCAGTTCCTGAACCATCTTGAGCCATGATTTTAAATTCTGTTTTTCCTTCTTCGGGTACTGTGATGATAAAATCGTAAGTTTCAGCGACGCCAATAAAAGTCTTGTTCTTTTTAGCTGGTACTACATCAAGACCATCAGCAGATACTAGTAGTGGTTCCTCTCCTCCAAAAGTCATCCAAAAGGACGTGGATGCACCTCCATTTATGATTCTCAAGCGTACTTTCTCCCCGGCTTTAAATTTTGGATAGTCGATGCTTTCTTCTCCATTAATTAAGAAAGCAGGATAATAAACGTCTGCTATATCTGCACCATTCATCCGTTGTCTCCAAAAGTTCAATTGCGCTCCAAAGGCTCCTCGAGCAATAACCTGATTTAAAGGTGTAGAAGTTCCTTTTTTGATACTATACCATTCGTTACCTCGTTTTAAATTACGTAGCACATTCATTGGTTTTTCGTTTGTCCAATCTGATAACATCAACACCAATTCCTTATCATATTTTAAGGTTTGTTCTTTTGGCTTAATAACAATTGAACCAAAAACTCCACTTTGTTCTTGCAACATAGTATGTGAATGATACCAATATGTTCCAGACTGTTTAATGGGGAACTCATATTTCTGTGTGTGTCCTGGTTCTATAGGAGGTGTTGTTAAGTAAGGAACACCATCAAAGAAATTAGGCAATAACAAACCATGCCAATGCACAGAAGTTTCTTCGCTCATTTCATTTTTCACGTAAATCACGGCATATTCACCTTCTATAAATTCCAAAGTTGGTCCAGGGATTGTACCATTTACAGTCATCCCTTTGATTTCTTTTCCTGCTTTGTTTACTAGTTCTTCCTTAATGGTTAAAGTGTACTCGTGTACAGGCAAATTATTAACATTTCCCTCCATGGACTGTCCAAATATCGAACAAAGGGGTATTATCAATAAGATTATTAAATATTTTAAGTTTTTCATTTTTCTATTTATTATAGTTACTATTTATTTTATGATTTCTGCCTTTACTTCTCCACATTTTAACATGGAAGCGCCAAAATAGGGGTTTGCTACTTTATTTTCTTTACTTAACCAATTTGCTCCTTTATCACTGTTAGCCATGGGGCAAAATTGTATATAGGAACTTTCTTTTAGAGGACTAAAAGATTTTGTCATGGCTATCATTACATTGGAAATGGGGATAAATGATTTTCGCATTTCTTTTATATCTTTGATATGGGCAGCATGTAAGGTGTTTTTTTTCAATTCTGTATGGTACTTCATCCAGATTTTATGCGCATCACCTTTAAAGAGATTCATGTTTATTTTACTCAGTGAATTTTCAAATTTGGCTATTGTCTTTTGTGCTCCGCTAAAATTATCCTTAGTTAACTCATCTTTCAACTCAAAATAATCTTCATATAAAGGCTGTAAGCTCGTTTTTGCATCTGAGCTAATAGTAGTTTTGGCAGTTTCTAAAGCCGTAGGTTTTTTATCAGACACTGCGGCTTGGTTGCCACCATGATTGTGAGCGGTACTCGCTTTACCACCTTCGAGGTTCATCATACTAGGCTTACCCGCTAATTGAGCAGCAGCATCGATATTGAAAGTACCATTAGCGACAACTTCTTCACCAGCTTCTAATCCCTCCTCTATGAGATAATCATTGCCTAATAATGGGCCTAGAGTGACTTGTCTTAACTTGAAAGAAACTCCTTTTTCTGATTCGTTTTTAACGTATACTATGGATCGTTTACCAGTCCACATTACAGCCGATTTAGGAACGCTTAAAGAAGATTTGTTTGTAGCGACTCTCGAACTAATTGTTCCTGAGACAAACATTTCTGGTTTTAATTTTAAATTAGAATTTCTTACCTCCACTCTTGCTGTTGCAATGCGCGTACTAGGATTAATAAATGGGTCAATAAAAGAAATTGTACCAGAGAAAGATTCCCCTGGAAAAGAGGCAATAGTATAGTTCACTTGATCTCCTTTTTTAATCCAAGGAATGTCTGATTCATAAATTTCAAAAAGAACCCACACAGTAGATAAGTCAGCTACGTCATATAAGGTTTGTCCTCGTTGCACATAATCCCCAAGCTCCACATTTTTCTTTACAACATATCCTGAAACGTCAGCGGTGATGGGAAATTTATCTTGCGCTTTTCCTGAAGAAAGCACATTTTTTATCGTTGTTTCAGAAACTTTCCAATTTCTAAGCTTTTGCTTTACAGCTTCAAACAACTGTGGTTGTAGGTCTCTTATGCTATAGGCCTCTATAAGTTCTTGCTGAGCAGTAGCTAGTTCAGGGGAGTATACATAAGCAACGACCTGTCCTTTTTTTACATATTCGCCAGTAAATGTGACTAGAATTTTCTCAATTCTTCCTGGAATATGTGACGATTGACTGTACACGCCTTTTTCATTTACTTCTACTTTTCCATTAAGTGTGATTTCTTTTATTCCATCTGAATTACCTACTTTATAAGTCGATACCCCAGCGATAATCATTGCTGATTCAGACATACTGATAGCGTCTGGATCAATATCACTATTGTCAGATGTTTCAAGCGGAATTAAATCCATGCCACATATAGGGCAAGCACCAGGTTCGTTCTTTCTAATTTGTGGGTGCATCGAACAGGTCCAAATTTGATCTTTCGTTACCGTTTCTTCCGAAGTTTTTTGTTCTTCTTTGGCGCTTCCGCCAAATAGAAGTGCACCTAATAACAACCCTAAAAGTAAAGTTGCTGCGAGTGCTATTTTTGTTTTTTTATCAAATGTCATAATTAAAATTGTTTTGCGGTTAAATAGTCCAGTTCAGCTAATTTCACATAGAAAGCACTTGTACTTGCAAGCTTTAACTTCTTATATTTTAATAGTTCTTGCTGCATGCGCAGTACTTCTTCAAAGTCTTTATTTGCATTACTGTAATACGAAAACAATAAATTCAAACTTTTTGAAAGTGTAACTACTTGATTACTATATAAATGTAGTAGGTCTTTTTCTTTTTCTAATTCAAAAACTAGTTTATAGTAGGTACCGTTTAATTTATTCTCCACTGCTGTTTTTTGAAAAGAATAACTTTCTTCCATTAATTTAGCTTCTGATGTTGCTGCAGTATATTTTTTTCTAAAAATGGGCAGACTTAAAGTGACCATAGGCATAATAACATCTTTACCAGAATCTGTAGAATTATTCATTCCTTTATCTATAATAACATAATCCACGCCAACACCTAGTTTTGGTAAACCTTGTTTTCTAGCTACTTCTATAGCCGCATTTGAAGCTTGCTTTTTCAAATCAAGCTCTATCAATAAAGGATTTTGTGAAATGGAATCTTTACGATACTGCAGGGGTAGTTCTACTACTTCAATTTCTTTTAAGACGACAACTTGTTCATTATATTTTCTGTTTAAAATACTATTGAACCATGATGTTAATGCGGGTTCTTTTTTATTTAAAATTTCTAAGTTCGTTTGAGCGTCTTTAATCATTATATCTACTCTTAATATATCTACTAAATTTCCTTTTCCATTTTCGAATTTTGCTGACGCTATTTTTTGATACGACTCTAGTATTTTGATGTTTTCTTGCTCAATTATTTTTAAATTTTGCAGTTCATATAATGGATAATAAACCGCCGCAACTTGAGAAAATAATTGATTTTTAGTATTTAAAAAAGCTTGATATTTACTGTCGGCAAGTAATGCGGCAACATTTTTTTGTG
This sequence comes from Flavobacterium sp. WC2430, assembly GCF_040822075.1. NCBI lineage: Bacteria > Pseudomonadati > Bacteroidota > Flavobacteriia > Flavobacteriales > Flavobacteriaceae > Flavobacterium > Flavobacterium sp. WC2430. Next base: position 3,277,374 of record NZ_CP162007.1, on the reverse strand, counting down.
CTTTTAAAGTGCCAAACCAGGGAAACATTTGAGTCAATGAAAACTTCATATTTTGTGGACCAACGCGGGTTTCTACAGGTGAAATAAAATAACCCAATGATAAATTAGGGTCTGGTAAGGAACTCACTTGTGGCAACTTCTGCAAAGAAGCTTCAAATTCCTTATATTTCGCTTTCAGTTCCGGGTTATTGTCAGCCGCTACTCCGTAATAGTCTGTAAGCGTTTGTGCGCTTAAATTACAAACGGCAAACAATAGAGTCATTAATACTATTTTATGCATTTTTTTTGTTTTTATTTTTAATAACTGTTTCTCTCCAATAGGCTTGTAATACGGGCACAATGAACATGGTCATAATTTGAATAGTCATTCCTCCAAAAGTTGGAATGGCCATTGGAATCATAATATCAGACCCTTTTCCGGTAGATGTTAATACGGGTAATAGCGCTATAATTGCTACTGCAGCAGTCATCACAGCAGGACGTACACGTTTTTTACCCGCTTCTACAACCGCTTCTCTAACTGCAGTTACCGTTTGCGGATTTTTTTCTTCGAAAACTTGGTGAATATAAGTCCCCATAATCACCCCGTCATCAGTAGCGATTCCAAAGAGTGCGATAAACCCGACCCATACGGCAACGCTTAAGTTAATAGGGTGCACCTGAAATAAATCCCGCATGTTCACATCTGCGACTGAAAAATTTAAAAACCAATCTTGGCCGTAGAGCCATAGCAAGATAAAACCACCAGCAAAGGCCACAAATACCCCCGAAAAGTGAATCGAAGAGGCAATAATAGTTTTAAACTGAAAGTAAAGCAGTAGAAAGATAATCACCAGACAGATAGGAATTACAATTGATAATCTTTTCATTGCTCTAACTTGATTTTCGTAACTTCCGGAGAATTTAAAATTCACACCTTGCGGTACTTTAAGTTCCCCCGAATCAATTTTAGCTTTTATCGCTTTTTGAGCATCATTTACCACATCTACCTCAGCATAACTATCATTTTTGTCAAACAACACAAAACCAACTAAAAAAGTGTCCTCACTTTTAATGGCTTGTGGCCCTTTAGTATATTCAAATTTAACTAATTGCCCCAAAGGAATTTGGGCGCCAGTAGGAGTTGCTACTAAAATTTTAGCCAAAGCCTCGGGACTGTCTCTTAATTCTCTTGGATAACGAACGCGAATTGGGTAGCGCTCTCTACCTTCAACAGTAGAAGAGATTTTCATCCCCCCAATGGCTGTTTCGATCGTTTGCTGAATGTCTTCAACATTTAATCCAAATCTTGATATTTTTTCTCTATCGATATTTAAATGAAGGTAGGGTTTCCCGACAATTCTATCGGCAAAAACGGCTTCTTTTTTAACGGAAGGAACTTCCTTAAGAATTGCTTCTAATTCTAAACCAAACTCTTCTATGGTTTGCAAATCAGGACCAAATACTTTGATACCCATAGGTGCTCTCATTCCGGTTTGGAGCATCACAAGTCGCGTTTCAATAGGCTGTAATTTTGGAGCCGAGGTCACTCCGGGAATTTTAGAAACTTTAATAATTTCGTCCCATATATCATCGGGTGATTTTATTTTGTCTCTCCAATTTCGATAAAATTCTCCGTTATCGTCTTCAATCAAGTTTTTGATGGTTATTCCTTGTTTCAAAGCATCAGCATGTGAAAGGCTATCGTTAGATTTTGTAATAAAACGATCTTTTCTATCGACTTTAAAGCGCATTCGATGCCCCTTTTCGTTTAGAATGTATTCCGGTTTATAGTTGATGATGTTCTCGTACATGGAGATAGGAGCAGGGTCTAAAGCACTTTCAACGCGTCCAAGCTTTCCTACAGCCATTTCGACTTCAGGAATCGTATTCAACAACATGTCGAGTTGACCTATTACTTTTCGGTTTTGTTCAACGCCAGAATGCGGCATAGAAGTAGGCATTAACAAATAACTTCCCTCATTAAGCGACGGCATAAACTCTGATCCAATACCGGGAAAAGTATGAGCAGGGGCAGACCAAACTTTAGATTTTCTGATGTCCCAACCCACTTTTTCAAATCCATTTGCTATAAATCCAAAAGTCGAATTGAATCCAATCCACACCATAAGACCAAACAGCAATGTTACTAATGGCAGTAACATAAATTTCCCTTTGTTTTCTAGACACCATCTTAATACCGGCTCATAAAAACGAACGATACTTAATAAGGCGGATAGGATAATCCCCAGAAGAACTATAACGAAAAGATAGTTTCCAATAACGCTAATTTGTGGTCCCAAAGGCATCCACTCCTCAGTAAGAAAAAAAGAAACTATGAATAACACCAATACCAAATTGAAATGTTTAGTGTAGGCTTGGAATTTTTCTGGAATTTTGTGATTGAATAAATCATACAATCCCATTATACATAAGGCTAGGGGGAGTGCCATTTTAAAATAAATACTCAATAGAATTCCAGCAGCAATAAATACATAACCCCAAAAACGTTTTACTCTTTTTTTATCATAATTGATACCAAAGATGAGATGTGCTAGGGCAGGCAAAACAATTACACCGAGAATAAAAGCTCCTAATAATGCAAATGTCTTGGTAAATGCTAAAGGCCTAAATAATTTACCTTCGGCTGATTCCATGGCAAATACAGGAATGAAACTAACTATAGTCGTTGCTAATGCAGTAGTAATTGCCGAGGCTACTTCAATTGTAGCATTATAAATTACTGTTAATAGTTTTTGACCTTTGGCACCTTCGTTTTCTGGCATTTCTAAATGCCGTATAATATTTTCGATAAATATTACCCCAACATCCACCATGACCCCAATAGCGATAGCGATTCCTGAAAGCGCGACAACATTAGCATCTACTCCTGAATAGCGCATTACTATAAAGGTCATCAAAACTCCTACGGGTAATAAGCTAGAGATTATTAATGATGCTCTAAGGTTAAATAGTAAAATAAGAACTACTATAATACTGATTAATATCTCATGAGAGAGTGCGGTCTCTAATGTGCCTATCGTTTCGTGAATTAATTGTGTACGATCATAAAAAGGGATAATTGTCAATTGACTTTCCACACCGTTAGCCAAAGTTTTTTTAGGTAAACCAGAAGCAATCTCGCTAATTTTTGATTTCACTCCGTTAATCACTTCCAACGGATTAGAACCATATCTGGCGATAACCACACCTCCTACAGCTTCAGCACCTCCTTTATCTAAAGCTCCACGTCGCGTTTCTGGTCCTAGGGATACAACTCCTATATCTTTTATTCGAATAGGCACATTGTTGTTTACGGCTACAACAGCCAATTCAATGTCTTCAATATTTTTTATGTAGCCGAGGCCTCTTACCAGATATTCTGCTTGATTAATTTCGATGGTTTTAGCCCCCACATCTTTATTCGACTTTTGTACGGCAGTCATAACCTTAGCTAGAGGGATGTTAAACGCTTTTAGAGCATCGGGGTTTACATCAATTTGGTATTCTTGAACAAATCCTCCTATAGAAGCTACTTCTGAAACTCCCTTAACAGCATTTAATCCATATTTAATATAGAAATCCTGAGCTGTTCTTATTTCGTGTAAATCCCAGCCACCAGTTGGGTTTCCGTCTTTATCTCGTCCTTCCACTGTATACCAATATACTTGTCCCAATGCAGTTGCATCAGGGCCTAATGACGGTTTAACGTTTTCAGGAAGCAAGCTATTAGGTATGGAACTTAATTTTTCGAGAATTCTGGAGCGTGACCAATAAAATTCTATATCATCGTCAAAAATGATATAAATACTCGAAAAACCTAAAATTGAGTTACTTCTAATTGACTTTACACCTGGAATTCCCAGCATGTAGGTGGTTAAAGGATAGGATATTTGATCTTCTATATCTTGTGGAGATCTTCCGGGCCACTGTGTGAAAACAATTTGTTGGTTTTCTCCAATGTCGGGAATGGCATCCACAGACACCGGGCTTGAAGGTAAGAAAGGAATCTTCCAGTCGAAAGGAGCGGTTGCCATTCCCCAAAATATTATTACAAGAAGAATAAGTCCTGTGACTAATTTATTTTCAAGAAAATATTTTATAGTTTTATTTAACATGTATTTTTAATTTAATTCTTCTTAATTGGAACTTATTTTTGATTGCTATAATTAAAGTATATATAATCAGCAATCAAATTAGATAATAATGTTCCAAAGAAAGAGTAAAGAATTTAGTAGTATTTAAGGCTCAATTGCTGTTGTAAATAAAATATAATCCTTTGTTATTTTCACAACACTTTATCGCAGATCCTTTACAAATACAACTTTTCCTCTTCCTTATTAGGAGAACGATTATTATATTTATAATTCTTTTTTAATAGTACCGCATTTTGGCATTTTACTTCCCAAGTATGGATTTTTGATTTCTTTGGTTTCACTTATCCAAATTGCGCCCTTCCCATCATCTGCCATTGGACAAAAATCCTGATATAGTTTTTGACCTGCTCCAAAAGTTTTTATCAAATCATTTATATCTTTACTCAACATGACAAAATGCTCTCTTTGATGGTCTAGTTTTCCTGCGTTATCACCAATATGTTCTGCACTTTCTTTGGCATCATCTGCAATGTCAAGATATCCAGCTTTTAATGTTGCATCTATTGAATTGGAATTTACTTTATTGAAAGTTGCATATAATGCTTTTCCAGCATCTGCAGCTCCATTTGTGTCGTCTTTAGTTAATGCGTTTTTTAAGGTTAAATAATTGTTTACAATTTCTTTGATTGAAAAAGAAGTTTGATCAGCGGTTGTTGCAACTTCTTCAGATTTTGCTTCGTCGTGCATATCTCCCTCTTGGTGTTCATGGATTGGTTCCGTTTGAGTTACGGGTTCACTTACTTCTGAATTAGTTACCCCTTCTTTGTTTTTTTGGTTACAAGAAACCAGTACGAATGCCATTGCTATGGCTGAAAGAATTATATTTTTCATTTTTTTTTTGTAAGTTTTGAAATGTTTTGGGCATTATTTAATTGTTTCCACTGTTTTACCACAACTTAACATCATGGAACCATAATATGGATTCTTGACAGCATTGTCTTTGCTTAGCCAATAAGCATCTTGCATAGGGCAATATTGATAATATGTAGGAGTTTCACTTTTTGAAACTTTCATTAATTCATAGGTATTTTGGGTAACTGATTTAAATAGATCTCTTTGACGTTTAATGTCCTGTGTTTCTGAAATATTTTTTATGTCATTAGTGAGTTCTTTCATCATTTTCATCCAAACCATGTGTTCTTCCATTTTTAAATCCTCCATTTTCAAAGTACTAATAGCGGTTAGCAGGTCTTTAGCTTTCATTGAAGCCATTTCAGCATCTGTTTTAACTAAGGCATCTTTTAATAAAAAATAATTATCAAAAATAGGTTTTAAAGGACTTGCTGTTTTTTGTTTCTTATCAGTAATATCAGAATGTATATCGTGTTCGCTATGATTGGGCAAAGTTTCCATATCTGTTTTTACAGCAGTTTTTAATTCTCGATCATATAGACAACAGTCGGAAAGTTTATTATATGCATCTTCTGGAGCTAGAAATTTTGGATTATCATAACCAACCAATGCGATGCGTTTAAGGATTTCATCTTCATTGGTTTTTTTAGCATCGTAAGTAATCGTAGCCATTTTGGTATCCTTATTCCAGTCTACTGAGGCTACTTTTTTAAGATTTCCCGCTTTTTCTATGGAGGCTTTGCAAATGTCACAGTTACCGAATATTTTTACCGTTGCTGTTTTTACATTTTTAATTTGCGCGTTGGAGACTACGACTGATAACAATAGAGCTATTGTTATCACTGTTTTCTTTAGTGAATTCATTATGTAAATAATTTAATTTGAAAATAGCAGAAAACAATCAACAAATAGAATTTGAACTATTTGTTTAATAATTGTGATTAGCCGAAAAAGTAAATGATTTTATAGCAGTGCTTGCTTTGAATTTGACATAGTATTGGCTGTCAAAAAAGTAATTTAGCTTATTTTAGGTATAAGCCATATCGAAGAATATCCATCAGACGTAAAAGTTTCTGATTGATAAAATTTTTGTTTTTTAGTAGAAAAATTGAAACTACTATTTTTAATTTCTGATTGTAAATAGGAAAAAATCCCAATGTTAACGACTGGAGTACTACATAATGCTTGTCCGCATTTTCCATTACATCCGTCGTGATTTTTACTTTTTGAATGGGACTCACAACAATCTTTCTTATCCATTCCAGAAGACATCTCTTTAGTGCAAGAGTGTTTTTTAGAATTAGCTCCACAAGCAAAAGTAGGAGTTGGCATCAAAAAGAGGCCAAATATTACTAATACTAAAAGGTGGATTGTTTTCATATAAAAATATAGATATTCAAAAGTAAAAAATATATATTTAAAACAGCATAAAAGTTTTGTTAATTTTTTTAATTGTTCATTTATATGAAAGTATCGTACTACTTAAGCTGCGTTATCTGGCAACTTTTTCTAAATTCTGAACTTTTTTAAACGTGATATAAATTAGTAGTACTAATGAGTCAAACAGTTTAAAAACTTCCAACTTTCTTATTGAAATATTTGTTTTAAAAAGCGTTATTTTTTTTGATGACTAACTGGTTTCTAAGATCATTAAGTATGTTATTACACTACTAAAAAAGATGGCTTAAGAGTGAATTCAGCACTAGTGCCACCAGAAACCAACTCCCGCCTCTTGCATCATCGATTGATGATCTATATTGTAATCTATAATGATGCAGTTTAAAAGGAATCATGTAACTCTTACCGCCCCGCAATTGTTCGGACCAAAGGGAGGCCAATTGTGGGGCGGCGCACTTTCATACAGCAATTTGCTTATGTTGAAATGGCTAATTTTTGAGCATCATTGTCATTTAAAATTATATATAATTATAAATAAGACAGGCAGTATATTCTACCTGTCCCATTGTGTTAGTTTAGTTCTACTATAGTACCCTTTGCAGCATAATTGGTACAAAGATCAAAAGCAGTTTGCGCACGTAATTGTCCGGTACCACCCATTAGTATAGAAGCTAGTTTTGCTTCATCATCCTTATAAGAACGTACATTTTGAAAGTATCCTGTTATGGCGTTATATGCTCCGAAAACCGTGCCTTTGGTGGTGTTCATTAGTTGAGTTGGGTCGCTCATGGCATATTCATAAGCATTATCTACCATATTAATAAAACAAGTTGATAGGTCCTCTGTTCTACCTTCTTGTAAGGTTTTAAGAACCTCTTTACTAGGAGCCAGAGCAGAGTGAATGAGCTTTTTTACTTCATTATCTGAAATACGTACTTTTGTCCAGTTATTGAAAATTGATTCCAATTGTAAAGCTAGGCGATCAGAAATCCCCATGACTTTGTGTGCTTGCTCAAGCCTTTGTTTTGCGTTAGAAGTATGGCGTATGCGAACAGTATTAGTTTGGTTTCGCAATGCTGCATTGAGAGTGTTGGCGCATACGATACGGATGGGAGTAAAAGCAGCGGTAATGCTTCCACTTCCATCATGGGAGGTGGTCAAGAACAGGTATTTTTCGATAAGGTCATCATTACCTACACGGATATAGTCAGGTAACTTGGCAGTTATGAAGATGCGTTCCCCATGACCCAATGCTCCAGCTGTCTCGTAGAGCATACCGTCGCCACCCACAATGCTGTCAAAAAAAGAAAAAGCATCTCTATTCTGTACGATTTGGTAGTCTTTACCTACCACTCCCAAAACGGTATCGTTGTCCGTGCGTACGGTACTGAAAAAGTTGGGGACTTCTATGCGCATGTCCTGGAGACTGCTTGTGAAAAGTTTTCTTTTTTCGACTTCGTAGTCCAGGCCTGCGTGTTTGATTGCCTCCGCGCTTGTGGGGTAGTCTTGAATGACTTGCCCTAGATTGTGCCATGCTTTTTCCTTTGTGCTAAAAAAACTGTGTTTTTTTGTTTGCTCATTGAAATTTAAATGGTGTGCCATGATCTAAAAATTTTATGATTACTACTATTTTTATTTCTTCCCAGTCTCCTCAAAAAAATGTTTTCAAAAAGAAAAACGGAGAAAAAGAAAGCAAGAATAAAGGGGCTTAAGGAAGTGGAGAGCAATAAGTCCCGTAGGGTGACAAGTGCAACGCAGTCATTATGTGCTAGCAACATTCTTAAGACACTATCTTAGCTGCCTTTTAGTCCGTTTCGAGTGGAAACTTCCTTACAACTTCTTGTTTTTTCTACGAAAAAATCTCTGCAATTTTATTATCAGCTGGGGGGAATTTTTACTAGTATATAGGAATAAGGTATCTACTATTGAATTGGGAGAAATAGAAACGGCTCCAAATCCGATGGCTGGGGGATGATGCAACTGCAGAAAGTACTGGGGGTGAGAGACGGAATACTGCTGGAATGAAGTGAAACGGAATGAAGCGGTATTATGGCTGGTTTAGACCTGCCGAACAGATGAAATGAATGTGTAAAGGTTAGGAACGAAACAGTGCAAAAAAAAACAGCTGCTGTTTTTCAAGCTGCTGTTTATTTAGTACTGTAAAGGGTCTGTGGAATGGAGAGAAAACTAACTGTTAAATCGATGTGATAAATTGCTTATTTACCAAAAGGGCGCTTATGAAAATGTAGGGTTGACCGACTGGAGCAGCCGAACGGAACAAAGAGAATTACCGAAGAGAGACTGTTTGATTGCCCGTCATACTTTGTGATATAATTAAATTTCTCCATTTATCAGGAAAGAAAGGAGTTTGGAAATAATTATGAGCCAGATCTTTTAAAAAAGGGTATCCTGCTTGATTGGTACGATAATTATACTCAAATTCAGTTTTCTTGTTTTCTATCTTTTTTTTAAATTCTTCAAAATTTAAATCTTTATTAAAGTTTTTTGTCAATCTTGTTTCTGATTGATAACCATCCCTAAAGGATTTTGAAAACAATTGTTCTTCCAAATCATTTTCCTTGTCTTTGACTAAATGTGTAGAAGTTGAATTTATTCCATGGTGAGGCACAAATAATCCTAAATCAATTTTACGTTCAAGAATAAATTCTTTCATGATATTGTATTCTTCTTCCATATCTAATAAAGCGAGATATTCCATTAAAACCGTAAGAATAGGAGAAGTACTATCCGAAAAATAGACCGGTTTAACACCTGTAACAGTGAATCTAATCACATTTTCAATACTGTTATTTGCATCAGGAATAAAGTCTAAGTTTTCTTTTGCATACTTAATTTGTCCCAGAACTAATTTTACATAATTTTTAGCATTCTGTAATTCTCCAAAATCAATAAATAAATTAAGAATACTGATTATAGTTGATGAATGAATGTCAATAAGTGGCCTAGAAGAGACACTATTTTGATTAATAATATTTACTAGTTGTAGATGCATACTTTCGTCATTGATTTTTTTATTATAAAATCTTTCTACATTCAGCAAAAAACAAAAATAGTCCAAATACTCAAAAGTTCTTTTTGTATATCCAATTTGCTCATATCTTCCCGAATGTTCAGAAGACAGACCATCTTTTAGATTAGCAATAGGAATTGTTCTTTGAAAGTATTCTAATAATACTTTATAATAGAAATTAAAAACCTGATCAAAATATTTAGTTACAGCTTTGTCGTTTTCTAAATTGTTCTTTAAAATCCAATGCCAGAACTTTATCACTAAATGGGTTAAATATCTCTTTGCGATTTCAAGATTGTTGTATTCTTTCGACTCTGTATATATGATAAACCCGATAAGCTTAAAAGTTTCGAATAGTAGTTGCCATCTTCGAGAAAGTTTTTTAGATTTTTTCCATTCTTCTTTGGAAAGTATTACTTCCAATAAATCTACGAAATCCGATGTTATCCCATCATTTGTATCTAAATTTACTAAAACTCGATTGAATAATTTAGTGGTTTTTGGATCTACCAGTAAATATTCACCAAAAAGTTTTCCGGAAAACAGAAGTGTCAGGCGTGAAATATCCCAACGATCAAAAGAAGTGTTGACTAAATTATTTTGTGTTGCTACTACAAATGATTCAAAAGTAGCCTGTACACTTCCCTTGATCACACCATTATGTACAATTACAATTTTTAATGGTAATTGGTCGAACTCAGGAAAAGCAGAAACAAATTTATTATAGCTAGCTTGAGTTAAAGAATCTTGAATACCGTCTTTTCCATAAAAGTTGCCATCAGTGATGTCTCTATCTTTTCCACCTTTTAATTCAAAATAAAACCTTTTTTTGATATTATCTTCATCAATACCTATGGCTACTATATCTTTTCCATATTCGGGTAATCCTAGATACTCTGTTGGTTTGGATAAAATAGTAAACCCCATGGATTCTAATAAAATAGGAAAAATTCTATTTAACTCATTTTTTTCAGTTAATGATTCTAAGTACTCTTTGACAATTATATTTTTTATATCCATTACTTAGAAATTTTCAAGATTTTGTTCATAAACAGGAGGGTTTTTATAGGCTCTAGTATCGATCATCATACTTGATTCAAAATAACCTAATGGTAGAATGTCTTCTGAATCATCATTTTTCCACGCTCTTCCTCTGACAATTACCATGTTTTTCATCATGGACAAGAATGAGTTTTTATCCTTATCTATGTTCTTCATCATTTTGGCCTGATTTTCATGCTCTAAACGATAGTATAAATCCATTAGATTTCTTTCGTTTTCTTTAGGATCTAAGTCTTTAATTTTTGCCTTAAACTCACGCATTTTAGAATATTCATCGAAAGCCTTTTGTAAAGGAATTAGAAAATCTTTGTCTTTTTTCGAGTTGGTTAAATTCTTTTTGATGAGATCAAGTAGTGATTCTTGATAAACCTCAAAGATTAATTCAGCTAACTTAGTCTGCAAATAATCTTTTACTTCTTTTAAATTAGACTCTTTTAATTTCAATAAGAGAGGAAGTAAATCATCAATGGAATGAGGATAATTGCAAATACTGTCGATTGCAAACAATTGAGCCTGTTTTTCTGACAACTTTAATAAATTGACTTGATGTACTCCCCCATGAGTAGAAAGAATTATTTTGACAGCCAATAAACTATACTTCCTAAAGTTAAATAAGTCTAAAATTTGTTCTTCTGTTTCTTCTTTGTTTGTGTCTAAAAAATGATTTAGTGAATTCTTAAACAAATCTATTGAATCCCTAAATCCAGATGCATCATATCTTTTTATTAGAATGTCAAAAAGGTATTGTGGGTTTTTGAAATTATGGAAAAAATAGTTGAATACATTGAAATTCTGTGTATTGTTCAGATAGACATTTAACAGATAATATTTTTCATATTCATATTTTTCTAAACTATACTGGATATTTTGAAAAGCACTGTCCGCCTTTTTATGATCTTCTGATTTCAAAAGCTTAACAAGCTCTTTGATGGAATTTTCTTTAATTTCAGCTGATGCATTATCATTTTCAATGAAATTACAAAATAAAACACTTTTTAGATTTACTAATTCAATGGTTATTGGTTCAATCTTATTTAGTAACTCAAATAATTGTTTTATATCTGACCCGTTCGAAAGATTATAACCACTGAATGCTTTCAATGCAGTAATTGGATCTTTTTCAAATATTAAAATAGAATCATCAAAAGTATCATTATGACCTTCATTATATAAGCCAATAAATAAATTTGGAATTAAAACAGAATACTTCTGAAAATCATTTTTAATACCAAATTCAGCTAACTGTTTGGCAAGTGTACTATGATTTTTTCCTAACCCTCTTAGAAAATTATAGATGTAATTTGAAGGGTGTTTCTCGGAGTTATTGTATTCTATGCAGGAGCTTAGAATTACTTCTTCGCAAGCATTTGTAATTATTAAAAACTGAAAATATGGGTCTATAAAATTAGAGCTATCCCTTCTTTTTTGTTTTTTGTCCTTTATGAATTCAACATAGAAATCATAAACGCAAAGTTGATTATTTAGAATGGTGAGGACAAATGCTTTTAACGCATTAATTGAGTTAGTAAATTCCTTACTTGAATCGTCTATACAATATTTGTTTTTCAGGTACTTTTCAAAATCATCTATGAAAAGAAACGTGTCAACAATATTGTCAGGTAGTTTTCTTTTTAATTCCGTTTCGGCAATATTTAATAGTAGCTCGTTAAATAAAAAGGAATCTAAATTAATTTCAAGGTATTGGAGATCCTTCTCTACAATTTTTAATACTCCTTGTTTTAAAAGGACGACATGATCCAGTATTTCGGAAAATTTATATTTACCTTTTCTGTTCTCAAAGGTATAGTGTATCAAATCCGTTATTTTGTCAATATTTTGATTCATGAAATGTACTGTATTTTTTTCATACTTGTTTTTTGAATTTAAGATTATTCAAATATTATTTTAAATGAATTTCTATAAATCCTAAAGCTGTAATAAATTTACAGCTTTCATGATTATCTACTTTACTAAAGTATATAAAAAAACTTGCAAGACATCCAACAATTCAAAATTTATTGGATGTTTTGTAAGGCAGTGTTTTTTTACAATTTAATTCTTAAATAAATCTTCCTTGCCATTTTTAGCAGAATAGAACTCTTTTACTTTTTCTATGTCTAAGCCGTTTATTAATTCATCAATTTCTTGCGCTGAACTAAAAACAAAACGGAAGCCATCACTTTTAATAAATTGGTTAGAACTGGATTGCAAGGCATCGCTATCAATAATCAACAAGTATTTATCGTTTATTATTCTAAAACGGGTTGAAAGGTTAACTGAATAATCAAAGTTCCATTTGCCATAAAGGAATGCACCTCTGTAATTCAAATTCTTGTATTCAATTTTCTTGTCCAGTTCCGTTACTTTATTTTCTATAGCAGTTTGTTTCCATTTTAAAAAGGTCTCTTTTATACTTGCAAGAAATTCAATGAAATCCGGAACTTCTTTATTTTTTAGCATTAACGATGCTTTACGACTCGAACTGTCTGAAGAGAAGCAATCAATGTAATAATCAAAATCGCCTTTTTCATTTGGTTTCCCTGCTTGAATTTCAAAGTTTTTCGACAAATAAGTCGAATTGTAAGTGGCAATTTTTTCCTGACCCAATACATTTCCACTAAACATAAAAGTCACAATCCCTGCGATAATCATAATTTTCTTTAACATACTATTTTCTTTTTAAATTAGATTACAAAACTATTTGCTATTAGTGCAGTCTATTCGCATCGTTTAGTTTTAAATTTACCCTATCAAACTTTTCAACTATGGCCATCAACAAAAATGCTCTTATTCGTTTTCACGCTTTAGACAAATGTTTTAATAATTTCAATATGAAATTTTATTTAGATGATTTACTGGAAAATTGTAATGAAGCTTTATATGAACTCAATCCTGATGGGGATGGTATAAAAAAACGTCAACTTTTTGAAGATATTAAGTTTATGGAAAGTAGTCAAGGTTGGTCTGTGCCACTAGATCGAATTAAAGAAGGGCGGAAAGTATATTATCGCTATGAAACTTCTGATTTTTCAATCAATAAGCAACCTATGAACGAACTGGAAGCCGAAAAATTGAAATCAGCTTTATTGGTTTTGTCCCGTTTTAAAGGAATGCCACAATTTGAATGGGTCAATGAATTGATTTTGAAGTTGCAAGAAGCTTTCAAATTGCAATCGCACGAAAGGGAAATCATTAGTTTTGACGCCAATGAATACCTGAAAAACATTCATTTTCTAGGTGATTTGTTCAATGCTATTTTGTACAAAAAAGTGTTGCAAGTGGATTATCAATCTTTCAAAAGCGATATGATGACTACATTGGAAATTCATCCACATTATCTGAAACAATATAATAATCGCTGGTTTTTAATTGGAAATAATCCGCAATTTGAAAATTTCACCAATTTGGCTTTGGATAGGATTGTTTCTTTTTCGGAAACAAACAAAAAGTATCAAGTTTCCCCAATTGATTTTAATGAATATTTTGATGATGTTATTGGGGTTTCTATTTCTCCTGAATCTACAGTTTCGAAAATCACTTTGTTTGCAACACCCGATTTAGCACCTTATATAATAACCAAACCCTTACACGGTTCACAAAAGAAAATCAGTATTGATGAAACCGGCTTTACTTTTTCTATAGAAGTGATTCCCAATCATGAATTGGAAAAAATGATTTTATCCTTTGGAGCCGGATTGAAAGTGATGGAGCCCGACTTTTTTAAAAATGCTATAAAGCTACGGTTAGTACGCAGTTTGGCCAATTATTAGGCAAACATAGCATTTTCATTGACCTGATTGATTACTTGAATCACTTTCATGGCCTTGTCTTCTTCCGGGAATATACCAAAAACGCCTTGGTCGTGATGTTCATTAAATGGGGCTTGTGTCAGTAATTGTTTTTCTATTACTCCTTTTTGGTTGAGGTACTGGATTATTTTTTGGATGAACGTAATTTGGTTGGCATTCAAATTTCCTTTGGAGATAAAATCCGAGAATAATTGATTGGCAATTTCAATATCTAAACCAACTATATTTCGAACAAACTTACCTAATGGTTGTTCTCCGTATTCTTTTATAAAACGGTCTTTGCTTTCCAAAGCTTCTTTCAACAGGAATTGTTCCAATAGCTCCAATTCATTGCTAGTAATAGGTAAATTTTTATATAATTTATCAATCACCAAATGGGATTTGTTTTTTCTAATAAAGGCTTCTACACGGTCTTTATAACTTTGTAATGAAGTATATGTAGCCAAAAGATCTACTTCTTCAACGCCATCTTTTGAAAGCTCATCAGTAAAGGAAGTATAAACAGGGTCTAGTTTCTTTTCGTCTTTTAGAAACTGGATTAAATCACGAAGTTCTTGACGGATTACTTCTAATTGTTGCACATTAACCGTACTCCAGAATTGTTCGTTTTGTAGTTGTTTGATTGTCGCTATTTTGGCTTGAACGGCAGGAATATTACGTTTCGTAAATAGCATATTCACAATATCATACATATTATCAATGTGTCTTACTTGCGCTTTATTTCCAGTAATCAATGCCAGTTGTAGTTTGTAAACCAATAAATCAAATCGTTTAGCAAATTCGTCCTTGTCTTGGTTGTAATCTATTAAATGAGATAAATTACTTTGTATATTGAGTACATCGCCTTGCAGCAAATTGTTCCATCTTGCTCTGTTTTTATATTCTAAAACATAACGCCAGTGTTTGCGGACTTCAAAACGGGCATCATCTAAATGATCCACCAATAGGTGTAAATCATCCGTGAATTGTACTTGAATGTGTTCTTGTTCTTCGGTTGGGTCTTGCAACTGACGCACTGTCATCACAATTTCCAGTTTTGTATTGAAGGTTTGTTGGGCTAAAGAAAGGGCAGTTTTTTGTGTTTCCCCATCTGGATTATCTCCAAAATATTCAAAATTGCCACAGAAATCAAAGATTAAAAAATATTCTTTGTCTATTCCCGGCGCAAAAATATCCGGACACAAACGCGTGCCTCGACCAATCATTTGCCAGTATTTTGAAGACGATTTTACTTCTTTAAAAAACACTAAGTTTAATACTCTAGGCGCATCCACACCAGTATCCATCATATCTACGGAAACGGCAATTTGAGGCTCTTTTTCGTCGCCTTTATCAAAACAAAATTTCTCTAGAAGATCTTGGGCTTTGTCTTCGTAATTGTCAATTACCCGAAGGAAACTGCCTCCATATTGAGGATAGTTTTTATTGAAGCGTTCCTCTATAAAAACGGCATGTTTGTGGTTTTTTGCAAAAAGAATGGTCTTGCCGAGTTTATCACCTCCGGCAATTTTCTGGCCATTAGTCATCAAATAGTCTAATACTTTATCGATAGTATCGGTGTTGTACAACCAGGTATTGATCTTGCTTTTATCCACATCGCAAACTTGGTTTTCGTCTCCAAATTGGACACCAAATAGTTCTTTGAAACGTATTTTATCTTCCTCTGAAAGGTCTTCATATTTAATCCCTTCCCTTGGGAATTTAAGCGGAATTTTAAATGCTTTGGGTGGCTTTAGATAATTATCCGCAACCGCTTTATTTAATTCGTAAGCGTATGTTGGATTACCATCTTCAATTTCGAATAATCTATAAGTGTTTTTATCCACTTCTGTTTTAGGTGTGGCAGTCAATCCAATTAAAATGCAATCGAAATAATTAAAAATGGATTGGTATTTTTGATACACAGAACGGTGTGCTTCGTCAATGATAATCACATCAAAATGACCGACACCATAAAAACGTTCGTCTTCGTTTTTGAGGCTGTCAATTTTGTTCAGGATGGTAGGGTAGGTCGAGAAAACGACTCTAGTACCATTATCTTCTTTTTCTTTAGTTAAATCAATGGCTGACAAGTGTGGCAAATGTTCTTTGAAAGCATTTTTGGCTTGTGTTACCAAGGCATTTCTATCCGCCAAAAACAATATTCTTTTGGCCCAGTTGCATTTGGTAAACATATCTACCATAGCCGCTGCGGTTCTTGTTTTTCCACTTCCGGTTGCCATGACTAACAAGGCTTTTCTACTCGTTCCTTTGAGTTTGTTTTGGTTGGTGGTTACCAAATGTTCTGCTACCCTTTTGATGGCTTCCAGCTGATAATACCTTCCAGCTATAGCTGTGTTTACCGCAAATTCTCTTAAATCCTTACGGGAAAAACGTCTTTCAATAAGTAGCTGTAATTCTTCTTTGGTATAAAAACCTTGTACTTTTCTATCTGGATAAAAAGTATCGTCCCAAATGTGGGTTTCAAAACCATTACTGTAAAAAATTATTGGACGTTGCCCTGTACTCTCTTCCAAACATTTTGCATAAAGACTGGCTTGATGCTTTCCTTTGGTGGCAGAGTGGATGGTACTTTTGGCTTCTACCACTGCCAGTGGTAACCCGTTATCGCCCCATAACACATAATCTACAAAACCTTTTCCTGATGGATTTGTAGTTAATGGCATTCCTGTAACTTCGAATTCTATTTCTCGCCCTTCTCTCAGCTTATCCCAACCTGCTTCTCGCAATAGTAAATCAATTAGAATAAGGCGTGTTTGATGTTCGGATGTGAGTTCAGGAATAGCTTTTTCAACTGCTATTTCCTGAAAACGTTCTTCTTTACGTTCGGCAATGAGTTGCAATTGTGCTTCTAATTGTTTGCGCAGTAAACCATTTTCATCTGCAAGTTTTTCCTGTTCTTTTAACCCTTTTTGAGCTTCGGCACGTTCTTGCTCCAGTTTTTCGGCAAGAGCCTGGAGTTGCTTGGTATTTTTATCATTAGTATCTCCATAAGGAATTACTTTTTCTTCAAATTCGGGAATGTTAGGATTATTTTCGCTGTAATACTTGCTTAAAAAAGTCAAAAAGCGAAAGCTGTTTTTCAAAGATTGTAAAGCTTCTAAAGCTCGAACCGTTTTACCATGCGCTGCATTGTTCCCATTCAATCGTACAATATCCAATTCCATTAACATACTTGGTTTGAGTATATTTTTGAAACTTTCATTGTGGAGTAGGGCACCTAATTTGGTGTCATAAGGCAACTCTAAATCTTCATCATTTTTATACAACCAGAACATTGTTTTCTCCAACGTGCTGCGACACAATAAGGCAGCATAACGTGGCGCCGTAAAGGTGTGTTTTTCGGCATCGGCAATCTCTCGGTAGATTTCTGGAAATTCGTGTTGAAGAAAGGTAAAGTTGCTTTTCATTTTCCTAGGTTGATGCCACTAAAATACTACATTATTTTGATTTCTTCCGAAAAGTTATTATTTCTCTAGGGTTGAGTGGAACCGCCTGTTTCTTTTTTTAGGAAGAATTATTCTTTATCGCTGTTTAAACCCAGTACCAATCTGTGAAGTAATGCTCCTTGAATGGTGCGTTTGTATTTTTGGTCTTGATGTGTTGGTTTGTCTGGAATAGTCATTTCTATCCAACCTAAGTTTATTAATGGGTCTAAATACCTTTCTCGGTTACGAGAGTGGTTAGAAAGGCCTAAGTTTTCTAAAATTTCGACTCTCTTTTTTGGTTCTTCTAAAATATTCAGAATAGTCAGTGCTTTATCATTAAGATCATTTTCTATAATTTGAACAGCTTGGTTACTAGCTTGGTCACTAAGTTTTGCTAAGAGGTTCTCTAAAATCTCTTTTTCCTTGCTATCACTGGTTTTAGCTTGGTCACTAGCTTGGTCACTAAGTGTGTTTAAAAAGTGACTAAGCTCCTCCAAGTTATTGAAAGGAATATTCTCAATGGCTGTAATTATTTGTTCTTTTGCCAGTAAAACCGAAAGGAAATACGTGCTTTGTTCGTCTGTTTCAAAAACAGGTTCGGGCGAATTATTTTCCTTCATGGCATTTCTGATGGTAGGGAAACCAGTACCGCGTCCTTCTGTCAAGTGTAACTCTTTGAGTAAATCACCAATACGGCGGTTGCGATAATCCCGTGCCACGATGCGTTTATTTTGTTTTAGTATCTGTGCATCTACTGGTGGAACCGGACCAGGGAAACTTAGGATTTCTATTCTGTCGGGCCATAATTGCACTTCAATAGGTTTGTCCATTTCATAGCTTTTATGACAAACCGCATTAGACAAAGCTTCTTCAATGGCTTCGTAAGGAAAATTAAAATGGCGGTTGGCTTCTGCTTTATGGGCTACTTTTTCGACAACTTCTTCAATAACATTGTTTTTGAAATAGTCCAATATGGCTCTTAGCTGATGGTGTAAAGGACCTTTGAAATACTTTTCGGAAAAATTTTTACCGGTTTTGTCTTTGTGAATTACCAATTCGATCCAGGAACGATCGAGGAATTTTTCGGGATTACGGGAAAAAAATAATAGCCCAACATTTAAGGGGCGTAATGCCTCTTTTGGACCATTTACAATTTTCATATTGAGACATAAATCCGCAAAAGGAATCTGCTTGCTTTCTTCGTATAAATCGCTTTTTACTTCTTGAAGAAAGGCCTGAATTAAACCTAAATCTAAATCATCAATGGTTGCTTTTCCGTTTATCCTGTCGTCAAAAGGAATGCGTGCCGTTAGTTCTTGTAATCGTCTTAAATTATCCTCTTTTGCAATGATGCTACGGGAACCAAAACGAATGTAGGGATAGCGTTGTGCTGCTTTTCCTTGTGTGATTGGGGCGGTATAAGGGCGGTTATCACCGGCAGGACACCATAATATTAAAATGTGTTGTCCTTGTAGTGTGTAAGGTTGTATTAAAGGAAAATAATTGGGAAGCAATTGATAGGCAAGGGTTAAAACTGCCCCTTGAATTCTATCTAAACTTTCGGGAGCTAGACCCGCAGGAGGCAGGATAGGTCTTCCATCCTTTTCTGCAATGCCTACAATGATGTAGCCACCACCCCAATTGTTGATGTCGTTGGCAAACGCACATAGGGTATGTACAATTTCTTCAGGGTTCCAGCCTTGTTTGAATTCAAGACGTTCCCATTCTATAGCTTGTCCGTTGACTAAATCGTTTATGTTTATTGGTAATGCCATTTTATTATAATGTGTAAAATAAGAAGCTATAATCCAAAAATAATACAATATATTACTCTTCAATAGATTAAAAGCTAATCGTGTTTATTTTTTCTTTCCTTTATGATTTACTCTGAAATCATTTTCAAGTACCGTAACTGATGATATATAATTTTTATCTTCCAATATTTTTAATAATTGCCTATTTTCTTCACTTTTTGGAATTTTTGCTTTTGAACTAGTATCTGTTATCTGGGAATAAATACCGCCTAGAATTTTCAAAAAAGGTTCAATATATAAAAGATCATATTTGCTTGAATTTTTAATAAATAGTTTAATTCTATCTATTATGGGTACACTAATGTTTATAAGGATAGCATTTAGGGCGGCATCACTTACAACAAAAGAATTATCAGCAAGTAAAATTGAGCTTAATAGTTTTAAATTGTTATTTGTGATAATTGTTTCTTCGTCACAATAATTTAGAATTTGCAATTTTTCAGAATTATTCAACATCGTAGATTTTAGGACTAATTCCAAATCATCGCTATCAAATGTAATTTGGTCTAGGATTTTAAAATATTCGTTTTTCCGTTTTTCGAGTAGTGATATATTCAAGCCATTCAAATTTTCCTTTAAGGAAACAAAGCTTTTTGATATTGGATTTATACAATTATTGTTTATCAATGATTTAACCTTGTTTATAGATAAATTCTGAAAATTCAAATCGCTATACCACCATGAATTTGATTTAGTAATTAAATCATATGATTGATCGCTTATTTCATTTGATTGAATTAGTTTTTTCCAAAAACCTTTATACGCATCTGTTTCTTTAGGGATTTTTACTTTTAATAATTCCTCAGCATTTTCAATAATATTAATAAAATTGATAGTGGATACTGAAATTTCGTTTTCAATTACTTCATCTTCATCATTTTTCTCTTTATCAGTATTTTGACTATTAAAAACATGTAGCAAATTTTCCCAAGAAGGCCCCAATTTATTTTTCTCAAGTAAAACAGGGTACAATGCTGAATAATTAACTTTTGAAATTTTTACAATTTTGGTTTCTACTTGTGAAATGATTAATGCCTTATTATCTATTTTTAAAACTTTATTGTTTAATAATTCAACAAGAAATTCTTCTTTCTCATTAATATTACTGGAAATTTTTAGATAAATATCTTCAATGTATTTATTGATGTTTTTCTCAATATATTCAATTAATTGTTCTGCTTTCGAGTTCTTTACTGAAGAGAAGTTAGAATTGTCAAATGCTACCTGATTGAATTCTCCAAACTTTTTAATTATCGAAATAACCATTTCGATATTAAGCTCATAGTAATTTTTCTCATATATGAAATTCAGCATTTCATCTGGAGAATTTTCAAAATCAATTTCATTAAAATTTATTCCTAATTCTACGATAACTTTTTTAAGTCTAGTATAGTTGTCTGTGATATTAAAGAATAGTGGGTCAGATACAATTGCCCTTTTGAATGAGGATTGTTTAGCAATATCTAGTATAGCATTTATGTCCCCAAATTCGATGATACTTATAAAAATATCTTGTTTTAAATTTTCCGAAAAATCAGGATTAGATTCAATGAATCCCCATATGCTACTCCATTTATTACAAAGTAATTTTATAAAGTCTTCCTGCTTTTGAGAAATTTCAAAATATCCTTTAATAAATTCAACAGACTCTTTTGATTCATCCTTAAGTTTGTTAAAAATAGCTTCAATCTGTATGTTATAATTACTGGAATGTATAAGTAAATAATCTAAGAGATCATAATTCAGTATATATTCTGTTTGAAAATCGAAAGGGTTTATCTTAGGAATTAATTTTTCAATTTTTGAAAGCTTGTAGTCAAAAGGTTGTCTGTTGCCATTCTTAATATTGATATGGAATTGATAATCTGAACGAGTAATACTTTCTTCGTGAAATAAGGAAATATAATCTGTATAATCTTCCGCGATATAACCATTTCTCAATAAAATCAGTATAAGATTCCTATTAAGGTTTTCACCGATCTCAATTTCAGATGATTGGTTAGATATCAGTAATTCCGATATTTTGAAGTTTCTTACTGTTTGCTTTTGTTTTTCTAATTCCTGTATTTTGTTTTTTAAAGCATTGATTTTACCATTTTTAATTTCAATAATCTCCTTTTCTCTATCAAGATATGATCTTGAAGGATTCACTAATTTTTCTATTTCTGTAAATTCAAAATTAGGCTGTTTTACTTGTATACTATCTTTTCTATAATAAGCATCATATATCATCTGATTATATGAGAAATTATTAGCTTTTAGGTATTCAAAATTTTGGTTTTCAACAATTTCTTCTATTGAGATATTCGTTTGATTTACAAGGAAGGATTGAAATCCAGGTAATTTTTCAATAATTCGGGCAATATACAAAAGGCGAAGGTCTTTAGTATTATCTAAATAAACATTTTCAAATGCAAAAATCTGTCCTTTATATGCTTCAGTTTTGCTTTCGATTTCACTAATTATTTTTTTTATGTAGTTAGTTTTAGAAGAAAATATATTATAAAGATCTCCTTCGTTACAACTCAATTTCATGAAATCGTTTGGATAAATATTCTTATAAGTAAGAATGGCGAACAATTTATCATGGATTAAATTTTCATTAAGTTTTTCTTTATACAAATAGAATTCATTTGATATGTTGTGAAGTAATCGCATGTCATCAATAAAGAATGAAATATCTTCAATTAAATTATCGCTCAGTTTGTATTGAAGCTGGTTTCTTTTCTTGAATAATATCTCACTTGAATTTGAAGAATTGATTACCGGAATAACAGGGATAATAAAATCGAAAAATTTGGTACGTTCTTTATCTGTAAACATATCATCTCTTACTGCATAAACAAAGGTGATTTCTTTTTTTCTGGTTTTTTCTGAATTGTTTAGCAGTAGGTTGACCTCTCTTAATTTAGTAAATATTTCAGTTTCCTGAAACCTGTCTAAATCTTCAATTATAACAACATTGTAGGGACAAACAGAGAAAAAATAAAGTATCTCATCGATGTGATGATTAAGAATAGACTTATTCAAATTTTCTCCGACACCAATTTCTGCATTTTGGATTTTAAGTTTATTGACAGTAATAGCACTTAAAATTCTAACTGATTTTAGAATAATAAAGAAGATGCCCGATGCAATTATTAATATTTCACCGTAATGAATAATATTGCATATAGTGCTGTTGATTGCAATATCTTTAAAAATACTTTGGATGAAATAAGGGTTGAAATAATTATATATTGCTACTAAAAAGAATAGATAGCCTAAAGAATAAAAAAACAGTTTTTTAGTACTATAACTCTTTATTTTTTTAAACCTTGAATCAGGGATGTTTTTATCTTCTTCATGATAAAAAATTTGTTCAAGTATGCTTATTTCAATCAGCCTTAACAATTCTGTTTTATCTACTTCGATTTTTTTACCATTTTCATCGAATTGAGGTTTTTCTTCTTTGAATGTTGCTAAAGAAATATCCAGGAATTTTAAATCATTTCCTTTATAATTTTTTTGAAATGTTTTCAGAATACTACTTTTACCAGATCCATAAGGTCCTGACAGAGCAATATTTTTGATATCTTCCTTTTTTCTGTTTTTCAAAGCCCATAACAATGCTTTTGAATAATGTCCGTCTTCATCTCCATTATCAATTGGAGATAATGAAGAATATGTCATATCATCTAATTCTGTAAAAGAATATTTGTGATGCAAAGCTTCTAACCGGACTATTATTTTTTTTAGAAAAATGAGAAGTTTTTCTTTCATGAAATATTTTTGATTAATGTTAACATAAAAATGATAATTGTCTAATTTTTGAAATTTATAATAGATTGCTATTTAATTTAACTCCCCCTTAAACGCCCGTTGCAACAAAGACTGAAACAAATCCTCGCTTTTCGCCAAGGCTTGTTGGGCTTGTTGTTTTTGGGTTTCTATCATTTGTACTTGTTTGGCAAATTGGGTTTGGAGAGAAAGAGGAGGATTAATTAATTCATAGTTTTTTAATAATCCTAAATTCAGATTTGGTTGATTTCCACCTCTACCTAAACTTCTTAAATCATGATATAACATAGACAAATTATAATAAAGAAATTGAAAATCCATTTTATTACTTGGTCTCAAAACACAACACGCTTGATTTGTTGCAGCTTCAATTCCTAAAATTCCAATCTGTCCTCTAGTTTTTCCTTGCCCATACATTGCAATTACAATCGATCCTTTTGGAAATAGTCTACAACTTGAATTCTTCAATGCTTCTTCTGAAATTTTTTCTAAAGTGTCATTAATTATCTTCCCATCAACTTCCGTTGTTTTTACCCAAGGAATATTACCTATGAAATTATTTTCATTCGTTCTGCTAGGAGTGCTACCAGAAGCCATATCTGAAATTTCTCCTAATTCCATTTTTTTCCATTCCTTTTCATTCCTAACAGGATCCCCAAACATCTCCAAAAACAAACTTTGTGTCAAGGAATCATATTTTTGAATAAGTTGCTTGTGGTATTGGCGCAATTGGTCTGCGGTGTCGAGGATTTCGGCTATTTTTTGTTGAGTGGGTAGTACGGGAAATTTAAAATCAATATTCTGTAAAGTTTTATTGTTTAGAATTGGAACTACAGCACTATTAGCAGTATTTTCTAGAACTTTCTTATTGGCTAGAAACCAATAATACAAATAATTTACATCTGTACTTTTTTTTGGTTTTATTCCCGTTATCTGTTGATTAGAAGAACAATCTTCTTGGGTAATTCCAATTTTGCCAATATCTCCGATACAAGTTATTAGTAAAGTATCTTTTGGAAAAGTAATTGCTTTTTTATCATCTAAAGCAATTTGGGTTAAAGTTCTTTTTGATTTACGCAATATTTTTCCATTGTTAAAATCGCCTGGAGTGTACCAATTAATTTGTCCCTCAAAATATTGAGTTTGATTTGTCGGAGGTGTTTTTCCAGTTCTAATAAATTCTGCTATATCTTTTAACTTAACTTTCTGCATAACTTCAAAGTTATTGTCAATTCGTTCATTTACAATTAATTCCATATCTTTATGCTAATTACCCTTTCAAAATTTTTTTAATGATTGTATTTCGAGCAGCTGCCTTCTAAGCAGGCGGTCGAAGGTTCGAATCCTTCTGCGACTACAATATAACTACTGTTAAGGTTATAGGTTGGAATCCAGTCAAGGTCAAGTTATAACTTTAGGGTTTCTGGTTCGAACCCTGTCGCGGTCACGAACCGTACTTTTTCAATGGGTGCAGGATTCATAACCCTGAAGTCATTACTGGATTCGAATCCCATCCTCTCTGCTATTTTATTTTCCGGGGGGCTAGAATCCCTCTATCTCCGCGTCACTATCCTAACATTTTTTCTAATTCATTCATGGTATTCAAACGTTTTTTGTCAATTGCTTTGATATCGGCAATCAAGGTTTGTGGTTTTTCATAGATTACTTCATCATAAACAATTTCCTTGTAACGGTTAATGCTCAAGTCGTAATCATTGGCTACAATATCGGCTTTTGGGATTAGGAAGGATTTTTGGGTTCTATCAGTCCCCACCCCATTCCTCCCCGAAGGGGAGGGAGCCGTGCCGATCGCTTTCCAATCCAACAAAACGTTAGGGATATCACATTTGCCTTTAAATTCTTCTAAAACGCTTTCAGGGTCAGTAAAACATTGTTCGAATACCTCTTCCGATAGTTGCGCATTGCGTTTGTCGTCCAGGCTAAAACCATCGGCTTGCATGTCATAGAACCAAACGTTATCTGTCCCACCTGAATTGGTTTTAGTAAAGAATAAAATAGCAGTACTCACTCCAGCATAGGGTTTAAAAACCCCGCTTGGCATCGAGATTACGGCTTGTAATTGTTGGTTTTCCACCAATTCTTTACGAATGCTTTTGTGTGCGCCACTGCTACCAAACAGTACACCATCAGGCACAATCACGGCAGCGCGTCCACCTAGTTTTAGCATTCTCAAAATCAAGGCTAAGAATAGTAATTCGGTTTTTTTAGTTTTGGTTACGTTCAGTAAACTGCTTTCTACCTCATCATAATCCAATGCCCCTTTAAACGGTGGATTGGCCAAGATTAAGGAGTACTGACTGCTGATGTCATTGCTTTCACTCAAAGCCGAATTTCCAATAAGTGTAGGGTTTTCCATGCCGTGCAATTGCAAGTTCATGGCTGAAATGCGCATCATCGATGGGTCAATTTCTATACCGTTGAACATGTTTCGGTTGTAATGTTCACGAAAATCCTGATCCATAAACCAGTCTTCGTGTTTCTCATGTACGTATTGGGATGCGGCCACTAGGAAACCTGCTGTCCCACATGACGGATCACAAATGGTATCGTCTTTTTTAGGTTGGGTCATTTCGACCATCATACGGATAATGTGGCGCGGGGTACGGAATTGTCCGTTGGTTCCTGCTTCGGCAATTTTGCCCAACATGTATTCGTATAAATCTCCTTTGGTGTCGCGGTTGTCTAATGGCAGTTTGTCAATTTGTTGTACTACACGATCCAACAATTTAGCCGTTGGGATCATAAAGGTTGCTCCTTTGATGTATTCAGTGAACGCACCACCATCTTTACCTAGAGTTTTCATAAAGTCAAACACAGTAACGTCATTCAAATGACGTTGCGGACGTGTGAATAATTCAAACATCACTTCCGGGTCTTTGTCTTTGAAACTGCTCCAGCGCAAGTCTTTTTGCTCTGGAGTATAAATAGGTTTGTCAGTAGTAACACCGAGCATATTGGCTCTTTTCTCAATCAAGATTTGTTTGTCGTCTAGTTGTTTCAAGAAAATAAGGTAGGTAAATTGTTCAATTACCGTTAAGGGGTTTGAAATTCCGCCTGTCCAGAAGTCATTCCAGATTTTATCTATTTGAGATTTTAAATCGCCTGTGATCATTATATTGGGTTGTTGTTATTCATTAATAAATTTGGAACCAGTCACTTGATTGTAGTATCAGATGACAAACCTAAGGTGTTAGAGTGCAGACAATGTGCATAGCTCGTTTTTTTTCTTCAAATATACTTTTTAAACTTCATAGCACGCTTTTAAAAAAGGGTTAGATTATGAATTTTTGCTAAGATATTTAAAATTCCATGCATAAAATTGAGGAAAGCCGTAACGTATTGAATTTTTTAGTTTAACAAATTGATATAAAAGAGATTTAATAGTAACTGTTTTTTGACGAGTAGTTTTACTGCAAGGATTGAATCAAATAATTTATATTAGATTATAAATATTCTCCTTCCGCAGCTGTATCTTTTTTAGGTTTGAGTCTTCCTGCTACTTTTTCAATACCAAATAAGCCCGGCTTGGATCCTGTAACAGTTGCTCAATTTCAGATTGCATTATTTCTTGAATATCTTGTTTTACTTGCAGATAATTTCGTTGTACTATTGTAGTATCAATCTTCCTGATTACATCAATATCTATATAATTATCCTGTTCTTTTTTTAAAGCATCATGATCGTTTACTATTTCGCAGTGAAACGTTTTCAATTCAATTTTGCAATCAGGATCATCGGCAACCATACCCACAAACTCACCAGAACTCAAGGACGATATCTTAGAAGGAGGAACGGCCGACTCTAATTGTTTGGAGCGGCTTATGGAGGTATCACCACTGTTTATAGATAGACTTTCTCTGTCCTGCATAATTTTACCAAACCGTTCTGAAAGTTGCTTGGCCGTATCTCCAGTCACCTGACCACTAACAATATTCCCCGTGATGTTTAGAATCACGTCAGCCTGTTCTCGGCCGTAATCTTTACGAAGCTGACTGAAGTCTTGAATTCCCAAACAAGTGGCTACTTTATTACTTCGGGCTGTAGCAATCAAACTATCCATATTATTGAGATAGATAGTTGGGAATTCATCGAAGATCAGACTGCTTTTTAGTTTGCCTTTTTGATTGACTAGTTTTATCAAACGAGAGACGTACAAAGATAAGACAGCGCCATAAATTTGAATTTTCTGCGGGTTATTTCCCATACACACAATCTTAGGTTCGGCTGGATTATTGATGTCTAATGTAAAGTCATTTCCAGATAATACATAGTACAATTGGGGAGAAGAGAGTCTGGCCATGGCAATCTTGGCCGAAGCAATTTGTCCCTCCAATTGTTCCATGGCATCATTTAGATAGGCATTGATAAACGGATTGATGAGTACTTCAATTTCTTTCTCCGTTCGTAATATCGTAAACAAACTATCATAGTCGAGTTGCATGAGTTCAATAACATGTGGCAGCGTACAGAATTCCCCTTCCTTGTACTTCCTTAGATACCATATAATTGCTGTCAGAAAATTGATAGGAGATTCGACAAAAAAGTCGCCCTGTCTTTTGATCCATTCTTTATTGAGTCCTAATAGAATCGTTCGTGCCGATTCTGCTGCATCCGTGATATCGGTCATAGCAGAAGGTTCAAGTGGGTTGCATCGGTGTGTGCGGCTTAAATCATCAAAATTGATCACATAAAACTGTGGTGGAATAGGATAGAGGTGCTTGTATTTCAACCAAGTATTATAGGTGATTTTAGAAAGGTCATCAAATTTAAAATCATAAATGAACATCGTAAACCCTTTGCGAATGTGCTGGGTGATAACATGCCGAATCACAAAATAAGATTTACCAGAGCCAGGTGTCCCCAAAACCATTAAGGCTCGAAAGGGATTGATAATATTAATCCAGCTGTTTCGAACTTTGTCTTTCAAATGATAACGTGCTGGAAGATTGATGGAGTATTCATTTTCCAAGAGTCTTTCTTCTTGGGGAAAAGTTTCATTTTCTTTATTGAAAATATCTTTGTTATTCAACTTGTTTTTTATAATCCGTGAGAGTAATGTACCTCCGGAAAGCATCAACAAAAATCCGATACAGCTAATACTGATATAAGCAATCGCTATTTCCGTAGTTTTTGCTTTTAGGTAAAGCGATAGATAACTTAAAAAGTAAATCAATACACCCGTAATGATGTAGGCAAAGGCCGTTTTGTGATTCAATTTTTCCTCTTTGCGTCCTTTGGCTCCAAGCAAGGAAATCAATAAAAAGAATAATGCAAAAACCTTGGATTTATGAAAATTACTGAACATTTCAGTACGGTGTATATTGCCCAAAATTGTATCGCTGAAGGTGCTAACAAAACCCCATTCTTTGAAAGTGGTATAGCAGTAATAATAAAAATGTAGAAGTAAAATTACGATACTGATCAGTCGAGTCATATCGAGTATTTTACGCAATGCCTGTTCGTTTTCTCCGGTTTGCATAGCCATAATAATTTCCTTTATTGGTTATCAGATTGTCCTTTTCGTTTCTTCTTTTTCTTCTTCGCTTTCAATTGATTTGGCAGATACGAGGAATCATGTTCCGACTGCGTAAATGTGTTTACCAATTTACCTATCTCCATAGTGGGTTTAGTTGTAGAATTCTTTAGTGATTCAGTAACGCTTGATGCAAGGAAAACTTCTTTTGAGTTTGCTTGTGCGGTAGTTCCATGCGATTTTTTAATTTTAGAAACGCTGGCTTTTTGCTGCGCTCCATTATTAAAACCACAGCGTTCTTGAATAGCTTTTGCACTATATTGTTTTCCTAAAGCACTACCATTAAATACACATTGCGTTTGGTGATCTACATACGTAATGCCATACAGTAAACCCTCTAAATTTTGTCGAAAAACCATAGTGATTCCAGCCAGTGCTGCAATTTTTTTTAGATCCTGAATCGATATTTTTTGTGGATTGAGCAATGCCATATCAATTGTGTTTTTTATTCTGGACTTATGGGGTGTTCGTGCTTTTTCATTTACAATAAATCGTTCTTCTAAAAATTTAAGTGTTGGATGGCTATAAAAATCACTGGCTTTTATTGGAACGCCAACCTTTTCACCACTTTCATTTAATATCCGATAAACCAATCCTCTATTTTGAAATATCCTTGAATTTTCAGTACCTCGATCTGCTACGACATTGTACTGTTGGAGTACCGCATTTAATTCGGGCAAGCTCGTGTATTTATAATTTTTGAGTACTTTATCCAGTACGTTGGTTATTGCTCGTTTTGTTTCTGTGCGTCCGTATTCTACCTTGCTGGCATTAACTGGTTTTGCGACTAATTCTTTTTCTCTTTTATGTTTTTCAGCCGGAACTAATCCATACGATATTTCAATTTCTTTTCTTGCTTTTTCAGATTGGTTTCGACCAATATTCTGCATATCAATCCTGCTGCCATCAGCTCTGACTTTTATAGAAATAATATGAATATGTGGATGTCCTGCATCATGGTGCTGATAGACTAAAAACGGTTGTTCCTTAAAACCAATTTTATCCATATAGTTGTCTGCTATTTCCATCAGTTTCTCTTTTGAAATTTCTTTTTCGGTCACATCAAAATTGAGCGAAATATGAACACTGTTTCGTTTTACATTTTCATTTAAATTAGCCTGTTTCAAAAAGCGGTTTAGTTTCATGGTAAAGCTCATTTTTTCGATATCGACAGGGTAATTTCCAGCCCCAATAAATTCTGCAACCCCTTGCTGAACTTTGTTTTCATTGTAGTTTAAAATTCGATGGATGGAATGTCCCGTTTTGATTATTGCAACCATGATTCTGCCATTTTCTGAATCTGCATCTTTATTTCATCCACCTTATTGAAAAGTGTTTTTTTCTCTAGTTCATAACTGATGAGCCAGTGCTTAAAATCGGAAATTTGATTCAGAGTATGTAACTTTTTTACAGCCTGATTAAAGTTGTTTCCAATAGCGTTCAATTCTCCTCTTAGACGCATCATTTCTGCCATAAAATCGTCTAGGGATTGGTTACGGTAATTAGTAGTAATAGGCTTGTTGAATAGGTGTTTGCGAATGTACTCACTCAGCTTCCTGCAGGTACTGGTTTTCCATTTGCGTTCAATTTTCGCATACTCTTCTGACGTAAATCGTAAACCGACAATACGTGTTCGTTTTGAATTTTCTCTTTCCATCATCTCTCATTTTATTCATTACTGAACTCTTTTTGTCCTTTCAGTCTCACTGCCCACGAGTTCCGAGTGAATGGGCAGCAAGATTTGGTTGTTTAACAACCGGACATCTTGCCGATTGCAGGAACGTGGCAATCTTTTAGCTAATTATAATGGCATTGATTATTGAAGTCGTTTTTTTTGGTGGTATGTAGAATAGTTATGATTTACAGTGAAGATTGGAGTAGGAACTAGCTATTTTTTTGCCGTAAATTAATTTTCTTTGATTTTCCAAAATTCATTGCCCAGTCGTTGAGGTCATTATAGTTTTGATAGAGGTTGCTTTCATCTTTGTATTTTGTACTCAGAGAAAGTGCACGCTTCGTATAGCTTTGTCCCGTTTCATCCCGGTCAAGATAAAGCCGAATGGATTCATGATTTTCCATAAAAGGACGTGCTCTTTCGAAAAAAGAAACAGAGTTTAAAATGACAAAATTCTGACTGTTTTCAGGAAGGTTTTTGGTCATCGCTTTAAAGGATAAATAGTCAAAAAAGCCTTCGAAAACAACTACCTCATTACTACCATTTTCACAGGTGGATATTCCCTTAGGAGAAGCTGTTGTTTTGAAATAAGGATTGCGAATCTCATAGCCTCCCAAATCATTTTTAAAACCAATTCCGTAGTAAGTATTATCATTTAAACTGTAGTGAACTTCCTTGCAAAACTGTTGTGCAATTGCAACTGGAATAGTACGCTGTTCGAGATAGCGTAATAGCGGATAAGAAGTAAGCGTAGTCACTTCTATAATTTTAATTTTAGGTTCTTGTTGAACACTATTTTCTATGGGATAAACTATTGGCTGTTGAAGAGAAAGATTCCCACTTAAGTTGTTTAGTAATTCAGGAATGCTACACTTGTAAAATTCGATTCCAAAATCAACCAAGTTTCCGCCTTTGCCAAGGCCGTGGTCATACCAACGATTTAATCTGCGATTGATTTTAAAGGAAGCTTCTTTTTCATCTCTCAATGGAGATAGGTACCAGTAGTCATCGCGCCTGATTTTTTCGGGTTCAAAACCCAACGACTTTAAGTAATTAACTAAATCTATTGCTTTGGCTTGCTTTATCGAAAAGCTATTGTTGCTGAAATTCATAACATACATTTTATCAGGTTCATAATTCAGATTCCGCTTACTAAAGTAAAAAAGCTAAATCCTTTGTCCAATCCTCATCATATTTTGACTAGGATAAATTGAAGTAAGCTTCTTATTTTTGGAGTACTGAATTATTAATTTAAACGAGAAGATTATGCTAACAACAAATGATGTAGCCCAGGTTTTTGATACGATCCTTAGTATCCCTGGTATGAATGAGCTGGTGAAGATTGATTTGAAAATCTCCCGAAAAAATGTACTGTTATTAAATCATGTTATTGAACGAGGTTTATTGGCAAAAGTGGATGATAAAGCATCAAACTTATTGACAAGTGTTCCAGAAGAAAATTTGGAAGAGTTGAGGTCACTAGGAGGGGAGTGCCTATTAAAAGCTGGACTGATAGAACTAAGTGAAAAACTAAATGCGTTGAGTGGAACCACGAAGTAGGATGGATTATTAAATAGAAACCAAAGAAATGCCAGATGAACAGTTAAAGTTTGTTTGGCATTCCTTGGTTTTAATCATCTTCGGTTCTAGTAATAGTTATTTCTATCCTTTATTTGAAAAACGGCTTGATTTTCAAATATTTTGGCTTGATTTTCAAACCATGTTTCCAAAATAACGGCTGTAATTTTGGTAAGTATTTAAGAATGATTGTTTTAAATAATCGGAAGGACTTTGAATCTTTTAAATCCTTATCCAGAGAAGTTTCAAAGTTGTGAACATTTAGAATTCATTCGGTTTAATCCAATAAAAGAGCAGATATGAAAGTAAGTGAAACAATTAAAAAGGGAATCTTAGAGGTAATTTGTCTGTCTTACATATTACTATTTGTCTATGCTGCAGTGAGTAAAATATTGGATTTTGAGAACTTTCAAGTGCAATTGGGACAGTCTCCATTACTAAGTGCTTTTGCTAGTTGGGTTTCATGGGGTGTCCCAATTATAGAAATTTTGATAGCCTTGACACTGCTAATTCCAAGATATCGGTTAGTAGGGCTATTTGCAGCTTTTAGCCTAATGATTATGTTTACTACATACATTATCATTATCTTGAATTATAGTTCTTCTATTCCTTGCTCTTGTGGAGGAATACTTGAAAATTTAGATTGGACTGAGCATTTGGTATTTAATATTTTATTCGTGCTACTGGCATTTACGGGTATAATGCTGTTACTATTTAATCCAAAAAATGTTGCTTCTAAGAATCATTATAATAGAACTTTTGGAACGGTCTCTATCACCTTATTGAGCAGTATCGCTGTTGTCGTTATAATTTATTTATTATCGGAAGATATTACTCATCATCGCAACAACTTTATTCGTCGTTTTCCGCATCATCCAATTACAAAAATTAATGAATTAGATTTAAAACATCCGTCCTTCTATATTGCCGGAATCGAGAAGAACAAAGTTTATCTAGGCAATTATGAGGCACCTCTTCATGTCATAGTAATCGACATTGGGTTACAAACGCAAAAAAGTTATGTTATAAGACTTTCCAAATCTAACCTTCCTTTTCGTTCTGTACAAGTACGTGTTCAATCCCCGTATTTTTATTTGATGGATGGTACTGTACCAACTATTTTTAGAGGTAATCTTATCGATTGGAAAGCTAATTTATCGATGTATGGTAAAGTCTATTTTACTAAAGCAGAACCATTAGATTCAAAGACCTTCGTTATGCGCGCTATAAGCAGTAAAAATCATGAAAATATTTTAGGAACTATAACAATTACGGATACGATTAAAGTAAGATTAGCATCGCAGCTATTGGAAAAGCAAATTGATGGTATTTTTGATACCGATGGTAATTTAATTTATAATGAGCAATTAAAAAAGGTTCTGTATACTTACTATTATCGTAATGAGTATCTCGTATGTGATGATAGCTTAAATTTAGTACTTCGAGGTCATACGATTGATACAATTAGTCGAGCGCAAATTAAGGTAGCACATATCCAATCAAAAAATCAAAGTAAGCTAAGCGCACCACCAATCATAGTAAATAAAAGAACAGCAACTTTTGGTAATTACCTTTTTGTACATGCAGGTCTAATGGGGCGTTATGAAACGGAAGAGATGTGGGATAAATCATCCATAATTGATGTCTATGATTTTATGAAAAACACCTATTTATTTAGTTTTTATGTTCCTAATCTTTTGGATCAAAAAATGACTGATTTTAGGATAGTTGAGGATGTTTTTGTAGCCCTATACGATCATTCTATCGTTACATATAAGATACGGACACATGCTTATGAACCAAAGGGATTTAAGATTTTACATACACCTTGATCTTTATTAAAAAGGAATTAAAATATACTGCGCAGTATCAGGATGGCGATCGAAAACCTGTAAAAAAGAGTAGATCATTAACTTTTAATTTTAGTATTATGAAAACAAATTTTTCAAAAATGGGATTTCCCATTGCAGTAGTTGTTTTTGCGATTGCGGGAGCTTTCGCCAGTAACATTTCACGCGCTGATTTGAGTACAGCCATTGAAATTAATGGACGTCTTCCTGTTTCCTGTCAGGAAACAAACGTAAAGTGCTCAACAGTTCCTAATGCGCAATTTTGTACCTCTAGTGGTCAGCAACTTTATCGCCTGAATGGTGCGGGAACCGATTGTCCGGACGTGTTGTATAAAAAAATTTAATAACCGTTCGTAAACCAATATTTATTGGTATTACAATGCTGGATTTTTTTAAAATCCAGCATTGTTGTTTTTAATTGCTACTCAGATTATCTCTAAAGGTTTTCTCTTTAAGATAGCGATCGAACCACTCTTTGGTACGCTTCGTAATATCAATTCTTGTCTCTCGTTTTGAAAAAACATGGGTTTCTCCCGGGTACACTAAAAACGTATGCGGTTTTTGCAACCTGCGCAGTGCTAAATGCAATTCCAGTCCTTGCGTCCAGGGTACCATAGTATCGTCATTACCGGTCCATAGTAACAGAGAGGTATTGATTGTCTCAGCCTGTGCTATCGTAGAGTTTTTGATATATCCCTGATAATTTTCAAAGAGGGACGTACCCATGCGTTGCTGTTGTGATTCAAATCTCCACATCCTAGGAGTTCCACCATTCTCTATGCTAAGGTACCAGCTTACCATATCTGTGAGGGCTGTGCCTGCTACGGCTGTAGCAAATACGTTTGTTTGTGAAATAATGTATGTTGTTTCGTACCCTCCAAAGGAGGCCCCTGTCAAGCCAATGTGTCGCTCTTCTACAATCCCTTTTGTAGTTACCGCTTTTACAGCTGCTATCACACAATCTGTAGCCGATTTACCGGGTTCCCCAACTTCATAAGCTATGTCAGGATATAAAACCAAATAGCCATCCAAAGTGTAATTCGTGCGAGGTAAAGCATCTGCATTTTCTTCTGGATTGTAGTAAAGGTGAAGTTCATGCGATTGTTTTTCATAAATATTTACAATCATGGGGTACTTTTTTCCTTTTTGAAAGTTGGATGGATAGTATAAAACTCCCTGCAGTGGAGTCCCTCTGGAATCGGTATACGAAATCAGTTCGTTATGCCCCCAATCAAAATGGTTCTGTTGTAGGTTGGTTTGTATCAAAAGTTTTGGCTGTTTCTCCTTCTCAGTCTTAAACATCAATCTTGGGGATAGTTTAAAAGACTGTTCTCTGTATATATAGCTTGAGGATTGTTCTGCCTTTATCAAGTGATCTATCATTCGGTCTTTATACACCATTTTTTTTATGTTTCTTTCTGGATGCCAATAATAATAGCCTGAAGATTTGTCATCGCCAAATGCTTCGATCAATACTCCTTTAGAGAGATCAAATTGATTCCCAGTCAAAACAGCATTTCCTAGCAACAGTGAATCCGTATAGCTGTCCTCAGCAATCCGGTATCGAATGTGTTTTTCACGACCGTGTGTTATTCTTTTTTGTGATTTTCCATCGGCAGACAGTAGCCAAATATCATATTGATCATAAACAATCAGGTATTTTTCATCCGCTGACCATCCAGGGCTTCCGTAAGGGGGGGCAGTACCCCCGCTATCATAATCTACCTCATCTATGGGTATTCCTAGAGGTAATGTCAGATTGATATGGCTATCCTCCTTACTATTGTAAACCCACCAATGCTTTTCTTTAAAATAGTTGATAAAATTTCCGGATCCGGAACCCTTGATAAAATCATATTTTCGAATCTGTTTTTTCAATATTTTTTTACTTTTTCCCGTACGTACGTCTATTAGTACGTAATCAACAGGGCTGGCAAATTCATACTGTGGTTCATATTGCAGCGGATTATGGTTTAAAGCATAATTTCCATCTGCTAATAGCTGCGTTTTTGGAAACTCATCGGTTCCTATCTTAAACAACTTGTTTTCCTCGGGCCACCACACTATCATTTTGGAATTGTATTGCCAGCTTTCTGAATCCTTTTGGCTAGGGTAGGTCCATGGTGTTGCACCGTCCCATACCTGTACGATTTCCTTCTCCTTGGTCTGTAATTTTGGAGTGGTTGTATAAAAGAAAACCTTTTTGCCATCCGTTGCCATTTCAATGGACTTTCTGGCCGGTGGCGTTACAATTCGTAGCTCCTTAAGGATCTCTTCAGCAAGTAAAGGATCTAGTATATGCAGTTTGGGATTGGTATCCATATGATTCACGAAATACAGTTTGTGATTGGTTCCTTGGTACTTATCCTGCGGGAGTTCCTGGAGAAAAGCCACTGCATCGGCGTCTTTATTCCAAATCAGGTTTTTAAACCGATTGTCGGAAGGCTGCATTATTTCCGAAGTGCGGAAGTGATCATCAATCCAAATTAATTTTACGGCGTTTTCTTGCTTTGTTATAAATGCCGCGATTTTCCCACTGGCATTAAAACTATATTCCGCAATGTCTTTTGCACTATATTTTTGTCCGGTTGCCAAATTCAAAATATCGAGTTCCTGTTCCAGTCCTGTTTTTTTAAGAAAAGCCACATATGCACCATTTCCCAGAAATTCATAGGAAACCACATCCTCCGCCCATTGACATTTCCCGGTTTTTAAACTCAATATACCAAGTCCTTTTTCGGGTACTATTGCGGCCCACCATTTTCCATCTCGACTGAAATTTTCATCTGTTGCTAAAGGGAAAATATATTTTTTGCTACCATAAGTTTGCTGTACAAAAACAGTATCCTTGTCTGAATCATAGGCCAGCTTATAGCTTACCCATTTGCCATCAGCGGTCAATTTCTCTCCGGACAGCGTACTCCATTGGCTGTAATCAGCAGGAGAAACGCTTCTTTTTACTGAAATCTGTCCCCAAATAGTTACGGATCCCAATAAAAAAAGAAGTAAAATTGTATGTTTTTTGATTAATAAGATAGTGTCTTTCATAATTTAGTATCCTTGATTTTGAGGTAATAAATGGCTATTTGCTAGCAGTTCAGACGCAGGAAGCGGAAGTAAATTATCTCTATCTTTCCATGCTGATTTAATTACACTCAAAACAGTACCCGCTTTTCCAGTACGTTTTAAGTCAAACCAACGGTGCCCAAATTCAGTAAACAATTCCACTCTTCGTTCTTGTAAGACAGCTTGTGATAGTTCCTCTGAAGTACTAGCAGTCGTATTTGCTAAAGTTGCTCTTTGTCTTATCTTATTGATATCATTTTTTGCTTCAGCTAGTTTTCCTAGATGTATTCTAGCTTCGGCTCGAATTAAGTATTGCTCCTCTAATCTAAAAATGATGGAGTACTCCTGAGATGTTCCTGAATTCGTATCGAGCTTGTATTTAAAAGGGAAATAATACGTGTCCGTTCCATCATTCACACTACCCAACCACTGATTTTTTCTTTGATCTCCAGTTTCAAAGGCATGGAGTAATTCCGGACTTATAGCTTCAATATTTGGCGGTGCACTAGTAAAAATAAAAGTTCGACCTTCTATTGTATTTAAGCCCGCAACACCAGGGTGCAATTGCCAAATCGTGGAAGGACTGTCTTTCAAGAAAACTAAATCCAAATTATCCTGCCATTGGTAAAGGGCTGTTTTATTGATAATTGCATTCGATTCATTCTCTGCCAACTGCCAGTTTTCTGTATATAAATACACCCTTGCAAGTATGGCCGAAACTGTATATTTATTGGGACGGATGCGTTGAGCGGAAGTATACGTTTCGGGTAGTAGCTCTTTTGCTTCCAATAGGTCTGCTATAATTTGCTTGTAGACGTCTGCTTGGGTCTGCTTTGAAATCATAGTGTTTGTTTTATAATCGGTACTAGTGATATAGGGAATATCTCCAAACAAGTTCACCAAATTAAAGTGTATAAAAGCACGGATAAACAGCGCTTCTCCCTTCAAGCGGTTTCGATTATCACCTGTAATTGCGGTTGAATTATCTACACCTTCTATTATAGCGTTTGCAGCGTAAATTTGATTGTAGCTAGAATTCCATAAAACGGAAACCCCACTATTGGAAGGCAGCAGTGAATGGGAATAGAAGTTTTGCAAGGGAGAGTCACTAACTCCATAGTAGGTTAATTCATCTGCATAATTTCCTAACAGACTGGAAAGTCCATCAGAATTTCCCGTTATCATGCTGTAATCTCGCATTTGAGCATAGCAGTCGGAAAGAGCTGCTGTAGCCGTCTTTACATCTTGAAAAACAGCAGTTTTGATTAGTTGCGTCTTCGGGAGATCCGTTTCAGTAAAACTATCGCAACCATATAGCCAAAGGCTTATAGTAACTATTAAGGCTACTATTAATGCAACTTGTATGTGTCTGTAATATTTCATCTTGTTAATTTTTATGTTATAAACCCAGTTGTACACCCAATGAGATCTGACGCAATGGTGCTATGAAAAAGGAAGATTGATTTTCAGGATCTGCTCCTTTGTAGTTCGTAAAAGTCAATAAATTTTGTGCCTGTAAATACACTCTAGCCGCACTGATAGCGGATCCTTTGGTAGGAACGGTGTACGATAGACTAACACTTTTTAAACGGATGTAAGAGGCATCACTGATTGTTGCACTACTATTGCTATAAGAAGACCAAGCATCGAGCGCTTCTCCGTTTTCACCAGTAGTATACAATTGTGTTTGAGCATTCTCACCATTCACGGGCCAATGGTTTCCTATAGCTACAGGTTGATTGACCATATCTCCAGCCCAAGAAGTATTGTACAAATAATTTCTTGCTTTTTGTTTTACAAATTGGAATAAGAAATCCATGGACCAATTTTTATAGCTTAATTGATTTGCAAAACCTCCAAACCATTTGGGAGCAGTGTCTTCAATCCATTGCTGATCGTTGGGGCTACTAATCTGTCCATCATTATCATAATCTTCGAAAGAATACAGTCCGGTTTGTGGATTGATTCCTGTATAGTGATATACTTTTTGAATACTGATAGATTGCCCAATGAGGTATCTATTAGCGTAGGGTGAGCTTTCTAGATTAGGAAATTCCAACAACTTGTTGTTGGGAAGACTCAGATTGAAATTCGAAGTCCAATTAAAATTTTTAGAACGGAATGGTTCGAGTCGCAATTCCAATTCTAATCCCGTATTTTGAACTGTTGCATTTAGATTGGCTTGTAAAGAAGAAAACCCTGTAGTACCCGCTAATGGGATTCCTACTAATTGGTTAGAAGATCGGTTGCGATAATACGCTGTACTAAAAAAAACACGATCGTTGACAAACCCTAATTCTATAGCAATTTCTAATTTTTTATTCGTTTCCCAAGCAAAATCAGAGTTGAATAGTCTTGAAGGCTGGAGCCCAATGACACCATTGTAATTGTTTCCTGTAACATCATAGGTATCTAAGAACTGGTAATCGCCAATTTGATCGTTTCCAGAGGTTCCATAGCTAGCTCTAAGTTTTCCAAAGCTAAGAAAGGTACCTGTATCAAGGAAGGATTCTTTTGAGAATACCCAAGCGGCACCAACAGCGGCAAAATTAGCAAAGCGATTACCAGGTCCAAATCGGCTGGAACCATCGCGTCTGCCCGTTGCATTTAGGATGTATTTGCTTTTATAATTGAAATTAATTCGACCAAAAAAAGCTTGGTATTTGTATTCAGAAAAGGAGTTGCTTGAAATGTTTAAGCGCGATGCAGCTGCAAGATTATAAATCAAACCGTTACTGGGAAACCCCGAGCCTGTTTGTACTAACTGACTGGATTTTTGATCCTGGAAAGTAGCTCCTGCAAGGATATTAATCTCACTTTCACCTATTTTTTTTAGCCAATTTAGTTGTGGTTCCATTGTCCATGAATGGCTTGATGCATTGTTGAGGTAGAGAGTAGAGCGTTCACTACCAATTCCAAACGCAGGATTATACATTGTAGAAGGATTGATGCGACTTTCCTCTACGCGGTTATCCGTG
Organism: Flavobacterium sp. WC2430; assembly: GCF_040822075.1. Lineage (NCBI taxonomy): Bacteria > Pseudomonadati > Bacteroidota > Flavobacteriia > Flavobacteriales > Flavobacteriaceae > Flavobacterium > Flavobacterium sp. WC2430. The sequence continues at coordinate 3,237,363 of NZ_CP162007.1, read as the reverse complement.
TAACTTAGGCTCGTTTTTAATTCTAAACCCTCTAAAATTTGATAGGATAGCAATGTATTGGCAATGAGCGCAGCGGTAGTAGCAGTATATCTTCCATTTAAGGTAGCTAGAGGGTTAGTCCAGGAATTATTTTCCCAGTTGAGATTTCCGTTTGCATCGTACAAAGCGGGTGCGTTAGGAGCAAGAACCGCTGCCTTGTAGGTAAAGTCAGATGGGGGAAGTATGTTTTTATCGGCAGTATAATTTGCTGAAAAGTTTATTTTGAAACGACCGTCTTCAGTACGGTGAGTCAGGCTGGTATGTACCGCCCCTTTGCCGTACTTGGCATCTCCTGGAAAAACGGTGGTTTCCTTGTGCATAGTACCGCTTAGTAAGTATTGGGTTCCAGAACTCCCTCCAGATAAGGTAGCCTGTAGATTATTAGTTGTTGCATTCCCTCCAATTAGTTCTTTTTGCCAATTGGTATACCTTGTTTGATCCCATTTTCCATTGACATCATAGGCATAACTAGGATAAGTTGTGATCCCATCATTTGAGAAAGCCTCACGGCGCATAGACAAGTATTGGTCCGTATGCATTAAGTCTAGGGTACGGGTTAGTGTTCCAAAGCTACTGTAAGCATTTAAGTTAAACTTTGTTTTTCCTGCTTTGCCTTTTTTGGTAGTGATCAGGACCACGCCATTAGCCCCACGAGACCCATAGATTGCCGTAGCATCTGCATCTTTGAGTACTTCTATACTTTCTAAGTCAGTTGGATTAATGCCGTTTAATGGACTAGTAGTACCCGCAAGTATGGCTGAAGAAGCAGAGCTAAAACCCAGTGATTGGGAGCTGTAAGGCACGCCATCCACGATGTATAGGGGGGAATTGCCCTCGGTACGGATGCTATTAATTCCCCTAATTTGAATATCAAACCCACCACCAGGCACTCCTGTGGCTTGGGTAATATTCACGCCAGACATACGTCCTTGCATGGCTGCTAGCGGATTAGTCACAGGTTGTTTTTCGATATCCTTTGCCGTGATTTTTGCAATACTTCCCGTGCGTTCACTTTCTTTTACGGAATAGTAGCCTGCATTGATTTTGACCTCCTGTAGTGAAGTCGCATCTTCTTGCATACGAATAGTTAAGACAGAGCGTCCATCAACAGGAATAGTTAGGGTTTTGAAGCCCATAAAGCTAAAAATAAGCATATCGTTGGGCGATGCAGTGATAGTAAATTCCCCATCAAAGTCAGAGATAGCTACTTTTTGTTGCCCTTTTATAGTTATGGTAACACCAGCTAAAGGTCCTTTACCATCAGTGATGCTGCCGCTTATTTGGTTTCGTTGTGGTAAAGAGGGCATGGACGGCAGCGCCGTTTTTGATAAAGCAGGGGTGTAGGAGATGAGGAACCCGAAAACAATCAGGCACCAAAAAGCCAATCTCCCCTTGTAAAATGAATTATTTTTCATAATATTGGGTTAGTTAATAGAAACGTTAGTTTTGTTAGCAATGGTCCTCTAGTCAACCGCCAAGAAGAGTTAGAGGGCCATTTTTTTGTTTTAATAGCCTGTACTGCATTTTTACTAATTCAAAATAGAGAATAAGGCAGTACAGGCATTCAATAGAGATTCTTTTTTTTAAATCATAGGCAAGCGAAAGTTTATACGGTTAAACAGTAATTGTCAATGCGAGACTATAAAAAGGAGGAAGCAGTGCTAAGAATAGAAGTTGAGTTTAGCCTAAATAATAGGCATAAAAAATGGCATGGAACTCAGCTTATTGACTTTGAGGTACTGGTATACCCTGCAACAATAAGTGAGCCCACGCCATGGGACGTGAGCATCTTACTTATCTTCTCGTTGCAAAAATTACCAGTTTTCAAAGTCGAGATTCTAAGCGAATGCTTCAAATATTTTATATGAAGAAACGCAAATTTAATAAATGATTATCTATTATTTCAAATAAATACATAATCTATAAAGCAAATATATGAAAAATATTCTCGCATTGTCAAATTTGACAATTATTTTTCTGCAAATTACATCAATTTCACATTGTGAAAGAAATTAGAAAAAAATATTATATAAAATTCGGAGAGAATCTGCAGCTTCTTTTGGCTAAATATGGAAAAGATGTTATGACAGTGGCATCCATAGGTAAGATTGAGCCTAAACAAGTTTATAGAGTACTGAATGGGGAACATGGCGCATCAATGGGGACAATAATCTCCATTGCAAAAGGTTTAGAAATTCCTCCAAAAGAGTTGTTTGATTTTGATTTTGATTTAAAAAAAGAATAAGAAGATGCTATAAAGGCATCTTTTTTTTTCTACAAATACACCCAAATTGCATTTACAATTTAAGAGCCTATTTTGATTTTAATTAAAGATTCAAAATATGTAATGGTATGAAGTATAATTGCGGTATGGGTTTTAGGTCTTTATCTGAGAGGGATGATTTATGGGTTTAGGAGAAAGTAGCATTAGAGGGATTGTTGGAAGAGTAAGGGGAGGCAGTGAAAAGAATATAGACATCCCCAAAACGAGGGATGCTTTTTGGGAAATTGTAAGTGGAAAAATCAAATATATTTTTTTAAACACAAAATATCAATATTTTCTTCAAGAAAACAAAATATATATTTAATTTTAAGGAAAGAAACGTTTACTTTCGTATGCTTATAATTAATGACATGGCTGATAAAGATGTGATGAAAGATTTTATAAAATATGCGAAAGACAAAGTGTATTTTTATATTGAAAGCAAGTTTTGGTCAAAATTAGATATCGACACATTTCATGCTTGGCTAAGCAACTTTGAGAGTACCGAAGAGAAGTATTGTGCTTTGAAATTACTGGACAGATTTGTTTATTATTCTGAAGAAGATATGATAAGAATGATAGATTTTGGATTTTATGAATCAATTTTAAAAAGAAAAGTTTTAGCTAATGAAATTTCAAATGATTTCCAAGTTAAAAATGAAACTTTATTGAATTTTAAAAGGGATTTTACTACAAATACTTATGTCATGCCATTACTTACAGATAATCCATCTGAAAGTTCGCTTGTAATGGCCAGGTATCTAACAAATGATATAGGTTTTCCTGAAAAAAACATATTATATTTAAATAATTTAAAATCGACAGACCTAAAAAAAGCTAAAAATTTAATAATTCTTGATGATTTCGTTGGTTCATCAACTCAGCTTCATACTTTTTGGAATTCAACAAGTATCAAAATAGACGATGAAGTTATATTTCCAAAAAAATTAAAAGCAATGTTTCCTGATCTTGATATAGATTATTTCTGTCTGATTTGTACCGAAGAAGGATTTAACAATTTTCATTCTCAAGATAATGATGTTGGTCTAAGGATTACTTATTGTGAAATGTTGACAAATAAATACAAAGTATTTGGAAAAGACTCTGTATATTTTAACAATGAAGAAGTTGAAGTTTGTAAAAACGTTCTAGATCTACTTTGTAAAAAGAAAGGCATTAGTCTTTTAGGTTATAAAGGTTTAGATTATGCTATTGCATTTCATCATTCCATACCAGATTCATCTCTTCCATTATTTTATAGCCAAATTAATAACTGGAATCCTTTATTTAAAAATAAAAAAACATTTGCTAATGTCACAATCTAACAATCCATTTTCTATAGACCGAGCAGAGCAATTAGGTGATAATCTATTTGAGTTTTATTCAAATCATAAAAACTTTGAGGGTCTCCTAAAAAGTAAATCTTTAATGTTAGAAGGAGGAAGGGGCTCAGGTAAAACTATGTTTTTTTTATATCATTCTTATTCAAGTAAAAAAAAAGAATCACAAAGTAAAGGGATTTCTTTTAAAGACTTTTTTAGTTCGGAAAACCTTATTGGAATACATTTTCGTGCTGATTCTAATTTTGTACCTGCATTCCAGCATAAAGGTTTAGATGAAGAGGAATGGTGTCAATTATTTGGACATTTTTTGAATATTACTTTATCAAAGCGTCTGGTCGAAATTATTATTGATATTAATTCTAGTCTTAATGAAAGCGATGATGAAATAGCTTTTTACTTATCTGATGAACTTGAAGTTCTTTTAGATTCAAAGGTTTCTATTCCGAATTTTCATTCATTATTGAAAATGCTTAGTAATGAGGAAATAAGATTGATGAATTATGTCAATAATATTAATAAGAATGAAAGACCTAATGTCATAGGTAATGGTTTTTTAATAAATTTAATTGCGAAAAGTATTTTAAAGCAAGACCTATTTAAGGATAAGTCGATACACATTTTTATAGACGAGTATGAAAATATGCTTTTATATCAGCAAAGAATTGTTAATACACTTATTAAGCATCCTAATCCCGTAATTATTGATGTCGGTATGAGGAATAAGGGATGTAAAACTTATCAGACATTAGCTGATAGTGAAATTATAACAGCGCCACATGACTTTAGTTATTATAATTTTGAACAGTTCAAGTCTCAAGATTATGAAGAATTAATTGTAGATATTTGTAGAAAAAGACTAGAGAAAGTTGTAGAATTAAAAGAATTGGATGATGATAGGTTTTATGATATTCGATTCTATTTAGGCGAATATGATTTTAATGATGAAGTAGCAGGGTTTATTAAATCAGGAAATATTGCTACACTAAAATCAAAAATAAAAGCTAGGATTGGAGCTCAAAAAGATGTTGAGATTTTATATAGCTCCGATGACCCTATAATTTTAAGGCTAATTCTTGTTCTTTTTGAAAGAGGTCAGAAAGCTGATTATTTGGCAAGTGAATATAAGTTGCATTTAAATAACAATGAGTCAAAATTTAAAGACTGGCTTCATAATAATAAAATGGGTTTAGTTTATTTATTATGTAAAGAAAATAGTAAACAGAAACTTTACTATGGTTTTAATACATACAAATCAACTTCTTCAGGAATTATTAGGTTCTTCTTAGAACTATGTGAATCAGCATTTAAAAATGCCTATAGAAATTCTTTTGAATTCAATAACCCAAGAGCATTAACTCCCACTGAACAATCTGAAGCTGCATACTATGTAAGTCAATATAAAATTAATGACATAGAAACCTATACACCTTACAGTAATCAGTTAAAAAGATTTGTATTGTTATTAGGAAATATTTTTGAAAAATTTCATAGAGATCCTAGATTAAGCGAGCCTGAAAAAAATCATTTTAGCAGTGATTTTGATAAATTGGGGGAAGAAACCCTAACTTTTTTGAAAAGTGCAGAGCTCTATTCTGTATTACAAAAAAAGGAAGAAACAAAAGATAAAAAACCGACTATAGATTCTAATAATACCGAATATCATTTAAATCATATTTACGCTCCTTACTTTCAAATTTCCCCTAGAAAAATAAGAAGTTTGTATATTGATCCAAAAACATTGGATTTTCTGATTAACAGTGATAGTAAAAAAGCAAATGAAATAGCTAACTCAATGGTTAAGAGTCTTACTAAAGATGATCTTAACCAAATTAAAATAGATTTGTTTAATGCTTTATAATAGATACTATAACCTTAATAATACTGATTGTTTTAAAGAAGTTTTTGCAGAAATTGACCTATTTTTTGTAGGAAGGAGTAAAGAAATTAGAGCTGAAAAAGTTATTTCTTTGGCAAGTGAATATTATAATAAAGATATCATGTCAATAAACTATGATATTGAATTTGAAAAATATTCAATGCGAGATTTTAAAATTTCTGATATACCTCAAATAGAAGACTTGACAATTACAGGCAAAGATTTAGTCAAAGATTTTATTAATGATTTGAATGAACTTGATATCAACGGTAAAAATATTCTGATTGATATTACTTCATTAAAGCATCCGTTTCTTTTCTTTTTCTTATTACTTTTAAAAAAAGATTTTAAACCCAAAGGATTATTCGTTACTTATACTGAGCCAGAAAAATATATCCAGGAAGAAAAAAATGAAAATACCATTAAAAAATTTGATTTGACTGAAAAATTTTGTTCAGTTAATTCTCTTCCTGGATTTGCAAGGATATCAGATCACAATAAGGAAAGAATTTTAATAGCATTAATGGGTTTTGAAGGTAATCGATTTAGTAAGGCATTCGAGGATGTAAATCCTTCAGATAGGATGACTTATGCTATTGTAGGTTTTCCTTCTTTTCAACCAAGCTGGCAATATTATGTTTATTCCCAAAATCAGTATGCATTAAACCAATCCAAAGCTTTTAATTCTATTAAGAGATCTACCGCAAATGAACCTTTTGGCGTCTACAATATACTTCAGGAAATAAAAAATAAAAATAAAAATTTTGAATTAGTAGTAGCTCCAATAGGTACAAAACCTCACTCACTTGGTGCGTGTATGTTTGCCATTGACAATACTGATGTGCAGATTTATTATGATTTTCCATCATTTGGGAGTAAAACAAGAACTGTAGGAATAGGCAACAGTTTTTTATATAACTTAACTGATTTCATAAATAGACCGTAATTTTTTGAAGTTTCGTTAATAAAAAAGTAATTATTTAAATTATATTTTCTATAATTACAGCATTATAAATAGGTTAGTATTTTTAAATAAAAAATGGATTTAAATCAAAAAGAACTTGAGGAAAGAAGTGATTATCTAGACATTGAACAGGTTGTCGATTGGTTTGTTACTGGTGATTATTTTGAAAGTATTCAAAAGAAGTTGATTGGCACTGGGGCAAAGTTATTAGTTGGTCCGCGAGGAACTGGAAAAACACATCAAATGCTAATTACTCATTATAATTGTATAAAAAATAGAGAGAAACCAATTTCTTTATATGTTAGTTTTAATCGATATTATCATTTGGAGCCATTAATGTCAAGAGCTTCTAATGCAATTAAAATTTTTAATACTTGGGTATTATCAAAAATAATTTTATCAATATATGATTTTAGTGAACGTACTTCTACAGATATTTCATTATTGTTAAGTGATCCCTGCTTAACAAAAAAAAATCTGGAATTATTTATAGGACAGGCAGAAAAAGGAAATTTTAGATTTGATGATGAAACCATACTTGAGATTCTTAACGTATCTTATGTTAAAATTTTAATCGAGGAGTTGATAGTCTTATCAGACAGAAAAAGAGCAATTCTTCTATTAGATGATGCTGCTTTGACTTTAACACCTGATTATTTGGTTGAATTTTTTGAAATATTTATTAGTTTGAAATCTTCATCTATATCGCCAAAAGCCTCTGTTTATCCAGGTACTACAGAGTATGGCACTAAGTTTCATTTAGGGCATGATGCTGAAAAGGTGGAATGTTGGATTAACGTTACTGATGATATGAAATCTTACAGTAAGTTTATGGATGAATTAATTCAAAAGAGACTTAGTTCAATAATTGGAGAAATTGATTCTGAGATTATTGAGATACTCAAATATGCATCTTTTGGTATTCCAAGGGCTTTTATTTTTTTAATTAGATCCTATTTGCAATCAAATAAAGTAACTAGACAATCTAAATTTAATGAAGTTATAGATCAACATTCTGAATTAATTAAAATAGAGTATTTATCTCTTAAAAAAAAGATTCCCCAGTTTTCAAATATAATTGAGGTTGGATTTACTTTTTTTGAGACAATAGTAGAAGAACTTACAAAATTGAATAAAGAACTAATTGATTCTAGAAATTTAATTGTTGGGGTGGAGACACATTCTAATAGGATGGTTGAAAGAATGACACAATTTTTGAATGAAGCAGGGCTACTCTATAAATATTCGAGCAGTGTTAGCCATGGTGAAAATAGAGAGTATATGAGATATACACCACATATTATCTTTTTATTAAAAGCTAAAGCATTTAATTCAAGTAGAGGATTCGATACAAAAAAAATTCTACAAAAATTATTGAGTGCTGAGAAAAAACAGCCTTTAAGAAGGAAATTTGAGACATTATTAAAGGAAGCGGATATTGATAATTTAAAATTAAATTTGCCGCCTTGCTCGAATTGTAGCGCCATACGAATTGAAGAAAATCAAAGGTTTTGTCATAAATGTGGATTTGAATTAGTTAACCCCTCGGCTTATGAGAGTTGTATGAATCTCGATGTTTCAGAAATTCCATTTACAAGATTTCAAGCGGAAGCTGTTAATCAAGCAAATTTTAGAAAAATCAGAGATTTTTATTATGTCCAAAATCCAGTGTCTGAATTAAGAAAAGTTAAGCAGATCGGAGGTAAAAGATCTCAAGATATATTAAAAAGGGTTGTTGATGTTGTAGATGAATTTTTAGCTTAGTAATTATGAATAATTTAGATGCAAATAATACTTCTGCTTATCATTTATTAGACACAACTAATATGTTTGATACACTTTTTAGTGAAGCTAACGAGCCCCCTATTGACACCTATATTAGTAAAATTACAAATTTGATTTTACTGGTAGATCCAAATCCATTAGTTTTTAATAAGGGATTAGCTAACCTTCTTGTTTTAGGTTCAGTTTCAGCGTTTGAAAGCTACATGAGAGAGGTGCTTAGAAGAACTATTTTGATTGACAGAATAAGTTTAAAAAATTGTGAAAGTCTACCATTGTCTTATGGAGCTGCAATAAGTCATGGAAATGATTTAATGCCAGAAGCAATTTTAGAAGATGTTTCTTTTGCAGGTAAATTTAATATTCAAGAATCTTTAAAGAAATTTTTGAATCTAAAAGGTAATCTACCAGATTCATTAATTGCCACGCTAGATGAATTTGTTAAAGTCTGTGAATTAAGACACTGCCTCGTTCATCGATTTGGAAAATTAGGTACAAAGAATGCGATTAAACTTGGATTAAGTGATCATTCAAATTGTATTGAAAAACCACTTCAGTTAGATTATATTGCTTTGCAGAATTTGCAAGTTACATGTAACGCATTAGTTAAAGAGATAAATAATTACATTTTTAATAGTTTGTTAAAAAGACTAATTATTGACGATAGAGGAAAAAAAATTAATAATGTCATATGGACATGGAAATATAACCAAGATAGAATGCTTTTTTTGAAATATTATAAGACATTTGTATCATCAATTGAAGTTCCTAGAAATCATAGTACTGCTAAACAAGCATATGATTTATACAGAAATTCTTATAATAATTTGAAAAGATGATTACAAAAGACTGGCTTAATTTTTACACCCCAATGGATATTGCCAATGAAATTATTAGTCTAATACCACAAGGTTACGCGCCTACAACTGTAGTCGACATTTGTGTGGGTAGCGGTAACTTTTTAAAAGCGGCCTCACTAAGATGGAATAAAATAAATAAGATTGGAGTTGATATTTGTCCAACAGCAAGTATTGTTGAGATAACTGAAAATATCTATAAATTAGATGCTTTGAATCTTGAAAATCTTTGTCAAATTGATTTTGGTGCAAATAAATTAATTTTGGCAAATCCTCCTTTTGGCAAATCGCCTAATATAAGTAATATTAAGATATCTGCGGAGCATCAACAACTACATTTAGAGGCGATCAGGTCGAAAAGAATCGAAGCTTTAATGTTAGTATCTAACTTAAGTATTTTACGAAAAGATGAACTTTTTGCTGCAATTTTACCAGAAAATATATTTTATTCTGAAAACTTAAAAAAGTTTAATAAGATGTTTTTTGAAAATTTTGAAATTTTATATCTTGGGGATGCAAAGGAGTATTTTAAAAAAAGTGAGGTGAAAACTAGAATTTTTATTGGAAAATTTATTGTAAAAAGTAAGGAAGAATATTCAGAATCTAAATTAAATTCAAATTATAAAATTAACATTCAGGTCATAAGAGGTATTGATAATTCAAAGTTATTAAAAACTTTAAATGAAGATGTAATTTTATTTGATGAGGTTGTTCATTTTAATAATAATGAAGGATCGATTAAGTTAAAAAGATACATTAGAAAAAATTCATTTTCTAAATTGTTAAAAATTGAAAAAAATGACATTTTAGTTTCTAGAGTAGGAAGAAATTCTGGTAAAATTCATCAAGTTAAATATGAGTATGAAGGGAAATACCTTTCGGATTATTTTTATCTATTGAAAAATTTTAAAAAAATTGCTAACGGTAAGCAACTAACAATAATGGAAAATGCTCTTTTGCAAAAAAAGCGTGGTTTGACTTCTCGATACATATGTAAAAAAGATATTTTGGAGCAAATGAATTTAATAATTGAAGGGACTTACTGAATTGCTGGGGTGCAAGAATTTTTTTACTCTTCCTAAATTTGAATTCTCATGATCCCAGCTGGCTTTAGCATTAAGTATCCCTTGCTGGCGCAAGCGTCTCGCTTGTGCCCACAATTTAAATCAATTAGTAAAATATTCTCAATGATACTGTATCGTATTCTCTGTTGTGATAGCCCCATTTATTGATCTTAAGAAATACTGGCGAGTAAAAACTCGGGCGATCTTCGATCTTGAGAGTTTTTATAGGAAAATTAAGTGTAGAGAAATCTATATTTTCTACAAAAGGGTCTATAAACCGAACTTGATAGTCCTTAAGTATTGCTTCTTCTAAATTTGAAAAAGGTAATTGTTGGTGGGAATTCCGGTGGTGCGATGTATTCTTGAAAATAAGAATATCCTTATTTATATCGATATTTTGTTATATTTGTTCGTAATAAAACGGAGGTTTTTAGACGAATTGACGTTGTAGGCAATGCTAACGCAAACCATTCAAACCATTTTTCACATTAAACCAAAATGAACATTAGCTTTTTTTATAACTTATTTCTTTGGTTATTAGTAATAACTTTACCAGAAATTGTGTTTTGTCAATCGGCCGACTTTGTTATTCAAGATGTAAAATTTGAAAGTCAGGGCGTCAGTCTTGCAGGCTCAATTTTAACGCCTAAAAAAACAGTTGCAGCAGTTGTAATTGTTCACGGGTCTGATCCAGTAAAAAGAGAAATGGACTTCGCAATACGTCTTGCCAAAGAAGGTATTGCTGTATTGACATATGATAAACGAGGAGTTGGGGAATTGGGCGGTGTATATGTCGGGCCATCTGTTGGTACTAATAATATTGATACTACTAATCTTAATTTATTATCTCACGATGCAAGTGCAGCAGTAAACACATTTCGAACCTATTTGAAGGATAAAAAAATACCAATTGGATTAGTTGGCTTCAGTCAAGCAGGATGGATAATCCCAATTGCTGCAAGCAAAAATCCACAAATCGAATTTATGGTTTTATTTAGTTGCCCTACAATTACAACTCTAGAACAACTTCGATTTCAGTTTTATACTAACGGCAACAATAATTTTTGGGAAAATCATACAGAAGCAGATGCTCGTGAACATACTAAAAATGACCCAGACAGGTATCAATTCGTGGCGACTGACCCAAAAAATTCTCTGAATACTCTTTCAATTCCGGGACTTTGGCTTTTTGGTGAGAAAGATATACAGATTCCAGTAAAGTTGTGTATGGAGCAATTAAATACATTGAAAGCTCAAGGTAAACCTTTCGAATATACTTTGTTTTCTAAATTAGGACACAATACTTCTTCCGGCGATATTACAGAAACTGTTGCTATTTCAATTCAATGGATAAAACAGAAAACTTTTAATAGTAAGAAGTCTAAATTATCAAAATAAAGCACTGCCTAAAACAGCTAAGGCTTCGTTTGGCTTGAAAAGCTAACAATGAAGCCTGCGTTGAACAGAAACTAGAGGCAGTTTAATTTCTGTATATTTACTTCCTAATTAATAAAATAAAGATCGTTTTAAGTTTTTTAGACGAATTGACGTTAGTGGCAATTTTAGAAAAATCACGGTAGCAACTACTTGGATAATTATAATTTATGTAGCTTTACACTGATTAACAAATAGATAGTGTAATGGAGAAAATTGGAATTAGCAAAATTGTTGAATTTATACGTCTTAAAGATGGTCCTAGACAGACTTTTATAAATAATCTTAAAAAACCTAAACCACCAAAAAAAATAAAAACAGAAGAATCATCTGATGGAGGGGATTATTGGTCTACATCTATATGGGCCATTAGTAATGCTTACAAGAACAATAAACCTATATTAATCAAGGATAAAATTGCAGATTTGTTTGAAAGGCATGGTAAAGCAACCGCCAAAACATCAAAGGATATGTATTTACAAAACATTCAAATCCTACACAATGTTGAAGATTATGATTTGAAAGTGTTTAAGCCTCAATTCGATCTACAGTACCTTTCAAAACCAAAAGAAAAATCTATTTTCAAAATTAAAGATATTCCTGTTCAAGTATTACCTCAATATGTATTCACTTTTAAAGAAAATGATATTTCAAAAATTGGCGCAATTTGGTCTATTGCAAAAATAAAAGGTTACAGCATAGAGGAAATTGGTCTTTTCGCAGATGCATTATATAGATATTTAAATCTCAACTACTCCAAAGATTTTGAAATTAATTCCAATTATTGCGTAGCATTTGATGTTAGTAGCCTACAAGAAGTTCGATATAGCACAGTCGAAAATAATTCTATAGTAACTCTGTTGGATTCTGTGATGGACATTTTGAAGCCTTTTTTAAAATGAAGCCTTCCCTAGCAAGTGTATCGATTGTGCCCACAATCTATCAATTAATAAAATAATTTCAATGATACGGTATTGTGTTTTCTATTATGATAGTCGTGTTTATTGATCTAAAGAAATACTGGGGAAAAAGATGCTGCTGAGGTGTTTTTTTTTATGAGTTTCGTTTTTTTGAAAGCCTGTTACAAATTAAAATTATTTACAGAATACTTTTACTTTCTACAATATCACTAAAAGTGGGTATTGTAAGAGTAGTAAAAAAAAAACTTTATTTACGAATGAGAATATTTAGCATGAGCTGTGGTAAAACTTTATAAAAGCGTTACTTGTTGATGTTAAATACTAGTTAGCGGTAATTTTAGAAAGATGACCAATAAACCAATTAAAAACAAATGATATGACTACAATTTCAAAATTTATTATAATGACAGTTCTGACAATATCAAGCAGTAGTATTGCTTTTGGACAGTCAAAAAAAGAACTTAGAAAACAAATTGACGATTTAAAAAGTCAAATTACTCAAGCAGAAAAAGAAAAAGAAACTGTTAAAGCTCGACTTAATAGAATTTCAGACATTAAAGTAGATGAAGTAATCACTTCTGACAAACTACCTAAGGATATTATTATCGGTGAAGGTGGTTGGAGAATAGAATTAAATGCTTTTAAATACAAAAGTGACTTAATTGGTCAATTAGGTACAATTTGGGTTGTTGATAGCGATGGACTATTACAACCACAAGGTGCCATAATTTTATCCGACTATAAAATAGACCCAACATTGACAAACCGTGATAAGGATGTTATTTATAAAAGTTTTGTTTCCAGTGGTTCAAAACTAGAAGGTGATGGTGGAGTACCATTTGCGAAGTTAGCCGCTTCGATACAATCGAATCAGTATTCAAGGTTTACAATTAATATAGAAGGAACTTCATCAATTAAAATACAAATACCTGACTTGCAAAAAATTGCGACTTTAGCAAACCAATTATTTGATGTAAATAAAAATAAGGGAGTATATATATGTACAGGTATGCACGTGATTAAATATCATTCAGCTAAATATTCAAAAAGTGATGGCAATGCAAAAATCACTTCCCCAGTAGTAAACATTGGTGGCGAATTTTATGCTGAATCAAGTGAAGAGAATACTGAATACTTTGTTGCACGTCAACTAACCCAATTAAATAAACCTGTAAATAAAACTCCTGCGATTGTAAACAGTGAACTAAATACATTGCTTAATACTTCGTCTGAAACTAATATTATTAATCAATCAAAAAAATATTCACCAGAACAAATTTTGACATTCATACTTAAAAGAGAACCAACATTTGAAGAAATTGTTGAATTTCAGAATAACCCTGATAAGTTTATCAAGGACGTTCCAAAAACTTTTGAATTTAATAATAAAGAAAAACTTTTGATTGATAATGCCAAATTGAAACTAAACGAATTGCCAAAAGAAATTAAATCAATTGACAATTTTAAATAAAAACTACCGCTAACAGCTAAGGGTTCGTTGGGCTTGAAAAGCCAACAATGAACCCGCGGTTGAACGGAACCTGTGATAGTTTAAAAAAGATAAATAATTATAGTTTAATGTAGTATATTTATTTTCTAAATAACAAAAAACAACGCAGTTTGAAGGTTATTAGGCATACTGGCGTTAGCGGTAGTACTCCAGAAAAATGTAAAAGGACAGTTATTTTGATTGATTCCCCTTAAACGTCTAACAATTTTCCTCTATCCATTTATATAAATAATCGATAGTTAATCCCATACTAAAAAGATTAGTTCTTAAATGCAATGCTGGAATATCTTTATCTTTTTCACGATGAGTTATTGTCCGAATACAATTTGGACATTTATAATGATCGTGTGAGGCTTTTGTTCGAAGATATTTACAGTTGTGTGCTTTTAGAAACGAAACCCAATCTTTCGTTTTTACTGGTCTATTATTTCCCATTTATAAAAATTAGCAAGCTACTTTATATTGCTTATTTTTTCTAATGGTAATATTTTCTAATCCTTGTAACAATCCATTTTCGTCAACAAATAATTTAGAAAAATTCTTTCTATGATAAGGAACTTGTGAAAATCCAAGTTTAACTAATTCTAATTTTCTTTGTTCTGCTCCCAATTTCATAAAATCTTCACAAAAAGTTTCAACATTTTCATCTAAAGAATTAATTGCTTCTTCTTCTGTAGAACCATATCCACTAATCATTAAAGAAGGAATAATAGATATAAAATGATCTCCATCTTTGCCACTAACTACAGTAGCTTCCAGAGTTAAATCGCCTCCTTTAATTCGTATAGTATCTTCTTGAGGTTGAATTTCAAGAGGAGTTTTTGTTAATTTAGCCATAACATTGAAGTTTTATATATATAAATATATATGGCAAATATATGGAAAAAAAGAAACTTAAAATTATTTTTAAAGGAAACTTAACTTTTGATTAAGTACACCGCTAAAGATGTATCAAACTAGGCAAAAAAAAACTTAAAAGCCAGTCAATCATGAATGTTGAGAGGATTTTTTCGGTTAGTTGGTATTGACTAAGACCTGCTAATTGGTTTGCGCTACTATAGGGGAATTAGTAGCTTTTAGGTTTTCTTTTGACCTTTTTGTTAGGCAATCAAAAGTAATAAGGCCATCTTTTCTATTTTTGAGACAGAGCTTACCTTACCCACAAATGGATTTTTTTTATTTTAAAAATGTTTTGGAACCACTCGCTGTTTTTGCGGTTCCTATCCAAAAGGGGAAGACGAAAATTAGGGCTTATGTCTTCTAAACTTTTAAAGCGCATTTGTAGGCGGGAAATTCCAGTTATGTGTTGCATTCTTGAAAATAAGAATAATCTTCTTTTTACACGAGTCTTTTGTTATGTTTTACAGGCGTAGCACGCTAGAAGGAGGAGTAATTAGTCCATTACTGGCAAATCTATTTCTTCACCTGGTATTCCTAAGTATAAATAGCATTTCAAAATAAAAATATTGCACAAATAAATCCTTACATTCATTTTAACGGAAATGCAGAAGAAGTAATTACATTTATATAATCCTTCCTGCTTAAATTTAGAATAAATGTTTAAATTTAAATTTTAAAAAAGTTTTAAACGAGAAAAATCATGAATAAAATCGCTAAATATAGAGAACAACTATTGTGCTTTTTAGAAAATGAGGAAGAACCTGATGTCATATGGGATTGGGTTGAAAAACAACCCGTTCTTGATCAACCAGATATTTTTAGAGAACTTAAAACTATTTTTAAAGAAAAAAATATACAAACAGACACTAATTATAGCTACGAAATAAATGACAACTTCGACGTTTTTATCGAAAAATTTGAAGATTCTATTCTTGATGATAAACTTGCCGAAAACCTATTTATTACTGAAATACAAAGAGTTTTGAGTGATACTACAAAAGTAAAGGAGTTTTTAACTTTCACTAGGAAAGCCTTAATTAATAGTATACTTACAAACGATGATAATAATGAAAACATATGGATTTTAGTCCATCAAACAATAAAGGCAGAAAAAGAATCGGGCGTGTACGATCCTGACAATTGGAGTGCTATTATGTGATCGAAAATCCCCTGCTGGCGCAAGCGTCTCGCTTATGCCCACAATCTAAATCAATTAATAAAATTAGCTGATGGTACGGAATTGTATTGTTTGTTGTTATAGTCTTATTAATAGATTTTTAGAGATATATTACTTTTTGATCTAGCAACCTTCTTTTTTTGAGTAACTGAACTGAAAAACACCAGTTATCAAATCTATATATTTTATAAAAGCGTCTATAAACGGCATTTGATAGTCTTTATGTATTACTTTTTTCTAAACTTGAAAAGCGCATTTGTTAACGGGAAATTCCAGTGATGTATTGTATTCAGTTTTCCATCACAATAGAACATAAGTTGCCTTAGCTGTAAAATTAACTATCACAGTCCCGATATCGGGAGAGTTTAGGCTAACGCCAAAATGCTAAGCAGCTAGGCTTTGTATTTCTACTATCAATTTTTATTGTTTGATTTAGTTATTTGTATTACTTTTAAGACGAACTCTTTTTTACAGAAAAGATATAATCGAAAGTTATATCAGCTATATTTACCTTTTAAAGAATAAAAAGCAACTCAAATTTAAGGTCTTTAGACATACTAATCTTGTACAACATATAACGGCATAGACCTGTAAGCATTGACATTAATAAATCCCGAAAAAGAACAGCTGACAAATTATGATTAAGAACTATTTAAAATCGTATAACATTTTAACAGATGATGAGATTGAATTATTTATTCAAAAATCAACAAATAGATATTTAAATAAGCAAGATTATTTTATTAAAGAAGGCGAAACTTGCAAAGAAGTAGCCTTTGTTTTAAGTGGTATTTTTCGTTCTTTTTATATTTCAGATAAAGTAGAGGAAATAACATATTGTATTACTTTTCCAAATAACTTAATGACTGCGTATTCGTCATTTATAACAGGACAAAACACGGTTGAAAACATTCAAGCAATTACAGATGTTGAATTGTTGATAATTCCAAAAAGTACAATTGATGATTTAGTAAAAGAAAATGCAAATTGGATAAAATTTCTAAAAATAGTTGCTGAACAACAATACATTGAGCTTGAAAAACGAATATTTCAATTGCAAAAAAATAGTGCATTGCAACGTTATAGAGATTTGATTACAAATCAACCTGAATATATTCAGCACATTCCTTTACAGTATTTAGCTTCCTACTTGGGGATTACACAAAGGCATTTAAGTCGAATAAGAAAAGAAATTTCGTTTTAGACATTTGTCCTGTATTGCTTATTTTTTGCCATTTATATTTGCCTATCTTAAAACTAAATTCAAAGTAGATGAGCAAAACAATTTTAATTGTAGGTGGCACGGGCTTGATAGGTAAAACCATTTATAAAATGATTTCTGACAGAAATCCAGATCTGAAAATCCTCATTGGATCCCGAAAAAAAACATACCCTTAAAAATCATCTGCAATTAGATGTTAACGATTTGAAAACTTTTGATATATTAGAAAATCAGCACATAAATCTGATTGTAGCTTGCACTAAGGACCCGCAAAACAATATCCTTAATTACAGTATAAAAAAGGGTATTGATTACATCGATATTACGAAGCCTTCTTCAGAACTTCACGAAGCACACTATTCCATTAAAAATAGCCTTATAAAAAGTAAAATTGTTTTTAGTTCAGGCTGGATGGCTGGCATCACACCACTGCTAGTATATGCAACTGGAATTTTGCCAAACGAATTAGAAAAAATAAAAATCATCGTTTATTATTCAACTAAAGATAAAGCAGGAGGCAGTTCAGCCGATTTTATGGCTAAAAATGTGAGTACACCATTTACTTTTTACCAAAATAATTTAGCAATTAAAACAAAACATTTTAGGAATGGGGAAAATTATGTTTTTGACTTTGATAATCAAACCAGAAAAATTTTTGATTTCGATATTCCAGATTTGTATATTTTTAATAAAATAGAAAAAATACCAGTCGTAAATGCTAAACTAACTTTCGATTCAAAGCTAATTACATCGGCTTTGGCAATCATGCAAAAAATTAGTTTTTTCAACATTTTAAGTTTTAGAGAAAAGAAATGGATTTTTGGAGGTAGTGGCTCCGGTGATATTACCGCTTTTGAGGTTTTATACAAAGAATACAATTTCCTAGAAAAAAAGATTACTTTGAAATCCGAGAAAGGTCAGTCGCAACTGACAGCATTTTCAACCGTACTTCACGTAGAAAAAATGTTAGAAGATACTAATCCTAATGACATTTATTTTAGCCATCAATTACACCAGCCTAAGCATTTTATTAGTTTATTAAATTCAAACAGCTCCATCTCGACAACATACTATGAATAAAATTTTAATAATTAACGGCCATCCAAACAAAAATAGTTTTTGTTTTGGTATAGTGGATGCCTATAAAAAAGGGGCAAAAATAGCTGGAGCAGAGGTCCAAGAAATAATTATTTCAGAACTACATTTTAATGTGAATCTACAATTTGGTTACCAACAAAGGACTGAACTAGAACCCGATTTGACAGAAGCTTGGGGAAAAATTAAATGGGCTGAACATATAGTTTGGGTTCATCCAGTTTGGTGGGGTGGACTTCCTGCAATTACTAAGGGATTCATTGACCGACTTTTTTTACCTGGTTTTGCATTTCAATACAAGGAAAATTCTGTGTGGTGGGACAAGTTGCTCAAAGGCAAAACGGCACATATTATTACAACTATTGACCAACCAAGTTGGTACTATTGGCTTTTGTATGGACGTCCAAGTGTTAATCAACTTAAAAAATCAACCTTGGAATTTTGTGGAGTAAAGCCAGTAAAAGTGACGTATTTTGGAATTGTAAAAACTTCGACGACCGAATCAAGAAAAAAGTGGCTAGACAAAGTAGAAGAATTGGGAAGAAGACAAAAGTGAAAATTATAGGTCAAAAATCACAAAACCACTAACAAACTGAACATTTGTACTTCTAATTTCTGTCTTCGCTAAGCTGAAAACTGTCTAAAAACTCCGTGAACAAGGTTATATGATTTCGGCTATGCTTTTAGCCATGGAATTTGGGTAAATAATATTGGACTAAAACGTATTTGGGCAATAACGACTAAGGAAAATGATAAATTAGTAAAACTCTTTGAAAAACTTAACTTTATTAAAATTACAGATTTGGATGATAATGAAATTAAATACGAATTAAGGCTGAATGTAAATTTAACCAAATAAGTGAAATAAATCCCAATTACTGAATTGCATTCTGCAAACTCCAATGAAGTACTATAAAAATATTTTTTGAGAATAATAATATAAAAACATTTTGTAAAAAAAGAAAGGGCTAAAAAGCCCTTTTTAATATCCTAAAGTCAATAGAAATTCAGAGAATTTGATATTGTTGGAGTTATAAATGACTTCCGCTTCTTTTCACTTTGGATATAGAAGACTATTGATGGAAGGAAAGAAAAGTGGGATACCTAATCACTAACAAAACTGTTTATAAACATATAGAATCAGACTTAATTTAAAAGGAATGAGCTCTGTACAATAGCTAGCTCATTCAGAAAGTATTAATTAATTTAAATGCCTAACTTTTTGGGTCCGTGCACATTTTTAATATACCTCTTTTAGTTCTGAATTTCATAGGCGACATTAAATGGCCGTTAAGCAGGAAACTTCCTTTTCCTCCGCTTCTTAGAAAGATATATCCTAAAGCCTGTGATATACAATGTAATGGGAATAAATCCTGCGATAAAAACAAGAATCCTACCAAATATCCCTGCAATTTCACCAATGTGTACAGGGTAAAATTGTGATGCTACACGGTTGCTAGTAGCATCATTCCTATAATCTGTTAAAGAGACTGTTTTTAGGTTTGTGCTGACCGCCAGTTCTTTGGTTTTTCTAAATCCTTGCGTTTTAAATCTATTCTCAATATATCTAAATCTATAGTTGTCATTTACATCTTTAGGATAGTATATGGCACGCAAGGCATAACTTTTATCGGAATCCGACAAAATCGCTGCAAAGGATGAGGGATTGTTGTTTTGTGTTTCCTGTTTAAGAATTACTTTACTATCTAGCACTGATAGCGCCTTTTTATAATAGGAATTATATGTAAAGTAGGCACCTGTAAAGGCAATTGTCAAAAGTGGGATAAAAAAGCTAACGCCCAATACCTTGTGAAGATCGAAGTTAAATTTCTTTTTCTTGCTGTTCCATTTAATTTTAAACCCGTTTTTAAGGGTAGTACTATAGGTTTTGTACCAAATATAGATACCCGAAACCAATATCAGTAGAAGGAAAATAATGGTACTTGTTCCAGTAACATACTTGCCTATTTTTGGAAATAAAAGGGTACGGTGAAATTTTAACAAATCTTCAAAAAACACAATTGAAGCTGACTTTTCTCCTAAAAACTGCCTATTTTCGGAATTGTAATAATTGGTTTTCCCGTTTTTAAATTCAATAGAAATTGTTTGCTGCTCTCTATGCGGCAAGAACATTTTGCTAATACTATCCGAGTGCGTCGTTGTTAAAGAGGATGCCGTTTTTAAAAAAACGGCATCCTCTAAACTATCTATGTTTTTCATCTTTAATAGCTCAGGGTTAAGTGCCGCGCTGATTTCTGGTTGCCATACATACATAGCACCAGAAATGCCAGAAATCGAAGCAACTAAACCGCATGTAATACCTACCCAAAGATGAATTTTACGCACTATATTCCCTAAAGCCATCAAACAGAAATTAAAAATTATATTGTAAACTTATTTTAGCGTTAGCGCCTTCACCAGCTCCTGTAAATGTTTTTAATGGGGATGCCCATTGCGATCTTGCAGGAAGATAATACTCGTTTAACAAGTTATTTACAGCTAAGGACACAGACAAGTTAGGTTCTAATTGGTAAGCCAAAGAAAGATTAACTAAGGTATAACCACTTACTGGAAATTCAGTATGTCTATATTCATATTTGTTAGTGTTTACATTTAAAAAAGGATTAAATCTTTCTCTGTCTCCCGAATTGGTAACTCTAATAGAAGTACTTAATTTTTGTATCGGTTTCCAGTTTGCATACACAGTCAATTTTGGTGCAGAGATTACATCACCTCCCAAATAGCTTAAGTTATTTTCGTCTCCTACATTATATTTGGTACCTTCAACATACGAATAGGAGGTTCCAAATTGCCATTTATCGTTTGACGTAAAATAATCTATAGCAACCTCTCCGCCATAAATACGTTGTGGTTGTTTAGAAGGTTGGAATGTATTTAACTCATCAACAAAAACAATTCCCGTACCCAAACTAGAGGTGCTGTAATACCCAACAGCCTCAAACTTCAGGTTATTAAATTTAGATAAAAAACCAAATTCATAGTTTTTAGTCACCGCAGGTTCTAACTGAATATCATTAATATTACTTGCTGTTGCAGAACGCAATACAGAACCTAAATCTGCAATTGAAAAACCTTGTGAGTAACTTATATATGGTATAAATTCTTGATGCTCAATATAGCGTACACCAAAATTAAAGGCGAGATTATTAAAGTTTAATTTACCACCTTGTACGTCTACAGACGGGGTAAAATTACCATCACTCTTGCCGGAATACGGTAAAGTACTATAATCAACAATATCCATATTAATATCATCATAACGTAAACCTGTTTTAACAACCCATTTTTCATTAAATTTAAGGGTAGATTGTGCGTAAGGCGCCCAGCTAATCATTTCGATATTAGGCACCCATAACCTACCATCTAATAGCCCTTGATTGGTTTTATCTCTAAGTAAATCTACACCATAAGTAAATGTAATATCTGCCGCCTTGTTGTTTGACAACTTCGTGATAAAATTTGGTCTTAACCCATATTTTTCTGCGTTTATTACAGATTGACCTCCGTTTTCAAACTTATCAGAATAAAAGAAAATGTTCTCCGTATTTTGGTAATACAAATCAGTTTGAAAGTCTGTAGTTTTAGAAAATATATTGTTTAAATTATATGTCAATTGTCCATTACCAAGGATTGAACCATTAGCTTTTTCTCCCGCAATAGCCCCTTTTTCACCATATCCAGCTGTTATAGAATAATCTCCTTCTTTATTAAAAACTTCAACTTTTGCAGCTACAGGAATAAATGGAGAGTTTTGCACCGATTTATAAAAATTACCTCCTAGGGTTATTTTTTGATTTTCAGTTAATTGATACTCAATCTTTCCTAAAGTACTGTATATTTTAGAATTATCAAATCCATAGGTTGGTAAAAGAGGAATACCTTTAGCATCATATTTATTGCCCGTTTTTTCATAACTCCCGCTAATATAATAACTGAATTTATCTAAATTCCCTTTAAAGGATTGGTAAACCCCAAATCCTAATGCGTCTTTTGTTTCTGCGACATTAGATGTACCCCAAACATTGGTGGAGCCTTCAAATTTTTTGATAGAATTAGGTTTTTTAGTAATGTAATTAATAAAACCGCCGTTACCACCGTTACCAAAAATAGAAGTAGCTCCTTTTATAACCTCCACGCGACTAATATCATTAGGAGTAATTGATTTTATTCCTAATTGTCCGTTTCTTAAAGGTGAAGATTGCGGAATACCATCAACCATAACTAGTAAAGATCGCCCACGTAATGTTTGTCCCCAGTTAGAAAAAGTACCTGAAGACATCGCTAAACCTGGCACTGTAAATTCTAGTATTTCACTAATATTTGAAGTAGATTTAGCAAACTCTTGCAATTTAGCTTGTCCAACTACTGTTACAGAAGCTGGAATTTCTGATAAATATTCTGAGTGCCTGCTGGCAGAAATTACAACTTCATCTAAGCGGCTTATATCATCTGATAAAGTAACATTGTATACTACTGAACTAGTACCATCAAACGTAAAGCTTTTGATTCTAGTTTGGTAACCAAGCATTTCAATCCTAGCTGAATAAGTTCCCTCTTTTATGTTAGATAACAAATAATCTCCAGAAACATCTGTAGTTGTACTATTTCCTGTTTCTTTAATTTGCACAGTCGCCCCGATGACTGCTTGATTATTTTGATCTGTAATTTTACCCTTTAGATTTGATTGCGAAAATGCCTGAACTGATAGAAGTGCAGCAGCAATTAAAATAATAAATTTCATGTTATTCTTATTTAGATTAATTAAATATAAATCGCGAAAGTAAAACTAAAAAGAAAGTTAGCAAAGGAAAATTAAGTTTATTTTAAGAAATGTATGATTATAGGCTAAGTCCAGCTTATGATCTGTTGAATAGCCGTATTCATATAGACAATAAAGAATTTGCGTTGGATGATGGACTATTACCTGAAAATTTAGATCAAGGAAAATAAGGCAACAGTTTCCTGTCCTTACGGAGGATATAGGCATCAGTGAGAAAAACTTTAATGAAATCATGTAGTTGCGTTATCACAGTCAGAAAAGGTAGAAAAAGTGTTAGCTGCTTCTTTCCTAAACGATGCTACTAAGAGAAATTTTTGGCAGTCTTACCAAGGCCGGCTAAAACAGTTAAAGAAAGGATAAGCTTTCTATATAGTAATATGTACCACAAAATATAGAAAAGTGCTGCTGGTATTTGTTGAACTAGGGCTCCTAAAATTTAATTGGCATGATAAACCTAAAAACCTCGTTTAAAAAGATTTAAACGAGGTTTTTTTTAGGGAAATATTATTTTTTAGATTCTTCCACAGAAACTTTTCTAAACTCTTTTAATAGTTTCTCTAGCTCTAGAGTTGCTTTACGAGCTCTTGCTCCAGCTGCTTTAACACCTTTTTCAGTTAGTGATTCAGATTCGGTTTTAAATGTTTCAAATTCTGCGTTGATTTTTTCGATTAAATCTTTCATGATATTTTTTTATAAATTTAAGAGGTAAAAATAGTAATTTATGCTCTCGTTAGACGATGTAGAGTGTAAAATTTGAGTTGATAACTTGTTTACGTTACTATTTTTTTTCTTCTTTTTTAAGTTGTGCTATATAGAAAGCTGCAGGCATATTAGCTCTTGCCTTAAAAGCATTTGCAAAACGTTGGGTAGAACTAAAGCCGATTTCTTCAGCTAGTGCTTTATTTGTATACTGTTGCAGAAGTTTACTTTCTTTAAGAGCGTTGATCAGATAGTCAATTTTCAAGTCATTAACGTAGGTAACAAACTTCTTATGGCGGTGATGGTAAACAACAAGAGAAAGATATTTAGTATTGGAGTTAAAAGTAGCGGCTAGTTTTACTAAGGTTATTTCTTTATCTAGGAACTTCTTTCCTTGTTCCCATTTTTCTAATTGCCTAATTAATTCAGTAACCGCCGCAGCATTAATATCATCGATTCCAGCATGTTGCATTGTGGTGATTTCTTTTATAGGCTGGGCGCTTTTATTCATCAGCGCGTCATAATTTTTTTTGTAGGTACTTTTGATTTTAAAGTTGCGATAGCTTACGAAAAGAAGAGTTAAGAATATTAGTGTTGCAAGGACTATGAAAATTAAGTTGTTGGATTTTTGTCCATTTACTTGTGACTCTAATTTTTGTTTTTCAATTAAAATGTTCTTATTATCATATTCCTTGCTCACTTTGGATATGAGGTAACTGTTAGTTTCAAGGAGCAAATGATCTGCTTTAAGTAGTTGGTCTATATAATACAAATGTAGCCTGTCCTCTTTTTTTGTTTTGTAGTAGTTGATTAATAATACAAAAGTTTCTAATAAATCTCGTCTTATAAATTGTTTGCTGTTTAGAGTCTGGTCTACTTTTTTAAAATAAGGGATGGCAGTTTCATATTTTTTAAGTTCCCAATAACTTTTCCCAATGTAAAAATTCCCTACAGCCTCATTGGCAAAATCGTTATTACTTTCTATTTCAGGCATTGTACTTTTTAAATTAGTAATTGCCTTTTGGTAATTATGTAGAAAATATTGGTTCACACCTTCTGAGTGCTGAAAATAAACGGTCATTTCTGGACTAGCACGCTTTGCGCTTTCTTTGATTCCCTCCTCGTTAGTTATGGAGCACAAGCCATAATTCCCCACTTTATTATAAGACAGTCCCAGTGAATGGAGTGAATTCAGATATGCTCTGTCATGATTCTTTTTATAGTAGTTTACACATTCTCTCAATAAAGAGATGGCTTCGTCATAAAACCCCATGCTGTTCTTCAGCTGAGCAATGTTGTATTTTACTTTATAAATCAGGTATTGATCATTTGTTTTAGCTATATATTCGTTAGCAATCAGATAGTCATCTAATGCCTCTTTGTATTTCTTATTTGAAAACAAAACTATTCCTTTGGTTAAGAAAGCACTACCTATTGCAGCATTATCTTTCGTCCTTTTTGCTGCATAAACCATGCTGTCAGCGTAAACTAGCCGCATCGATGAAGGGGACAGGTGCATTACGTTTTGATACCCGTTTTTAAGTTCTTGCCAGTTGCGTTCTTTTTTTGCTTTTTTGATATAAGTATATAGGTATATGGCAGCTCTTGTACTGTCATTTTTAAACTGATCTATTCGGTCTTCCAAATAACCAAAATCTTTATTTTGAATGGAGTCTGGAACTTTGAACGAGGTATTCTGAGATTGTATCCACAGGGGTACAAATAACATTAGTATAAAAAATGGCTTCATAGTACATCAATTAAATTCGGGGATAGTTGCGAAACACTCCTTGTGTATTAAGATATAGATACTGGAATATTTTCAACAAAACGTATTTCAAAAATACTATAATCTGCTGATAAGTAATGTTTTATTGGTTAAAAAAAATAGGTGTGGATTTCGTGAAAATCCATAGTTGAAATCGTGAAAACCCACCACTATAGTGTTGTTTAGGTACTTTAGAGCATTTAGATTTGTTTCGAATTCAAAAGCAAAAAGTTTAGCATCGTGCTAAATAAAGGTTCTGCTTACCCGGGTAAATGAACAGAGAAATTATTCTCAGTCACATCTTATAACTTATAATTATGAAAAATTTATTTTTAGGTTTGCTTGTTGTTTTAGTAATGATTTCCTGCTCTGCGGATGAATATGGAAATACAGTTGAAGAAGCTAGCAGTGTTTCTGTTCAAGCAGGAGTATCGAAAAAATTGGGTCCAGCAAATGATGCTAATCCTTACGATGAAGTTGGGAAAAAATATGGTTTTTGGCTTTCGGACTACTATCAGATTCATGGATATTCTAACACTATTCAAGATTTAACGACTCAAGTAAATTACATGGAAGCAAAGTTGAAGGCTCCCGATGTTTTTGGTAAAAGCAATATATTGATTACGGAAGACGGTATTAGTATTAGTATAAATAATCCTGAAACTGTGGTTACATCAACACTAGCTGCAGGTACATTGAGCGAAGCGGCAGAAAGTAGTTTACTCGGTTTTTTTATCTCTCTCATTCAAAATAGAGAAGCAGAGTATAGTCTACTGTATGATTTTATTACTACATATGAAGCTAGCATAATGGACTCTTCTAATCTAACAGGCCACGAACTGGAAACAATTTTAGGAATCACTTCAGTTACAAGATATGCACTTGATGCAGAAGGAGGACATAAAGATCGAGATTGGGAAATTTCCGTTGGAAACAAAAATGTAGCGTCACGATTTCATCCTTTTCAGGTATCACTTATTTCTGTAATCGTCCACCTGCGTTATTACTTATGACCATTTAATCTTTTTATAACAAAAAATGATCTTATTACTGATGAAATTACCCCTTTGCTTTTCTTTAGTGTTGGTCATATTTAACCTCATTGGTCTCTATTTCATTATAGATTTATTAAGCTATGATGAAATAGTTGGCTATTGGTTTAACGGTCGCAATAAAAGTGCGAGTACTCAAACCATGGGTTTCATACTTTTTGTAGTAACCTTGATGAATCTGTATTTTATTTTTTTGATTGTAGTCGAAAAATCAAACGATAACGATTAGTACGATTTTAATTTGACAGGATTCCTTTTTACTTGAAACGAGTGAATTATGATAATGACTTTACTACATATCGATTTAAATGAACTTCCTGTTAGAGGCCTAGATGTTCGAATTCTAAAAGATTGTACGCATACAAATGTGAGCGATGAAGCGTTCCTTATAAATAATACAGTTGTACTACTTATAAAATCAGGTAGTCTTAGAATTTCATTTCAAGGTGTTTTTTTGGAATTGTTCGCTCATGATTTAGTTGTGCTTTCTAAAGGAGCACCTTTAGCAATTTTAGGCACGGATCCTCAGCTAAAACTTTTCTACCTTTCGTTTAGTGCAGCTTTCGCGATAGAAAATTGTAATAAGAGGTCACTTCTTGATGCTTTTTATTTTCTTAGTGGTAAAAGTGTTGAAAAGGTGAGTTTAGATCTCAAAAGTTCTTTAGTGATATCGCTAATCTACAAGTTGATGTATCAAGTAAACAGCGATAGAGCAATTCGGTATGTAGCAACGGAGTTACAGCGAATTAGTTTTAATCTCTTTTTATATGAACTCCGTTGCATTTATGGACATTTTGTGAGTGACTACCACTTGAATTTTACAAGAAATGAAAATTTGACCATTCAATTTTTAAATATTCTCGCCGTACATTTTAAAGAGCAGCACAACGTAAAATTTTATGCAGGTGTTTTATATGTAACCCCTGGTCATCTCAATAAGGTAGTTAAACATACTACAGGGAAGTCAGTAAAAAGAATCCTTGAAGAAACCCTTATCATGGAGGCGAAAAATGCACTTGAAGACGACCAAATTACAATAAATTTCTTGTCAGAATATTTGGGATTCAACTGTCCTTCCGCTTTTAGTACCTTTTTTAAAAAGCATGTTGGAAAATCACCGACGGTCTACCGAAGCAGTATAAGCAAGTAGATCTATTTCTCCCCAATCAATTGTTTTTCAAAACCAATAAAAACAATTCTATGATGCAAACAAAATACCCCTTAGAATGGTTCGATTGTTTAATAGTACAGGAACTTAATGCAAGGAGTGGAGCACTGCAATCCATAACCATTGCTGAAAGCAAGGAACTCGTTGCCCATATTTTAAAAGAATCTCGTAGGATTCAGATCCAGATTAAGGAAGAAATTTTTTCGATTCGAAAAAAGAGGCAATTTCGGCATTTAGTTCGAAAATACCATTCCAGTTTCATTTACCTTTTAGATTGTAGCATTGAAAACCAGCAGCATGATTTTTTTAGAGAACCCCATCTTTGTATTATCGGTGCTACCGTTATTAATGTGCTAGAGGATTTGATATCTTTTGTTGAAAACCGTTTTTACAAGTACCTTAGTTTGGATGAGCGTGTTCCCATCACCTATCAAATAGTCTCCAAAAGAAAAATTCTGTCCAAACTAGAAGTTTTAAAAAAAAATATTTCTAAGGATCCTTCTAGTACAGAAGAACCTTTACAAATTGTAATTGCAAAACTTTACCAAAAATTGACATCTGAGTACACGCACAAAAGCACTTACAGGGAAATAGTGTATAGAAAGGAACTATTGAACGCCTTAGCTAATGATGCGTTACCAGTTGTAAAAAGTACTATATACTCGGCAGCAGATGAAATATTGATAGCATTTAATTTTAATTGTCAGGAATACAGTTCTTATCTTAAGAATAGGATTATGCTCCAGCTCGATCACTATATTACAGTTGGAGAGAGGTTGGCCGCTATATTACTTATTTACAAAGAATTTGGGCAGCTCTATTGCAAGCCCAAAAGAATGTTTGACCCGCAAGAGCCTCATTTGAAAGAGGTTTTAAATACTTGGTTTCAACATGAAATTCGCTACTTGGAACAGCAATTAAAAACCAAAGAAGAAGCTG
Source organism: Flavobacterium sp. WC2430 (assembly GCF_040822075.1). Lineage (NCBI taxonomy): Bacteria > Pseudomonadati > Bacteroidota > Flavobacteriia > Flavobacteriales > Flavobacteriaceae > Flavobacterium > Flavobacterium sp. WC2430. The sequence goes on along the minus strand of NZ_CP162007.1, from coordinate 3,208,490 downwards.
CTATCGTTACAACTCCTCAAAGTGACGTAGCGAAAATAGATTCCAATCTTAAAATGGAATGTGATTTATCGTGTGATCAGATAGCTCTTATATTGAGAGCTGCAGATGAATCTCGTGTCGTAAAAGCCCGCTCCATGAGTCAGGTATTTAAAAGTATTGTTCCTTATTTATCTACTCCTTTTAAAAAAGAGCTTTCTTATCAATCTGTAAGAAGCAAGTCATACAATGCAGAAGACCGTGATAAAGTAGTAGCAATTCGCACGTTAGAGAAGATGATCACAAAAATAAATAGCTACTAAATTCCGTGTGTAAAGTGTGATATATGGTCTGTTGACCACGGGTACTAAAGGGTACAACTTAAAGTTGTACTTGTGAAGAAAGTTAACTAATTGTTCTTTTGACTTATGAAATCAAACATTTATTTTTTATAGTGTTCGATGGAAATAAAAAAAGGAAGTTGAACATTTAATTATGAAACTATGTTTACAAACATTTCATGGGGCAATTACATCGTTGTGATTGTATTGCTATTGGCAAGTTGGTATTTATTTATTGGATTGCGATTTTATTTTGTAGAGATCAAAGAAATTGTGACAGGAAAGTGGACCATTCGGAATTGCAGGAGTAAGGATTTAGAAATTCATTATGATGTAGTTCAGCCGCAAACTTTTACTGATACTTCATTGCAGCCATCATTTGGAGAGCCAGAAGAATCTATTATTAATATAGATGCTTTTGTAGAAGGATTGAAAAATGTTGTAAAAGAGGCAGCTCAAAGAAAATTAGTCAAAACAGAGTTTCAGAGTTATCTCAGTTTGCTCCTTTGTGAGTTTCCATCTATTAAAAACTCCCCCTTTAGATCCTCGGTCAGTGAAATGATAATCTCAGAATGCAATAAGCAAGATTTTATAAGTTTAAGTCAGGTAGAGGTAGAAGAATTATGGAACGAAAATGAATAAGAATAATAAAAGATTGTGGAGGAAGTGCCCCTGTCCGTTTCAGTGCGGTATGGCTTAATGTGACAGGAATGAGAAATTGAGACAGTGGCATGCTCTGCATTATTTTTAATGATTTGAACTATAAAACAAGGTATTATGAAGAAGTGCATCGGAAATTTAAAAAGAGTAAGTCGACAAAAAAGGATTGTCGGTGTTAGCATTGTGCTATTGTTAGTATTCAGTTATCAAGGATATGGACAAGATGGGCTTGCGGGAATCAATGAAGCGAACCAAAAAGTACGGAGTTATTTTGATGCAGGCACCCAATTGATGTACGCTATTGGTGCATTACTTGGGCTGATCGGCGCCGTTAAGGTATATCAGAAATGGAATGCGGGTGATCCTGATACGGGAAAAGTAGCGGCGGCCTGGTTTGGCAGCTGTGTTTTTCTAGTTGTAGTTGCCACCGTGATAAAATCATTTTTTGGAGTTTAAAACGCTATAAATATGGAAAATACGGTATATCATATCAACAAAGGAATCAATAAAAGTATCGAATTCAAAGGTTTAAAAGCGCAATACATTTGGTATTTTGGAGCAGGAATAGTAGTATTAATGATCCTTTTTTCAATCATGTATATAATCGGATTTCCCTCCTATATTTCCTTAGGAATTATAGGTATTGGAGGAACCGTGATGGTTGTAAAAGTTTATAAAATGAGTCATAAGTACGGAGAGTTTGGGATGATGAAAGAGTTAGCGAAAAGACAATTGCCTAAAGCAATCAAGACTCAAAGTAGGAGCGTTTTTAAAATGCGAAAACTATAGCGAACGGAATGAAGAGACAGTTAAATTGAGATGATGATGGATAAAACGATGGAGGCTATTTTGCCATTAATGGATATTGAACACGATTGTATTCTATCCAAACAGGGAGACATTACTGTAGTATTCAAAGCAGAACTACCAGAAATATTTACGCTATCTGATCAGGAGTATGAGTCATTTCACCAAGCGTGGGTGAAGGCCATAAAGTTATTGCCGAAATTTAGCGTTTTTCACAAGCAAGACTGGTTCATCGATAGTAAGCATCAACCGCATTTTGAAAATGATGACCATAGTTTTCTTAGTCGCTGCAGTGAACGATTCTTTAATGAACGTCCTTTTTTAGACCATTCATGCTACATTTTCTTGACTAAAAAACCAGGGGGAAGAAAGACGTCCAGTTCCTTGTTTTCTAATTTAATTAGGCCCTCAATCGTGCCTGAAGAAACGTTAAAGGAAAGTTTACGTCAAGATTTTGTCGATAGTACAGGGCAATTCAAGCGAATATTGGAAGACAGTGGCTTTGTAAAACTGCAGCGTCTGGGCAATGATGAGTTGCGAAGTCATAGTAGGAAAATTGGCGTTATAGAACGCTATTGCTGCTTGTCTGAGAAACCGGATTCCTTTGAATTTAATGACATTGCTTTCAACGAAGGTTTACAGGTGGGTGACAAACATTGCCAGGTATATACTTTAGGGGACGCAGCCGATTTACCTGCGCTATGCGGTTCTAGAATTAATTATGACCGGTATTCAACTGACAGAACCAAATTTAGCGTTGGTTTTGCCTCAACATTGGGTCAGCTGCTTTCATGCAATCATATTTATAATCAGTATATTTTTATAGAGGATTTCCAAAAGACTTTGCAGAAATTAGAAAGTAAAAGGTTACGGTTACAATCTTTATCGGCTTATAGCAGAGAGAACTTAATTGCTCGGGATGCTACAAATGATTTTCTTAATGAAGCGATTAGTCAGCAACGGTTACCAGTTAAAGCACATTTCAACGTATTGGTTTGGAGCGATCGAAAAGAAGAATTGAAAGGGATTAAAAACAAAGTTTCTTCTGCTTTAGTACAAATGGATGCAGCTGCAAAACAGGAAACGGTAGGAGCTGCCCAGATTTATTGGGCAGGGATTCCAGGAAATGCAGCTGATTTTCCGATGAACGATAGCTTTGATACGTTTGTGGAGCAAGCAAGTTGCTTTCTGAATCTCGAAACAGCTTATCGTTCTTCGTTAAGCCCCACTGGAATCCGACTAGGTGATCGCTTGACAGGAAAGCCCGTACATGTTGATATCAGCGATGAACCAGTAAAGATGGGTATTTGTACTAATCGCAATAAGTTTATTCTGGGACCTTCAGGAAGTGGAAAATCTTTTTTTACGAACCATATGGTCAGAAGCTATTACGAGCAAGGAACTCATGTAGTGCTTGTTGATGTAGGGCATAGTTACAAAGGATTGTGTGATATGGTAAAAGGGTACTATTTTACCTATGATGAAAAGAATCCAATCAAATTCAATCCATTTTACATTGGTGATGGTGATGCTTTGGATACAGAGAAAAAGGAAAGTATTAAAACCTTGCTCTTGGCGCTTTGGAAAAAAGACGATGAGACCTTTAATCGAATTGAATATGTAGCCTTATCGAATGCTTTACAACTGTATTATGAAAAGCTGGCTGTCAATTTACAGCTGTTTCCCAGCTTTAACACCTTCTATGACTTTTTAAAAGAGGATTTTGTAAAAGTATTGGAAGGGGACAAGGTCAAAGAAAAGGATTTTGATGTGAATAATTTTCTCTACGTATTGCGACCGTATTACCAAGGTGGGGAGTTTGACTATCTGCTCAATGCAACAGAAAATTTAGACTTGTTACAAGAGCGATTTATTGTTTTCGAATTAGACAATATTAAGGATCATCCGATACTTTTTCCAGTGGTTACCATTATCATAATGGAGCTGTTTATTAGTAAAATGCGAAAGCTAAAAGGAGTTCGTAAAATGATATTAATTGAAGAAGCATGGAAGGCTATTGCTAAGGAAGGTATGGCTGAATATATTAAGTATTTATTTAAAACTGTTCGGAAATTTTTTGGAGAGGCAATCGTGGTTACCCAAGAAGTGGAAGATATCATTTCTTCACCAGTAGTGAAGCAGGCGATCATCAATAATAGCGACTGCAAGATATTACTGGATCAGAGTAAGTATCAAAACAAATTTGAGCAAATTCAGGAACTATTGGGACTCACAGAAAAAGAAAAAGCATTGGTGTTATCAGTAAATAAAGCCAATGATCCCAATAATAAATACAAGGAAGTTTTTATTTCCTTGGGTGGTATGCTTTCTAAAGTATACCGAACCGAAGTATCCTTAGAAGAATATCTCGCCTATACTACTGAAGAAACGGAAAAACTAAAAGTCCAATCCTACACAAAAATGTTTGGAGGCGATATTCAAAAGGGAATTGCTGCATTGGCTGCTGACTTGCGAGAGGAAGCAAAAGGATGAAAAAGAGACTATAACGCTCTAATAGAGGAGAAGACAAACCTAAATTAAATGCATTATGAAAACAAAGAGAAAAATAAGCTTGTGTTTGCTTTGTCTACTGCTGGTCAGTAGCCCCGCAAGGCCTGCAAAAGCAGTTGTTGCTTTGCCTATAGTTGGAGTGATAACTGCCGCAATTAAAAAAGTGATTTTGGCGATAGACTTGCGAATACAGCGGTTGCAGAATAAAACCATCTGGCTTCAAAATGCACACAAGAAACTGGAGAATACGCTTTCCAAACTAAAACTAGATGATATTTCGCAGTGGACACAGAAACAAAAAGACTTGTATAAGAATTACTACGAGGAGCTAATGAAAGTTAAATCAATAATTAGTTATTACCAGCGAATTAGGGATATTACGCAAAAACAAGTACGGCTCGTGAATGAATATGAAAGAGCTTGGGACCTCATTAGACAAGACCCACATTTTAATGTGACAGAATTGGAGTATATGCATAAAGTGTATTCGGGTATATTAAACGAGAGTTTAAATAATATCGATCAGATTTTTCTGATTCTTGATTCCTTTACGATCCAAATGAGTGATGCCAAAAGATTGGAAATCATCAATACAGCCGCTGATCAGATTGATGCCAACTATGATGATCTTAGATTATTCAATAGGCAAAATAGGCAACTTAGTCTGCAAAGAGCGAAAACGAAGCATGACGCAGATGCTATTAAGAAATTTTATGGCATCCCGAACTAAAACAATAAAGCTATGAAAAAGTTATTTCTGTTTTTACTATTGACAGCTTTGATGATGACTGATCTTTATGGACAGCTAAAGCAAAGAAAAGTATTGTTGCAGCAAATAGCTGCTTTAAAGGTCTATACTGATTATGCGCAAAAAGGATATTCGGTAGCCAAAAAGGGGCTAACGACAATTGGTGATTTCAAACGAGGAGAATTTAATCTTCACTCCGATTATTTCAATTCGCTGAAAACAGTTAATCCGAAAATAAAAACATATGCAAAGGTGGGAGAGATTATAGCTGTTCAACTAAAAATCATCAAAAATTCAAGTTTCATTATTAAACAAGTGCAATGGGATGATCTTTTTCATGGCAATGAAATAGCCTATATCAAAAGAGTAGTGGATCGTCTAATTGAGAATTGTGATGGAAATTTAGAAGAACTCTTAACCATAGTGACGGATGGTCAACTTGAAATGAAAGAAGAGGAGCGAATGAAACGCATTGATGCCTTGTATCTGAATATGTTGGAGAATTACAGTTTTGGTGAAAGCTTTACTAAGCAAACAAGATTAATGGTGTTGTCGAGAGCCAAAGAAAAGAAAGATCTGAAAACTAGCCGTGACTTGAATGGCATTAATACCAATTTCTAATGAAAAAGATAATAATTATTGGGATTTTTTTCCTGAGCTTATTTTTTCCACCTAGGCTTGCAGCCCAATCACAGGAAATGCAACAGTTGCTATTGAACATAGAAAAGTTAGCGCAATTCAAGCAGATTCTTACAGATATGAAAAAGGGATATCAGATCCTGAGTGGTGGTTATAACACAATTAAAGAATTGTCTCAGGGTAACTTTAGCCTTCATGAAACATTCCTTGATGCCTTAATGCAAGTAAGTCCCACAGTACGGAACTACAGAAGAGTCGGTGAGATTGTGAAATATCAATTGCTTTTGGTAAAAGAATACAAGTCCGCATTTGAAGGCTTCAGGAATAGTGGGAATTTCAGTCCTGCTGAAATAGCCTATTTCTCAAACGTATATAGTAATCTACTAAATCAGAGCTTGAGGAATTTGGACGAATTGGTAACGGTTATTACCGCCAATACATTAAGAATGACCGATGAGGAAAGACTCACAGCGATTGACAAGGTTTATGCTGATATGCAGGACAAACTTTTATTTCTTCGAAGCTTTAATAACAACACTACAGTATTGGCGATTCAGCGTGCAAAAGAACTCAATGATGTGCGGGTAATGCGCAGTATTTATAAGACAGATAACTAAATAAAAATAAAGATGGCAAAGAGAAGCAAGGGAGTATTATTTACAGCCCTAGGAATTGTATTGCCCTTTGGGAGCAAGGCGCAAAGCATAGCGTCCGACATGAACAGTTTACATGGAGTTCTTGATCAGCTCTACGATGAAATGATGCCTTTGTGTAACAATTTACTGGGAGTAGGACAGGGCATAGCCGGTTTTGCAGCTATTTGGTATATCGGATCAAGAGTATGGAGGCATATCGCCAGTGCAGAACCGATAGATTTTTATCCGCTGCTACGGCCTTTTGCAATTGGTTTCTGTATTATGATTTTTCCTTCGGTCTTGAACTTGATCAACGGAGTAATGAAGCCTACCGTTACAGCAACTGCTTCGATGGTGGAAGGCTCTAATAAGGCTATTGGGTTATTGCTTCAAAAGAAAGAGGAAGCCATTAAAAGTACCAACTCCTGGCAGATGTATGTTGGGGAATCAGGAAATGGTGATCAGGATCGATGGTATAAATATACACACGACAATGCAAATCCAGATAACGAAGGAATGATTGAGGGGATAGGCAGCGATGTCAAATTTGCCATGGCAAAGGCATCGTTTAATTTCCGCAATTCGGTTAAAGAATGGATGAGCGAAGTATTAAGGGTTTTGTTTGAAGCAGCGTCATTGTGTATCGACACCCTGCGTACTTTTCAACTTGTGGTGCTTTCCATACTAGGTCCTTTAGTATTTGGGATTGCTGTATTTGATGGATTTCAACATACTTTGACCGTTTGGCTGGCGCGGTACATCAATATTTATCTATGGCTTCCAGTTGCTAATATTTTCGGTAGCATCATCGGAAAAATACAAGAGAAGATGTTACAATTAGATATCGCCCAAGTAAATGATTACGGAGATACTTTCTTTAGTAGAACCGATATGGCGTATTTAGTGTTCATGATTATAGGGATTGTTGGCTATTTTACAGTTCCCTCAGTAGCCAATTATATAGTCCATGCGGGTGGTGGAGGAGCATTGAGTCAAAAGGTAACTACGATCTTCAGTAATTCTACAAATTCTGCAATAAGTAGTGTTTCTACTGGTACTGGTATGATGGCAGATGCGATGGGTAATGCGGCAGGAAGGATGTCTCAAAGTATGTCTGGATCTAGTAGTTCAACTCCTTATTTCAAAGATAAGAATGGTTATATGAGGGATAAATTAAAAGGTAATTCTTAATCAATAAACTGAAATATCATGTTTAGTAAAATGAAAAATATTGACACGGCTTTTCGATATGTTCGGAGCTTTACGATGCTAGTTGTAATTGGATGTGTTGTCCTATGCTGCTTTGCTCTTTACAAAAGTTTTAGTCTGGTTTCTCAAATGCAGGATAAGGTATATATACTTGCCAATGGAAAAGCACTTGAAGCCTTTTCATCTGATCGAAAGGAAAACATTCCAGTTGAAGCAAAGGATCATGTAAAGACGTTTCATACGCTGTTTTTCAGTCTAGACCCTGACGATAAAGTAATTAAAATTAATGTTACTAAGGCGCTTTATCTAGCAGATGATAGTGCAAAAAGAGTATATGATGACTTAAAGGAAAACGGATACTATTCTGGTATCATATCAGGAAATATTAGTCAAACCATAGTTGTGGATAGCATAACAATTGACATTAATGCCTATCCCTATCAGTTCCGCTGCTATGCTACCCAAAACATAATACGGCCTACGAGTATTGCTCATCGGAATCTAATAACAGAGGGCAATCTTCGAAATGTGTCCCGAAGCGACAACAATCCACACGGATTTTTAATTGAGCGCTGGAGCACTATTGAGAATCGAGATTTAAGTACAAAGAACAGAAAATAAATAAGAATGGATTATGAAATACACATTTAAAAGAAAGAGCAAGAAATGCGCTGAAGACGTTAAGTGTAAAGAGCGCTATTTATTCCAACGATTCGATGAGGCTAATCTTTGGCTACAGCATAAATGCGTGGTGTGGCTGGAGCGGAAGACGGCACATTTATCGGCTAAAAGTTGGATTCTAATACTGTTTTGTTTTGTAGTATTTACAGTTGGTGGCAATGTTTATCTGATTGTGGATAGTCTCAATGGAAATGATTCCAAGAGCATAGAGCGCAGCCCGATTAGTAGGCCGACAAATACAGTAGTATTCGATCCTAAACAAAATCAACTTAATAGATCATTAAGTAAAACGGAATTAGAAAGAATTGTCCGTTCCCAAATATATACGGATAGTTTAGGACGCAGTCCCACTAGAAAAAGAGTACAGGACAGCATCCTAAAGTTCCGCCCTGGATTATAGGATAGTCTTGTAGTAATAGAGAATTATTAACGCTCACAATTTAAAAATTAATAATATGGAACGTAAAACCGAATCACTAAAAATACAAAGACAGCGCAAGATGCTGCTAGTACTCCCGCTCTTGGTGCTGCCCTTTATTACATGTCTATTTTGGATACTAGGAGGCGGAGAAGTGAATGCCTCCACTTTAGAAACAGTAGAAAAAAAAGGCTTTAATACCAAGCTTCCTGATGCAAACCTGAAAGATGGACTGTTCTTGGATAAGATGAATTACTATGAACAAGCTGCTATTGATTCAGCAAAGTTGGATGAACTCATTAAGAATGATCCGAATTATCTAAGGCAATCTTTTAAGGGGGCTACAGCAGAAAATACTGAGGATACAACTTTTAGAGGAAGTAGGCAGAGCGATGGACGCAGCGGATTAAATACAGCGATGTATCGGAATTTAAACGAAGAAAAGATTCATGAAAAGCTTGAAGCACTACAAAAGGCCATAAATAGCCCAACTATAATTACAGATCAAAATCTAAGTTTGAATAAAAAGGCAAAATCAAATGCATCAGAAATGCATTCCGACGACATTGATAGGTTAGGACAAATGATGAGTACTATGAATGAGCAGAAAGAAAATGAAGACCCTGAATTGAAACAACTTAGCGGAATGCTTGAAAACATACTTGATATTCAGCATCCTGAAAGAGTTCAGGAAAGACTTAGAAAAGTCTCGAAAGAAAATCGGGGACAAGTATTTACGATCAGCTCCAAATCGATGGCAGAGATAGCTTCGTCATTACACAGCATGTCTAATAATCATCATTTAATTGGTGACCAATCCAAGCGCAATGGATTTTATTCTTTGGATGAAAATGGAAGTACTTTCGATGTTCAAAATACAGTACCGGCTGTTATTCATGAAACGCAAACGATAGTTAATGGGGCTACTGTAAAATTAAGGCTTACTAGTGCTATTTATATTAATGGTGTTGAGATACCAAAAGACAATTTTTTGTTTGGAATCGCTTCATTAAATGGAGAGCGACTGACTATCAAAATTAGTAGTCTTAGGTACAATACTTCCTTGTATCCAGTAGCACTTTCTGTTTACGATATGGACGGATTGGATGGAATTTATATCCCGGGTACTATTAATCGGGATGTTGCTAAAACAACTGCTGATCGTTCCATGCAGAACATAGGAATGGGGACTCTTGATGATTCTTGGGGTGCAAAGGCTGCGGGAGCAGGAATAGAGGCGGCAAAAAGCCTATTAAGCAAAAAAGTAAAATTGGTTAAAGTGGTTTTAAAGGCGGGTTATCAAGTATTACTTCGCGATGACAACCAAAAAGAAAGTGAATCAAACTAAAAACTAATAACATGAAAAAAATTAATGTATTACTTATGGGATTTTTATGGGTTGTATCTATTGGAGCCTTTGCTCAGCAAACGGAAAGAAATCATTTTGCAGAAATGGAGTCAGATTCCCTATATATTGGGTATTCAAAAACTACAACTATCGTGTTTCCTTATACTATTAAAAGTGTAGACAAGGGAAGTCAAGATGTTTTAGCCCAGAAGGCGAAAGGGATGGAAAACATATTGCATATTAAAGCGGCACAGCAAGGGTTTGACCAGACCAACCTTACGGTGATCACAGCAGATGCAAAGCTGTATTCGTTTGTGGTAAACTATGATGAGGAGTCGCCACAATTGAACCTTAGTATGGACAAGGTAAAGTCAAAAAGTCCTGAAATTTACTTTTCAGAGCAGAGCGATAACGAGGAGGAATTAATTAATTATTCCAAATTAGCTTTTTATCATAAGAATAAGATAGCTGGTGCTATGAAGAAAAAGTATGAGATTAAATTCCAATTAAACGGAATCTATATACGAGATGATATACTTTATTATAAGACAAGAGTGGTGAACAATTCTAGAATAAATTATGATATAGACCAGCTTCGATTTTTTATTCGCGACAGCAGAAAAATAAAGCGAACCGCATCGCAAGAAATAGAAATTATACCAATTCTTACTCACAATTACTTAAGTACAATTAATGGCGAATCTGAGGGAACAACTGTTTTTGCGTTACCCAAGTTTACGATTCCAGATAAAAAACACTTAGTAATCCAACTTATGGAAAAGAATGGAGGCAGGCACATTGAGCTACAACTTAAAAATACAAAGCTTTTGAGGCTTACGGTCCTTCCTAAACTATAATTAGTAATCATTTAAATTTAAGAATCATGAACGAGAAAAATTTTGAATACTTGCGTAACCAGGTTAAGTACACTGGTTTTGGAGAAGGTTTGGACAAAGAATTGAAGGAGAAAATGCAACAACAAACCTCTAATTTCACATTAAACCATGAAGTGTTGTACGGTACAGACCGAGCTAAAGCGACATTAAGTTTTAAAAAATCAGATCAGAGCGAAATGTATTTTTTTAATTCTTACAAGGTCGATTTACAAAAAGACAATTCTAAAGAATCACTAGAACAGACTTTCTATATCAATAGGGGGAGTAATATTACCATGAAAGAAGCCTATAATCTAATGGAAGGTAGAGCAGTCAATAAAGAACTAACTAACAAAGAAGGTCAGATTTATAATTCTTGGGTGCAGATGGATTTTAAGGAAACAGATTCCAATGGTAACTTCAAGCTAAACCAGTATCATCAGAATTATGGCTATGATCTTGAAGCTGCCCTAGGTAAGTTACCTATAAAAGAATTAGAAACTCCAAAATACAAAGAAGATCTAATGGAATCTCTGAAAAAAGGAAACCTTCAATCTGCTACATTTTTGAAGGATGGCAAAGAGGTCAAGCAATTTATTGAAGTCAATCCCCAGTTCAAGACAATCAATGTTTACAATACAAATATGAAGCGTATTGATAATCGAGAGTCTAAAGGCAAGAAGCAGAAAGAAGGGGAGAAGGTTTCCGTTAAACAGGATAGTAAAAAACGAGGGACAAGTATCGATAGTGAAGAGCCTGACATACCTAAGGAAAAAAAAAGAACAAAAAAGCAGTCTAATTCAATATGATAAATAATGGAAAGTCTAAAACCCTTATCAGATTTCTTTTCAGCTATTGAAAAAGATTACCGTATCAGTATTACGCATATTGGTGTGTATGCCGCTTTATTGAAATATAGTGAGGATAGGGGTTTTGCTAGTCCTATACAGGTTTTTAGTTATGAAATTATGCGAATAGCAAAAATATCGGCATCAACCACTTATCATAAATGTGTAAGAGAGTTAAGCGAGTATGGTTATATCAAGTACGAACCCTCTTTTAAAAGAAATCAGGCGAGCAAGATTTATTTGTAGATATGTCAAGTAAAAAAAAGATTGTTTTGAGAATAATAAAAAAGCCCGTTTTCGGGCTTTTTTTGTAAATAAAAATAGGGAAATAATGGAAAATAAACTAAACAAGAAAGGAAGAATTACTCCGACACAAACTATGAATATACTTAATTCTGGGGGTATACATGTAACTGTTGAAGAAGCTAAAGCAATTTTGGAGTTTATGAAAAAAATAGCTAATATAGCTGTATCTAAATATTTGCAAACATGAAAAAAGTAGCCGATCTATATATACGGGTAAGTACAGATGAACAGGCAGATAGAGGATATTCCCAAAGAAATCAAGAGGAGGTCCTCAGAAAATACTGTGATATTAACTTTATTGCAGTCCGAGATGTAATTTATGAAGACCATTCAGCTAAGACATTTAATCGCCCGCAATGGAAGAAACTTCTGCTTAATTTAAAAAAGTATAAGAACAAGATAGATTTTATTCTTTTTACAAAATGGGATAGGTTTAGTAGAAATGCGGGCGATGCTTATCAAATGATAAGCACACTTCGAAAGTTAGGAGTAGAACCTCAGGCAATGGAACAGCCGTTAGACTTAGCAATTCCTGAAAATAAAATGATGTTAGCATTTTATCTTGCAGCTCCAGAGGTAGAAAATGATAGAAGAGCCTTAAATACATTTCACGGGATGAGACGTGCAAAAAAAGAAGGGCGATATATGGGTATAGCTCCATTTGGTTACGCAAATAAATCTAAAGAAGACGGTCAGAAATATATTTGTCAGAAAGATCCAGAGGCTTCGATAATGCGATGGGCATTCGAGGAAATAGCTAAAGGAATATTCAGCACAGAACAAATTTTTATTATGGCTAAGAAAAAAGGTTACACAAGAGGAAAAAGTAACTTTTGGCTTCTAATAAGAAATCCTATTTATTGTGGAAGAATCTTTATTCCAAAGTATAAAGATGAGGAAAGTACGTTTGTATCAGGGCAACACCAGCCAATTATTTCAGAAGGTTTATTTTATAACGTTCAAGCTGTATTAGATGGTAAATCCCGAAGTTATCGAACTAAGATTGAAACTATTGAGGAGTTTCCTTTGCGTGGATTCTTTACTTGTCCAAAATGCGGGAAAAAATTGTTAGGAAGTAAATGTAAAGGGCGTACAAAATATTATTACTATTATCATTGTGATTCTGAATGTAAATATCGTATAAACTCAGAAGTAGCTAATGATGTTTTTGCAGAGAATCTAAAAACATACGAACCGCTCCATGAGGTAAAAAAAATCTATACAGCTGTCTTAATAGAAACATATAGAGATTTAACAGATAGTGCACGTGAAGAGAAGCAAAGAATTTTAGAGCAGATAAAAGATTATAATAATAGATTAAGTAATTCGAGGGATTTACTTTCAACAATGCAAATTGATCCTTCAGATTACAGAGTAATGAAACTTGATTATTCTGAAAAGATAATCAAGTTAGAATTTGAACTATCTCTAATAAGTAATGACAAACAAAGTATAGATGGGCTATTGAGTAATGGTATTGAAAATCTTATTAGACTAAACAATAATTATAGCAATGCAAGTTTGGCGGAGGCAAGGGACCTAATTGGTTTAATTTACCCTGAAAATTTCACAATTCGTGGAGAGCAAGTACAAACCACAAGGATAAACAAGGTAATTGAGTCTATCTACATGATTAACAATGAGTTAAGTCGTAAAAAAAACGGGACAAAAGAGAGTTTTTTCTCTTTGTCCCGTAAAGTGACCTCGACTGGATTCAAACCAGTAACCTCTTGAGCCGTAATCAAGTGCGCTATTCAGTTGCGCCACGAGGCCTTAATGCGGGTGCAAATATAAGCAATCTTATTAGTTTTGCAAGTCAATTTTAAAATAAAATTAAAATTTATTTCATGTTATTTGCACTAGTCTAATGCTCTTGTAGTTACATAATATCTAAATCCAATAATTGCCATTTGCCATTTTTTGGCTTTGGACAAATCTAATCTTTGCTTCGTAAAACTGGGTAAGATAAGTTTGTTGAGTTGAGCTACTATTTTAAACATAGTTGGATTTATTTTTTTCAAAGATATAAAAAAAGACGGTCTTGATATTGACCGTCTTCAATGATTTATAATTTCTATTTATTTTCATTTAGCTTGACTTCGTATTCTTCCATTTGCTTTTCGAACACTTTCATTTTTTTTTCAAAAATTTCCATTTGAGCATTAAAAGGTTCCATTTGTTTATCAAACTCTGCCATTTTTTTGTCAAATGCTTCCATTTCGGGTGTTATGGCTTCCATTTTTTTGTTGAACTCTTCCATTTTTATATCAAAGTCTTTCCAAGCTTTTTTATCTCCTGTGATTGGATCTCCTTTTGGAGCCTTTGGAGCCTTTGGAAAATTAGGGGCTTTTGGAGCTTTAAAATTAAAAGTAGGTGGAGTTGGAGGAGTTGGAGGAGTTGGAATGTCTTTATTGTCAGAATATTGAGTTCTTGTTTTAGTAATTATTCTAATTGTATTTTTGTTAGAATTCGTAGCATTAGATTTTCTTACATCCATTGTTTCAATATCTTTTGAATCCAATTCATCTAATTCCTTTTTACTCATTTTTTTTCCGTTTATAAAAATTTCGGTGTCGTCAGGAATACCATTACCATTTTTAGTGATTATTTTAATGGTTGATTTTTCGTCATTTTTATTAACATCCATAGTCTTAATAACATCGGCATCTAATGCGTCTAAGTCAGCTTGACTTGCTTCTTTACCATCAATATAGATAGTTTTTACTTTTTCATTATCGCCTTCTTTTGTAGAGTGCACGGTGACAGTTCTCGTTTTTTTGATGGGGTCAGGGCTACTTTGGCTAAGTTCAGTTTTTAAGTCGTTATCTGGACTTTCTTTTACCGTAGTCATTGTTTCTTTTACTTTTTCCTGTGCAACTACTTCAATTTGAAATAGAAATACAAAGGCAACTAGAGCAGGAAGTATTGATAAGTACTTCCAAGAATTCCTTTTTTTTGATTGATTTTTGTTTAACATAACGATTCGTTTTTTGATTAATGATTGATAAAAATGATTGGTAATGGCAACACAATTTTCCTGTGTTGTTATTTTTAGAAGCGTGATTTGATAGGCTTTTTTGTCTGATATTTTTTTTAATGCTTCACTGTCAGCAATGAATTCAAGATTTTGCAAAATCGCTTTTTTATACCACCAAATGAATGGATTGAACCAAAAAACAATACAAAACAATCTCGAAATCAGAACGTCAACAGTATGGTGTTGTTCACTATGAATTTTTTCGTGCTCCAAAATATTTTCTAACTCGATAGGGCTGTATAATGCCGAATTGTAAACAATAGTATTAAAGTATGAAAAGGGTGCTAGATTTTCTTTTATGTCAATAAGTTTAAAATCAGCCTGTTGTTGAGTCAATTTTCCTTTTAAGACCGTTTGTAAACTATAAAAATCATAGGAAAATTTGGCTAGCAATAAAAGTATCCCAAGACTGTAAGTTAAAATAGTTAGTATTGGTAAATAGTCTTCAAATGATTTTTCTTCTATATAATTCGATGCAGGAATATTGGACCAATTTGTATTTGTTACAACAGGCTCCACCCAAATTATTTTTGTAAAAATTACAAGAGGTAAAACCACGGACGTAATTAATCCACTTAATAAAAACCAACGATTACTAGTAAAGAACGTTTCTTTTCGCAACATAAAGTGATAACTTAGAAAAAACAAAGCAACCAATCCACTGGATTTGATGAGATAAATAAATAGCGTTTCCATACCTTTATTTTTTGTTTTCAATCATTTCCAGAATTTCACGCAATTCCGCTGCCGAAATTTTTTCCTCCTTGGCAAAAAAGGAAACCATGTTTTTATAAGAACTATTAAAATAATTATCAATAGCGGTATTCATAAATTTTTTTCGGTACTCTTCAATAGTAACAATAGGAAAGTATTGATGAGTTTTTCCATAAGCATTATACGATACATATCCTTTCTCTTCTAGATTCCGTATAATAGTCGATAAAGTGTTATAATGTGGTGGATCAATTGTGATTTCTTCCATGACTTCTTTTACAAACGCTTTTTTTAGCTTCCATAAAATGTGCATGATCTCTTCTTCTTTGTTTGTCAGTTTTTGCATAGCTCAAGTTTTATTTGGGCGTTCCCCGCAAAAAAAGCGGGGGCAGGCTATTCGGCTTTATCTCTTCGTTTCACTACGAGGATATCGCCTACTATCCTTAACGCAATTCAAACTTACAACTATTTTTTTAGTTTTACAACTAAAATTGTAGTTTTAAAACTATTTTTATAGTTATAAAAAATAAAATGTTGATAATCAATTAATTTTGTCAATTGTGAAAGATAAGAAAGGAAGGAAGGAGTGATTAATCTAAACTTAGATTTAGGGGAGTTTGTTTTCTAATTTTAATAGTTTTTGAATCCAAATGCAACATAAAGCAGCCGAGACACCAAAAGTTCCCATAACGAACCAATTTATTTGGTAGCCAAATCGAGCAATAATTTCAAGTCCCACCTTAGAACTCACAATATGAGCTAAACTAAAGCTCATAGTATACAATGCCATATAGCGACCTTCATGTCCTTTAGGTGCCCTACTCATCGCAAAAGTATTCGAAAACGGAAAAGCAAATATTTCACCAATAGACATCATAATCATGGCAATTACAAGTATTCCTGCCCAAACATTGATGAGTAATAAATAAAAACTAGCTGCCATTATTGATGCTCCCCAAAGAATAATTTTGAGTTTCTGCACTTTTTTTCTTTCAAAATAACCCACAAAAGGCATTTCTAATGCAAAAATCAATAAACCATTTAAGGTCATCAATAAACCGGTTTGCAATTCACTCAAACCAAATTTTTCACTATGATATAAAGGTAAAGTGGTGAATAATTGAAAGAAAATCATTGCCGTGACAAAGCTAACAAATAGAAAAATCCAGAAAATGGTATCCTTAAATACGGAAGCGGCCTCCAGTATGGTGGCATGTGGGTCATGGTGTGAGGATTTTTTCTTTTCTTTTACTAATAAAGCAAAAATTAAAATAGCCACTATACAAGAACTACCATCCACCCAAAATAATCCTTGGTATCCAATTCCCATGATAATCAAACCACCCAAAGCGGGGCCAGCTGCAAAACCTAGGTTTACTGCTAAACGAACCAAGGTCAAAGAACGGGTTCTGTTTTCAGGTTTTGCATACGCACCTAAGGATACAAACATGGCTGGTCTAAACATATCAGCCAAAGTCATAATGCTAAACATTCCAAAGCACAATCCCCAAAAACTGGTAATATATTGGAGCGCAAAAAAGAAAACACCACTACTAAATAAACTAAAAACCATTACTTTATAAAAGCCAATTTTGTCAGATAGTTTTCCTCCGAGCCAAGAACCCAACATGGAACCCAGACCAAATGCGACCATAATCCAACCTACTTCACCATACGAAAACTGTAAGTCTTCCTTTAAATATTTAGATAAAAAGGGCAATACCATCGTTCCCGCTCTATTGATAAACGTGATGAGTGTAAGAATCCAAATTTCTCTTGAAAATCCCTTGAAATTATTGATGTAACGTTGAAAAGCGGTTATTAGCATTATTAAATAGTAAATTTTTACAAAGGTAGAAAACTTTGTAACTTAGAGTCTTTGTCCCATTGTAACTTTTAAACTATTTTTGCTGAAACAAAAAAAAATGAAAAAGTTTTTATCCTTAGTAATACTGCTTCAGTTAAATTTTGGTTTTGCCCAAGAAAAATATGATAGTAGTGACGCTGAAAAATTTCAAAAGGAAATCAATAGTGAATATGCTGATGCTAAAACAAGTCCTTTAATGGCCGAAGATTTAGCTAATTTCAAAGCTTTAGACTTTTATCCCATTGATAAAAAATACGCTGTAATTGCTCAATTTATTAGGACTAATAGAGAGAAGCCTTTTGAGATGAAAACGTCAACAGATAGGAAACCAGTTTATGTAAAATATGGTGAAGCACATTTTACCATCGACGGTAAAAAGATGAAACTTAATATTTACAAGAATATTGAGTTATCAAAACAAAAAAAATACAAAGACTATTTGTTTTTACCATTTTCAGATTTAACTTGTGGGAATGAGAGTTATATAGGAGGGAAGTACATTGATTTAAAAACACCAAAAGGCAATACAATCGCAATTGATTTTAATACTTCATACAATCCCTATTGTGCTTATAGTCATAAATATTCTTGTCCAAAAGTGCCTTTGGAAAACGATTTGGATATAGAGATAAAAGCAGGAGTCAAAAAATTTCACGACTAATGGATTTTTTTAATTTACATATTCATAATTCGACTAATAATCCAAATGTGTTGGAGTTGGTCAATCAATATCCTTGGGAATTTGATGCCAATATTCCATTTTATTCCATAGGAATTCATCCTTGGTTTATTAACGAACAGCGTCTTGAATCCGATTTAGGAATTATTAAAAGTAAATTACAAGAGCCCAATTGCCTTGCTATTGGCGAATGTGGACTTGATAAACGAATTGAAATTCCAATGGAATTGCAACAAACGGTTTTCGAAAAACAATTGCTTTTAGCTCAAGAATACAAGAAACCAGTTGTGCTTCATTGTGTAGCTGCTTTTCAAGAAGTAATAGAGACCAAAAAACGCTTGCATATTTCGGTTCCCATGATTATTCATGGTTTTTCCAAAAATGCACAAGTGGCCAAGCTATTAATCGATAATGGGTTTTATATTTCTTTTGGGAAATATTTATTGCGAAATCCTGAATTAGAAACTGTTTTTAGTTCTACACCTAGCGATCGTTTTTTTTTAGAAACAGATACAGTAGTAGAAACAATTGATGAAGTATATGCTTTGGCGGCAAAATATAAAAGATGCACGGCAGCCGAATTGCAACAAACAATAAAAAATAATGTTCAAGTTGTTTTTAAAACAGACTTGATTTAAGATAACTAATATTCAAAAGGTGAAGTTTTTTGAACTTTAAACCTTAAACTTTAAACAAAAAACAATGGCAGAGTGGACAGAACGAGCGGAACTTTTATTTAAAAAAGAAGGATTAAATAAATTACAAAATGCTAACATTTTGGTAGTAGGACTGGGTGGTGTTGGGTCTTTTGCGGCTGAGTTTTTAGCAAGAGCAGGAGTAGGAAAGATGACTATTGTGGATGGAGATGTTGTAGACATTACAAATATAAACAGGCAATTACCAGCGTTACATTCTACTGTAGGGCTACCGAAAATCACTATTGTAGGCGATCGATTGATGGATATTAATCCGGAACTACAATTGACACGTGTACAGGAATTCCTTTCACCAGAGCGCGCATTTGAAATTGTTTCTGATGAGTTTGATTATGTATTAGATTGTATCGATAGCGTTACACCAAAACTAAATTTAATAATTGGCGCCAAGCGAAAAAGGGTTAAAATTATTTCTAGTATGGGTGCCGGTGGAAAAATGGAAGCGGCAAAAGTGAAGGTAGCTGATATTAATAATACAGAAAATTGTTTTTTGGCTAAAACCATTCGAAGACGATTAAAAGAACATAAAATAGACAAGCTAAAAGTCGTTTTCTCTTCAGAAATTCAAGATGAAGAAAGTTTAAAAATGACAGATGGTTCTAATTATAAAAAATCATTTTATGGAACAAACAGTTATATGCCAGGATTATTTGGGTTATATGCTGCAGAAACTGTGATTCGTTATTTGCTTAAAAAATAATATGCTGTTTTAAGAAATTAGAACTAAAAAAATAAACTTATAAAATGATACAAACTGTAATTTTTGATATGGATGGTGTAATTGTAGACACGGAACCAGTACACCGTTATGCTTATTTTCAGCAATTTGGGGAATTGCAAATTGATGTCACCGAAGAAATGTTTACCTCATTTACAGGAAATTCGACTAGAAATACATTTCAAAAAGTAAAAGATATTTTTCAGCTAAATCATGATGTTGAGGATCTGATCCAAAGAAAACGCACTATTTTTAATGATGCTTTTGATAAGAAGGCAGATTTAGAACTATTAGCAGGGGTAGAAAATTTGATTAAAGATTTTCATAAAAAAGGGATGCAATTAATTTTAGCTTCTTCAGCTTCAAAAGTAACAATAGAACGCGTTTTTAACCGATTCAAATTACACGATTATTTTACTCATATTGTAAGTGGAGAAGATTTTCCAATGTCTAAACCGCATCCTGCCATTTTTGAACATGCCGCTTCATTATCTGTTGCTCCTAAAGAAAATTGCATCGTTATTGAAGACAGCACAAATGGGATTAAAGCGGCAAAAGCGGCTGGGATATTTTGTGTTGCTTATAATAGCTTTCACTCCAAAGATCAGGATTTATCAGAAGCTGATGTGATAATTAATCATTTTTCAGATATTAATTTTGAAATGGTTTCACAATATAAAAATGGAATTAAGGAATAATTAACATTTATGAATACCTGAATTTGTAAATTTGAAAAACTATAATTTATTAAATATGAAAAAAATACTAATTGCATTAGCTATTATCATTACTCAATTTACAATTGAGGCACAAGTACAAACTCCACAACAAAGCCCTAAAGCTACGATAAACCAAATGGTTGGATTGACAAATGTTGAGATTGTATATTCAAGACCTTCGGCTCGTGGTAGAGCTGTTTTTGGTAATTTAGTTCCTTTTGGTAAATTATGGAGAACAGGTGCTAATGAAAACACAACAGTATCTTTTAGTGATGATGTTGTAATTGACGGAAAAACGTTGAAAAAGGGAAAATACGCATTATATACAGTTCCAAGTAGCCAAAACTGGGATGTGATTTTTTATTTAACTACAGATAACTGGGGAACTCCACAAGAATTTAATGAAGCAAATGTAGCATTAAGAACAACTGTAAAAGAAGAATCTATGCCAAAAGCAGCGGAGACTTTCACTATTGGACTTAGCGGTTTAGATACTAATTATGGGTATTTAGAAATGTATTGGGAAAATTCTTATGCTGCTTTAAAATTTGAAGTGCCTACACAAAAAATCGCTACTGCAAGTATAGAAAAAGCTTTAGCAGGGCCTAACGCAGGTGATTATTTTGCATCAGCTCAATACCTTTTTCAATCGAACGGTGACATTGTAAAGTCTAGAACTTATATGGATAAAGCGTTAGAACTAAGCACTGAAAAACCATTCTTCTATTTGCGTCTAAAATCATTGATTCAAGCGAAACAAGGTGATAAAAAAGGAGCAATTGAAACGGCAAAATTATCTTTAGTTGCAGCTGAAAAAGCGGGGAATCAAGATTACGTTAAAATGAATAAAGACAGTATTTCTGATTGGAGTAAGTAATTAAATTATTCTGCTTTAAGCATGAACATATTTGTTTTTGAAATCAGTAATTAAGTCACATAATTTGACTTAAAATATAAAGTCTAGGTAATGTATTCTACGTTAAAATCTTTCTTCATTGTTATAAGTCTTTGTTGTATTAATCCAGTTTTTTCGCAAGTAGTTAAGAAAGCTATTGTCAATACAGACTCAAACGGGTATGTTGTAACAATTGATACAGAGAATCTTGTAAATGAAAAAATACTGCTATGCTATACTTATGGTATTAAAAAACAAGATATTATTCTAGATAGCATTACTGTCAAGTCCCCGAAACAGAAAGTTGTTTTTACAAAAAAAAATAAAATTATTGGAGTTATTTATAAATTAATGCTTCAATCTAAGCCTACAGAATATGTAGAGCTGTCAATAGATAACGGTGATAGAATAGGATTAGAATTGAATGAGAAAGCGATAGCAAATGTAAAATGTTTGTATTCTAATAGTACTATCGACTTTCTGGACTACCAGAAAAAAATCAATTCTAAGACCCTTACAGTAGATCAAAAAATAGCATTAGGTAAATCAATAATTGCTAAGTATCCCAATTCATCTCTAAGTTTGTATTTAAAAATTGAAAATAAAATTGCTGAGAAAAAACCAGATGATTTAGCTTCAAAATACAAATACCGGGATTCATTTTTCAGTTTTATAAATAAAAATGATAAGCAATTGATATTGATGCCTAATGTCTATACGTTACTATACACGTACATTAGATTGCTACCTCTAAATAATGAAAACTATTCAAAGGATTTAGATATTTTGTTTGATGGTATGAATTGTAAGACAGGTACTTACGGCATTTTTTCTAAATGGATTATGTCTAATTTATATTATTTTGATGACGAAAATTTAGAACAAACGTTAGAATATTTTTCTAAAAAATATATAGACGGAGTAACCTGTGATGTGTTAACGGATCAGGAAAAAAGTGGTTTAAAAGCATTAATTAGCACTAATAAAGTCTTACCTAGGTTATCTAAAATTCCTGATTTTAGTATGGAAGATCAAAATGGTCAAAAATTCAATCTGTCTAATATATATGCACAAAATGAGCTTACGTATTTGGTTTTCTTTAGCCCTACATGTCATCATTGTATGGAAACTGTACCTTTAGTTAAAAATTATTTTGATCAATTTAAAGCTTATTTTAAAGACAGAAAGATTCAAGTTGTATCGGTATTAAATGACAGTGATGAAAGTCAGTGGATTAAATTTATCACTGACAATAAATTGACAGACTGGATTAACTTAAAAAACACTGACGATAAAAAACAATATTTAGTAGATTTTAATGCCTATTCAAATCCAAATTTCTTTTTATTAGATAAAGATGGAAAAATACTTTTAAAATCATTTAACCCTAATGCTTTGGTGAATATATTCAATTCTCATTTTGTAAAAAAATAACTGAATTTACTTTTTAGAATTTCTACAAACAGTCCATTGCAGTAATGATGACAGAATTATAGTCAACATAGCTCCAATAAAGTTAAGCCATAAATATCCTAATTTGGCCTCGCCACTTGGATACACATGAATGGCAAAATAATAAATTATAAAAATTGTCATTTGACTTACTAAAGCGCTATAAAATATTGCTTTGGCTTGTACATGTTTAATATAGAAACCTACAAGGAATATCCCTAATACTGTACCATAGAATATGGAGCCTATTATGTTTACCAACTGTATTAAATTTTCAAATAAGGTCCCTATGCAAGCAAAAAGAATAGCGATGATACCCCATAATAAAGTGAAGAACTTAGTGGCATTTAGATAATGCTTTTCTGATTTTTCTTCTTTTAGGTTACGCTTGTATATATCTATAGCTGTTGTGGATGCTAATGCATTTAATCCCGATGCGGTAGAAGACATAGCTGCTGATATAATAACTGCTAGTAATAACCCGATAAGCCCTTTTGGTAAATAATTTAGAATGAAATGAAAGAATACATAATCTTTATCATTCGTTTCACTATGGCTATCCGCTTTTAAAATTATCTCTTTAGCTCTTTCTCTTAAATCTTTTTCCTTCGAGGATAAGGCTATTAATTCCTTTCTAAGAATTGGATTGTCATAATCTTGGTTAAGTTGGTCAATATATAATAGATTGATTACTTTTTTATCTTCTGATAGTGCATCTAATTGTTTTTCTAAACCATGATATTCTACTTTGTATTGTGATTTTTCAATCGTTATTTTATTATTAGGATTGAAGTTTAAAGGAACTGGATTGAATTGAAAAAAGACAAAAACCATTACTCCAGTTAACAAAATAAAGAACTGCATTGGAACTTTTAAAAGGCCATTCATAATCAATCCCATCTGACTTTCTCGGACTGATTTTCCTGATAAATAACGTCCTACCTGTGATTGATCTGTTCCAAAATATGCTAATGCCAAGAAAAATCCTCCCGTTATTCCACTCCAAAAAGTATATTTTTCCTCGGGATCAGTAGAGAAATTTACAATATTCATTTTGTCATTTGCACCAGCAATATGCAAGGCATTACTAAAAGTCATTTCGTTTGGTAAAAAATGCAATATGAGAAAAAAGGTAATGAACATCCCTGACATAATCACAAACATTTGTTGTTTCTGGGTTACATTCACCGCTTTAGTCCCTCCCGAAAATGTATATATAATTACTAGAACACCAATAACAATGTTCATATAAGTAAGATTCCAGCCTAATATTGCTGACAAGATGATAGCAGGTGCATAAATGGTAAGTCCTGTTCCTAATCCTCTTTGAAATAAGAAAAGGATTGCAGCTAATGAACGGGTTTTTAAATCAAATCTTTTTTCTAAATATTCATAAGCAGTATAGACTTTATACTTATGATATATTGGAATAAAAGTGAGGCAAATAACGATCATAGCAATAGGTAATCCAAAGTAAAACTGAATAAATCCCATACCGTCATGATAAGCCTGTCCTGGAGTTGACAAAAAGGTTATAGCACTAGCTTGTGTAGCCATAACCGAAAGCCCTACAGTATACCATGGGGTCTCGTTACCACCTAGAATAAAGTCTTCAACATTTTTACTTCCTTTGGTTTTCCAAGCTCCGTAAATTACTATAAATAATAGGGTTACAATAAGTACAATCCAATCGAATAGTTGCATATTTTAAGAGTATAATTTCATTATTAGATAAAAGATCAAAATATAAATGGCATTTGCTATAAGCACCCATGTATAATTTTTTTTCCAATTTTTTGTTTTTTTTGCCTCCATAGTATTAGGGTTTTATTTTCTGATCAGGAATTGTTGTTGGATTTTTTAATGAAATCATATTGGACAATAATCGATAAGCTCCTGAGACTCCTGCGGGTAATTCTCTAAATAAACTCAAACCTGTATAAATGTAATATCCTTTTCCATAAGGAGCTACTAGTAATGCACCATTTTTTGGTGTTTCTCCTTTGTCATTTGAAGATAGGATAGGAGTGAAGGCTTTATCGTATTCACTTGGGTAATATAAACCTTGTTCTTGTGTCCATCCTTCGAAGTCAGTAGCGCTTATTTTGTTTGGATAATTTAAAATGGGGTGATTCGGTGCTAGAAATTTCACTTCTGCATTTTCTTCAGTAACACGATCACGGGACATGGTTAATGAATAAGGCGCTATTGTTAAATCGGGATTTAAATCAGGGGTATTGTATTGTACCAACATTGTTTTTCCGCCTTTTACAAAATCAAAAAGTATTTTTTGCTTATTCGAAAGTACTTGTACCGTATTATAAGCTCGAATTCCAGTGATAATAACATCAAAAGGGGCTAGTTTTTCAGGTGAAATTTCATCAGGATTCAATAGGGTAACGATATATCCCATTTGAGTTAAACTCGCAGGAACTTCATCACCTGCGCCCATAATATATCCAATTTTTTCATTGTTAATTTTTAAATCTAATTTGATAAATTTTGACTCAGCTGGTTCTAAAACTTGTTGTTTGGTAATGTGACCGTAGTCAATTATTACTTGGTCCGTATTATAAATTTTATTGTCAATTATGGCAATACTTTTCGCTATAACTTCCGATGATTCTTTAGGAGGAGTTACTTCAAAATACACGGTTTTTTCGGTTCCTTTTTTGTCTAAATTAAAAGGAATTGATGTTGGAGAAACAATCCATTTTTCAGGTAAATCAAGTTGTAAATCTCCTTTAATATTGTCTTTTCCAGATTTAATTTTTACAGCTATTGCTTTATGGCTTCCTGTATTAAAAAGCGACACTTTATCAAGGATACTTGTTGTAACTGCAGGAACAATGTCTAGATAATTATACATTTCTCCTTTTACATTATCATTGTATTTGTAAACAACAGTGCGATCAAAAGGAATTTCGACTCCATTAATCTTCATATTGAAAATTACTTTTACCTCTCGAATAATATCTGGGATTCCAATATTTTTTTGATCATTTACCGTATACATACCTACAGTTCCTTTCTCTTTAAGCCAATACGGCTGAGTGTAATTAATTGTTGAAGGTAATTGTAAATTGAGATTTATGTTTTCTAAAATGTTGTTTTTTAAATCTTTGTTTTGAACAATCGTTTTTTGCTCTGGTAAAGTTTCAACACTTACTAATTGTATTGATACTGTACTTCTATTTATAGCCTCTAGTTTTAAACCAACAATACTTCCAGGAGTTGCTTCTTGCTCTGTCGCAACTGCTTCTAGATATAAGCCAGCACAAGCTGTAATAATTTTTTTTAGTTCTTCGGATTTTACCGCTTTCCAATGGTCTTCATTTAATGATTGGATCATTTGATAGACTTTGACCAAGTTGGGAATACTAGCCGAAGGATTTGTAAAATCATATTTAGATGTAATTTCCGTTATTAAATCCCCGATAGGTTTTCCGCCTTTAATGCGATTCCAACTCGTGTCTATTCCTTCAAATATATTAGATTTATCTTTTAAGGATTCACCATTAATCAATTCAAGATATTCAGAATCCTCCCCGCGACTTCCAGTACTTCCAAAACCTTGTGATTGATGGCTACTTCTACTTAATGCTGCAATTTCCTGATTTGACTTCCCTAAATCTGAATAGTAAACACCAGTTTGTATTGTTGTTAAATTGGTTTTGTCTACCCCATCAAATTTTTCTTTACTTCCATAAAACCACCAAGAAGTATTAAAAAACTGGCGTTTGGGTTGCCATGGTTTTACTAATTTTAATTGATCTGCAAATATGCGAGGATTATTCGTTAGGCTAAAGCTTTCAGTGCTTAAAATTGCCGAAGAGGTATGATGACCATGAGTTGTACCTGGTGAGCGATGGTCAAAACGATTGATGATAACATCGGGTTGGAATTTTCTAATTGCCCAAACTACATCGGAAAGTACTTTTTCTTTATCCCAAATTTGTAATGTTTCATCAGGATTTTTTGAAAAACCAAAATCATTAGCTCTTGAGAAAAATTGTTCACCACCATCAATTTTTCTAGCTTCTATCAATTCTTGAGTACGTATTACGCCTAATAATTCTCGTAATTGTGGGCCTATTAAATTCTGACCTCCATCACCACGTGTTAAGGAAAGATATCCTGTTCTGGCCTTTGTTTCATTTGATAAATAAGAAATTAATCGGGTATTTTCATCGTCTGGATGTGCAGCAATGTAAAGAACTGATCCTAGGAAATTAAGTTTTTCAATTTGATTATAGATTTCAGCTGAAGTTACTTTTTGAGGTTTTTGTGCTAAAAGTATTTGAAAGGAAATTAGAATTAGTAAGGTTAAAATATATTTATTTTTAATCATTTTTCGGAAATTAATTTACAATTACCTCAAATGTAGTAATTATATATTTTTCATTTAATTGTTTTTTAATTTTCTTAACCAAAAAGGATATGGCAAAAAAAAGAGCATCATTTACGATGCTCTTTTTTAATTTAAATAAAAGGATTAATTTCTTCTATTATTATGTTTATTGTTTCCTTCTCCATGACCTTTTCCACGACTGTTTCCATGTCCTTCATCATGTCTTTCATTTCTATAATTATTTGATTTTCTATGGTTATCAGCATATCTACGATTTTGTGTGTATCTATGGTTATCTGATCTTCTATCATTATTTCTGTATCCAATAGATCTTTGATTTTCACCTCTATATCCTTTGTGGTATCTTACTCGATCATGATTGAAATTTGAATAAGGTCTGTTACCATGGTAGTCATTTAGTACTACTTTATATCCTCTGTTTAAATCGTAATTACGATATTGTCTTGGTAAATATCTCGATCTAACCCATCTACCACTTCCAAAATAAATAAACTGAGAAGCACGTATATCATAATACGCTTGAACATCAGGTAAATAATAATAATCAACATTTGCATATCCTGAAGGTCCCCATGATGGAGCTGTACCTATATTTAAACTTACTGAAACTTGAGCTTGTGTAGCACTTGATATGAGTAGAATTATTCCAACGGCAATTAGTTTTAATGATTTCATCTTTTCTATATTTTTAAATTAATTTTTTTAAATTTTTATTCATTTCGTATATACTTTAAGATAGAATCCAACAACTGTGCCAGAATGATTTTATTAACGTTTAATTGGGTATATGACAAAAAAAAGAAACGCATTATACGTTTCTTTTTAACAATGTAATATTTAAATTAATGTTTGCTTTTTCCGTGACCTTTATTTCCATTTCCTCCTTTATGGTTACCATTATCTTTATGATTGTCTTTATGGTTATCATTTCTGTTACCAATTGATCTTTGAGGTTGTCCTTTATACCCTTTGTAATATTTTACTTTGTGTTGTTTGTAATAGGTATAAGGTGTTCGTCCGTGATAATCATTTAATACTACTTTATAACCATTGTACAAATCATAGTTTCTATATTGTCTCGGTAGATATCTTGATCTTACCCATTTACCACTTCCAAAATAAATAAATTGAGAAGCTCGAATATCATAATAAGCTTGGACATCTGGTAAGTAATAATAATCAACTTGATCATAACCAGAAGGTCCCCAGGAAGGAGGTGTACCAATATTTACATTTACTGAAACCTGTGCTTGTGTAGCACTTGTTACCAATAGAACTATTCCAATTGCAATTAATTTTATAGTTTTCATTTTTTCTATTTTTTATTTTAATTTTTAAAGTATTGAATTTTCAATACATAACACTAAAAACAACTATGATGCCAAAATACCTATATTAACAGTTATTTAAGTCGAATATTTGCATAAAAAAAGAAGTGTTATACGCACTTCTTATTTTAAGTAGTTGTTAATTATGTACTTATAGTAATAAAATTAATAAAAGTATAATAATAATAATTGCTCCAACGGAAAGGTACAATCCATTTCCAGATGATCTTAAATTCTCTTTTATTTCACGAACTTCTTTTCTAAGTTCTTTTTTTTCTGATGATTTTAAAGATGATTTATCCATCTCTTTAATTTCTTCTAAGCGGTTAAGCATGGTTTGAACTTCTGCAGGAATTTCTTTTGGTTCTGAAGTTGGTACATTTTTTTCAGCAGCAAACATAGAACTTGGACAGGCAGTTAATGATAATACCATTATCATTAAATAAAAACTTAGTTTTTTCATAGTTATTTGGTTTTAATTTTGTTTTTTTAACTGATATAAAGATAATAATAATCTTATAATTAGATTTGTATAATTAACAACAAAAATTATAATATTCACACATATTTAAAATTAAAATAAATTTTAATTTATTGAATATTAAACATATGAAAGCTAAATAGAAGTTGATTATTTAAACAAGACTGTTCTAGGTTTAGCTAACTCGAAGGTTTGAAAACCAAAATCTGTGGTCTGAAAAGCATTAGTTCTAAAAACATTGTCCCCTTCAAAAGGAATTGTTGGGTAGTACGAAAGTGAAAATTGAAAAGAACTAAAAACTAAATAGTCATTACTTATTATAACGCCAATTCCAATTTTAGAATAGGCCTTGCTTTTTTGTACGCTACTTTGACTATTTCCAATAACGGCAATAGTATAATTAAAATAAGGATTCATGCGAAACCCACCAATATCTTTTGGAGCATAGGATTGTGTTTGTAGTGTCATGACCATTTTATTTGTTCCATACACCGCACTATTAAATCCTTGGATCCCATAATTTTCATTAATTGAAAGTTGATCCCCAATCGAGTTTTTCCGATTTAATCCAATAAGTACTTGCGGTTTTATAAACTGTCTTAATTTCCACTTTCCTAACTCAATTAAGTTGGTAAAATAATTGGCTTGAAAAGAAAAGGCTGTTTGCTCTGTTTTAGACTGATTAAAAAAAGTACCAACTTCTAAATTGGTACTCAAAAATCCCCATTTATGATAATTACCAAACGAAATTTGGGCGCCTAGATAAGGCCTCCAACTTTTATTTTTGTATTGATAACCTGCAGTTATTCCGTAAATTCTTCCAATGGGAACATCTTCAATAATTCCGTTTTTAAAGATGTACTTATCTTCAATAAATTTTCTTGTATTGATACCAATCCCCATTAGTATTGATTTTTCATTCGAATAAAAATCAATTGGATCATAAGTAATAGGTGGACTTTCGATATAATTTTTATTCATAAAGACCCCTGCTAAAATCAGATTTGTTGTTCTTTCATTTACTGAGTTTGCTTTAAATATATTAAATGCCTTTCCAATCCAAAAATCATGAGAGCTGAATTTGAAATTTTGTTTGACATAAATCAAGTCTAATCCTTGTAAGGTGTCTCTTCTAAATTGCTGTTCTAAAAAAATACCTCCTGCCCATTTTGTCAGTGGAGAATAAAAAGGTCTTTCAATATCAATACTTTTAGTATAATTATTTTCAAGATCAGTTTGGTATTTTAATTTTGTTTTAATGAAAGTATTCTTAATATTAGGGATGGTATAAGCTAAGTTATTGGCATTTTTTCCATCACTAAAGCGATTTGTAAAACGATAGTCAAATTGTTGTCCAGTACCAAAAAAGTTATTTTCATTTAGTCCCACAGAAATACGGGAATTTGAAACTTCAAATTTTGGGATGGTACTCCATGAGTCCAATACCCGAATGTACACATCAACAGAGTCACTTGTTTTACTAATTAATTCTTCCGAAATGGTTACTCTGTTAACAAATCGTTGTGATCTAATGATACGTTCAGACTCTTGAATTATGAAAGAATTGTACTCACTGTTTTTTTTAAATAGCAGTAAATTTTTAATAGCCAATTCTTTCGTTTTAAGATGGAGTCTGTTTCCTGTTCTTTCTGACCAATTTCGGGGATAAGCAGTTGTATCAGAATCAGAATACCCAAAAGGATCCAGTGTCACTATTGTTATGTTCCGAATAATTTTCCCTTGCAGGTTTTTGTGAGTTTTTTGTTTTGGAATTTTAGCTTTTGCTGTAGCTCTTATAGGCTGAAAAATCAAACCATGCATAAATTTCGTAAACTTGTTTTTTTTAGAATACGTTTGAATGGTTTTATACATGTCTGCACTGTCTTTCTCTACTTTGTTTATTTGTGAAAAGGATAATTGACAGCAAAAAAGCATCAAAAATAATAGCGCTATTTTTTGTTTTGGAGACATTTATAAATATTTTTAATTTACAAGAATTAAAAAGCGATATGTTGTCAAAATTGATGAATTAGAATCTATGATTGCGGCATTAATTTAAATCGAGTGGTCTAATTTTTGTTAAACCTGCTCTATATCATTTTCAAAAACCATATCATCAGTCAATTTATTTTCTCCTGAATTATTTGTTTTTTTAGAACTATAATTGGCGTCTTTTTTATTTTCCCAAATAATTTTTTTAGGTAAATTATCGCCCATTAAATAGCCCCAAGGTTCTAAAGTTTCTATTTGGTCAAAAACAATTTTTAAAACAGCTAATATTGGTATAGCCAAAAACATTCCTGAAATTCCTGCAATGGCACCACCTATAATTATCCCTATTATTGAAACGAAAGCATTAATTTGTACTTTGGTATTAATGATTAAAGGTACAAGAATATTATTGTCTATTATTTGAACAACTACATTTACTCCTACAACTCCCACTATTATTGATAAATCGGGCGTTCCAGTTAATGATGCTAAAAATGTCAAAAAACCTGCAATTAAAATACCGATGTAAGGAATAAGGTTTAATATTCCTGTAATAATACCTAATAAAATATAATATTGTATCCCAATAAAATAAAGCCCAATGCTGGTTAAAATAGAAACTAAAATCATTTCTATTATTAAACCAGAGATGTAGTTTTGTACAGCACTTTTTATTTGGGCTAAAATGCTTTGTAATTTCTCATGAAATTCAGCTCTAAATAACTTAGTTAAAAACAAAACAAAATGTTTTCTATACAAAAGAATCAAGAAAGTATAAATAGGAATTAAAGTAATATTCATCAGAGTATCAGTAACTGATAGTAGAGTGGTACCAATACTTTCTTTTCCTTTTTTTACAGAGTTTTCCGTAACATCTTCAATGTATTTCCTTTGTTCCCATAGACTTACCTGAAAATTGGTTCTTATAAAGCGTTGGATGTCAGTAATGAATAGGTTAATGTTTTTTCCAATTTTTTCAAAATCACTGGCTATATCACTAATTTGGTAAGAGATAAACGCTAGAATTCCTAAAATAAACAAAACAAAAAGGAGTACGGTTATGCTCACTGCCAATGCATTAGGGAAACGCAATTTTGAATTTAAAAAAGAAACAATTGGCAATAGCAATACCGCAAATAAAAAGGCTAATAATACAGGAATGAAGACATCTTTTCCCATATAAAAAATATAGGTAATGCTTATTATGCTTATTAAAGTAAAGCTAAGCCTGATGTAAAAAGGATATTTAATGGTGTTGTTCATGCTTTGTTTGTTTTTAAAATAAACAATAAATTCTACTGAAATCACTTACTATTCAACAAGCAAATTTGATGTTTTAATGCTAATTTTGAGTTATATGTTTTTTTTTATTTTTTATATAATTACTACTTAAAAAAGAAACTTTTGGATAGAATATATTGAAAACAAATGTTAGATATATAAATATTAGTCTACAAACTCGTTATCGTCAAAATGAATTTTCATTATTGATATTCCTTTTTGAAAAAGGAGATTGTTGGGATAGACAATTATTTCACCGTCTTTTGTAACTAATGCTACATGAAATGCACGAATATCCTCAATTTCAGCAATGATAGGGAAATCTTTATCATGTATTCGGATAACATCTCCAATTTTAAAAGGAAACGAAAAGAATAAGATAATTCCAGATGTGATGTTACTTAAAATGGACCATTGGGCAAACATGGCTACCCCTACAACAGTTGTAATAGAGGAAATTGCAATGATGATATCTTTGGTTTGTACTCCCCAGATAAGTATTAATGCTATTATTGCCAATATATTAGTAAGCAAATTAAGATACTTAATGACCAGATTGGTTCGATGTACAATTCGATTTGTTTTTTCTGCAAAACGCCTAACTAATTTGGAAACAATAATCCGCAATAAAAAAAACACAAATAGGAGGATCCCAGTTGCGAATACTTCTTTTGTAAAATTATTAAAGAAAGTCATACGATACGTTTTATGCTAAGTTACTCAAATATTCGTACACTTTATCAACTGGTAATCCCATAACATTAGCATACGAACCTTCAATTTTTGACACACCAATGAACCCAATCCATTCCTGAATTCCATATGCACCGGCTTTATCATATGGCTTGTAATTATCTATGTAGTACAAAATAGCTTCGTCACTTAATTCGTTAAAAGTAACTTTTGTAGTTTCGGATATAACTTCAGTTTTTACATTAGTTTTAAAACAAACGGATGTAATTACATCATGCGTAGAATTTGATAATGATTTTAAGATGGCAAAAGCATCTTCTTTATCTTTTGGCTTGCCTAAGGCCTTGTTATTATGCCAAACGATGGTGTCACTGGTAATCAATATTTCATTTTCGTTTAATTCTCCTTCAAATGCAGTTGCTTTTAGTTCAGCTAGATAATCAGTGATTTGACCTGCTTTTAATTCTAAAGGGAATATCTCTTCGATTTCTTTTAATCGAATTTCAAAATCCAATTCTAAATCTTTAAAAAACTGTTGTCTTCTAGGTGATCCAGATGCTAAAATGAGCTTGTATTGATTTAATTTATTTTGAAGCATTATATTTTATATTTAAAGTAATAATTACAATTGATAAAATTCCGAAAAGAAGAATCCATTTTAAAAGGATACTGAGTTTATGAAAGTCTTTTTTGTTTTTTGATTCCCAACTTTTTATCGAAAAGTAAATGAGTGGTGCCAAGACAAATACAATCGAATAAAGGGCTGCAAATTGTAAATTATTAGCCATAAAATAATTCTTGATATATACAAGAAGTGAAATTATTGGAATAAAACTTAAAGCAAAAACAAGTTTTGATGTTCTTTTAGCTCCTATAATAATAGGTAGCGTTTTCATTCCCTGATTAGAATCTCCATTTATATCTTCTAAGTCTTTGATGATTTCCCTTAAAAAATTAATTAAGAAAGCAAATACAGCGTAATCAAGTAGTATGGAAAAAAGTACGGCCATTATTTGTTGGTTTTTAGAAGTAATGGCGGGGTATAAATCAAAAATTCCAATAATCACGACACTAAATGATAGCAATAACGCAACGACAAAATTACCAACAAGCAACATTTGCTTCAAGCTGGTTGCGTAAATATATAGTGTTGAGGCAATTAAAATAAAAATGGAGGCAAATCCTGGTTTATATATTACATTGGATAAATAAAAACCTATCGCAACACCAGTTACGTTTAAAACAGCATAAATATTATATGCTGATGTTTCCGAAATGCTTCTCCCTACAATTAGATTATTTGGTTTATTTTCTAAGTCTGTATCTTGGTCAAAAATGTTATTAATCACGTAGCCTGCAGCAGCTATCAATACTGTACTTAATACAAGTAAAAGGTATTGCCAGTCGTTTAATGCCAAAGGAATATTTTGCATTTTCAAAAAACCAAACCTAAAAACGAGTTGCATGAAAGCAAGTAGAAGTAAGTTTTGGTATCGAATAAGTTTTAGAAAATTCATGGTTGTTTTTTTTCTGTGCGAGTTCTCTTTTTTTAATTAATGATGACTGAAAATGGTAATCAAAACCGATTTAATCGTGTTTTCCGTCAAAATATTCCATCCATTTTCCTTGTACTTTCATCACTTGTTCGATTACATCCCGAGCGGCACCTTTTCCTCCATTCTTATGGGAAATATAAGTTGAAATGGCTTTGATTTCTGGACTGGAATCTTGTGGACAGGTTGGTAAACCTACTAATTTCATTACATGATAATCTGGAATATCATCTCCCATGTAAAGCACTTGTTCTGGATTGATGGAATACAATTCGGTATATTCTTTAAACGTTTCTACTTTGTCTGGTGTGCCTAAATGAATGTCGGTAATACCTAAATTACGCAAGCGTACACGAACCCCTTCATTACTTCCTCCAGAAATAATACAAACGTTATACCCGCTTTCCACAGCTGCTTTCATAGCATAACCGTCACGAATATTCATTGTTCTTAGAATTTCACCTTCGGTGGTTACAAATACGGAACTATCTGTAAGTACGCCATCAACATCAAAAATAAATGTAGTGATTTCGTTCATTAATTCTTTATAACTTTTTGCCATTATCTTGTATTGATTGTGTTAGTATTTTATAAATGTTGGATTGATTGCTATTTGTTAAAAATAATTGATGTGCTTCAATGGTTTGCTTGTCATTACGTATCGCAGGACCGGTTTGTGCTTCCTCTGGTGATAGGGTCATTATTTTTTGAGCGGTTTCTTTAATTAGTGGTTGTAAAATAGCAAAAGGAACTTGGTGTTCCTTGCAGATTTCATTTCCCAAATGGTATAAGTGATTGGTGAAATTATTGACAAAAACGGCCGCTACATGCAAGGCTTTTCTTTGTTCAGAGTTAATGGTATACACTTTTTCGGAAATGGATTTTGCTACTTTATCTAATAATTGATAATCCGTTGCATTTTCACTTTCTAAACAAATAGGGATGGTTTTAAAATCGACTTCCTTGTTTTTAGTAAACGTTTGTAACGGATAAAAGACCCCTTTTCGATTGTTATTATTTAAATTATCCAATGAAACACTACCAGAAGTATGAACAACCAATCTGTTTTTGAACTGTAATTGATCAGAAACCTTGGTTATAGCATCATCAGTAACGGCTATTATATATAAATCAGCTTCTTGCAGTTCAGCATAATCAGTAACAATTTTTTTGTAATCAAGTAAATGAGCAAGAGTTTCTTTTTTTCTTGAATATACTTGAACTAATTCAATCTCGTTCCCATTGTTTTGGGATTTTTGTAGCGCAGCTATCAAATGTTGCGAAACATTTCCAGAGCCAATAATAATAACTTTAACCATTTGACAAAATTAGCAATTTTTTTTAAAGTCTTTACAACTATTCTTACGTTGCATTTTTTATAAAATCCCTAAAAAAACAATCGATTAGTTGTTGTAAAAGGCTTAATTTTAGATTAAATTAACAATTGCTCAAATATAGAAGTCAACATTTTTAAGTACTTTTGTGGCACTTTTAAAAAACACAATTCCTTTAAAATGAATAAAAAATTATTCTCCATTTTATTTTCTACACGATTAATGGCCATTTTGTTCTTGACTTTTGCGATTGCAATGGGTACAGGAACTTTCATCGAAAGTAAATACAATACTGACACTGCTCGAATTTTAGTTTATAACACTTGGTGGTTTGAAGCGATAATGGTGTTTTTTATGATTAATTTCATTGGAAATATAAAGCGTTATCAGTTATTAAAGAAAGAAAAATGGGCTACATTATTACTTCATTTGGCTTTTATTTTTATTCTTTTGGGAGCTTTTGTAACTCGCTATATCAGTTATGAAGGAATGATGCCAATACGGGAAGGTGCTGCCGAAAATCAATTTTATTCTGATAAAACTTTTCTTACTGTCTTTGTTGATGGGGAATACAAAGGCGAAATGAAACGTAGAGTTTTTGAGAAAAAATTATTGCTTTCTCCAGTTACTAATAATGATTTTACAATTTCTGATAAATTTGCGGATACTCCTTTTGAAATAGAATACAAGAATTTTATTATGGGAGCCAAGGAATATGTAAAGGCGGATTCAAAAGGTATTTTATATTTAAAATTAGTTGAAGCAGGTGATGGTGGTCGTGAAGAACATTTCTTGAAAGAAGGAGAAGTTCAAAATATTCACAACGTCTTATTTGCTTTAAATAAACCTACTGAAGGAGCTATAAACATCAATACAACTGGAACTGCATATACAATCCAGACTCCTTTTGAAGGTAATTTTATGCGAATGGCTGATAAACTTCAGGGAGCTGTTACTAAAGATATTGTTCAACCGTTAATGATGCGATCGCTATATACCATTGGGGAAAAACGATTTGTATTTCCTGATCCAGCTGTAAAAGGGAGGATAGATTATGAATCGAGTAACGATTTTAAAGCTAAAAATCATGAAGATGCTTTAGTGTTGAAAGTAAAAGCCGAAGGTCAAGAAAAAGAAGTTACAGTTGTAGGTTCAAAAGGAAAAGTAGGGCAGTTTCAAACCGTAAAAATTGGTGCGATAGATTATACTTTTTTCTATGGTAGTAAAGCATATGTTTTGCCTTTTAAAATTAAATTGAATGATTTTATAGCTCAAAAATATCCTGGAACGGAGAAAAGCTATTCTTCATTTGAAAGTAAAGTTACGGTTCAAGATAGTACTGAAACTTTTGACGCCAGAATTTTTATGAATCATGTTTTGGATTACAAAGGGTATCGTTTCTTTCAGTCTTCATTTGATCCAGATGAGAAAGGGACTGTACTTTCAGTAAATCATGATTCTTGGGGAACAGGGATTACATATGCTGGGTATTTCATGTTGTTTTTTGCGATGATGGCTATAATGTTTACGAAGCATTCTCGATTTGCTGATATAAAAAGAAAATTAGAAGTGGTAAAAGATAAAAAAGTAAAACTGCTGACTGTTTTAGTTTTATTGTTAAGTTTTAATGGTTTTGCGCAAGTTCATAATCACGATCATGATGCCAATGGAAATCATGCCGATCATGCTGAAAATGAGAGCCACATGCGAGTAGCTCCTACGGAAAAACAAATAGATTCCTTGATTAATAAATTCAAAGTATCTGAAGAACATGCTTCCAAGTTTGGACGATTGGTTATTCAAGATGCAGGTGGTAGAATGAAGCCTATTAATACTTTTTCATCTGAATTATTACGAAAAGTGAGTCATTCTAATGATTATAAAGGGATGAATTCTGATCAGGTATTCTTATCCATATCTCAATATGCTCAATTATGGATTGAAGTGCCTTTGATTTATTTGAGAAGTGGAAACGATAGTATCCGAAAATTAATAGGTGTAGATGTTAAAGCTACAACAGCTCCTTTTATAGCCTTTTTTGATGCCAAAGGGAATTATAAGTTATCACCTTATTTGGATGCGGCTTACAAGGCGGCTAATCCAAATCAATTTGAAAAAGACTTTATTGAGACGGATAAGAAAGTAAATTTAATGGAATCAGCATTAAGTGGTAGTATTTTAAAAATATTCCCCATACCAAATGATCCTAATAATAAGTGGATTTCAACATTAGAGTTGGAACATGCTGGTTTAAAAGGCATGGATTCTACGTATACTAAAAGTGTTTTACCGTTGTATTTTGGCGCTTTAAATCATGCTTCTATATCAAATGATTATAAAAATGCGGATGATTTAGTGGAAAGTATTCATGGGTATCAAAAGAAATTTGGGATCAAAGTGTTACCAAGTGATGACAAAATTTCATTGGAGATACTGTACAACAAATACGATTTACTTCAAAAATTACCATTCGCT
This sequence comes from Flavobacterium sp. WC2430, assembly GCF_040822075.1. Classification (NCBI taxonomy): domain Bacteria; kingdom Pseudomonadati; phylum Bacteroidota; class Flavobacteriia; order Flavobacteriales; family Flavobacteriaceae; genus Flavobacterium; species Flavobacterium sp. WC2430. The sequence continues at coordinate 3,170,182 of NZ_CP162007.1, read as the reverse complement.
TATTTATATGCTGCCATATTAATGATGTTATTTGTTATCCTTCAAATTTTCAAGGATAAAAAAGTATTGCGTTTTCTAGTAAATGCGATGCATATTGTTATAGCTACTTTGTTTGTACTGCATACGGTAACTCTAGGAGCACGCTGGTACATTTCAGGGCATGCGCCATGGAGTAATGCGTATGAAGCGATTGTTTACGTAGCTTGGGCAACGATGTTTTTTGGGCTAGCATTTGATATTAAATCGAAACTGACTGTGGCGTCTGCAGCATTCGTATCGGCAATGATTCTTGCAGCTGCTTATGCCAACTGGATTGATCCAGAAATAGCTAATTTACAGCCTGTACTTAATTCGTATTGGTTAATGATTCACGTAGCCGTTATTGTGGCTAGTTATGGACCATTTGCACTCGGAATGATATTAGGTTTTGTTTCCTTGTTATTGATCTTTTTCACCAATGAAAAGAACAAAGCTAAAATGGATTTGAATATTCAAGAGATCACCTATATCAATGAAATGGCATTAACTATTGGATTGATTATGTTAACTATTGGTAACTTCCTTGGGGGACAATGGGCCAATGAAAGTTGGGGACGTTACTGGGGATGGGATCCAAAAGAAACTTGGGCATTAATCAGTATCATGGTTTACGCCTTTGTGATTCACGCTCGATTTGTTCCTTCTTTAAGAGGGAAATGGATTTTTAACTTGATGAGTATGTTTGCTTTTGTGTCTATTTTGTTCACCTATTATGGTGTGAATTTTCACCTAGTAGGATTACACTCTTACGCCAGTGGTGAAGCACATTCTCTAAGTTGGATTTGGTATTCTCTTGGAACAATTTCTTTTATAGGAGCTGTTACTTATCCAAAATATAAAAAGTATTACAAGAAATAATTTTTTGTTTAATTAAAAAAGGTTCAACTGACAAAGTTGAACCTTTTTTTTTGCGGTTGGTATTGCTATAGAATAAATGCTTTATTGTTGAAATTTCAAGGTTTTAACGTTTTTTAATTAATTAAAAGTTTGTTTTTAGGTTTATATCAATAAAAATTATGTAATTCATCGGATTAATTGGTATTTAATCTATATTTGTTAAGAGTTTCTTAATTTTAAAGTTCCATTGAGCGACTTTTATATAGATTTTTTTTAATTAGTTGCTTATGAGGTATATACTATTGCTTTTTACCGTGACCTTTCAAGGACAAGTTCTACATCATCAAATGTTATCGTCGCAAGGTGATACCAAAAAACTTTCAAATGGAATAGTTATTAATCAAACTATTGGTCAGCAAAGTATCATTGGGACTTCAAAAGATGGTTTTGTTGTTATGCAAGGTTTTCAACAAAGCTTTTGGAGTAACTATATTGCAACCAATACTGTAGATGTAATTCCGACCAAAACTTATCCAAATCCATTTACAAATACTATTCATTTTCAATTTTCTAAATCAATTACGGAACCAATAGCTATTCATGTTTATGATAGTAGTGGACGTTTAGTTTTTGAAGGAAATAAGAGTGCAAATGGTATAATTTTGAGTGTAGATTTATCAAATTTACCGACCTCTCCTTATTTAGTTAGTCTCAAGTCTAATGCATTCACATATTATACTCAAATTATAAAACTATGATAAAAAACTACTCTTTAATTGCTTTTATTATAGGATGTTATTATCTGTTTTCTCAAAAAACAGATCTGTTTTTTTACGAAAAATCTACAAAAAATAATAAGAAAAAAACCTTTCCTAAACTAATCTTTAATTACACTAAGGGGATTAGTTGATTTTTGTTGAGAAAGTTTTAACCAAATAGTAGATTATAATTTGGGTTGAATTATAAATCAACATGTTTTTATAAGATCATTATTAACTATACATCAATTAGTTTTAAAAGTTCATTTCAATATTAATTCATTTCATCATGAAAAAAATAATTATACTATTACTGTTTTTTGTTGCAACTAAAAATTTTGCACAAACTAATGGAATTACATACCAAGCCGTAATAATGAATACGCAGGCTAACCAATCTTCTGGGGTAATCAATCCCAACCTGCCTTTAGTTGAAAAAGATATTTGTATGGTTTTTAAATTCATTGATGAATTTTCAAATATTGAATACCAGGAAACAGTTCAAACCACAACCGATCTATTTGGAATGGTTAACTTAATTATTGGTTCGGGTTTACAAACAGCTGGCTATGCCGATTCTTTCAAAGCAGTGGTTTGGAATTCATCAAATAAAAGTTTAGTTGTTGGAATAAATACAGATGGGAATTGTTCTAGTTATACAGAGATTAGCAACCAGCCGTTTAACTACGTTCCATTTGCTTTTTCGTCTCAAAATGCTGAAAACGTCACAGGTATTGTTTCTATTGAAAATGGCGGAACAAATGCCACTACAGTTTATGGTGTTAAAAGTAATTTTGAAATTGAAAATGTTGATAATACCAGCGATTTAGATAAACCAATAAGTAGTTTAACACAATCTTCTTTAAATGGAAAAGAAAGTTTAGTTAATAAAAGCATTGATTTTGCTACTGATGGGGCATCAGATACAAAGTACCCAAGTGTAAAATCAGTTAAAACATATATTGATAATAGTTCAAATTCTACAGCAGTAGCCTTAGCGGCAGAAGTACTTAGAGCAACAACCGCTGAAATGGCAAATGCTACAGCAATTTCAGACGAAAGCACTAGAGCAACAACAGCTGAAACAGCAAATGCTACAGCCATTTTAGACGAAAGTACGAGAGCAACAACGGCTGAAACTGCAAATACTACAGCTATTTCAGACGAAAGTACTAGAGCAATAACAGCCGAAACGGCGAATGCTACAGCTATTTTAGACGAAAGTACCAGAGCAACAACGGCTGAAACGGCAAATGCTACAGCTATTTTAGACGAAAGTACTAGAGCAACAACAGCCGAAACGGCAAATGCTACAGCCATTTTAGACGAAAGTACTAGAGCAACAACAGCTGAAACGGCAAATGCTACAGCAATTTCAGACGAAAGCACTAGAGCAACAACAGCTGAAACGGCGAACGCTACCGCAATTTCAGATGAAAGTACCAGAGCAACAACGGCTGAAACGGCAAATACTACAGCCATTTTAGACGAAAGTACTAGAGCAACAACAGCTGAAACGGCAAATGCCACAGCAATCTCAGACGAAAGCACTAGAGCAACAACGGCAGAAACCACAAATGCGACAGCGATTTCAGACGAAAGTACGAGAGCATCAACAGCTGAAACGGCAAATGCTACCGCAATTTCAGACGAAATTACTAGAGCAATAACAGCCGAAACGGCGAATGCTACAGCTATTTTAGACGAAAGTACCAGAGCAACAACGGCTGAAACGGCAAATGCTACCGCAATTTCAGATGAAAGTACCAGAGCAACAACAGCCGAAATGGCGAATGCGACAGCTATTTCAGACGAAAGTATTAGAGCAACAACAGCCGAAACGGCAAATGCTACAGCAATTTCAGATGAAAGTACCAGAGCAACAACGGCTGAAACGGCAAATGCTACAGCCATTTTAGACGAAAGTACTAGAGCAACAACGGCTGAAACGGCAAATGCTACAGCAATTTCAGACGAAAGCACTAGAGCAACAACAGCTGAAACGGCGAACGCTACCGCAATTTCAGATGAAAGTACCAGAGCAACAACGGCTGAAACGGCAAATGCTACAGCCATTTTAGACGAAAGCACTAGAGCAACAACAGCTGAAACGGCGAACGCTACCGCAATTTCAGATGAAAGTACCAGAGCAACAACGGCTGAAACGGCAAATGCTACAGCCATTTTAGACGAAAGTACTAGAGCAACAACAGCTGAAACGGCAAATGCCACAGCAATCTCAGACGAAAGCACTAGAGCAACAACGGCAGAAACCACAAATGCGACAGCGATTTCAGACGAAAGTACCAGAGCTACAACAGCTGAATTAATTAACGCAACGGCAGTTTCAACAGAAACAACCAGAGCGAGTTTAGCAGAAGCTACAAATGCGACAGCGATTTCGGACGAAAGCACCAGAGCTATAGCAGCCGAATTAACTAACGCTACAGCAATCACAACGGAATCAACCAGAGCGAGTTTGGCTGAAGCTACAAATGCGACAGCTATTTCAGACGAAAGTACCAGAGCAACGACAGCCGAAACGGCGAACGCTACAGCCATTTTAGACGAAAGTACTAGAGCAACAACAGCTGAAACAGCAAATGCTACAGCCATTTTAGACGAAAGTACGAGAGCAACAACGGCTGAAACTGCAAACGTTACGGCGATCACAGACGAAATTACTAGAGCAATAACAGCCGAAACGGCGAATGCTACAGCTATTTTAGACGAAAGTACCAGAGCAACAACGGCTGAAACGGCAAATGCTACCGCAATTTCAGATGAAAGTACCAGAGCAACAACAGCCGAAATGGCGAATGCGACAGCTATTTCAGACGAAAGTACCAGAGCAACAACGGCTGAAACGGCAAATGCTACAGCTATTTCAGACGAAAGTATTAGAGCAACAACAGCCGAAACGGCAAATGCTACAGCAATTTCAGACGAAAGCACTAGAGCATCAACAGCTGAAACGGCAAATGCTACAGCAATTTCAGACGAAAGCACTAGAGCAACGACAGCCGAAACGACGAATGCCACAGCCATTTTAGATGAAAGCACTAGAGCATCAACAGCTGAAACGGCAAATGCTACAGCAATTTCAGACGAAAGCACTAGAGCAACGACAGCCGAAACGACGAATGCCACAGCCATTTTAGATGAAAGTACCAGAGCAACAACAGCTGAAACAGCAAACGCTACAGCCATTTTAGACGAAAGCACTAGAGCAACAACGGCAGAAACCACAAATGCGACAGCGATTTCAGACGAAAGTACCAGAGCTACAACAGCTGAATTAACTAACGCTACAGCAATCACAACGGAATCAACCAGAGCGAGTTTAGCAGAAGCTACAAATACAACGGCAATTTCAACAGAAACAACCAGAGCGAGTTTAGCAGAGGCAACAAATGCTGCAGCTATTTTGGACGAAAGTACCAGAGCTACAGCAGCTGAATTAATTAACGCAACGGCAGTTTCAACAGAAACAACCAGAGCGAGTTTAGCAGAAGCTACAAATGCGACAGCGATTTCGGACGAAAGCACCAGAGCTACAGCAGCCGAATTAACTAACGCTACAGCAATCACAACGGAATCAACCAGAGCGAGTTTGGCTGAAGCTACAAATGCGACAGCGATTTCAGACGAAAGCACCAGAGCTACAGTAGCCGAATTAACTAACGCTACAGCAATTTCAACAGAGACAACCAGAGCGAGTTTAGCAGAAGCAACAAACGTTACAGCCATTTTAGACGAAAGCACTAGAGCAACAACAGCTGAAGCAGCAAATGCTACAGCCATTACAGCCGAAAGTACTAGAGCAATGACCGCTGAAATGGCAAACGGCACAGCTATTTTAGATGAAAGCACCAGAGCAACAACCGCTGAAATGGCAAATGCTACAGCAATTTCAGACGAAAGCACTAGAGCATCAACAGCTGAAACGGCGAACGCTACAGCTATTTTAGACGAAAGCACTAGAGCAACGACAGCCGAAACGACGAATGCCACAGCCATTTTAGATGAAAGTACCAGAGCAACAACAGCTGAAACGGCAAACGCTACAGCCATTTTAGACGAAAGTACTAGAGCAACAACAGCTGAAACGGCGAATGCGACAGCAATTTCAGACGAAAGCACTAGAGCATCAACAGCTGAAACGGCGAACGCTACAGCTATTTTAGACGAAAGCACTAGAGCAACGACAGCCGAAACGACGAATGCCACAGCCATTTTAGATGAAAGTACCAGAGCAACAACAGCTGAAACGGCAAACGCTACAGCCATTTTAGACGAAAGTACTAGAGCAACAACAGCTGAAACGGCGAATGCGACAGCTATTTCAGACGAAAGTACCAGAGCAACGACAGCCGAAACGGCGAACGCTACAGCCATTTTAGACGAAAGTACTAGAGCAACAACCGCTGAAATGGCGAACGCTACAGCTATTTTAGACGAAAGCACTAGAGCATCAACAGCTGAAACGGCGAACGCTACAGCTATTTTAGACGAAAGCACTAGAGCAACAACAGCTGAAACGGCGAACGCTACAGCCATTTTAGACGAAAGTACTAGAGCAACAACCGCTGAAATGGCGAACGCTACAGCTATTTCAGACGAAAGTACCAGAGCAACGACAGCTGAAACGGCGAACGCTACAGCTATTTTAGACGAAAGTACCAGAGCAACGACAGCCGAAACGGCGAATGCGACAGCTATTTCAGACGAAAGTACTAGAGCAACAACAGCTGAAACGGCGAATGCGACAGCTATTTCAGACGAAAGTACCAGAGCAACGACAGCTGAAACGGCGAATGCGACAGCTATTTCAGACGAAAGTACCAGAGCAACGACTGCCGAAACGGCGAACGCTACAGCCATTTTAGACGAAAGTACTAGAGCAACAACAGCCGAAACGGCGAATGCGACAGCTATTTCAGACGAAAGCACTAGAGCAACAACAGCTGAAACGGCGAACGCTACCGCAATTTCAGATGAAAGTACCAGAGCAACGACAGCCGAAACCGCAAATGCTATAGCTATTTCAAACGAAAACACTAGAGCAACAACAGCTGAAACGGCAAATGATACTGCAATTAGTTCAGAAACAACTAGAGCAATAACAGCTGAAACCGCAAACGCTACAGCTATTTTAGATGAAAGCACAAGAGCAACAACAGTTGAAACAGCGAACGCTACAGCCATTTTGGATGAAAGTACTAGAGCAACAACAGCCGAAGCAGCAAATGCTACCGCTATTTTAGATGAAAGTACCAGAGCAACAACCGCTGAAACGGCAAATGCTACAGCTATTTCAAATGAAAGTACTAGAGCAACAACAGTTGAAACGGCAAATGCTACATCCATTTTAGACGAAAGCAGTAGAGCCTTAGCCTCTGAATCTGCTATCGAGACCAATTTGGCTACAGAAACTACAAATCGTATCAATGCTGATTTATTGAAAGCTGATTTGGATTCACCAACCTTTACGGGAACTCCATTTGCTCCAACAGCTGCATCTTCAACTAATTCGACACAAATAGCTACAACTGAATATGTAACGAGTGCAATTACCACTTCTGGTAGTAATTTTTTACCCTTAACCGGTGGAGCCTTAAGTGGTTCTTTAAGCGGTACAACTGGAGACTTTTCATCTAATTTTAAAGTTTCGTCATTAACTTTAACGGGGTCTAGTACATGGGATTTTGCACCGTTTGGATCTGGAGTTACTTTGGTTCAGGGCGGTTGTTGTAGAAGATTAACAATTGATAATAATGGAAGATTTGGTATAGGAGCAAACTATACCCCATTATATCAATTAGATGTTGAAGGTGATGGCCGATTCACTAGTTCGGTAACTGCAACTTCGTTTATAATGGATGGAGGAACTTCTTCCCAATTTTTAAAAGCAGATGGAAGTACTGATACTAATGTTTATCTCACAAGCAGTGATAATGCTACTAATGTAACAGGAATAGTTGCAATTGCTAATGGAGGAACGGGTTCATCAAGTCAAAATTTTGTTGACCTGACGACTACCCAAACAATATCTGGAACTAAGACATTTGATTCAGATTTAAATACTAGCGGAGACCTAACCGCGGCTTCTTATATAAAATCAGGAGGTACATCATCACAATATTTAATGGCAGATGGTTCTGTCTCTGTGGCAGCAACTCCTGTTCGAGAAGTTGCAGATGAATTTTCGGCAACAGCTAGTCAAACTAGTTTTACTTTGACTCAAGTTCCATCATTAAATAGTAAAGTAAAGATGTATGTGAATGGAATTAGAATTAGTAATACAGCTTATTCCTTGTCAACTGGTACATTAACGTATAATCCAACTAATAATGGTGGATATTCATTATCAGTAAGTGATAGAATTCAGTTTGATTATTTTTATTAATACAGCGCTAATAAAATAGTTACACTATGAAGTTTTATAAAAAAATATTTTACTTTTTTTTGATTTTTGTCATTTCTCAAGGATATGCTCAAAATTCTTTAGATGTTTTAGGTTTAGACAACACAACACCAGCTGCTGTAGCCTATAGTTTACGGAAATTAAGTTCCTCCTACGTTGGCGATGCCATTCAAGTGCGTCGTAGTAACGATAACGCTACTCAAGGTATAAGTTTTGATGGTAATGGAGATTTAGATACAGCTTCATTATTGGCCTTTGTAGGAGCTAATGATGGATTTGTAACTATATGGTATGATCAAAGTGGGAATGGTAAAAATGCAGTTCAAAATATACTCCTAAATCAACCAAAAATTATTACTGCAGGAGTTATTGAAAGAGCGAATGGATTACCTAGTATTATTTTTTCAGGTTCGCAATTTTTAGTCGTAACATCCACTACGTTTAATAATGATTTAACAGGTTGTCTTGTTTATAAAGCCTCGAGTTTAAACACACGAAGTGGCGGTGGCGGAAGTTGGTATAATATGAACGGTATCTTTGGTTCTGAACAACCTGGCGGTACTACTGACTTCGCGTACGGTATTTACAATAATAAATTCACTGCAGGAAACGGTCCCTCTGATAAGTCATTAGGAGGAAATGCCGCAGTAAACGATAATGTTATAAGGATACATTCCTGGACCAGAAATAGTATAAATGGGCAAATGAATTTATATGCCAATAGTGCCAGTGATGGCACTGTAAATCTTAACACTGGAACTTCTTCTGCTGTGACATCGGTAGCAATAGGGGCAAATCAAACTTTTAGTGGTGGACAAGTATTTTACAATGGAAATGTTAGTGAGTTAATATTATTTGCGGCAGTATTAGCTAACCCACGTCAAAAAATTGAAAACAATCAAGGTAATTACTACAGTATTTGCTTATTAGATACCCAACCTAACTCAAATAACCAGTCAGTTGTATTGGGGGGGTCTCCTACTACTTTAAGTGTTTTATCTAATGATCCTACAGCAACATATCAATGGTATAGTAATAATATAAAATCTAATTCAGGAGGAACATTACTTTCTGGAGAAACAAATAACAATTATACACCAAGTGCCACTAATGAGGGAACTTTATACTACTATGCAATTATTTCCACAGCAACAATTACCTGTTCTAGCAATGTTTCTGGATATGTACGAGTTGGTATTGAAATTACTAGTCAGCCTTCAACTAGTAATCAAACAGTAATTCAAAATAATACTGTAAATAGTTTAAGTGTTGTAGCAACAGGAAGTAGTATTACTTATCAATGGTATAAAAACGTAAGTAAAACCAATACTGGTGGAACACTAATTACTGGAGCTACAAATAATTCTTATACCCCTGATAGTACTGATTTAGGTACTAATTATTACTACGTCGTTATCTCTGGTAATAATACTGTTTTGGTAAGTAATCCATCAGGAGCAATCAAAATTACAACAAATCCTATAATTTGGAATGGAAATATAATAACGTTTAGTAAGGCTGACTATGCTAATTATAACCTAGTTCAAAATCAGGATGTTCTAACTAATACGGTAAAGATTACTAGAGCAGATGACCAAGGCTTATTTAATATCGCTGCAGAAAGTAGGTTCGGAGGAAGTTCTCCTTCAAATACGGAATGGGCAGAGGGTTTATTGTCAAACTATGCAAACTTAACTTATAGAACTTGGCAACAAGCTGTTAATTATTCTCCTCCTACTAGTGTAAATAAAACGTATGTGGTTCATTTAATAGCTGAAAATATTTTTTTAGAATTAAAATTTCTTTCATGGACTGACTCCGGAAATGGAGGTGGATTTTCGTACTCTAGAACTACTCCTTGCACCCCACCATCAGAGCCTATAGCAAGCGATCAAAATCATAATTCTCCAGCTACGGTTGCAGATTTGGTTGCAACAGGTACAAATATTAAATGGTACTTAGCTGATACAGGAGGAAGTCCTTTGCAAGCAAATACTACTTTAACATCAGCGACTTATTATGTAACTCAAACGGTTAGTAGTTGTGAAAGTACAAGAAAAGCAATTTCTGTAACTATTATTAGCTGTTTATCGCCTGCTCTTAGTAATTTTAATGCTGTTAATAAGACTTATTTTGATAGTAAATATACTGTTTATCAGCCAACTAGTAATAGTTCTGGAGCCTTTACTTATACTAGTAGTAATTTATCAGTAGCTACAGTAAGCGGAACAACAATAAATATTATAGCTGCTGGAAGTACTACTATCACAGCTACGCAAGATCTTGATGGAACCTATTGTAGTGGAAGTATCGCATCTATTTTGACGGTAAATAATATTTCAGTTTTAACTAAAAATGGGGAGCTAACGACCTCTAAAACTAATTATGTAAATAAAAATGGAGCTATAGGTGGTGATTTTGGGGTTGATAAAAATGGGCTCACTATACAATCAAAAACGTACGATTTAACAACTGACTTGGTTATGCATTTAGATGCTGGCAATACCACCAGTTATCCTGGTTCCGGAACGACTTGGACGGATTTAAGTGGTTTGGGAAATAATGGGACATTAATAAATAACCCTGTTTATAATTCTTCTGATGGTGGTAATCTAGTGTTTAATGGTTCCAATACTTATGTAAATGCACCACTTACAAAAACAGCTTCATGTACATTTTCAGTTTGGGCAAAATCAACCAATACTAATTCAAATAAAATGTTGTTTAACGCTGGAAATGATGGTGCTGGTCCAGATTTATTTTTCAGCGGCAACGTTCTGAGTTGGAATACCTGGGATAGCTCCAATAATCCTTTTGGAAATATACCTGCAACTTCAGCAAATGGTAATTGGCATAATTATGTGGTGGTTAACGATGCTGTGTCTAATACAGCAAAAGTGTATTATGACGGAGTGCTTTATGGAACTGCCGTTTATAAAAATGCCTCGGCTAATACTAACTTATATATCGGAGGTACTACCGGTGGATATCAGTGGGACGGTGCTATTGGGAATTTCCAAGTTCATAATAGAGTTTTGACTCCAGCAGAGGTTGCTCAAAATTTTAACCATTTTAAAATAAGGTATGGCCTGTAGCTGTAGTTTAAAATTTACTGCAAATTATAATTATATAAAAATTGCATAACTCATGTTTAGTACATTATTTAACCCTCTTTTATAACCTCCATAACAGCCGCTTCATAATTCCGGATGCTTTTCGCTTTTTTGATTTTTTTGTGCACTTTGTGAGGATTTGAAAAGATAACGGAGAAGTATTCCCATAAGTGATGCATTTTCAATAGAATATGCGTGGAACCAGATAACGATTCACTATATCCTTGATACAATGTTTCATGAAACTCACTAAATAGCTCCATTTTATTTTTTGGATATTCGGTGGTGTTATTTTTAATCATACTAGGTAAAAAAGGATCGGCAATTAAACCTCTTCCGATCATCCAATGGTCAATAGAAGGGAAGCGCTCTTGCATTTCATGGAATTTAGTTACGGATGTAATGTCTCCATTGTAATACAGTTTCACCTTGCTTTGATCTACGCAAGTTTGAAAAGCTTCTAAATGTACTCCACCTTTGTACAATTGTTTCCCTAATCGTGCGTGTATTGCCACATTTTTTACTGCGTACTTTTCTAAAATTGGCAATACATCCAGAATTTCCTCTGTAGTATCATAGCCTAAGCGCATTTTCATCGAAACAATAATGTCTGATTCGTTTTGCACTTTATGCAAAATCTGTTCGATTTTTTCGGTGTTACTAATTAAACCTGATCCCATACCACATTTAGTAACCATTGGGTAGGGGCAGCCTAAATTCCAATTTAATTCTTTATAGCCTAGTTCTTGAACATACTTTGAAACAAACAAAAACTCATCGGCATCATTAGTTATGATTTGTGGAATAACTTCTAATTCTGAATTGTTCTCCGGCAATAAATCACGCTGATAAGAGGATTTTATAACTAGTTTTCCATTTAAACGGATATAAGGAGCATAATAAGTGTCAATTCCACCAAAAATCTTGTTTTGTGCGTTTCTAAAACGAAAATCGGTAAATCCTTGTAAAGGGGAGGAAAGTAAGGTGTAGTTCATGTAGTATTTAAAAATGCAAATATAACATACTTTAGATTGTAATGCTTTTCATTTAACAGTTATGTTATTTAAGGTCTTTTTAGGTTTTTTAATGCATCTAAAAAAAGGAGTTGATAAGATGGAAAAAGCCAGACTTTAATTAGAAAGTCTGGCTTTTTTATGAATTGAAATTTTATAATAATTATACTTTTCCTAACGTGTATAATTGTTCCATTGTAGGAGTCAAGCTTCCTCCGGCAGGCTCCAGCGTAATTCCAAAAGCTTCAGCATCACCAGTACTGTTTACAGCAAAAATACGTTGGTTGTTTTTATCAAAATTATCAAGTAATCCAATACTTGTAGGAGTTAAAGGATTTAGTTTTAATGCCCAAACTTGATACACCATTCCTTTTGGAGGTTCTGGTAATCCAGCAGCATCTACATAAACCACTTGTGTCTCTTTATTCCAATATACTTTGGCAGACGACTCTGGTGCAACCGCTTGACCACCAAGTGATACTACCGTATTTTTCACATCTCTTACTACAGCTAAACTAGTTTCAGTAGCTTTATTTTGAAGTTCTAATGTTTGAAGTTCTTTCTCCATTTTTACTTTTTCCACTTCAGTTTTAACGACTTGATTATTAGTCAGGTTTAATTGATTATACTGGTAACCTACACCTACCATTAGGAGTATAGCTGCAGCCCAACCAATATATTGTGACCAATTTCTAGTTGGTTCCAATTCGATTACTTTAGCATGTTTTAATTCGAGTTTGGCTTTAATTTTTTCATAATTTGCGACCGAATGAAAAGGGGAGAAGCTAGATGATAATGCTACAATTGACTTTTCAATTGCGATGATTTCATCATTAATTTCATTGTCGTTTTTTGCCTTAGTGGCAACGGCTTCACTTTCGACTTCACTAAGAAGACCATACACGTAAAGTTCTAAAATACCGGAGTCTATATATTCTTTATTTTCCATTATACTTTCAAATAAGTTCTTAAATCATTTATACAATTTCGATTGTGTGTTTTTACCGTTCCTAAAGGGATATTCAACTCTTCCGAAGCTTCTTGTTGAGTATATCCTTTAAAAAACAGTAAATCTATTATTTGAATACATTTGGGTTTCAATCTTTTTACAAATTCTTGAATCCCTATTGTATCCACCTTATTGACGAGTTTGTTACTGTCGTCTAATAGATTTACGAAATTATCTGAAGAAAGGTTTTTTTGGCTATTGTTAAAATTTTTAGATCTTAGTTTATCTATAGAAGTATTTCTGGCAATATTTAGAATCCAAGTATAAAATCGACCTTTGCTTTCATTATAGGAATCAATGTTTTTCCATATTTTGATAAAGACTTCTTGAAGAACGTCTTCGGCCTCTTCTCTATTTCTAACTAAAACATTGATGACAGAAAATAAACTTTTTGAATACATATCATATAGATGTGTAAATGCTCTTTCGTCTTTTTTGTAAATCAATACTAATAAATCTTCTTGGGTCATAATGTATAAGTTTAACTATTACAAACTTATACAAACTTATTCAGATTTAAATTAAATAATTCAATATCTAATTTAAAAAAAATGGGATTTAAAAATTTTGTGTTTTTTTTAATATTGTAAAATTCTGATTAACAATAAGTTAATAAAAAAATTAAGTTTTTTTTAATTATTTTAAAACCAAATCGGAAACATTCCCGTAAATGCTTTTATAACCTTTTAAATTATAACAAAATGAAAAAAACAAAAATGATATTGGGTCTGTCGCTAATTGCGATTTCAGGTCTAATTCTAGTAGCAGCGGATCACGTAGATGCTCCATCAGTAACAGGTAATGCAGCAGACATTACAGACGTATACACTTTTCAAGGACAAGAAACTAGTAATTTAGTTTTTGCAGTTAACACACAAGGATTATTAAGTCCGAATGCTACAGCAGCTGCTTCCTTTAATGAAAATGTAATGATTGAAATTAATATCGATAATACAGGTGATAATGTAGAAGACTTAGTAATACAAGCAATTAGAAAAGGAGATAAAATGTATTTCTTCGGACCATATGCACCTACAACAACTGGTACATCTAGTACGATTAAAACAAGTGCAGCTTCTGGAAGTGTAGCAATTTCTAAATACGGAGCTTCAGCTGTAACTTCAACAGAAAACGGAATGAAATTTTTCGCTGGACCAAGAGACGACCCATTCTTTTTTGACTTAGGTCAATTTCAAGCAATCCTTGGAGGGACAGCTTCAGGATTCAACAATCCAGGTACAGATACTTTTGCAGGATCTAATGTACTTTCAGTAGTTGTTGAGGTTCCAAAAGCAATGTTAGGTACAGCAAGTACTTTAAATGTATGGGCAGAAACTAAGAAAAAACAATAATAAATTTTATTTTAAAAATTGAAAATTATGAAATCAAATAAATTCAAAATCATAACTTTTGCACTTGTATGTGCAGTAGCTACAGTAAGCTGTAACAAAGACGATAATAATGATCCTATGGCAAGTGCCGACTTCTCAGGAACATATGTACAACAAGATCAAATGGCTAGACCAGCAATAAATACTGTTTTTATCGCTTCAGGTCAACCTAAAGACGATTTTAATGCAGCCATTCCTTCTGCAATGGGAGCAAAATACCAATCTATTTTTCAATCTAGATTAATGGCTTTAAACCCTGCATTTACAACTAATGCATTAGGTTTAACAGCTGCTCAATTTACTGGAGTACTAGCAACAGATGTTTTAAACGTAAAAACTACTGGTAAAACTACGTTCTTCGATGGAACAAATGTTTTAACAGGTAGAGCATTGGCTGATGACGTTATAGATGTAGAATTGATATTGATCTTTGGAGGTACAAATGGTGCAGCTAACCCTGGACTTACTTCTGATCACGTGGATGCAAATGATAAACCATTTACAGCTTCATTCCCTTACTTAGCAGCTGCTTGGTAATAGATAACAAAAAAACAGAGTGCTTTTATAAATTAAGTACTCTGTTTTTTTTAATAATGAATAACAAACAATAGATTATGAAAACGTATAAATTAATCCCCATTTTTGTTTTTACAATCCTTTTTATTTTTGCTTGCGATAATAAAACAACTCAAATTGCAAAAGCCGCTGATTACAATAAATACTTGCATATTGCAGGAAATGAATCAATAGATTTTGCAAATAAAGAAATTGAATTTTGGCAATCTAAATATGATGCAGCACCAAATCAAAAAACATTTTTAGATGTAATTGCATCAAAATATGCTACCCTTTTTGAATATAATGGTGATATAAAAAACTTATATAAAACCGAAGATTTATTGATCCAATCAAATGATGCAAATAATTATTCAAAAGTTTCAACTTTACGGTCTTTAGGAAGAAATTATATTGCACAACATCGCTTTAAAGAAGCGTTAGTTTTGGCCAATAAAGCATTTGCCATTGGCGAAGGACGTAACGAAACTCAAAAATTACTTTTTGATGTTCAAATGGAATTAGGGAATTTCCCTGAAGCCTTAACAAATTTGAATACTTTAAAAGACATGAATGATTATGATTATTTGATTCGCTTAGCGAAATGGAATGACCATAAAGGCGATTTGAAAACCGCTATTACTTTCATGGAAAAAGCAAGAGATATAGCAGAAAAAGAAGATAATAAAACACTAAAAATATGGTCTTATTCAAATCTTGGAGATTTTTACGGTCATGCCGGAATGATCCAAGAATCATATGATAGTTATTTAAAAACATTAGCAATAGATCCCAATTATTCCTATGCTTTAAAAGGAATTGCTTGGATTGTATTTTCTCATGAAAGAAATACAACCGAAGCAAAAAGAATTGTGGAAGCTATTGAAATTACACATAATACCCCAGATTTCTTTTTATTGAAAGTTCAAATTGCTCAATTTGAAGGTGATAAAAAAGAAGCTGATTTAAATAAAAAATCATATTTCGATATGTTGAATGCTACTAATTATGGTGCAATGTATAATAAGTACAACACTTTAATTTATGCCGACGATCAAGCAAATGCTGCAAAAGCATTAGAAATTGCAAAAATTGAAGTAGATCATCGACCTACACCAGATTCATATGACTTATTGGCTTGGTCTTATTTAAACATGGGGCAGCAGGAAAAAGCTTTAGAAATTGCTAAAGAACATGTACTAGGAAAATCTTTTGAACCTAATGTCCAATACCATTTGGCTATGATTTACAAAGCGAATAATGACACTCAAAAAGTAGCTCCTATAAAAAAAGAATTGCTTTCTAGTATATATGAATTGGGACCCAATTTTGAAAAAAAGGTAAATCAATTATAAAACAGATGAGATATTTTTTAGCACTTCTACTGTCTATAACTGGATTAGTATCCCACAGTCAAGTTCAAAAAGGAACTATAGTTGATGAATTTGGTAACCCAATAGAGAACGCATATGTAGTAAATACAAATTCAGAAAGTCATGCACATACGAATGAATTAGGAATGTTTAGTATTGATAAAACGGTATTGGCAGATGTTTTAAAGATTAACGCATTGGGTTATAAAAAACAGAATTATACCATTACCAACTCTGAAATTAGAATCGTATTGGAAGATGATATTTTTAGACTGAATGAAATTGTTATTCAGCAAAAGTTATCAGCGATGAATGTTATTTCAAAAATAGATTTGCAAACTACTCCAGTGAATTCTTCTCAAGAAATTCTTAGAAAAGTACCTGGATTATTCATAGGACAACATGCTGGTGGAGGGAAGGCTGAACAAATATTCTTGAGAGGTTTTGACATTGATCATGGTACTGATATTGCAATTTCGGTAGATGGTATGCAAGTAAATATGGTTTCGCATGCGCATGGGCAAGGTTATGCCGATTTGCATTTTGTGATTCCTGAAACAGTAGAAAAAATAGATTTTGGAAAAGGCACGTATTATGCGGACAAAGGGGATTTTGCAACCGCAGGATACGTTGCCTTCCAAACTAAAGAAAAATTAGACAAAAGTAGCATCAGTGTCGAAGCGGGCCAGTTTAATACACTAAGAACAGTAGGTTTATTCAACTTATTGGGTAAACAAAAAAAACAATCCGCCTATCTAGCTACTGAATATATTCTAACAGATGGCCCATTTGATTCCCCCCAAAATTTTAATAGGGTCAATCTGTTAGGAAAATATTCAGCTATATTAGATGATAATAGTAAATTTTCTATTTCTGCTTCCCGTTTTTCCAGTAAGTGGGATGCTAGTGGTCAAATACCACAACGATTGGTAGATAACGGTACTATTTCTAGATTTGGATCAGTTGATGATACGGAAGGCGGAACTACGGCAAGAACTAATATCATTGCGACATTAAGTAAACCCATTGATGAAAATACGTTTTTGAAAGCCAATGCTTTTTACTCTAAATATGAATTTGAATTGTATTCTAACTTTACTTTTTTCTTAGATGATCCTATCAATGGAGATCAAATTAGACAAAAAGAGATTAGAAATATTTACGGAATGAATGCGGAGTTAAACAAAAAAATAAAAAATGCTGATTTGGATGTATTGTTTCAGTTGGGTGTAGGTTTTCGTGCCGATGCAACAATGGATACCGAATTGTCACATACTTTAAATAGAAGTACAACATTAGAAAGAATAAAATTAGGTGATATTGATGAAGCAAATGGGTTTACGTATTTAAATTCGGAAATTAAATTCGGAAAACTGCTCATCAATCCAGCCGTACGTTTGGACTATTTTAAATTCAATTACCAAGATAAATTAGTTGCAATTTATAAAACACAGTCAGAAACGGAAGTGAAAATTTCGCCAAAGTTGAATTTTATCTATTCTCAAAATAATGATTTGCAGTTTTTTGTAAAATCAGGTATTGGATTTCATTCTAATGATACACGCGTTGTGGTTCAAAATAATGGAAAAGAAATTCTACCAACAGCTATTGGTACTGATATTGGTACCATTTGGAAACCATTTCCTAAACTAATTGTGAATTCTGCTTTGTGGTATTTGTATTTAGAACAAGAATTTGTTTATGTGGGTGATGCTGGAATCATTGAACCAAGCGGGAAATCAAAGCGCATGGGAGTCGATTTAGGTTTGCGTTATCAGCTAAATGATTATTTGTATTTTGATGCTGATGCAAATTATACTTATGCTCGAAGTATTGATGAGCCGAAAGGTCAAGATTACATTCCATTGGCTCCAGATTTCACCTCTACTGGTGGATTGAGTTTTCAAAAATGGAACGGATTTTCGGGAGGGTTGAAGTATCGTTATTTAAAAAGTCGGCCTGCCAATGAAGATAATTCTATAGTGGCAAAAGGATATGCTATAGCAGATTTCAATATAAACTATACCTATAGCAAGGTGACTTTTGGGGTGTCTATTGAGAATATATTGAATTCAAAATGGAACGAAACACAGTTTGCAACAGAATCAAGATTACAAAACGAACCCAATAGTGTAGAAGAAATTCACTTTACCCCTGGAACACCGTTTTATATGAAAGGAAAGATTACTTATGCATTCTAATAATAATAATAATAATAATAATAATAAAAGTGATAGTTTGTTTTTGGTTGGAAAACCTAGTGTTTTTTTGTTTGGCACTAGGTTTTTTTTAACAGTTGTTCATTATTAATAAAAAGTTAATACGAACTATTCTAAATACAATTTGTTTATTTTTATAAAAAATTTAAATATGAAAAACCTATTATTTATAGCTTGTTCAGCACTATTACTTTTTAGTTGCAAAAATGAAGCTCAAAGCAAAAAAGGAGATAAAAACAAAACCGAAATGGCTATGGAAAAACAAAACATTTACCAGTTTAAGGTAGAAGATTTATCAGGAAATACTTTTGATTTTGCCTCTTTGAAAGGAAAAAAGGTAATGATTGTAAATACGGCTTCAAAATGTGGATTGACACCACAGTACAAAGACTTGGAAGCTATTTATAAAGAATACAAGGATAAAGGATTTGTAATTGTTGGTTTTCCTGCAAATAATTTTGCTTCACAAGAGCCAGGAACAAATGAAGAAATTGCCTCTTTTTGCCAATTGAATTATGGAGTAACTTTTCCTATGATGGACAAAGTATCCGTAAAAGGTGATGATATGTGTGCTATGTATCAGTTTTTGACACAAAAATCTAAAAACGGATTGCAGGATTCTGATGTAGAATGGAATTTTCAAAAATATCTAATAAATGAAAAAGGGGAACTTGAAAAAGTAATTTCTCCAAAAACGTTACCAACAGATACTTCTGTTATTAATTGGATTAAAGCCTAATAATAAAAAAAATAGAATTAAAGCTAATTCACTATTTCGATATCCAAATAGTGAATTAGCTTTTTTTTTATTCTAAAATCAACTGCATAAAAACAGAATGTAACCAACGGTCAAATTTAAATCCTGATTCTTTTATTATTCCTACTGTTTTGAAACCAAATTTTTCGTGAAAGTCTACGCTACTTTGATTTTCGGCATCAATAACGGCAATCATAGTGTGTAAACCTTGTTTTTTAGCCAGTTCGATTAATTCCTGAAGCAATATTTTTCCAATTCCTTGACCATGGAAGTCATTATTCACATATACAGAATGCTCTACAGTGAATTTATATGCTTCGCGAAATCGAAACTCGCTATACATCCCAAAACCAGTGACTACACCATTCAATTCCGCTACAATAACAGGGAAGTTTTTCGCTATTTTGTCTTCTAAAATGACTTTTTGTTGATCATAATTTCGGAGGTTATAATCATACAAAGCGGTTGAATTCAGAATATTATAATTGATGATATCTAATATCGCTTGTGTGTCTTCTGTTTTATAAGCTCTTAACTTAATTTTCATAGAGTAATTATTTGTTGTCAAAATTAATAAAAATCAACTAAAACGAACTAAAAAGAGAACGCAAGTTTGTAACTTTGCTGTTATTGAGGATTTAAACAATTTATTGTTTTTTGAACCTCGAACTTTAAACTAAATTTTAATGATTTACCCCAAAATACCTTTAGCTCAAAGTATCATTCAAACTTGTTTGGGCAAAGGAATCACCACAATAGTTATATCTCCAGGTTCTCGTAACGCCCCGTTGACAATTGGTTTTGCTAGTAATTCAGCTTTTAAATGTTATAGTATTGCCGATGAACGTTCCGCGGCTTTTTTTGCACTAGGTATAGCACAACAAACGAAGCAACCAGTAGCCCTAGTTTGTACCTCGGGATCTGCATTGTTGAATTATTACCCTGCTTTTGCGGAAGCTTTTTACAGTCAGATTCCATTGATTGTAATTTCGGCTGATCGTCCACAGAGTAAGATTGATATCGGCGACGGACAAACGATTCGTCAAGAAAATGTATTCCAAAATCATTCCGTTTATAATGCTAATTTACAAGAAGGACCCTCGACTGAAAACGATCAAAAAATAAATGCGGCAATAAATACTGCAATAGATAAAAAAGGTCCAGTTCATATTAATGCTCCTTTTGAAGAACCCTTATACGAAACGGTTTCTGAACTTTCAGTTGCTGTCAATGTTTTTGCTTCCGCAAATGAAACCCAGACGATTTCTAATGATGATTTAGCAAAATTCGCAACTATTTGGAACAACTTTCATCGGAAAATGGTTTTGGTAGGTGTCAATGATCCAAACGTTGTGAACGAGAGAACAGTAGAGGCTTTGGCCAATGACAATTCGGTAGTTGTTTTAACAGAAACCACTTCCAATCTGCATCATCCCTCTTTTATCAACAACATTGATACTATTATTACACCATTCTCAAATGAAGATTTTGAAGAATTTTGTCCAGATATTTTAGTAACTTTTGGAGGAATGATTGTGTCCAAACGCATTAAAGCCTTTCTCCGTAAATACAAACCAAAACACCATTGGCATATTGATCCGTTAAGGGCTTACGATACTTTTGGTGTTTTAACGGAGCATTTTGAAGCAGATACCAATGTGTTTTTTGATGCATTTTTACCACTTACCAAAATAGTTGTCACTGATTATTTTGAAAAAACAGAAAAAGTTACCCTTTTGCGAAAGCAAAAAAGCAATCTTTATTTAGCTAAAATTCCTTTTTCAGATTTTAAAGTTTTCGAAACCGTAATTCCTAGTTTACCTAAAAACAGCCAATTACAAATCAGTAATAGCTCTGCCATTCGATATGCACAATTAATCGATATTGATCCTTCGATTGAAGTGTATTGCAATCGAGGAACAAGTGGAATCGATGGAAGTATTTCTACGGCTATTGGTGCGGCTGTTGCCAATAAAAAACAAACTACCTTTATTACCGGAGATATTAGTTTTTTATATGATAGTAATGGGTTGTGGAATAATTATATTCCTAAGGATTTTAAGATAATTTTGATTAATAATGGTGGAGGGGGAATTTTTAGAATTTTACCTGGACATGAGGAAACTCCCGTTTTTAATACCTTTTTTGAAACATCGCATTGTCTTACTGCTGAACATTTGGCTAAAATGTATGGATTTGAATATAGTATCGCCAGTGATGAAACTTCGTTAAAAAATAGTTTAAGTAATTTATACGAGCAGAATGAAAAACCGTCTATTTTAGAGATTTTCACTCCAACTTTAGATAATGATCGAATTTTACTTCAATATTTTAAGGAATTAGTTTAAGGGGAGTTTATTTTAATGTAAAATCACCTTTTTCTTTGTCTTTAAATGGGTTTGTAATGATTTATTTTCTAAATTTGCGTCTATTCGAATATTAACAAAAACTATAAACTATTATTTATGAGCGCAAGAGAAGATTTAATTGTAAAATATGCTGCAGATTTAAAAGATAAATGTGGAGTTAATCCAGATATGGATTTATTGACAAAAGTAACTATTGGTTGTGGACCTTCTATCTATAATAAAGATTCTTCAACAGTAGCAGGAAGTCAACAATCAGAATTAGATACAGTGAAAAATAACTTTTTAATTAAAAAGTTAGGTCTTAAAGATAGTCCAGATTTGGATGCAGGAATCGATGCTGTCATTGAAAAGTATGGTCGCTCAAATGCAAATAAATACAGAGCAGTAGTTTATTATTTGTTAGCAGTTCACTTTAAAAAAGAAAGTGTTTACAATTAGTAATTGATATAAAAATGTAAAAGCGTCTTTTAGGCGCTTTTTTTTGTGAGGTAATTTTTCGTTTTCTCATCTTCAAACTTCGTACCTTTGCACTCAAGAAAATAGAATAAAATGATTGAAATAGGAAAATACAATACGCTTACAATACTTCGTGATACTAAAGTTGGTTTATTTTTGGGTAACCCAGAGAAAGATCCAGAAGGAATTCATGATATCCTTTTACCTAACAAATATGTTCCAAATGAATTTGAAATAGGTGAGGAGGTTATTGTTTTTGTTTATTTAGATCACGAAGAACGCCCAGTAGCAACTACATTAGAACCGTATATATTATTGAATGAGTTTGCGCTTTTACGTGTGAATTATGTCAATCAAATAGGTGCTTTTATGGATTGGGGAATGGAGAAAGACATTTTGGTTCCGTTTAAAGAGCAAGCACGTCCTATGGAAAAAGGAAAACGTTACTTGGTTTATCTTTATATGGATGAAAAAACAAACCGATTAGTGGCTTCTAGTAAAACCAATCAATTCTTGAAAAATGAAGAACTGACTATTGAAAAAGGAGAAGAAGTCGATTTAATTGTTTCGCATATTACTGATTTAGGAATCAACGTAATCATTAATGAACGTCATAAAGGGTTGTTGTATAAAGATGAGGTTTATGATGACGCGATTCGTACGGGAGATCGTATGCGAGGATACATAAAAAACATTCGTCCTGATAATAAAATTGATGTGGCGCTTCAAATTCAAGGCTACCAAAGCATTGAGCCAAATGCGGATAAAATCTTGGATGAGCTAAGAGCGAGTAGAGGTTTCTTGCGATTGACAGATAATTCGCATCCGGAAGACATTAAGACGGTCTTGAAAATGAGTAAAAAAACGTTCAAGAAAGCAATAGGCGCTTTGTATAGAGAAAAATTGATTGAAATAAAAGAAGACGGAATTTATTTGGTTAAAGAATAATTAAATACAATATAATACATAAAAAAAGAAAGACTAATCATACCGGTTAGTCTTTCTTCTTTTATGTTGGTTTGGATTATAAAAATGCAAAACAACAAAAAAATAAATGTAATGTCATTTTTTAAAGTAGATTTATTCACTTTTAGATGGAATAGTATGCTAATACTATTTTAAAAATATAGCCTTAAGCGCAAATTACTTTATAAAATGGATTGTCTTTAAGTGCACAAATAGATGCTTTTTGAGTTAAGAATTAATTTCACGTTAAAGCCATTGGTTGTGTATATATATTGAAAGATCAGTCTTCTTGAAAATAACAATTATGCGTATGCTAAACTTATTTTTTGCAATCAAATAGGAATCTTTTTTTTTAACCGTAGGTGTTACTCTTTATTTTTTACTTTAGGGCAAATGCTTATACCGTTATACTCTTTAATCTTAGCTTTAGAAATAATTTTATAACTTATCACTGTAGAAAAAGGAGCGACAAAAAAATGAATTGGATTCAAATTATTCTTTTTTTAAATTAATAAATCAGTGAAGTAATTTTACCAATCAGGTCTCAAAAAAATCATACAATGTTGATTAGTAATGTTTAAAGATAGCAAATATTTTTTTTAGCTATTGTTAAATTTAAAGATTAGTTGATTTTTTTTCTAAAAATGGATACTAGATAAAATTTTACTTACAGATAGACTCCCATACAATTGCTAAAAGTCTAAAAAATGATTTATTTTTACACTATAATAATTAAAACAATTATAATGAATTGGATTACTGTAAAAGAATATGAAGATATAACCTATAAAAAATGCAATGGTGTCGCACGAATTGCTTTTAATAGGCCAGATGTACGCAATGCATTCCGTCCTAAAACTACTTCGGAATTGTATAATGCTTTTTATGATGCACAAGAAGATACTTCAATAGGTGTAGTTTTGCTTTCAGCTGAAGGGCCATCATCTAAAGATGGTGTGTACTCTTTTTGTAGTGGAGGAGATCAAAATGCGCGCGGGCATCAAGGATATGTTGGTGAAGATGGGCAACATCGTTTGAATATTTTAGAAGTACAACGCTTGATTCGTTTCATGCCAAAAGTAGTTATCGCTGTAGTTCCCGGTTGGGCCGTAGGAGGAGGACATAGTTTGCATGTAGTTTGTGATTTAACATTGGCTAGTAAAGAACACGCTATTTTCAAACAAACAGATGCTGATGTAACGAGTTTTGACGGTGGATACGGTTCGGCTTATCTAGCTAAAATGGTAGGACAAAAGAAAGCCAGAGAAATTTTCTTCTTGGGACGCAATTATTCTGCTCAAGATGCAATGGATATGGGAATGGTCAATGCTGTTATTCCTCATGCTGAATTGGAAGATACGGCGTACGAATGGGCGCAGGAAATATTAGGAAAATCGCCAATGGCAATAAAAATGCTAAAATTTGCCATGAATCTTACCGATGATGGTATGGTAGGGCAACAAGTTTTTGCTGGCGAAGCTACTCGATTAGCTTATATGACAGAAGAAGCCAAAGAAGGAAGAAATGCCTTTTTGGAAAAAAGAAAACCAAATTTTGAAAAAAAATGGTTACCTTAAAAATAGTTTTAGGTTTAATGTTTAAAGTTATTTTAAACGCTTTAAACGATTAAACTCTAAACATTAAACTAAATATATAAAATGAAACATTGGATTGAAGCGGCCCGTTTGCGCACGTTGCCTTTATCGGTATCAGGAATAATTGTGGGAAGTATGTACGCCTTGGCTAACCCAACAGATAATGTACTTACCCCAACTGAAGTTTTTAATTGGAGACTCTTTGGTTTTGCAATACTAACTACACTTGGATTACAAATCTTATCTAATTTTGCCAATGATTATGGCGATGGAATGAAAGGAACCGACAATGAAGATCGTGTGGGACCAAAACGTGCCATACAAAGTGGAGTAATTTCACCACAAGCCATGAAGCGAGCTATAATCATTACTTCGGGACTTACGTTGCTTTCAGCGATGTTACTAATTTATTTTGCTTTTGGTGATACAAACCTGTTCTATTCCTTTTTCTATTTAGTACTGGGAATTTTAGCAATTGCATCGGCGATACGTTATACGGTAGGAAGTAAAGCATACGGATATCGTGGTTTTGGAGATGTATTTGTATTTATCTTTTTCGGATTAGTAAGTACTTTGGGCGTGAACTTTTTATATTCAAAACAAATTGATTTAGAACTTTTTTTACCAGCAATGGCTATAGGCTTTTTGAGCGTAGGAGTGTTGAATTTAAACAATATGCGGGATGAAGAATCTGATAAAAAAGTAGGGAAGAATACGCTGGTTGTACAAATTGGAGGTAAAAAAGCAAAATTATACCATTACTTTTTAATTCTTTTTTCAATGGCTTTAGTATTGATTTTTGCTTTACTCAATAGCTTTCAATTTGACCAATACTTATTCCTACTGGCATACATACCTTTAACAAAACATTTAATTAACGTTTATAAAAACCAAGACCCAAAGTTATTAGATCCTGAATTAAAAAAACTAGCACTAAGTACATTTGCACTTTCAGTATTGCTTTCTTTGTGTATGATTTACTTTTTTTCGGATATTATTGTGAACACATTTATGGGGGGTAGATAAAAAATAAAACTATGAAAATAACATTTTACGGACACGCATCTTTAGGGATCAAAGTAGGAGGGAAACACATTTTAGTGGACCCATTTATCACAGCAAATCCATTGGCCGCACATATTGATATAGAAACTTTAAAAGCTGATTATATCTTATTGACGCATGCTCATGGAGATCATATTCTAGATGTAGAAGTAATCGCCAAAAGAACTGGAGCCGTTATTGTTTCAAATGCTGAAATTGCGGGTCACTATGCAGCCAAAGGTTTTACTGCGCATCCTATGAATCACGGCGGAAGTTGGAATTTTGATTTTGGAAAAGTAAAGTATGTAAATGCGATTCATTCCAGTTCATTTCCTGACGGATCTTACGGTGGGAATCCAGGAGGTTTTGTAATCGAAGGCGAGCATAAAAACATTTATATCGCTGGAGATACCGCTTTGACTATGGATATGAAATTGATTCCTATGAGAACCAAATTAGATCTAGCAATTTTACCAATAGGAAATAATTTTACCATGGATGTTGAGGACGCTATTATTGCATCTGATTTTGTAGATTGTGACAAAATCCTTGGGTATCATTTCGACACTTTTGGGTATATCAAAATTGATCACAAAGAAAGCATTCAAAAGTTTTTTGATAAGGGAAAGGACTTAATGCTATTGGAAATAGGGGATAGTATCGAATTATAATTTTTCTTAAGGAGCTATTTCCAGCTGTTTGTTACAAACAAAGTTCACTGAACTCCTATGTAAATGAAAGTTAAGTGGAGTAATCTTATGTGCCAAAACCTGGCACACAAGGATTTTCACTTCCATCTGTGCTACGGCTAATTGCAATAAATTAAACCAAAGTGAAAAAAATCATTGCATTGCTATTTATTAGCATTTTTTATCAGTCGGCTTTTGCTCAAAAAGAAGGCTATTGGGACAAAGACAGAGCAACTACTAAGGAAATTATTGTTTCAGCACGAGACAGAGTCATTGTAAAAACAGAGGATTTTCCTGTAGGAACTACAGAGTTGATTTATCGCATTACTTTATTGGATGAAAATCAACAAATGGCCAGTAGTTTAGTTTCTCTATTGAAAGCCATTCCTGACCCAACAGGTATTAGTCAAGGCTCAGCAGGAGCGGTCTTTATTTTATCTAAAATTTCAGGAACGGATAAATGTAAATATGCTGTTTTTTCATCAAATGAGCTCGCTTTAGCGTATCAAAAAGACGATAAAACAGATAAGGCTTGTGTAGTTCAAGATGTACCATTAAGCAAAGATGCTAACCGATTGTCCATCGATAAATCAAGTTGCTTGAAATCCAATACGACTAATTTATGGTTTGGTTTCAAAAGCAGCAACTGGATTATGAAACAAAAAATAATTCTTGAAGTAGTGCCTTGGGTAGATACTAAGCTTAGTAGAGGATGGACTTTGGAAAATAGAAAATACATTATCAATCAATGTAAAACATCTGCTTTGGCTAGAAAACTATCTAACTCGGATGATTTTTGTATTTGTATTGAAGAAAAAATTCAAAAGCAGTACAAGTTTCAGGAATTCCAAAAACTACTCGCTATAGAACAAGCAAAAGCATACAAAGATTTTGGCAATAGTTGTTTTAATGAAATAAACGGTTCTAAAGGTGTTTTGGATAATTTACGTATCCAAGCATCCAATTTCATTAAAAAAGGAGATTATGGCAACGCAATTGCACAATACAATACAATTATCAATGAAGGTAAAGCCACAGCATTAGATTATAATGCAATTGGGTACACTTATATTTTAACCAAGCAATATGGTAAAGCAATCAAATCTTTAAAAGAAGGAGTGAAGCTAGATGATACTGAACTGTTAGTAAAACTAAATTTAGCACATGCTTATTTATTCAATGACGAGTATAGAAGTGCTAAAACTATTTACAAAGAATATCAAACTCAAAACGTAACGGATAGCTTAAGTTGGATTCAAAAAATCAATAGTGACTTTGCTATCTTCAAGAAAGTAGGTTTGCCTTCGGGAGATTTTGAAAGAGTTTTGAAGTTGATGGAAAAATAGTTTTTGTAACCATATAAGTCATTTAAGTTAAGCAGATGTTGAGGAAACTCAGATGTCCTTAAATACCTTATATACTTTTAGATTTATTACTTAAAATAGGTTTTCGATTGCAATAATAAAACTTATATGATTATATGTTTGAATCATAGAGCTAAGAACTTTAAATGCTTTAAAAAATAAATAATTTATGAAAACAGCAATTACAATTACACGTTATTTTGGAATATTTATGCTATTTATTGGCGTGGTTTTAAATCTTAAAATGTATCTATTGGTGGAAAGTCCAACCTATATGTTTACTATATTGAGTTTTTTCGGAATTTTATTAATTGGAATCTCCTACTTGATGAAACCAAAAGCGTAATTCTTTAAAAACAATTTAGTTCGCATTAAAATGAAAGCTACTTACCACAAATACATTCTCGACTTCAAGCGTCCGTCTGGGACTTCTCGTGGCGTATTAACTCAAAAAGAAACTTGGTTTATTGTGCTTGAAAAAGACGGTAAAAAAGGAATAGGAGAGTGTGGTGTTTTGCGCGGTTTGAGTATTGATGATCGACCAGATTATGAAGATAAATTGCGATGGACTTGTACAAATATTCATCTGGGTGAAGAGCAACTTTTGGAAGCTTTAATTGAGTTTCCCTCAATACAGTTTGGGGTGGAAATGGCCTTTCAATCTTTGGCAAGTGTAACACCTTTTGAATTGTTTCCTTCGGACTTTGTTGCGGGTGAAAAATCAATTCAAATCAATGGACTTGTATGGATGGGAGAACCTTCTTTTATGAAGGAGCAAATCGAGGAAAAATTAGCCCAAGGATTCAATTGTATAAAATTGAAGATTGGAGCGATAGATTTCGATAAAGAATTGGAATTGTTAGCTTTTATTAGGGCAAATTTCAGTCCTGAACAAGTCGAAATCCGAGTGGATGCTAACGGCGCTTTCGGTTTAAATGAAGCTTTAGTTAAAATAATACAACTAGCTGGTTATGTATTGCATAGCATAGAGCAACCTATTGCTAAAAACAACACTGACAGGATGTCAGAGCTATGTAAAGCCACTCCTTTGCCGATTGCTTTGGATGAAGAGCTGATTGGCGTGTTTTCATTTGAAGATAAAGAACGGTTATTGCAAAAAATAATGCCCCAATTTATCATTTTGAAGCCTAGTTTTATAGGTGGTTTTAGAGGAACGAAAGAGTGGATTTTACTGGCCGATAAGTATCAAATTGGTTGGTGGATTACTTCGGCTTTGGAGAGTAATATTGGTTTAAATGCCATCGCACAATGGACTTATTTACAGCACAATTTAATGCCACAAGGGTTAGGGACTGGAGCACTTTATACTAATAATTTTGATTGCCCATTGCAAGTTCGTCAAGGGCAATTATGGTATGAAAAAGACCGTGGTTGGGACTTTGATTTTAACCAATTAGAAACGGTTTAACTATCGAAAAGGCGTGTTTTTTAAAATGTCGATTCAGGTTTTATTAGCTTATTTTTATTGCATTTTTTTAGCAAATTTTCCAATAGTTAGTCCTTGTACTAAAATAGAAAAACAAACAATTACATAGGTGATTGTTACCCATATTTCTTTGTGATATTCTGGATTAATTGATAAAGCTAGAGCAATAGAAATGCCTCCTCTTAGACCTCCCCACGTTAATATTAGTCTCGTTTTTTGAGTTATTTTTTCTTTAAGTCGTACCGAAATAGATGGAATAAAAATGGATATGTAACGAGTAATTAGTGTAATGACTAAAATAATAAAAGCTGCAATAAGTATTTTTTGATTGGTTTGAATAACTAAAAGTTCTAATCCTATAAGTACAAAAAGAAGTGCATTTAGGATTTCATCTATTAGTTCCCAAAATCCGTCTACATATCGTGCTGTTATATCTGACATACCTAAAGTTTTCCCTTGGTTACCAGTAATCAACCCCGCAACAACCATAGCTAGTGGGCCAGAAACATGAAGATAGTGTGCCAGTGTATAACCTCCCATAACGATTGCTAAAGTGATTAATACTTCTACTTGGTAATGATCTATACTGGCTATGAATTTAAATCCAATATAACCCACTATCAGACCTAGAATTAAACCTCCGATAGCTTCTTGACCAAACAACATCATTATACTAATTGCGTCCAAGTTTGCACCAGGACTAGCTAGTTTTAATAGTGTAATGAATACTACAACAGCTACACCGTCGTTAAATAAAGATTCTCCTGCGATGATTGTTTCTAATGATTTTGAAATTCCAGTACTCTTTAAAATACTCAAAACTGAAATAGGATCTGTAGGTGAAATTAAAGCTCCAAAAAGCATGGAGTGGATCAAATCTATTTTGAAACCCATAAAAGTCAATACATAATAAGATGCAAATCCTATTAGGAAGGTACTAATCAGGACGCTTATGGTTGAAAATAATAAGATACTTAATTTTTCATTGTTCAAATCTTTGAATTTAATGTGAATTGCTCCTGCAAAAAGCATAAAACTCAACATTCCTTCCAGTAGTAATTCACTAAAATTGATATTGTACATGGTAGCGGTTATGTCTTGCTTGAAATCAGGGAAATTATTCCCAAAAACTAATATAAATAGAGAAAAAACTAAGGACACAAGCATTAAACCAATAGTGCTTGGTAATTTTAGGTAACGAAAATTAATATAAGCAAAGACTGCTGATACTACAATTAGTATTGAAAAAAGATGAAATACGTCCATTATTATTTTTTGATATTGATATTGAAATCAGGTGCTTGAACCAAGTGGAATGTGGCGGAAGCCATTTTTACCTCTCCGTTTGTAGCTTCTATTTGGCTTAAGATTTTAGAAAACAATGCTGTTTTGGTAAATCTTCTTTTTTTATAACCTACCACATAACGAAGCGTATATTCGGCCCAATTGTCATTGGCAACCAAGGAAATCATGGGTTCAGTTTGTGCGTCTTCTAATCTATATTTATTTTGAAGTTTTTTCCATTTTTCTTTTGAAGTATTGGTTAAATCACCTGCAACTTCGATACCTACATTCAATATTATTTCTTTAGCTTTATCGTAGTTACTGCCATATTGGATAGGAATCTTTATTTCGTCCCATAAAAAAGGAAAATCTCCAGAATAATTAAAAACAGGTTCTTTAAAAACATAACTATTGGCAATCAATACTATTCTTCCATTGTATAAATCACCATCAACCCATTGCCCTGTTTCCATAATTGTAGTTCGTAGCACTCCAATATCCATTACGTCTCCTTTTATTCCTCCTAGTTGTACGCGATCTCCTGTATTATAAAATCCACCAAACATGATGGCTAACCAACCAGCAAAGGATGCTATTACTTCTTGTAAAGCAAATGCTATTCCTGCTCCAGCTACGCCTAATGCAACAGTAAATCCACCTAACTTATCACTAAAAACAACAGTCAAAAAAATAATAGTTATCAAATAACCCACAAAAGTGCTGAACTTTTTAGCTTTATATCGATTGTCATTGTCTTTAATTTTTGAAAACAGCTTTTTTTGAAGGGCATTAATAATCATCCAAATTATGACAACACCAACAAGAAAAGTCACAATTTTCCCAACAGTGGGATTATATAGGTATTCTTGGATTTGCTTTTCCATTTTTGTCTATTTGTTGATGTGTATTACTCTTTGAGGAAAAGGAATGATGATATTATTTTCTTTAAATAATTCAAATATTTTGATCCTCATTTCACTTTTTATACTTTCGACTCTAAAAACATCTTCAGACCAGAAAATAACAGAAAAATTTAGTGATGAATCACCAAAATCAGTAAATCGAACAAAAGGATTTGGTTCCTTTAGTACACCGTTTTGACTATCAACAGCTTCCTTAAGTACTTGCATTACTTGTTTTATATCCGATGAATAATCTACACCTATATTGACGTCAAACCTTGACGAGAGATCATTATGTGTCCAGTTTATTAACTGATTTTTTGTTAAATTAGAATTAGGTAGGATAATGTATTTATCATCTCGCGTTAAAACGGTGGTTGTTCTTAAGTTGATTTCCTTTACAATACATATTAATCCGTCAGCTTCTATTACATCATTTACCTTAACTGAAGAGTCAACCAAGAGTATAATTCCAGAAACAAAATCACTAAATAGGTTTTGTAATCCCAAACCAATCCCAACTAATAATGCTGCTGAACCTGCTACTAGTACCGATAAATTGAATCCAAATAGTTGTAAACCAGTGATAATCGAAATTACAATAATTAAATATCTGACTAAACTGTAAATGGAATATTTTTTAGCTTCGTCAATTTTGTCAACTTTGTAAATTGTTTTTTTAATAATTTTCAAAAGAAGACCCGTTACGATAAGAAAGACGAATAGCTTTATAATGCTAATAATCTTAATATTGAATTCTCCATCTTGAAAAAGAGTATAGTTTAATAGTTCTTTCATTGCATTGTTATTGAGAGAATTAAATAAGAGAATATTAAAATTACATAATTAAACGTACACCACCAAGTTCAGATACTCTATAAGAGAAACGATTTCCTGGAGAACCAATAAACATAAAGTTTTTTGGAATTTTCCATTTATTTGATAGTTCATCGATGATTTCAGGACCAAAAACACCTTCTAGTTCAATAAATTCGATATCAATTTCAGGATAGGCGCGATCTAATACTTTAAGATCTTTTATAAGTAAATCGTTATTTTCCCCTTCACTTTTTACATTGACAATTTTTAATTTTTTAGTGGTTTCGTTATTTTGAACGTATTGCATTACCTTATTTATGATCGCGACGTCATCCCCTTTTGTGAAAAA
This sequence comes from Flavobacterium sp. WC2430, assembly GCF_040822075.1. Taxonomy (NCBI): domain Bacteria; kingdom Pseudomonadati; phylum Bacteroidota; class Flavobacteriia; order Flavobacteriales; family Flavobacteriaceae; genus Flavobacterium; species Flavobacterium sp. WC2430. The sequence continues at coordinate 3,137,407 of NZ_CP162007.1, read as the reverse complement.
TACAAGTTCTTGTGAATTGATTTTTAAATTCATTTTCAATAAATAACGATTACTGAAAATAACCATTCTTCGTAATGGTTTGTAAAAATATTCTAAAGCTTCAATCAATACTTTTATAAGAAAAGATCGGTTGAGCATAATTGAGACAAAAAGTAAAGCTGGAATTAAGTATTTAATAAAAGTGTAGAAAGAGTCAACATTTAATTGAACATTTCCTATAAAGGCAGCTATGATAAGTGAAACTGCAAAAACTACTGCAATTCCTCTCGCTTTTTCTGGTCTTGGTAATTTTTTACGTTTGAATTTTAATAATAAATTTCCAATTCCAAATAATCCCATTACCGCTAAGAACGAGAAGGTGTAAACTCCAGCTAATGCAATAAGATTACCTGCCGTAACGAATAAAACGGATACACATAATATTAAGAAACTGATGATTATTCTATAATTAGAACCACGCTTATTTTGTTTTAAAAAGTAGTTGGGTAAAATACGGTCTAAAGTCATACGATTTAATAAACCTGATACTCCTACAAATGAAGTTAAAACAGCACCACAAAGTACTAGAACAGCATCTATAGAGATAAGATAAGCTAACCAAGATCCACCAGTTGTGTGTCCTAAATAAGCTAATAATGACTCTTGATGTTCTCCAACTTGCGCAAGGGGGATAATACAAATTAATAATAATGCTATAACTGGATTGAAAAAACTTACTATAGCCCACATATTACGAAGTGTTTTAGGGAAAACACCTTGCTCTTGTTCCTCAACAAAATTAGCTGAACTTTCAAAACCTGAAATACCTAACATTGCTGCCGAAAACCCTAAGAATAATGCATTGATAATTCCGCCTGAACTCACAGGTAGACTCCAGTTGATATTGAAAGTTTCTAATCCATTAGAGAAAATAAACCAAGAAGACGCTAGGACTAATATACTTAAGGTCGATAAATGAATAATAAAAATAGCAACAGCAACAATTGCTGATTCTCCAATTCCTAAAATAGCTAATCCAGTAAAAGCAAGTAATACAACTACTGTTGCAATTGCGACATTAATTCCTGGAGCTATACCATGTAGATAATGCATTCCTTCAGATGCCGATATAACAGCTGTCGCCATATAAGATAATACCGTTAAAGTAGCAGCAAGCGAAGCTAACCTTTTGGAAGAAGTATTTAATAATACATTATAAGCGCCTCCATTAAGAGGTATGGCACCAACAACTTCACCATATATTTTTCGGAATAAAAATAATACAACTGCAACTAATAATAATGAAATCCAAGCATATTGGCCCGCATACATAATTGTAAGTGCCGATACGTAAAGACAAGATGAACTAATATCATTTCCGCAAATTGCGGTTGCTTGTAATTCATTTAATTTTTTATGTAATACTTTTTTCATTATTTTTTTAGATTTAGCTCAACAATTGTTGATATACATTACTCGCAAGATAATCATTTGTAATAGATTGCCAAATTAGATAATAAATTCTTGATTCATCATAAAAGAGAAATGAAAAGCATTTTTAAGTACGGATTGTATTTTTTTTATTTTAAAATATTGATTTTCAGATATTTGAATAATTTTAGTTTTTAATTCATTATCTTTAAGCACTATAAAAAGAATTGTAAAAATTGGTACTATGAAACTTCTTTTAAAATTTAAATGGTCAATTGTCACAGTGTTTTTTGTTAGTTTCCAGATAAATGCTCAAAAACAATCTATAAATATTTTATTGAAGGATTCTCTTCAGTAAAAAGAAGTTTTTAAAACAATTAGTGAAGACTGGCAATTGGCAAGGCAGTTCGAATTATATTTAAAAAATAGAAAAAACACAACACATGTTATTGGTAATAAAAAGATGGTAATTGGTAATAGCATGGAGATAGATTCTATAGATATAAAATGCAGTCATGGTGAATAATAAGATAGTTTATAACTTGTAAAAAATGAGTTAAATTGGATTTTGCTTAAAAAGAAGGTCTATATTAACTAATAAAAGCAAATTACTTAATAACATTAATTGCTGGAAATAATGATGTATCACGATACTTACTGGAACATGGGAATAATGTGGGTTATATGGTTACCTATAATGGTATTTTGTTTTATTTTTTTATTTCGATTTTTTGTTAAATCCAATACTAATAAGTTTTCGGAAAAGGAATCCCCTTTGGAAATTTTGAAAAGAAGATATGCAAATGGGGAGTTGTCTACAGCCGAATTTGAAGAAAGAAAAAAAATACTAGGAGATAATTAGACTCTTTAAATTGAATAGATCTATTAGAATTATTTTTGCTCTCTAAACAAAGACTAATTTATTCATTCAATAAGCGGCGGTGGTAATTTATTTGTCCTAGATGATAGGATAGGTGAGTAGTCAAATGTATGAGCATAAACTCCGTTGACGTTTTGTTTTCGAATACTAACAATGGATAGTCCATTTTTAAATCATCTTCTTTTATTGCATTTAAAGCTTCCTCGACTACAAGTATTGTGGCATCGATTTTTTGTATCAAATCGGATTTAGGAACATTCTTTAATGAAAATTCAAGAGGTCTATTTCTGATATAGTTAGTATTTCCAAAAACACTTCCTATGTATGTATTAAGATTTCCTATTAAGTGTAGGCATAGATTTCCAGCTGAATTTGATATTTCTTTTTCAACATGCCATATTAAACTCTCATTTTGATACAATTCAATTTCGTTTATTAACTGATTAAGATCTCGTTTAAATATAGTTTTTAGAGTATTAATTATCATTGTTTATTTTTTTGGTAATCCTTAAGTGATGAAATTGCTTTCTCGTGAATTTTTTTTTGCATGAAACCAGTCCAACCAAATAAGATTCCAGGAATTCCAAAAGCTTGTTTTGACCATTTCCAAATGTCAAAATCATCAGTATGTTTAATAATTAAACCGTTTTTAAAATGGAAATGAGAACTTACTTCATTTATAACTTTCCGTTTCGTTTTGCTAAAATTATAGGTGGCTACCCATTTTGCAGTACCTAAATATTCATCAGCTTCTATATTAGAGAATACTATTATGATGTTTCCTTTACTACTTTTAATTAGCATTTTCCACATATCACAAGCTTGATTCCCTTTTAATAGACCAAAAACAGGATCTCTAAATTTAATATCTGGATGATAGCATTCGCACATTGTAGATGCATCGGCATTAGTAAAGGCAGTGTAGAATTTGGTTAGCGTTTTTTCGTTCTCGGTCATATTTAAAAATTATGAACAGTAAAAATAATAATTTTTTTGTTAAGAATTAATTTTATATTCAATATCTAAAAATGAATTTAATTTAATATTTTTAAGATTTCAATTATTTTTTAGTTGTTTGACTATCTATTTTACTTATTAGGCAATTGTTATTTCATTTGACAAATAGATGTTTTGTACTGAATTTATGAGTTTAACACCTTCACTAAAAGAGCGTTGAAAAGATTTTCGCCCCATTATCACTCCAGAACCTCCTGCTCTTTTATTTATTACTGCTGTTCTTACCGCTTCTGCAAAGTCAGTTTTACCTTTTGATTCTCCGCCAGAACTAATCATTCCAATGCGACCTGAATAACAATTTAGTACTTGATAACGGCACAAATCGATAGGGTGCTCACTAGACAGTTTTGAATACATATCAGGATTAGTTTTAGCAAATTTTAAAGTAGTAAAACCACCATTGTTGAGTGGTAATTTTTGTTTTATAATATCTGCTTGTAATGTGACGCCTAAATAATTGGCTTGTCCTGTAATATCTGCAGCAATATTGTAGTCTATTCCATCTTTTATAAAGGCTGTGTTTCGGGTGTAACACCAAAGTATAGTTGCCATTCCTAAATTATGAGCTTCTTCAAAGGCCTGTGTTACTTCTATAATTTGCCTATCAGACTCAGTTGAACCAAAGTATACGGTGGCTCCAACAGCAACTGCTCCCATATTCCATGCGTCTTGTACACTTGCAAACATGATTTGATCATATTTGTTAGGATACGTCATTAATTCATTGTGATTAATTTTTACAATAAAAGGAATTTTATGTGCATACTTTCTAGAGAGCAATGCTAAACCTCCCATTGTAGAGGCTACTGCATTACAACCAGCTTCTAATGCTAACTTTAATATGTTTTCTGGGTCAAAATAAATTGGATTTGGAGAAAAGGAACTACCAGCAGTATGCTCAACTCCCTGATCAACGGGTAAAATAGATAGGTAGCCAGTTCCAGAAAGATTTCCATTGTGATAAAGTTGATTTATACTTCTAATGGATTGCTCATTTCGATTACTATTTAAAAACGAATCAACGCTATCTTTATTGGGTAAATGGATTTGATTTTTAGCAATTGTTTTACACACATGATTCAACAAGTTCTCTTTATCATTACCTAATAAATCTAATAATTGGAATATGTCTTTCATCATAATTTTAATAAAATATTAATTTCCTCAAGAATTATAAAAAGAATAATCAGTATATCCTTTTTCATCAGCGGTATAAAATAGATCCATATTTAAATCTTCACAAAGTGGCCAATTATTTTTAAATCGATCTACAAGATCAGGATTTAAGATAAACGGTCTACCAAAAGCAACAAGATCCGCTAAACCACTTTCAATAGCTTCTTCGGCGGTTTCATTATTAAAGCCACCGCAAAGAATAATAGCATTTTTGAAATTTTCACGAATCATTTTCTTTATTTCTAATGGAACAGGAGGGGATCCCATCGCAGAATGATCAACTAAATGGATATATGCAATATCTAATTTATTAAGTTCCTTAGATAAATAGTCATAAGTAGCATCTATTTCAGGATAATGTGACATATCGCTGGCTACTCCATAAGGGGATAAGCGAATTCCTGTTTTGTCTTTTCCTATTGCATTGGCAACACCTTTTACTACTTCTAGAACAAATCGGCATCTGTTTTCAATACTTCCGCCATAATTATCAGTACGGATATTAGTTATTGGTGACAGGAACTCTTCTAATAAATAACCATTGGCTCCATGCAACTCTACACCATCAAAATGCGCAAATAAGGCATTTTCGGCAGCACATATAAATTCAGTTTTGGCATGAATTATATCTTGTAAAGTCATTTCAGTAGGAGTTTCAAAATCTTGAAAATGTTTTAAGTCAGTCCACATTTGTCCACTTGCTTTTACTGCTGAAGGAGCGAGTATTTTGGACCCAACAGGCATATTAAGTGGATGACTTATTCTTCCTGAGTGCATCAGCTGAACAATTATTTTTCCATTGTTCTTATGTACAGTTTCTGTGATTTTTTTCCAGGCCTCAACTTGTTTTTCACTAAAAATTCCTGGAATTCTGGCATACCCTAGTCCATTAGGGGATGGTGCTGTTCCTTCGGTAATAATTAATCCTGCAGTTGAACGTTGTTGATAATATTCACACATAAGTTCATTTGGAATATTTTTTAATGCCCTGCATCTCGTCATTGGCGCCATAACAATTCGATTCTTTAATTCGATTGAGCCAATTTTTATAGGGGTGTATAATTGATTTTCTCTCATGATATAAGTATTAAATTGCTGATATAAAGATAATTATATTTATTGATTTAATTGGTGAAAATGGTTGCAGAATTGAATTCTAAATGGTGAAAGTGTTATTTTTTATTTATAATTTAATAAAAATGGAGCATAAAAAAAGAGGATAGACTTTTAAGTTTCTATCCTCTTTTTCAAATTATAAAAAATATATTCACTTTTATTTAGTAGCAGGAATAATATCAATTATTACTGTTCTATTATAAGAACGCTCTTCTGGAGTTTTATTTTCAAATGGAGCTTTATTTTCATCTTCCCCAAATCCATGTAATTCAAATTTCACATCATTTCTTCCAGTTTTTGACAAACCACTTTCAATGATACTTTTCACATCATTAGCACGAGCTAAAGACAATTCTTGATTATGGACTTCTTCACCAATTACATCAGTGTGACCATGAATAATTACAGTTGCTCCATTAGGAATTTTTGGTGCAATAACTTCAGTTAGGTATTTTTCATAGATTGTAATCGCTTTAGATTTATTAAATTCATAAATAATACTATATCTAATTCCTTCTTCCACTTTAGCAGGTGTCCAAAGCACAACATGTATTGGGCTTTCTTTCTGTACAATTTTACCGCTTTTAGATTGACCAATCATTTTTACATTGTAATCCCCTTCTGCACGGTTACCTAAGATTGCTTTACCAGGTATACGAACTAGATCTTCTGTATATGGACCAAAAGATTGTACTTTTCCTTGTTCATCAGCAATTTGTAAAGACCATGACGATAAAGCTTCAGTAGCTCCTGTATTATCAAAAGTAACATAGCTTTCAATTGGTGCTTCTTGAAGTGCTACAATTTTTACTGGTTTCAATTGGGCATCAGGTCCGTTTTGAAATTCCATTAGTAAATCTGGAGAAGTACTTTCAATAGAAACTCTACGATCTCCTTCATTAAGAAGTTCTAATTCTAATGTTCCTCCTGGTTGTAAAGAAGGGATATTAGGTTTTGTTTGACCTGTAGTTTTAATTCTTGAAGCATCAATAGCGAACACATTTACTAAATACGTTTTAACTGATTCGGCCATTGCTAATCCATCTGTAGGACCATTTTCTGAAGACCCTACTAAAGAAATTGTTGATGTAGGATTTTTTTGCATGCGGTCACCCAAAATGTTTAATACATTATAGTAAACAGTCATTTGTCTTTTTGAACGGTCAGACAAGTTTTTTGGAGCAAAGACTTCTAATTGGTCTTCTTTAAAATCTTTTACCTGATTTTTAGTTAATAAAACATAACGGTTTGGAATTTCAGTTGAACCGGCATTAAAATACACATAGTTTCTAAGTGGGAATATTTCATTATATCTAGACTCACCTGGTACATTACTTGGTGAATTAATAGAGAATTGTACTTCGGCGTCTTTTACCATATCAGTAGACTGTTGGATATTTTGGCCTTGTCCAAATTTAAGTGCAACACCTGCTCTTACCGTTGTAATATTCCATGTTTCAGTTGAACGTGGATCTTGACCAAAATAAGGTTGAAAAGAAACAAAAGGAGACAATACAAATTGTATTTTATTACTATCTGATGAAAGTGGAATATCATAACCAGCTCCAATTTGCATGGAAACTATCGTTTTATTTACATTATCAAAATCACCTTTCACAGCTGGATTAGCGGTTTGATCTGGATATGCAGGATTTATACCTAATTGATAGGTAAATGATTTATCCATATTGAAAGCCAAACGTGGACCTCCATAAACGTAGAAATTAGATTTGAAAGGAGCAAAACGTAAACTTGGTTCCACTGTAATATAACTCACGTTCGTTTTTAAATCTGCAGGACAGTCACATGCTGTAACTACTTGGTCAAATTTACCCTTGCGATTGTCATATCCAGCTTGTAACATAACTCCCCATCTTGAATCAGCAGGACGATATTCTAAAAGTGGTGCAATAAAAAGACCAGCTCCAAATCCATCATGAAATGTTTTAGGAGAAGTAAAACTAGCATTCATTTGCTGTGTTGACCCTCTGTAAAAATTAAAATTAGCACCACCAGCTAAACCAAAATACCATGAAGGTTTTGTATACTTAGCTTCTAGAGTCTCTTGTGCTTGAACTGAAGTTTGAAAACTCAACCAAGCTAAAGTAATAATTCCGATACTTTTTAAGGTACGATTGGTAAGAGACCATGCAGTAGATGGTGTCTCGTTATAAATATTTTTTGATTTCATTTTTGATGTATTTTATTATTAGGTTTTATTTAAATGAATCCCGCCCTAAGACGGGATATTTAAAACTTTGATTGTTTACTTAATTAGCAGGGATATTAATAATTGTATTTACCATAGTTACCGAAGAAACTAATGAAATAGCTCTACCATTTAATACTGTTTCTTGACCAACAAGAGTTGTACTATTTCCTGGAGAAGACAATGTCACACCATTATTAGCAATAATGTTTCCTACCATTACACCACCACCACCGTAGTTAATTACGGCTGTGCTACCTACGTACCAATACACATTATTTGCTGAACCAACTCCATTTTTAAATTTAACACTTCTAGAAGCTGCTGGAGATCCCACTGTTAGGGATGATGCTGCTTGAAAATACCAAACTGCATTTGCATCACCTTGTGCATCTAATTCTAAATCACCATTTGTAATTTTATAGGTACCACTTGCTGATTTATACACACCAGGCGCCAATGATAAGGCTCCTAATTCACCAGATCCTTGATCACTTCCACCTGGTTTCGAAGCTGGAGAAATACTATTATAAACATCTCTTGCAGCATTCAATCCTTCAAGTGCTATTTGTGCTTTTGTACCATTTCCTGGTGCAGGTGCTGCAGCAAAGACTCCACCAGCTACAAGACCGTTATTAAGAGGTGTAACAGTATATACTTCAAATGGTGAAGCTAAAATATCTGTAAAACCTGTTACTAATGTAGAAGCTGCTGTTGTACCAATTCCTCCATTATTAATTCTTGTTAATAATCCTTGATTCGTTATTCCAGCATTTCCACCAAAGACTCCGAAAGTTAATTTTGAAGTAGAAGGGATAGTTGGGTTTGTAACCAATGTTGTAAAGCTCCATACATAATCATTTGCTAAAGCAACACCTGTAGCATTTTTTGCACCAGTTGTAATTGTCGCAGTATAAAGTTTCCCTTCCAATAGATCATTTGTTGGATTAAAAGAGGCAGTTGTTCCAGAATAGCTTACTATTCCTGCAATTGTTGTTATACCTTGTTTTAAAGTAAAAGTCGTTCCATTAATTGTTAACGGATCCATAATCATACTAAAGTTAGCTGTAACCGTTTGATTTAGATTAATTCCTGTCGTATTGTTTATTGGATCTGTTGCAGTTACTGTAGGAGCTACTAAAGCACCCGTTGTAAATTTCCATACATAGTCACTTAATAATGCAGTATTGTCTAAATTTGTTACTGCTTTAGAAACTGTTGCTGTGTATACAGTATTAGGAGCTAAAGGTCCTGCTGGAGTAAAGATAGCGGTAGTACCACTATACGATACAGTTCCTGAAACTGCTGTAGTTCCTTGTTTTAAAGTAAAGTTAGTTGTATTAATAGTTGAAGCTTTCATTGGCATATTGAAATTAACACTTACTAATTTGTTTAAAACAACATTATTGGTGTTATTTTCAGGATCAGTTGATGATACCATTGGAGTAATTGTTAAACCAGTACTGAAAGTCCAAATAGTTTCGGTTTGTAATGCGTTACCCGTAAGATCTTTTACAGTTCTTGTTATTCTTGCACTGTACGTAGTGTTAGGAGTAAGCAATGCAGATGGAGTAAAAGTTGCTGTAGTTCCACTGTATGTTACTACACCTGCAACTTGTGAAGTTCCGGTTAAAGTAAATGAAGACTGATTTATAGTTTCAGGATTCATTTCTTCATTAAAGCTTACAGTAATTATTTGATCAAGAGGAACGTTTATAGCTCCATTGACTGGACTGGTAGTTGTCACAAGCGGACAAACACCATCTACTTCTTGAAAATCATCTTTTGCACAACCATAAAATAATGCAATAAAGAGTACTGCGACGGTTAATAGTAATTTTTTTGTTTTCATTTTTATTTAATTTTGGGGATTGATTGTTATGTGGAACAAAGGTTCATTGTTAATGCCTCTTACCTGTTATACTATTAACTTTCATTGTTTTATAATTCACTGATAGTATATTTATAAAATATGTTAAAATGCTCAATGTTAGGTTTTTACAAAATAATGGTAGTACTGCTTTTATTTTACAATAGCAGTATTTATTTCAATTTCAGAGAAATAAAGTGAGATTTAGAAAATAGCTAAAGAGTTCGAAAACCATGTTGTGTCCATTAGGTATAAAAAAATTCCCCTTACTACAATTTGTAGTAAGGGGAAATCTTTTATATAGATAAATTTGATTTACATTTTCACTTTTTTCTTTAGGTATAAAACATGTGCATTTAATTCTCTAGTTAAAAGGTCTAGTGATAATGCGGATTCTTTTATGTAATCGATAGATTGTTTAATTTCTTCTTTTGAATCTTTAGTTATATCAATCATGAGAGAAAAACCAATAATATTAGCAATTGGCTGTCTGACTTTATGTGAAGTCAAATACATGATTTTTTCTAAGCCCCTAATATATTCTTTTTGTGATTCTTCGGCATTCTTAAGTTCTATATTGGTTGCCATTAATTCAGCTGCTCTTTTTTCTTTTTCATCATTTTGAAAGGCGAGTTCTTTATTAGCAATAATTAATTCAGCTGCTCTTTTTTCTTTTTCATTATTTTGAAAGGCGAGTTCTTTATTGGCAATAATTAATTCAGCTGCTCTTTTTTCTTTTTCATCATTTTGAAAGGCAAGCTCTTTATTGGCAATAATTAATTCAGCTGCTCTTTTTTCTTTTTCATCATTTTGAAAGGCAAGCTCTTTATTGGCAATAATTAATTCAGCCGCTCTTTTTTCCTTTTCATCATTTTGAAAAGCGAGTTCTTTATTGGCAATAATTAATTCAGCCGCTCTTTTCTCTTTTTCATCATTTTGAAAGGCGAGTTCGGTATTGGCGATAATTAGTTCAGCTGCTTTTTTTTCTTTTTCATTATTTTGAAATTCAAGCTGCAAATTAGTAATTATCAAATCTTCTTTTTTCATTTTCATGTCCATAATAAAAAGCTACTTTTTTGTGATTTACCGACAACAATTCATGAAATCTTAAATAGTTATAAATAAATCGTATGTCTTTTAAAAGTAAATTATTGGTCTAAAAAACAATTACTTATATAAATTAACGGCATTATTAACTTAAATAAATTTGATTGAATCATAAAGAGGAGTGCTTAGAAACAAAATTAGAAACTACAAATTGAAATACAGAACCCAAAACTCTTTTTATAGGATTTTGTGAACTCCCTAATATTAATTTCCTAGACAAATATCCTGTTGATAGACCAATGACATTATTGAGAATGCTATTTTTAATGACTGGAGAATCTGTTAAATCTGTAAAAGCATTTTTAATTAAATTCATTGGTTTTATGCTCTCATATGTGCAATGAAATTGTTCTTTTAGAGATTCAAATTCATCTGCTTTTTTTGTTTTTAGAGCTAAAATCGTTTGGTCTAAAAGATCGGTTTCGTTTAATTTTTTCATTTTATTTCTGTTTTAGCATTTTTCTAATGATAAAATTGCTCACTGGCATTTTTATCCATTGATCTTTATAATAATACAATACAATAGAAATAATGAGATAGAAAGCGGCTACAATAAAAAAACCATAAAAGAAGTTACCAAGCGTTTCTCCAATCCAAAAAGACAAACCAAAATTAAAGAGTAAAATGAACATAACAAAAACAATAGCAATTGCTAGTCTTGAAATTAATGAGGATAAAACGTCCGAAGATTTATCTATAACATTTAGCTTAGCTAACTCTATAGAAGTGCGGGTGTAATTCTCAGCCTTTTCAAAAAGAATTTCTATTGTTGATGTTGTATTATTGTTCATAATATAAATTAGTTATTTAAATTCTTGATATCTAAATTTTCCAATTCTTTTTTTGTTTTATCAAATTTTGATTTTCCTTCTATATAAAGATCTTGACCTTCTTGTTTTAGAGTTTCATATTTTTTAGAGATAGTATCTAAAGCAGTCTCGTATTTGTCTTTTAAATCATCAGCATAATCATTGCTTTTACGTTTGATTTTTTTTCTAGTTTTTTCGCCTTTATCTGGAGCAAATAAGATTCCCATTATTGCACCTGCTGCAAGTCCACCTAATACTCCTAATATTACTTTATCTGTTTTCATAATAATTTTTTTAATGTTAATTTTTTTAATTTTTAGTTGATTATTTTATAATCTTCTTCCTTGGATTATCCTTAATATTATTGCTATGATTGCAATAACTAATAAAATATGTATTATCGATCCTAAACTGTATGCAAAGAATCCAATTGCCCAAAAAATGATTAAAATGACTGCTAATGTGTAAAGTAGATTGCTCATGATCTTTAGTTTTATTAATTAATATTTGTTTGTTGAGTTTCTGTTTTTATATATAACAAAGGTCATTATTTTACTAAATGGATCTGTTATACAACTTTATTTAAAAGTTACATTATTAACACTTTTTACTTTTTTTGATGCTGTAAAATTTTGAAAAGAGTCACTTTTATTCATTCGGCTATCTGCAATAGCTATTAAAGGGAATTAAGAATTTGGTAAATTTCAACTTCTGTTTTGCCAAGCTTAAGTTTAAGCTTCTCTATCATTTCATTTTCCTTACCTTCCAGAAAAAGAAAATCAGTATCTGTTAGTCCAGCAAATTTTTCTTTTAACTTTGCTTTCTGTGCCTCCCAGGTCTCTTTAATTTTTTCTGATTTATTTTTCATTATATTTAATTTAAAGTATGTTATACAAAGGTGCTCTTGTTTATACTAGAAAGTCTTATATAACTTTTTAAAGAATTTATATGATTTACTTATTTTTGTTTATTTATTTTCGAAAATTGGTTACAATTGAAATAAAAAAATCACATCATTTTTTAAATAGAAAAAGTACTTTGTTGTTAAAATTATTTGGTAGTCGCTAATACCTACGTCATTTGTAATACTTTTTTTTATAATTATATTGTTTAATTAACAGTAAGGGATGCTAATTATGATGTGTTTGTTATCTGTATAACTTCCTTATTTTTTTAAGTCAGTACTTTCCTTTTCCTTTTCTTTTTGAATTTCTTCCAATTTCTTTTCTTCTGCTTTTTTCTTTTTATTAAAATATCCTTTTAGTAGAAAATTATGTTTTGCGGCTTCCATATTCTCACTCAATCCTTTGGAACCTGTTTGTAAGTTTGTAAGTGTTTTTGTTAGACTGTTAGCAAATTTTTCATCGGTAATTAATTTATTCAAAGCACCATTTCCATTATTCATCTTATAAGTAAATTGAGCAAGCTCATCGGTTATTATGCTTGCATTATCAATACTCGTTTTAAGGCTTCTCATAATTTCATCCATTTCAATGGGGTTGATTGACGCTATATTGTCATTATCTTTTACTTTAGTTTTTGAATTTGTACCTGGAGAAATAACAAGCACTTTATCTCCCATCAATCCATCCGAGCCTATACTTGCAATGGCATCTTTTTTTATGAATTTTTGCACGTCTTTTTCTATTAATAATCGAACAACAACTGATGTATCTGTTATTAATTGAATCTCACTAACAGTTCCAACGTTTATACCCGAAAAAAGCACATTATTCCCCACTTCTAAACCACTTACATTTTTAAAATGTGAGTTTAAAATGAATGTAGAGCCAAATAAGTTTTTTTGTTTTCCAACAAAATAAATAGTGGACGTAAAAGCGACCAATCCTATTAATACAAACATTCCTAATTTCCATGTACTTCCTGATTCCTTTTTCATTCTTAAATTCTTAAATTAACTAATTATATAAAAAAGGAACGAACCCATTCGTCCTTACTGTTTTCTAATTCTTCGTAACTGCCTTCAACATGAATTACTCCATCTTTTAATATTGCAATGTTGTCTGCGGTAAGTTTTGCACAAGCCATATCATGGGTGATAATAATTGACGTTGTGTTATTTTTTTTCTTTATCTCTAAAATCAACTCACTAATTTCCCTAGAAGTAATTGTATCTAGTCCAGTAGTGGGTTCATCATAAAGAATAATTTCGGGTTTTAAGATTAGAGTTCGAGCAAGTGCAATTCTTTTTCTCATTCCTCCAGAAAGTTCTGAAGGCATTTTATGAATTGCTTCCGCCAATCCAACACTTTCCAATACATCTATAATTTCCTTTTCTATTTCTTCATCGGTTAAATTTTTCACATGGCGGGTTAATGTAAATGCAAGGTTTTGTTCTACAGTCATAGAATCATATAAGGCTGAATTTTGAAATAAAAAACCAATTCGAACTCTTATTTTATTTAGTTCCTCTGTTTGCAAATCAAGTATTTCTTGACCAAATACTTTTATTTCTCCTTTATCTGCCTGAACTAATCCTACAATGCATTTTATAGTTATTGATTTTCCAGATCCAGATTTTCCTAGAACGACTAAATCCTTGCCTTTGTTAAGTGTAAGGTTAACTCCTTTTAGAACGGAACTATTTTTTCCAAAAGACTTGTGTAGATCTTTTATTTCAATAAGGGGAGTTGCATCTTTTAAGATGACTGGTGTTTCTAAAACTAGGTGCTCTTGTTTCATTCTAAAAAAATAAATCGGTTAATTGAACTGCTAACATGTCTATAATAAAAATAGTTAATGATGCAGTCACGACTGCTGAATTTGCTGCTTTACCCACGCTTTCAGTTCCATTCTCGGCGGTGAACCCTTTGTAACAGCCAATCATTCCAATGAAAAAACCGAAGAAAAAGGTTTTGATTGTTGCAGGAATGATATCAATAAAGGCTAATGAATCGAAAACTTTAGAAACATATCTAAATAGATTTACATCACCATGCATATTGATTCCGATATAACCACCTAATATTCCAATTCCATCTGCGAAGATGACCAACATGGGAATCATAAGTGTAGTTGCTAAAATACGAGTAACAACGAGGTATTTAAAAGGATTAATTGCTGCGACTTCCATAGCATCTATTTGTTCAGTCACTTTCATAGAACCTAGTTCAGCACCAATTCCAGATGAAATTTTACCTGCACAAATTAATGCAGTTATCACAGGAGCAATTTCTCTAATCAATGAAAGTGCCACCATTCCAGGTAACCAAGATTCAGCCCCAAATTTGGCTAGGGTAGGACGTGATTGAAGCGTAAGTACTAAGCCCATTATAAAACCGGTAAGGGCTACTAAGGGCAATGATTTGTATCCAATAATATAACACTGCTTTATAAATTCTTTAAATTCATAAGGGGGAGCTACAGCTTCTTTGAAAAATTTTGATGCAAATTTTGTTACATCACCTACATCACTAAAGAGGTTCTTAAAATAAATAATCAAAATGGTGGGTGTTATTAAGTTTAATGTTTGGTAATTGAAAAATAGTTATGTTTGAATAAATCATACTGTTTAAGACTCTTCAGATTACATTTGATTTTACTAGATAAATATTATAAACGATGAGAGTGAATGTTTAATGATTTCATTTTGTCATGATCATCATTAATTAAAAAATATTGATTGTTTAGCATCGCCTTTTGTTTATAATTAAGGTTGCCTAGATTACTGTATATTGCTTCATAATAACTTTGAATTATAATAGACTCATTTCGTTCACAGGAATATATTATATTGTTTAAATCAGTATTAAAAACAAATTTTGTAAACTTCAACCAAAAGTGATGAAGCAAAGTATTTTTACTTTTTTCTTCAATTGGTGTGCCTCCTAATTTTATAATTTCTTTTCTAAGTTCTTTTTTACATGCTAGACTCGTTTTTTGAAAACTCATAAATGTTTTTTTCAAAAAAGATTCCTTGCTATCTGTCGATGCCCATTTATATCTTTTAATTCTAGCATTATTGATTACTATAAATGAATTTAATACGCTAATTGCTTTTTCATTATCCATTTTTTTAATTTTTAGTTAGAAATTTTATTTTATAAATAAACATAGGCTTAGTTTTCAATTGAAATTATGTATTATGGTCATTTCATTTCAAGTTATTTTATCCGAAAACCAAAATGACCTGGATTAAATCATTACCATTTATTACTATAAAAATTAGTTGTTTGCGAAATATTTTAAAATAAAATCATGTTGCTGATTCAAACTCATTTTATCAGTTTCTTTAATTTCAATTTTCATTTTTAAGAAACGTTCATCCTCACTTAAAACATCAAAGAATTCCATTTTTGCACATGATGGACCAAATAGAATTATTTGTTTATAATTTTTTATTGCGTCACCTATTTTATTGTAATACTCATATAAAACATGTTTTTCTGTGTTTATTAAAACTGTTGCTTTTTTTGAGATTTGTAACTCTTTTTCTTCTATTGAAAATTGTGATTCTATCGTTTTTATTTCAAATGGATTATTTGTAAATTCCATTAAATAAGCAATGGAATGATCCATCCATATACCTAATTTTTTAACTCTTTTCATACCTTTTGCTTTAATTAATTATAGTCTAACTAATACTTTGTAAAAGGTTAAATTTCAGTATTTTAATTGTAAATTGCATTATACAATTTCAACGGAAATTTATATAATTAACGTATGTGTTTCATTGATGAAATAGCAAAAATGGAAGAAATGTTATTTGATTTATAAATAGTTAGTTTGTGCTTGTTATTTTTTTTGCAATTTCAGTAGGTGGCACAACACCTGTGTAAATTTTTGCGTAGGCGGCCGTAAATTCGGCCCCAAAAAACAAAATCATAGAGGAGTAAGAAACCCATAATAAAATTAAAATTACAGACCCCGCTACACCATAAACAGATGCTGGTTCAGCCGTACTAAAGTAGTATGCTAAAATAGTTTTACCAATTGTAAAAAGGATACCAGTAACTATTGATCCTAACCAAACATGTTTCCATTTTATTTTTGCATCGGGTAAAATTTTGAACATTAGAGCAAAAAGTATTGATATAACAGCCAATGAAAATATAAAATTGATGCAATTGAAAAAAAGAACGGAATAATTATAAGTATATATTCCAATCCAATTTCCCATACTAGAAAGCATTGTAGATATAACTAGAGAAATCATCAATAAAAATGCAATAGCTAATATTAATCCAAAGGAAAAAAAACGTGCTTTCAATATTGTAATTATCCCTTTCTTTGGTAATACTTCCACTTTCCATATTAAGTTCAGCGTTTTTTGTAGTTCAACAAAAACTGCTGTGGAACCAATTAGTAACACTATAACACCAACAATTGACCCTAAAAAACTTGATTTCGTTTCAGTAGATTTAGCTAAAATTTGGCTAATTTGAATGGCAGTTTCGGCCCCCATTGTATTAGTAATTTGTTCTAATATATTTTTGTTTACACTTTCTTTTCCAAAGAAATAACCAGCTATAGAAATAATTAAAACTAATAAACCAGGAATACTAAAAATAGCATAATAAGCAATTACAGCACTTTGTCTAAACGGATCTTTTTCATTCCATCCTTCATAAGTTGTTTTCAATAGTTTGCCAGTATGTTTAATATGGAATTCCATGTAGATTCTTTTTTGTAATTGGACTTAAATTGGAATTGTTTTTTAGGGGTTTAATTGATTTAGAACTCCTTTTAAGATATCCTTAAAACGTAAATTTTTGATAGTTTAATTTCAGATAAAAAAAAGGACTGTAGATTAAAACAGTCCTCAATTCAACCAAAAACCAACCAAATCTTTATTTTTTAGACTATTTATTTTAAAAGGTACTTGTTTCCATTATAAGTTGCATTCCCGGATATTGAACACCTGCATTATCCTCTGCAGTTATAAATATTTTCGAAGGCTTGAATGGAGTCACAGTTTCAAAAGAAGCCTTAAGTTTAGAAGATAAAAACTTTGAATCACTTTTTATTTGACCAATATTTTTCACTGAGGAGTCATCAGTCTCCATCCAAACAACATATGCACTTTTTGGAGGCTCAATTCGGTTAACTTCAGCAAGATTTTCCAATTCAATTTTAATCAAGTAATTTTTATTTTCATCTTTTTTTATTTTTACATCTCCACGTGCTGCTGGTACAATGGATGAGGTTTGAAAAGCCACTTTTTTGGCACAAGATGTAAAGGATATTAGTGTCATGAGAGCAAATACACTTAAAAGTATTTTTTTTGAAATTATATTGAATGTAATTTTTTTCATTTTTGTTTATTATTTATGAATGTATTTTTATTTCAAATGGTTGTTACTAATAAAAATATTTTCAATTGTTATGATTGGTTATTTAAGATGTAAATCTTTGAAAGCTTGTATAATTAACTTAAATAGCGTCTTAATATCCAAGCTGTCGTCTCATGTTCTGTCATTAAACCTGTTAAAAAATCGGATGTACCAATATCTTTATTATCTTCTTCAGACTGCTTTATTCCTTTGCGTAGAGCTACAATAACAGTTTCATGGTCATCTAGAAGCTCTTTAATCATTTCTTTTTGTGAAGGATATTTATTAGGTGATTCTTTTAGTTTTGAATGTGCTATAAACTCATTCATTGTACCAATAGTTTTTTCGCCAAGCTTGCTGATACGTTCTGCTACATTATCAATACTTTCTTCTAATTGTTTGTACTGATTTTCAAATAATTTATGAATTTCCATAAAACTTTCACCAGAGACATTCCAATGAAATTTTCTAGTTTTAATATATAATGTCATTTCATCTGCTAAAACGGATGAAAGTAAATCAGTACTGTTTTTTAAATTATTGGCTGTTATTCCTATTTGTGGCTTCATATTATAAATTTAAATTATTACGTAATCATGTAATTTGGATTCTATTATTTTTTGTCACGTACTACAAGTAGTACTCCTCCAACAAGTAGAACAATACCTACAATTGGTGACCATTGTACTGGGTGATTTGTTTCTTTATTGATTTCAATAGGTCCAATATCAACTACTTTTTCTTTAGTAATATAATTGAACCCGTTATAAAAAATCATGATTGCTCCAATTACAATTATAAGAATTCCTATGTTTTTTGATTTCATAACCTGTTTTTTAATATTGATTTCGATTCATTAAATAATAAGACTAATTCTTTCGATTAGTTAAGATTCATCTTTTGTTGTGCGTACTAAGCTTATTCCGGCACTAAAAAACACTATACCTAGTACTCCGTAAATAATTAATGCTTTAACATCATTATTACTACCACCAGTATTTGCAAATACAACAGCTGTATAAATAAGAGCTCCAATTCCAAGCGCTGTAAGTAATGCTCCAAAGATTCTTTTAAGATTCATAATTTTATTTTTTTAAGAATTAATAATTTGTTTATTTATATTTTAAATTCGTTTTAAAATACAAATGCTGTTAAAATGAATATGCATTAGTATAAATTTTTAATCTTATTTGACTTGTTAAATATCTAGTGCTAATTTCTACAACAAAGATAAACGTCTTGTACCCAGTAAGTTTTACATTATTTTAAATAATACTTTCATCTTTCACACATTTAGAGGTGCTACTATTCCTTTTAAGTAAAGAAAAAGTGCTGTTTATCAGTTGATAAACAGCACTTTTAGTAGTTAAATAACCAAATGTTTATTGGGGTAATACAACTGTATTCATTTGAAGTGTAACAGCAGTTTGAGCAAGCATTCTTCCGTTAATGGAGGCTCCTGTTTTTAAATTAATACCAGTTTGGCTTAATATATTTCCTTCAAAATGGCTAGTTGTTCCTAGAGTAACTGCACCAGCCGTCTGCCAGAAAATGTTTTTGGCTTGTGCACCTCCAGCTAAAGTAATTCTAACAGCTGAACTCATATTAAGATTTCCTGCAACTTGAAAAATCCAAACATCAGTTGGACTACCTGAGATTGTAATATCAGTTGGGATGTTTAATGTACTTGTCCATGTATATAAACCTGGTGTAAGTGTTTTTCCACCTATACTTCCAGCTCCTAAATTTAGAAAATCGGGATTAATACGACCCGCGGCATTCGTATACGCCGTTTCCATATCACCTACAGCTGTTGTTAATCTGGTTGCATCGGTTATCTTGCATGCAGGACCTGCAGCGTCAACTGAATAAACAGTTCCGGTTACTTCATCACATTTTAAAAGAATAGCCGCTCCTGTAATTGGACTTGCTCCTACATCACCAGTGACCGCGGATTTATAGACATCGGTAATACCTGTTTTTGAGAGTATAGCAAAATTTCCTGCAACACCAAGATTTATTGTTTCTAATGTAGCGCTGTTTGTCAAATTTGAGGTTGACTTGTCAGTTGAAGGTATTGGTGTAGTTTTAAAAATTGAATTTGCAACAACAGCTGTGCCTGAATCCGTATCAGTACTACAGCTCGTCATTAATCCAACTAAAAGCACTGCCAAAACAGGAAACATTTTTACTATTTTCATAATTTTATTTTTGAAATGTGACTTATTTATCACATTCCAAAATTCAGTTATTTATATGCTAATTAGTTGCTGTATTGTCTTTAAATGTTGTGAAATTCAAATGTTTGAATGGTTATGGGTGTTTTTAAGATAAAAGTGCAATGCTCCTCTAATGATGAACATTGCTCTTTTATCTTAAAAGGAATAGTATTAAATTACATTCTGGCCATATACCAGTTTAATTCTTTTTCAATTCTTTCAAAATGGAAAAAGGCTGTAATGTTTTTTTGAAGGCGCAAAAAAGCAGTTTCGCTTTTTACAACATAATCAAATGCCTTATGGTGCATACAGCTAATGGCTACATCAATTTTATCTTGAGATGATAACATTACTACTGGAATATCAGGATTAAATTCTTTTATTTTATCCAATGTTTCAATGCCATTCATAGCATTTTTATCAATTCCATCCAGATGGTAATCAAGAATAATTACGTCAGGTTTCTTTTCTAAATTGGCAATGCATAGCTCACCAGTTGCAAAAGTTTCAACAATAAAATCAGTGTGATGAAGAAATTCTATTTCTAATGATTTTAAGAAAACGGCATCATCATCTACTAAAAAGAGTTTTATTTTGTTATCGTTTTTCATTAGTTACTATTTTTTATATTATTAAATTCTATTTCTAATTCTTTACAAGATAAGGTACAAATGGTTTCTAGCTCTAAAACCAAATGTCCTATTTCTTCTATATTTTCATGTTCAAGAGCACTATCTTGAACTTTTTTTGCCATATCTTCATACTTTGGGCTTATTCCCATTATTGAAAAGGACGGGATCATCTTATGTACAGAAGCTTTTAACAGTTGCCAGTCTTTGTCTTTTAAGCTTTCTCTCATGGCAGTTATTAATGGGGGTGTTTGCTGTAAATAAGCATCTATCATTGCCATCATTAATTCTGGATTCGATTTAGTCCTAGTTTTCAAATATTCCAAATCAATACTTTTTTGGATATCTTTTGGTACTAATTCATCTGATTTTAAAGAGGAATTTTTTTTTACAATACTTACAATTTTGCTATATAATAATCGTTCATCTACTGGTTTTGCAATGTAATCATTCATTCCTACTGCCATGCATTTGGCTAAATCTACAGTGGTAACATCAGCAGTTAAAGCAACAATTGGTATTTGTGAATTCATTGTTTTTCTAATGTATTCAGTTGTCTCAAATCCATTCATTATGGGCATTTGTAGATCCATTAAGATAATGTCATAGGAGTTATTTTGCAATTTTTCAATGGCGATTTTTCCGTTTTCGGCTATATCTCTTTCAAAACCAAAATCATCCAACAAGGTTTTCATTAACAACTGATTCAATGCAATATCTTCAACTACTAATACTTTTATATTATTAATTTCAGTATCCAATTCAAGAAATTCGTTATTTACTTCTGCGTCAAGGTTTGTTTTTTGAAAGTCTAATCTAAAACTAAATGTAGTTCCTACATTAACTTCGCTTACTACATTTATAGTTCCTCCTTGAGGTTCTACTAATTGTTTTACAATGGCAAGTCCTAATCCGGTACCACCATAAATTCGGGATGTTCCACTTGTTGCTTGCTGGAAATTGTCAAATACGGTTGCGATTTTTTCTTTAGAAATTCCAATTCCCGTATCTGTAACTGCAAATTCGATAGTTATATTTTCTTCATCTTCATCAATTAGATTCACATTAACTGTGATTTTTCCTTTTGAAGTAAATTTTACCGCATTACTTACTAAATTTAAAATGATTTGATGCAAACGTACTGGATCACCAATTACAATTGGTGGAATGTTTGGGTCATATTCCTTTACTAATTTTAAATTTTTCTCTTGAATTTTTGTTTCAAAAAGATGAAGCATAGAAGAAATTGAAGACTTTAATTTGAATGGTATTTTTTCAAAAGTCATTTTACCTGCATCTACTTTTGCTAAATCAAGAATGTCATTTATAAGAACAATAAGTGCATCACCACTCATTTTTATGGCTGTCAAATATTCCTTTTGTTTTGCTGACAAATCCGTTTTAAGAACTACTTTCGTAAAGCCGATAATGGCATTCATGGGAGTCCTGATTTCATGACTCATATTTGATAAAAACTGTTGTTTTGCCTTTACCGCATTTTCAGCAATTAATGTTGAAAGTTCAGCATTTCTTTTTTCTTCCTCGGCAATTCCTGTAGCTAACTCAGCAAATACTTTGGCTTCAATTAGTTCCGTTTCAATTCTTTTTTGATCCGTAATATCCCTAGCTACTACAACAACACCAAGTACATTTCCTAATTCGTTTTTATAAACGGAACCATTAAATAAAACATCTGTCAATTTTCCTCCTTTGCGACGAAGTGTCAATGGAGAATCGGCAACGGATCCTTTTGCGAAAATTTCTTGATATACTTCTCGAGCCTTTTGTGGTTCTGTGAAATAATCCAAGAAATCAGTACCAATTAGTTTTTCACGATCGATGCCCGTAATTTTCACGGTGGCTTCATTCATATCAGTAATCTTACCTTCTATGTTTATTGTTACCAATGGATCACGACTGGCTTCAATTAAACTCAGAGAATATTGTGATGCTAATTTAGCAGAATCACTAAGGGATTTGAGTTCCTCGTTTACAATATCTTGTTTTTCTTTTTCTTTATTCTGAAAATCTAGTTCAATGCCAGCAATCACTAATTCTGCAGCTCTTTTCTCTTTTTCATCATTTTGAAAAATTAACTCTTTATTGGCCAAATATAATTCAGCTGCTCGTTTTTCTTTTTCATTATTTTGAAACAAAAGTTCCTCGTTTGCAATGATTAATTCATTGGCTCTTTTTTCTTTCTCTTCATTTTGAAAAGCAAGTTCTCTATTAGCAATTCGTAAATCCAAGGCCCACTTTTGCTCAGCAATATCTCTCGCTACAATTACAATTCCTAATACAGCTCCTTTATCATCTTTATAAACAGATCCATTAAACAAGACGTCAGTCAACTTTCCGTTTTTATGTCGAATTGTTAATGGGGAATCAGCTACTGAACCTTTAGCGAATACTTCTTGATATACTTCTTGAGCCATTTTTGGTTCTGTGAAATAATCTAAAAAATCGGAGCCAATTAATATTTCACGACTAACTCCAGTTATTTTAACGGTTGCTTCATTCATATCAGTAATCTTTCCATTGATATTTATTGTTACCAATGGATCTTTACTCGCTTCAATGAGGCTAAGTGAATAATTAGATAGTAACTTTTGTGATGTTGTAAATGTTTCTAATTCTTGATTTCTAATTTTTAAATTCTTGACTATTATAAAAACGAGGGTAAATATGACTAAGATTAATAATAATAGTAAGAAAAATAGCATTTCAGAATTCTGACGGCTATTTTCATTTTCTATTTTTCTTAGTTTTAAAGAATTATATTCATCATAATTAATGTCTGATATAATATCCTTTATTTCATCAGTAATTATTTTACCATTTTTAAGAATCGTAATTTTCTCATCGTCATTTAATAAGTTTATATTTCTGTCATCAATTAATTTTTTCAATAAAATTAACTTTTCAGATGTTTTTGACTTTAAGGAATTAACTTGTGATTGTTGTTTTGGATTGTTTTGAGTAAGTATTGACAAAGCTGATAAATTCCTATTCATGGCTTTTACAGCATTGTTGAAAGTTTCTAAGAAAAGGCTATTTTCAGAAATTATATATCCTCTTACGCCAGTTTCGATATCAAGAATATCTAGAAGTACATTATCGTTTTTCCGTAATATTTCCTGTGCTAAGTCAGTGGAGTCACTTGTAGATTTTACTTTTAGATTGTTATAATAAAAAACTGCCAAAACCATTGCTAGTATAATAGCTATAAGAATGGAGTAGAGTTGAAATCTTTTTTCTGAAATTAATTTCATGATGGTTTGGCAACTTTAATTGATGCTATTTGTAATAGTGTTATTTTTAATTCCTACTTCTTCAATTGGGCAACGTCTTTTATCTTTCATGTTTTTAAAGTGAGAAGGGGTAAGCCCAGTGACTTTTTTAAACTGACTGGATAGATGCGCAACACTACTGTATCCCATTTTCCATGCTATTTCAGTGATATTATGTTCTCCATAAATAATTAGTTCCTTAACGCGTTCTGTTTTATGAGAAATGATAAAATGTTCAATAGTTGTTCCTTGAACTTCTGAAAATAAATTAGACAAATAGGTATAGTCGTGATTTAATTTATCACTTAAATAATTAGAAAAGTTTACCTTAATAATTTCATCAGAATGGTGAACCATTTGAATAATTACATTTTTTATTTTTTCTATTAGCATCGATTTTTTATCATCCATTAATTCAAAACCCGAATTAAGTAGACCAGCTTTTAATAGTTCGCGTTGTTCCATTGTGATATTTTCCATCACGTCAACTTCTCCTAAATCAACAAGAATAAAGTGCAATCCAAGTTTTTTCAACTCTTCTTTTACTGCCATTTTACAGCGATTGCTGACCATGTATTTGATATATAATTTCAAATTTTTTAATTTTAAACTAATGAGTAAATTTTACGCTATTTTATTAAAAAAACTTATATAATAGTAAAAATAAGTTGTATAATTCACTGATTTTTAATGCTAAATAATTTCAATGATTGTAAGGTACGAACAAAGGTGTGTAAATTGTATTTGTAAATAGTAATTTTAATAGAAATTAAATAAGATAAGGGTCAAGTATGTTTCAGTAGCAATTGCTATACCTGAAACATACTTGACCCTTATTTTCCGATAATACGGTATTATTTTATAAAGAAGTTAACTCTTTAGCTGTGACATATTTTCTGTTAATTTTATTATTTGATGATTCAATAAGGGATGTTTTATTATAGGCGGTAAAATTCCCTAATTGACTACTAAATACATTGTAATCTCCTTTTATATTAAACCGTATGGATGCGATATCAGTATTTTTTAGTTTTTCCATTTCTGAATTTGAAAATGAATAATACCCAATTATTGTATTACCATTAACCTCTGAATTCCCTTTGTCTAAACAAGTAATAATGGTATTATCAGTTAAATAAACATAAATAGTTCCTGCAATAATAAATTTGGGATTTGTAGTCTCAACTGCTAATTTGAGGATTCCATTGGTATCCGTTTTTGCAATTTGTACATTTACAAACCCTGTCAAGGCGTAGTTTTCACAGATAAAATTCCATTGACTAGTTGCTTTGTAGCCTTTATGACCGTTAAAAGACATTAATTCTTGACTTGAAACTGTAAATGAAACTAATAATAATAGAACGAGAAGTTTGTTATTCATTGCTTATTGTAAATAGGGATTAATTAAGTATTATTTTCTTTCAAATAAGTCTACCCAATCCATTGATTTTATTGCTGAAATTTTGTTTTCCTCATTCATATAAACTCGAAGTTCTTTATTCGCCACTTTTTTAGTATATAATGCTTTGTAACGAAAAATGGTAGTGCTTTTATTTATGTCTTTGTATATTTCCATTAACTGTAAATCTTTAAAATCACCATACCATTGTCTGTATTTTGTACATGTTTTAGACAGCTTTTCTAATGTAATATTATTTATTACTGATCTAGTTGCTTCACTTTCAGTAAAAGGTTTAAATTTTGATGTGTTGCAAGTCATTAATATGCGTTTTCCCAAATTATAGGCTCTGTCTTTTTGAAAAGTAGAGACTTCATTAATTGCTAATTTTACCGTAGTGACTTCTTCTACAATAGGTGTGTCTATTTTTTTTGATTTACATCCGGCTAATACAATAATACTTAAGATTAGAATTATTTTTTTCATTTATTGTCTTTTAATTTTTAGTAATAGGTTAGGGTCTGGGCAGTTTTCTAAATAAAAGGGTAAATCCTTTTTACTGCAAACACCAGGATAATCACCAAGATTATTGGCAATATTTTTTATAACTTGAAAATGTAAATGCGGGGAATAGTCTCCATTTACACTAGCATCTCCTAATGTGCCTATGGCTTGTCCTTTTTTGAAAAACGCACCAATTTTTAGATCTTCTAAACTTTCTAACGATAAATGACCGTATAAAGTATAAAAAACTTGATTTTCGATTTCATGTTCTAAAATAATTGTTGGACCATAATCTCCCAAGTCAGCATTGTTTTTAAAACTATGTACTTTTCCATCTAATGCTGCCAATATAGGTGTTCCTGCTTTTATCCATAAATCTAGGCCAATATGCATATTGCGCTCTGCTGTTGTGTCATCTTTAAATATGATACTTCGCTTATAAAGGTTTCTTTCTTCATTGTATCCACCATAAGCTACTTTTGAGTTATTTGTAGATAAGTAGTGCTCAATGTATTTTTCGAAAGCAACAGTATTTCCAATTGATTCTTCAGCTAATTGAATATTAGAAACAGATAAATCTAAAGGGATATATTGATTACTAGTAATAGAATCAGGAATTACTTTTACGTCTTGCGTTTGATATAGTAATTTTTCTAAAAGGGTCATTTAAGAGCTTTTTATTATGAGGTTTAAAATAAATTAAAAAAAGCCAACATAAAAAATTTACGTTGGCTTTATAACTTTTATTTAAGACTAAGTATCTTATTTCTTGATTTCAACTTTAGCATCACCACCACCAACTGTAACATTGGTTTCGCTTGCCCCGTCTTTTGTACTTACGTCTACACCATCAGTTCCTACACTTATTGAAGTTCCATCAGGATTTGTTTCTTCTGGTTCTGCTGCTGGAGTAGTTACTTCCACAGTTGTTTCGGAAGGTTGTGGTGTTTCTTCTTTCTTT
This sequence comes from Flavobacterium sp. WC2430, assembly GCF_040822075.1. Taxonomy (NCBI): domain Bacteria; kingdom Pseudomonadati; phylum Bacteroidota; class Flavobacteriia; order Flavobacteriales; family Flavobacteriaceae; genus Flavobacterium; species Flavobacterium sp. WC2430. Next base: position 3,110,518 of record NZ_CP162007.1, on the reverse strand, counting down.
TTACAAGATATAAATACCATAATTGAAAGCATTCCTACGAGCAGTGTTATTTTTTTCATTTTCATTTTTTTAGATTTGTGACTAATTTATTGATTCACAATATACTATTTTTATTTTTATAAAAAAAATCCCAATCGGTACTAAATTGGGATTTTAGATTTTGTTTAATATAAACTTGGAAATTTCGAAGGATTTACTTCGTTCATCATAGCATATACTTTTTCAAAAATATCTTCTGCAGAAGGTTTTGAGAAATAATCTCCATCTGTTCCATAGGAAGGTCTGTGTGCTTTTGCAGTTAATGTTTGTGGCTTACTGTCTAAATAATTATAACCATCTTGTTGTTCAATAATTTGTTGTAAAATATATGCTGATGCACCACCAGGGACATCTTCATCAATTACTAAAAGGCGATTGGTTTTGCCAATACTTTTTACAAGATCGTGATTGATATCAAAAGGTAATAATGACTGTATGTCAATCACTTCACAGTCAATTCCTAATTCCAAAAGTTCATTGGCCGCTTGTTCTACTAATCGTAAAGTGGATCCATAAGAAACTAATGTGATATCACTACCGTTTTTTATGGTTTCAACCACTCCGATAGGAGTTTTAAATTCTCCATAATTCAATGGCATTTTTTCTTTTAAGCGGTATCCATTTAAGCATTCTATTACTAATGCAGGTTCATCACATTCTAGTAATGAATTATAAAAACCAGCTGCTTTTGTCATATTTCTAGGAACTAATACATGAATTCCTCTAACAGCATTAATGATCATTCCCATAGGAGAACCAGAATGCCATATGCCTTCTAATCGATGTCCACGAGTACGAATTATTAAAGGTGCTTTTTGTTTTCCTACCGTTCTGTATTGTAATGTAGCTAGATCGTCACTCATGATTTGGATCGCATACAATAAGTAATCTAAATATTGTATTTCGGCAATAGGTCTTAAACCTCTTAATGCCATACCAATTCCTTGTCCTATTATTGTAGCTTCACGAATACCAACATCGGCAACGCGTAATTCACCATATTTCTCTTGCATTCCCTCTAAACCTTGGTTTACATCACCAATAGCCCCTGAGTCTTCACCAAATATTAAAACTTCAGGATATTTTGTAAAAATTGCATCAAAGTTATCACGTAAAATCATTCTACCATCCGTTTCTTCTTTTATACTTTCAGAATATTTAGGCAAAACTTCTTTGGCAGAAAAAACATTTGAATCAGATTCTGAATATAAGTGACTGCTAAATTTATATTGATTTTTCTTGGTGTAGCTCGTGATCCAATTGGATAATTCGGCTTTTCCTTTTTCATTAAAGATTAAACGCAATGTTTTGCGAGCAGCAATTAGGATTTCCTTTTTCAAAGGATCCTTAATTGTATTTAAATTTGTTGAATGTTTTAAGATAGCAACTTTATGTATGCTTGTTTCTGCTATTTTATTTAGTAAGGCAACTAATTCTTTTTGTTCCGCTACAATAGGCTGTATAAATGTTGTCCATGCCGCTTTTTTACCTTCAAGAACTTCTTTTTTGGCATTGGCGTCAATAGCATCAAGTTCTTCTGGCGATGCAATATTGATTGCAATCATCCATAATCTCATTTGACGAATACAGTCATAATCCTTTTCCCAGGCTAGGCGATCCGCATCTTTATATCGTTCATGAGAACCGGAACTAGAATGACCTTGTGGTTGCGTTAATTCATTAACATGAATTAAAATCGGAATGTGTTTTTCACGAGCAATAGCTGAAGCTTTTTCATAAGTCGCAATAAGATCAGAATAATCCCATCCTTTTACTCTTAAAATTTCATAACCTTTATCGTCTTTATCTCTTTGATATCCTTTTAAAATTTCCGAGATATTTTCTTTAGTTGTTTGATGTCTGGCATGAACTGAAATTCCATATTCATCATCCCAAACACTTACAATCATTGGTACTTGTAAAACTCCAGCCGCATTTATAGTTTCAAAAAATAGGCCTTCAGATGTACTAGCATTTCCGATTGTTCCCCATGCAACTTCATTTCCGTCAATCGAAAAATTTTCTTTATTTGGAATTCCAGGTACTTGTCTATAAATTTTAGAAGCTTGGGCAAGACCTAATAGACGAGGCATTTGCCCTGCTGTAGGTGATATGTCCGCACTAGAATTTTTTTGTTTTGTTAAATTTTTCCAAGAACCATCTTCATTCAAACTATGAGTGACAAAATGGCCTCCCATTTGTCTCCCAGCAGACATAGGTTCTTGTTCAATATTAGTATTGCCATATAATCCGGCAAAAAATTGTTCTACAGTCAATTGACCTATCGCCATCATAAAAGTTTGATCGCGATAATATCCAGAACGAAAGTCACCATTTTTAAAAAATTTCGCCATGGCTAGTTGTGGAACTTCTTTTCCATCACCAAAAATCCCAAATTTAGCCTTTCCAGTCAACACTTCTCTACGACCTAACAAGCTACATTCCCTACTTATTATAGCGATCTTGTAATCGTTTAATACTTCAGTTTTGAAATCTTCGAATGTTAATGTAGAATTAGTTTTTTCTTTTATCATAATTGAAAAGGGTTACTTAGCGGGACAAATTTACTTAAAAACTGGCGATTATCATAATTCATTGAAATAAATATAATTTAATTATTAACAAATAAAAACGTTTATACCGAAAAAAATATTAATTATATGTAATAAAAAATCCATATTACAGAATATAATTCAATATAAACACTTAAAATCATTTAATTAGAACCATTTTCTATTAAATAAATTGATTAATATTTTTGGTGATAAAGTAATAACGAAGCGTATTTTTTCATTGTAATTTTTCTGACTTATTTCCCAACCGTTAGAAGAATAAACAGGAAGATACATTTCAAAATAATCAGGAACTAAATTTAGACGAATGCCACTGTCATATGAAAACGTTTCATTTTGATGTTTATTTTTTAGAAATCCAACATCACCGTAAGCCTCTATAAAATTCCAAATGGTGTAACTTCCATTCAAAGTTGTAATCCATTGATTGGCAAATGGGGTTGCTAGTTTTGACTTAAAACCACCCTCGGCTACAATTAATTGTTGACTAAAAAAACCGCTATTTTCAGATCGTCCATAATAGTTATAATCAAATAAATAATCAGTTGGTCTATCCAAAGCAAAACTAAAAAAGTCTGAATTGCTATTATTGTATAAAAAACTACCAGCAAAAAGGCGTAAATTGATTTGACGGTTGTTTTCAAATAGTTTTCTGTATTCGAATTCTGTCGATAGTTTTCCAAATTTCTTTGATAATTGCAAATCACCCATGAAGCTTAAATGTTTGGTGATTTCGGTTTTAGTATCGTAATACTTAGCATTAAAAACCGAATAATTTACATTTGAATTGTCAACAATAATTTCACTTTTTTCTCTGTTTACCAGTACTTGGCGTAATAGAATTAACTGTTTTCTATTGTCTCTAAAATCATTTTCCCTAAATCGCATGGTCACCATTGGATTTATTTTTAAATAGGCAGCATCGGGTGCATAGTGAAAATAGGCGCCTGAAAGTGAGTATTTTACATTGTAAAGTGAGCCTTCTCTGTAATTTTGATTTACTGCAAAGGCTCCAGAACCTGAAAAAGTTTGTGCTTTTGTTGAGTAAGCAGGATTGATGTCAAAAATAAAAGGCTTTTCTAAAATGGTTTTATTATGTAGCCTTAAACCAGGTGAAAATCCATCATAGAGATTGTAAGTTAAAGTAGGAACATATAAAACTTGATTATAGTAAGGATCTTCAAGATCTTTCATGAAAACAAACTTAATAGGACGGTTATTTGGAAAAAAGGGTTTTAATGATTTCCAGTTATTTCTTAAATTATATTCAGGTACTTCATTTTTATAATTTAAAATAATTTTATCGGCATTTTTTCTATCTATCCTATAAATGCTATCTGTATCATTGGGCTCTAACCATTTTTTGAATACAATTTCTCCGTTTTTGATGCCGTAAATAGGAACAGGGACAATAACTCCAGTCTTGTTTTTTAGTGAAAAATAAATGGAATCATTGGTTTTTGCGACAGCTGAAAATTTATAATCAATAATAGCTCTAGACTTTATGATCGTGTTAAAAAACCAATTGATATTTTTGGCTGTGTTGCTTTTCAAGATGGTTTCAAAATCTTTTTCCGTACTTTGTTTTTCCTTATTTAGAGCATAGAATTGTTGGATGCTTTTGTCTACTGAGTTTTGATCTAAATAACTGTCTAGAAAACGTAAACTTAGTCCAGCTCTATATTTACTTGCAATTTGTTCATTGAATTTTACAAGTGTATTTTTAGGATCTCCAAGTGCTTGATCTAAGTTTTTTCGAGCCATTAACATATAAAAATAGCTGTATTGTTCATTGAAATCCAAATTGGTCAGGTTGAAGCTTTTTAACAATTTAAAGCTGGATGCGCTTCCTAGCATTTTACTGTTTGGATGATTTTCATCGATATATTTCATCATGGTATACACCTGAATCGCATCGTAAATCCAACCGTCTTTTCTGATATCTGCGCGCAAACTATTTTTTAGGTAAACATTCAAATAGGTTTTTAGAAACTTAATTTCATACGTAAACTCATCAGAAAAGGGTCTGATAAAAGAGGGCAGCTGATTCAAACCATAAAATGGATTTCGATCGTAATCCGCCTGAGTAATCATTATTTTATCAAATGGATAGTCCCCAACGAGTGTATTTACATAATTAACTACATTGTTGATGACCAAGGATTGCTCAATGATACTTATTTTATCCTCTTTTAAATTAGTAATCACCTCAAGAGAATTATTTTTAAAACTATGAAAACTAATTTTTGGTTCTATAAAAAGACCAAAATTGAGTCTGTTTTTTCCAGTAAGCGTGTAAATTGAAAAATCTTGATTTTCAATCGATGCTGTACTTTTTAAATCGGTAGTAACTTGCAGTCCTTTAGTAACTTTTAGCTCAATATCAAAATCAGATACTGCATTGGCAATATCGTCGAGGTTTTCATTATTGTAAACTATAAATTCATGGTTTTCATAGCGAGCAGGAGTAAGGTACCATGTTTTTAAGTTCATGCCTCCGAGTGCATTATACCCATATTTTGTAAAGACATCACTTGGAACCTTAACTACATAAGTAAGATGAATTGTTGTTTTTTGATGTGATGCTAATGGTGTTCTTAATTTGACAGTAAGTACATCAGGATTTTCTTCTGTTCTTAGCCAAGATAAAAAAAGTTTTTGATCATCGATTATCGTAATGTTATTGATACTACCTCTTTCGGCTTCCTTGGCCAAATGAAATCCACGGTAAAACTCATCCGAAAAACGTTTTGCCAATGGAGAATTAACATTAGAATAAGCATTGTTCCAATCATTTAAAACGATTGCTTTTAAATTGTCATCAGATTCATTAAAATAAGTAATATCCTGTTGAATATTAAGCGTCTTTTCATCAGAATTAACTTCAACCACCATTTGAGAATGATGTTGCGCAAATTGTTTTATTGATGTCAATAAAGCCAAAGAAAAAAAAGCGATTTTAGCGAATGATTTCAATTATGTATTCCAGATTAAATTGGATTCCAAGATACGTATATTTAGATAAAAACGTAATAAAGAACAAAAAAAAGCTGTTTTAAAAAAAACAGCTTTAGGATTAGAAATTAGGTTTTAAATTGTATTTTTTATAGAAATTGTCTAGTACTTCAACCACTTCGTCTTCGGTATCCACAATTTTAATTAAATTCAAATCATCAGGACTTACCGTTTGTTCTTTTTCGATGAGTACCGTTTTTACCCATTCAATAAGTCCAGACCAGAAACTCGTTCCCACAAGTATAATAGGGAATTTAGCAATTTTCTTAGTTTGTATTAACGTAATTGCTTCAAATAATTCGTCCATAGTACCAAAACCTCCTGGCATTACCACGAAACCTTGAGAATATTTTACAAACATTACTTTTCGAACAAAGAAATAATCAAAATTTAAATTCTTATCACCATCAATATATGGATTAAAATGTTGCTCAAATGGCAACACAATATTTAACCCTACTGATGTTCCTCCGCCCAAGTGCGCTCCTTTATTTCCAGCTTCCATAATTCCAGGTCCACCACCAGTAATGACACCATAACCCGCTTTACTAATTTTAAAGGCAATACTTTCGGCAAGTAAGTAATACTTGTCTTCGGGCTTAGTTCTCGCCGATCCAAAAATAGAAACGCAGGGTCCAATGCGCCCCATAGTTTCATAACCGTTTACAAATTCGGCCATGATTTTAAAAATCGCCCAACTGTCATTAGTTCGTATTTCATTCCAAGTTTTTTGTTTCAAATGGTCTTGGATTACCTTATCCTCATCATTGTCAAAATCTTCTAGTCTCATATTTGTAAAATTGATAATTGAATATCAGTAACTTAGGGTTATTGATATTTAGTGTTAAAGTTATCAGGAGCTTTTTCCAGCTTTTCACTGTATCTTTTCCTTGCTGAAAATAGCAAGTAAAAGGATGCCGTTGCAATCTGGGCTAGTACTCTTGGATACTAAAGTAACTCTTTTTTTAAAAATGATACAATATTGTTTTTCTTATTTTTATAGGTTTTTTTGTAAAAAAGATAGGAGGGGGTTAAAACTGCTGTCCTACAATAAATTAGTTGGTTCTGAGCTTAAAGATATAATTTCCTGAAAAAATTAGTTTCGATTGGGTTGTTTTATTCTTTTAAATGGTATCGTTCAAGATCAATTCCATTTGAATGTTACATCGTTTGTAAGGCGTTGTGCGTCCAACTATTTTTTGAAAACCCAATTTTTGATACAATTGGATAGCTGGTTTCAAAATAGTGTTGCTTTCCAAATATATTTTTGAAGCACCTAGTTCTTTGGCCATATTAATAACTGCCTTACCCAGTAAAAAAACCTATATTTTTACCTTGTGCTTTGGGAGAAAATGCCATTTTTGCCAGTTCAAAATCATAAGTATCATCATTCATTTTAATGAGAGCACAAACGCCAAGAGGTTCATCGTTATAAAGAGCAACAACTATTTTACCCCTTTATTTATTATATATTCGTTTGGATTGTCTAGTGCTTTGTAATCGGCATCTTCCATTTCAAAGTAGTTTGAAATTCATTGTTCATTAAGTGACTTAAAAGCTGATTGGAATTCAGCACCATACTCAATAATCTTGATATTTTTACTTTCACGTAACTTTTTTTGCTCTTGAACCCTATTTTAAATGATCTTATTACTTTTTTGTTGCGGCATCAAAAACACGCAAGTAATTACCGCCACCAATTTTTTCAATATCATTTTGATTAAAACCTGTTTTCAATAAGGCATCTACAACAACATAATAAAAACCTTCTTTTTGTTCTTTCCATGCAGTATTAGTTGTGCCTCCTTGTCTTTTAATGTAACCCTCTGGGACAACCATTTTAGTATCAGTTCCTAAACAAACGTGGTCAATACCAATAGTATTTACCATTGCTTTTATATTTTGTGCATACTCCATCGGTGATTCAGCAAGATGTGTCCAAACTCCAATTACTCCTCCAGATTTTGCAACAATTTTGGCTTGTTTTTCACTAATGAGCCTTGGCCTCATCATTTTGGACATTTTTGGGTCGTTTCCTAATTGAGTATCAAGTCCAGTATGAGAAATAATTATGGGTTTTGTAGATAATTGTAGTGCATCATTTATGGTATCATTACTGCAATGGGTAAGGTCAATTAGAATACCAAGACTATTACATTCTCTTATTACTTTTTTACCCATTTCTGTAAGTCCTCCAAATCTAGGGGTATCAGTATAAATATCGCCTAACGGTATAAGAGATTGATTGTCATGTAGCAATCCTAAATGTCTGACTCCTCTATTATAAGCAATTGCGATACGTTCTATTTCCCCTTCTATAAAATGACCTCCTTCTACAGACTGGATGACAATAGGTTTATTTTCTTTTTTAGCTTTTTTTAAATCATTTAAATTAAGAGCACGATTGATATCGTTTCTTTTTAAAATTTCATCCATTTCATCTAAGCAAGTGTTGAATCTTTCGTAAGCTTCACCTTCTTTTGTTAAATCAGGGCGGTCAACTTGAAAAGTCATACATACTGCTGTCAAACCTGATATTTTCATTTGCTCGGCTAAATTATATTTCTGCCCAATGAATTCTTCTTTCCTATAAGGCACATCCATATGGCTGTGAGTGTCAATTCCAAAAGTTTTAGCTACTATTTTGGCTATTCTTGGGTCAAATTCTTTGCTGCTCGAAGCCCAACTTGAAAAAGGACTCAACACAATTGCTGTTCCAGCTCCAGTTGCACTAATAATAAATTTTCGTCTTGACCATCCTAGGTTACTGTTGTCCATGTTATCTTTCATGTATTATTAGCTTTGAGTTGTCATTAATAAGCATGGTCTTTTTTTGAAATACTGAAAATCAACACAATTTAGCTAGGTGAATTAGCAGCATTCCTTTTTGTAAATTAATTATCTTTTGGACTTAAGATTTTTAAAAAGGTTTAATTTAAGGTTTGTTTTTTTTGAAATAGTATTTTACCACTTTCTATCTAGTAAATTAATAGGCGCTTGAAGTGTTGAAAAAGCATATTTGTTTTTTCATGTATGGGATGTTAATGGATATAAAAAGGAAATCCGCCTTGCAGCGGATTATAATTATTCTAATTCTTTCTTTAAAAACTGCGCCGTATAACTTTTTTTGTTTTTAATGATTTCTTCAGGAGTTCCCTTGGCAACTAGTGTTCCACCACCTTTTCCACCTTCTGGGCCGATGTCGATGATGTAATCGGCTAGTTTTATAACATCCATATTGTGCTCAATAATTAAGATGGTATTCCCTTTGTCTACCAGTTTATTAATTACAGTCATCAATACGCGAATGTCTTCAAAATGCAGGCCTGTGGTAGGTTCGTCTAGAATATAAAACGTATTTCCAGTATCTTTTTTAGACAGTTCTCCCGCCAGTTTTATACGTTGCGCTTCACCACCAGATAGGGTAGTGCTTTGTTGACCTAGCGTGATATATCCCAAACCTACATCTTGTATGGTTTTTACTTTTCTATATATTTTAGGAATCATTTCAAAAAAAGGAACCGCTTCATCAACCGTCATATTTAATACATCCGAAATGGATTTTCCTTTAAACCGAATCTCTAATGTTTCTCTATTGAAACGCTTTCCTTGACAGGTTTCGCACTCCACATACACATCGGGCAAAAAGTTCATTTCGATGGTACGAACCCCTGAACCTTCGCAGGTTTCACAACGTCCCCCTTTTACATTAAAACTAAAACGGCCTGCTTTATAACCGCGTATCATACTTTCGGGAGTTTTGGTAAACAAAGCCCTGATTTCGGTAAATACTTCGGTATAGGTGGCAGGGTTAGAACGCGGTGTTCTCCCAATAGGACTTTGGTCAATATCAATAACTTTATCAATATGTTCCAGTCCTTCAATTTTCTTATATGGTTTTGGTTTTTTGACACCATTAAAATAAAAGGCATTCAAAATAGGGTAGAGAGTCTCGTTGATTAACGTTGATTTTCCACTGCCCGAAACTCCAGTGACGCAAATCATTTTACCCAAAGGCAAGTCAATAGTAACATTTTTTAAATTATTTCCGGTAGCGCCAGTCAATTTCATGAATTTTCCGTTGCCTTCTCTTCTTTTCTTGGGAATTTCTAATTTCATTTTCCCGTTCAAATACTGAGCAGTAATAGTATTGGATTGAAGTGTTTCGGCAGGTGTACCAATGCTGATAATTTCTCCACCAAATTTCCCCGCTTTCGGACCTATATCAATCACATAATCAGCTTGCTCAATCATGTCTTTATCATGTTCTACTACAATAACTGAGTTTCCAAGATCGCGTAATTGCTCCAAGGAATGAATTAGTTTTTCATTGTCTCTCTGGTGTAAACCTATACTTGGTTCATCTAGAATATAAAGAACTCCCACTAGTTGAGAACCTATTTGAGTGGCTAATCTAATGCGTTGTGCCTCTCCTCCAGAAAGCGATTTTGAGCTTCGGCTTAAAGCCAAATAATCCAAACCTACATTCATCAAAAAGTGCAATCGATCCTTGATTTCTTTAATAACTTCGGTAGCGATTCTTTTTTGTTTATCTGATAAATGGGTGTTTAAATCATGGAACCATGCAGTCAAATCAGAAATATCCATATCACATAATTCCGCTATGTTTTTCTCGTTTATTTTAAAGAATAACGCTTCTTTTTTTAATCTAGATCCTTCACAAACGGGACATTTTATTTCGTCCATGAATTCCTTGGCCCAACGCTTAATAGTAGTTGAACCACTCTCATCATGTTGGTTTTTTATGAAATGAGAAATACCTTCAAAATCAATTTTATAATCTCTTGCAACTCCCAAAAGAGCCGAGTTTATCGTGAATTTTTCTTTCCCACCATTCAAAATCATTTCCATCGCTTCCTCTGGAATTTTTTCTATGGGATCTGTAATTTTAAAATCGTATTTCTCTCCTATGATTTCCAGTTGCTTAAAAATCCAAGAGGATTTGTATTCGCCCAAAGGCGCAAAACCCCCTGCTTTAATCGACAATTTAGGATTGGGGATAATCTTTTTAACGTTGATTTCATTTACCGTTCCCAGACCATTACAATGATCACAGGCTCCTTTTGGAGAGTTAAACGAAAATAAATTAGGCTCTGGATTTTGATAGGATATTCCCGTTGTAGGACACATTAAATTTCTACTGAAATAACGAACTTCGTTAGAATCTTGGTCCAGCACCATTAATACATTTTCTCCATGATGCATGGCCGTATTAATGCTTTCTGATAATCGTTTTTGATTGTCGGGCGTTTCTTCTACTAGCATTCTATCCACAACAATTTCGATATCGTGTGTTTTATAGCGATCCAGTTTCATTCCAGTTGTAATTTCGCGAACTTCTCCGTTTACACGAACTTTTAGAAAACCTTGCTTGGCAATTTGTTGAAACAATTCGCCATAATGCCCTTTTCTAGCTCTAATTACTGGAGCCAGAATATTGATGCGTTTATTGGTAAAATCATGGGTAATTAAGTCTTTAATTTGCTCATCACTGTAGCTCACCATTTTCTCACCCGTGTTGTAACTGTAAGCATCGGCGCCACGAGCATAAAGCAAACGCAAGAAATCATATATTTCTGTAATAGTTCCCACGGTCGAACGCGGACTCTTACTAGTCGTTTTTTGTTCAATGGCAATAACAGGCGAAAGTCCATCAATTTTATCGACATCCGGACGCTCTAAACCGCCCAAGAATTGTCGTGCATAAGCCGAAAACGTTTCTACATAACGACGCTGTCCTTCGGCATAAATAGTATCAAAAGCCAATGAGGATTTCCCAGAACCCGAAAGCCCAGTTATAACAACTAGTTTCTCTCTTGGAATCGAAACATCTATGTTTTTAAGGTTGTGAACGCGTGCCCCTTGAACTTCTATGGTATTGTCTTTGTCTAACATAATTTTTGCAAAAAAGCAAAGTTAACCTTTTGATTTATTCTTTCCATAGAACACTTTAGAAGTTTATGTTAAAATGGAGTGCATTTTTTAGAAAAAAGCTGTTGTTTTTTAGGAGCAGTACGATTTAGTTTTCAATTAGGTTGTCTTCCCGCTTTTCGTCTCAATCTTGTGTGGCAAAACACTTGCCCCACAAGGATTTCCACTTCAATCGGGGCTAGAGAGAGGCTTTTGTTGTTGAAATGAGGAATTTGTATTGAGTACTAAATTTTTATTTGAGAGTTAAATACAAAAACGCTAACAATTGTGTTAGCGTTTTCTTTTTCTTGTAGCCATATAATTTTCGACAGCTTCCCTTGTAGTTAGCCAGTTACGACCTTCTTTGTAAGCATCTATTTTACCTTGTCTTGCTAATAAGCTAATATATTCTTGACCATAAGCCATCCCTGGTTCTTGAACAAGATTCGAAATTTCAATGTATTCATTATCATTACCAGGAAGTGCATTCAAGTAGATATTAAGTGTACGCTCCAAAGCTTGGCACATCAATAAGGTCATTTTTTGATAATTACCACCATTGGCTTGGTTGAGTGCTTCATAGTATTTCTTGCGGTCATTTTTTAAGATAATCGCAGGTGGAAAACCACAACGCATCAATAATAAATTCATAGCTAAGCGAACCGTACGACCATTTCCATCAAAAAAAGGATGAATCCAAACGAGTTTATGATGAAAAATTGCCGCGAGCTCAATATCATTAAGACCTAGCGGATTTGTATTGATAAAATCTATTAACTCATCTAGCAAATCAGAGACTTTATTGGCATTTGGTGGGACAAAATTAGCTCCAGAAATTCGTACACCTCCATTGCGCAAGCGACCTGCAAAATCATCTTCAATGGAACGTAAAACTAGTCCATGCAATGATAAAATATCAATACTGCGCAATACATAATCATCGTTTACAATTGAAAATAAATAATCGATTGCTTTATCGTGATTGTGTGTTTCAAAATGTTCTCGTAATGATTTTCCTTTGATGGTTATTCCTTCTTGTAGGACCATTTGAGTTTCTCTTAAACTTAGTGTGTTTCCTTCAATACTATTAGAATTGTAAGTCCATTCTATGGAAAGACTTTCTTTGATTTTATTCAAAGCGATATTGGGCAAGGGTCTGCTGGTTTGCAAAACTTGCTTTTTTTCATACAAACGATCAAAGGTTGTTTGAAATTCTTCTCTATAGCTTAGATCTATCTTCCACATAACTACAAAGATACTCTTATTATCGGGAATATCACAAAATTAACCTATCCGATATTAAAATAAACTATTTTATTGAATTTATTCGATGGTCATTGATTTTAACTTGGTTCTGTAAGCTTCTAACGCAATAGATTTTGAGATGAATCCATGGTATTTTTCATCTTTAATAACAGGGAGAAAAGCCATTTTGGATCTTTCAAACTTATTCATAACCGTCTCCATACTATTAAAAGGATAGATAACTTCTGCAGGCGTTGACATAATATTTTTGACCAAAGTGTATTTAACACGATAAGAATTAAATATAATTTCTCGGATATGATTGAAATGAACTATACCTAATAAATGTTTTTCATTGTCAACAACAGCAAAAATCACTTGATTGGAATGTGATATTAAATCAACTAATTTTTCTAGATTTTCATCTGGAGAAATGGTTAAATAATCCGTTTGTATGATTGAATTAGTGTCTAGGGTTGAAAGTACATTGGTATCTTTATTACTTGTAAAAGCATGTCCTTTTTGAACTAAATCTTTTACGTCCATCGAATGTTTTTCAAAACGTTTTGAAATAGCAAAACTAATAGACGCCACAATCATTAGTGGGAGCATTAAACTATAGCCACCTGTGATTTCAGCAATAAGGAATATAGCTGTTAACGGTGCATGAAACAAGCCACTCAAAATTCCAGCCATTCCTACCATGGTAAAATTACTAACGGGTAATTTTGTAAGTCCAGTTAAATTTATAAATTTTGAAAAGAAATAACCAAGATAAGAACCCAAGAATAAAGCAGGGGCAAAGTTCCCTCCATTTCCTCCAGAACCTAATGTAATTCCCGTGGCGAAAACCTTTAACATCATTGTACAACCAACGAATGCTAGTAGAACCCAACTATTATTTCTAAAATCACTAAAAAGGGTGTTTTCTAATAATTTTCCAGGATCATTATCAGATAATACTTTAATACTTTCATAACCTTCTCCAAATAAAGTAGGGAAAATGAATATTAGAACGGCTAAAATGGAGGCACCTAGTAAAGCTTTTTTATAAGGGTTTAATTTGAGTCGGTGAAAAAAGTGCTCCGTTTTCTGAAAATTTCGGGTATAATAAATAGAAATAAATCCAGTAAATATTCCTAAAAGAATATAAAAAGGTATTTTGTGGTAATCAAAAACTTGCTGTTGTCTAAAATTTAATAAGATCGTTTCATCCAATACAATTTCGGATACTAGGGCTCCTGTCGCAGCAGCAATCATAATAGGTGTAAAAGCAGAGATGCTCACATCTACCAAAAGAAATTCAATTGCAAACAAAACTCCCGCAATAGGAGCATTAAAAGCAGCTGCAATTCCTGCAGCTACACCACAACCTATGAGTAAAGTTCGGTCTTTATAACTCAGTTTATATTTTTGAGCATAATTAGATCCAAAAGCGGCACCAGTAACTACAATTGGGCTTTCCAGTCCTGCAGATCCTCCTAAACCTACGGTAAGGGAACTAGTAAGTATTTGTGCATACATTTGTTTTTTTGGAATGATGCTGGCTTTCTTTGCAACACCATATAATATTTGTGAAGTTCCTTTTTCAATTGAGCCACCAAGTACCCTTTTAACTACAAAAACGGTAAGTAAAAGTCCGGCAATGGGTAAAACACTATTGATGAAACTCAATTTTAAAATTCCGTTGATATAAGTAGCAAATGAAAAAACCCAGTGGGCAAATGTTTTTAAAACAATTACAGCAAATGCTGAAGTGATACCAACTAGTACGCTAGATAAGAAGATAAATTGCTTTTCTGTCAGTATGGATTGGGACCAAGCAATTATGCTTTCTAATTTAGATCTAAATTTTTTGAACATTTATCTTTATTTGAAAATGCTAAATTACTATTATTTTAAGCATTTCTTAAATTTTTTAAAGCTTCTTTTTTGCTCAATGGCTTTAAGGTTTCACTATTAACAAATTTTTCTACATCAAAAGGATTTGTTTTGGCATATTCTCGTAATGACCATCCAATTGCTTTTTGAATAAAAAATTCGGAGGAATCTTGATGTTGCAGACAAACCTTTTTTAATAGATCAAAATTAGTTTTTGTTTTATACCCTAGTTGAAATAAAATAGCACTTCTATTCAACCACATATTTTCGGAATTTGAAAATTCAGTTACGATTAAGTGAATAGATTTGGGAAACTCAACTAAATATTGCCCTAAAATATATTTAGAAATAGTATCCACACTGTCCCACCAAGAATGGGTTGTAATTAATTTCTTAATAAGTTCAATATCTCCATATTGGTATTTCCCTTTGAGTTCTTTGATTAAAATTTCTATGGCACAGTAATGAAATTCTCTTTCTTTCTTTTCAAATAAAAGTACCGCTATTGCTCTTGCGTTAGCGGTGACTTCTGTTTTGTTTTTCTTCCAAATTACTGTAAAAAGACTTCTTCTTTCGGGCGTTTTTATCCCAAAAAAAGTAAATTTATTTTTCATGTATTTTGCCATAGCAAAACCATTTTCGGCATGGCTATTTTCTTGAAAAGTATTTTCTAGCTCACTAATAAAAGGCATAATCTAAAATCCTATTGCTTTGTCATCCCCTCTAAAATCAGCACCACCTTCTAATTTTCCGTTTGGAAGTGCAAGAATAGCATCAACTTTACCGATAACGGGAGTTGTTTTTTCGTTAATCAAATACCCTTTTTCTTTTAAGGTTTCTAATGTTTTAATGTCAAAAGTATTAGGTTCAAAAGTAATTAAATCAGGTAACCATTGGTGATGAAAACGAGGTGCATTTACCGCATCTTGCATACTCAATTGGTATTCGTACACATTTAAAATCGTTTGTAATACCGAAGTAATAATCGTTGAACCTCCTGGTGAACCCACGGTCATAAATAATTTCCCATTTTTCTCTACAATGGTAGGTGTCATAGAACTCAACATTCTTTTTTCGGGAGCGATACTATTGGCTTCATTCCCAACTAATCCAAACATATTTGGTGTTCCTGGTTTTGAACTAAAATCATCCATTTCATTATTCAACATAAAGCCCAGTTCGTCACAATAATATTTAGAACCATATCCTGCATTCAGTGTTGTTGTTGCCGAAACTGAATTACCAAACTGATCCACAATAGAGTAGTGGGTGGTCTCCATGCTTTCATTGTAAGTCACTTTTCCTTCTTTTATATCAGAGGATAATGTGGCTTTATCAACGTTAAAACTACCCATTCTACCTTTTAAATAGGTATTATCCATTAACGCTTTCAAAGGAATTTTTACAAAATCTGGATCACCCAAAAAGTAACTTCTATCAGCATAAGCTCTTCTCTCAGCTTCTACAATAACTTGAATTCCTTGAGCCGAATTGTGACCCATTTTTGCCAAATCATAAGGAGCAATCATTTTCATGATTTGTGCCAAACAAATACCTCCACTGCTAGGAGGCGCCATAGAAATAATATTTAAATCTTTATATTTAAACGTAATAGGATTTCTCCATTTGGCCTCGTACTTCGCCAAATCTTCCATGGTAATAATAGCTCCTTTTTCTTTTAAATAAGCTACTAATGTTCTTGCAGTTTCTCCTTTGTAAAACTCATCTCTTCCATTTTTTGAGATTCTTTTTAACGTTTTTGCTAAAGCGAGATATTTAATAGTGTCATTCTCTTTATACACTTTAGAAAGAACAGAGTTAGCTCCGTTTATTTTTGTCAGTTCTTCTCGGTATTCATTTAAGCGTTCTTCTTGTTTGTGAGTCACAATCACACCGCGTTCAGCTAATTCGATAACTGGTTTCAAAATTTCAGCCATTGGCAAAGAACCCAATTTTTTATGCACAGCAAAAACACCAGCTATAGTTCCTGGAATTCCTATGGCCAAAGGCGTTTTAGTACTTTTTCCTTTGATTACATTTCCCTCTTTATCAAGAAACATATCTTTTGTCGCTGCTAATGGTGCTTTTTCACGGTAATCTAAAGTCCCCGCTTCTCCATTGGCTTTTCTATACACCATAAAGCCGCCACCTCCTATGTTTCCTGCATAAGGATAAGCAACAGCAAGAGATAATTCGGTAGCCACCATAGCATCAAATGCATTTCCGCCTTTTTTCATGATATCAGCTCCAATTTTTGAAGCTTCTTCTCGTGCTGAAACTACCATAGCTTTATTGGCAACCAGTCCTGTTGGTTTTACTGAAGTGTTTTGAGCTTTACAACCGAAACAAATGACACTAAGTAGAATAATAATTTTTTTCATTTCTGGGGTATTTTAATAATTGTTTGGAATAGAATAAATTATAAATTAATTTTAAAAACCAACGGCTTTATTGTCTTCTCTTTTATCTGCACCACCTTCTAATTTTCCATTGGCCAAGATTAAAATTGCATCAACCTGACCCACTATTTCTTTATTAGTCTCATTGACTTTATATCCTTTTTCTTTTACTTTTTTCAATAGTTCTTTGTCAAATGAGTTGGGCTCAAATGTGATTTCGTCAGGCAACCACTGATGATGAAAACGAGGAGCATTAACCGCTTCTTGCATACTCATATTATACTCATATACATTCAAAATCGTTTGTAAAACGGAGGTGATAATAGTAGATCCTCCTGGAGTTCCAACTACCATGAATAGTTTTTTGTCTTTTTCTACAATAGTTGGTGTCATAGAACTTAACATTCTTTTTCCTGGAGCGATACTATTCGCTTCAGTGCCTGTAAGGCCATAGAGGTTAGGAACACCAGGCTTAGCACTAAAATCATCCATTTGATTGTTTAGAAAAAAGCCTAATTCATCGCAGTATATTTTAGAGCCATAATTATCATTTAAAGTGGTTGTAGCTGAAACGGCGTTACCTTCGGCATCTACTATAGAGTAATGTGTAGTTTGCTTGCTTTCGTATCCAGCAATTTTACCTTTTCCAATTTCAGAAGATTTTGATGCTCTTTCGAATGAGAAATCACTCATTCTATTTTTGATATAAGTAGAATCTAATAGTTCTTTTACAGGAAGTTGTACAAAATCAGGATCGCCTAAGAATGAATTTCTATCTGCATACGCTCTACGTTCTGCTTCTGTAATTACTTGAATTGCTTTCACGCTGTTGTGTCCCATTTGTGCCAGATCAAAAGGCTCAATCATTTTCATTATTTGGTTCAAACAAATTCCACCGCTACTAGGCGGAGACATAGATGTAATTTTTAAATCTTTGTATTTAAAAGTAATTGGTGTTCTCCATTTTGCTTCATAGGTATTCAAGTCTTTAACGGTCATATTACCTCCTTTGTTATTCAAAAAAGTAATTAGCTTTTGAGCCGTTTCCCCTTTGTAAAACTCATCACGACCATTATCAGATATTCTTTGTAAAGTGGCAGCTAATGCTGGATATTTTATAGTGTCTCCCGCCTTATATTCTTGAGAAAACAAACTATTTGGGCCATTGGTTTTAATAAAAGTAGCTCTATAATCAGATAAGCTTTTTGCTTGATGATCGGTGACAACGACACCTTTTTTAGCTAAAGCGATTACGGGAGCCAGAATTTCCGGAATCGGTAAAGAACCGTATTTTTTATGCACGGCAAATAAACCAGCGAGTGTTCCAGGAACTCCTGAAGCAAATGCAGTTTCTCTACTTTTACCTTCGATTACATTTCCATCTTTATCTAGAAACATATCTTTCGATGCAGCTAAAGGTGCTTTTTCTCTATAATCTAAGGCCCCCGTTTCTCCGTTTGCTTTTCTATATACCATAAAACCACCACCACCTATGTTTCCGGCTTGCGGATAAGAAACAGCCAAAGCCAGCTCAGTCGCAACCATAGCATCAAATGCATTTCCGCCTTTTTTCATTATGGCAACTCCTATGGCTGAAGCTTCTTCTCTTGCCGAAACAACCATTGCTTTATTTGTTACAAGACCAGTTGGGGATATTACTTTTTCATTTGACTTACAGCTTAGAATACTTAAGGAAAGGAATAGAATTATTTTTTTCATGTTTTGGTTGTGGTTTATTATATGTTTTATAAGGTTGTTAATTTTTGTATTACATGTGCTCTTAAATCTTCAAAGAAATCAGTGAATTCCTGTTCAAAATCTACATAAAATTCTTGTAGTTCATCAGTTGCAAAACGCATTTTTGATTTGTTTTTAGTCCGACTATCCATTTGGGTCAAGATTTGATTTATTCCTTCAACCGTTTGATAACTAGACAACCAATTTTGTTTGACCATGTAAGGCATTAAACCAATGGTTCTTTCAGTAAGGATTGATCGGTTGTCATCCAAGGACTGATAAAATCGTTGTACAAAATTTTCTAAGCTTTCATTAGAATAGTTATTCCAATTTTTTGCTAAGAAATGATCGTAAAAGACATCGACAATTACACCAGCATAATGATGGTATCTTTTGTGCAATTTTTTAGTACTTTGTCTAAAAACGGGATGGGCATCTGTAAAAGTATCAATGGCTCTATGTAAGACAATCCCTTTTTGCACATCCAAAGGAAAAGTTTCAAAATGTTTCCCTCGAATACCATCAGCCATAAAATTGCCAATTTTGATTAAATCATTGTCGCCTGAAAGATAGATGTGTGCTAGAAAATTCATTCGCCTAAATTATGAATTCTAATTGACTTTTTTAAACTGTCAATTATTATATTTGTGGAAATTATAAATAAATCACTCAAAATTTAAATAGATATAAATGACTTTAATAAAATCAATTTCAGGAATTCGTGGAACTATAGGAGGTAAAGTGGGAGATAACTTAACGCCAGTGGATGCAGTAAAATTTGCTTCAGCATATGGTACTTGGTTGAAAAACAATACTCTAGAAAGAACGAATGCTAAACTAAAAGTAGTGGTTGGTCGTGATGCTCGTATTTCTGGACCAATGATTCATAATTTAGTGGTAAATACCTTAATAGGTTTAGGAATTGATGTAATTGATTTAGGATTGTCGACAACTCCTACAGTAGAGATTGCTGTTCCTTTGGAAAATGCAGATGGTGGAATTATTCTTACCGCTTCTCATAATCCAAAACAATGGAATGCCTTAAAGTTATTGAATGGAAAAGGGGAATTCTTGAATGGAATTGAAGGAGAAAAAATCCTTGTTATTGCTGAGGCTGAAGCTTTTGATTTTTCGGATGTAGATAGTTTAGGAGAAATAACAGAGAACAATGCTTATATGGATATTCATATTGATGAAGTATTGAATCTTCCTTTGGTAGATGTTGAAGCTGTAAAAGCAGCTAAATTTAAAGTGGTAGTTGATGGTGTGAATTCATCTGGAGGGATTATTATTCCTAAATTACTAGAATTGATGGGAGTGGAAGTAGTAAAATTATACTGTGAACCTAATGGTCATTTTCCTCATAACCCAGAACCTCTAAAAGAACATTTGACTGATATTTCGGAATTAGTTGTTAAAGAAAAAGCAGATTTAGGTGTTGTTGTTGATCCAGATGTAGATCGTTTGGCTTTCATTTGTGAAGACGGTGAAATGTTTGGAGAAGAATATACCCTTGTGGCTTGCGCCGATTATGTATTGAGTAAAACGCCAGGAAATACAGTTTCTAATATGTCGTCTTCTCGTGCTTTGCGTGATGTGACAAACAAGCATAACGGGAATTATGAAGCATCGGCTGTAGGTGAAGTGAATGTAGTCGACTTAATGAAAAAGAACAATGCCATTATAGGTGGTGAAGGGAATGGTGGAATCATATATCCAGAATCGCATTATGGTCGTGATAGTTTAGTAGGTGTAGCGTTGTTTTTAACCCATTTGGCCAACAAAAAAATGACCGTTTCAGCATTGCGTGCTTCGTATCCAGAATATTACATGAGTAAAAATAAAATCGAGTTGACACCACAAATTGATGTTGATGCTATTCTGGTTGCTATGACTGAGAAATATAAAAACGAAGATAGCACTACAATTGACGGAGTGAAAATTGACTTTGCTAATGAGTGGGTGCATTTAAGAAAATCAAATACGGAACCGATTATTCGTATTTATACAGAAGCACCTAAACAAGCTCAAGCGGATACGTTAGCATTACGCATTATAGATGAAATAAAAGCAGTAGCTGGAATTTAAAAGGCGTATTTATTAAATAGATAAACCCCTTTTTAAATTAAATTTGAAAGGGGTTTTGTTTTTAAGCTTGAAATGGAACGAACATAATTTAAAAAAAAGTAATAGCACTAATTTATTTAATCCCATTTATTTGTTGTTGAAATTGCATATTTCCCACTACCTGAAAAGAATAAAGCAAGGGCACCTAAAAGGTATAAACCTATTAATTCCAATTGCCAACCACCATTTTCGTTTAAAGAAAATAAATCTCCAGTGTGTACTAATAGGGTAGCAAATAATAAACCAAAGATATAGGCTACAGAGGCTAATCTTGTTCTATACCCAATTAGAATTAGGAGCGGTGCAATAATTTCAGTGATATAAACCCCATAGGCTAGAAAAGAGGGTAGCCCTTTTTCGTCTAACATACCTTCAATGAATGATACGCCTCCTAGTTTAGCGATTCCATGAAATAACATTAATGCACCTACTGAAATTCGAAGTATTAATAAGGCTAGATTGGTATTTTTATTCATAATATTAATAATTGATTAGTGTTTTTTTGAAGAGATGAAAAGACAGAATAGTACTTTAAAACTAATTAACTTCTTTTATTTAGTTGTACTATTTATATGTTTTGTTATGATCATTATATTTTATCAGATGACAAAGAGTCGAAAGTTTTTCTTTTGTTTTCAAACCATGCATTCATTCCTTCCGGAAAATGCATGAGTTCTTGCATTTCTCTCAAAGCTTTACTATGTGGTTCATCCCCTTTTTGAATCATTTCCATAGCGTGGTTTTTGCTCAATTCAGCTATTTCTTCAAAAGTTTTAGCTTGAAATGCAGTATCACACGCTCCTCCTAGTTGTTTACATGTCATTGTTTTCATAAGGTTGGTTTTTAATTAATAATGGACTAAACACGCAGATTTGAAATTCTATTTAAGATAAAATTAAGCAGGTATTTTAGTCATAATACGGTGTTATACTGTAAATATAAAGGAATTAAAATACAAATTGATTGGTTTTGATAAAAGTATTTAGAAGATAACAATTGAGATTAAGTTTAAAAAGGTCTGTTTTTATAAATAGTAAAACCCTTTCAAATGCTTGTTTTGAAAGAGTTTTATTTTTTAAATGCGATTGGTTTGGGTTATAATACCGCTGATTTGGCATTATTATATTCATAGTGTAGCGGTAAAATAACGGGTTTAGGTTCTTTGACACCGTGTTTGTTTAGAATTGGCATTAGCGCTTGTCCAAACTCATTGAACTTATCTGCGTTTTCCCATACATCAACTACTTTGACGCCCTTATCGGTTGGAGCACCAGCATGGTGAATCAACCCTTTTGGGTTTTGATGTCCTGCGGCACGAAGGTCATTCCATATTTGATCGTATTCCTTTACTGACATTCCAGGAAAGTCAAATTGAACCATAACTTTTTTCTTATTTTCCATTTTGTAGTAATTTTATTTTCTACTCGTTTGGCTTTTCGATAACGCCCCGTTTTTAAAATGGTTTCTGGTCTCCACTTTTTATAAAATTATATTTCATTTATAGGAGTAGTTGGTAATTATTCTGGAAAAGTATTTAATAACTAAATAAATAAGAGTTTAGTAGGGTACTCCAATTTTATTTTTATTAAAAATACAAATATTAAAAAATCGAAAGTATTAAATAACAGTTAAATAGATGTTTTTTAACATCCGGAGTTTTATAAATAAAAAAAATAGGACTAAAGGATTGTTAATTAAAAGATTCACAAAATAAAGAGGCACAATGGCCTCTTGAAATTGCTATGACTTATTTATTTTAAACTCAAAAGGGATGGATGTAGAGCGGTTCCGTTTAATACGGTTTTAAGGTTTGTGCTACAAGTGCAACTAAATATAAGCGGTTAGTTATTAATGTATTTTATTTTTTTATTAGCTCGAAAGGGTAATTTTCGAAAGGACTAGATGTTAATTTTAGATGTTTTTTTTCATCATTTATTTCAAAAGAAACATCTGCTTCTTGATTATTTTTAAAGTGTAAATCAAGCGTTGTAATATCACCCCTAAATATGTCCCATTTACCCTTTCCCTGCTGTTTTAATCCAGGTAAATTGTTAAGTTCAAAAGTTCCATCATTTTTGATCTTTAAAACTATTTCGTTTTTTTCGAGGATATTATAATGTCCAACTACATTTTTTTCAAAATTATTTTGAATTACTTCCATTAAAAATAAATGAATGATTGGCAATGAAATAAAAAAGATTCCGGTAATGATTCTAGATTTATCTTTTCTTTTATAATATTGAAATATGCCAAAGATTAGTAAAATTATGCCAACTATTGGACAAACGAAATACAGAGGAAAAATCCAAAGTGCTTCCATTAATTAAAGTTTTTTATTTATGTTCTGTCCAATTTAGACTATAATAATCTTTTCCAATGAATGCTTTTATATCAAACTTATATTTGAACTCTAGATGAGAAAAAGAAAAAGCAAATAATTACAATTGAACAACAAAGAATTGTTGTTAAAATTAATCCCTTGAAAATCTTATGTTTTATAATAGATTTCATTTTACTTTTAATTCGGTTTTCTAAACTAACGGTCAACTTGTATATACTCGCTACTAAGTAGTGCATTTTAATCAAATATAGCATTCTTTTTACAAGAACAGGGATTTATCTTTAAGACTATTCGTATAAAAATAGCTAAAATGGAATGTATGAATTAAAAGATATACTATTAAAAATTCACTCTAAAACTCACATTTGGAGTCATACCAAGGGATTTGTTATCCACTTTTATCGTTTTATTAGAATCACTTGGATCTACTTTGTAATATCGGTTGATTACATTGTCTTCGTTGGTTGTATTAATCACTCCAGCACGAAGGATTCCCTTGATTCCGGTTGCAAGATTAAACTGGTAACTGCAAGAGGCATCGAGACGCATGAAATTATCCAAATTTTTACTATTAGGAGAATCGTAATTCACCATGGTTGTATTACCATTTTTCACAGTTTCATTACCTTCTAATGGTACCGTGTAAGGTTGTCCATTTCGCCAAATTCCACCTACTGATAGTTTGAAATTTTTCACAATATCATAATTGAAACCTAGAGAAACAGAATGTCTGATGTCTACATTGTTTGGAAATGTATTGGGTGTGAAACTATCAAATTCATAATTATTAATACTAAAAGTATAGCTTAACCAAGTGCTGTATTTTCCTGTCGTTTTATTAGCCAAAAACTCAATTCCTTTTGCGGTATAGCTTCCATGAGCATTTTTATATTGAAAATTATTATAAAAACCTTGATTGGACGCAGTTATGCCATCAACCACTTTGTAAAATCCAGTCAGGTCTATATTGAGTTTATTGGCATTAAATTCTACACTAAAAGAACCTTGTTTGCTTGTGGCAATAGGAATACTTTGATTATTGACTAATACCCAACGTCTTTTTTCAACACCTAGAAAATCATCTTCAAAATCAATAATTTGAGTAGCGGTTTGGTTTTTAAATTCCCCTTCCAGTTTTAGTGCAAATTGATTGGATAGTTGCTGCCTGATGTTTATCCTAGGTTCTACGAGTAATTTATCAAACTTTTGAAAATAATTCAAGCGAACGCCAATTCTGAAATAGGTATTGTTTTTATGGAATTCTCCTTCGGTAAATAGTCCGTGATTGTCTAAAACGTCTTTCTTAGTACTAGAGTAGGATGGAGCGCTTACGGTGGTCTGGTTGAGCATGCCCGTTTCATTAAATTCATAACCTGCCAAGAGGGTAAAGTATTCGTTGGCTTTATAATGGGTATTTAATTTAATTCCCGTTTCCAATACTTCATTGGCTTCAGTTTGCCGTTGATCTGTTTCTACTCTGTAATCCGTAGCATCAATATTGTATTTGGATAAGTAGGTAATCAGGTTGGAACTAAATTTAGAATTCCACTGTGCTTTCCAGTTTCCCCCGAACCCAATATTCTTTTGCGAAAGCGTGCTGGCTTTGGTTTCGGAATTGGTATCATTAGCCCTATATTCTGAATAATTCAAGGCGTTGTTGATTCCAATAAGATTTGCTCTAAATTGGTGTTTTTCGTTGAGATCAAATAAAATTTTAGCGGTATAATCGTAAAAGTAAAAATCCGAATTGGTATTGTTCTGATGGCTGTCGGCATTGATTTCACTATCTTGAAAACTTCGTTTGTAATAGTTGGTAAACGTTGGCGTGTTAAAAAGATCCGTTACAGAACGCCTTCCAGAGATGTCAATTTCCAAGTTTTTAGCTATGGGAATAGCCAAAAATGCATCAGCATTGATTAAGTTTATTCCCGCACCGCCCGAAAAGGAATTGCTCACTTCATCATTGGTAAACATATTAATGGTGCTTGAAACCCCATCACTATATTCTGCACTGGTTCCATTTTTAGTAACAATAACTTTATTAGTCAAATTAGGATTATAGGCGGATATAAGTCCAAAGAAATGACCTGAATGGTACATTTTTATATTGTCCCAAACCATTAGATTTTGGTCATTTGTGCCACCACGCACATTGATGTTGGCAATACTTTCATTCGTACTTTCTACGCCTGGCAATGCTTGAATCGATTGCAATACGTCAGGTTCAATTAAACCCGGTAAGATTCCGAATTTCTTAGTGTTTAAAACGGTGCTTCCGTCTAAGTATTTTTGTAATCCCGGAGTCAAATACACATTGATTAAAACGGGATTCAGTTCTTCATTGCTGGATTTTAAAAGTATTTCTTTGGGTTTTGTTTGATTCGAAAATAATTCGTTTGCTCTGTATTCTCGAGACTCAAAACCGATATATGAAATAGTAACTGCAGCAGTTATTGGAATATTTGTTAAATTAAAAGACCCGTTTTTGGTTGTAATTGCAACCTGATTATCAGCGATTATTGTTGCCCCATTTAAAGGTGTTTTAGAATCTTCTGAAAGGACCAAACCTGCAATAGCGATTCTTTTATTCAAAACAGAAACGGTAACATAACGGTTGTCTAATGCTTTAAAGTTCAATAGTACTTTAGCATTCAAGTAATCAATTGTTTGTGGTAACGAAAGTGTAATTGCTGGTTTTTCGATTGTAATTCCGGTTACATCTTCGACTGCATAGGAAAACTTTACATTAAACTGTTGTTCAATAGAGGCAATAACTCCTGTTAGCGGAATTTTATCAGTTGCTTTTTGGGCATGACAGATACTTCCAAAGGATAAAAAAATGTAAAGTATCCATTTATTGTACTCCATAGTTGTAAAATATAATGGTTTTGCCTTCTATTTTATAACTGAGTTTAAGAGGAATGGTAATGGCTTCTAAAGCTATTTTTTGATCTGTGTGGGTAAAACTTCCAGTAAATAATTTAGAAGTATCCACGCCTTCGGTTTTTATTTTAATATCATATTGACGCTCTAATTCGGCTATTACTTGATCTAGAGGAATGCGGTCAAAGCTAGATTCTTTTTGCATCCACGAAGGATTTTGGGCATTAAAATCAGGTACATCTTCAATTTTATTATTGATCAATCTAAAGGTTTTTCCTGGTGGTAGCTTAACGGTTTCGTTATTATGGGTTACACTAACTAAGCCTTCATAACAGCTCACTTCAAAATAATTTTTGCGTTGCTTTACGTTAAAATGTGTTCCTAGCACTTGAACAACACCATCAGCAGTGTTGACGCTAAAGGTTTGTCCTTTTTTTACCTGAAAATACGCTTCTCCGTCTAAGGTTAAGTCACGTTTGTTTTCCCATTCTTTTTCCTTGAAAGTTATTTTTGAAGCCGCATTCAGCAATACTTCAGAATCATCCGGAAGGTGGAACGTTTTGATTTGAGCTATTTGTGTTTCAAATGCGGTTGTAGTATTATAAAACAGGAAGTAGGCGCTGGTTAATAACACAACGATAGCAGCAGCTACACTATAAATGGTTTTAAAGTGTAGTGTTCGAACTTTGGTTTCGTTTTTAGATTTGTCTCTGGCTTTGAATTGGTCTAATGCTTTTTGTGCATCTACTTTTGGAGTTTCCAACAGTGATGAATAATGAGCGATTTTTTCCAACGTGTCCGATTCTTCCGATTGTTTTAAATCTTCAATTTCTTG
Organism: Flavobacterium sp. WC2430; assembly: GCF_040822075.1. Lineage (NCBI taxonomy): Bacteria > Pseudomonadati > Bacteroidota > Flavobacteriia > Flavobacteriales > Flavobacteriaceae > Flavobacterium > Flavobacterium sp. WC2430. The sequence goes on along the minus strand of NZ_CP162007.1, from coordinate 3,083,512 downwards.
ATTGGAGAGTTCCCCATTGAGCCATTTTAGTATTTCTTTTTCGTTTTTCATTTTGAACCTCTATAATAGTAAGACAACTCATTATGGAATTACCCTACTACAAATCAATTATTTATATGTTTTCGATCTGCTCTTTTAATATTTTGAGTGCACTGGACATTCTTTTTTCGACTGCTTTTTGTGAAATATCAAGTAACTCGGCAATTTCGCGGTATTTTTTACCGTCAATTCGATTCATTAAAAACACTTCACGTTGTGCTTCTGTTAATGAGGCAATAGCATTTTGAAGTTTCTCTTTGAATTCTTCTTCTTCTAATAGGTATTCAGGACTTTGATTTGTAATGTCGAGATTGGGAGATTCTTTGGCGTAAGCTAGAACCACTTTTTTATGCTTAATAGTATTTAAAAATAAATTATTTACAGTTGTAAGTAAATAGGTTTTCACTTTTGTAAAATCAATTTTGGAACAATTCTCCCATATTTTGGTAAAGGCATCTTGAACCAAATCTAAAGCCGCATCGCTATCACCACATTTGTAATAAGCAAAATTCGTAGCCGATTGTACATTTTTAAGATAAAATTGATTGAAGTGCTTTTCGTCACAAAGATTCGTTTTTTCGTCGGTCATTGCATGCAAATTCGTTTTTAATAGATTGTAAAAGTAAAATATTTTTTGAATCTATTGTTTTGATTTTAAATTCCCAATTTGTTTTATGGATAATCGGGAAGAAACAATAGAAAAAAAGAACTGTATTAAGAACCGTAAAATATAGGATATATTTCATTACGCTATTTGATATAGTTTTTGGTTTCTCCAATAATTGTGTAAGTTCTAAAGATAATTTTATAATAGTTCTAAAATATATTTTGGATAATTTTGCTTCCAAACCAATAGGAAGTATAAAGGGATATTATAATTTTTATATTTTTTTTAAAATTTGGGTAGGGTAAAAATAATGTTAGTTGTCTTACTAATAGAAAGGCGTAAAAAACGTCAATAGTGATACAAAACATTAAAAATAAAATTATGAAAAAGTTAAGAATTATTACAGGAATCGCATTAATGTCAATATTAGGTTTTACATCATGTCAAAGTGAAGTAAATGATGTTCAAGGTCAAAACCCAAACACAAATGCTGCTAACTCAACAACAGCTAATAACCTAAAACGTACTTCAATGTATGATGGTTCATTTGATGATTTTATTGATGGTGCTTCATGTTCTTCCATTGTTTTACCTGCAACTGCTACCGTAAATGGTACGAAGGTTACTCTTTTAAGTCAATTGGATTATACTCAAGTGATTTCAATTTTAGGTCAGTTTAATAATGATCAAGACTCTGTAGTGTTACAATTTCCTTTAAAAGTAAAAATGAGTAACTATACAGAAGCGACTGTAAATAATCAAACGGAATACAATGCAATTGTTAATGCCTGTACAACGGCACAATCTTCTGGTCAAGATGCCATTTCATCTGTAAATATTACTTTTCCTATTACTATTTTAACTTATAACATAAGTTTAGAACAAACAGGAAGTATCGTTATTACATCCGAACAACAATTATATGCGTATATGTCTACAATGAGTAGTTCAGAGTTATTCTCGGTAAAATATCCAATGACAGTTACTTTAATTGACGGAACAAAAACAACAGTTTCTAGTGATGCTGAATTTCAAGCTGCTATAAACGCTTCACTTAAAACGGAAGCTACAATGCAGGAAGCCGCTCAAAATTCAAAAAAACTGGAAACTATATTAGTGAATGGTGTTTTTAAAGTACAGTCTTTTGTAAGTGCAGGAGTAGATTCAGCTAATACCTACAAAGACAATACCATTGATTTCGCAAACGATATGTCAATAAAAGTGGTAAACACCTTGAGTACAACTGCAACAGGAACTTATGCGATGAGTTCGCAAGTAGATGTTTTCTTGAAATTAAATTTCACAGGGAACGCTTCTTTCAATTTATTGAATAACACTTGGAAAGTATCAAGCTTCAGTGCGTCATCAATCACTTTGCAAAGCACTACAAATGCGGGTGTAACATTGGTTTTAAACCAAATATAATCACTAATTGAATTAGTACATTTTTGAACAACAGTTCACTTTGATTAAGAAACTGTTGTTTGAAATAAAAAATTAAAAAGAAAAAAAATGAAAAAAAGAATTGCAGTCCTGGCCATGATTTTTGCTTTAACGCTGTCTTGTTCGAAACAAGATGCTTCAAATGATATTACAGTTGGAGGGAATTTAGTTTCTAATAATAAAAAAGCAACAGGAAGTTCTTCCTATGATTTATTGGCTGAGGATACTTTTAAAAGTATGGTTGTTGAAGTGGTATACGTTCAAGGATATGAGCCATCAACTGCTGCAATTAATAATTTTGTTACTTTTTTAAATGAAAGAGTTAATAAATCACAGGGAATAACTATTGTAAAAAGAGCAATTGCATCTTCTGGAAAAGCAACATTTACCAATGAAGAAATTATTGCCATTGAAGATGCAAACAGAACGAAATACAATACTTCCAATCAAATTGCTGTGTGGGCATTTTTTGTAGATGGAGCATCAGCAAGTAATACCAGTTCAGGACTGGTTTTGGGAACAGCATATAGAAACACATCGTTCGTTATTTACGAAAAAACGATTCAAGGTTTAAGCGATAGTCCTTTTAAACCCAGTAGAAGTTTATTAGAAACTACAGTTATGGAGCATGAGTTTGGTCATATTTTAGGACTAACTAATTTAGGTGCAAAACTGCAAAGCAACCATGAAGATTTAGATCATGCAAAACATTGTAATGTGGAAAGTTGCTTGATGTATTGGTCAGCCGAATCAGGAAGCGGAATTACTAATATGGTTTCGGGAGGAACAGCACCAAAACTAGATGCACAATGTTTAGCCGACTTGAAAGCAAACGGGGGAAAATAAGAACGTAAAATTTGAATACTAATTAAAATAAATAATAAAAAACAAACAAAATGAAAAATACCTATTTAACACTTGCTTTATTTTTTGGTGTACTATCAACAATAAGTGCACAAGACCATTCAGTTCCTAAATCAAATGCAGGGATAAAAGGAGGATACAATTTAGCCGCTGTCAATTATGATGGTAATGGTGAAACAGGACAACGTCATGGTTTTCACGTTGGAGTTTATGGAGAATCTTTCATTAGCGAAAGCTTTTCTATTCAACCCGAACTAATGTATTCTCAACAAGGATATGAGATAAAAGATGCTAATGGTACTTTTACTCAAAAATTAGATTATATCAATTTACCCGTAATGCTTAAAGCATATCCATCTAAAAATTTCTTTTTGGAAGCAGGTCCACAAATAGGATTAGCTGTTTCTCACAAAGAAGTATATGAAGGTTTGTTCAATAGTTCACAGCAGTACGACCCAAACAGTTTTGATTGGGGAATGAATTTTGGAGCTGGATTTAAAACAGATTCTGGAATAAGCTTAGGAGTACGTTATCATTTAGGTTTAGGAGATTTGTATGATAATGATAAAGCACACAATCGTGTTTGGCAATTTTCAGTAGGATTTGATTTATAATCGTACTAGTTAACTACTATATTTAAACCCTCTCAGAGTACTACTTTGAGAGGGTTTTTTAGTCGAAAGTGACTTAAATTCGATTTATTTATCAATGGACAGTGATGATTTTGATAATTTTATAAATTGCAGAATCCACAATAATCAATATATTTACGCTTTAATAAATGCATATCATGACCGTTACAGATACACCAACTCAATTAGAACAATATTTCCAACAATTTCGTAAGAATATTATAGGAATCGATCAAGATTTTTTATCCCCATACGGACCACAACAAATCATCTATACAGATTGGACTGCAAGTGGACGTCTCTATCGTCCTATTGAAGAAAAGTTGATGAATGATTTTGGACCTTTTGTAGCCAATACGCATACAGAAACAACTGTTTCTGGTACGGCTATGACCAAAGCGTATCATAAAGCACGTCATATTATTAAACATCATGTTAATGCGAATGCCAATGATATCTTGATAACAGATGGAACTGGAATGACTGGAGTAGTGAATAAGTTCCAAAGAATATTAGGACTGAAAGTTCCTGAAAATTTGAAAGATTTCATAAATATTCCAGCCGAAAAACGTCCTATTGTATTCATTTCGCACATGGAGCACCATTCGAATCAAACTTCTTGGTTGGAAACGATTGCTGATGTTGAGGTAATTCCTTCTACAGAAGATGGGTTATTTAGCATTGAAAATTTAGCAATACTATTAGATAAATATAAAGACAGAAGCTTTAAAATTGCTTCAATCACTTCTTGTTCTAATGTAACCGGAATACGAACTCCTTACCATGAAGCTGCTAAAGTAATGCATCAACATAGCGGACTTTGTTTTGTTGATTTTGCCTGCTCTGGTCCATATGTAGAAATAGACATGCACCCTAAAGATCCAGAAAGCTATTTAGATGCCGTTTTCTTTTCTCCACATAAATTTCTTGGTGGTCCTGGGACTTCTGGAGTATTGGTTTTTAATAAAAAATTATATCAAAATTTAGTTCCTGATAATCCAGGTGGAGGTACCGTTTCTTGGACGAATCCTTGGGGGGAACATAAATTTATTGATAATATTGAAGATAGAGAAGATGGTGGAACTCCAGGTTTTCTACAAGTGATTAAAACAGCACTTGCGATTCAGTTAAAAGAGAAAATGGGAATTGAGAATATACTAAAAAGGGAACATGAAATTGTTGATTTTGTATTCTCAGAACTGGGAAATGTATCTAATATTAAAATATTGGCTGGTCAACATCAAGATCGATTAGGTGTCATTTCTTTTTATATTGATGATCTACATTTTAACTTGGGAGTGAAGTTACTGAATGATAAATTCGGAATTCAAACTCGCGGTGGCTGTAGTTGCGCCGGTACTTATGGACATTTTTTACTGCATGTAGATCAAGAAACGTCGCATAAATTGATTGATGAAATTAGTTTAGGGGATTTGATAAGAAAGCCGGGTTGGATTAGAATGTCCATTCATCCTACAACTACTACTGCTGAAATTGAATTTGTATGTAATGCAATTAAGGATTTAGCCAAAAATCATGCATCTTGGGCTTTAGATTACGATTACAATAGGGATACGAATGAGTTTGTGCATAAGAAAGCACAACCTTTAGAAGATGAATTAGTAAAAGAGTGGTTTTCTTTGTAAATCAATTACATAAATAGAAGGAGCTATGTTGTCTGCTATGAACTGCAAGACAACATAGAACTTCCAATTTTTTCTCTGGCCCAATCGGGTCTTTTGGCAAACCATTTTTCAAATTGTTCTTGTTCTTGATAGGGGTTTTTCAATAGAACATGCAATTCTTCTAGTATCGAATAATCCTCTTTTTCTGCCGCTTCAATAGCTACTTGAGCCATATAATTGCGCAACACATATTTGGGGTTTACCTTATCCATACTTAGTTTACGGTCGGCATCAGTTGTGTCTTCCTGTTGCAAACGATTTAAATATTGGGTAAACCAATACAACCAAGAGTCTTTTATTTGGGAAGTAATTGCGTCTGTAGTGTAGAATGAGTCAGTAATCACTGAAAATGCATTTTCAACAGATTCCTCTTTCTTTATCTGACTTAATTTTCGAAAGAAAATAGTCATGTCCGTTTCTGTCAGTTGAAGATTTTCGGTTAAGATATGTAGGAGTTGATTGTCATTTTCTTTTTGGGTAACCAATCCTAATTTGTTTCGCATCATATCGGCATAATCCGCTTCATATAGGGACTGATAATCATGTAAAATGGTTTCTAATGGAGCAGCTTCTTCAATCAAAGGAAATAATGCATTGGCGAGTTGGTATAAATTCCAAAGGGCAATGTGAGGTTGATTCCCAAAACGGTATCTGCGGTTTTCACGATCGGTCGTATTAGGAGTCCAATTTGGATTGTAATCTTCAAGCCAACCGTAAGGTCCATAATCTATAGTAAGTCCTAAAATGGACATGTTATCGGTATTCATTACTCCATGTACAAAGCCCACACGTTGCCACTGTAACACCATTTCGCGGGTTTTATTAGCCACTTCATTAAAAAATTGGATGTAGCTTTCTTTGGGAGTTCCTTTTATTTCAGGAAAATAATATTTGATAGTAAAATCAGCCAATAATTTTAAGGTTTTCAAGTCATTTTGGGAAGAGAAAAGTTCGAAATTCCCAAAACGAATAAACGAAGGGGCAACGCGACAAACTATGGCTCCTTTTTCATACTCAGGATGACCATCATACATGACATCACGTAAAACTTGGTCTCCTGTAAGAATTAAAGATAGCGATCGAGTAGTAGGAACACCTAGGTGAAACATCGCTTCACTGCATAAATGCTCTCTGATAGAAGAACGCAACACTGCCAGCCCATCAGCTCTACGGGAATAAGGCGTCATTCCTGCTCCTTTTAGCTGTAAGGTATAGTTTTGTTGGTTATGTTCAATTTCAGTTAGAATAATAGCTCTCCCATCGCCCAATTGTCCAGCCCAATTCCCAAACTGATGACCGGCATAACTCATGGAATAAGGGCGAGTATTGGGAAGTATTTCTTTTCCAGAAAACACATTGGTAAAGACAGTAGACTTTGCTTCCTCTTTAGAAATTCCAATCAAATCCAAAACTTCTTCCGTAAAATGAATGAGTTGAGGTTTAGATGGAGTTTTTGGAGTAACATAGGAAAAGCAAGCATTATTCACTTGACGTGTTACATTTGTTTCATCAGTATCTGCTGGTAATTCTGTACTAAACCTATTGTTGATTTTTAAATTCATTTGGGTAGTGTATTAGTATCAAAATTAATGAAATATTAGGGAAACAACCGTTAATTAAAACTTAATTAGGTATTTATTTCTTTGCGTCTGTGTTTCCATCTTCGATGTGTCCAGAAATAAAACTCAGGAGCTTCGTGAATTTGTTTTTCAACTTCCTGTAAATAGTCGTGTGTAATTCCAAAATCTGGAATTGACTTTGCATTGTCACTTAGAGGAATTAATGTGGCTTCATAATACCCTCTTTTTACTTTTTTTACTTTTACATAAATGACATTTAAATCATATTTTTTGGCTAACATTTCGGCTCCAGTATGCACAGGAACTTCTATGCCCATGAATTTATCCCAATGAAATATTCTGTTTGCTGCGGGCGATTGGTCACTTGGTATGCCATATATGGAAAGAATGTTTTTTCGATTATTGTCCGCAATCAATGGTATTGTTTTATTTGAGACAACTAATTCGGTATTGTATTTTGATCGAATGTCTCTAATGAGTTTGTCAAAATATTTATTATTTATTTTTTTATAAACTCCTACACCTTTATAGCTTATTTTTTGATTAAGAGTGATAAGCCATTCCCAACTGGCGTAATGTGATACTAATAACATGATGCTTTTTTCTTTTGCCTCATATTCTTTAATAACTTCCAAATTTGTGATAACAAATCGTTTATTCATTTCTTTGGATGAAATGGTCATGGTCTTGATCATTTCCATGAACATATCACACATATGGCGGTATGATTTTTTTTCGATCACAAGACGTTCCTCATCGCTAAGATTGGGTAGGGCCATAGCTAGATTCTCTCGTACTGTTTTTTTACGATAGCCTATTATATAATAGATTAAAAAGTAGATAGCATCTGATAATAAATAAAAAATGCGAAAAGGAAGAATAGACAGTAACCAAAGTAGGGGATAAGCTATAATAAAAATGAGAAATTGCATGCACTATTTTTTTTGCAAATATAAGTCAAAAATGAATAAACAGATAAAATTAAAAGACATACTGGACGAATCTTAGAGAATCACTACATTTACAATTCACTATAAATAGATTTTATGAATACCATTTTGATTGCAATAATCGTTGCAAATGCATTGTTTAGTTATAAAGGGTTTAATGATCATACATTTTTCAGAAAATACGAATTCCACATAGGAAGTATTAGATCAGGAGAACAAATAAGATTACTTTCGTCTGCTTTCCTTCATGCTGATATAGGGCATTTGGCTTTTAATATGATTACGCTTTACTTTTTTGCACCAGTTGTAATTGGTTATTTAGGAACCTTTTCATTTGTAATCATCTATTTTGGTAGTTTAATTTTTGGTAGTTTATTGACTATTCTTTTTCATAAAAATGATTATAATTATAGAGCGGTTGGGGCGTCAGGAGCAGTTACCGGTATTTTATATTCGGCAATTTTATTAGAACCCAATATGATGTTAGGCATCTTTTTTATCATTCCTATTCCAGCCTATATTTTTGGGATTTTATATTTGCTCTATTCTATTTATGGTATGAGAGCTAAGAATGATAATATAGGTCATACGGCGCATTTTGGAGGCGCTATTGGGGGTTTTTTGATTACACTAATAACAAACCCTCATTTACTTATAGAAAACACCTTAATGGTAGTGTTATTATTGATTCCTATAGTAATTCTTTTTGCCATGGCCAAAATGGGAAAAATTTAATGGCATAACTTTTGAAAGAATACTATTGCAAATAAATAATTTAAATATTTTAAAAATGAAAAAATCATTATTAATTCTTTCGATGTTGTTTATGACAATGTCATACGCTCAAGAAGTAAAACAAATTCCTCAAATAAGTGTAACTGGAGAGGGGGAGATTAAAGTAGTACCAGATCAAGCAACTATTTCGGCTACGGTTGAAACTAAAGGGAATAATGCTAAAGACGTAAAAAAACAAAATGACGAACAGATTGAATCTGTTTTGAAATTGATAAAAAAGATGAATTTAGCTCCTGCTGATTACAAGACGCAACGTGTTGCTTTAAATCCACAATATGATTACGAAAAAAAGAAAACGACTTACAATGCTACTCAAACAATTGAAATCATAGTGCGTGATCTTTCTAAATATGATGAATTGATGGAGGGTTTAGTTAACCAAGGGATAAATAGAATTGACAATGTTGTTTTCCAGTCTTCTAATTTAGCCAAATATCAATCTGAAGCTAGAAAATTAGCAATTAAGAATGCGAAGATGAAAGCAGAGGATTATGTGTCTGTTTTAGGACAAAAAGTAGGCCGTGCAATGACAATATCCGACAATTCACAAAATTACAATCCTCAGCCAGTCTATGCGAGAATGATGAAAACGGAGATGAGTGATATGGGTGCGCCTAGAGAAACACTAGCAGTAGGTGAAATTAAAATAACGGCTAACGTAAGTGTAAGTTTTATTTTGGAATAAATAGAATATTGGTTTTATAAAAGTCCCGTCTAATTTAATAATTAGACGGGACTTTTTTTTGATATTATAAAATTGTTACAAAGTATATGGAACAAAAAAAACGCTGCAATTACTTGCAGCGTTTTGTGGGGAGAGTAGGATTCGAACCTACGAAGACGTAGTCAGCAGATTTACAGTCTGCCCTCGTTGGCCGCTTGAGTATCTCCCCGAGGCCTTTGAGTACAACACTTATGTTGTTGTAAGCGGTTGCAAATATAGAAACTGTTTTGGTTTATGCAAACTAATTTTGCACTTAATTTCACTATTATTTTTAACGTATTGGTATTGAATAAAATAAAAAAATCTCCACTAGGGAGATTTTTTTATTTTATTCTAAGAATTGGATTATTTAGCCAAAAGTTCAATAATTTTTGCTCTAAGTTCATCGCCTCTTAAGTCTTTTGCAACTATATTACCTGATGCATCAAGTATGAAAGTGGCTGGAATAGCTTCTACTTTATATTGAGAAGCTATTGGTTCATCCCAAAATTTTAAATTGGATACTTGTGTCCAAGTTAATTTATCTTTAGCAATAGCTTCTTTCCATTTTGCTGCGTCTTTATCTAAAGAGACACCTACGATGTTAAGTCCTTTTGAATGTAACTCTTTGTATATAGCTACAACATTTGGATTTTCTTTTCGACACGGACCACACCATGAGGCCCAAAAATCAACGATTGTTACTTTTCCTAAACTTTCTTTAAGAGAAATTACTTTTCCTTCAGGATTGGGTGCCGAAAAATCGGTACTTCATCTAGCGTCACCAGCAGTTGGGGCAGTGGCTCCAGCAGCAGGCGCTTTCATTTGATCAAGTCTAGTTTTTATTGCTTTACCTGGTTTAGTGTTTTTTAATGATGCATCGAAGCTATTATAAATTGCTTCTGTTTTTTTAGAATCAACACTTGGATCGTTAGCCATACCTTGAATAATTAAGGCACTTATGAACGATTTTGGATGAGATTCTGCATAAGTTACATACTTAGCTTTAGACGCTTCTCCAACTTCTTGTTGTATTTCTGAAAACTGTTTCATTAATGAATTGATTACAGCAGTATCCTTAGTTTGTTGTGCTGTATTCATTGCTTGCATGTTTTTAGTTTGGAAATCCATAAGTTTCTTTTGAACTACTTTTATTTCCTCATTAAATTTTACATACTCATCATTGTTATAAGTACCTGATACTTTTGATTTTTGAATACTGTCTTTATCGATAACAATAGAGATTTCTCCAGATTCTAGTATAAAAGGAATTTTACTTGTAGCAGATTCTAATTGTAATGTATGAAATGCTGGTTCAGTAATTTTTCCTTTAATTTCAAATTTACCATTTTCAACCTTTACAGTATCAATAGCAACCATTCCCATATCGTTTTGTGTCTCAAGGATAATTGTTTTTCCATTTTCAATACCTTTTGCAGTACCAGAAATGATGTATTCGTCTTTTCCAACTTTGCTGCAAGAAATTAAAACAACAGCAGCAGAAAGTAATAAAATTATTTTTTTCATTATTAATTAGTTAATTAAGTTAAGTCTGCAAAAGTATTTAATTTTATTAAAGTATAAATAATTTTATAACCTAAATTTTTGTTATAATTTAATTTATTTTTAGTATAAGTTAGTGCATGTATCTCTATTTAGTTGTTAAAAAAGACAATGCAATTTTAAAATAATGAGCAGCAGTATTTGATGAGAGTGATTTTTATTGAATTGTACTTGTTTTAGAGATTCAATTAGCTTTCACGATACGTTTTCAGTTGACTCGCAATCTAAAATATCAGATTCAGCTTGTTCAATCTCATTATTAGTAATTTTTATCTCTAGATTAATTGTTCTTAAGTCTTTATGTAAATCAGAACTTATTGGATTTATTTTAAGTTTTGAATCAATTTCTTCTCTTTGTTTTAATAATGTATTAAGTGTTTCGGTTGCTTTATTGTATTGAGATTTATATAAATTACAAGATTTGGTCATGGTTTTTTGGTTTGGTTTGTATTTTTTTTGGGTGGCTAAAATACTAAAAATAAGTATATTACACAATTTAAATTGTTGTTGTGTGATTTTTTTTACTTTTTATATAGTTTAGGGTAAAAAAAAAGCACTCTTTGTTAAGAGTGCTAATTTATATGCGTGTTTTAAAACTTAATCTTGGTTGATAGTTTTTCTCCAAGTAAAAGAATTAAGTATGTGTCTTTTTGCAAATCTTCCAGGAGAATCAGCATTTACCATTTTCACATAAGTAGCTTTAGGAACACTAATGTACTCATAAACACTTCCGTTTGAAAAATTAATAATTAATCGTCCTTCAACAAATTTATAATCAGTAATTGTTGATGTTGATATTGTTTCTGTGTATTCTGGTAAGTTAATTTTAGTAGTTTCAGGATTGATGCTTACCAAAAAGTGATATGCTTCAATAATTTTCTTACTATTTTCTTCTGCAGCTTTTAAACCAGCTTCATCTCCTTGAAATTTATCAGGGTGTGCTTCTTTCATCGCGTTGCGATAAATGGTTTTTAAATCTTTTAATTCTGCAGTTTTGTCTACATTTAGCAACTTGCGGTATTCAACTATTTTTTTCATAAATAAGGTAACTACTTGTTTTTTAATATGAAATTATATTTTTTAATTTCAAAAACAACAATTTTTTGCAAAGGTACACTTTTTTTTAAGTTTTTACTTTGTCACAAAAAAAAAATCACTATTTGTCTTTTTTTAATTTAATTTTAAAAAAGAAATACAAGAATTATTGTTCGGGTTTGTTATTTGCTTTGTCAAAGTTTTTTGACTTTTTAGGATATTTATTATAACTAATATCACTTGGGTTTTCAATGATAGATTTTATTGTAATCCAATCACCTACAACATGTTTTGCTTGAACCATTTTATAATCTAAAAGATAAATACCACAAAAAAAATTGTTGTCTTCATCTTTTTCAATTATCCCAGTGTATACCCCTTTTTGCAACATTTTTTCTTCGGAACCTTTAGTCATAATGTAATTTTTAAAATATTCTAAGTTGCAAAGTTAATGATTTATTTAATGGTTTTTCTCTTCTTTACTTTCTGATTATATTTGCGCATGGAAAAAATTTTTCGCCCAAGCCCAAATTCTTTTAAAAATACGTTTTGTATTTTTAATGAAGAATCATTAGAAAAAATTAAAGACCTTAAAATACAATATCAAAGTAAGGCGGGAAGTAGTTATTATTATACAAATTTAGGTATGTATAGAGTTTCTAATCATTGGGGAAGATTAGCTAATAGTAAATGGCGTTTAATTCCATTAGAGCCTGAAACGGCATCAAAATTTAAATTAGGGTTTGCTAGTTGGGAAAGTTTTTACCCAGATAATGATACTGATAAACTCTATTATCTAGAGGCAGATTATACAACAAATACGGTAAACTATCAACATAGAAACAATCCCAATTACGATAATAAAGCTGTACTAAGAACCAGTTTTGAAACTACCAAAAAAATCAAACAAATTCGAAATTTATTTAATTTGACTTCTTGGTCAAAATATTATGAATATGATGATTTAAATGTTTTGAGAAAAAGCATCATTGATCAATTGATATATACCAATAAAACTTTAGAAGAAATTAAAAATTTAGTTTAATTTCTTCTAATCTGATGAAGCTATTAATTTTAAATCATTTAGGCTGATTGGTTTTGACATATAGCCTTGGATATCACTATTGTTTTTAGCTTTTAATTTATCATCAACAGCAATGGATGAGCTTGAAATATAAATCATTATTTTAGATTGAAGTTTTGATTTTAGAATGGCCATTTCACTCATAAAACCCCATCCGTCCATAACTGGCATTTCAATGTCAAGAAGAATAATTTCGGGTAGGTCATCATTACTTTCTATTGCTTTTTTTAAAGCATCTATAGCTTCTTTTCCATTTGAAAAAGTAACAGTTGAAGAGAAAATTTCGGATTTAAGGATAATTTTTTTCATGATGGTTTTATAAATTATATCATCATCAATTACCCAGATTTTTCTTGTTTTCATGTTATATAAATTTTAAAGGTAGTTCCTACACCAGGTTTGCTTTCTATTGTAATACTTCCTCCCATGGCTTCAATTTGATTTTTAGTAATAAATAACCCAATACCTTTAGCATTAGGATTATCACTAAATGTTTTATACATACCAAAAACTTTGTTTGCATTTTTCTCCAAATCAATTCCAATTCCATTGTCTGAAATTTCAATTACTTTAAGGTTATTCTCTTTTAGAAAATTTATTAAAATTTTTGGTTCTCGATCCTTGTGACTGTACCTGATGGCATTTGATATTATATTAAAAAGAATACTTTCTAGATAAGCTGGGTTATAATTAATTTCAATATCGTCACTAACATTAGAAGTGATATGCGCCCCTTTTATTTTGATTTGTTCTGCAAGGATATTGAAAGTATTGTCTATGTACTTTTTTAAATTTATTTTTTCAGAAACTAACCCAATATTAGTTTGGATATTTACAACTTCATTTAAGTTAAATAAAGTCTCATTAAGGGAATTAGATACAGTTTTTAATAATTGAACCATTTGTTCTCTCTCTTCATCAGATTCTGCAGTTTCAATAAGCCCTGTCAGTGATGTAATATTACTGGTATGCGATCTTAAATTATGTGACACTATATAGGAAAAATTCAGCAATCTTTTATTTTGTTCCGAAACTAAAAAAAAGGAACTGTTTAGATCTTTTTCGATTTCCTTAGTTTTAGTAACATCAATCATAATTCCTCTTAAACTGACTGCTTTATTTTTTTTTGTTATTATGTTAACAATATCTCTCAACCAAACGATATTGCCATTTTTGGCAATCATTCGATATTCAAAATCATGGTCTAGCATTAAATTAGTTTGGTTTGAACAATATTTTACTACTTCTTCTTTGTCTTCAGTATAAATATGATCTGCCCAAAAAGTAGGACTTGATAACCATTCTTCAGTAGTATATCCCAAAATATTCTCTACCTTTTTACTAATAAATGTAAATTGGAATGTTTGTGCATCACATTCCCAAACGATTCCATCAATAGTATTGATTAAAGATTCGATTCTTATTTGCGAATTGAGGATTATTTTTTCCTGTTTTTTTCGTTCGGTAATGTCCTCAGTTGAAATGATGACTCGCTCTAAAGTATCTTCATAACCGTTCATTACACTATAAATAAAATTGACATCTCTTATTTCCCCTTTTGGATTTTTTATTTTAGCATCCATTATTAAACTATTTTCATTTCTGCAAATTGCGATGATATGATTTGTGAATGAGGGGATTGCTACATCGCTAAAAATAATGTCAAAATTATTTAATAGTTCCGATTTAGTTTTGGGATCATATTGTATTAAACATTCATTATTTACATCAATAATATGAACTAAAGAAAAACATTTTTTAATTACTTCAGGATGTTGTTTTAAATATGAACTAATATTTTCCTTGGATTCATTGATTAGATTTAATTCTTGCAGATATTTTTTTACATGTGAATAATCTTGTTCCCACAATGGAAGAGGAGAATCATCAAAAAGACTTTTAAATCTAATTTGGCTTTGTTTAATAAGTTGTTCCGCTTCTTTTTTTTGTGTAATATCTTCAATAATTACAATGTTGCTAGTGGGTTTTTCATTTTTTTTCCAAAGTGGAGTTACAGATAAATTGACCCAAATAACATCTCCTTTTTTGGTTAGATACCTTTTTTCTACGGTATAGTCATTGATCGTTCCGTTATTAATTTTCTTTACGGTAGCAATGTCATCTTTTAAATCATCTGGATGTGTAATAGATTGATAGTTCTTTTCTTTCATCTCTTTTTGAGTATATCCCAAAAGTTTACAAAATTGATTGTTTATTTCCAAAAATGTACCTGTGATGGGATCAACATTAGAGATACCAATTGCGGCTTGATCAAAAATAGTCTTGAATTTAATTTCGTTATCAATTAAATTAGATGCTTGTTTATCCACTAAGACTTGTAACTCAGCCGGTTTTTTCAACAATAGAAGAGTTAAAAAACCAAAGGTTAATGCCAAGATGAAACTTAAAATAATTGATACAATAAAAGAGGTTAGCGCATTCGTTGATTTTGTATCAATTAGATATAATTTCCAGTCCCCATCAGGAATTGTATTGGTTACGAAACTATTTTCTGATAATTTTATTTTTTGAGGTAAAAAATAAACATCTTTTTGAGTAATTGGATTTCTCTTAGAGATTTGAAAATAATATTTAGTTTTATCAATAGCATTTATACCAGAAGTTTTTAAAAGTTTGTCTAATTTAATAATGACTGCCGAAAATCCCCAAAATTTATTTTTTATGTACACAGGAAGCCTGCCCACAATTCCTAGTCCCCCCTGCCTTAATTCAAGAGGTCCTGCAAAGTACATTTTTTGATTTAAGATGGATTTTAAGGCTTCTTTCTTAAGATATGTTGACTTCAAAATATTCAACCCCATAGCAGCTTCATTGTCTTTCATTGGGTAGATATACCTAATAATTCCATTTGGTACTAATTGTACAGCTTCGATACTATTATTGGATTCTATTAAACGTTGACCAATGGAATTAAAATCTTCAGGAATTCCATCATCATTAATAGTAAGTGCTAGTGTGAGTGTAGTTGTATAACAGTTTTTTAGAGATTGTTCTATGTTTTGTCGTAATACTTTAAGAGTATTATCCATCTCATCCTTTTTATTTTGTTTTTCTATATGATATTGCTGTATAGAGATATAGGAAAACACAACACTTAGGCTTAGAAATACTATGAAGCCTGTTGATTTGGGTTTATTTAAAAACCAGTTAATCAATTTCGGCCAATTTATTTCAGATTTCATTTATTCTTTTTCTTGGTCTTAGATAAACCCATTATATTTAGAAGCTAAATGTAATTATTATGTTTTTAATTAACAAGTAAATATTTGTAACTAACATAAAATTCAAGCTTAAAACTAAAATCATTTAAATCTATGATTTGCTTAAATTTAAGGTTCTCAACTAAATTTATTTTAATAAAGGAAGATCATAAGAATGCATTAATGCAATTCTAAATTAAATTCACGAACTTTGCACGAGTTAAATTCACGAATTTTCCTTTTTATATTTCATTAAGGATGTTTATGAAAAATTTAGTGCTAAAAAAAATGGAGTCTATTTAAAGTTAGACTTAAATATAAAAAAAATGAGCAGGAATAACGAAAGAAATATTAAAAAGCATAACGACAAGTTGCATAAAGCGCAGGATAAAGTGAAACAAGCTGAAATAACTCGTAAAGAGAAGTTAAAACAAATCGTTAAAATGTTTAACGAAGCTAATGCTAGTGATAAAAATAGAACTTATGGGAAACGATAAATTTGAGTTGTTAAAAAGTAATGTTCAGGAAATTATTGATTTGATTGCAAGTAGTAATGCAATTGAAGCCAATAATAAGTTGGTGGATGTTAGTGAACAATTGGATGAATTATTGGACCATTCTGATGAGGATGAAGATCTACGAGAAATCAGTAGGTATCAAGTTTTATTGAATAAACTTCATGAAAAAATCTTAGCTCTCGATGGTCTAGTTTAAGTGGTAAGTTTGATATATTAAAGATGAAATTAAATTGTTATTGTTGTTCTTCACTTTCGTATGAGGAATGTTGTGAACCTTATTTAAAAGAGATTAAAACAGCAGAAACAGCAGTTGTTCTAATGCGTTCACGTTACTCTGCTTATGCTACACAGCATGTAGATTATCTAGTAGTTACGACACATAGTTCCACTCGAAAACTTCATTCTAAAAGGGCTATTCTTGATTGGTCTCAAAGCAATCAATGGATAAAGTTGGAGGTTTTAAATGCAACAACTACTACAGTTGAATTTAAAGCGTATTTTTTGGACAGCGATCACCAAATGCAAATTCATCATGAGTTTTCCGCGTTTAAAGAGGAAAACGGAATATGGTTTTATGTAGATGGTACATTTCATTAATTTATAAGCAAGATTGAATTATAAGTGCGAGCTGCGTGAGTGATGGCAGTGGAAATCCCACGCTTTTTTGCGTGGATTGAGAACGTACAGCACGACCCTTGTGGTCACGCCCAAATTTTTTAGAATTAATTTTTAATTTTGCCAGTTGATCCAGTAGTTTGTGGTGTTAATTCATAGATAGCATTTGGCTTTAAATTGGGTTCACTTCTATGAGAAACATATAAAATAGCCATATCAGTTTTTTGAGATAAAACCGTAATTAATTGAGTAACTAAAGCTGCATTTTCATCATCCAAACCTTCCACAGGTTCATCTAGAATTAATAAAGGAGGATGTTTGAGTACTGCTCTTACAATCAAAGCAAGCCTTTGTTGTCCTATTGAAAGTTGATTGAAGATGTTGTTTTTTAAATGAGTCATATTAATTAGTTCCAACCACTGACTCACTAGCTTTTTTTGTAAACTAGTAGGTTGCGTGTACAAACCGATGGAGTCAAAAAAACCAGACAAAATCATTTGTTCAAGAGTGTCTCTTTTTTGAAACAGATCAGTCATGGCAGTCGAAAAATAACCAATATTCTTTTTTATATCCCAGATACTTTCTCCGCTGCCTTTCTTTTTTCCAAAAAGGTAAACGTTTTGACCGTAACCTTTAGCATTTTCTCCAGTAATTAACGATAATAGAGTACTTTTTCCCGAACCATTTGGACCTAATAAATGCCAAAATTCTCCTTTTTTAATGGTCCAGTTTATGGTTTTTAAAATTGGTTTTTCCAAGTAACTCACATTGACTCCGTTCATTTGAATTAATATTGTATCTTGATATACAATGGGGTCAAATGCATCTGGAATTGATTTGAAATATGTGGTTGTCGTTTCTTCAGCTAGTTTTAAATCTTCTAACACAAACGAATTGTTTTGAATATGTGCTTTGTTGAGGATGAAGGAATGTAGGTCGGTATTGCGATTTATAATTTGGATCAATAGTACTTTTTTGGCCAGTTCTTCTAATGCAATTGTAATTGATTTTCTTGAATTTATATCCAAATGATCCAATGGATTATCGAGAATTATATAATCAGGTTCTTGCTTGATACAATAATTTAAAAATACTTTTTTTCGTTCCCCCGATGAAAAGCTACTTAATTTTCGTGTAGTGTCAGTTGCAGCTTCAATGGAATCGTATTGGTATTCTTTTTTGATGAAATTAGCAATGGCAATATCTGAAAAAAGCATTCCACTTTTGGTATTGAAATGACTTAGTTTCCCAACGGATTTGCCTTTAAGAATGGTTTCTATAAACGCTTTTTTATCTACTTGATTGGACAAAAGTATATCCCAATGTTCGTGTTGTTGCATTTTTAATTTTTAAAAATATAAAATTAAACTTATTTCCTATAATAGGATACAATTAAAATGAATTGTTGTAAAAAAATCCATTTTAACTAAAAATTAGTAATCGTTTGTCAAGGCTTTATTTTAAAATGATGTAATTTTAAAGTCTATGGAAAACGATAATAAAAAAGGTTTTTATTTCAAGCAATATGAAGCGCCAAATCAATCTCCGTTTGACAAACTCTTTGGGATTTTCAAGGAATTAATTACACATACTTCGGGAGATTTTGATGAAGCGATCGATTGGTTGCGGGAATTAGACAAGGAATATAAACTCACCGATGAACACTATACCATTGATGATTTTATCGAAGATTTAAAGAAAAAAGGGTATATCAAAGATGAAGTTAAAGAGGATGGAACTTCAGGATTGGGAATTACTGCTAAGACAGAACGTGCAATTAGACAACAAGCCTTAGACCAAATTTTCGGGAATTTAAAACGCTCTGGAAACGGGAATCACAAAACGAAACATTCTGGAAACGGAGATGAACACACAGGAGAATTTAGAGAATTTCATTTTGGTGATGGATTAGAACGTATTTCCTTGACAGAGAGTTTACGTAATGCTCAAATTAATAACGGCGTGGCTGATTTCATGCTCACAGAAAATGATTTGGTTGTCGAAGAAACCCAATACAAATCCCAAATGAGTACGGTGCTGATGATTGATATCAGTCACAGTATGATTTTGTATGGAGAAGATCGAATCACACCAGCCAAAAAGGTGGCGATGGCATTAGCTGAATTAATTACTACACGCTATCCGAAAGATACTTTGGATATTTTAGTTTTTGGAAATGATGCATGGACTATTGCCATTAAGGATTTACCGTATTTAAAAGTAGGTCCTTTTCATACCAATACTGTTGCTGGATTGCAACTAGCAATGGATTTACTGCGTAGAAAACGAAATACGAATAAGCAAATTTTCATGATTACGGATGGAAAACCGAGTTGTGTGCGAGAGCGAGATGGATCGTATTATATGAACAGTAATGGACTTGATGAGTACATTGTAGATAAATGTTACAGTCAAGCACAGCAAGCCCGAAAACTGCATATTCCCATAACCACTTTTATGATTGCTAATGATCCTTATTTGCAAAAATTTGTCAATAAGTTCACCGAAGCCAATCAAGGAAAAGCATTTTACACGGGACTAAAAGGGTTGGGCGAAATGATTTTTGAAGATTATGAGTCGAATAGAAAGAAGAGAGTTAAATAAGTTTTTGAGTTGCAAAGTCTCAAAGATTTTGAGTTTACGGTAGGACAGATAGAGGATTTTAAGGGGTAAAATAGTAAGATAAATAATAAATAAGTTGAATTTTTAAATGATTTAATTATTCAATTTTTAAATGCTAAAAATGAAAATAGAAAATATACATACATTAGGAGAATTAAAAGCAGCAGGATATAAAAGTATCTCGATTAAAGAGGAATTGCGTACTAATTTAAGAGAAAAGATTAAATCAGGAAAATCCGCATTTGAAGGGGTTCATGGTTTTGAAAACACTGTAATTCCAGAACTGGAACGTGCTATATTATCTCGCCATAATATAAATTTGTTAGGGCTTCGTGGTCAAGCCAAAACTAGGTTGGCGCGCAAAATGGTTGATTTATTAGACGAATACATACCGTTTGTGACGGGTTCAGAGATTAATGATGATCCTTTAAATCCAATTTCTCGTTTTGCCAAAGATATCATTGACATCAAAGGCGATGAAACTCCAATTTCATGGTTGCATAGAAGTGAGCGTTTTTCAGAAAAGTTAGCAACACCAGATGTTACGGTAGCCGATTTGATAGGTGATGTTGACCCAATAAAAGCAGCTAATTTAAAGCTTTCCTATGCTGATGATCGTGTGATTCATTTTGGAATGATTCCGCGTGCTAATCGTTGTATTTTTGTTATCAATGAGTTACCTGATTTACAAGCGCGTATTCAAGTGGCTTTGTTTAATATTTTGCAAGAAGGAGACATTCAAATTAGAGGATTTAAATTGCGTATGCCGCTAGATATGCAGTTTGTATTTACGGCAAACCCAGAGGATTATACCAATCGTGGAAGCATTGTTACCCCTTTGAAAGACAGAATAGGTTCTCAAATATTAACGCATTACCCAGAAACGATAAAGATTGCTCGTACCATTACGGAGCAAGAAGCTAAGCTTGATACAGTGCAAAGTGATATGGTTTACGTTCCATCATTAGCCAAAGATTTGCTGGAGCAGATAGGATTTGAAGCACGTGAAAGTGAATATATTGATAATAAAAGTGGAGTGAGTGCTAGGATGAGTATTACGGCTTATGAAAACTTATTGAGTACTGCGGAACGTCGCGCTTTAAGAGCAGGTGTTGATAAAACAAGTTTACGTTTATCTGACTTTATGGGAATAATCCCCGCTATAACTGGAAAAGTAGAGTTGGTTTACGAAGGAGAGCAGGAGGGAGCAGCAGCTGTGGCGCAAAACTTGTTGGGCTCGGCTATTCATACTTTTTTCCCCGCTTATTTTCCAAAAATTGAAAAGCTAGAAAAACCAAATGAGAAAACAGCTTATACGGATTTAATAGAATGGTTTTTTGCCGAAAGTGGTTTCGAATTATTAGATGATGCAAGCGATGAAGAATACCAAAGAATATTGGGAGCCATTGTCCCACTTGAAATTTTAATTAAAAAATACCAACCAGAATTGGCTAAGGAGGATAAGTTATTTATGAAGGAGTTTATTCTTTGGGCTTTGGTAGAGTACAATAAACTGAGCAAAGATCGTATATCAGAAGGATATCAGTTCAAAGATATTTACGGAAGTTATATTAGTAAGCTTTAATAGCTATTATTATTATTATTATTATTATTTAAAAAGCGTTTAGAAGTAGTTTTCTAAGCGCTTTTTTTTATTTCATAATTAAGGCAAAATGAGAATAGTATGTTATAAGTGATGCAATATGTACTACCTTACAACAGTTAGCCGTCCTTGCGGTTAATGAAAACCTAATGGAAAATAGCTTTGAAGCTTTGATTACCACTTATATTGATAATAAAGTAGGTATATCTGAAAATTTTTTAAGTGATGAATTAGCTAATAATTTAAAGCAAAATTTACTCGCGTTAAACCAACAAGATTTATTGATTACTGCTGGAACAGGAAACTCAGAAGTTATTGCTTATGATAGTGCTGTGCGCAGTGATTCTATTTATTGGTTAGATAAAAAGAATAATAATGCATTTGAAAATCAATTTTTTGAACAAATTGAAGCATTTATCAGTTATTTAAATGAAAGTTGTTATACCGGAATTACGGGTTATGAATTTCATTACTCCTTGTATGAAAAAGGAGATTTTTATTTGCAACATTATGATCAGTTTCAAAATAACCCGAGTCGAAAATATTCTATGATTAGTTATTTAAATAGTAATTGGCAGCCTGCTGATGGAGGAGAATTATTAATCCACCAGGATAATAATAATCAGAAAATTGCGCCCACACAAGGCAAAACAGTTTTCTTCAAAAGTGATGAGTTACTTCATGAAGTCTTAGTAACTCAAAATACCCGAATGAGTATTACTGGCTGGTTGAAGTGTGATTAGTATTAATCTATTATTATTATTATTATTATTATTATTAGGAGAGTGTCGAATGTTCAATCTCTAAATAGCTTTAGTGTATCGTTTCTAGTTCAAGATACAATCTATTGGCTTCGTTTTCTAGTTGGTCAATTTCTTTTCTCCAGTTTTCTATATCATTTTGTATGGAACGAATCTGTTCGTCTTTAGTACTTTCTGATCGTAATAATCTAAAATCTTCGGCATCAGATAAATCATTTTTTGATTCGGCTAATTGATTTTTATCTTCTATAAGTAAGCTTTTGATTTCGGCAAGACGAGTAGTAATGGAATCTTTTCTTCTTTTGTTATTATTTTCAGATTCTATTCTTTTTTGTATTTCTTCCTGAATGCGTTGTTCGTTCGATTCTTTTTGTTGTAGATTAATTTGTTCGTTACCAAACTCTGTTTGTTTGTTTTTTATGTCTAATTCATTTCTTTTATTATTCTGAATGATATTCAATACTAAGACAATTATCATAATCGCTAAAAAAGCTATAGCCAAAAAGAAATAACTTTTCTTAAGGCCTAAAATAGTTTTAGATGTTTCGGTAGATTCTACTTTTTGAGTAGGACTAGCGCGTTTTATAGGTGGAGGAACAATATTAAAAAAAGGCTTCAAATCGGCTATCTCAATTGCATGTTTCCATTCGTCCATACCTTGATACCAGACTAATGTGGTTTCCTTTATTTGTTGGGTTTTTAGTTCCTCTAGCGTAAATGGTCCGCCATTTTCATTGCCGTTATTAATGTAATACGTTCTCATTGATATGCTACAATTTTCTATGTAAAAGTACAGCGTAATATTACAAAAAAAATAGTATTCCTATTAAATTTCGTGAGTTGAATTGTTTTGAAATTTACTGCTATCACATCAAGAGATAATTAACAAAATACTCTCGTTAATTAGTTTATGGACTTGTTTAAAGTTAGTTTTTTATTTCTTTGTTTTCACAAAAAATCAACCGTATACTCTTGAAACATAATTTCCTTTTAGAAAGGCATTGGAATCAATTTGACTTTGCAAGATAACACCTTGTGGATTAGTCTCCAGTAATAGTTGTGCTGCTTGTACTAGAGGAGCTGCAGTAGTAGTTTGTATGGCTCTTAAATAATGTTTCCCTACTAGAAGAGGTAATATGGTTTTAGCTATTTCTCGACGGCGCAATACACCCTCTATATCCTTGCCTTCTACAGCAGCATATAATACAATTTGATCGTCTTCAACATGTGGAATAGCTACTTCCATTTTGTGTTGGAGTTTTTGAATTGCTGTCGTAGTATTGTCTTTGGTATTAATTTGTTTTTCTATCCATGCATAGTGACCAGGAAAGCGTAGCGTTTTATAATCCAGTGTACCTACTTTTCCACTTAAGGCATCGGGCAAATCGGCAGCACCGCCAGAGGTTAAATCTTCCTCGTAGGTAATACCATCAATTATAATAGTTGCTCTTTCAGATAGAGAAGGGAGTGTCGTTTTATTGTAATCACGCAGCACAATGGTGTCTTTCAAATATTCAGTAGCTACACCTACGGGACTCCAAGTAAAACCATAATAATGCGGAGCAACAGCATTTTTAGTTAACGCACCTACTTTGAATTCTAAGGTATGAACAGAGTTGACTTTGTAATCAATACAAAATTGCTGAAATAATCCATTGGCTAATAAATCTATATAACCTGGGGCCAAACCAGTCTGAAGAATAAATCCTGTTTGTGAATTTTTGGCTAAGGCAATTATTTTATTAGTTTCGTCAACATATTCCGTAAGATTGGCGTAATGAAGGTTGTATTCTTTAGCGAGTTGTGCCATTCTGGGCGCCTGACTTCCTGGTAGACAATCCAAAATAATATCGGCTTGCTTTAAAATGGTTATCATTTCAGGTGTAATTCCATCTTCAGGCAATAGAAACGGTTTAATAGTGCATGGTTTTGTACATCCGTTTTCTACCCAATGGGCTACTTTTATAGCTTTGGGTATCGATCTATTTCCTATAAAAATGCTGGGAGTAACTTCGCTCCATTCCATCAATAATAAAGCAGTAGCCTCAGCAATGCCTCCCGCACCAGCAATAATAATATGGAAATGCTTTTTCATTTATTAAAGTTAGTGAATTTTATTTAAATTGCTGAATGTTAGTTATTTAATTTAATAGTAAGTAGTCTGATCTAAAAATATTATTTTGTAAAGTAGTCTTTCTGTCAAGGATAGTAACGAAAAGCCCGCAAGGAATGAAGCCTTTTATAAAACAAAGCCCAAAACTGCGACCAAAGGAAGCTCGTTTTTGGGCTTATATTTTTATGGGCTGAATACCGCGGACTTGAAGTGAATAGCCTGCTTGGACAGCCAACTTATTTTTAGAAGAAGTTTTGAATGTTAAGTTTATCTTTTGTTAGTTTAAAAATTCTTTAGATGTTATTCTAGAACACTCTTCTGTTTCTAAATACAAAGGATTCCCGTGTTTTTCGGACCAAAAGCCATCGAGTATGTCTTTGTTGATGCATTTGTAGACGGCAACACCTTTGTAGAAAAATCTAGATAAATAGTATATTGTTTAATAAAGAAAACTATTGACTGAATGGATACTAACTCAAGCAGAATTCTTATTGATTAATATTTTAGATAAAAATAGTTTAATTACAGTAGCATCTGCAAGAAATAGGAGTAGTGCAAGCTGGTGTGCTACAGTGGATACTATAATAATTCCTTGAAGACACTAATCCAATAAAGCAAATGAATTAAATCATTTAAATCACCAATACTGTTCTATAATTGTTGTTGGTCGAAATAGTATTTATTGAAACAGAAATTTAGGTTACTATTGTGCGACAATAGTTTAATTAAAAAATTAAATATTCTTCAGATGAAAGATGTTTCGCTATTTATAAGTTTTTTGTTCATCGTACTGTGTACTAGTTGTAAAGAATCAGTGAAGGCACCAAAACCTTATGGTCCATTACCGACCCAAAAACAAATCAATTGGCAAGAAATGGAATCTTATGCTTTTATACATTTCTCGTTAAATACATTCACCAATAAAGAATGGGGTTATGGAGACGAATCACCTCAATTGTTTGATCCTACTGCATTGGATACACATCAATGGGCTCGTGTTGTAAAAGAGGCCGGAATGAAAGGAATCATATTGGTGGCCAAACATCATGATGGTTTTTGCTTGTGGCCTTCAAAATATACGGAGCGCTCTGTGAAAAATTCACCATGGAAAAATGGAAAAGGAGATGTTGTTAAAGAATTAGCAGAGGCATGCAGAGAATACAATTTGAAATTAGGACTGTATCTTTCTCCTTGGGATAGAAACAATCCTGATTATGGCAAACCAGAATATATAACTTATTTCAGAAATCAGTTGAAAGAGTTGTTGACTAATTATGGTGATGTTTTCGAAATGTGGTTTGATGGAGCAAATGGTGGTGATGGATACTATGGAGGTGCTAATGAAACCAGAAAGATTAATACACTGGAATATTATAACTGGGACGAAACCTATCAATTAATTTATAAAATTGCTCCAAAAACATTGGTTTGGGGTGTAGGTCCATCAGAAGCAAGATGGATAGGAAATGAAGAGGGTTATGCTAATGAAACTAACTGGTCTTTATTGCGTCAAAAGGACGAGTTAGCGGGAAAAGTGCCATATACAGATTTTATGTCGGGGCATGAAGATGGAGAAAAATGGGTACCTGGAGAAACAAATGTGTCGATAAGACCAGGATGGTTTTACCACACTATAGAAGATGATAAAGTACATTCCTTAGATGAAATGGTTGATTTTTATTATCAATCAGTAGGTCGTAATTCGACTTTTTTATTGAACCTGCCTCCAGATAAAAGAGGATTAATCAACGAAAATGATGTCGCAAGATTACAAGAGTTTTCGGCAGTTATTAAAGCCGATTTTAAAATAGAATTATTAGCAGCTAGTACAGTTAGTACTGATAGTTATAGAGGAAGCGAAAGCGAATATGCTGCTAAAAACGTGATTGATGGAGATAAAAACACCTATTGGGCTACCGATGATAATGTTAAAAAAGCTTCATTACTATTTGAATTTAATAAACCCACAGCTGTTAATCGAATTTTACTTCAGGAATACATAAAATTAGGACAACGAGTGAAAGCTTTTAATGTAGAAGCTAAAGTAGGTGGACAATGGAAAACAATTGCGAAACAAACTACTATAGGATACAAAAGAATTTTAAGATTTGATAGGGTTGTAGTTTCGGCGCTTAGAGTCAATGTTACAGATTCAAAAGCAAGTATAGTAATTGCTAATATTGAAGCATTTAACGCACCTACATTTGTTCGTATGCCAAATATTCAACGGGATAATAAGGGGTTAGTAACCATGAAATCTGATGTAGGGAATAGTATTTTTTATACAGTCGACGGTTCTGTTCCAACAATGAATAGTACCCTGTATAAAGGAGCTTTTAAATATGATGCGGCAGTCGAAATAAAAGCATTTACCAGAAACACTAAGGAGAATATAAGTAGTGCCATTAAAAAGGTAAAGTATGGACAGTCTAAAGAAAAATGGAGAATAGTTTCTATTTCAAGTGGTGATTTAAATAGAGCAAACAGAATAATTGATGGGAACCCAACTACAGATTATAGTTTTGGAGATGGAACGAATAAATTGCCGCAA
Source organism: Flavobacterium sp. WC2430 (assembly GCF_040822075.1). NCBI lineage: Bacteria > Pseudomonadati > Bacteroidota > Flavobacteriia > Flavobacteriales > Flavobacteriaceae > Flavobacterium > Flavobacterium sp. WC2430. The sequence continues at coordinate 3,056,528 of NZ_CP162007.1, read as the reverse complement.
GAAGTGGTGTTAGATATGGGAAGCATTCTTACTATAAACGGGTTTACTTATGTGCCGCAACAAGTAGGAAATAATCTAAACTTAATTTCCTATTATGAATTTTATACCAGTCTTGATGGTAATCAATGGAATAAGCAATCAGAAGGAGAATTTTCAAATATTAAAAATAATCCGATAGAGCAAGTAAAGACATTTGAAAGTGTAAAAGCTAAATACCTTCGATTTGTAGCTAAAGCGGGAGTTGGTAAAATACAAACAGTATCAATTGCAGAAATAAATGTAATTGAAAAACAGCAGACTAATAAAGGAGATTATAAAAACAATTGATTAAAGTTGATAATTATGTTCTTTACCGAAGACTACTGGTTATTAGTCGAATTTTTATTTTGAACAACTAGCAAATACTTAATTTTATAGTATTAATTAAATGAATTACTGACAAATGATTAAAGAAGGTATAAGTTTTAAAAAGGGTATAGGCTTCAAGGAAGCAGGAAAGTTTGAAGAAACACGTTTTGAAAAAATTCATAATGTAATTTTTGATTCATCGAAAGAAGCTTCAGTATTAGTAGCGCAAGAAATAGCAAATTTAATTCAGAGAAAAGAAGAATTGAATGAGCCTTGTATTTTAGGTTTGGCAACTGGATCTTCACCTATTAAAGTGTATGAAGAACTGGTTAGATTGCATAAGGAAGAAGGGTTGAGCTTTACGAATGTGGTAACCTTTAATTTAGATGAGTATTATTCGATGGATAAAAATAATATTCAGAGTTATTATCACTTTATGCATGAGTATCTTTTTGATCATGTAGATATTAACCCTGAAAATATAAATATCCCAGATGGAAAAGTTAGTAATGAAGAACTACAACAATACTGTATAGATTATGAAATGAAGATTAAATCCTATGGTGGGTTAGATTTTCAACTTTTAGGTATTGGAAGGACTGGGCATATAGGTTTTAATGAACCAGGCTCGCATATCAATTCTGGTACTAGAAGTATTACGCTAGATCATTTAACACGTATGGACGCTGCACCTGCGTTTTTAGGAATTGATAATGTTCCTAGAAAAGCAATAACAATGGGGATTGGTACTGTAAAAAATGCCAAAAGAATTGTACTTCTTGGTTGGGGAATTAGTAAAGCAGGAATCATAAAGGAAACAATTGAAGGAGATGTGTCTTCTCAAGTTCCTGCGACCTATTTGCAAGAACATAATAACACAACGTTTGTTTTAGATACTGAGGCTTCGTCGGAGTTAACACGTGTAAAAACACCATGGTTGGTAAAATCATGTTTATGGACCGAAGAGTTAAAATTGAAGGCTGTTGCTTGGTTGAGTGAATTAACGAAGAAGCCGTTTCTTAAATTAACGGATAAAGATTATAACGATAACGGAATGTCTAGTCTTTTAACAGAAGAAGGGACTGCATATGATTTAAATATAAAAATGTTTAATAAAATGCAGCATACCATTACCGGATGGCCTGGTGGAAAACCCAATGAGGATGATACTTATAGACCAGAACGTGCGAGACCAGAGCAAAAACGAATCATCATTTTCAGCCCACATCCCGATGATGATGTTATTTCAATGGGAGGAACTTTTGATCGATTAGTTGAGCAAGGACATGATGTACATGTTGCCTATCAAACTTCAGGTAATATAGCTGTTTCAAATGATGAAGCACTAAAATTTGCCGAAGTTTCTACTGTTTTAAATTCAGTGTCTAGTGAATCTGATAGTATCATCAAATTTTTAAAAAATAAGTCTAAAAATGATATTGATACGATTGAAGTTCGAAAATTAAAGGGCTCAATTAGAAGAAGTGAATCTTTAGGTGCTACAAGATATTTAGGAGTTGCGGATTCAAATGTTCATTTTCTTGATCTTCCTTTTTATGAAACTGGAACAGTAAAGAAAGGGAATCTTACAGATGCTGATATAGATATTATGTGTAATCTCATTGAAGACATAAAACCACATCAAATTTATGCTGCAGGCGATTTAGCTGATCCGCATGGAACACATAAGGTGTGTTTGGATAGTTTGTTTGAAGCTTTAGAGCGACTGAAACATAATAGTTATATGGATGATTGTTGGGTATGGTTGTACCGTGGAGCTTGGCATGAATGGGAATCGTATCAAATTGAGATGGCAGTACCAATGAGTCCGGATCAAGTACTTAAAAAACGTCATGCTATTTTTTATCACCAATCTCAAAAAGATGGAGTGATGTTCCAAGGGGACGATAGCAGAGAGTTTTGGGTACGCGCAGAAGATAGAAATAGATTAACAGCAAAAAAATATCATGATTTGGGATTAGCGGATTATTCAGCCATAGAAGCTTTTAAACGTTATCATTTCTAGTTTTGGTGTTATAATACAGTAAATTATTTGGTTTATAATTTGTTTAGGTTAGTTACCTTGGTTTTAAAATGCAATCATCTTTTTGGTTGCATTTTTTTTGTAATAAATTTTGTGAAAAATGAATAAAAAGAATGCAACATGAAAGCGAAGGAGCACTAGATGGTTTTTTCATGTCTTTAGCAGTCTGTAAATGCCAAAAATAAGTACTGAAAATTTAATTTTTTCACCAAATTTTAAATTAAAAATAGTTGTAATTTGACTTAAAGTAGCTCTTCGAGTACTTTAAGTATATACCTCTTTTTTGAATTTTAGATCGATGAGTTTAGAATTCTTTGCTTTACTTCGTCGATGTATGACCTTCCAATAACGTATCTAAGTCCTTCTATTTCTATACTATTTCCTTCAACAGCATCAATTTTATCGATAGCAATAGTGTAAGATCGATGTATTCTTATAAAATCTCTTTCAGGTAATAAGTTTGTAAAATCAGCAAGCGTACTGTGAATGATGTATTTCCCTGTTAATGTGTTTATTTTTAAATAATCTTTTAGACTTTCTATGACTAAAATTTCATTTAAAAAGATTTTCTTCATTTTCTTTTTATCAATTTTAACGAAAATGAAGGGATTTTCTTTACTGTTTTCTTGAGGAGCTTTAGAAGTACCTTCCAATCTTTTGTTGATCTTGTTTATCGCTTTCATCAACCTAGGGAATTCAATAGGTTTTACTAAGTAATCTAAAACATCTAATTCGTAGGTTTCAATAGCAAACTGGTCGTAGGCACTGGTAATAACTAGTAAAGGTGGGTTTTCTAAACTTTTTATAAAGTTAATTCCATCAAGGACAGGCATGTTTATGTCTAGAAAAATGACATCAACACTGTTGTTTTTTAAAAAATTAAAACCTTCAATAGGATTACTGAAGCTGTTTATTAATTCAAAATTTTCAATATGTTCTAAGTGATTCTTAATAACATTGATAGCCAATGGCTCATCATCTATAATCAAACAATTTACTTTCATCTCAATCTATTATTTTTTTAAGCGAAATAATTTATAGGGGTATATTCTAAAAAAAAAGATATCATTTGCTAAGACACTTTAATGATAAGCTTAACGACAAAACTATTCTTTTTATTTTTAAAACTTAACTTATAATCATTTTTATTGTATCCTAATTCCAGTCTTTTTTTGACATTTTCAATACCAATACCACTTGATATGTTTAAATTGTCTTTGTGTTTTGTAATTGCAGGCATTGGATTTTTAATGGTAAAATAAAGAAAATCTTCTTTAACTTCGAAGCTAATGTCAATTTTTACTTTTCCAATATTTTTATTTACGCCATGTTTAAAAGCATTCTCAACAAATGTCAGTAATAAAATGGGGCCTATTTCTTTATCATGAATATCTCCAGAAATGGACATATTAATCTCTAATCGGTCGTCATTTCTGATTCTTTCTAAATCCAAATAGTTTTGAATGCATAGAATTTCATTTTCTAAGGTTTGTCTCTTATTTTTTGTTTCATACAACATATAACGCATTAACTCGGAAAGTTTAATTACCACTTTTGGCGTTTTATTTGATTTTTCTACTGATAGCGAGTATATGTTATTAAGTGTATTGAAGAAAAAGTGCGGAGATATTTGAGATTTTAAAAAAAGCAACTCCGTTTCTAATTGTGATTTTTCAAGATCGGTTACTCTTTTTTGTTCATTTAAAAAGTCAAATGTAATTTTTATGGCTGTAACAAATGTAATTACATAAAGTTCGCCAATCATCATGTCTATAAAATAGTTAAACGATAATTTTTCTATTTGTTCGGGGCCTTCTGGCCAAACATTATGGCTAATTAAAAGATAAGTAAGATTAAACTTTACCAAAACCATAATAAATAATGCGGCAATAACCGAAAGGATATATAGTGTATATTTTTTTCGATACACCAAATTAGGCATCAGAATTAAAATATTCAAATAACACAGGGTAATGTGAATTGGGAAACCCAATAAATTTGTTTTAAAAGAGTAGAGATAATCATTGAAATAACTTCCCCATCGAAAGGTGTTGAATAAAAAATAAATCAACCAAAATATTATATGATAATGTAATGGTATTTTGTAAAATTTGCTGGAATTGAAATTCATTTTCTAAAGAATGAGTGTTTGAAACTGTTTTTTTTGATGTTTAGCTCAGTTTATATGTCGTCTGTCTAAATAAGTTTTAAAAAAGGCTAAATTTAAATAATTTTATTTTTATATACAGATAGATTCCTATGAAGAAAATTTCCTTATTTATTTTAGCTGCAGGTTTACTTACAGGTTGTAAGATAAAGATAGATAAAAATGATAGCTCTAAGTTACTTTTTATCGAACATGTTAATCCGTTTATTGGTACTGGTGGGCATGGGCATACTTATCCAGGAGCAACCGTTCCTTTTGGAATGCTTCAAGTAAGTCCTGATAATGGTGTTTCTAGCTGGGATTGGTGTTCGGGCTACCATTATTCTGATTCCATAGTGGCAGGTTTTAGCCATTTGCATTTAAGCGGAACAGGTATTGGTGATTTGGCCGATATATTATTTATGCCAATAAATAAAAAGGTAGATTTAAAAGCACAACCTACTTCTAGAGATTTACTTGCCTATAAGTCGACATATAGCCATTCTAATGAGACATCAATACCTGGATATTACCAAGTTTTTCTTGAAACCCCTAAAATTAATGTGGAGTTAACGGCTTCAAAACGTACTGCTTATCATAAATATACATTTGCTAAAAATGACATGCAGTCTGTAGTAGTGGATCTTGGTTTTGCAATCAATTGGGACAAATCAACAAAAACAGGGATTACGATTGAAAATGATAATACCATAAGTGGTTATCGTTACAGCACAGGTTGGGCTAAAAATCAAAAAGTATTTTTTGTGGCTCAATTTTCTAAGTCTATTACAGGACAGGAATTAATTGCTGACGGAAAAGTTATAAAAGGAACTACAACTTCGGGGGAGAAAGTAACTTCGCAATTGTTTTTTGTTAATAATAAAAACAATGAGTTGTTTGTAAAAGTAGCTTTGTCTTCGGTTAGTTTGGCTAATGCCAAAGAGAATTTAGATACTGGAAATTTTGAAAGTACAAAATCAGAAACCAAAACAATTTGGGGTAATACATTATCCAAAATTGAAGTGGAAACTCCAATTGATTCGCTAAAAACGATGTTTTACACTGCTGTTTACCATGCCCAATTAGCGCCAGTTACTTATAGTGATAAGAACGGGCAGTTTAGAAGAGAAGATGACCAAATTATAACTGCTACTAATTACACGGCTTATTCTACATTATCGCTTTGGGATACTTTTAGAGCCGAAAATCCTTTGTTGACTTTATTAGCTCCTGACAAGTCTTCGGATATTGTAAATTCTATGTTAGCTTATTACGAAACTAAAAAAATATTGCCTGTTTGGACCTTATACGGGAATGAAACCAATACGATGACAGGTTACCATTCGATTCCTGTGATTCTTAATGCGTATAAAAACGGAATAAAAGGGTTTGATGCTGAAAAAGCTTATTCCGCTATGAAAGCAACCATGATGCAAGACGAACGCGGATTGAATTTATACAAACAATACGGTTATATTCCTTATGACTTACTGGATGAATCAGTAACAATAACTTTAGAGTATGCTTATGATGATTGGTGTGTAGCTCAAATGGCTAAAGAATTAGGAAAAAATGAGGATTATGATTATTTCTTGAAACGTTCTCAAGCGTATCGCTATTTATTTGATCCAATAACTGGCTTTATGCGTGGAAAATCAAAAGACGGAAAAACGTGGAATACACCTTTTGATCCAAAACACTCTAATCATAGAGAACATACTGATTATACGGAAGGTAATGCTTGGCAACACAGTTGGTTTGTACCACAAAATGTAGATGACTTTATTGCATTACATGGAAGCAACGACATTTTCGTAAAACGTTTAGAACAATTATTTACTGAAAGTTCAGAGATTACTGGAGATAATGTTTCTGCAGATATTTCGGGATTAATTGGACAATATGCACATGGTAATGAGCCAAGTCATCACATTTCCTATATGTTTAATCATGCTAATGAACCATGGAGAACACAGTATTGGGTGCATTATATTTTAGATACACAATACAATACTACACCTAATGGATTGAGTGGTAACGAAGATTGCGGTCAAATGTCAGCTTGGTATGTATTTAGTTCAATGGGATTGTATCCTATGAATCCAGCTTCTGGTGAGTACGAAATAGGAAGTCCAATTTTTGAAAAATCAACAATTCATCTTCAAGATGGAAAAACATTTGTTATACAGGCAGAAAATGTTTCCAACAAGAATTTCTACATTCAATCGGCTACTCTAAATGGAGTTGTATTCAACCAAACAACAATTTCACATCAACAACTTTTACAAGGTGGTATTTTATATTTCGTTATGGGATCTGAACCTAATAAAAAATGGGGTTTAACTATTAAATCAGTAAAGTAATGGATAGCATTGATGTATCAATAATTGTATTTTATATAATATTAACCATAGGTATTGGAGTTTGGATTTCTAGAAAAGCTTCACAAGGATTAGATGATTATTTTTTAGGGGGAAATTCTATAAAGTGGTATTATCTAGGTTTAAGTAACGGATCAGGTATGTTTGACGTATCTGGAACGGCTTGGATGGTTGGGGTATTGTTTTTATATGGTGTCAAAAGTTTTATGTTTATGTGGCTTTGGCCTATTTGGAATCAAATCTTTGTCATGATGTTTTTGGCAGTTTGGATCCGTAAATCAAATACCATGACAGGATCTGAATGGATTTTAACCCGTTTTGGTAACGACAATGCAGGTAAAGCTTCTCATATAATTGTAGCTGTTTTTGCCATTGTTTCTACGATAGGTTTTATCGCCTACTTTTTTGAAGGAATTGGTAAGTTTATGACCATTATTTTACCTTGGAATTTAGCCCTTCAAATAGGAGATATGATGGTATTAAATTCGGAGCAATCGTATGCTTTATTGGTTATCTTCTTAACAACAATTTACACGATAAAAGGAGGTATGTTTTCGGTGGTGGCAACCGAAGTATTGCAATACGGGATTATGGTGATAGCAGGAGTACTTGTTGCTGGCTATACATTGATTAATTACACTGATGTTCAAATTAATTCTGTAATTACTCCTGAATGGAAAAATGTATTCTTTTCTGCGGAATTAGGATCACACTGGGGTGCAAAATTCAAAGCTTTTGATAATTTAATTAATACTGAAGGCTATAAAATGTTTGGTTCATTAGTGGGAATGTCTTTGTTTAAAGGTTTTTTTGCTAGTATAGCTGGACCAACACCAAGTTATGATTTGCAACGAATTCTTTCCACTAAATCTGTAAAAGAGGCCGCATACATGAGTGGTTTTACAAACCTTATTTTGTTTATTCCTAGATATTTATTAATTGCTGGAATCGTTGTAATAGCATTGGTAACCTTAGCTCCTGAAATGGCTATTAATCCAAATTTAAGTGGTGCCGATTTAGAAGTATTAATGCCAAAAGTAATTAATCTTCATATTCCCGTTGGAATAAAAGGACTGTTATTAGCTGGATTGTTAGCGGCATTTATGTCTACTTTTTCTGCATTTGTAAATGCGGGACCAGCCTATATTGTTAATGATTTATATAAAAAATATTTCAAGCCAAATGAGTCTAGCTCTCATTATATTAAAATAAGTCAAGTTGCTTCTTTCTTAGTAGTTGGTTTGGGTGTTTTTATGGGCTTCTTTGCTGATTCTATTAATTCCTTGACCTTATGGATAACAAGTGCATTGTTTGGGGGTTATGTAGCAGCCAACTTTTTAAAATGGATATGGTGGCGTTTCAATGGTTGGGGGTATTTTTGGGGTATGTTTTCTGGATTAGTGGTTGCGTCTTTAGAATTTGTTTTAGACCAAAATAAAGGGAACTTCACTTCTGGAACATTTCTATACGATTTGTCTGAAGTGCAAGCTATCTATTTGTTTCCAGTTATATTGACCTTCTCTACTTTGGGTTGCTTGCTAGGGACTTTCTTTAGTAAACCTACAGATATAGAAGTGTTAAAATCATTTTATACTAATGTAAGACCTTGGGGATGGTGGAAACCAGTTTATAATGAACTAAAAAGTAAAGATCTAACTTTTGAAAAAAACAATGATTTTACAAAAGATATGCTGAACTGTCTTATTGGAATTATATGGCAATCAAGCATGATTATCCTTCCAATATTTTTTATAATTAGAGATTATCCCAAAACGGTAGTATCACTAGTAATTTTCTTGATTACTTCGATTATTTTAAAATATACGTGGTTGGATAAAGTGAGAAAAATAAAAAATTAAAAGAAGAATAGTATAAGTTTAAATCGGGTGTGATTATTAAAAATGAATTAGACCTAAGATAGTGTTAAGTTTAACAAATAAATTAAATATAGTGAATACAATTCCATGGCAAGATAGACCAGAAAACAGCAATGAAGTAATTTGGAGATATTCAGAAAATCCAATTATTGACAGGTATGCAATACCATCATCAAATAGTATTTTTAATAGTGCAGTCGTTCCTTTTGGAGATGGATTTGCAGGTGTATTTAGATGTGACAACAAAGCAGTCCAAATGAATATTTTTGCTGGATTTAGCAAGAATGGAATGGACTGGGATATCAATCATGAGCCTATTGTAATGCAAGCGGGTAATACTGAAATGATAGAATCAGATTATAAATATGACCCCCGTGTCGTTTTTATTGAAGATCGTTATTGGATTACTTGGTGTAACGGATACAATGGACCAACAATTGGTATTGGATATACATTTGATTTTAAGGAATTTTTTCAATGTGAAAATGCCTATTTGCCTTTCAACAGAAATGGGGTATTGTTTCCACAAAAAATCAACGGTAAATTTGCCATGTTAAGCCGTCCAAGTGATAATGGACATACTCCTTTTGGAGATATTTGGATTAGTTACAGTCCAGATATGAAATATTGGGGAGAGCATAGATGCGTAATGAAGCCAACTCCTTTTGAAGACAGTGCTTGGCAATGTACAAAAATTGGAGCAGGACCTATTCCTATTCTTACTGATGAAGGTTGGTTAATGTTGTATCATGGTGTAATCAATACGTGTAATGGATTCCGTTATAGTATGGGAGCTGCTATTTTAGATACAAATCAGCCTGATATTGTAAAGTATAGAACACAACCTTATTTATTAGCTCCTGCTGAGTTGTATGAGCAAGTGGGTGACGTAGGAAATGTAGTTTTCCCTTGTGCTGCTTTACATGATATGGAAGAAGATAAATTGGCCGTTTATTATGGTGCTGCTGATACTGTTGTAGCGATGGCATTTGGTAAATTAAGCGAAGTACTTCAGTTTACAAAAGACAATAGTTTATAAAAAAAAGCATGGCTGTGAAATTGAAATGGTTATCAGTTGTATTAAGTCTAATTTCTGTTATTGGTTTTTCACAATCAAAAAAAGGAATTATCCCTAAATCGTATGTTGTTCATAAAGTATTTGATACAATCGTTATCGATGGCGATGAATCGGATGCTTCATGGTCAAAAGTGGATTGGTCAGATCCTTTTACCGACATAGAAGGAGTGGAAAAACCAAAGTACAACACTAAGGTGAAAATGCTATGGGATGAGACTAATTTTTACATTCTCGCTAAGATGGAAGAACCACATGTTTGGGCTAATCTAAAACAGCGCGACACTATTATTTTTTACAACAATGATTTTGAGGTTTTTATTGATCCGGATGGTGATACATTCAATTATTACGAATTAGAAATAAACGCTTTAAATACAGCTTGGGATTTATTCTTGACAAAACCCTATCGTGAGAATGATAATGTAGTATTGAATGACTGGAATATATCGGGATTAAAATCGGCCGTTAAAATAAACGGAACAATCAATAATCCCAATGATACCGATGAAGGTTGGGTGCTGGAAATGGCAATTCCTTGGGCAGCTTATAGAAAGTCCTTTGGTGAAAATAATATTCCAGTAGATCAATTTTGGAGAGTAAATTTCTCTAGGGTAAATTGGCAACATTCTTTAACAAATGGAACATACAAAAGAAAGAAAGGTTCAGACGGGAAATTTTTACAAGAGTATAATTGGGTATGGTCTCCACAAGGTGTAATCAATATGCATGAACCTGAAAAATGGGGTTATGTTTATTTTTCTTCAAAAGCGGGAACCGATAGTTTTATTATTCCACAAGAGGAAAAATTAAAGTGGGAATTATACAGCCTTTACCGAGCTCAAAAAAAATATTACCAAACTCATAAGGCATGGGCTAAATCTTTAGATAGTCTAACTAAATCTAGTATTGTTGTTGATGGTAAAATGGTAAAACCTGTTTTAGAAAATCATTCAACAGGATTTAATATTACAATAAGAAGTCCTTTTTCAAATAAAACGTTAATTATTAAACAAGATGGGAAAATTATATCAAACTAAAAAAACGATGAGACTACCTAAATTATTACTTTTTATCCTAGCATTGAGTATCATTTCATGTGCTAGTAAAAAAGAAGATGAAAAAACTCCATTTGAATTTGGGGTATGGATAACGGCACATAAGGAGAGAACAAATGCAGATTATGCTCAAGAATTTGCGAAGTATAAAAATGCTGGAATTGATGAAGTATTAATCAATACAGGAACCGATCCAAAATTGTTGAAACGATTAGTTCCAATCGCAAAAGAAAATGGGTTAAGAGTTCATGCTTGGATTATGGCCATGAACAGACCAGGTGATTCTATAGCACTTCAGCACCCCGACTGGTATGCTGTTAGTAAAGAAGGAAAGTCTTGTTTTGATAATCGTCCATACGTAGATTATTACCAATGGTTGTGTCCAACTAGAAAAGAATCTAGAAATCACGTATTAGGTTTAGTAGAAGAATTAGCTAAAGTAGACGGAATCGAAAGTGTACATTTAGACTACATTCGGTTCCCCGATATTTTCTTACCAATTGGTTTGTTGCCCAAATACAATTTGGTGCAAGACGAGGAGCTACCCCAATATGATTTCTGTTATTGTGATGAATGTATAAAAGCTTTTGAAAAAATACATCATAAAAATCCAAAAGAAAGCCATAACACATCAATTGATATGGAATGGAAAAATTTCAGACTAAATGCTATAAAGGCAGTTGTTGATGATGCTTACAAAATTGTTCACAAATACCATAAAAATTTAACGGCTGCCGTATTTCCTTACCCAGAAATGGCTGATCACATGGTACGTCAACGCTGGGATAAATGGGATATTGATGAGGTTTATCCTATGATTTATCATGGTTTTTACAATGAAGAAGTAGATTGGGTTGGTTATGCAACTAAACAAGGTGTTTCGGACTTACTAGGAAAAAAAACTAAAATAAATACAGGTGTTTATTTACCCGCTTTTAAATCTCCAGAAGAATTGAAAGAAGCTATTTTATTAGCAAAAGAAAATGGAGCTAAAGGAGTTTGTTTCTTTGATGGACCCGCTATAACTCCTGAACAATTAAGAACGATTAAAGAAACTAAAGAAAGTTTAAAATAATAGTATAATGAAACATGGTCTACTATATATAGTTTTTCTAGCCCTAATATATAATTGCGGTCGGTATGAATCAGGCCATGTTCAATTAACCAATTATGTAAATCCTTTTATAGGCACAGATGGTCCGGGGAATACCTATCCTGGAGCTACTGTGCCCTATGGAATGGTACAGTTAAGTCCGGATATTGGGATTCCAGGTTGGGATAGAATTGCTGGTTATTATTATAAAGATTCTATTATTTCCGGTTTTTCACACCTGCATTTAACGGGTACTGGTGCTGGCGATTTGTATGATATTCTAGTAATGCCCACCAACAGTAGATTTGTAAATAGAATAAAAGATAATAACTTCATGCCTTTTTCTAGTTTTTCACATGAAAAAGAAAAAGCTTTTCCAGGCTATTACGCTGTTGATTTATTGGATTTTGGTATAAAAGCGGAGCTAACTGCAACTGCCAGAACAGGTATTCATAAATATACATTTCCTAAAGATAATGCTTCACAAATTCATATCGATTTGGGGTATGCTTTAAATTGGGATGCTCCCACAAAAACATATATAAAAGTAGTCGATAATACCACTATTGAAGGGTATAGAAAATCTACTGGTTGGGCAAAAGACCAAAGGGCATATTTTGTAATAAAACTTTCTAAACCTTTTGAATCCTATCAAATTTACAAAAATGATTCATTGACAACGAGTCCTGCTGAAGCCGTAAAAACAAAAATTGTTTTAAATTATAAGACAACTGATAATGAGGAAATCATTTTAAAAACAGGGCTTTCAACGGCTACTATTAAGGGAGCTTATAAGTCTTTACAAGTGGAAGCACCCGATTTTAATTTTGAAAAATACAAAGAACGAGCAAATAATTTGTGGGAGAAAGAATTACAAAAAATAGAGGTAACCACCGCTGATGAAAATAAGAAGAAGGTTTTTTATAGCATGATGTACCAATCCATGTTAGCACCCACACTTTTAAGTGATTGTTATGGGGATTACAAAGGTGCTGATGGTAAAATTCATAATGCTCAGGTTTTTGATCGGTACGATACCTTTTCATTATGGGATACGTACCGAGCTGCACATCCATTGTACACTATTTTGCACCCAAAAAGGGTGTCAAGTATGATCAATTCTTTATTAGCTCATTATAAAGAAACAGGATTATTGCCCGTGTGGTCTTTGCAAGGAAATGAAACCAATATGATGATTGCAAATCACGCTATTCCAGTAATTGTTGATGCTTATTTTAAAGGAATTAAAAATTTTGATGTAGAGTTGGCTTATAAAGCGTGCAAAGAAAGCTCCATGGTTGATTCAAGACAATATGATAGTTATAAAACTTTAGGATATGTTCCAGCTGATGAAAGCGGCGATAACTGGTCGGTTTCAAAAACGATGGAATACGCATATGATGATTGGTGTTTGGCTCAATTTGCAAAAGCATTAAATAAAGGAACCGATTATAAATATTTCATAAAACGTTCAGAGAATTGGAGAAATGTATATGATTCAAAAAGTAATTTTATGCGTCCAAAATTTAAGAACGGGCAGTTTTTAAAAGAATTTGTACCAAAAGATTATACTCCTTATTTCTGCGAAAGTAACGCATGGCAATATTTCTGGTCTGTTCCTCAAAATATTGAAGGTTTAATTAAAGTGGTTGGTGGAAAGGATGCATTTGAAAAAAAGTTAGATTCTATGTTCACTTTAAAACCATTGCCAGAAGACAAATTACCCATTTTTAGCACAGGGATGATTGGGCAATATGCGCACGGGAACGAACCAAGTCATCATGTGGCTTATTTATATAATTATATTAATAAACCTTGGAAAACCCAAAAGTTAGTGAGAGAGATCTTAGAAACGCAATATAAAAACGAGCCAAATGGACATTGTGGTAATGAAGATTGTGGACAAATGTCTTCCTGGTATATATTGAGCTCATTAGGTTTTTATCCAGTAAATCCAGCACAAAGTATTTATAGTTTTGGTGCACCAATGTTTGACAACGCTACTTTAAATTTAGAGAATAATAAAACATTTGTTATTAAGACAAAGAATAATTCTAAAGATAATATTTATATCCAATCTATTGAATTGAATGGTGAAAAAATGAATAGAAATTATATTACGCATAATGAAATTATGCAAGGAGGGACTTTAATTTTCACAATGGGTAACGTGCCTAAAAGCAACAATAACAGCATGGCATTATCCTCTAAAATTTATAATTAAAAAAATCAAAATCATGTCAAACAGAAGAGATTTTATAAAAAGAACAACTTTAGGAACACTTGCTGTAGGCTCCTTTTTTAGCTTTAAAAGTGTTGCTAATGAAGTAGAGGAAGAAAAAGTAACGGATTTAAAAAAAACTAAAAAACCAGTAATCATTTCTACTTGGAATCATGGTTTGCCTGCCAATGCTGAAACTTGGGTACAATTAAAACAAGGAAAACCTGCATTAGATGCGATTGAATCGGGCTTAAAAATTCCTGAAGCTGATCCCAATATTAGAAGCGTGGGTTATGGGGGATATCCAGATCGTGAAGGAAAAGTAACGCTAGATGCTTGTATTATGGATCACAATAGTAATTGTGGTTCAGTTTCTTTTTTGGAAGGGATAATGCATCCTATTTCGGTAGCCAAAAGAGTTTTACAAAACACTCCACATGTTATGTTATCAGGTCAAGGAGCATTACAATTTGCTTTATCGGAAGGATTTGTAGAGGAGAACTTGTTAACTCCAGAATCCGAAAAGGATTGGAAAAAATGGCTAAATGAATCGAAATATAAACCAGTTATCAATATAGAAAATCATGATACTATTAGTATGCTCATGATTGATGAAGAGGGTAATTTGGCAGGAGGTTGTACTACAAGTGGCGCAGCTTGGAAAATGCACGGACGCGTTGGTGATTCCCCAATCATTGGTGCGGGTCTTTTTCTAGATAACGAAGTTGGTGCAGCAGCAGCTACTGGATTAGGTGAAGCGGTAATAAGAACTGCAGGAAGTGCCATGGTAGTAGAATTAATGCGTCAAGGAAAATCACCCTTTGATGCTTGTAAAGAAATCACCGAGCGCATTTACAACAAGCATAAAAAACATAAAGATATGGAGTACTTGCAAGTTGGTTTTATCGCACTTAATAAAAATGGGGAGTATTCTGGATATAGTTTACGTTCTGGTTTCAACTATGCAGTTTGCGATGATGAAAAAGGAAACCGAATGGAAGATGCTAAATTCAAAATGACTTGGGATAAATAATTTGTAACTTTTAATGAGAAATACACTCTTTATATTCACTTTTATACTTGCGTCGGTAGCTCCGTCTTTTGCACAGGGGGAAACACCTTTTTGGTTAAATGAAAAAATCAATGCCGATAATAGAGAACCTATGCACGCTTCTTATTTTGTGTATGAAAATGAAGCTTTGTTAGCCAAAAATGATTGGAAACTTTCCGAAAATTATTTGGACATCAATGGATTGTGGAAATTTAAATATGTAGCAAGTCCGAATGATTTGCCTAGTGGATTTGAAAAAAGTGATTTTAATGATACAACTTGGGATGATTTTAAAATTCCAGCCAATTGGGATGTAAACGGTTATGGTTATCCGATTTATACCAATACAACCTACGATTTTGCTAAATATATTGCTATAAATCCCCCTTTTGTCCCAACAAAATACAATCCTACAGGCGTTTATAGAAGAGCAATTACCATCGATAAAAATTGGGATGGGAAACAAATTTTTCTACACATAGGAACAGCCAAATCCAATCTTACTGTGTGGATAAATGGACAGTATGTTGGTTATGGCGAAGATGGTAAATTACCTCAAGAATTCGATATTACCTCTTTTCTAAAAACAGGAAAAAATACCATTACGCTAAAAGTGATAAAATGGAGTGATGGCTCGTATTTAGAATGTCAAGATTTTTGGCGAATGAGTGGCATCACTAGAGAAAGCTATTTGTATGCAAGGAATAAAGTGCATCTTAAAGATTTTGAAGTTACGCCGGATTTAGATGCTTCGTATGTAAACGGGACATTAAAAATTGCAACTGAATTTTCTGGCTATAATAAAAAAGATTCTTATTTCTTAGAAGTAGAATTGAAAGAAGGTGCGAAAACTATTCTTTCGAATACGCAAAAACTAAATACAACCAATAAATTAGTTTTTAATCTTGCTGTAGATAATCCAAAAAAATGGAGTGCTGAAGTTCCAAATTTATACCAACTCAATTTTATTTTAAAGGATAAAAAAGGGAATGTAGTCGAAGTGATTCCGCAAAATGTAGGTTTTAGAAAAGTAGAAATCAAAGGAGGACAACTTTTAGTAAATGGTAAAGCGGTTTACATAAAAGGTGTCAATCGTATGGAAACAGACCCTACAACGGGACAAACGATTTCTAGAGCCCGCATGGAGCAAGATATTCAAATATTAAAGCAATACAATATCAATGCGCTTAGAATGTCTCATTATCCTAATGATGAATATTTTTATGAATTGTGTGATAAATATGGAATTTATTTGGTTGATGAAGCCAATTTAGAATCACATGGAATGGGCTATGATGTTGATAAAACCCTAGGAAACAAAACCGCTTGGGAGTTAGCACATTTTCAAAGAATAAGCCGAATGGTCGAAAGAGATAAAAATCACCCTTCGATAATTATTTGGAGTATGGGTAATGAAGGTGGAAATGGTTATAATTTTTATCGTGCCTATTTATGGTTGAAAAATAGAGATGCTTCAAGACCTATTCAGTACGAAAGAGCCTCCTATGCAGGATGGGATGGTAAAAACATGAAATTCGATTGGGATTCAGATATTATTGATCCGCAGTACAGCGCACCAACAGCAATGGAAGAATATATTGCTGCGAATCCAAATCCGGAGCGCCCTTATATTTTAAGTGAATACGCACATGCCATGGGGAATTCAATGGGGAATTTCAAGGATTATTGGGATGTATTTCGCACACATAAAAATTTTCAAGGTGGTTTTGTTTGGGATATGATAGACCAATCTGTATATAAAACAAGGGAAGATGGAAAGAAGGTTTTTGCTTATGGTGGAGATTTTGGTCCAAAAGATGTTCCTAGTGCCAATAATTTTTTGA
Organism: Flavobacterium sp. WC2430; assembly: GCF_040822075.1. Classification (NCBI taxonomy): domain Bacteria; kingdom Pseudomonadati; phylum Bacteroidota; class Flavobacteriia; order Flavobacteriales; family Flavobacteriaceae; genus Flavobacterium; species Flavobacterium sp. WC2430. Next base: position 3,039,390 of record NZ_CP162007.1, on the reverse strand, counting down.
ACAATGGTGTTTTTAACCCAGAGCGCCAACCAAATCCTCATGCTTTTGAAATGCGAAATGTATATCAAAACATTGGAACTTCTTGGAGTAATAAAGAGGCAACAACTATAAAAGTTTTTAATGAATTTTTCTTCAAAGATTTATCAAATGTGAATCTGCATTGGAAATTAATGTTGGATGGAGTAGAAGATAGTAATGGTACAATTGCTTCTTTGGATATTAATCCACAACAATCTAAAGAGTATGTTTTGCTTATAAATCTACAAGGGAAAAAGTTTCAAGAAGCTTTCGTAAATGTAAGTTATACGTTACAAGAAGAGGAACCATTTTTACCGAAAGATTTCGAAATAGCTACTGAACAACTTCTTTTAGTAGGGCGGTGGAAAAATGACGCAAAAGTTGTAGGAGCTGCAAAAATTATAGTTTTAAAAAATCCAAATTCCACAGTTTTTAAAAGTGATAAAACGGAGATCATTTTCGATGAAAAAACAGGATTCATTTCGGGTTATACTTTTGATAATCAGACTATTTTAAAAGAAGGCTATCAATTGCGACCAGATTTTTGGCGTGCGCCAAATGACAATGATTTTGGAGCAGGATTGCAACAAAGACTATTGCCATGGAAAGAGGCAATGGAAAATCCAAAGTTGTTATCTTGGAATTTTACAATTACAAAAGACAATAAAATAATTGTAAAAGCAACTTATAGTTTGCCAGAGGTTGCTGCTGAATTAGCGTTGAATTATGAAATCAATAGTAACGGAGAATTGAGTGTTCAGCAAGTTTTGAATATTGATAAAACCAAGGAAGAACCTATGTTGCCTCGTTTTGGGATGGAATTGGTAGTACCAAAAACATTCAACACCATGGAATATTATGGTAGAGGACCACATGAAAATTATATAGATAGAAATTACAGTTCGCATGTAGGTTTGTACAAGCAAACCGTATCGGAACAATATTATCCCTATATACGTCCACAAGAAACGGGAAATAAAACAGATGTTCGCTGGCTGAATTTATCGAATGATAAAATACAATTAAAAGTAGAATCAGAAGATTTATTAGGGATTACCGCTTTGCATTATCTAACGGATGACTGTGATGATGGATTAGAAAAAGATCAGAGAAATGCCGCTGATATTATGGAAAGAGATTTGACGAGTTTAAAGATTGATTTCAAACAAATGGGAATTGGAGGAATTGACAGTTGGCAGTCCTGGCCAATGGAGAAATATAGACTTTTAGATAAAATCTACCAATACCAATTTAAAATTACACCAACCTTAAACCAATAAAAATGAGTAGATTAAAAACACTAATTTTAGCAATACTGCTAGGTATTTCTGGATCTTGTGTGTGTCAAAATGCACTCACAGAGAAAGATATTCATATTATCCCTGTACCTGCTAAGATGATTGTGAATAAGGGAAAATTTCAATTTTCTAATTCCACTAGGTTTATCGTAAATGGAAATTCTCAAAAAGAGATTGCAACTGCTTTAATCAACAAGTTTGAAGCTGCAGCTGGCTGGAAACCGCAATTTGCGACAAAGGTGCCAAAAAGCAATTATATCTTGTTTAAAGTAGATAAAAACCTTAATAGAGAAGCATATAAATTGGAAGTTAATGCTAAAGCTATAATTGTTACAGCTAAGGAAAATGCAGGTTTTATTTATGCTCTTGAAACTATTAGACAATTATCGCCAACTGCGATCGAAAGTAAGTCCATTGTTCCTAATGTAAAATGGGAAGTACCTAATGTGACTATCACTGATGAGCCCCGTTTTCAATGGAGAGGATTGATGCTGGATTTATCCCGTCATTTTTTCGACAAAGCATATGTTCTAGAAACAATTGATCGCTTGGCGATGCTAAAAATGAATGTATTGCATTTGCATTTAGTAGATGATCAAGGATGGAGAATTGAAATCAAAAAATACCCTAAATTAACCGAAGTAGGAGGCTGGAGAGTAAATCAAGAAAATCTTTTTTGGAATTCAAGACGTAAGGTCAATGCAGATGAAAAAGGGACTTATGGTGGATTTTTGACACAAGAGGAACTAAAAGAAATTGTAAAATATGCACAATCAAAAAATGTTGAAATTATTCCAGAAATAGAGATGCCCGCACACGTAAGTAGTGCTATTGCTTCTTATCCTGAGTTAGCTTGTTTTAACCAACAGATTGGTGTTCCTTCTGGAGGAGTTTGGCCAATTACTGATATTTATTGCGCAGGTAAAGATTCTACTTTTGAATTTTTGCAAAATGTATTAGATGAAGTTTTTGCTATTTTTCCATCTAAATATATTCATATTGGAGGAGATGAGGCAACCAAAACTAATTGGGAAACTTGTCCGTTTTGCCAAAAAAGAATGAAAGATGAAGGATTGAAAAGTACACATGAATTACAAAGTTATTTTGTAAAAAGAATGGAAAAATACATCAATTCTAAAGGTAAAAGAGTGATAGGTTGGGATGAGATTTTAGAAGGAGGTCTAGCTCCCGATGCAACTGTTATGAGTTGGAGAGGAACCAAAGGTGGAATTGAAGCTACAGAGCAAGGACATGATGTAGTTATGACACCAGATTCTCATTGTTATATTAACTTTTATCAAGGTCCGCAAAACGAAGAACCATTAGCTTTTGATGCCTTTCTTCCATTGAGTAAAGTGTATGAATTTGATCCTATTGTAGAATCAATGACTCCTGCTGAAGCTAAACATGTTTTAGGTGGTCAAGCCAATTTATGGTCGGAATATATTACTACTCCATCAGCATCAGAATATATGATTTTTCCAAGATTAGCTGCTTTGGCGGAAGCCGTATGGAGCCCAAAAGAAGTGAGAAGTTGGAAAACTTTTATTAATAGATTACCTAGTTTATTGAATCGTTTTGATTATTTAGGAATAAATTATGCTAAAAGTGCTTATCTAGTAATTTCTTCTTCAACTGCTGATTTAAAAAATAAAACAGTGAAAGTGGCGTTGAAAAATGAATTGCAAAAAAAAGATATTCGTTATGTTTTTGGCGATAAAAGTTTAACTCATAATCCAATCAAATATACAGATTCGATTGTTCTTAAAAAAACAACAATCTTAAAAGCTTCTCTATTCGAAAATGATAAACCAAGAGGAAAAGTCCTTACAGATACCATTCAATTTCATAAAGGGTTTGGCAGTAAAATAAGTTTTAAAACGTCGTACAATGACAATTATAAAGGAAACAGTCCATTAAGCTTAGTAAATATTATTAGAGGTACTAAGGATTTTCATGATGGTCAATGGCAAGCTTGGTTAGCTAATGATATGGAAGCTGTTATTGAGCTGGGAGCTGCTCAAAGTATCAATGAGGTAAGATTAGGTTCGATTGAAAATCAAGGTGCTGGTATATTTTTTCCAATAGCAATAAAAGTATTAGTTTCAAATGATGGAGTTACTTATAAAGAAATGGGGCAACTTTTACATCCATTTGTTACCAATTCAAAATCGGAATTAAAAGATTTTATAATTAATTTTAATGCTATAAATGCCAAATTTGTAAAGGTAATAGCAACCAATTTGAAGAAATCTCCAAAAGGAGAAAGTGTATTTATGTTTTTTGATGAAATTGTAATTAATTAAGATATGAAATATTTAAAATTTTTAGTTTATTTATTGTGTTTTTCTTGTTCGAATAAGACAATTGAATTTTTAAAAACAACAGAAAAAGCAGTCAATGTTGTAGATTATGTTAATCCGTTGATGGGAACTGATTCTGATTATAGTTTATCTAATGGAAATACCTATCCTGTAATTGCGACCCCTTGGGCAATGAACTTTTGGACCCCTACGACATCAAAAATGGGTGATGGTTGGTGTTATAAGTATGATGATAATAAAATTAGAGGGATTAAACAAACACATCAGCCAAGTCCTTGGATTAATGATTACGCTGCCTTTTCATTGATGGCAGTAACAGGAGATTTAAAATATAAAGAAGACGAGCGTGAATCTTGGTTTTCTCACAAAGCCGAAATTGCAAAACCATATTACTATTCTGTTTATTTAGCAGATTATGATGTGACTGCAGAGGTGAGCCCAACGGAAAGAGCAGCTCATTTTAAATTTACTTTTCCAGAAGCTAAAACTTCATACATCATGTTAGATGCCTTTTTTAAAGGATCGATGGTGAAAATTATTCCAGCTGAACGCAAAATAATTGGATACTGTCGTAATAATAGTGGTGGTGTTCCGGATAACTTCCATAATTATTTTGTGGCCGAGTTTGATAAAGATTTTGAAATCAACGATACATGGACTGATGGTTGGAAATTAATGGAAAACTCTACTGAAAGTGAGGGGAAACATGTAGGTGCAATTATTGGTTTTAAAACTAAAAAAGGCGAAGTGGTGCATGTAAAAGTAGCCTCTTCATTTATAAGCCCAGAGCAAGCGCAATTAAATTTAGATAAAGAAATTGGTACTGATACTTTTGAACAAACCAAAGAAAAAGCAAAACAAGCTTGGGAAAAAGAATTAAGTAGAATTCAAGTAGAAGATGATAATATAGATCACATTAGAACATTTTATTCTAGTTTATACCGTGTATTGTTATTTCCAAGAAAGTTCTACGAGTTTGATAAGAATAACAATGTAGTACACTATAGCCCTTATAACGGAAAAGTAAATCCAGGTTATATGTTTACTGATAATGGATTTTGGGACACTTTTAGGGCAGTATTTCCATTCTTTAATATGATGTACCCTGAATTGAATAGTCATATCATGGATGGTCTAGCAAACACTTATAAAGAGTCAGGATGGTTACCAGAGTGGGCAAGTCCAGGACATAGAGATTGTATGGTTGGGTCAAATTCGGCTACGATAATTGCAGATGCATTTCTAAAAGGTGGTAAAAATATCAATGGAGAGTTGCTGTTGGAAGCCATGTTAAAAAATGCAACTGTTGAGAAAGGAAGACCCGTAAGTTCAGTTGGTCGTGAAGGGCTTAATTATTATAATAGTTTAGGATATGTTCCTTATAATGTAAGAATAAATGAAAATGTAGCACGTACTTTAGAATATGCTTTTGCTGATTTTACTATTGGTAAAATGGCTCAAAAATTAGGCAAAACTGATATTGCCAATACGTATTTAAAGAAATCGTTAAACTATAAAAATGTATTTGATCCATCAGTAAATTTAATGAGAGGTAAAAATAAAGAAGGTGATTTTCAAAGTCCTTTTAATCCATTAAAATGGGGAGATGCATTTACAGAAGGAAATAGTTTACACTATACTTGGTCTGTTTTTCATGATGTACAAGGTTTAATTAATTTGATGGGCGGTAAAGATAAATTTGCTTCAAAACTAGATGAAGTCTTTTCAATGCCACCAAGTTTTGATGATTCATACTACGGACAAACTATTCACGAAATTAGAGAAATGCAAGTGGCTAATATGGGGAATTATGCTCATGGAAATCAGCCAATACAACACATGATTTATTTGTATAATTATGCTAATCAATCCTACAAAGCACAGCAAAAAGTAAGAGAAGTGTTAACTAAATTATATGCTGCTACTCCTGATGGATATTGTGGTGATGAAGATAACGGACAAACATCGGCTTGGTATGTGTTTAGTTCACTTGGTTTTTATCCAGTGACTCCAGCAGTGAATCAATATGTAATAGGAAGCCCATTGTTTAAAAAAGCAATACTTCATTTAGAAAATGGAAAAACATTTGAGATTGATGCAAAAGACAACTCTCAAAGCAATTTTTATATTCAGTCTGCTTCATTAAACGGGAAGACGTATTCTAATAGTTATTTAAAATTTGAAGACGTTCAAAAAGGAGGGAAATTAGATTTTAATTTAGGAGATACTCCTAATAAAGATTGGGCAGGTAAACCTGAAAATGTGCCTTATTCTTTAAGTAACGAAACTAAATAAGATTTTAAAATTAAAGTTGATTAAAAATTATAAATAGACTAAAGATGAAAAAAGGAATAGTAATACTCGCGATGTTGTTCTCGGCACAACTATTTTCGCAGGCCATATATGAAGATGAACGATATGTACCAGAAACAGATCCATTAGTATTAAAAAATCTAGATGAATGGCAAGGAAAAAAGTTTGGTTTGTTGATGCATTGGGGAACTTATAGTGAATGGGGAATTGTAGAATCTTGGTCAATTTGCCCGGAAGATTATGGATGGTGTGAACGTACAAAGGGAAGCGATCCAGCAAATTATAATACTTACGTAAAAGATTACGAAGGATTAAAAAAGACTTTTAATCCAGTGAAATTTAATCCTGAAAAATGGGCAAAAGCAGCTAAGGCTGCTGGTATGAAATACATGGTATTTACTACAAAACACCATGACGGATTTAATATGTTTGATACTAAATATTCTGATTATAAAGTAACCGATTCCGAATGTGCTTTTAGTACAAACCCTAGAGCAAACATTACAAAAGAAGTTTTTAATGCTTTTCGAAAAGAAAAAATGTGGATTGGAGCTTATTTTTCTAAACCGGACTGGCATAACAAAAACTATTGGAATCCTTATTTCCCGCCTTTTGACAGAAATGTAAATTATGATCCAGCTACTTACCCAGATAAATGGAAAAAATATACTGATTTTACTCATAACCAAATTTTAGAACTGCTTTCTGATTATGGTAAAGTAGATATTTTATGGCTTGATGGTGGTTGGGTTGCTAAAACACCAGAAAATGAAGTGAAAAAAGGGTATGTTGAAAAGTTTGCAGAGAATGAATCAGGAAACGGATTTATAAAACACAGAGTAGTTAATCAAGACATCAAAATGGATGAATTAGTCGTGGAAGCACGTCAAAAACAGCCAGGATTGATTGTAGTAGATAGAGCGGTTCACGGTAAAAATCAAAATTATTTGACACCTGAAAATCGTGTTCCCGAAAAAACGTTGCCTTATCCTTGGGAATCGTGTATCACTTCTGGTGGTGGTTGGTCCTATACTCCGGACGCAAAATACATGACAGGAAGACAAGGAATTCAAATGTTGATAGATGTAGTTGCTAAAGGAGGAAACTTGTTATTAAATGTAGCTCCAGGTCCTGATGGAGAATGGCAGCAAGGAGCTTATGATTTATTAGCACAATATGGAGCTTGGATGAAGGTAAATAGTACTGCTATTTATAATACAAAACCTATTGCTCCTTACAAGGAAAATAATATTTGTATGACTCAAAACAAAGTAGGAAATGTTTTCTTGTTTTATATGGCAAAAACAGGAGAAAATAAAATTCCTTCAGAACTTGTGCTAAAATCAATTAGTCCAAAAAAAGGAACAAAAATTACAATGTTAGGTTCTTCATTAAAATTAAAATGGACAAAACTAGGCGAAGGATTTAGAGTAATCATTCCAGAAAGTTTAAGAAATAATTTACCTTGTAAAGAAGCTTGGACTTTAAAAATTGAAAAGATTAACCGATAGAAAAATTAAAATGTATGTTTTTTAAAAATAGAATTACTATACCAAATACACTGCTTATTTTACTGCTGACTTTTGGTGGTAGTAGTGTGTACGGGCAACAACCAGCAGATTTTGTAAACCCACTTATTGGGACTTCTAATTATGGAGCTACTTTTCCGGGTCCTATTGCACCTAGAGGAATGGCAAGTATCAGTCCGTTCAACGTAGCTGGGTCACAAAATTTGCCTTTAGAAAAAGACAGTCGATGGTTATCAAATTCCTATGTTCATGAAAATACATTTTTAACAGGATTTAGTCAAGTAAATTTAAGCGGTGTAGGCTGTCCCGATTTAGGGGTAATACTGATTATGCCTACAACTGGAGCTGTAGAAATCAATCATTTAAAATACGGTTCAACTTATTCTCAGGAAGTGGCAAAAACGGGGTATTATGGACTTAATATTGACAAATACGATATCAAAGCGGAGTTTACAGCTTCCAAAAGAGTAGGAGTAAGCAAATTTACTTTTCCCAAAGGACAATCCAATATTTTATTAAATCTAGGTTTAGGTTTAACCAATGAAGAAGGTGCGATGGTAAAAGTGGTGTCAAATACTGAAATTGAAGGAATGCGTTCCGTTGGTTCGTTTTGTTACAATAGTCCAGAAGCTGCTTATCCCGTTTATTTTGTTGCAAAATTTTCTAAGCCAGCAGCTACTTTAGGAGTTTGGAAAAAACCATCCAAATATGAAGGTGTTGAAGCACAATGGATGACCTACAATGACAAAACTAGAATGATGGATAATACCACCAAAATGGTTGTAGGGGACAGTATAGGAACTTATTTTACTTATCAATTTGAAAAAGCCGAAACAGTCGAAGTTAAAATTGGAGTTTCGTATGTAAGTATTGCAAATGCGCGTGAAAATTTAGAAAAAGAAACTGCAAACAAATCCTTTGAAACGGTTTATAAAGAAACCTATGACGAATGGAACGAGGCACTTTCTAAAATTTTAGTAGAAGGTGGATCCACAGAGAATAAGACTATTTTCTATACCGCATTGTACCATACTTTAATTCATCCCAATATTTTAAATGATGTCAACGGAGAATATCCTGAAATAAAAAGAGAGAAAATAGGGAAGACAGATGGGACTCGTTATACCGTTTTTTCACTTTGGGATACATATCGGAATTTACATCAATTAATGTCATTGGCTTATCCACAGCAACAATCCAATATGATTAAAAGCATGTTAGAAATGTATGATGAAAATGCATGGTTGCCTAAATGGGAATTGAATTCTACCGAAACTTTTACCATGGTGGGTGACCCTGCTAGCATCGTAATTGCTGACACGTACTTAAAAGGCATTCAGGATTTTGATGTGCAAAAAGCCTACGAAGCGATGTTGAAAGGCGCAGATCAAATTGAAAATAATCCATTACGTCCAGGACTGAAAGATTATATTGAAAAAGGATATTTAACGACTAAAGATAGAGGACCTATTTCTACAACACAAGAGTACAATGCATCTGATTTTGCTATTTCACTTTTGGCGAAAGCCCTAGGGAAAAAAGAAGATGCAGATCGTTTTGGAAAACGTTCCTTATCCTACCGTAAATTATTCGATAAAAATTTAAAATTATTGCATCCTAGAACTCCAGATGGGAAATGGTACGAACCTTTCGATCCATTGTTAGGAGCTAATTTTGAAGAAAATATAGGTTTTATTGAAGGCAATGCTTGGCAATATGCTTTTATGATGCCCCACGATATTAAAGGCTTGATAAAATTAATGGGAGGAAATAAATCGTTCAGTAATCAGTTGCAAAAAGTATTTGATAGCAAGCAATTTGATATGGCAAATGAACCCGATATCGCTTATCCTTATTTGTTTAATTATCTAAAAGGAGAAGAATGGAAAAGCCAAGAATTGGTTAAAAAACTAGTTGCTACATACTTTCAAAACAAACCCAATGGATTACCTGGTAATGATGATACAGGAACGATGTCAGCTTGGTTAGTGTATTCTATGATGGGGATTTATCCCATTGCTCCAGGCGAGCCATTGTATGCGATTACTACCCCACTTTTTGATAAAATCACGATACAATTGGATCCAAAATACTATAAAAAGAAAAGTATAGTCATTGAAAGAGAAATTAATACTGATGGTAAAATAAAAGCCATTCTATTAGACGGAAAAAAACACGATAGTTTCTTTATTTCACATGATGAATTTGTGAATGGAAATACGCTAAAAGTGATTCAGAATTAATTAATACACTACCCAAAATACCACCAAATAATGAAAAGAATACCCTTTATTTTAGTAATGCTACTCGGTTTTTTAAACCAAGGCTTTGCACAAAAAAAATATCCTTATCAAGATGCTAAACTTCCTGTCGAAAATAGACTGCAAGATTTGTTGAGCCGAATGAGTTTGGAAGAGAAAGTGCGTCAAATGGATATGTACAAAGGCGAATACTTTAAAGAAAATGAAGATTTTTCGAAAACAAAATCGGATGCTAAAATTGGAAAACTGGGAATAGGTGCTATTCACGATATTTATCCGCGTTCGGCAAAAATGATTAATGATCTTCAAAAAGAAGTAATTAAAAATAACCGTTGGGGAATTCCAGCGCTGATTATGTGTGAGATGCTTCACGGTTATTTAGATGAAGGAAGTACGGCTTTTCCAATGAATATTGGTTTAGGAGCTACTTGGGATACCAATTTAATGGGTAAAGTGGGGCAAGTTATTGGTACGGAAGCCAGAGCTCACGGCGTTCATTTTGGTTTAGGCCCCAATTTAGATTTAGGCCGTGAGCCGCGTTGGGGAAGAGTAGCGGAGACTTTTGGTGAGGATGCGTATTTGAATAGCGAAATTGGATTGGGAATGATTAAAGGAATGCAAGGAGATGATTTAACTTCTGACCGTTCTATAATTGCTGAGCCAAAACACTTTGCTGTTCACGGAATTCCGCAAGCTGGAGGAAATTCGTCTCCTATTTTAGTTGGAGAGCGTTCGGCGCGTGAAGATCATCTTCCCTCTTTTGAAAAAGCATTTACAAAAGGTGGTGCTTTGGGAACAATGTGTGCTTATTCCGAATTAGACGGAATTCCTTGTGCTGAAAATCATTGGTTATTAACGGATGTTTTGCGAGACGAATGGGGTTTTAAAGGAATTGTTGTTTCTGATTTGGGTGCGATAAAATACCTTCAAACGACGCATTATGTTACCGATTCTCCAAAAGAAAGTATTCATCAAGCGGTTGCAGCTGGTGTAGATATGCAGTTTTATGATTTTACCAATGAGTTCTGGCAACAAACACTAATTGAATTGGTAAACGAGAAAAAATTAACCATGGCAAATATTGACCGTGCTGCGGGAGGTGTGTTGCGTTTGAAGTTTTTATTAGGACTTTTTGAAAACCCATACACCGATAAAAATTTAATTCAGTTACGTTTTCATTCGAAAGAAAACCAAGCAGTAGCTTTAGAAGCAGGACATAAATCGATTGTATTGTTGAAAAATCAAAACAACCTATTGCCTCTTAGTAAGGATATCAAAACCATTGCAGTTATTGGACCAAATGCCAATGAGTCAAGATTGGGTGGTTATGCTGTAAAAAATAAAGTGGGAACTACTGTTTTAGAAGGAATTCAACAAGTGGTTGGCGATAAGGCTAATGTACTTTATGAAGAAGGAGTTCCACTAATTGTAAAAGGACAAATAATTCCATCCAAATATTTATTTACACCTGATGGTTCGCAACACGGATTAAAAGGAGAATATTTCAATAATAGAAATATAGAAGGAACGCCAGCATTGACTCGAATTGATAGTCAGTTGGAATTTGACTGGCCTTGGAATCCAGGGGCAGGAGTGAATGATGATGATTTCTCGATTCGTTGGACAGGTTATATCCAATCCGAAAAATCATTTGATGGATGGTTGGGTTTAAGTTCTGATGATGGAATCAGAATGTGGGTGGACGATCAATTGGTTATTGACAACTGGACCAAAGGAGCAACGAGTATCGTTACGACTCCCAAAAATATTGAAGCAGGTAAAAAATACAAAGTCCGCATCGAAATGTGGGAAGGAGGCTGGGGAGCCAGAGCCCATTTGCGTTGGAACTTAGATAAGATCAACTTGCAACCCGCCATTGATATTGCTAAAAAAGCCGATGTTGCTATTGTAGTGTTAGGAGAATCGAATGAATTAGTAGAAGAGAATAGAGATGTTGCTACTTTAGACTTGCACGGAATGCAGCAAGAATTGATAGAGGCAATTCAGCAAACAGGAACTCCAGTAGTTTGTGTGTTGTTAAATGGTCGTCCGCTTTCTGTAAATTGGATTAATGATAATATTCCTGCTATTGTTGAAGGATGGTTTCCAGGTGAAGCTGGAGGAAAAGCTGTTGCCGATGTTTTATTTGGCGATTACAATCCAGGAGGAAGATTACCGATTACTTTTCCAAAATCGGTTGGGCAATTGCCAATTTATTACAATCAAAAACCATCAGCAATACATCGATATGTAAGTGAGAGTGAAAGTCCGTTATATACTTTTGGATATGGATTAAGTTACACGACTTTTGAATATTCGAATTTAGCTTTAAATACCAATGAAATTAAAATCGATGGAGAAATAAAAGTAAGTATCGATGTTAAAAATACGGGTAATTATGACGGAGACGAAGTAGTGCAATTGTACATTAATGATATTTATAGTACTGTAACTACACCAAGAAAAACATTAAAAGGTTTCAAACGTATTTTCATTAAAAAAGGTGAAACCCAACACCTAGAATTTACATTGACTGCTGATGAAATAGCATTATGGAATCGTGAGATGAAAAGAGTAGTAGAACCAGGTGATTTTGAAGTGATGGTTGGAGGGAATTCAACAGATTTATTAAAAACAAAATTTACGGTGGTAAAATAATATTCAAATGAAAAATTTAAGAAAATATTACCCCTTGTTTTTTATAGTATTTCTAGCCAGTTTTACTAAAAGCAATGCTTTAAAAGTTAAATCTCCAAACAAACATATAGAAGTTAGTATTGAAGCGAATGTTGACGCTGTTCAATATTCTGTAAAGTTTAAAAACAAACCATTTATCAAAGCTTCAAAATTGGGTTTTGAATTTAAAGAAGCGCAATCATTAGATAAAAATTTAGAAATTATTGGTTTTGAAAACAGTCATTCTAATACTACTTGGATGCAGGTTTGGGGAGAAAACCAAAAAATTGTTGATGATTACAATAAACTTATAGTTCATTTGCAAGAGAAAGAAGGCTTGAAAAGAAAGATGAATATTATTTTCAAAGTCTATAATGATGGAGTAGGATTTAGGTATGAAATTCCAGAACAAAAAGGAGTTGATAGCATCAATATAACCAAAGAGTTAACTCAGTTTAATTTTATAAAAAATCATACTGCTTGGTACAATCCAGCCAATTTTGATTCCTATGAAATGTTATATAAAAAAGCTTTGGTGTCTGACGTTCCTTCTGCTAATACGCCTATAACATTCGAAACAACGGATGGTTTTTTTGCCAGTATTCACGAAGCAAATTTGACCAATTATGCCGATATGACTTTGTTGAAATCTAAGACGGATCCACTTTCATTCGAATGTAATTTAGTGCCATGGCCAGATGGAGTAAAGGTGAAAACGACTGCACCGATGGAAACACCTTGGAGAACGATTTTAATTACTGATACAGCAGCCGATTTAGTAGCATCAAATACCATTTTGAATTTAAATGAACCTAATAAAATAGAAGATACCTCTTGGATTGAACCTATGAAATACATAGGTATTTGGTGGGGAATGCATATTGGGACTCAAACTTGGTCTATGGGACCACGTCATGGTGCGAACACAATAGATACCAAAAGATATATTGATTTTGCAAAAAAACATAACATTCAAGGTGTATTAACGGAAGGTTGGAATACCGGATGGGAAAATTGGGGTAAAAAAGGAGCTTTTGATTTTGTAACACCCTACGCCGATTTTGATTTGAATGGAATTGCAGCTTATGCAAAAGAAAACAATGTTAGTTACATAGGTCATGTAGAAACTGGAGGCGATGCACAGGCATTTCAAGATAATTTTGACAAGATATTTTCTATGTTTCATAACATAGGAGTTAAAACCTTGAAAACAGGTTATGCAGGTGGAATACAAACACCCGGTCAATTTCATCACGGACAATTTATGGTTAATCATTATGATGCCGTAGTAAAAGTTGCAGCCAAATACCATATTATGATTGATGCTCATGAACCTATAAAAGCGACAGGTCTCCGAAGAACATATCCAAATTTTATGACTAGAGAAGGGGCAAGAGGAATGGAGTGGAACGGTTGGAGTTCTGGTAATCCTCCGGAGCATCATACTATCATACCATTTACTAGAGGCTTGGGCGGTCCTTTTGATTATACTCCAGGAATATTTGATATTTTATATAAAAATGCCAAAAATAGAGTAAAATGGAATGATCTTGACAATGGAACTTCTAGAGTAAATACCACTATAGCACAACAACTAGCTCTATTTGTAGTTTTATACAGTCCATTACAAATGGCTTCAGATTTGATTGAAAATTATGAAGACCAACCAGCATTTAAATTTTTTGAAGATTTTGGTACCGATTGCGAAACATCAAAAATTCTTAACGGCAAAATTGGAGATTATATCACAATTGTTAGAAAAGATAAGTTTAGTGACAATTGGTTTTTAGGTAGTATATCTGATGAGAATGCAAGAGATTTAAAAGTTTCTTTATCATTTTTAGAAAAAGGAAAAAAATATCGTGCTGAAATTTATGGAGATGGACCTAATGCAGATTGGAAAACAAATCCACAAGAAATCTCAATTACTCAAAAAGAAGTAGATGCAAATAGTGTGTTAGACATTAAATTGGCTGCTGGTGGTGGTCAGGCTATAAGATTTACACTAATTAAATAGTTTTAATAATCAAGTATATTTTGAAATAAAGAACTGTTTGGGGACCCTAAAGATGATTGTTGACAATCAAGAAAGGTCCCCAAATAGTTTTATAAATAAAAGTAGAAATAAACAAAAATTTAATACAAAACATGAAAATGATAGAAACCCTTAAAAAAATAAAATTAGTTTCACTACTAAAAATCACGGTAGTAAAATATGTTATGATTCTTTTAGTTCTAAATTTTTATGATTCAAATGCTCAAACGGGAAGTATCAGTGAACCTGTACGCTATATTGGAGGTATACACATTGATCCATTTACCCATGAAGCTGGTTTACAATATGCTATTGGAGTAGAAAATATTCAAACATTGCGTGCAAACCGTACCCATCCTGAATTAAGTGATGGATACGGCTGGACTTATAATCATGCATCTAATCTGGCTTATTGGAATGGCCAGTTTTATCAACAGTATATAAGTGGAGAAAAGGACGAACACCGAGCACCAGTTCATACCATGTTGATTACTTCAAAGGATGGGAAAAAATGGAGTTTTCCTAAAGAAATTTTCCCTCCTTACAAAGCACCACAAGGCGTAAAAATTCCTGAAGGTTCAACTGGATATATGATGCACCAACGTATGGGGTTTTATGTGGCACCCAATGGTCGCTTGCTTACTTTAGCTTTTTATGGACATACCGAAAATCCATTTAAAGAAAATGGTATCGGGCGCGTTGTACGCGAAATCTATAAAGATGGAACCATGGGCCCTATCTATTTTATTCGATACGACAGCCAAACCAATTGGAATGGATCCAATACTTCCTATCCATTCTATAAAAAATCAAATGACAAAGGATTTCTTGCCGCTTGTGATGCTCTTTTGGATAATAAATTAATGACCTTACAATGGTTTGAAGAAGATAAGGGAGTGGATGGTTTTTATTCTTTTAACAAGGGCGAACAGGCTTTTAACTGGTATAAGCGAAAAGACGGTAAGATTGTTGGACTTTGGAAAAAATCTTTTTCAGCACTTTCTGATGATGGTGGTAAAACCTTTTCGGATCCTGTAAAAGCAAATACTTTGGTAATGTCTGGCGGTAAAATGTGGGGACAACAAACGGATGATGGGAGATATGCAATTTCGTATAATCCAATTGACCAAACACAATATCGTTTTCCATTATCAATTGTTACTAGTGATGACGGAATTATTTATGACAATCTACTTCTTGTTCAACCCGAAGTTCCAGTAAGACGATTTTACGGTATATGGAAGGATTTTGGTCCGTGCTACATGCGTGGAATTACTCCTGGAAATGGGAACCCTCCAGGTACAGATATGTGGATGACCTACAGCATGAATAAGGAAGACATGTGGATATCACGAATTCCAGCACCTATCAAATACAAAGTAAATGTAGATGTTACCGATGATTTTGAAAAAATGGATGTTAATGGCTCCATAATCGATTGGAATATTCATTCTCCAATGTGGGCAAAAGCAAGTTTGATAAAAGAAAACTATGGCAATCACATCTTGCAAATGAATGATGAGGATCCTTATGATTATTGCCGTGCAATACGTGTATTTCAGGAAGGGAAAACAGTTACAGCAAGTTTCAAGGTAAAAGTTGTTGCTACTGATACGACTCAATTTGATATTGATATTGCTGATAAATATGGTAATAGACCAGTACAAATTTCTTTTGATACTGATGGATATATCAAAGCAGCAGCTGGGGCAGCAATGAAACCTTTACTGAAGTTCGATTTAGATAAATGGTATTCTTTTAAAATTGAATATAACACCAATGGCATCGGTAATTATTCAATATCCATCGATGGGAAATTAATAAATGAGAATCTTACTGCAGTAATGGCTGTGAAATCGGTAGAGCGAATTTCATTCAGAACTGGAGCTTATACAGATGTTCCTAACAGGAAGACCCCAAATGAAGTAGATTATCCTCCATTAAAAGGAGCTGATGAAAAACAAAAATTATCATCTTATTTTATTGATGATGTTTTTATTTCAGCAAGAAATTATTAGCACTAAGTAGATATATAGGGATAAGAAAAAAGTAATATTTGGCATTATTGTTAATAGGTATTTTATTTTCAGAAATTAAATACACAAAATTTTCAATTTCTTAAAAGTAAGAAAATTTAAAAATAAACTGTAATTATTAGGTTTACGAACTTATCAAACATTTCAAATTAAACCCATTAAATATTTTAGATAATGAAAAAAATAATTTATTTCGTTTTAGCTCTAATAGTTTTGCCAAATATGGTTGTTGGACAAAATTATAAATTAATGACTTATAATATTCGATATGACAATGCTAGAGACGGAGAAAATCAGTGGTCAAAAAGAAAAGATTATTTATGTGACCAAATTGCTTTTTACAGTCCTGATGTTTTTGGGATTCAAGAAGGATTGTACCATTAAGTGGCTTATATAGACAGCACTTTTGTCGATTATAAATATGCAGGTGTAGGTAGAGATGATGGAATGAAAAAAGGAGAATTCAGTGCTGTTTTTTACAATACAAATAAATTAAAAGCAGTAAAAGAAGGAACTTTCTGGTTGTCTGAAACACCAAATAAAATTTCTGTTGGTTGGGATGCTTCAATGGATCGCATTTGTACTTATGTTTTATTGAAGAATTTAAAAACAAAACAACAATTTTAGGTTTTCAATACTCATTTTGATCACATTGGTGATCAAGCCAGGATTCAAAGCGCTAAACTTATTGTTAATAAGATAAATGAATTCAATACGATGAATTTACCTGTTATTTTAACTGGTGATTTTAATTTAGAACCGACATCTAAACCTATAGAATATCTTTCAACCGTTTTAAACGATTCCAAAACAATAAGTATTGCAAAACCTTTTGGTCCTTCAGGGACTTTTAACGGATTTGTGTTTAACGAACCAGTAAGTAAGAGAATAGATTATATTTTTGCCAGTAAAAAAAATATAAAAGTTCAAAAATTTGCTGTATTAAGTGATTCGAAGGATTCTAAATATCCATCAGATCATTTACCTGTTTTTATTGAGATAGAAATTCCTTAAATTGAATGATGTAATTTTATTAACTTTTACTAAAAAAAAAATATCTTATTATCTCAAGTATTCAAGTTACACAATAAACTTTAGTTTTATTGTGTAACTTTTGTTTTTATAATAGGGAATAATGTCTTTTGATACTTTTTCAAGTTATATTTTTGAATTGGTTAGTGCAATCCTCAATGGGTACATACTATTTTTGGTTTAATTTATTGCAAAAGTTAATTTTTCTTAATACACTACCATTCCTAAAGGTTTCTCAAAAAAAACAAGTTCTTGTTTATTAATTTAATTTTTTTTAAAATTCATACGTTTAAAAATATTTTTTTAGAAGTCAATAATATAATCATATTAATATTTTTTGATGTAATTATTTCTTTAATTTTTTAAGAGAAATAAAATCAAAATCATTTTTTTTTATCGTGAAACTATAACGTTTTATTAAAAAATGTAAAAGTTGTTTGATGTTTAAAATTTTAACATTTATAATTTCTTCATAAACGTGTTTTTATTAATTTCGATTAAATTTTGTTAACGTTTCTGTGCTTTTGAGGTGAATTTTACTTTTTTATTATATCTTAAAATTGCATTAAAATATATCTGAAAAATTAACAAAAAAGGCTTAATCATGAGTTATAAGTCTTATAATTTTATTAAAAATAACCCAACACCTTTTAAAAAATGTTATTGGTCGAAATTATGATATAGTTTATGTGAGGTATCCTTACTTTTAACTTATGATTAACTTATGATTAACTTAAAAAACAATCTATTAACTTAAAAATTAAATTTATGATTCAAAAAGTGCTAAAAGTACTGTTTGTATTATGCTTGTTCAGTTTTCACGGCGTTCAAGCTCAAACAACAGTATCGGGAACAATAACAGATGCCATAAGTAGATTTCCGCTACCTGGGGCAAATGTTAATGTTAAAGGAACAGCAAATGGTGTGTCCTCAGATCTGAATGGGAAATACAGTATTAAAGTACCTAATAAGTCAGCAATATTAGTGTTTACTTATTTAGGTTATGTTGTAAAAGAAGTTACCGTTTCTGGTTCAACAACTGTAAATGTAGCCTTAGTAGAAAATGCAAATCAGTTAGGTGAAGTCGTTGTAACGGCTTTGGGTATTTCTAAAGATCAAAGAAAATTAGGGTATGCTGTAACGACTGTAGGTGGTGATAACCTAGACAAAGCTAGAGAAACGAACGTAGCCAATGGTTTAGCAGGTCGTGTTTCAGGTCTTGTAGTTAGAGGGACCAATAGTGGTGCTGGTGGAACTTCAAAAGTGCTTTTGAGAGGGATATCAGGAATTACTAGTGGAGGTTCTCCTTTATTTGTAATTGATGGTATTCCAATTGATAATACTCAAAGAGGTTCTGCTGGAGAATGGGGTGGAGCGGATCAAGGAGATGGTATTGGTAATATCAATCCTGATGATATTGATAAAATGACTGTTCTTAAAGGGCAATCAGCTTCTGCACTTTATGGATCTAGAGCTGTAAATGGAGTTATTATCATAACTACTAAAAAAGGTAAAAAGGGTGGCGATTACTCTATTACTTATAATTCAAATTTTATGGCCGATGCACCAGTTGATTATACTGATTTTCAAGATCAATACGGTCAAGGTACAGGGGGATCAAAACCTTTGACCGCTGGAGCGGCATTAGCTTCAAACAGAAATTCTTGGGGAGGTAGATTAGATGGTAGTTCAGTAATTGGTTTTGATGGTAAACAATATACATATAGTAAAGCAAAAGAAAGTTATATTGATTTTTATAGAACTGGAACAAACCTTACAAATAGCCTTTCTGTTTCTAAAGGAATGGGGGATGGTGCTTTTCGTTTGTCAGTATCTAATTTAGATTCGAAATCTATTGTGCCAAATAGTGGTCTTAAACGTACTACAATCAATTTAAGTGCGGATCAAAATATTACAAGTAAGTTAAATGTAGCTGCTTCTGTTAATTATACAGATGAAAGTTCAAAAAACAGACCTTTTTTAAGTGATGGTCCTAAAAATCCAAATAACTTTTTATTCTTAGCTCCTAACGTAGATCATAATATTTTTGCTCCAGGTTATGACCCTGTAACTGGTGCGGAAGTTGTTTTTAGCGATGATAATTATGTGACAAATCCTTATTTTATAGTGAATCAAGGTGTTGAAGATCCTACAAGAAAAAGAACCATTTCTGTATTATCAACTAAATATAGCTTTACAGATAATATCTATGCAATGGTAAGATTAGGAAATGATGTTTCTAATGATACAGAATTTAGTGTTAATCCATGGGGATTAGATTATACTACTAATAAAAAAGGAAGTTTAGATAGTAAAGGGCAATCTACTCGTTCAGAGTTAAATTTGGATGGACTTTTTGGTGCTAAATTTAAAATAACGGAAGATTTTTCAGTAGATGCGTTAGCAGGTGCTAATATTAGACAAAATAAATATGAAAGAATTAAAATAGGAGGAGGTCCATTTGTTTTACCTTATTTATATACGCCAAACAATGTAGTTAATATTAATAGAGAATATAACTATACTGGTAGTGAAAGTCACTCTGCGTTTTATTCTTTTGATTTAGGATATAAAAAATATTTAACATTATCTACAACAGGACGTTACGATGTTTATTCTTCATTGTCTTCCGCTGCTTCAACAGAAAATGGAGTATTTACTCCTTCGGTTTCAGGAGCATTTGTTTTTAACGATTTATTACATATTGATGCATTAAATTTCGGTAAATTAAGATTATCATATGCAGTAACAAGTGGTGAAGCAACTCCTTACGCTAATTCTTTGTATTTCAATTCAGGGAATTCATTAGTGAATAATGGAGTAAGTTATGCAACGGGTTCTATTCCATCTACGCTTCCTACTCTTTTAAAACCATTTACAGTAGACGAGGTAGAAGTAGGTTTGGAACTTAGATTTTTCAAAAGTAGGTTAACATTTGATGCTTCTTACTACAAGAAAACATCTCATGATGAGATTTTGAATGCAGAGTATAGTAGATCTACTGGATTTGCTACAGGTGTAGTTGCAAGTGCTTCTATAGAAAATAAAGGGCTAGAAATTGCTGTAACTGGTGTACCAGTAAAAACAGATAATTTTACTTGGACAACTAGTTTAAATACAACAAATTTTAAAAATAAAGTATTAGCTACTAATGCGGATGCCACTCCAATCGTTTTAGGAAGTAACCGTGGAACCCTAGGAAATGCTGTTACAGCTTATGTTGTAGGCGCTGCTGGGCCACAAATCAGAGCATATGATTATGCATACAATGCAGACGGAAGTATTCAAGTTGATGCTGCTGGATTACCAATAAGAGGTGAGTTTAAAAATTTCGGTTCCGTTTTACCAACATTTTATGGTGGATGGAATAATGAATTCAAATACAAAAACTTTAATCTGGCATTCTTAATTGATTTCAACTATGGTAATAAAGTAATTTCTGCAACTGAATACTATTCTCGTATAAGAGGATTGAACCAAGCTACATTAGTTGGGAGAGAAACAGGAGTTACAAATAGTGGAATTACTGCTTCAGCGGAAGATTTCTATCAAGCAGAAGCTCGTAACATTACAAGTACAAGTGTTGTGAGTGGAGATTTCATCAAATTGAGACAATTATCATTTGGATATGCTTTCCCAAAAAGGGTAATGGGTAAAATCTCATTCTTAGAAGGAATTGATATTTCATTTGTAGCTAGAAACCTTGCCATCCTAATGCGTAAAGCGGATAATATTGATCCAGAAAGTAGTTTTGGTTCTAACGTTAAATATTATGGAATTGAAGGGACTAGTTTACCTTCAACAAGGTCTTTTGGTCTAAATGTTAACTTTAAAATAAAATAATTATGACTAAATATATTAAAATATTATTCGTGGTCGTTAGTGGTTTGCTAATTTCATGCGATAGTGATTTCGAACAAATTAATACAGATCCAACTAAAGCGGGTTCAGAAATATTTGATCCAAATCTACTTTTACCAAGAGCTCTTTATGATTATGGACAAAGAACTGTTGGTTACGAAGGTCCAATCTTATTTCAAAGTATGTGGGCTCAACTTTTGGCATCGCCTTCAACAGGAGGAGCTAATTATTATGATGGTGGTGATAAATATGTGACCACTAGTGGTACTTCTGATTATGATCAAAGAATTTGGAATGGCGTTTACACCGCGGCTTCAACAGCAAATCAAATGTCCATATTAGCAACTCAAAAAAACATGCCAAATTTAGCTGCTATTGGAAAAATAGTAAAGATAATGGCTATTTCTTATATCTCAGATGTATACGGTGACGTTCCTTATTCAGAAGCTTTAATGTTAGATCAAGGTGTTTCTCAACCAAAATACGACAAGCAACAAGATTTATATCCTCAAATGTTAGCTGATTTAGATGCTGCAATTATGACTTTGGATGTTTCTAAAGACAAACCAACAAGTGATATTTATTATAGTGGTGATGTAGCGAAATGGCGTTCTTTTGGGTATTCATTGATGTTGAAAATGGCAATGCGATTAACTGCTGCCGATGCTGCAACCGCTAAAACATATGCTGAAAAAGCGGCTGCAGGGGGTGTTTTTGCTTCTGTCGCTGATGAAGCTATTTCTCCTACTGATGATGCTGATGGTTTTGATAATGGTAATGGTGCTTCATTCACTGTATCTGCGGATCTTTATGAAGTTCGCTGGTCAAAAACATTGATTGATTATTTGAAATCAAACAATGACTTGCGTCTTCCTGTTGTAGCCGAAGTTCCAGCTGCGGGACTTACTGCAAATTATTTATATACAGGAGGAAACACAAGTACAACTGCTCAAATAGGTTTTCCTAATGGATATGATACTAAAGGAGGATCTAGAGATGTAAGTTTAGAGCCGAATTATCCTGGTGCTTCAGGTTCAGGTTCTGATGCTGCTGCAATTGGTAATTATTCTAGACCTACTCCTATGTATAGGAATAGAACTACTCCAGTTTTTATTCTTACTTACGCACAAGTACAACTATTAATGGCTGAGGCTGCTGTAAGAGGTTATTCTGTTTCTGGAACTGCTTCTCAATACTTCAATAATGGATTAGTTGGAGCAATGGTAACTTTGAATAAATTTGGTGGAACTCAAATTACAAATGCAGATGCTGTATTTTATGCTGCGGCACACCCTTTGAACATAACTTCAACTGCTGCTTCTTTAAAAATGATTAATGAGCAAATCTGGGCTACAGCTGGTTTAACTGGAAACTGGGTTGAAGCTTGGAATAACTGGAAAAGATCTGATTTTCCTGTTCTTACTCCAGTAAATTACCCTGGAAACTTTAGTTCAGGACAAATTCCTAGAAGGCAAATTTATCCTTCAACAGAAGGAAGTAATAATACTGCCAGTTATACTCAAGCTGTTTCTAACATGGGTGGAGACACTTGGATTACAAAAATGTGGTGGGATAAATAATATTTTGTTTCAGAAAAGTAATTCTGTTAAAAGGAGAGGAAACTCTCCTTTTAACTTTTTAACTAGTTTACTTGCGTATAAAAAAAACTTCTTTTCTATTTAATTTTTTAGAAATTTAGGGGTAATAATTTTTTGTGAATTAATTTTTATTTTAAAAAATATGTTGTTAGAAATCTGTACATCGTCACATCAATCAGCTATAAATGCACAAAATGGCGGAGCACATCGCATTGAATTATGTTCTGAATTAGCTGTGGGAGGCATAACACCTTCATATGGTTTACTTAAAAACGTTTTAGAGGAAGTTGATATACCTGTTCATGTATTAATCCGACCAAGAAGTGGCAATTTCAACTATTCTGATGAGGAATTTAATTGCATGAAAGCGGATATTATTATATGTAGAAAATTAGGTTGTAAAGGTATTGTTTCAGGTGTTTTACACGCTAATAATACAATTGATAATAAAAGAACTCAAGAATTAATTGAATTGTCAAAGCCTTTAGAATTTACCTTTCATAGGGCTTTTGATCAGGTTGAAAATTCTCACAAAGCATTACAAGCACTAATTGATATAGGAGTTACAAGGGTTTTAACGTCAGGAGGTAATAATACAGCTGAAAAAGGTATAGAATATCTTAAAAGTTTAAATGAAATAGCAAAGGATAAACTTATAATACTGCCTGCAGGTGGAATTAATATCGAAAATGCGCGCTTATTTAAAACAGCTGGTTTTAAAGAAATTCATTGTTCAGCTTCATCAATTATTAATAGAATTGAGGTTGTAAAAATCCCAATGAATAATAGTATTTTTTTTGATGAACACATAATTATTCAGTCTGATTATAATAAAATTAAATCTATTTTAGAAAGTATAAATTAGATAATTAAAGTTAAAACGAAAGAATAAGAATTTCAGAGATAAGATTTAGATTCAAATCGTTTTATAAATGGTTTGAACATTATAATATAAAATTAAATTTTTAAAATAATATATATGTCAGCTAGTACTTTATCATCAACTCAGGAAAAAAACACCACATTAATTCCAATTATGATAATTGGGGGATTATTTTTTATTTTTGGATTTGTTACATGGATTAATGGCGCATTAATTCCATTTATGAAAACCATAAACGAATTAACTTCGGCGCAATCTCTTTTGGTCGCCTCAGCATCTTATATTTCTTTTGTCATTATGGCTTTACCTGCTTCTTATATTTTATCAAAGGTTGGTTATAAAAAAGGAATGTCATTAGGTTTGTTTATAATGGGATTTGGCGCTTTAGTTTTTATACCAGCAGCCGAAGCAAGAACATATTGGATGTTTTTATCAGGTATTTTTATTCAAGGGGCAGGGATGACTTTATTACAAACGGCATCAAATCCATACATAACTATTTTAGGGCCTATTGAAAGTGCCGCTAAACGCATTTCAATAATGGGAATTGCTAATAAAGTAGCAGGAGCTTTAGGTTCTCTTGTTTTTGGAGCCATTTTATTATCTGGTATTGATGAGGTTAAAGAGAAATTAAATGTAGTAGATGCTAGCGAAAAGACACAATTACTAGATACAATGGCCGATAGTGTGGTTATTCCTTATTTAGTAATGGCAATTGTTTTATTTGTGTTAGGTGTTTTGATAAGAAAGGCTCCCTTACCTGATGTGGAAGCGGAACCAATAAAAAAAGTAAATGATGGAGAAACCACACAAACAAGTATTTTTCAGTTTCCTCACTTATGGTTAGGGGTATTAACACTTTTCATGTATGTTGGTGTTGAAGTTATTGCTGGTGATACAATTATTGCGTATGGTATTTCTTTAGGATTTCCTGTCGCTGATGCTAAATTTTTCACCACTTTTACCTTAATGGCTATGGTAGCAACTTATACATTGGGTGTTTTTTTAATTCCAAAATACATTACTCAAGCTTTAGCATTAAGAATAAGTGCCATTTTAGGCATTGTTCTTTCCTTTTGCATTGTGTTTTCTTCTGGATTTGCATCCATTTTATTTGTTGCTGCACTAGGAATTGCAAATGCTTTAATATGGCCAGCAATATGGCCTTTAACATTAAATGGTTTAGGAAAATTTACAAAAACAGCTTCGGCATTGTTAATTATGGCAATTTCTGGAGGAGCTATAATTCCACCTTTATATGGTAAGTTGGTAGATTCTAATAAAGCCCAATTTATTGCTCAAGGAATGAATGAGGCTTTAGCTACGGCTACGGCATCTACTAAGGGATATTGGATTTTATTGCCTTGTTATATTATAATTTTATATTATGCCATAGCAGGTCATAAGGTAGGTTTAAAGAATAAGTAAAAATAAAAACAGTGCTTTAATTTAATTGAATTTATTTTAAGTTTAGTTTTTGTAATTTTATGATTTTGGTTAGTACATCATTTATTTTAATATAAGAAATATGAAAAAAGTTTGGTTTTTTATAGGCACAAGTTTATTGGTTTTATCACCTGTTTTTTCACAGCAGACAAAGTTATTTTCTTTGTTAGCTTCAAATGATACAGGGATTACTTTTAATAATCTACTTCCAGAATCTCCGCAACTTAATATTATTACCTATGAATATTTTTATAATGGAGGCGGAGTTGCATCGGGTGATTTCAATAACGATGGATTGATTGATTTGTATTTTACTTCTAATCTTCAACCTAATAAATTATACATCAACCAAGGGAATTTAAAGTTTAACGATGTTACAAAAAAAGCAGGCGTTACAGGACGAAGAGGTTGGAAAACAGGAGTTAGTGTAGCCGATGTAAATGGAGATGGCTGGTTGGATATTTATGTTAGTTATTCAGGTGATGTGGAACCCGAAATGAGAAGAAATCAATTGTTTATCAATAACGGACCTTCAGCTAATGGTGAAATTACATTCAAAGACAAAGCAGTAGAGATGGGTGTTGCTGATGAGGGACATTCTACACAGGCTGCTTTTTTTGATTATGATAATGATGGTGATTTAGATCTTTATGTTTTGAATCATAATATTAAACAACTTCGTAATTTTGACGCTTCTTTTGTAAAAAAAATGATTGATCCTGATGCGGGTGACCGTTTGTATCGCAATGATAACAATCATTTTACAGATGTTACTGCTCAGGCCAATATTCTTTCAAATCCCATTGGATATGGTTTGTCAGTAATTGTGAGCGATATCAATAATGACGGCTGGGCTGATTTGTATGTTTCTAATGATTATGTAGAAGAAGATTATTTATACATCAATAATGGAGATGGCACTTTTACAGATCATTTAAAAGATGAAATAGGACACATATCTAACTTTTCAATGGGAGCTGATATAGCCGATATTAATAATGATGGTTGGCCAGATATTTACACTTTAGATATGCTTCCTGCCGATAATAAAAGACAAAAATTATTATATGCTCCAGACAATTATGAACTCTATAAAAACACATTACAAAATGGATTTTACCATCAGTTAATGCGTAATATGTTACAAGTAAATAATGGAAATAACACCTTTAGCGAGACGGGACAGTTAAGTGGGATCTCGAATACAGATTGGAGCTGGTCTGCTCTATTTGCTGATTTTAACAATGATGGGAACAAAGATTTATTTGTCTCCAATGGTTATGCAAAAGACATGATTAATAGAGATTTTGTTAAGTTTTATGCTAATGAACGATTGAAACACCTTAAAGGTGAAACCGAAGACAATATGTTTCAAATGTTGAAAGGAGTTCCCTCAACACCGCTTCATAATTATGTTTTTGAAAATAAAGGAAATCTTCAATTTAAAGATGTGTCAATGGAATGGGGACTCGAAGATGAAAACTTTTCTCATGGTGCGGTTTATACTGACCTTGATAACGATGGTGATCTTGATTTAGTTGTTAATCGAATGAATGATGTTGCAGCGGTTTATAGAAATAATGCAGTTGAGATGGGAAATGCAGGGCATTATGTGAATATTGGTTTACAAATGCTTGGACAAAATAGAAATGCTTTGGGTGCTAAGGTCAAAGTATTCACCCCCAAAGGAACTATAACTCAAGAAAATTATCCAGTGCATGGATTTCAAAGTTCAATGCAACAACCGATGCATTTAGGGATTCCATCTGCTACAATTGATTCTATTTCAATTTATTGGCCTGATGGAAAAATACAGACGATAAATAAGGATATTACAGCAAATAAATCCTTTGTCGTAAAATATGAAGATACCAATACGGCTATAAATACGGCTCAGGAAATTAAAAAAACAGTTTTTACTTCAGTAAGCAATACTATTCCTTTTAATCATTTAGAGCAAGAAACCAATGATTTTAAAGTACAACCTTTAATGCCAAATATGCTGTCCTATAGTGGCCCTCGTATAACAAAAGGGGATATTAATAAGGATGATTTAGAAGATATTTTTATTGGAGGGGCAAAAGGGCAGGCAGGTCAATTAGTATTGCAACAACCCAACGGGGAATTTATGGCTTACAATCAAAAAGATTTTGATACTGATCGTGCTTCTGAAGATGTAGATGCTTTATTTTTTGATGCTGATAACGATGGTGATTTAGATCTATATGTGGTAAGTGGAGGATATGCTTTTAGTGAAAAAGACCCTGCATTACAAGATCGATTGTACATTAATACAAATGGCGTTTTTGAAAGAAAAGAAAATGCATTACCTCCTGAATCAAATAGCGGTTCTTGTGTAAAGGCTGCGGACGTTGATGGAGATGGGGATTTAGACTTATTTGTTGGGAGCAGAGTAGTGCCAGGTAGATATCCTGAAGCTCCAGCAAATATGTTGTTAATAAATGACGGCAAGGGCGTTTTTACGAATCAAATTGCAGCTTTTGCTCCAGCATTAGAACATGTTGGAATGATTACTGATGCTTTGTGGGATGATATCAATAAAGACGGCAAACCAGAATTGATTGTTTGTGGGGAATGGATGAAAATTAGTTGTTTTGAAAACAAAAATGGAAAACTAGTAGACGCCACACAAAAATACTTTCCTCAATCTTTAGATGGCTGGTGGAATAGATTGGCTTTGGCTGATTTAGATGGAGATGGAGATCTTGATTTGGTTGCTGGAAATTGGGGTGACAATAGCCAAATTCATGTAAATGAAAAAGAACCTGCAACACTTTGTTATGGTGATTTTGATAAAAATGGCTCGATTGATCCATTTATTTCCTGCTATGTACAAGGAAAATCTTACCCTATGGCTAGCAGAGATGAATTTACGGATCAAATTGTTAGTTTTCGTCAGCGGTTTCCAAATTATGAATCCTATTCTGATGCTACTATTTCCGAAATTTTGTCTCCCGAGCAATTGAAGTCCGCAAAGGAATTAAAGGCCAGTACTTTTGAGACCCTTTGGTTTGAGAACAAGAATGGCGTTTTTATAAAGCACAGTTTACCTGTTCAGGCAAATTATGCACCTGTTTATGCTATTGGATTAAATGACTACAATAATGATGGGAAAATTGATATTTTATTGGGGGGTAATATTGAAAAAACAAGACTAAAAATCGGAAAAATTGATGCCAACTATGGTGTTTTATTAACAGGAGATGGCAAAGGTAATTTTACTTACGTTCCCCAGTTAAGTTCTGGTTTAAAAGTAAATGGATGTGTTAAGGATATTATTTCTCTTGACGCAAATGGTAGAAAAAGAATCATTTTTGGTGTAAACAATCAAATACCAGAGGTATACAATTATTAATAAAAAACTATGAAAAAAATCTATATCATTTTAAGCATCATTTTGGTAGGAGCTACAACTTTTTCACAAAATAAGGAGTTCTCTTCAAATGACTATGTATCTGCTTTAAAAAAAGTAACAGATGTAATGGTAAATGACGTAACCTCGCCTGTCGCGGCAGCAAGATATTATTCGTATGTTACTCTTGGTTCAAATGAAGCTACTTCATTATTTTATAATTCTAAAAATTCATTTGCACCATCAATAAATCAATTTAAGAAAATTGAAGTACCAAATGAACTTATCGCAAAAAGTAATGCTTCTTTTGCGACCGTATTTGCGGTATTCAAAATGGCTGAAAAACTTTTACCATCAGGCTATTTGTTTGCAACAGAAGCCAATTCTTTAAAGGAATTAGCTATAAAAAGAGGTATTTCTAAAGAACAAGTAGAATACACTGCTAAGCTGGTAGAATTGGTTGTAAATCAAATGATGGAATATGTAAAAGCGGATGGATTTAGCAAACTAAGTAGTTATAAGAAATATACTCCTACAGAAGGAGATGGATATTGGCAACCTACAGGTCCTGGATATATGATGGCTATTGAGCCAAATTGGTTTCAAATTAGACCTTTTTACCTAGTGTCATGTGATCAATTTAAGCCAGCACCACCTTCGCCGTTTGATTTAACAAAGACTTCTTCTTTTTACATACAATTGAATGAAGTTTATAAAGTTGTAAATAAATTATCCAAAAAACAACGCGCTATTGCTAGTTTTTGGGATTGTAATCCTTTTATTTTAAATCAAATTGGGCATGTTGAATTTGGTCTAAAGAAAATTTCTCCAGGCGGACATTGGATGGGCATTACTGGAATTGCCTGTTTGAAAAAAGGAACTAGCTTGACACAAACAGCCTTCATTCATTGCAGCGTGGCAATTACTTTGTCTGATGCTTTTATAAGTTGTTGGGACGAAAAATACAGAAGCAATAGAATAAGGCCAGAAACGGCTATCAACAAATGGATTGATAAACGTTGGAAATCAGTTTTACAAACACCTCCATTTCCAGAATATACCTCAGGCCACAGTGTGATTTCGACAGCTGCCGCAACGGTGTTGACACAAATTTTGGGAACTAATTTCTCATTTACTGATACTACTGAATTAGAGTTTGGTTTGTCCCAAAGAAAATTCAAATCATTTTTACAGGCTTCACAAGAAGCAGCTATTTCTAGATTATATGGAGGAATTCATTATAGGGATGCAATTGAAAAAGGGGTTTTACAAGGAAGTCAAATTGGAAAATACATTGGGGATAAAATATTGAAATCGGATAAGATGAATGTCGATTTTATAAAATAATTTGTATAATTTTTTAATCCAAATAATAAATAATGCATTTAAAATTAAAATACTCATTGCTTTTATTAGTACTTGGGTATATGTCGTTACCTCTGTACCAAAAAATCCAACAGCGACCCATATAAAGCAGCAATATATTGCTATAGAACCGGTAACAACAAATAGTCATGCTTCTACTCTTGTGGAGTTAAAACCAAATGAGTTACTAGCTGCTTGGTTTGGAGGAAAATATGAAGGAGCTAAAGATGTAGGGATTTATGTATCAAATTATAAAGATGAAAAGTGGTCTAGTCCAAAATGTTTGATCCAAATGGAAAAACCAGTCAAATTGACCACCCTATTCCAGTGCAAATTGACCACCACTTTCCAGTGCAAATTGACCACCTGATTTTGGGGTACAATTGACCATTAAAAACTACTAACTTTTTCATGTTGTTAGCACCATACATTCGTTAAAAAAATACGGATTATGGCAAACAAAATAACAGACATGAGTAAAATTAGAAAAGCAATTAAATTCTACTGTAACGGAAAAAGTAAGTTGTTCATAAGTAAGTACTTATCCCTTTCCAGGAATACGGTAAAGAAGTATATTTCTTTATTTGAAGTGCTAGGATTAAGTTTTGAAATAATTAACGAAAAAACAGATGCCGAGTTAGAACTTTTGTTCTCACACACTACTGTGGAATCAATTAGTCCCAAACTGCAGATTCTATATGATTTTTTTCCTAAAATGGAACGCGAACTAAAAAAAGTTGGCGTTACCATACAACATATGTGGGAGCAATATATTGCACTAAATCTTAATGGTTACAGAAGCTTACAATTTGGATATCATTATAAAACATGGAGCAAACGAGTCAATCCAGTGATGCACATGAATCACAAAGCTGGTGATAAAATGTATGTGGATTATGCTGGAAAAACACTCTCCATTATTGATAAAGACACGGGAGAAATCAAAGAAGTACAATTTTTTGTAGCCATATTGGGAGCCAGTCAATACACCTATGCCGAAGCTTCTATGAGCCAACAAAAGGAAGATTTTGTTACATCGGTAGAAAATGCCATGCATTTTTTTGAAGGTACACCTGCGGCAATTGTTCCCGATAATTTAAAATCAGCAGTAATAAAAAGTAGTCGTTTTGAACCCACAATTAATGAAACCCTGGCTGATTTAGCCGAACATTACCAAACTACAATCTTGCCTGCCAGGGCTTACAAACCAAGAGATAAGTCATTGGTTGAAGGAGCTGTTAAGATATTGTATCGAAGGATTTATGTAAATCTAAAAGAAACTAAATTCTTTTCTCTGGAAGAATTAAACCAGCAAATATGGGATTTATTAGATGGAATAACTACAAAATTTGTGACTAATTTTGTGTCCCATTGTGTCTATGTGTCTCTCTGTGTGTCATAATTTCGCCAAAAAAAAATCCAATAAGGAAAATTATTTTCGTGGTACAATAATGGTACAAAAAGGAACAAACTATCTGCAAATAAAGCTAAATAAACAGAAAGAAGAATCCCAGTTAAAATGCCGTTTTATGACATTTTAACTGGGATTCTTTGTTTTATTTTGTGATGTTTTGTGAAACCTATTTCCCGATACAAAAAATACAAAAAAAAGAAAAAATATCAATAATTTAAGAAAATAGAAAAACGAAAAAAACCTTGATATACAAGGGTTTTAGTGTGTTTTGTTTTGTGATATTTTGTTAAAAAAAGTGGATTTATTTTCCGATACAGAAATTAGCAAATATATTACCTAACAATTCATCATTGGTCACTTGGCCAGTAATTGTCCCAAAATGGTACAAAGCTTCCCGAATATCAAGTGCCATTAAATCGCTAGATAAATTTGTTTCTAGTCCGTATTTTACATTTTTTATTTCATTTAATGCTTTAAGTAAAGAATCGTAATGTCTTGTATTAGTAACGATTGTTTCGTTATTTCTTAAAGCTCCTGTATTGATAAAAGAGAGTAACTGATTTTTAAGTTCATCAACACCTATATTGTTTTTAGCACTCAAGAAAATGAGTTTAATATTTAAGGTTTCAAGTTCTAGGCGAATGGTTGTAATTTCTTGATCAGTTAGTAAATCCAGTTTATTGATAACAACGACCAATGGTTTTAAAGGAAACTGATTTTTTATTTTTTCAATTTCGATGATGTATTCTGAACTTTGAACCTTAAATTTTAAACTATCAAACAAGTATAAAACCACTTGGGCTTGTTCTATTTTTTCAAATGTTTTCTTGATTCCAATGCTTTCTACTACATCCTGAGTTTCACGAATTCCAGCTGTATCAATAAAACGGAAGCCAATGCCACCAATAACTAATTCGTCTTCGATAGTATCACGTGTTGTTCCAGCAATTTCAGATACAATAGCGCGTTCTTCATTCAATAATGCGTTTAACAAAGTCGATTTTCCTACATTAGGTTCACCAACAATAGCCACAGGAATTCCGTTTTTGATAACGTTACCCACTGCGAAGGAATCAATAAGACGTTTCAGGACAAATTCGATTCGGTTCAATAATTCATGAAACTGCGTACGATCTGCAAATTCTACATCCTCTTCGGCAAAGTCTAATTCTAATTCGATTAAAGAAGCAAAATTCAATAATTCCTCTCTTAATTTGGCAATTTCATTAGAGAAACCACCACGCATTTGCTGCATTGCAATTTGATGAGAAGCTTCGTTATCTGACGAAATTAAATCAGCAACGGCTTCGGCTTGTGATAAATCAAGTTTACCGTTTAGAAAGGCTCTAAGGGTGAATTCACCAGCATTGGCCATACGACATCCTTTGCGGAGCAATAACTGTATGATTTGTTGTTGTATGTAAGTCGAACCGTGACAGGAGATTTCTATGGTATTCTCTCCTGTATAAGAATTGGGCCCTTTGAAGATAGATACCAAAACCTCGTCTAAGGTTTTATTATCATCTACTATATGTCCTAAATGTAATGTATGTGTTTTCTGTTTGAGTAAATCTTTGTTTTTAATAGACTTAAAAACGCTGTTACCTATAGTAATTGCTTCATTTCCGGAAATTCGGATTACCGCTATGGCTCCCGCTCCTGAAGGTGTAGCCAGTGCTACTATTGAATCGTTGTACAACATATTTTTTATTATAAGGTGCAAAGGTAGTAAATCTGTAGAAGTATTCGTTTTTTTAAAGGACAGTGATTTTTAGAAGTTAAAATCAACTTAATTTACTGATATTTAACTATTTAATTTGTAACTTTAGTATGTAATTTACTATAATAGCCTACCTTAAATAGTCGTAATAATGAAACGTATCTTGTTTCCAACGGATTTTTCTGAAATCGCTACTCACGCTTTTGTGCATGCATTGGAATTTGCCAATGCCGTGGGAGCGGATCTTATTGTATTGCATTCCTATGAATTATTGACTTTTGACGAACAGTTTTTTCATGAAAATTATTCAATGATTTATGATTCGATTGAATTTTCAGAACTAGATCGATTTAAAGAGGAAGTACCTAAAATGCATAAATTGGCGCAAGCCCTTGCTTTGGATCAAATAAAAATGACACATCGATTGATGGAAGGTAATTTGGTCACTAATATTAAAAAAGCAGTCAAAGAAGATAAAATTGACTTTGTGGTAATGGGAACTTCTGGATGGACAGGCTGGGATGCTTTTTTTGTCGGTTCAAATTCGGGTTCTGTAATTATTGGAGTTGAAGTTCCTATGTTGTGTGTGCCTTTGTCAGCAAAATACCGTCCCATTAAAAACATTGGTTTTACCACACGATTTAGGCCTAAAGATAAAAAGCCATTGCAAGCTGTATTAGAAATTGCTAAGAAACTAAATGCTAAAGTAAAATGCCTATATGTAAAAACCAATACTTCAGATGTTTCTTTTGAAACGATTGATTTATGGAAAAAAGAATACCGTAAAGAACCGATCTCTTTTTATATTGTGCTTAGTGATGCCATAAAAGAAACAGTCATTGATTTTGTTTCGACAAAAAATATTGATGTGCTGACTATGTTAACTTATAAAAGAGGTTTTTTTGAAGGGTTGTTTGTTCCGAGTTATGGTAAAAAAGAAGAACAGGAATTAGACATTCCTATTTTAGCAATTCACAGTGATTAGAATTATAGAGTTGTATTTTGTATTTTTTTAAAATAAGGGATAATAAAATAAACTACTGATAATTATCATATTAATACCGTAACTTTAAGTATAACTTTGAATAACGAATTATAATTAACGCTATATAACATGAAACGTATCCTCTTTCCAACCGATTTTTCTGAAACGGCTACCAATGCCTTTATTCATGCTTTAGAATTTGCAAAAATTGTTCAAGGTGAGCTCATTTTGTTGCATACATTTGAATTGCCTGTATTTGACAATCAGTTTTTTCCAGAGAATTATATGATAATTTATGAATCATTGCAATTATCACAGTTCGATATGTTTAAAGACGAAATACCCAAATTAAGAGCGATAGCCGAAGAACATCATTTAGATAAGATAAAAATGACACATCGATTGATGGATGGTGATTTAGTCTATAATATAAAAAAAGCAATTAAGGACGATAAAATTGACTATGTAGTGATGGGAACTGAAGGTGCCTCAGGTTGGTCGGCTTTTTTTTCAGGTACAAATACTGGAAATGTACTAACTGATATTGATGTTCCTTTACTAAGTATTCCGATTGATGCCAAATTCAAACCAATAAAAACGATTGGTTTTACTACTCGATTTAGACCTAAAGATAAAAAAGCATTAAAAAAAATACTTTCGATTGCTAAAATGGCTGATGCTGACGTAAAATGTCTTTATGTGAAAACAGGAAATTCTGATGTTACTAGGGAAACGGTAAAAAAATGGGAAAAAGACTTTGAAGATGAACCTATCGAGTTTTTTGTTATTACCAGTGATGAAGTGAAAGAAACGATATTGGACTTTATTTTATATAAAGAAATTGATCTTTTAACAATGTTAACTTATAAAAGAAGCTTTTTTGAAGGATTATTTCATCCTAGTTTGACTAAGAAATTTGCTAATAATTTTGATGTTCCAATCCTTGCCATTCCTATTGAGGAGTAATTTAAAATGCACATAATTCATTGTCGTTAGAACCTATTTACTAATGAAATGGAGCAAAATATTTTTTGAGTAAGAAACAGCAGCTGAAACCGTATTGGTTTTGGTTGCTTTTCTTTTTTTAGATGGAATGCCTCTTATTTTCTTAATTTAACTAACCGTTGCGATAGGTATTCCTATCGGGAATCTTATATTTGTCTTTCATTAATACGTCAGATGAAAATATATAAATCAAAGGTTAAAAGTGTTACGGAAGAATTAAAGACAATCAATAAAAAATACAATAGTATCAGTTTTTTTAGATTAGTCAGTATTGTGCTGTTTTTGGGTTCTCTTTATTTTTATATGCAAAATAGTACTATTCTCTTTATAGGATTGGCGGCAGTATTTTTTATCGCTTTTATTATATTAATGCGTTTCCATTCGAAATTACTTTTTGAACGAAAAAAGAGCGAGGCGCTTTTAAAAATCAATCAAGACGAGATTTCTTATTTGGAAAGCAAAGCGCTTCCTTTTGAAAACGGACAAGAATTTAATGATTTTCATCATCCTTATGCGTATGATTTAGATATTTTTGGAGAACATTCTCTATTTCAAAATTTAAATAGAACAGTTACTTTTATCGGAAAGAAAACATTGGCACAGCAGTTACTTACTTTGTCAACTAATGAAACGATTCTAGACAATCAAGAAGCAACTAATGAGTTATCTGAAAAGTTAGATTGGCGTCAGGATTTTTTGGCTTTGGCCAAAATGAGTCAGGATACTAAATCAAGTTATGAAGCACTACTGCAATGGAGCAAATTCCCAATAACCCCTTTACCTAAATGGGCTAGTATAGTATCATATGTTACTCCAGTATTATTTTTAGGAACTTTAATTGCTTATTTAGTAACTTCTAAAGTTATTTTACTAAGCTTCTTGACCTATATCTTTCTTGTTAATTTAGGGATTTTAGGTAATTTTTTCAAACGAATCCAAATAGAAATTGCCAATGCTGAGGATATTGATAAAGTCATTAGCCAATATAGTTTATTGCTTAAAAAAATAGAAGAAGAATCATTTCAGTCAAAAAAATTAACGCAATTACAAAAAAGACTAAAGTTTAAGGCTGAAAATGCAAGTCATCATCTTAAAGTTTTGTCTGAATTGTTTTCTAATATGGATACTGTTGGGAATTTGTTGGCAGCATCATTGTTCAACGGAACTTTTCTATTTAATCTTCATGTATTAAAAAAATTATTGAGTTGGAAAAAAGAGCATGTAGCTATTCTAGAAGAATGGTTGGAAGTGATTGGAGAATTTGAAATGTTGTGTAGCTTGTGTAATTTCTCCTATAATAATCCGGATTTTGTTTTTCCAAATTTGAATTCTGAGTTCAAAATAGCGTTTTCAAATTTAAGCCACCCTTTGCTAAATGAAAAAACGAGAGTAGGGAATGCAGTTCATTTTCAGCCTCAATCCTTTATGATATTGACAGGCTCTAACATGTCTGGTAAAAGTACCTTTCTACGAAGTCTAGGCGTCAATATGATTTTATCAGGAATGGGATCAGTAGTTTGCGCAAGCGAAGCTACGGTACATCCATTACCTATATTAGTTTCCATGCGATTGTCGGACTCATTATCGGATAGTGAATCATATTTCTTTGCAGAAATTAAGCGTTTAAAACAAATCATGGACGCATTAGAAAACCAACCTGCGTTCGTATTATTGGATGAGATTTTGAGAGGAACCAACTCAGATGATAAACGAAATGGAACTATAGAAGTAGTAAAGAAAGTAATAGCTAAGAAAGCTATTGGTGCCATTGCAACCCATGATATTGAAGTTTGCTTAACGACAAATGAATATCCGGACCTACTTATCAATAAATGTTTTGAAGTTGAAATTCAGAATGATGAATTGCATTTTGATTACAAACTGCGTGATGGAATTTGTAAAAATAAAAGCGCTACTTTTCTAATGAAAAAAATGGGAGTTATTTAATAAAATAAATATTTCTCTTAAAATATTGACCACAAAAAAAAACCGCATATCCCAAAAGGAAATAGCGGTTTTTTTAAATATAAAAATGGTTTGGTTAATAGCTTATATCGAATGACAATGTTAAGT
Organism: Flavobacterium sp. WC2430; assembly: GCF_040822075.1. Taxonomy (NCBI): domain Bacteria; kingdom Pseudomonadati; phylum Bacteroidota; class Flavobacteriia; order Flavobacteriales; family Flavobacteriaceae; genus Flavobacterium; species Flavobacterium sp. WC2430. Next base: position 3,002,145 of record NZ_CP162007.1, on the reverse strand, counting down.
ATTATATTTCAATTTCAAAAATGAATATACAACAATTTCAAGGTTTAATGTTAACTATTTAACATTACAGGCATTACTAGCATAGTTACTGTTTCCCCTTCTTCTAATCCATCAACAGGAGTAAGAATTCCAGCTCTATTAGGCAATGACATTTCAAGCATAATCATGTCAGATTGTAGGTTAGTCAACATTTCAGTCAAGAAACGAGAATTGTATCCTATTTGCATATCGTCACCTTGGTAATCACATGTCAATCTTTCTTCTGCTTTATTTGAGTAATCAATATCTTCAGCAGAAACATTCAACTCAGCACCAGCAATTTTTAAACGAATTTGGTGTGTTGTTTTGTTAGAGAAAATAGCCACACGACGTACAGAACTCAAGAATTGAGAACGGTCAATCATTAATTTATTAGGATTCTCTTTTGGGATAACCGCTTCATAGTTTGGATATTTTCCATCTATTAAACGACACATCAAAATATAGTTATCGAATGAGAAAGTAGCATTTGAATCATTATATTCAATTTTTACTTCCGCATCAGATGTGGAAAGAATGCTCTTTAAAATAGTCAAAGGTTTTTTTGGCATAATAAAATCAGCCACTTGTGATGCTTTTACATCCGTACGAGCATATTTTACTAATTTATGAGCATCTGTGGCCACAAAAGTTAATCCTTCTGGAGAAAATTGAAAAAACACTCCAGACATAACTGGGCGTAAATCGTCATTTCCAGCGGCAAAAATTGTTTTGCTTATGGCTGTTGCCAATACATCAGCAGGAACTAAAGTAACTGAGGGTTCTTCTAGATTTACTGCTTTAGGGAATTCTTCACCTGGAGCATAGGCTAATGCATATTTTCCTGAATTTGAACTTATTTCTATAGTACTATTCTCTTGAACGGTAAAAGTTAAAGGTTGCTCAGGAAACGTTTTAAGAATTTCCAAAAGTAACTTTGCAGGTACAGCAACACTTCCTTGACTTGTAGAATCAATCGCCAAACTTGCAGACATAGTCGTCTCTAAATCGGAGGCTGAAACCGTCAATTCATTATTGTTTAATTCAAATAGGAAGTTGTCCAAAATTGGCAAAGTATTACTGCTATTGATAACACTACCTAAAACTTGTAACTGTTTTAATAAGTACGAACTCGATACTATAAATTTCATCTGTTTTATTTTATTTTTTGAGTTTCTCTTTTAGTTTAAATTCTAAAATAGAATACATTTTACAAATATATCGTAAACTATTCTAGTATTGAAACTTTTTTATTAACATCTATTTACTGTATTTTCTTTTTCTAATAAAGGTAAATAAAAGTCCAAAAAGGGTTAATATTAGGATTGGAAGCCCGATAGTTATGATTTGTGTCTGAGTATAGTTTTCGTATACTTTTTCTTTGTCTAATAAAGGAAGGTCAAGATCCTTTGATCGAATGTTAATAAGTCCAGTGTCATCTAGTAAATAATTGACACAATTTAACAAGAAATCTTTGTTGTCATACAAATTACCAGATCTTTGATCAAAGCCCAATTCAACGGGTTGAAAATTTTTGTCCAATTGGTTTTTTATCAAATCTCCATCAGAAATCACAATCATTTTGCTGGCTTTTCCTTCTTTTTTGAAATTGCTTTGCTCAAAAGGTAAAACACGGTTTTCAAATACCGAGTGAAATTGACCTTCAAGTAAAACTCCCATTGGAATATTCCCTGTTTTGATATAATGATTCGGGCTCGTTTCTTCAGCAACAATTTCTAAATTAACTTCGACAGGAGTACCGACTTTTTTGGAATATTGAGATGATTTTAGAAGCACCGTTTTCTTAATTCCATTTTTTAAAGTATCAATAGGATTGGCAAAATCAAATTTTATTCCGCCTAAATTCTTTACAATGGGATGGGTACTTTCTGGGTAAACTAATGGGGCAAATTTCCAGTTGAAATCTTGATACTGTGTAGCACTTCCTTGTTCACCAGTGGCCAATTTTATAGGACTTCCTTGTTCGTCTTTTATAATATCTGGGTTAATTCTAAAGCCGTATTTAAAGAACATATCATTTAGATTTAGTTCTCTAGGATAAGCTAAAGTAGCACCAGCAGAATTGTACAAACTGTCCATTTCAACCGCTACTTGGTCCACAAGCCATAATGTTTTACCTCCGTTAATAATATACTGGTCTAAAACTTGTTTTTCGGCGTCTGAGAAGGCTTCTGTAGGTTTTGCAATAACAGCCAAATCATATTTTTCTAAAGCTTCTAAACTTTGTATCGGACTTTTGGCAACCGAATCCAATGTAAATGGGCCAATGTGGTAACTTTCTCTTATTTGCAAAAGAAATTTAGCCATTAAAATATCTTGCAACTCTCCATTTCCTTTAATTACCGCAATTTTTTTCTGTTTAACGGTAGTGATTTTATTAATGGCATCAGCAATAGAATACTCTAGGTGTTGTACAGATCCAATAACTTTTTCAGTTGTAGTAGCGCCCATTTTATTTTTCAATAATGGGATGTTGACTTCCTTATTGTTATACACAGCAATAGCCCAAGGAAATACCATAGCTTGGGATTGTTTCCCTTTGTCGTCAACAGTTATGTTTACTGGTGTCAATCCTTTTCGATACAATTCTTTAATGTTGTCCATGCTCGAATCTTCATTCTCTAATGGATTGACAAATTCGAAAACAATATTTTTATTATAAGCTTGAAATTCTTCTAATAATTGTTGTGTTTCTTGCTGCAATCGCTTGAACTCAGCAGGCAATTCCCCTTGCATGTATATCTTTATCGAAAGCGGTTCTTGTACTTGCTTGATGATATTCAAAGAGGTTTCAGAAAGGGTATATCTTTTGTCCTTAGTTAAATCAAAACGATGAAAAAATCGCATGCTGATTCCGTTTGCAATCAATAAAAAGGCAATAGTTATCAGTAATGTTTTTAAGTTGCTTTTTTGAATTGGTACCATTACAATTTAAAAGATTTTAGTTTATAAACAGTAAACGAAAGGAATAAAATAGTGATGCTTACAAAATAGAGAATGTCTCTAGTGTCGATTACACCACGGCCCATACTTTTAAAATGATCTTGCATTCCTATTGCCGAAATTAAAGTAGAAACTGAAGGCACAATTGATGCCAATCCTTCAAATCCAAAATAGAAAAAGAAGCATAAAAATACGGCTACAATAAAAGCGACGATCTGATTATCGGATAGGGTAGAAGTAAATATTCCAATTGCGGAATAAGCTGCAATTAAAAACAATAAACCAAAATAAGATCCAATAGTACTTCCCATATCAATATTTCCTTCGGGTATTCCTAAACTAGAAATTACAAAAACATAGATAATTGTTGGAACAATTGCCATTACAATAAGCAACATGGCACCAAAGAATTTTCCGTTAACAATTTCCCATATACTCAAAGGTTTAGTAAGTAATAATTCAAGTGTTCCTTGCTTTTTTTCATCAGAAAAACTGCGCATGGTAACGGCAGGAATTAAGAATATTAAAATCCATGGAGATAGAGTGAAAAACGGACTCATATCAGCAAATCCAGTATTGAGGATATTATAATCACCTTGAAAAACCCAAAGAAATAGTCCGTTGAGAATTAGAAATAATGCGATTACTAAATAACCGATTGGCGAACCAAAAAAGGATTTAATTTCTCGTAATAATATTGCTTTCATTTTTTTTGTTTAAAAAGTTTAAGATTTAAGGTTTAATGCTGCTCAACTTCGAACATTAAACTTTAAACCAAAGAAGCTAATTTATCGACACTCCAAGCTTCGGGTTTATCATTGAATAGTTTTTTGGTAAAAGTCCAAACTTCATCAAAAAACGCAGAGTTTCTGTAATTTTCTAAATCGGCTTCTGTTTCCCAGTAGCTGTACGTAAAAAAGATGCTTTTATTATTTTTATCTTGATATAGTTCCAATAGTTTATTTCCTGGTGCTGATCGAATTCTATCTTTTATGGATTCAAAATTTTCTAAAAAAGCAGGGATTTTTTCTTCGTGAAAACTCAATTTTACTATTCGTACAAACATTTAGTTTTTTGATTTTAGATTAACGATTGTTGATTTTTCTATTTTATTAAAATCTTAATTTTTAAATTGAATAGAAACTACATCTCTATAATTGAGTCCCAATAAACTATTAGCCGAACCCACTTTATCAGGATTGCTTCTAAATATTGCAATTTCAAGAAAACCAGCTTCGTTGAATATGGCTAATTTTTCTCCTTCATAATTCTTAATTGGATATTTATCTGAACTAGCAATTGCCGAATAATTTGGCAAAATGGTTTTGATATTTTTCGTTTTCATGATAATTTCATAAGGACGTCCTTTGGCCACTTCTAGAAATTGCTTTTTGGAAATATTAGTTATTACATTTCCAAAATGGTCAATATAAATCACATGTCCTTTCAATAAATTGTTGTCATCTGAAGCAACTGCTTTTAATTCAGTTATTTGTTTTATGGTACTAATTTCTTTGCCAATTACGTTTAGTAACCCTCCTTTGGCAATATGACAAGCCACTTTTACAAAAACATCTAGACCAGAAGCATCACTTGGTAAACGGTCATGAATATTGATTGCAACAATTTTTTGAGGAACAATTTTTTGCGAAAGCATGCTTAAAATTCCATTATCGGCAGCAATAAAAAAAGAATCATTCCATTGCATTACAATATGGAGGTTCTCTTTATTTAATTCCATATCCACTCCTATCAGGTGAACAGTCCCTTTTGGGAAACTGGAAAAGGCTGCGCCAATTATGTAACTTGCTTCAACAGTGTTGAATGCGTCAATATGATGTGAAATATCAATAATTGTAGCATCAGAGTATTCAGATAAAATCTTCCCTTTTAACGCACCTACAAAGTGGTCTTTCAAGCCGTAATCGGTAGTAAGGGTAATTATTGACATAATTTTGTTTATAACTATTGGTGTAATCTAAAACTAATTTTCATTAAATTTGAGAAATGCAAAGCTAATAATAGTAAATTCAAAAAAGCAAAAAAGAAAAACAAATTCTAATTATTAAAGCAAATATTACAAAGGTTTAAAACCAAAACGGATTAGATTTATTGATTGATTAATTTTAATATAAAACTACAACTTTTGAACGAAAGAATAATCGAGCTCATAGACATCGCACCAAAAGAGTTTTGGGGCGCTCAAGACTCTCATCTTGAAATGATTAAAAAATATTATCCAAAACTTAAAATCGTAGCTCGAGGAACCACCTTGAAAGCTTTTGGAGAAAAAGAAATTTTAGACGAGTTCGAAAAACGGTTTCAACGCTTAATGTTGCATTTTACCCGCTATAATAATATTGATAATAATGTGATTGAGCGTGTTATTTTGGGTGATGCACAAGATGACCGAAAAATGGCTATTAATGATAAAATCCTAGTTCATGGAGTAGGAGGTAAAATCATTAAAGCGATGACTCCCAATCAACAACTTTTAGTAGATACTATTAATACAAATGATATGGTATTTGCTGTGGGTCCTGCCGGTACAGGAAAAACCTATACGGGAGTTGCAATGGCTGTAAAAGCGTTGAAAGAAAAACAAGTTAAACGCATAATTCTAACCCGTCCCGCTGTTGAAGCAGGGGAGAACCTTGGTTTTTTACCAGGAGACATGAAGGAAAAACTAGATCCGTACATGCAACCGCTTTATGATGCTTTAAGAGATATGTTACCCAATGAAAAACTGGAAGACTATATCTTGAAGGGAATTATTCAAATTGCACCATTGGCTTTTATGCGTGGTAGAACACTGGATAATGCTTTTGTAATTTTGGATGAAGCTCAAAACACAACGCATTCACAAATGAAAATGTTCTTAACCCGTATGGGGAAAAGTGCAAAATTCATGGTGACTGGTGATCCAGGACAAGTTGATTTGCCTAGAAGAACTATTTCAGGGCTCAAAGAGGCATTATTAGTATTAAAAGATATTGAAGGTATTGGAATTATATATCTTGATGATAAAGATATTGTGAGACATAGGTTAGTGAAAAAGGTAATTGATGCTTATAAGTATACTGAAAATGTAGATTAAAAATTTGCATTAAAAAAGAATATAACAAACTTTTACGACCCCAAATAGGGGTCGTATTTATTAAATAAAGTATCAATTTTTTGATCTTAATATTTAAAAAGAATGTATAATAATTAAAGAAAACAGAGTTGAAAAATGTTGTCATAACTGGTGCTTCGGGTGGTATTGGTAAAGAAATTGCGTTACATTTTGCTGAAAATGGTTGGAATGTTATTGCAACAATGATTTGCTTAGAACAAGGAAAAGAGCTTCAAAAAATAAATAATATAAATTGCTTTTTACTGGATGTTACTTGTAGCTCCAGTATTGAGAATGCTTATGGAAAAATAATTGAAGAGTATAAGACAATTGATGTAGTGATTAATAATGCAGGAGTAGGGTACAGGAGTTTTGTGGAGTTATCTGAGGATGCAAAAATAAACCATATTGTAGATGTAAACTATTTAGGAGTTGTAAAGGTGTGCAGGTCTTTTATTCCTTTATTTAGAGTCCAGAAAAAAGGGCATTTTATAAATATTACTTCAATAGCAGGTTTAGTAAATTTACCTTTGGGTAGTTTTTATCATTCTACCAAACATGCGGTAGAAAGTTTTTCAGAATGTATGGCTTATGAATTAATTGATTTTAATGTAAGTGTTGCTACAGTACAATTTGGAAATACTCCTTCTAATTTTCAAAAAAATGTGACCAAATCAGATTGCTCTTCCTTACCTTCTTATAATTATTTAATGAATAAAATTGGAAAAATTTTAGAAAATAAGACTAAGAAAAACAAAGATTTAAAACCTCAGATTATAAAAGAAATATTAAAAATTGCCGAAAACCCATCAAATAACTTTAAAAGACATACCATTGGTTTCGATGCTAATTTCCTGAGTATACTTCGATCAAATATTGGATATCGATTATTTGGTAGAATTATTAGGCAGTCAGTTTTTAAATAATGATTATTATTTAAACTTCTTACTTTATGTTAAATAGGTTAATTTGATGTTATTTTCATCAGGTGCCCTATTGTTTTGTTTTGTATTTTGTTTGAATTAGAATAAATTTGTGCCATAAATAGATTAATCAGGATAATGAAAATAGATAATAATATAAAAGTAGTAATCAGTGACTTAGATGGAACATTACTGAATCAAGATCATAAAATATCAGAATATACTAAAACAGTTTTTAGAGAATTATACAATCAAAATTATTTAATAATTGTAGCAACAGGGCGTCATCATCTAGATGCGCTACCTATAGTTGAAACGTTGGGATTTCCAGTTTACTTAGTTACTTCCAATGGAGCAAGAATCCATTCTCCTAAAAAGGAACTTCTATTTTCTATCGACATCGATAGTGAGTCTATAAAATCCATATTATCTTTAAAAATAGATTCAGAAATTACGACTGTTTTATTTAAAGAAAATGTATGGCAAACCAATAAACATAATGAAAAGCTGAATAGTTTTCAAACTAAATTAAATTATTTACCAGAATTGGTAGATTTTAATACTATTGAAGATTTTAGTGCTATTAAAATATTTTTCACTCACGACAGCCATTCTAAATTACTGGAATTGAGAGACCAGATTTTAGTTGACCATGCAGCTCTTTTTAGTCACGCTTTTAGTTTGCCACTTTGTCTTGAATTTATGGACAAATCTGTTGATAAAAGTGTGGCTATTGCAAAAATTTTGGAAATTGAAAAGTTAGAATTTCATGAAACTATATCTTTTGGTGACGGATACAATGATGAAAAAATGTTGGAGTCTACTGCTAAAGGGCTACTAATGGGTAATGCGCCTGATAGTTTGAAAAATAAATTATCTCATTTAGAAGTAATTAATACAAACCATGAAGATGGGGTAGCAAACTATATAGCAAGCAAATTATTAAGTAAAATCAGTACTGATTAAATAAAACTTCGATAAATAGTCATTGTTTTAATTTTTTTTTGTGAAATCTATTTTTTTGTAATTATACAACAAAGTATTCTTTGCATTTCTGTCTAAAATAATCCTAAATTTGCATTTATTAAAAAACACAACACACACAAGAATAATGAGCAATACAATTACAACCACAAATTTTAATTTCCCAAACCAAAAATCAGTTTATCGCGGTAAAGTAAGAGAAGTTTACAATATCAATGACGAGCTTTTGGTTATGGTGGCTACTGATAGGCTTTCGGCTTTTGATGTAGTTTTACCAAAAGGGATTCCTTATAAAGGACAAATTTTGAATCAAATTGCTACTAAATTCATGGAATTGACTCAAGATATAGTTCCTAATTGGTTGATTGCAACTCCCGATCCCAATGTAGCTGTAGGTTATTTATGTGAACCTTTTAAAGTTGAAATGGTGATTCGTGGTTATTTATCCGGTCATGCTGCTCGTGAATATGCTTTAGGAAAAAGAGAAATTTGTGGTGTAAAAATGCCAGAAGGTTTAAAAGAGAATGATAAATTCCCAGAGCCAATTATTACCCCAACTACAAAAGCGGACAATGGCGAACATGATGCCGATATTTCTCGTGAAGAAATTTTGTCAAAAGGGATTGTTAGTGTAGAAGATTATTTAGTTTTAGAAAAATATACTAGAGCTTTATTTCAAAGAGGGACTGAAATTGCTGCAAGTCGTGGATTAATATTAGTAGATACTAAATATGAATTTGGGAAAACTAAAGAAGGAGTAATTGTTTTGATAGATGAAATTCACACACCAGATTCTTCTCGCTATTTTTATTCCGAAGGGTATCAAGAAAGACAAGATAAAGGGGAAGAGCAAAAACAATTATCTAAAGAGTTTGTACGTCGTTGGTTAATTGAAAATGGATTTCAGGGACTAGAAGGGCAACAAATTCCAGAAATGACTGAAGCGTATATTGAATCAGTATCGGAAAGATATATTGAATTATATGAAAATATTCTTGGAGAAAAATTCGTAAAAGCGGATATTGACAATATTGATGAACGAATTGACAAAAACGTATCAGCTTATTTAGCTGTATAAGCTTAATTTTCATAATTGAAATAAATTTTTTAATTATGAATAAAATAGCATTTTATAAAATCATATGTACTGTATTATTGGCATTGACAGGAAATTTTGTTTTTGGACAAATTGACAAAAATGCAACAATAGAAACTAAAGCATTATACAAAAACCTAAAGGATATTTCTAAAAGAAGTATCCTTTTTGCACATCAGCACGATACGGAATATGGACATGGTTGGTCTGGTGATGTCAATCGTTCCGATGTAAAATCAGTTACAGGTTCTTTTCCTGCAATGGTTGGAGTTGACTTTAATGGTTTATCTGGAAAATCAGCAGTAGATATTGAACTCACAAAACAAGCTCTAATAAAAAATGTTGTAGACACTTACAATCGAGGAGGAGTGACTACTGCAGCTTGGCATTTTTCTAACCCAGCTTCTGAAGGAGGTTTCTATTGGAAAGATGGGGTTTCTGTTGCATCCATGTCTTTAATTAAACCAGGAGGATCAAAACACGAAGAATACAAACAAATTTTAAATACAATAGCTGATTTTGCTCATTCCGTAAAAGGGAAAGATGGGAGTTTGGCTCCTATTATTTTTAGACCTTATCATGAATTTGACGGAGATTGGTTTTGGTGGGGAAAACCTTATACATCCCGTGAAGATTTTATTGCCGTTTGGCAGTTCACTGTTTCTTATTTGAGAGATTCTCTTGGAGTGCATAATTTTATTTATGCTTTTTCACCAGATAATAAATTCAATATGGAAGCAGCGTTTTTAGAGCGTTTTCCAGGGAATGATTATGTAGATATGGTAGGAATGGATAATTATGGAGATTATGGAAGAGATGGTCATTATGATATTGAAACTGCAATAAAGAAACTTAAAATTGTTTCTGATTATGGTATAAAAAACAATAAATTGGCTGCATTGACAGAAACGGGTTTGGAATCAATACCAAATCCAACTTGGTGGACTGAGACTTTACTTCCTATTTTAAAATCAGAAAAGATGGAATTGTGTTATGTTCTAGTTTGGAGAAATGACATTCAGAGTCCAACACATTATTACGCCCCTTTTCCAGGACAAATAAGTGTTCCTGATTTTATTAAATTTTATAATGATCCCTTTACTCTTTTTGAGAAAGACATAAAGAATATCTATAAATAAGAGTAATTGAATTGAAAACTCCCCCTAATTTAAGGGGAGTTTTCAATTCAATTATTTTTCTAAAATTATTTTAAGATCGTTTAGTCCTTTTTCTAAATCTTTTCCAAGCATTTCATCCATGTTCATTACAGGTAGCATGAGATTCATTGGGTAGGGCATTTTCCCATTAAATCCCCATTTTACCTTAGTTTCTGATGCCGAAATAGATTCTGTAGTAAAATAAGCGTTATCTGTTGACTCAAAAGGTTTCTTAAAGCGCAGTTCAAAATCAATACGTTCTCCTGTTGTTATTTTTTTAATCTCTTGCTCACCAAAACCTACGTTCTTATCATTACTTTCCCATGCAGCAATAGCGCCTACTGTTCCATCTACTCCAGAAAAAGTCTTTTTCATATTTGGGTCTGTTTTAGACCAAACACTAAAATTATCTTGGTTTTTCAAATGTTTGATATAATTAAATACACTGTCTTTTTGTTGATTGATTATAATTTCTCTTTCAACTGCATACTCTTTAGGCATAATCAAAGCTGCTATTAATGCCAAAACAATAATTCCTAAAATTGCAAATAGAATTCGTTTGATGATTTTCATAATTAAAATTTTAAAGGTTACTACTTTTTTATTTGAGATTCAAAACACTTTATCCATTCTTTAACTGTCATTTTCTGAACGAGCTGAGCAATTAAATCATAAGGTATATTTTTTATTTTTTTGAATCGAATACAACTTTTCCCCATATCAAGTTTTAAAGAACTATAGTTTGGGAATTCATCAACAAACCACTTTAAAAGAGATGGATTAGTATAAATTCCCATATGATATATTGCGATGAAATTTTTTTGTGAGGCTATATTGATAAAAGGTAACGGAAGTTTAGGATTACAATGATATCCATCTGGATATAAGGAATGTGGAACTACATACCCAATCATACCATAATTCATTTCTTCTACAAAACCACTTGGGATATTTTTTACGATCGTCTCTCTAAGCATGTTTATTACTTCTTTCCTTTCGTCAGAAAGTTCAGTTATATATTCATCTACTGTTTTAGCTTTTGATTGCATTTTAGCATTTTTTATTATAAAATTAATGAAATAAATCATTCTTATAGTGTTGAAATACATTTTTTTGTCGGGTAAATCGTAAATTGCCTCGTCTGTTTATGTTGAAAAATAATTAGTTTTTTTCATTTTTCGAAAACTATATCGTAGTAGTTATCTTAAAAAAATGTGATTTACTCAATATTTAATGATTTGATAGATTGGCTTTTTTTTAACATACTAGTTATTTTAACATTCGGTTTTTTTTATAAATTTGCTCCTAAATGAGAGCATTACTATTTATAACATATCTCTTCACCTCGCTTCTTATAGGAGGGAATAAAATGCATGCTACTACGCATACAACTGCTAGCACTCCCATTTCAAATTTTAATAGTACTTATAAATTACACAATAAATTTTTACATTCTAAAAGAGGACATTCATCCCAAACAATTGTAAATAAAGATTTTGATTTAAATGAGGAATATTCTAGTAATGATGATTATAAAAATGCAGGGGATACTAAAATAGTTAAATTTAAACAAACTCTTTTTGCTAAGTGGTATTTTTCAAATGATAATTCTTTTATCACTTCTTTTCCTTACAATCGATTTTATTTTACTAAGCCCATTAGCGGCCAATCTACACCTATTTATATTACTCAAAGCGTATTAAGAATTTGATAATCAGTACACATTAGTTGTTAGACTAAGCGGTACTTGTAAATTTAATAATACAGCTCATTCTTCCTGAAAGGCAATTTTGTCACTTTCAGGCAACTGATGGCTTTTTACTTTCAAAAGGAATCTATGTATTCCAAAACATCAATTGCTAAATTTCCATTTTCACACCATGAAAAAAATTGTCATGATTACGGGCTTAATGGCCACGTTGTTCCTTGTAAGTTGTAACTCAAAAAAGGAAGAAAAAGAAGAGGTTGTAAAATATGCGGTAACAAATCCTATGGTATTGGATACTTCATTTACAAAACAATATGTCTCTCAAATTAAGTCGGTTAAAAATATCGAAATTAGATCTCAAGAAAAAGGATATCTTCAAAATATTTATGTTGATGAAGGGCAGTATGTGAAAGCAGGCCAAATTATGTTTCGTATTATGTCTAAATTTCAAGAAGCTGATTTGTTAAAGTCGCAAGCTGAAGTTAAGGCCGCCGAAATTGATTTACAAAACACTAAAGTTTTAGCAGATAAAAATATTGTATCTAAGAACGAATTAGCTATGGCTTTAACTAAGCTTCAAGGAGCCAAAGCTGAAGTAGCTTCTGCAAATTTGCATTTATCGTACACTATAATTAAAGCTCCGTTTTCAGGAACGATTGATAGAATTCCAAAAAAGTTAGGAAGTCTGATTGAAGAAGGAGATTTGTTGACCTCGCTTTCAGACAATAGTGCGGTTTACGCCTATTTTAATTTATCAGAACCTGAATATCTGAATTATCAAATGGATGTTAAGGATCGTGGAGATAAAAAAGTAGACTTGCTTTTGGCTAATAATGAAATGTTTAAAGATAAAGGAGTTTTAGAACTTGTAGAAGGTGAATTTGATAGTGAAACAGGCAATATTGCTTTTAGAGCTCGTTTTCCAAATCCAGATAAATTATTAAGAAATGGAGAAACAGGGAGTGTTATTATGACAAATCCTATAAAAAATGCCATGGTAATTCCTCAAAAAACAACTTATGAAATTCAAGATAAAAAATATGTTTTTGTAGTGGATAAAAACAATGTTGTGAAAGTAAGAGAAATTACAATTATTGGTGAAATGCCAGATATCTATATAGTTAAAAGTGGTATTAATGCTAATGATAGAATTTTGTTAGAAGGTGTTCAGAAAGTAAAAGATAATGACAAAATAAAAGTTGATTATCAAAAGCCAGAGGATGTATTGAATCACCTGAGGTATAAAGCTAACTAGTCTTAACTTAAAAAAATAAAAAATGTTTAATAAATTTATTGAAAGACCAGTATTGTCGATAGTTATATCGCTGATGATTGTTTTGATAGGTGTTTTGGCTATGACGACTTTGCCAGTTACACAATTGCCATCAATATCTCCACCAAAAGTAAATGTTACTGCAGATTATCCAGGAGCAAATAATGAATTATTGGTTAAATCTGTCATAATTCCAATTGAGAGAGCTTTAAATGGTGCTCCTGGTATAAAATATATTACTTCAGATGCAGGTAATGATGGTGAAGCATCAATTCAAGTAGTATTTAAGTTAGGAACAGATCCTAATCAAGCGGCAATAAATATTCAAAATAGAGTTTCTACTATTGTAAATAAGTTACCACCCTTAGTAATTAGGGAAGGTGTGAAAATTACGAGAGAAGAATCAAATAATTTAATGTACATAAACGTGTTTAGTACTGATCCTACAATGGATCAAAAATTCTTATTTAATTATACGGATATTAATTTATTATCTGAAATTAAAAAAGTAGATGGAGTAGGTGATGCTGATATTATTGGAAACCGTGATTATGCTATGCGTATCTGGTTGAAACCCGATAGAATGCTAGCATTTAAGGTTTCTACGGATGAAGTTATGAATGCTTTATCGCAACAAAGTTTAGAAGCGGCACCTGGTAAAACAGGAGAAAGTTCAGGAAAACGCTCTCAGACATTTGAATATGTTTTAAAATATCCTGGTCGATTTACTACTGCTGAAGAATATGGGAATATAATCATCAAATCTAATTCTGATGGCGCCATACTTCGTTTGAAAGATATTGCAAAAATAGAATTTGGAAGTTCGATGTATGATATTTATTCAAATTTAAATGGAAGACCTTCCTCTGCAATAACAATTAAACAATCTTATGGTAGTAATGCTTCTCAAGTTATTAAAGATGTTAAAGCAAAACTGGAAGAAATAAAGAAAACTTCATTTCCAAAAGGAGTTGATTATGAAATTAGTTATGATGCTTCTAAATTCCTAGATGCTTCTATTGAAAAAGTAATTCATACTTTACTTGAGGCTTTCGTTTTAGTTGGATTGGTAGTGTTTTTGTTTCTTGGTGACTGGCGTTCGACTATAATTCCAGCAATTGCAGTACCTGTTTCGCTTATTGGAACTTTTGTTTTTATGCAATTTTTCGGAATTTCTATAAACTTAGTAACTTTATTCGCTTTGGTTTTAGCCATTGGAGTTGTTGTTGATGATGCAATTGTTGTAATCGAGGCGGTACATGCCAAGATGGAAGAGGAGCATTTACCACCGATCGAAGCTACTAAAAAAGCGATGCATGAAATTAGTGGTGCTATTATAGCTATTACATTTTTGATGGCTGCAGTATTTATACCCGTTGCTTTTATGACTGGTCCAGTAGGAGTATTCTACAGACAATTTTCAATAACAATGGCATCAGGAATTATTCTTTCCGGTGTAGTAGCATTGACATTAACACCGGCTCTATGTGCAATGATGTTAAAAAACAACCATGGTGTAGCTAGAAAGAAGACCCCAATTAATAATTTTTTAGATGGTTTTAATTCTAAATTCAACCGTCTTAATGGAAAATACAGCGCCTTACTAGGGAAAATTGTTAGTCGAAGACTAGTGACTTTCGGAATTTTGATTGCTTTTTGTATTGGGATCTTTTTTATGAACAATAGTCTTCCATCTGGATTTATCCCAACCGAAGATCAAGGAACAATTTATGCAATTATTCAAACGCCTCCTGGTTCTACATTAGAGAGAACGAATGATATCGCTTTACAACTTCAAAAAATTGCTGAAAAAATTGACGGGGTGCAATCTGTATCTGCTTTGGCTGGTTTTGAAATACTTACCGAAGGTACTGGAGCAAATTCAGGTACCTGTCTAGTAAATTTAAAAAATTGGTCAGATAGGAAACATTCTGCAGTTGAGATAATGAAAGAACTAGAAGTGAAATCAAAAACAATTACTGGAGCTTCGCTTGAGTTTTTTCAGCCACCTGCAGTTCCAGGTTATGGAGCAGCTGGAGGATTTGAATTAAGATTACTTGATATAGCTGGTTCTGGGGATTATAAAAAGATGGAAACTGTCAATAACGATTTTGTAAAAGAATTGAATAAGCGTCCTGAATTAACTTCGACTTTTAGTTTCTATAGTGCAAGTTTCCCTCAATATATGTTGCGAATTGATAATGATCTGGCACAACAAAAAGGGGTTACTATAGATAATGCTATGAACACACTTTCCACATTGATTGGAAGTAATTATGAAATTAGTTTCATCAAGTATGATAGACAATATAAGGTAATTGTTCAATCGTCGCCTGAATATAGAGCGCTTCCAGAAGATGTTTTAAAGTTGTATGTAAAAAATGATCGTGATGAAATGGTGCCATTTTCGGCATTCATGCACATGGAAAAGGTTTATGGACTATCGGAGATTACACGTCATAATATGTTTAACTCTTCAGAGATTAGTGGACAAGCCGCGCCTGGGTATAGTAGTGGTGAAGCAATTAAAGCAATTCAAGAAGTCGCTGCAAAAGACTTACCTAGAGGTTATGGTATTGACTGGGCAGGTATTTCTAAGGATGAAGTAGGTCGTGGTAACGAAGCCATTATTATTTTTCTAATTTCTTTGTTATTTGTTTACTTTGTTTTGGCTGCACAATATGAAAGTTTTGTTTTACCATTTGCTGTAATTCTATCACTTCCAGCGGGTATTTTTGGTTCCTATTTACTACTTTCAATTATGGGGCTAGATAATAATATATACGCTCAGGTAGCCTTTGTAATGCTTATAGGTTTGCTAGGTAAAAATGCAGTTTTAATTGTTGAGTTTGCAGTCCAGAAGCATGAAGCTGGCGCCACAGTATTTGAAGCGGCGATGGAAGGTGCAAAAGTGAGGTTCCGACCAATTTTAATGACATCATTTGCATTTATAGCAGGATTAATTCCACTTGTGTTTGCCGAAGGTCCAGGGAAAATTGGTAACCGTACTATCGGTACTGCAGCTGCTGGAGGGATGCTTTTAGGAACCGTTTGTGGTGTTTTGATTATTCCAGGATTGTATTTTATTTTTGGTAGCATTGCTGCTAAAATTAAAATGATTAAAATACAAAATAATAATCCATTAACTGAAGAAATTGACAACCATGTATAAAATCAAATTACAACAATTTAGTATAGTTTTAAGCATTTGTCTTGCTGTTGTAAGCTGTAAAGCTCCGTCTGCTGTAACAATGTCTGAAAACAAAATGATTCCAGAAAGTTTTGGAATTAGCAAGGACACAGTTAATAGTTCAAATCTGAGTTGGAATAACTATTTTAAAGATTCTAATCTTGTCAATTTAATTGATATTGCACTAAAAAACAATCAGGAGTTGATGATTACTTTGCAAGAAATTGAAATGGCAAAGAATGATATCCGTGTTCGAAAAGGGGCATTATTGCCGTCTGTTGGACTAAGAGCAGGAACTGGAGTAGAAAAAGTAGGAAGATATACCAGCCAAGGCGCTGGTGATGCTAGTACTGAAATTGCGCCAGGTAAAGAGTTTCCAGATCCATTAACTGATTTTAATGTTGGAGCCTATGCCAATTGGGAAGTTGATATTTGGAAAAAATTGCGAAATTCTAAGAAAGCTGCTGTGACTAGATATTTATCTACTATTGAAGGAAAGAATTTTGTAATTACAAATCTTATTTCTGAAGTTGCTGACTCCTATTATGAATTATTGGCTTTGGATAGCCAATTGGAAATTGTAAAACAAAACATCCAATTGCAACAGAATGCGCTTGAAATTGTAAAAGTGCAAAAAGAAGCAGCAAGAGCAACAGAATTAGCCGTTCAAAAATTTCAAGCTGAAGTTTTGGCTTCTAAAAGTATGGAGTTTCAAATAAACCAAAAAATTGTAGAAACTGAAAACACGATCAACTTTTTGCTGGGACGTTATCCTGAAAAAATCACCAGAGACAGTGCTAGTTTTTTAAATCTAATACCAGCAACAATTCAGTCCGGTATACCATCTCAATTATTAATTAATAGACCGGATGTAAAACAAGCCGAATTGGATTTGACTGCTGCTAAACTAGATGTAAAAGTAGCGCGGGCTGAGTTTTATCCCTCACTTGATATTTCAGCGACTTTTGGGCTGCAAGCTTTTAAAACTTCCTATTTGGTTAAATTTCCAGAATCATTATTGTACAATTTAGTGGGTGACATAGCTGCACCTTTAATTAATAGAAATGCTATTAAAGCCGAGTTTGCTAATGCTAATGCACGCCAATTGCAAGCTTTGTATAATTATGATCGTACGATTTTGAATGCCTATTTAGAAGTTTCGAATCAATTAGCAAATATTGGTAATTTAGAAAAAAGTTATGCGCTTAAACAACAGCAAGTAACTGCTTTGAATACTTCTATTAGTGTAGCCAATGATTTATTTAAATCGGCTAGAGCTGATTATTTTGAAGTTTTGATGACCCAACGGGATGCACTTGATGCTAAACTGGAATTGGTAGAAACCAAAAAAGACCAACTGAATGCTTTTGTGCAAGTGTATAAAGCACTTGGTGGAGGTTGGAAATAAAATAGAATAAGGTTATAAATAATAAAATCCAGATAGAGATATCCGGATTTTGTTGTTATAATAGTATGTAAAGCTAAAAAAGCATTTGTGAAATTTAAGTTTATTAAACCTAGAAAGGTTTATATATAGACTAAATTTTTTGAAGCTGTTTATCCTGAATCTTTGAAAACAGTATTAAACCAGTTATTGCACCAATTGTAGCAAATAACATGTCAGATTGGGTGTCCCAAATATCACCTTGAGTTCCTAAAAAAGCATCACCTTCATCTCCCGAAGTGATAGAAACAAACCATTCAATCCATTCGTAAGCAGCACTAATGGCTAAACAGATGAAAACAATAATAAAATTAAAAAAGCTTTTATTGCTGATTACGTTTTTACGAATAAACAATTCTCTTATAATCATTGCTGGTACTAAACCTTGTGCAAAGTGACCCACTTTATCATAATTGTTTCTACTTTGATGAAATGCGTCTTTAATATAATCGAAAAAGGGAACTTCGGCATACGTATAATGACCACCTATGAATAATATAATGCAATGAATAAGAATAAGGAAGTAGGTGAAATTGGTAAATCTAAATTTATTAAAAGTAAAAGCTAAAACCAAAACACCAATGATAGCAGGGATAATTTCAAGAAAACAAGTGAAAACTTCTTTTGGATTGATAACAGACCATAGAAAAGTTCCAAAAAAGACAATTAACATTAAGTAGATATACTTCATATTTTGGTGATTTTTAGCCCTGATAGAAGCGATATCCTTTTTCTGGTTTCGTTTTTAGAAACCAGAAAAAGATAAAGCAGATAGCAGGAATAGCTCCTAATCCTATTTGAAGTAAGAGAAAGTTTCGTTATTCTCTAATTTTAATAATGTTTCATAGATTAATTTAATCACGTTTTCAACATCATCACGGTGCACCATTTCAACTGTAGTATGCATGTAACGCAACGGAAGTGAAATCAAAGCCGATGCTACACCACCATTACTGTAGGCAAATGCATCTGTATCAGTTCCAGTAACGCGAGAAGAAGCAAGACGTTGAAAAGGAATTTTCTTTTCCTCGGCAGTGTCTAGGATCAGTTCTCTTAGATTATTTTGAACCGCTGGAGCATAAGTAATAACTGGACCTTTTCCTATTTTAGTTTCTCCTTCGATTTTTTTATCAATCATAGGAGTTGTAGAGTCATGACATACATCAGTAACTATGGCTACATTTGGTTTGATAGTTTTAGTGATCATTTCAGCACCACGCAAACCTACTTCTTCTTGAACGGAGTTAGTAATGTACAATCCAAATGGAAGTTTTACTTTGTTTTCATGCAGTAAACGCGCTACTTCGGCAATCATAAAACCTCCCATACGGTTATCAATTGCGCGACAAACAAATTTGTTCTCGTTTAAAATAATGAATTCATCAGGATAAGTAATCACGCAACCTACATGAACACCCATTTTTTCTACTTCTTCTTTGGTTTCACAACCAAGATCGATGAAAATATTGCTGATTTTTGGATTTTCTTCTTTGTCTCTATTTCTGGTATGAATGGCAGGCCAACCAAAAACTCCTTTTACAATTCCTTTTTTGGTGTGAATGTTCACACGTTTAGAAGGGGCAATTTGGTGATCCGAACCTCCATTTCTAATCACGTATATCAATCCATCATCAGTAATGTAGTTTACATACCAAGAAATTTCATCGGCATGACCTTCAATCACTACTTTATAAGGAGCGTCAGGGTTGATGATTCCTACGGCCGTTCCGTAAGTATCGGTTATAAAAGTATCAACGTATGGTTTTAAATAATCCATCCAAATTTTTTGCCCTTCGGCTTCAAACCCAGTAGGAGAGGCGTTGTTTAAGTATTGCTCTAAAAAGTTGATAGAGGATTTGTTTAATATTGATTTTGTGCTCATAAAATTATTTTTTGCTAATTTATAAATTTGGTATAACAGTTGTACATATAATGTATAATTTTACAATTAAATTATGCCTCATGAAGTTTACAACCTATACCATATTCTTTTTATTACTATCGTTTTTTGCCAAAGCCCAGGAGATTCCTCCAGCTCCTATGCCAATGGGGTACGAATTAAAAGAATCAGATGATGTAGTAAATGACACGATACAGTTGGAGGAAATTGTGGTTTCAAAAGAGAAACTAGATCCCGATGCCAAAAAACAATTTTTAATTCTTCAAAACAGGGTTTATAAAACGTACCCTTATGCAAAACTCGCATCCGAAAGATTGACCAATCTCAATAGAGGTATGGATCGATTATCTACAAATAAAGAAAAGAAAAAGTATTTTAAAATTGTCGAAGATTACCTTAATAATGAGTTTGAAGCCAAACTAAAGAAGCTTTCCCGAAGTCAAGGTAGAATTTTAGTAAAATTGATTCATCGTCAAACCGGAACCACCACTTATGAATTGGTTAAAACGCTAAAAAGCGGATGGAAAGCGTTTTGGTCCAATACTGCTGCGAGTATGTTTGATATTAATTTAAAATCGGAATATGCTCCATATACAGTAAATGAAGATTTTTTGATAGAAACAATATTACAAAGAGCCTTTGAATCAGGAAGATTAGTAAATCAAACCCCCGCAAATCCTGTTGATATAGATAAACTAAATGAATTTTGGGAATCCAAAGCTGAGCAGGTAAAGAAGAAATAACTTCCCCAATTTTTCTACCTAATATAGTATAGCCAATTTAAAACATGATTTTGTATCTTATTAACTATACTTATCAGGAGCTATTTCCTGCTATCCGCTTCAATCTACCTCGCCGAAACCCGGCTCAGTAGGATTTCCTCTACTATCAGGGCTAGAGGTGCATTGGTTTTAATTACAATGTATAATAGAGAATAATTTTGACTCCTATATATAAGGAGTTGCTTTCTCTGTTTAGCTTATATGTCTTTCTGTAGCTTATGTAGTAATTCTTCAAACGAGTTTCATAAAGGCTTAAAAATTTTGTCATAAGATCTTCAATATAACTAATATGTTCTTTTTATGTCTTATAGTTTTAAAAGAAAAGCGTAGCGAGAGCCCATAGATTGTATAGTTGTTTTAAATATTATCACATAAGATCTCCAAGAAGTAGCAAAGTAATATGTCTAATCTAACTTCTATGTCTTATATGGTTAAAAGAAACTGAAAACAAGACCTGCGAGAAATATATGATCCAACTTCTATTACCTATATGTTTAAAAATACCGTTGTATTGAATAGTAAATCTCAAACTATTTCATTTATTTTACCATTTACATCAAACGGTAGTTGATAGAGCAAAAATATATTTCTTTCAACTTAAACATTTCCAATGTGTTAAAAATAAATCGCAAATAAAGCAAAGAAAAGAGATTAAAAAGTATTGAATAACGGTTTAAAGAGTCTACTTTTGCACCCGCAACAACGCAGACGTTCTTTCAAATACTGGCAAGCAAACGAGATTAATTAGGAAATTTATTTTCAAAAAAAGTTTCAAAAAAGCTTGTGAGATTTAAAAGTGATAGTTACTTTTGCACCCCGCTAAACGCGCAACGTTCCTTGATAAGCTGATGAGAGAAGAGAAGAAAAGAAAGATTTATTTTTCTAAAAAAAACTTCAAATTTTTCTTGCCAGATAAAAAGAGAAGTTGTACTTTTGCACCCGCTTCGAGCGACACGTTAAGTGTTGCTACGATTGGCAAACAAGATAAGACACGTTCCTAGACATATTGAATTGACAGCCGTTTTTGAGAGAGATTTCAAAGACAAAAGAATAAGAGTAATAGAATTGAGAGATTTGAAAAAACCACTAGACCTTCAGTCAAAAATAAATAGAGAATCATTTATGGTTCTCGCATAATATACGATGAAGAGTTTGATCCTGGCTCAGGATGAACGCTAGCGGCAGGCTTAACACATGCAAGTCGAGGGGTATAGTTCTTCGGAATTAGAGACCGGCGCACGGGTGCGTAACGCGTATGCAATCTACCTTTCACAGAGGGATAGCCCAGAGAAATTTGGATTAATACCTCATAGTATAATTGAATGGCATCATTTAATTATTAAAGATTTATCGGTGAAAGATGAGCATGCGTCCCATTAGCTAGTTGGTATGGTAACGGCATACCAAGGCTACGATGGGTAGGGGTCCTGAGAGGGAGATCCCCCACACTGGTACTGAGACACGGACCAGACTCCTACGGGAGGCAGCAGTGAGGAATATTGGACAATGGGCGCAAGCCTGATCCAGCCATGCCGCGTGCAGGATGACGGTCCTATGGATTGTAAACTGCTTTTATACGAGAAGAAACACTCCTTCGTGAAGGAGCTTGACGGTATCGTAAGAATAAGGATCGGCTAACTCCGTGCCAGCAGCCGCGGTAATACGGAGGATCCAAGCGTTATCCGGAATCATTGGGTTTAAAGGGTCCGTAGGCGGTTTAGTAAGTCAGTGGTGAAAGCCCATCGCTCAACGGTGGAACGGCCATTGATACTGCTAGACTTGAATTATTAGGAAGTAACTAGAATATGTAGTGTAGCGGTGAAATGCTTAGAGATTACATGGAATACCAATTGCGAAGGCAGGTTACTACTAATATATTGACGCTGATGGACGAAAGCGTGGGTAGCGAACAGGATTAGATACCCTGGTAGTCCACGCCGTAAACGATGGATACTAGCTGTTGGGAGCAATCTCAGTGGCTAAGCGAAAGTGATAAGTATCCCACCTGGGGAGTACGAACGCAAGTTTGAAACTCAAAGGAATTGACGGGGGCCCGCACAAGCGGTGGAGCATGTGGTTTAATTCGATGATACGCGAGGAACCTTACCAAGGCTTAAATGTAGTTTGACCGGTTTGGAAACAGACTTTTCGCAAGACAAATTACAAGGTGCTGCATGGTTGTCGTCAGCTCGTGCCGTGAGGTGTCAGGTTAAGTCCTATAACGAGCGCAACCCCTGTTGTTAGTTGCCAGCGAGTCATGTCGGGAACTCTAACGAGACTGCCAGTGCAAACTGTGAGGAAGGTGGGGATGACGTCAAATCATCACGGCCCTTACGCCTTGGGCTACACACGTGCTACAATGGCCGGTACAGAGAGCAGCCACTGGGTGACCAGGAGCGAATCTATAAAACCGGTCACAGTTCGGATCGGAGTCTGCAACTCGACTCCGTGAAGCTGGAATCGCTAGTAATCGGATATCAGCCATGATCCGGTGAATACGTTCCCGGGCCTTGTACACACCGCCCGTCAAGCCATGGAAGCTGGGGGTGCCTGAAGTCGGTGACCGCAAGGAGCTGCCTAGGGTAAAACTGGTAACTAGGGCTAAGTCGTAACAAGGTAGCCGTACCGGAAGGTGCGGCTGGAACACCTCCTTTCTAGAGCCTTAGTGTTAGCTTATTTATAAGCACGGTAGGGAAAGAGACGAAAAGAGAAAGTGGAAACAAAGATTAAGAATTTATTACTCTTGCTGTTAGTTCAAATAATACAATTTAAGAATAAGAGTGTCTCGTAGCTCAGCTGGTTAGAGTACTACACTGATAATGTAGGGGTCGACAGTTCGAGTCTGTCCGAGACAACTATTTACTTAAATACAAAGAAGAAATTCTAGAGTTGAGGGGTTATGAAATATTTCATAATTCATAATTCACAATTCATAATTAAAAAAGATTGGGGGATTAGCTCAGCTGGCTAGAGCGCCTGCCTTGCACGCAGGAGGTCAACGGTTCGACTCCGTTATTCTCCACAAATCAAAAGTTTATGTGTTGATTTGTTAAATCGGTTAAACGATTAAACGAAAAAAAACGATTAAGCGATTGAAAAAAGTTCATTGACATATTGAGATAAGAAAAATATAAAAGTAGAAAGCGTTTTTTACTATTTATAGTAAAAAACAAACAAAAACGGTCTTAATTAATTTTAAGATTGGTACAATAAGCAAAATAAGGGCGTATGGGGGATGCCTTGGCTCTCAGAGGCGATGAAAGGCGTGATAAGCTGCGAAAAGCTACGGGGACGGGCACACACCGATTGATCCGTAGATACCTGAATGGGGCAACCCACTAGATTGAAGATCTAGTACACCGATAGGTGGGCAAACCCGCTGAACTGAAACATCTAAGTAGGCGGAGGAGAAGAAAACAAAAGTGATTCCGTAAGTAGTGGCGAGCGAACGCGGATTAGCCCAAACCAATGTTGTTACGGCAATGTTGGGGTTGTAGGACCACGATATTCAATGTAAAACGAACTAGAATCTACTGGAAAGTAGAACCAAAGAGGGTGATAGTCCTGTATAGGTAAGTGATATAATTGATAGTGGTATCCTGAGTAGGGCGGGACACGAGAAATCCTGTCTGAATTTGGCGGGACCATCCGCTAAGGCTAAATACTCCTGAGAGACCGATAGTGAACCAGTACCGTGAGGGAAAGGTGAAAAGAACCGTGAATAACGGAGTGAAATAGATCCTGAAACCATACGCTTACAAGCGGTCGGAGCCCCTTCGTGGGGTGACGGCGTGCCTTTTGCATAATGAGCCTACGAGTTAACGTTGCTGGCAAGGATAAGTGGTTAAGCCACGGATCCGTAGCGAAAGCGAGTCTGAATAGGGCGCTTTAGTCAGTAGTGTTAGACGCGAAACCGTGTGATCTACCCATGGACAGGTTGAAGCTGTGGTAACACATAGTGGAGGACCGAACCCGTTGACGTTGAAAAGTCTTGGGATGATCTGTGGGTAGGGGTGAAAGGCCAATCAAACTCGGAAATAGCTCGTACTCCCCGAAATGCATTTAGGTGCAGCGTTAGTTATAAAGTTATATAGAGGTAGAGCTACTGATTGGATGCGGGGGCTTCACCGCCTACCAATTCCTGACAAACTCCGAATGCTATATAATGTTCACTAACAGTGAGGGCTTGGGTGCTAAGGTCCAAGTCCGAGAGGGAAAGAACCCAGACCATCAGCTAAGGTCCCCAAATATATACTAAGTTGAAAGAACGAGGTTTGTCTGCATAGACAGCTAGGATGTTGGCTTGGAAGCAGCCATTCATTTAAAGAGTGCGTAACAGCTCACTAGTCGAGCGGACGAGCATGGATAATAATCGGGCATAAGTATATTACCGAAGCTATGGATTTACAATTTATTGTAAGTGGTAGGGGAGCATTCTCACAGGGTAGAAGGTGTATCGTAAGGTATGCTGGACCGGTGAGAAAAGAAAATGTAGGCATAAGTAACGATAATGCGGGCGAGAAACCCGCACACCGAAAGACTAAGGTTTCCACAGCTATGCTAATCAGCTGTGGGTTAGTCGGGACCTAAGGCGAACCCGAAAGGGACAGTCGATGGACAACGGGTTAATATTCCCGTACTACTGTTAACTGTGATGGGGTGACGGAGTGATGAAAGTGCCGCGAACTGACGGAATAGTTCGTTGAAGTACCTACCTATAAGACCCGCAGGCAAATCCACGGGTTTTGGGGAAATACGATAGTACTCGGCGTCTTCGGACAAAGAGATAGTGCACCTAAGGGCTTCCAAGAAAAACCTCTAAACTTCAGGTTAATAGTACCCGTACCGCAAACCGACACAGGTAGTCGAGATGAGAATTCTAAGGTGCTCGAGAGATTCATGGCTAAGGAATTAGGCAAAATAGACCCGTAACTTCGGGAGAAGGGTCGCCAGCAGCAATGCTGGCCGCAGTGAAGAGGTCCAGGCGACTGTTTATCAAAAACACAGGGCTCTGCAAAATCGTAAGATGAAGTATAGGGCCTGACACCTGCCCGGTGCTGGAAGGTTAAGTGGAGATGTTATCTTCGGAGAAGCATTGAAATGAAGCCCCAGTAAACGGCGGCCGTAACTATAACGGTCCTAAGGTAGCGAAATTCCTTGTCGGGTAAGTTCCGACCTGCACGAATGGTGTAACGATCTGGACACTGTCTCAGCCATGAGCTCGGTGAAATTGTAGTAACGGTGAAGATGCCGTTTACCCGCAGTGGGACGAAAAGACCCTGTGCACCTTTACTATAGCTTAGTATTGACCTTGGATAAATGATGTGTAGGATAGGTTGGAGACTGTGAAGTGGCGTCGCTAGGCGTTGTGGAGTCATTGTTGAAATACAACCCTTTGTTTATCTGAGGCCTAACCCCGCGTTTGCGGGGGACATTGCTTGGTGGGTAGTTTGACTGGGGTGGTCGCCTCCAAAAGAGTAACGGAGGCTTCTAAAGGTTCCCTCAGTACGCTTGGTAACCGTGCGTAGAGTGCAATGGCATAAGGGAGCTTGACTGAGAGACATACAGGTCGATCAGGTACGAAAGTAGAGCATAGTGATCCGGTGGTTCCGCATGGAAGGGCCATCGCTCAAAGGATAAAAGGTACGCCGGGGATAACAGGCTGATCTCCCCCAAGAGCTCATATCGACGGGGGGGTTTGGCACCTCGATGTCGGCTCGTCACATCCTGGGGCTGGAGAAGGTCCCAAGGGTTGGGCTGTTCGCCCATTAAAGTGGCACGCGAGCTGGGTTCAGAACGTCGTGAGACAGTTCGGTCTCTATCTACTGTGGGCGCAAGAAATTTGAGTGGATCTGATTCTAGTACGAGAGGACCGAATTGGACAAACCTCTAGTGTATCTGTTGTCACGCCAGTGGCATGGCAGAGTAGCTACGTTTGGAAGGGATAAGCGCTGAAAGCATATAAGCGCGAAACCCACCACAAGATGAGATTTCTTTTAAGGATCGTGGGAGATGACCACGTTGATAGGCTATAGATGTAAAGGCAGTAATGTCATAGTCGAGTAGTACTAATAATCCGTAAGCTTATGTACACCTTTCCAGCCTCGCAAGAGGCTGGGGAAACTTTCTAAAAAAATACTTTTTTCTTTATCTCAGTATGTTAAGATATTGTTCAATTGATTTTTATCATAAGATAAATGATCATTGAAAAATTGCCCAAAGCAATTATAACTTCTTAAGGTGGTTATTGCGGCGGGGCTCACCTCTTCCCATCCCGAACAGAGTAGTTAAGCCCGCCTGCGCAGATGGTACTGCAGTTATGTGGGAGAGTATGTCGTCGCCTTTCTTTTGAGAACCCGTTTTGCAAGAAACGGGTTTTTTTATTAAAATGTGCATTTTATAGTAAATTATAATGGTACCTTAGCTCAGATGGTAGAGCAATGGACTGAAAATCCATGTGTCCCTGGTTCGATCCCTGGAGGTACCACAAAATGCTCGGATGGTGAAATTGGTAGACACGCTGGACTTAAAATCCAGTGAACAGCAATGTTCGTGCGGGTTCAAGTCCCGCTCTGAGTACAAGAAACTTCAGTTGGCTAGCGCTACTGAAGTTTTTTTATTTTAAAATCTCTTTCATTTATTTGTGAGGGATTTTTTTTTAAGTTTTGTCTAGTCCTGAAATAGCGATACACAAAAAAGTATCCTATGGAATCATTACAACAAACGCGCTATTTAAAGCGTACGCAAAAAGACTACGGATCAATCCCAAAACCTGTGGAGCAACAAAAATTAGGATCAATCCCAAAACCTGTGGAGCAACAAAAATTGGATCAATCCCAAAACCTGTGGAGCAACAAAAATTAAGCATAAATATTTGTTAGTCTAAAAAGGAAAAACTCAATGTTCCTAACACCTCTAAATTGAGATCTAAACACTTTTATTTTGGCGTTGAAAGATTCAGCTGATGCATTTGTGCTTCGATAATCAAAATAGTTCAATATGTTTTGATAATGATTGATTATGGTTCGAGATATTGTATTGAAAGACTTAAACCCAGATTGACTTACCTTTTCATGCCATTTTGCAAGTCTAGCAAAACCGATTATTTTATCGGCTGTACTTTCAAAAATGTTGCGTAATCCTTGAGATAGATTGTAAGCCTCTTTGATATCAGGATATAATTCAAATAATAAATGGGCACGTTGTAATTGATTTTCAGACCATTTTGATTTATTCTTGTATAAGAAATAGCGACTTCTGGCTAGTAATTGTTTAAGTGTATCCCCGTTAGTCAACACTACAGATTCGAACTTTTTCTTGTTTTCCTTGGCTTTTTCTATAGCTTCATTTTCCTGATCTATTGCTTGCCAACGGTATTTGATTCTGATTTCTTGTAAGGCCTCTGTGGCCAATTTTTGAACGTGGAATCTATCGATGACACGAGTTGCATTAGGAAAACATTTCTTGGCAATTAACCCCATATTTCCTGCCATATCTAGGGTTATCTCTGTGACTAGATTTCGTTGTTTAAGAGGTATCTTTTCAATGATAGCGATTACTGTTTCAGCTTTAGTTCCAGCAACCATTGCAACGATGGTTCCTTTTCTACCTTTTGCTGCTTTATTAGTTAGAATTGTATAGAGCTCACCGTTGGATAGTGAGGTTTCGTCCAATGACAGTCTTTTTCCAATGTTTTCAGGAAAAATAAGCCATTCTTTTGCGTGTGGTTTTTGATTCCAGATTTTAAAATCACTTAAGAAATCTTTGTAATGATGTTGCAGATTCTTACCGCTTACACCGTAGAAAGAAGCAATAGCATTGCAATCATTAGGCTTGGAATCTATTGATTTCTTTTAAAAAAGACGCGAACTCCTGTGTTACCCGAGTTCCGTCTGCTACTAAATTCCAATCCCTAAATACAACTTGTCCACTATCTTCGTTAAGCCATCTTCTGCGGGTGATATGTAGATAAACTTGATGTCCACGGATTGGAAAATCTTGAACAGTTATCTCATCAAAGAATCCTTTTGAACTTAATTTGTTTTGACGATATTCTTTTGGAATCGAATTAATCTCTTTTAAATAAAGATGAAGAATTTCTTCCCCTTTTTTATATGAAGTAAGTTCAAAATAATCAACTATAATTTCTGGTAACAATAACTTGAGAAGTTCAACAAAAGAATCTTGCATTTGTATTAAATTTATAAATACAAATATCTTAATTTAATATTTCCCCACAACATTTAGACTTGATCCAAGACTACACTATGTCTTTAAAATTAGAAATCGTTCAAGAAATAGAACGAGGACAACTTACAGTTAGCCAAGCAACAAAGAAGTACGGTATTCAATGTAGAAAGACAGTTGTACAATGGCTAATTAAATTTGGTAACTTTGATTGGGAGAACCAAATCCCTTCAAAGATGGAAAAAACACCCGAACAAAAGATTATGGAGCTTGAAGTTCAAGTCAAGCTTCTAGAGAAACAGAAGGCATTCCTGGAGCGACAGGCTTTTGTTGCAGACAAGAAGGCTATCCTGTTTGATATGATGATTGATTTAGCAGAAAAAGAATATCAAATCGATATCCGAAAAAACTCTGTACCCGAACAATCGATTATTTCAAGACAAAAGAACAACAAACAATAGTATTTACCTGTTATTTGTTCGGGATAGACAGACAGGTTTATTATCGAAGAATTCGAAGAAAAATAGTTAAACAAGATAAAGCAGAACAGGTTATTTTGATGGTTGATGCTATCAGAAAAATAATGCCTAGAATAGGCACTAGAAAACTATATTATCTTTTGTCAGACAAACTCCTATTGATAAAAATAGGCAGAGACAAATTCTTTGATATACTAAGAGCCAATCATTTATTAATACAGCCAAAACGTTCTTATCATATAACAACTAACTCCCATCATCGTTTTAGAAAACACGAGAATTTAATTTTAGATTTAGAGATAAACAGGCCTGAACAAGTCTGGTTATCAGACATCACGTACATTGGAAAAAGAGATAATCCTTGCTACCTAAGTTTGGTTACCGATGCTTATTCAAAGAAGATAATACAATCAAGGAGCAAAAATAACAAATCAAATTGTCAAGGAATTAGTTACTATTTACAATGGACTTAGACCTCATTATTCGAATTTTATGCTGACTCCAAACCAAATGCATTCTCAAAACAAAACGAAGATGAGAACTTATAAAACAAAAAACAGTAGCAAAAACGTTTTTGCTACTGTTTAATATTTAATTTTATCTAATAATCTGTATCGCTTTTTTAGGACGGGACATTTTATATATACTCTGTTTTTATGTATTTTTTAAAGGTATATGGGAAATAGTAGTGTCAAATGCAATAGGATTGTTTTTTGCAAATATTTTAGTTCTACTAATTAGTATTTAAAATATATTTATTCATTTTAAATGTTAAAGCCATTACTTTGGTGTAATTATGTAGAAAATGTTTGCAAATGTCGCATGTTTATAAGGTATGTTTTTAGCGTGAGGGATAGCAGTGAAAAGCCCACAGTTCCATTGAGTCTCGGACTCAATGGAACGAGGACTTGTAATGAATAGCCCGACCTGACTTTTTTAGGAAGGTCACGCCCAAATTTTACTAACAGCTTTAATATGATTTTAAGTATTTACTTTTATATACTAGGCACGCATAGTATATTTTGATATCTTTGATGTAAATTTAAAATAAAGATGATAAAACCAACGTTAACTTCCCTTTTAAAGATTAAACATCCATTAATAATGGCTCCTATGTTTCTTGTTTCCAATACTAAAATGGTTATTGAAGGAATGAAATCGGGTGTGGCGGGTTGTATTCCAGCTTTAAATTACCGTACTCTAGGTGAATTACGAGCTTCTATAATTGAACTTAAAGCAGCTAAAGTTGAAGGAGGTAGTTTTGGTTACAATCTAATAGTGAATAAATCTAATATAAAATACAAGGATCAGTTGGCTGTATTATGTGAGGAAAAGGTTGACTTCATAATAACATCTTTAGGCTCTCCCGAGGAGACTATTAATCAAGCTCATAAAGTAGGTATTAAAGTTTTTTGTGATGTCACTGATTTGTCTTTTGCAAAAAAAGTGGAAAGCCTAGGTGGTGATGCTTTAATAGCTGTAAATAATGAAGCTGGCGGACATCGAGGGGATTTATCTGCTGAACAATTAATTAAAGAATTGAATTTAAACACTTCTTTACCAGTTATTTCTGCAGGTGGCGTGAGTACAAAAAATGATTTTGATAAAATGTTAAGTTATGGTGCGGTTGGTGTCTCTGTTGGTAGTCCATTTATTGCTTCATTTGAGTCTGGAGTTTCGGAGGAATACAAACAAGCTTGTGTTGATTACGGAGCTAATGATATTGTTTTAACTGAGAAAATATCGGGAACACCTTGTACTGTTATTAATACTCCTTATGTTCAGAAAGTAGGAACTAAACAAACTTCGATAGAAAAGACTTTAAATAAAAATAAAACCTTAAAAAAGTGGGTAAAAATGATTCGGTATATGATAGGATCAAATGCTGTTACTAAAGCAGCTACCGAAGTAACTTATAAAACTGTTTGGGTTGCAGGACCTACAATTGAAAACACAACTGAAATAACTGCGGTATCTAAAATTGTTGATAGGTTGTGTTTGTAATTTTTCATTGTTTAAATTGAATATCATAAATACAGATTCTTTGTTTTTTTTTATTAATAGTAAGTCTTTACCTAACTCAAAATTAATGTAGAATATTATTAATAAAATATGAACAAGAAGAAGTTATTGGGCAATTATTACAATTTGGTTTAGGACGACAAATTTCTCTTCCTAGAAATGATAGTGCCATTCCTATATTACCCCAAAGTGGTTGTGGTAATAATTGCATCAATTGTTTTTCGGCTTTCAAGGCATCTTTAGTGGTTTGAATTATGCCAATTCTAGGTGCTACACGAAGTACATGTAAGTCGACTATAATTCCTTGTGCTGGTTTATTGAATTCCCTGAGTACAACATGAGCTGATTTTCGACCGATACCTTTTAAAGCAGTTAAATCTTTTATGTTTAAAGGTATATTTATATCATTTTTAAGTATATGAGCAATTTCGATGACCCAATTGGCTTTTTTTTCAAAATATTTTACGCTAATTAAATATGGGTAGAGTTCAACAGGTTTTGTTTTTTGTAGACTTTGTAAACTCGGGTATTTTAGAAATAAAATGGGTGCAAGGGTATTAATATTAGCATCAGAATCTTGTGCCGATAAAATAACCATAATTACTAATTGATATAGATTTTGATAGGCGAGAGGATGTTTCCTGTCGTGGTATTTTATAAGAATTGGGTTTAAATTAAAAACCCAATTCTCTGTTTCACCAAATAAATCCATTAGTTACTCTTTAAAATCAACAGACAATGAATTTACACAGAACCGTTGTCCTGTTTTTGTTGGACCATCATTAAACACATGTCCAAGGTGACTGCCACAATTAGCACATACAATTTCTGTACGAATCATTCCGTGAGTTTTGTCAAGAATGTATTTTACTTTTCCTGGAATAGAATCATCAAAAGAAGGCCAGCCACAGTGTGCGTCAAACTTGGAATTACTTTCAAATAGCGGTTCTGAACAGGCACCACAACAGTATGTGCCTTTTTCGTAATGTAAATTATAAGTACCTGTATGAGCACGTTCTGTTCCTTTTTGACGTAGAATATGGTATCTCTCTTCGCCTAATTCTTCTTTCCATTGTGCCTCCGTTTTTTCTAAAGGATATTTCATATTATTATTATTATTATTATTATTATTATTATTATTGATTTTTAGTTATAAAAGTAATTACTTTTTGCACGACATTATGGTCTCCCAAAATTTTTCGATGCCCTAAACCGTTAGTAATAACTAATTCTCCATTTTGTAAATGTTTATGAATATGAATTCCCGCTTTTACAGGGACTTCAAAATCATCTTGGTCATGTATAACTAGAACTGGTATAGATGTATTTTTAGCAGCAATATAAGCGGAGTAATTGTTCATTGGTTCGTTATATTTTTTTTCAAAATGCAATTGCATTCTTTTTGCAATATTGGGCTTTAATTTTAGGTTTGAGACAAAGTCATCAATAATATCCTGAACAATATCCCCACTTCCAATAATTGTAGCAGATTTCACTTTTAATCCATTTTTTATAGCATTTAATACTGACATTCCTCCTAAAGAATGACCAATAGCAGCTTCAAATGACCCGTATTGTTTGTCTATTTCTATTATTGAAGCAATAAAATCAATCATAATTGAGCTATTACCAGGTGATTTTCCATGTGCAGGAGCATCAAAACTTATTGTCGAGTACCCTTCTTTTAGTAATTCATCAGCTATTTTTACTAGTTGTGTACCACGTCCTGACCATCCGTGAACTAATAGTATTTTTTTATCACTTTTACCATATTGATAAATAACAACATTCTTATTTATTTGCGGAATTAACAATACTTTTTGCTCACTTTTTCGATTCATGTCCCATTCTCTTTTAGGAAGAGTATGTTTTATTGGTGTTGTAAACAGTTTTGCTGCATATAATACAGCTAATTTTGGAGAGATTAGCGAGATAAATTTACTCGTTACTATAATAAGCTTAGGAATTTTTAATTTTTGTTGGTTAATAGAAGTATTTTTTGACATTTCAATAAATTTTTATTAGGGCTTTCATTTTATTTATTTTTTACTAAATTTAGAAAAACATAAAAGTAATATAATTTGTAAAAGGTTTTTGTCTTTTATAGGTAATTACCCTAAACTAAGAATTAGCTCTAATTCAAATATTAAAGCCATTCTTTTGTAAATAATTAAAAAAACAAATTTTATAAAATGGAAATATTTCATATTAGTGCAGAATGTTATCCTGTAGTAAAAGTTGGTGGACTAGCTGATGTTGTTGGAGCTTTACCCAAATACCAAAATAATGCTGGACATCAAGTTAGAGTTGTAATACCATGTTATGATACAAAGTTTAGAAAAGAGAATGATTTTGAATGTGTACACTGGGGATCAATAAAATTAGGAAAGTTTAATTTTCCTTTTAGTGTTCTCAAAGAAACTACTGATAAACTTGGTTTTGAATTATACCTTATTGAAATTCCAGAACTTTTTGACAGAAAAGAGGTGTATGGATATGAAGATGATATTGAACGATTTTTATCTTTTCAAATAGCAACTTTAGATTGGATCATAGGTAGAAGTGAAATTCCTGACGTTATTAATTGCCATGATCATCATACAGGGTTGATTCCATTTATGATGTTATATTGTGATAAATATTTAAAATTACAAAATACACCATCAATGATTACGATTCATAATGGTTTGTATCAAGGTCAATTTGGTTTTGATAAATTAAATTACTTTCCAGAATTTGATCTTTCTCATGTAAAAGTTTTAGAATGGGATAATTGTATTAATTCTCTTGCTGTAGCTGTAAAATGTGCTTGGGCTGTAACTACGGTTTCTCCCAACTACCTTAATGAAATTAATTATTCAGCTAATGGATTAGAATCATTGTTTAATCTTGTTAGATATAAATCAAAAGGAATTTTAAATGGAATCGACACAGAAGTATGGGATCCAGCTAAAGATGTAATGTTAGAGAAAAAATATTCTATCAAAAATTTCGAAAAAGGAAAACAGCAAAATAAAGAAATACTGTGTACTCTTTTTAATTTAGATCCTACAAAACCTTTATTTAGTTTTATTGGTCGATTACTGGAAGAAAAAGGAGGTGATTTATTGCCTCATGCCTCCGCTTTAGCGTTATCAGAAAATTTCAAAGAAATTAATATTTTGATATTAGGATCTGGAAATGCAGATATTGAAAATAGATTAAATAGCTTATTGATTGATTATAAAGGAAATTATAATACGTTTATTGGATACAATGAAGAATTAGCTCATTTAATTTATGCGGGAGCCGATTTCTTAATGATGCCATCTAGAGTAGAGCCATGTGGTTTGAATCAAATGTATTCTTTGCGATATGGAACAATTCCAATAGTAAGAAGAACTGGTGGTTTAAAAGATACTGTAATTGATTTTGGAGATGATGGTAATGGAATTTGTCATGATCAATCATCTGTTGGAGATATTTGTTACTCCATTAATAGAGCTGTAAATTTATATAAGGATAAAGAGCATTTAAATAAAATTATAAAACGTGGAATGAAAACCGACCATTCCTGGGAAAGAGTTTGTCAAGAATATATAGATATGTATAATTTAATAATCAACAAAATATGAAAGCTAAAAAGAATAATGTTGTTTCAATCATTCTTGGGGGAGGCCAAGGTTCTAGATTATATCCCTTAACCGCAACTAGATCAAAACCTGCGGTGCCAATTGCAGGAAAATATAGATTGGTTGATATTCCTATTTCAAATTGTATGAATTCGGATATTAAAAGAATGTTTGTATTAACACAATTTAATTCGGCTTCTTTAAATGCACATATAAAAAACACCTATACTTTTAATGCTTTTAGTCAAGCTTTTGTAGATATTCTAGCTGCCGAGCAAACTCCTGATAACCCTACTTGGTTTCAAGGAACTGCTGATGCTGTTAGACAATGTATGCCTCATTTTTTAAATCATGATTTTGATTATGCTTTGATACTTTCTGGAGATCAACTGTATCAAATGGATTTTAACGAAATGCTTGATGAACATATAAAACATGGGGCTGATATAACTATAGCAACTTTACCTGTAAACGCTAAAGATGCTCCCGAGTTTGGTATTCTAAAAACTAATAGCGAAAGCTGTATTGAATCATTTATTGAAAAACCAGCTGCTTCATTGTTGCCTGATTGGGAATCAAATGTAAGTGAGCAAATGAAAAGTGAAGGAAAGCATTATCTTGCTTCAATGGGGATTTATATTTTCAATAGAAAATTATTAATTGATTTAATGGCAAATCCTGATACCAAAGATTTTGGTAAAGAAATTATACCGCAAGCTGTTGGAAATAAAAAAATATTAAGCTATCAATATGAAGGGTATTGGACTGATATTGGTAATATTGATTCTTTTTTTGAAGCTAACATAGGTCTTACTGATGATGTTCCAAAATTTAATTTATTTGATAATGAAAATAAAATTTACACTAGACCTAGATTATTGCCTCCATCAAAATTCCGTAATACACTTATTGAGCAATCACTTATTTCAGAAGGTTGTATCATAAGTGCCAAAGAAATTAAAAAATCAGTTATAGGAATTCGTTCTAGAATTGGCGATGAAACAATTATTCAAAACTCCTATGTTATGGGTAATGATTTTTATCAAAGCATTGATATAATGGATGAAGAAAAAGCGAATAATAAAATTTTAATGGGAATAGGGGAAAGATGTTTTATTAACAATGCTCTAGTTGATAAAAATTGTAGAATTGGGAATGATGTTTATATCAATGGAGGAAAGCATTTAGAAGATTTTTCAAATGATTTGTATTCTATCAGAGAAGGAATTGTTGTAATTAAAAAAGGTTCAGTAATACCGGATAATTACAAAATTAATTAAGTTATTAAACTGTTTTTAAACTAATATTCTAATGACTTAAACATTAGAACTATAAAATTGCCATATGAGTAAAGTTATCACGCATTCTCTTTTTACTGACTTTGATATTAACTTATTCAAAGCTGGGAAACATTATAGACTCTATGAAAAGCTTGGGGCGCATTTGATTGAGTTAGATGGTGTAAAAGGGGTGTATTTTGCCGTTTGGGCACCTACAGCTCATTCCGTTTCTGTAGTTGGAGACTTTAATTTTTGGAAACAAGGAGAACATTTGTTGCAAGTAAGATGGGATTCTTCAGGAATATGGGAAGGTTTTATACCAAATATTGAAAAAGGAACTACCTATAAATATAAAATTCAATCTAATAATGATGGGATTATTACTGAAAAAGCAGATCCGTTTGCTTTTTATTGTGAGCAACCACCACATACGGCCTCAGTAATTTGGGATTTAGACTACAAATGGGATGATACTAAATGGATGAAATCACGCCAAGACCATAATGGATTAGACAAACCTTATTCTGTCTATGAAGTTCATTTGGGATCTTGGAAACGTCATGCTGAAGAAAATCGTTTTTTGACTTATCTAGAATTTGCTGAGGATTTAGTAAACTATGTAAAAGAAACTGGTTTTACTCATGTGGAATTTATGCCTATAATGGAATATCCTTATGATCCTTCATGGGGTTATCAATTAGTTGGTTATTTTGCACCTACCTCTCGTTTTGGTAAACCACAAGATTTTATGGTTTTAGTTGATAAGCTGCATCAAGCTGGAATAGGTGTTATTTTAGACTGGGTTCCATCACATTTTCCTGACGACGCACATGGTTTAGGGTTCTTTGATGGTTCTAATCTTTTTGAACACCCAGATCGAAGAAAAGGATATCATCCTGATTGGAAAAGTTTAGTGTTTAATTATGGACGAAATGAAGTTCGTTCCTTTTTAATTAGTAATGCTTTATTCTGGTTGCAGTATTATCATGCTGATGGTTTACGAGTAGATGCCGTTGCTTCGATGTTGTATTTAGATTATTCAAGAAATGATGGTGAATGGGAACCAAATATTTATGGAGGTAGAGAAAATCTAGATACCATTAGTTTTTTGAAAGAATTTAATGAAGCTGTTTACTCTAATTATGAAGGAGTGCAAACGATAGCAGAAGAAAGTACTTCGTTTCCAATGGTTTCAAGACCAACATCTGTTGGTGGATTAGGATTTGGAATGAAATGGATGATGGGTTGGATGCACGATACTCTAGAGTATTTTCAAAAAGAAACAGTATATCGTAAGTACCATCAAAATGAATTGACTTTTTCAATGACATATACTTTTTCTGAAAATTTCATGTTGCCTTTGTCTCATGATGAAGTGGTGTATGGTAAAAAGTCAATTGCAGGTAGAATGCCAGGAGATGAATGGCAAAAATTTGCAAATTTAAGATTGCTTTATGGATATATGTTTACACATCCAGGGACTAAATTATTGTTTATGGGCTGTGAATTTGGTCAAAGTGCAGAGTGGAATTTTGAAGGAAGCCTAGATTGGCATTTATTGCAATATCCTTTTCATGAAGGAATAAAAAAAACAATAACAGATTTGAATAATTTATACAAAACAGAACCTGCTTTACATGAAAAGCAGTTTAGTCCTGAAGGTTTTGAATGGATTAATTATTCAGATCATCAAAATGCAGTTTTTTCCTTTATTCGAAAAGGAAACCAACCAAAAGATGATTTGATTGTAGTTTGTAATTTTACTCAAATTGTACGGCCTAACTATAGAATAGGTCTTCCAAAAAAAGGAAAAATAAAAGAAATTTTTAATAGTGACGCAAAGATATATGGTGGAAGTGGAGTAATTAATCCAGATAAATTAACAATTGAATCTTCTCCTTATGACGGAAGAGACTATTCTATTGAATTATTGCTTCCTCCATTAAGTGTTAATGTTTTCAAGATATCATAGAATTGATTTTTAATATTGTTGTAAAGTTCAGCTTAATAAAAGGAACTTTACAGCAATATTTAATTTCTATTACAACTTTTTGGTGAATAAAGTCCTTATTTTAAAAGGCTAATTGAGATTTTTTGTAGGTTTGGAAAGAAACAAAAAATCTTATTAATAATACCACAATTCCATGATTACTAATACAGAATTAGAATATAAAGGGGATCTATACCCATCAAAAATAGTCTCTTTTAAACTAGAAGGGGATTCAATTTATTTTAACACCGATAATAGTGTTGTTTTAAAAGTTACCATTTTAAGAGATAGTTTACTACGTTTTCGATTTACTACAAAAGGATATTTTAGTAATGATTTTTCTTATGCCATTGATAAAACTCAATTGCATGGATATAATTTTCTAGAGATATCAGAAGAACCAGATTATTACCAAATAGTTACTAGTAAAATAAAATGTGTTATTCAAAAATTAGACATGAGGAAGTCTATTTATGATTTAAAAGGAAATATTTTATTAGAAGACGAGCTTGGTTTTCATTGGGAAGAAAGTTACGAATATGGTGGTAACATTGTAAAGATGAGTAAAGCTTCCAAAGATGGGGAATGTTTTTATGGTCTTGGTGATAAAGCAACCCAAATGAATTTAAAAGGTAAACGATTAGAGAATTTTGCTACAGATCAATATGCTTTTCAAAAAGATCAGGAACCACTATACAAAGTAGTTCCTTTTTATATAGGATTGCAAAATAAACAGGCCTACGGAATTTTCTTTGATAATACTTTTAGAACTTTTTTTGACTTTTGTCATGAGAGAAGAAATGTAACCAGTTTTTGGGCAGAAGGAGGAGAGATGAATTATTATTTCTTTTATGGACCCAAAATGCAAGATGTTGTAACTACTTATACTGATTTAACTGGTAAACCAGAATTACCACCTTTATGGGCATTAGGTTATCACCAATGCAAATGGAGTTACTATCCAGAGCGTAATGTAAAAGAAGTTGCTGC
Source organism: Flavobacterium sp. WC2430 (assembly GCF_040822075.1). NCBI lineage: Bacteria > Pseudomonadati > Bacteroidota > Flavobacteriia > Flavobacteriales > Flavobacteriaceae > Flavobacterium > Flavobacterium sp. WC2430. The sequence continues at coordinate 2,963,032 of NZ_CP162007.1, read as the reverse complement.
TAAATTTAGAGAATTACAAATACCATGTGATGCTATTTATTTAGATATAGATTATATGGAAGGATTCCGTTGTTTTACATGGAATAAAGAGTATTTTCCTGATCCAAAAAGAATGATTGCAGAATTGGCCGAAGATGGATTTAAAACGGTTGTCATTATAGACCCAGGGATAAAGATTGATAAAGAATATGCTGTATATAAAGAAGCTTTAGAAAAAGATTATTTTTGTAAAAGAGCTGATGGTCCTTATATGAAGGGAAAAGTTTGGCCCGGAGAATGTAATTTTCCAGACTATACTAATCCTGAAGTTAGAGAATGGTGGGCAGGATTATTTAAAGAATTAGTTTCGGAAATAGGTGTAAAAGGAGTATGGAATGACATGAATGAACCAGCCGTAATGGAGGTTCCAAATAAAACATTTCCTATGGATGTACGTCACGATTATGACGGAAATCCTTGCAGTCATAGAAAAGCACATAATATTTATGGTACTCAAATGGCAAGAGCTACCTACCATGGAGTAAAAAGATTTGCTTACCCCAAAAGACCTTTTGTAATAACTAGGTCTGCATATGCAGGTGCACAACGTTATACTTCTTCGTGGACAGGTGATAATGTTGCCACTTGGGAACATTTATGGGTTGCTAATATACAAGTGCAAAGAATGTCTATATCTGGAATGGGTTTCACTGGTTCAGATATCGGAGGATTTGCTGAGCAACCTTCAGGAGAGTTATACGCTCGTTGGATTCAGTTAGGTGTTTTTCATCCTTTTTGTAGAACTCACTCGTCAGGTGATCATGGAGACCAAGAACCGTGGGCCTTTGACGATGAAGTCATTGATATTACTAGAAAATTCGTAAGTCTCCGTTACCAGTTATTACCGTATTTATACACCATGTTTTACCAATATATTGAAGAAGGAATACCAATGTTAAAACCATTAGTGTACTTTGATCAAGATGATATTCAAACTCATTATCGAAATGATGAATTTGTTTTTGGAAATCAGATATTGGTTTGCCCTATATTAGAACCTAATGGTATAGGTAGAAGAATGTATATTCCTCGCGGTCAGTGGTACAACTATTGGACTAATAATATGGTAAAAGGAGGAAAAGAAATGTGGGTCGACACTCAGTTTGATGAAATTCCAGTTTTTATAAAAGCAGGTTCGGTTATTCCTAAATACCCAGTTCAGCAATATGTTGGGGAATTAGATTTTGAAGAATTAATATTGGATTTGTATTATAAAGCAGGGAAAGAAAAATCAGTTGTTTATGAAGATGCTCAAGATGGGTATGATTATAAGAAGGGGAGATATAGTTTTTTAACTTTTAGAGTAACAGGTAAAGAGAAAGAAATTAATATTCAGCTACATAAAGACGGAAAATACGAAACTAGTTATTCAAAGTATAAAATCAACCTTATTGGATTGCCATTTAAAGTAAAAAGTATAGAAATCGATAATGAAGAAGTTTCATTCGATAGTTTTGCTTTTGAAATTAACAAGTATCTAATTGTAGATAAGGAATTTAATGTTTTGCACATTACTGGAGAATAAAGAAAACAATAAAATTGATACAATTGCTTTTAATTTTGTAACTCATAAACTTAGTTAAAATTGTATTTTTGTTTTTATTAAAATCTAATATCATGAAAAAACAGTCAATAATAGCAGGAATTTGTACGCTAGGTCTATTCATCTCTTGTGCGACCAACCCACTTACAGGGAAAAAAACATTAAATTTTGTTTCTAATAGTGAATTATTCCCTTCTTCTTTTCAGGAGTATGGAACTTTTTTGAAAGAAAACAAAGTAATTACTGGAACTGCAGATGCTAGAAGAGTGGAAACAGTAGGTATGAAAATTAAAGTGGCTGCTGAAAAATATTTGGCTTATCTAGGTCAAACTCAATATTTAAATGATTACCGTTGGGAATATAAATTAGTTGATAGTAAAGAAGTTAACGCTTGGTGTATGCCCGGTGGAAAAATCGTTGTTTATTCGGGGATTTTACCCATTACAAAAGACGATGCTGGTTTAGCAACTGTTATGGGGCATGAAGTTTCTCATGCACTAGCAAATCATGGAGCACAACGTATGAGTGCATCACAACTTCAGAGTCTTGGCGCTGTAGGTGTTGCTGTTGCAACAGGGAGTCAAAGCGCTGAAAAACAACAAATGTGGCAACAATATTACGGTATAGGTTCACAAGTAGGAGTAATGTTGCCTTATAGTAGAAGTCATGAAACCGAAGCTGACAAAATAGGACTTACTCTTATGGCTATTGCAGGTTATAATCCAGATGATGCAATTTCATTTTGGACAAGAATGGCTGCAAGTTCTAATGGTCAAGCACCACCTGAGTTTTTAAGTTCACACCCTTCAGATGCAACAAGAATTGCCAATTTGAAAGCAATGGTTCCGGAAGCTAAAGCAACGGCGGCAAAATTTGGAGTTATTTTCAGATAAAAAAATATATTTTAATAGATAATGGAAAGCCAATTCAACTGAATTGGCTTTCTGTTTTTAACAAATCATTATTATTACAAAGTTTATCCTGATTTATAGTTTAAATACTCAAAAAATAAATAAATTCGTTTTAAAAATATTTATATGATAGCTTTACAAAAAGGAGATAAGAAGTTAATAAACGCTTGGGCATTTTATGATTGGGCAAACTCAGTGTACAGTCTGGTTATTGCAACTGCAGTATTTCCTATTTATTTTGAATCTGTAACCAGTGATAATAATGGTATTGTCCATTTTTTGGGTATGGAAATTAATAACTCATCTTTGCTATCTTATTCATTATCAATTTCTTTTTTAATAGTTGCATTTCTTTCGCCTATACTATCCGGCATAGCTGATTATACGGGTAATAAGAAACGTTTTATGCAGTTTTTTTGTTATTTGGGTTCGTTTTCAGTTATGGGATTGTTCTTTTTTAAAGGACAGGATACACTATGGATAGGTGTTTTAGGAACTATTTTGGCAAGCATTGGATTTTGGGGAAGTATTGTTTTTTATAATTCTTATTTGCCAGAAATTGCTTTTCCAGAGCAGCATGACCGTGTGAGTGCTAAAGGTTTTATGTTTGGTTATTTTGGATCTTTAATTTTGTTAGCATTTAATTTAACCATGGTTATGATGCCTGAATGGTATGGAATAACTGATTCGTCGATACCAGCGCGAATTTCATTTCTATCAGTAGGTATTTGGTGGATGGGTTTTGCTCAAATTACTTTTCATTATTTACCTAATAATGTATTTCATAAAAAACCAGAGAAAGATTTTATATTTAAAGGATTGAGAGAACTTAAAGTTGTTTTTAAAAGCTTGAAAGAACTTACTAGGTTAAAACAGTTTTTAACTGCTTTTTTTCTTTATAGTATTGGTGTTCAAACTGTAATATTATTAGCAGGTATTTTTGGTAAAAAAGAATTAGGGATTACTACAAGTAAATTAATCATAATCATTTTATTAATCAATGTTGTAGCTATATTTGGCGCTTTTTTATTTTCTAGAATATCCGAGAAAATAGGGAACATAAAAACCTTAAAAATTACAATTGTGATTTGGGGTTTTATTTGTTTTGCGGCTTATTTATTAGATGCTAAAAGTCAATATATTGATCTTCAATTTTATGTGCTTGGAGGTACGATTGGGATGGTTTTAGGAGCAATTCAATCCCTTTCAAGATCAACATATTCTAAACTATTACCTGAAACGGAAGATCATGCCACTTACTTTAGTTTTTTTGATGTTACAGAGAAAATCTCGATTGTAGTTGGAACCTTTATTTTTGGTTTTGTAGCTTCGATTACAAACTCAATGCGAAATTCGTTTTTTATATTAGCCATATTCTTCGTATTAGGTTTTATAGTTTTGAGTTTTATGAAAAAGAGTGATGAAACAGTATAAATAATTATTTTTAATCTCTTTACAAAAAGTCATTTATAATAATATAAAATAAACTTCGTATTTAAAATTCTATCAATATGACCTTTTTCTTTTTACTAAAGTATTAGGAAAAAAACATCATAAATCAACTATTTAATAGTTGATTTATCACCAATATTTACAATTTTGATTACTGCTTATTTCTACAATGGCATAATGATTGCATTTTTTATACAACTAATGAATAACAAAGGATAATACCAGTTATATTGGTGTTTAAAGTGTTTAAACTCTTTGTTTATTCATAAGATTAAAATTTTTAATGACAAAAAGACTTAAATATACTATGTCAAACCATAAAATACTTACAATTGACAATCTGTCACTACAAGAATTCGACTCAGAAGCAGAATTAATTCCATTATTGACTCCAGAAGATGAGGAGGAAATGATAAATGAAGAATTACCAGATTCGCTATCTATTTTACCCTTAAGAAACATGGTTTTATTCCCTGGTGTTGTAATTCCTATTACCGCAGGGCGTGATAAGTCAATTAAATTAATTGATGATGCTAATGCTGCAGGTAAAATTATTGGTGTTGTTGCTCAAAAGAATGAAGAAGTTGAAGATCCTACAAAAAACGATATTCATACGATAGGAACCGTAGCAAGAATTTTACGAGTTTTAAAAATGCCTGATGGTACTACAACAGTTATTCTTCAAGGGAAAAAGAGGTTTGAAATAGATACTGTGGTTTCTGAAGACCCTTATATTACAGCAACTATTAAAGAATTTGAAGAGAATAGACCAGAAAAGAAAGATACTGAGTTTTTAGCTATTCTTGATTCAGTAAAAGAGCTGGCAATTCAAATAATTAAAGAGAGTCCAAATATTCCAAGCGAAGCTACATTTGCAATCAAAAATATTGAAAGTCAATCTTTCTTGATCAATTTTGTGACTTCTAATATGAATTTATCCGTCAAAGAAAAACAAGATTTACTAGAGGTTAATGATTTGAAAGATAGAGCTTTGGAGACTTTGCGTTACATGAATATTGAGTTGCAAAAATTAGAACTTAAAAACGATATTCAATCTAAAGTTCGTTTTGATTTAGACCAACAGCAAAAAGAATATTTTCTTCATCAACAAATGAAAACCATCCAGGAAGAACTGGGAGGTGTTTCTCAAGAAGAAGAAATGGACGAAATGCTTCAAAAATCTAAGACCAAGAAGTGGGACGACAAAACACAAAAACATTTCGAAAAAGAATTGTCAAAAATGCGTCGAATGAATCCACAAGCGCCAGATTTTGGAATTCAAAGAAATTATTTAGAACTGTTTCTTGAATTGCCTTGGAATGTGTATTCTAAAGATAATTTTGACTTGAAAAGAGCTCAAAAAATTCTAGACCGAGATCATTTTGGTTTAGAGGATGTAAAGAAAAGAATGATTGAGCATTTAGCAGTTTTAAAACTGCGAAATGATATGAAATCACCTATCATCTGTTTAACAGGGCCTCCAGGAGTTGGTAAAACATCCATTGGTAGATCAGTTGCTGAAGCTTTGGGTAGGGAATATGTACGTATTTCACTTGGTGGTTTACGTGATGAAGCGGAAATTAGAGGTCATAGAAAAACCTATATTGGTGCAATGCCAGGGAGAATTATTCAGAGTTTAAAAAAGGCAGGTACATCAAATCCAGTATTTGTTCTAGATGAGATTGATAAATTAGCTAGCGGGAATCAAGGAGATCCTTCTTCAGCATTATTAGAAGTTTTAGATCCGGAACAAAACAATTCATTTTATGACAATTTCCTTGAAATGGGGTATGACTTATCAAAGGTGATGTTTATTGCTACCTCTAATAATTTAGGAGCAATTCAACCTGCGTTAAGAGACCGTATGGAGGTAATTAAAATGTCGGGTTATACAATTGAAGAAAAAGTGGAGATTGCACGTCAGCACTTATTTCCAAGACAGTTAAAAGAACATGGATTAACATCCAAGGATTTAACTATTGGAAAAAAGCAATTAGAAAAAATTGTTGAAGGATATACTCGAGAGTCAGGAGTTCGTGGATTGGAAGCTAAAATTGCTCAGGTTATTCGTAATGCAGCAAAATCAGTTGCAATGGAAGAAGAATATAACAAAAAAGTAACTGATGCTGATATTGTAAAAGTTCTAGGCGTTCCTAGATTAGAAAGAGATAAATACGAAAGTAATGATGTTGCTGGGGTTGTAACTGGACTTGCATGGACAAGTGTTGGTGGTGATATTTTGTTTATTGAGTCACTTATTTCTCCTGGTAAAGGGACGATGACAATTACTGGAAATTTAGGTACAGTAATGAAGGAATCGGCAACTATTGCATTAGAATATATTAAAGCAAATACTGAACTTTTAGGTCTTAATCCAGATATTTTAAAAAATCACAATATTCACTTACATGTTCCAGAAGGAGCAACACCAAAAGATGGTCCAAGTGCGGGAATAGCGATGTTAACGTCTTTGGTTTCCTTGTTTACACAAAAGAGAGTCAAAAAACATTTGGCTATGACGGGTGAAATTACATTAAGAGGAAAGGTGTTACCTGTTGGAGGTATAAAAGAAAAAATATTAGCTGCTAAACGTGCTGGTATTAAGGAAATTATTTTGTGCCATGAAAATAAAAGCGATATTGACGAAATAAAACCAGAATATATTGAAGGGATGCACTTCCATTTTGTAAAAGAAATGAGCGAAGTTTTAAAAATTGCAATTACAGATCAGAAAGTAAAAAATGCAAAAACCTTGTAAAGACTATTTTTTAATTTAAATAATAATTCCAAAATCAAATCTTAAAATAATTGAGAGATGATTTTGGAATTTTATTTGTTTGGAATTTGGAGATGCAAAATCACCAATTATTGGTATTATAATTTTATCTTCGTTATTGCGTTTTATTTTAAAAAAAATAGAAACCTAAAGCATGTTTAAAAAACTTTTTTTATATTTTTTACTTCTTATATGTACTGTTTCTTACGGTCAAATAGGAGGGAAGTATACGTATCAGTTTTTAAACTTAGTTACTTCGCCTAGACAGGCATCACTTGGAGGGAAAACAATCACTATTTATGATGATGATGTAAATCAAGTAAATTTTAATCCAGCAACAATTAATGTAGAAATGGACAACCATTTAGCTATTAATTACGGGAGTTATTATGGGGAGATTACTTATGGGACTGCTTCTTATGCATACACTTATGATCGACATTTACAAACTTTTCAAGTTGGGGTTAATTACGTTAACTATGGTAGCTTTGAAGGATATGATGAAAATGGTCAAACAACCTCCTCATTTACTGGAAGTGAAACAGCATTGTCTTTTGGATATGCTTATAATGTACCAAACACAACATTATATTTAGGGGCAAATGCTAAATTAATTTCATCCACCTTAGAGAGTTATAATTCATTAGGAGGAGCAATTGATATTGGTGCTATTTTTATTGACGAAAGGAATGATGTCAATTGGGGGTTGGTTATACGCAATATTGGTACCCAATTCACAACCTATTCTGAAGTTCATGAAAGGTTACCTTTAGAGCTACTTGCGGGAGTTTCACAAGAATTAGAAAATGTACCTATTCGATGGCATTTGACATTAGAGAATTTACAACAATGGAATATTTCTTTTTCAAATCCAGAAAGGACTCAATCTTCAATTGACGGTAGTTCAACTGAAGAAAAAATATCATTTGTGAACAACGCCTTGCGTCATGTAATTTTTGGAGTCGAATTATTCCCAAAAAAAGCATTTAATTTGCGTCTTGGATATAATTTTCGAAGAGCGGAAGAACTACGTATTGTAGAACAACGCAATTTTTCAGGCATTTCGTTAGGTTTTGGATTAAAATTAAATAAATTAAAATTTAATTACTCGTATTCACGTTATACTCTAGCGGGAAATACAAGTTTATTTGGTTTAACGATAAATTTTCAATAGAAGGGTTAATTAAAAATAGGTAAAGAGATGAAGAAGCTATTTATTTTTTTATTTTTTCTGGTATTTGTTTTCTCTAGCTTTAGTAATAAAGACGAAAAAACAGTTGTGCAAGAAAAATTGAATTCACAAATTAAGGAAGTAAAAGACCTAGTTAATAGATACTCAAAGTACAATAAAGAAATTGGTTTTTTTATTGATATGAAAATAGAATCAGGAAAATATCGGTTTTTTGTTTGTAATTTGAAAACAAATGAAATTATAGATGAAGGCTTAGTTAGCCATGGTTTAGGTTCTGAAACAGGCATAGAAGGAGAGCTGAAATTTAGTAATGAGAATCATTCTTTTTGTACTTCTTTAGGAAAATACTCTATAGGTAACAAGTATATTGGTACATATGGGAAGGCGTATATATTATATGGATTGGACGCTACAAATAGTAATGCATTTAGTAGAAATATAGTTTTGCATCAATTTGAAAGTGTTCCATATGAAGAGCAAGGGCAATTTATTTGTAAGAGTTTGGGTTGTCCAATGGTTAATGAATTGTTTTTTAATAGAATAGGGGAGTTGATTGATCATTCTAAAACAAAAATTATTTTAAGTGTCTATTATTGATATATAAAAATAAGATGTTTTCTTATAAAATTTAGAGTAGCAAGGAGTAGGTTTAATAACATCAAATTAAAATATAAAATTGAAAAAAATTACCATCGCAATTGACGGGTTTTCATCCACAGGAAAAAGTACTTTAGCAAAACAATTAGCCAATCATTTGGGATATATTTACGTGGATACTGGCGCAATGTACCGTGCAGTTGCTTTTTTTGCTATGCAAAATGGCTATATAAGTGCTTCGTTTTTTGACAAAGAAACTTTAATTAATAGTTTGCCATTTATTCGATTAGAATTTAAATTCAATCCAGATTTAGGCTTTGGCGAAATGTATTTGAATGATACTAATGTAGAAACTCAAATACGAACTATTGAAGTTTCTAATTTTGTAAGTAAAGTAGCTGAAATTTCAGAAGTTCGTTCTAAACTAGTGGAGCAACAAAAACAAATGGGAGAGAATAAAGGAATTGTGATGGACGGAAGAGATATTGGTACCGTTGTTTTTCCAGATGCTGAACTTAAGATATTTATGACCGCCAGTGCAACTACAAGAGCCGAAAGACGATTTGCTGAATTGAAGCAAAAAGGCGACAATGTTACCTATGAAGAAGTGTTGAAGAATGTTGAAGAGCGTGATTATATTGATACCCATAGAGAAGATTCTCCCTTAGTAATGGCAGAAGATGCTATAGAAATTGATAATTCACACCTAACACGTGAAGAACAATTTGAAGTGGTGTTGAGTCTAGTAAGTGAAATTACTAAAACGAATTAATTCTTTTGTTTATCACATTTTAAATATTAGATTTACGCCTTACATTTTTTTAAAATAATATAATTCATCTTATGGGTATTAAATACAGACTGATTTTAATGAATTTCCTTCAGTTTTTCATTTGGGGTTCGTGGTTGCTTACAATTGGAGCCTATTGGTTTAATAATAAACATTGGTCAGGTACTGAGTTTGGTATCATCTTTTCAACAATGGGTATTTCTTCTGTTTTTATGCCTGCTCTTACAGGAATTATATCAGATCGTTTTTTAAATGCTGAAAAATTATATGGTTTGCTTCATTTTTTTGGTGCTGCTGCTTTGTTTTTCTTACCGCAAGTAGATAATCCTACCACTTTTTTCTGGGTTATGTTGGTGAACATGTTTTTCTACATGCCTACTATTTCATTATCAATAACTGTAGCTTATAATGCATTAATTGCTAAAGACATGGATGTTGTAAAGGATTATCCACCTATCAGAATATGGGGGACAATAGGTTTTATTGTTGCTTTATGGGTTGTTAGTTTAACGCATAATGAAACATCAGCTAATCAATTTTATATTGCTGGAGTAGTGTCATTAATTTTAGGAATATATGCGTTTACATTGCCTAAATGTCCTCCGTTGTGTAAAGGCGAGAAAAACAGCTCTTTTTCACGAGCTTTGGGTTTAAATGCTTTTGAATTATTCAAACAAAGAAAATTTGCTATTTTCTTTATCTTTTCGATGTTGTTAGGAGCTGCATTGCAGTTGACTAATGCGTATGGAGATACTTATATTCATGATTTTGCCACTGTCGATGCCTATAAAAACACTATCGCGGTGCGGTATCCAGCTATAATTATGTCAATCTCTCAAGTTTCTGAAACCTTGTTCATATTAGCTATTCCTTTCTTTTTGAGAAAATTTGGAATTAAGTATGTGATGTTGTTTAGTATGTTGGCTTGGGTATTGCGTTTTGGATTATTTGCTTTTGGAAATCCTTCAGATGGACTTTGGATGATTATTATGTCTTGTATTGTTTATGGAATGGCATTTGATTTCTTTAATATTTCAGGTTCATTATTTGTAGAAACACAAACCGATTCGAAAATTAGAGGAAGTGCTCAAGGGATGTTCATGATGATGGTAAATGGTTTTGGAGCTTTGATTGGTAGTTTTGCCAGTGGTTATATCATACAAGAATACTTTACTCTAGTGGATGGTAGTAAAGACTGGTTTCATATTTGGATTACGTTTGCGAGTTACGCTTTGGTTCTAGCTATGATATTTCCGTTTGTTTTCAAATATAAACATGATCCAAAAATTGTAGAGAAATTCAGTCATTAAAAATCATAAAAATAACTCATAACCCGATAACTTTTAAGTAGTTATCGGGTTTTTTGTTGCTGGAAAAAAAAGCATAAAATCCATTTAGCCCCGATGGAGCCGGTATCCTCGTAGTCCTTTTTTTTGGACGAAGAGATAAAGGCGAGAGCGGGAACGATGCCTGCAAAAAGACGTATTAATTCGCTGCTGATTCTCAATCGATTATCTTTTTTATATTATTTTGTGGTTTAAGATAAATGTGTTACTTTTGCAGACCTTTTGGTGAATAAGAGTTTCCTTTAGGTATTAATTAATTATACAAACAACTTCTGTTGTTTTCTTTCACTTATGAAACTCGAGAGAATGCAGAATACAAATTTTTATCAGCATGTCTGAACAAATCCAATCACAAGAAGAGTTTTTAGCAAATTTTAACTGGCATAACTTCGAAGAAGGTATTGATCCAGTAGATGAAAAAAACTTATTAGAATTCGAAGAATTAGTATCAAAAACTTTTATCGCTACTGACCAAGAAGAAGTAGTAGATGGTACTGTTGTTAGAATCACAGATAGAGACGTTATCGTTGATATCAACGCAAAATCGGAAGGTGTTATTTCTTTAAACGAATTCCGTTACAACCCAGCATTAAAAGTAGGTGATACTGTTGAAGTATTAATTGACATCCGTGAAGACAAAACTGGACAACTAGTTTTATCTCACAGAAAAGCACGTACTATCAAATCATGGGATAGAGTTATTTCGGCTAACGAAACAGGAGAAATCGTTAATGGTTTTGTAAAATGCAGAACTAAAGGTGGTATGATCGTTGACGTTTTCGGAATTGAAGCGTTTTTACCAGGATCTCAAATTGATGTTAAACCAATTAGAGATTACGATGTTTACGTAAATAAAACAATGGAATTCAAAGTGGTAAAAATCAACCACGAATTTAAAAACGTTGTTGTATCTCACAAAGCGCTTATTGAAGCGGATATTGAAGTACAGAAAAAAGAAATCATCGGTCAATTACAAAAAGGACAAGTATTAGAAGGTGTTGTTAAAAACATTACTTCTTATGGTGTCTTTATTGACTTAGGTGGAGTTGATGGATTAATTCATATTACTGACCTTTCTTGGTCAAGAATTAACCACCCATCTGAAGTTCTTGAATTAGATCAAAAATTAAATGTTGTAATCCTTGATTTCGATGATGAGAAAACAAGAATTCAATTAGGATTGAAACAATTAAACGCTCACCCTTGGGATGCTCTAGATGCTAAATTAGCAATTGGAGATAAAGTAAAAGGTAAAGTAGTTGTAATCGCTGATTACGGTGCTTTCATCGAAGTTGCTGAAGGTGTTGAAGGTTTAATCCACGTTTCTGAAATGTCTTGGTCTACTCATTTACGTTCTGCTCAAGATTTCGTAAAAGTAGGTGATGTTGTTGAAGCTGTTATCTTAACATTAGATAGAGATGACCGTAAAATGTCATTAGGTATCAAACAATTGTCTCAAGACCCTTGGACTGATATCACTTCTAAATATCCTGTAGGTTCTAAACATTCAGGTATCGTTAGAAACTTTACAAACTTTGGTATCTTCGTAGAACTTGAAGAAGGAATTGATGGATTAATTTACATCTCTGACTTATCTTGGACTAAGAAAATCAAACACCCATCTGAATTCGTAAACGTTGGTGAGAAACTTGATGTTGTAGTATTAGAATTAGATGTTGAAGGACGTAAATTATCTTTAGGTCACAAACAAACTACTGCTAATCCTTGGGATCAATACGAAGATTCATTCGCAGTGGGAACTATCCACAACGGAGAGATCTCTGAAATTGTTGACAAAGGAGCTACTGTAGAATTTGGAGATGATATCGTTGCTTTCATTCCTACTCGTCACCTTGAAAAAGAAGATGGTAAGAAATTGAAAAAAGGAGAATCTGCTGATTTCAAAGTAATCGAATTCAACAAAGAATTTAAAAGAGTTGTTGCATCTCACACTGCTATCTTCCGTGAAGAAGAAGAGAAAAATGTGAAAGCAGCTACAGAAAATACTTCTTCAGCTTCTACTTCAACTAATGCACCTGCTTCTACTTTAGGAGATAGCAATGATGTATTAGCTGCTTTGAAAGCTAAAATGGAAAAGTCTGAGAAAAAATAATTCTCAATCTTTCTTATAATAGAAAAGCCTCACAGGGATGTGAGGCTTTTTTTATGTTGTGATTTTTGATTAATTTTTAAAAAGAATTTAGTATTAAATTTGCAGCACAACTTTCAATGTAGTTGGGATTAAGAATATAGTAACGATAGAAGAATTTGCGAGAATAAATCAATTAATGAGCGTTTTGAATCGGAATTCTAAAAATTAAAATAAACATGAAATATACAAGATTAACTAAAGAACAATTTGAAGAGTTAACACAAGAATTTAGTACTTTCTTAGCAACTCAGACAATTGATAAAGCGGAATGGGATACAATTAAAAAAGACAAGCCGGAAGTTGCTGAGCAAGAATTAGACGTTTTTTCAGATCTAGTTTGGGAAGGCGTTCTTACAAGAGCAGAATATTTAGAGCATTTTTCAAAAAATCATATTTTCCTATTCCATAGTTTTGATACTTATGTTCAATCCATAGTACTTAAATCATTAGTTCCTGAAGTTGATTTTTTAACTAAAGAGGGATTGCAATGGCTTAGTGATAATATGTTTACAGATACTATCGAAATGAAGACTGGTAAAAAAGAGTTTACTGAGGAACGCAACACTTCCCTTTTTGCTTTGATACAGCAAGGAGCTTTCTTGAGTGATGGTCAGCTATACAAGCAAATAAATTCTATTATTGAATCATAATTCAGTAGTTATTTATTCTTCAAATTAATTAATTTTGAAAGGTCAGAAACTCACTTTTATTTCTTAGAAGAAAAATATTTTTTTGATGCGGGTTTCTTTTTAATTGGTTATTTTAGTCCTTTATTTTAAAGACTAAAATAGCCAATTTTATTTTCTATGGATATTCAAAATTCGATTAAAACTTTAAGGGAGGAGTTAAATCAACACAATTACAATTACTATGTGCTGGATAAACCGGTAATTTCTGATTATGAGTTTGATACTAAGCTTAAAGAGCTACAAGATTTAGAAAATCAATATCCAGAATTTTTTGATGAAAATTCACCTACACAAAGAGTAGGAGGTACAATTACAAAGAATTTTCAAACTGTTCCTCATGAACACCGAATGTATTCTCTAGATAATTCCTATTCTAAGGAAGATTTAATGGAATGGGAAAAGCGAATTCAAAAAGTTTTAGGCGAAGTACCTTTACAATACACTTGTGAATTGAAATATGATGGTGCTTCAATAAGCATAACTTACGAAAACGGTAAATTGAAGCGTGCTGTAACTCGTGGAGACGGATTTCAAGGTGATGATGTTACCAATAATATTAAAACAATTCGATCCATTCCATTACAATTAAAGGGAAATTACCCCGATAAATTTGATGTTAGAGGAGAGATTATTTTACCATTTGCTGGTTTCGAAAAAATGAATCAAGAACTCATTGAAATAGGAGAAACGCCGTATTCTAATCCTAGAAATACAGCTTCTGGTAGTTTAAAACTAAAAGAAAGCGCCGAAGTGGCTAAGAGACCCTTAGACTGCTTGCTTTATTTCTTAATTGGTAATCAATTGCCATTTACTACACAATACGATGGCTTGGAAACAGCTAGAAATTGGGGATTTAAAGTACCAAAAGAAGCTAAATTGGCACATAATCTAGATGAAGTTTTTCAGTTTATTGATTATTGGGATGTTCACCGACATGATTTGCCTTATGAAACGGATGGAGTAGTCGTAAAAGTAAATTCATTTCAATATCAGGATGAATTGGGGTATACTGCAAAGTCACCACGTTGGGCTATGGCGTACAAATTCAAATCAGAGCAAGTTTCGACAAAATTAAATTCAATTTCTTATCAAGTTGGGAGAACGGGAGCTATTACTCCTGTCGCTAATTTAGAGCCTGTACAACTAGCAGGAACAATTGTAAAACGAGCTTCTTTGCATAATGCAGATCAAATTGAAAAACTAGATATTCGTGTTGGAGACACTGTTTTTGTTGAAAAAGGTGGGGAGATAATCCCTAAGATTATCGCTGTTGATTTAACGAAACGTCCAGAAAACACAGAACCAACTGTATATATTACACACTGTCCTGAATGCAATACTGAGCTGGTGCGTTCTGAAGGCGAAGCGAATCATTACTGTCCTAATTTTTATGGTTGCCCTCCACAAATCATTGGAAGAATTCAGCATTTTATTTCTAGAAAAGCGATGGATATTGAAGGACTAGGAGGAGAAACAGTGGCATTACTTTTTAATAATGGGCTTGTACATAATTATGCTGATTTATATGATTTGACTGTGGAACAAATTCTCCCTTTGGAAAGAATGGCACAAAAATCAGCTGAAAATTTAGTTAAGGGTGTGGCTGAATCTAAGAATATTCCTTTTGAACGTGTTTTATTTGCTCTTGGAATTCGCTTTGTAGGTGAAACGGTGGCTAAAAAACTGGCTAAACACTATAAAAACATTAATGCTTTAAGTGAAGCAAACTTGATGGATTTAGTATTGGTGGATGAAATTGGGGAACGAATTGCGCAAAGTGTGATTGATTTTTTCGAAAACAATGAAAATAGAATTATTATCGAAAGGTTAAAAGAGTACGGACTACAATTTGAAATCGTTGAAAAGGTGAACCCTAATGCTACGGATAAATTGATTGGAAAAACATTTGTGGTTTCAGGTGTCTTTTCTAAATTTTCAAGAGATGATTTGAAAAAAGCAATTGAAGATAATGGCGGTAAAGTAGGAAGTTCAATTTCTACCAAAACAGATTATGTGGTTGCAGGTGACAATATGGGGCCAGCTAAATTAGAAAAAGCCAATAAGTTAAATATTCCTATTCTATCTGAAGATGATTTTTTGAAAATGGTTACTGATAATTTTTAAAAAAATGAAGGTTTTAAATAAAGAAACTACTCTTGAAAAATCATTAATTGCATTATTTTTTTTAATGGGATTTATTGAGGTCGTTTCTGACGATAGTTATATTCAATATACAATTAAGCCTTTACAAATAATGTTGTTATTTGCATTGTATAGCTATACTTCCATACGAAAAAACCCCCTCTTTTTTATTAATATGATATTCTTGTTAATTGGCAGAATGTTGTTTGTTCCTAAAGAAAAACACATGCTTTTTTATGCCTTAATAGCTGTTTTTTTTCATCGTATTATTGAGATATATTATGTAATAAAGCTGACCAAAATCAAGGATTATATACCTCCATTATTGGCTTCAATACCCTTTTTGATCTATTTTTTGTATTTAGTATCTATTCCTGATAGTGTTTTGATAAGAAGTTATTTAATTTTGATAGTTCAAATTGTCTTGATTTCAGTACTTAGCGGAATTATATTATCCCAATATCTGCTAACTTTTAATAGAAAAGACATTTGGTTGTTTGTTTATGGAATCATGTCTCTAATGCAGACTTTTGTAATATTTATTGAGAAGTTTTATCTTTCTGATTTTAAGATTACCAGTTTAAGACCTATGGCTCTATTTTTAAACACC
The DNA here is from genome assembly GCF_040822075.1 of Flavobacterium sp. WC2430. Lineage (NCBI taxonomy): Bacteria > Pseudomonadati > Bacteroidota > Flavobacteriia > Flavobacteriales > Flavobacteriaceae > Flavobacterium > Flavobacterium sp. WC2430. The sequence continues at coordinate 2,946,793 of NZ_CP162007.1, read as the reverse complement.
ATAGTTTGTTTTTCTTTTTATAAGTTTGTTATTACCACGGAACGATTAAACGATGATTGATTTCCCTTCCGAAGCTTTTCTTTTATTAGAATCTAAATAAAAATCGATTCGGCCCAGATTTATTCCATAACAACCAACTTGGTTGACCAAAACATCATTTCCAGAACGGTTTTTAGCCACAGTAGGTTTGTCGAGAAAAGTATGGGTATGTCCCCCAATTATTAAGTCTATATCATCCGTAAGTGCCGCAAATTTTAAATCAGAAATTTTATTTGGTTCATTTTTATAATTATAACCCAGATGTGAAAGACAAATAATTAAATCACATTTTTGTTCCTTTTTTAATATCCGAATCATTTCTTGCGCCGTTTCAACAGGATTGTTATACACTGTTTCTTGGTACATTTTTTTATCAACTAGACCGTCAAGTTCAATTCCAATTCCAAAAACGCCAACCTTAATCCCATTTTTATTAAAAACTTTATACGGTTTTACCAAGCCATCCATCATTGTGTTTTTAAAATCATAGTTGGCCGATAGAAACTCAAATTTTGCATGAGGCATTTGAGCATACAACCCTTCGAGACCATTATCAAAGTCGTGATTCCCTATAGTAGAAGCATCATATTGCATCATACTCATTAATTTAAATTCCAATTCTCCTCCATAGTAATTAAAATAAGGAGTCCCTTGAAAAATATCACCAGCATCAAGTAGCAATACATTTTGCTCTTCTTTTCGTATTTTTTCTATCAATGAGGCTCTTCTCGCGACACCACCCATATTTGGATTTCTAGGATCATCAGCAGGAAAAGGATCAATGTGGCTGTGTACATCATTGGTGTGAAGAATTGTTATTTTCTTTATATCAGGAGTTGTAAAACTACTCAATGATAAACCTAAACTCAACATTGCGGTGCTTGCAGCCGTTTTCTCTATAAAATCTCTTCTCTTCATTTGTTTGTTTTTGGAGCTGTTTCCCGCTTTCCGTTGCAATCTTTTTATTTTTAAAGAAAAAATAAAAAGGATTTTTACTTCAATCGGGGCTAAAATACAGTGCTAATAAATAGGTTATAATTATTCAACAATAATTCGATTGTCTTGAGTTGATTTAATCGTATCCGTTTCTTTGAAATAATCAATTAATATGTTTCTTAATTTGTAATCTAGATCATAGGTAGCTATTCCTTTTTTGAAGAAATTCATATTGTCACCACCATTAGATAAGTAATCATTGGTGCCCACATAATAAACTTTGTCGTTTTCAATAGGTTTGCCTTGTACTAATACATTTTTGGGATGATTGTTTTTGTCAATAGTAAATGTCAATCCAGCAAGTGGATGTGGTTGTTTTTCAAGTATGAAATAATCAACAATTTCAAAAACTTGTTCTCCTTTTAGGGCAATCACAACCATCGTATTTTCAAAAGGCATTATTTCAAATGCGGTTCTTGTAGTAACATTACCCTTTGGAAGTATAGCGCGAATACCGCCATGGTTAAGCAAGCAGATGTCAATTGTTTTATTTTCACGCATTTTAAAAACAGTGTTTCCTCTTTTTAAAGTAACATCTGCCATTAGATTCCCAATAGTGGTTTGCCCATTTATGGCTTTTTTATCTAATGTTATGGGGCAGTATGCTAAAACACTATCCAAATCTTTATTAATGTGTTCTCTGTAGGGTTTGATAAAGTTTTCTATTTCAGTAACTTGATTTTCTTTATCGGTGATTGGTATTTGTTTTCCTTCTATTCTTGCAACTTGCAGTTTCGAACTACCGCAAGAAAAAAAGAAAAAAAATGTTAAGAATATAACAAAAAGTTTTAAAACTTCGTTATACTTTTTTAGATTTACCATTTATAATATGACTTAATTAATTAATTTTGTAAGCGAGTAAAAATAGTATGTTTTTAAATTATATAAAAGAGTTTTCTGTAAAAAAAACAGTAAAAAATAGTTTACTTAATGTAAAGAGCAATCTGGATTCAGGAACTATTAAAACAGTAGGTTTACTTATTGACGAGAGTTATTTTTCTGAAATAAATCTTTTAGTTAATGAGTTACGGTTAAACGGAATCTTGGAAGAGAATATAGAAGTATTAGTTTATAGAAATCGCTTAAAAAAAAATAAAAGTATTTCGCAAGCTACTTTTAGTTCAAAAGATTTAAACTGGAATGCAACAATAAGCAATCCAGCTGTAAATGATTTTGTAAATAAAGAGTTTGATTTACTAATAAGCTATTATGATATAGAAAAAGCAATTTTGTTAGTTGTTACAAACGAATCAAAAGCGCATTTTAAAGTTGGTTTTTCTTCTATTGATAAAAGATTAAATGATTTAATGATCAATACAAATGCAGAAAACTATAAGGTCTTTACTCACGAATTATTTAGGTATTTAAAAATTTTAAACAAAATATAATCTAACATGCAATCATTAATAGGAACTGGTGTTGCTCTAGTAACTCCATTTAAAGAAGATTTTTCAGTTGATACAGAAGCTTTAAAAAGCATAGTAAATTTTTCTGTAGATGGAGGAATTGAATACCTTGTTATCTTAGGTACAACTGCAGAAAATGCGACACTATCTCAAGAAGAGAAGGAACTAGTTATAAAAACGGTTATTGAAGCTAATAATGGAAGATTACCTTTAGTACTAGGAGTAGGAGGGAATGATACTAGAAAGATTGTAGAAGAATTGAAGACAAGAGATTTTTCTCCTTTTGTAGCAATATTATCAGTTTCACCATTTTATAATAAGCCAACACAGGAAGGTATTTATCAGCATTTTAAGGCAGTGTCTGAAGCTTCTCCTGTACCAGTAATTATTTATAATGTGCCTGGAAGAACAGCAAGTAATATGTTGCCTTCAACCGTTTTTCGTTTAGCTAATGATTTTAAAAACATTGTAGCTATTAAAGAAGCTGCGGGTGATATGGCTCAAGCACTTCAATTATTGAAAAATAAACCAAAAGATTTCCTTGTAATATCCGGTGATGATATGATTGCCTTACCAATGGTTTTAGCAGGAGGTTCAGGTGTTATATCGGTAATTGGGCAAGGATTTCCTAAACAATTTTCTGAAATGATACGATTGGGTTTGAACCGTAAGGTAGATGATGCTTATAAACTGCATTATCTTTTAATGGACTGTATCGATATGATTTTTGAACAAGGAAACCCTGCGGGAATCAAACAAGTGTTTCAATCACTAGGGATTACAGAGAATTTTGTACGATTACCATTAGTAAAAGTAGATGAATCTTTAAGTAATAGAATATCGGAATTTGTTAAAAATATCGATAAATAAGCCTTTAAAACACTGCTTTTTTTTAAGCAAAGAAATATTTTGTAGTAGCTAAATTAATAACTAAATTTGCAACCGAAACTTCGGTATGATTTTTTGTGGATTGTTAACAGTTCATGAGATTTTAAAAAAATAAAAAAATGAAAAAAATTGTATCTCTAATACTTCTGATTGCTTTTTTTACTTCTTGTAATGAATATCAAAAGGCTTTAAAAAAGGACGATGTAGCTGTAAAGTTTGAAATGGGAACTAAGTTATATGATGCTGGAAAATATACTAAAGCAATTCGACTTTTTGAGCAAATTGCACCAGCATATAGAGGAAAACCTCAAGCAGAAAAATTGTTTTATATGTTTGCACAGTCTTATTATAAAACAGGTCAATTTTACTTAGCTGGATATCAGTTCGAAAGTTTTGTATCGGGTTATCCAAAAAGTGAAAAATTACAAGAAGCTGCATTTTTAGGAGCAAAAAGTTATTCAAAATTATCTCCAGTCTATAGTTTAGATCAAACAGATACTACTAAAGCAATTGATAAGTTACAAGCTTTTATAGATAGTTATCCTAACTCAGAATACTTGGCGGAAGCTAATGAAACGGTAAAGGTATTAGCAGAAAAAATTGAGAAAAAAGTTTTTGAAAATGCTAAAGGATACAATACAATTTCTGATTATAAATCAGCGTTAGTAGCTTTAGATAATTTTATTGCTGATTATCCTGGTACAAAATACAAAGAAGATGCTTTGTATTATAAATTTGATTCTGCTTATCAATTAGGGATTAATAGTATTGATTCTAAAATGGAGGATCGATTAAATGTTGCAAAAACGGCGTATTCTAACTTAATAAAATTTAAAGCAGATACCCAATATAAAGAAAAAGCGAACGTAATGTTAGCTCGTGTTGAACAAGATTTACAAAAATTTACTAAATAAATAAAGTCATGGATTTAAAAAAGACGAATGCTCCAGTAAATACAATAACATATAATAAAACTGTTATTGAAGAACCTACTGGTAATGTGTATGAAGCAATAACCATTATGGCTAAAAGAGCGAACCAAATTAACTCTGAGATCAAGAAAGAATTGACAGAGAAATTGGAAGAATTTGCTACATATAATGACAGTCTTGAAGAAGTTTTTGAAAACAAAGAACAAATTGAAGTTTCAAAATTCTATGAAAAATTGCCTAAACCACATGCTTTAGCAGTTCAAGAATGGTTAGATGGTAAAATTTACCATAGAGATTCAACTAAATAATACTATATGTCAGTTTTAAGCGGTAAGAAAATTTTACTAGGAATATCTGGTGGAATTGCCGCCTATAAAACAGCGTCTTTAGTACGACTTTTCATAAAAGCAGGTGCACATGTCCAAGTGATAATGACACCTGCTTCTAAGGATTTTGTAACTCCTCTTACTTTATCTACATTATCCAAAAATCCCGTGCATTCTACTTTTTTTAATCAAGAGGAAGAAAACGAGAAATGGAATAATCATGTCGAATTGGGATTATGGGCTGATTTAATGGTCATAGCTCCAGCAACTGCAAATACGCTTTCTAAGATGGCAAATGGCAGTTGTGACAATCTTCTTATCGCTACTTATCTTTCGGCTAAATGCCCAGTTTACTTTGCTCCAGCAATGGATTTAGATATGTACAAACATCCTTCAACATTAGCTAGTTTCAAGTCTTTAAGAGATTTTGGGAATACGATCATTCCTGCAGAAAGCGGAGAATTAGCAAGTGGACTTTCTGGTGAAGGTAGAATGGCTGAACCAGAAAACATCATCGCTTTTCTTGAAGCTGATTTAGAAAGTAAATTGCCTTTAAAAGGAAAAAAAATACTAATAACAGCTGGTCCTACGTACGAAGCAATAGACCCTGTGCGTTTTATAGGAAATCATTCTTCGGGAAAAATGGGATTTGATATTGCAAATAGCGCGGCAAATTTAGGAGCATCTGTTATTTTAGTTTCGGGGCCAACAAAATTTAAAGCTAACCATTCGTTAATTAAAGTGCTTAATGTGGTTTCTGCGCAAGAAATGTATGATGCTTGTCATCTGTATTTTAATGATGTAGATGTAGCTATTGCTGCAGCCGCCGTTGCGGATTATAGACCAAAAACGGTAGCTACACAAAAAATAAAAAAAGCACCGGACAACTTTACAATTGAATTAGAAAAAACAAAAGATATCTTAGCTTCACTTGGGGCAATCAAGAAAAAACAGTTCTTAATTGGATTTGCTTTGGAGACTGAAAACGAAATTGAAAATGCAAAGGGGAAAATCCAGAAAAAAAACTTAGATTTGATTGTTCTAAATTCTTTGCAAGATGAAGGAGCTGGTTTTGGTAAAACAACTAATAAAGTTACTTTTATCGATAAAGATTTTAATATTGAACCAATGGATTTGAAATCGAAAGAAGCAGTTTCTGACGATATTTTAAACAAAGTAGTAAACTATTTTCATGAATAAAATAATTACCTTTTTTGTGTTATTGTCATTTGGGCTTGTGCAAGCGCAACAGCTAAATTGTACAGTATCGGTAAATTCACAAAAATTGAGTAATTCAAATCAACAAGTTTTTAAAACTTTAGAAACTTCTTTAAATGAATTTGTAAATAAAACCGATTGGAATGGGCAAAACTATAAACAGCAGGAGAAAATTAATTGCTCCATGTTTATTACAATACAGTCAAACAGCTCAGATCAATTTGTTGCAACGATACAAGTTCAATCTTCAAGACCCATCTATGGTTCTTCTTATTCTTCCCCAGTTTTGAATTATAATGATAAAGATTTTAGTTTTAGATATACAGAATACGAGAGTTTAATTTTTAACCCAACCGTTTTTGAATCTAATTTAGTTTCAGTTATTTCATTCTATAGTTATATTATACTAGGAATGGATAATGATACCTTTGAGTCTGAATCGGGAAATTCTAATTTTGAAACAGCGCAAAATATTGCAAGTATTGCGCAACAAAGTGGATATAAAGGTTGGAGCCAAATTGATGGAAATCAAAACAGGTATTTTTTAATCAACGATATGTTGTCTCCTGCTTATTCTCAATTACGCAAAACGAGTTTTGAATATCATACGGGATTAGATGTAATGTCAAAGGATTTGAAATCGGCTAAAGAAAAAATTAAATTATCATTATTGAATATTGGAAAACTGAATGCTTCCAAACCTAATGCATTCCTAACTCGCATTTTTTTTGATGCTAAGTCTGATGAAATTGTTTCTATTTTTTCTGGAGGTCCCTCTATAACAGTTTCGGATTTAATTGAAAACTTAAATAAAGTTTCTCCTTTAAATTCAAGTAAATGGGCCATGTTAAAATATTGACATTTGCTCAATTTTAATAATATTACACTCATAATTACCCTAAAAACAGCTAAATGATTACTGCACTATCGATAAAAAACTATGCCCTAATAGAAAAATTAACGATCGATTTTTCTAAAGGATTTTCAATAATTACAGGAGAAACAGGTGCTGGTAAATCGATAATATTAGGCGCATTAGGATTGGTATTAGGGAAAAGAGCAGATCTCTCTTCTTTAAAAAACAAAGAGGAAAAGTGTATTATCGAAGCTCATTTTGAAATCTCTAAATATAATTTAGCTCCTTTTTTTAAAGAAAACGATTTAGATTACGAAGACGATACTATAATTAGGCGTGAAATTCTTCCTTCAGGTAAATCAAGAGCATTTATTAATGACAGTCCTGTAAATCTTCAAGAATTACAAGACTTGGGTTTGTTTTTGATTGATATTCATTCACAACAACAAACAAGAGAACTCTCTGATGAAAATGTTCAATTTGAAATAATTGATGCAATTGCAAACAATCAGGATAATATTTTAAAATATCAGTCTCTTTTAAAATCGTATAAACAAGATAAATCTAAACTTAATTCCCTAATTAAAAAACAAGGGGAGTTAATAAAAGAGCAAGAATACAATACCTTTTTACTGAACGAACTCCTTGAAGCTAAATTAGTATCAGGTGAACAAGAGGTTTTAGAGTCTGATTTTGAAAAATTAAATAATGTCGAAATAATAAAAGAATCTATTGATCGCTCTTTAGCTATTGGAAACGATGAACAAATTGGTGTTTTGAATAATCTAAAAGAAATTAAAAGTTCATTACAAAAAATAGCTTCATTTTCAACAGATTATAGCGCATTATCTGAACGAATAGTAAGTTTGACAATTGAGTTTGATGATATTTCGAATGAGTTAAATCGTTGCTCAGAAAAATTAATCAATGATCCAGAAAAAATGGATGCGATTGGACAAAAATTGCAACTTATTTACAATTTGCAAAAAAAGCATCAAGTTACCTCAGTCGATGAATTAGTAGAAATTCAAGCTAATTTAGAGCAGTCTGTTTTAGAATTAGGTAATTTAGACGAAGAAATTAAAGGTATTACGATTGCAATTGAAGAGAAAATAATCACCTTAGATTTAATTGCAAAAAGTATTCATGATAAAAGACATCAAGCTATTCCAGTTTTGTCCCAAAAAATGATTATTATTTTAGAAACTCTAGGGATGCCTAATGTTCGTTTTGATATTCAGTTAGTTGAATCTGACTCTTACCTAGCTAATGGAAAAGAGGAACTTCAATTTTTGTTTTCTGCTAATAAAGGAACCGACTTTGGAATATTAAAGAAAGTGGCTTCTGGTGGTGAAATGTCTAGAATAATGCTTGCTGTTAAAGCGATATTAGCACAATATTCAAAATTGCCTACTTTAATTTTTGATGAAATTGATACAGGGGTTTCCGGTGAGATTGCTATTAAAATGGGAGAGATAATGAAAGAAATGAGTAGCGGAATGCAAATCTTTGCTATCACACATCTACCACAAATAGCTGCCAAAGGTAATGCACATTTTAAAGTGTTTAAATCAACTATCGGGGAGGACACACAATCAGAGTTGAAACTCTTATCAGATGAAGAACGTATTGTTGAAATAGCCCAAATGTTATCAGGAACTGTTGTTTCTGATTCGGCTCTAAATCATGCAAAAGCCTTGCTGAACTAGATTTTTGGATTATATTTGTTCTGCTTTGAAAAGCCTACGTAAAGAAAACCGAAGTAATTAAAATTATAAATCAACGAATAAAAAGTATAAAAATGATCATAGAACCAAGAATGAGAGGATTTATTTGTTTGACATCTCACCCAGAAGGATGCGAGCAAAATGTTAAAAATCAAATCGAATATGTGAAATCAAAAGGCATTATTGATGGTGCTAAAAAAGTTTTGGTTATTGGAGCTTCAACTGGTTTTGGTTTGGCATCTAGAATAACAAGTGCTTTTGGATCGAATGCTTCAACTATTGGTGTGTTTTTTGAAAAACCACCTAGCGAAGGTAAAACAGCTTCTCCGGGTTGGTATAATTCTGCAGCTTTTGAAAAAGAAGCGCATAAAGAGGGATTATATGCAAAAAGTATCAATGGAGATGCTTTTTCAGATGAAGTAAAAAAACAAACATTAGACTTAATTAAAGCGGACTTAGGACAAATTGATTTAGTAATTTATAGTTTGGCTTCTCCAGTTCGTTTGGATCCTAAAACAGGAATCTTGCACCGTTCTGTTTTAAAACCTATAGGAAGTACTTTTACAAATAAAACAGTTGATTTTCACTCCGGTAAAGTTTCTGAAATATCTATCGAGCCTTGTAGCGGTGATGATATTGAGAATACCGTTAAAGTAATGGGTGGTGAAGATTGGGCTATGTGGATTGATGCTTTAAAAGTAGAGAATTTATTAGCTCCTGGAGCTACAACAGTTGCTTATTCTTATATTGGACCATCATTGACTGAAGCGGTTTATAGAAAAGGAACAATTGGTCGTGCTAAAGATCATCTAGAAGCTACTGCTTTTACAATTACAGATAGTCTTGCGGATATTAATGGTAAAGCGTATGTATCAGTAAACAAGGCTTTGGTTACGCAAGCAAGTTCAGCTATTCCAGTTATTCCATTGTACATTTCATTATTGTATAAAATAATGAAAGAAGAAGGAATTCATGAAGGATGCATTGAGCAAATACAACGTTTGTACCAAGATAGATTGTATACAGGTGCAGCCGTTCCTACTGATGAAAAAGGAAGAATTCGTATCGATGATTTAGAGATGCGTGCTGATGTACAAGCTAAAATAGCCAAATTATGGCAAGAAGCTACAACTGAAAATTTAGCAGAATTAGGAGATTTAGAAGGATACAGAAGTGACTTTCATAACCTATTCGGATTTGGATTTGAAGGAGTAGATTACAAAGCAGATACAAATGAAATGGTTGGTGTCGAAAGTATTGGATAATATTCATTTACAGTAATAAATTTTTAAAAACACCTTAATTTCATATTGGATCATTCCTTTAGAAATTAAGGTTTTTTTTTAACTAAAAAAGTATAATAAATGTACAATTTACTAAAAGGGAAAAGAGGAATTATATTTGGAGCCTTAGATGAAAATTCAATAGCATGGAAAACAGCTGAACGAGTTCATGAAGAAGGCGGTATTTTTATTTTGTCAAATGCTCCAGCGGCAATGCGTATGGGGTCAATTGATGAATTAGCTTTAAAAACGGGTTCTAAAGTTATAGCTGCAGATGCTACTTCAGTACCTGATTTAGAAAATTTAGTAAATCAAGCTATCGAAATTCTTGGAGGGAAAATTGATTTTGTTTTGCATTCTATAGGGATGTCTGTCAACGTCCGAAAAGGAAATCATTACACAAACCAGAATTATGATTACACCGAAAAAGGTTGGAATGTATCAGCAGTTTCATTTCATAAAGTAATGCAAGTTTTGTACAAAAAAGATGCTATGAATGAGTGGGGAAGTATTGTTGCATTGTCTTATATGGCGGCACAACGTGTTTTTCCAGATTATAATGACATGGCAGACAATAAAGCATATTTAGAATCAATTGCCCGTAGTTTTGGCTACTTCTTTGGTAGAGATAAAAAGGTAAGAGTAAATACAATTTCTCAATCGCCAACGGCTACAAAAGCGGGACAAGGAGTAAAAGGTTTTGGTGGATTTATTTCATTTGCGGATAAAATGTCTCCTCTTGGTAATGCAACAGCTTTGGATTGCGCTAATTACACCGTATCCATGTTCTCCGATTTAACCAAAATGGTTACGCTTCAAAATTTGCTTCATGATGGTGGATTCTCTACTATGGGAGTGAGTCAGGAAGTCATGGAAATGTTTGAATAATAAGTCAATTCATAATAAAATGTTTGTTAAAACCATTACTTAATTCGTGATGGGTTTTTTATTGATATACTTTAAAAGTATATCTTTGCTCCCTTATTTATCCAATTTATTTTAACTAATACCACATAGCTATATATGTTGTTTTCTTTAATTATTCCCGTTTATAATCGACCGGATGAAGTTGATGAACTTTTAGAAAGTTTGTCACAAACAGATTATAAAGAAGATTTTGAAATTGTGCTTGTTGAAGATGGATCGTCTTTAAAATGTGATGATGTTCTTCAAAAATATTCAGCTAAATTATCTATTTCCTATTATTATAAAGAAAATTCAGGTCCTGGAGATTCAAGGAACTTTGGAATGCTCAAAGCCAAAGGAGATTATTTTATCATATTCGATTCAGATTGTATTATTCCAAAGCAGTATTTGAATGAAGTTGATAAAGCTTTAAAAGAAAATTATGTGGACTGTTTTGGAGGTCCTGATAAAGCTTTAGATAGTTTTTCGGATATACAAAAAGCAATTAATTTTGCCATGACTTCCTTTTTAACAACAGGAGGAATACGTGGTGGTTCTGAAAAAATCGATAAATTCCAACCTAGAAGTTTTAATATGGGTTTGTCTCGAAAAGCATTTGAAGCTTCAAATGGCTTTGGCAATATTCATCCTGGCGAAGATCCCGATTTGTCTATTCGATTATGGAATCTAGGTTTTGAAACCAAATTGTTCCTTAATGCGTATGTATATCATAAGAGAAGGATTGATTGGGAGAAGTTTTCCATTCAAGTAAATAAATTTGGTAAAGCTAGACCTATATTGAATAGTTGGTATCCAAAATACAATAAGCTGACATTTTTCTTTCCTTCTGTATTTATAATTGGATTTGGATTGGCCGTTTTCTTATTGATATTTACGTATGATTATTTGTTGAAATTGTATTTTGTTTATTTTCTAATTCTATTTATTGTTTCAGCTTATCAAAATAAAAGTGTCAAAATTGGTTATTTATCAATAGTTGCTGTTTGGAAACAATTTTACGGTTATGGTTTGGGATTTATAGAATCCTATATTAAAGTTATCGTTTTAAAGCAAAAACCTCAAATTGCCTTTCCAGAATTATTTTTTAAAGTTTAATTATGGCAAAAATTATTGGCTTAACGGGTGGTATTGGGAGCGGTAAAACTACTATTGCAAAACTTTTCATAAAAAGAGGAATTCCCGTTTATATTGCAGATGATGAGGCAAAAAAAGTAATGCAATCTTCAAAAATCGTTCATGCTATTAAAAAAGAATTTGGCGACACCATCTTTGAAGGGACTACTTTAAATAGAGAAAAGCTAGCTGAAATTGTGTTTAATGATTCTGATAAATTGAAAGTGCTCAATAGTATTGTTCATCCAGCTGTAAAAGAGGATTTTAAAGCATGGCTTTTGAAAAACGATGCATTTCCTTTTGTAATGTATGAATCGGCTATTTTATTTGAAAGCGGTAATTATAAAGATTTTGATATAATAATTACGGTTACAGCACCTATAGAATTAAGGATTGAAAGAGTTTTACAACGAGATAATACAACCCGAGATCTTGTTTTAAAAAGAATAAATTCGCAATGGACTGATGCACAACGTATTTCGAAAAGTGATTATATAATTGAAAATATTAATTTAGATATTTCAAAAAACGAAATTGACAATATTCTTAAAATTTTAAGGATAAAACAAAAGGAGTCCTAGATGTTAATGTTTGGTTAATATATTATCATTCATACTGTTAAAATGTTAATTTTGTTCCGATGAATAAATTATTTTTTAGATTACTTGTTTTGTTAATGAGCTTATCCTTAATAGGAATAATTCTCGTTCAAGTGTATTGGTTTAATTCTTCGTTTAAAAATAACGATGAACAGTTTAAATTTCACGTAACACAAGTTATTGCTAATGTTGCTGATAAACTTCAAAAACAAGAAGCATATAGTTTTTATGATAAATACAATCATTATAAAGATAGTACTGGAAAAATTCCTCAAAAGAATGATTTACTAGAGTTTTATTATGTTCAAAAGAATCCTTTAACAAATAAAACTATTGTTTATTCTAATAGTATTATTTCGGAAGATTATAACATATCTCCTTCGTTCTTTGAAAAGAAATTTGGTTCAGGTGCAGAACGTTTTAAGAATTTTAATTCTAAACGTGTTACTGAGGTTTATAACAACAATACCATTGATAAATCAAATTTATCTCAAAGTCTTACTCCAGATGTGAAAATTGAAAAATCAGGAAATTTAGATGTTTTAGATAATGCTCAATTTGAAATTTTCTTTAAAGATATTGCCTCTGCAATGCCTCTTCAAGAAAGGATTTCTAAAGAAACTCTTCAGAAATTAATCAAAAAAGAATTGGAAGAATATGGGGTTAAAACAAAATTTGAATTTGGAATATATAGTAATGGTTTAGCTACTAAAATAAAATCTGATGATTTTAAATATGATAAAGAGGCAACGTATTCTATTCCTGTTTTCGCGGATAATGAAGGAAATGAAAAATATAAGTTATTAGTTACGTTTCCACACAAGAAAAAATTCTTGTTGTCTGAACTGATACGAATTACAGTATTGTCAATCGTTTTCACATTGATTATTTTGGTGGCCTATTCAAGTGCATTGAACCAATTGATCCGCCAACGTCAAATTTCAGAAATCAAAACAGATTTCATAAATAACATGACGCATGAATTTAAGACTCCTATCGCGACAATCAATTTGGCTTTGGATGCCATTAAAAATCCAAAGATAATTGATGATAAAGAGAAGGTTTTGAAATATTTGCAAATGATTCGTGACGAGAATAAGCGAATGCATGCTCAGGTAGAAAATGTATTGAGGATATCAAAATTAGAGAAAAAAGAACTTGATATCGAAAAAGAATCAAGCGATGTTGAGGAAGTTATAAATGATGCTATTGAGCATGTTAATTTAATATTAGAAGACAGAGAAGGTACAATTAATTGTCATTTTGATGCTGCAAGAACTACCGTTTTAATAAACGAGGTTCATTTTACTAATGTAATTGTAAATGTATTAGAAAATGCCATTAAGTACTCACCAGATATACCTGAAATTGATGTTTATACTGAAAATGTAAAAGACATGATTCTTATAAAGGTAAAAGATAAAGGATTAGGAATGAGTAAAGTTGCTCAGAAAAGAGTTTTTGAAAAATTTTATAGAGAGCATACAGGAGACCTTCATAATGTTAAAGGACACGGATTAGGTTTAGCGTATGTAAAAAGAATAGTTGAAGACCATAATGGTCAAGTATACGTTGAAAGTGAAAAGGGAAAAGGGAGTACCTTCATAATAAAAATACCACTAATAAATTAAAATATGGAAAATATAAATAAAAGAATTCTTTTAGTAGAAGACGACCTAAATTTTGGTGCTGTACTTAAAGATTATTTAATGTTAAATGATTTTGATGTCGTTTTAGCTAAAAACGGGATGGAAGGATTTGAAAAATTCAAAAAAGATACTTACGATTTATGCATTCTTGATGTCATGATGCCTTATAAAGATGGGTATACTTTGGCTAAGGAAATTAGAGAGAAAAATAGCGAAGTGCCTATTATCTTTTTGACAGCAAAATCAATGAAAGAGGATGTCTTAAAAGGATACAAAGCTGGTGCTGATGATTATTTGAACAAGCCTTTTGATTCAGAAGTTTTACTTATGAAAATCAAAGCAATTATTCAAAGAAAGTCTTCAGATGTGAAAGCAGAACAAGTTCAGTTTGAATTTAATGTTGGAAAATTTCACCTAAATTCAAAATTGAGATTCTTAACTTTTAATGGAGAAGAACCAATTAAGTTGTCTCCAAAAGAGAATGAATTATTAAAAATGTTAATCCTTCATGAAAATGATTTAATGCCAAGAGAATTGGCCTTAACTAAAATATGGAGAGATGACAACTATTTTACTTCAAGAAGTATGGACGTTTACATCGCTAAATTAAGAAAGTATCTTAAACTAGATGAGGATGTTGAAATCCTAAATATTCACGGAGAAGGGTTTAGATTGGTTGTTAAGAACAAAACAGCATAAATTAAAATAGGGCTTCGAGAAATCGGAGCTTTTTTTTTTGAAACTATTCCTGCCTTACACTACACCATTTATCATAAAAGAAACAATTTCCAATACCTAAAAAAGAGCTTCCGCTGGTCGCTTTTTTTAGGTAGGAAATTCAGTTTTTTTATTTCAAAATGCTTTTCGTTTCAGTCAGGGTTAGGGAATGGTATTTATTTCAAGTTAAGTTGCAATGCAAAACAGTTTTTTTCCTCTTTAGTAATGCTAAATACAACTGATTCTTCGGATACATTTTCATGAATAACCACTTGGTCCTTTAAAGAGAGTTCTTTCATGAAATTCATTTCAAAACTTTTGATTTCTTGATTTAAAATTGTTTTTTCATCTACTAAATCAAGGCACCATTCTAGGTATTTTACATTATTCACGTGATTTACAATATCCAAATCAGATAAAAAGACTGTTTTTTCAAATAATTCTTCTTTTTCGGGGCTAATACTTATTTTAGAAAAAGGTGCTACAGTTGCTTTCTTTTCTGGATACAATTCAAAGTGTTCGTAAGGTAAAGCTAGTCCTTCTGGACGACGTTTTTCGGTATTAAAAACGGCCCAAAAAGTTTCAGTACCAATGATTTTTTTACTATTGAGATGCATTTCTAATGCACGAACTGAGCGAGAATTCTCTAATGTGTTGATCCAAGTTTTTACAGTCACAAGATCTCCCCATTTTGGCAATGCAGTGATTTCAACGCGCATTCTACTCAAAACCCAAGCTTGATTAAATTCCTGCATATCTGAAAAACTAATCCCACCCATATCCGAATGTGCAGCAGCAGTTAGTTGTAAAAGATTACACAAATCAGTGTATTTTAAGTAGCCGTTAGGCATGCATTGTGTAAAATTGATTTCCCAATCCTTGCTTAGTATTGAAGTGAAATTTGGACTTATTGGCATATAAATAATTATGAATTATGAATTTTCGATTCTATATAATTAAATATAGTTTGGTATGGAGTTTCGTAATTAAACCATTTTGTATTCTCGTCTCTTTTAAACCAAGTGAGTTGGCGTTTAGAGAATCGTCTAGTGTTTTTCTTGATTTCTTCGATGGCAAATTCTAGTGTAAACTCCCCGTCAAAATAACTGAATAGTTCTCTATATCCTACAGTTTGCAGGGCATTGAGCTCTTTGTTAGGATATACTGTTTTAGCTTCTTTTAATAGCCCTTCTTTCATCATGATGTCCACTCGTTGATTGATGCGATTGTACATGATACTTCTATCAGCTTCAAGTCCTATAAGAATAGGATTGAAGTTGCGACTATTTTGTTTCTGATTTAAAAAAGAAGAATACGGTTTTCCGGAACCAATACATACTTCTACAAAACGCATCATGCGTTGTGGGTTTTGTAGGGTTTGTGGATTTTTGGTTGTTAGGGTTTCAAAATAAGTAGGATCTAATTTTTGGAGTTGTTCTTGCAAATACCCAATCCCTAATTTTTCATAAGTTGCATTTACTGATTCTCGAATGGAGGAATCTATTTCAGGAAATTCATCAAATCCTTTTAGAACTGCATTGACATACAAACCAGAACCTCCCACAAGAACTACATAATCATTAGTTAAGAATAATTCATCAATTTTAGCAATAGCTTCTTTCTCGAAATCACCAACGGTATAAGATTCAAATATTGATTTATTTTGAATAAAATGATGTTTTGCGGCAGCCAATTCAGTTTTGCTCGGAACAGCAGTTCCAATAGTCATTTCTTTAAAAAACTGTCGGCTGTCACAGGAAATAATTTCACAGTTAAAATGATTAGCTAGGTGAATACTCAACGCTGTTTTGCCAATAGCCGTAGGTCCGATGATGGTAAGTAGGTATTTCATATTTATTTTTAGCCCAGATAGAAATGAAAACCCCGGACGATTGCAAGTTAGTATTTCTTGACGTAAAAGAGCGCCTTTTGAAGCTCCTTTTACGGCTTAGAAATACAATTGCAAACGGAGGAGTTGCAATGAATAGCTGGAAGAAGCTTCCTATTATTATTATTATTATTATTATTATTATTTAAAGTGGTTGTCCACAGCGGTGACAAAAATTAGCTTTATCTGGATAATCATTATTATCACAAGTTTTACAGGGAATTTTGGTATTAACTGCTGGTTTTTGGACATTTTTGGCAATTTCTGCAGTAACAATTCCTGTAGGTACTGCTATTATGCCATATCCCAAAATCATTACAAAGGAGGCAATAAATTGTCCTAATGGGGTTACAGGGGAAATGTCGCCATAACCTACGGTAGTTAGTGTTACAATAGTCCAGTAAATTCCTGCTGGAATACTAGTAAAACCACTTTGTTTGCCTTCGACTACGTACATAATGGAGCCTATGATGATAGTAATTATGAGTACAAAATAAATAAAAACAACAATTTTACCGCGACTGGCATTGATGGCTTGCCTCAATTGTGTAGATTGACTGGTAAATTGTGGATGATTTAGTATTTTGAATAATCGAAGTAATCGCAACGAACGAACGACACTAAAAATGCTAGTCCCAATGAAGAAAATCGATAAATACATGGGCAAAATAGCGAGCAAATCGATGATGCCATAAAAACTAAAAATATATTTCCAAGATTTATCTATTGTTAAGATGCGCAAAAGATACTCCATCGTGAAAAATACCGTGATTAGCCATTCTAGAAAAACAAGTTCTGTATGGTATTGCAAATCAAATGCAGCAACCGTTTCCATCATTACTAAAAGAACGCTTAATAATATAAGTCCTAACAGCATTAAATCAAATAAACGCCCTGCTTTTGTGCTTGTACCATAAATAATGATATGCGTTTTTTGTTTAAAAAGATCATATTTAGATTTGACTTTACGCATTTACAGGAAATGAAATTTGGTTTTTTTGCTAGAATTTGATAATCTTAAAACCTTTATTTTTTCGAATATACCCTTGAATGATATTGCGGGTATCTCGATTGCTTTCCATAGGAGTAATGATGTTTTTTAAGATCTCTACATTTGTAATTTGATAGTTTAAGTCATAAAAAGCATAGCCTTTTAAAACGCCATTTTCAACTAAAACAGCTGAGCGCTCACTAATTTTTCTTCCTTTATCAATAATAATCATGTTGGTGTTTTCAAATCCATTTTTGTCTATGAAAGCTTGAACCCGGAGATTGTATTCTGAGGGTGTAATTTTTCCAATACAAGCGCCATCACATTCGTTAATTGTATGTTGAAAACAATGATTTTTAGTTTGATGCAACCCAGTAAATTTTTGACATAAATTGAATTCGGTCGAAATTCTATATAAAGCATTTTTTCCTTCAAGCGCATTGGGGTAAGCTATGATTTCTTTTTTTCTCCCATCTGCTTTTTGAAGTTTTAAATTTAAATATCCATTTGCATCTTTCTCCGAATAGATAGCCCACGAAAAATTGCTTTTTCTTGCCATTCTATTGTAAACTGGTTTGTTTATTTTAATTTCTTCGATTTCCTTCAAAAAAGAGATTAATTCTGATCCAGTTTCTTCGAAGGTTACCGTGAAAACTTCTTTTTGTATTTTTTTTGCACTAGTAGTAATTCCCGTAAAATGCTGATTGACCCTTTTTTTAATGTTTTTGCTTTTACCAATAAAAATTATTTTACCAGCTTCATTATGAATATAGTAAGTACCTACTCTTGAAGGTAAACTTTCTATAATATCTTGTAGTTTTGGCGCGATCCCTTTTTGGATTTCAGTCTTGATTAGATCTCTGACAATTTCTTTTTCAATGTCTTTATCCAAGAGCATTTTGAATAATTTGACAGTTGCCATAGCGTCTCCACTAGCACGGTGTCTATCAGCCATTGGAATTCCCAAGGCACGGACTAACTTTCCTAAACTGTGTGAAGGTTGCTCCGGTAGTAGTTTTTTTGATAACTCAACGGTGCAAAGTGTACGTTGATTGAAGTCATATCCTAAACGTCGAAATTCAGTGCGTAAAATACGATAATCAAAGTCAGCATTGTGTGCTACAAGAACACAGTCATTGGTCATTTCAATTATACGTTTGGCTACTTCAAAAAATTTAGGAGCACCTGTCAACATCGCATTATTAATTCCTGTCAATTTCACAACAAAGGGTTGAATTGGAATTTCAGGATTGACTAAACTAATAAATTGATCCACAATTTCATGACCATCATATTTGTAGATAGCAATTTCTGTAATCCCTTCTTCATTGAATTGTCCTCCAGTAGTTTCTATGTCTAATATTGCGTACAAATTTATTTGTTTAAAGTTTGAGGTTTAAAATTGAAAAACAGCTAGAATAAATAGAACTAGTTCGTAATTATTATCTACCTCCAAATATACTACTTCCAATACGAACCATCGTGCTACCGCATTCAATAGCCAACTTATAATCTCCCGACATTCCCATGGATAATATTGAAATGTGTGGTAATGTATCTTTTTGAGATTGTAATCCCTTGAAAATAGAATTTAAATGTATGAATTCTTTTTTAATTTGGTTTTGATTATCCGTAAAAGTAGCCATTCCCATTAATCCAACTATTCGAATATTTTTCATTTCTAGAAAATCATTTGAGGATAGGAGCGTAGCTAACTCTTCTTCGTCTAGGCCAAATTTAGTTTCTTCTTCTGCAATATGCATTTGCAATAAGCAATCAATAACGCGATTGTTTTTTAAGGCCTGTTTGTTTATTTCTTGTAATAATTTCAAACTATCTACTCCGTGAATTAAGCTCACAAATGATGCCATATATTTGACTTTATTCGTTTGCACGTGACCAATCATGTGCCATTGAATGTCTTTGGGCATTTGTTCCCATTTTTCAGCCATTTCTTGGATTTTATTTTCGCCAAAAATGCGTTGACCTGCATTATAAGCTTCCATTAAATCTGGAATGGGTTTTGTTTTTGAAACAGCAACAAGAGTTACGTTTTGAGGTAAAGTAGATTGTATAGATTGTAAATTGGCTGCTATATCCATTTTTATTTTTTTGTTTTTCAAACTTTTTCTAAGGCGAATTAAATCATTCCTTGTAGTGTCTGATCTGTATTACGAATTTTTAGTGCTACTGATTTAGTATCTTAATACTAAACCATGAAATTCATTATAAAAGTATGTTTTACTTTTTTAGAATCAATAGCTTCTGGAAATTTGAATAAAGAGCTTTAGTGGGATTATAGGTTTTCATTCGCAGAATTCAATGAAAAACCTGCGAATGAAAACAAAAATATTATATAAATTGTTTAGAAACTTTTTCTGCTTTTTTACTTTCACTATAGTCGTAAAAACCTTCTCCAGATTTCACTCCTAATTTCCCTGCACGAACCATGTTTACTAATAAAGGACAAGGAGCATATTTTGGGTTTTTATAACCGTCATACATCACATTTAATATGGCAAGACATACGTCTAGACCAATAAAATCGGCCAATTGTAATGGTCCCATTGGGTGTCCCATACCTAATTTCATTACAGTGTCAATTTCATAAACACCCGCTACTTTATTATATAAAGTTTCGATGGCCTCATTAATCATAGGCATCAAAATTCTATTAGCAACAAAACCGGGGTAATCATTAACTTCAACTGGCGTTTTTCCTAATTTCTCAGAAAATGCCATAATAATTTTAGTCACCTCATCACTTGTGTTATAGCCACGAATGATTTCAACCAATTTCATAATAGGCACTGGATTCATAAAATGCATACCAATAACTCTTTCAGGATGCGTAACTACAGCACCAATTTGAGTTATTGAAATCGACGAAGTATTTGTTGCTAAAATAGTATTGTGTGAACAAGCTTCGTTTAATTGCTTGAAAATATCTAATTTCAATGCTACATTTTCAGTAGCAGCTTCAATAACTAAGTCAACTCCTACAACACCATCTTTAATGTCTGTATAAGTAATAATATTGGTGATTGTTTTTGCTTTATCTTCTTGAGTGATGGTTCCTTTTGCAATCATTCTGTCCAGATTTCCAGCTATAGTTGCCATTCCTTTATCTAATGATTTTTCAGAAACATCAATTAATTTTACTGTAAAACCACTTTGAGCAAAAGTGTGGGCTATTCCATTACCCATTGTTCCTGCTCCAATTACTGCTATTATTTTCATTTATTTTTGTTTAAATTTTAAAGTTTTCTCGTTTAACTTTTAAATCAGAAAGTCTGTTTTATTTTTTAAAACAATCAATTATTTGATAAGCGACTCTTAATGCTTCTGTTGCTTGTTCTAAAGTTACAATAGGAGTAGTATTGTTATTAATTGCATCGGCAAAAGTTTCTAATTCTTCCAGAATAGCATTGTTTTGCTCTACCTCAGGATTAGAGAAATAAATTTGTTTTTTAACGCCTTCGGCATTTTGCAAAATCATGTCAAAATCTCCAGGGATTTCTGGCGCATCTTTCATTTTTACCACCTCACATTTTTTCTCTAGAAAGTCAACAGAAATGTAAGCGTCTTTTTGAAAGAAACGTGTTTTACGCATGTTTTTCATTGAAATTCTGCTAGCAGTTAAATTAGCTACGCAACCATTTTCAAATTCGATTCGGGCATTAGCAATATCAGGCGTGTCACTAATTACAGAAACTCCACTGGCACTCACGTTTTTTACTTTGGATTTCACTACGCTTAAAATCACATCAATATCATGAATCATTAAATCTAAAACTACAGGTACATCTGTACCGCGAGGATTAAACTCAGCTAAACGGTGTGTTTCAATAAACATAGGATTTTCAATCATGTTCTTGGTAGCAATGAATGCAGGATTAAAACGCTCTACGTGTCCCACTTGCCCTTTTACATTGAATTCATTTGCAAGAGCTATGATTTCTTCTGCTTCTTCGAGTGTGTTTGAAATTGGTTTTTCTATAAAAACGTGTTTACCAGATTTGATGGCTACTTTAGCACATTTGTAATGGGAAAGCGTTGGCGTAACTATATCGATAACATCTACAGCATGAATAAGAGTAGCAATTGTACTAAAATGTTTGTACCCAAATTCTTTTGAAATTTTCTCAGCATTCTCTTGATTAGGATCATAAAAACCAACTAATTCATATTTTTCAGATTGTTGTAATAATCGCAAATGTATTTTTCCTAGATGGCCAGCACCCAATACTCCAATTTTCAGCATAATGATTGTAATTTCTACAAAAATAGGAATAAAATGATTAATCCATTAGAGATGAGGCACAATTATTTGCCTATTTAAAAATTAAAAATTGGCAATTGAAATTAGAATTTCTTTTCTATTTTTACCAAAATAAAATTAATAAAGTTTGAAAGATACAGGTAAACATCAAGGACTTCGAAACCAATTAGTAAGTGTTTTACAAGAAAAAGGAATAACAGATAAAAATGTTTTGGATGCTATTAAAAAGATCCCGAGACATCTTTTTTTGAATTCTAGCTTTGAAGATTATGCGTACCAAGACAAGGCATTTCCTATAGGTGCGGGGCAAACTATTTCGCAACCTTATACCGTTGCATTTCAATCGC
The DNA here is from genome assembly GCF_040822075.1 of Flavobacterium sp. WC2430. Lineage (NCBI taxonomy): Bacteria > Pseudomonadati > Bacteroidota > Flavobacteriia > Flavobacteriales > Flavobacteriaceae > Flavobacterium > Flavobacterium sp. WC2430. The sequence continues at coordinate 2,924,609 of NZ_CP162007.1, read as the reverse complement.
AATTGTTAGAAATTCAAAAAGATCATAAAGTTTTAGAAATTGGTACTGGTTCAGGGTATCAAACTGCTGTTTTATATTTGATGGGCGCTAAAGTATATAGTGTAGAGCGCCAAAATGAATTATTTAAGCAAACATCAACCTTGTTGCCTAAGTTAGGTATTCGTCCCAAGCATCTTTCTTTTGGCGATGGGTATAAAGGATTACCAAGTTATGCTCCATTTGACAGTATTATTGTTACAGCTGGTGCACCATTTATTCCAAAACCATTAATGGCGCAATTAAAAATAGGAGGGAGATTGGTTATTCCTTTGGGAGATGATGTGCAAATTATGACTTTGCTTATTCGTAAAAATGAAACTCAGTTTGAGAAACATGAATTGGGAGAGTTCCGATTTGTTCCTTTATTAGAAGATAAAAATTAAAACACTCCCGTTTTCTTTTTGAAATTATACTGCGAGGTTGCAAGCAGATTTTTTATTCTTTTACAGTTCTCTGTTTTCTCTTTGTGAATCTTTGCGAAACGATACTAAATATCGGCATTGCTATCAAAAAAGTTTATTGCGCTATGATACCAATATAACGCTCCAAACTTTCCTTTTCTATTTGCGCAATAAACAATAAGAAATCTTCTTTGTTGTTTTGGGTTTGTGCCGTTTCTAGGGATTGATAATAATGCATACGGTTTTCATAATCTCCTTTAATATTGGCAATAACATAACCATGTTGCAATAAAATTAAGTTCATGACCAAGCGTGAAGTTCTGCCATTTCCATCAATAAAAGGATGGATGGTAACTAAGCGTTCGTGCATTTCGGCAGCTAAGACGATGGGATGTAGGCTGTTTTTGTGAGTCTCATACCAAATATAGAAATCTTCCATGTTTTTGGCTACCATATCGGGTTGGAAAGGCATATAACTACTTCCTTTAATCATTACCTGAACTTTTCTATAACGACCAGCGTCTTCGGATTGAATTCCTCTCAGAATCAAATTATGAATTGATAAAACCTCACGCTCGTTAAGAGTGTTGTTTTTCTCCATTAACTGTTTAATGTAAGCAATAGCCTCTTGATGATTAATGGCTTCAAGGTGCTCGCGCATACTTTTTCCAGAAATGGTTAATCCTTCGTTGATGACTAAATCAGTCTCGCGAAGCGTGAGAGTATTCCCTTCTATGCGATTACTTTCAAAAGTATATTCCAATTCTAAAGCTTGTGCAATTCTAAAACTATCAAATTGACGAAATTTATCTAGTTTAATTTTTAAAGCATCAATTTCATTTAAAATTTTTTCTAACGTTTTTGAGATTTTTTGATTAGGTACCGTTGTTCTAATATATTTTAATTCGTCTTCGGCTTCTTTTAATGCTTTAAGGGCAAAAGTTTCTTCGCCAATTTCATAGAGAATTTTTTCTTTTAACCAGGCAATCATTAAAGTTTCATAATCAATTTCAAGAATAGAAGCCAATTTGATAATTTGTTCTTTAGTTGGTTTGCGTACGCCACTTTCAAACTTACTTACTAAAGCTTGGTCAATACCCATTAATTGCGCTAATTCTCTTGTTTTTAGTGCTTTTTTTTCTCTTCCGTTTTTTAATAAGGTCTTCATAAACTAAAAATGTATTTAATTGTCTTGACAAATTTAGTCATTTTTTTAAAGTAAAAAAAAAGTTTTTAAATTTGTTTATTGTATTAAAATGTAGAAAGATCTTTAGAATGCCTTTTTAATACGATCTAAATCACGTTTAGTATCTTGTTCTTTTAAAGATTCCCTTTTGTCATATGTTTTCTTACCACGACAAAGACCAATTTCAAGTTTGGCTATTCCTTTTTCGTTGGTAAATAATTTTAAAGGAACTATCGTAAGTCCTTTGGCTTGAACAGATCTAGCCAAACTTTTCAACTCTCTCTTATTAAGTAAAAGCTTGCGTTCACTTCTCGCTTTATGATTGAATTGGTTTCCAAAAGTATATTCTTCAATATAAGTATTAATTGCAAAAAGCTCTGTGCCACTAAATTCACAAAAACTTTCGGTAATATTTGCTTTTCCAAGACGTATTGATTTAATTTCAGTACCAGCCAAGACAATTCCAGCAGTAAATTTTTCGATTATTTCGTAATCAAATCGAGCTCTTTTATTAAGTATGTTGATAGTTTTTAGCATAGGATGACAAATGTAGCAACAAATGTATGAATCAGCAATTTTTTTTATAAAATTGGCATAAATTTGCAATATGGAAAAGCAACAATCAAAAGATCCACTTCACGGAATCACCCTAAAAACTATTTTAGAAAAACTCGTTGATTATTATGGTTTTGATACTTTGGGTGAGTTAATTAAAATTAAATGTTTCAACGAAAATCCAAGTATAAAATCGAGTCTTACTTTTTTAAGAAAAACTGATTGGGCTCGAAAACAAGTAGAAGATTTATTTGTAAAAAAATATAACTAAATTTAAAAATTAATTTAATTTATAAGAAATCATCACGCCACCTCTATAAGGAAGCCACTCCCCGCTTTTATTATAATGTTGTGCTGTTTCATATCGTTCGCCAGTACTAATTAAGTATCCTTTATAAAAACCTTGATGCCAACCACCTCCTAGGAAACAATCTAAGTAAAACTTATCATTTATCTTAGCTTTGTAACCAATTGTTGAACCAAGAAAGTAACCTTTACCTATTTCGTATTTATCGGTATTTATATAATTCCACTTTTGAAAATTATATTTACTAGCCCCAATATGAGCCCCAATATAAAAACCATTATTTTGCTCCTTAAAATGATATCTAAATTCAGTTGTAAATGTGTAAAATTGCCTCGGTATATTATTGATAGATTTCCATGGTAAAGCTAAAACGTCTACTTCAATCGTAGTTTTTTTTCCAATACTTGTTTCTATACCTACGTTCGGTGCAGTTAATAAAGTAGTAAAAGCATTAGCTTTAATATATGTCTGACTTTGAGATTGAATTGAAAAAATTAGAATTATAAAAAAAAATATTCTTTTCATAAGATGAAATGTATTGTGTGTTATTATTAATTAATGGCATTGAGTTTAAGTACAAAAATAAAATATTGTAACCAATTTACTATATTTATTACAATTAAAAATTGATTTACTTATGATTTATTTAAAAGTGAATAGATGACAGTATCTAAAAAACGACCTTCATAAAATTGATTTTCTATAAAATGAGCTTCTTTCTTAAAACCACTTTTTAGGAGGACCTTTTCAGAGGCAGCATTATTTGGATCAATTACAGCTTCAATAGTGTGTAGTTTCATTTCGTTAAAACCATATTCTAAAATTTTTTTTAATGCTTCTGGAATAAAACCTTTTCCATGATGATCAGGATGTAAAATATAACCCACTTCAGCTCGATAATTTTGAGGTTGGATTCTATAATGACCAATAATTCCAATAAGTTTGGAGCTGTTTTTTAAAGTAATAGCCCAATTAATTCCTTCATTTTTATCAATGGTTGCATCTATAGTAGCTATATGTTCTAAAGCATCTTCATTTGTTTTTGCTAGAGGTCTCGGGATGTATTTCATTATTTCTTTATCAGAACGTAAGTAAAAAATTTCTTTGACATCACTTTTTACTACTCGTCTTAAAATTAAACGTTCTGTTTCAAGATTTGGAAATGGATTGAAATTTATAGTTAACATATTGTTTATAGTATTTATTTAAAGAATTTCGATGCTGAATTGGGAATTAAATATTGCTTTAGGCTCTAGAATTTGGATTCCCTCTTTTTCCAATATATTACCTGTACTTTCGATAGAATCCGAATATCCAAACCAAGGCTCAATGCAAAGAAAAGGGGCATTGTTTTTTGTCCAAATTCCTAAATGTGGAAAATCTTCATAGTGCATTCGTATCAAAGGTTTTTGATGTTCAAAAATGGTCAAATAATTTGATTTTAAAGTTTTGAAAATTAAGGCATCATTTTCGAATAGTGGATAGTTTAATGCCACTTTATTTTCAATTGTCGAAAGTGTTTTTGTATTATTCGAAATCAAATCATTTTCCAATAAGTTATACACTAATGGTTCTTCAATTTCAAATTCCATACTATAGTTTTCAAATGCTCCTGGCAAGGCTAAAGCAGGGTGCGCGCCTATTGAAAATGGCATTAGTACATTTCCTTTATTGATTACTTTGTATTGGATATGTAAATTATTATCTTCTAAAGTATAAATTATTTGAAGTTCAAAATCAAAAGGATATACTTTTAATGTTTCTTCATTAGATTGTATAGAAAAAATAGCGCTACTTTCTTTTTTATCTATTAATTTAAATTCAGTATCTCTTGCAAAACCATGACGTGATAGTTGGTATGAAATAGTATTATAAGTGTACGTATTATTTTTTAATGTTCCAACAATTGGAAATAGAACAGGGGAGTGCTTACCCCAGAATGCTGGATTTCCTTCCCAGATATATTCTTTCCTATTCGATACTAGTGAAAATAATTCAGCTCCAATAGTATTAATTTTAGCAGTTAAATTTGAATTAAGAAGTGTTACAGTCAAAATTTTATTTTTTACGTGATTTAATAATTACTGTAAATATATTTTATAATTTTATTTTAAACTAGGATTTGAGCTAATTGTAATTTTAATAAAATTTTCATAATTTTTGATTAAACCATTGAATTTAATTCATGGATAAGCTTTTTTTTCATTTATTTGCTTTACTAATAGTCAAAAACATGAAAAACATTCGGTTCAAGGCCATCTTCCAATTGGCTTTATTATTGGGGATTTCGTCCCTATCGGCACAACAAGTTCCAGCAACTACATCAACTGCTCCAATTTCAAATTACAATTATCATGATGCTTTTGCACCATTTTTTTATTCGAAAAATGGAACAACGACCCGTTCTGCTAGTGGTCAACCTGGTGCTGAGTATTGGCAAAACAGAGCAGATTATGTTTTGACTGCTAAATTGAATGAAAACAAAAACGAGATTGTAGGTACAGATATTATTACTTATACGAATAATAGTCCAGACAAAATGTCTTTTGTTTGGATGAATGTGGATCAAAATTTATTTAAAGCTGATTCACGTGGTAATTCTGTTGTACCACTTACTGGAAGTCGTAACGGAGCTCAAGGTGAGGTTTTTGATGGAGGTCATAAAATTAAATCGGTAACGATTGTAAATACTGTAAAAGGAAAAGTTACAGAAGTAGAAGCTAAGTTTTTAATTACAGATACAAGAATGCAAGTTTTTCTTCCGCAGGAATTAAAAGCAAAAGGTGGGTCAGTAAAAATTAAAATAGATTTCTCTTATATCTCTCCTAAAGAAGGATCGGATAGAACAGGCGTTTTGGAAACTAAAAATGGTAAGATTTTTACAATTGCACAATGGTATCCGCGTATGTGCGTGTATGATGATGTAAGAGGATGGAATACGAATCCATATTTAGGGGCATCTGAGTTTTACTTGGAATATGGAGATTTTGATGTAAATATTACAGCTCCAGCAAATCATATTGTGGTATGTTCTGGGGAATTAGTAAATCCAACGGCAGTTTATTCAGCGACAGAGCAATCAAGATTAGCACAAGCAAAACAAAGCGATAAAACGGTTTTTATTCGTACTGCTGATGAAGTTGCTACAACATCAAGTGCTCCCGCGACTGCAACGAAAACATGGCATTATAAATTAAAAAATGCTAGAGATATGTCTTGGGCATCATCGGCAGCATTTATTTTAGATGGAGCCAAAATTAATTTACCAAGCGGTAAAAAATCTTTAGCATTATCTGCTTATCCAGTTGAAAGTGCAGGAAATGATGCTTATGGTCGTTCGACAGAATTTGTAAAAGGATCTATAGAAAACTATTCTAAAAGATGGTTCGAGTATTCATATCCTGTAGCAACTAACGTTGCTGGAAATGAAGGAGGAATGGAATATCCAGGAATTGTTTTTTGTGGATGGGAATCTAAAGGAGAAGATTTATGGGGCGTTACTGATCATGAATTTGGTCACAACTGGTTTCCTATGATTGTAGGTTCAAACGAACGTTTATTTGGATGGATGGATGAAGGGTTTAACACTTTTATCAATTCATTGAGCTCTGTTGATTTCAATAATGGAGAGTATAAAACGGAAGATTCTGATATGCATAAATTAGCCAATAGATATACGGATTCTAATTTAGAAGTAATTATGAGTTCACCTGATAATATGAAAGAAGCTAATATTGGTCTTTTGTGTTATTCAAAGCCGAGCTCTGGTTTAGTTATTTTAAGAGAGCAAGTTTTAGGGCAGGAACGTTTTGATTTGGCTTTCCGTACTTATGTAGAACGTTGGGCTTTTAAACACCCTACTCCAGATGATTTCTTTAGAACAATGGAGAATGTTGCTGGTGAGGATTTAAGTTGGTTTTGGAGAGGTTGGTTTGTGAATAACTGGAAATTTGATCAAGGAATTAATTCTATTAAATATGTAAAAAATGACCCAAAACAAGGGGTTGTTATTACAGTGGAGAATTTTGAAAAAATGCCAATGCCAATCGTTTTGGATATAAAAACTAAAAGTGGTAAAGTGGATAGAGTAAAATTGCCTGTAGAAGTTTGGCAGAAAAATACCACTTGGTCATTTAAACATAATTCGACTGAAGAAATCGAAAGCATTACTTTAGATCCAGATCATGTTTTTCCTGATAATAATGAAGGAAATAATGTGTGGAAATCAGGTTCAGGAGTTGTTGAAAAAGATGTTATTTTAGATGGTTATTTAGGAACATATTCTAATACAAAAGCACCAATTAAAATTACTTTTACAGAAAAGAATTCGGTTCTTAGTGCGTTAATTACTAATTATCCTCAGTTCTCTGTAGAGCCTATTGGAAAAGATTTATTTGAATCTAAAAGAGCAGGTCTTAAATTCCAGTTTAATGAAGATAAAACAGGATTTGATATGATTATCAGTGAAACTCAAAAAATCCCTTTTACAAAGGATAAATAATAGCTTACAATGTATAGCATACAAAAACACCAGCAAATTTGCTGGTGTTTTTTATTAGAAGAATAATCAGATGCTATTTTAAGCTGGAATTTGCTGACTTAAGCAATGCAATGTTCCAAAACCCCATATAAAGTCTATAGCACTAATCCCAATAATTTCTCTATCCGGGAAACATTCAGCTAAAATATTCAATGCTTTGCGATCGTTAACATCGTTAAATGTAGGAACCAAAACACATTTGTTTAAAATTAAGAAATTAGCGTAACTCGCAGGCAATCTTAAATCTTCAAAATCAATACGTTTAGGCATTGGTAAAGCAACAATAACAGGTGATTTACCGTTTTCTAGTTTGGCATTTTGTAAACGTTTCAAATTGTCTTGCAACGGCTCATAATTAGGATCCTCAGGGTCTGTTTCTACAATAGTTACAATAGTATCTTCGTTGATAAAACGGCACAAATCATCGATATGCCCGTGGGTATCATCTCCTTCAATACCATTCCCTAACCAAATCACATTGGTAATGCCTAAGTATTCCTTGAAAACAGCTTCGTAATCGACTTTAGTAAAACCAGGGTTACGAACTTGAATGTCAGGATGCATCAAGCATTCTTCTGAAGTTAATAAAGTCCCTTTTCCATTACTATCAATTGCACCTCCTTCAACTATTACAGGCCTTCCTTTGTACATCACTTGCGTAAGTGGCATATCTAGAAAATTAGCAACCCTTTCAGGAACGTGTTTGTCTAATTGAAAATTTTTATATTTTGCCCAACCGTTAAAATTGAAATTCAATGCTTCTCTTTTATCTCCGTTTTTAACAACTATAGGACCAGAGTCACGCATCCAACTTCTATTTGTTTTTTGGATAATGAAAGAGATATTATTTAAGTCTACTCTTGCCATTTCTAGCATTTCGGTCACTTTGTCTTTTAGCTTTTCATCTATGACTACTAAGAAAACCGTTTCATAAGTAGCCACTTTTTTAATGAATTCAACAAAAGCCCATTGAACGGCTTCATATTTTCCTGGCCAATCTCTTCCGTTATGTGGAAAACAAAGTAATATGCCTTGTTGATTTTCCCATTCTGCAGGAAAACGTCTGTTATTTGTAGTACTCATATTTAGTCGATTGCTCTTTTAGTAATATCTCCAAAAGCGTCAATGCGTCTGTCTCTAAAAAATGGCCAGTTCTGACGTACATTTTCTTGTAAGTCAAGATCAACATCGGCAATTAAGATTTCTTCTTTGTCGTGTGAGGCTTGCGCCAAAATTTCTCCTTGTGGTCCGGCAATAAATGAAGATCCCCAAAATTGAATTCCTGCCGTATCTGGCAAGTATTGTTCTAGTCCGATTCTATTTGCAGCAGCTACATAAACGCCATTTGCAACAGCATGTCCTTTCATCACGCTCATCCAAGCACCGTGTTGGTTGACACCATATTCGTCTTTTTCGGCTGGATGCCATCCAATAGCGGTAGGATAAAATAAAACCTCAGCACCTTGAAGCGCCGTTAAACGAGCGGCTTCTGGATACCATTGATCCCAACAAATTAGTGTTCCAATTTTTCCTTTTTTAGTCGGAATTGTTTTGAAACCTAAATCACCTGGCGTAAAGTAGAATTTTTCATAAAAATGAGGATCATCTGGAATATGCATTTTGCGATACAATCCTGCTTCTGATCCGTCTGTGTCAATGATGTAAGCGCTATTGTGGTATATGCCAGCCATTCTTTTTTCGAAGAAAGGAACAATGATTACAACACCTAACTCTTTTGCCAAAGCACTAAAAGCAATAAATGAAGTACTATACAATGGTTCTGCTAAAGCAAAATTATCAACATCTTCACTTTGACAGAAATAATGACTGCTGTATAATTCTGGTAACGAAATTACTTCCGCACCTTGATTGGCTGCATCACGAACCCAGCTTAAACATTTTTTCAAGTTGTTTTCGGCAACATCGTTAAGGTTTAATTGAATTACGGCTATTTTGTATTTTTTATTTGGCATCAGATAAATTTTAGAGTACAAAAATAGGAATTTATGTGACTATTAAAAAGACGTTTGTTAAAATAGTAATAACAATGTATGGAGAAAGGAAATGTATTTTATATTTGTATTACTAATTAAAACCCTATTAAAATAGCATTGCCAATAAATTAAAACTACTGATTAATAAAAACCCCAATAATTATGACTAGTGATTTTGAAACCATCGAAAAAGAAAGCATCCATTCTTTAAAATTCCCTCATATTGAAGTATTAGAAGACGATGTTGCAATCAAGCAAAGAAAAAATGATTTGGAACGTGCGCTTTCTTTAGGGAATTTAGAACATTCAAAAATCCAAATTTACTTCGAAGACAGCAACTCTAAAAAAATGGTAGAAACAACAGTTTGGGCACTAACTGATGAAAGTGTCGTTTTAAAGCAAGGTGTTGAAATTCCCATTAATAGAATTTTTAGGATATTATAATCATAGATAAAATAAAGTGCGATTATTATGAATCAACACTTTGATTAATCTTAACTGTGGAATCGCATTTTTGGTTTGCCTGAGGACTATTATCTAATTGTTTCGATATCCTTTTTTAGTACATATTTCTCTACCACAATAACGATAATTAAACCTATCAAATAGGTTAATAAATCAATCCAAGAGAAGGAAGTTCCTATTACTGTTCGTGCTATTTTAGAATTTTCTAAATGTAAGGTCTTGACAATATTTAGATATTGAAGAAACTCTATTGAAAAAGAGAAAATCAATACAAATAGCACGGCTGGTAAAACGCCTAATTTTAAAAATGATTTAATAAAACAATAGATTAAAATTACTACCAAAACATCCCCAAGATAAGGTCTTACAAAATTGTCATGTACAAAAACAGCAATTATAACTTCAATTACAAAAAGTAGAATAGTAACTCCAAAGTAGTTTTTGTTAAATTGTAGCATGATTCATTTATAATATTTTTTACGGGCTGTGTCCTACTATTTATCTTTTTAATTAAAGTAGTTTTCTTTACTTTTTTATTTGATATGGTCTTTGCTATTTAGGGCGTTATTATCCAAATGGTTCATTAATAGATTTACTCGGTTGAGAAAACCATTTTGGGCCGTCTTCGGTCATATAAACACAATCTTCAAGTCTTACACCAAATTCACCTACAATAGAAATTGTAGGTTCTATACTGAAACACATTCCAGGTTCCAATAGTTCTTTATTGCCTTTTAGCATATTCCCCCATTCATGACCATCTAGACCTATACCATGACCTGTACGATGCGGTAATCCCGGTAATTTATACTCAGGACCCAAACCTGCATCAGTGAGTACTTTACGAGCAGCTGCATCAACAGCACCGCAAGGCTCTCCAATTTTTGCGGCAGCAAATCCTGCAATTAGAGCTTGCTTTTCAAGAGACCATATTTCTTGCTGGCGTTTGCTTGGTTCAGCTCCAAAAACAATAGTACGGGTAATATCTGAATTATATCCTTCTACCAGACAGCCACAATCCATTAATACAATATCTCCTTTTTTTAAAACTTCTGGATGCTTGGATCCATGCGGAAAAGCAGAAGACTTCCCAAATAAGCATAAAGCAAATTCTGGATTGCCACCCAATTGTTTTTGCGCAGACATAATCATGGCCGAAAGGTCATTTTGCGTCATTCCTTCTTTTAAAAGGCTTACACTGTGCTTTATTGCTGCAAGGGTAATATCATTTGCCTTTTGCATCAGCTTTATTTCAGCTGGAGATTTTATTTTGCGGCAAGCTACAGTAACTGGGTCACCACTTACATAATTGAGGTGAGAAGCCTCTTTTCGTATGCCATCAGCAATGAAGAAACGGGTTTGCTCTTCAATAGCAATATTTCCGGTCGTGATGCCTGAATCCTTAAATGCGGAAACAATAAGTTGGTAAGGACTTTCGTCTTCTTGCCAAGCATATACTTTTTTTCCAATAATTATCTGTTCTCGTAAGCGATCTTCTTCAAAAGCAGGACAAATATATTTAATGTCTCCTTTTGCAGGAATAATTGCCAGCATTGTTCTTTCACTAGGCCACCAGTTGATACCAGTAAAGTATTTTAGTCCAGTGCCCGCATCAAGTACCAATGCTTGCATGTTGTTTTCGGTAAGTAGGCGTTGTGCTTTTTTTATCCTTTCTTCTCTTTCTGCAACAGTAATAGGAACTACATCGTCAGTCATTGGTTTTAAGATAGTGTCTGATGTAACAGTCTCTTTTTTTTGATTTTCATCTAAGGAATTAAAGCCAGTTATAATTCCAGCTGTTAAAGCTATACCTGAAAGGTTGATGAAATCTCTTCTTTTAATAGTCATAATTATAGATTTTCAGATAAATTTGTTTTTCGAAAGCTTTCGTAACTTTAGTTGTTATATAAGTTTTAAAAACAAATATTTTTTAGATTAAACGAGAATACAAACTTAATCTTACAGAATTTGTAAATCATTGAGTAAGCTTTGAATTCATATATGAGGTTTTGGTTTTATCTCTAAATTAGGAAAAGAGTTTAATTGTTTTTTAGTCTTTAAATGTTATTGTGAATTTTGCGCCTTCGTTTATTTTACTTTCTACTTCAATCCGACCACCTAGATTAGTGATGTGATTATAAATCAAATATAAGCCGATACCATTACTATCAATATGATTGTGGAATTTTTGATGCAATCCAAATATTTTATCACGGACTATATCCATGTCAAAACCCAATCCATTATCGGAATAAATTAACTGACTTTTTCCATTTTCTTTTGTAGAAGTAATAGAAATAGAAGGGAAAGTATCTGGTTTTGAATATTTTATTGAATTTGTGATTAAGTTTAAGAATATGCTTTTGAGGTATTCTTTATTGAAATTAATAGTAGGAACTGCTTCAAAATCAATAGCTATTTTAATTTTAGACTCTTTTATTAAAGAGTCTATAGAAAGTAATACTTGCTTTAAATTTTCTTTTAAACTTAATTCTTCAATTGAAGCATTTAACTCATCTTTTTGAATTAATTCATCTACGGATTTTTTTAAAGTTTGGCTTAAACGTTCTGTTGTTGTTTTTAGGATCGTTATAAATTCAAGGGTCTCTTCATCATTAATTTTAGAAATATCAATAAGATCAAATACCGATAGTAAATTATTTACGGGAGATTTTAAGTCATGCGAGGTAGTATAGGATAAATGTTTGAGGTCTTTATTAATTTTTGTCAAATTTGCAAGGAGTATATTTCGCTCTTCTTCAATTCTTTTTTTATGAGTAATGTTTTTGGCAATGGCATATACTAATTTTTCATCTTCAACTGGCATCGAAGTCCAAGATAACCATACCAGCTCCCCAGTTTTGGTTAAGTATCTATTTTCGAAATTTAACAGCGCTTTATTTTTATACACTTGTTCTCTCGTTTCGATTGTCATTTTAAGATCTGGTGCATAAACAAATGTATGTATGGGTCTAGCATACAATTCCTCATCGGTGTACCCTAATAATTCTGAGACAGCGGGATTTATTCTTTTAAAATAACCATCAAATCCGGCAATACAAATTAGATCAGCTGAAATATTAAAAAAATTATCAAAATGATATTCCGTATCTGAAGTAGGATTTTTATTTATTTTCATTGCGTTTGAAAATTAGACTAATTGGGATTTTAGGCCAATAATTATTAAATGAATTGTTTTTATTAAGCAAATGGTACTTTTTCAAATTTAGCAAATAATTATTTACAATATAAGTGAAACTATAATTTAAATTAACAAAATGAGGTTGCTTTTATATTTATCACTTTAGTTAGCCACGTTCAAAATGCTACTACTCATTTTCTAATTTAGGCAAGTACTCGTAGGAAACAAGTTCCAGATAATTGAGACAAACGTGAACCAGTGGGGTTATTTTTTTTGTGGTCACGGGCGGAACGCTCCGGTAAGCACATTAATATATATAATTTACTTCAAATTATGAAAATAGCTCGTTCTTTCTAGCCCTGATGGAGGCAGCATCCTCGAAGTGCAACGGAGAGATACAGCCGACAGCAGGAGGGAGGGTTTTTATGGAAAACACTAGTTCTGCTCCTATAAAAATAATGAATAAAAAAACACCAGCCTTGTGACTGGTGTTTTCTTACTACAAAAAAACTATAAATAATTATTCTACTAATTCGGATTGATTTCTAAAAACCAATTGACCATCAAAAGCATCCAATAGTATGATACTATCAGTAGCTATTTTACCAGCCAAAATTTCTTTGGACAGGGTGTTCAACACATCTCGTTGAATCACACGTTTTACTGGGCGGGCTCCAAATTGGGGATCGAAACCTTTCTCAGCTAAATAAGCAATAGCTTCGGGTGTGGCGTCCATAGTGATGCCTTGTAGGGCCAACATTTTGGTCACTGATTTCAGTTGTAAACTCACAATTTTAGTGATATTGGCACTTGTTAAAGGGGTAAACATTACGATTTCATCGATACGGTTGATGAATTCTGGGCGTACGGTTTGTTTCAATAAACCTAAAACTTCTACTTTGGCAGCCTCAGTAGCGGCTTCCATACTTCCTTTTAGATTTTCGAATTTTTCTTGTATGATCTGACTACCCATATTAGAAGTCATGATAATAATGGTGTTTTTGAAATCGGCCAAACGTCCTTTGTTATCTGTTAAACGTCCTTCATCTAATACTTGTAGCAAGATGTTGAACGTGTCAGGATGTGCTTTTTCAATCTCATCCAATAGAATCACAGAATACGGTTTTCTACGCACGGCTTCGGTCAATTGACCGCCTTCATCATAACCTACATATCCTGGAGGCGCACCTACTAAACGGCTCACACTGTGGCGTTCTTGGTATTCACTCATATCAATGCGCGTCATGGCGTTTTCATCATCAAACAAGTATTCAGCTAAGGCTTTCGCCAATTCGGTTTTTCCTACACCTGTTGTTCCCAAGAATAGAAAAGTTCCTACTGGTTTTTTCATGTCTTGCAATCCGGCACGAGAACGACGTACGGCATCACTCACGGCTTCAATCGCTTCTTCTTGTCCTACCACACGACGGTGTAGCTCTTCTTCTAGATGCAATAGTTTTTCGCGTTCTCCTTGTAGCATTTTCATCACTGGAATTCCAGTCCATTTAGCCACTACTTCGGCAATATCTTCGCGAGTTACTTCTTCTTTGATTAGAGAACTTCCACCAGCTTGGTTTTCGACTAATTCTTTATGTAAGACATCGAGACGCTCTTGGGCTTCTTTGATTTTTCCGTAACGAATTTCGGCTACTTTACCGTAATCACCATCACGCTCAGCACGTTCTGCTTCATATTTGTAATCTTCAATTTCCGTTTTGATTGCCTGCACATTATCAACTACATCTTTCTCTGATTTCCATTTGGCATAGATTTTATTGCGCTCTTCTTTTAGGTTGGCTAAATCCATTCCTAAGGTTTTGAGCTTGGTCTCGTCTTTTTCTCTTTTGATGGCTTCGATTTCGATTTCAAGTTGCATCACTTTTCGATCTAAAACATCCAGTTCTTCTGGTTTTGAATTGATTTCCATTCGGATTTTAGAAGCGGCCTCATCCATTAAATCAATCGCTTTGTCTGGAAGAAAACGATTGGTAATATAACGTTGTGATAATTCGACCGCAGCAATAATAGCCTCGTCTTTTATCTGTACTTTATGATGTGTTTCGTATTTTTCCTTGATACCACGAAGGATAGAAATAGCACTTTCGGTATCGGGTTCTTCGATGATAATTTTCTGGAAACGACGTTCTAAGGCTTTGTCTTTTTCAAAATATTTTTGGTATTCGTCTAATGTCGTTGCACCAATGGCTCTTAATTCTCCACGAGCCAAAGCTGGTTTCAAAATATTAGCAGCATCCATAGCACCTTCGCCACCACCTGCACCTACAAGGGTATGTATCTCATCAATAAAAAGCACAATGTCACCTTCGGCAGCAGTGACTTCTTTCACAACCGCTTTAAGGCGTTCCTCAAATTCTCCTTTGAATTTGGCTCCCGCTATCAGCGCTCCCATATCTAGTGAGAAAACTATCTTGTCTTTCAGATTATCAGGAACATCGCCATCCACAATACGGTGCGCTAAACCTTCGGCAATTGCAGTTTTACCAACTCCAGGTTCACCAACCAACATGGGGTTATTTTTAGTTCGACGCGTAAGAATTTGTAATACACGTCTAATTTCTTCGTCCCGACCAATAACTGGATCTAGTTTACCTGCTTTGGCTAATTCATTTAGGTTTTTAGCGTATTTATTCAATGAGTTATACGTTTCTTCCGCTGATGCTGAAGTAACTCTTTCTCCTTTACGTAGTTCGTCAATGGCTGCTTTCAATCCTTTTTCGGTTACACCTTGATCTTTTAAGATTTGGGAAACTTTGCTTCTAGAACCAAAAATAGCCAAAATTAAATGCTCAATAGAAACGAATTCATCGTTCATTTTCTTAGCAATAATCTCCGCTTCATTTAGTGCCGTATTTGCATCTCTCGAAAGCATCACTTCACCGCCCGAAACTTTAGGGAAGCTCTGGATTGTACTATCTAATATTTGTATGAATAATGGAACATTTACATTTAGTTTTTTCAAAATAAAAGGTGCTACATTTTCATCGACTTCAAAGATGGCTTTGAAAATGTGTTCGTTCTCTATTTGTTGCTGTCCAAAGCTTTGAGCCAATTGTTGCGATTGCTGTATGGCTTCTTGCGATTTTATGGTAAATTTATTTATGTTCATGATTTTATTGTTTTTGTAGTTATATAATTATAGTTAATTGATAACTTTGCAGACAGATCTTCAATTTATATTCCATTACAATATTATAGACAAAATGGCGTATAAAATATGATTTTTATCATAAAAACCAGTCAAAATGACTGCATTAACGACAAATTATGAGTTTTTTTAAAAATATTTTTAGTGGTTCAGAGAACCAAAATGATTCTAGTAGCAAAATGGACTGGAATAACTTAACTGATTTGGGGCAGTTGAACGAAATAATGACACTTTCAAATGAAAAGCCAGTGGCTATTTTTAAACACAGTACACGTTGTAGTGTAAGCAGAATGGCATTGAAACAGTTTGAAAATGAGTTTGATAGCTCAGATAAAGTTACGCCATATTTTTTAGATTTAATAGCGTATCGTGAAGTTTCTAATGAAATTGCGAATCGTTTTGGAGTACAACATCAATCTCCTCAGTTGCTACTTATAAAAGATGGAAAAGCGATTTATAATGCTTCTCACAGTGATATTGACGCTACAGTTTTGAAGACTAAAGTATAATCCTGAAAGTTTAAAATAAGGCCACGAATTCACGAATTAAAATCTTTATAATTCGTGAATTCGTGGCTTTATTTTTTGTTTTTAAAAGTTGCCTGACGATCCGCCACCACTAAAACCACCACCACCAAATTCTATATTGGATTCTTGATTAATTTCGGGTTTTAATCCCAGTTGAGAAGTAATTAAAGCTTCAGCATTCATAAATGCATTTTTTGTACTAAAACGATCTGGTTGGAATGTGATTCCTGTAGTATTATTTTTTAATTTTTTTATCGAAAAATAAGTAAAGGCAAACAATACTAATCCGCCAATGGTTAAGACTGTTTCAATAGGCAAAATAGCGTAATAGAAGCGTATAGTGTAAAAAGAAAAGCATAGTGCTAGTAATCCAATCCAAAGCATGATTTGGTCCTTTATTAAAAAAGAGTACACCACATAGCCAATAGGAACAATAAACGTAAACGCATAAAACAAAACAGCAAAAGGAATATCACTATTTGGAGCAATACCCACACCAAGTAATGCTACTGAAAGTTCCCTAACTACTAGATAATTTCCCGATAGGTAAAATAAAATAAGACTAAAGCTATAGGCTAATTGAATTCCTTTGTAGTAGTAAAAGGTTTTTAAATTTTCCAAAACCTTTTTGCTATAAAGATAAATGCCTGCAGAAAAAAGCATCATTACAAATGGTAAAATCGTTTTACCCATGACGCCAAACTCAAATAGGGTATAAACCAATGTCGAAGTTCCCGCTATACAAAACAGAAATACCATTGATAAATGAAGATAACGAAGGTAACTCAATAATGAAGTAATAGTAAGAATCGAGGCAATTACTAATCCGTTTCCATTTGTTGAAATTCCTATGGCTATTGCCAAAGTTAATTGGGAGCCAATCAAAAAGGCATCGTCAAGACCATGTCCATAATATTTTTGCTTGGTTAAAATTTCCGTTCCTACAAAACCTATAATAGTATAGATAAAAAGAAGAACTTTATAATTTTCAGTAAGTGCTTGAAGGAGAATTAAAGAAATAAATCCACAAATAGAAGAATATAAAAAACTGCCAAGTATAAAAAAACCAATGCGTACAAGGATGTTAGTATTACTTTTTAATATAATTAATTCTTTTACTATCAAGTTGTATTGTTCTTTGCTTATAAAGCCAGCATTTTTCAAAGAATGTGCTTCTTCAACTAAAGATACATTCTCTAATTCGGTTTTATCGTATTGTATCATCATTGCTGTTTTTATTGAATTTTTTAATAAGTCGGATAAATAAAATTATAGAACCAATGAAATAAAAGGGAGCTAGATATAATAGTGGAATTAGAAAATCAGAGATATTTGCTATATCAATAAGTTTAAAAATAAAAATATTGATACCTACGTAAGCATATATAATGGTGAAGACGAATAAAGAAACAGATTTAACTTCATAGCTTGATTTATAAAAATAATAAGATGAGGCTAGTAATAGAAATCCAAATATTCCCCAATACGGATTGAATAAATTATTGATGCAAGAAATACTGATTAGGTGTAAGGCAAATGTTAAATAGATTAAAGTAAAATGGGTTTTTAATGCAATCTTATTACTGTAAATGGACCATAGAACTAATATAACTCCTAAACCTATTGCCGAATAACTTAATGTAGTTGTTTCGTAAAAACTATTGTTTAGTAATGATTGTGGACTTACAGATAAACCGATATATGCAGCTAATCCTGTAATAGCAATAGATAAGATGCTTTTATTATCAAAATAATAAGCGCAAAAGAGTCCGATTGCTGTGGGAATTAATGTTGCTAATCCATAATGAGTACCAAAAGCAGTGTACTGAAATTGTAGATATCCTATGAAAATACAACTCAATAGTACAGCAGTAAGAATTAAGTAGTCAAATAGTGGATTTTCAAAATTAGTTTCTTGTTTTTTAAATCCTATCGTGTTTTTAAAACTGAAATAAAAACAAATTGCTGTTACTATCAATAATAAGGAGAGAATTGCGATATGGCCACTGGTATCAATGTTTTCATAAATTAAAATACCAATTCCCGAGGTAAATAGTAAAACAGATAAGTATAAGGAGAATTTTAATTCTGAATGCAATGAAAATATATTTAAATCTCGGTGAACAGTAATTTCTTTGAATTGCTCCTCTGGTATTAAATTTTTTTCAAAAAGTCTATTTGTGGCGTTTTCTTCAAATTTTCCCATACGAATCGTTTAAAATTACTTTTATAAATATATAGTTATTTTTTTAACATTTAGCATTATGATATTTTGAGGTTTAAAATAGGGAATAAAAAAACGCACTGTGATTTACAGTGCGTTGTGTTTTTTAAATAGTTTTCCAGTTTTTAGAAAGCCTGATTCATTTTTTCTTTTATTTCAGCCAAACATAAGTTGTTTATACTTCCTTCGTGCGTGTGTTTGGTTTCTTTTGGAGAAGTGTAAGTTCCATTTTCCAGTTGCTCAGCAACCGCTTTGTATGCATCTCTAAATGGCATTCCAGCAACCACCATTTCGTTTAAGGTATCAACAGTAAATAAGTAGTTGTATTTTGGATCTGCTAGAATGTTGTCTTTTACTTTGATGTCTTTGATAGAAAAAATCGCAATATCCAAACAGGCCTGTAAATTTTGAATGGCAGGGAACAATCCCTCTTTTAATAATTGTAAATCACGGTGGTAACCACTAGGTAGATTATTTGTAATTAAAGTAATTTCATAAGGTAAGGCTTGGATTTTATTGCATTTTCCACGAATCAACTCAAATACATCAGGGTTTTTCTTGTGTGGCATAATGCTCGAACCTGTAGTTAAATGCGCTGGTAAACCAATGAAATCAAAGTTTTGACTCATGTACAAACATACATCCATGGAGAATTTAGCCAGAGTTGCTGCCACGCTGCTCATGGCAAAAGCCAATGTTTTTTCTGATTTTCCACGACTCATTTGAGCGGCAACCGAATTGTATTTTAGGGTTTCGAATCCTAGTTCTTTGGTTGTGAATGTTCTATTGATAGGAAAGGAGCTTCCGTAACCTGCAGCGGAACCTAACGGATTTTGGTCTACCACTTTTAGAGCGGCATTCAACATTGTGATATCGTCAATCAAGGTTTCTGCATAAGCGGAAAACCACATCCCAAATGACGATGGCATAGCAATTTGTAAATGCGTATAGCCTGGTAACAATACTTGTTGGTATTTCTCAGCCGATTCCATTAGCAAATCAAAAAGCGATTTTACTTGCTGTTTTAGTTCGATGACAACATCTTTTAAATACAAGTTAACATCAACCAAAACTTGGTCATTACGAGAACGAGCGGTATGGATTTTTTTACCAGCATCACCTAGTTTTGCTGTCAGTAAATATTCAATTTTGGAGTGTACATCTTCAAATGAATCTTCGATAACGAAATTTCCTTGAGCAACATCTGCAATGATTTCGTTTAAAGCATCTACTAAAGAATCAGTTTCAGTGGTGGTTAATAAACCAATGTTTCCTAACATTTTAGCATGAGCAATAGATCCTAAAGCATCGTATTTTGCCAAAACTAAATCCAGTTCTCTGTCGTTTCCAACAGTGAATTGTTCTATTTGTTTATCAGTTGGTATTCCTTTTTCCCAAAGTTTCATATTGTTTTTTTGTTTCAGGTTTAATGTGTCAAGTTTATGGTTAAAACTTAAATAGTATTTTTGTTGTTTATTAAGATCTTCTAGCCCTGATAGTAGCGACATTCTTTTCCTGCTTTTTTTAAGCAGGGAAAGATATAGCGGATAGCAGGAAATAGCTCCTAATTATTTTATTGCTTTAAAAAATCACTAAGTATTTTAATATACAATTCGATTCCTTCTTCTATTTCGTTTAAATAGATAAATTCATCAGCAGAGTGTGAACGCAGGGTGTCACCAGGTCCTAATTTTAAGGATTTACAGCTCAAAACGGACTGGTCTGAAAGGGTAGGTGAGCCGTAGGTGGTTCTTCCTAAAGCAATTCCTGCCTGTACTAACCCATGCGATTCTGGGATTGATGACGAACTCAAATTCATAGAACGTGGTCTTACCTCGGCAAGGACGTTTTCTTTTACGATGGCTAAAATCTCGTGATTGGTGTAGCAATCGTTGACACGAATGTCCACAACTAAATCACACTCAGATGGTACAACATTGTGTTGTTTTCCAGCATTTATTTGGGTAACAGTCATTTTTACTGGACCTAATTGGGCTGATATTTTTTCGAATGTATAATTTTTAAACCATTCCATTACAGGAATTGATTTGTAGAGTGCGTTGTCATCATTTTGATGTGCCGCGTGACTAGGCGTTCCTTTTACCTTAACATCAAGAACTAATAAACCTTTTTCGGCTATGGCCAATTGCATTAAAGTAGGTTCTCCAACGATGGCACACTCTAGTTCAGGTAAACTTTTAAGCACGCTATTTAGCCCTTTTTTTCCACTGCTTTCTTCTTCTGCCGATGCTACCATTACAATGTTGTAAGGAAGGTTTTCAGCAGGATAAAAATGTACAAATGTTGCCAAAAGTGAAACCAAGCATCCACCAGCATCATTACTTCCCAGTCCATATAATTTACCATCTTCAACAATGGCTTTCAAAGGATCTTTGGTATAAGCTTGATTTGGTCTTACGGTATCGTGATGCGAATTCAATAAAAGTGTTGGTTTACTCTTGTCGAAAGTCTTGTTGTATGCCCAAATATTGTTATTTTCTCTCTCAAATGGAATTTCGTTTACTATAAACCATTTTTCGATTAAAGCCGCTGTATGCTCTTCTTCGCTTGAAAAAGATTGGGTTTCAATCAGGTTTTTTAGTAATGCAATGGCTTCTTGAGTAAGTGTTTCTTTGTTTTTCATATTTTATTATGTTTTGCCACAATTCTTTTTTTAAGGGTGTGACTAACTTTTATTATAATTCAATTTGTGTGCAAACTGCATTAGCGTCTTTCAGCATTTTATGATGACCAATTTTTATGCTATGCACTCCTTTGGACAAGCTATTGAAGCAGTTATCTAATTTAGGAATCATTCCAGAATGTATGGCTTTCTCGGTTTTTAATTTGGCGTACAATTCGTAATTCATTTTTTCAATTACTGATGAGTCATCTTCGGCATCGTACAAAACACCAGGTTTTTCAAAGCAGTAACTCAATGTTACCTCAAAAACATCCGATAAAGCAATCGCTAATTCGCTAGCAATTGTATCTGCATTAGTATTTAGCAACTGTCCTTTTTTATCGTGTGTAATGGCACAAAATACAGGAACAATGGCGCTATTTACTAAAGTAGCCAGTAGGGAAGTGTTGACTTTTTTAACATCACCTACAAAACCGTAATCAATGGTAGGATGGTTTCTTTTTTCGGATTGGATTAAATTCCCGTCAGCTCCTGAAAATCCGATCGCATTAGTGTTATTGGCTTGCAATTGAGCCACAATATCTTTGTTGATTTGTCCTGCATAAATCATGACCACAACTTCAAGCATAGCAGCATCAGTAATGCGACGTCCATCAATCATTTGAGGAACTAGGCCAATGCTTTTTGCCATTTTGGTAGCCGATTTTCCTCCACCGTGAACCAATACTTTATGCCCCTCTATTTTTGAAAAGTCAGCTAGGAATTGTTTAAGTTCTGCGGCATCATCAATAATATTTCCACCAATTTTAACTACTGTAATGGGTTTTTTATTGTGCATTTTCTAATATTTTTTGTAATACTAATTGCGCTGCATAAGTCCTGTTGTTGGCTTGTTCAATCACGATTGAATTTTCGCTGTCTATCACTTCATCTGTAACAATTACATTACGTCTCACAGGTAAACAGTGCATGAATTTAGCATTGTTTGTCAGTGCCATTTTCTCAGCAGTCACAGTCCAGTTTGGGTCTGAATTTGTGATTTTTCCGTAATCAATATAATTACTCCAGTTTTTCGTATATATAAAATCAGCATTTTCAAAGGCTTTATTTTGATCGTATTCTATCGTTGAGTTTTTTGTAATTTCCGGATTCAATTCGTAGCCTTCAGGATGAGTAATTACAAAGTCGGCATCTTGTAACTGCATCATTTCCACAAAAGAATTGGCTACAGCTTGAGGTAAAGCTCTAGGGTGTGGCGCCCAAGACAAAACTACTTTTGGAGGGTGTGCCGTTTTGTGTTCTTTCATGGTTATGGCGTCAGCCAATGCTTGTAATGGGTGTCCTGTACAACCTTCCATATTGACAACAGGTACAGTTGCAAATTTTAAAAATCCAGCCAAAACTGTTTCGGCATTGTCTTTTTCTTTGTCAACTAAGCCAGCAAAAGCTCTTACAGCAATAATATCGCAGTATTGAGAAACTACTTCGGCAGCTTCTCTAATGTGTTCTGAAGCGCCTTGATTCATTACTGCGCCGTCTTCAAACTCTAGTGTCCAACCTTCATTGGTAAAATTCATTACCATCACATTCATTCCTAGGTTTAAAGCTGCTTTTTGAGTACTCAAACGCGTTCTTAAACTCGGGTTGAAAAACAACATTCCTAAGGTTTTGTTTTTACCTAGCTTTTTGTTTTTAAGTGGCTTCTTTTTAATTTTTAAAGCTTGTTTCACCCATTTGTCGAGTGAATCTATATTTTTTACTGATATATAGTTCATTGTTGTATTGTTTAATCGGTTTTTGTTTATGTCATTAATCGTTTAACCGATTAAACGCATAAACATTTTATATAATTTTTGTAAATGGAATACTATTGTTTATCGCATTCAAAATAAAATCATCTTTTAATCCATTGACAACCCAAGTTTCAATATTGGCGGCTTTTGCAATTGCTGCCGCTTCAATTTTAGATTGCATTCCACCAGTACCATGCGATGATTTAGAATCGCCAACTTCTTGTTGCATTAAAGCTAAATCAGTTACTAATGTAATGGTTTCTGGAATATCGTTATGAATTGAAGCTTTGGTATAGATTCCGTTTGTATTGGTTGCGATTATTAAAATATCCACTTTTAAAAGTACCGCTGTTAAAGCTGCTAATTTATCATTGTCACCAAATTGGATTTCGTCTGTAGCAACTGTATCATTTTCATTAATAATTGGGATATAATTATTCTCAATCAATACATTGATGGTGTTAACGATATTCACTTTGGATTGTTCTTTTTCAAAATCAGAATATGACAATAAACATTGTGAAGTCAATAATCCTAAATCACTAAAGTTTTCATGGAAAATCCGCATTAAATGAGGTTGTCCAATAGATGCTAATGCTTGTTTAACGAAAATTTCTTTTCCTTTACTTTCTAACTTTACAAATTGTTTTGCAGCTGCAATAGCACCAGAACTTACAATAACAAATTCGTATTGATTGTTTAAAGCTGCTATTTGCATTCCAATATCTTCAATTTTTCCTCTCGAAATATGATTGGTTTCCTTGGTTAAGGTATTGCTTCCTATTTTTAGTAATATTCTTTTTTTTGCCATATTTTATAATTTAAAAATTGAAAGATTTAAAAATTTTGTAGATCTCATCTTTTAATAATTCAATCTTTTAATCTTTCAATTCTTATCTAATCTGTCCTTCACCGTAAATATACCATTTATTGGTAACAAGGTGTTGTAAACCAATAGGACCTCTTTGATGTAATTTATCAGTGCTTATTGCTAATTCTCCTCCTAGACCAAACTGACCACCGTCTGTAAATCGAGTAGAGGCGTTTTGATAAACTGCTGCAGTATCTACATTATCCATGAATACTTGCGCTGTTTCATTATTTGTTGTAATTATCGAAGCGGAATGCCCGCCACAATATTTATTTATTTTATCAATCGCTTCTTGATCAGAATTGGTTGTACCAATTATAATTTTATAATCTAGAAACTCTTCGTACCAAATTAAATCGGATTCGATTGCAGGAACGTTTGTAGCCGCAGCTACAGTTGAATCTCCTAAAACAATTACATTGAACTCTTTTAATTTTGCCACAACTCTATTTGCAAATACTTTCCAATTTGGTAAATTAATATCAATTAATACTTTATCTAAAGCATTACAAACAGATATGTTTGAGGTTTTTCCGTTTACAATGATAGAAAGTGCTTGGTCTAAATTGGCCTCTGCATTTACGTAAACAAAATTGTTTCCTCTACCACTTACAATTACAGGACAAGTAGCATGTTTTTTTGTAAAGGCAATTAATTTTTCTCCACCACGAGGTACAATTAGATCTACCTTTTGTGTTGGTTTTTCTAAGAAAGCTTGGGTTTCAGTTCTATCATAATTTAGGTATTCTACCCAAGAAGTGGCAACATCATTATCAGCCAATGCTTGATGCCATAGACTCACGATTTTTTGATTTGAAAGTAACGATTCTTTACCGCCTTTCAATAAAATTTTATTTCCCGATTTAAAAGCGATTCCACCTGCTTCGACAGTAACGTCTGGACGCGATTCGTAGATGATTAGAATTGTTCCAAATGCAGCTGTTTTATTACTGATTTTTAATCCGTTATCATGAGTGAAGTTAAAACGAACTTTACCTACTGGATCTTCCTGACTAGCCAATTGTTGCAACGACAAAATCATTCCATCAATCTTAGTATCATCAACTAATAAACGTTTTTCCATAGCCAAATCATCACCAGAATAATTGTTTAAATCCTGTTGATTGATTGCTTTAAGAGGGGCTCTCTCTTGGTCAAGAAGTACAGCCATTCTAATTAAAACAGCATTTCGTTTTTCTATGGATAATAAGGTATTCATCGTTTTTAGTTTAATAGTATAGAAGAAATTAAACATATAAGTCATATAAGTTTGAGGGCTTATTTGACTTATATGTTTAAAATATTATTTCAATTCGGCCAATGATTCTTGTAAAGCAACGATAAATGTGTCAATTGCTTCGGTTGTAATAGTCAATGGAGGAAGGATTCTCAATAAGTTTTTATTGTTGGCTCCACCTGTAAATATATGTTTTTCAATAATCATTTTCTTTCTCAAAGCACTCACGTCAAAGTCAAATTCAACTCCAAGCATTAATCCTCTTCCTTTTACTTTGATGATTTCTGGAATTACTTTAATCGCTTCAAAAAAGTATTCGGATACTTTATTCGTGTTTTCAAGTAAGTTTTTGCTTTCCATTACCTCTAGAACTGCGATACCAGCAGCGCAAGCCAAATGACTTCCACCAAACGTAGTTCCTAATAATCCGTAACTTGCTTGGAATTTTGGAGAAATTAAAACACCTCCAATTGGGAAACCATTCCCCATTCCTTTGGCAGTGGTTACAATATCAGGATTGATTCCGTGATGTTGGTGTGCAAAGAACTTTCCGCTTCTTCCGTAACCCGATTGTACTTCGTCTAAAATTAATACGACTTCATTAGCAGCACAAACTTTTTCCAACCCTTGAAAGAAATCCGTTGTTCCTTGGTCTAAACCACCAACCCCTTGAATAGGCTCAATGATTACGGCACAAACATCTCCTTTTTTCAATTCTGTTTCAACCAGTTCGATTTGGTTCAATGGCAAGAATGTAACTGCTTGTTGCGCATTTAATGGCGCTACAATTTTTTTGTTATCGGTTACTGCAACAGCAGCAGATGTTCTTCCGTGAAACGAGTTGTCAAAAGCAATTACTCTTGATTTATTCGTATGAAAAGAAGCTACTTTCAAAGCATTTTCATTGGCTTCAGCTCCAGAACTACATAAAAATAAGCTGAAGTCAGTCAAGCCAGAAGCTTTTCCTAATTTTTCGGCTAATTCTACTTGCAATGGGTTTTGGATAGCATTCGAGTAAAAACTCAAATTATCCAATTGTGCTTTTACTTTAGCCACATAATCCGGTTGTGTATGACCTATTGAAATTACTCCGTGACCAGAGTATAAGTCTAAATATTCAATTCCTTTATCGTCTGTAATGGTGCAATCTAATGCTTTTACAGGTGTAATAGGGTATAATGGGTAAACGTCAAATAAGTTCATTTTGATTTTTTGTTTAATTGTTTAATCGCTTATTCGGTTAATCGATTAAACGATTCACCGATTAAACTTTTTTAGAATCCTAAGGGTTTCAAATGCAATCCTGTAGTTTCTTCCAATCCAAACATTAAATTCATGTTTTGAACAGCTTGACCTGAGGCGCCTTTGAGTAAATTATCAATAACAGAGGTTATTAATATCCGGTTCCCTTTTTTCAATAAACTAATAATACATTTGTTTGTTTGTACTACTTGCTTCATGTTAATGTTAGTTGTAGTAACGGTTACAAACGGTTGGTCAACATAAAATGCTTCATATTTAGCAACTAAATCTTCTAAACTTTCCTCAGATTTTGTGTATAAAGTTGCAAAAATACCTCTTGGAAAATCACCTCTGTTTGGAACAAAAATTAATTCGTCACTGTAGGAAGCTTGCAATTGATTGATGCTTTGATTGATTTCGCCCAAATGTTGGTGCTCAAAAGCTTTGTAGTGTGAGAAATTATTGTTTCTCCAACTAAAATGCGATGTAGGGGATAAACCAACACCAGCACCAGTACTACCCGTAGTAGCGTTGATGTGAACATCTTCGGTTAATAATCCGTCAGCGGCCAATGGCAATAAAGCCAGTTGGATAGCTGTTGCAAAACAACCAGGATTTGCGATATAATTAGCTTTTTGAATGTCTATTTTATTCAATTCAGGCAAACCGTAAACAAAAGATTTTCCTTCAAAATCTTTGTCTTTCGTTAAACGGAAATCATTTCCTAGATCGATGATTTTGGTTTTATCAGAGAATGTGTTGTTTTCTAAAAACGAAATTGATTTTCCGTGTCCTAAGCACAAGAAAAGCACATCAACATTAGGATTGATAGTGTCCGTAAAATTCATTTCGATATCGCCCATTAAATCTTGATGCGCTATAGAAAGTGGTTTTCCTGCGTTAGTTGTACTGTAAACAAAATCTAATTTTGCATTAGGGTGAAACATTAGAATTCTAATTAATTCTCCTGCTGTATATCCTGAACCACCTATTATTCCAATAGTAATCATAATCTATGTTTTTTTAGTCGAAAGTCAAATGTCTTAAAGTTTATAAAGTCAATTGCTTCATCACATGGGATTGTTTTATAATACCAAGTAATTTCGACTTTATGACTTTTGACTTTCGACTGTTAAATTTTTACTCGTAAGTTTCATTGTTTACCGATGAAAATATGTTTTGAGCATTACCTAGAATTTTAATAAATCCTTTCGCATCGTCAGATGTCCAAGCATTGTTCATTTCCCCATATTGACCAAAACCAGTATTCATTAAATCATTAGCAGATTCTATTCCGTCCAATGAGAAATGGTATGGTTTTAAAGAAACTGTAACTGTTCCGTTAACTGTTTTTTGAGTATCTTCAAGGAAAGCCTCGATGTTACGCATTACAGGATCAAGAAATTGACCTTCGTGAAATAACATTCCGTACCAGTTTCCTAGTTGCTCTTTCCAGTATTGCTGCCATTTTCCTAGAGTGTGTTTCTCTAATAAATGGTGTGCTTTAATTATGATCAGCGGAGCAGCTGCTTCAAAACCAACTCTTCCTTTTATTCCAATAATAGTGTCACCTACGTGAGTGTCTCTACCAATTGCGAAAGCGTTTGCTAATTTCTCTAAAACAACAATATTATTGGATGGCTTATCTGCTTTTCCATTTACGGCAACCAATTCCCCTTTTTTGAATTCTAGAGTTACTTTTTCTTCGCCTTCTTTTGTTAATTGAGAAGGGTAGGCTTCACTTGGTAAAGCTTGGTGTGAAGTAAGTGTTTCTTTACCACCAACACTAGTTCCCCAAAGTCCTTTGTTGATAGAGTATTGTGCTTTCTCCCAAGAATAGTGAACACCATTTTTTGATAAATAGTCTACTTCTTCTTGTCTTGATAATTTTAAATCACGAATAGGAGTGATGATTTCGATTTCAGGAGCGATGGTTTGAAAAATCAAGTCAAAACGAATTTGATCATTTCCTGCACCAGTACTTCCATGCGCGATAGCTTCTGCACCTACAGATTTCGCATATTTTATGGCTTCAATTGCTTGAAAAACTCTTTCGGCACTTACAGATAAAGGGTAGGTATTGTTCTTTAGCACATTACCATAAATTAAATACTTGATAGCTTTATCGTAGTATTTATCAACGATAGTAAGATTTGCATGTTGTGCACTTCCTAATTCATATGCTCTTTCTTCAATTGCTGTTAATTCTTCATCATCAAATCCTCCTGTATTAATTAATACAGTGTGAACTTCATATCCTTTTTCGTTTTTTAAATATTTAAGACAATATGAAGTATCTAAACCTCCGCTATATGCTAATACTACTTTTTTCATTTTTGAGCTTTTATGGGCTAAATGTGTTAGTTTCATTTAGCTAATTTTATTTTTATTTTAATTTCCTTTTTAGTCTTCCAAAAAAAGGGCCTGCTTAATTTTTTTTAAACGGTTCCAAATCCGGACATTAAAAGGATGCTTTGGTGGGATCTTTTGTTTTTCTTTCGGGTCATAAAGCATTCCTGTACACAAACACATTTTATTGTCTTTGCTTTTTAGAATCTCATAATTCGTACAAGTTTGACAACCTTTCCAAAAACTTGGATCGGTAGTTAGTTCAGAAAAAGGGACGGGTTTGTATCCTAATTCTGAATTTATTTTCATAACGGCCAAACCTGTTGTGATTCCGAATACTTTAGCATTTGGATATTTCTTTAAAGAGTATTCAAAAACTTTAGATTTAATTTTTTTTGCTAAGCCTAAATTTCTATAATCAGGGTGTACAATTAATCCAGAATGTGCAACATAGTTGCTGTCTTGCCAACTTTCGATATAACAAAAGCCTGCAAATACACAATTGTCTAAAGCGATTACGGCATCCTTATTTTCCATCTTTTTTTGGATGTATTCAGGAGTACGTTTTGCAATTCCAGTTCCTCTCAATAAGGCAGATGATTCTATGGTATCGCATATAATTTGTGCGTACTTAAAATGTTCTTCCTGGGCTATAATAATAGAGATATTCATTTCAGAAGATGAATTTTTTGGTTAAAAAATAAGCTATAAATTAAATTTGAGAAGCAAAAGTTAAAGAATTTATATGTAAAAACAAAGTAATAAAGTATTGAATAACAATTAGATATAAATGTTATTGAATGTTGTTTTTGAATGTTTTTAGGATATGATAATCCAATGTTTAACAGTTGGGATTTCAAAACGGTAAAATGAAAAATGAATACTATATAACTAAACTTGTTTTGGCTACTATAAAGATAGTATCCGTACTTCGGGCGAAGTACTAGCTGTTTTTATCCGTGAGATAGATGTTATATGTAATCTTGTATAATTCATTGGTGCAAAAGTACACTTATTTTTGACATGTAATCTTTATTTTCTGTTTTCTAACAATTTTTTAGCAAAATGTTAGTAAAACTTGATATTTCAATATTTCCTTGTCAAAAAGTACTATTCAAATTGAAGATTATTTATTTTCTGAATTTATTTTGTGTAATTATAGCTTTTAGTTTTTCTTTCAAGTCTTCACCAGTATGATATACCATTTGTTCATTGGAAGGAAATGGTAATGGTCTTCGGTCAAAATAGTTATAGTAATCAATATCAGCAGCTCTTTTGTCCCCTTTGTAAGTTGCATATCTATTTTCAAATATAAACTCAGATGCAATTGGAAATGATTCTAATAATTGATTGGTTTTTAGATTTACATAATCAACTTTAGCGGTTATTTGACACGCTTTAAATTGATTGAATTCGTAAATTCTAATTTTGATTGCTTTAAAATTATCAACTTTTATTGGATTTCCAAGACTGTCTTTTACTATTTTTCCGTTTCTATCTACAACTGTTTTAAACCCGTCTTTTATCTGTTTTTCGTTGAAAAATTCTTTCTCTTTAATTTGCTCAGGGGAGATGTTAATTTCTCTAAAATTCATGATTAAGCCATAATCATAGTTAATTCCGTTCTGTTTATTGTTGTGATAAACGGTCCATTTGTCATTCATGCCATAAGTGCTAAAGTCTAATAGCTCATTTTGTAAAATAATTGGAATAACCATATTGGTTTCATTTCTCAAAAATACATGTACAAAATCAGTTCCTTTGAATTGGGCATCTTCTATTAATTTTAAAACATCCTTGAAATTGGGGTTTATTTGATTGAGGTAAACCAAATCGTCGTAAGCTTGTCGGAAATTTATTTTTGAATTAGACGCTAATAATTTTTTACTATTACCATATAAATATTGTGATAAAGCATTTTTACTTTCTACAATTTGTGTGTTGTAATTATCAAATGGAAATCGAGCATTTTTTCCTTGTGGTATAAATTTTAAGGGGAGTAATGGTTTTATTTTTTCTTGACGAATATTTAGTCCTATGTAGGTAGTATAAATTTTTTCTAAATTCGATGAGTTTGCATCTTGGTTCAACAAATTAAGAGTGTTTAAATCGCGTTCTTTTGCTTTTGCAAATGCCTCTTCAAGAATGTAAATATAGTCTTGCTTTCCTTTTTTGTCTTTATTGGACCTTAGATTAGAAATTGAATTATCAATAGCATCATCATAGTTTCCTGAAGTTAATAAATTGCGAGTTTGCTTAACGCCACAAGCCGAAAAAATAATTATAAATGCAAGGAGGAGTAAAGATTTTCTCATAAGGAATAGTTTAAACAAATGTATTTATTTGATTATCCAAAATCAATTTTAAAGCCAAAAAAAACCACCAAAATTAAATTTTGATGGTTCTATTATTTTGAATTAAAAATTGAAACGCTATTATATTAAAATAGTTTTTTCTTGAAAAAGGAATTAGTGCGCTCCACCAACTTCAATGTCATGTCCAATACCTTGTTTTTCTAATATAGCAATTACTTTCCAACCGTAGAATGCAATGAAAGCAAAACATAAAACGGGAATGAAATAAGAGGCATGGATACCAATAATATCAGCTAACTTTCCTTGTAATGGAGGGATGATACCACCACCTAAAATCATCATTACTAAGAATGAAGAACCTTGAGAAGTGTATTTTCCTAATCCAGCAATAGCAAGAGAGAATATAGAAGGCCACATGATACTTAAAAACAAACCACCACTCATAAAAGCAAAAATAGCAACTGTACCAGTAGTTGATAATCCAATTAACATTGCTATCATACCCATTAAACCAAAAATCATTAATGTTCTTGAAGGTTGATCTTTTCCTAAAAAGAAACCTACAATTTGAAATGCAATTACAAAAGCATAAGCATACAATGGCGTAACATCTTGTCCAGAAATTGCATTTGCTGCTAAAACTACTCCAAAAGCAACATAAGGAATAACGATTAACAATATTTTTTTAAGTTGATTTGAAGGGTTGAAAACTGAAATTGCTCCAGCCCAACGTCCAATCATTAAACTTCCCCAGTACATTGACATATATGGTGCTAATGAAGGACCTGTAATCGAACCAAAATCAGCAGTTTTTAATAATTCACCAAGATTACTACCGATCGTTACTTCTACACCTACATAAGTGAAAAGAGCTAGCATCCCTAAAACTAATTGAGGGTATTTCATTGCTCCCCATCCTTCTGATTTTTTTTGTGCCGTAACGTTTGCAAATAATAGTCCAAATACAACAATTACTAATGTAGAAACAGTTAAACCTAAACCTAAATAATCTTTTTCTTTGTTCTCGATAAAACGTGAAATAAATTCAGGATCTTCATAACGTGAAAAGATATAAGCGAATACAACAATCAAAATTAGTGTAATACCAATTAAAGTTTTCATTGCTTTACTAGCTGGTTCAAAAGTAGAATCACTTTTTCCATCAGGTAATTTTTTTGAGAAAAAGAATAAAGCTGCAGCCAATAAAAATAGACCACCAACAAATACGTATAAAATTCTCATAGAATCCAAAGAATTAGCTTTTTGTGCAAATTCTTCAATATCTACTCCAGATATCACACCAAACAAAGCGATAGAAACAACTATCGGTCCTATTGTAGTTCCAAAGGAATTGACTCCTCCAGCAAGATTCAATCTACTTGATGCAGTATGTGCTTCTCCAAGTGATGCTGCAAATGGTTGTGCTGATGTTTGTTGTAATGAGAAACCCAAAGCAACTATAAATAAAGCTCCAAGAATAAATAAATAACTTCCTTCCGTTACTGCTAATATCATCAATGCAGCTCCAAAAGTACTTACAAGTAAACCATAAATAATTCCTTTTTTGAACCCCCAAGCGTTTAAGATATCTTTTTTTGATATGCTACTAAATATAAAAAGTAAAATTGCACCTATGTAATAAGCACCATAAAAAGCAAAATCAATAAGTTGACTTTGAAATTGATCTAAGCCAAATTTGGCTTTACAAAAAGGGATGAAAACACCATTAGATGCGCCAATAAATCCCCAAAAGAAAAACACTGTAATAAGTGTATAAAGCGCGGAATTATTAGACTTTGTTTGTTCTGTATTCATAATTGTTCAAGAATTAGTTTTTTATGGTTAATAAATTTTTAGTTTTCAAGAGCGTAAATATATTTGTTAAGCAAATTAAAAAAAAACAATTTTGTATAAATATTATTTAAATTGTGTTATAATCACTTTTTATAAAAAAAAGATGATTATTTTTCAAGGAAAAGCAAGTTTTTTTAATAACCTACCTATTATATTTATTCCAAAATTCTACTCTTAACTTCTTTATTGTAATTTCTTCCTATTGGTAAAGTGAAAGAATGAATTTGTATTCTATTTCCTTCAATAAATTTTATTTTGTTGAGAGCAATCGTGTACGATTTATGGATTCTTACAAACTGGTCAATAGGTAATTCTTCTGTTAATGACGTTAATGATTTATGAGTAATATAAGTCTTGTCTAGGGAAACGATCTTGATGTATTCTTTCATTCCTTCTATAAATAAAATTTCATCAATAATTAGTTTCACCATTTTTTTATCCACTTTAATAAATAAATGTGGCTCTACACGAAAGGGCTCAATTTTGATATTGTTTTTTAAGTTAATTTCAGTCGAAATTTTATTAATACACTTAATAAATCGAGTTATAGGTAATGGTTTTATCAAATAATCTAATACATCTAAGTCGTAACTTTCGGCGGCAAATTCTCGATATGCAGTTGTAATGATTATTTTAGGTTTGGGTTCCTTTTTTATTAACCTTATTAATTCAAAACCTGTCATAATAGGCATTTGGATGTCTAAAAAAACAACATCAAGAGCAGTCGTATTTATAAAATTTAATGCTTCTAACGTATTTGTGAAGGTTGCAACTATTTCAAAATCGGGAAAGTTTTTAAAATAATTCTGCAATACCTTTATCGCAAATGGTTCGTCATCAACTATAACACATTTAATCTTCATTATTGATAGGTATTTGTAAACTTATTATATAATAATTAAACTTTATTTTATGGTCTAAAGTATATTTATTCTTGAAAATTAATTCCAATCGCTTTTTAGTATTTTTTAAGCCAATGCCTATTTTGGGATTAAAGTTTTGTGAAAGTACAAAATTATTTAGGATTTCAAAACGCAATATTGATCCATTAATAATTTTACAATTGACTTTTATTTTAAGGTTTTGATTGTTAATGCCTCCATGCTTAAAAGCATTTTCTAGAAGTGTAATTAATAATAATGGGGGCACCATAACATCATCAATATTAGATTCAATATTAATAGATACTTCAATTTTTTCAAATCGAAGTTTTTCAATTTCAATATAATTTTGAATATAATTAATTTCTTTAATTAATGGAACAACTGTGTTTTCTTCAATATCATATAAAACATATTCCATCAACTGGGAAAGCTTAATAATTACATCTGGCACTTTATCTGATGACTCAAGAGATAAAGCATAGAGATTATTTAAAGTATTAAAAAAAAAATGGGGTTGAATCTGGTTCTTTAAATATTTCAATTTTATTTTAAATTGCTCTTCTATCAAAGTTTTGTTTCTATCTCTTTCTTTCAACCAAGTTAAAGTGAGGTAAACTGAAGACGCCATTGCTAGAACATATAATTCACCAATACATACTGCTATTATATGGTTTATTTCAAATGGTTTATATTCTCTATTTGCTTCTGGCCAAATATTTTCGGAAATAATATAATAGGTAAGTCCCGTTTTTAATAAATAGACCATGGCAAGACTGAATAGTAAAGCTATGGTATATTTCATGTACTTCGATTTGACTACATATTTTGGTATTAGTACAAATAAATTAAAATATACTAATGGAATATGAAGTGCAAATTCAATAATATTTGATTTAAAAGAGTACTCATAATCATTAAAATAAGCACCCCAACGCAAAAAATTTAATATAAAATATATACCCCAAAACCATAAGTGGTTTTTCAGTTTTATATCGAATTTTAGTTCTTTTAATTCACTCACTTAGTTCATTTTTAATTTAAATACAGAAAGTCCAGATTAATAATAAAAGTACAACTTTAGTCATTTTTTTTAATATAAATCAGTTTTTGTTACATAAAAATATGTTTTTTAATGAAATCCTTATTGAAAAATCATTTATGGTGTTTTACTAAAAAACCTGTTATAGACAAAATAATGTCGTTGGTTTAAAATAATGTACTGTTGGTTTAATTTTTTTTTTTGAGAATGTTCTTACTGATACATTTACGAAATAACTAACATAAACTTTTAATTATGAAACAAATTATTTTAATCTTTATGATGGTTTTTACTGCACAAGTTACGCTTGCACAGTCTAAAATCATCAAAGGTTCAGTTGCTGATGCATCTGGGATGCCGTTACCAGGGGCTTCCATTGTTGTAAAAGGCGAGTCCAAAGGAAGTGTTACCGATTTAGATGGTAATTTTTCTATTGAAGCTCAAAAAGGGAAAACTTTAGTAGTTTCCTATTTAGGATTTGAAACACAAAATATTGCTATTGGTGACTCTAGTACTATTACTGTTCAATTGAAAGATGCTTCTTCTAACGCACTTAATGAAGTGGTTGTAACTTCATTGGGTATTAAGAAAACGAGAAAGTCATTAACCTATTCTGCTCAAGAGTTAAAAGGAGAAGAATTAACTAGAGTAAAAGATGCTAACATTATTAACACGATTGCTGGTAAAATATCAGGAGTTGCGGTAACTAAAAGTGCTGGAGGAACTGGTGGATCTACTAAAGTTGTAATTCGTGGAAATTCATCAGTGAGTAACAATCAACCGTTATATGTTATCGATGGTATTCCATTGTTTAATGGAACTTCAGGTCAACCAAATAATGCTTTTGGTGATACTGCAGGTGGAAACCGTGACGGAGGAGATGTTGTTTCTCTTATTAATCCAGACGATTACGAAGGGATGACAGTACTTAAAGGGGCAGCTGCTTCTGTATTGTATGGAAGTCAAGGTGCAAATGGAGTTATTTTACTTTCTACAAAAAAAGTTAAAGAAGGAAAATCAAATTTTAAAGTTTCCTCTGTTACCACTTTTGAAAGTGCTGCTTATTTACCGAAATTTCAAAATGATTATGTAGCAGTTGAAGGCGGTGAAGAAACCTGGGGAGCAAAAGGAGCTTCAAATGACCATGTGAAAGGTTTTTTTGATACAGGAAGTACTCAAATTACTTCAATGGCTTTTTCTTCTGCGACTGAAGCATCATCAACAAGTTTATCGTATGCTAACACAAGTGCTGCAGGAATAATTCCAGGAAACAATTTGAAAAAAAATAATTTTGGAATCCGTCAGACAGCTAAATTTTTCAATTATAAATTAAATGTTGCCGCAAATGCTAATTATACAACTCAAACAATCATTAATAAGCCAGTTAACGGACTTTACTTTAATCCTTTGACAGGTGTTTATTTAATGCCTAGAGGAAATGATTTCAATGAATATAAAAACAATTTTGAAGTTTTTGATCCCACAAGAAATCTAATGGCACAAAACTGGATGACGGATAGAGATATACTTCAAAATCCGTACTGGGGAATTAATAGAAATAAGTCTGAGGATACGAATCAGTTTTTTAATGGTTCTATTGCTTTGGATTATAAAGTGAATAACTGGTTATCACTTGCTTCAAGATACAGTTATAACCGTTCCGAAAGTGGTTTTGATAAAAAGATATATGCTACAACACAGGGTACATTGTCACATGCAAATGGGAGGTATATCAACGTAAATACATTAAGTACACAACGATATGCTGACTTTATTGCTACAATCAATACAGATTTGAATACAGATATTAGTTTTAACGCTAATGTTGGTACAAGTATAACTAATACGATAGGGAATCAAAGAACTACTTTAGATTCTGGTATTGGTGGAGGATTACAAATTGCAAACTGGTTTACATTAGGGAATTTTGTTAATAATGCGGGTAATCTACAAACATTAGATGCTGCCAAAGAAGTGCAATCAGTTTTTGCGGCAACTACTTTTGGTTACAAAGACATGTTATTTTTAGATTTAGCTGCAAGAAACGATTGGTCTTCTACATTAGTAAATACCAATAATTCAGGATTCTTTTATCCTTCAGTGGGTGTTACTGGAATTATTAGTGAAATGACAACTTTGCCAGAATTTATTAACTACGGAAAAGTTAGAGCTACCTATGCACAAGTAGGAAATGATATATTTTCATTTGTTACTTCGCCAACCTATGGATATACTGCTGAGGGTAATAAACCGCCAGTAGTTGCGCCAAGACCAGGAGGTTCATTGCAACCAGAATTAAAATCAGAAATAGAGATAGGTACAGAATGGAGAATGTTTGATAATAGATTGGGTTTCGAGTTTTCTTATTATGACTCAGAGACTAAACATCAATACTTACAAATACTTGCACCACCTACAAATCCTTTGGGAGTAAAATACTATGGTATTAACGCTGGAAGTATCAAAAATCAAGGTTTTGAAGCCGTTGTAACTGGAAAAATAATTAAATCAGATAAATTCTCTTGGGATACTGCTTTGAACTATTCCATTAATAAAAACACAGTTAAGGAGATCCCAACTGAACTAGGAGGGAAAGTAATCTTGACCGAAGCAGGTGTTAACAATTACAGATATGTATTGGAACAAGGAAAACCGTTTGGGGTTATTGAAGGAGTAAACATTAAAAGAGATGAACAAGGAAGAGTGTTATTGAATTCAGATGGAACAATTCAAAAAACGGGTTTTGAAGAAGTAGGAAATTCCAATCCTGACTTTATGTTAGGTTTTTCAAACTCTTTTAAATTAGGTTCTTTCTTTGCAAACGTTTTAATCGACGCAAGATTTGGTGGTGATGTAATGAGTTTAACAGAGGCTATAAATGATGAGTTTGGTGTTTCTAAAATAACAGGTGACGCGAGAAATGCTGGCGGAGTTACAATCAATGCAGTTTATCCTGATGGAACAGCGTATGCGGGAAAATACCCAACAGAGAGTTATTATAAACAAACTGGAGGTAGAGCAGGTGCTACTGGTGAATATGTGTATAGTGCTACCAATGTAAGTTTAAGAGAAGTTTCAATAGGATATACATTTAATACCAATAAGCTACCTTTTTTACAAGCTGCAAGTTTATCGCTAATAGCAAGAAATTTGGGATTTATCTATAAAGACGCTCCTTTTGACCCAAATATTTCATTAAGTACCGGTGAGGGTTTACAAGGTATTGATGTTTATGGAATGCCATCTACAAGAAGTATTGGTCTTAATTTAAATGTAACTTTCTAATTAAAAAATCATGAAATTAAATACTATAAAAAAAGCAGCTATTTGCGCTACTTTACTCGCAGCAGTAAGTTGTACAGATAATTTTGAAGAAATAAATACAAATCCAAACGGTATTACCCAACAATTACTAGAGCAAGATTTTAATCATATTAAAGGTTCTTTTAGCCCTATGTTTAATAATATCTTAGTTCTTACTCCAGAGTGGAAATACCAAGTGCAACAAGGTTTGCAGGGAGATATTTGGTCAGGATATATGGCAACACCTACCGGTTTTGCAGGAGGGTCAAATAATACTACATATGATTTAGTAGACGGTTGGAATGGTTTCTCCTGGGGGGCTGCATACAGTGATGTTATGTACAATGCCTATTCAGTAGAACAGAAAGCAAAAGGCAAATACGATCAATTTTATGCATTGTCTTTGATTTTGAAAGTGGAAGGGATGCATAGAGTAACAGATACTTATGGACCAATTGTATATTTAAAATTTGGAACTACTGACCCAGTTATTGAATATGATTCTCAAGAAGAGGTTTATAATTTAATGTTTAAAGAATTGGATTTTGCAGTATCTGATTTAACAACAAGAGTAGATGCAAATGAAGTTTCTACATTTGTCACTACAGATTTGTCGGGTTACAAAGGAGATTATAAAAAATGGGTTGTATTTGCTAATTCATTGCGATTAAGATTGGCGATGCGAATTGTAAAAGTAAATCCAACGTTAGCAAAGACAGAGGCTGAAAAAGCTATTTCACAAAAATTTGGTGTAATGACAACAAACGATGATGTATTCAAAATTGTGTCGCCAATTTACAATAATCCTATTGCAACAATAAGTAATGCTTGGGGTGATATTCGTATGTCAGCTGATATGGAATCTATTATGGGCGGTTATGCTGATCCTAGGTTAGCCGTTTTCTTTAAAACAGCAGCACAATTCCCAGGACAATACAAAGGAGTTCGCACAGGAATTGAAATTGCAGCCAAAGCGGATCATGTTGACTTTTCAGGTATTGGACCAATTGTTAATTCAAAAGAAATGATTTTGATGACTACGGCTGAGGTTTGTTTTTTAAGAGCCGAGGGAGCGTTAAGAGGATGGAGCATGGGCGGTGATGCTCAAGGTTTTTATGAGTCAGGTATTTCTAATTCATTTAGTCAATTAGGTGCATCTGGAGCATCAGCCTATATTGCTGATAATGTAAAAACAGCTAAGGCTTATGTGGATCCCAATTTTCCCGTAAATAATGGAGCTGCTTTAAACAATGTTACAGTTGCTTGGAATGCTGCTGGAACCAATGAAGTTAAATTGCAAAAAATTATTACACAAAAATGGATTGCAGGTTTTCCTGAAGGGCAAGAAGCTTGGTCAGACTATAGAAGAACTGGATATCCAAAATTATTGCCCGTACTTAAAAATACAAGTGGTGGTAAAATTGATACTAATCTTGGAGTACGAAGGTTAAATTTTGTTCAAGCTGAAAAAGACGGTAATGCAGGTGGAGTTGCTACAGGAGTTGCCAAACTTGGAGGACTTGACAATGGTGGCACAAGACTTTGGTGGGATAAAGTAGGAGGAAACTTCTAGAAAAAAAAGATTAAATTTAAAAGGTATAAGTATTTGATTTGCTTATACCTTTTTATAAAATTCATATCTTTATAAATTTAAGTTAGATAAAATAGTATAAAAATGAAAAGTGCTTTAGAAATGAAACCTGATATTAGTTACAAAAGTGTAGGTAAGTTTGAAGAAACCAGATTTGAAAAAATTCATAATGAAATTTTTAAAAACTCTGCAGAAGCTTCTGTAGTTGTTGCACAAGAAATTGCGCAATTAATTAGATTCAAACAAGAAAAAAATGAAATTTGTGTTCTTGGTTTAGCAACAGGATCTTCTCCAATAAAAGTATATGACGAGTTGGTACGAATGCATAAAGAAGAAGACCTTAGCTTTTTTAATGTTGTTACTTTCAATTTGGATGAATATTATCCAATGAAAAAAGAAAACAATCAGAGTTATCATTATTTTATGCATCAACATCTTTTTGATCATATAGATATCAAACCAGAGAATATTAATATTCCTGATGGAACAGTTGCTATAAATGAATTAAATCAATATTGTATTGATTATGAAATGAACATCAAAAATGCTGGAGGTTTAGATTTTCAATTATTGGGAATTGGACGTACTGGACATGTAGGGTTTAATGAACCTGGTTCACATATTAATTCAGGTACTAGGATAATTACATTGGACCATATTACTAAGGTTGATGCATCATCTGATTTTAATGGTATTGATAATGTTCCTAAAAGAGCTATTACCATGGGAGTTTCTACAATTCTTAGGTCAAAACGAATTGTATTAATGGCATGGGGTCAAAATAAAGCTGATATTATAAAACGTACTATTCAAGGCGATATAAGTTCTGAAATTCCAGCTACTTTTTTGCAACATCATACTAATGCCACTTTTGTATTAGATCAATCGGCAGCATCAGAATTAACTCGTTTCAAAACACCATGGTTGGTTGGAGAGTGTATTTGGACTCAAGAATTGCAAAGCAAAGCTATTGTATGGTTGTGTCAAAAAACAAAACAGTCGATACTTAAATTAACAGATAGAGATTATAATAACAATGGGATGTCAGATCTTTTGGCATTGGAAGGTTCTGCTTATGATTTGAATATAAATATGTTCAATATTTTGCAGCACACTATAACAGGATGGCCAGGTGGAAAACCAAATACGGATGATACTAATAGACCAGAACGTGCTAATCCAGCACAAAAAAGGGTAATCCTTTTTAGCCCACATCCAGATGATGACGTAATTTCTATGGGAGGAACATTTTCTAAATTGATAAAACAAGGACATGATGTTCATGTTGTATATCAAACTTCTGGAAACATTGCAGTTACGGATGATGAAGCATTGAAATTTGCTGAGGTATGTAATGATTTTGTTGGAGTAGAGGAATCAAAAATTAATTTTAAATCAATTATTAATTTTATAAATAATAAAAAAGAAAATCAAGCCGATTCTTTAGAAGTACGAAAATTAAAAGGCTTAATTAGAAGAAGAGAATCTTATGCAGCCACAAGATATATTGGATTAAAAGATGAAAACACTCATTTTCTAGATATGCCATTTTATGAAACGGGTCATATAAAGAAAAAGCCATTGGGAGCTGAAGATGTTGCTATTGTAAAAAATATTATTGCAACAATCAAACCGCATCAAGTTTTTGCAGCTGGTGATCTTGCAGATCCACATGGAACACATGAAGTTTGTTTGAATGCCATTTTTGCAGCTATGGGGGAATTGAAACCGGAGCCCTACATGAAGGATTGTTGGCTGTGGTTGTATCGTGGTGCTTGGCATGAATGGGATATTCATGAAATCGATATGGCTGTACCTTTAAGCCCTGATGAGGTAATGTTAAAAAGACATGCTATTTTATTTCATCAATCTCAAAAAGACCGCGTCATGTTTCAAGGAAATGATTCCAGAGAGTTTTGGGTTAGGGCCGAAGACCGTAATAAAAGTACAGCTAAATTATATGATGATTTAGGTCTAGCTGAATATGAAGCGATTGAAGCGTTTAAGCGTTTTGATTATTAAATAATTGTTCCATTTTATTATTTAAATTTATGAAATACATTTTGTTTTTATTGTTATCTGTTTTTATTTCCAATTCTCAAATTAAAAAAGAGCAATTAGATTTAATGCCTTGGCCACAAAAAGTTGATTTAACCGCTGGAACTTTTGCTTTAAGCAAAAACTTTAAAGTGAATATTACAGGGAATCCTGATGCAAGAATTTTTATTGGAGCGACCCGATTTTTGCGACGATTAGACGGAAGAACTGGTTTATTCTTTGAACAAGATTTTTTGACTAAAATCAATGAGGTTCCCGAAGCACAATTACAAATCAATTGTACTCGATCTGGAAAAATAGAAATAAATGAGAATGAAAGTTACCAACTTTCGATAGATTCAAATAAAATAGTAATCAATGCCGAAACTGATCTAGGGGCTTTACATGGTTTAGAAACCCTATTGCAATTGCTTCAAAATGATGGAACAGCATTTTATTTTCCATCAGTAAATATTACAGATTCGCCGCGTTTTACATGGCGAGGTTTAATGATTGATGCAGCAAGGCATTTTCAACCAGTTGATGTTATTAAAAGAAATTTAGATGCCATGGCTGCTATGAAAATGAATGTTTTTCATTGGCATTTAGTAGATGATCAAGGATGGAGAATTGAAATGAAAAACTTCCCCAAGTTGCATGAATTAGCTTCTGATGGAAATTATTATACACAAGAAGAAATTAAAGGGATTGTAAAATATGCTGATGATAGAGGAATATTGATTATTCCTGAAATTGATGTTCCAGGACACGCATCGGCCATTTTATCTGTTTTTCCAGAAATAGGAAGTAAAATTGATAACGGAGTTGGATCATATGCTGTAGAAAGGAGATCAGGTATTTTTAATGCTGCATTAGACCCTACGAATCCTAAGAC
Organism: Flavobacterium sp. WC2430; assembly: GCF_040822075.1. Classification (NCBI taxonomy): domain Bacteria; kingdom Pseudomonadati; phylum Bacteroidota; class Flavobacteriia; order Flavobacteriales; family Flavobacteriaceae; genus Flavobacterium; species Flavobacterium sp. WC2430. The sequence continues at coordinate 2,882,009 of NZ_CP162007.1, read as the reverse complement.
TTATGAAGTATTAAGTGCCATTTTTGATGCCGTTTGCCCTTTATTTCCCTCTAACTATTTCCATATAGGTGGCGATGAGAACAATGGAAAAGAATGGAATGCTAATCCTAAAATACAAGAGTTTAAGAAAAAACACAATCTGGCTAATAATCATGATTTGCAAACATATTTTAATATGCAGTTGGTTCCAATGTTGAAAAAACATGGGAAAAATGTGATGGGTTGGGAAGAAATAATGACCAAAGACATGACGAAAGATGCCATTATTCATGCATGGAGAGGAACTAACGAAGGTTTAGCTTCTGGGGGTTCCCTAATTGCAGCGGCAAAAAATGGCTACAAAACAGTTTTGTCAAACGGATATTATATTGATTTAATGCTCAGCCTTGAAAGTCATTATAAAAACGACCCAATTTCTAAAACAGTTTTATTAACTCCAGAAGAAAAAGCTAGGATATTAGGTGGAGAAGCTGCAATGTGGAGTGAACTTGTAACTCCCTTAAATATTGATTCCAGAATTTGGCCAAGAACTGCTGCAATTGCTGAACGTTTATGGTCGGATGAAAGTGTGACTGATATGGTTAGCTTACGCAAAAGATTAAAAACCGTTTCTTTTAGACTAGAGGAATTGGGGATTACTCACATTAGAAACAAAGAAGTGATATTAAGAAATATTAGCAATAACCAAAATACTATATCATTAAATGACTTTACTAATGTATGCGAGCCACTTAAAAACTATACACGAAATGGTGGTGGAAAAAAATACTTTATGTTTTCTCCTCTAAGTTTATTTGCAGATGCTTGTGCTTCGGACGCATCAGATGCTATTGATTTTGATACCGCAGTAAATAAATATTTGAAAGATAAAAACATTGAAAATCAAAAAGGAGTTACTCATTTTTTTGAAAAATGGATTACTATGAATACTGATTTAGTTCATTTAAGTACAAATGCACCGCTTATTCAACCCTTATTGCCATTGTCTAAAAGTTTAAGTGATATATCGAAACAGTTTTTATTACGTTTTGATGATCAACAAACCCTTAATCCAACTATTTTAAATGATTTATTGGAACAATGCAATTCTAAAAAACAAGCTGATGTTGAATTAGCAGTTTATAGTAGTTTAAAAAAATTATTATAAGTAAATATTAGTTTCTTTTAATTTGGTTATGGTTTAGTTTAAAGAGATTATATTGTAATCCTGGCAATTTTTTGTCAGGATTTTTTTTTGATAAATACGATTCGTTTTTGTTTAATTCAATTCAGCAAATTGTCTTTGTATAAATAAAAAAATCATTAATTTTTTGTACTTTTGCAAAAATTTTTATAAAAAACATTTATGTTAACAGTTAATAATTTATCAGTTCAATTTGGCAAACGAATTTTATTCGACGAAGTAAATACCACCTTTACACATGGTAATATTTATGGAGTTATCGGAGCTAATGGTGCTGGAAAATCAACCTTTCTTAAAATAATTTCTGGCGAAATGGATCCTACATCTGGACATATCCATTTAGAACCAGGAAAGCGTATGTCGGTTTTAAATCAAAACCACAATATGTTTGATGAACATACCGTATTGGAAACCGTAATAATGGGAAACAAGGTATTGTATGCCATTAAGAAAGAAATGGACGAACTTTATCTTGATTATAATGATAAAAATGCAGACCGTATAGGGGAGTTACAAGTCCAATTTGAAGAAATGAACGGTTGGAACGCTGATTCAGATGCTGCATCTATGTTGTCCAATCTTGGAATTACTGAGGAGCACCATTATACTTTAATGGGAGATTTAGAGGGGAAAATAAAAGTTCGTGTCCTTTTGGCGCAGGCACTTTTTGGTAATCCTGACTTGCTTATTATGGATGAGCCTACCAATGACTTGGATTTTGAAACTATTGCTTGGTTAGAAAATTTCTTGGCCAATTATGAAAATACAGTAATTGTAGTTTCTCACGATAGACACTTCTTAGACTCAGTTTGTACTCATATATCTGATATTGATTTTAGTAAAATAAATCATTATTCAGGAAATTATACGTTTTGGTATGAGTCTAGCCAATTAGCGGCAAAACAACGTGCACAACAAAACAAAAAAGCCGAAGAAAAGAAACAAGAATTAGAAGAATTTATACGTCGTTTCTCTGCGAATGTAGCCAAATCAAAACAAGCTACTTCTCGTAAAAAGATGATTTCTAAATTGAATATTTCTGAAATTAAACCTTCGAGTCGTCGTTATCCTGCAATTATATTTGATCAAGAGCGTGAAGCAGGAGACCAAATATTAAATGTTCAAGGTTTGAGTGCTTCAATTGATGGCGAAGTATTGTTTAAAGGAGTTGATTTGAATATGGCCAAAGGAGATAAAATTGTTCTTTTTTCAAAAGATTCTCGTGCTACAACTGCTTTTTACGAAATTTTGAATGGAAATAAAACAGCTGATTCAGGTAATTTTGACTGGGGAGTTACTACAAACCAAGCTTATTTGCCAGTAGAGAATCATTCTTTTTTTGAAAGTGATTTATCATTAGTGGACTGGTTGCGTCAATGGGTAAAGACTGAAGAAGAACGCGATGAGGTTAATATTCGTAGTTTTCTTGGTAAAATGATTTTCTCTGGAGAAGAAGCCTTAAAAACATGTAGAGTATTATCAGGAGGAGAAAAAGTACGTTGTATGTTGTCTCGAATGATGATGGAAAGAGGAAATGTATTAATGATTGATGAACCTACCAATCACCTGGATTTAGAGTCGATTACGGCATTCAATAATTCATTGAAAAACTTTAAAGGTTCCGTTATTTTTACCACACATGATCATGAGTTTGCGCAAACGGTGGGAAATAGAGTAGTGGAGTTAACGCCAAAAGGAGCTATTGACAGTTATATGACTTTTGATGAGTATCTTGACGATGAAAAAATACAAGAATTGAGAGTTAAGATGTATTCTTAATACTAAATAATACTATTATTTTTAGCCATCATAAAATCATTTTTTATGATGGCTATCTTTTTAAAGTAAAATGAGATTTGAATTCAGTGAGTTCCCCATTTTCTTTATAGATTGCTTTAAACCAATAATCATTTGAAGGTAATGGAACTCCTTGATAGTTTCCATCCCATCCAATATCATTTGGTTTAATTATCGCTAATGATTTGCCATATCGATCATAAATATAAATTAAGGCCTCGTTTTCTTTTACAAATTCAGGAATATTCCAAAAATCATTTTCTCCATCTCCATTTGGTGTGAAAAAATGGGGATATTCAAATGCATATGGAACTGGATAAATAGTTACAGTGATTTTTTTTCGTTGATTATCTTCGCATCCATTTATAGTCTGACTTACATAATAATCAGTAGAACCTAATATAGATGTTTGTGGAATTGGAGTTTCAGTTGAGCCTGTACCTCCCGTTTCAGTAGTATACCATAAGTGATTTGTTCCGCCAGCAGTTAATTCTTTAGCCACTGCAAATTGCACATAAGATATTGGGGTTGTAGCATAAATTTCTGGGAAATTGAGCAAATTATTTATCACAACAATTTTTGAAGCTTCACAATTTAAAACATTTCTAGTTTTTATAAAATATGTTTTTGACACTAAATTTGTAGCTACATTATTTGTTGTCCATGTTTTTCCTCTGTCAAAACTATACTCTTTTGCAGGAGATGTTATCGTGATTGTTCCTGTATTTACGGAGCAAGTGGGTTGCGTAATTAAAACTGTTGGCTCTGGAATAGTATTGTTAAGGTTATAAGGTGAACTTAGAATACAACCAGTATTATCAGTGATTTTTACAATATAATTCCCATAATTTTTAGTCTCATATGGTATGCTGAAATCTTTATTTGTAGCTCCTGCTATTGCAATTCCTTCTTTATACCATTGATACTTAATACTTGGTGTTATTAGTATAGTTGGGTTAGCAGTCAAAACTAAATTATTCTCGCAAAAGGCACCATTCCTTAAAATATTCACTCCAAATAGGGATGATTTATTTAAAATTAAATCATCATATAAAAAAAAAGGGGCTTCATAAGGACCTCTAAAAGGGGCATAAGGGTAACTTTCTGGCAGTTTTTGAGGACTACCAAGTATTATTGCTTCAATGTCGACTGTTGGTGTAAAAGTGATTGTTATTTTTTCCCATTTTGAAACTGGAGTATATGTTACGCTTCCTATTTCAATCCATTTTGGACCATAAGTAGGAGGGCTTTGGTAAATGTTGACATAAACATCTGAGGTAAGTGGGAGATTTTCGCAATTACTAGTTCCGTATAAAGTAATATTTATGGGCTCTAATTCAGAAACTCTCAATTGTTTAAAATTTTCTTTAGAAACTTTGTTTGAAGTTCCTAAAGCTGCATCACCGCCAACGATTAATGTTGCAATATCGAGTGTCAACTGGTATTCTTCGCCAGCTAACATTGGCGATATTAAACAAGTACCGATATACCCTTTTTTATTTCCTGTATACATGGCTCCATAAATACCAAATCCGTCTGGATAATTAGAAAGCCCATTTTTCAATATTTCTTGACCATCCAAATCTAATCCACAATTAATATATTCAGTTCTAGAATTATTAGCGGGGACCCAAATTTTGGCTTCTTTGCAAAAAGAATACTCTTCAAAAGAATGGTTTGGAATAATTGAACGCACCGCTGTTTGATTACAGATACAATCTAAATCATTTAAGTCAATCTTTCCATCACCATCATCATCAATTCCATTATTACAATTTTCTTGACAATATGAAATTGATGAAAATAAAAAAAGAGTGATATAAAATATAGTTAATTTCATAATCGAATAATTGTAAATTTTATATTAAAATTACTATTAAAATTATTGAAAAACTATAAAAATGAAGTGTAAAAATATTTTTTATTTAGAAATTTAACAATTAGTTCTATTTTTTACCTGATATTTTACTAATTACAAATAAAATAATTGCTACAATAGCAACTACAATAATAATACCTACGCCCATACCTGCTTTGAAGATACCGCCAATTACGGAACAGCTTGTAAATGAAATTAGGATTGTGAAAAGTAAAAGTGTTTTTGTTATTTTGGTAATCATAATAAATGGATTTAAAATTGAATTATAAAATTACCAATTGCCAAAAGAAATTTGTTATATAATTCTAATGGATTGTTATAAAATATCTTTCTATAGAATTATATTTAAGCTAATTATTTTTTCTAGACTTAATTCTCTTTAATCATTTTATAAATAAGTTAAAGAACACATAAATAAGTATTATTACAATATCTTTGGCTTATTGTAAATTGGTTTTCTTTATTAAAAAAAATATCAAAAACATATTCTAGAGATATAATTATTAAATCATAAATTTGAATTTGTATATTTGCAAAACCAAACACAATACTTTACTATGACTCAAAAAGTTTTGCTCAATTCCAAAGAAGTCAATATCATTCTCCATCGTTTGGCTTGTCAGCTAATTGAAAAACATCTCGATTTTAAAGATACTATTCTAGTAGGTATTCAGCCTAGAGGTACATTTCTTGCTGAGCGTTTAAAAACCATGTTAGAAGATAAATATAATACTCCTGAAATTCAGTTAGGATATTTAGATATTACTTTTTTTAGAGATGATTTCCGTAGAACTGATAAACCATTGGAAGCCAATAAAACAAAAATCAATTTTATTGTCGAAAATAAAAAAGTTATTTTCATTGATGATGTTTTGTTTACTGGAAGAAGTATTCGATCTGCATTAACTGCTATTCAATCTTTTGGAAGACCATCAGAAATTGAATTACTGGTACTTATTGATAGACGTTTTAGCCGAAATTTACCTATACAACCGGATTATAGAGGGAGACAAGTTGATGCAATTAATGGGGAAAAAGTAAAGGTTAATTGGAAAGAAAATGACGGTGAAGATGTTGTTTATTTAATTACCAACTAATCAGTAAAACAAATCGTTCAAAAACTAAGCTGATAAAATAATAATAATCGTAAAAGAATGAAAGAATTAAGCGTAAATCATTTACTAGGTATAAAATACATTAACAAGAATGATATTGACCTTATTTTTGAAACTGCCGATCATTTTAAAGAAGTAATTAATCGTCCAATAAAAAAAGTACCTTCTTTACGAGACATTACTATCGCTAATATTTTTTTCGAAAACAGTACCCGTACTAAACTTTCATTTGAATTAGCACAAAAAAGATTATCAGCTGATGTTATTAGTTTTTCGGCAGCTCAATCATCTGTTAAAAAAGGAGAAACCTTAATTGACACTGTAAATAATATACTTTCTATGAAAGTAGATATGGTAGTAATGAGGCATGCTAATCCTGGAGCTGCTTACTTTTTATCAAAAAATGTAAAAGCAAGTATTGTAAACGCAGGTGATGGAGCACATGAACATCCTACACAAGCTTTATTAGATAGTTATTCTATTAGAGAAAAATTAGGAGAAGTAGCTGGAAAAAAAGTGGTTATAGTGGGAGATATTTTACACTCTAGAGTGGCACTTTCTAATATATATGCCTTGCAAATGCAAGGTGCTGAAGTTAAAGTTTGTGGGCCAAAAACATTAATTCCTAGACATATTGAGTCTCTTGGGGTAACTGTAGAACCTAATCTTCGAAAAGCGCTAGAATGGTGTGATGTAGCAAATATGTTACGAGTACAAAATGAACGTATGGATGTTAATTTTTTCCCGTCTACGCGAGAATATGCACAACAATACGGATTAGACAAAACCTTATTGGATTCTTTAAATAAGGAAATTGTAATTATGCATCCAGGTCCTATAAATAGAGGAGTAGAGATAACATCAGAAGTTGCTGATTCGCAACAGTCGGTTATTTTAAACCAAGTTGAAAACGGTGTAGCAATCAGAATGGCTGTAATCTATCTTTTAGCATCAAAAATTCAGTAATTTAAAAAAACGGTAGTAACTTAGCTACTTCCTAATTTTGAAAATCAAAAGCAATGAAAGTAGATCAAAAAAAACACTCCGTAATAATAAAAGATACTCAAGGTGATTTTACTTCTTTTTTGATGAAAGTGACGCACCAATATAAAACATTTGAAAAAGATAATATTGTTATAGATCTTTTGTTTCATGACGATCTGTCTATTAATGAGATCAAACAGTTTATGCCTTTGTCTAAACAGCATAAAAAAGCAAAAAAATCTTTCGTTATTGTTGTTGCCGATTTTGATTATAATGCAATACCTGAAGAACTTCTTGTTGTTCCTTCATTATTAGAAGCACATGATATTATTGAAATGGAAGAGATTGAAAGAGATTTAGGGTTTTAAACCTTAAACTTTATTGACTTATTTAACCTTTTGCATTTAACCGAAAATTATAAAATTGAAACTAACAATTCTTGGTTGCTATGCAGCAACTCCACGAACATTTACCAATCCAACTTCTCAAATTTTAGAAATTAAAAACAGACTATTTCTTATAGACTGTGGTGAAGGAACTCAGGTACAACTTCGTAAAAACAAAATTAAATTTTCAAAAATAAACCACATTTTTATTTCCCATCTACACGGAGATCATTTTTTTGGCTTAATTGGTATAGTTTCAACATTTACTTTATTAGGTCGTACAACTGATTTGCATATTTATGGACCAGTAGGGATTAAAGAAATTATATTGTTGCAATTGCGACTAGCTAATTCATGGACAAACTATAGTTTGTATTTTCACGAATTAGAATCAAATGATAGCGAAGTAGTTTTTGAAGATGAAAAAGTGATTGTTAAAACAATACCTTTAAAACACCGTATTTATACTAATGGATTTTTATTTCAAGAGAAACCAGACAAAAGGAAGTTGAATATTGATGCCGTTAAAAGTTTTGAAATTGAAGAATGTTATTATCAAAACATTAAAAATGGAAAAGATATTGTTTTAGATGATGGACGAATAATTGAAAATAGCAAATTAACATTTGATCCAGTACCAGCCAAAAATTATGCCTTTTGTTCTGATACAGTTTATGATGAAACGATTGTTTCATTGATCAATAATATTGATGTTTTATACCATGAATCTACTTTTTTAGAATCTGAGGGTCTTCTAGCAAGGAAAACAATGCACTCTACCGCAAAAGAAGCAGCAATAATTGCCTTGAAAGCAAATGTAAAACAGCTAGTTTTAGGACATTATTCAACTCGATACGAAAATATAAAGCTGTTTAAAGAAGAAGCAGAAACTATTTTCCCGGAAGTAGCATTAGCAGATGATGGCGTTGTTTTTGAATTTTAAAAATCAAGTATTTTTATTAATATTGATACCGAAATCACTGTTCTATAAAAATAAGAACTAAAAATTTATAACAATGAATGATTTAAGTAATTATAGAAAATCATATGAAAAGAGCGAGTTATTGGAATCAAATATCCCTGAAGATCCAATAAATTTATTTAACAGATGGTTTCATGAAGTAGAAGATTTTGATAGTGGAGAAGAGGTTAACGCAATGACAGTTGCTACAATTGGTTTAGATGGATTTCCAAAATCAAGAGTAGTATTGTTGAAGAAATTTTCAGAAGAGGGTTTTGTGTTTTATACCAATTACAATTCTGAAAAAGGGAAAGCAATTGCCAATAACCCTAATATTTGTCTTTCTTTTTTTTGGCATGGTTTAGAACGCCAAGTAATTATTAAAGGAATTGCTCAAAAGACATCAGCAATTGTGTCCGATAATTATTTTGATTCAAGACCTGACGGAAGTAAACTAGGAGCTATAGTTTCGAATCAAAGTGAAGTTGTTCCTTCTCGAGTTTTCTTAGAAGACAACTTGAAAGATTTGGAAAAAGAATATGAAAGTATGGTTATCCCAAGACCAGAACATTGGGGTGGTTTTTTAGTTGTTCCTTTAGAAGTTGAATTTTGGCAGGGTAGGGCTAATAGATTGCATGATAGGATCAGGTACAAATACCAAGATGATTATACTTGGAAAATTGAAAGGTTATCTCCATAATGTAAGAAAAAGATTAAAATAAAAATAAAAACATGTAGTTCATCGATATTATTGGTAGTTTAACTTAAAAAGTATGTAAGTTTGAAAAGAATTAGAACACATACGAAATTATCTTAAAGAAGTTTGCCCCACAATCTACTTTAAACTTAAACTACTATATTATGAAAAGAAATCTACTTAGTCTATTATTGTTATTAGCTGTAATTTTCACAATGAACTCTTGTTCCTCTAATGCATCTGAAGCTACTCCTGTTGAAGCTAAATCTGAAGTAGTAGTTAATTATACTTACACCGCATCAGAAATTGAAGCAATGGATTTAATAAACGAATACCGTCTAAGTGTTGGTTTAAATCCTTTAGAAAAAATTAATCATATTTCTTATAAATCTGAGGAACATGATAAATACATGATAACAAATAATGTTGTAAATCATGATGATTTTGTAGCTCGTTCAGAAAATATCATAAAAGTATTAGGTGCTAAAACTGTAGGTGAAAATATTGCATATAATTATAATAGCCCACAAGCCGCCGTTACTGCTTGGTTAAATAGTCCTTCGCATAAAGAAAATATAGAAGGAAACTTTACTCATTTTGGAATATCAATTAGAGAAAATCCTGCAACTGGAAAAAAATATTACACTAATATTTTTGCAAAAATATAATTTAAGTTAGTTTTGTTTTACATTAAAGAAAGGTGTCTTGTTAAAGGCACCTTTCTTTGTGTTTTAAATGTTTCCTTTTCCTTTTTAAATAGATTATATTATTCTAGGACATAAAATACGTTTATAGTTCATTTTAATCTTATATAATGATATTCTATAAGAGTTTATAAAGTCATTAATTTCTTCAATATTAATTCTATTTATTTTTATTAATGTCTATATTTAGTTTTTAGAGCGTAATTTTTCAATAAATTTTGGTGTATTATGTTGCTGTTTATTTTAGTTTTTATTAACTAAAATAATTTAATTGTAAGAAAAAGATTAATATTAAAAACAAAAGATGTAGTTCGTCGATAAAAATTGGTATTTTAACGTAAATGTATCTATATTTGAAAAAGAATTAGAACACATACAAAATTGTCTTAAAGAAGTTTGCCCCACAATCTACTTTAAACTTAAACTACTAAATTATGAAAAGAAATTTACTTCATGTATTAATGTTAATAACAGTAATATTTACTTTGAACTCTTGTTCTTCTAATAGTTCTGAAGCTAATCCAGTTGAAGCTAAATCAGAAGTAGTAGTTAATTATACTTACACCGCATCAGAAATTGAAGCAATGGATTTAATAAACGAATACCGTGTAAGTGTTGGTTTAAATTCTTTAGAAAAAATCAACCATATTTCTTATAAATCTGAAGAGCATGATAAATACATGATAACAAATAATGTAGTAAATCATGATGATTTTGTAGCACGTTCAGAAAATATCATAAAGGTATTAGGTGCTAAAACTGTAGGTGAAAATATTGCATATAATTATAATAGCCCACAAGCCGCTGTTACTGCATGGTTAAATAGTCCAGCACATAAAGATAATATTGAAGGTAATTTTACTCATTTTGGAATATCAATTAGAGAAAACCCTACAACTGGAAAAAAATATTACACTAATATATTTGCAAAAATTTAAATCGAGTTAGTTTTTTTTATTAAAAAAGAGTGTCTATTAAAGACACTCTTTTTTAAGTTTATAGATTTTTATAATTCAGTGACAATAAATTCACTACGTCTATTAAGTTGATGTTCTTCTTCCGTACAATCTACACCATCTGAACATTGATTAACAAGTTGGTTTTCACCATATCCTTTTCCAATTAATCGATTTTTATTGACACCATTTTTAATTAGCCAGTTTATTGTAGATTTTGCTCTTCGATCCGATAAAGCTTCGTTGTATTTGGATGATCCACGACTATCAGTATGTGAACGGATATCTAATTTCATTTTTGGATATTGGTCCATTACATCTAATATTTTTTCTAAATCTAGCGCTGCTTCTATTCGAATGTCGGATTTGTCAAAATCGAAATAAATCATTTTTATACCAAAACATTTTCCTAAATCATCACCAACAGCCACTTTGCAAGTTGCTTTTTCTAATGCAAATGGGAGATGTGTTTTTCCATTTTCTTTAAGAATTGTGATTATTTGTTCTTTTGTAGTATAGTCTTCTTTTGCAGCTCTTACACTATATCTTTTACCACATTCTACTGGTATCGAATAGTTCCCTTTTTCGTCAGATGTAGTTGTACCAATAGTATTTAACTTGTCATCTAATATGGTTATTGTTGTGTTTTCGAGCACTTCCCCAGTAGAAATATCAGTTATTTCGCCGTATAATAATTGTTCACAAGTTAATCTTCTTGTTTCTAAAAATTTATAAATGTCATCATATCCTTGTCCTCCGTCTCTATTAGAGGAAAAAAAGCCTCTTCTTGATTTAGTATCAATTAAATATGCAAAATCATCTTTTGAGGAATTGACATCAGCACCAACATTTTGTACTTCGTTGAAAGTACCATTGTCATTCATTTTAGATACAAACACATCCAAACCTCCTAGTCCTGGATGCCCATTTGAAGCGAAATAGAGCTCATTTTCATCAGTAAAGAAAGGAAATGTCTCTTTACCTTCGGTATTAATTGTGCTACCTAAATTTACCGGATTTCCAAAGGTTCCGTCCTCTTTAATAGCTACTTTAAATAAATCAGATTGTCCTAAGGTTCCAGGCATATCAGATGCAAAATATAATGTTTTCTCATCAGGACTTAATGCAGGATGTGCTGTACTGTAGTTATTGCTATCGAAAGGCAGTTCAGTTATGTTAGTCCATTGATCATTCTCGAAATTTGCTTTGTATATTTTAATTAAAGTAATGTTATTGCCATCTTTTCCTTTTTTTCCATCAAGAAAATTATTTCTTGTAAAATACATGGTTTTTCCATCTTTTGTAAATGTAGGGGTGGATTCATGAAATCTGGATTTTAAGCTTTTATTGAATTTCTCAACTCCACCAGGTGCCAGATCATCTCCTAGGTTTGACGCATATAAGTTGGTAAAAAATTGATCGGTCCATGAATGTTTTCTATGTCCTAAACTTCCTGTATCTCTAGCTGAAGCAAATACAATTTTATTTAGATAAATAGCAGTTCCATAATCAGAATATTGAGAATTGATACCTGCATCTTCTACTTTATATCTTCCTGAATTTTCTTTTATTTTATCTAAAAAATTCTCGTTGTTTTTAAAAATCTGCCCTCGAGTATCATTAGCAGAAAGTTGATTGAATTTTTCAAACATTTCATTGGCCTTGTCGTTTGCACCGATGGATCTTAGTGACTGTGAATAGCGAAAATAATATTCAGGTTCAACATCAGAAGTCATGGCAAATAATTCTCCATACCATTTTGCAGCCTCATCGTACTGGGCATTATAGTAGTAGGAGTTTCCTAATTTCTGAAACATATCAGCCGACTTGTATCCCTTTTCCGCAACCCTTTTATAGGTTTTTATAGCATCAATATAGGCATAGCTATCATATTTTTTTTCAGCTGAGGAAACCCTTGCCTTCTGAGCAAAACAGTTAGATGAAAAAACACTTACTATTGTTATAAAAAGGAGTATACTATTTTTCATAATGATTGTTTTTAGAGTAATCTTAGTGTTAACTTTTTTTGATCGATTTTAAATACTATTATCTGGTGTTTTTTTCAGATAATTCATTGAATTTTTCAAGCATCTCATTGGCTTTATCATTTTTGCCGATGGACCTCAGTGACTGGGAGTAACGGTAATAGTACTCAGGTTCTAAATCAGATGTTAAAGTCAATAAATCACTATAACACTGTGCTGCCTTTTCCATTTCTGAATTATAGTAATAAGCATTTCCTAGTTTACTACATATTTCTATAGATTTGTACCCTTTATCCGCTACCCTTTGATATGTTTTTATCATATATACGTATGCAAAGTCATTGTGTTTATCAGTTGATTTTGGTTTTATAATAGGATCAGTAGTAATAACAGGCTTAGTCGTTTCAATTACTTTATTTTTTGGATAAGTAATTTCAGTTATTTTTTTTTCAGGTTGGGTTATTTCAATTGTCTTTTTTTCATATTTTGGTGTTACAACTCTTGTATTGTTCGGTCCTAAATCATAGCTGTTTACTAAACTCGAGTCGGATACATTATAAGTCGTTGTATAACCTCCAAATTTCATATTAATATTTTCCTCAACATGATATAATTTTACATTTTTAGTTATCTTATTTTGCATTTTTGTATTTGTAGTATCCATAATTTTATCTGTTACATTAGCTTTATTTGCTTGGGCTAAACAGTTAAATAAAAACACACTTCCAATTACTATATAAAGAGTGGTATAAATTTTCATAATAATTGGCTTTAGAGGGTCATTGATTAACTTTCATTTGTTTGTTATATTCAAGCATCATTTCGGGTTTTTGACATAATTTATCTAAGATTTCATTCGCTTTATCATTTTGTCCTATAAAATTTAAAGATTGAGCATAATGGTAATAATATTCAGGTTCTAAGTCTGATGTCATAATAAATAATTCGCCATAGTATTTAGCTGCTTTTTCGAGCTCATTATTAGAATAATAAGAGTTTCCTAGTTTTTGAAATAGATCTATCGATTTATAACCTTTTTGAGCAACTCTTTCATATGTTTTTATAACATTTACATATACATATTCCACTTTTATTATTTTCGTATTTGCAATTATTTTCTTTTGTGAATAAGTATTGAATGAAAAAATACTTATAATTAAGATATAGAATTTAATTTGTTTTTTCATTTTTTTGGATTTTTAGAAAAATCTTGGAGTTGTCATTTTTTTATTGTTTTTAAATAACTCATATCTCAAGAATACTTCATGTGAGCCCGAATTATAATTGTCTAAATTTGTTGTTTCCCAATCGTATCCATAACCTATATATAAACCTTCGGATACTTGAAATCCTGCCATAGCACTTAAAGCTGCACTCCATCTATAGGCTATACCTAGAACAAACTTTTCATTTATCATAAAATTCCCTGATAAATCTACTTGTAACGGAGCTCCTTTTACCATTTTAGTCATAAATGCAGGTTTAAATTTTAGATCACTAGTTAGATCGAATACATATCCACCTATCAAGTAATAATTAATTTGCTCTTTGAATATAGCAACTTCATTATCATCATAACGATTGGTTTCTATGAAATTAGGAACCGATAACCCCAAATAGGCTCTATCAGAATGGAGATAAATACCGGCACCAATATTTGGAGAAAATTTATTATTATAATCGTGCAAGCTAGGGTCATCATCTACAGGGTTTAAACGAGATACATCTAGATCAAATAAATTTGCGGTAGCTTTTATACCAAAAGAGAGTTTTACTGATTCAGTTGTTGGAATGGTATACGATAAATCAGCAGAAATTGTGTTTTCATGTGTAGGTCCAATTTTATCATTAATTATAGATATACCTAAACCTAACTTACTATTATTTATAGGTGTATTTATAGATATTGCATTTGTTACTGGTGCACCATCAAGCCCTACCCATTGTGCCCGATGTAAACCAAAAATACTCAGAGCACCCCTTGATCCAGCATAAGCAGGATTAATGTTGATTGTGTTATACATATATTGAGTAAATTGTGCATCTTGTTGTGCAAAACTTACAACTCCAGTAAACAGCAAAGCGAATAATAGTACTAATGTCTTCATTTGATTTAGTGTTTTATACCTGAGGGATGCTAGCCCTCAGGAGTTATATATTTGAGTTATATTTATCTGGTAAGGTATAGATACCCATCTTTTTTATTGACTTGAACACCACCATTACCATCAATAGAAGAGTAGCTCAGGATGTAATAATAAGTTCCTGTAGGTAATCCTGATGACTGGCTAATTGTTGTACGACCTTCTGAAAAACCTTTAAAGACTCTATTCACATTGTCATAATTTCTTGTTTCAAAAACTAAGATTCCCCAACGATTATAGATTTCTACCGTATTATCAGGATAACAAAGAGTATCATCAATATTGTCGATGATAAAGAGTTCATTTATACCATCACCATTAGGAGAAAACGCATTATGAACAGTGATACTTCCACAACCTAAGACTATTGCAGCCTCCACAACTACGGTATCTGACGCACTTATTGAAGACTCATTTGGAGTGAAACCAGTTGCATTAGCTACATTGGTAACTGATCCAGTTTCTCTGTCATTTTGTGTTACTGTATAATTTTGATTAAATTCTTGAGTTTCACCAGGACCTAATAATTCAATAATAGTATCCAAACTAGTTAGTGGATCTGTGACAGTTATTTGATGAAGTGTTACATTTCCAGTGTTTTTTACTTGAATTGTATAATTGATTATATCACCAACCGAACTATAAAATTCAGTATTTGACGTTTTTATAACTGTTAAACTAGGATTTTGAATTAAAGTTGTAATGGTTGGAGTATCATTCTCTATAGTTGTCCCAGAGATATCCCTCACATCATTTCCTTTAGGATCTTGACCCACAGCTAAAGCGGAATTAGTTACATGTCCTAAATTAATATCAGCTTGTGTAATAATATACGTTCCAGTTATTGTACTATTAGTAACTCCAGGTGCAAGTGCACTTATTATACTATTTGTAAATGTTAATCCAATTAATGGTTCTGTAATATCCGTAATAATAATATTTGTTATCGTTGCATTACCAGTATTTGTAACTGCGAATGTATAAGTAATAACATCACCAACAGCACCAGCGCCTCCTATAACTGCAGTTTTGACTAAAGCAATACTATTTGTTGAACAAATTGGAATTACATTTGGTTCATCATTAGTTGCTAAATCACCAGATTGGTCAGTTATTATTGTTGCATTAGGTGCAGTACCGTTTACAGAAGCCTGATTAGTGATACTACCTGTATCAATATCAGTTTGGGTTACAGTATAAGTTGCTTTATAAATCCAATTCTCAGTAACTTCTAATATATTGTTATTATTACTATCACCACTTTGCAAAACAATAGCTGATATGCCTGAATGCAAATCAATAACGCCTATATCATGTAAACTTACATTACCAAAATTTGTCACGCTAAAGGTATAAGTAACCACATCACCAACTTTTAGAGTAGCACATCCATTTGGTCCCACTTCAACATCATTACTTTTTACTATTGCAATTTTAGCTGTAGTACAAATAGGAATTACATTTGGTTCATCATTAGTAGTAGAATCACCAGATTGGTCCATTACTACTGTGGCATTAGGTGCAGTACCATTAACGGAAGCTTGATTAGTTATACTACCAGTATCGATATCGCTTTGATCAACAGTATAGGTAGCTGTATAAATCCAATTTTCATTAACTTCTAAAATACTGTTACTATTGCTATCACCACTTTGCAATACAATTGTTGATAGATCAATATGAGGGTCAAGAACAGCCACATCATGTAAACTTACATTACCAAGATTAGTCACGGTAAAAGTATAAGTTACAACATCACCAACTTTTAAATCGGCACATCCATTAGGTCCAACTTCAATATTGTTGGATTTTACAATGACAATTTTAGCAGTTGTGCAAATAGGAATGACATTTGGTTCATCATTAGTTGTTGAATTCCCAGATTGGTCAGTTACTTCTGTTTCTTTAGGTGTAGTACCATTAACAAAAGCTTGATTAGTAATACTACCAGTATCGATATCGGTTTGAGTAACGGTATAGGTTGCTTTATAAATCCAATTTTCTGTAACTTCTAAAATACTGTTATTATTAATATCACCACTTTGAAGCGCAATTGTTGATAAACCGGCATGATTGTCAAGAACTACTATGTCATGTAAACTTACATTACCAAGATTAGCTACGCTAAAAGTATAAGTTACCACATCACCAACTTTTAAATCAGCACATCCATTAGGGCCAACTTCAATATCATTTGTTTTTACTAAGGCAATTTTAGCTGATGTACAAATAGGAATGACATTTGGCTCATCATTAGTTGTTGAATTCCCGGATGAATCAGATACCAATGTAGAATCTGATGCAGTTGCATTAACTGTAGCTTGATTAGTAATACTACCATTATCAATATCAATCTGCGTTACGGTATATGTTGCTTCATAAATCCAATTCTCACTAACTTCTAATATACTATTATTATTACTATCACCACTTTGTAGTGTAATAGTTGATAATCCTATATGAGTGTCAATAACAACTACATCATGTAAACTTGAATTACCAAGATTAGTGACGGTAAATGTATAAGTTACAACATCACCAACTTTTAAATCAGCGCATCCATTAGGACCAACTGTAATATCATTTGTTTTCACTAAAGCGATTGAACAAGAGTTTATAGTCAATACAACGGGAGTACGAGTCAAGCTAGTACAAGTTCCGTTAGAAGCTTCTGCATAATAAGTTACTGTTCCTAAACCTATTTGAGTAGGAGTTGTCACCACATTTCCTGCAATGGCTGCATCGTACCAAGTAATGGTACCTCCATTAGCTGTAGCAGTTAAAGTTTGAGTTTGTGAACCATCGCTACAAACTGTTTGATTGTTTGCAGCTGGTGCATTAGGTGCAGCATTAATTGTTAATACAACGGGAGTACGAGTCAAGCTAGAGCAAGTCCCATTTGAAGCTTCGGCATAATAGGTAGAAGTTCCTACACCTACTTGAGTAGGAGTTGTTATTTCATTTCCTGCAGTTGCAGCATCATACCAAGTAATGGTTCCACCAGTTGCCGTAGCTGTCAAAGTTTGAGTTGTTGAACCATTGGTACAAATCGTTTGATTACTTGCAATAGGAGCACTAGGCGCACCATTAATTTTTAATACAACGGGAGTACGAGTCAAACTTGAGCAAGTTCCGTTAGAAGCTTCTGCATAATAAGTTATTGTTCCTATACCTACTTGGATAGGAGTTGTTACCTCATTTCCAGCGGTTGCTGCATCATACCAAGTAATAGTTCCACCAGTTGCCGTAGCGGTTAAAGTTTGAGATGGAGATCCATCAGTACAAACGGTTTGATTACTTGCAACCGGAGCGGTTGGTGCAGGATTAATAGTTAATATAACAGGGGTACGAGTTAAACTTGAACAGGTACCATTTGATGCTTCGGCATAATAGGTTTTAGTTCCTACACCCATTTGGATAGGAGAGGTTACAACATTTCCAGCAGTAGCTGCATCATACCAAGTTATAGTTCCTCCAGTGGCTGTAGCTGTCAAAGTTTGAGTTTGTGAGCCATTGGTACAAACGGTTTGATTGCTTGCAACTGGTGCATTTGGTGCAGGATTAATAGTTAATACAACTGCAGTGCGAGTTAAACTAGAACACGTACCGTTTGAAGCCTGTGCATAATATGTACTTGTACCTACACCGACCTGAGTAGGAGAGATAACAACATTACCAGCAGTAGCTGCGTCATACCAAGTTATAATTCCTCCAGATGCTGTAGCTGTTAATGTCTGAGTTGGAGAGCCATTAGTACAAATAGTTTGATTAGTTGCGGATGGTGGAATTGACCCATCATTAATTGTTAAAATAACAGCAGTACGAGTCAAACTAGAACAAGTACCATTTGAAGCTTCGGCATAATATGTACTTGTACCTATACCCACTTGAGTAGGAGAAGGTACTACATTTCCAGCAGTAACTGCATCATACCAAGTAATAGTTCCACCAGTTGCTGTAGCAGTTAAAGTTTGTGTTAGAGATCCATTGGTACAAACAGTTTGGTTACTTGCAACTGGGGCATTTGGCGCAGGGTTGATTGTTAATACAACGGGAGTACGAGTTAGGCTAGAACAAGTTCCATTTGAAGCTTCGGCGTAATAGGTTGTAGTTCCTATACCCACTTGAGTAGGAGAAGGTACTACATTTCCAGCAGTAGCTGCATCATACCAAGTTACAGTTCCACCAGTTGCTGTAGCAGTTAAAGTTTGTGTTAGAGATCCATTGGTACAAACAGTTTGGTTACTTGCAACTGGTGCATTTGGTGCAGGATTAATAGTTAAAATAACAGCAGTACGAGTCAAACTAGAACAAGTACCATTTGACGCTTGCGCGTAATAGGTTTTAGTTCCTATACCTATTTGAGTAGGAGAGGCTACTATATTTCCAGCTGTTGCTGCATCATACCAAGTGATAATTCCCCCAGTTGCTGTAGCGGTTAATGTTTGAGTTGGTGATCCATTGGTACAAACGGTTTGGTTGCTGGAAATAGGTGCATTTGGTGCAGGATTAATAGTTAAAATAACGGTAGTACGAGTCAAACTAGAACAAGTACCGTTTGAAGCCTGTGCATAATATGTACTTGTACCTACACCAACCTGAGTAGGAGAGGCCATTATATTTCCAGCAGTCGCTGCATCATACCAAGTAATAGTTCCTCCAGTTGCTGTAGCAGTTAAAGTTTGAGTGGGAGATCCATTGGTACAAACGGTTTGATTGCTCGCTTCTGGTGCATTTGGTGCAGGATTAATAGTTAATATAACCGCAGTACGAGTCAAACTGGAGCAGGTACCATTTGAAGCTTCGGCGTAATAAGTTTTTGTTCCTACACCTATTTGAGTGGGTGAAGATACTATATTTCCAGCTGTAGCTGCATCATACCAATTGATAGTTCCTCCATTAGCTGTAGCAGTCAAAGTTTGAGTTGGAGATCCATTTGTACAAACAGTTTGGTTGCTTGCAACTGGTGCATTTGGTGCAGGATTAATAGTTAATATGACCTGAGTACGAGTTAGGCTAGAACAAGTTCCGTTAGAAGCTTCGGCATAATAAGTTTTCGTTCCTACACCTACTTGAGTTGGAGTAGTTATACTATTTCCAGCAGTTGCTGCATCATACCAAGTTATAGTTCCACCTGTAGCTGTGGCAGTTAATGTTTGAGTTGGAGATCCATTGGTACAAACGGTTTGATTGCTTGCAATTGGAGTACTAGGTGCAGGATTAATAGTCAAAATAACAGCAGTACGAGTCAAACTGGAACAAGTCCCATTTGAAGCTTCGGCGTAATAGGTTGTAGTGCCTACACCTATTTGAGTAGGAGAGGGCACTATATTTCCAGCAGTAGCTGCATCATACCAAGTGATAGTTCCACCTGTAGCTGTAGCAGTTAAAGTTTGTGTTGGTAATCCATTGGTACAAACGGTTTGGTTGCTTGCAACTGGTGCACTTGGTGCGGGATTAATAGTTAATATGACCAGAGTTCGAGTTAGACTAGAACAAGTTCCGTTTGAAGCTTCGGCGTAATAGGTTTTAGTTCCTACACCCACTTGTGTTGGAGTAGTTATAATATTACCAGCGGTAGCTGCATTGTACCAAGTAATAGTTCCACCAGTTGCTGTAGCAGTTAAAGTTTGTGTAGGAGATCCATTGGTACAAACGGTTTGATTGCTTGCAATTGGTGCATTTGGTGCAGGATTAATAGTTAAAATAACAGCAGTACGAGTCAAACTGGAACAAGTCCCATTAGAAGATTCTGCGTAATAGGTTGTAGTTCCCACACCTACTTGAGTAGGAGAGGCAACTACATTTCCGGCAGTAGCTGCATCATACCAGGTAATAGTTCCACCAGTTGCTGTAGCAGTTAAAGTTTGAGATGGAGATCCATTGGTACATACCGTTTGATTGCTTGCAGCTGGCGAGTTAGGTGCTACATTAATAGTTAAAACAACAGCAGTGCGAGTCAAACTAGAACAAGTTCCGTCTGAAGCTTCTGCATAATAGGTTTTAGTTCCCACACCCACTTGAGTAGGAGAGGCGACTACATTACCACCAGTAGCTGCATCGTACCAAGTAATAGTTCCCCCAGTTGCTGTAGCAGTTAGCGTTTGAGTTGGAGATCCATTGGTACATACCGTTTGATTACTTGCGGATGGTGCATTTGGTACAGGATTAATAGTTAAAATAACAATAGTACGAGTCAAACTAGAACATGTTCCATTAGAAGCTTCTGCATAATAGGTTTTAGATCCCACACCCACTTGAGTAGGAGAGGCGACTACATTACCACCAGTAGCTGCATCATACCAGGTGATGGTTCCACCCGTTGCAGTAGCGGTTAATGTTTGAGTTGGTGATCCATTTGTACATACCGTTTGATTACTTGCAGATGGTGCACTTGGTATAGTATTAATAGTTAATACAACTGGAGTGCGGGTTAAACTAGGACAAGTTCCGTTAGAAGCTTGTGCATAATAGGTTTTAGTTCCTACACCTACCTGAGTAGGCGTTGCTACGACATTTCCAGCAGTTGCCGCATCATACCAAGTGATGGTCCCTCCAGTTGCTGTTGCGGTTAAAGTTTGAGTCGGTGATCCATTGGAACAAACAGTTTGATTGCTTGCGGTTGGTGCGTTAGGAGATGGATTAACCGTTATTGTAGCTTCACTTGTAGTGATATCATTTCCAGCACATAAGCCTGTATTAGAAAAAAGTGCTCTAAATTTTGTAGTTGCAGTTAAATTAGTTGCAGTATAGGTTAATGATGTATTTGCTATGTCAGTCCAAGTAGTAAAAGGACTAACTGATGATTGCCATTTAGAAATAGTAGAACTACCAGTAATCCCTGTAACATTTAAAAGACTACTATTTATTCCTGAACAAACAGTTGAACTTGGTTCAACGGAACCTTTCAATGGTATACCAAATGTAAGAGCAGTGTTAATACATCTACTTGAAGAAGGAGAGTTCCCGCTAACAGAAGCTAATTTAGTAATTTTAATAAAACCGGGATTTAATGGATCACAGATATTAATACCAATACTTCCAAATGGAATATTAAATTCTAAAAATTCACCACCACCAGCACTACAACCCACTGCACTCCCATTTTTAGCAGCAAGACCATTATTAACTAAAAGGGGAGTTAATGTACTTCCATTGCCAGAATATATATTAAATGTAGAAGCATTGGAATTTATTTCAATAATATACTCGGCACCAGCTACAGATAATGCTCCACCAAAAGTGTCTGATGTTAACCCTGTAATAGGATTGTTATCTGTATCTAAATACATTCGAAAAAGTGCAGCTCCACCATTACCAATATTCATTCCTAATCTTAATACTTGAGTTATAGTATTAACTTTTGCGTGAATAGTTCCAATTTGACAAGTTGAGGATGCATTAACCGATAATTGTTGGCTAAAAAAGATTCCAGTTGCATACTCATCTCCAGGAGTGTTAGGAGCTGGGCAATAGTCACCATCAAATGTGTCTTGAGCATAAATATTTGTAATTGATGCAAATAAACTTAATAAAATAATGATAAATAATTTTGTCGAAAGTGTAAAGTTAGTTTTCATATTGATTTGTTTTAAATCGTTAGAAAGTGTGAGTATTTTAAATATTGAAACTCATATTTTTTTATGAATTATTGCGTATTCAAAGTTTATATTTATTAAAAATGACTATTTTGAATAAATTAACGAAAGTGGGTATTATGCTTTTTGTATAAAAACGATAGGAATTATAAAAATTGAGTTTTACTTATGATAAATTATCAATTGATGCTCAGTTTTAAGTATTACTAATTAATTGATTTCTACTTTTTCAAGTATTTTAATCATTAAATTAATTTACTATTTTTAAAAAAGAGTAAATTGTATAAGGTGGTATTTTTAAGATATTTCAATTTTTTTTAAATTTTAAAACCTAAGTAAAATAAATTTTTAAAAATTGAGATAAATTCAAATTTTTAAAATAAAAATTTCTTATTGGGGATTAAGAATTTTTTAAAAGGATTATTATTTAATTAAAAGTTTTAATAGAATAATGTTTAATATTTTAAAGTTCACTTTTTGAATCAACAATAATTCAAAACTTCAAGTTCAAATGCATTTTGCATTAATTTAAATCTAAAGGAATTTCTTTTTTGGGGTTAAAAAATCCTTCATGACAGTTTACCTTTCTCATTTTTACTTATTAAAAATGAAAACCTTTTTATTTATAATTAAAGTTATAAATAATTTGTGGTATTGTTTAATTTTTTCCGTAAAAAACCTAATTAGTCGTTGAAATGTGTTTTTTGATGTAAATCTATCAAAAAATTAATTGATAATATTTAATTTTTTAGGTTAGTTTTAGTAATATAAGTATTTATATTTCAAGTAATTAACATTTTTTTTTACATTATAATTCTTTCAATTCAATGCATTTTGGGTTAAAATTTAAATAATGGTAAGAATTAAATTATTGCTTGGTATAAAACGAAAAAACCTCGAAGCTATAACTTTCGAGGTTCGGTTTTATTTTTTTTCGTGTATTATAATGCAGTAATAATGAATTCACTACGTCTATTCATTTGGTGTTCTTCTTCGGTACATTTTACTCCATCGGAACATTTGTTTACCAATTGAGTTTCTCCATATCCTTTACCAGTAAGTCTACTAGAATCAATTCCATTTTTTATTAACCAATTTATAGTAGATTTTGCTCTCCTATCTGATAAGGCTTCGTTATATTTAAAAGTTTGTCTACTATCAGTATGGGAACGAATGTCTAATTTCATTGTAGGGTTTTGTCTAAGTACATCTAGAATTTTTTCTAAATCTAAAGCTGCCTCAACTCTAATATTGGATTTATCTAAGTCAAAATAAATCATTTTTATGCCAAAACATTTTCCTAAATCATCACCTATAGTTACTTTACATTCTGCTTTTTCTAAAGGGATTGGTAAGTTTGTTCTACCGTTTTCATTAGAAATTTTAATTTTCAACTCATTAGTTGCATATTCTTCTTTTTGTGCTCTTACATTATAGGTTTTATCACAATCAACAGAAAATAAATAGTCCCCTTTTTCATCAGAAATAACTTCGCTAATTAGATTAAATTGATTGTCAAATAAACTGACTTTTGAATTAGGAAGGGCTTCAGAAGTTACTAAATCAGTAATTTTTCCATATAATTCTTGGGTACATGCTAATTTTCTTAATTCTAAGAATTTATAAATGTCGTCATATCCTAAACCTCCATCTCTATTTGAAGAAAAATAACCTTTTCTAGATTTAGTGTCAATCCAATATGCAAAATCATCTTTTGGCGAATTCACATCAGAACCTACATTTTGCACCTCAGAAAATGATCCATCTGAATTTATTTTGGACATAAATATATCCAATCCACCTAATCCGGGATGTCCATCTGATGCAAAATAAATTTCATTTTCATCATTTATAAAAGGAAAGGTTTCACGGCCCTCAGTGTTTATTGTTTTTCCTAAGTTTTCTGGAGTAGAATAAGTTCCATCTTCATTAATTTCTACTTTAAATAAATCAGACTGACCAATCGTTCCTGGCATATCAGAAGCAAAATATAACGTTTTTTCATCTGGGCTTAATGCAGGGTGTGCAGTACTGTAACTATCACTATTAAATGGTAATTCGGTTATATTGGACCATTTGTTATTATCTAATACCGCTTTATATATTTTTATGAGTGTAATTTGTTTACCATCTTTTCCTTTTTTTCCATCTAGAAAATTATTTCTAGTGAAATACATCGTTTTTCCATCTTTAGTAAATGCAGGAGTGGATTCATTAAATTTTGAATTTACATTTTTATCAAATTTACTTGGAATTCCAGGGTTCATGTCTTTATCAACATCTGTAGCATACAGATTTGTAAAATATTGATTAGTCCAAGTATGTTTACGTTTACTTATACTTCCAGTATCTCTTGCCGAAGTGAAAATAATTTTGTCTAGATATTTTGTTGTACCGTAATCTGAATATTGAGAATTTATTCCAGCATCTTCCACTTTATATCTTCCTGAATTTGCCTTAATAGCGTCAAGATAATTTTCGTTTTTTACAAATAACTTACCTCTTGAATCATTCCCTGAAATCTGATTAAATTTTTCTAAAATTTCATTTGCTTTATCATTCTCACCAATTGATCTTAATGATTGAGAATAGCGGTAATAATATTTTGGTTCTAAATCAGATGTCATCGCAAATAGTTCGGTATACCATTTAGCAGCATTACTTAGTTCTCCATTAAAGTAATAAGCATTTCCTAACTTTTGAAACATATCAATAGATTTGTATCCTTTTTCAGCTACTCTTTCATATGTTTTTATAGCATCTATGTAGGCAAAGTTTTCATATTTTTTATCTGCGGCTTTTAATTCCACTTTTTGTGAATAACCGTTGAAAGAAAAAATACTTATTAATGATAGGTAAAGGATTATATAGTTTTTCATAATATAGATATATTAAAAGAATCTTGGAGTCGTAATTTTGTCATTATTTTTAAATAATTCATATCGCAAGAATATTTCATGAGAGCCGGAATTATAATTATCCAATTTTGTGTTGTCAAGGTCATAACCATAGCCAATATATAATCCATCAGATATTTGCATTCCAACCATTGCACTTATAGCAGCACTCCATCTATATGCTAATCCAACCATAAACTTATCATTAAACATAAAGTTTCCAGAAACATCAACTTGAAGAGGGGCACCCTTTACCATTTTAGTAAGCAAGGCAGGTTTAAATTTAATGTTGCTATTAAGATCAAATACATAACCAGCAATTAAATAATAGTTTATTTTTTCTTTAAAAATGGCAACTTCATTACTATCGTAACGATTAGATTCTATAAAATTTGGAACCGAAAAACCTACATAAGCTTTACTGGAATGAAGGTATAGACCTACACCTATATTTGGTGAAAATTTATTATTATAATCATGTAAACTTGGGTCATCATCAACAGGATTTAATTTTGACACATCTAAATCAAATAAATTAGCAGTTGCTTTAACTCCAAAGGACAACTTAAAAGTTTCAGATGTTGGAACTGTATATGATAAATCTGCAGAAATAGTGTTTTCATGAATTGGACCAATTTTATCATTTATTACAGACACCCCTAAACCTAATTTGCTGGAATTTAAAGGAGTGTTTATTGAGACAGCATTTGTAGTAGGTGCGCCATCTAATCCTACCCATTGTGTACGATGTAAAGCAAATATACTCATAACTCCTCTTGACCCAGCATAAGCAGGATTGACATTGACTGTGTTATACATATACTGTGTGAACTGGGAATCTTGTTGCGCATAACTTACAATTCCCGCAAATAGTAAAACGGATAATATGATTTTTCTCTTCATTTTGTTCTATTTTTTTAATCTAAGAGTTTTTAATTCTTAGAATCAGATTTGAGTTTGTTTTATCTTGTAAGGTATAAATAACCATTCTTTTTATTGGTTTGAATATTTCCATTCCCATCAACTGATGTATAATTTAATATATAAAAATACGTTCCAGAAGGTAATCCAGAAGACTGGCTAATTGTCGTTCTACCTTGTGATATACCCGTAAAAACTTTACTAGTATTATTATATCCTTGAGTTTCATAAACTAATATTCCCCAACGGTTATAGATTTCAACAGTATTTTCGGGATAACATATTGTGTCTTCTATATTATCAATTATAAATTGCTCATTAATTCCATCACCATTAGGAGAAAAAGCATTGTGTACTTCAACGACACCACATCCTAAAACAATACCACAATCCTCATCAGAAACATTCATTTTTATGATGAAACTTTGACATCCATCTGTATTAATTATATACTTGATATCATAATTTCCAGAAGGAACTCCAAAAGGAGAGAATATACTACCAACCAAAGTTCCAGTGTTATCGTCAATCCAAGTTCCATTTAAAGGAGTCCCTTGGGGCAATAGAGTAGTTAAATCAATAGTTAATGAACTATCAGTATTACATGCTGGACTTATTATTGTGATTGGAGCCGTTACCGTCAATACCAATTCTTGGTTGGCAGTACATCCATTGTTCGTTACTAGGTACGTTCCACTTTCTGTATAATCCGTTGTGTTTACAGCCCAAGTATATGTTTCACCAGAACAGATAGTAACAGCAGTAGATATTGTAGTTGGTTTAGGAGTTACCGTCAATACCAATTCTTGGTTGGCAGTACATCCGTTGTTTGTTACTAAATACGTTCCACTTTCTGTATAATCCATTGTGTTTACAGCCCAATTGTATGTTTCACCAGTACAGATAGTAACAGCAGTCGATATTGTAGTTGGTTTAGGAGTTACCGTCAATACCAATTCTTGGTTGGCAGTACATCCGTTGTTTGTTACTAAATACGTTCCACTTTCTGTATAATCCGTTGTGTTTACAGCCCAAGTGTATGTTTCACCAGAACAGATAGTAACAGCAGTCGATATTGTAGTTGGTTTAGGAGTTACCGTCAATACCAATTCTTGGTTGGCAGTACATCCATTGTTTGTTACTAAATACGTTCCACTTTCTGTATAATCCGTTGTGTTTACAGCCCAATTGTATGTTTCACCAGAACAGATAGTAACAGCAGTAGATATTGTAGTTGGTTTAGGAGTTACCGTCAATACCAATTCTTGGTTGGCAGTACATCCGTTGTTTGTTACTAAATACGTTCCACTTTCTGTATAATCCGTTGTGTTTACAGCCCAAGTGTATGTTTCACCAGAACAGATAGTAACAGCAGTAGATATTGTAGTTGGTTTAGGACTTACCGTCAATACCAATTCTTGGTTGGCAGTACATCCGTTGTTTGTTACTAAATACGTTCCACTTTCTGTATAATCCGTTGTGTTTACAGCCCAAGTATATGTTTCACCAGAACAGATAGTAACAGCAGTCGATATTGTAGTTGGTTTAGGAGTTACCGTCAATACCAATTCTTGGTTGGCAGTACATCCGTTGTTTGTTACTAAATACGTTCCACTTTCTGTATAATCCGTTGTGTTTACAGCCCAATTGTATGTTTCACCAGAACAGATAGTAACAGCAGTAGATATTGTAGTTGGTTTAGGAGTTACCGTCAATACCAATTCTTGGTTGGCAGTACATCCGTTGTTTGTTACTAAATACGTTCCACTTTCTGTATAATCCGTTGTGTTTACAGCCCAAGTGTATGTTTCACCAGAACAGATAGTAACAGCAGTAGATATTGTAGTTGGTTTAGGAGTTACCGTCAATACCAATTCTTGGTTGGCAGTACATCCGTTGTTTGTTACTAAATACGTTCCACTTTCTGTATAATCCGTTGTGTTTACAGCCCAATTGTATGTTTCACCAGAACAGATAGTAACAGCAGTAGATATTGTAGTTGGTTTAGGAGTTACCGTCAATACCAATTCTTGGTTGGCAGTACATCCGTTGTTTGTTACTAAATACGTTCCACTTTCTGTATAATCCGTTGTGTTTACAGCCCAAGTGTATGTTTCACCAGAACAGATAGTAACAGCAGTAGATATTGTAGTTGGTTTAGGAGTTACCGTCAATACCAATTCTTGGTTGGCAGTACATCCGTTGTTTGTTACTAAATACGTTCCACTTTCTGTATAATCCGTTGTGTTTACAGCCCAAGTATATGTTTCACCAGAACAGATAGTAACAGCAGTCGATATTGTAGTTGGTTTAGGAGTTACCGTCAATACCAATTCTTGGTTGGCAGTACATCCGTTGTTTGTTACTAAATACGTTCCACTTTCTGTATAATCCGTTGTGTTTACAGCCCAAGTGTATGTTTCACCAGAACAGATAGTAACAGCAGTAGATATTGTAGTTGGTTTAGGAGTTACCGTCAATACCAATTCTTGGTTGGCAGTACATCCGTTGTTTGTTACTAAATACGTTCCACTTTCTGTATAATCCGTTGTGTTTACAGCCCAAGTATATGTTTCACCAGAACAGATAGTAACAGCAGTAGATATTGTAGTTGGTTTAGGAGTTACCGTCAATACCAATTCTTGGTTGGCAGTACATCCGTTGTTTGTTACTAAATACGTTCCACTTTCTGTATAATCCGTTGTGTTTACAGCCCAAGTATATGTTTCACCAGAACAGATAGTAACAGCAGTAGATATTGTAGTTGGTTTAGGAGTTACCGTCAATACCAATTCTTGGTTGGCAGTACATCCGTTGTTTGTTACTAAATACGTTCCACTTTCTGTATAATCCGTTGTGTTTACAGCCCAATTGTATGTTTCACCAGAACAGATAGTAACAGCAGTAGATATTGTAGTTGGTTTAGGAGTTACCGTCAATACCAATTCTTGGTTGGCAGTACATCCGTTGTTTGTTACTAAATACGTTCCACTTTCTGTATAATCCGTTGTGTTTACAGCCCAATTGTATGTTTCACCAGAACAGATAGTAACAGCAGTAGATATTGTAGTTGGTTTAGGAGTTACCGTCAATACCAATTCTTGGTTGGCAGTAC
Source organism: Flavobacterium sp. WC2430 (assembly GCF_040822075.1). Lineage (NCBI taxonomy): Bacteria > Pseudomonadati > Bacteroidota > Flavobacteriia > Flavobacteriales > Flavobacteriaceae > Flavobacterium > Flavobacterium sp. WC2430. The sequence continues at coordinate 2,852,687 of NZ_CP162007.1, read as the reverse complement.
ATCCGTTGTTTGTTACTAAATACGTTCCACTTTCTGTATAATCCGTTGTGTTTACAGCCCAATTGTATGTTTCACCAGAACAGATAGTAACAGCAGTAGATATTGTAGTTGGTTTAGGAGTTACCGTCAATACCAATTCTTGGTTGGCAGTACATCCGTTGTTTGTTACTAAATACGTTCCACTTTCTGTATAATCCGTTGTGTTTACAGCCCAATTGTATGTTTCACCAGAACAGATAGTAACAGCAGTAGATATTGTAGTTGGTTTAGGAGTTACCGTCAATACCAATTCTTGGTTGGCAGTACATCCGTTGTTTGTTACTAAATACGTTCCACTTTCTGTATAATCCGTTGTGTTTACAGCCCAATTGTATGTTTCACCAGAACAGATAGTAACAGCAGTAGATATTGTAGTTGGTTTAGGAGTTACCGTCAATACCAATTCTTGGTTGGCAGTACATCCGTTGTTTGTTACTAAATACGTTCCACTTTCTGTATAATCCGTTGTGTTTACAGCCCAATTGTATGTTTCGCCAGAACAGATAGTAACAGCAGTAGATATTGTAGTTGGTTTAGGAGTTACCGTCAATACCAATTCTTGGTTGGCAGTACATCCGTTGTTTGTTACTAAATACGTTCCACTTTCTGTATAATCCGTTGTGTTTACAGCCCAATTGTATGTTTCACCAGAACAGATAGTAACAGCAGTAGATATTGTAGTTGGTTTAGGAGTTACCGTCAATACCAATTCTTGGTTGGCAGTACATCCGTTGTTTGTTACTAAATACGTTCCACTTTCTGTATAATCCGTTGTGTTTACAGCCCAAGTGTATGTTTCACCAGAACAGATAGTAACAGCAGTAGATATTGTAGTTGGTTTAGGACTTACCGTCAATACCAATTCTTGGTTGGCAGTACATCCGTTGTTTGTTACTAAATACGTTCCACTTTCTGTATAATCCGTTGTGTTTACAGCCCAAGTATATGTTTCACCAGAACAGATAGTAACAGCAGTCGATATTGTAGTTGGTTTAGGAGTTACCGTCAATACCAATTCTTGGTTGGCAGTACATCCGTTGTTTGTTACTAAATACGTTCCACTTTCTGTATAATCCGTTGTGTTTACAGCCCAATTGTATGTTTCACCAGAACAGATAGTAACAGCAGTAGATATTGTAGTTGGTTTAGGAGTTACCGTCAATACCAATTCTTGGTTGGCAGTACATCCGTTGTTTGTTACTAAATACGTTCCACTTTCTGTATAATCCGTTGTGTTTACAGCCCAAGTGTATGTTTCACCAGAACAGATAGTAACAGCAGTAGATATTGTAGTTGGTTTAGGAGTTACCGTCAATACCAATTCTTGGTTGGCAGTACATCCGTTGTTTGTTACTAAATACGTTCCACTTTCTGTATAATCCGTTGTGTTTACAGCCCAATTGTATGTTTCACCAGAACAGATAGTAACAGCAGTCGATATTGTAGTTGGTTTAGGAGTTACCGTCAATACCAATTCTTGGTTGGCAGTACATCCGTTGTTTGTTACTAAATACGTTCCACTTTCTGTATAATCCGTTGTGTTTACAGCCCAAGTGTATGTTTCACCAGAACAGATAGTAACAGCAGTAGATATTGTAGTTGGTTTAGGAGTTACCGTCAATACCAATTCTTGGTTGGCAGTACATCCGTTGTTTGTTACTAAATACGTTCCACTTTCTGTATAATCCGTTGTGTTTACAGCCCAAGTATATGTTTCACCAGAACAGATAGTAACAGCAGTCGATATTGTAGTTGGTTTAGGAGTTACCGTCAATACCAATTCTTGGTTGGCAGTACATCCGTTGTTTGTTACTAAATACGTTCCACTTTCTGTATAATCCGTTGTGTTTACAGCCCAAGTGTATGTTTCACCAGAACAGATAGTAACAGCAGTAGATATTGTAGTTGGTTTAGGAGTTACCGTCAATACCAATTCTTGGTTGGCAGTACATCCGTTGTTTGTTACTAAATACGTTCCACTTTCTGTATAATCCGTTGTGTTTACAGCCCAAGTATATGTTTCACCAGAACAGATAGTAACAGCAGTAGATATTGTAGTTGGTTTAGGAGTTACCGTCAATACCAATTCTTGGTTGGCAGTACATCCGTTGTTTGTTACTAAATACGTTCCACTTTCTGTATAATCCGTTGTGTTTACAGCCCAAGTATATGTTTCACCAGAACAGATAGTAACAGCAGTAGATATTGTAGTTGGTTTAGGAGTTACCGTCAATACCAATTCTTGGTTGGCAGTACATCCGTTGTTTGTTACTAAATACGTTCCACTTTCTGTATAATCCGTTGTGTTTACAGCCCAATTGTATGTTTCACCAGAACAGATAGTAACAGCAGTAGATATTGTAGTTGGTTTAGGAGTTACCGTCAATACCAATTCTTGGTTGGCAGTACATCCGTTGTTTGTTACTAAATACGTTCCACTTTCTGTATAATCCGTTGTGTTTACAGCCCAATTGTATGTTTCACCAGAACAGATAGTAACAGCAGTAGATATTGTAGTTGGTTTAGGAGTTACCGTCAATACCAATTCTTGGTTGGCAGTACATCCGTTGTTTGTTACTAAATACGTTCCACTTTCTGTATAATCCGTTGTGTTTACAGCCCAATTGTATGTTTCACCAGAACAGATAGTAACAGCAGTAGATATTGTAGTTGGTTTAGGAGTTACCGTCAATACCAATTCTTGGTTGGCAGTACATCCGTTGTTTGTTACTAAATACGTTCCACTTTCTGTATAATCCGTTGTGTTTACAGCCCAATTGTATGTTTCACCAGAACAGATAGTAACAGCAGTAGATATTGTAGTTGGTTTAGGAGTTACCGTCAATACCAATTCTTGGTTGGCAGTACATCCGTTGTTTGTTACTAAATACGTTCCACTTTCTGTATAATCCGTTGTGTTTACAGCCCAATTGTATGTTTCACCAGAACAGATAGTAACAGCAGTAGATATTGTAGTTGGTTTAGGAGTTACCGTCAATACCAATTCTTGGTTGGCAGTACATCCGTTGTTTGTTACTAAATACGTTCCACTTTCTGTATAATCCGTTGTGTTTACAGCCCAATTGTATGTTTCGCCAGAACAGATAGTAACAGCAGTAGATATTGTAGTTGGTTTAGGAGTTACCGTCAATACCAATTCTTGGTTGGCAGTACATCCGTTGTTTGTTACTAAATACGTTCCACTTTCTGTATAATCCGTTGTGTTTACAGCCCAATTGTATGTTTCACCAGAACAGATAGTAACAGCAGTAGATATTGTAGTTGGTTTAGGAGTTACCGTCAATACCAATTCTTGGTTGGCAGTACATCCGTTGTTTGTTACTAAATACGTTCCACTTTCTGTATAATCCGTTGTGTTTACAGCCCAAGTGTATGTTTCACCAGAACAGATAGTAACAGCAGTAGATATTGTAGTTGGTTTAGGAGTTACCGTCAATACCAATTCTTGGTTGGCAGTACATCCGTTGTTTGTTACTAAATACGTTCCACTTTCTGTATAATCCGTTGTGTTTACAGCCCAAGTATATGTTTCACCAGAACAGATAGTAACAGCAGTCGATATTGTAGTTGGTTTAGGAGTTACCGTCAATACCAATTCTTGGTTGGCAGTACATCCGTTGTTTGTTACTAAATACGTTCCACTTTCTGTATAATCCGTTGTGTTTACAGCCCAAGTGTATGTTTCACCAGAACAGATAGTAACAGCAGTAGATATTGTAGTTGGTTTAGGAGTTACCGTCAATACCAATTCTTGGTTGGCAGTACATCCGTTGTTTGTTACTAAATACGTTCCACTTTCTGTATAATCCGTTGTGTTTACAGCCCAAGTATATGTTTCACCAGAACAGATAGTAACAGCAGTAGATATTGTAGTTGGTTTAGGAGTTACCGTCAATACCAATTCTTGGTTGGCAGTACATCCGTTGTTTGTTACTAAATACGTTCCACTTTCTGTATAATCCGTTGTGTTTACAGCCCAATTGTATGTTTCACCAGAACAGATAGTAACAGCAGTCGATATTGTAGTTGGTTTAGGAGTTACCGTCAATACCAATTCTTGGTTGGCAGTACATCCGTTGTTTGTTACTAAATACGTTCCACTTTCTGTATAATCCGTTGTGTTTACAGCCCAAGTATATGTTTCACCAGAACAGATAGTAACAGCAGTAGATATTGTAGTTGGTTTAGGAGTTACCGTCAATACCAATTCTTGGTTGGCAGTACATCCGTTGTTTGTTACTAAATACGTTCCACTTTCTGTATAATCCGTTGTGTTTACAGCCCAAGTGTATGTTTCACCAGAACAGATAGTAACAGCAGTAGATATTGTAGTTGGTTTAGGAGTTACCGTCAATACCAATTCTTGGTTGGCAGTACATCCGTTGTTTGTTACTAAATACGTTCCACTTTCTGTATAATCCGTTGTGTTTACAGCCCAATTGTATGTTTCACCAGAACAGATAGTAACAGCAGTAGATATTGTAGTTGGTTTAGGAGTTACCGTCAATACCAATTCTTGGTTGGCAGTACATCCGTTGTTTGTTACTAAATACGTTCCACTTTCTGTATAATCCGTTGTGTTTATAGCCCAAGTATATGTTTCACCAGAACAGATAGTAACAGCAGTAGATATTGTAGTTGGTTTAGGAGTTACCGTCAATACCAATTCTTGGTTGGCAGTACATCCGTTGTTTGTTACTAAATACGTTCCACTTTCTGTATAATCCGTTGTGTTTACAGCCCAAGTGTATGTTTCACCAGAACAGATAGTAACAGCAGTAGATATTGTAGTTGGTTTAGGAGTTACCGTCAATACCAATTCTTGGTTGGCAGTACATCCGTTGTTTGTTACTAAATACGTTCCACTTTCTGTATAATCCGTTGTGTTTACAGCCCAATTGTATGTTTCACCAGAACAGATAGTAACAGCAGTAGATATTGTAGTTGGTTTAGGAGTTACCGTCAATACCAATTCTTGGTTGGCAGTACATCCGTTGTTTGTTACTAAATACGTTCCACTTTCTGTATAATCCGTTGTGTTTATAGCCCAAGTATATGTTTCACCAGAACAGATAGTAACAGCAGTCGATATTGTAGTTGGTTTAGGAGTTACCGTCAATACCAATTCTTGGTTGGCAGTACATCCGTTGTTTGTTACTAAATACGTTCCACTTTCTGTATAATCCGTTGTGTTTACAGCCCAAGTATATGTTTCACCAGAACAGATAGTAACAGCAGTAGATATTGTAGTTGGTTTAGGAGTTACCGTCAATACCAATTCTTGGTTGGCAGTACATCCGTTGTTTGTTACTAAATACGTTCCACTTTCTGTATAATCCGTTGTGTTTACAGCCCAAGTGTATGTTTCACCAGAACAGATAGTAACAGCAGTAGATATTGTAGTTGGTTTAGGAGTTACCGTCAATACCAATTCTTGGTTGGCAGTACATCCGTTGTTTGTTACTAAATACGTTCCACTTTCTGTATAATCCGTTGTGTTTACAGCCCAATTGTATGTTTCACCAGAACAGATAGTAACAGCAGTAGATATTGTAGTTGGTTTAGGAGTTACCGTCAATACCAATTCTTGGTTGGCAGTACATCCGTTGTTTGTTACTAAATACGTTCCACTTTCTGTATAATCCGTTGTGTTTATAGCCCAAGTATATGTTTCACCAGAACAGATAGTAACAGCAGTAGATATTGTAGTTGGTTTAGGAGTTACCGTCAATACCAATTCTTGGTTGGCAGTACATCCGTTGTTTGTTACTAAATACGTTCCACTTTCTGTATAATCCGTTGTGTTTACAGCCCAATTGTATGTTTCACCAGAACAGATAGTAACAGCAGTAGATATTGTAGTTGGTTTAGGAGTTACCGTCAATACCAATTCTTGGTTGGCAGTACATCCGTTGTTTGTTACTAAATACGTTCCACTTTCTGTATAATCCGTTGTGTTTACAGCCCAATTGTATGTTTCACCAGAACAGATAGTAACAGCAGTAGATATTGTAGTTGGTTTAGGAGTTACCGTCAATACCAATTCTTGGTTGGCAGTACATCCGTTGTTTGTTACTAAATACGTTCCACTTTCTGTATAATCCGTTGTGTTTACAGCCCAATTGTATGTTTCACCAGAACAGATAGTAACAGCAGTAGATATTGTAGTTGGTTTAGGAGTTACCGTCAATACCAATTCTTGGTTGGCAGTACATCCGTTGTTTGTTACTAAATACGTTCCACTTTCTGTATAATCCGTTGTGTTTACAGCCCAATTGTATGTTTCACCAGAACAGATAGTAACAGCAGTAGATATTGTAGTTGGTTTAGGAGTTACCGTCAATACCAATTCTTGGTTGGCAGTACATCCGTTGTTTGTTACTAAATACGTTCCACTTTCTGTATAATCCGTTGTGTTTACAGCCCAAGTGTATGTTTCACCAGAACAGATAGTAACAGCAGTCGATATTGTAGTTGGTTTAGGAGTTACCGTCAATACCAATTCTTGGTTGGCAGTACATCCGTTGTTTGTTACTAAATACGTTCCACTTTCTGTATAATCCGTTGTGTTTACAGCCCAAGTGTATGTTTCACCAGAACAAATAGTAACAGCAGTAGATATTGTAGTTGGTTTAGGAGTTACCGTCAATACCAATTCTTGGTTGGCAGTACATCCGTTGTTTGTTACTAAATACGTTCCACTTTCTGTATAATCCGTTGTGTTTACAGCCCAAGTGTATGTTTCACCAGAACAGATAGTAACAGCAGTAGATATTGTAGTTGGTTTAGGAGTTACCGTCAATACCAATTCTTGGTTGGCAGTACATCCGTTGTTTGTTACTAAATACGTTCCACTTTCTGTATAATCCGTTGTGTTTACAGCCCAATTGTATGTTTCACCAGAACAGATAGTAACAGCAGTAGATATTGTAGTTGGTTTAGGAGTTACCGTCAATACCAATTCTTGGTTGGCAGTACATCCGTTGTTTGTTACTAAATACGTTCCACTTTCTGTATAATCCGTTGTGTTTACAGCCCAAGTGTATGTTTCACCAGAACAGATAGTAACAGCAGTAGATATTGTAGTTGGTTTAGGAGTTACCGTCAATACCAATTCTTGGTTGGCAGTACATCCGTTGTTTGTTACTAAATACGTTCCACTTTCTGTATAATCCGTTGTGTTTACAGCCCAATTGTATGTTTCACCAGAACAGATAGTAACAGCAGTAGATATTGTAGTTGGTTTAGGAGTTACCGTCAATACCAATTCTTGGTTGGCAGTACATCCGTTGTTTGTTACTAAATACGTTCCACTTTCTGTATAATCCGTTGTGTTTACAGCCCAAGTGTATGTTTCACCAGAACAGATAGTAACAGCAGTCGATATTGTAGTTGGTTTAGGAGTTACCGTCAATACCAATTCTTGGTTGGCAGTACATCCGTTGTTTGTTACTAAATACGTTCCACTTTCTGTATAATCCGTTGTGTTTACAGCCCAAGTGTATGTTTCACCAGAACAGATAGTAACAGCAGTCGATATTGTAGTTGGTTTAGGAGTTACCGTCAATACCAATTCTTGGTTGGCAGTACATCCGTTGTTTGTTACTAAATACGTTCCACTTTCTGTATAATCCGTTGTGTTTACAGCCCAAGTGTATGTTTCACCAGAACAAATAGTAACAGCAGTAGATATTGTAGTTGGTTTAGGAGTTACCGTCAATACCAATTCTTGGTTGGCAGTACATCCGTTGTTTGTTACTAAATACGTTCCGCCAACAGTATACCCCGTTGAGTTTACAGGCCAAGTATATGTTTCTCCTGAACAAATAGTTTTTAACGTTGTTATTTTAGCTGGTTTTGGAGTTACCGATATAGTAGCTTCAACAGTTGCAATATTAGTGCCTGAACATAAACCAGAATTTGAAAATAAGGCTCTGTATTTAGTAGTTTCAAATAAGTTTGTAGGAGTATATGTAGTTGATGCATTAACAATATCTGTCCATGATGTAAAAGGACTAATAGACGATTGCCATTTAATAATACTTGAACCAGTTGGTACACCACTTATTGTTAGAGTTGAACTATTGTCCCCATAACACACTGTTGAGCTAGGGCCAACAGAACCTTTTAATGGAATACCAAATGTAAGAGGGGTATTTACACAACCACTTGAGCTACTGGAGTTACCGCTAACAGATGCTAATTTTGTAATATTGATTAACCCAGGAGTATTGACATTACAGATATTAATACCAACACTACCAAAAGGAATATTAAATTCTAAAAAGGTCTCACTAGTTGTACAAATACTACCGCTTTTAGCAGCAAGTCCATTATTAATAGTAAGTAGAGTTAAAGTACTACCGCTTCCAGAGTATAAATCAAAACTTTTGGCATTCGAATTAATTTCTATAATATATTCAGCACCAGCTACGGATATGCTTCCACCAAAAGTATCAGAAGTTAATCCAGTTGCGCTGTTATTATCTGTGTCTAAATACAATCTAAAAAGAGCTGCTCCACTATTACCGATATTCATTCCTAATCGTAACACTTGAGTTTGTGTATTAACTTTAGCTCTAATTGTTCCAACCTGACAGGTTGAAGACGGATTAGCAGATAATAGTTGGCTAAAAACTATCCCAGTTGCATATTCATCACCAACAGCTCCAGGACCTGGACAATAATTTCCATCAAAAGTATCTTGAGCATAACAATTTGAAATAGATATTGTTAGAAGGAATAGAACAAAAAGGATAAACTGTTTTAATTTTGAATTGGGTAAAATTGTTTTCATAGGATCAATTTTATATAGGTTTATAAAGCTTCAATTAGGACAAAATAATATTCGCATTCGTAATTAGATAGAGCTAAACTAATTACATTAAATTATTTTTTTTAATTTTCTCTTCGAATAGCTTAAAAACTCGTTAAATGACGCTTTTTTAGCAAATAAAAAGTTAAAAAACAACTATTTTCAAAGGTTTATCTGTAATTAATCTAAATTTTATGTTAATTTTTATGTGAGTTAATTGTGATTACTTGTTTTTTTTAATACAAAAGTGATTTTAAGAATATTTTAAAAGGAATAATGTTTAATAACTATATATATTGTATCTTTCTATTTCGGTTAAAATATTTAAGAAATTAATCAGAAAGATTGAGAATATGAAAAATCTAATATTAATAAGACATGCTAAATCAAATTGGGATGCACCTCTAAAAGATATCGATAGACCATTAGATCAAAGGGGTTACAAAGATGCCCATTTGGTATCTTTAAATATAATTAACGACTTGCCCAAAACATTTATCATTTGGAGTAGTATTGCAAAACGGGCATCAGATACCGCTGTAATTTTTGCTCAAAACTTATTATATCCAATGGAAAGTATTGTATATAAAGATACACTATACACTTTTGATGAAAGACAATTAGAAAAAATAGTTAAATCTTGCAGTAATTCTTATGATAGTTTGATTCTTTTTGGACATAATGTCGCAATTACAAATTTTGTTAATAAATTTGGGGATGTTTTTATAGATAATGTTCCTACAGCAGGTTTTGTATCTTTGCAATTTGATACAGATTATTGGGAAAAAATAAAAAAAGGTAAAACGAAAAAAATAATAGCTCCAAAAGATTTAAAATAAAATTAATATAGTGTTAGATCAAAAATATATAGATAGAGAAAAAAGTTGGTTAGCTTTTAATGCCAGAGTACTACAAGAAGCAGCAGACGATTCAGTACCACTTTTAGATAGATTGCGATTTTTAGGAATTTTCTCCAACAATTTAGACGAATTTTTTAGAGTTCGATTTGCAGCAATACGAAGATTGAGTCTTTCTGGTAAATCAGGAGAAAAAATTCTTGGAGGTATCTCAGCTCAACAATTAGTAAAAGATATTACTGAAATAGTAATTGAACATCAAACAGAAAGTCTACTTATACTTAAAGGAATCGAAAATGAACTTGAAAATGAAAACATTTTTATTATAAATGAAAATGAAATTTCAGTTGAACAGGAGATATTTCTAAAAGATTTTTTTATTCAAAAGTTGAGTCCTGAGTTAGTAACTATTATTTTAAATGATTTAGCTGAATTTCCATTGTTGAAAGATAATTTAGGTTATTTGGCTATAAAATTAGTAATGAATACAGATGCGGAAGTTCGTTATGCAATTATCGAAATTCCAAAAACAATGAATCGCTTCGTTGTTTTACCTTCAAACGATGAAAAACAATATGTTATTTTAATTGATGATGTCATTCGACATAATTTAAAAAGTATTTTTAACATTTTTGATTATGAGAGTGTATCAGCTCATATGATAAAAATCAGTCGAGATGCACAATTGGATATTGATAGTGACTTGAGTAAAAGCATGTTAGAGAAAATTTCAACTAGTGTAAAAGACAGAAGAATTGGTGAGCCAGTTCGTTTTATTTATGATCAATTAATAGAAAAAGATACCTTACAGTTTTTTTTAGATAAAATGAAAATTGTTTCCACTGATAGTATTATACCAGGAGGAAGATACCATAATAGAAGGGATTATATGAATTTTCCAAACCTTGGAAGATTTGATTTATTATACAAAACAAATGTTCCTTTACCTATTCCGGGATTAAGCATAGAAGGAAGTATATTAGAAAAAATAAGTAAAAAAGATTATTTGCTAAATGCACCTTATCAATCTTTTTCATATCTCACAAAATTTTTGAGAGAAGCGGCGCTAGATCCTAAAGTTACCTCTATTAAAATTACACTTTACCGACTGGCTAAAAATTCTCAAATTATTAGCTCTCTTATTAATGCTGCAAAAAATGGAAAGAAAGTAACAGTACAAATTGAGTTGCAAGCTCGCTTTGACGAGGCTTCTAATATTTCCTACGCAGAGCAAATGCAACAGGAAGGAATCAATCTTATTTTTGGAATTAAAGGACTGAAAGTACACAGCAAAATCTGCGTGATCGAAAGAAATGAAAAAGGAAAAACAAAACGATATGGGTTTATTTCAACTGGAAATTTTAACGAGTCAACTGCTAAAGTTTATACTGATGTAACTTTATTCACGAGTCATCAACAAATTTTGAAAGATATTTCGAAAGTATTTGAATTTTTTGACATCAATTATAGAATTCATCGTTATAAGCATCTTATTGTTTCACCGCATTACACACGTACTCGATTTTATAAATTAATAGATAGAGAAATTTCCCATGCTCTCGCTGGGAGAAAAACATATATAAAGCTAAAAATGAATAGTTTGTCTGATTTTGGAATGATTGATAAACTATATGAAGCAAGTAATGCAGGAGTGAAAATTCAACTAGAAGTCAGAGGAATTTGTTCTTTAATACCTGGTGTTAAAGGAATGAGTGCTAATATTGAAGCGATTAGTATTGTTGATAATTATTTAGAACATTCTAGAATTTATATTTTTGGTAATGGAGGGCAAACGGAGGTTTATATATCTTCAGCTGATTTTATGACACGAAATTTAGACGGTAGGGTCGAAGTAACTTGCCCAATTTATGATCAAGAAATTAAAAATGAATTGATTGATAATTTTGATTTAGGTTGGAAAGGAAATGTAAAAGCGCGCTACCATTCTGATAAATTAGATAATAAATATAGAGAAAGAAATGGTGCCCCAATATTTAGAGCACAAATTGAAACGTATAAATACTACCAAAGAAAAGTAGATTTATTAGAAGAAACATTTTAATAAATTACTTTTTTAGTACCGTTTTGAAAAATAAAAATTCATAAGAGAGAATGATTAAGATAAAAAAATATGCTGCAATCGATATTGGATCAAATGCCATGCGATTATTGATTGTTAATATTGTTGAACAAGAGGGTAAAGAAGCTCAATTTAATAAGAGCTCATTAGTTCGTGTGCCAATTCGTTTAGGACAAGATGCTTTTACAGTTGGTGAAATTTCCGAAGAGAATATCGAAAGGATGTGTGATGCAATGAAGGCATTTAATCTTTTAATGAAAGTGCATAAGGTGCAGTCTTATAAAGCGTTTGCCACATCAGCAATGAGAGAAGCTTATAATGGAAAAGAAGTGGTAGAAGTTATTAAAGAAAAAGCAGATATTAATATTGAAATTATTGATGGTAAAAAAGAAGCCGCAATTATAGCATCGACAGATTTACATCACTTATTAAAAACGGATCAAACGTATCTTTTTGTTGATGTTGGTGGTGGAAGTACTGAATTTACGTTATTTTCTAATGGTAAGATGGTAAATTCCAGATCATTTAAGGCTGGTACTGTTCGGTTATTAAATAATATGGTTTGTGATGTTGTTTGGGAAGAAATTGAAAAATGGATTAGAACAAATACGGCTGATTATGAGGAAGTAACTCTTATTGGATCTGGTGGGAATATCAATAAATTATTTAAAATGTCGGGTAAAACGCAAGAGAAACCTTTATCATACATTTATATAAATTCTCAATATGCTTTTTTGAATTCATTAACTTATGAGCAAAGAATTTCTGAATTAGGTTTAAACCCTGATCGTGCTGATGTAATTATTCCTGCAGTTAGAATTTATCTTAATGCAATGAAGTGGAGTGGGGCAAGACAGATTTATGTGCCTAAAATTGGACTTTCAGATGGAATTGTAAAAGCAATGTATTATGAAAAAATATAACTAAAAGATGAATAAAAATAGATTAGAAGCTTTTAGTGACGGTGTTTTAGCAATTATCATTACTATCATGATTTTAGAAATCAAAGCACCTGAAGGAAAAGAATTTCAGGATTTAATCTCTGTTTTTCCAAAATTTTTAAGTTATGTTTTAAGTTTTTTATATATAGGTATTTATTGGAACAATCACCATCATTTACTTCAAGGGCTTACAAAAGTTAACGGTAAAATGTTATGGGCAAATTTGCATTTACTTTTTTGGTTGTCCTTAATTCCATTTTCAACAGCTTGGATGGGAGAAAATTATTTTTCAAAGTCAACAATGACCTTATACGGAGTTATTCTAATGTTTTCAGCAATAGCTTTTAATCTATTGCAAACGTGTATTGTAAAGACGGAAGGAGTAGATTCTTTAGTAGGGAAAGCTACTAAAAATGACCTAAAAGGAAAGTTGTCAATCGTTTTATATATTTTGGGAATTATTATTTCCTTTTTTAACCAATGGATTTCGGGAGTGATTTATTTAATTGTGGCATTAATTTGGTTAGTACCTGATACTCGTATTGAAAAGAGTTTAATAAAATAAATTAGGCATTTAAATCCAAACCAAAAGTAGTTCTTAGTAGTTCTATATTAGGATTTATTTCATGTAACCTATTGTAACGATCTTGATCGTTAAAGCTTTTATTACTAGTAATACTTTCATTAACTATCACTTCTATAGATAGGTCATGATTGTGTAAATGACTTCTTAAATACCCTAAGAGTCCATTTTTTTCACTTTCAAAATCTAATTTCGAACCTTCATTTGGTAATTCAAAATGTATTGTAGTGGATCCATTCAAAACGGGGTCATTGATAAGTAATATTGATTCCATTATTTTAAATCCTTTGTCACCCAGTCGTTTGGCGTATTTTGTCCATTGAATTAACATTTCTGTTTCAGTGAAGGTTTCTGTAGGTAAATGCACTGACTCTTTTACAAAGGACTTACTGCTTTCTTCTAAAGCTTTTTTGGCTCGAATACTAGATAGTGAAAAGGCTGAAATTTTTGGTTCATCTGAATTTGATTCAATAATTCTTGTAGAAGAACTTGGAGAAATAATATTTTCTGGTTCTGTGCTTACTGCAACTTCAATTGTATTGGTAACAGGAATTTCAGCTGTTTTAACTGGTTCAGTAGCTTTAGTATTATCAGCTATTGAATAATCATTCTTTCTAAAATAAGTTGGGGGAATTATAAAGGACTCAACTTTTTTTTTTCTCCATCAAAAGTGATAGAGGCTAGTTGCATCAAACAAAGTTCTACAAGTAAGCGTTGATTTTGACTTAGCTTGTATTTTAAATCACAGTCATTTGCAATAGCAATTCCTTTTAATAAAAAGTCTTGACTGCATTTTTGAGCCTGTAAACCGTACATTTTTTGAGCTTGTTCACCTACTTCTAATAACGATAGAGTTGACGGGTTTTTGCTTACTAATAGATCTCTAAAATGAGAAGCTAATCCAGATACAAAATGATGGCTATCAAATCCTTTTGAAAGAATTTCATTGAACGCCATTAGTAAATCAGGAATTTTATTTTCAAGTATTAAATCAGTAACTGTAATATAAGTCTCGTAGTCAAGAACATTTAAATTTTCAGTAACTGCTTGACGTGTTAAGTTTGCACCACAATAAGAAACTACTCTGTCAAAAATAGACAAAGCATCACGCATGGCGCCATCTGCTTTTTGAGCGATGATATGTAATGCATCGTCTTCGTAAACGACACCTTGATTCGTAGCTACTTCTGCAAGATGTTCTTTAGCATCTTTTACTGTTATTCTTTTAAAATCAAATATTTGACAACGTGATAAAATCGTTGGAATAATTTTATGTTTTTCAGTAGTTGCCAAAATAAAAATAGCGTGCTTTGGTGGCTCTTCTAATGTTTTTAAAAAAGCATTAAATGCAGCTGATGATAACATGTGTACCTCATCAATTATATAAACTTTATATTTCCCAGTTTGTGGGGGAATGCGAACTTGGTCAATTAAATTTCTAATATCATCAACAGAGTTATTTGAAGCAGCATCCAATTCGAAGACATTAAAAGCAAAATCTTCATTTGGGTCATCATAACCAGGTTGATTAATTTTCCGAGCTAAAATTCGAGCACAAGTAGTTTTACCAACACCGCGAGGTCCAGTAAACAAGAGGGCAGAAGCAAGGTGATTGCTTTCTATGGCATTCAATAAAGTATTGGTAATGGCTTTTTGTCCAACAACATCATTAAATGTTTGTGGACGATATTTACGAGCCGATACTACAAATTGTTCCATATAAATTTTATTCGATAGCAAATATAGGTAATGCGATTATATTATGAAAAGGATAATTTACTTAATTCAAAATTAAATATAGATTATGAAAAAGGGACTTATTCAATAGTTTTAATTACTGAAGTTTTTGCAAATTTTAATCCTGATAAAGAGTTTTGGTTTATTCCTTTTTGTTGAATTAATACTTTAAATTTCATTCCCATCGCCATCAATAATCCGTAATTAATATAGGATTCATGAATTTTTACTTGACTTTTACATAAGGGATTGTTTAAGGCTCTGTTTTGGTATTCTTTAATGCCAAGTGCTCTTAAAAAATTGGTTTGATCAATCATTCCACAATAATTAATTCCATATTCTAAACCCCAACGGCCAAGTGCCGAAAAATTAGTATGTGACGTAATATCTTGATAACCTATAAGTTGGTATGGATTTTCATTTTTTTGATGATTGTTATAGCATAATAATGTGCCACTGCTTCTAGCATTTCGATATAGATCAGAAGAGAAAGAGCCATAATCAATTGTAATAATATATCCTTTATTTAGAAATTGTGAAACTTCCTTTATCCATGCTATTGCTTCCAGATTAATTTCTGTTCGATATCCTTTTGGAAGTACTACTTTTAAAGTTTTTAGGTACTCTTTAAGCTCCTTTTTAGCTGGCTGTAGCACTTCGATAAATCCATTGTCATAATCTACAAATACTTCTTTAAGTTCTTCGTCCATTACTACTTGATGAACTGAAAAATTATCAATAACTTCATTGGATAAGATACAGCCATTTATATCTGGAATTGTTTTTATAGAATTGTGCCAAGTTACTTTTTCAATTAAATATTTCTTTTCAACAGCACGCATACTCTCACTTTTTTCTATTATGCAATAGCTTAAGTCTTTGTATAATGTGGTGTTATTTTTTAAATAATGTAAAATATCCCGACATAAAAGCCCCGTTCCTGCTCCGTATTCAATAATTTTAAAGGGCTTTCTATCCAGTATTTCCCACATTTCTTCTATTTGCCGGCCTATCATTGCACCAAAAGATTCAGAAAGACTGGCACTGGTATAAAAATCGCCATCTTCTCCAATTTTATTTTTCATAGAATTGTAATAGCCTAATTCAGGAAAATACAAAGCCATCTCCATAAAATCCCGAAAAGATAATGGACCCTCATTTTTAATTCGTTTAATTATTATTTCGGTAAGTAACATCAAATTACGATTAAATCTAGTTCGAAATATAGCTTTGAAAAAAATAATTATTTGGGGACGAATAGTTTAAAAAATATAATTAGGAAATGAGTTGAGAAATTTATCTGTTTTTCTCTTCTATTGAAAGGTTTATTAATATTTGTGCAGCCTCACTAACTGAATTAGCTGAAAAACCAGAAACAAAAACACCTTTTGTACCTGATTCAGATTTAATACCATACACTATTGCTTCGTCATCTGGATTTGAATCTCCTTCATAACGGTAAATATGAATAATTTCATATTGATTTGGATTTTTTACAATTTCCTGTTCATGGATGTTAAAATCATAGGTAAATCCTTTTTCATTTAATTCATTTAAAGCTTTTGAAACAGAAGCATAATGGTATATGTTTTTCATATTTTTATATTAATTTGTTTTTTTACTATTTTTTATACTTTAAATTCTGCATTGTTGATCATTTTCATCAACACATAGTTTTGATAATATTTGCGTTACTTTGCTATCAGAATTAGCCGAAAATCCAGCAACAAATACCCCTTTTTTTCCTGAAGTAGATTTAATGCCATAAACTACAGCTTCGTCTCCAGGATCCGAATCTCCCTCATAACGATAGATGTGTTTGATTTCGTAATTATGAGGTTTCTTTACAATATCTTCTTCATGAATATTAAAGTCATAAGTAAACCCCATTTCATTCAAATTATCAAGAGCTTCAGAAACGGTCGAATAATGATAGGTTGGTTTCATGATATTAGAATTTTTTCAACTTAAAGGTAACTGTTTTATAATTAAGAAATTGCAAAAGTGTTGTTAAAGTAACGATTCTAAAATAGCAAAGCATGAATAAAAAAATGTAAATTTGCCCAGCAGACCGCCTTATCGTCGTTCCGATTTTTCGGAAGGGAGGAAAGTCCGGACACCTTAGAGAAGCATAGCGGGTAATACCCGTCGGTTCGAGTAATCGGATTAGGACAAGTGCAACAGAAAGTATGTACAGGTAATGCTGTAGTGAAACCAGGTAAACTCTATGCGGTGAAATATCAAGTATATCAGCATTTAAGGGCTTCTCGTCCGTTGTTGAAGGGTAGATAGCTTGAGTCTTGCAGTAATGCAAGATCTAGATAAATGATAAGGGTCCCGATTTATCGGGATACAGAATCCGGCTTATAGGTCTGTTTTTTTTATTAAAAATTTAATAAATCAAAGATTGTGAAATCTAAAAGAGAACCATTAAGAAATTCAGTTATATTAAGTCAAAAGCTTAATTTTCTAATTTCTTGATGGTTTTGTTTTTAAATAGTAGGTATGAAAACAAGAATAGGTATATTAGGTTTGGGTGGAGTAGGTGGCTATTTTGGTGGGCTTTTGGCAAAAGCTTATGCTGAATCAGATCAAATTGAGATTGTGTTTATTGCACGTGGGGAAACTCAAAAAGCTATAGCGCAATCTGGCTTAAAAATTGTTTCGGATGACAATGAAATGATTGTTTTTCCAAGCATAGTATCTAATGATCCTGCAATAATAGGAAAATTAGATTACCTCATTTGTGCTACAAAAACGTATGATATTGAAGAGAGTCTTCTTGCGCTTCAAAAGTGCATTACAAAAAACACCGTTTTTCTACCTTTGTACAATGGTGTTGATGCGCCAGAAAGAATTAGTATCCTTTATCCTGATAATGTTGTTTTAGAAGGTTGTGTTTATATCGTTTCGATGATTAATGCTCCTGGTGAAATTACAAAAATAGGGGCGTACGAAAAATTATTTTTTGGATCTAGAACAGCCTCTATTGCTAAACTAAAAGCGTTACAATCCATTTTTAAAAAGGCAACGATAGAGAGTTATTTAGTAGACAACATTGAAGAAACGGTTTGGGAAAAATTTATTTTCATATCCGCATTAGCATCAGCTACTTCTTATTTGAACCAAAATGTAGGTGAAATTCTAAGTACCGATTCTAGCCGAAAATTATATGTTGGTCTTCTAAATGAAATCACGCTGATTGCCGCTGTTAAAGGATTGGAATTACCTAATGACATTATTATGCAAACTATTTTAAAATTAGAAAAAACACCACATAGCGCTACGTCTTCGATGCATCGTGATGTATTGGCTGGACGTAAATTTGAATTGGCATCCTTAACTCAATTTGTAGTGGAACAAGGATTGAAATATGAAGTGGAAACACCAAATTATAAAATGGTTATGGATAAATTATCGGTAGTTTTAGATTCTAATATTTAAGATTTTTTTTCCTATACTAAAACAGAAAATGCCTTGCAATTGCAAGGCATTTTCTGTTTGTAAATCGTATCTGATTATTATTCTTCTTCCCCGTCGTTTTCAAATAGATCCTCGTCTAACTCCTCGTCTGATGAAGGCAATTCGAAGAAACTGAAAATAGATCCGCCATAACTTTTCTTAAATGAAAAATGAATTAGATGATCTAATTTAGTATATTTTGAATGCTCAATAACCATCATTCCGTCTTGATTCAAACTGTTTTTTTTAAAAACAAGCAGCACAATTCTATCGAATGTAGCTTGGTCTAAAGCATAAGGTGGATCGGCAAAAATAATATCAAAAGTGGCGTTGTTTCTTTCTAAAAATTTAAAGACATCACTTTTCGTAGCCGCAATATTAAAATCGTATTCAGCAGCTGTTTGTTTAATGAATTTCACGCAACCAAAATCCCCGTCAACTGAGGTAATTGGGGAACTTCCTCTAGAAGCAAATTCGTAGCTTATATTTCCTGTTCCAGCGAATAAGTCCAATACTTTCAATCCTTCAAAACTAAAATGGTTATTTAAAACATTGAATAAAGCTTCCTTAGACATATCGGTTGTAGGGCGAACGGGTAATCCTTTTGGTGGATTTATGCGTCTTCCTTTGTATTTTCCTGAAATGATTCTCATGAGTTGAAAAGTATATAATGATTTCTGTTTTCGGCCTCAGAAAAATAATTGTTCCATCGTAAAGCCTCAACGTCTACTAAAGCAACGTTGCGGATGTATTTGTAGGCTATTTTGAAAAATTCACTTTCTTTATCAATATCTCCTATTAATTCCAATAAGAATTTTTCTGGATTCATAGTCAATTGTTCTGCAGTAAATAAAACGTAATAAATAAAATCTTCGGGTGTTTGATAATCAAAGGAGTTGAATAATAACATCTTTTGATTTTGAATAACAATAATTTCAAAATGGCCTTTATTAAAATGGACGGTCATTTTTTTATCGTCAATATTTTTGGATGCATCCAAAAGTGTAGTGATCAAAATACTATTCGCATGCTTATAATCAAAAGCACCAAATTTGTCAATAAAAAAATTATTCATATTCACATAAGGAATGTAGACACAGTTGATTTGATAATTACTAATTTCATCGAAAGCGAAAAAATCAGTTTTAAAAACTTTTGTATTATACTGTAAATAACTACCTATAAAATTCTCATCGAATAAGGGTTCAGGAACAAATGTGGAAAGATTGTTGTTGTGTATAATGAGCACATCATCATAGCTGTCATTCAATTCAACATATTCCTGAAAAGCATTCGAAAATAAATCTTCAATTTGTATTCCTTTATGGAAACTGTCAAAATGAACTTCATTAAAAGAAGTTATGGTATTGTTTAATGTATCAAAACAACAAAAAGAAAGTCCAGTCAAGGAAACTTGAATAGACAGTTTTTTATATTTCTTTTCGGTAATATTCGTATTTTGTGTAGACATAAACTTTTTTGAAACCCAATCTAAATATGGAATTTTGAATCGATTAAATGCAATTGCAAACTTACAATTTTTTTTGATTCTAATGGGATTTAATGTGATTCACCGGAATTTCATCCTTATATTTGAAGTTCATTTTACAATAACAAAGCCCAGATGAATTCTTCCTTGTTCTATAGCCTTTTACGAAAACAGTTTCCTTTTGCTCCTACATACAATCAGGATATTTTTTTTCAAAAAATCGCCATTTTTTTAACGGATATGCACAATGACACTATTTTTGTACTTAAAGGATATGCTGGAACTGGAAAAACGACTGTGATTTCAACTATTGTAAATAACCTATTAGAAATTAACAAAAAGTACGTTTTACTGGCGCCTACAGGTCGTGCTGCCAAAGTAATTGCTAATTATTCGAACAAGCCTGCTTTTACCATTCATAAAAAAATATATTTTCCAAAGAAATCTTCGGGAGGTGGAGTCTCGTTTACTTTGCAACCCAATAAACATAAAAACACCATATTCATAGTCGATGAAGCTTCTATGATTTCGGATACAAATTCCGATTCTAAAATGTATGAAAACGGATCGTTACTAGACGATTTGATTTCTTATGTCTATTCAGGAACCAACTGTAAAATGATACTCTTGGGAGATACCGCACAATTACCACCAGTAAATTTAGATATTAGTCCAGCGTTAGATATTCACACTTTAAGCATCAATTACAATAAAGAAGTCAAGCATATTGAACTCAATGAAGTAATGCGTCAGGAAGAAGGTTCCGGTATTTTATATAATGCTACGGAACTGCGTACCTTATTAGAAGATTCTTTTATAACCGATTTTAAATTTGATGTCAAAAAATTCAAAGATATTGTTCGGTTAACAGATGGGTATGATATTCAAGATGCCATAAATTCAGCATATAGTAATTATAGTATTGAAGATACAGCTTTCATTGTTCGATCGAATAAAAGGGCCAATCAATACAACGAACAAATACGAACCAAAATTCTCGATAAGGAAAGTGAGTTGTCTACAGGTGACTTTTTAATGGTAGTGAAGAATAATTATTTTTGGCTAAAAGATTCAGATGAAGCTGGTTTTATTGCCAATGGTGATATTATTGAAGTGCTGGAAATTTTTAAAATTCAAGAATTATACGGTTTTAAGTTTGCCAAAGTAAAAATACGAATGGTAGATTACCCAAATCAAATTCCGTTTGAAACCGTTTTATTATTAGACACCATAAAAAGTGAATCTCCATCTTTAACGTATGAGGAATCCAATAGATTGTATCAAGAAGTATTGAAAGATTACGAAGGAGAAACTAAATACAAGCAGTTCCAAAAAGTAAAAGCCAATGAATATTTCAATGGATTACAAGTAAAGTTCTCTTATGCCATAACCTGCCATAAGTCACAAGGAGGGCAGTGGGATACGGTTTTCATTGAACAACCTTATTTACCTAATGGAATTGATAGTGATTACATTCGATGGTTGTATACGGCAATTACAAGAGCAAAGAGTAAGTTGTATTTAATTGGGTTTAAAGATGAGAATTTTGTCGAATAGATAATATTGAGGTCTACTTTTCCGCAAGTACTGTTTCCCTATGTTGTAAACCCCATTCTAGCATTTTATCTAAAACATCACCTAAGGATTTAGCTGATTCTGTTAATTCATATTCGACTGCAATTGGTATAGTATCATAAACAGTACGTTTCACCATTCCGTTCATTTCTAGATCTTTTAATTCCTTAGATAACATTCGTGGTGTTATTTTAGGAATATTGCGCAGTATATCAGTAAATCGTCTTTTTTCAAATAGTAATGACCCAATAATAGGCAGTTTCCATTTTCCACTAATGACATTCAAAGTATCATTTACAGCCAATACAAACTGAATTGGGCAAGCTTTTACATCTTTAAAGCTTATTTTATTTTCCATAGCTCCTTATTTTACTGATAGTATACTAAAGTATATCGATATACTTTAGTATACCACTATACTTTAAGAAGCAAAGGTAGTTATCTTTGTATTAGAAATAATATAAATAAAAAAAATAATGAATACAAAAATTTTAGTCACAGGGGCAACAGGAAATTTCGGAAAGACAACAATCGATTTTTTGTTGAAAAAAGGAATTGCAGCCTCCAATATTTCAGCCCTAGTTAGAGACGAAGCAAAAGCAGCTGATTTGAATGCAAAAGGAATTACATTAAAAATAGGGGATTACGATAATTATGAATCGTTGTTAGCGGCATTTCAAGGAATTGATAAATTATTATTGGTTTCAGGAACTGATTTAGCTAATCGTAGTAAACAACAGTTAGCTGCTGTAAAAGCGGCCAAAGAAGCAGGAGTGAAGCATATCTTATATACTAGTTTTGAACGTAAAAATGAATCAGATAGCTCTCCAATTGCCTTTTTGGCAAAATCACATATTGATACGGATACTGCTATTAAAGCAAGCGGAATGAAGTATACTATTTTTAGAAATAATTTATACCTAGATGTGTTACCTATGTTTTTAGGTGAGAAAGTTTTAGTGACTGGAATTTATTTTCCAGCAGGTGAAACTGCCGCTGCATATGTATCTAGAAATGATTTAGCTGAAGCTGTTGCTACTGTTTTAATAACTGAGGGTCATGAAAATAAAGAATACGGGATGAATAATGTCGAAAATTATTCGATGCAAGAAATTGCAGATACTCTAAGTAAAATTACAAATACTAGTGTACATTATCTAAGTCCTGACCCTAAAGATTACGAAGCTGTTTTGACTCAGGCAGGAGTTCCAGGGGAATATATTGGAATGTTTGTAGGTTTTGCCGAAGCGATAAAGCAAGGTGAGTTTCAAGCAGAATCTTCGGACTTAGAAAAATTGTTAGGAAGAAAACCGATCACATTAGAAGTTTTTTTGAAACAAGTTTATTCAAAATAAAAATATAGATTTTTAGATTTATAAAAAATGGGCAATTTTATTTGTCCATTTTTTTATAAAATGAATCTTTATAAAAGAAAAGATTTTTACATTTAATGATTATTAGGACAATTACTTGATATGAATACTTTAAACGACTTACATAAAATTTCTAGTTCTTTTTCGAATACCGAAAAAATGCCTGTCTTATTTCTAGGACACGGAAGCCCAATGAACGCAATTGAAGAAAATGAGTTTGTAGCGGGTTTTAGAAATTTAGCCAAAACATTACCAGAACCCAATGCTATTTTGTGTATTTCGGCACATTGGTTTACCAATGGGACAAAGGTTACTGCAATGGAAATGCCAAGAACAATTCATGATTTTGGAGGTTTCCCTCAAGCATTATTTGATGTGCAGTATCCTGCAAAAGGAAGTCCTGAACTAGCAGTAGAAACTACCAAATTATTGCTTCCCACCGAAGTGGAACTTGACGAACACTGGGGATTAGATCATGGTGCTTGGAGTGTAATTAAACATTTATATACAGATGCTCATGTTCCTGTAATTCAGTTGAGTATTGATTATACTAAACCAGGGAAATATCATTTTGAATTGGCTCAAAAACTCAGCGTTTTGCGTACTAAAGGCGTTTTGATAATTGGAAGTGGAAATATAGTTCATAATTTAAGATTGGTTGATTTTCAGAATTTCCATAGAGATGATTATGGTTACGATTGGGCGATTGAAGCAAGAGCTACAATAAATGATTATTTGCTAGATGGAGACTTTCAGCCGCTTATTGATTTTGAAAAACAAAGCAAAGCCTTTCAATTAGCGATACCTACACCAGACCATTATTTGCCTTTGATTTATACTTTAGCACTAAAAGGAAAAACCGAAGAATTAAGTTTGTTTAATGATAAACTTTTAGCGGGTTCGTTGAGTATGACTTCGGTTAAGATTTTATAAAATAAAACTTATATTTGGCGCACTAAATTAACTTTGTATTTTAGCGCCTTCATGGCAAAATAATAATAAAATGAAAATAATAGCAGTCATTCCCGCCCGTTACGCGTCAACTCGATTTCCAGCTAAATTAATGCAGGACTTGGGAGGCAAAACGGTAATTTTAAGAACGTATGAAGCAGCCATTAATACCAATTTATTTGATGATGTATTTGTAGTAACGGATTCAGATTTAATTTTTGATGAAATTGTTGCTCATGGCGGTAAAGCGATTCGTAGTGTCAAGGAACACGAGTCGGGAAGTGATCGAATTGCTGAAGCTGTTGAAAATCTAGATGTAGATATCGTAATAAATGTGCAAGGTGATGAACCGTTTATTGATGTGGAGCCTTTGGCGAAAGTGATTGAAGTATTTAAAAATGATTTGGATAATAAAGTAGATTTGGCATCCTTAATGCGCGAGATTACTAATCAAGATGAAATTAACAATCCCAATAATGTAAAAGTAGTAACTGATCAAAACGGATTTGCCTTATATTTCTCGCGTTCGGTAATCCCGTATCCAAGAGAGAAAAATGTAGGTGTGCGCTATATGCAACATATAGGAATTTACGCTTTTAGAAAACAAGCGTTGTTGGATTTTTATAGTTTACCTATGATGGCATTAGAAGCATCTGAAAAACTGGAACAACTTCGCTATTTGGAATTTGGTAAACGCATAAAAATGGTAGAAACTACCCATGTTGGAATTGGTATTGACACCTTGGAAGACTTAGAAAAAGCTAGGAAAATGTTGTAATTAGGCATCGTTATCTTGGTCAAAATACCCTTTAGACTTTATTTTAGTAGAGAAAAAATTCAAAAATAGTACTACATATAATAGTACCAAAAGAGATTGCATACTCACCAAAAACTTACCAAAGGTTTTAACAGGATAGTAGTCGCCAAATCCTATGGTTGATGATGTTACAGTACTAAAATAAATAGCGTCAAACCAATGATGAAAAGGTCTATTTAAATAATTATCGCAAGTATATAAAACGGCAAAAGCAAATACCATTTCTAGATAATTAAAGAAAAGTAACAGCATTGATCTTTTGTACGAACGCGGTTTTGAAAATAAATCGGAAGCAAAAATCAAGGTTGGGATATACAAAACGGTTTCTAGCATTACATAAACCATAATGCCAAGAAGTAACGGGTTCGTTTGCCATTCATTCATTAAAATAGTAAGAGGAAGTGCTACTTTTAGCAAAACATAAAAATCAACAGCCAAATCTTCATATTCAGCTCCTTTTTTAGAAACTAAATACTTGATATAAATACCAGGAAAAAACAATTGAGAGGAGGAAAGAAACAAGCGCACAATTTTTTCAATTCCATTGTCATCCTGATGGTCGTTGTTCCAGATTGCATTTATATTTTGAATTCGTTTTTGAATAGGATTAAATTTTGGTTTTCCCATTTTGGCTACATTTCCTAAAAGTAGTTTCCGTACCGTTTTTTTCATCCAAATTTAGTTTTACTGTTCCTACCGAAAGTACAAAATAATTAGTTTAGATTCCATCTTTAACGTGTTGAATTAAAATCAAAAAAAAATGCTTCATCTTTATAGAGAAGCATTTTTTAGAAACATAATTAACTAACAACAATTAAAAATCTAATAACTCAATCCAAAACCAAAATGGTATAAAGGATCTTTAGAGTCATAAGGCACATCTTCTTTTTGATTTCTTACCGCTTCCATCGAAGACGGAAGCTCAAAAGGTAATTTCCCTTCGGGTTTAGCATTTCCAAAAATCACATCCAATAAGGCTGCATCGCTAGCGCCATAATTTCCAAAAACACCTTTGGCTGCAGCATCAATCTCAGGAAAAACAGCAGGACGATCTAAGTAAATATCAACAATAGTAGGAACAGTTTTGCAAAGTGTAAGTACGTCTTCTAGGTCTTTTCCTTTAAAATCTAAATCTCCGTGATGAAACCCTTTGGCAAAAGGATTATCAGTTTCTAATGGTACCCATGGCGTATTCAAGCGTATAATAGCAACATCTGCTTGTTCAGGAAGTGCTACTATAAGTCCATATTTAGAAGCTATTTTTGGATCAATATTTTTTACATAAATCTTCAATTTTGCCGCAGCAGTTAATGGAAGTTTAATGTCATTTTTTAATAAAGTCATAGAACGACGTTGTGTTTCGTCACCTAATTTTCTAAAATCAGCACGACCTACAATTTGAGTTGCTTTTTCTACATCAACGTATGGATTATCAAATAAACCCAAAGTAAATTTTTGTCTCAACAAACGTCTGATAGATTGGTCAATACGAGACTCTTTTATTTGTCCTTCTTTAACTAATTCAACAATATATTGCGGGCAATTTTCTCCACCAAATTGATCACAACCTGCTTCAATTATTTTTTTTACCCGTTCTTTTTCACTAAGGTTTTCAACCCCCCAAGCACGTGCTGGCCATACAACAGGACCCATTTGAGTATCAGTCACTAAACCCCAATCAGTGCAAACTACACCATCGTATTTGTATTTATCACGTAAAAGTCGTGTGATAATGTCTTTGTTATAAGAGAAACCTACATTCTCAGAAGTTTGTTCCATTGGCACACCATAATAAGGCATAATTGCAGCAGTATGTGCATCGAAAGCCGCTTCAAATGGAATTAAATGATAATTGAAGTTATTACCTGGATATACCTGTCCTTTTTGGTATTGAAAATGGGGGTCAAGTCCTTCCTTTTGAGGACCGCCACCAGAGAAGTGTTTGGTCATAGTAGCAACACTATTTACACCTAGCTTGCTTCCTTGAAAGCCTAAGATATACGCTTTAATCATTCGAGCCGAAAGATTGGCATCTTCGCCAAATGTACCACTAACACGAGGCCAACGTGGTTCAGTTGCTAAATCAGCCATAGGATGCAACGCTTCACGAATTCCAACAGCTAGGTATTCTTGACGCGCAATATCACCAAACCTTTGCATTAATTGAGTGTCATTAATTGCTGCAAAGCCAAGTTGTTCTGGCCATTGTGAAAATCCATTTGCTTCCATAGTGAAAACATTATTACTAAAATAATGACGGGGATCAGATGCAATTGTAACTGGAATTCCAAGACGAGTACCTTCGGCTACTTTTTGAATAGCATTGTAGCCCATTGCCATTTCTTTAACATTGGGTGCTTGCCAATAATTAAAGTGATTCATTTTTTTATTTTCAATCAATTCACGAGGAGAAGGAAGCCGAGCTGCCATGCCAGTTGCACCTTCTTTTTTATCAATCGTACCATCAGTATTAATTAATGTACCATTAATAAACATCATCCCCGCTTTTTCTTCTATATTCATTAAAGAAATCAAATTACTGATTCTTTTTTCAATAGGAAGTTTTATATTTTCATAAGGATCCATTTTTCCGTTTTTGTTTAAATCACGGTATTTTGGGGGATCAATAAATGACATTAGAGTAATACTGGATAAAACGGTTAATGTCAAAACAGTTTTTTTAATATTCTTTTTTTTCATGGTACAAATAATTAACTTTTGCAGTTGTATTAATTCAAATGTGTTACTATGACGCAAAGTACATTTAATTATAATAATAACAAAAAAAATATTAATTTTTTTATGTATCAATAAAAAGAAAGCAATACTTATATTAATTTCTCGATAACGATTAATTCATTATGGTTTTCAACCCTGGGAATGGATTTAATTTTAAAATTAATAGTATCAAATTCAGCAATGTATTTCTCATTTCTTACATCGTCTTTTTTATCCAAAAGCATAGTGTTGAAGAGAACAAATCCTTTGCTTTTAAGTAGAAAACAGATTCTATTGATAAAAAAAGATTCAAATAAAAAATTAGGCATCTTAGTATCTTGGAAGATGTCAATAATAATTAAATCATATTTATTTTTTGTTTTTAATACAAATTCAAATGCATCATCAATAATGATTTCAAGTTGGTCGATTTTATCTAGGTTAAAATATTGGTTGGCTATATTAATTATATCCGAATCGATTTCGACGCCTGTAATTTTACCTTTGTATTCGATTTCATCAACTAATGTTTTTATAACGCTACCTCCAGCTACGCCTAGAACTAACACATGATCCATGAGAATTACGTTGTGAAAGCCAATTGTTTTCAGGCCCAATCTTAAAATGCGCTGTAAACTTCCATACGAATAGTTTGTATTTTTCGAATCTAAAACTAATTCTCCATTAGCCCATGTAACTTCTAGTGATTTGCTTAAGGGAGATTTTTTTGTATGAATTTTTATAGGAATAATATAACTCAATATTTTTTTCAGCATCAATTGCAGTTTTTATCTAAATTAGTTTAAAATTATATACTTTGCACAAAATTACGTAGGAATGAAGAAACAAATATATAAATGGATATTTTTCAAGCTTATGGGCTGGAGAATTGTTGGCAGTATAGATGCAAATATAAAAAAGTGTGTGATGATGGTAATGCCACATACAAGTGCACATGATTTTTACTTAGGGATATTCACAAGAGGAATAACTGGTTTAGATATGAATTGGGTAGGTAAGAAAGAATTATTTCGTTTTCCTTTTGGTTATTATTTTAGATATATGGGAGGGGAACCTTTAGACAGATCTGGAGGATTAAATAAAGTTGACTCAATTGCTGCTATTTTTGAAAGAAGAAAAACGTTTAGATTAGCAGTTGCTCCTGAAGGGACACGTAAAAAAGTAAGCGAACTTAGAACAGGTTTTTATTATATAGCTTTAAAAGCAAATGTTCCAATAATTCCAGTCACATTTGATTTTGGAAAAAAAGAAGTCAATTTAGGCTTACCATTGATGCCGACAGGAAATTTAGAGAAAGATATTGAAATTCTAAAAACACACTTTATTGGAGTAGAAGGGAAAAATCCAGAATATGGATTTAAAATGTAATTGATGCTTTTGTAATTTTCAAAATACAAATTATTTATTGGGGTTTGAAAATTTTAAAAGTTCCATCTTTATAAAAAAACACGATTTTATCCACATCTCCAGAAATGATTTCACTTTCAACATTTGGGAAACTTTCTTTATCATTTTCATTTTGAGAAAATAAGTTTTCAGGAATTGAAGATGCTGCTGTTGGAATAGTGTGATTTGATTTTAATTTAGGAGTTACACTATTTTCAACTACTAGATCTTTATCTCCATTTTTCGGAAAATTTCCTTTACCATTTAAAATCCAATACAAATCTACATCAGGATATTCTTCTAAAATTTTCAAAATAAAATCAAGACTTGGTTTGTTTCTTCCTGATAGAAGATGAGACAAACTAGATCGCTGTACGCCAATTTTATCTGCAAAAGTGGATGCATTAATACTGTAATAATCAAGTATAATTTCTAAGCGTTTAATAAAATCCTCTGTGTTTACCATTGTAAATTACCATTCTAATTAGTGTAATTACAAATGTAAATAAAAAATACCTAAAAGACAATATTACAGATGTAAACAGTGGAAAATAGTGTTTTAAGCATAAACTAATACATCATGTAAAATAACTTAAACACATGGTTATAAGTCAATAAATTTTTAATTTAACACAAGTGACAAATGTTAATAATGAGCTATTATAGTAGGAAACAAATTCTAAAATAGTTGTTTACAATTATAATTTTAACTCTAAATATTAAGTTTACTTTTGTAAAAATAAAGTTGTTTACTTTTGTAAATTAAATATTATACTATGAATTTAGAACAATTATTCGTTGAAAATAAAGAAGTATCTATTGAAGGTAGGTATCTGACTTTAGAATCAATTGAACCTTTATTAAAAAAATTAAATTCAAATAACCAGCTTTCAATTATAGGAAAATCGGTTCTTGAAAAACCAATTTATAAATACCAAATTGGAGACGGAGAGACTAAAATATTTCTATGGTCTCAGATGCATGGAAATGAAAGTACTACTACAAAGGCTTTATTTGATTTTCTTAACTTATTAAATAGCGGAACTGATCTTGCTGAAAAATTACTTTCTACATTCACTTTTTATACAATTCCAATCTTGAATCCTGATGGTGCTAAGTTGTATACTCGTGCAAATGCTAATTCAATTGATTTAAATAGAGATTCTCAAAATCTTTCGCAACCAGAAAGTAGAGTGCTTAGAGAAGCGTTTGAGTCTTTTAAACCAGACTATTGTTTTAATCTTCATGATCAGCGTACTATTTTTGGCGTAAGTGACACGGGAAAGGTGGCTACTGTATCGTTTTTGGCACCTTCCTACAATGAAGAACGAGATATAAACGACTCTCGACTTAAGGCTATTGAGCTTATTGCAGGAATTAATTCGGTTTTACAACAATATATACCTAATCAAGTAGGGAGATTTGACGATTCTTTTAATATTAACTGTATAGGAGATACCTTTCAGTATTTAGGTGTTCCAACTTTGTTGTTTGAAGCTGGGCATTTTAGCAATGATTATAATAGAGAAGAAACTAGAAAATACATTTTCATAGCGTTACTTTCGAGTTTTACGATACTTTGCGAAAACGATATAGTTATCAATGGAATTAATAAATATTTGAACATTCCTCAAAATAAACCCGTTTTTTATGATTTTATGTATAAAAATGTCAAAATAAATTATGATGGTATTGAAAAAATAACGAATTTTGCTGCACAATACAAAGAAGAATTAATTGAAAATAAAATTCATTTTAACGCTTATATTGTAGAAATTGGAGAGTTGGAAGGGTATTATGGTCATTTTGAATATGATGCTATGGAAGCAACTTATAAGGATGATTTCGATAATTTTCCGAAATTAAATCAAAAAGCCGATTTTTATTTAGAAAAAAGCGTGAAATTTGTTAACGGATTGATAAAAAATTAAAAAAAGTAATCATTTTGTTGTTTTTATATATATTTTTATACTTTTTAATAGCGAGTAATAATATTAATTAAAGAAATATGAGTAAGTTCCGTTTAGATGAAGTAGATCATCAAATTTTGGATATGTTGATTGATAACACCAGAGTTCCTTTTACAGATATTGCAAAAAAATTGTTAATTTCTGCTGGAACTGTTCATGTTAGGGTAAAAAAAATGGAGGACGCTGGAATAATAATGGGGTCTTCATTAGTACTTGATTATGATAAATTAGGTTATTCTTTCATTGCTTATGTGGGAGTTTTTCTTAATAATACATCACAAACTAAGTTTGTTTTACAGCGTATCAATGAAATCCCATTTGTTACAGTAGCTTCTGTGACTACTGGAAAATTTAATATTTTTTGTAAAATCAGAGCAAAAGATACTAAGCATGCAAAAGATGTTATTTTTATGATTGATGATATTGATGGTGTTTATAGAACAGAAACTATGATCTCACTTGAAGAAAGTATCAATGATAAGAAGCGCTTAATGCATACTATTTTCAAAAATATGTAATTAAACTTGAATGCTATATTATTTAAATATAACCTCAAGTTAGTTCTTGGGGTTATTTTTTTATAACTATTTTCTATTAAACCAAACCATCTATAACAAAATTATGTACACACTACCAAAAATTGAACGTTTCAATCAAAATGTTCTTTCTAAATATAATATTTACAACAGTGTTTTTATCACTTTACCTTTTGATTCTATAGATAATACGGGAGTTTTACTTCCTTTATTTACTGAAGTTTGCGAGACTGGTTTTAAAAAACAAGAAACTCCTAAAGAGATTATTGAATTTTTTTCTCAAAAATATTTACATAGCTCAGTTGAAGCCGATAAAATTGACTTAATGTTTCGTTTTATCCAGTATATCGAGCGTCAAATTGTATTGTTTGATGCGGTAGAAGATGCTGCTTTTCCAATTGTTAATAATATGGAAGGAAGAGGTTCTTTAAGAGATATAAAAGAAAAAGCTGAAGCAAAAGGAAAGAAAGAAGAATTAATCGATTTTCTTGAAAATTTCAATGTGCGAACGGTTTTAACTGCTCATCCAACTCAATTTTATCCAGGTTCAGTTTTGGGTATTATTAATGATTTAACGGAAGCTATCCGTGAGAATAAGTTACTTAATATAAAACATTTATTGGCTCAATTAGGGAAAACTCCATTTATAAAAAATGAGAAACCAAATCCTTTTGATGAAGCGGTAAGTTTGATTTGGTATCTTGAAAATGTGTTTTATAATACATCAGGAGATATGGTTCATTACCTTCAAAAAAATGTGTTTCAAGGTACTTCAATTCAAAATCCATTAATTAAACTTGGTTTTTGGCCAGGAGGAGACCGTGATGGAAATCCATATGTAACAACGGATATAACTTTAAAAGTAGCAGAACGTTTAAGAACTTCTATTTTAAAATGTTATTATATCGAAATGAGAAGCTTAAAAAGAAAGCTAACATTCTTTAATGTAGATGTTTTAGTTACTGAATTGGAACAAAAACTTTATCGTTCTGTTTTTTATTCTAAAGGGGAAATTTATATCACTTTGGATGAATTTAAAGCGCAATTGAATAAGATTAAAGCAATTATTATTGAGCAACATCAGTCTTTGTATTTAGATGAATTAGATGCGCTTCTTATTAAAGTGAATTTATTTGGTTTTCATTTTGCAACCTTAGATATTCGTCAAAATAGTAGAATTCATGATGCTGTGTTTAAAGATGTGTTTGATTATTATTTAAAATCGGATGCCTCAGTCTTTCCTGAAAATTATTACGATTTAACTGAAATTGAAAAGTTTGCAGTATTGTCTAAAGTAGAAGGAGATCTTAATCCAAACGATTTTGAAAACGAAATTACAAGATCAACTATTGAATCCATTCAAGCAATCAAAGTTATTCAAGAAAATAATGGAGAATTTGGTGCTAATCGTTACATTATTAGTAACAATGAAAGTGCGCTTAATGTAATGGAAACATTTGCATTGATTCGATTAAGTAATTGGGAAAACCCAACAGTTGATGTAGTTCCTTTATTTGAATCAGTAGATGATTTACTTGACGCGCATAATGTAATGGAAAAATTATATACAAATCCAATGTATGCAAAACACCTTGTAAATAGAGGAATGAAGCAAACTATTATGCTTGGTTTTTCTGATGGAACCAAAGATGGAGGGTATTTAATGGCGAATTGGAGTATTTATCAAGCTAAAGAAGCACTTACGGCAATCTCAAGACAGTACGGTGTAGATGTTATATTTTTTGATGGACGTGGCGGGCCTCCAGCGCGTGGTGGTGGAAAAACACATAAGTTTTACGCTTCATTGGGTCCAAATATTGAAAACAAAGAAATTCAAATTACAGTGCAAGGACAAACAATCAGTTCAAATTTTGGGACTTTAGATTCATGTCGTCATAATTTAGAAAACTTATTAAGCGCTGGTGTTACGAATCAAGTATTTAGTAAAAACAAAAATATTTTATCTAGTTCAGAAAAAGAGGTAATGGATCATTTGGCTAACTTAGGATATCAAAAATACCTAAGTTTTAAAAATCACCCAAAATTCATTCCGTATTTAGAGCAAATGAGTACGTTGAAATATTATGCTAAAACAAATATTGGAAGCCGACCTTCAAAAAGAAGTAAGTCTGCTCAACTAGATTTTGCTGATTTAAGAGCAATTCCTTTTGTTGGTTCTTGGAGTCAGCTGAAACAAAATGTCCCTGGATTTTACGGAGTAGGTACTGCTTTAAAACATTATGAAGATACAGATCAATGGGAAAAGGTTCAAGATTTATATGACAATTCATTATTTTTCAAAACATTATTGGAAAATAGTATGATGTCCTTGGCTAAGTCTTTCTTTCCGTTAACGGCATATATGAAAAAGGACCCTCAGTTTGGTGAATTTTGGCAAATAATCTATGATGAGTTTTTAGAAACTAAACGATTATTACTAAAAATTGCAGGTCATACTGAGTTAATGGAAAACTATCCTGATGGTAAAGCTTCTATTCAAATAAGAGAACGTATTGTATTGCCATTGTTAACAATACAACAATATGCTTTACTTAGAATAAATGAATTAAATAAAGAAAGTGTTGTTGATGAAAAACTAATTAAAGTGTACGAAAAAATTGTAACACGTTCGCTTTTTGGAAATACTAACGCAAGTAGAAACTCCGCTTAATTAAAAAAAAAAAATGAAAACAGATCAATTACCTGTAAATGAATATTCGGAATTTAATGCAACTTATATTAAGGCGGCAGGAAATGTAGATATGATTGAAGAATTGGAAATTTGCCTTCATGATTTTATTCGTTTTGTACAAAATATCCCAATGGATAAATTTGATTACAGATATGCAGAAGGAAAGTGGACTATCAAAGATATTATTCAACATATTATTGATACAGAACGAATTTTTGCCTATCGTGCTTTACGAATTTCTAGAAATGATAAAACACCGTTGCCAGGTTTTGAAGAAAATCATTACGTTGATAATACAAATGCTAATGAAAGAAACCTTCAAGGGTTGTTGACAGAAATGGCTGTAGTAAGACAGGCTACGTTGTCTTTGTTTAAAAGTTTTTCAGAGGAACAATTGCTGAGTACTGGTACAGCTTCTAATACATCTATTTCAGTTCGTGCGATAGCTTTTATTATTATTGGTCATCAAAAACACCACCAAAAAGTTTATCAAGAAAGATATTTATAGCTTTTAAAAACAAGTAGACCAGATTTCAAGTTTTTTTTCAAAAGACATTGTATTAGCAGGACTAGTGGAAGGCATCACATAGTAAGTGATGCCTTTTATTTGTCCAAATTTTTTAAGAAAGTATTTGTGACTTTCTTTACCGTTAAAGATTATTTTAGTAATTGTTGGGTAATTTTTAAATAGTGTCTCAAAATCATTTTCTTTTTGATTTTTTATGTTAATATCTAAACTTCCATTTCTTTCACAATTTTCTAGAACATCCCACAATCCAATTTTGTTATTCTGTAATAATTTTATTTTTTCTTCGAAAACAACAGAAATTGGCAAACTATCCAAAATTGTATACATTATTTTCCAAAAGTGATTTCTTGGATGAGCATAATATTCTTGTTTTTCAAGAGATGCGATTCCAGGCATTGTTCCTAGAACTAAAATCTCAGTTTCAGAATTGATAAAAGGGGAGAATGAAGTTATCATACAGGTTTTACTTATTTCGATTCTCTTTTTCGATGATTGTTAAAGCGAGTCTTATTTTATCGTAAGCAATTTTTTCTTCAAAAAAGTCAAAATATGGTTTTAAGGTAGCTGGGCTTTCTAGTTTTGTCTTGGCTTGTTTTACAAGAATTACTTCTTCTTTAGATACAAATTGAAATAAATCAATATTTGCACCATCTAAATATAATTTAGCAAAGTGCGACATAATAGTTCCTAATCCTAAATTTCTTTTTAAAGCTATTTCATCAGGCGGTAACCCGCTTTGAAACAAGGCAAGCGTTTCTTTGTAGGTGTTAGATTCTTTCTTTGTTTTTACCTCTTTGTTTTTATGGAATTCAATGATAGCTTTTATAAATACATCACCATATTTTTCTAATTTTACTTTACCTACACCATCAATTGCAATAAGTTCTTCATCGCTCATGGGTCTTAAAGTTTCCATTTGGCGTAAAGCCGCATCACTAAAAATCACATAAGCAGGAACACTTTCGTCTTTTGAAATTTCGTATCGCAATTTTTTTAATTTTTCAAAAAGAGAATTCGTACTGAACTTTGTTTTTGGTTCATTGACTGCAATTTTTTCTGTATTTGCCTTTACAACTGTAGTTAATTGTACTTTATCACCTTCAAATAAAACCTCACGTGCCAAAGAGGTTAATCTAATTTTGTTTTGTTGATGAAAAGCTATTTCACAATAGCCTTGATTGATTAACTGAATAATGTATTGATTCCAGTCATACCAGGAAATATCACTACCGACGGCATACGTTTTTAAATTTTGATACTCTTTTTCGAAAATATAAGCATTTTTTGAACCTCTCAAAAAGTCAACTATAACAGGAAGTGGCTCTGACTCTTTTAATCTCATAATGGCTGATAATGCTTTTTGAGCAATAATTGTTCCGTCAAAAAATTCGGGTGGGTTTTTACAAATATCACAATTTCCACAATTTTCAGTTACGAGTTCCCCAAAATAGGAAAGCAATATTTTTCTTCGACAACTCAAAGCATCTGCGTATTGCTTCATTCTTTCCAGTTTTGCGAGTTGCACTTCGGCGTTTAACCCTTGAGATGCAAATTTTTGTAATTGGATTACATCGCCGTAACTTTCGAATAAAATGGTTTCCGAAGGTAGTCCATCTCGTCCTGCACGTCCAATTTCTTGGTAGTATCCTTCAATATTTTTAGGTAGATTATAATGAATGACCCAGCGGACATTTGACTTATCGATTCCCATACCAAAAGCAATAGTTGCGCAAACTACTTGGCAATCATCATTTATGAATTCATCTTGCGTTTTTGATCGAATTGTGTTTTCTAAACCAGCATGATAGGCTTTAGCATTTATACCAACTTTTTGAAGTTTTTCGGCTAATTCCTCGGTTGTTTTTCGGCTTAAGCAATAAATAATTCCTGATTCAGATGGCTTTTCGCTAATGAAATCTATAATTTGTTTTACTCTGTCTAATGCTGGTCGAACTTCTAAACT
This sequence comes from Flavobacterium sp. WC2430, assembly GCF_040822075.1. Classification (NCBI taxonomy): domain Bacteria; kingdom Pseudomonadati; phylum Bacteroidota; class Flavobacteriia; order Flavobacteriales; family Flavobacteriaceae; genus Flavobacterium; species Flavobacterium sp. WC2430. The sequence continues at coordinate 2,816,132 of NZ_CP162007.1, read as the reverse complement.
CAAGTTTTTTCTATCGAATGAGGATATGAATAACTTAGCGTTATTTAGGTTTAATTGTGTGCTAATGTCTTTACGTGTAGCTTTATCTGCAGTCGCAGTTAAAGCTAAGATTGGAGTAGAAGGGAAGCGATTTTTTAAGTATCCTAAATTGGTATATGCTGGACGGAAATCATGTCCCCAAGAAGAAATACAGTGCGCTTCATCAATCGCAATTAAGCTAATGGTTATTTGACTAAATGCATTTTCTAAATACGATAAACTCTCAGGAGCTACATAAACAATTTTTACTTTGTTGTCTTTAAGATTCTGGATATGTAATTGCTGTTCTCCATCTGTTTGGCTACTATTGATGTAGCAAGCTTGAATTCCGTTAGTTTTTAAACTATCAACTTGATCTTTCATCAAGGCAATTAGCGGAGAAATAACTATTGTAATTCCTGTAAACAAAAGTGCGGGTAATTGAAAGCAAATAGATTTTCCGCCTCCAGTAGGCATAATTGCCAATGTATCTTGACCGGAAATGATTGAATTAATAATTTTTTCCTGATTGGGTCTAAATTTTTCAAAACCAAAATTTTCTTTAAGCGTATCGTGTAGTATCTGTGATGTAATCATAATAATGAGTAAACAAGAATGTGATGAATTTAGTAATAATGGAATCTTACATTTGAATTAAATAGTATTCGATTAATAAAAAAAAAGGAACTCAAATAAGAGTTCCTTTAGTATTTTATAATGAATTAATCTTCATCATCATCATCGTCGTCTTCATCAGAATAATCTTTTTTATCTGAATCTTCGTCGTCCTCATCGTCCTCAGTTTCAGGTTTATCGACAGCGTCGTCATCATCGTCATCATCATCATCGTCTAAATCAAGCCCTTTTATTGGGATGATTGGTTCGATTTCGTCATCGATTTCGTCATCTTCGTCATAATTTTCAATTCTATCAGCAAGTTTCATACTTACTTTAACTAAATAAATAGTGTCCTCAGTACGCACTTCTACAGCTTCAATTAATTCGTTTTTAGCATTTCTAAAACGGATTATATCGGAGTCATCATAACCATCGGGAAATCGTTCTACTAAAAGATTTAAGATTTCATTGGTCAATTTTGCGTAATCAACAATTACTCTTTTCATAATAATATTCTATAAGTCTAATAAATAAGCGAAAATTAAAGGCGCTACAATAGTAGCATCCGACTCAATAATGAACTTTGGAGTATTAATATCTAGTTTACCCCAAGTTATTTTTTCGTTTGGTACAGCTCCTGAATAAGAACCGTAACTTGTTGTTGAATCTGAAATTTGGCAGAAATAACTCCAAAAAGGAATATCATGCATTTCCATATCTTGATACAACATTGGTACTACGCAAATTGGAAAATCTCCAGCAATTCCACCACCAATTTGGAAAAAGCCAATTCCTTTGGCACTGTTTTTTGGGTACCAGTCTGATAGATAGACCATATACTCAATTCCTGATTTCATTGTAGAAGCTTTTAAGTCTCCTTTTATTACGTAAGATGCAAAAATGTTCCCCATAGTACTGTCTTCCCAACCTGGCACAATAATAGGTAAATTTTTCTCAGCGGCAGCATACATCCAGCTGTCTTTTAAGTCAATTTCATAGTATTCTTCTAATACTCCTGAAAGCAACATTTTGTACATAAATTCGTGTGGGAAATATCTTTCTCCTTTGTCATCAGCATCTTTCCATATTTTATAAATATGTTTTTGTAAACGACGGAAAGCTTCATGTTCAGGGATACAAGTGTCAGTAACTCTATTTAATCCTCTTTCTAATAAGTCCCATTCGTCTTGTGGTGTCAAATCACGGTAATTAGGTACTCTTTCATAATGTGAATGAGCTACTAAATTCATAACATCTTCCTCTAGGTTTGCTCCTGTACAAGAAATGATTTGTACTTTATCTTGTCGAATAATTTCAGCGAAGATTTTTCCAATTTCGGCTGTACTCATTGCACCCGCCATACTCACCATCATTTTGGCACCATTTGCTAATTGTTGTTCGTATGCCTTAGCAGCATCTACTAAAGATGCAGAATTGAAATGCAAATAATGTTTTTCTATAAACTGACTTATAGGTCCTTTACTCATTGTGTTGGTTTTAAATATTTAAAAATCAGATACTTGAAAAAAATGTAGTTATCCAAATATAAGAAATTTTTAAATTGACTAATTGTATTTAATATTTATTTTTTATCGTAACCTAAAATTTTTAAAACATCATCTGAAGTTTGTTGTTCTGAAAAAACTTCTGTTGCCAAAATTCCATTTTCATCCCTATCAATTAAAATATGTTTGGGTTGAGGGATGAGACAGTGATGTAAACCTCCGTACCCACCAATGGTTTCTTGATAGGCACCAGTATTAAAGAAACCAATATATAATGGTTTTTCTTTATTGTATTTTGGTAAATAAATGGCATTCATGTTTTGTTCTGAATTGTAATAATCATCACTATCACATGTCAATCCACCTAGTAAAACTCTTTCATAAGTTTCATTCCAACGGTTAACCGCTAACATAATGAAACGTTTGTTAATTGCCCAAGTATCTGGAAGCGTAGTTATGAATGAAGAATCGATCATATTCCATTTTTCTCTATCATTTTGTTGTTTTTGATACAAAATTTGATAAATGGCACCACCACTTTCACCTACTGTAAACGAACCAAATTCAGTAAAAATATTTGGAACATCAACCTCGGCTTCATCACAAGCAATTTTAATTTGATTGATAATTTCATCAATCATATATTGATAATCGTATTCAAATGCCAATGAGTTTTTTATTGGAAAACCACCACCAATATTTAATCCGTCCAATGTTGGACATTCTTTCTTTAGGGCAATATAAACTTTTATACATTTTACTAATTCATTCCAATAATAGGCATTATCATTAATCCCTGTATTGATAAAAAAGTGCAACATTTTCAGTTCTAACTTATCGTTTTCTTGAATTTGTTTTTTATAAAAGTTCACAATATTTTTATAACCAATTCCTAGTCTGGAAGTATAAAACTCAAATTTTGGTTCTTCCTCTGCAGCAATACGAATTCCAATCTTAAATTTCCCTTTAATTTCCGCTTGAAGCAAATCTAATTCTTCAAAATTGTCAATAATAGGAATCGTATTTTTATGTCCGTTATTGATTAAACGGGCAATGTTTTCTATATATTGATCTCTCTTAAAACCATTACAAATAACATAGGTGCTTTTATTTATTTTACCATTTGCCATTAAATTTTCTACAATATTAATATCAAAGGCAGATGAAGTTTCAATATGAATATTGTTTTTAAAAGCTTCATTCATGATGAACTCAAAGTGAGAGCTTTTAGTACAATAGCAATAATAATATTTAGCCTCATATTTATTCTTTTCCATCGATTTACGAAACCAGCTTTTGGCTTTGTTGATGTTATTTGAAATTTGAGGTAAGTAGGTGAATTTTAATGGTGTTCCATATTGTTCCACTAATTTCATTAAATCAATATTATGAAACTGAAGATTATCTTTGTTTAAAGTAAATTCTTCTTGCGGGAAATAATAGGTTTGATTAATTAAGTCTGTATACTTTGTATTCATTTGTTTTTGAGTAAATTATGAGATTAAATTGAAACGAAATTAATCTATAATTCAAACTCTTATATTGGCATAAATGATTTGTAATTTTTCGTGATCAACTTTTAAATACTGAAATAGATCAAAACTAAAGTTTCCTTTAATAGAATTGAAACGCTTCAACATTCTTAAAAAAGAAATATTGTTTCCACTCCAATTTTTACTAAAATTTATTCTGTTTTGATTTGTTTTCATTGGGGCAAATGTAAAAAATAATTTATACGTAATGCAATCCTTTTTGGTAAAAAATAATTATGATTTATAATCATTAAATGCACTAAGAATTAATTCATTTTCAACAGATTGATTGATTTTGATTTTTCCAATTCCTTCTATTAAAGCAAACTGAATAGTTCCATACTCATTTTTTTTGTCATGAATGAGCAATTCTAGTATAGGTTCAATGTCATTTTCATGAAATTCAATGTCATCAAAGATCGCTTTAATGGCTGTTTTTATTTGGTTGTATTCTTCTAAGGTAACTAATTTTTTTACAAATGAGATATAACTTTCTAAAATCATCCCTACAGCAATTGCTTCTCCATGTAATAAAGTAGTTTTTTGTTCATTTTCCAAAAAATAACTTTCGATGGCATGCCCTAAAGTATGTCCAAAGTTTAGTGATTTTCTAAGGTTTTTCTCCGTTGGGTCTAATGTTACAATTTCATTTTTAATTTCAACAGAACGGTAAATTAATTCGTCTAAATCAGCATAATTAATAGCTTTTAAATCTAGGAATTGTTCCCAATATTTTTTGTCATAAATCAAACCGTGTTTTAACATTTCTGCGAGACCAGAACGCATTTCGTTTTGTGGAACCGTTTCTAGATAGGCTGTGTCAATAAGTACCATTATAGGTAAATTGAAAACCCCTATTTGGTTTTTAATATTTCCAAGATCAATACCGTTTTTACCTCCTACAGAGGCATCTACCATTGAAAGTAGCGTTGTAGGAACATTAATGAAATCAACACCTCTTTTAAAAGTAGAAGCGACAAACCCACCTAAGTCGGTAACAACACCACCACCAACGTTAATAACAAGACTTTTTCTATCTCCTCCTAGTTCAGTCAATACATTCCAAATTTGAACACAAGTGTCGATATTTTTATTGATCTCTCCATTTTCAAATTCAATTATTTCAATCGTTAAATTGGTTTCTAAATAAGGTAAGAATTTAGGCAAACAAAATTCATTAGTATTACTGTCAACTATAATGAATATGGTTGAATATTTACTTTGTTTTAAATGTAAGTTTAAAGCTTCGTACCCTTTTTCATTGAAATGAATGGGGTGATTGCTTGCTTCTATGGTTTTTAACGAATTCGGCATATTAATTAATTTAGTTACAATACTGGACTACTAATGCTGCAGCTCCAGGATAATTTTTGTTCTCTGCCAATTTTAAATTTTGACAGCCTTTTTCTCTATTTTTTGTGTTCAAATAAGACGCTCCAAGTAAAAACTCAGTTTTCCCATCAGTTAGAGTTGGCGAATTTAAGGTTTTTTCTAAATAAATTATGGCAGTTTTAAACTGATTTAACTTAAAATAACAAATTCCTATATTCTGTGTAATTATTATATTTTTCGGATCATCTAATAATGCTTTTTTATAATATACTATAGCTTTGTCATATTTAGATTCGGTCCCATATTGATTGGCAATAGTGATGTTATTAGGTTTAACGGCTTCATTTTTAACTGGTTTTGATGATATAGTATTAGTCCTTAATCCATCATTTTGAAATGATTTTTTTCGGTTCAATAACGTTGTGTCGTTAGGAAATACCAATAATCCTGAATCAATAAATTGGATTAATGCTTTGTTTGAATATTGTGATTGTGCCAATGCACTAGAGGTATTAATCCAAATATTTGGTTTTTGAATGTACTTTGTAAATTGATTGTGTATTTGTAAAATTGCTGTTGTATCTTTTTTATTGACTGTTACAACAATAGCTGATAAATAATAGTCTTCACTTCGAGGTCTAATTTCAAAAGCCTTTTTTGCATAGAAATAAGCGCTATCTGTATTACCTAATTCTTTATAGATTCTGTATTTATACCACTCAGATCTTCCCGTATAAGGGTTGATTTTTTGAGAAAGGTTAAAATATTTTAAGGCTTCCGGATACTGTTTTTCTTTTAAAGAATAGATTCCTGCTAATTCAATAAAAGGTTGAGAACTTATGGCAACGTTTGGAAATTTTGGAATTCTACTGATAATTTCCTTCGCTGAATAGTTGTAATCAGATTCGTTTTGGGCCAAATCATTTCGGGTATCATTTTCTAATCTAAAAGCCTCGAAAGCACTGTATGAAAAATAAAATGTGACGACGCTTAATAAAATTAGAATTAGAGTAATCGCTTTCCTATAATCAAATTCTTTGAGTGCAGCAGTAGGTTTTATATTTAAGATTGTTAATGCTAGAAAAAAGCAAAAATTAATTTGCATAGTAGGCCTGTACAAAGGAAAATTAAATAAGGCGTCGATTCCATAACTGACCATTAATAACAAAGCAAGGGAAGCTATAATTTGTACTTCTTTTTCGTTTTTATTAAAAATATTTTTTAGGTTTAGTACCAGTCCAAAAATGAAAATAAATAAGTAAATAATTGAGTTCAAAACTCCAGTTTCGGCAGCAATTTCTAGAAAATCATTGTGGGGATGAGCGGAAATTTGCAAATCATTTGTCTGCGTTTTTTCGTAAGGCATTGACTCAATTTTCCAATTTCCGAGTCCAATTCCTAAAACAGGATTTTTTTTGATAATTTCAATAGCATTTCCCCAATAAGTTAACCTTGCATTTTTTGAAGCATCCTTTTCTTTTGAAGCGCTAATTTGCAAAATACGATTTGTAACCGACTTATATCTGTCATTGTTATTGCTTTTTTCGAAAATGATATTTGCAGTAAAAAAGGCAATAAGTAAAGGGAGAACTATACTTATGTAGTTTATATAATTAGGCTTTTTTTGATTGTTGATTTTTAGAAAAACTATAATAAAAAGAACAATTTCGACAAACAGACTAATATAAGACGCCCGAGAAGCAGTTAAGAAAATCAACAAAGAGGCTAAGAATAAACTCAAGATTAATAACCCTTTTTTCCATTTAGTGAAATGAGTAATTCCTAAGAGTAAAAACGGTATTTTACCTGATAGATTCGCAGCAAAAATATTAACATTGCCTGTGTTACCTTTTAATACAGATAAACCATTTAAAATAGTAGATGTTTTGGCTGTTCCTATAAAATGATTGAGCTCTAAATAGGCTTGTATAAAAACACTAATTCCTACTAAAAACACAATTTTATAAATTAAATCTAATCTGTTGTGTAATAAAACAGAGAGATTTATAAACAGACAAAAAACAGTGATAATTTGCATAAAGTTGACAATCGCTAACGAAAAATTGTTAGCCGAAAAGAGAGCAAAACCACAAAATAGTAAAAAACTGACATACGCTTTAAGAACACTACTCTTTTTGAATACAGCTACTAAACCATTTGAAATAAGATCTTGATTTTTATATAAAAAAACAGCTGTAATTATATTGATAAAGGAGAGATATAAGAATTGCGGAGCAATAATTTCAACACTACCAAATTGTGGGAAAAAGTCAATAATCAAAAAACTAAAAATGAAAAGGAGTACTATTGTTTCGTAAAAAACAGTATTATTTTTATCTAATTCATTGTTACTCTGATTTTCAAGACTATTTTTTTTATGCTTATTCATTTACTGTTTTTTAATCAAATTTATATTTTTCAAATTTATTGAATATTTTTCCTAGATATAATTTTTTAGGAAAATTATCATAAAAAACAATTATGATTAATTTAATGAGAAATTGACAAAGAAAAATCAAACTATATCTATATTTGTGAAAAAATATCAGCATATGGAAAAAATATTCAATAATACACAAGTTGCCTTTTCTTTAAAAAGTGATACCGAACTGGATAGAGCTTATTTTCTTTTTAAAATGATTGCAAATCAGCCTTTAGTGCGTATCGGAACGGCAGTTACCAATTTTGCTTTAAAAGCAAATCTTCCTGTTGAAGGACTAATTAGAGCTACTGTTTTTGACCATTTTTGTGGTGGTGTAAATGAAGAAGACTGTCTTTCGGTTGTTGATAAAATGTATACAAAAGGGGTTTCTTCAGTATTGGATTATTCTGTTGAAGGAAAAGAGGAAGAAGATCAGTTTGATGCCGCTTTAAAAATGACCTTAAAAACAATTGATTTTGCTAAAGAACGTCAAGCTATTCCATTTGCAGTTTTTAAACCTACGGGTCTTGGTCGTTTTGAATTGTATGAAAAAATAGGGGAGAAGCAACCACTGACTCCTGATGAACAAGCGGAGTGGGATAGAGTAGTAGCTCGTTTTGATTTGGTTTGTAGTGAAGGACATAAAAAAGATGTTGCCTTATTAATTGATGCAGAGGAAAGTTGGATGCAAGATGCTGCTGATGCATTAGTGACTGAAATGATGCGTAAATACAATAAAGAAAAGGCTATTGTTTTCAATACATTGCAAATGTACCGTTGGGATCGATTGGATTATTTGATGAAATTAAAAGAGCAGGCGGATAAAGAAGGTTTTTTTATTGGAATGAAATTAGTTCGTGGTGCTTACATGGAAAAAGAAAATGTTCGTGCTGAAGAAAAAGAATATCCATCACCAATATGCGCCACAAAAGAAGCTTCGGATGTCAATTATGATGCTGCAGTACACTATATGATTAATCATTTAGATACCATGTCAATTTTTGCTGGAACTCATAATGAATCGAGTACGTATACGTTGATGGAACTAATGAACGAGAAAGGAATTAAGACAAATGACAATAGAGTTTGGTTTGGACAACTGTATGGCATGAGTGATAACATAAGCTATAACTTAGCGGATCATGGATATAATGTGGCTAAATATTTACCTTTTGGTCCTGTGAAAGATGTTATGCCGTATTTAATTCGTCGTGCTGAAGAGAATACTTCTGTGGCTGGACAAACGAGCCGCGAATTAGAGATGATAAAAGCGGAACGTAAAAGAAGAAAAGGAAAATAAATTATATTTCACTGTAGCTTTTTCATTTTAAAAACACACACCCAATTTTATAAAAAAAACCATTTGTTTTAGCAAATGGTTTTTTTTATCATCAATCTTAACTAAGAATTACTAAACTGTAAGTTACTTAAGTTTTTATATTTACCGTTTTCTAGAGAAATTAGTTCTAGGTGCGTTCCTTGTTCTGAGATGATTCCGTTATCAAGTACCAGAATTTGATTGGCACTACGAATAGTAGAAAGTCGGTGCGCAATAATGATGCTTGTTCTACCTTCCATTAATATTTCTAAAGCTTCTTGAACAAGCTTTTCACTTTCGCTGTCTAATGAAGAAGTGGCTTCATCAAGAATCAATATACTTGGATTTTTAAGTAAAGCTCTAGCAATAGCAATACGCTGTCTTTGACCACCGGAAAGTTTGATTCCTCTTTCTCCTACTAATGTTTCAAATTTCTCTGGGAAACCTTCGATAAAATTAAAAGCATTCGCTTGTTTAGCAGCTAATAGAATTTCATCTTCACTTGCATCAGGTTTTCCGTAGGCTATATTTTCTCTAATGGTTCCTCCAAATAATATGACATCTTGAGGAACAATACTCATATTTCCACGAAGATTTTCTAAATCGTAATCGTATATATTTTTACCGTCAATTATAATTTCGCCACTATCAATATCGTAAAAACGTAATAATAAGGAAGCAATAGTTGATTTACCTGTTCCACTAGGGCCAACAATAGCGATCTTTTGTCCAAATTCAGCAGTGAAATTAACATTTTTTAAAACATTTATTTCTTTTCTTGACGGATAACTGAAAGCCACATTTTTGAAGGTGACATTTCCTTTAATTTTGTTTTTTACTGCATTTTGTACGGAATTAATTTTTTCAGGAGTTTCCTCCAATAATTCAAACACACGCTCCGTGGCACCAATTGCTTTTTGGATTTGTGCATACAATTCAGCAATACCTCCAAAAGAAGCTCCTACAAAAGTAGAATAGAGGACAAATGAAATTAACTGTCCCACACTCATCTCGCCACTAATACTCAACCGAACACCAAACCATACTACGGCTACAATAGCACCAAACAAACAGAAAATTATAAATGAAGCAAAATACCCTCTATATTTTCCGCCTTTAATGGCTAATTTTACTACTTCTTTTATTTTTCCGTCATAACGGGCAATTTCATACCATTCATTGGCAAAAGCCTTAACAATACTAATACCTTGCATGGTTTCTTCAACAATCACCTGACTTTCGGCTACTTGATCTTGTACGTTTTTAGAAAATTTTCGAATAAACCGACCAAAAATTACTGCAGCAACAGCAACTAATGGTACTACTGATAACATCAATAAGGTTAGTTTAAAACTTTCTGTCGCCAATAGAGCAACACCACCAATAATTAAAATAAATTGTCTTAAAAACTCGGCAATTGTTGAAGTTAGCGTATCTTGAATTTGCGTTATATCAGAGCTTATTCTACTATTCAATTCCCCAACGCGTTTTTGAGAAAAGAATGACATCGGTAGTTTTACCAAATTACTGTATAAGGACAAACGAAGGTTAGCCAATGTATGTTCAGTAAAATTAATAAACAATGACAATCTAAAAAATGAAAATATAGATTGCATAAAAAGAATACCTATTAAAAATAGCGCGATGGTATTGGCTTGAGCATTGTCTTTGTTTTTTACACAATCAATTAACAATCCCATTAATTTAGGGAAAGCCAAGGCAGTTGCTCCAGTAAGAAGTAAAAAGACTAAACCTACATAAAATTTCCAACGATGGTTACCAGCATATCGAAATATAAGGGTTGCTTTATTGAGAGAACTTGCTGTAATTTTTGATTTGGGTAAATCATTTTCTTTGAACCTTGCCATTATATATTGTTTATGACACAAATGTAATACTATAGCGTTTCATTACAAAAAAATTGTAGCCTTAGAAAATAGTATTAATATGTTGTAATAGAGTACTAAAGGATTTATTGCTTATTTTTTATTCATTTATTTTTAAATTTTGCTTGCAAATACAAATTCTAGATGTATATTTGCACACGCAATAACGAATAAGAAATCATTCTAATTGTAAAAATAGGGCGATTAGCTCAGCTGGTTCAGAGCACCTCGTTTACACCGAGGGGGTCGGGGGTTCGAACCCCTCATCGCCCACAAAACTTCTCAAGAAATTGAGAAGTTTTTTTTTGCTTTAACATTTGTCGAAAAATTATAATCAATCTGTAATAAGACAAATAACAAAAGTAGTTTTTTCTTCCTCATTTTTATAAGCTAGATAGCCACCATGAGATTCGATAATATTTTTGGATAAGGTTAATCCAATTCCAGCGCCTTCTTTTCTTGTAGTGAAAAAAGGAAGGAAAATTTTGTTTTCTATTTCGGGTTCAATGCCTTTTTCATTGTCAGAAATTGTTATGAATGTCCTGTTTTCTTTGGGTTCAGCCGAAATAAATATTCTTTTTTGTGCTATTTCTTTTAAGGCATAAATACAATTGGTCAATAGATTGATAAATACTTGTTCCATTTGTTTTGAATCTGCTTCTAACCAATGATTAATAGTAATAGTATTTACAACTTCAATTCCTTCTTTTATGAATAAAGGAGTCATAATTTCAAAACTATTTGCAATGAGTTGTTGCAGTCTTATCTGTTCCTTTTTAGGTGATGGCAACATGGCAAGTTTACGGTAACTTTCTACAAATTGTTGCAAATGGTCACTACGGCGTAACATCGTTGCTACACTGGTTTTCATGTCTTCAAGATCATCCGAAGAAATGCTTTCTTGTTGTACTAACTCGTGTAAATTTTGCGAAAGCGAGCGAATAGGCGTAATGGAGTTTAATAGTTCATGTGAAATGACTTTCATTAAGTTTCCCCAAGCTTCTTTTTCTTTTTTCTCCACTACATTCTGGATAGAATCCAGTAAAATGATGAAATAATCTTGGCGGTAAATTTCACTTCTAGAGGTTTGCAGAACAAAAGTTTGTGTGTCTTGCTGGTTTACCCGAATTTCTAGTGAAGTCTTGATTTCTTGAAAATCTTGCTCTTCAATAATTTCGCATAAAGAAGCTAATTGATTCTTGAGGTATTTCCATTTAGAAACTTTGGGAACACTAAAATGTTTAGAAAAATAGTCATTCATCAAAAAAATATCCCATTCATTTTCTTGCTTTTGCAGTATTATAATTCCTGTTTCAACCGTATTTAAAATGGAGCGGTAAACCATATCTTTCGATATTTGTTCTTTTTTATCTGATTTTAGCTTTTCATACAACTCAAATAATTTGATATAATTGTTATGTGATTTATGCTTTGAAAAATCGGCTGTAAAATCATTCTGAAGAATAGAAGTAATGGTTCTGTCATAAATTGAAAAAGCATTTTTAATGTAAAAATACATTTCAGTAAGGAGCAACAGTATTAAGACAACCGTAAATAAAGAGGTAAATATTAAATCATTATGCAGTAGCCAAATCAAAAAGACTGAACACGACAGGATGACAAGCACACGCAGAAATAACAGTTGATATGTTTTTGAAGATTGGAACATATTAATGAGTGGTGATGTTATATTTTTCTAAACGACGGTATAAAGCAGCTCTTGACAAACCTAATTCCTCAGCGGCTTTAGAAATATTATTATCATTTTTTAGCAGCACTTTTTCAACAGTTGCTTTTTCTATTGAAGAAAGTTGGACGTCTTCAGGACTATTTTCGTAGTGAGTAATTTCATCTAAATCAAGATCAGAAACAGTAATTGTATTGTTTTCACAAAGAATAACGGCACGCTCAATTCGGTTTTCCATTTCACGAATGTTACCGTTCCAGGCGTGTTTCTGAATTTGTTCTATTACTTTAGAATCAAAAACAATTTCGTCACGTTGGTATTTTTCAATCATTTTCTGTAAAAGATAATTGACTAGCGGAATTTTATCTTCATCACGTTCTCGCAAAGGAGGAAGTATGATTTCCATCGTATTGATGCGATAGTATAAATCTTCTCTAAAGTTTTTATCAGCAACCTCTTGTTTTAGATTTAAATTGGTAGCTGTAATAATGCGGACATTCAAAGGTCTCGCTTTTGATTCGCCCAAACGCGTTACCGTTTTGGTTTGAATAACTTGTAAAAGTTTCGACTGTAAATGCAAAGGAACATTTCCGATTTCATCTAAAAAGATAGTTCCGTTTTGAGCCATTTCAAAACGTCCAGCAGTATCCACTTTTGCATCTGTAAAAGCGCCTTTTATATAGCCAAAAAGTTCACTTTCGAAAATATTTGAATTTAAAGAACCTAAATCAACATGAATAAATGGATTGTTTTTTCGTTCTGATTGACTAAAGATATGATGTGATAACACAAATTTCCCTGTTCCATTTTCTCCTAAAATCAGAACGTTAGCATCTGTTTTAGCGACTTTATCAGCTACAGCATACGCTTTTTTGATAGCTTCAGAACTTCCAATGAAATAATCGGTATCCATTTCAATTGGAGTAGGTTTCTTTTTCTCTTTTCGGGATTTATCAACGGCTTGTTTTACTACTTCAAGTAGTTTTTGGTTTTCCCAAGGTTTCAAAATATAATCAAACGCCCCCGCTTTTAAGCCTTCAACAGCTGTTTCTACCTTACCAAAAGCAGTCATTAAAATCACAACTGTTTTTGGCGAAAGCGTTTTTATTTCTTTCAATAAATACAATCCTTCTTTACCATCTTCAAAACCAATTCGGTAATTCATGTCCAATAAAACAACGTCAATCGTATTTTTGGCTAATAACTCGACAACGTTTTTGGGATTACTGAGGGTATAAATGTCTTCAAAATGCTTTTTAAGTAGCATTTTTGAAGCAAAAAGGATGTCTTCTTGATCATCTATAACTAGAATTGCGGCGTCGGTTTTCTTCATTAGTGTTCGGTTTCGGACAAAAAGTGTTCGGAAATGAACACTTCAAAAAATCAATTTAAAATAAAAACTTCAAAATAAGGGAGTTACAAAGTTTAACTTTTTGGCACGAAAATCTCTTTACGTTCAGCAAATTAGCAACAATGGACACCATTATTAAAAGTAAAAGTAACAAAAAAAAACAGCTATTAATCGCATTACCTATTATCTTAGTTTTAGGATATGTGGTCTTTACTTCCGTAACTAAGAAAAGAAGTTTGAATGTGAAGAAAAGCGAAATTAGCATAAAAACAGTTGAAAATGATTTTTTTGAAGATTTCATGGCTTTTCAAGCTAAGGCCGTTCCTATCAATTCGATGCTGATTAATATTATAGAAGGTGGAGCCGTTCAGGAAATATTTGTTGAAAACGGTGATTTTGTGACTAAAGGGCAATCATTAGCACGTTTGTACAATCCCAACTCAGAGTTGGCTTATATGCAGCAAGAAACAGCAATTATAGAGCAAATTAATAATTTGAATAAAGCAAAACTCGATTTACGTAATCAAGAACTAAATTTAGGAAAGGATTTGTTATCAATTGAACACGATTTTCAAGATGCTAAAAATTTGTATGATGTAAATAAGAATCTTTTTGATCAAGAAATTCTTGCTAAGAGTGAATGGGAGAAAACGAAGGAAAATTTTCGTTTTCAAAAAGAACGAATGAACATTATAAAACAAAGTGTTAGTAAGGAAAGACAAGCCAATCAGGTTCAAATAGGACAACTCAATCAATCCATAGATTTCATGAATAAGAGTTTGGATATTTTAAGAACCAATAAAAAGAATTTCCTTGTTACAGCACCTATTTCCGGAAGACTTTCTTCTTTTGAACCAATTTTAGGAAAAACCTATGCACAAAATACAAGTATTGGTTTTATTGATGATCAAAAAGGATATAAACTGGTTGCTGATGTCGATGAGTTTTATTTAGATCGTATTTCAGAAGGACAAAAAGGAACAGTAAGTTTTGATAATAAAGAGGTTGAGGTTAAAATAACGAAAGTGATTCCTGAGGTAAAAGGAGGGCGATTTCAATTAGAATTAGACTTTGTATCTTCGGAAAAATTAGATTTAAAACAAGGGTTAAGTTTTGGAGTGAAATTAAATTTATCTGAAAAAACGAAAAGTTTAGTACTTTCTAAAGGTAGCTTTAACGAAGATACCAGTGGAAAATGGATTTTTGTGGTCAAAGGAAATAAAGCGGAAAAGAGAGCCATCAAATTAGGTCAAGAAAATCCGTTGTATTATGAAGTTTTGGACGGACTAAAAGCAGGTGAAAAAGTAATTACATCATCATATAAAGATTATAAACAAGTAGAAGTTTTGAATTTAGAATAGCTAGAGTAGAGAACAAAGAGACAAGAATAATTATAAAAATAAACATCAATTAAAAAACGAACAGTATGATTCAAATTAAAAACCTTTCAAAAGTATTTAGAACAGAAGAAGTAGAAACTATGGCATTGAGCGAAGTTTCATTAACCATTAATCAAGGTGATTTTGTGTCTATTATGGGGCCGTCAGGAAGTGGAAAATCAACATTGTTGAATATTGTAGGATTGCTTGATAGTGGTTCAGGAGGGAGTTATCAATTGTTGAACCAAGAGATAATTGGTCTGAAAGAGAAAGAAAAATCGAAAGCCAGAAAAGAGAATATTGGTTTTATTTTCCAGAATTTCAACTTGATTGACGAATTATCAGTGTATGACAATATCGAATTGCCTCTGATTTATAACAAAGTTCCATCGTCTGACAGAAAACAAAAAGTAGAAGCGATTGCTAATAAATTAGGAATTTCGCACCGTTTGAAACATTTTCCACAACAACTTTCAGGAGGTCAACAACAACGTGTGGCTGTCGCAAGAGCTTTAATTAACGATCCGAAAATTATTCTTGCCGATGAGCCTACAGGAAACTTAGACAGTAAAAACGGAAATGAAGTAATGGAATTGTTGACCGATTTGCACGCAAACGGTGCAACAATATTGATGGTTACCCACTCTGATTATGACGCGTCGTTTTCACAAAGAACGATTTTGATGAAAGATGGAGTTGTCTTTTCTGAAAAGCACAATCAAAGGAATGTAGATGTTTTTAAAGTATAAAAATAATCACTTTCCTAATTTCAATCATCACTTTTGTTTGTGAGTTGCTTTGCAAAATACTATTGTAAGTAGCTTAAAAACATATCATCAAATCAAAATCAATATAATCAAAATCACATGATAATCAACTGGATAAAAATATTTATTTATCACTTAAAGCAAAACAAACTGTTTTCATTTCTCAACGTTTTGGGATTGAGTATTGGTATTGCAGGAGTGATTTTCGCTACTTTATACTGGAATGACGAGCAAAGTTATGATGCATGGAATCCTAACAAAGACAACGTTTTTTTGGTAGCTAATCAAATGAGCGAAAATTCATTTTGGGCATCGAGTTCAGCGCCAATAGGAGCTGCAATAAAAGAGAAAAGTTCAGAAGTAGCATCGTATTGTTATTTAAGTGGAAATTATGAAAGCGATATAATTCGATTTAAAAATAAAAAAGTGCAATCGAGTAAAATAGTATCAGCACAAAAGAATTTTTTTGAATTTTTCCCTTTTGAATTTGTACAAGGAAGCCAAGAATCAGCGTTGCCAGATGAAAATAGCATCAGTCTATCAGAAGATTTAGCTTTGCAGATTTTTGGGAAAGAAACTGCTCTGGGAAAAGAAGTTCTCTTTCAGAATAAGAAATTGATAGTAAGAAGCGTTTATAAAATGGATAAAAAATCTTCTTATAATCCTTCCTGTGTAGTCAATTTCATTGATTTAAGAATTAGAAAAACAATTGATCAATGGGGGAATTTTCAGTTTGTATTATTTCTTAAAGTTAAAAATCCGGATAAAGTTTCATTTATAGAAAATGATTTAAAGAAACTTTATTATGATAATATGACGGTTCGTTATGCAAAAGAAAATGGAATTACTCCAGCGCAATACATTGAAAAATATGGAACTACCAAACCCTATTTAGAGCCTTTATCTACTGTTAGGTTACATACTAAAACGGGTGGATTAATTGAGGAAAATGGCAATTTTCAGTTTTTGATGATTATGGTTGGATTATCAGTTTTAATTCTGCTACTTTCAATTGTAAATTATATCAATTCTGCAACAGCAAATGCAATAAAACGTGCTAAAGAAGTTGGTGTAAGAAAAGTTATGGGCTCTTCAAAAAGTAATATAATCCAGCAATTTGTTTTTGAAACAGCAATACTATCGTTGTTTTCAATTTTATTTGCTCTTGTAATTGTTGAGCTGTCGTTACCTTATTATAATGATTTTTTAAATAAAACTATCATTGTACAAGGCAGTCAATTTTATGTACAACTTATTATAATATTTAGTATTACAGTTTGTTTGGCAGGAGTATTTCCAGCAATATATGTTTCAAATTTTGAAACTTTAAAGGTGTTGAAAGGCAATTTTGGAAGAAGTAAAAGTGGCGTATGGTTACGAAACGGAATGTTGATTTTTCAATTTTCAATTGCAACCTTTTTCATCATCGGATCCTATATTGTTTACCAGCAAATTGATTATATGAATAGAAAAGATTTAGGTTTCAAGGCCAATCAAATTTTAAGTATTTCGTATCGTAGTGTATATGGAGAGGAGATAACAGATGATTTTAGATTTGACCGTTACTTAACAATCAAAAATGAATTATTGCGCATTCCAGGTGTAAAACAAGTGGCAGCAGGAGGTTTTGCTTTTGGAGGATCTGCAAAATCAACAATATCGTATCAATATAAAGATTTAAGTGTGGATGGAGACAATATTCCGATTGATTTTGAAATGTTAGAAATGATGCAAATAAAAATTGCAAAGGGAAGATACTTAAGTTCAAAATTTGCACAGGACACTATTAATACGATGCTAATAAATGAGACTGCAGCGAAACTATTAAAAGAGAAAAATCCTATTGGTAAAAAAGTGAATTGGAATGGTAAAGAGATAACTATCGTTGGAGTTGTAAAAGATTTCAACATAGGTAATCCAAGCGAAGCTATTCCTCCAATGTCATTGTTTCACTTTAAAACAAATTCGTGGACAACGTTTGCCTTAAATAATATTTATGTTGATGCAGATTCAAAAACTATGGATAAAACGCTTGCCGATATTGAGAAGTTTTGGTTAAAGAAAGTCGATCCTGATTATCCATTTTCGTATGATTTTGTAGATAAAGAATATAAAAGGTCTTACAGCAGTTTTGTAAAACAAAAAAATATGTTCTCATTATTAAATGTTGTGGTTATCCTCATAGCACTTTTTGGATTGTTCTGTCTAGCTTCATTTTCAATTGAAAGACGGATGAAAGCAATCGCTATCCGAAAAACGCTTGGAGCTGAAACTAATGTGTTGCTTAAAGAATTATCTAAACAATACATTGTTTTTTGTGTCATAGGCTTTTTGATAGCCTTATTTCCGGTTTATTATTTATTGAATAAATGGTTAGAAAATTTTGCTTATCGAATTGAAATTTCGATCTATCCTTTCTTAATAGGATTTGTTGGTTTATTTGTATTGACGCTATTGGTTGTTCTTTCTAGAGCTTATCAAGCAACTAGAGTTGATGTTTTGAAATACTTAAAATACGAATAACCATGCTAAAGAGTTGGATAAATATATTTTTAAATCAAACTAAAAACAACAAGCTTTTTACAGCTTTGAATATTTTAGGTTTGGCAATTGGCATTGCAGGATTAATTTTTGCAACACTGTATTGGAATAATGAACACAGTTATAATGAGTGGAATCCTGAAAAGGAGAATGTTCATATGGTTATAAATACCCTGAACAATGAAAAATGGCCCTATACGGTTGCCGCTATCGGGCAATATCTAAACAACGATCCCAATATTGAAAGTTATAATTACAGCTATAATTGGTACGATTCTGACTTGTTTAGCTATAACGGAAAAAAGCGAAAAATTGAAAAAGCGTTTAATACTCAAAATAAGTTTTTTGACTATTTTCCTTTTCCATTCCTTTATGGAAATGCTAAAAATGCACTTAAAGATGAATCGTCGATTGCTATTTCGGAGAAAATTAGCAAAGCTTTTTTTAACAATGAAAATCCAATAGGAAAGCAAATTAAGTTTGGGAAAAACTTCTACACCATAAGTGGTGTGTACCAAAATGAAATGAAAAGTTCATTTGCACCTGATGTGGTACTTACGGATAATTTTAAAAAAGTTATTACCCCAAATTTGGACAAATGGGAGCTTTTTAATTTTTGCTTACTCCTTAAGCTTAAAGATAATGCTAAAAAGGAAGTTGTTGAACGTAAGATTGAAAAGCTTTTTATTGACAACGTAATTACACAAAAAGCAAAAGAGGCCAATATCACTTTAGAGCAGCAAATAAAAGAACATGGTATAGTTGCCATACATTTAGAACCCTTAAAAAATGCCCGTCTTAATTCGGTATTAAATGCAAATTGGGGATATCCAGAAGGAATAGGGAATTATCAATACTTAATGATAATGGTAGCATTGTCCATTCTGATAATGATTCTTTCCATTATTAACTATGTCAATTTAGCTACTGCAGGAGCCATTAAAAGAGCCAAGGAAGTCGGTATGCGAAAAGTATTGGGCGCAAGTAAAAGAAATATTATCGTCCAATTTATTTCTGAAACAATTGTAATTGTTATAGTATCCATTCTATTAGCATTAGTAATCGTTGAGATTTCTTTACCCTATTACAATGAATTTTTAGAGAAAGATTTGAAAATTTATGGAGGTGAATTTTATCTACAATTGATCTTTATTTTCGGAATTGTGGTCTTTCTTGGCGGGTTTTTTCCTGCGCTTTATATCTCAAGTTTTGAAACTCAAAAAGTTTTAAAAGGAAATTTTAATAGGAGTAAAACTGGAATTTGGTTGCGCAACAGTATGTTGGTTTTTCAATTTGCAATAGCTGTTTTTTTTATTGTTGGATCGACAATTGTTTATCAACAAGTAAATCATTTAACCAATAAAAATCTAGGTTTTAAAGGCGATCAAGTAGTTGAAATTGATTATTTGAAAAAGTTTGATACACAATCTGATGAAAGTTATCAAAAAGAGTTTTTTCAGGATTATTTGAAGGCAAAAGAGCAATTGACCAGAATGAAAGGTGTTAATCAAGTAGCTACAGCAAATTTTTCTTTTGGAAATGGTGCTCGTTCTTCACGAGATTATTTGTATCAAAATGCAAACATTCAAGGCTTGAATATGGCCGTTGATTTTGGGATGATGGAAATGATGAACATTAAACTAACAGAAGGAAGATATTTTAGTACTAAATACGCTTCGGATACCATTAATAATGTAATGGTTAATGAAACGGCAGTAAAATTATTAGGGATTAAACAACCAATAGGAAAAGAAATTGTTTCTGGTGATGGAGATAAATTCAAAATAATAAGCGTTGTAAAAGATTTTAATTTAAGAGGGCCACAAGAAAAAAACTCACCAATGGTGTTCATGCATTTAAAGACAATGCCATTGATGGCACAAAATGTGAATTCTATTTTTGTAAAAGTAAATACAGATAATATTGAAAACACGATGAGCGATATTGAGCAATTTTGGACCACAAAAGTGGATACTGAATATCCGTTTTCGTATGAGTTTGTAGATAAGAAATACGCCCGTTCTTATAAGGAGTATGTCAAACAAAAAAATCTCTTCTCGTTACTGAATCTTGTTGTTGTTCTTATTGCCGTTTTCGGATTGTTTGCTTTAGCTTCTTTCTCAATGGAAAGACGATTACGAGAAATCGCTATTCGAAAAACCTTGGGTGCTGAAACGACTATTTTACTCAAAGAATTATCAAAACAGTATGTGGTTTTTTGTGTAATAGGTTTTATAATCGGAGTCATTCCAGCCTATTTTCTTTTGCAAAAATGGCTAGATAATTTTGCATATCGCATCGATATTCAGTTTTTACCTTTTGCAATTGCTTTTGTGTCTTTATTATTTTTGACTTTAATAGTTGTTTTAGCGAAAGCCTACCAAGTAACCAAACTGGATATTTTGAAATACTTAAAATACGAATAATTAAAAAGAGTTCCCATTTTTATAACTAACCAAAACCTAAATAATGTTATTAAACTATATAAAAATATTCATCTATCATTTAAGGCAAAACAAACTGTTTTCATTCCTAAATATTTTTGGATTGGCCATCGGAATTTCAGGATTGATTTTCGCATTACTGTATTGGAATGATGAGCAAAGTTATGATGCTTGGAATCCTGAAAAAAACAGTGTGCATCAGGTTTTAGTGCAGTTAACGGGAATGCCAGTATTTTCAGATTGTGCTTTTTTTCTAAAACCTGTTTTAAATAAAGATGCTAATGTCGAAAAGGTAGTTTATGCTGACAGATGGTATCAAAAGGATAAAATTATCTATAAAGGCAAGAAAGAAACAGTTGATAAAATTATTAATGTTGAAGCTGATTTCTTTTCCCTTTTCCCATTTGAAATTATTAAAGGAGATGCTACTTCAGCATTAAAAGATGATTCAAGTGTTGCTATTTCAGATGTAATGGCTAAACGAGTTTTTGGTAACGAAAACCCCATTGGTAAACAAATAACATGTTTGGATCAAATGTTTATAGTGCGCGCTGTGTATCATATTCCAGGGAATTCTTCAATTGCTCCAGATGTTATAATGAATACAATGAAGCAGTATAAAAGTGAAAATTTAACAGGACCTTTTATATTCAAGTTACTTCTTAAAATTAAAGACCCGTCAAAAATTGAGAATACACGCAAAAATTTAGAGAAAATGTATAGCCAAGATTTTGTTCGAAGAATTGCCAAGGAAGCAGGTTTTAGTTTCGAAGAAATGACTAAGAAAATTGGACATTTTGATGTAGTTATTGAGCCACTTTCAAAAGCGAGATTACATTCTATTGCAGATGGATATCCAGAAGGCAGAGGTAATTATCAGTTTTTGTTGATTATGGTTGGGTTATCTGTTTTAATTCTCATTCTTTCGATTGTAAATTATATCAACTTGGCTACAGCTAATGCGGTTAAACGTGCTAAAGAAGTTGGTGTTCGTAAAATTGTGGGTGCTTCAAAAAGGACTATTGTTATTCAATTTATTTTTGAAACTGCTCTGATAAGTTTGTTTTCGATTTTGCTAGCATTAGTTATTGTTGAGTTGACTTTGCCGTATTACAATGATTTTTTAAATAAGAGTTTACGAATAATTGGCAGTCAGTTTTATCTGCAATTAATTCTGATTTTCGGTTGTATAGTTTTGTTGGCAGGAGTGCTTCCAGCCGTTTATGTTGCTAATTTCGAAACGTTGAAAGTTCTGAAAGGTAATTTTGGAAGAAGTAAAAACGGAATCTGGTTACGTAACGGAATGTTGGTTTTCCAGTTTACCGTGGCTACCTTCTTTATTGTAGGTTCTTATATTGTGTATCAGCAAATCGATTATTTAACCCATAAAGATTTAGGTTTTAAAGGAGATCAAGTGATTGAAGTTAATTTGAATTTTCCTAAAACGGATTATGAAGTGGAAAAGGTAGGGCAAAATATCTACAATAAATACAGTACAATAAAACAAGAACTAGTTAAAATAAAAGGTGTCGAACAAGTTTCTACAGGATTGATTTCATTTGACGGTTCAGATGATTCATTAGGAGGTATATTGTACAATGATGAACTTTTTAAAGCACGAATAATTGCAGTTGATTTTGATATGTTCGAAATGATGAAAATAAAACTAGTAGAAGGAAGATCTCTTGATCCGAAACGCGCTTCGGATACTATTAGTTCTGTGGTGATTAATGAAACAGCACAAAAGTTGATGAATCTTAAAGATCCTATCGGAAAAGAAGTAATTATCAAAGAAAGAAAATTAAAAATCATAGGAGTTGTTAAAGATTTTAATTTATTAAGTCCTGAAGTTGAGGTGTCAGGGATGTTTTTTTATCATCTTAAAACGGTTGATATAGCTAAAAATATTAATAAAGTTTATATAAAACTAAAATCGGATAATATTGAAAGCACGATCGCTGATATTGAAAAATTATGGAGTAAAGTCGATACCGAATTTCCTTTTAAATATGATTTTGTAGACAAGCAATACGCCCGAACCTATGAATCCTACGTGAAGCAAAAGAATCTATTTTCCTTGCTGAATGTAGTTGTAATTCTAATTGCACTTTTCGGATTGTTCGCTTTGGCTTCGTATTCGATACAAAGACGAATGAAAGAAATTGCCATTAGAAAAACCCTTGGAGCCGAAACCAATTTATTATTGAAAGAACTCTCTAAACAGTACATTTTGTATTGCATCATTGGTTTCGCAATCGCAGTATTTCCCGTTTATTATTTACTAAACAAATGGTTGGAGAACTTTGCTTTTAGAATTGATATTAGCCTATTCCCATTTGTGTTTGGATTTGTCATATTGCTACTCCTTACACTTTTGATAGTGCTTTCAAGAGCCTATCAAGCAACTAAAACAGATGTTTTAAAATATTTAAAATATGAATAAGAAACCATTTTTAACGTTAGCCCTTTTTTTAGTTTTTGCTTTAGTAAGTGGTCAGGAAAATTCTTGGCCGCTTACCAAATGCATAGAAACGGCTTTGCAGAATAATATCGAAATAAAAATTAGATTACTCGAAGTAAAAAGGACTCAAAAGACACAAAACTCGGTTTTAAACCGCATGTTGCCGTCGGTTAATTTGTACGGTGAACAGAGTTACAATTTTGGTTCTACCATTGATCCTTCTACAAATGGAAGAGTAAGTTCGAACATTCAGAATGATAATTTTTATTTGAATGCTAAAACAAATCTGATTGATTTCAGTGCTTTTGCAAATGCTAAAAAAGATAAAATTAGTATTGAAATCGCAAAAGCAGAAAAAGAAGTTGTTGAAAACGAATATAAATTGCAGCTTTTAGAAAGTTATTACCAAGCACTTTATACGCAAGAATTATTGAAAATTCAGAAAGAACAATTGCATCAAGCTTCTTTCAATTTAGACCGAATTACTAAAGAAGTCGCAATAGGAAGTAAACCTCAAAGTGATTTGTACGATATGCAATTGAGTTTTTCGGAAGAAGAAAATAGTTATATCACATCTCAACAATTGTACGGAATACAAAAACTGCAGCTGTTTCAGCTAATGAATGTTTTGAATGTGGAAACAGAAACAGTTGTTCTGGAAGTTTATTTTGATGAAAACAATTCTGATGCTGTTGCAAACACGAATTATAATCCAAAAATTAAAAGAGCCGAGTTTCAGCACGAAAACAACTTAAAATCGATTAGTTTACAAAGAGCGAATAATTTACCAGTTCTTTCGGCTTATTACGGCTATTCAACTTTTTATTACAAAAACATCAAGGATGCAAATGGTTTAACAGATTCTTTTTCGAATCAATTGGCTGATAATAAAAGCCAGCAAGTGGGCATGCAATTAGCAATTCCAATTTTTAACGGATTCAGAAATAACAAAAGAATAATAGCTTCTAAAATTGAAAGTCAAAAATCGAAGTTGGTTATCGAACAAGAAAAGCAAGAGTTGGATAAACAAGTTACACTAGAAGAAAAAAACAAAAGCAACTATTTGAAACTAGAAGAAAAGTTGAAAGAGAGACAAAAATATGCAAAAGCTTCGTTTACAACGATGCAAGCAAAATTTACAAATGGTAGAGTTGAAGCTATTGTTTATTCATCTGTAAAAAATCAATTTTTAAGAGCTGAATATGATGTGCTGAAAAACAATCTTCAAATTCAATATATCCACTTAAAAATTAATCTCTTGAAGAATAATGTTATTTAAACTAATCAACTAATTCAATGTCAACGCACCCAATATTTCTTCGGATAGGAAAGGTCCTCCTGGATATTTAGCAGTGTAGTCAAGGTTGAGCCATACTTGGCCCCGTTCATCAATATGGTAATGAAGCTGCTTTTTATAGCTTTCTTTTTTAAACAAAATATTTTTTATCAAATAATTTACGGTTTCTAAATCATTCATAGTCCCAATTAATATTTCGGGATAAATATGCCCTTTGGTATGAATCAATCTTGGTGTGCCACCAATAGCTCTTACAGCCGCAGCCATAAGAATGGAGTGGTCGTCACAATCACCTGAAAAGTAATCTAATGATTCACTGGCTGTAGCAATGTAATCGCCATCTTTTGGGTCACTTACATAGTTCCAGCGGCCATTTATTTCCTTAAAAACAGCAAAGCATTGTATAATCGTTCTATAATCAGAATATCCATTTACATTTTTAAAGTATTTTGATGTCGCCATGATGGCAAAATTACGAACTTTAGGATTTTTGTATTCTATTGCATTGATAATCTTTGATTTATTGGGAAATGGGAGGAGTTTAGAAATAATGATGTCTTGTGGATTTGGATTGTCTGACATAGTATAAATCATCGAGTCATAATCCTCATAAACACTATTAAATCCATAGTTCCCTGAAGCAGTTCCATAAAATAAAACTAAAATATAGAGAAAAATGCATACAATAATTATGGTTCTTAACAATCTCAATATAAGTTGTATAAGAATGATAATGACTAAGAAAAGTAAAATTCGATCAATATTATAGGCCCAACTGAGTTCAATTAAATTCTGATGAGCAATTATAAATAGAGGAACAGCAATCAAAATATTTAAGACAAAAATAATTACATCATCCCAAGGCTTCTTAACCTTAAGTTTTTGTTTTATATTTTGTAAAGAAATATTTTTAATGTTTATCATAGCAACCACAAAGTGTAAAAACTAGATTGCTTTTACAATTTCATCAAAAGTACCTTTTTTATCAATGATTTTAAGTTGAAATAATTGATTTTGAATATTGTTTAACAAATTTTTTGGTAATGCGTCTTGAGACCATTCAGTTAAGGATAACCATTCTTGAATATCAGCCGTTTTTTGATGGTATTTTGTTGCCAAAGTTTTATCAATATTAGAGATGTTTTTAAACCCTTCAGTTTTTTTATTAATGACTTCGAGAATCGATTTAATAATTTCAGGTTGTTTTTCTAGAATTTCATCACGTACAGCAATAACGAAACAAGGCCAAGGAGTAGGGCAGTCTCCAACACGTCTAAAAACCCCTGAATCTACCAATGGTTTGGTCATAAACCGTTCCCACATAAAATAATCAGCAGCACCAGCTGTTAAAGCTTCAACAGCTCCGTCGATGGTATTGATGATTTCAAATTGTAAATCATTGGTTTTCCAACCTTGGTTATTGGCATTTACATATGCCATTAGTTGTGAGCCAGAACCTAATCTTGAAATTGCTACTTTAGTATTCTCTAAATCAGAAACAGTTTTATATATAGAATTCGCAGCTACATGTATTCCCCAAATTAATGGTGATGCTACATAAACTTGAACAATTTTGGATGGATTTCCTGCAATAATATCTTTGACGATTCCTTCAGTTAAAATAACAGCAATATCGGTTTCTCCTGATCTAAGCATTTGACACATTTTACCAGTCCCTTCAGGAACATCTGTCCATTTTAAGTCAATGTTTTGAGCTTCAAATTCGTTGTTATCGATGGCTAAATGCCAAGGTAAATTGAAATGTTCTGGTACTCCAGCTATTTTTATTGTTGTCATTTTAATTGTTTTTTTTATCTAATTTGTACCAAACACACGGAATTCCATTCCAATCGAATTCATTTTTTAGATGCATTCCTATTTTTTCAAGAATGCTACGAGAAGCGGCATTGTCAATATGAGCCGATGCATATATGGTTTTGATATTAATGGTGTTAAATCCATAGTCTAACCAAGCTTTGGCCGATTCATATGCATATCCTTTACCCCAATACTGTTCTATAAATCGATACCCAATTTCGTAAAAATTAACATGACCATTTTCGGGTTCTGTGATGTACTTAATTCCCGACCAACCAATAAATTGATTTGTCTCTTTCAGAATTACTGCATAACGACCAATTCCGTTTTCAAGGTATTGATTTCGAATATTCTCAATGTATTTTCTACTTTCTTCAATTGAAACCACAGGATTATTACCTAGAAACTCATGTACCTTAGGATTCCTGTCTAAAGCGAACATTCCTTCAGCATCTGATGGGAGTAATTCTCTTAATATTAATCTCTCGGTTTCAATACGAATGTTCATGTGTACTCTTTTTTAGCCCTGATAGGAGCGATATCCTCTTGTGGTAGCGATAGCGGACACAAGAGATATAGCGGAAAGCAGGTACTAGCTCCTAAAAAATTATATGGTAGCGATTTTATCTAATGTATAAGCAATTAATTCATCGACCGCTTTGTAAGGATCTTCGCTAAAAGTTCCAGAAGCGCGATTAGCAATTATAGCGTTTAGCGATAGGGCATTGTGCCCTAAAAGCGCCGAAAGACCATATATTGCTGCGGTTTCCATCTCTAAGTTGGTAATCCTATTTTCTTCAAATTTAAAATTATCCATTTTAGAATTTAGCTCTTCATCTTGAATGTTTAAACGCAATACACGTCCTTGCGGTCCATAGAAACCACCAGCTGTTGCTGTGATTCCTTTGTGTATTTTGTCGCTTTCAATTATTTTTTCTAATACCTC
This sequence comes from Flavobacterium sp. WC2430, assembly GCF_040822075.1. NCBI lineage: Bacteria > Pseudomonadati > Bacteroidota > Flavobacteriia > Flavobacteriales > Flavobacteriaceae > Flavobacterium > Flavobacterium sp. WC2430. Next base: position 2,788,810 of record NZ_CP162007.1, on the reverse strand, counting down.
AGAACAGGCAATTACATACGGTTTTCCCTTGCGTAAATCCCAATTCGTATGACTTACAAAAGCATTTTCCATGGTTTTATTAGAAACTTCGTCAATCAAGTAGGAGCGGAGCATGTTGTCCAGACCTAAACCAAACTTAGACATCACAAAACTATCTACTGGAATATCTGCCTGTAAAGAACCCGAAGTCCCAATACGGATAATATTTAGTGTAGTTAAATGGTCTTTTGGTTTGCGCGTTTCTAAATCGATATTGACTAGGGCATCCAATTCGTTAATTACGATATCTATATTATCTGGACCGATTCCGGTTGACATTACAGTAATTCTTTTGCCTTTGAAGATTCCGGTTTGGGTTTTAAATTCTCTTTTTTGGGTAGAAAATTCAATGCTGTCAAAAAATTGAGTAATTTTCTCTACCCGGTTTTGATCCCCTACAAAGATTATATCATGTGCGATATGTTCTGGTTTCAGATTCAAGTGATAGACACTTCCATCTGGATTTAATATTAATTCTGATGATTGTATCATTAAGATTTTTGTTTAAAGTTTACGGTTTCAAGTTGCTCAACTGAACACTAAATTACTGAACTCTTTTTTTAGCCCCCAACACGTTTTACTTTGAAGCCTTTTAATTTCAACATTTCCATTATTTTATCACGGTAATCTCCTTGAATAATGATAGAATCGTCTTTAAAAGTACCACCAACGCTCAGTTTTGTTTTAATTTCTTTAGCTAAGATTTTAAAATCCTCATCGGTTCCTTCATAACCTTCGATTATTGTGGTGGCTTTGCCTTTTCTTTTTTCGAATTTACAAATCATAGGTTCTTTTTGAACATATAATTCATGTGGCACTTCTTCTATTTTTTCTTCTGGGCCAGGTTCGTGATTGGGGAAAAGGTTTTTTAATTGGTCTTGTAAGTCCATATTTTATTTTTTAATTGAAATTGGATAATTGAAGATTTAGAAAAATCTTTAAGGAATATAATTAATCCGCGTAAATCCGTTTAAAGCTGCGTTATCCGCGTTCTATTTCTTTTAATTTAAAATTTATAAAAAGAAAAAGACATTAAGTAAACTCAATGTCTTTTATTACTAGAAGTAAAATTAGGAATTATTTTTTGATTAATCCTAAATCTACTAAACGTTCGTATAGGTAATCACCAGCAGTAATATCTTCAAATTGCTTTGGATGTTCTGCATCAATACAGTTTTCTAAACAATTCAATGGCATATCACTCACAGGGTGCATAAAAAATGGCACCGAATATCTTGAAGTTCCCCATAATTCTCTAGGTGGATTCACCACTTGGTGAATAGTAGATTTTAATTTGTTATTCGTGTGACGAGACAACATATCACCTACATTTATTACTAATTCATCTGGTTCAGCAATGGCATCAATCCAATCTCCGTTGTGGTTTTGAACTTGAAGTCCTTTTCCTTGCGCTCCCATTAATAAGGTGATTAAGTTGATATCACCATGAGCAGCAGCACGAATAGCATTTGCAGGTTCTGTAGTAATAGGCGGGTAATGAATAGGTCTTAAGATTGAATTTCCATCTTTGGCATAATTGTCAAAATAGAATTCGTCTAAACCCAATCGCAATGCTAATGCTCTCAAAACGTAAACTCCCGTTTTTTCCAGCATTTGATACGCTTCTTTACCTACAACATTAAATCGAGGTAATTCTTTTACTTCGACATTTTCAGGATATTCTGAAGCATATTTTGAATTTTCGCTCACATATTGACCGAAATGCCAAAATTCTTTCAAATCTCCTTCTTTTCTTCCTTTTGCATGTTCTGTACCAAAAGAAACGTAACCACGCTGACCTCCAATACCTGGAATCTCATAACTGCGTTTCGTTTCTAAGGGTAAAGAGAAAAAATTTCTAATTTCACCATACAATTCTTCTACCAATTGATCATTTAAAAAATGACCTTTTAGTGCTACGAAGCCAATATCTTCAAATGCACTTCCGATTTCATTTACAAATTTTTGTTTACGTGCCGGGTCATCCGACAGGAAATCACGCAAGTCAACACTAGGAATGTTTTGCATACTTTAAAATATTTTTTAATAACTTAGAAGGCTTCAAAAGCCTAACTACCACAAATGTATTGAATAATTTTAGAAAAGAATTTCAAAAGTTATAAACAAAATAAAATAATATAACAAATTTAATCAAAACTGTTATATTTTTCTATCTTTGAATTGCCTAATAAAACTATAAAAATGAACTTTGATAGACAAAACCTTACTGACGAAACCTTATTAGATTTATACAAAAGAATACTTAAACCACGACTTATTGAGGAGAAAATGCTTATTCTAATTCGTCAAGGAAAAGTATCTAAATGGTTTTCAGGAATTGGACAAGAAGCTATATCGGTAGGAGTTACTGCCGTTTTGGACCCTGATGAATACATTTTACCAATGCATCGAAATCTAGGTGTATTTACCGGTAGAAACATCCCTTTATATCGTTTATTCTCGCAATGGCAAGGAAAAGCAAATGGATTTACTAAAGGTAGGGATCGAAGTTTTCACTTTGGTACACAACAATACAAGATTATTGGAATGATTTCCCATTTAGGGCCACAGCTAGGAATTGCTGATGGAATCGCCTTAGCAAATAAACTAAAGAAAAACGGAAAAGTTACTGCCGTTTTTACAGGAGAAGGAGCAACCTCAGAAGGAGATTTTCATGAAGCTTTGAATATTGCTTCAGTTTGGGAATTACCCGTTCTATTTGTCATTGAAAACAATGGATACGGACTTTCGACTCCTACTAATGAGCAATACCGTTGTGAAAACTTAGCGGATAAAGGGATTGGATACGGCATGGAAAGCCATATTGTGGATGGAAATAATATAATTGAAGTTTATAATTTATTGTCTGAATTGAAAGCTTCCATGAAAATAAATCCACGTCCCATTTTGCTAGAATTCAAAACCTTTAGAATGCGAGGGCATGAAGAGGCAAGTGGAACTAAATATGTACCACAAGAATTAATGGATCATTGGGCAATTAAAGATCCTGTTGAAAATTACCGAAAATATTTAAAAGAAAATGGAATCCTAAATGATGATTTTGACGAAACTTTACGTTCCGAAATCAAGAAAGATATTGATGAAAGTTTGGCTTTGGCCAATGCCGAACCAGAAATAGAATATTCAGAAAGTGAAGAATTAAATGATATATACAAACCATTTTTATATGAGCAAATTAAATCTTCTAAACAAAAAGAAAAAATACGATTTATAGATGCGATTTCAAGCAGTTTAAAGCAATCTATGGAGCGTCATGATAACTTGGTTATTATGGGGCAAGACATTGCTGAATATGGTGGGGCTTTTAAAATAACAGATGGATTTGTAGCACAGTTTGGAAAAGAACGCGTGATCAATACGCCTATTTGTGAAAGCGCTATAGTTTCGGCTGGAATGGGATTATCAATCAATGGACACAAAGCAATTGTAGAGATGCAATTTGCCGATTTTGTTTCGACTGGATTTAATCCAATTGTAAATTTGTTAGCTAAATCGCATTACCGCTGGTTAGAAAAAGCTGATGTTGTGGTGCGTATGCCATGTGGTGGTGGAACCCAAGCTGGACCGTTTCACTCCCAAACGAATGAAGCTTGGTTTACTAAAACACCAGGATTGAAAGTGGTATATCCTGCTTTTCCTTATGATGTTAAGGGATTATTAAATTCTTCAATCAACGATCCAAATCCAGTTATGTTTTTTGAACACAAACAACTGTATCGTTCCGTTTACCAAGAAGTACCTACAGACTATTACACTCTGCCATTAGGGAAAGCTGCTTTATTAAAAGAAGGAAATGAAGTGACTGTTATATCTTTTGGAGCTGCAGTCCACTGGGCTTTGGATACATTAGAAAAAAATCCATCTATTTCAGCTGATTTATTGGATCTAAGAACGCTACAACCACTGGATACTGAAGCTATTTTCAAATCAGTGAAGAAGACGGGAAGAGTCATTATTTATCAAGAGGATTCTATGTTTGGAGGTATTGCTAGTGATATTTCGGCAATGATAATGGAGGAATGTTTTAAATACTTAGATGCTCCTGTCAGGCGAGTAGCAAGTTTAGACACGCCAATTCCGTTTACAAAAATACTGGAAGATCATTATTTGCCGAAAGGCCGATTCGAAAAAGAGTTAGTAGCGCTTTTAGCTTATTAATATTAGAATAAAAAATGCCGTTCATTGAACGGCATTTTTTATATCTTTATTTTTTTGAAATGACTTAATATGAAAAAAATACTTTTCCCAATTCTATCACTTCTTCTCGTGTTTTCCTGTAATAAAAAGCCAAAAACAACAGAAGGAATCAACTTAAATGAGAAATTCGAGCATTATAAAAAAGGATATGTAACCACTTTATGGGATGTTTATCCAGATTGGGCATCTAGTCAAGGGTATCATAAATTAGATAGCGTATTGGTCGCTTCAGATTCGGTTTACTTAAAAAAGCAGTTAGACTTTGCTCATTCACAACTAGATTCCATTCAAAATTATCCACTAGAGAATCTTTCAGATCCTAATATAATTGATTATTATATTATCAAAAATCAGCTACAAAGCACTATTTTTAAAATAGACAAACTTAAATCCTATGAATGGGATCCCTCTGAATACAATGTATGTAGTGCCTTTGCATCGATATTAAATGGGAAATACGATTCATTGGAGTCTCGATTACATAATTTTAATTTAAAAATGAATGGAATTACGGCCTATTATGAAGCGGCCAAAATAAATATTAAAAATCCAACTTTAGAACATACAGCACTTGCCATTACTCAAAATCTAGGAGGAATTTCTATTTTTGAAAAGGATTTAAATACCGCTTTAAGCAAAAGCAAATTAGGAGATTCAGAGAAGAAAGAAATAAAAGACAAGGCTAAAGTAGCGGTTAACGCAATTGTTACCTATACGGATTGGTTGAAAGATTTAGATAATAAAACACCTCGTTCTTTTAGATTGGGAGCTGATTTGTACAAAGAGAAATTTGAATTAGACATTCAATCGAGTTATAAAGCGGATACTATTTTTAAAAAAGCAGTGGATCATAAAAAGGAGTTGCATCAAAAAATGTATGCTTTGGCCGACAAATTATGGGTAAAATACATGAAAGAAACTCCGAAGCCAACTGATAGTTTATTTCTTATAAAAAAGGTAATAGATAAGATTTCGTTACAACATACTACACCTGCTAAGTTTCAGTCGGCTATAGAGAAGCAAATTCCAGAACTAGTCGCTTTTGTAAAAGAAAAAGATTTACTTTATATAGATCCGTCAAAACCTTTACTAGTGCGCAAAGAACCGGCTTATATGGCTGGAGTTGCTGGCGCTTCCATTTCGGCACCAGGACCATATGATAAAAATGCAAATACCTATTACAATGTGGGAAGTATGTCTGGTTGGAGCGCTGATAAATCTGAAAGCTACTTAAGGGAATACAATGATTATGTATTGCAAATTCTAAACATTCATGAAGCCATTCCAGGGCATTATACGCAACTGGTCTATAGCAATCAATCTCCAAGTTTGATTAAATCTATTCTGGGTAATGGAGCTATGATTGAAGGTTGGGCTGTATATGCAGAACTGATGATGTTAGAAAATGGCTATAAAAACTCAGATGAAATGTGGTTGATGTATTACAAATGGAATTTAAGAACAACTTGTAATTTAATTTTGGACTATAGTGTACATACTAAAAACATGAGTAAGGAAGAAGCAATGCATTTGTTAGTTGTAGACGCTTTTCAACAACAAGCAGAAGCAGAAGGGAAGTGGAATCGTGTAAGTTTATCGCAAGTTCAATTATGTTCTTATTTTACAGGGTATACTGAAATATATGAATTTAGGGAGATGCTAAAAAAAGAACAAGGAGCTCACTTTAATCTAAAAAATTTCCATGAAAAATTTCTGAGCTATGGCAGTGCTCCTGTAAAATTCATAAAAGAACTGATGCTAAAAGACCTTAAAAAATAACTCATTTATGATATTTAGGTAAGTTTTAGAATTCTAAAACTTACCTAAAATCCAATATAGAATTATAAATAAAAGAATAGTTCCAAAGCAACCACCACCTAATTTCTTGGCACCATAGCCAGCTAAAATTGTTTTAAAAAAGCCATTCATATCTTTTAGTTTTAATGTTTTCATAAAATTAATAATTTATTGAATACAAAAAAGAAGAACAGTAAATATTGAAACAAATAGCTAAATTTAGATAAAAGAAACAGGGAGTTATATTGGTTTATTCTAATTCCATAAAAATTTTCTTTATCAAATTAATCTCTTCTTCATAGATCGTTTTTTTTCGGGTAGCAAAGTATAGAATGTTTTTTAAAGGTGTTTTTCCTTCCCAGATAAGCTTTACGGAACCATTTTCTATTTCTTTACGACACAGAAAATCGGGAACCACAGCCAATCCTTTACCACTGCTTAAACAACGGACTATCGAGTTTATGTTTGGAACAATATAATTTGGTCTAAAATCAGGGTATTTATTGAAACTTAACTGCCAAAAACGGCGTAAATGCTCCATGTCTCCAGTAGTTCCATACCATTTTTGTTGTTTTAGCCAAAGTTCCAAGTTTTCAATACTTTGATTTTGTTCAATTTCTTTGAATTCCTCGTTATCAATTTCATTTCCGCCTACAAGAACAATCGTTTCAGATGAAAATGCTTGGTATTCAATCGCATTTTTAATAACCATTTGGGGGGTAATTATTAAATCCAAAATTCCTTTTTCAAGATTTTCTACCATTTCAGGATATTCACCGAATTGAATAATAACATTAAAAGGTAGCGCTGAGATGTACTGCTCTAGTGTAATTTGAAATGTTTCAAAACACATTCCTACACTGATAGTTGGTGTGTTTTTCTCTGTGCTTCTTTGGAAATTTTTTTCTGCTTCTTCGAGTTTTGTTAGCGCATCTATTATAAAATTATAAAGGACTTTTCCTTTTTCGGTAGGAATCATTTTTCTTCCAGTCCTGTCAAACAATTTGTAACCTACATAATTTTCAAGAGAACTTAAATGTAAACTAACACCAGGTTGAGAAATGAATAAAATTTCGGCGGCATTGGTTAATGTCCCCGTTTTATATATGGCTTTAAAGGTGCGGTACCATTCTAAATTGATCATATTCTATTATAATTATAATACAAATGTATGAATTAAGTTATTTTTATAATAGCAATAACTACTTTAAATTTGCACTATAAATTATTCAAGAAAATTATGAGAAAAATATTTATAATCAATGGAGGTCAAAAATTTGGTCATTCAGGAGGTCGATTTAATGAAACAATTGCAAATGAAACGGCTTCGTTTTTTCAAAATCATTCGGATTTTGAAATAAGAACTACTAATATTAATGAGGAATATAATCCTGTAATTGAAGTTGAAAACTTTGTGTGGGCGGATGCTATTATATATCATACCCCAATATGGTGGTTTCAATTGCCACATGGTTTTAAAAAGTATATAGATGTTGTTTTTACCGCTGGACATGCCAAAGGAATTTATAGAAGTGATGGGAGATCATCAGAAAACCCAACAATAAACTACGGAACTGGTGGAATGCTTCATGGTAAAAAATACATGATAACTTCATCTTGGAATGCACCTAAAGAAGCCTTTACTTTGCCTGGAGAATTTTTTAATCAACAAAGTGTTGACGATGGAGTTTTATTTGGTTTTCATAGAATGAACGCTTTTACAGGAATGAAACCCTTACAAAGTATTCATTTTCATGATGTTGAAAAAAATGCCGATATTGAAAAAGATCTAAATTTGTATCAAGAACATTTAACTAAACTATTTTTAAATTAATTATGAAAATACATTTAACAGTACTACTTAAAAGTAAAGCAGAAAACATTGAAGAATTAAAAAGTAAATTGAAAGAATTGGTTATTCAATCAAATAAGGAAGTGGCTTGTTTGCAATATGATTTACATCAAAGTAAAAAAGATCCTTCGGTATTTATTTTTCATGAAATTTGGGAAGATCAGGACGGATTAGACTTTCATAATAACCAAAGTTACATTAGAGATTTTTTTGCAATATCAAAAACACTTTTACAAGATAAGCCTATTGTTCATAGTACTTCAAGGGTAGAGTAGGTAATTAAAAAAAAATAAAAAAGCACTTTTGAAACGTATTCAGAAGTGCTTTTTTCATGGAGAAAATTTTAATTAACGATTGATTAATTTGGCTTTTTCTTTCATAATATCAGCTATTTTTCTATTTTCAATTTTGCTTTCTAGCCAAGAAATAATATCTAAGTAGAGAAAGGCTCTTTTTTCATAAGTGTTTTTTTCCAATTCAATAAAACGTTCTCTCATTTTTATAAATTCTTTTTTAATATCACCTGGATATAATGAATTTAAATTCTTCAAAAATCGAATAATTTCTTTTTGCACTTCATGCAAATCATTCATTTTTAATAAGAATTTATAAGTTGATTTTAATTGAGTTTCTAAATTAAAGTCTTTACCCATTTCATAATGAACTATCAAATAAAGCAAACGCGCAAAGCACATCAAATCTTCACGCATGATAAGATTCTTATTGTTTATTATTTTTTCCAAATAGTAAATTGATTCTGCATACTTTTCTGTACCAAAATAAATACAAGCAATTTTATAATAAAACATCATTTCGTGATGTTCATCAAGGTGTTCATTGTGAATTTGAATTTTTTCCAAAATCTCTGGAATTAAGTATTCACTTTCATCAAATGTACCTTCTAGAATATGATAGTTTAATTTATTATTATATAAATACAAAAAAGAAAGAGAAGCAATATTGTCATTTACTGGAAAACGAGAATCATGAATTGTTTCTTCTAATAAATCAAGGTATTTTTTAAACTTTGATTTGTATTTCAACATGAAAAATGATTCTAATAAATAATGGTTTCCTTTTAGGAAAAAGACAGGATTTAAAAAAATCATATTGGGATTGTCGTAGAAAAGAGTTACCCATTTATAAGCATATTTATAACTGGCTAAAAAATCTTGAACTAAAAAACTACGCCATAGATTCGCATTGTAAAACCAATATTTTTCACGAAAGCCAAATTTGTTTTCATCAAATTTAGAAATGTGTTTATTAAAATAATCGTCTATATACTTATATTCTTCATCACTTTTTACGTATCCAGTTTTAAGCATGATGCCATACAACTGCAATGATAAATTAGATAATTTACTGGATATAGTGTTGCGATAATTCAGTTCTTTGGCTTGAATTACCAATTCGTCTGCACGTCCTTGAATACTTCGGGTTATATATTGGGATTCGATTAGTTTTTCAAATTCAACAATTTCAAAAGCCATGTATTTTTCATCATTTTCAATGGCTTGTTGTTTTGTTTTATCTAATATTTTTAGACTTTGTTTGTAAAGTCCTTTGTTGTAAAGAATTGCAGCGAAATCAATTTGCTCCCTTAATTGATAACGAATGTTTTGGCTAGGAATGTTCAGTCTAATGCTTACTAAAATTTGCTTATATAAATAGGATTTGAGATTTGATAATTGTACTTTTTTAATAATCCCACTTTTCAAAATAAGTTTCTCATCATAGACTTCAGATTTGTCTAAAATGTTAAATAATTCTATGAACTTTGTATTTGAACTCGTCTCAAGTCTGCTAGCAAATATCTTAAATTGTCTTTTTTCAGACTTTGAAAGGGATTTTATTAGTACAAATAAGAAATCTTTTTGATGGTTAGCCATTGTAAAATATAGAAGCTTAATTAGTTGTTTTTCAGTTACTTATAAAGTATTTATATGCTTTATAAGCAGTATATTTCATTAAATTGAGTTTTATTTTAAAGTAATGAAATCTATTTTTGTTATCGAGATGTGAAATTACATTAAATAAATGAAAATGAATAGAGAGAAAGTTCAAATTTTTGATACCACTTTAAGAGATGGAGAACAGGTCCCTGGATGTAAATTAGACACCAATCAAAAACTAATTATAGCAAATAGATTAGATGAAATGGGTGTTGATATTATAGAAGCTGGGTTTCCTGTTTCAAGCCCAGGTGATTTTTTATCTGTTTCTGAAATCAGTAAAGTTGTTAAAAACGCTACTGTTTGTGGATTAACTAGAGCTGTTAAAAATGATATTGATGTTGCAGCAGCGGCTTTAAAACATGCAAAAAAACCGCGTATCCATACAGGTATTGGTACATCGAATTCACATATAATCCATAAACTCAATACAACAAGAGAAGATATTATTATAAGAGCAAAATTTGCAGTTTCTCATGCTAAATCATATGTAGAAGATGTTGAGTTTTACGCTGAGGATGCAGGTAGAACGGACAATGATTTCTTAGCTCGAGTCTGTGAGGAAGTGATTAAATCCGGTGCTACTGTATTGAATATTCCGGATACAACAGGATATTGCTTACCAGAAGAATATGGTGCTAAAATAAAATATTTAAGAGAGAATGTTAAAGGAATTGAAAATGTAATTCTGTCCTGTCATTGTCATAATGACTTGGGAATGGCAACAGCAAATTCTATTTCAGGAGCAATAAATGGAGCTAGACAAATTGAATGTACAATAAATGGAATTGGGGAAAGAGCTGGAAACACGGCACTTGAAGAAGTCGTAATGATTTTTAAACAACATCCTTACTTAAATTTATATACTGATATTGACACAAAACAATTAAACGAAATGAGTCGTTTAGTTTCTGAAAGTATGGGGATGATTGTTCAGCCTAATAAGGCGATTGTAGGAGCCAATGCTTTTGCTCACAGTTCTGGAATTCATCAAGATGGTGTGATTAAGAACAGAGCAACATATGAAATCATGGATCCACTTGAAGTTGGTGTAAATGAATCTTCAATTGTATTGACTGCCAGAAGTGGAAGAGCAGCATTAGCTTATAGAGCAAAAAAAGTAGGTTATGAACTTACTAAAGTGCAATTGGATATTATATATATCGAATTTTTAAAATTTGCTGATATTAAAAAAGAAGTTTTAGATGATGATATTCATCAAATTATTGAAGCGTGTAAAATACAAAGTGATTTAATCAGAAATTAATAATCTTTATACCTAATCATATGATAAAATTAAAAATAGCCGTATTAGCTGGTGATGGTATAGGACCAGAGGTAATTTTACAAGCCAAAAAGGCATTAGGTGCTATTGCTTTAGTATTTGGTCATGAATTCACTTTTGAAGATGCTTTAATTGGGGCCGTTGCTATTGAGAGAACTGGAAAACCATTACCAGATCAAACTTTAAATTTGTGTAAAAATACAGATTCAATTTTGTTTGGTGCCATTGGCGATCCTATGTATGATAATAATCCAGAATCTAAAATACGTCCTGAGCAAGGTTTATTAAAACTGCGTAAGGAATTGGGTTTATATGCGAATATTAGGCCTATAAAAGCATATCCAAAATTAATGGATGCATCTCCTATTAAAAAAGAAATTCTTCAGGGAACGGATTTTGTAATTTATAGAGAATTAAATGGCGGAATGTATTTTGGTGAAAAACATTTAAATGAAGCAGGAACATATGCTTCAGATTTGTGTGAATATAATGAAGATGAAATTTCTAAAATAACACATCTAGCCTTCAAATCGGCTCAAGAAAGACGCAAAAAAGTAACATTAGTTGATAAGGCTAACGTATTAGAAACATCCCGTTTATGGAGAAAAGTAGTTCAAAGAATTGCAAAAGAATATCCAGATGTAACTCTAGAGTTTTTGTATGTAGATAATGCTGCAATGCAATTAATCTTAAACCCGAGACAATTTGATGTTTTACTAACTGATAATTTGTTTGGTGATATATTATCAGATGAAGCTAGTGTTATTGCAGGTTCTAAGGGGCTTATGTCATCAGCATCAGTAGGTGAAAAATACTCGCTTTTTGAACCGATTCATGGAAGTTATAATGAAGTAAAAAATAAAAATTGTGCCAATCCAATTGCTTCAATATTATCAGCTGGAATGTTATTAGAACATTTTGGACTTGTAAAAGAATCAGTAGCTGTTTTTGAAGCAGTAGAAAAAGCAATAGTTAATCAAATTGTTACAATTGATTTAAAAGTGGATTCTAAATTTGGTACTAATGAAGTGGGTGATTATATCGCAAATTACATACTTAATAAAGGTGATTTATATTTTAAAATGGATAATGTGAATTTAGGGCAATCAACAATTGTATAGCTTTAAAAATTAAATTAAAAAATACATATACAAATAGACATATATAATGGAATTAAATAAATATAGTAAAACCATAACTCAAGATGAAACGCAACCAGCCTCTCAAGCTATGTTGTATGGAATAGGTTTAACAGAAGAAGATTTAAAGAAAGCACAAGTTGGAATTGTAAGTATGGGGTATGAAGGAAATACCTGTAATATGCACCTAAACGATTTGGCTAAAGATATAAAAACAGGGGTTTGGGCAGCTGATTTAGTTGGTTTGATTTTTAATACTATTGGTGTAAGTGATGGTATCTCTAATGGTAATGAAGGAATGCGTTTTTCATTGGTTTCTAGAGATGTAATTGCTGATTCTATTGAAACAGTTATGGGGGCACAATGGTACGATGGTATGATTGCAGTTCCTGGTTGCGATAAAAATATGCCAGGCGCTTTAATGGCTATGGGTAGAGTAAATCGCCCTTCTATTATGGTTTACGGAGGATCTATTCATCCCGGAAAGTGGAAAGGAGAAGATTTGAATATTGTTTCGGCTTTTGAAGCATTAGGAAAAAAATTCAGCAACACCATTACACCAGAAGATTTTAAAGGAGTAATTCAAAATGCTTGTCCAGGTGCAGGTGCATGTGGTGGTATGTATACTGCAAACACGATGTCATCAGCAATAGAAGCTTTAGGAATGAGTTTGCCATATAGTTCTTCTAATCCTGCTTTGAGTCCAGAAAAGAAACAAGAATGTGCTGATGCTGGTCGCGCCATCAGAATATTATTAGAAAAAGATATTAAGCCTAGAGACATCATGACTCGTAAAGCATTTGAAAATGCTATTACAATAGTTGCTGTTTTAGGAGGTTCTACAAATGCGGTAATGCATTTAATTGCAATGGCGCATTCAGTTGATATTGAAATTACTTTAAAAGATTTCCAAGATATTAGTGATAAAACTCCATTGCTAGCTGATTTAAAACCAAGTGGTAAATATTTAATGGAAGACTTACATAATGTAGGTGGTGTTCCAGCAGTAATGAAATATTTATTGAAAGAAGGTTTCTTACATGGTGACTGTTTGACAGTAACTGGGAAAACTATAGCGGAGAATTTAGCATCAGTCCCTAATTTAAATGATGGTCAAGATGTAATACATGAAATTCATAAAGCATTAAAACCAACAGGAAATATTCAAATTTTATACGGAAATCTTGCAGAAGAGGGTTGTGTAGCCAAAATTAGTGGTAAAGAAGGAGAATATTTTGAAGGAACAGCGATAGTTTATGAAAATGAATTCGATGTAATTACAGGGGTACAAGCCGGAGAAGTTAAACCGGGTAATGTAGTCGTCATTAGGTATTGTGGTCCAAAAGGAGGCCCTGGAATGTCAGAAATGCTAAAACCAACATCAGCGATTATGGGAGCTGGTTTAGGAAGTTCAGTTGCTTTAATTACTGATGGTAGATTCTCTGGTGGTTCACATGGTTTTGTTGTAGGACATGTTACTCCCGAAGCTTTTGAGGGTGGAGGTATAGCACTCGTCAAGGACGGTGATACTATTACTATCGATGCTGTAAAAAATACTATTAATCTAAAAATAACAGAGGATGAGTTTGCAGCTCGAAAAGCAAGTTGGGTTCAGCCTGCTTTAAAAGTAAATAAGGGAGTTTTACTGAAATATATACGATCAGTTTCAAGTGCATCTGAAGGATGTGTTACTGATAAATAATTTACAAAAAAAAGTGGAATAGTTTGAATTTACCATCTCTCATTTCACTTCGAAAACAATATATATAACCAATGGGAACAAATAAAATATCAGGCGCCGAAGCCGTTATTAGATGCTTATTAGAAGAAGGAGTAGATTTGGTTTATGGTTACCCAGGTGGTGCTATAATGCCAGTTTATGACGAATTATATAAATTTAAAGATCAATTACATCACGTTTTAGTTCGTCATGAACAAGGTGCTACTCATGCTGCTCAAGGTTTTGCAAGAGCTACTGGAAAAGTGGGTGTTGCTATTGCAACTTCAGGACCAGGAGCGACAAACTTGGTAACAGGAATTGCCGATGCTCAAATTGATTCAACACCTATGGTGTGTATTACAGGTCAAGTAGGAAAACATTTATTGGGTTCAGATGCTTTTCAAGAAACAGATATTATTGGGATTTCGACTCCGGTAACTAAATGGAATTACCAAATCACTGAAGCATCTGAGATTCCAGAAATCATGGCAAAAGCATTTTATATTGCTAGATCAGGGCGTCCAGGACCTGTTTTAATAGACATTACAAAAAATGCTCAATTCGATGAATTTGAATTCAGTTATAAAAAATGTACCGGAATTAGAAGTTATGTTGCAGTTCCAAAATTAAAATTAAAAAAAGTGGAAGCTGCTGCTGCTTTAATTAATAGTGCTAAAAAACCATTTATCGTTTTTGGACAAGGAATTATTCTTGGTCAAGCCGAAGAGTTGTTAAAAGCATTTATTGAAAAATCAGGGATTCCTGCTGCTTGGACTATTCTAGGTCTTTCAGCTTTACCTACCGATCATGCATTGAATGTGGGTATGTTAGGAATGCATGGAAATTATGGTCCAAATGTATTGACTAACGAATGCGATGTTTTAATTGCTCTAGGGATGCGATTTGACGATCGTGTAACTGGAAATTTAGAAACGTATGCTAAACAAGCAAAAGTAATTCACTTTGATATTGATCCTGCTGAAATTGACAAAAATGTAAAAACTGAAGTAGCTGTTTTAGCTGATATCAAAGAATCTTTGGCTGCAATTCTACCTTTAATTGAAGAGAAGAAACATGAGTCTTGGCATAATGAATTCAAAAAATTATATCAAATAGAATTAGATACCGTAATCAATGATGAGTTAAAACCAAAGAAAGAAGGAATTTCTATGGGAGAAACTATTGAAATGATAAATAAACATTCTAAAGGAGATGCAATTATAGTTCCAGACGTAGGTCAGCATCAAATGTTTGCTTGTCGTTACGCTAAATTTAATAATTCTAAAAGTATTATTAATTCAGGTGGATTAGGAACAATGGGATTTGCACTACCTGCGGCAATTGGTGCTAAAATGGGAATGCCAGAACGTGAAGTAGTAGCAATTATAGGAGATGGTGGTTTTCAAATGACAATTCAAGAACTAGGAACTATTTTTCAAACGAAAGTTCCTGTGAAAATTGTAGTCTTAAACAATGAATTTTTAGGAATGGTTCGTCAATGGCAACAATTGTTCTTTGATAAAAGATATGCTTCTACAGAAATGATAAATCCTAATTTTATAGCTATTGCAGAAGGGTATTATATCAAAGCAAAAAAAGTAACTAAAAGAGAAGATTTAGATGCAGCTGTAGCCGAAATGATGGCTTCAAAAGAATCGTACTTCCTTGAAGTTATGGTAGAAAAAGAAAATAATGTATTCCCAATGATTCCAACAGGAGCTTCTGTTTCTGATATCAGATTAAGTTAATATTATGGAAAATCAAACATTCACCATTTCTGTTTATTCAGAAAATAACGTTGGGCTATTAAATAGAATATCAGGGATATTCTTAAAGCGCCATATTAATATATTGAGTTTAAATGTTTCAGAATCAGAAATTGAATCTGTATCTCGATTTATTATTGTAGTAAATACTACTGAAAAATGGGTACAAAATATTGTCGGTCAAATAGAGAAACAAATTGAGGTAATTAAAGCATTTTATCACATTGATGAAGAAACTATTTTCTTAGAAAATGCTTTGTTTAAAATAGAATCTAGTTTATTATTTGACGAAAGACAAATTCAAAATATTATAAAAGATAGTAATTCTGAAATAGTTACAGTTTCAAGAGACTTTTTTGTGATTTCAAAATCAGGAAAACGTTCTGAAATTGAAGAGTTATATCAAAATTTAAAACCTTTCGGAATCATGCAGTTTGTACGTTCAGGAAGAATATCTATTTCCAAGGAAAAAATGGAAATTTCAGCATTATTAGAAGAATTAAAACAAAAATAAAAATTAAAAAATGGCAAATTATTTCAATTCATTACCACTTAGATTACAATTAGAACAATTAGGAGTTTGCGAATTCATGGATCAATCAGAATTTGCTAATGGAATCGAAGCTTTAAAAGGTAAAAAAGTAGTTATTGTTGGTTGTGGAGCTCAAGGTTTAAATCAAGGTTTGAACATGAGAGATTCAGGTTTAGATATTTCTTATGCTTTACGTGCAGAAGCAATTGCTCAAAAAAGAGCTTCTTTCATGAATGCTGCTGATAACGGTTTTAACGTAGGGACATATGAAGAATTAATCCCAACTGCTGATTTAGTTTGTAATCTTACTCCAGATAAACAACATACTGCAGTTGTAACTGCTATCATGCCATTGATGAAACAAGGTTCCACTTTAGCCTATTCTCATGGTTTTAATATAGTAGAAGAAGGGATGCAAATACGTAAAGACATTACTGTTATTATGTGTGCTCCAAAATGTCCGGGATCAGAAGTACGTGAAGAATATAAGAGAGGTTTTGGTGTGCCAACATTAATTGCTGTTCACCCAGAAAATGACCCAAACAATGAAGGATTCGAGCAAGCAAAAGCATATGCTGTTGCTACTGGAGGTCATAAAGCTGGAGTTTTGAACTCTTCTTTTGTTGCTGAAGTAAAATCGGATTTAATGGGAGAGCAAACTATTCTTTGTGGAATGTTGCAAACAGGATCTATTCTATGTTTTGACAAAATGGTTGAAAAAGGAATTGAACCTGCTTATGCTTCAAAATTAATTCAATACGGTTGGGAAACTGTAACTGAAGCTTTGAAACATGGTGGAATTACAAATATGATGGACCGTCTTTCTAATCCTTCAAAAATTGAAGCGTATCGTTTAGCAGATGAACTTAAAGACATTATGCGTCCTTTGTTTCAAAAACATATGGATGATATTATTTCTGGTGAATTCTCTAGAAATATGATGATTGACTGGGCTAATGATGATGTCAATTTATTGACTTGGAGAGCAGCTACAGCTGAAACTAATTTTGAAAAAACGGCTGCAACAGAAGCAGTAATTTCAGAACAAGATTATTTTGACAATGGGGTTTTGATGATTGCAATGGTAAAAGCGGGTGTTGAATTGGCTTTTGAAACAATGACAGAATCAGGGATTATCGCTGAATCGGCTTATTATGAATCATTACATGAATTACCTTTGATTGCAAATACAGTAGCTAGAAAAAAATTATACGAAATGAATAGAATCATTTCGGATACAGCTGAATATGGTTGTTATTTATTTGATCATGCTTGTAAGCCTTTATTAACTGATTTCATGAAAACAGTTGAAACTAACATTATCGGTAAACCATTTTCATCTACAAATGGTGTAGATAATACAGTATTAATTGCTGTAAATAAAAGTATAAGACAACATCCAATAGAAGAAGTTGGTGAATGGCTGAGAGAATCTATGACAGCTATGAAAAAAATAGGATAAATTAAAATTAGGAATTGCCGCACATGAGGGTGTGTTGGGATTGGCACTGTATCATTTATTTTTCATGTATTTTGAATTAGTAAACAACTTATTAAAACTTAATGATCAATATGGTTGCTTATTACATTCACTTAACTAGTTTGATAATTAGTTAAGTGGAGTAATTCCTTTTTAATTAAAAAAAATAAAGATTTAAATCAATTTAAAATTAATTGATTCAAAGATTATAGTAGCGAAAGTGGTGTATTATATTTAATTATTTTGAATAGTGGAATGTTATAAATGCAACATATTTTTGTATTATTAATTTAATTGTTACAATTATTGTTAATTAAAAAAAGGCGAAGTAAACTATTTACTTCGTCTTTTTTGCGTTTACTGTTTTATTGGAATTGTACAGTTTTTAAGGTATCTTTAAAAAAACACCTGTTTTTATTATTTATATGTAATTTACCCTGATAATTAATCAAATAAAAAATTTTTGGAATAGAGTGAGATTTAATACTTTTATAAAAAAAATATATCCCATGAGTTATTATAAGATCGAAAATTTAGAGCAATACTTCAAACATTATAACAAATCTGTTCGAGAACCCCGAAAATTTTGGGGTAAGATAGCAGAAGAGAATTTTACATGGTATCAACAATGGGATAAAGTTGTGGAATTTAATATGGCCGAAGCAGATATAAAATGGTTTACTGAAGCAAAGCTAAATATGACCAAAAATTGTATCGATAGACACCTAAATAAAAGAGGAGAAAAAACTGCTATAATTTTTGAACCCAATAACCCCGATGAAGAGGCATTGCACATAACCTATAATGAATTGCATCAACGTGTTTGTAAAATGGCAAATGTTTTGCGTGAACAAGGAATAAAAAAAGGGGATCGGGTTTGTATCTATTTACCAATGATTCCTGAATTAGCAGTTTCCATTTTAGCTTGTGCTAGAATTGGTGCTATCCATTCTGTTATTTTTGCAGGATTTTCATCTTCTGCAGTAGCAAATAGAATAATCGACAGTGAAAGTAAAATGGTTATTACTTCTGATGGAGGTTATCGAGGAAATAAAACTATTGAATTAAAAGGAATTATTGATGAAGCTTTAGAAAATTGCCCTTCTGTAAGTACAGTATTAGTCGTTCAAAGAACAAATACAGAAATTAAGTTGAAAGAAGGTAGAGACATTATATTACAACCATTGTTGGATATTGCTTCTGATAATTGTGTTGCTGAAATAATGGATTCCGAAGACCCTTTATTTATCCTCTATACATCAGGTTCTACAGGGAAACCAAAAGGAATGGTTCATACTACTGCAGGTTACATGGTTCATACGGCATATACTTTTAAAAATGTTTTTAATTACGAAGAAAACGATGTTTTTTGGTGTACAGCTGATATCGGATGGATTACGGGACATTCTTACATCCTTTATGGACCACTTTTAAATGGTGCTACAACAGTTATTTTTGAAGGAATTCCATCTTATCCTGATTTTAGTCGCTATTGGGAAACAATAAAAAAACACAAAGTAACACAATTTTATACCGCTCCAACTGCCATTCGCTCTTTGGCAAAAGAGAGTCTAGAATACGTTCAAAAATATGATTTAGTTACATTAAAAGTGATTGGTTCTGTCGGTGAACCCATAAACGAAGAAGCTTGGCATTGGTTTAATGATCATGTAGGCGGGAAACGTTGTCCTATCGTAGACACTTGGTGGCAAACTGAAACAGGCGGAATCATGATTTCTCCTTTGGCATTTGTTACTCCTACAAAACCAACCTATGCTACACTTCCATTACCAGGAATTCAACCGGTATTAATGGATGACAAGCGAAATGAAATTGAAGGAAACCAAGTAGTTGGAAGTTTATGTATCAAGTTTCCATGGCCAGGAATTGCACGAACAATATGGGGTAATCATCAACGATATATAGACACTTATTTCTCGGAATACCCAGGTAACTTTTTCACTGGTGACGGTGCTTTACGTGATGAAGTAGGGTATTATAGAATTACAGGGCGTGTTGATGATGTAGTTATTGTTTCTGGACACAATCTAGGGACAGCTCCTATTGAAGATGCCATTAATGAGCATCCTGCAGTAGCAGAAAGTGCTATAGTAGGATTTCCGCATGATGTAAAAGGGAATGCTTTATGTGGTTATGTTATTTTGAAAGAAACAGGAGAAATTAGAAATAAAGAAAACCTTTTCAAAGAAATCAATCAACACATTTCAGATCACGTAGGACCAATTGCCAAATTGGATAAAATACAATTTGTTTCTGGTTTGCCAAAAACTCGTTCTGGTAAAATTATGCGTCGAATTCTTAGAAAAATAGCTTCTGGTGATTTTACTAATTTTGGAGATACATCTACATTACTAAATCCTGAAATTGTAGAAGAAATCATAAACGAAATAAAATAAAATCTAGATTTTATTTTTTAAATTTATTAAAACTGTTTCATAACCTGAAACAGTTTTTTTTATTTAATAAAATAAATATTTGCAAGAAATAACCTAAATTAGCATGAATATGAAAACAAATTCTGCTGTAATTATTGTTGGTGGTGGATTAGCTGGACTTACTGCTGCTATACATTTGTCTAAAATTGGAGTGGAAGTAATTTTAGTTGAGAAAAATGAATACCCCAAACATAAAGTATGTGGCGAATACATTTCAAATGAAGTTTTGCCCTACCTAAAATGGCTAGATATAGCGATTTCAGAATTGAATCCAACCGCGATCAATAAATTACAGTTTTCAACCTCAAACGGTACTATGATTTCTTGTGATTTACCACTTGGTGGTTTTGGAATTAGCAGGTTTGCTTTAGATGAATTTTTATATAAAAAAGCAGTATCAAATGGATGTGTTGTTATAGAGGATAGTGTACAAGATATTACTTTTGACCAAAATAAATTTATAGTTGATACTGCTAATCATAGTGTTTTAAATGCGGACATTGTTATTGGAGCCTTTGGGAAACGATCAATAATAGATCAAAAACTAAACAGAAATTTTTTTCAAAATAAATCCTCTTGGCTGGCTGTAAAAGGTCATTATTTGGGTGATTTTCAAGATAGTTTAGTCAGTTTACATAATTTTAAGGGTGGGTATTGTGGAGTTTCAAAAGTAGAAAATAATCAGATTAATATTTGTTATTTATGTAATTATGAAACATTTAAAAAATACAAAAACACCGAAGACTATCAAAATAATGTAATCGCAAAGAACCCTTTTTTAAAAAATATTTTTGGTACGAGTACCCTTCTTTTTGAGAAACCGCTAACGATAAGCCAAGTTTCATTTGATAAAAAAAAGGCAGTTGAAAATCATATTTTAATGATTGGAGATACTGCTGGGTTAATCCATCCTTTGTGTGGAAATGGAATGGCAATGGCTATTCATAGTGCAAAAATCGCATCTGAATTGGTTATTAAATATTTAACTAAAGAAATTAAATCTAGAGATGAATTAGAGCAAAAATATCTGAAGCAATGGACTATCAATTTTAAAGCAAGATTGAAAGCAGGGCGATTTTTATCTGCAATTTTGCAACAACAAAAACTATCTGATATGCTACTGCGTATATTAGTTGAATTTCCGTTTCTTTTACCCATTATTATTAAGAAAACTCATGGCAAACCTATTTTATAAATGAATAAATGTTTTTAAACACTAAGCACCGAACTGATAAGGAAGAGATAATGGATGATTTCACCATGGAAGGGGAAATTTTGCGTGAAGCATTAGATAAAATCGCAAAAATAAACCAGCTATTGGGCGGAAACACGCTAACTTTACTTGGAGTTGAAAAATTACTCTCTAGCCTTGTTACTGACAAAGAAATTACAATTGTAGATGTGGGGTGTGGCAATGGAGACATGTTACGAACATTGGCTCAATATGGTAAAAAAAACAATCTGAATTTTAAATTAGTTGGGGTTGATGCTAATAATTTCACCATCAATCATGCAATCAATTTATCAGTTAATTATCCTAATATAAGTTTTATTTGTGAAGATATTTTTGGTGAAGTTTTTAATGAATTAAAATATGATATTGTTTTGTGCACTTTGACATTACATCATTTTAAAAAAGAAGAAATTGAAAAGATACTACCTATATTTTATGCCAATGCTAATTTGGGAATCGTTATAAATGACTTGCACAGGAACAGTGTTTCCTATCGATTGTTTCAGCTATTGTGCAGGGTCTTCCAACTGAATGAAATGTCAAGAGAGGATGGGTTAATCTCTATATTACGGGGCTTTAAAAAAGAAGATCTAATTGCTTTTTCAAAAAAATTAAATTTCAGAAACTATACCATTCAGTGGAAATGGGCTTTTCGTTACCAATGGATAATTTCAAAAATATGAGTGTTAAAATACATACGGTTACAAAGCAACTTCCAAAATATTCAAGAACAACGGAAGAAATTATACCATTTCTAGACAATTGGTTGATCGGACAAGACGAACGTTTTATTCGAAAAGTAAAAAAAATATTTGAAGGAGCAGCAGTTGATACCCGCTATTCAATAATGGATCCGATAGAGGTTTTTACTAAAACATCATTTGAGGAAAGAAATGATATCTATACTCGCGAAGTCATTGATCTAGGTGAAAAAGTACTCGAAAAAGCATTGTTGAAATCCAAGTGGAAACCAGAAGATTTAGATTATATCATTACGGTGAGTTGCACTGGAATTATGATACCGTCTCTCGATGCCTATTTAATTAATAAATTGAAACTACGTCAAGATATTGTTAGGCTTCCTGTTACAGAAATGGGATGTGCTGCGGGAATTTCGGGGATTATTTATGCTAAAAATTTTCTTCAGGCAAATCCTGGAAAAAGGGCTGCGGTTATTGCTGTGGAAAGCCCCACGGCTACTTTTCAATTGGATGATTTCTCTATGGCAAATATCGTAAGTGCTGCCATTTTTGGTGATGGTGCTGCTTGTGTGCTGCTTTCATCATTTGAAGAGGATGAGGGACCAGAAATTGTGGCGGAAGAAATGTATCATTTTTATAATAATGAACATATGATGGGGTTTAAGTTAACCAATTCAGGTTTGCAAATGGTATTGGATATTGAAGTTCCTAATACAATTGCTTCTCATTTTCCTGCAATCATTCATCCGTTTTTAGAAAAAAACAACTTGAAAATTGATGATATCAATCATTTAATATTTCATCCTGGTGGAAAAAAAATTGTGCAAACGGTGGAAGATTTATTCTCTAGCTTAGGTAAAAATATTGATGACACTAAAGAGGTACTGCGATTGTATGGAAACATGTCTAGCGCCACTGTATTGTATGTCTTAGAACGATTTATGGATAATAAGCCAGCAAAAGGAGAAAAAGGATTAATGTTGAGTTTTGGCCCAGGGTTTTCGGCACAACGTGTTTTACTGCAATTTTAGAAAATTCATTAAAAGAATTAGTAATGACAAATCAGGAAATTATATCAAAATTGCCCTATTCAAATCCCTTTTTATTTGTAGACGAATTATCGTCTGTTAATGAAAATGGAGTAGAGGGTTGTTATACATTTGATGAAAATCTTGATTTTTACAAAGGGCATTTCAACAATTTTCCTGTTACTCCCGGTGTGATTTTAACGGAGGTTATGGCGCAAATAGGATTGGTTTGTTTAGGTGTTTTTTTATTAGACTTAAGCTTTAATAAAAAAACTTCAATTGCTTTAACTTCAAGTAATATAGAATTTTTAAAACCTGTTTTTCCTAAAGAAAAAGTCACCGTTATTTCAGAAAAAATATACTTTAGATTTGGAAAATTAAAATGCAAAGTAAAAATGAAGAATGAGAATGGAGACCTTGTTTGCATGGGAGAGATTGCCGGAATGATCACCTAATTGCCTAAGTAAATAATTATATAATGCAGTTTTTATAAAATTAAGTAAAACGCCATAAATAGATATAAAATGAGTAGGAGAGTTGTCATTACGGGTCTTGGCGTTGTTGCTCCAAATGGAGTAGGACTTGAAGCGTTTACTCATGCCATCAAAAATGGAATTTCTGGAATCAAAAAAGATGCAGAATTAGAACGCCTACAATTTTCTTGTCAGATTTCTGGAAAACCGGAGATTACAACCGATTTGGCATTGAATTATTTTACAGAATTAGAATTGCGAAATTTTAATTCTTCAGGAATTTTATATGGTGTTATAGCGGGGATAGATGCATGGAAAGATGCTGGTTTAGAAATACAAACGAATGAAGATCCCGATTGGGATAGCGGTACTATTTTTGGAACTGGAACTTCGGGAATTGAAAAGTTTAGAGAAAGCATCTATAAAATTGATGATTTTCAGACTCGTAGATTAGGCAGTACTGCTGTTGCACAAACGATGAACAGTGGAATCAGTGCTTATCTAGGAGGAAAATTAGGCCTTGGAAACCAAGTAACAACTAATTCGTCGGCATGTATTACTGGGACTGAGAGCATCATGATGGCCTATGACCGAATAAAATCGGGTCAAGCAAAACGAATAGTTGCAGGAAGTACAAGTGATTCCGGACCCTATATTTGGGGAGGTTTTGACGCGATGCGTGTTTGCACTTTTAAACACAATGACAGCCCAGAAAAAGGATCGCGTCCAATGAGTGCTAGTGCTTCAGGTTTTGTTCCTGGCAGTGGAGCAGGAGCATTAGTTATAGAAGACTTAGAAACTGCTTTAACACGAGGTGCAAAAATTTATGCGGAAATAGTAGGCGGGAATATTAATTCAGGTGGGCAACGTGGTTTAGGAACAATGACGGCTCCAAATCCAGTAGCGGTTAAAAAATGCATTACAAAAGCGATCAAAAATGCAGGAATTGAAGCAAATGAAATTGATGCTATAAATGGACATTTGACGGCAACTTCTAAAGACAGTTTAGAAATTCAAAATTGGAGCGAAGCCTTAGGAAGAAATGGAGTAGATTTTCCTTATATAAACTCTTTAAAATCAATGGTTGGTCATTGTCTATCTGGAGCAGGAAGTATAGAAAGTGTAGCTACTGTTTTACAATTGCATCAAGGTTTTGTTTTTCCAAATATAAACTGTGAAGATTTACATCCGGAGATAATAGACCTAATTGATTCCTCCAGAATTCCACAACAATTAATAACTACTGAACTGAATGTCATTGCAAAAGCAAGTTTTGGATTTGGGGATGTTAATGGTTGTATCATTTTAAAAAAATACAGTACTTAAAAAATTATATATGAACGAAGCAGCAATTTTGGAACAATTAAAAAAAATCATTATGCCTTTTGTAAACAATGAGGAAGCATTTGATTCTTTTTCGGAAGACACTGATTTTATAAAGGATTTGAATATCAATTCAGCTAATTTAGTTGATATTATTTTAGATGTAGAAGATGCATTTGACATTCAAATTGATAATGAATCCATGGAAAAAATGCTTGATGTAAAATCAACATTAGAAATAATTAGAACAAAATTATCCGAAAAATGATTGGTAATGACATCGTAGATTTGGCTTTAGCCCAAAAAGAAAGTAACTGGAAACGGCCTGGCTTTTTGCAAAAAATATTTACGTTAAAGGAACAACTTTTGATACATAATGCCCGAAATTCGGAGAAAATGGTTTGGAATTTATGGAGTAGAAAAGAGGCGGCTTATAAAGTTTATAATCGCGAAACCGGTATTAGAGCTTATATTCCTATTCAATTAGAATGTATTTATGAGAATGCCACTTTGGGAAGAGTAATTTGTAAAGGGAATATTTATTATACAAAAACAAAAATTACAGGGGATAAAATTCATACTATTGCCGTTGCCCAAAAGTCGCTTTTCAAGCAGATTGTATATTTAGAACCGAACAATCAATTGGATAAAATAAATGGTATTCCCTTTTTTACTGATAATGATATCATAAAACCAGTTTCAGTAAGCCATCATGGACGATATGAAGCAACCATTACGCTATAAAACGGTTACTTAATTTTTAGTCTTGATTTTAATTTCAAAAATAATAATGCAATTTTATAGGCATCTTCTGAAGACGAAATTCGATCACTTTTAGGGATTTTATAAAAATGGGATAATTCATCCAAGGAAGATTTTTTATCAGTAATATCATGCAGTTTTCGATGCATAATATCAATGTCTAAGGCTTCATTTTTTAATCGGCCACAACCTAGTCTTTCTAACGCAACATTGATCATTTCAACATCAAAATCAATGTGATGTCCTACTAATACAGCATTCCCAATATATTCAATAAAGGATTTTATAGCATCGCTTTCCCCTAACTTGTGCATTTTACTTTCCACAATAAACTCATTTGAAAGTTTGTTGTCATGAAAATATTTGTATTGTAATAATACATTTTCAAAGCTGTCCCCAATATGAACACTATCATCAATTACAGCGAAAGCACCAATTGTTAAAATCACATCATCATGTAAATTTAATCCAGAAGTTTCGGTAGAAAAAATCACATATCGATTTGATTTTTTACTAAACTTTGAAAGGTATGTTTTCCAAAATTCAGGAAATTCTTTATTGATATTTTTAATCCAGTCCAGCATAGTTACGAAAATTGAGTCAGTTGAAATGTATCTTTAATTAAGTCCTCCAATTCTCTCATTGGAGCTAATGCATTTTTAAGTTTTTCTCTATCTGTTTTTGACAATTCTTCTAAGTTGATATACTGTCCAGAGGTATCATTTTTTAAACCTTCTAACGCCCTAAATTTCGACAAAACTAAGAAAGCTTCGGCACATTCCAGATAAATTTCAGCATGTTTAGGATTGGTAATAGCTAATTGTTTAAAACGAATGTATGTATTATTAATTCCTTTGATATTATGACTTAATGTAAATAAACGTGCCCCATCAATAAGAGGCATTAATGCACGTGTCTTAATATCAAATTTATCTTTATTAGGACCTTCTTCTTCTACATTAAATTTCTTAAAAAAGGTCAATGGAGAATTGTTTCTTAAAGCATCATTCCCTAAAAAGTCATAAAATAAAACATTATTTTCAGCATTTTTATATACTACATTATTAATTGCATCTTCAATTTTTTGTTCGCCAAAAACAATTTCATAATCAAAAAATATACTGCTTAAATCACTACTGTTTTCGGCTGTAGTATTCATCCAACTGTTGTATTGTTTTGTCCAATCTGAAAGGGACTTACACCAAAGCATATTACTGGCCATATGCCCATTTGGACACAATTGATATCCCACTTTTTCTAAAATTAAAGTTGTTTTTTTGGCTAAATTAAGAAAATAGTCTTTTACGGCTCTGTATTTTTCTGGAGCCACATCTTCAAAAATTAAAATACCGTCCTGATCTGTGGGTAATAATTGCTCTTTTCTTCCTTGACTACCAATGCTTAACCAGGCAAAACGAGCAGGAGGGGAGCCCAAGTCTAAAATTGATTGCTCCACAGCGCGTTTTAAAATAGCAAAATTAATTTCGCTGGCAATATTAGAAATATGTGTAAGGGGAATGTTTTTTTGAATAGAAGTCTGAACAATGTCGTCCAGTCTTAATCTGATTTGTTTTAGTTCTTTAGCTGTTTGAGAACGTTTTATTTCTTTTATTAAAACCCCAGGATTATTGGCTTGGGCTACCACTAAATCATGTTCCGAAATCACTCCTTTTACAATTGATTTGTTTGAACCATCCAGTGTTACGCATAAATGAGTGACGTTATTTTTTAACATTAATAATTGTGCTTCTGCCAAGGATACATTTTCAAGAACCGTAATTACAGGGGATGACATTACTTTATCAACAGAAATAGTTATAGGATATCTTCCTGTAGCAATTTTAGATGACATATCCATATCAGTAACAATACCAATAGGAATATTATTTTCACAAATTACAGCATTATTGATTCTCATTTCAGCCATTAACTGAGCAACATCTTTGACAATATTGTATGGAGCAGTAATTAATGGAGAGCTGTTGTAAGATAAAGTCTGGAAATATTGCATTTCAGACTGTTGTACTGAAGAGAAACTAGTATCAGAAATTAGGTTTCTATGTGCATTTTCCTTAGTATTTGTGCTTCTTGAATTGACTGCAAAATTCTCTAGTAAAAAATTTAAAACATCTGAATTATTAGCTACAAAAGGTCTAAAAACAGCTATCGGTATAGCGTAAACAATACTTTCTTCACGTGCTTTTGCCGTCATCATGTAGTTGTTTTTTGCAAAAAAAGGACGCAAACCAAAAATAGCACCTTCATGACATTTATTCAAAATAGTTTCTTCGGCATCGGCAATTACAGATAAATTAATTAAACCGGAAGCCACCACATAAAAACTATCATGTAAAGCTTCATCAATTTGAAATAAGGTTTTATTAATTTCTAAATTGACTACTCGAATATTTGCAGAAATCTCTGACAACTCTTGAAACGTGAGTGCATCAAATGGAGCGTATTCTTTTAAAAAATCAGCAATGTGTTCTGCAATTGAATTCATATTTTTTGAATAATTATATTTAGCAAAATTAATAAATTAATGATGCAAATAACAGCGTAAATCTAGGTTATATATTAAATTTTGTGAATTTGTACTTTGGCTTAATTTAATTAATGAATTATGTAATAAAAGGAGAAGACTAAGTCAAAAGTGTACTTTTTAATTATATCAATTGGCACAAGTAGTTTTACTGAGGAATCTTGCAGAATGGGAAGTTTGTATATTTTCTATTTTACATAATATAAATTATAGTTCGTTTTCTATTATCCATAAATAGTATATAGGCTACCACCAATTTGAATGATTCTAATTGTTTTATAGAACAATGCACTGCAGCAACTTAAATAAATTTTCAAATACGCGATTCTCAGCGATTGTATATTATTAGAATAAAATGTAAAACCGGAAATTTTAATTCTATATATTTATAAGGATTTAATTTCTATCAAAAAATTGATTACACCATACTGTTTAAAAAGGTATCACTTTAATTTATCCAAATCGTTTTGGTATTCACAAATTCACGAATTCCATACGCAGCAAGTTCTCTCCCATAGCCACTGTTTTTTATACCACCAAAGGGTAATCTTGGATCAGAAACAACTAATTTATTTACAAAACTACTTCCAGCCTCCAATTGCAATGCAAGCCTTTCCCCTCTTTCTTTATTGCCAGTAAACACACCCGATCCGAGACCAAAAACAGAATTGTTAGCTAATTCAACCGAATGAGCATCATCTTTTGCTCGTATTACAGATGCTACAGGACCAAATAACTCATTATCAAAACCTTCCATTCCTGGCTCTAAATCTGCCAAAATAGTGGCTGGATAATACGCTCCATTTCTATCTGGAATTTCACCACCTAATACCAATCGGCCTCCTTGAGCTACAGTTTTTAGAACTTGTTCGTGAAGTTGATCACGCAAGTCTGTTCTAGCCATCGGGCCGTAATACGTAGTTTCATCCGTAGGTTCGCCCATTTTTGCAGCTTTCATTTTCTTTGTGAATAAGGCTAGAAATTCATCATAGATTTCATCAAGGACAACAAATCTTTTAGCTGCAATACAGGTTTGTCCGTTATTTTGTAATCTTCCTAAAGTAGCCATATCAGTCGCTTCTTCCATGTCAACATCATCAAGAATAATATAGGCATCACTACCTCCTAATTCCATCACCGTTTTCTTTAAATTTTGTCCAGCAATCGAAGCAACAGAACGACCTGCTGGTTCGCTTCCAGTAAGCGTCACAGCCATTATATTTTTGTTTTCAATAATATCTTTTACCAATTTTGAATCGATGTTTAAGTTGGTAAATGTGCCTGTAGGAAATCCTGCTTTTACAAATGCATCTTCCAGCGCAAATGCACAACCTTGAACATTTGAGGCATGTTTTAAAACACCTGTATTTCCTGCCATCAAAGCTGGAACTGCAAATCGTATGACTTGATAAAATGGGAAATTCCAAGGCATAACAGCTAAAATTACACCGATGGGCTTAAAAGTAACATAACTCTTAGTAGCTTCTGTCTTTACGATTTCATCTGCCAACAACTCTTTAGAATGATCCGCATAGTAACGGCAAACCAATGCACATTTTTCTATTTCTTTGCGAGATTGACCAATTGTTTTACCCATTT
The DNA here is from genome assembly GCF_040822075.1 of Flavobacterium sp. WC2430. NCBI lineage: Bacteria > Pseudomonadati > Bacteroidota > Flavobacteriia > Flavobacteriales > Flavobacteriaceae > Flavobacterium > Flavobacterium sp. WC2430. The sequence continues at coordinate 2,758,909 of NZ_CP162007.1, read as the reverse complement.
CTCTAGTAGCTAATTGCGCATATTCTTCCTTATTTCCCTCTAGAATTGCAGCCAATTTATGCATCAATTGGGCGCGTTCTTCAAATTTTTTTTGCTTCCAACTATCGAATGTTTTTTTTGATTGGGTAATTTTTTCTTTAGCTTCATTTATTGTGATGCGATTATACTCCGCTATTTTTTCTCCAGTAGCTGGATTTATAGTTATAGTAGTTGCCATTATTTTTATTTTTGAGATTCCTTATTTTTTGTTCTAATATAAAACATAAAAATAAAGAAAAGCGCTCCAAAAAAAGAGACTGTTATGATAATTAATTCCCAATATTTGATAATACAAAACAAAAAACCCGAAATAGCCTTATAGTCTGTTTCGGGTTTTTAATTAGTAAATAAACGGATGAATTACTATACCTTTTTTGATAATTGATACGTACTGTATCCGTAATGAGCCACTACAGCTAAACAAATTAGGGGTAGAATGAAAGAAAAATTCACTTCAGGAATGAATCCAAACAGTTTGATATCTGCAAATCCAGGACCTCCCAAATCTAGCATAGATCCTTGTAAAACAGGCATCAAAGCACCACCAACAATGGCCATTACTAAACCTGCAGAACCAATTTTGGCCTCATCTCCCATATCTTTCAATGCAATTCCGTATATCGTTGGAAACATAATTGACATGAATATGGAAATACAAATTAACGAAATTAATCCAGGCATTCCTTGTAGTACAATAGCACCAGCTGCACAAATTACTCCACCGATACCAAATACCATCAATATTTTGGATGGGTTTAAAGTTTTCATTAAAGCCGTTCCAATCCATCGTCCCGATAAAAATAAAAGCATTGCAGCAATATTGTAATAGGTTGCTGTTAAATGTAATCCAAAGGTATGATTGATATTATCAACATATTGAAAAATAAATGTCCAACACATGATTTGTGCTCCAACGTAAAATGCTTGTGCTAAAACGCCGTGTTTGTAATTTTTATTGGCAAATAATTTTTTGAATGATTCCGCTACTGACATTTTATCTTCGTGAGCTGTGGTAGGCATTTTAGTAAAAATGATAATGATTAAGATGATCAAAACAAAAAGTCCTAAACCAATATAAGGAATACTGATTACACTCAAATCATTTTCACGAATACTAGCTAACTCAGTTGAAGATAAAGCATGATACGCTTCCTGGGTGTAATCATCAGATTTTATTTCTTTGATTACTAAAAACTGGGCCATAATTAATCCCGTTATAGCACCAATAGGATTGAAGGCTTGCGCTAAATTTAAACGTTGGGTTGCTGTTTCTTTATTACCCAGGAATAAGATTAATGGGTTTGAAGTGGTTTCAAGAAAAGCTAAACCACAGGTAATTACCCATAATGAAATTAAGAAGAACGTATAGTTCTGGTAATGTGCTGCAGGATAAAATAAAAAAGCACCTGTTGCATAAAGGATTAGTCCTAATATGATACCTGATTTATAGCTGTATTTTCTAATGAATAATGCAGCTGGCAATGCCATAAAGAAATACCCAAAATAAAATGCAAATTGCACTAATGACGCCTGCGTATTAGAAAGTTCAGGCATTACTTTTTTGAAAGTAGAAACCATGGGAGTTGTCAAATCATTAGCAATTCCCCACAGCGCAAATAATATGGTTATAATTACAAATTGAAAAATTAATTCTTTACTTACTACGGGTATTTTTTTTGTTAAATTCATTGGTCGGTTTATATAGTTAATAGGTAGTTGATGTTTTAGCAAAACGGTTTACTTGCTCAAATCCAGACAAGAAAACATCAATTTCTGTTGGAGAAATTACAGGGTTTGCTCCTTCATTTTGAGCAACGATGGCTCCAATGGCACTAGCAAAATTAATAGCGTGTTGTGGATCTTCACCATTCAATAATTTAATAATTAAAGCGGCTAAGAATGAATCTCCTGAACCTACCGTATCTACTACATTCACCTTGAAACCACAGTTGTGATAAAATTTATTGTTGCAATACAAAACGGCTCCGTGTGATCCTAAAGTCACACAAATGGTTTTCGTATTGGTTTTCTTCGCAATGAATAAGATGTTTTGCTCTAATGATTTTTTATCTGATTGTAATTCTTGACAAATTTCATTTAACTCATCATCGTTAAACTTTATAAAATCAGCTACTTGCAATAATTCTAAAACATTCGATTTAGTATAATGTGGCACCCTTAAATTGACATCAAAAATGCTATATTTGGCTACTTTTAATAATTCTTTTAAAGTATTATTAGATACAGAATCTCTTGAAGATAAACTTCCATAGACAAAAAAATCAGCATCTTCAACCAGTTGTGTACTTGTAGTTGAAACTTCGATTTTATCCCAAGCAGCAGGATAATTAATATCATAAGATGCATTTCCTTTTTCGTTCAAAATTACATTTACCACTCCCGTAGCGTAATTTTCTTTTACTTGAACGCTTTCAGTATTTACTCCTACTCCATTCAAATAATCCACTACTATTTTTCCATTGGCATCATTCCCAACGGCACTCATCATAGCGATTTCTCCACCAAGTGAGTTTAATCTTGAAGCAACATTTAATGGGGCTCCCCCAATTTTTTTGTGTTCCAAAAAAACATCAAAAAGTACTTCACCAAAACAAACTCCTTTTAGCCTTTTTTCCATTTTATTTATTTTTTATTTATTGAATTAATTGATTTTCATTGTACCAGAGGGCTACTTTTTGTTTCATAAATAGCAGACTGCCTTTGGCAAGATCTTCTGAATTGTATTTTGAAGGCCTCCATAAAGAAGTAGATCCTACTAAAGCAGTGATTTCTGATGAGAAATTTTCTAGAACTAATGGTCCTTGGTAATTGATTTTGGCTAGTGCCTTAAAAAAATCATCCCAATGTACATTTCCTTCTCCTGTCATTCCACGATCGCTTTCGGTAATATGAACGTGTTTCAAGCGGTTACCCGCAGCAATAACAGGATCGTAAAAATTCAATTCTTCTATGTTCATATGAAAAGTGTCCAAATGCAAACCAATATTTATGGTATCGATTTCTTCAATCATTTGCAACACTTCGTGAGCCGCTGTAAAGACATAGCTTTCATATCGGTTAATCGGTTCAATCGCTAACGTTATATTTTGCTTCTTGGCGTAAACTGCCAATTCAGTAAAAACTTGACGAATAATGACTCTTTCATCAACTGTACATTGTTTTCCTGTAAAGGTCCCAATGGCCGAATGTAAGACACCACCTAAAAAATCACCTTCCATCTCCCCTACTTTATCCAATGCTTTTGTAATCAAAGCCAAAGCATTTTCTGGGTATAATGGAATATGGGAAGCTTTGGGCAGATTCAGAGACAAACGTCCTTGAATTCCATGTTCATCCAGTTGCATCTTAGTTGCTATGGCATCAAAATCTAATGATGATGGCAAAGAAATTTCAAGCATGTCAAAGCCATATTCTGCTGCTTTTTGTATGGCAAATGTTCCTCCTTCAGCAGTCCATCCGGGAATGAATGATAAAATACTAGTTCCAAAAATTGGCATATGTATCTATTTTAAATTATTTTTCTATTGAATTAAAACAACCACCACTCTGTTTTTACCCCTAAATAAGAACCCCATCGTTTTTGATTTACCAGTAAAAAAGAGGAGTAATTATGGTCTCTTGCAAAATCATTGTATCTGGCCACTGTATAAACCAAACGAATGTGCGGACGACTCCATGGATCCCGCTGTCCTAAAGGCACAATTGTAGGTGCGAGAGAAAATTTCCACATGCTTGCTTCTGGATTATCTCCGTCTTTTCTAACAGCATAATGTAATTCTTGAAGAATGTGAAACCAATCGGTCACATAATAAAAATTACGCATTCCAACTACCAAGTCGGTTTTTTGATTGTACAATTGTGTCCCATCGAAATAGGTGTCTTTATCAGTACTACTAGACCCACCTTTACTTCTTGTGAAAACACCATACCCATTGATGCTAAATTTTTTAGAAATATTTAATAAAAAGTGTTCCACTATCGTAAATGAATATGCACCATTGTATTTCCCTGCCGCATCTGGAGCTCCATAAGTGGCCCAAGTAAAAGTGTTTCCGTTATCACCACCATTCGCAATCCCGGTACCATAACGTGCCGATATTTGATTGAAAGAACCAGGTATAGCGGTTTTAAACGGACTGTTGTATTTAATTCCAGCTACAAAACCGTTATCCGACGCATATTTAATACTCGCTTCATTAGAACTAGCTGATGCATAGTGAAATTCACCCAAAAGTTTTATGGTATTTTCGTTTTTAAATTTAAAACTGTGTTCCCCAATCCAAACCATTCTTTGACGAATAGCTGCATTTGTAGCACCCGCGACAGTAACTTCATAGTTATAAGGATAAATAGAACCTGTATTCGAAGAAGCAGGCATTAACATAGTCAGTTCTGTGGTTTTATGACTTACACCAAAACCTTGTGAAGAATGATCATCAAAATAAAAATAATCACTGATGTGTATATCATCATAACGACGAAAACGGGATCCTGCCCAAGCAGACCATTTACTTCCCATAATATTAGTTGCTTCTACATAAGCCTCAGGAAGAATGAAAGTTAGTCCGTTTTTAGTTTGTGTGCTTGTATTTCCAATAAATTGTCCATTATTAGAGTACATTCCTAAACGCATTTGAAAAGTAACATTGGTACTTTCTTTCCCTACTAGTTTAGGTGTAAAGTGAAATGCAGGTAAAATATCGATATAGTCAGTTTGCTCCATTCGACCGCCCAAAGAGCCTTGGCCCGAAAGATTTAAAGGTCTCCATTGGTTCCCTTCCCCATTTGGCGAAAGCCCAACACCAATTCGACCTGTAGTTCCCATAGAAAAGTTGGAATTTGTTATTACAACTTGTGAATACGATAACATAGCAGAAAAGGATAATAAAAATGTAGCAACGATTTTTTTCATGACTTAGGGCTTGAATATTTGTTTATTTTTTTGTGTTCGCTTCAGTTTTTCGGCTACAATTAGTTTTTATTTATTAGCAATACTAAATCGAAATAGTTTTAACATTTGTATTAAACGTCAAAATGACTATTATTTTCCAAAAGTATATTTAAATTATTATATATGCTAAAAAAAAATACTTATATTTTACTATTATTTAAATTAATTAGGTTTTATATGTATATATCACATATCAACATCTCTTAATTTCAAATTGTACATATAACGTATTAATGACGTTTATTTAAATATAGATAGTCTTATCCATTCCTATCTATATTCATAATAAAATCCTTAAATTTGTTTTTTGAAGTATTTTAATTTTATTAAAAAACGTACAAACCATTTTTATTTTTCTACTTATGCAACCCCAAATAATTCCCAATATATCAGTTGACTGTGTCATTTTTGGCTTTGACTTTAATACTAAATCCTTAAACGTATTATTGATTGAACGTTTTTTAAAATCGGAAGTCAGTAAAGAACCACTTGTTAATGATTATGTTCTAACTGGATATCATACACTTGAAAATGAAACTATAGATGAAACTGCATCAAGAGTATTAAAGGAGCTAACGGGGCTTGACAATCTTTATAAAAAACAGTTTAAAGTTTTTGGTGACCCAAACCGTTTAATGAATGAAAGAGATATTATTTGGGCAAAAAATCAAAATTTTAATCAACGAACTATAACTATTGCTTATTATTTTTTATTACAAACACATGAAGTTAATTTAGAGACTACCAAGGGTAAAGTACAATGGTTTCCCATAAATAATTTACCCGCACTTGGATTTGATCATAAAACGATTATTAATGAGGCTTATGCTGATTTGAAAGAGAAATCAATGTACAAACCCATTATTTTTGAGTTGCTTCCAGATAAATTTACTATTAAAGAGTTACAAGATACATACGAATCTATATTAGGTACTGAGATTGACAATCGTAATTTTAGACGAAAACTAATTACAAAAAAATTCATTGTTAAATTAGACGAAAAACAAGTTGGTACATCTAAAAAGCCATCGAATCTATTTATGTTTAGTGAGGCAATTTATCAAAAAGCTTATACTGAGAGTTATTTAATAAACATTTAAATAAATTGGTAGTTATTTTTTAATACTTTAAAACGTATCAATTTTAGGGCAATAATTATTTACCTTTGCAAAAAATTAAAGCTCTTTTTATGTCTAAAGCTCGTTATTTCAAATTAATTCTAATTTTAGGTTCTCTTACTGCATTGGGACCCTTTTCTATAGACATGTATTTACCAGGATTTTCTGGTATCGCAAAAGATTTGAATACTACAGTAGCCAATGTTTCCATGACCTTGTCCAGTTATTTTATAGGAATTTCAGTAGGGCAATTGCTTTATGGTCCTTTATTAGATCGTTTTGGGAGAAAAAAACCATTGTTTATTGGATTATTGGTTTACATATTAGCATCATTAGGTTGTGTTTATGTCACCAATATTGACACTTTTATTGGTTTACGATTCATTCAAGCGATAGGAAGTTGTGCTGCTACAGTTGCTTCTGTTTCGATGGTTCGGGATTTATTTCCTGTGAAAGATATACCTAAAGTCTTTTCTTTATTGATGTTAGTAGTTGGGCTATCGCCAATGCTAGCACCTACAATTGGAGGTTATGTTACAGCGTATTATAGTTGGCATACTGTCTTTTTTATATTAATGTGTATGGGAATATTAATTCTTTTGGCCTCACAGATAGGCTTGCCAAATACATATGAACCAGATACCTCTATCTCATTAAAACCAAAGCCTATTATTACTAATTTCATTAGTATTGTAAAAGAGCCTCAGTTTTATACCTATGCTTTTACTGGTGCAATTGCTTTTTCTGGATTGTTTACTTATGTAGCTGCTTCTCCTATTTTATTCATGGATATTTTTAATGTGGATGCCAAAACATACGGTTGGATATTTGCATTTATGTCATTGAGTTTTATAGGTGCAAGTCAACTGAACTCATTGCTATTAAGGAAATTTTCAAGTGAGCAAATGATTTTTGGCGCATTGATTACACAATCAATAATTAGCATTGTATTCCTTCTTTTGACAATAAATGGTCTTTTAGGATTATATACAACAATTGCAATGTTATTTTTATTCTTAGCCTGTTTGGGGATATCTAACCCAAATACAGCAGGTCTTACACTTGCTCCTTTTTCAAGAAATGCTGGAAGTGCATCGGCATTAATGGGTGCCATCCAACTGGGGTTAGGGGCTTTGGCTTCTTTTGCAGTGGGTGTTTTTGTAAAAGATTCAATTACGCCTATGGTCGTAATAATGGCTTCAACAACTATTGCTGCCTTTTTAATTTTGATGGTAGGAAAAAGAAATATTAAAAAAACCATTGCAACTTCTCCTGATGAAGAAATTGCAATAATTCATTAATTGGGATTCTAGATTTCCTTTTTATCTACTTTAATTTTTTTATCGGGTCTAATGATCATACGTAGCGAATGGTCTTTTGCAAAATAAGCAATCATCCAGTTGAAGAATGTCTTTACTCTATTGCGGTAAGTTATCAAAGAAATAAGATGGATAAACAACCAGATTATCCAAGCAAAGAATCCCTTGAAATGCATTTTTGGCTTGGGTAAATCAACCACTGCTTTGTTCTTTCCAATGATAGCCATCGAGCCCTTATCATTGTATTTGAAAGGAATTAGCATCTTTTTGTTTAACATTAATTTGAAATTGGCAGCTAAGTTTAATCCCTGTTGAATAGCAACTTGCGCTACTTGAGGATGACCAGCGGGAAAATTAATATCGGTTAATTGAATGCAGGTGTCTCCAATGGCATAAATAGCATCTGTAGCATTTACTTTATTAAAAGCATCAGTTGCCATTCTTCTTCCACGACCATAACTTTCAGCTGGCATTCCTTCAAAAAATTTGGCAGAAACTCCTGCCGCCCAAATTAAATTTTTAGTTTGAATTGTTTCTCCATTGCCAAAATATACGGTGTCGTCAACATAATCTACAACAGTTGTATTAAGTTTTACAACCACACCTAATTTTGTGAGTGCATCTAATGTGTCTTCCTGTGAGGCTTTACTCATGGGCGATAATACAGCATTAGATCCATCAACTAAATAAATATTACTGGCTGTAGTACTTAATTCAGGATATTCTTTTAATAAAATATTTTTTCGCATCTCAGCAAACATACCCGAAACTTCAACACCAGTGGGACCACCTCCTGCAACTACTATAGTTAATAATTTTCTACGCTCACGCATGTCTTTGCAAATGGCCGCTTTCTCTAGATTTTTCAATAAGGTATTGCGCATTACAATGGCATCATTCAAAGTTTTCATTGGAATGGCATTTTTTTTGACATTTTCCATTCCAAAATAACTCGTTTCTGCTCCAGTTGCAAAAACTAGGTAATCATAGTTTAGTTCTCCATTATTGAGAATAATTTTTTTCTCAGCTGGAACTACTTTAAGTAAATTTCCTAAGCGAAACTTTAGATTTTTTTTTCCTGCAAAAAACTTTCTAAAAGGGTAACTGATACTTGATGGTTCCAAAAAAGCGGTAGCGACCTGATATATTAGCGGCGGAAAAAAATTATAATTATTTTTATCTACTAATGTGACATTAATATCTTTATGATTCAATAGTTCTTTAGCAAGATTCAATCCTGCAAAACCTCCTCCAATTATTACAATTTCCATTTATACTTGTATATTATTTATAATAAAAAACACCCATAAAATTAATCAATTTATGGGTGTTTATGAAGGTATAAATCTGAAAAAAACAATGTGATTTTTATGTCCTTTTTAGTTTTTTAACAGGTTTCTCTTGAATTTGATTTTTGTTTTGTAACAAATAATTAGCTAATAATTTCTCAATCAATTCATCCTTAGTTAAATGATGAAACACCGTTTTGATTTTGGTCTTTAATTCCGCATCAACCTCATGATTGGGTTTGGTTTTAAAAATTTGTTTCGCCCATAACAACGTATTGTTTTCTTCGATACTAAGCGTACTCGGTTTTTTAAATTTGGTAAATTTTATTCCGAGTTCTTTTTCAAAATCAACTATTTCTTTTTCTTCTTCGGGTTGTAATACGGTTAAAGAAAGTCCTTTTGCTCCTGCTCTTGCGGTTCTACCAGAACGATGAACATACGCTTCGTAAACATCTGGTAAGTGGTAATTTACTACATAGGAAACTTCTTTTACATCGATACCCCTTGCAGCCAAGTCAGTTGCTACTAATATATTAATGTGTCCTTCACGAAATTGCTCCATGATTCGGTCTCTGATTCCTTGAGATAGACTTCCGTGCAATGCTCCTGATGAAAAGCGATTGATCGCTAAATTTTTAGCTAATTTATTCACGGCCGCTTTGGTCTTGCAAAATATGATTCCGCGTTCTCCTTCTTTTGAATTCAAGAAATGCATTAAAACATCTAGTTTTTCAATTGGATCTACCACAATGTATTCATGATCGATACCTTGATTACCAATAGTTTCCATATTGGCACTTACTTGAACTACGTTTTTATTTAAATAGTTCTGAATCAATTGCTTGATAGTACCTGGCATGGTTGCAGAGAATAAAAGTGTCTTATGACTTTTAGGTAATTCGGCAATAATTTCGTCTAGGCTTTCTTTTAAGATGGTTACCATTTCATCGGCTTCATCAAGAACAAGAAATTTTGTTTCCTGTAAGTTAACCGCTTTGCGCTGAATCAAATCAATTAAACGACCTGGTGTAGCCACAACAATATGTGTAGGCTGAGAAAGTCGTTCTATTTGTGGCTTGATTGGAATTCCTCCACAGGTTGCTGCAATAGAAACATCAGGTAGGAATTGAGCAAAAGCCTCTAAGTTTTTAAAAATTTGGTGACCTAGCTCTCGTGTTGGTGCAAGTATTACGGCCTGTACTACTGGAGAAGCAGTATCTATTAATTGTAAAATAGGCAATCCAAAAGCGGCCGTTTTTCCAGTTCCCGTTTTTGCTAGTCCAACTAAATCAGTAGTGTTTGATAATAGTAACGGAATTGATTTTAGCTGAATTTCTGTTGGTTCAACAATTTTCAATTCGGTAAGCGCTTTTAAAATAGGTGCCGAAATTCCTAAATCAGAGAATTGTTTTGACATTTTTTTGGATTTGTTATTTTATAAAAAATAGTTGTTTTGTAATCTAGTTTCTAGCCCTGATGGGAACGATATCCTGTAGTGGCGGGGTTCGCCACTACAGATAAAGTGTACAGCAGGATTAGCTCCTTATATTAATCTTCATCAGGTTCGTTCATGATTTTCTCACGATACTTTTTCCCAATTAATAAAGTCATTTTTAGCTTATAATCATCAACAAGCCATTCGCGGTAGTTTTTACTACACTGACTTAAACATTTAGAATAGCGTTTGATACGGCAATCGATATCTTCATCTAACTCTCTTGATAATGATTTGGCTTCTTGTAAAGTCTCTGTATTGTCGACACACATAGCAGCATGTTGTTCGAGTGATTTATCCAAAACGACTTTAGAACGTAAATTTTGAGAAATAATTAGTTTGTGTTCTTCATCAACATCAAAAGTTACTTCGGCAGTTTTACTGAATTTAGCACGTAATTCTGGTGGCATTGCATATTTGAAATACAATTCGATTTCCGTATCATCACGAAGATTTTCAAGATAGAATTCAGGTGATTTAAAAATATGTTGCCAGTTTACAGGTTCACTCCACAATCCAAAACGGGCCGCATTATTCCCTAAATCAATAACGGTAAACATATCTTTGTTAGGCAGTTTTCTAGAACCACGACCAATCATTTGATAATATAACGTCAGTGATTTAGTCGCTCTGTTTAAGATTATGGTTTCAACTGTAGGCTCATCAAAACCTGTAGTCAAAATTCCCACAGAGGTTAAAATAGCGTCAGGTGTATGCTTGAACCAATGTAAAATATCTTTACGTTCTTCGGTATTGCTAGTGTTATCCAGATGGCGTATAGGGTATCCTGCTTCTCTAAATGTTTCATAAACATATAAAGAGGTATTGATTCCATTATTGAAAATTAGTGTTTTCTTACCTAAAGATTTCTCCGTATAAGCATGCAGTAATTTTTCTTGCATGGCCATATTCGTATATAAATCATCGGATGATTTTACGGTGTAATCTCCATTGATTCCTACTTTTAAAGAGGTTAAACCAACATCATAGCTGTAGGTTATGGCTTTCGCCAAAAATCCATTCTCAATTAGCGAACTGATTGTATCTCCTACGATTAATTCATCGTAGCTTTCATGCATGGGTAATTTTATATTAGAACTCAATGGAGTTGCGGTAACTCCTAATATAAATGCATTTGTGAATGAACTCAATAATTTACGGAAAGAGTTGTAATGGGCCTCATCAATAATTACTAAACCTACATTGTCAAGATGTAGTTTTTCATCATTAATACGGTTTTTTAAAGTTTCAACCATGGCAACAAAACAAGAATACTCATTTTGATCAGGAAGTTCTTTTACTTTACTATTGATTATTTTGTTTTTAACTCCAAAACCTTTTAACATTTTTGAAGTTTGTTTACACAACTCAATTCGATGCGTTAAAACAACTACTTTTTTCTCATGTTTTGTCAAATAACGACGTACAATTTCAGAGAAAACCACTGTTTTACCACCACCAGTAGGCAATTGATATAACAAGTGATGTTGTTTTGGGGCATTATCTATGCGTTCAAAAATAGCGTCAATATCGCCTTGTTGATATGCATAAAGTTCTTTTTTGTCTTCTTTTTCTATTTCTATAGTATTTTCAAACATTGTTTTTGTTGGGTTTTTGCAAAAATACACCTAAAAAACAGTTTTTTCGTCAAATATTCTTTAAAATATAATAGGATGTTTAATTATAAGGTGTATTAGTATTCAAAACGCTCTACTATTGCGTTAAATTCGGCTTGGTTTTTCCATCGTTGGGCTACGGTTTCATTATGAATAGCTTTAATTCTTCCCATAAAATCGGCTAGTATACCATTAGCAATCAAAAATACCACTGCTTGTTCATACGAATTAAGCATACTTTTGAAGAATAATTCTTGTTTTATGAGATGTTCTGCTGAAAATGCTTGCGCAATTTCAATATTATAAAGCATTACATCGGCAATCACGTAGGGATCAACACCTAGAATAATAAAGTGTTTGATGTATTTTTGAGCTACTGAACGCCTCATTTTTGGCTTCTTACCCCTTCCAGAAGTTTTTACAGTGAAGTATTCATTGGAAATTTTGAGTTTACATTCCTGCAAGAGGGTATCTTCTTTGGGGTTAAAAACAAAATTATAATAGACTTTTACAGGAGAGAACTTTTCGTACAACTCGATAATTTGCTCTTCGAGTTGTTCTTTATTTAATTAGTTTAGGTATTTTTTTAAATCACGTTTACTCATTATCAAAGTTTAAGAATACAAAAGTAAATTACTTTGTGATTGATTAGGGTGTAAATCGATGTTATTACTTAATTTTGCCTGATATAAATTAAAATTATTTAAATGTTCAAGATTTTTAAGATTACAGCCATTCTAGAAGGGATATCCTATTTGACTTTATTTTCTAATATGCTTTTTATCAAGCCGAACCATTTTGAACTGTATCATACGCTTTTATATCCAATAGGAATGAGTCATGGAATCCTATTTATTGGATATGTTTTATTGGCAATTTTATTAAAAAAGTCTCAAAAATGGGATTTAAAAACTTTTATCATTATATTAATTGCTTCTTTAATTCCTTTTGGTACTTTTTATGTAGAAAAGAAATACTTGGAAAATGTATAAATTTATAGAAAAAATATTTCAATTACTCTACCCTATTTTTCGAAAATGGGGCATGAACTATACATTTGCATCGTACATAAGTTTAATTTTTAATATAGCGTTATTATGCTTTTTGGCATATAGTATTTATGTGGTTTTCAGGTTGGTTTTAGTAACCATTATGATTTTTATTGCTCAAAAAACGAAAACCCAATTTGACGATTTATTAGTATCTAATAAAACAGCTAAATACATAGCGCATTTAATTCCGTTATTGTTTATCTATAAATCAGTTCCAATTATTCTTGATAAATATGAATATTGGGAAAGTGTTTTTGGAAAACTAGTTGGAATTTATATCGTATTTCTGATTTTATGGATTATACGAACCATTTTTAATGCTTTAAGAGATTATTTAAAACTGAAGCCTAGATACAGCGATAAACCTATTGATAGTTTCATTCAGGTTATTATGATTGTACTTTGGATGGTTGGTATTACCGTAATCATATCAAAATTATTTGATTTTAAAATCTCGGAATTATTTACCACTTTGGGAGCTGTTTCCGCTTTAATTATTTTGATTTTTCGGGATATTATTTTGGGATTTGTTGCTAGTGTTCAAGTATCTATAAACGATATGATTCGGATAGGAGATTGGATTACGATGGATAAATTTGGAGCCGATGGAGATGTAATCGAAATTAATTTAACTACTGTAAAAGTTCGAAATTTTGATAATACTACCACAACTATCCCTACATATAGTTTAAGTTCCGACTCTTTCCAGAACTGGCGTGGGATGCTAAATTCAGATGGAAGGCGTATTAAGAGGCATATTCTTATAAAAGCAAGTAGCATTCGTTTTCTAGGTGATGACGAACTAAATGATTTAAAAAGTATTGCACTTATCAGTGATTATATTGACACCCAAAAAAGAGATATTGATAGCTTCAATGCTACTAATTCTATTGATAAATCAACTATAATAAATGGTAGAAACTTGACCAATTTAGGACTATTTAGAAAATACATAACACAGTATTTACGCAACCATCCTGCGTTGAATCAAGAGATGCTTTTAATGTGTCGTCAATTGCAATCCACAGCACAAGGAGTGCCCATAGAAATTTATGTTTTTTCAAGTGATAAAAGATGGGAAAGCTATGAATATGCAATGTCGGATATTTTTGATCATATATTCTCTTCAGTTAAATTTTTTGATTTAGAATTGTCTGAATTTAATTTGGATAATAAGATTAATAAATAGTTGCGACTTTCCTCTAATTTCAGCACATGAGCAGGAAAAAAGCAGGAATGATACGAGAAGGACGTGGACGACAAGTTTTACCATTAAAAACAGGATGGTCCGATAATTTTGAATACTCCCTCTTAGAAACAGATAAAAGGAAATCGCTTAGCTAAAAAAAAATACTATGACTACCACAGATTGGGTTGGATTTATTGGAGTAACAATTCTATTAATCGCTTTCTTTTTAAATCTAAATGACACTATAAAAAAAGAAAGCATAATTTATCTTTCTTTGAATTTCATAGGTGCAGGGATTGCTTGTTTTGCTTCGTTATTGTTGCATTATTTACCTTTTATTATTTTAGAAGGGTCTTGGACATTAGTATCAGCTTATGGTTTATTACACTACTTTAGAAAAAAATAAAATGGCAGGAGAAAAAAATTTAGAAACATTACTAAAAAGCATGAAACCCCAACATAATATTGGGGACTATGTATTTTGTATCACTGATGATCTAAAAAAAATTAACCTAGAAGAAATAATTTTAATATTCAAAGAGCAAGAAGGAACCACCGTAATTATAAAAAAAGAGCTCGCTGATCGATTAAAATTAAACTATTCATTTATTGCTTCTTGGATTACCTTGACAATCCACTCGTCCTTAGAAGCGGTAGGATTAACAGCTGCTTTTTCAAACGCACTCGCACAAGATGGCATTAGTTGCAATGTTGTTGCCGCATTTTATCATGACCATATATTTGTCGACCAAAAGGACATACATAAAGCCATGGAAATTTTAAATCGTTTTTCCAGTTAAAGAAGATTAAAGACGATCTTTTACAAATTCAATCTCTTTTTTACCGTGAGCAGCTGGTTTTCCATCACTGCCTAAATTGACCATTGTAGTATTATCTATTGAAATGATTGTCTCCCGAGTCATCATATTTCTAGCTTCACATTTTAAGGTAAGTGATGTATGTCCAAATTTCACCACGTCAATCCCAATTTCAATAATATCTCCTTGTTTTGCTGAACTTCTAAAATTGATTTCAGACATATGTTTTGTAACTACTCTTGAGTTTTCTAGTTGTATGATGGTGTATAAAGCTAATTCTTCATCAATCCAAGCTAATAATTGACCTCCAAATAATGTTCCATTTGGATTTAAGTCTTCGGGTTTTACCCATTTTCTGGTATGAAATCGCATGTTTTTTATTTAATAATGCTAAAGTAACATTTCCATGCTTATTTTTATTTAATTTTAAAGAAAAAAAGATGAACGAAAGAGCAATTTTTTTAAAGGAATTACGAGGAGAAACAATAGGAACAGTGGGTTTAAGCTCCTCTTCTGACGAAGTGTTTCAAAATCAGGTACTACGCCCTATTTTGAAATTACAAAATGATTTATTCATCGCTTCTTTTAAGAATTATATCACTAAATATAAAAATGATTTCTATTCCCAGTCAACAGAGAAGAAATTAGCACAAATAGAAAATGCTATTCAAAAAGATATCAAATATCGTAATGCCTTAAAAGGGATGGTTATTGGGTTGTTTACAATAGAGGAATATTTAATCTACATAAAGAATTCGTCAAGTCTCAATAAAAGAATGATGGGAATGCTTGTGGAAAGATTAAAGAGTCAAATACAATTATTTGAACAACCTTAAAAGGCAAAACTAACCCAATATAGTTCTAGTTAATAAATTCACTATAGATTTATTAATTACATATTATTTAAAAAAAACAGCTTTTAGGAGTCTGTTGCTATTGGATTCTTTGTTTTCATTATTCGTTCTGTTTTTTATAATAAAATTAAAATTTGACACTTTATTTGAGTGGATTGTACGATTTTTTTCATTATAATTGTTAAAACAAAGTTATGAAAGAGGAATATTTCAAATGGTATTCTCCAAACCTAAATAGAGAGATTGAAATGTTAGTTTTTGGTCATTCGGGCTATCCCGTGATTTTATTTCCAACATCTATGGGAAGTTTTCATGAGAACAAAGATATGGGACTCATCGAATCGGCAAAATGGTTTATTGAACAGGGATTAATTCAAATTTATTGTCCGGATAGTATTGATAAAGACAGTTTTTACAATAAACAAATTCACCCAGTGCATCGCATAGAAAATCATGTTTGGTATGACAAAATGATTTGTCATGAAATTGTGGAAAAAGTAAAAAACAACACTCTATCAGGTAAAGTGGTAGTAGCTGGTTGCAGTTTTGGTGGTTATCATGCAGCAAATTTTGCTTTTAGACATCCAGGATATGTAAGTCATTTATTTTCTATGAGTGGCGCTTTTGACATTAAAAGTTTTATGGACGGATTTCATAATGACGATGTATTTTACAATAGTCCTTTAGATTACTTGTACGGTCTAGAAGATTATGAATTATGGAACATGGATATTGTTTTAGGGACTTCAAATTGGGATATCTGTTATGATGCTAATCTAAAATTAAGTAAAGTACTTAGTGATAGAAATGTGCATCATTGGCTGGATGTTCGCCCAGATAGACAGCATGATTGGCCAGTTTGGAAAGAAATGTTTCCACATTATTTATCAAGAATAAAATTTTATTAGTCCTACTACTAAATTAACTAATCAAGAAAAAATATATCAAAATGAAAAAAATCGGAATTTTATTTGGAATGGAAGATACCTTTCCTCAAGCATTTATTGACAGAGTTAATTCAAAAAACGAAAAAGATATTATAGCTGAAGCGGTTGGTATAGATATGGTCGTTCAAAATAAAGACGGTGAATACGCAGTAATAATAGACCGAATTTCACAAGATGTTCCTTTTTATAGAGCGTATCTAAAAAACGCTGCTTTAACTGGAACAAATGTGATTAATAATCCATTCTGGTGGAGCGCAGATGATAAATTTTTCAATAATTCATTAGCCGATACTCTTGGTGTACCTTTACCTAATACAGTACTCCTTCCTTCGGCAGAACATCCTACAGATACAACAGGTAAATCATTTAGAAATTTGAAATACCCTATGAACTGGGAAGCTATTTTTGATTACATAAAATTCCCTGCTTATATGAAACCGTATGCTGGAGGTGGCTGGAAAAATGTGTATCGATTAGAAAATAAAGAAGAATTTTGGGAGAAACATCAGGAAACAGGACAACTCGTAATGATGCTTCAAGAAGAAATTGTTTTTACTGAATATTTTAGAGTCTATTGCTTAGGCTGCAAAGCAGTACGCATTATGCAATATGAACCTAGAAATCCGCATCATTTGCGTTATGTAATTGATGGTCCACCAGTAGATAAAAAACTTCTAGCAACCATAAAAGATTATACATTAAGACTTTGTAAAGGATTAGGTTATGATTTTAATACGGTTGAATTTGCTGTACGTGATGGAATTCCTTATGCAATTGATTTTGGTAACCCAGCTCCTGATGCAGAACTAACATCAGTTGGTGCTGAAAATTTTGAATGGGTGGTAGAAGAATCAGCAAAAATGGCTATTGCTGCCGCAAAAAAACAAAAGCCAGGAAAAATGAATTTGACTTGGGGAACTTTTATGAAAGAAGCTGTTGCAATAAAATAGTATGTCATTAAATCCAATTCCCTAGCCCAGATAGAAGAGAAAATCCCATCTCGTTTTTCACGAGATGGATTGTATCGAATAGCTGGAAAATGCTCCTAAAAAAATAGAAATGAAAAAATTACCTGTTTTTACACTTGGTGTTGAAGAAGAATATCAAATTATAGATCCCGAAACAAGAGACTTACGCTCCCATCTATCAAAAATTGTTGATGGAGCTAAAATTATACTAAATGAACAGGTAAAAGCAGAAATGCATCAATCTGTTGTGGAAGTAGGGACTAATATTTGCAAAAATGTTGATGAAGCGGAGAAAGAGATTAAGTTTTTAAGAACTAAAATTGTTGAATTAGCTGATAAGCAAAATTTGATTGTTGGTGGTGCTGGAACCCATCCTTTTTCTAAATGGCAAGACCAACCCATTACAGATGATCCCCGTTATCACACGATTGTAAATGAATTACAAGATGCTGCTCGATCCAATTTAATCTTTGGAATGCATTGTCATGTAGGTATCGAAAATAGAGAGATTGGATTGCAATTAATGAATCAAGCTTGCTATTTTCTTCCGCATATTTTTGCGCTATCAACCAATTCCCCTTTTTGGGAAGGTCGACAAACAGGGTACAAATCGTTTCGAACAAAAGTTTTTGATAAATTTCCACGAACCGGTTTACCAGAATATTTTGATTCGGTTGCCTCTTATGATAACTTTTTGGAGACTTTAGTAAAAACAAATTGTATTGATAATCCAAAGAAAATTTGGTGGGATTTACGCTTGCATCCTTTCTATGATACCATTGAATTTCGTATTTGTGATATGAGTTTAACAGTTGAGGAGACGATGTGTATAGTATCTGTAATTCAAGCTGTTGTTGCTAAATTGTATAAATTAAACTTACATAACATGAGCTTTAATATTTATAGATTAGCGCTAATAAAAGAAAATAAATTTCGTGCTGCTCGCTATGGAATTGAAGGACATATGATTGATTTTGGACTTCAAAAAGAAGTTGAAACAAGAATGCTAATTTTAGAATTACTTGAATTTGTTGACGATGTAGTTGATGAATTAGGAAGTCGTGATCACATTAATTATGTTCATGAAATTTTAAAAAATGGAACTGGCGCCGCAAAACAGTTGGCCGTTTTCGAAAAAACAAATGACTTGACAAAAGTGGTTGATTTTATAACTGGAGAATTCACAAAAGGATTATAAAATAATAGATTAACTTTGCGGATTATTTATAAAGATTTAAAAATGAGCAAGAAAAAGATAACAATAGCACTTTTAGACATGTATAATGGTGAGCCCAATCAAGGCATGCGTTGTATTATTGATGTTATTAGTAGATTTAATCCTATTGTAGACTTTAAAATATTTGATGTAAGGGGAAAATGTGAAATACCTGAAATCAACCTTTTTGATATTTATATTTCTACTGGCGGTCCGGGAAATCCGTTAATTGGTGATGGAACTTGGGATACGAAATACTATGAATTCATTGATGCTTTAACCAAGTGGAATACCGAAAATGAAGTAAAAAAGCATGTTTTATTTATTTGTCATTCTTTCCAAATGGCTTGTAAACATTTTGGTTTGGCCGAAATAACAAAAAGGAATGATACTTCATTTGGCGTAATGACGATTCATAAAACAAAAGAGGGGCTTTTAGATCCACTTTTTCAAGGGTTAAGCGATCCTTTTTATGCAATTGATTCTAGAGATTATCAAGTAGTTCAGCCAAAGCTAAGTGTATTTAAGAAAAATGGAGCAAAGATAATTTCATTAGAAAAAATTAGAGATCATGTTCAATATGAACGTGCTATAATGGCAGTACGTTTTACAGATTATTTTGTAGGAACACAATTCCATCCAGAGGCCGATCCTATTAGTTTTGTTTCCCACTTAAGAAATAAAGAAGCGAAGGATAAAATTAGAAATATGAAAGGGAAAAGAAAGTTTAGAAATATGCTTGAAGACCTAATGGATGACGATAAAATATACAGAACAAACGAAACCTTGATTCCAAATTTTCTTCGAACTGCAATAAACGACTTGATAAAAACAAAAAAAATCATGTCTAATTAATCACCCCAAATCTTATGATTCCAAAGTATCGAAAATTATTTAATGAACAATTTACAGATAAAAAATATCAGGAATTTAAAGATGATATTGCCTCTGATTTTGATTACGAACCTACTTTTCGATTAGGAGAAACTCCTTTTTTTATATCTAAAAATTTAAAAAAACAATTAATCGAAGGCTCGAATGAAGTTATAGCTTTAATTCAGAGTAAACGCTTTAAAAAGCTAACTAATAAATCATTAGAACTAAATCATAAAGTTCCAAATGAAGATAATCACACGACTTTTTTAGCGATTGATTTCGGAATTTGTGAAGAAGATGGCATGATTATTCCTAAATTGATAGAAGTACAAGGATTCCCATCTTTATTTAATTATCAAGTTAATTTATTTAATAAATTTAAGAAACACTATCCATTTATAAATGAACTAACTCCATTTATTACTGGAATTACTGAAGAAGAATACATGCAAAATCTCGAAGAAGTAATTTGTAATAATTACCCTAAAGAAAATGTTATTCTGCTTGAAATTGAACCTGAAAAGCAAAACACTAAAATCGACTTTTATTATTGCAAAAGAGATTTAGGTATACCTATAGTTTGCGTTACGGAACTGATTAAAAAAGGAAAGCAACTTTTTTATAAAAATAAAGAAGGTAATGAGATTCTTGTAAGAAGAATTTACAATCGAGTGATTTTTGATGAATTGGATTTGCGCACGGATTTAAAATTAAATTTTCATTTTTCAGATGATCTTGATGTGGAATGGGCTGGACATCCCAATTGGTTTTTTAGAATAAGTAAGTTTATCTTGCCTTTGTTAAAAGGGAAATACTTTATAGAGACTACACTCTTAAGTGAATTAACTGAAATACCAGAGGATTTAGAAAATTATGTTTTAAAACCATTATTCTCTTTTTCTGGATCTGGAGTGATTTTTCATGTGAAAAAAGAAGATATTGAAGCTGTGGTCGAAAAAGAACTTTATATACTTCAGAAAAAAGTAAATTACATGCCCATAGTTCAATCACCAGAGGGAAAAGTAAAGGCAGAAGTCCGTGTTCTTTGCACCTGGAAAAAAAATGATGTTGCACCTACTCTACTTTGCAATTTGGTTCGATTAAGTCGTGGAGAAATGATTGGCGTAAAATTCAATAAAGATAAGAATTGGGTTGGTGGTACTATTGGACTATTTGAAAAGGAATAATGTTAACCTTTAGCTACTACAATCTGTTTAATTATCTATTATTTTGTTGTTGTTTTTTTCAAAAAAAATCTTTTTTATCTAACTAAATTAACCCTATTTTTCCGTATATTCCTATTAGTAAAAAAACAGGAAGATTTTACTTATTAATAATTTAGTTTAAATGTCATTTTAACGCAATGAAATCCATGAAAATCCAAAAACAGACCTTTTTCGATTTGAAAAACAGTCATAAATAGCTATAAATTGGATATTATATCGTTTTCGAAGATGTCATTTGTTTAATAATAATGCATTTACTGCTACATAAATCAATTTCATTTGCTATTTAATAGCTATTTTTCAGTGTTTAAACAATTATTTTGAAAATACTTTAATTCTTTAATATTTTAACATAAAAAAAATGATGCTTCTTTTTTTTTCTTTATTATTGTATAGCTTTGATAAACTCATGATAATCAACAATACTAATTACTATTAAAAAATCAGCAAATGGATAGACGTAAAGCAATAAAAAACTTGGCACTTGTACTTGGAGGTGTCATCTCTGCTACAACAGTGGGGATTTTAATTAAGGATTTTGTTATTCCTGAAAATGACAACAAAAAATTCTCTTTTTCAGCAACAGATGAAGATTTTCTATCTGAATTCGCTGACTTATTGATACCAACAACTAAAGCTTCGCCTGGAGCGAAAGCAGCAGGTTTGGGTGCGTTTATTCCTATGATGATTAATGATTGTTATCCAGCCGATTTGCAACAAACTTTTGCAACAGGTATGAAAGAAATGCAAGATAAATGCATGAGTCAATTTAATAAAGACTTTAAATCGCTATCAATAGAAGACCGTACTAAAATTGTTGAAGAAACAAGTAAAGAGTCATTAGTTGATATTAATAAACCAAGCTTTTTTATTATCGCTAGAGATTTAACCATTTTAGGATATTTTTCATCAGAAATTGGGTGTACTCAAGCACGTGAATATTTGGCTGTTCCTGGAAGATATGATGGAAGTGCTGAATACAAACCTGGGCAAAAAGCTTGGGCAACATAGTAAACCTTTCAAAAATAAATTTCGTATCCATTATATGGAGGATACAAAATAGTACTTTTTAAAAAAATAATCTTCACATTAATCAAATTTAATAGCGCTGGAATGAATATAAATACAAATTTAAAAGAAGAGAATACTTATGACGCAATTGTTGTAGGTTCAGGTATAAGCGGTGGTTGGGCTGCAAAAGAACTAACCGAAAAAGGATTAAGAGTTTTGATGTTAGAACGCGGAATGAACATCGAACACATCAAAGATTACGATTCTGCAATGAAAAACCCATGGGAGTTTAAGCATGCGGGAAAACATACAGAAGAAGAAAAAAGAACACATCCAGTACAAATTAGAGATTATCCATACCAGGAAGCGAATGAAAAATGGTGGGTTAATGATTTAGAATGCCCATATACTGAAGACAAAAGATTTGATTGGTATAGAGGGTTTCACGTTGGTGGAAAATCTTTAATGTGGGGACGTCAAAGCTACCGTTTTAGTGATCACAATTTTGAAGATAATGCAAAAGATGGTCATGGTAATGACTGGCCTATTCGTTATAAAGATATTTCTCCATGGTACGATTATGCAGAGAAATTTGCAGGGATAAGTGGTCAAAATGAAAATTGGCCTTTACTACCTGATGGGCATTTTTTACCTCCAATGGATTTAAATTGTGTGGAGAAGTCCGTTAAAGAGAGAATGGAAAAACATTACAATAGAACTAGAATCTTAACTATTGGACGTACTGCTAATTTAACTGTTCCTCATAATGGACGTGGAAGCTGTCAATATAGAAATTTATGTAGTCGTGGATGTCCTTTTGGTGCTTACTTTAGCACACAGTCCTCTACTCTACCTGCAGCGATGGCTACTAACAGATTAACGGTTAGACCTTACTCTATTGTAAATCATATTATTTATGATAAAGACACTAAAAAAGCAAAAGGAGTAATGGTTATTGATGCAGAAACTAATGAGACAATGGAGTTTTATGCTAAAATTGTTTTTGTAAACGGTTCTACATTAGGTTCTACTTTTATCTTATTAAATTCTACTTCAGAAGCACATCCAGAAGGTTTAGGAAATGCTAGTGGACAATTAGGTCACAACTTAATGGATCACCATTTTCGTTGTGGAGCTTCAGGAACTGCCGAAGGTTTTGAGGATAAATACACTTATGGACGTAGAGCCAATGGTGTTTATGTACCTAGATATCAAAATGTAGGTAATGATAAAAGAGATTATTTAAGAGGTTTTGGTTATCAAGGTGGTGCTAGTAGAAACCCTTGGCATGAAGAGGTTGCTGAATTATCATTTGGTGGTGATTTTAAAGACAAATTAAGTCTTCCTGCGAATACATGGAATATGGGATTAGGTGGTTTTGGAGAAATGTTACCTTACTACGAAAACAAAGTATATATCAATCATGATAAAAAAGACAAATGGGGCCAACCTGTTTTAGCTATTGATTGTGAATACAAAGAGAACGAGAAAAAAATGAGAATTGACATGATGAATGATGCTGCAGAAATGCTTGAAGCTTCAGGAATTAAAAATGTTCAAACTTATGATAATGATTGTTACCCAGGAATGGCAATACATGAAATGGGAACTGCTAGAATGGGTAATGACCCTAAAACATCCGTTTTAAACAAATGGAATCAAATGCATGAAGTAAGTAATGTATTTGTAACAGATGGTTCTTGTATGCCTTCTATTGCATGTCAAAATCCATCATTAACATTTATGGCATTAACAGCACGTGCTTGCGATTATGCAGTTAAAGAATTAAATAAAGGAAATATTTAGGATTATAAATGATGAATAGAAAATTAAAAATGGGTATGATTGGCGGTGGTCAAGATGCTTTTATAGGTGCAATACACCGCTTAGCAGCCAATATGGACGGTCTTATTGAATTAAGTTGTGGAGCATTAAGCATAACACCCGAAACAGCAATTGCTTCTGGTAAAGCGCTATTCCTTCCTGAATCCAGAACCTATACTTCTTATGAAGAAATGATCAAAGCGGAAGCCAACTTACCAGTTGGTGAGCGCATGGATTTTGTTACTATTGTTACTCCTAATTTTGCTCATTTTGCTCCTGCAATGATGGCCTTAGATTATGGTTTTAATGTTGTAATCGAAAAACCAATTACTTTTTCTTTGGAAGAAGCAAAGCTATTGGAACAAAAATTGGAAGAAACCGGATTAATTCTATGCTTGACACATACCTACTCAGGGTATCCAATGGTAAAGCAAGCTAAGGCAATGCTTAAAGAAGGCAAACTAGGAAAAATTAGAAAAGTTTGGGTAGAATATCCTCAAGGGTGGTTAAGTAAATTATCCGAAAGAGAAGGAAATGCACAAGCTGCTTGGCGAACAGATCCAAAAAAAGCAGGAAAAAGTTCTGTAATGGGAGATATTGGCACACATGCTGCACATTTAGCAGAATACATCACTGGAGCTAAGATTACAGACATCTGCGCTGAATTAAATACACTTGTCGAAGGACGTGTAATGGATGATGACGGAGCTGTAATGTTGAAATTTGATAATGGAGCTAAAGGAGTTTTAATGGCTTCTCAAGTAGCTGCTGGTGAAGAAAATGCTTTAAAAATTAGAGTCTATGGTGAAAAAGGCGGAATCGAATGGTTGCAACATGATCCGAATACTTTGATTGTAAAATGGCTTGATGAACCTACTCAAATTTTAAGAGCGGGTTCTAATTATGGTCATCTATCATCATTTGCGACTCATAATTGCCGAACACCAGGAGGACATCCAGAAGGATATTTGGAAGCATTTGCCAATATCTATCGCAATTTTGCCTTAACATTAGGCTGCAAATTAGACGGTATAGAACCTACCCCAGAAATGTTAGATTTTCCTTCTATTGAAGATGGATTGCGAGGAATGGCATTTATTGATAGTGTAGTAGCATCTGCTAATTCAGATAAAAAATGGTCGCCTTATATATTATAAAATCTAAGTAGACAAAAAGAATAAAAAATGACAACAATACAAGGTCCAGCAGTATTTTTAGCACAGTTTATTAGTGATGAAGCCCCTTTTAATTCTTTAGACGGAATTTGTAAATGGGCTGCAGATTTAGGTTTTAAAGGTATCCAAATGCCTACGTTAGATACTCGGTTTATTGATCTACAAAAAGCTGCCGAAAGCAAAATATATACAGATGAACTAACAGGGAAAATTGCTTCCTACGGTTTAGAAATAACCGAATTATCTACACATTTACAAGGGCAACTTGTTGCTGTTCACCCTGCTTATGATGATTTATTTGATGCATTTGCTCCAGCAAATGTGCATGGAAAACCAAAAGCAAGACAAGAATGGGCAGTGCAGCAATTAAAATATGCTGCAAAAGCATCTCAAAATTTAGGTTTAAATGCACATGCCACTTTTAGTGGTTCTTTGCTTTGGCAATATTTTCACCCTTGGCCACAAAGACCAGCAGGTTTAGTTGAAGAAGGATTTGCTGAATTAGCAAAACGTTGGTTGCCTATTTTAAATGAATTTGATCAAAATGGTGTGGATCTTTGTTATGAGATACATCCTGGTGAAGATTTATTTGATGGAGAAACCTACGAAATGTTCTTGAAGGCGGTCAACAACCATTCAAGAGCATGTATTTTATATGATCCTTCTCATTTTGTACTCCAACAATTAGACTATATCCAGTACATTGATTTTTATCATGAAAGAATAAAAGCATTTCATGTAAAAGATGCCGAATTTAATCCAACTGGGAAGCAAGGAACATTTGGTGGATATCAAAGTTGGGCCAACCGTGCAGGGCGTTATCGTTCTCCGGGAGATGGTCAAGTTGATTTTAAAACTATTTTCAGCAAACTTTCTCAATATGATTTTAAAGGTTGGGCTGTAATGGAATGGGAATGCTGTATAAAAAATCAAGAAGATGGTGCTCGTGAAGGTGCTGAGTTTATAAAAAATAATATAATTAAGGTTACTGATAAGGCCTTTGATGATTTTGCTTCAGTAAATAGTAGTCAAGAATTTAACAGAAAAATATTAGGGCTTTAAATTTCTCATTTATTCAATCAATAATTAAAATCTTTCGATAAGCATGAAAAAAGAAAAAGTTAAAAAAATTGAAGAAAGTAAAATCATAAATAATCGACGTGATTTTATAAAAACCAGTGCTTTAGCCACAGCGGCATTTATGATTGTTCCTAGACATGTTTTAGGAAGAGGATTTATTGCTCCTAGTGATCGCTTATTAATTGCAAGCATTGGTGTAGGCGGTAAAGGACAGTCAGATATCGCGATGTTTGATAAAAGTGGTAAAGCTTCAATTTCTTTTCTTTGTGATGTTGATGACAGAAGGGCAGCAAAAACAGTTAATGCATTTCCAAAAGCCAAATATTATAAAGACTGGAGAGAAATGTTTGATAAAGAACACAAAAATTTTGATGCTGTTTCAGTAGCAACACCAGATCATAACCATGCTATTCAAACCCTTGCAGCAATGCAGTTAGGAAAGCATGTCTATGTTCAAAAACCGTTAACTCATGATATCTATGAAGCTAGAATTCTAACTCAAGCTGCAGCGAAATACAATGTAGTTACTCAAATGGGAAATCAAGGTGCTTCAAATGATGGTACTCGTATAATGAAAGAGTGGTATGACGCAGATTTGATTGGAGACGTCCATACTGTTTATGCTTGGACTGACCGTCCTGTTTGGCCTCAAGGTATCCCCTGGCCTACTAGTAAAACTGAGATTCCAAAAGAATTAGATTGGGATTTATGGTTGGGTACTGCTCCTCAAAAAAATTATGTAGATAAACTAGTTCCTTTCAACTGGAGAGGATGGTGGGATTATGGAACTGGAGCTTTGGGTGATATGGGCTGTCATTTAATTGAAGCTCCATTTAGTGTTTTAAATTTAAAATACGCCAAAGACGTTCAATGTAGTGTTGGATCAGTATATGTAGATGAGTTTAAAAGAGGTTATTTTCCAGAAAGTTGTCCTCCATCAAGTCATGTTACATTAACATTTCCTAAAACCAATAAAACCAATGGAGACGTTACTTTGCATTGGATGGATGGAGGTATTCAACCTGAAAGACCATTAGAATTAGAACCAAATGAAATTTTTGGAGATGGTGGAAATGGTACTTTATTTGTTGGGACTAAAGGAAAAATGATGTGCGATACATATGGTAGAAATCCGAGATTACTTCCATTAACCAAAAATGAAAATTTAAATATCGCTCAAAAATACTCTAGAGTTGTTGACGGTTCAGAAGGGCATTATAAACAATGGATTGAAGCAGCAATTGCGGGTCACGGAAAAAAAGAGTTAAGTTCTCCTTTTGAAATTGCAGGTCCATTGACAGAAGCCTTATTGATGGCAAATTTAGCCATAAGAGGCTATGATGTACAAAAAGAAGTAGGTGGGAAAACTAAATATCCAGGACGTTCTGTAAAATTACTTTGGGATAATGATGCCATGAGAATCACCAATTTTGATGATGTGAATCAATTTGTAAAAAGAGAATACCGTCAAGGTTGGAACAATCTAACTTTGTAAATATCCCATTATGATAAAGAAAATAGTATTATCACTAGGCTTAATCTTCATTATGCAAAATACTCAAGCCCAAAAAAAATTCACTCGCCTGTTTGATGGTAAAACAACAAATGGATGGCATTCTTATGGAAAAACAAGCGCAGGTGCTGCATGGAAAGTGGATAAAGGGGTTCTACATTTTGATCCTTCAGCTGCTGAAAATGGTCAAGGAGGAGATCTTGTTACGAATAAGGAATATTCTAATTTTCATTTAAAGTTAGATTGGAAAGTAGCTCCTAAATCAAATAGCGGAATTATATTTTTCATCCATGAAGATCCTGCAAAATACAAGAATACATACGAAACAGGTTTAGAAATGCAGGTTTTGGATAACGAGGGTCATCCTGATGGAAAAATTGACAAGCATAGAGCTGGAAACTTATATGATTTGATTAAAAATGATATTGAACCTGTAAAAGCTGTTGGAGAATGGAATACAGCTGAAGTAATTTGCAACAAAGGGAAACTTACTCTAATATTAAATGGAGTGACTGTTGTAAAAACTATGTTATGGGATGACAACTGGAAAAAATTAGTTGCTGGAAGTAAATTTAAAGCTTGGAGTGATTTTGGAACATTTAAAACTGGAAAAATTGCTTTGCAAGATCATGGTGAAAACGTCTGGTTCAAAAATATTGAAATAAAAGAATTATAATCCGGAATGGATTTAAAGAGTAAGAAACTAAAAACAAAATATATAAACTAACCAATAATAAATGAATACTACAATACGAATAAAACTATCAATAATGATGTTCCTAGAATTTTTTATCTGGGGTGCGTGGTTCGTAACATTAGGAACCTTTTTAGCAAGTAATTTAAAAGCCTCTGGAGCTGATTCAGCTGCAGTTTTTTCAACACAGTCGTGGGGTGCAATCATAGCACCGTTTATTATCGGATTGATAGCTGACCGCTATTTTAATGCTGAGAAAATATTAGGAATTCTTCACCTTGTGGGTGCATTTTTAATGTATCAAATGTATATGTCGGATGATGTTAGTGTATTTTATTATTTTGTTTTAGGATATATGATACTATTTATGCCAACATTGGCCCTAGTAAATTCAGTATCGTTTAATCAAATGACTGATCCTGAAAAAGAATTTTCAAACATTAGAGTTTGGGGAACAATTGGTTGGATCTTAGCAGGTTTATCAATTAGTTATTTGTTTCATTGGGATTCTGTAGAGGGGGTTTCTAATGGAATGCTAAAAAATACATTTTTACTTGCTGGAATAGTATCATTAGTATTAGGTATTTTCAGTTTTGTGCTACCAAAAACACCTCCAAAAGTTGCTTCTACTGAGAAAATTAAAATTGGTGATTTATTAGGGTTTGACGCCTTAAAATTATTAAAAGATAAAAACTTTGCTGTATTCTTTATTTCTTCAATTCTTATCTGTATTCCATTGGCGTTTTATTATCAAAATGCACATCCTTTTTTGACTGCAGCAGGAATTGATAATCCAACAGGGAAAATGGCTATAGGTCAAGTGTCTGAGACTTTATTATTGCTTTTGCTTCCAGTGTTTTTTACAAGATTCGGATTCAAGAAAACAATTTTGTTAGGAATGCTTGCTTGGGCAATTCGTTATGCTTTGTTTGCTTATGGTAATGGGGATAACTTGAGCTTTATGCTTATTATTGGGATTGCATTGCATGGTATTTGTTATGATTTCTTCTTTGTGGCTGGACAAATTTATACCAACTCAAAAGCGGGAGAAAAATATAAAAGTGCTGCACAAGGCTTAATAACTCTTGCTACTTATGGAGTTGGTATGTTAATTGGTTTTGCAGTTGCAGGATGGATTACAGATAATTACAAAATGATTGATGGTGCAATTAACTGGCAAATGGTTTGGATTATTCCTGCTGCAATTGCTTTTGGTGTATTTTTATTTTTTGCTACTTTATTCAATGAAAAAAGTAAAAATAAAGTTGAAGCAGCCTAAATATATATTTTTTATGAGTAATCAAATAAATAGAAGATCTGTAATAAAAGGAATCCTTGCTGGAACTGCAGTATTAGGATTTCCATCGGGTTTTTCTACAATGGCCAATACAAAAAAAGAAGACGCAACTATGCCATCTGATTCTTTAAAAGGAAAATTAAATCATTCTGTTGCACGTTGGTGTTTTAGTGATTTTGAAATTGAAACACTTTGTATTGAAGTTAAAAAAATGGGAATCACTGGAATTGATTTAGTTGGTCCCAAAGATTGGCCTGTTTTAAAAAAACATGGTCTAGTTTCTACCATGTGTAATGGTGCAGAGCTCAATTTAGTAGATGGTTTTAATGATTTACAATTTCATGAAGCTCTGATAAAGAATTATTCCGAAATGATTCCTTTGGTGGCAGAAGCAGGTTATAAAAATTTGATTTGTTTCAGTGGAAGCCGAAGAGGTAAAACAGATGAAGAAGGTTGGCAAAATTGTGTAATTGGGTTACAAAAGTTAATTCCTTTAGCTGAAAAACACAATGTAACCTTAGTGATGGAACTTTTAAACAGTAAAATTGACCATCATGATTACCAATGTGATAGAACCGCATGGGGAGTAGAATTAGCAAAACGCTTAAATTCCGAAAACTTCAAATTACTTTATGATATCTATCATATGCAAATTGATGAAGGTGATGTAATAAGGAATATTACTGATAATCACCAATATATTGCTCATTTTCATACTGCTGGCGTTCCCGGACGACATGAAATTGATGAGACTCAGGAATTAAATTATGTTGCAATTATGAAAGCAATCGCAGCAACTGGTTACAAGGGATTCATTGGTCAAGAATTTATACCTAAAAATGCTAACAAATTAGAATCTTTGAGAAAAGCGATTCTAATTTGTGATATCTAATAAACTAAAAACAAACTCATGATAAAAAGAAGAGATTTTTTAATAAATAGTGGCTTGGCGCTAAGTGCATTAGCCATTGCCCCTTCCTTTGCATTTGCTGCAAAAAAGAAAGCGATTGGAATTCAATTATGGACATTGAGAGATACTTTTCCAAAAGATGTTAAAGGAGTATTGGCTCAAGTTGGAAAAATAGGATTTAACGAAGTGGAAACTTTTGGTTTTTCTCCCACAAAAGGTTTTTTTGGGACATCAGTTAAGGATTTCAAAAAAATGCTTTGTGACAATGATTTAAAAGCAACGAGTAATCATTTTGATTTTAATGGTTATATAGAAAATGGGAATACAGATGTAATTAAGTCCTACACTGAAGCAGCTAATATATTAGGTAGTGAATACATTACCGTTCCTTATGTTGTAGAGAACTTAAGAGGTAAAACTAGTGATGATTATAAAAAATTAGCCTTAAAAGTTAATAAAGCAGCCGAAATTTGCAAGGCCGCTGGTTTAAAATTAGCATATCATAATCATGATTTTGAATTTACTAAATTCGGAGCAACTAATGGTTATGAAATTTTACTAAATGAAACTGATAAAAAATTAGTTGATTTTGAAATGGATTTATATTGGGTAGTACGTGCAGGCCATGATCCATTGCAATTATTTAAAGAACATCCAGGCCGTTTTAAAATGTGGCATGTAAAAGATATGGATAAAGCCAATCATGAATTTAATGCTGTGATAGGAACTGGAACTATTGACTTTAAATCTATTTTTGCTCAATCGGAACTTTCTGGAATGAAACGTTTCTTTTTGGAACATGAAAGCAACTACATTCCTAATCCAATAGAATCTGCAGCTGCTAGTTATAATTATATAAAGAACAACTTAATATAAAGCCACAAAAAAGGGATACTTTTCGTATCCCTTTTTTTATTCCCATTTATCAAGTCCTAATAATTTTTTACCTAAATCGGTCAACTCTGCAGTTTCATATTTAGTTTGCTCCCATTTGCGTGGATCTCCCGGAAAAGCATATCCTTCAGGTGCTACCCTATTTTTCCAAGAATTAATACGCCATTGTTTAAGCTCTTCATTATCTTCTTCTGCTGGCATCATAGAAATATATTGTGCCATTCTCACTTTATCCTTTGTTATATTAGGTCGTATCCCATGAGGTTGTGTACTATTGAAAATTAATAAATCCCCAGCTTCCATTTTTACTTTTACAAATTTATCTTCTAATCCTGTTACATCTGGTTTAAAACGGTTACGATCTTCGGGTTGTGTTAATTTCCAGGTATCATAATTGCGATATAAATCAGGAATACATTGAAAACCTCCCATATTTTCATCCGTTTGATCAGCTAAGGCAAGAACACCTTGAACGTTTTGTGGCTTGGTTTCAGGATCATAATCCCAATGAATAAATCCTTTAAAATCAAAACCAGGTCTGATTGGCAAATTTAAGTTGGCTCTATCAATAGTGACCCATAATTTCTCGGTTCCCCAAATATCAACAAATGCGTCATATACTTTCTGCATTTGACGATTATCCCATTGGTATTGGTGATTGTACACTTCGACCATACCACTATTAGTAAGTTCTTTCATTTGCATTTCGGCTCTTGGTGGAGCGTACCAAGTTTCGGGGTCATTTTGATTTTTTTCTTCAAATTCCCATAAAAAGTCAGCCATCTTTTTAGCATTCTCCTTTGGAACAGCATTTTTTATCACAATATATCCGTTCTTTTTCCAAAATTTCCAATCTTCTTCTGTTAATAAACGTAAGGGCTTCCCATCAGAACGATCATTCAATTTTAAAGTACTCGATTTTGCCGTTGAAGGATTTCCAGGAATGTCTTTATGAGCATTATTAGTTGTCATAGTAGGCACCATATTTGGTGTCATTGTTTTTTCCTTATTTTCCATTATTTAAAGTTTTAGTTATTATTAATAATTCAAAATTATAAAAAATGAATGCCATTAATTTCTACAAAATTCTCTTCTATTTGTACAATATTGATTTATTTACTACTTTTAATCGTTATTATGTATATTTTTGAACAATTATTAGTTTTAAATAAAAATGAAAATAGTTTTTGAAGACATAAAAAGATTAGCAGGAAGCTCATTCCGAATATTAGTAAATCCAAAATTGAACGATTTCTATTATTGGCATTTTCACCCTGAATTTGAACTAACTTTTATCGTTGCCCCAAGTGGAACAAGACGTGTAGGAAATCATGTCGGAAATTTTGAAGGAAGTGATTTAGTTTTTATAGGTTCTAATATTCCACATTTGAACTTTGATTATGGAATAAAAACGGAATATGAGAAAGTAGTTTTACAGATCAAAGAAGATTTTTTCAAAAATGATTTAGCTTCAACTCCTGAGTTAGCTTCAATTTATCAGTTTTTTGAAAATTCAAAAAGAGTAATTTGTTTTGATGGAAAAATCAAAAAAACTGTTGGTAAAAGACTACAGAAGCTACATTTATTAGCCCATTTTGATCAATTCATAGAAGTGTTATCCATATTTCAATTGCTTGCAAACACAAAAGAAATGACACTTTTACATGATGTTCCCTTTGAAAATATTTATAATAATAAGGAGCAATTGCGTTTAAAAATTGTGTACGAATTTATTGAAGAAAACTTTCAAAGATCTATTTCATTAGAAGAAATAGCTGAAAAAACGAATTTATCTAAAGCTGCTTTTTGCCGTTATTTCAAAAAAATGACGCAATTAACTTTTATAGAATTCCTCAATCAGTATCGTATTGAACAAGCAAAAAGACTTTTAAAAAGTGATAAAAATGTAACTGAAACCTGTTATGAATGCGGGTTTGAAAGCTTGTCTTATTTTAATAGAATATTCAAAAAAGTAGTAGGCATAAACCCTATTCAGTTTAAGAAAAAGTAAGTATTTGGTATTTTATTTCCAAAGATTTTTAAATAAAATTGGACAAATTACTCCCATGGTTTTAGGTTCATCAACATTCCATGAAAATTTCAAAACAGGGTAATTTTCATCATTTGTAACAAATCTATCGTAATCTATATAAGAGAATAATTCTTTATCGGTTTTGTTTTTAAAAGCATTCATCGCCACATACCAAAAACCTTCAAACTCATAGTTCTCCTGCCCTTTTGTTACTAAATTAATTAGGGCATCAGGATTATCTTTTACTTTATAGAATGCATCTTTTCCCTTAGCAATTAACCAACATCTAAAATATTCAAAACCACCATCAGAACAACCACCATTGATAATATATGCTGCACACCATAAATTTTCATTATAAGTGTCAAAAAGAAGTTTGTCAGTTCTTAAACGAAAACCAATCATTTCTTTTGGGCTTAATTTTTCAATTTCTGAAATTAAAAAAAGCTCTTGGTCCTCTTGGTTTGTAGTTTGTTTTATAGAGTTTTCAACTATTGTCCAATATAAATCCTCATTAAGCATTTCACTTGACTTAGCGATTGCTATTGTATCACCAAAAGTACTGGTGTTCGCAATTGCTAGATCTTGATTCTCAACATTAGTTTGACCCATTGTAAAATGACTAACAAATAATAAAGAAAACAATTTTATGGCTGAATTTTTCATGATTTGAAAAGTATTTTACAGTTGCTTATTTTAAAAAACTGAGGTAAAATTAGCAAAATTTATTCTGAAATATCAAATCCTGCTACATAAAAATCCTTGTCTATTTGTAATTTTTTTATTTTGAATTCAGCAGTTTCAGTACTCCATTCAGTATTAGGTTTTAACCATTTTTCTTTTCCGTCAATTAAAACTTTTACTGGCATATTAAATCCTGTTACACAATTTGTCCAACGAAAACCTAATTTGTTTTCTTTGAAATAATATTCTAAAGTTGGAATATGAGTATCTCTTAAGTATTGATTAAAAACGGTTGATAAGTCAATTCCAACTGCTGTTGTCAAATAATCTTCAATTTGTTTTGTAGTTACTGTTTGATGGTAAAAAG
Source organism: Flavobacterium sp. WC2430 (assembly GCF_040822075.1). NCBI lineage: Bacteria > Pseudomonadati > Bacteroidota > Flavobacteriia > Flavobacteriales > Flavobacteriaceae > Flavobacterium > Flavobacterium sp. WC2430. Next base: position 2,724,434 of record NZ_CP162007.1, on the reverse strand, counting down.
TACTGTTTAATCCTCTAAGGATAGAACGCCATTTTTCATCATTATTTACAATTTGGCGAATTGTATGTAACATATTTCCTCCCTTAGGATACATATCGCCAGAACCTTCATTGTTTACATCGTAATTTCCAATGATTGGCTTATCATTCTTAATTCCTTTTCTTGTACCTCTCACATACTCGGCTCCCGCTTCTTTTCCATAATAATATTCTACAAAAAGACTTTCTGCATAATTGGTAAAGCTTTCATGGATCCACATATCAGCAATATCTCGATATGTTATATTATTAGCAAACCATTCGTGTCCCGATTCATGAATAATTATAAAATCAAATTTTAGACCCCAGCCAGTTCCACTTAAATCTCGACCTCGATATCCATTTTTAAAACCATTACCATATGTAACGGAACTTTGATGTTCCATTCCTAAATAAGGCGCTTCAACAAGTTTATAACTATCTTCATAAAAAGGATAAGGGCCAAACCAATGTTCAAAAGCTTTAAGCATGCGCGGAACGTCTGTGAATTGCTCTTTGGCTTTAGCCAAATTATCTCTCAGTACATAATAACTGCAATCTAGATCTCCTTTTTCTCCTTTGTATTTTTCAGAAAAAGTAACATAATCCCCAATGTTTATGTTGACTCCATAATTATTAATAGGGTTTGAAACATACCAATTGTACGTTTTTGTTCCATCTTTTAATTTTTTTACGCTTAGCAAACGACCATTGGAAACATCCATCAAATTTCCTGGCACATTTACGCTAATCATCATATTTTCCCCTTCGTCATACATATGATCTTTATTGGGCCACCAAACACTGGCTCCCAATCCTTGACAAGAAGATGCTATAAATAAATTATTGTTAGAATCTTTTTTCCAAGTGATTCCTCCATCCCAAGGTGGATTTACTGCAACTTTTGGTTTTCCTCCGTAAAAAACAATAAGTTCTTTTGTGGCACCAATAATTTGTGGTGAAACTAAATCAATAAAAAAGGCATTTCCTTCTCGGGTATATTTTAGCGTTTTGCCATCTTGAATTACTTTATAGATTTCCATTGGATTTTGTAGATCTACCTGCATCTTATTATACTCTTCTAATACTTTATATGTAATAGTGTTAGAGCCTGTAATTGTGCTATCTGAAGGATTAACTTTAATATCTAAATGATATTTTTTTACATCCCACCACGCTCTCTCTTTTGTAATACTTCCTCGTAAAGTATCCTGTCTAGTAAATTGTAATTCAGACTTTGATAAAAGACCTTGAGCCGTACTATTTTGTAAAAACAGTAAAAATAAAAAAATGGATGCGAAATACTTTTTCATGAAATTGTGAGGATATAAATATTTTTTTTGTGGTTTTTTAAAACTGAGAATTAATGAAGTTTGACTATTTTTTCTTGTTTTAGGACTACTGAAAAATCAGCTAATAAGCGATCAACATAGTCATTTAGTAACTCCAATATTCTTTCATTTTTATCAGATTGTACAATTAAACCGGCATGATACTCTAAGGGAACTTTAAAACAAACTTCGGGGTCTGAAAAAGAAGATAAATCAGGGTGCTGATATTTTGATAAAGTCAAAACGATACCAGCATATTCTTTTTTTACTTTTGGTAATTTATATTTTTTTCCTTTAACCAAAGCGTCCTCAATTGCCGCCCACTCTTTCCATAAATTAATATTAGAAGCTGCAGCAACCATTTCGGCTAAATGGGCACCTCCTACTCTAGATGACGTTTCTAAAAAGTAGATTTCACCATCTTCATTGCATTTTATAAATTCAGTATGTGCAGCACCATGTTTCAAACCAAAACCTTTCATGACTTGTTCATTTACTTCTTTAATTGCTACATCATCATTAGAACCATACGGGATATTTGAACTTCTAAATACACCTCCACCTTGTGAAATTTCCATGGGTGTAGCTAAATATTTTGATGTTATGCTAAATATTACTTTTTTATCTAAAATTAAACTGTCACAATGGTATACATCTCCAGGTTTAAATTGTTCTAATAAATATTTGAAACGATTATTACCCATTTCGTTGATATGTATCCATAAAGTTTCTTTGTCATATACTTTAATTATCCCTGAAGCTGAAGCTTCTGAACGTGGCTTTAAGACCCACGGAGCTGGAACAGTATCCGCAAATGTATTGATATCATGATCATTGAATAAAGAACAAAATGCGGGATTTGGAATTCCACAACTTTTTGCTCTCATGCGCATGGCTAATTTATCTCTAAAATAACGACCAGTGGTTTGACCCATCCCATCAATACGCAAGTTTTCCCTAAGATATGTTGCTTTCTCAACATCATAATCATCCAAAGCAACTATGGCATCTATTTTATTGGATTTCATTAAATTACCAACACCTAATAATAAATGCTCTAAATTCCAATCGGTATCTTGGCCCTGCATATAAAAAGTTTCTTCTATAGCTTCATGTGGCCAAGGTTTATCTCTTAATTTTTCACTGGTAATTAGGTATACTTTATTTCCAAGACTTTTTAAATGAGTCAAAAAATCGGCTCCTTTGAAATAGTTCGAAATACAAATGAAGGTTTTAGCATTTTCCATAAGCTTTATAAATTTTCAATGAATTTAGTTAATAAATGAACACCATAGGCAGTAGCATGTTTACTTTTTGCAAATTCATCATCCCCAAATGCAACTCCAGCAACATCGAGATGCGCCCACGCTGGGTGTTCTTGAGTAAAAAATTCCAAAAATTTGGCAGCACTGATCGCACCTGCTACTGGTTTTCCACTATAATTTTTAACGTCAGCGATATCGCTTTCAATATCTTGTTTATATACATCCCAAAGTGGCAATGGCCATAAACGCTCTCCTACAGCATCTCCTGCTTCTTGTATTTTTTTAGAAACAACTTCGTTATTGGTAAATAAAGCACCACATTCATACCCTAAAGTACCCACACTACTGCCGGTAAGAGTCGCAATATCTACAATATACTCGGGTTGGTAATTTTTGATTAAATAGGATAAACCATCTGCTAATATAAGTCGGCCTTCAGCATCTGTATCAATAATTTCAATTGAATTCCCACTATAACTTTGAATCACATCACTAGGTAAAAAAGAAGTCTTATCTACTGAATTTTCAGCGCAAGGAACAATGGCAGTAATTTTAACTGGCAATTGTAAATCGGCAATTAACTGCATGGCGCCAAATACAGCAGCTCCACCTGCCATATCACATTTCATATGGACCATTCCTGCCGTTTTAATATTTAATCCACCTGTATCAAAAGTGATTCCCTTTCCTACTAATCCAACGTGTTTTAACTTTTCTTCATTTTTCTTTGGAGTGTAGCTCATAATGACAAACTGTGGTTCATTTTGACTTCCTTTTCCAACAGCCAAAAAAGCACCTAAACCTTCAATTTTTGAAGCTTCTAGACCCAGCACTTTAATATCAAATCCATATTTAGTCCCTTTATCTTGCGCCCAACTAGCTAAATATTTTGGAGTTACTTTATTTGGAGGTAGATCTACTAGAGCTAATGTTTCTAATTGTGCTTTAGCGATTTTTATTGCTTTATTTATCACATCTGAAAAATCCTTGGTCGATACAATTTCCAATTCAAAATTAGTATCCAAAAACGGATGATCTACTTGTTTTTTATAGTGTCCTAAGTTATATGTACCTAAAAGTAATCCAGATACTACTGCTTCTACTTGTTCGTCGCTGAATTCTTCTAGAATATTTAAAGCAACTTGTTTAGAAAAAGATTCTTTTTCTTTAACTGCAATTCTACGAAAAGTGGTCTTTAAAGATTTATAATCAATTGATTTTCCTAGCCCAATAAAAATAAAAGTAGTATCGTTTTTCTCTGCCAAATAATGCGTATCTTTTTTACCATAAAAAACTTTAGATGAAATGGATAAATCACCAAATTGGATTGGAATTAGATTTTTCGGATTGGTTTCAAAGACAGGTATTAACACCGATCCTGCAAAATTTTCTAAACTAGCAATTTTCTTTGTTTTCATTTAATTTTCTTTTGTGTTAAAAAAAAGCCATTCAATAGCTTTAGGAAATTCATCACTCCAATAAATTTCGTTATGTTTCCCTTGTTTATTAATACTTAAATTAATTTTCATTTTATCCTTAACAAATTCACTTGCGATGATGCGCTCCTTGAAATTTTTTACATGAGAAACCATTGTTTCACTTTCATCTCCACCAGCATACAAGTATATTTTTGTATCTGAATTATTTTCATCATCAACTTTAATTTTTAAGTCTGGTTTAACCCATAAGGAAGGAGAGAAAATCATTAAGCGACCAAATACATCTGGATATCTTAATCCACTAAAAATACTAATTAGTCCGCCCATAGAGCTTCCTCCTATTCCTGTGTTTTGACGGTCTTTTTTTGTTCTAAAATTAGTGTCAACAAATGGTTTTAAAGTTTCGATTAGAAATTTAATATATTTTTTTCCTTGTCCCTTTCCTAAAACGGTCTTACCTACATTGTATTCTTTAATACGATCTTCTTCAGCGTGTTCAATAGCAATAATAATGATTTTCCCAATTTTATATTCGGACATTACAGCCAACTTTTTATCTATTTCCCAATTGCCATATTCTGCCTCTTCATTAAATAAATTTTGAGCATCCTGCAAATACATTACGGGGTAACTTTCACTTGAATTATCGTAATCATGTGGCAATAATGCCCATATTTTTCTCGTTTTATTTAACTGAGGAATTTCAAATTCATCCGATATTAAAACAACTTGCGGTAAATAATTTTGTTTAAATGGAAGCCAGTTTTTCCTCCATCTAATTACATGTTCGTTCTGAATTCCAGTATGTTTATTAGTCTCTCTATTTTCTGTACGATTTCCGCTTAGGTCAATTTCTACTTCACTCCAATCTCCTTTTGTAAATTTATATAGAAGTTTTTCAGGATAATTATAATCATGAGTAAACTTATAATGATATAATCCATTACCTATTTTCTCCATCAAAAACTCTTTGTCTTGGGTAAGCCAATTATTAAAATTACCTGAAATATATACTGGTCGCGAATCATCTTCGTCAGTAGTTAATATGATATGTAAACCAGTTTTTATAATAGTATGATTTAAGTCTTCAGTTTCTATTGTATTGTCAAAATTCATAATATGTAATGTGGTATTTCTTTTAAATAAAAGTAAATATAGTGGATTGCATAATCAAAAAAAAGAAAAAAGAAAACCCAATAATGAATCGCTTCATTATTGGGTTTTATTATATTTAAATTAATAAGAAAAACTGCTCTATTTTTGACGACTTTTCAATACTTCAACAACATCATTGAGTTGAAATCCTTTGGCTTGCAGTAGTATTAAATAGTGAAAAAGTAAATCAGCACTTTCACTCAAGAACAAATCATCATTATCATCTTTTGCCTCTATAACAACTTCTATTGCTTCCTCACCTACTTTTTGAGCAATTTTGTTCATTCCTAATTTGAACAGTGAAGCTACATAGCTTTTCTCTGAATCAGCATTTTCACGACGTGTTTTAATCGTTTCTTCTAAATGCGAAATAAATCCATAATCCGCTTTGTTTTCGGTTTGCCAGCAGGTATCTGCACCAGTATGACAAGTAGGTCCAAATGGTTTTGCTTGAACTAGTAAAGTATCACCATCACAGTCATTTTTTATATCAACCAAATTCAAAAAGTTACCACTTTCTTCTCCTTTTGTCCAAAGTCTCTGCTTTGAACGACTAAAAAAAGTTACTTTTTGAGTTTCAATTGTTTTTTGATACGCTTCCTCATTCATGTAACCCAACATTAAAACGGCTTTAGTTTCACTGTCTTGTATAATGGCTGGAATTAATCCGTGTGCACTTTTTGAAAAATCTATGTTCATGTTATTTTATTTAATGATTGAAAAATTATCAAATCTGACGTCTTTTCTCTTTCTTTTATAATCTTACTTCGATGTTGTGTTTTTGAAGTTCTTGCTTCAAAGTTCGGATTTCAATTTCTTTAAAATGAAAAACGCTTGCTGCCAATGCTGCATCTGCTTTTCCTGCTATAAAACTGTCCACAAAATGCTGTATGTTTCCTGCGCCTCCTGATGCAATAATAGGAATGTTAACCAAGGTAGATAATTTAGACAAAGCTATATTAGCAAATCCATTTTTAGTTCCATCATTATCCATTGAGGTAAACAGTATTTCTCCTGCACCTCTCTCGGCAACTTCGGTAGCCCAATCAAATAAATTCAATTCAGTAGGCACTTTTCCACCTACTAAATGTACAATCCATTGCCCGTCAATTTGTTTTGCATCAATGGCAACAACAACACACTGACTTCCAAATTTTTGTGCTAAATCATTGATTAGTTGCGGATTTTTTACTGCAGATGAATTAATAGAAACCTTATCAGCACCATTTTGCAATAATATTTCAACATCTTCAACAGATGAAATTCCCCCACCAACAGTAAACGGAATATTAATAGTCGAAGCTACTTTGCGAACTAAATCAACCAATGTTTTTCTTCGTTCTTCAGTTGCAGAAATATCAAGAAAAACCAATTCATCAGCACCTTCATCTGAATAAATTTTAGCTAATTCCACTGGATCACCGGCATCGCGTAAGTCAATGAAATTTACGCCTTTTACGGTTCTTCCATTTTTAATATCGAGACAAGGTATTATTCTTTTTGTTAACATTTTATTTATAATTAAAAGTCTTTATTCAAATACTGGGCGCAAAAAAGTTCTTTCATAGCTCAGTATGCATCTTGTATCTTCTGCAAATTTAAATGCCTCGATACATTCTTGATCTTCCAAAATTAGCATTCTGTAATTTTCATACGCGGTTAAATTAGAAAAGGAAAACATTGCAAATGCTATATTATTCGCTCCTTCAGATGGTAAAAAATAACCATGATGTTGTCCTCCAAAACGATTAACTAATTTGATCCACCTTTTGCCATAATCTTCAAAAACATCTAGTTGAAAAGGATCTATAGTGTATTTCAAATAACAAGTTATCATATTTTGAGTTTTATTATTTGCCAATTATATATTGCTCCAATTGTTTCAAACTAATTCGACCTTCATAAATCGCTTTCCCAATAATAGTTCCTTCGCAACCCAATTCGGCTAATTTAGGTAATTCATCAAAGGTAGAAATTCCACCAGACGCAATCAATTTTATTCCTTTGGCTTCTGCTAAAATTTTTGCATACAGATCAAAACTCGGACCTTCTAGCATGCCATCTTTTGCAATATCCGTACATATAACGTACTGAATTCCTTTATTTTGATAGTCCTGAATGAATGGAACCAAATCTTCATTAGAATCTTCTAACCAACCAGAAACTGCTACTTTTTCGTTATTGGCATCTGCTCCAAGAATGATTTTATCCGCACCATACTCTGCAATCCATTTTTCGAAAATAGCTCTATTTTTTACAGCGATACTTCCTCCTGTAATCTGGTTAGCACCACTTTCGAAAGCAATTTTTAAATCGGCATCCGATTTCAATCCACCACCAAAATCAATTTTCAAACTAGTTTGAGTTGCAATTTGTTCTAATATTTTATAGTTGACAATTTTACTCGATTTGGCTCCATCTAAATCAACCAAATGTAAATATTCTATTCCATGTGCTTCGAATGATTTTGCAACCTCTAGCGGGTTTTCATTGTATATGATTTTAGTATTGTAATCGCCTTTTGATAAACGAACACATTTTCCTTCGATGATATCTATAGCTGGTATAATTCGCATTTTTTATAATTTAAAGATTTAAAATTGAATAATTTAAAGATTAGCAATTTTGAACGTAGAACTACTCCATCCAGAATTGCTTAATCATTACATCTTTCAATCATTTAATTTTAGAAAATTCTCTAGAATTTGCTCTCCTACATCACCGCTTTTTTCAGGATGAAATTGAGTACCGTAAAAATTGTTTTTTTGTAATGCCGAGGCATATTCAACTTCATAATTAGTTGTTGCAATGGATTCAACGCAGTCAGGGGCATAAAAACTATGTACTAAATACATATATTCATTTTCTGCAATTCCTTTAAATAAAGGGGACTTCAGGTTGTAAATAGTATTCCATCCCATTTGTGGCACTTTAACTTTTGGAGAAAATTTTAATACATCCACATCAAAAATTCCTAATCCCTTTGTATTTCCCTCCTCTGACTGGTTGCACATCAATTGCATTCCCAAACAAATTCCCAATACGGGTTGAGTCAAAGTAGGAATTAAGGTTTCTAAGCCACTTGCTAACAACATTTTCATCGCTGAACTTGCTTCACCAACACCTGGAAAAATTACTTTATCGGCAGCTTTAATTTCCTCAGGATTATTACTCAAAACCGCTTTAAATCCCAATCTTTCGATGGCAAACATAATGCTTTGAATGTTTCCTGCTCCGTAATTTATGATTACTATTTTCATTTTTTTTTGTTTCAGGTTTAAAGTTTAAGGTTTAAAGTTTAAAGTTCTACATAGAACCTGAAACTTTAAACTTTAAACAAATTTTTACAACATCCCCTTTGTCGATGGTAAAATCATTTTTTCGGTGTCGCGTTTTACGGCAACTTTTATCGCTTTGGCGAAAGCCTTAAAAATAGCCTCAATTTTATGGTGCTCGTTATCTCCTTCTGCTTTGATGTTGATATTTGCTTTAGCTCCATCTGAAAAAGATTTAAAGAAATGCAAGAACATCTCTGTTGGCATCTTCCCTACCATTTCACGTTTAAATTCCGTTTCCCAAACCAACCAGTTTCTTCCTCCAAAGTCAATAGCAACTTGCGCTAAGCAGTCGTCCATTGGTAAACAAAAACCGTAACGCTCAATACCCAACTTGTTTCCTAATGCTTTCGCAAAAACTTCGCCTAGCGCAATTGCCGTGTCTTCTATGGTATGGTGCTCATCTACTTCCAAATCTCCTTTTACAAGAATTTCCAAGTCCATTTGGCCGTGACGCGCAATTTGGTCTAACATATGGTCAAAAAAGGCAATTCCAGTTTCGATTTTGCTTTTCCCCGTACCATCCAGATTCAAATTAATGTAAATATCCGTTTCATTTGTTTTTCTTGATATTGTAGCGGAGCGTGCTTCGAGTTTCAAAAACTCATAAATTACTTTCCAATCAGTGGATTGTAATGTAATAATGTCATCCAACTCATCACGTTTCGAAGCAATCTCACCACTTCCTGCCCCTTCGCTGGTGTTCATAAAAATCGCTTTTGCACCTAGATTTTTAGCCAGTTCTACATCAGTTAATCGATCTCCTAATACGAAGGAATTTGCTAAATCATAGGCTGGATTATCAATATACTTTGTTAGCATTCCTGTCCTTGGCTTGCGTGTTGATGCATTGTCTTCTGGAAAAGAACGATCTACAAAAATATCGTCAAATAAAACACCTTCGTTTTCAAAAGCTCTCAAAATGAAATTTTGTGTAGGCCAAAAAGTATCTTCCGGAAAACTGTCCGTCCCTAACCCATCTTGGTTAGTTACCATCACTAACTCATAATCCAATTCTTTCGCAATTTTAGCCAAATATTGAAATGATTTTGGATAAAATTCTAATTTATCTAAACTATCTAATTGGTATCCTTCTGGTTCTAAAACAATCGTTCCATCACGATCGATAAAAAGTACTTTTTTCATTTTTATATAAGCTTTTAGCTAGTTGTGTTTGTTTTATTGTTTTTGGCGTGTCCCTGCGGGTCGGGCTATTCGTTCCCGCTTTTTTTATCTTGAAAAAACAAGATAAAAAAGAGCTTCACTACTATCCCTCACGCACTTTCAATCCAATTTATTTTATTTTTAAAACCTTGGAATTAAAGACACTTAGTATCTTCTTCCATTATTTTCATTTTTTGCGTTGCCGTATTTTCGGTTACTTCTTCACAATAAATGTTATTAATAAATAATCCCGTTTCAAATACCAATTGTACATAGGTAATTTTGCCTGCTTCAACTTGGACTTCAAACTTCTCCGCTTTCTCTTTAGATTTTTTTCCTCCAAATTGTACGGAGCATTCATGTTTACCAACAGGAACTTCGTGTATAGAATATTTTTTATTATTTAGTTTACAAACAAATTCTCCATCAATAAAAGTTTTAAAAGCAACTGCTGACCCTTGAAAACCAGTAGAGCGTAGAAAATAAATTTTACCCGTTTCAGTGGTCTTACTTTCTTGAGCTTGCATCGCAATATTAAAACTTAATGACATTAAAAGTACAATGATTAGTTTTTTATACATGTTGTTATTTTTAGTTTGATTATTTAAAATTAGCTTATGGCTAATAGTGCTTCCATTAATTTTTTATTTTCTTCTGCTGTTCCAATGGTTAAACGCAACGTGTTTTCACACAGTGGTTGGGTAGTTCTGTTTCGAATAACAATCCCTTTTGCGATTAATTCATTATAGCGTTTAGTCGCATCATCCACTTTAATCAACACAAAATTAGCTTCGGTTGGGTATATTTTAGAAACAAATTTCACTTCATTTAATACTTTAAGTAAATCATCTCTTTGTATTATAATAGAGTCTATTTCAAGTTGAATTTTTTCGTTATCAGCTAATCTTTCTAATGCTCTTTGTTGCGTTAATTCATTCACATTATACGGAGGTTTTATTTTGTTTAAAACCGAAATTATTCCAGCTGAAGCATAACAAATACCTAAACGAATTCCTGCCAAACCATAGGCTTTTGAAAGTGTTTGTGTAATGATTAAATTTGGATATTCATCTAATTCATTTAACCAACTTTGTTTTTTTGAAAAGTCGATATACGCTTCATCGATAACTACTAATCCATTAAAATTTTGAAGTAATGTCACTATACTTTCATCAGAAAAAGAGTTTCCTGTTGGGTTGTTTGGCGAACATAAAAAGATTATTTTAGTATTAGCATCTACAGTATCTAGAATGGAATCTATCTCTGGTTGGAAATCAGTAGAAAGTAATACTTCTTTATTGGTTACCGCATTAATATTGGCTAAAACCCCATACATTCCATATGTAGGTGGTAAAGTAATTACATTATCTTCTTTAGGCTCACAAAAAGCTCTAAATAGCAAATCCAATACTTCATCACTACCGTTTCCTAATAAAACTTGATCGATTTTTAGGTTTCTTTGTTTGGCTAAAACTGCTTTCACGCTGCTTTGTTGTGGATCGGGATACCTGTTTACACCATTTTGATACGGATTTTCATTGGCATCCAAAAATATCATTTGAGCCACATCAAAATCTTTAAACTCATCACGAGCCGATGAATACGGCTTCATGGTTTTGACGTTCTCACGAACTAAATTATTTAAATCGAAATTTTCCATTTTCTTTTGTTTTTAGAGGAAAGAAATTAGAATCAAGAGTCAAGAGAAAGGACTTTTATACTGTGCCTCCTTCTCTAATATCTTGTTTCTTGCTTCTTGTCTCTTATTCTAAACTCTTCAATCTTAGTGTCACCGCATTCTTATGCGCTTGCAGCCCTTCGGCTTCTGCCATAATTTCAATGGCGTTACCAATATTTTGAATTCCCTTTTCAGAGATTTTTTGAAAAGTCATTGATTTTGTAAAGCTATCTAAGTTTACACCGCTATAATTCTTAGCATAACCGTTTGTTGGCAAGGTATGATTGGTACCTGATGCATAATCTCCTGCACTTTCAGGGGTATAATTCCCAATAAAAACCGAACCTGCATTTTCGATTCCGTCGATAAAAAAATCATCGTTTGCAGTACAAACTATGAAATGTTCTGGTCCGTATTCGTTGATTAATTCTAAAGCAGTTTTATTATTTTCTACATAAATCAACTTTGAGTTGGCAATCGCTTTTTCGGCAATCGCTTTTCTAGGTAATTGCTCTAGTTGAATTTGAATTTCGGCTTCAACGGCGTCAATCAGTTTTTTTGAAGTTGACACCAAAATAACCTGACTGTCTATACCGTGCTCTGCTTGAGACAATAAATCAGAAGCTACAAAAGCAGGAATAGCAGTATCATCGGCAACAACAAGTAATTCAGAAGGTCCAGCAGGCATGTCAATTGCTACACCAAATTGAGTTGCTAATTGCTTGGCAACAGTAACGAATTGGTTTCCAGGTCCAAAAATTTTATACACTTTAGGGATCGTTTGGGTACCAAAAGTCATTCCTGCAATTGCCTGAATACCACCTACTTTTAAAATTTTAGTAACACCACATAATTGTGCTGCGTATAAAATGGCTGGATTTATAACTCCTTTTTTATCAGGAGGAGAACATAAAACAATTTCATTACAACCTGCAATTCGAGCAGGAACGGCAAGCATCAAAACAGTTGAAAATAAGGGAGCAGTTCCTCCTGGTATATACAAACCAATCTTTTGAATCGGTCTTTTCTCTTGCCAACATTGTACTCCTTCTACTGTTTCTACTTCTACTTTTGCCGTTTTTTGAGCTGTATGGAATTTTTCAATATTGCTTTTAGCCAATTGAATCGCATCTTTCAATTCGTTAGGAACGGTAGCAACAGCAGTTTCGATTTCTTGTATAGATACTTCTAGATTTTCAAAATTTACTCCGTCAAAAATCGAAGTATATTTGGCCACAGCGGTATCTCCTTTTTTCTGAACTTCCTTAAAAATTTCTTTTACAGTAAGTTCGATATCGTCGATAGTCTTAGTAGGTCGTTCTAGAATTGCTGACCAGGTATTGGGTTTTGGGTCGTATATTTTATTCATCGTATTGTGTTTTAACCGCAAAGTTCGCAAAGGTTTTTCGCAAAGTTCGCAAAGTATCAACTATTTAAGTTTTACTCAACTTTATAATTCATACTTAATAATTTATAATTATTTACAGCACCATTTTTTCAATTGGGCAAATCAAAATTCCTTCGGCACCAGCGTCTTTCAATTGATCGATTACTTGCCAGAAAGTATCTTTATCAATTACAGAGTGTACACTGCTCCATCCTTCTTGCGCCAATGGCAAAACGGTTAAACTACGCAATACTGGAAGAATTTTACCTACTTCTTCAATTTTATCATTAGGCACATTCATCAAAATATATTTTGATTTTCGCGCTCTTAAAACGGATTCAATTCTAAATTTTAAGGTGTCAATTAATTTTTGAACATCTGGAGTTACTTTTGGAGAAACTGCCAATACCGCTTCACTTTTATAAATAATTTCAACTTCCTTTAAATTGTTTTTAAACAACGTACTTCCGCTTGAAACAATATCAACAATGGCATCGGCTAGACCAATATTTGGAGCAATCTCAACCGAACCAGAAATTTGGTGAATATCTACATTTACTCCAAAAGAATTGAAATATTCGATGACCGTATTTGGGTAAGAAGTCGCAATACGCAATCCATCTAAATCTTGAATAGAATTGTATTCGAATGTTTTGGGTACAGCAACTGAAACTTTACATTTAGAAAAACCAAGCTTTTGAATCACTTGAATCCCTTTCCCTTTTTCAACCAATAAATTGTCTCCTACAATGGCAATATCTACCACACCATCAATTAAGTATTGAGGAATATCAGAGTTTCTTAAGTATAAAACTTCTAAAGGGAAATTTGAAGCTTCTGCTTTTAATTGATCAATTCCATTGTTAATAGATATTCCGCAATCTTTTAGAATTTGGATACTGTCTTCGTTTAAACGTCCTGATTTTTGAATTGCAATTTTTAATGTACTCATTTTTTTGAATTTAATTTTGTTAGTATTGTGTCAGAGTACAAAAGTTAGGCAATAAAAAACCCGTTTGATGTACTCAAACGGGTTTTAAAATATGATGACTTACACCCATTTCATTAACACATCGCTTGAGAGCAATAATGAAAATGATGATGATGTAATTGTTTTGTAAACATAATTGTGTTATTGTTTTAGAACTTTAATTTCTGATGCAAATATAAATCATATTTTAATTAAAACGCTATTTTAAATTTAACTAATTGCTATTTTATTGTTAAATATCTTATTCGTCGACTTTCCTTTTTAGCGTATCATTAAAACCGGGACGGACACTATTTATATTTTTAGAATCCAAAGTGTCATTGTTATCTCTAATTTCAGTATGACGAATTTCTCCACCAGATGTTCCTACGAACGTTGATAGTCCAGCAGCAATTAACGCCAGAATCAAAGTGATGTATGTTACTATTTTTGCAAATTTATTTCTTTTATGAGTTGCATAAAGTGATACAATACTGAAAATACCAGTTGCATATAACACCAAAGCAAATTTCTCGGCTATTTGCTCATGTTCATGAATAATTTTTTCTCCAATTGTAGGCATATCTTTTACCATTTCTTCAGCGCCATCACCTGTTGCCATGCTTGCCAACGCGAAAACAGCTGCAATAATAAGTAGAAAAAAACCTGTATTCTTAACCGAATTATTTTTTAAAAATAGTCCAGCAATTAAAACCCCAAGGCCCAATATAGATCCAATAATTGGAAAATGGTTAACTACTAAGTGTAAATGAGCATCATTCATATTTTAAATTTTATGGTTTCATTTTAAAAATTAAAAATAACATTTTAATTTACTTTATTTTTTGATTTAATAAGAAAATTCCTTTTGAAATCTAAGCTGCTAAGGATACGCCTATCAATGATCCAATTCCATAGGTGACGGCCGCTGCCGCTAAGCCAAAAAATACTTGTCTAAAACCTGAAAATAATATACTTTTCCCTGTTAGTAACGTTATTGCAGCACCAATTCCAAAAAGCCCTATTACACTGCTGCCAATACTTAAATAAATGGCATTCATCCCGTCCAAAATCATAAAAGGATATAATGGTATTATGGCTCCTATTGAAAAAAGGACAAAAGAGGCAATTGCAGCTTCCCAAGCGGAACCACCTAATTCTTCTTTATCTATTCCTAGTTCTTCTTTAATTATTGCATCAATTGCAGTTTCAGGAGTTTCAAATGCTTTATCGGCTAATTTTTTAGCCTCTTCCATATTCATTCCTTTAGCTTGATATAATAAAACAAGCTCTTTTTTCTCTTCTTCTGGCGAAGCTTCTAGTTCTTCTGTTTCTAAATCAATTTGGCGTTGGTTCAATTCTCTCGAACTTTGTACGGACAACCATTCTCCCAAAGCCATTGAAATTGCTCCTGCCATTAACCCTGCAATTCCAGTTAGTAAAATAGTATTATTAGAAACGGCGGCACCTGCAACTCCCATTACTAAACTCATATTGGAAACCAAGCCATCATTCGAACCTAATACAGCAGCGCGCAAGGCATTACCTCCCACTGATTTATGTCGGCTTTCAAATTTAGATAGAAAACCTCCCGAAACATTCAACGCAGCATTATCATTTACTGCTTCAATTATTTTAAGATGATTGTGCTCAAAACCTGTTGGTTTTTCACCACTTTGTAATTTATTTTTAATAGCGTTAACCGCAAATTGCTTTTCAATATTGGATAAACTACTGATTATCGATCCGTAGCCAAAAAACTTACCAAGTTTTAATTGAAATTTTGCTCTAGAAGAAGGCAGTGGCATTTTATAATTAGACTCAAATGAAATGACTTTGTCAAACATATGTTTAGCATGCCCCTTTTCAATTTCACCTAAACTTTGTAAAACACGAACTAAATTATCATCCGTTTGAATAGCAGCAATACTTTCGTACAAAAATGCAGTATCTACTTCTACTTGTAATTGCTCTTTTAATTTTTTTAAATCCATAATTATCGATTAATTAGTAACATCAAAAACCCCTTTAATCAAAATTTTTGAAGATGAATTAATTTGAGTATCCGGAAGAATTTCAATAAATTTTTCAGAACGTTCGCCAACTTTAACTGCCACTTTTTTAAAGAAATAACTGTTGTTTTTATCTTCTTTAAATAAAAGTACAAAGTATTTATTATTTTCTGTTATTAATGCTTCGGTAGGAATTGCTAAACCTTTCTTTGAATCCACAATAATAGCAGCTTCTACAAACATTCCTGTTATCAATTTTTGTTTCATGTTTTCGTCTAAATGGCCATGAACATTGATTGTTCTATCGCTTCCTTCTATCGATTTTCCTACTAAATGAACTTCGGCATTAAAAATATCTTTTGAAGCCTCTGGAACAGTAAACTTAATTTTTTGTCCTTCTTTTACATTCAATATATCTTTTTCAAAAACATTTAATTCCAAATGTAAATGAGAAGTTTGAATAATATCTAATATTACATCCGATGGAGAAACGTGCATACCTACATTGGCATTCATTACAACAATATCACCAGATATCGGGGCATAAATGGTTATTACAGAAGTTAAATATCCTTTTTCAACATTTGCAGGGCTAATATTAAGCATCAATAATTTTGCTTTTAAGCTTTGGTACATCCCTTTTGCTCTGCGATAGTCACTCTCTGCTTTTAAATAATTTTTTTGAGAAGTGATTTTTTCATCGAATAATGTTTTCTGACGTTCATACTCCGACTTTAGATACTTAATTTGCTCTGCAACATCTAAATATTCTTTTTGAATATCTAAAAATTCTGTGTTTTCTAATGTCAATAAAGCTTGTCCTTTACTCACTTTATCACCTACTAGAAGTGTTGTAGATTTCACATATCCACCTATAAACGAAGTGATCTGAGCTCTATTTTGTGGCGGTACATCAATTTTTCCCGATGTTTTTACCGTTACGTCAAAATCTTCCTCAACAGGAGCTGCAATTTCCATTGCACCCGACTTAAATTGAGCTGTTGTAACTGATATTAGATTGTCATTTTTATCAATGACTTCTTCTGATTTTGTCTCTTTACAAGAAACAAATAGAATGGAAAGAGTAAATATATATAGTGTTTTTTTCATTTTAAATATTTTAGTAATTAAGGTATTGAATATCAAGTTGTGTTTTATTGAATTGAAGTACATTATCTAAATAATCTACTTGAATAATGGTAGCATTTTCTAAACTTTGGATGTATTGAAAAAAATCTATCTCTCCATGTTTGAAACTCAAATTTCCTACTTTAATAATTTCGTTCGAAAGTTTTTTACCGTATTGATTGTAATAATTTAAAGCATCTTGGTATTTTGCTAATTCATTCTTTTTTTGATTTAAATAACTATCCATTTTTTGGGTTTCATTTTGCTTTTGTTGCTCCCAGCTTTGCAGTTCAAGTTTTGCCACTTTTGATTTTGAAATATTCGCAGTATATAAAATAGGAACTGCAATTCCAATTTGAAAACCATTCAAAGATTGCGAAATTCCTTTGTTAGAACCTCTAAAATAGTCTAAGTGCAAATCTGGAAACCAATTTTGTTTTTGAAGGTATATTTGACTTTCATAATTTTTACTAACACTTTCTAAATAATAATTATAGGTTAATTTACTTAATTCATTAGTTAAGTCATTTAACGGTATTATTTTTATGCTTTTAATTACTATTTTATCCTCTGATTGTACTAATGCTTGTAATGTTTCATACTCCGCTTGCTTTTCATTTTTTATTTGAGAAAGTTTCGTTTTTATCTGTCTGAATTTGGCTTCTGCAGTGATTTTTTCGAGATAATTCGTCTCCCCTAATTCAAATCGTCTATCACTTGCTTTAGAAAAATTTTGATACAAACTATCTAAATATTGATACAGTTTTTCTTCATGTTGTAAGTACACGATTTGATAATAAACCTTAGAAATCATTAAGGAAGTTTTGTTTTTTTGAATCTCAAAACTAGCCTTTTCTTTTTCAAATTCTGTTGTATTTACTTTTTTCTGAGCACCATAAACGGTAGGAAAAGAAAAGCGTTGTTGAATCCCTAATATTTTTAAAGGTTCATTGTTATAGGCAACATTATTTTGGTCATAATTGTAGTAGATATTCGTTTTATCGAATGCAAAAGCGCTATTTATATTTGCCTGGAATTTATCTACTTGCAATTGATGCGCTTTTAATCCCTTGTTGTTACTTATCCCTTTTGAAATCAAACTATCTAATTCAGTAGTAGTATTTTGTGCAAAACTAAAAGAACTGCTTAATATTAAAAATATGATATAAGTAGCACTATGATGTTTTTTAAATCTTGGTTTTCTAAATTCTTTCCCTTCAAAAAGTTTATATAAAATAGGCAATACAATCATCGTTAAGATGGTTGCTGTAAACAAACCTCCAATAACTACCGTTGCTAAAGGGCGTTGCACCTCTGCTCCTGCTGATGATGAAATGGCCATTGGTAAGAAACCTAGAGCGGCAGCGGCAGCAGTTAATAGCACGGGACGCAATCGATCAGTAGTTCCTTTTAAAATAAGTTCATCAATATTTTTCATTCCCTGGTGTTTTAATTCTTTAAAATGCTCAATTAATACGATTCCGTTTAGCACAGCAATTCCAAACAGCGCAATAAATCCAACTCCTGCAGAAATACTAAAAGGCAATCCTCGAATCCATAAAAACAATACCCCTCCAACTGCCGAAAGTGGTATGGCCGAATATACCATCAAGGCCTCTTTTACTGAACCAAAAGCAAAATACAATAATATAAATATTAAAAATAGCGCAATTGGGACTGCAATCATCAGTCTGGCTTTGGCACTTTGGAGGTTTTCAAATTGCCCCCCGTATTGCACATAATACCCTGTAGGTAACTTTATTTGAGTGTCTACAATTTTCTGAATATCAGTTACTACACTTTGTAAATCTCTATTTCGCACATTGATTCCTACGACAATTCTTCTATTCGTATTGTCTCTTGAAATTTTAGCAGGACCTTCGGTATAATCTATGCTTGCTAACTCCTGCAACGGAATTTGCTCTCCAGACGAAGTGGTTATATAAAGGTTTTTTAAGTCATTTATACCCGTTCTATTGGACTGATCTAAACGGATAACCATGTCAAATCGTTTCTCCCCTTCAAACACATTTCCAACCGTTTTTCCTGCAAAACCAAGCGCTATCATTTCATTTAAATCAGAAATATTCAAACCATATCGAGCAATTTTTGAACGATCATATTTTACTGTCATTTGCGGTAATCCTTCGGTTTTTTCAATTATTATATCCGAAGCTCCTTCTACTTTTGCAATAGCTTTTTTAATTTCATGGGCTTTTCGAGCCAAAACATTTAAATCTTCACCAAAAATCTTCACCGCCACATCTGAACGTGTGCCTGAAATCAATTCATTAAAACGCATTTCTATCGGCTGTGTGAATTCAATTTCCATATTTGAAATTTCCTTTTCTATGGCAATTTTAATTTTATCTGCCAATTCATCTTTACTGGATGCCGATACCCATTCTGATTTTGGTTTCAATTTTACAATTACATCACTTTCTTCCATACTCATTGGGTCTGTAGGAACTTCGGCAGCACCAATTCTACTAACCACTTGCTCCACTTCGGGGAAATTCTTGAGTATTATTTTTTCGATTTTGGTAGTAGTAGCTATCGTTTTTGTTAATGTTGTTCCCGTTTTAAGAACAGGTTGAATGACAAAATCCCCTTCGTCAAGTGTTGGAATGAACTCCCCTCCCATAGTGGTAAATAAAACGATCGCCATAACTAATAATCCAAAAGCACCATACAATACTTTTTTAGTATTAACCAAAGCCCAAGTTATAAGAGGTAAATACCAAGAATTTAGCTTTCGAATTAATTTACTAGATAACGATTTTGGATTTTCTACGGTTGGTTTTAAAAACAACGAAGAAACCACTGGAACATAGGTAAAGCAGAAGATCATAGCCCCCACCAAAGCAAAACTAAAAGTCATCGCCATGGGTTTAAACATTTTACCTTCGATTCCTGAAAGAGAAAGAATTGGAATAAAAACAATCAAAATAATAAGTTGGCCAAAAATAGCCGAATTCATCATTTTAGAAGCGCTCTTATACGTAATTTGATCAATTTCTAATTGTCGGTCTTCTTTGGAAAGTGGCCCTAACTGTGCTGATTTACTGGCTATTTGGAATGCAATGAATTCAACAATAATAACCGCACCGTCAATTATTATTCCAAAATCGATGGCGCCTAAACTCATTAAATTAGCGTCTATTCCAAAAATATTCATGAGTGAAATTGCAAATAACAAACACAATGGTATGACTGAAGCTACAACTAATCCTGAACGCCAATTTCCTAATAATAAAACCACCACAAAAATGACAATTAAACAACCCAAAATAAGATTCTCAGCCACTGTAAAAGTAGTTTTACCAACTAACTCACTTCGTTCCAAAAAACCATTGATATAAACGCCTTCGGGCAGTGATTTTTGAATGATAGCAATTCTATCTTTCACATCATTAATGACTTGTTTTGAATTGGCTCCTTTTAGCATCATCACCTGGCCAAGTACCTTCTCTCCTTCTCCATTACCAGTAATGGCACCAAAACGATTGGCATGACCAAAACGAACATCAGCCACATTCTTTATATAAACAGGGAAACCATTACTATTTTTAACAACAATGTTTTCAATGTCTTCCAAGTTTTTAACTTTTCCTTCGGCACGAATAAAATAACTTTGATTTATCTTCTCAATATAAGCACCACCTGCAATACTGTTATTTTTTTCAAGAGCTGTAAAAACATCCGTTGTAGCAATATTCATTGCTTTCAACTGGGATGGATTAATAGCAATTTCATATTGTTTTAAAAACCCTCCCCAAGTATTAATTTCAACAACACCTTTAATTCCTGACAATTGCCTTTTTACTACCCAATCTTGGATCGTTCTTAAATCAGTAACGGAATAGTTGTTTTTAAATTCAGGTTGTACTTCAAGTGTATATTGGTAAATTTCACCAAGTCCAGTGGTTATTGGCCCCATTTCAGGAGTACCAAAACCGGCTGGTATTTTCTCAGAAGCCGATTTAATTTTTTCAGCAATTAATTGTCTTGGTAAATAAGTACCTAAATCATCCTCAAAAACAATGGTGACAACTGATAATCCAAATTTTGAAATGGAACGAATTTCCTTTACTCCTGGCAAATTGGCCATTTCAATTTCAACAGGATATGTAATATATTGCTCAATGTCTTGGGTTGAAAGATTACGTGAAGTAGTGATTACTTGAACTTGATTATTGGTTACGTCTGGAACAGCACCAATAGAAATTTGGAATATAGAAAAAACGCCAAATCCTAAAATACAAAGAGTGAATAATAAAACAATGAGTTTGTTTTTTAGACTAAAAGCTATAATTTTTTCTAACATAAATATTTTATTTTGATCCTTCAAAAGTAAAATATAAAGATAGGGATTAACTTAAGATAGTCTTAAGGGATACTTAAAGAATACTTAATGAAAGTGAAGTTCCACTTGTGTTCCCTCATTTTCTTGACTAGAAATAGTAACTTTAATGTTCAGTAATTTACATAATCTACTAACAATCGAAAGTCCTAAACCAGTCCCTTTAATATCTGGATGATCTGTAGATTGAGAACGAAAAAAAGGGTTAAATATTTTTTGTAAATCTTCTTTTGGAATTCCAATCCCTGAATCAGCAATAGTACAGACTACTTTTCCTTCTAATTCAGTTAATACAATTGCCAACTGACCATCATAATTTGAATATTTAATTGCGTTCGAGACAATATTATTAATAATAATGGACACTAAGTAGCGGTCACTTTTTACATATATTTCATTTGTAAATTGTGTATTAACCTGAATATTATTAGACTGAATTAAAGTAGAAAATCTAGAAATAGTATCTAATAATATGGCATTCAAACAAACATTTTCTATTTTAATAGATTGATTTTGATTCTCATATCTTGCCAGTAAAAGTAGTTGGTCAACAATATTATTTAAGCGATTTACTTCGGTAATACAATAATTAACTTTATCATGATACTCTTCTTGATTGCGCGGTTTTCGTATTAAAACTTCTAATGTTCCTTTAATGACTGTTAAAGGTGTTCGTAATTCATGAGAAGCATCTGAGGTAAATTGTCTTTCTCTTTCAACTGCTGTTTCAATTCGATCTAAAAGATTATTTATCGTTTTTGATAAAACATAAAGTTCATCTTTTTTTTGTGGCAATGGAATTCTGGACTTTAAATTATCCTTTGTAATAATATTTGAGGTTTCTATAATAGAACTGATTGGTTTTATACTTCTACCTGCAATAAATCTTGCGATAAGAAAAAGGATAAGTAGAATTAAAGGATAAGCGATAATTAATATTTCTGATAAATTTTGAAGTACCATGGAAGCATCTTCAAGCGACATGGCAATTATTAAATAACCAATTACTTTTTCATTTTGATAGATAGGAACTTGAATTTGACGAATTTTATTTTTTAAAATTTTTGAGTCAAACAATTCATTGTCTGGAACAGATTTATTAAAATATAAAATTTGATTCTTTAAATTAGGTGATTTTTCAAGAACATCCCCATTTGCATCCAAAAATTCAATAAATACAGGATTTACATCAACCGTATTGTGCTCTCTTTCTTTCCATTCTTCCATATGGATTAGGAAAAAAGAGTTGTTTTTAATTTCTATTTCATTCAAATGGTTGTTGACCTCTTTTGAAATATCAGTATTTACGTGATTATAAACACTAAATTTTACGATAGAATGTATAGCAAAAAACACCACAAAAATTAAAAGTGCAGTTGTGATTATATAATTAGAAGCAATTCTATTTTTAAAAGAAAGTTGTTGCATATTCATTAGTCATTAGCGATGTAACCTACACCACGAACTGTTTTAATATAATCTTCTTCGATTTTTAGGTTTAATTTTTTACGAATGGCATTGATAAAAACATCAATTACACCGGTATCATATTCAAAATGGATGTCCCAAACATCTTCAATTATTTGATTTCTTGTACATACTTTACCTTTGTTTTTAATGAGATAATACAACAACTCAAATTCACGCTGTGTCAATGAAACTTCTTCTTGTTTAACTGATACGATGTGCTTTGTTCTATTGATTTCAATAGTCCCTAAATTCAGAATTTCTTCTTTATTTAGGTTTCGAAAGTGAATCTTGATTCGCTCTACCAATTCTTCAAAACTAAAAGGTTTTTTTATATAATCATTGGCTCCCGCTTTCAACCCTTCTATCGTTTCTTGAATAGTATCTTTGGCAGTTAAAAAAAGAATAGGCACTTTGGTATCTTTGATTCTGATGGCTTTACACAAATCCAAACCACTCATTTTAGGTAACATCCAATCTAATAAAATTAAATCAAAGTTGTTCTTTTGAATTAATTCAAATCCTTTTAAACCATCGGTTGCGCAAGTGATGTTATATCCTTCTTCTTCCAGACCTTGTTGCAAAAATTGAATAATACCTAATTCATCTTCAACTATTAAAATATGCATTTATTAAATTATTTTATTGTACTTCAAATTTAAACCCAAAAGAAGCAATATTTGCTGATAGACCATCACTTCTTTGATAATGATTCAATCGCAAATCTATTGATTTTAATCCTAATACAAAGATTCTTGCTCTAGCAAATATATCCGTATACGTAAAACCAAGCCCATATTGATTGCTTACAAATTTAGATAAATCATAATCGGAGGTATAATATTTTTCGGTTGAAAGGTGCTGCTCATAAGGTGCAAAATAATCAGATGCTGTTTGCGTATAGTAGCGATACATTGGATACGCCGTAAATTTTGAATTTATTTTTATAGGCAACTCTATTGATGCCGTATGTGCTTGAATTCCCCAATTATCCTGATAATATCTATAATATGCACGTGCAACCACATATTCATTGATGTAAAAATTTAGACGAGCGCCAATAGGAATTTTAAATCGAGTACTAGGTAATCTTTCTTTATCATCTGCTAATTGATATACTCCTTTATTTTCATAAGACCCATACACTGGAATATATTGTGCTTGTCCAATATAATAGTTGGCTTTATCAGCAAAATAAACCCTTTGATACGGTGTAGCTAATAATCCTTCTTGCTTCAAAAGATCCATAAATATCGATAATTGAATCTTTTTAGTCATGATTTGTGAAAAGGAAATCGAAGCAGAATACGAATTTCTATTTGAATTAGTATAGGGTGCAAAAGCAGACGGCAAATAATTCGTTGATTTATTACCATATCGATCCATAATTGTAACACCAGTTAAATATCCTTGGTTCTGAAAATTAGCACCATAAGTGGCATATTCATGCAATTCCGTTGGATAAATGGGTCTCCATTGATCCAGATAAGCATTCGCTTTCAAACTAATCTCCGTGTTTTTTTCATTGAATAATTTAGTGTACCCACCTCCAAAACCAAACGAAGTATAATCAAACTCATTAGATACAGCAATATCTGCATTCCACAAATTATTTCTATTATCCGAACTGTGACTGTAATTTGCCGAAACTGAGGCCAACTGATCACTCTTTGAAGCTCCGGAAGAAGCTTGCCAAGGTGTTCCGTAAGGTGCAGAACTTACTGTTGTAGAAGTCGTTTTCCCCGAAGCGCCAGAAGATGTTGATGTAGAACTTTTATTGGAATTAAAAGGATTAATATTACTGGAAGACGCTGATGTATAAGTAGAGATTCCAACATCAAATGTAAGAACGTCATCATCATTAATAGGCACTGCAACCACTATATTAGAAGCAATATCAGTTAGTTTTTCTGAACCAATACCACCACTAACTGGTGAATGTGTCCCATCTTGATTGTAATAACTCAATAAAAAATCCACTTCTGTATTTTCTAAAACCCTCTTTTTAAAAGTAGTAGCCGTTTCTTTTTCTTGCGCAAAAGCAGTGAAATTAATCAATACAACAATTGCAATTAATATTTTTTTCATCTTTAATAAATTAATTGCATCCACAACCACCACCTGTTTTTCCTCCATTTGCACCTGCAGCAGCTTCACGGTATACTTGAAAAGTAGTCTCGTATTTTTCAGCTGGCTTTGCAGCTAACTTCATGTCGGGATCATTGATA
Organism: Flavobacterium sp. WC2430; assembly: GCF_040822075.1. Taxonomy (NCBI): domain Bacteria; kingdom Pseudomonadati; phylum Bacteroidota; class Flavobacteriia; order Flavobacteriales; family Flavobacteriaceae; genus Flavobacterium; species Flavobacterium sp. WC2430. The sequence continues at coordinate 2,699,495 of NZ_CP162007.1, read as the reverse complement.
TATAATTTATCATATTCTTTCACAGCAACACAGGATTGCATTGCTAGCGCTAAAACTAAAAAAAAGGGCCATTTATTCATTTTTATAATTTTTTAAATCAATATTTTTTGAGGTGGATATTTTTCCTTTATCGTCAACATAAATACAGCCAATTCCAGGCAGTTGATTCACTAAATCTAAACCTACATCAACTCCAAGTACAAAAATACCTGTGGCCAATGCATCAGCTAATTCAGTTGATTTTGCAAAAACAGAGACACTAATCACTCCTGATGCTGGATAACCCGTTCTGGTGTCAATGATATGGGAATAGCGTTTACCATTGAATGTGACATATTTTTCATAACTTCCTGATGTTTCTACAGAACTATCTTCAAGTGGAAAAGTGGCGAAAATTTTATCTTTATTCATTGGGTTTTTAATCCCCACTTTCCATTTCTCACCGTCGAGTTGTTTACCCCAAGTATTGATATCTCCCGATATATTTACTATTCCAGCTACTACCCCTTTACCGATGAGCATCGTTTTAATTTTATCAGCAATAAATCCCTGACCAATACCTCCCAAACCCAATTTCATTCCTTCATTTTTAAGAAAAATAGTTGTATTTTTTGGATCTAATATGATATTTTTATATCCTACTTTACTAACCGAATTTTTTATTTCTTCTGGTGTTGGCATTTGTGTCATGCTTCCGTCAAATTTCCAAATTTTATCCATTGAAGCATAGCTAATATCAAATGCGCCCGAAGTCAATTCTGATATTTTTATCGCTCTTCCTACTAAGTCAAATACTTCTTGAGGTACTTTTACTGGTTTTATCCCTGCATTTCTATTGACTTCGGATATGGGAGTTGTTGGAATCCAGTCGGAAATTAAATGTTCAATTCGAGAGACTTCCGCTACAGCCATATCAATATATCCATCGGCTTCTGGAATATCTTTAGCCACCACAATCATTTCAAACGGGCTTCCTAACATCGATAAAGTTCTTTTTTGGGTAACCTGTGCCGAAGTTGCAAATGCTATAAAAAAGAAAATACAGGAAGATAATTGTCGCATTGTCATTATTTTAAAAATGAATTAAGCAATCCAATATATTCCGTTGGAGAAATATTTTTATAACTTGTAGTGCCCAATACTTTTCCAGTAGTATCTAATACAACTACCAAAGGAAAAATTCCATCCTTATTATATATTTCAGCAAGGTCTTGATTTTGTTTCTTGATTTGTGTTTCTAGTTGATTTTGTTTTTTCTTTGGAAAATCGGCACGTTCTAAAACCAAATGTTCAGTTGCATATTTCTTGAATTCTGCAGATTGCCAAATCGTTTTATCTAACTTTATGCAAGGTGCACACCAATCAGAACCAGAGAAAACAAGTAAAATGGGTTTGTTTTGTGCAACTGCTTCTTGTTTTGCAAGATTAATATCCGTTTTCCAATCTTGTGAATATCCTATTGTTCCCATAAAAAACAATAGTAATAGCATGTTTTTTTTCATTTTATATTTTTATTTTGTGAGCATTATTGATTGAAAATATTCTTATAAACTTATGGAATATAATATTTTACAAACTTAACTCAAAAACAAAGTGATTATTGTTATACTAAAGAGTTCTTAAGCCAAAATTAAGAATACAATACCATAAAAAATTTAGTACTATTATGTACCAAATTGCATATTTTTGCATAAAACTAACTAGCTATGTCTTTTTTTAAAAAATTATCCCCTTTTTATAACCTTACCCTGTTTTACGTTTTAGTAAGTTTTATATTAAGAATCGTTTTACTTTTTCATCCTATTACACAAGCCTCTTTCAAAGGAATAGACGCAATCAAAATATTTACATTAGGTTTTATCTCGGATATTTTTGTTTTTATATTGGCAAGTGGTTTTTTATGGCTGTATCTTATTTTTATATCCAATGCAAAATATTTAAAACCATATGGCTATATTCTTTTTGGGCTATTAATTGCTTTGTTTTTATATATTCTTTCAGGAAAATCAATACTTAATGAGTATGGTGGTGCTTTACCCGAAATAGGTTTGGCATTTGTAGGAATCAAAACAGGCTTGTTTGGTTTATTGCTTTTTTTGCCAAAACACAGAGATAAGATTCGATTTTGGCTTTTTAGTTTTGTTATGTTTCTATTTGTTGTTTTGATTTTACAAAATGCCATAAGTGAATATTTTTTCTGGAATGAATTTGGAGTGAAATATAATTTTATTGCTGTAAATTATTTAGTTTATACTAATGAAGTAATTGGAAATATCATGGAATCCTATCCTGTCATTCCATTATTTTCAGGATTATTCCTTATTGCTGGAATCGTTACCTATTTTATTGTTGGTAAATCAAAAAACTATATTGACAACATTCCAACATTTGTAGAGAAAATTAAAATATCAGGATTATATTTAGTTTTATTTGTAAGCTCCTTATTTGTTATTCCTTCATTGGCAAATCAAGAAAATTCTCAAAATATATTTGCTAATGAATTGCAAGCAAACGGGATTTATAAGTTTTATTTGGCTTTCATGAATAGTGAATTGGATTATTTTAAATTCTATAAAACGCTACCAGAAAAAGAAGCATATACCTTACTTTCTCAACAAATTCCAGGTATTTCAAATGAATCTACTTTAAGGGAAATCAAAAGTGCTGCTGCTGAAATGCATAAAAATGTAGTGTTAATTACAATTGAAAGCTACAGTGCTGACTTTATGGAAGCTTATGGAAGCGATAAAAAAATCACTCCTTTTCTAGATAGTTTAGCAAAACAAAGTTTGCTGTTTACCAATTTTTATGCTTCGGGAAACAGAACTGTTCGTGGATTGGAAGCCGTAACACTATGCTTACCTCCTACTGCAGGTGAAAGTGTAGTGAAAAGAAAAGACAATAAAGACAAATTTACAACAGGAAGTGTATTTAAGCAAAAAGGATATAATGTAAAATACTTGTATGGAGGAGATTCTTTTTTTGACAATATGGAAGATTTCTTTTCAGGAAATGGATATGATATCGTAGACAAAAAGACGTTTAAACCTGAAGAAATCACTTTTTCGAATGTGTGGGGAGTTTGTGATGAAGACATGTACAACAAAGCCATAAAGGTCATGAACGCTGAAGCAAATGAAAACAAACCTTTCTTTAATCATATTATGACGGTAAGTAATCACAGACCCTTTACTTATCCAAACAACAAAATTGACATTCCTGGAGATGCTAAATCACGTGATGGAGGTGTAAAATACACTGATTTTGCTATGAAAAATTTCTTTGAAAAAGCAAAAAAACAGCCTTGGTTCGCCAATACCGTTTTTGTAATTCTTGCCGATCATTGTGCTTCAAGTGCTGGAAAAACCGAATTGCCTTTGGACAAATATAGAATTCCAGCTATGATCTATAGCCCAGGATTTATCCAGCCACAACAGTACAATAAACTAATGTCACAAATAGATATTATGCCTACTGTTTTTGGGATATTAAACTTCAATTATCAATCTAAGTTTTATGGTCAGGATGTTTTAAAACCAGATTATAAGCCAAGAGCATTGATTGCAACTTATCAAGATTTAGGATTCATAAAAGATAATGTTTTAACTATTATTTCTCCTAAACAAGCTTATAAACAATACAAATTAACTTTACTACCAAAGTCTGGTGTTGGTGCCGATTTTCAAATTTATTATGATGAAAAACCGCTCAATAAAGACCGAATGGATTTAGTAAATGAAACCATTTCTTTCTATCAAACCGCATCAGATATGCTAAAGAAAAAGAAATATCAGAAGAATTAATTTAACAAAAAAGCCTGTGAAAATCACAGGCTTTTTTGTTATTATTAAAATTATTTATTCAGCGTCTTTATCACTTTCTATTCCAAATAAATCTCCTTTTTTGAAAAGTTGATTGTCTTTTTTCAAACACTTAGCATTACGTTTTGTCAGTGAGGAAGCATCTAAATTACTTAAATCTGGTTTTCCTGCATTTACCCAAGCCGTATACCAAAAACTAGCTGTAGCGGTAACTGCTTTCTTCATTTGGCTTTCCACCATACCGTTTAAAGCAGTATTGAATTTCTCCGCATATTCATCGGTATATTTTACTCCGTTGTATTTATTTTTTACAATATTTCCCTCTGCATCTGTAACAAAAATTTGATTTGTAGGTAATGAAGTTCTCAATCCTTTATCTGCAGCTAATAATGCTGGTACTAAGCTATGGGTGTCCTTAATCAAGTCCCAAGTCGCTTTGTTTACATCTTCATAAAAATGGGCAGGAGCAACCGTAAATTTATAGTTTTTTACAAATAATTCTGGCAATCTACTTTCCCACAAAGCATGAATTCCTTTTTGATCCGTAAGTTGACCGTCGTGGTTATCTGAAGTATGCAACGGCATGTGAGCATCTGCTATATAATGACCTAAATCAGCTGCAATAAATAAGATTTCTGATTTTCTTTTGTCTTTAAAAGCTTGAGTTAACTTTCCCATCATTTCTTGAATGTGCCAAGGCAAAGTTCCATTTTTAGACAAAAATTTATCATCGTATTTCTTTTTGGCTTCTGCCATAGTTTTTGGAAAACTATCTACCGAACCAAAATTCTCCATGTCAAAATAATGTCTAGGTCCTTCGGCCTTATCTTGTAAAATATATTTCCTTAAATCAGGAACAGTCGATTCTTGTGTAATAAAATCGATGTGGTTATAAAAGAACACCTGAAGTGACTTTGGTAAAGCCATCACTGCTGCTTTATTAATTCTTTCATGTCCTACAATTCCCCAAGAAACAGTTAAGAAACAAATAACTACTGCAGTTAACGTCACTACCGTAGGCTTAAACTTGATATTTTTCATTACATTTATTTATATGAGTTACAAATGTATTTTATTTTTATACAATTAAAAAAATTATGAGTTTAAGATTACAACAATTAACAAAACAGTATTAATTATGTTTCGGCATCAAGGAAAAAATAGAACATTTATTCACAATTTGCGTTTGGCTACTTTACTTTCATTTGTTGCAGGAATAGTAAATATAACTGGAGTTCTGGCAGTAAAGACACTGACTACTAATGTGACTGGTCATTTTGCTTTTTTTGCCGAAGAAGTGATAAAACACAATTATACTGCTGCAATTACTTTTTTTGTATTTACTATTTTCTTCCTAATGGGGGCTTTTACTTCAAATTTTATGGCAGAATGGGTTTCAATAAAACATCCCCATTTATTACATATCATTCCTATTTCAATGGAGATAGCTATTTTAACTTTAGTGGGGTTTTTCGGTATTCAAGCCGATTTATATACTTTAGAAGGAAAAATGATTGCTTTTGCATTGCTTTTTGCTATGGGAATACAAAATTCTTTGGTAACAAAAATATCTAAATCGACGGTAAGAACTACTCATCTTACGGGTCTTTTCACTGATTTAGGTATTGAACTGTCTCAATTATTTTTTTATAAAAAACAAAATGAAAAAAAGAGATTAAATGCTAGCATCTCTTTGCGATTATCTATCATAACTTTTTTCTTTATCGGTTGTATTTCTGGAGGTTACATCTATACTTTTCTCAAAATAAAAACACTATTTGTTGGTGCCTTTTTTCTTTTAATTGCGCTTATGTATGATTCTATTCGCTTGCGTTTTTTAGCTGTCAAAAGAAAAAAGCTTACTCAAAGCACTAACTTAAATAGATAATAGATACTAAAGCTGCAATAGCAATAAAACCCCAAAGTAAAACCCCTTGCAATAATGGTTTAACACCTACTGTTTTTAAAATTTTCCAATTTAAACCCGCCCCTATTAGAAATAAAGTAACTGTAAGACCCATTTTGGCAATTGAAACTAAATAAGGCGCTACAAGAGCTATTTGTGGAACAAATGTGTTACAGAGCATCGCTAAGATAAATAACCCAATAAAATAAGGGATTTTGATTTTACTTTTTTGATTTTTAAATAAATAAGATGTAATTAATGCCACTGGAATAATCCATAATGCTCTCGCCAATTTTACTGTTGTAGCGATTTGTAAAGCCTCTGCACCATATTTATTAGTTGCTCCAACTACTGAGCTGGTATCATGAATCGCAATGGCACACCACAAACCAAATTCGTGTTGTGTTAAATGCAACCAATGTCCAACGGCAGGAAAAAGAAACAAAGCAACTGAATTCAAAATAAAAATGACTCCTAAAGCCACCGAAGTTTGTTTCTCATCAGATTTAATGACAGGAGCAATTGCTGCAATGGCACTTCCGCCACAAATGGCAGTTCCACATGAAATTAAATGGGACGTTTTCTTTTCAATACTAAACCATTTACCAATGAAATAGCCTAAAGTTAATGTACTAAAAATTGAGGCTATAGTAAATAAAAAACCTTCTTTTCCAGCAGATAAAGCACTGTTTACATTCATGCCAAACCCCAATCCCACAACTGAGACTTGCAGTAAAATAGTAGTTGCTTTATGATTTAAATGTAAAAACGGATGCCCTGCCAAATTAGCTACAACTAAACCTAATAAAAGGGCAATTGGAGGAGAAATAAAACCCGACAGGCAAATTAGTATCAGAAAAATAAAAACCATTTGCTGTTGCCACTTCTTAATTTCAAAAAGAAAAGTAGATTTATTTGAAACTAGATAAGATTGATTTTCCATCGTAAAGTAATTGTATTATTACTTTACAAAGATCTAACGATTAAACAGTAATTGCCAATCGTATTTAATAATCTACCATAACTTCAAGTTATAATAACCTGCGATATTTTTTATAAATAATTCCGAAAGTGCGTCGGTTTTTCCTTGTAAACTGATAATATAGAAAAACCTTTCTATTGTTAAATTTTTTATATCTAGAATTACTAATTCTTGATTTTTCAGCTCTTTTTCTATCGCATGTATCGAAATAAAAGCAACACAATCTGAATTCATTAAATAAGATTTAATACTTTCAGTACTGCCCAATTCCATCTCAATTAGCAATTGAGATAAATTAATATCTAATGGTTTTAAAGCATATTCAATTACTTCTAGTGTTCCAGAACCTTGTTCCCGCATTAAAAAACGCATATTCAAAAGATCCTCTTTTGTTATTTCAGTTTTAGAAACTAAAAGATTATTTAAATTACAAACCAAAACCAGTTCATCTTTTAAATAAGGAGTATATTTAATTAATTTGTTCTTCGATTGTCCCTCTACAATACCAATCTCAATTTCTTTATTTAGTAATGCATTTTCAATTTGCTCTGTGTTTCCATTTCTCAAATTCACTTTAACATCCTTCAATTTTTGATGAAAACGCGCTAACAAAGGCGGAATGATATATTGAGAAATAGTGGTGCTCGCTCCTATTCTCAACAATCCTCGTTGTTGATTGATTAACGAACTCATATCAAAATCAACATCTCTATAAATTTCAAGAATTTTATTAGTATGGCTCAACAACGTTTGACCTGCTAGTGTCAGGGAAACTTTATTTCCATTTCTATCAAAAAGTTTAATTTGATATTGTTCTTCTAATTCTTGAATATGCTTTGAAACCGCTGGTTGCGTAATAAATAACTCCATCGCCGCTTTAGTAAAACTCAAACGGTTAGCAACAGTATAAAATACTTTAAGTCTAAAATCCATACTCGTTTTTTATTATTAATTTACAATAAACCATTGTATTTCCTAACAAACCATTCCGTAGAAAGGAAAATTACAATCAAAACTAACATCCAATACCAGTCGATTAATGGAGAACGAGTCGCATTATTTTTTTGAATGGATTTATAACTTTCATCTGCAAGAAGTGACTTTATTAATTGATTCACTTGATCCGAAAAATAAGCTTGTCCCTTTGTGTTCGCAGCTAATTGCTGCAACTTATCTACATCAGGATTGACAAATTGTTTTTCAATATCAAAATCTAATATTTCAAAATGACTGGAATAACTTGTTTTAGAATTCAGTTCAGTCACTCTAAAATTATAGTTGCCTGCTGCCAGTCCGTCTAGATTTACTTTATAGGCATTATTGCTTTTCAATAAATCATAGTTTTTAGTTTGCTTCGTTTTTGTGTTCTCCAATGCAATTGTTAAACGCGCTTTATCGTCAAATTCATAATTCTTATTAAAGTACTGAGCAGTAATTTCAATGGATTCTCCTGAATTATAAAAAGTTTCATGATTAACAACCAATGATTTCTTAGAATTATTAGATGCCAAAAACTGAATTACCTTATCAATAAAAAGATCGTATTTGTCAAATGAGTCGCTATCTACGTGACTTTGTAATCTCCATTTCCAACTATTTTCACCCAATAAGTAGGCCGAGCGTTTTCCTTGATTTTCAGAGAACGTCAATAAAGGAGCGTTTGTTTCAATGTTTCTTATTTTTGAAGAAAGTAATACCGAAACCAGTCCGTTCACAGTAACTTTTCCATAGGTATTTTCCAAGGGAGGGAAATTTTCAAATCCAATATTATCTGTCGCAAAGAGATTGAATTGGGAATTAAAGCTAGCCAAATAATCTTCTTTTTGGCTACTCATTTTAAAATCAAAATTGCTTTGCTGTTGATTTAAAAAAGCAAAATCAGTATGCGTTCCTGTGATAATAAAAGTATTGATTCCAGCTAATTTATTTTCATCAAATACTTTTTTAAATGCAGCTGTTGGCTGGTATAACATTAAAATAGTAAAATCACGTAACGAATTGATTTCTTTAGGATTAATCACCGTTACTTTACGTTGTGAATTAGATTCAATTGCTCTTTTAAATGCTGCAATATCAGGATGATTGATTGCTGTAATTATAGCGATATTGGTCTTTTGATCAATTACTTCTACTGCAAATTTCTTCGTATTGTTATAGGTATTCACCTCTTTTTCTTTTGACGAAAGTGTCGCTTTAAACACTTGAGAACCTATTCTATTGGCAGGCAATAATACAGTAGCAACTGCTGTTTTTTTAGTAGCCGAAAAGGAAATATTTTGTTTACTTAAAATCGTGTTTCCTTGCGAAATGCTAAAATCAGCTATAGTATTTTTATCCCCTGAATATTGAAAAAATACTTCTACAGGAAATTTATTTTTATAAAATGCATATTTATTGACATTCAGCTGCGTGATTTTTAAATCCATCACTTTTGCAGTATCTCCTACAACTAATGGGAAAACTTTATTATTTGCATCAAAACTGTACACATATTTATTACCATTGGTTTGGTTTCCGTCTGTGATAATAACGGTTGGAAAAACTGCATTTTTATTGATGCTTCTTAAATCTTTAGCTATTGCATCTAAATTCGTTTGATGTCCTTTAAAATCAAATTTTTCCGAAGGTTCAAAATCAGCATCAAATCGATAGGACTGAACATCAAATTTATCTTGTAAATCGGTATTCGAAACTAAAGCTGTATATAATTCTTGCGCTTTATTATTCGCTTTAAGCGCTACAATTGAACTCGAATTATCAACTACAATAGGTAAAGGTGTTTTTACTATCTCTAAGGTACTTGTTGTTATAACTGGATTTATCAGCAACAATAATATCCCGAAAATGGAAGCAAAACGCAATAAAGCCAAAAACAAATTCAATTTTGATTTGTTTTTGGCTTTAAAATAATATTGAAAAAATGACAAACCTCCTGCAATTACTATAGAAAGTACTATCAAGAGAATCGTGTTTGTTGTCATTCTTTTTTATTTGATTAAAATTGAAGAAATTAAAGATTGAAAAATTTGAGAATCTTTAAATTTTTAAATCTTAAGTAAGCATTCCTCCACATACATTCAATACTTGCCCAGAGATATAAGAACTCATATCTGAAGCTAAGAATAGACATGCATTAGCAACATCTTCAGTAGTACCACCACGTTTTAACGGAATTCCATCTCTCCATCCTTGAACCACATCGTCATTCAATTTGGCAGTCATTTCAGTTTCAATAAATCCAGGTGCAATCGCATTACAACGAATGTTACGAGAACCCAATTCTAATGCTACTGATTTAGTAAAACCAATAACTCCAGCCTTAGAAGCCGCATAATTCGTTTGTCCCGCATTTCCTTTTACCCCTACTACACTACTCATATTGATGATAGAACCTGCACGTTTTTTCAAGAATGTTTTTTGAACTGCCTTAGTCATATTGAAAACCGACTTCAAATTCACATCAATTACTTTGTCAAAATCCTCTTCAGACATACGCATTAGCAAATTATCCTTTGTAATTCCAGCGTTATTGATTAAAATATCAACAGTACCAAATTCAGCAATTACAGCTTCAACCATAGTTTGCGCTTCATTAAAATCAGCGGCATTTGATTGGTATCCTTTCGCTTTTATTCCCAAAGCATTCAATTCATTTTCTAATGCTAAAGCCGATTCTACAGATGAACTGTAAGTAAACGCAACATTTGCACCGTGTTTTGCAAAAACCTCTGCAATTCCTTTTCCAATTCCACGACTTGCGCCTGTTATAATGGCCACTTTTCCTTCTAGTAATTTCATATTCGAAAATTAGTTTAATTTTTATTTGAAGCTATTCCCGCTATTCGCTTCAATCTTTTATGTTTTAAAGAAAAACATAAAAGGATTTCCACTACTATCAGGGCTATCTTAGAGTCGTCAAATATAGAATAATTCCTTTTTTAAAAAAAATTTCAAATTCAATAACATTATAAATCGAACCGATTTTAAATATCTAAAAATCGTTTTACTAATTTATCCCAAAATGAACTATAAATCGCTACCAAAGTAAAAATAAATAAAAATAGATGATACCACGCATTCCCAAGCAAATCCATAAAATCAAGTTTCCCATTAGCAAAACTTAAAATCAAAAGTACTTGCGCACCATAAGGCAAAATTCCTTGAATAACACAGGAAAAAATATCAAGAATAGCGGCTGTTTTTTTAGAACTTAAATTGTATTCGTCGTTAATTTCCTTGGCAATTCCTCCAGTAATCACAATTGAAACCGTATTATTAGCAATAGCTACATTGGTAAAACCCACTAAAGCCCCAATCCCCGCTTGGGCTGATTTTTTACTCTTAATGCGTTTTTTTATTTGGTACAATAAAAAATCAATACCTCCAGCCTTATCCACCATAGCGGCTAAACCTCCAGTCAGCATCGATAGCAAAAAGATTTCGGTCATACTGGTGAATCCTTCATAAATTTTTCGCGCAAATTCCATTAACGTAAAATGATTTCCAAAATACCCAATTAATCCAGCCAATATAGTTCCAATAATCAAGGTAGAAAATACATCAACACCAACCAATGCAAGTACAATTACTAAAATATAAGGTACAATTGCAATCCATTCAAAACTTGTTTTAGGAATAGCTACTGCAGTAATATCAGAATTCAATCCCAAATAAAAGAATACTGCGATTGTTATAATAGCAGCAGGAAAAGCAATGAATAAATTGATTTTAAATTTATCTTTCAATTCACAACCTAAGGATTGTGTCGCAGCAATTGTCGTATCGGAAATCATAGATAAATTATCACCTAACATGGAACCTCCTAATAAAGCACCAGCAATCAAAGGCAATGAAGCGCCACTAGAATTAGCCAAATCAACTGCAATTGGCCCAATTGCCACAATTGCACCTACAGAAGTTCCTGTAGCTGTTGATAAAAAAGCGGCTATCAAAAAGATCCCCAACGGAAAGTAAGCCACATCTACAGTATTAATTCCAAGACTTACCACGGCATCAACACCTCCCATTGCTTTACTAACCACTGCAAAAGCACCTGCTAATAGATAAATCAAACACATAGTCATAATTTTACTCTCTCCGCAACCTGCAATCAAGGTGGTTACTTTTTCATCAGCTGAACCTTTAAACAGTAAAAAAGCAGCAATAATTCCAATTAAAACCGCTATTGGAGCAGGTAAAGCATAAAAGTCATCAAGCCAAATTCCAGCTCCTAAAAAAGTAAAAATAAAAATCAATAAAGGAATTAAAGCGTAAGCACTTCCCCTTTTTTTCAATAAATGAGTCATAAATCAGTTTTAAAAATGATAGTATTATGACGAAAACTAAAGCAAAAAAAATGGGAATGTAAAACAACATTTTTTCCAAAGGATTTGGCTTATCGTTTTAGCACCTTGCTCGTTGTTGCAGGTTGCTATCTCATTATGAGATTCGTGATAACGGCTGCAAAAGTAAATATTATTTTATATAAAAAGCAATAGTAAAGTAGATTTTATAATTTAAAACCAAAAAAGCCTTACCGAAGTAAAGCTTTTTATAATTAAATTATAATTTTGTAACTGACTAGAAAGCCACATTCCATTTTGGTAATCTTCCATTTTCATCTAAGAAGTTTTGTAAAACTTGTCCTTCTACAGATGTTGGAATCCCTTTAGATTTCTCGTTGAAAGTTTCGTACCAAACCACTTCCAAAGTGCTAATATCCTCTTTTACCATTTGTGTTGGCCAAGAATATTTTCTTCCTGTTTTTGCAAACTGGTGTCCTTCAACAATCTTTTCTTTCAAACCACCATTTTTGATTTTCAAAGACCCATCGTTTTGAACAGTTCCTGTAGAACCCACCATGATTAACTCTTTTTCATCTGCAACTGCATAAACCAAAAATACACCACTTCCTTCAGAAGCGTTACATACTTGCTCTAAGCTATCGTCTGCTGTAAAAGTGAAGCTATCGCTTACCTTAAACTTTTTTAATTCTTTGTACATCTTTCTTTTGTATTAATATTAAATAAAATGCCTCACAAAAAAAGTGAGGCATTTTTATAATGACTTGAAATCACCACTAATTTTTCAATTATCCGATAACTTCTTTTACTTTTTTTCCAATTTCAGCTGGAGAATCTACAACGTGAATTCCACATTCTCTCATGATTTGTTTTTTAGCTTCAGCAGTATCATCTGATCCACCAACAATAGCACCTGCATGACCCATTGTACGACCCGCTGGAGCAGTAACTCCCGCAATAAATCCTACAACTGGTTTACGGTTACCATCAGCCTTAATCCAATGAGCAGCATCGGCTTCTAATTGACCACCTATCTCACCTATCATAACGATACATTCTGTTTCTGGGTCATTCATCAATAATTCAACTGCTTCTTTAGTAGTAGTTCCAATGATTGGGTCTCCACCAATACCAATTGCAGTCGTAATTCCTAATCCTTGTTTTACAACTTGGTCAGCCGCTTCATATGTTAATGTTCCTGATTTAGAAACAATACCTACAGTTCCTTTTTTAAATACAAAACCTGGCATAATACCAACTTTAGCTTCACCAGGAGTAATGATACCAGGACAGTTAGGACCTATTAACCTAGCATTTCTTTCTTTTACGTAAGCATTTGCTTTGATCATATCAGCTACAGGAATTCCCTCTGTAATAGCGATAATTACTTTTATTCCAGCATCAGCAGCTTCCATAATTGCGTCCGCAGCAAAAGCAGGTGGTACAAAAATGATTGTTGTGTCAGCACCAGCTTGTTCAACTGCATCTTTTACAGTATTGAAAACAGGTCTGTCTAGATGAGTTGATCCTCCTTTACCTGGAGTAACACCACCAACTACGTTTGTACCGTACTCAATCATTTGAGAAGCATGGAAAGTTCCTTCGCTTCCTGTAAATCCTTGAACAATTATTTTGGAATCTTTATTAACTAAAACACTCATGATATATATTTTATGTGATTTTTAAAATTGTGATGCAAAAGTAAGGTTTTGAAAATTATTTTTAGCCCTTTATTATCAAATAAATTAGGATAATTGACTCATTTGATAACCTCTATATAATTTATTGTCTTTTATTTGCCAAATTGCAATAAAATGGGCCAATAACATTTCTTCTCTAGGGTTCTCTATTGTTTTTACAAAATGAGAATAACGAACCGTAACCATATCATTTTCTGAAACGATATGACTTATTCTTACTTTCGAACGAACATACGCTTTACTCAAATCATTAGAGAGACTCAATAAAGAATCATAATCCAACTGGATAAATCCTTTACTACTATTCCAATCTACAATGATATCAGAATGCAAATAATCTTTTAAAATGTCACTATCAATTAGTGCATCTGATTTGTAAAACTTTTGAATAATTTCTTTTGCCGACATAATTATTTCAATTTATTGAGTATCTCAGGTATTCTTTTAATATTGGCCAGTTGTTTCAACTTCTCTCTAGATTCTTCAATTGGTGTACCGAAATAAGTTTTGCCCCCTTCTACCGATTTAGTCACTCCAGTTTGCCCTAAAATTACTGCTTTTTCTCCAATTGTGATGCCACTAGTGGTTCCTACTTGTCCCCAAATCGTAACTTCATCTTTAATAATTACACATCCTGCAATTCCAGTTTGTGAAGCGATAAGACATTTTTTTCCAATCACGGTATCATGACCTACATGTACTTGATTGTCAATTTTTGTTCCTTCTCCAATGATTGTATCACCTGTAACCCCCTTGTCAATTGTACAAAGTGCACCTATACCAACATTGTCTTTAATTACAACTCTACCACCCGAAAGTAATTGATCAAAACCATCTTCACGTTTCTTATAGTAAAAAGCGTCAGCTCCCAAAATTGTACCTGCGTGAATAATTACATTGTCGCCAATAACTGTATGATCGTAAATCGAAACATTAGAATGAATCAAGCAGTTTTTTCCAATTTTAACATGATTACCTACAAAACTATTTGGCTGTACGACAGTACCTTGCCCAATTGTAGCTGAAGTAGAAATCGAAGCGTTTGAAAATTGAAAAGGTTTGAAATGTTTTGTTAAAGTATTAAAATCTCTAAACGGGTCATCAGAAATTAACAATGCTTTTCCAGGAGGACAATCTACTTTTTTATTTATTAAAATGATAGTTGCTGCTGAATTTAATGCTTTATCATAATACTTAGGATGATCAACAAAAACAATATCACCGCGTTCAACAACATGAATTTCATTCATTCCTAAAACTTCAAAATTGTCATTGCCAACATATTCGCATTGAAGCAAATTTGCAATTTCAAGTAAAGATTGTGCCTGTGTAAATTTCATTTATTTATTTTTAGTCTTTGCTTTCAATCACTAATTAAACGCAGCAATTAGTGATTGAAAACTAAAAACGTATAAAAATTATTCCTTAACACGCTCCATGTATGAACCTGAAGCTGTATCTATTTTAATTTTATCTCCTTCGTTAATGAATAAAGGTACATTTACTGTCGCTCCAGTTTCTACCGTAGCCGATTTTGTAGCATTTGTAGCTGTATTTCCTTTAATTCCTGGTTCAGCATATGTTACTTCAAGTACTACAGATGCAGGCATATCTACTGAAAGAGGCAAGTCAGTTTCAGTATTAATACTAACCATTACGCTTTCACCTTCTTTCAATAAGTCTGGTGAATCCAAGATGTTTTTATTCAAAGATATTTGTTCGAATGTCTCTGTATTCATAAAGTGAAAGTCATCTCCTTCTGGATATAAATATTGAAATTTATGATTTTCAACACGTACTTCTTCAATTTTATGTCCTGCAGAAAATGTATTATCCAATACTTTTCCATTACTCAAACTTCTCAATTTGGTTCTTACAAATGCAGGTCCTTTACCTGGTTTAACATGAAGAAATTCAATGATTTTGTAAATATCATTATTGTACTTAATACATAATCCGTTTTTGATGTCTGATGTAGATGCCATTTTATTTTTGTTTTTTCTCCATTTCAGCCCTTTCTTAAGTGAAGGGAAACTGGATGGAAGTGTGTTACTTATTGTTTATATTTTTATCTATACCTCCACAAACTAGCAGGAGGACTAGGTCTTAATAATTCCCGGTATATCCTTTCATTACACCACGAGACGAATTTCTGATAAAATCTAATATTTCATCACGCTCCGGAGTTGCTTCCATTTCCGCTTCAATAATTCCAATTGCTTGGGTTGTATTATAGTTTTTTTGGTATAAAATTCTATAAATATCTTGAATTTCTTTTATTTTCTCCGTTGTAAAACCTCTTCTTCTTAATCCTACTGAGTTAATTCCAACATAAGATAAAGGTTCTTTAGCAGCTTTTGTAAAAGGAGGAACATCTTTCCTCACTAATGAACCACCCGAAATCATCGCATGATCTCCAATATGAATAAACTGATGAATAGCAGCTAAACCACCTATAACGGCAAATTTCCCAACCGTAACATGTCCAGCTAATGCAACACCGTTAACGATAATTGCATTATCGCCAATGTGACAATCATGCGCAATATGTGCTGTAGCCATAACTAAACAATTGTTCCCAAGGGTTGTTTGACCTGAAGCAATTGTTCCTCTATTAATGGTGACACATTCTCTTATAGTACAATTATCACCTATTATTGCTAAAGATTCTTCTCCACCAAATTTTAAATCCTGCGGTACTGCAGATATTACTGCACCAGGAAATATATTGCAATTTTTTCCTATTCTTGCGCCTTCCATAATGGTAACATTAGAACCTATCCAAGTTCCATCACCAATAACAACATTATTGTGAATGGTTGTAAAAGGCTCTATTACAACATTTTTGGCGATTTTAGCGCCAGGATGAACATATGCTAAGGGTTGATTCATCTGCTTTTTTTTATATTAGTATTTTCAGAATAATAAACTCCAGATAATTGATTTAGAGTATTTATTCTAATTTAATTTTTATTGCTTTTTGGCAATCTGAGCCATTAATTCTGCTTCTGCAACTAATTTACCGTTTGCATAAGCATTGGCTTGCATATGACAAATCCCTCTTCTAATCGGTGTGATTAAATCACATTTGAAAATCAAAGTATCACCTGGTAATACCTTATGTTTGAATTTAACATTATCTATTTTCATAAAGTAAGTCAAATAATTTTCAGGATCTGGAACTGTACTTAAAACTAATATTCCTCCTGTTTGTGCCATAGCTTCCACTATTAAAACCCCTGGCATTACAGGCGCTTCTGGAAAATGTCCAACGAAAAAATTCTCGTTCATTGTAACATTTTTCATACCTACAACATGACTTTCAGACATTTCAATAATCCTGTCTATCAATAAAAAGGGAGGTCTATGAGGAAGTACTGCCATGATTTTATGAATATCCATCAAAGGATCCAAATTTAAATCATATACAGGAACATAATTTCTTTGTTCTATTTTTATAATTTTAGCCATTTTTTTAGCAAACTGAGTGTTTACAAAATGTCCAGGCTTATTTGCAATTACTTTACCTTGAATTTTGGTTCCAATTAAAGCTAAATCACCAACAACGTCAAGTAGTTTATGTCTTGCTGCTTCATTTGGATAATGCAAGGTAAGATTATCTAGTATACCATTTGGTTTAACATTTATAACGTCTTTTCCAAATGCTATTTTTAAATTTTCCATCGTAGCCGCAGATATTTCTTTATCAACGTACACAATAGCATTATTCAAATCACCACCTTTAATAAGTCCGTTATCCAACAAAGCCTCTAGTTCATGTAAAAAACTAAAAGTTCTTGATTCCGATATTTCTGTTTTAAAATCAGAAATATTTTTCATGTTGGCGTTTTGGGTTCCTAAAATTTTAGTCCCAAAATCTACCATTGTTGTAACACTATAGTGATCACTTGGCATAATCAAAATCTCACTACCCGATTCTTCGTCAGTGAAAGAAATAACTTCTTTTACCACATAAATGTTTCGCTTAGAATTTTGTTCTTCAATTCCCGCTTTTTCGAGAGCTTCAACAAAATACTTAGACGACCCATCCATAATTGGAAGTTCTGAGGCATTTAGTTCAATTATTACATTATCCAAATCACAACCAACTAATGCCGCCAATACATGCTCAGGAGTTTGAACTTTAACTCCAAGTTTCTCTAAATTAGTACCTCTTTGTGTATTAACTACATAATTAGCATCTGCTTCAACAACTGGCTGTCCTTCTAGATCTACTCTAACAAAAGTAAAACCATTATTAACTGGAGCAGGTTTAAAGGTCATTTTGACTTCTTTCCCTGTGTGTAATCCAACTCCAGTTAGCGAGATTTCTGTTTTGATGGTTTTTTGTTTAACCATTGTTTCCATTTTTTTGGTTTAATATTTGTTTTTTTAACTCTTCTATTTCTGCAACAATTTTCGGTAAATTTCTGAAATGTACATATGATTTACTAAAATCATTGTATCCAAATGCTGGACTTCCCTGCAAAACCTCATTGTCTTTTATATTTCTTCCTACACCTGCTTGAGCTTGAATGCGAACATTATCACCAATGGTTAAATGCCCTACAATCCCTACTTGCCCACCAATCATTCCGTTTTTTCCGATTTTGGTAGAACCTGCAATTCCCGTTTGAGCGGCAATTACGGTATTCTCTCCTATTTCTACATTATGGGCAACTTGAATTTGATTGTCTAGTTTAACTCCTTTTCTTATAATTGTAGAACCCATTGTCGCTCTATCAATTGTTGTACAAGAACCTATATCAACATCATCCTCAATAATTACGTTGCCTATTTGAGGTATCTTCTTAAAAGTTCCATCTGTATTTGGAGCAAATCCAAATCCATCTGCGCCAATAATTACTCCTGAATGGATGGTGCAATTATTACCAATTTCAGTTTCCGAATATATTTTTGCACCAGCAAAAATAGTGACATTATCTTTAATGACAACATTATCTCCGATAAAACAATTGGGATAAATTTTCACATTAGTCCCTAGAGTAACATTAGCTCCTATATAACTAAAACTTCCCAAATATAAGTTTTCACCATATTTAGTGTTTTCTGGCAATACTGAAGGTTGCTCCACTCCTATTTTATTGCCTTTTGCTTCAGCATAAAATTCTAATAATTTTGAAAAAGATAAGTAGGCATCGTCTACTTTTATTAAGGTAGTTTTTAATTCTGATTCTGGAATAAAGGATTTGTTTACTATGGTAATGGTTGCCTCTGTGGTATAAATATAATTATTATATTTTGGATTTGCCAAAAAAGTTAAAGAACCTTCTTTACCTTCTTCTATCTTAGATAACTCAGATACTTGAGCATTGAGATTGCCAATAACTTCACCTTCCAAAATTCCCGCTATTTGTTCTGCTGTAAATTTCATTGCGACAAAAATATAAAAAAATAGATTTTAAATGTTCATTTACATCAGTTGTTTTGGGAAACAGATGTAATATTTAGTAACTGATTTCGATAATGATTTTAAATTCAACTGGTCAGATGATTCAATTACATCTTCAACTGTTCGATCTTTTTTCAAAATTCGTATGGGTTCTGCTTCTTTGCTATATGCTTGATTTTTTATTTTACCTTTAAAAATAAAATAATTAGTTTCTAACAAACTAATGTTATTTTCCAATGCAAAGCGCTCTTTTAAAGGGTGTAAATCTTCAGTAGGCACTTTTTCACTTGTTAATTTTATTTTCAATAAATCCCTATTGATAATCATTTTACTCAAAGAAGACAAAATAAAATCATCCTCATGTTGCCATGCCTTTAGTGCACTTATTATATCAAAATCATCGAGCTGTGAAAATAAATTCAAAATTTCAGTATCAAATGCATCTAATGTAATTTTATTTTGAAGAAAAAACTGCAAGGGTTTACTACAAGGCAATATAGTTCCTTTTAAAGTTAATTCTTTAGCTCGCTTTAAAATTTTGGTTAAAATTAACTCAGCTACTAAACTGGTTTTATGCAAATAAGCTTGCCAATACATTAAACGTCGGGACATTAAGAATTTCTCCACTGAGTAAATTCCTTTTTCTTCGATTACCAAAACATCATCCACTACATTCATCATTTGGATCAATCGCTCCGAATTTACATTCCCTTCGGCAACTCCAGAATAAAAACTGTCTCGTTTTAAATAATCCATTCGATCCATGTCTAACTGACTTGAAATAAGCTGCAACATGAATTTTCTATGATAATCCCCTTCAAAAACTTGAATAGCTAAACTCAACTGACCTTTAAACTCACTATTTAATTGATGCATAAATAACAATGAAATTTCTTCATGATGCACATCTTCAACAATGCTTCTTTCCATAGCATGTGAAAAAGGACCATGCCCAATATCATGTAATAAAATAGCAATATATAATGCATTTTCTTCTTCTTGAGATATAGAAACTCCTTTAAAACGCAATACATCAACCGCTTTTTGCATCAAATGCATACAACCTAAAGCATGATGAAAACGGGTATGATTGGCTCCTGGATAGACTAAATAGGATAATCCCATTTGAGAGATGCGTCGAAGTCTTTGAAAATAAGGGTGCTGTATTAAATCGTAAATTAATGCGTTGGGTATGCTAATGAAACCATAAATGGGATCATTGAATATCTTTAGTTTATTGATTTGACTCACTAGAAGTTAATTTTTTAAGGAACAAATATAAGTAAATTAGATTTTATAATTTACAGCCTATAGATACATACTTTATAACCCTATAAATTATCAATTTCGTATTTATTTCCATCTAAATTAACAACATAAAAATAGTGTATTAAAATTAACATAATTTTAAGTTCGATTAGTTCGGTGTTTTATGAACCAATATTACATTTGTAAAAAAATTAACATGGATATTCAGAAAGAAAAAAATGAACTAAAAGAAATGTTTGGTGTTCATTTTGAAAAACTTTATAACATTCCACCTTTAGCATCACGCATTCTTGGTACACTCATAATTGATGGCTGTAAATCTGGACTAACATTTGAGACTCTTGTTGAAACAATGGGCGCTAGTAAAAGTTCGATTTCAACTAATTTAAATTTACTCTTAAAAATGGAAAAGATTACCTATTTCACCATAACGGGAGATCGTAAAAAGTACTTTAAGGCCGCTAATTTAAGTAAGCGCTTAGAAAACTATCTGAGATTAATTGATTCTGAAATGACCATTGTAAACCGAATGATTATTTATAGAGAACATACCGCATCTTGTCCAGCTGAGAGATGCAATCTGGAAAATACAAAAGCCTATAAAACCCATTTAAATGAGGTTGAAAGATCGATTAAAAAAACAATTGAAGAATTTAAAACAAAAGAAACCAAAAATATAATCAATCAATAATAATTAATCCAAATCAGTAAATATTCACAGATGAAAAAAAAATATTTTATAAGTGCCGTTTTGTTATCCATAAGTTTGCTCTCCTGTAAAAAAGAAACCACTCAAACAGCTCCACCTGTTATGCCTTATAAGGTAGTTGAAATTGGTAAATCTGACACTTCTTTATTAGCAGAATACCCTGCAAGTCTAGAAGGGATTACAGATATAGATATTCGTGCAAAAGTAGATGGATATATTGAAAAAATATATGTACAAGAAGGACAAGAAGTTAAAAAAGGGCAATTACTTTTTAAACTAGAAACACAAACTGCTACCCAAGAAGCTGGGGCTGCAAAGGCTAAAGTTGCTGCTGCACAAGTTGAAGTAAGCCGTTTAAAACCATTAGTTGATCGTAATATAATTAGTGATGTACAACTAGAAACTGCCAAAGCAAATTTGGCAAGTGAAAAAAGTACCTACCAAAGTATAATTGCCAGAATTAATTATGCAACTATAAAAAGCCCCGTTAACGGAATTGTAGGCACTTTACCTTTACGTTTAGGAAGTTATGTAAGTAGCCAAACAGCAGAGCCATTAACTCGCATTTCAGATATTAGTACTATTTATGCTTATTTTTCAGTAAATGAAAAACAACAATTAGACATCATGATGAATGCTGAAGGTAAAACATTTCAAGAAAAAATCAACAAAATGGAAAAGGTAAATTTGATTTTGAGTAATGGTATGCCATATGAGCAAAAGGGTAAAATTGAAACTTTTAGTGGACAAGCCAATATGCAAACAGGTTCCTTTAATGTAAGAGCAAGTTTTCCAAATGGAAACAAATTATTGCGGTCAGGTGGCAGTGGAATTGTCCAAATCCCAACAAATTTAAAGGATGTTATTATAATCCCACAAAATGCTTCATTAGAATTACAAGACAAACGCATTGCTCTTATTGTAGATAAAGATAACAAAGTGAAAGCAGTGCCTATTGAAGTTCGTGCCATTCCTGGAGGTAAATTTTTTGTAGTAGACAGTGGATTAAATGTAAATGATAAAGTCCTTGTTGAGGGAGTTGGAATAGTTACTGAAGGAACGCTTATCAAACCTGAGGTAGTAGATTTTAATACTATAATCAATCCAACAAAAAAATAATTGACAAACTAACTATTGAATAAATAACAAAATATGTTTTCAAAATTCATTGACAGACCGGTATTGTCAACAGTGATATCTATTATCATCGTAATTTTGGGGGTTTTGGGGTTAATCTCGCTTCCAGTTTCACAATATCCAGAAATAGCACCACCTACTGTAACTGTAGCGGCAAATTATCAAGGAGCAAATGCCGAAGTTGTAATGAACTCGGTAGTAATTCCTTTAGAAGAACAAATTAATGGTGTTGAAGACATGACTTACATGACTTCAACATCAAATAATGATGGTTCAGCATCTATTAGTATCTATTTTAAATTAGGTACTAATCCTGATTTGGCAGCGGTGAATGTGCAAAATCGCGTTTCACGTGCAACGTCACTACTACCCCAAGAAGTTACTCGAGCGGGTGTTACAACATCAAAAAGACAAAGTGATAATATTTTGATTTTCTCACTTTATAGTGAAAATCCTGATTATGATGATACATTTCTTCAAAATTACGCCAACATTAATATTTTACCTAAAATTAAACGTGTAGCGGGAGTTGGAGAAGCTATGATTTTTGGTCAAAAAGACTACTCTATGCGTATTTGGTTAAAACCTGACGTTATGGGGGCTTACGGTCTAGTACCATCGGATATTACGGCGCTATTAGCGGAACAAAATATTGAAGCCGCTCCAGGACAATTGGGTGAAAATAGCGACCAATCTTTTCAATATACCTTAAAATACAAAGGACGTTTACAAAATATAAAAGAATTTGAAGAAATTATTGTTCGTTCAACTGAAAATGGAGAAATCCTTAAATTAGGTGATGTAGCAAGAATTGAATTGGGTGCTGTTAATTATGCGAGTGATGCCTATACAAACGGCAATAAATCAATAGCTATTGCCATTGCACAAACCGCAGGGTCTAATGCTCAAGAAGTAATTGAAGGGTCATTAAAAGTACTGAATCAAGCCGAACTGAATTTTCCAAAAGGAGTAAAATATGCTACATTAATTAATGCCAATGATTTCCTAGATGAGTCAATCACAAAAGTGATTCATACACTAATTGAGGCATTTTTACTAGTATTTATTGTCGTTTTTATCTTTTTACAAGATTGGAGATCAACTCTTATTCCTGCGATTTCCGTACCAGTAGCTATTTTAGGAACGTTCTTTTTCCTTAATTTATTTGGCTTTACCATTAACTTATTAACGTTATTTGCCTTAGTACTTGCGGTCGGAATTGTAGTGGATGATGCTATTGTAGTGGTGGAAGCCGTGCATGCCAAAATGGAAGCGGGTGAGCACAATCCTAAAAAAGCAGCTCACAGCGCCATGCAAGATATTAGTAGTGCAATTATATCCATTACTCTGGTAATGTCGGCTGTATTTATTCCTGTTTCTTTTATTAGTGGTTCTGCTGGAGTTTTCTACAAACAGTTTGGATTAACGCTAGCTGTTTCAATTGTATTGTCAGCTATTAACGCACTAACACTGTCTCCTGCATTATGTGCTATTTTCTTAAAAGAACACGATAAAAGTGCAAAGAAAAAAGGTTTCATGGAACGTTTTTATACCGCATTTAATACCGGATTTGAAACGACGACGGCTAAATACAAAAGATCTGTAGAGTTTTTTATAAAACGCAAATGGTTGGCTTTTTTAGGAATTGCTGTTTTTGCTGGAATTTTAATCTTATTATTAAATATCACACCAAAGGCTTTTGTCCCTGGTGAGGATACAGGAGCTATTCTTTCTGATGTTTCTCTTCCACCGGGTACTTCTTTACAAAGAACAGAAGAAGTGTTATTACAAATTGAAAATAAAGTAAAAGATATTCCTGAAATAAAAGAGGTACTTAGAATCTCTGGTCGAAGTTTAATCAGTGGTACGGGTAGCAACTACGGAATGGTAATTGTAAAATTGAAACCATGGGCGGAACGTAAAGATGCTAATCAAGAAATAACTGCAGTTGTTGCGGAATTATTTAAGCGAACAGCTGCCGTAAAAGATGCGAAAGTACTCTATTTTGCTCGTCCGACACTTGTTGGTTTTGGTTTTACCAATGGATTTGAATTTCAACTACAAGATCAAAAAGGAGGATCTATACAAGAGTTAAGCGAAGTAAACAATAAATTTTTGGCAGCATTAAACAGTCGACCAGAAATTAAATATGCAGCTACCTCATTTTCTCCAAATTACCCGCAATACCGAATTGATTTAAATGTTCCGCTTATAAAAAAATCGGGACTTACAGTCACTGATGTTTTAGGAACAATGCAAGGGTATTATGGTGGTGTATATGCTTCTAATTTCAACAAGTTTGGAAAACAATACCGAGTAGTATACCAATCAGATCCCGAATTCAGAAACAATCCTGAATCGCTAAACAAAGTTTTAGTTAGAAATAGTAGTGGACGTATGGCTCCTATTTCACAATTTGTGACTTTAGTAAAAGTGTTTGGACCTCAAGCTATAGACCGTTTCAATTTATTTACTTCTGTTAAAGTAACTGGAGCGCCAAATGATGGTTTCAGTACTGGTGATGCTATTAAAGCAGTTGAAGAAGTAGCTAGTCAAAACCTACCAGTTGGATATGGTTATGAATTTTCAGGAATGACGCGTGAAGAAATTAGTGCAGGTGGACAAACCTTGTATATTTTTATGCTGTGTCTAATCTTTGTTTACTTCTTACTTGCCGCTCAATATGAGAGTTATATGTTGCCATTTGCAGTATTAATATCGTTACCGATTGGTTTAGCAGGTGCTTACTTATTTGCTTATCTATTCAATGTAAGTAATAACATCTACTTGCAAATTACGCTTATTATGCTTATTGGATTGCTCGCTAAGAACGCCATTTTGATAGTAGAGTTTTCGGTTGATTCAAGAAGAAAAGGAATGACTATTGCTCAAGCAGCAATTCATGGCGCTGTTGCTCGTTTACGACCGATTTTAATGACATCATTTGCATTTATCTTTGGACTAATGCCACTTATGTTAGCTAAAGGAGCTGGAGCCGTAGGAAATAATGCTATTGGAACTGGAGCAATTGGAGGAATGTTAATAGGAACTATTTTTGGAGTATTTGTGATACCAGTATTGTTTATCGTTTTCCAAACATTACAAGAAAAAATTTCTACAAAACCGCTTCCTATAGAGAATCAGGGAACAGATGTTGCACTTTTAGATGAAAAAAATGAAAAATAATATATATAGAATCGCACTCTTAGGAGTGACGGCAGCACTAATGCAATCGTGTTTTGTTGCTAAAGATTACAAACGTCCAGAATTGAAAACAGAAAACTTGTATAGAAATGAAGTGGTGTCTACGGATACTGCTTCACTAGCGAATGTTTCTTGGGATAAAATTTTTACTGATCCTCTTTTGCAGGGTTATATTAAAAAAGGGTTAGAAAACAATTTAAACATTCGGATTGCCTTGCAAAATCTTGCTGCCGCACAAGCTACAATGAAGCAAGGACAAGCAGGTTACTTCCCTACTCTATCTGCTGGGACAGATTGGACACACAACAAAATTTCTAAAAACAGTCAGAATGGATCTTTCTTAACAGATTTAAATACCGATCAATACCAATTGACTGGAAATCTATCCTGGGAAGCTGATATTTGGGGAAAAATAAGAAGTAATAAAAGAGCAACTAATGCTGTCTACTTACAAACAACGGCAGCCAATCAAGCCATAAAAACGCAATTAATTGCTGATATAGCTTCTACTTATTACCAACTGCTTTCAGTTGATGCACAGATAAAAGTGGCTGAAGAAACTTTAATCAATAGAAACAAAAGTATCGAAACCATTTTAGCATTGAAAAAATCGGGGAATGTAACAGAAGTGGGGGTAAAACAAACAGAAGCTCAAAAATATGCGACCGAAATTATTATTGCTGATTTAAAAAATAGCATCATTATTTTAGAAAATACAATGAGCGCACTTTTAGGAGAAGCTTCGGGTAAAATTGAACGATCTACTTTTGAATCTCAAAAAATGCAACCTAGCATTACTACTGGTGTTCCTGCTAATTTATTGAGAAATAGACCTGATGTTATTGCTGCTGAGTACAACTTGATTAGTAATTTTGAGTTGACCAATGTGGCCAAAAGCGGTTTTTATCCTACCTTAAAAATTACTGCTATAGGCGGACTTCAAAGTATTGATTTAAAAGAATGGTTCAGTGCTAATTCTATCTTTGCCAATATTGTAACGGGGCTAACCCAACCTATTTTCAATCAAAGACAAGTTAGAACTAAGTTTGAAATAGCTAAAGCCAATCAGGAAAAAGCCTATTTGCAATTTGAACAATCCCTACTTACGGCTGGTAAAGAAGTTTCGGATGCACTGGCACAGTACAACAATGAAACTTATAAAATTACGGTTCGTGAGAAACAAGCGGATGCATTAACAAAAGCGGCCACTTTCTCTGATGAATTATTGACCTATGGTTTAGCCAATTATTTAGAAGTATTAACCTCTAAAAATGATGCTTTAAATGCTAAATTAAGTTTAGTAGATAATAAGTTCCAACAATATAAAGCTGTAATTCAATTGTACAAAGCCCTTGGAGGCGGATGGCAATAATAGAATTTCTAAAATACAATGTTTACTAATTCCGAAAAAGCCACTAAGTACTGTACTTAGTGGCTTTTTTATATGCTTTTATAAAATTGAGTTTTTACAATTTTCTAAGCCAGATATTTCTAAACTGTGTTTTACAACCGTGTTCTTGTAACGAAATCACATCATCTCCATGAGAAGAAGGATAATTATGCAAACCAGAATACAATGTTAAACCATTTATGGTTGTATTGTTTTGTACCAAAACGCCATTGTGAAAAACAGTAATTCTTGCTGGTGCATCAATGAGACCATTCGCTTTAAAACGAGGTGCTGTATAAACTACATCATAGGTATTCCATTCCAAAGGTGTTTTCATTGCATTTACTAATGGTGGGTGATCTTTATAAATACTTCCCGCTTGTCCATTACTATAGGTTCTGTTGTTATACGAATCTAATACTTGTAGTTCATATCTATTTTGGAAAAACACACCGCTATTTCCTCTCCATTGTCCTCCATCGATCACAACATCAGGGGCACTCCATTCAATATGCAATTGACAATCGCCAAACTGCATTTTAGTTTGAATTCCTCCAGCATCAGGAACTACTTCCATATAATCGTTATTCACAATTTTCCAGGCCGCAGGTTTGGTAACGTCTTTTTGACTTACCCATTGATCCATATTTTTACCGTCAAATAATATAATCGCGTCAGAAGGCGCATCCCCTAACTTTTTTGCAGGTGTAACTACACTAACTTGGGGCTCCCAAATTTCGGTCATTTCTGGTTTCATTGGCATAGGTGATACATCTGGTGGCGTATTAATCACCGTATGTTGTGCCATTGCAATTGTAGTTGAAAATAAAACAACTAATAATAAATAACTGCTAACTTTTTTAAATTTCATAACTGACTAAATTAATTTTATTGGACAAAGTATAAATTTATAATAAAATAGCTATCTTTTTGCATCATAACTAAAAAAAAATAAGCTTTAATTATTATGTTGTTAAAAATAACCGAATTCTAGCAATCTATTTAATCCTGTTATTTGATTCTTTTTAATTTGTCAAAATCCAATCTGCAAGAATCAACTCCATTTTATAATCGGCGGTTTGATACATTAAATCAGTTAAAGGGATTTCTTTAAAACCTAAGCTTTTATAAAGTGCAATGGCGCTCAACAATTTAGTATTGGTTTCCAAAATAATAGCTGCAGCATTACTCTTTTTGCAAATATCAAGACAATGTACCATCAGTTTTCGTCCAATCCCTAATCCTTGATAGTCTGAATTAACGCCTAATTTTAGTATCTCAAAATTATTTCTCCCTTCTTTTACTATCGAAATAGTTCCCACAATAGTATTGTCATAATGAGCCAAAAAAATTGAACCACCTTTATCTAGAATTTCTTCTTTTGGAAAGTCGAGCATCGGCATATCTGCGGGTTCTAATAAATCATATTTCTCTAACCATTCTATAGAAAGTCTTTTATATTCTTTATGGTATTTGGGTTCGTAACTAGCAATTTGTAATTCTTTCATTATTTTATTTTATTTCAATCGTACGGTTTGTTTTGCTGCTTTTTATAGCAGCATCAAGGATTTCCATAACAATCATATTATTTTCCAAAGAAGAAAGGTCGTAAGGCTTTAAAGTAATTTCATCTCGTATCACCGCTGCAAAAAAAGCAAATGGATCATTATAAGGAGCTTGAAGTGCGGTAGCTTTATGCCTATCTTCAGTAAAACCGTCATACCCTTCTGCCATTCTTACTCGTATGTCATTTTTATTATCGGCATAAATAGCTCCAGTTAAGCCGTAAATCTCCATATCCTTTCTTCCTATTGGCCAATTCCACGAACCTTGAATCGTAGCATTTGCAGCATCATAAGTCAATAATATAGTAGATTCATCATCTACTTTTGGATTGTTTTCTTTTTGTAATTGTTGCGTAATGGCTGTAACCGTTTTGGGTTTCTTACCTTCCATTAACCAAGTCATTAAATTAACTCCATAACAACCAAAATCAGTTATAGCACCTCCTCCATTCAGTACAGGATCCGTTAACCAATCTAAAAACTCCGAATTCACTCCAATTTTTTTAGGTCCTCTGTGTCCATCATGCACCACCACTTTACGTAAGTCACCAATTTTTCCTTCCTTCACTAAATCATACGATTCTTTGTTAGATGGATACCAAGTGGTCTCATAATTCGTCAATAATTTAATCTTGTATTTCTTTGCAAGAACCTCCATTTTTTTGGCATCCTCCAAACTTACTGCCAATGGTTTTTCTACCATTACATGAATGCCTTTTGGTGCACAAGTGGCTACAACGCCTAAATGCTCATAAATACTTCCAAAAGCAGTTACAGCCTCTGGATGTTTTTTGGCAATCATTTCATCCATCGTATTATAAACTAAATCCATGGAGAAATGATATTGATCAGCATACCGTTGCGCTAACTCTCGATTCGTTTCCACAATACCCACAATATCAATATCTCCCCGGTCTTTAATCCCTAAAATTCCATGAACATGAGTGTGTGTAAGACCAATAATTCCAACTTTAAGTACTTTTTGTTGGGCAATGCAGTTTATAGATAGTGTAGTTATTAATGCTATGAGAATAATTTTGAATTTCATATATGGGTTTTATTTTTATTATCTGTACTAATTTTCACTTACGAATTTAAAAAAATAAACTAGATAACGTTAAATGCCTTTCATTGAATTTCCTTTTTCTTTTTTATAAATGACAATCCATTTTTTGAAACAAAGGATTTGAAGGAGTTATTTGCCTACTCCAAGCACAAAAAAACTACGCCTTACCTAAAAGTGTAGCTTCCATTTTTTTAAAATAAATAGGATATTTTATTGTGCGGTATTTGGATTTATTTCGGCAAATACTTCACTAACTGCATTAGCTGGAAAACCACCTAGTTTAGCATGTTCACGCACCATAGCTTCATTAGGCGCAGTGTATACACAATAAATTTTATCTTTGGCTACAAAGCTATTGTGCCATTTTATTTCGGAACCCATTTTATCCAACACATTACAAGAGGTTTGCGAGATATCTTTTAGTTGTTGTGGGGTAAGTTTACCAGCTCCAGGAATTTCTCTTTCAATTACATATTTTGGCATCGTCTTTATTTTTGTGACACTAAATTAAATTCAGTACCAAGCCGTTTTTTAAAATGGTATCTGCTTCCATTATTCATTTGTATCTTAAAGTTAATAAAAATATTTATGAAATTATCACAAGTAGTTAATTATCATTTATTTAAACACTTTTTTTGTCGCGAAATAATAAACCATTGTTTGTGTTTTTTTTTATAGATTACAATTGAAAAAGGAATACAAATTGATTTTAAAGCTCTTACTAAAAACGCAAAAAACCTAGACCAAAACTGGGTTTTGGACTAGGTTTTAATTGAATAATTTACTTTTATAAATCTAGAATATAAGCTGGAATATTCTAATTGAACTATTTATTTTAGCTCAATTACAAATTCTTCTTTAGGGGTTCTTACTTTTTTCATGGGAGCAATCCAGTCGTTTGGAGTGTCAGCATAACCTACATACATTAAGGAAACACTTTTTAATCCTCTTTTGTCTAATTCTAAGATTTCATCAACTACAGTGTTGTTAAAACCTTCGACTGGTGTACTATCTACTTTTAGTTCAGCGGCTTGCGCCAAAGAAAGACCAAGTGCAATATACGTTTGTCTGGCGATATGAGCAAAATTCTCTTCGGCAGATTGTGCTAGGTAGATTTTCTTCAACATATCAGTATAGCTATCAAAACGCCCTCTTGGTAATCCACGAACATCAGTTGTATGATTATAAACTTTATCAATTCGTTCAGCAGTATAACGATCCCATCCAGCAAAAACGACCACATGAGAACAATCTCTCATACATTCTGGATTCAAAGCTCCTTTTACTAATTTTTCTTTTAATTCTTGATTTTCAACAACAATCACTTGGAATGCCTGTAATCCTGACGAAGTTGGTGCTAAACGTGCCGCTTCTACAATTTTATCAATGTCTGCTGCACTTACTTTTTTGGTTGGATCATATGCTTTTACGGCATGTCTCCAGTTTAAATTTTCTAATAGTGTCATTTTTTTTATTGTATTTATAGGTAATATGTAATGAATTAGTACGAAACTTATTGTCAATTTAATTGTTTGAAACAGTCAACTTCACTTGCATATTCCCCCTAGTTGCATTAGAATAGGGACAAACTTGATGTGCTTTTTCAATTAACAATTGTGCTTCATCCATGGATACTCCAGGAATATTAGCATGTAGTTCCGCTTCTAATCCAAAACCACCATTTTCAATTTGTCCAATACTTACTTGAGCAGTTACCGAAGTTTCACCTGTTTGTATTTTTTCTTTTTTTATGATCAAGTTGAGTGCACTATCAAAACAAGCTGAATAACCCGCTGCAAAAAGCATTTCCGGATTTGCATATTCATCATTTGCTCCACCTAAAGATTTGGGATACCTCACTTCTAAATCGATAATTCCATTTTCACTTTTAACTTGTCCATTTCTACCACCAGTTGCGGTAGCATTAATTGTATAAATTGCTTTCATTTTTATTTCTTTAATATCTTAGTTATTATATTTTTTAAGCTTAACAAATCTTCTGCTGAAACATTCATAGATTCCATTAATTGACCCGGAATACAGGCCGCTTTTTCTTTTAATGCTAGTCCTTTTTCGGTTAGTGAAATATTAACCAATCGTTCATCAACCGTACTTCTAATTCTTGAAACAAATTCTTTTTGCTCCATTCTTTTTAGCAAAGGGGTTAACGTACCACTATCTAGTTTTAATTTTTCTCCAAGTTGATTTACAGTCTGTTCTTTATATTCCCAAAGTACAAGCATCACCAAATATTGCGGATAAGTAAGCTGTAACTCTTCTAACAAAGGACGATATTGATTTATAATTTCCTTTGCAAATACGTACACAGGAAAACAAACTTGCTCGCTAATATGTAATTGGTCTTTCATCTTTACTTTTTAATGGTACAAATATAGTTCACAATTAAATTGTACGCAATTTAATTGTGAAAGATTATTATTATTTTAACAACTGTTACAATATGAAAATCTATTATCCATTTCATTTATTGTTGCCTTTTATTAGACAACAGTACTAAATACAGCATATTGAAGTACTCCTACTCCATATAGTTCAAACTTAAACGACTTTATGATAAACAAAAAACCTAGAACAAAATGGTTTTCATTCTAGGTATATTCTTTTTTACAATTTCATTATTTCTTTTATTTAATTATCGCAGGCAAAATATAATCTTTTACAATTGTATCTGCTTGCGCATGTGCATAGGGTTTATTATATGCTTTGGAAGTGATAATAATAGTAATGGGAAGGTCTTTAAACATAATAAATTCATTGCCTCCATTTCCTGCACAATAATAGGTTTCATAATTTTTACCTTTATAGAAAACCGATTTGTTCCAGAATAAATAACTGTAAAACTGATTGTCTCTTTCGGGAATTTGAATTTGGTGTGTGAACGTTTTTTCTACCCATTCTTTTGGTAGTATTTGTTTTCCATTCCATACGCCTTTGTTTTTGTACAATTGAGCATATTTAGCATAATCCAAAGACCTCATTTGCAAACTTCCTGCCGTATTCACTACTTTTTGTGGCGTATATTGCCATTGGTAATTTGTAATATTCAAAGGTTCAAACAGTTTTTCACTGGCATATTTTTCTAATCCTCCAGTAATTTTTTTGTCTAAAATGTCACCTAATACGACAACTCCGGCTGTAAAATAATCCCATTTCCCTCCATTTATTTTCGAATGATCCATAGGCAAGTCTAAGGTGAATTTTACCCAATTAGCTGTAGGATACATATTCTCCTCATTTCCTGGGGAATTACCGTCTGCATCTGAGCCATTAAGTGCGGAACTCATGGTCAATAAATCCTTTATCTTGATACTGTCTTTTTTTGGTTCATAATTATCAAATTGCTTTAAATCATAGAAAGAATTCAATGTTTCATTTTCATTTTTAATGTAGCCATCACGAATCGCCATACCCATTAAAGTGGATGTAAATGACTTTCCTGCGGATCTCGTGTCCTGCAATGTATTTCTTTCGGCATCATTAAAGTATTCTTCCAGCATTAGTTTTCCCTCTCTAATGACTACAATACTGGTGATTTCTTTTAAATTGTACTTGGCAATTTCCGAATTGAGCATTTGAATTTTGGCTTTGTCAAAAGGCAATTTGGAAATCTCCCAACCGCTATTGGGTTGAATGGGTTGAATCGCCATTTGTTCGGCCGTAATTTTAGGCGTTTTAATTACAAGTTGTACTTTACCCTCGGCAATTAAATCGCCAACTATTGCGTCGCTACTCTCTTCCCTTTTCACATAGGGTCTAATCTCGATTTTGAGTTGGTGTTTGCCTTCCGTCAATGCTTTTTCTCCGCCCTTAGTTTTAAATCGATCCCAAAGATACATCGCCCACCAATCTTCGCCTTTAGAACTCGTCAATGGCACTCTAAAAGAGGTAGACGCATTTTTAGTACCGCCAGATCCAAAACTGCATCCATGATGAATGTTTTCTTTGTAAATCAATTGTCCATCAATGTAAAATGAAAATTGAAGATTTCCCACATGGAGTAATTCTTCAAGTGGTAAATCGGGAGCCAATTGATGCAGATAATTGGTAACCGAATTATTCATAAAAACTCGGATATTCAAGTCTGATTTTCGAGTTAAATTGAAGGAAGTTAAGAAATCCGATTCTTTATATTGATCTAAAGGAATATTCCCATTCATGAAAGTAATTTTTCCAACATTCGCTTTGTGCAAATCAGTTGCAATGCCTTCGGTCGCTACTACATCTTTTATTTGTCCAAAACTGGTTAGAAAAACCAAGTTAACTAAAATGGTGGCGAAAAATTTTTTCATAATTGGTTACTTATTTAGGTACAAAACTATAACCCAAATGAGTTAAAAAATAGAACAGAATTAACATTGGTAAAATTAACTGAAAAGAATTTTTCTATATTCAGAAGGATTAATTCCATTGATTTCTTTAAAACAACGGGTAAAATGACTTTGATCTGCAAAGCCACAATCTAAGGCTATGGTGGTCAAACTTAATTTTTTCTGAGAGATGAGTCGCAATGATTTTTCGACTTTTAATTTTCGAATGTATTCTCCAAAACTAGAATGAAAGTATTTAGAAAAGTCTCTTGATAAATGCACAGGATGAATATTTACCGTTTTTGACAAATAGTCTAAGGTAAGTGCATCTGTAAATTGATCATTCAATATCATATTGATTTCCGAAACCCAAGTAGGCTTAATATTTGCCTTAGTTTGCTTATCAATTAACATTTTGGCTAAGGATTCTAATAATAAAGTTTCAATAGAAAGCGGACTTGTGGTATCGTCCATTTTGGTTTCTCTAAAAATTTTATACATTAAAAATTTCAAATCAGAGTTGGCAATATTGATACTCCCTTCTAGATTATTTGCATCAAATTCTAAATCATCAAACCAATTTTTTTCTATTTCAATATGAAAACCTCTTGTAAATCCTTTGGGTTTGATATTGTAGTGTGGCTCTTGCCAATTGTGAAATAGCAAACTCCCTGCGGAGCAGTTGTATATCTCCTTTTTATTTCCTTCAATCACATTTCCTTCCAAAATAAAAGTAAAATAGGCGTTTTCATGATAATGCCAGTCTACCTTCTCATGCGTATAAACGGTATCGGTCAACGTAATTCCATCTAAATGAATCGTTTTATTCGTTTGCCCATAAAATTCTCCTCTTTGTGATTGTTTCATTATTTGATTCTAATTAGCATTTCGCTTTTTGAAAATAACATATAAATAAACAACTTATTTTTGGTTTTAGATTACAGTTGCTTGCTAGAATTCAATTATTTATCATTTCCACTCTAGAGAGAAATCACATAGAAAGGGCAAAGATTGTTATTTACTTATTCAAAATGACAAATAGATATTCCTTTTTATTGAAAGGACAAACCTTTATAATTTCCGTCATATTTATAAGGTTGAAATGATGGATCGACTACTTGGCAGTCAACAATTACGTTTGTACCATAAGCGTCACCAAAAATACTGGCAACAGC
The DNA here is from genome assembly GCF_040822075.1 of Flavobacterium sp. WC2430. Taxonomy (NCBI): domain Bacteria; kingdom Pseudomonadati; phylum Bacteroidota; class Flavobacteriia; order Flavobacteriales; family Flavobacteriaceae; genus Flavobacterium; species Flavobacterium sp. WC2430. The sequence goes on along the minus strand of NZ_CP162007.1, from coordinate 2,664,527 downwards.
AGCATCTGCAGCATCCCTTCCGTTAGCAATTTTTACCAATCCGTTGAGTGGTGCTAATTTGGTTGAATCAAATACAATCCAGTTTCCATCTATATATACTTCCATGCAAGCATGAAAATCGGGTGGATTTAATTGATACGCATATCCTGTGAAGTATCTCGCAGGAATTGTTAAAGCTCTACAAAGCGTTATTCCCAAGTGTGCAAAATCACGGCATACTCCTACTCTATCATTTAAAGTATCGATAGCCGAAGTTTGTGAATTTGTGCTTCCGCTGGTATAACTAATATTGTTATAAATCCATTCAGTTATAGCCACAACGGTTTCGTAAACCGAATTGTATTGCCCGAATTGATTGTATGCGAATTCCATAACTAGATCGGATTGACAATACCTACTTGGATACAGAAATGAAGCAATATAACTGTCTAATTCCACTACATCGACGACATTGGCAGAGGTACTTTCATCTATGATTTTATAGTTCATATCTACAACTGCTGAATATGTTAAGGTGAAAGTAGTGGGTTGCTGAACCTTAAGACGAACAAACCTAGAACTACCGTCGTGGGCCGTATATTGTTCCAAATACATTGGTGGATCTACCTGAATATTTTCTTGCAAGACTTTTTGACTATAGGTATTTAAGGCTTGAATATTAAAGATGAAAGTGGTAGGACCATTTACAACATACGAAAGCGAACAGTTTACATTGAAATTCATATCAATTATTTTTTAATTTATTCGTTTTGGTAGTTATTCATGTGTCGGGAATCGCCACAACTACTTTTCCGTTTATCTAGTGATAAAAGTAGGTAGAAAGAAATGGTAAGACTTATATAAATAAAGACAAATATTATATAATTGTTAGTTAGTTAAAATGTGTATTCTTAATTTCTTTAACTTGTTGTATAGAAAAATAGCATTCCAAATCTCTTTAGACTTATGTTCTATTGGTATGGGAAGGATTTTCGATAGAATTATTGGTAAAAAAAACTACTATTTTTAGAGAATTGTTAGCGCAACTAGTCTGTCGAGAATTCTTTTTGGAAATGATCAACAGACTTGCACTAATTAAGTTGGATTTATTCTTATTGGTTTACTAGTTTACTCTTTTTAGGTCTAAATCTTGAAAGTCAAAACTAAAATCAATATTTGGCGAAATACCTTTCATCTTTATTGATTGTGCTTTTCCGGTTTCGTCTGCGGTAAAAGTGGCCATCGCATCACAATTCATCGCTTGATATTCCCATTTTATGGCAAATGTATTGGCATCATAAAAAGCCAAAGGACCATTTAATTTTGGCGAACGCAAACATTTCATCCACAATTTCTTGTCTTTTAAAAATACTTCCACTTTTCCAAACCAGTTGTCCTCATAAACACCTATAAAATCTTGGTTTTTGATTTTGGTGTTTTTTACCGCTTCTACTTTGTTCCAAACTTCCTTGGTTACATCATCACCTTGATTTCTTCCTTCATTCATCCATCCCACCATTTTATCGGTCCATCCAAAATCGTCTAAACCTAAATAACTGTCGCTTATCGTTTGGGTAACTGCACTAAATAAACCAGCACCACCATTCTCCGTATTGGTCAAAATAACAATTCCTAAGTTCATGTCAGGATACATCGTAATTATAGATAACATGCCTGGCAGACCGCCTGTATGAGAAACTTTAAAATTCCCTTTGCTATCCCCTAATTCAAATCCTAAACCGTAACCCGCAAAATGAGAATTATATCTTGGGTCTGGATTGGCCTGCTCTACGGTATGTATGCGCCACATTTCGTTATGATTTTTTTCAGAAAACAAAGTAGATTGCATATCAACACCATATTTTCCTTTATTCAACTGTGTAATCATCCATTTAGATAAGTCGGATACATTCGAGTAAATACCTCCTGCTGCACTTGCAGTACTAATAGCATATGATTCAATGGTTTTTATAGTCCCTGATTCTGATGAGTGCGAAACCGCTAAATTACTTTTGTCTTTTAGTAAGCTCCCCACATAAGTACGATTCATTTCTAATGGAGTGATGATGCGTTGTTGCACAAATTGCTCATAACTCATGCCACTCTCTCTAGCGATAACCTCTCCTGCAACGATATACAGTAAATTATCATAATCAAATTGAGTTCTAAAGGGCGAAACCGCTTTAAAATGTTGAAAGCTAGTCACTACATCATTAACCGTAAAGTTAGAACCATCAGGAAAAAACATTAAATCCCCCACGCCCAAACCAAGGCCACTGCGGTGTGTCAACAAATCTAGGATGGTAAAATTGGCAGTAACATAATCGTTATACATTTTAAATTCGGGAATATGGTCAATCACTTTATCGGTCCATTTTAATTTGCCTTCGTCTTCTAAAATCGCCAAAGCAGCCGATGTAAATGCTTTAGTATTCGAGGCAATTTGGAAATTAGTATTTTCATTGACCGCTTGCTTAGTTACAATAGAATTGACGCCATATCCTTTTTGATGAATTATTTTACCATCTTTAACAATAGCGATGGCAGCACCTGCCACCTTAAACTTTTGTAATGCCTCTTGCATCAAAGAGTCAATTTTGGTAGATGACAATTGAGCAAAACTTGCGGTTGATGTTAAACAAATAAATAGTACTGCTAAAAATGATTTTGATCTTTTTTTCATATTGATTTGTGATTTAGATTTCGATAATTATAGTTTTTTAGTTTTTTAGTTTTCCAATTTTATGGTGACTATGGATTATAAATGTAGGTAAGAGATGTTTTTTATTTATGCTTATCAAATAACCATTTAGGAATTTCCTCGGTAATTAAAAAAGGAATGACAATAGTATTATGATTGAGGTTATTAAAAGTCGTAAAAATCAAATTTTTGTTTGAAGGTAATTTATTAAACAATTCAAGACTTCCGATATAGGGATTCTCGTCATCTTTTTCCCCATGTATAAGCCATAAATTTTTCTTGCTTAATTTTTTAAGATTTGAAAAATCAGGAACGGCTGCAACAGAAACGGTAGCCGCAAATATGTTTGGCGCAATATTCAGTACGTTTTGTGCAGTTGAAGCACCCATAGAATAACCAATTAAGTAAATCCTATTTTTATCAATGTTTGGATATTTTTTTTCAACATTTTTAATTAATTCCAATACTGCAAAAACATCTTTTGAAGATTTTGAAATTTGAATACCATCAATATTCTTTTCATAATTTGAAGAACGCTTGCTGAATTGTGGTGCAATTACATAACATTGATATTTATTATAAATTTCAGGTCTTAACCAAATTTTCGCAAATGGTTCAAGTTGATTTTCATTATCATTTCCAATTCGGGTAGAGTTGTGAAAGGTAATTACTAAAGGATATTTTTGTTTATTACTATTATTTTTTGGCTTTAGAAGCCGATACGGAATTTGTATGTTTTCTTTAGTAAATGTTTTTTTTAGATAGACATCCGTATTTAGGCTGTTTACTATTTTTCTGTTATTTACGAAAGCCAAACTATCAACAACCGCTTCTCGGAATTCTTTTTTCTGTGCAAAAGTGGAATTTGCAATTAAAATCAAAAAAATTATTGTTAGATTTTCTTTTAAATTTCTTTTATGCATACTTTTTTTCTAAAATTACGACAAAGATTCTGGGATTATAAATGTAGGTAATTGGTTTTGTTTTTCACGTGCCCACTGCTAGCACAAGCATCTCACTCGTGCCCACAATAAAAATCAATTCATATCTATTTCTAAAATTGTATGATCATTATTTCCATAGTTTCTAGCTGAACTGTATTTCCAATCAATTGAATCAGTTACAAAACCAGATTCTACAGGGTTTTGATGAATATATTTAAGTTTTTGTTCAAAAACTTTTAAAGACCAAATTTCAATTGGATGATTGTCTTGTTGCCAAAACTGTCTGTGTTTTACATTGCTATTCTTTTTGCCTGCACGTTCCATCATCCAAAGCATCCATTCTCTTCTACTTTCTTGAACATTTTCTTCAATTGTTTTGAGCATTTTTTTAGATGTAAAACCTTTAAAATCTCTCATCAAACCAGAAGGATCTCCATTACTTGAACGAAAAATTAAATGAACATGACTTGGCATAATGCAATAACCATAAATTTCCATTCCTTTATTTTTTCTACAAAAATCTAAGGATTCAATGATATTCCCAAAATAAGTATCTCGTGTAAATACATCAATCCAATTAATGGTTGCAAAACTTACAAAATAAGCACCTGTACTTTCACCAAATTTATATTTTGTACTCATATATATTACAGTATTTGCTTTATGGTTAAGCTCATCGTAGCTAAAGACCGCTAGCGCGAGCGTCTCGCTCGTGCCCATTATCAAAATAAATTTAAAATAAAGTAAACCATTATTTTTGATATTTTTATTAATGAACTATTTTATAAATAAATTATCAAAATAAACTGCTATAATAGAAAACTACATGTATATTTTTTCATACAACTTTGGTTATATTTAGTTTGTGGGCACGAGCGAGACGCTCGCGATAGCTGGGGACTTTTAAAAAAAATCAATAATAAAAAAATAAAACAAAACCCATATTCCAATAAAAAATAGTCCTAGGTATAAATTATTTAAATTTTTCTTTAAGTCTTTTTTAATTATAAGATGGTATAAAACCCAACCTATAAAGGCGATTACTAAACCTATTACCATTCCAACTCTTGACATATTTTATTTTTTTAATATTATACGATTAAATACTAATGGTCCACCGATTACTATGATTTAAGCAAATAATAATTCATAAAATTTTCATTTATTTTTTGTGAATAATTCAATAACTTTGTGTTGAAAACAAACAATAGGTCTTGCGAAGGGGAAAAAGTTTTTATTGCTTCTTCCCTTTCAAAAGAAAAATTTATTTATTTGATTTTAAGCTATTTGTCTTTTTTCAAAAATTCTGTTTTCCTTAATACATGCGCAAAGACGATGTACGATTTTGTTTCTTATATTGTTAATTACGAGCATTTTGCTTTTTCCTTCTTCTACTTTTCGGTTATAATAAATTTTCAACTCTGGATCGCTTGTGATTGCAGATAACGCACACATATGCAACTGTTTTTTTAATTTTTTATTTGCCATATAATGGACTTTTGGTTTTGAACGTACGCTTTTTCCTGAAGTGTGTTCAAAAGGCACCACGCCTGCATAACAAGCCAATTGACGAGGAGTGATATACATTGTAAATTCATTTGTAAAACAGATTAAGAATAAAGTTGTTACTTTTCCAACGCCTGTAACCGATGTCGATATTTTAAATATTCTGGAAAGATTTTCATCTTCGTTGATTATTTTATCTAATTGTTTTTCTATTTTTTGCAAATCTGTTTCAATTCCTTTAACGGTACTTTTTTGGAGTTTTTCTGAGAGTTTAGCCACTTCTAAATCAAATGACTTGAGTTCTTTTACATTACGTAACAACGAGGCTTTTGTAACCACTAGCTTTTCTCTTAAAGACAATAAGTTTCTGATTTTATCAACTTCTTTTCTAGGAGCTTTGTACAGAACTGCTTCGTCAACATTCTTCATGGCATAATAAGCTATTCTTTCAGCATCGATTTTGTCGTTTTTACCTCTCTGAACACCAATACTTCGAATAATTTTCAAAGACATTTCTACCCAAAGATCAAACTTAAATACCATCAAATACTTGATAAGTAACTTTCCATACATGCCAGTGTGTTCTAAACAAATCAATGTGTTTTCAAAAGTAGCATTTTGCTCTTTCAACCATTTGTGAAGTGCTTGGATTCCTTTGTAATCATTTACAAATTGATTATGGATGGTGTTTTGTTTATCTCCATTCAAAATCACAACAGCATCAAAATATTCTTTGGATATGTCAATGCCTAAAAAATGCTTAAATTTGTTCATAAGAAAATGTTTTAAAGATTAGCAACCAGTCTATTGAACACACTCATAACCTTGATAATAGGCCTAAAAACCTGAATTACTATTTGATGCTTGTTCAATACAAACTGACAAAGTCCTAATCGGGGGATAAGTCTAAAACTTTGCGGCGCGAATGGTTCACTTTGTCAGTTTGGTTGTTAATTTAAATTTACTGATTTTTCAAAGAACAAATCTAAAGGCTAGCGCGAGCGTCTCGCTCGTGCCCATTATCAAAAGCAATTTAAAATAAAGTAAACCATTATTTTGATATTTTATTAATGAACTATTTTTATAAATAAGTTAAAAAAATAAACTACTATAATAGAAAACTACATTTATATTTTTTCATACAACTTTGGTTATATTTAGTTTGTGGGCACGAGCGAGACGCTCGCGCTAGCTGGGGGCCAAACGGCTGTTGGTGGCAGGTTTTTTTATTTAGTAATAAATTCAGTTACTCTTTTTGCGGTTATTTCATTTGCTTGTTCCCGTTGAATAAAACTAACTTTTTTAACATCCATTCTTTTAAACCAATCTTCCCAATAAGTTTTTAAAATCTCAAAGTCAAATCCTTTACCTGCTTTTCTTTCATTCACTTCACAAATTAAGACTTCAGTATTGGATAAATCAATATCAACTTTTGGAATGTTTAGTTCATAATTTGTAATTACTTGTAAAGTGTTGCCAATTGAAACAGAATTATGTAATTGTTTTTCAAAACCGTAAATCTTGGTATCAGCGGGTTTGTTTTCAGCTTCTAAATATCCATCTGTTATAATTACAACTTTATTGATTATATTCTCAAATAGTGTTGGTTTCTTTATATAATTCACAAGATACCTTCTCAAATAAAATCTATAATCAGCTCCAAGTGGTTTATCTTTTGCTAATTTGTACATTTCTTTAATACTACTTTCAAATTGTTCGTTTTTTTCACTTGTGAAAAATAAACGGTTACTTTTTCCTTTATGTGTTGAAAGATCAAATTGTAAGTTATTTGCAACTTCTCCAAATTGTCCTTTTGCTTGGTCAATATCAGTGACGTCAACAATTAGTTTGTCTTTGGTATCTTGTTTTAATTTTGAAAATTCAACAAATGATTTCCAAATAGTTTCTAATACAAAGATGTCATTCTTGATTTGATTTGGATTATTTAATGTATCGATTATTCGTCTCGATAAATCAGGAACAATGATCAAATTAATACTTGTAGGCGGTGGCGGAAGCCACCCTCTACATTCATTTATTTCTTCTTCGTTTAAGTTTAATTCTGTTAACTTTTTTCGTGTTTCATATAAAAACTCTTCGTCCTGATATAAATCTGCTTTATATTTATACCAAACCATTTCAACATCTTTTTTATTGAAACTTGTTTCAAGTTCTTTCATTGCTTTACTCTGCGTTGAAGGTCTTGTAATTGCATAAATAAATAAACCAAAAAATAGTAGAAAGGCAACTAAAATGTATAATGGTTTTTTGTCTTTCTTTTTCTTTTGCTTTTTTTGAATATTTTCCATCTTTTAGTTATCGGAGTTTAGGTTTTGAATTTTGTTGTTGAGCCAAATGGTTTGAGCCTTAATTGCATTGTCAATTAATGGAAGTGCTACATCTGTGTAAAAATTGTTATTAGTATAATTTTGCCATCCACCCATAAATTCGCCTACAGAACCTTTTAATGAAGAAATATTAATAGGGATTACTCCGTTTTCATAACCAATTATATCTTTTTGTTTCTCTTCAATTTTACTTTCACAAGTTGTTATATCGCTTTCAAATTTGTTTATTTTTGAGATAATTTCAGCTAATTCTTTTCGCTTTTCTCCGATTTTATAATTTATGTTTTCTATCATTAACTTTACTTGCTCATTTTCAGTTTTTAAATACGAATGACTTAATACAAAATTCAGTAAAAATCCCCATACGACATAAACAACAAATCCTAAAACTAAAACTAAATAGAAATTTATATCAGAAAATATCATATTGAATTTCCAAGTTTCGTTCGTTAAACCTGCATTAAATTCATTTGTATGAACACCTTGTGAAATTTTATATCCAATAAATACGTCAGCAATAAGTGTTATTAAAAGTAATGAACTAATAATTCCATATTTTGATTTTTTATTTTCTGCATTTAATTTTTTGTTACTTTCAATTGAAACGTGAATGTAAAAACCCATTGCAAGGAAGATTACTGGAAATAAAATAATTAGTGCGATAACACCACCTCCTTTATTCATTGCATCTGTAAAAACATTTGGATTTATAAAACCCAAACTACCGGGTTTTATTCCATAAAAAGCTGAATATCCTGAAGAAGAATAAAAAACGAATAAATACATTGTTAGAAGCAATGTTATAAATGCGCCTATAACAAATGATGAAGTATCTCCAATTTCGCCATCTCCGTTTCTAATGTCAATTTTTTCAAGTTCTAATTCTTCAATCTGTTTTTCTTTGTCTTCTTTAAAACTTTTATATGAAGATATTTCTGCGTTAGCATCATTTTTTTTAGTCTTTTCAGATTGTAGTTCGGCTTTCAATTTTGAAATTCTGTCTTTGAGTCCTTGCTCATCTAATTTTTGCTCTTCCAAAAATTGGTCATAAACATTGTCAAGATAACCGTCAATAGCTACTGGCTGTGATTGGGATTTTTGTGCTGATCTAAAACCATATTGAGAATAGGTGATTTTTCCCTTTTCACTGTTTGTTCTGGTTTGACCATTTAGTAATTCTTCTGCCATATTATTCTATTGTTTGATTGTTTTTTATTTGTAATTACTTGTTGTATGTTATTGTTTTTTAGTTAGTTGCTGTAAACTTGCCACCAACGTTATGCCACTTTGAGATGGCTGGAAGTTCGTAACCGCTCAGTTTTCGGCTTAACGAAAACTTGATGCGAAACGATAATTCCACTAAATTCCAGCTAGCTCAAAATGGCTGTTACCCGACGTTATTTATCTTTGCTTCCCTTCTGGATTTTCAATTGTTTTCCATCGATTATAATTGCTAGTATACTTTTTTCTATAATTATCCATCGAAGCTTTAAATTGACCGATAATTAAAATTGCATCACTATTTGAAGGTAAAGTTTCAGTATCTAGTAAATCTAAAAAAGTAACAGTTGGTTCATCTTTTAAAAAATCTTTTAGTTTAGTCAAAACTCGATTAACATTTTTAACTTTGAAAGCGTTTAAGGCATCATCTGGTTTTTTCTTTGAAAACTCTTTCATTTCAATATAAATAGATTCAGCTAATTCATTTAGCATTTGAAAATTTATAATTTCTGCTTCTGTTGGAAGTATTGTTTTTTTTGCCATTTTATTTTATTTTATTTTTTTCGGTGGAGCTGTTTTTATTTTAGACTTAGATTTGTTAATTACCCAATACCACTCAAAAATATATTTATTTCCGTCATATTTTTGTTCAATATAAATGTTGTCAGCTCGCAATTTTTCAAAACAATTTAAATATTGTGAAAGAATAAAAGTTACATCGCTATTAGAAGGTAAATCATCCTCATCAAACTTTTCAAATGAATCAAGTGGTTTATATGTTGCTCCTAAAATCTTGTTACCACTTAATATGATTTCATTTATAAACTTTAATTTAAATTTGTTAACACCATCGTTTGGAGATTTTCTAGCCAAAATTGTTATTTCTGTTAGCAATCCTTCAAGTTGAGTTTGTGTTTTTTCAAAATTGTTTATTTCGTTATTGTTCATTTTTTATTTTTTTTTAGGAAGGACAAGCTCTTGTAAACTCAATATATTTTTTCTTGATGACTTCAATAGGATTTCGTTGTTTACTTTCAAAAACCTGAGTCATCATTTTTAAATCATTATCATCTAAAATAAGAATACATTTTCTGTGAGCAGACCATAAATCGATAATGTTTTTCAAAACTTTTGACGGCGGTGGATTTCGTGTAACGATTATTCCAAAACTACCAAATTGTTCTTTTAGGTATCGGTTCAACTGTAAAATATGTTCTTGTTGAACTTCTTTAACGTTTTTAAGTTCCATTACAATTTGGGTACAGTTATATTTTTCATATATCTCTTTAAGGAAATCTGAGGACTTATTATTGTAGAATATTAAATCTCTGATTTGTACACCTGATTCTGTTCTACTTTGTTCTTGAGCAAAATCCAAATGAGGATAGACTAAAGATGTAATTAATTGGCAAGCATTATCCTCAAATTTTCTATCTGCATTTTCGGTTTTACCTGTAGGTAATTTTGTAATTGTCGAAATTTTTCTTTTAGCTGAAGTTACAGGAATTTGATTAAATAAAGGGTCATTTTTGCAATTCTCAAATTGTTTTTCTTTAATAGAAGTATATGCCTGAACTATATCATAATTCTGTCTATTAAAATTTAATAATTTTATTTTATCTGGGAATTCTTCTCCTTCTTTATGTATGTTTTTTACATAATATGAATTGAAATAATCATCAGTATTTATCCAAGGAATATGTTTTAACCATCTTTTTGGTGTAAAGATAATTGGTGTGTTACTAATTGGATTTATTGGAAGATGAGTCACCTCTTCTCCAAAAGTATTAGTTTTTGAATTATAAATGTTTTTTAATTGAACTTTCTGAATAGGGATACCAAATTTTTCACATTGTTCGATTGTGTAGTCAACTAAGAATGATTGTATAAAGTTACAAGCAATATCGCTAACTCTGTCTTTTGAGAAATTTTCAACTAATAATTGAATTTCTTCAAAATGAATAAAACCACTTTTATTTAATTGGGATATTGAAGAAAATTGATTTAATATTTTATTAGCTAATTTTTCTCCGATTCGTTTTCCTTCTTTTGTTTTAGAATTACCTAAACCTACTTCATTGCATTCTGACGCTCTGATTAATATTTCGAGGGCTTCTTTTTCATTCCCTTTTGAAATTAAATGTCCTAAATTATTAAAACTATTTGTTATTGAAAGATGTAATGAATTGTCTTGCATTGAAGGCGATTTCCATAATAAAAATGGGTCTACGTATAAAGGTATATCTTCGTCTATAAACGGTATAGCAAAATCAACCTCTTCTTGTGTGATTGGAATACTGAAAAAATCGTTAAGTCTAGGTCTTATTATGCTCATTTTTTTATAATGTCGGGTAACTTGTATATAACATAAAGTTTATACCTCTTTTAATTAAATTCTCTCTTAACTCGAAACAAAAATCCACAACAAAAGGAAAGTATACTTTCTTCTTATTGTGGATTAATTTTGTTTTTACGTGGTTTTCAAATGTATGATTTTTTTTATTAAAATACCAATACCCAAATGTAAGTTGTAGAAAATCAATCTCTTTACGGTTTTCCTCATTTTACCCGTAATTATGAAAAAAATGTTCCTAACTAACACAATCTCGCGTGAGGGACGGAAACGGAAAGCCCACAGCCCCGCTTTTTTTTGGCGGGGCGAGGACTTGCAGTGGACTGCCCGACCGGAGCTTTGGCGGAGGGCACGCCCAGAAAAAAGTACTAATCCGCACCCAATAGCGTTTTAACAGTAAATTTTATAATAATATTAATATCTAGACCTTTTAAAAAAATGTAATTTGGCATCTTGCTAGCGCATTTAATTCTTGATAAATTACGATATGGATAAGATAAAAATACTTTGGGTGGATGATGAGATTGATTACTTGAAACCACACATCCTTTTCTTGGAACAAAAAAATTATAGTGTGACGACTTGTAATAACGGTCGTGATGCGATTGATATTTTTGAAAACGAGAATTTTGATATCGTTTTTCTGGATGAGAATATGCCGGGTATGAGCGGGCTAGAAACGCTGTCGGAAATGAAGGAGAAAAAGAGTATGGTTCCCATGATTATGATTACCAAAAGTGAGGAAGAGTATATTATGGAGGAAGCCATAGGGTCTAAAATTGCCGATTACTTGATTAAACCCGTGAACCCAAACCAGATTTTGCTGAGTTTGAAAAAGAACTTGGATCACTCGCGGTTGATTTCGCAAAAAACGACGCTGGATTACCAGAAAGAGTTTAGAAAAATCACCATGGAAATGGCAATGGTGAACTCCTATGAAGACTGGATTGAGTTATACAAAAAATTGATTTTTTGGGAATTGCAGTTGGAAACCATCAATGACCAAAGCATGGTGGAAATACTGGAATCACAAAAAGCAGAAGCCAACTCGCAGTTTGGGAAATTTATAGAACGCAATTATGAAGATTGGTTTTTGCCAAAAGCCGATAAACCGGTGCAATCGCATACGTTATTTAGAGAATTAGTGGTTCCGGAGTTGGTTAAAAAAGACAAACCGGTGCTGTTTGTCGTAATTGATAATTTGCGTTACGACCAATGGAAAACCTTTGAAAGCGTAGTCGCTGAACATTATAAACTAGAAAAAGAGGTGCCCTACTACTCTATTTTGCCTACGGCGACGCAGTATGCTCGAAATGCAATTTTCTCTGGTTTATTGCCTCTGGAAATGGAAAAACAGTTTCCGCAATACTGGAAAAATGATCCTGAGGAAGGCGGAAAAAACTTGTATGAGGCTGAATTCTTGTCGGAACAATTGAAGCGTTTGGGATTGAAAATCAAAGAGGATTATTTTAAAATTACGAATCTCGCCTCGGGTAAAAAACTGGTAGAGAATTTCAAAGGATTAAAAGATAATGACCTAGTTACAGTTGTCTACAACTTTGTAGATATGCTTTCTCACGCGAAAACCGAAATGGATGTGGTAAAAGAATTAGCCTCCGATGATAAGGCGTATCGTTCGCTAACGCTGAGTTGGTTCAAGAATTCTCCTTTGTTAGAAATTATTCAGCAGGCACAAAAACTAGGTTTTAAACTGATTCTAACTACGGATCACGGAACGATAAATGTTAAAAATCCATCGAAAGTGGTGGGGGATAAAAATACGAGTTTGAACCTGCGTTACAAAACGGGTCGCAGCTTAACCTACGAGTACAAAGATGTATATGCTGTAAAAGAGCCAAAAAAAATAGGTTTGCCTGCCATAAATATGAGTAGTTCTTATATTTTTGCAAAAAATGATTTGTTCTTGGCGTATGTCAACAATTACAATCATTATGTGAGTTACTATAAGAATACGTACCAACATGGAGGGATTTCGCTGGAAGAAATGATTATACCGTGTTTGATTTTTAATCCGAAGTAGAAAAAACTTTGTTTAAAGTTTTTTTTGTTTAAGGTTGCCTTGATTGTAGTAATAAAAAAAGTTTCAGGTTTGACGTAGTTTGAAAATATAGTTTAAGGTTTCTTTTGTTTCAAGTTTATGGTTGCCTTGATTGTTAATATAAAAAAGGTTTCAGGCTTGTACTATTGTAATAGAAGAGAGAATTGAATTCACAACATAATTCAAAATTTATAATTCAGAATTTAAAACAATAATAAAAAATGGAATTTATTTTTTCATTAGAAGATATCGCCTCCGTAGCGGAAATAGTAGTGGCCGAAAAACCCAAAAAAGTAATTCTTTTTCATGGAGAAATGGGAGCTGGAAAAACGACTTTTATCAAACAACTGTGTAAAACACTGGGTGTTACAGAAGCAACAAGTAGTCCCACCTTTTCTTTAGTTAATGAATATCAAACTATTGACAATCAAATTGTTTACCATTTTGATTTTTACAGATTGAAGAATGAAACGGAAGCGCTAGACATGGGAGCCGATGATTACTTCTATTCTGGAAATTGGTGTTTTATCGAATGGGCAGAACAGATTCCGAATTTGATTCCGGAGGAACATTCCGTTATTAAAATTGAAGTCCTGCCTGACGGCAAACGTCTATTGCATTTAAGTTAATACCACTACAATGAGTTCAGAAAATACTGTTGTTATTATTCCTTTTTCGGATGAATTAAAGGAACCTATAAAAACCTTGAATGAGGAATGGCTGAAGCGTTATTTTAAAATAGAACCCAAAGACGAGCAAGTACTCTCCAATCCACAAAAATACATCATCGAACCAGGTGGAATGATTTTTTATGCGCAGTACAACAATAAAATTGTGGGTACAGTCTCGCTTATAAAAATCAATGAAACCGATTTTGAATTAAGCAAAATGGCCGTTACGGATGGTGTTCAAGGTTTAGGAATAGGAAAAAAGTTATTAGATCATTGTATCCATGTGGCTAGCAAGCAACAAATGAAAAAACTTATTTTATATTCTAACAGAAAACTGACTCCAGCAATCCACTTATATGAAAAGTATGGATTTGTTGAAGTCGCCCTAGAAGATGGCGTGTACGAAAGAGCTGATATAAAAATGGAACGAATTATGGATTAATTACTACTAACCTTTTTTATTGATTGCTAATTGATAAAAATCAGTTTTTTTTTAAACTTTTTTATGTAATTTTACTCTTTAATCATCACAACAACAATGTCAATATCTTTTTATCCATTCACGAAAGCAGAACTTTTACCACAGGAAGAAAAACTGGAGGTAGCAAGACGCAAGAGCGATCTTTTTATTGGTATTCCTAACGAAACCAGTTACCAAGAGCGTCGCATTTGCCTTACGCCCGATGCTGTAAATTCCTTGACTTTTCAGGGACATCGTGTAATGATTGAAGCAGGAGCTGGAGAAAATTCCAGTTACTCGGACAAGGAATACAGTGACGCTGGAGCAGAAATAACCAATGATACCCGAAAAGTATTTGGTTGTCCTATGATTCTAAAAGTAGGAACGCCTACACTAGCCGAAATTGAAATGATGAATCCACAAACCATCTTGATTTCGTCTATCCAATTAAAAACAAAAAACAAGGCCTATTTTGAAGCGTTAACCAAGAAAAAAATAACGGCACTCGCTTTTGAATACATAAAAGACCAAGACGGTTCTTACCCTGCAGTACGTTCCTCGAGCGAAATTGCAGGAACTGCTTCCATATTAATCGCTGCCGAATTGATGATTACTAATGAATTTGGAAAAGGGCTATTATTTGGAAATATTACCGGAGTTCCACCCACTGAAGTAGTGATTATAGGTGCGGGAACAGTAGGTGAATTTGCTGCAAAAACAGCTATTGGCCTTGGGGCAACCGTAAAAGTATTTGATAATTCTATTACAAAATTGCGCCGTTTGCAAAACAGTTTAAACCAACGAATATTTACTTCCACCATACAATCCAAAGGGTTGTTAAAAGCCCTTAGACGTTGTGATGTCGCTATTGGCGCCATGCGCGGTATCGATCGCTGTCCCGTTATTGTTACTGAAACCATGGTCGAGCACATGAAAAAAGGAGCTGTTATTGTGGATGTGAGCATTGATACAGGCGGTTGTTTTGAAACATCAGAAGTAACTTCGCATGAAAGGCCTACCTTTATAAAAAGCAACGTATTACACTATTGTGTTCCCAATATTCCTTCGCGCTATTCTAAAACCGCTTCCCTAGCCATCAGTAATATTATTACTCCTTTTTTAATGAAAATCGCCGAAGATGGCGGAATTGAAAGCGCCATTCGTTGTGATCTAGGCTTGAAACATGGGGTTTATTTGTACCATGGAATTCTGACCAATAAAGCCATTGGCGACTGGTTCGATTTACCTAATAACGATATTAATTTAATTGTGTTTTAAGGAATCTTTCCTTTACCTTTGCCAAAAAAATAATTCATGAAGTTTGCACAACGTTTTGCCTACTATTTAGTGGGATTAGTTATGGGTCTGTTTTTTGTAGCCTTAGTTTTTAGCGGTAAAGACACCCGTTGTAATTATTTTCCAAATTCTAGAGTTTTAAACGACTTAAGAAACAAACCTTTCGATTATTCCGAAAAAGCGTCCAAAGTTTTGGCCGAAGACTGGATTGACACCGTAGATATTAAAAACACTTTACAATACGGAGATGTTGACTTTGATAAAAGCAACACCGAATTCCATAAAGCGAAGTTGTATGTAATCGAAGGAAAAACGATGAAAAACATCCCTATTATTTTAAAAATTAGCAACCGCGAGGACAAAGCTACCTTAGAGGAAATTATAAAACAATAGTACGTTCCTAATTTGGGCGTGCCAGCACTAAAAAAAGAGGCTTATTATCAATACGGTAATGAGCCTCTTTTTTTAGTGCTGTCGGGCTATTCGCGCTACTTCGGTAGCTAGCTTTTATCCCTCACGCAAACTGCAATCGACTAGCATCTATTCTAAAACCAAGAAATAGCTGTTTTTCCCGCTTTTTCTAAATATGCATTTGTAGTACTAAAATGTTTGTTCCCAAACCATTTCCCCTGATTGGCACTCATGGGTGATGGATGCCCTGATTCTAAAATTAAGTGTTTCGTGCGATCAATTTTCAACCCTTTTTTATGCGCAAAAGCTCCCCAAAGTAAAAAAATAACTCCTTCTTTCTCCTCCGAAATCTTTTGGATTACCGCATCGGTAAATAGATTCCATTTTAAGTGTTTGTGACTATTGGGCGTATCTTTTCTCACGGTAAGCGAAGCATTTAAAAGCAATACGCCTTGCCTAGCCCAAGACTCTAAATTCCCTGAATTAGGCATGAAAATCGAATCCAAATCATCATTAATTTCCCGATAGATATTGCGCAACGATGGTGGAATTCGAACGGCATCATTTACCGAAAAACACAATCCATTTGCTTCTCCTTCCCCATGATACGGATCTTGACCAATGATAACCACTTTTAAATCATCAAAACTACAATAGTCAAAAGCGGCAAAAATTAACTCTTGTGGTGGATAACAAACGCTATTTTGATATTCTTGCTCCACATTCAAAAGTAATTCTTTAAAATACGGTTGCTGCGTTTCTTCCGATACAATGCTCTCCCACTCCGGATTAAGATTAATTTGCATATTATTTGAATTTCCCTAATTCGGTTTTAATTGCTACTTCTAATTGTGGTAAATAATTTTCACCTATTTCATAAATCACCTCAAAATCCAGCATTTCATAATGATGGGAGATAAAATCACGAAATCGAATAATTTTATTCCATTCTATTTCTGGATAATTATCCTGTAATAAATTATGTTTTCTCGAACTGTTTTTAACGTTCTCTCCTATTGCTTGAAGTCGGGTTACAATTGCGTCTAATAAAATTTTACCGTATTCAGTAGCTACAAAATCGGATGCCACATTGATTTCAGTAAATCTTTTATTACAAATAGTGATGTGTTCTAAAATAGTTTCTAACGAATATTTATAAACGTCATCATACATAAATTAAATCTTTTTCAATACTATTAAAAAAACGGTCCGAAATATGTGGCCCCTTTCTAACAATTTCAATTTTAGAATTTAATTTATCCTCTAAGTAAGAATACAACCCCATTAAAATACTGTAAGAGGGTTTATTAAATTCAACAAAAAAATCAACGTCACTCTCCGGATTTTCTAATCCTTTAGCATAAGAACCAAACAAAGCAATCGTCACAACACCATAATTTTCTTTTAGGTACTGCTTGTCTTTTTGAAGGACGTTAATAATTTCATCTTTTTTCATTAAACAAAGATAAAAAATAATACATTCAAATTACTTTGTAACTTTGTGACTTTGCAACTTATCTCAAAAAATGATATCCATTACCGAAAAAACATTACAAGATTTACAATTTCCAACTGTTCTAGAAACGATTTCAACGATCTGCAATACTGACATTGGAAAACAAAAAGCTTTAGAAATAACTCCCTTTAAAGATAAAGAAACTTTGATGCAGGCTTTAATGCAAACGTCAGAGTATGTTTCGTCTTTTGAAAACAATAATGCGATTCCTAATCATGGTTTTGATGCCATCACGCACGAGATTAAATTTCTAGCCATTGAGGACAGCTTTCTAGAAGTAGGTAGTTTTAGAAAAATTGCAACACTTTCTTCAACCGTGAATTTTTTATTGAATTTTTTTAAAAAGTTTGATGATTATTACCCGCATTTAAACACCAGAGCCAATCAAGTAGAATTGACTAAAGATATTATCACTCAAATTGATCAAATCGTTGATAAATATGGAGAGATAAAAGACAATGCTTCCCCCGTATTACTAGATGTTCGTAGAAATATGAATGTAGTTCGCGGGAAAGTGAATCAAAGTTTTGGATCGGCATTAACGCAATACAATAGTTTAGGTTACCTAGACGACATCAAAGAGAGTTTTGTACAAAACCGCCGCGTTTTGGCTGTTTTAGCCATGTACCGCCGTAAAGTAAAAGGATCAATACTTGGAAGTTCTAAAACAGGAAGCATTGCGTATATCGAACCTGAGGCTACCTTACAATATTCACGAGAATTAAGTAATCTAGAATATGAAGAAAAGGAAGAAATCACTCGAATTCTAAAACAATTATCAAATGATATTCGTCCGTATTTGCCCTTATTGAAACAATACCAAGATTTCCTTAGTGATATCGATGTGATTGCTGCCAAAGCAAAATACGCCGATAGAATCAACGGAATCATGCCTCAAATCACGGACAATCGCCGACTCTTTTTTAGAGATGCGTATCATCCCATTTTGTATTTGAATAACAAACAGAAAAGGGAAATAACGCATCCGCAAACTATCGAGCTGCAACAGGAAAACAGAATTATTGTCATATCTGGACCTAATGCAGGTGGTAAAACCATCTCTTTAAAAACAGTTGGTTTACTCCAATTGATGTTACAATCAGGGATGTTGATTCCGGTTCACGAGCGTTCAGAAACCTTTTTATTCGATAGAATACTTACTGATATTGGTGATAACCAATCTATTGAAAATCATCTTAGTACATACAGTTACCGACTGAAGAACATGAACTACTTTCTCAAGAAGTGCAATCGCAAAACGATGTTCTTGATTGACGAATTTGGTACCGGTTCTGATCCTGAATTAGGAGGTGCCTTAGCTGAAATTTTCTTGGAAGAGTTTTACCATCGAGAAGCCTTTGGAATTATCACAACGCATTATTCCAACTTGAAAATCCTTGCCAACGAGTTGCCTTATGCTACTAATGCCAACATGATGTTTGACGAAAAGTCATTGGAACCCATGTATAAATTGGCACTAGGTCAAGCAGGAAGTTCGTTCACCTTTGAAGTCGCTTTGAAAAACGGAATCCCGTTTAGTTTAATCAATCGCGCCAAAAAGAAAATTGAAGTAGGCAAAGTACGTTTTGACAAAACGATTGCTACGCTGCAAAAAGAACGATCCAAGATGGAAAAAACGTCTCAAACGCTAAAAGAAGAAGAGTCTAAAGCGCGCGAAGAAGGTAAGAAAATGGAGACAATCAATGTCAAAATTAAACAAAAACTAGAGAGCTATCAAGAATTATATGACAGCAATCAAAAGACCATTTACATTGGTCAGAAAATAGAAGATATTGCCGAGAAGTATTTCAATAACAAAAACAAAAAAGACCTGATAGGGGAATTTTTAAAAATTATAGAAATAGAAAATTCGAAGCGCAAGAAAGCAACTCCAAAAGAAGCCAAAGCTATTGTGGCCAAGAAAAAAGAAGTCATTGAGGAAATTACGGTTCATGTAGAAGAAATCCGCAAAGAAAAAAAGGAAAAAAAACTAAAACCCATAATCGAAAAACCAAAAGCAATTATACGATTGGGAGATCGTGTGCGAATGATGGATGGTAAAGCCGTAGGAACAATTGACAGTATAGAGAAAAATAAAGCAACGGTGAATTACGGTATGTTTACTTCCAAAGTAAGTATGGACGAACTGGAACTAGTTGAAGCAATGAAGAAGAAGTAATCGATAAATAGGGTCATTGCGAGGAACGAAGCAATCACACTAAAATAATTCGATAAACAGAAAATACAAACAGAGTCTTTGTGAGGAACGAAGTAATCACACTAAAGTACGTCGACAAACAAAATACACAAACCGAGTCATTGCGAGGAACGAAGCAATCACACTAAAATACGTCGACAAACAAAATACTCGAACAAAGTCATTGCAAGGAACGAAGCAATCACACTAAAATATGTCAACATACAAAATACACAAACCGAGTCATTGCGAGGAACGAAGCAATCACACAAAAGTACGTCGACATACAAATTAAAACTTATTGGAACGGAAATCCTGGATGAGATTGCTTCGTTCCTCGCAATGACTTAGATCATGGAATGAATTGAAGGAACGAAGCAATCACACTAAAGTACGTCGACAAACAAAATACACAAACCGAGTCATTGCTAGGAACGAAGCAATCACATTAAAATAAATCGACAAACAAAATAAAAGTTTATTGGAACGGAAATCCTGGATGAGATTGCTTCGTTCCTCGCAATGACTTAGACTATGAATTTTGAATAGGGACTATCCAGACACGAAAACTTGAAATGACTTTGTAAATACACATTACAACTTAAAAATTATTACATTAGTAGTATAAAAAAAGTGAATGAAACCAGGATTTATTTATATCATTACAAATAAATACCAAACTGTAGTATATACTGGTGTTACTTCCAATCTTCCTCAACGCATTTTAGACCATAAAGAAAAAATAAATCCGAAATCATTCTCTGCTCGTTATAATTTAAGCATTTTGGTTTATTATGAACAATTTCAATGGATTGGTGATGCAATTGCAAGAGAAAAACAAATAAAAGCAGGTTCTAGAGAAAATAAAAACAATCTAATTCAATCAATAAATCCAAATTGGGACGATTTGTTTGAAGAAATCAAAGATATTATGACAATTTAATAAACGAATCTATAAAAATAGATGACAAACAAAATATACAAACAAAATAAAAGTTTATTGGAACGGAAATCCTGGATGAGATTGCTTCGTTCCTTGCAATGACTCAAATAATCGAGTCGCATTAAGATAAAAACTATTAATAAAATTACTCAACAAGACAAATTGTAAAAATAGCTTATGATTGAACTCCCACAAAATAAAAAAATCATCCTTTTTGATGGGGTATGTAATCTGTGTAATACAGCGGTGCAGTTTATTATAAAGCATGACAAAAAAGACCTTTTCTGTTTTGTGGCTTTGCAATCGGAAATTGGACAAGAAATTATGAAACATATTGGTGTTGACATCCAAAAAACAGATAGTATTGTTCTTTACGAACCTGGAATCGCCTATTACATCAAAGGGGAAGCGGCTTTAGAAATAGCAAAAAACCTTAGTGGTGGAATGGCAATACTATCCATTTTTAAGGCTCTTCCTACTTCTCTAACGAACAATATATACGATTACATTGCTAAAAATAGATACCAATGGTTTGGCAAAAAAGACAGCTGCATGATCCCTACCCCCGAATTGAAATCAAAATTTTTATAACTATTGTTGGTTTATGACTTTTATCATATTAAATTAATGCTACTATTTCTATTTTTGATTTAAAATAAAGAAACATGAAAAATATAGCACTTATTACTTGGGATAGTGGTTCCATTATTATCGTTTTTGTCTTTGGGTTTGTTTGCATTGCTTTGGTGGCCACAGTACTTTTACTAATGAAAAACGATAAGAAAAAGAAATAAAAAAAGGATATCTAAATTTAGATATCCTTTTTAATATAGATTATTAGACTAATTATCCTCTAATTAATTTTCTGTATTTCAAACGTTTTGGAGTTAAATCACCACCTAAACGTTTTTTCTTGTTCTCTTCGTATTCAGAGAAACCACCTTCAAAATAATACACATCAGAATCTCCTTCAAAAGCTAGAATGTGCGTACAAATTCTATCTAAGAACCATCTGTCGTGAGAAATTACTACTGCACAACCTGCAAAACTATCCAATCCTTCCTCTAATGCACGTAGTGTATTAATATCCAAATCATTCGTAGGCTCATCCAGTAACAATACATTTCCTTCTTCTTTCAAAGTCATAGCAAGGTGCAAACGGTTACGTTCTCCTCCTGAAAGTGTAGACACTTTTTTGTTTTGATCGCTTCCACCAAAATTGAAACGGCTTAAATACGCACGTGAATTCACTTGGCGTCCACCCATCATAATTAATTCTTGCCCATCGCAGAAGTTTTCCCAAATTGATTTATTAGGATCAATATTAGAGTGTGCTTGATCGACATAAGCAATCTTAACTGTGTCTCCAATAACAAACTCTCCAGCATCTGGTTTCTCCTCACCCATTATCATTCTGAAAATAGTAGATTTACCAGCACCATTGGGCCCGATGATTCCAACAATTCCTGCTTGTGGCAAAGTAAAATTCAAATTATCATACAATAACTTATCTCCATATGCTTTGGCAACTCCTTTGGCTTCGATTACATTAGTACCTAAACGTGGTCCGTTTGGGATATAGATTTCCAACTTTTCATCTAATGCTTTTTGGTCTTCGTTCAATAACTTATCGTAGTTCTGTAAACGTGCTTTTTGTTTTGTTTGACGTCCTTTAGCTCCTTGACGAACCCAGTCCAACTCACGTTCCAAGTTTTTTCTACGTTTAGAAGCTACTTTTTCTTCTAAGGCCATTCGGCTTGACTTTTGGTCTAACCAAGAAGAATAATTCCCTTTCCATGGAATACCTTCTCCTCTATCCAACTCAAGAATCCAACCCGCCACATTGTCTAAGAAGTATCTATCGTGCGTTACAGCGATTACTGTTCCTGCATATTGTGCTAAATGTTGTTCTAACCAAAGGACACTTTCGGCATCCAAGTGATTCGTAGGCTCATCTAAAAGCAATACATCAGGTTGTTGTAATAACAAACGACATAAAGCGACACGACGACGCTCTCCACCGGAAAGATTTTTAATTGGAGTATCACCATCTGGAGTACGCAAAGCATCCATGGCAATCTCTAATTTAGTATCAATTTCCCAAGCACCAAGTGCATCAATTTTATCTTGAAGTGCTGCTTGACGATCCATCAATTTGTCCATCTTGTCTGCATCTTCATAATTTTCAGGAAGACCAAATAAGTCGTTGATTTTATTGTATTCTTCAAGCACTTGCATCGTTTCAGCAACTCCTTCACGAACAATTTCGATTACAGTTTTACTGTCGTCCAAAATAGGCTCTTGTTCTAAATAACCTACTGTATATCCAGGAGCAAAAACTACATCACCTTGATAGTTTTTATCAACTCCTGCAATAATTTTCAACAAAGAAGATTTTCCTGATCCGTTAAGACCTAAAATACCAATTTTGGCACCATAGAAAAAACTTAAATAGATATTTTTAAGAACGGGTTTATCTGCTCCTGTATAAGTTTTACTCAATTTTGACATTGAGAAAATTACTTTTTTATCGTCTGACATAAATTATTATTTAATTGTTTACAGTTATATCCAGTATTAAAATGTATAAAAAACACATTTTAATCGTTACTATAACTCACAAAATTAGTAAAATTTTAAAGTGCAAAGGTATTATATTTTTGTCAACAAAATCCCTTTAAACTAGAATGAATAACTGCATTTTTAAAATATTAATTACTCGAAAATTAATATGCATTATACATTATTACTTATAATTTCAATATTTGAAATTACAAACTCACATCCTACATCCGTATTATTTTTAACATCGATAGTTACATTATTTCTATCCACTAGTTTTTTTACTAAATTTAAACCAATACCTGTGCTGCTTTCTCCATTAAAGCTATCTCCTAATGTTTGAAACATTTCGAAAATTTTGGTGTGGTATTTATCATCGATACCTGGACCATTATCTTTAATTGAAAGGGAAGCGTTTTCTTCATCATAATTAATTCTGATTTTTGAAAATTCTTTATCATTATATTTAATAGCATTCGATAAAATATTAGATATAATTTGATAAAAAGCTAACGGTTGAAATAGTATCGTGTGATTTAAGTTTACTTTTTCAATTTGAACATTTTCTGGTGGATTTATCAATTTTAAAACCTGATCGAGTGCCAATGCAATATTTACTTCCTCTTTTCCCTCATTATTTTGAACATTTTTACTGTAATACAATAAATCTTCAATTAGTTTTGACATACTCTTTGAAGAAGTTTTTACCATGTCAAATAAATCGGCTACATCCCCATGAAGGTCAAGAATATGATCCTCTTCTATTAGGTTTATTAATGCTTGTATATTACCAAGTGGAGTTTTTAAATCATGAGCAATGATATGTGCAAATTGTTCTAACTCTTCATTTTTTTGAGCCAATGTTTCATTTAATTTTTTCAGTTCTTGATCATAATCCCAAATTTTTAAAAAAGACTCTACTTTTTTTCTTGTAATCTCTGTATTTAAAGGCTTAGATAAAAAATCAATAGCACCCAAATCATACGCTTTACTTAAATATTTTTGCTCATTGCTTATTGCTGTCACAAAAATAGTAGGGATAGATACGGTATCGGGGTGACTTTTTATAATTTCGACAAACTCATACCCATCCATATCAGGCATTTGAACATCAACAAGAATTAAAGAAACCTTTTTCTTAAGTAATATTTGTAAAGCTTAATTTCCAGACAAACAACATATAATTTCTCTTTCCGGAAGATCTAGAATACTCTTTAAAGCCATCAAATTTTCGGGCTTATCATCAATTAATAAAAGAGTATGTTTTTTATTTTGCATAACAATTCATTTGTTTAATAATATCGTTTAGTGTAAACACTTTATGTTTTTTATATAATTCAATTGCAGCTCTAGGCATCGAAGCATATTCGGCTTCGTTACTATCCTGGACGATTGTTTCTCCTCCATTTTTGGCAATTATTTTAAGCCCCATTGCTCCGTCTTCATTCGCACCAGACAAGAGTATTCCACAACAGTTTTCTTTTAGAACATAAGAAAAAGATTCAAAGCAAACATCTATAGAAGGCCTGCTATAATTGACTTCTTCTGATGCATCCAATGAAAAACTTAAATCCTCTTCTAGTAACAAATGATAATCTGAGGGGGCTGTATAGATATATCCTGGTTTAATATGCTCTTTATCTTCTGCCTCTTTTACTATGTAATGCGATTGCAATTGTAAATAATCCTCCAAAATAGTAGTTGTGTTTTTCAGTCTATGCAAAACAATTACAACAGGTGTGTTCATCTCTTTATCTAATCCTTTCAGAATTGACAATATTAGATTAAAAGAACCTGCCGAGCCACCAATAATAATCAATCGCATATTATTTTATTTTTTGGTAAATTTTTTCTTTGCTATCAATAATTTTAAATTTATCACTAATCGAGCTGAATCGCAGTGTCTCTTTATTTCCAAGTGCCAAAAACCCATGAATAGGTAAACTATCATAAAATAGTTTTAAAACTTTATTTTGTAATTCTTCATTAAAATAAATTAAAACATTACGACATAAAATAAGCTGGCATTCCTTGAAAACACTATCAGTCACTAGATTGTGTCGAGAAAATAAAATATCTTTTTTTAGCTCTGAATTAATAATTGATTTTTGACCATCAGAAACAAAATATTGATTCAAAGATTCTTTACCTCCACATGAAAAATAATTCTTTGAGTATTCTTTGAAATCCTTATTAGAATAAATTCCTTTTTTTGATTTGTCTAAAGCATTTGTACTGATATCAGTGGCGTATAATCTTGATTTTTCCAGTAAATTCATTTCTTTCAATAAAATAGCCAATGAATAGGTTTCTTCTCCAAAAGAACAACCTGCACTCCATATATTAATTTTTGGATAACTCTCTAAATAGGGAAAAACATTATTTATTAAGGATTTGAAAAAGTCTGGATCTCTAAAAAACTCACTTACATTCACAACAATTTCATTTATGAAAGTATTAAAATTTTCAGGATTGTTCACTAATTCATTCTTTAAATGAACGATTGTAACCAAGCCAGATAGTTCCATAAATCGATTGATACGTCTCAAAAGGGAAGCTCTAGAATACCCTTCAAAGTCGTAACCATATTGTTTTTTTATTAAAAAAACTATTTCATCTATGTCGCTAAATTCTATCATCTATTTATATACCCATATACTAATTAAAGAAATAAGCTGTTGTATATCAATTGGTTTCGATTGATAATCAGATGCTCCTGCATTTAATATCTCTTCACGATCTCCTTTCATTGCTTTTGCTGTTAGTGCAATAATAGGAAGGGTTTTCCATTTAGGATTTTCTCGTATTTTTTTAGTTGCTTCAAAACCATCCATCTCAGGCATCATAATATCCATTAGGACAATATCTATAGTTGCGTTGTTCTTTAAAACCTCAAGCGCTTCAATACCATTAAAAGCAGTTAAAATAGATGCTCCTTTAGTAGTTAATGCACTTGAAAGGGCATAAATATTTCGAATATCATCATCAACAATTAAAATTGTTTTATCCTTAAGCACTTCACCTCCTAATAAATTCTGGGCTGTTTTACTTACTTTTTTATTTGACGTTTCTACAGTATCTAAAAACAATAGTAATTCATCTTTTAGTCTTTCCGTTACATTACTTGTTTTTATAACAATTCCATCCGCACTATTCTGCAATTCTAATTGGTCTTCATCAGTCAAGGACTGCCCTGTATTTACGATTATATTAATCTGATCGTTTTTTGATATTTTTCTAAGCGCTGCAATATTTGCAATATTTTTAGAATCGGGTAAACCAATATCCATAATCGCACAATCAATATCATCATTCATTAAAATGTGCTCTGCTTCTTTAAAAGTATGCGCCTGAATACAAATTACGTTTCTGTCGCAATTATGGATTAATTCTTTTATTGAATAATTAAGACTGACATCATCTTCTACAATCAATACTTTTTTAAAGACCTTGTTTATTTGATCATCGATTGACTCAAAAGCGCTTTTTAATTTATCTGTCGTTATAGGTTTAATTAAGAAATCAAAAGCCCCCATTTCTTTGGCCAGTTTCTCTCTATTCATACCTGACATCACATGCACTGGAATGTGTTGCAGTTCTTTATCTTCTTTCAACCATTTTAAAACGGTCCAACCGTCAATTCCAGGCAATTTCATATCTAGAATTATCGCTTTTGGTTTGTATTTTTTCGCATATTGATATCCTGTTTCTCCTTGATAGGCAACAATAGCCTTGAAACCATTATCATGAGCTACTTGTAACAATACATCAGCAAATGAAGCGTCGTCCTCAATAATCAATATAGTCTTGTCATCTACCGAAACAAAATTTCGATCATCATTAAGGTTTTCTGATAAATCTAAAACTGCTTCCAAAGATCGAGAAGTTTCTACTCTTTTCGATTCTGTTTTAGGATCAGTAATAGGTACTGGTCCTATACGTTCCACTTTATTATCTTGGAAAGTAACCGGAATATGAACACTAAAAACACTTCCATTATTTAGCTCACTTTCAAATTCTACTTCTCCTCCTAATAGTAGCGCTAACTCTTTTGAAATAAACAATCCTAAACCTGTACCTCCATATTTTCTGCTTGTAGAACTATCCGCTTGCTGAAAAGTTTGAAATAATTTCTTTTTATTTTCTTCCGAAATTCCGATTCCACTGTCTTCTATATGGATCGACAAAATTTCCTCTGGTTTTAATTTAGCCAATATTTCTGATGTAAATTCAGTTTTATCTGAACCCGATGAAAAGCGCAAAGAAACGGTTCCGCTATCAGGTGTAAACTTTAATGCATTGGACAAAAAGTTTTTAAGAATTTGTTCTAGCTTTCCAATATCTGTATGCAATTTTCTGGGGCAATCTTCAGTAATGGTTGTTATAAATTCTATTTTTTTCTTTTCCATTTGAGCTCTAAACAAGCCATCCATATCCGAATAAACTCGTTCAACGATAGAGTCCTCAGAATAAATCTCGACTTTACCAGCTTCAATTTTAGAAATATCTAAAATATCAGTGATCAGGTTCAATAAATCTTTACCTGAAGAGTTGATTACTGAAAGGTTATCAATTTGTGGATCTGTTAAATTGCCTAAATTATTTTCTTTTAAAAGATCCGAAAGTATTAAAATACTGTTCAATGGAGTTCGTAATTCATGCGACATATTAGCCAAAAACTCCGACTTGTATTTACTTGCCTGTTCAATTTCATCCGCTTTAATACTTAATTCTTCTTGAGCAATAACCAATTCTTCATTTTTAATTAGAACTTCATGGTTTTTATTTTCAAGTTCACGCCCTTTCTCTTCAAGATACGCATTCGTTTGTTCTAATTCAGAAGCTTGATTTCTAAGTTCTTCCTCAGATTGCTGTAACAACATAGACTGTTTGTTCAACTCCTCATTACTTTGTCGAAGTTCTTCTTCTTGAACTTGTAAAATATTATTTTTAAGTTTAATTTCATTAACAGAAACTTTCAATTCTTCGTTACGAATATAAACTTCAATGGCACTTCCCATAGATTCTGAAACAGTGTTCAGAAAAGTTTCATGATCTTCACTAAAATTTGTAAGAGATCCTATTTCTATTACTCCAATCACTTCGTTTCTATAAGAAATAGGTGTGATTAAAACATTAAAAAATGGCGATTCCCCTAAAGAAGAGGCCAAATAAGAATAATTATTAGGCAAGTTATTCAAGCATCTCTGTTTGTTTATTTGAGCCACTTCGCCAACTAAACCTTCTCCAAACATAATAATTTCAGGAGTATTCTTGTTGTCTGCATATCCTCCTATTTTATTCAATTGTTTGTTATCCTCAGCTGAATTAATAATATAAAAATTAGCTTGACATCCTTTGGTCTGTTCCACAAGTGTAAGGCAAATATTCCTTCCAAACTCATTTAAATCTTTTGAATCTAAAATAGAATAATTTATTGCACTAATACTTTCTTTCATTTTATTAATCTCCGATGTTTCATCCTCCATCCGCTTCAATTCAAGAGACATTGCATTCATTGACTTATTAAGAGTGTCATTTGGGCTTCTTAAGTTAATTTTTGTCCCATATTCTCCAGAACTTATTTTAGAGGCCAAATGAAACTGTTCTTTCATCCCTTCCAATAACTGATTGAAAGAATTACTAATATCTACAAATTCTGAATTTCCAAAAAAAGCAGGGTTACGTATAATTTTACCTTGCGATATTTTCTTAATCGTATTAGACATAACATTTAGTGAACCAGATAATTGATTAACTAATTTATATAATAAAATAAAAGTGATTGTCAAAAACAGTAAAAGAATTGAAACTAAAATTAGTACACTTTTTAATGCGTCCGCTTTTTCTTTACTAGCAAATTTTACAATATAATTTAAATTTTGTTTTTCTAATTTCGCTATGTTTTTTACTATTAAAGTAGAATTAATCCACCATTCCCTAGGTGAAATTTTTAATTTATTATCTACTACATTTTGTGCATTACCACTGAAAGTAATATAGGAATTGGATTTTTGAAATTTTAAAAGATCTTTATTAATTGAATCCAATCTATAGTTTGATAATTTAAACTCAACACTTCGTACATATACTTTTGATTGAAAATACAAATCTAATAAGGTGTCATCATTTTTTTTATCAATTAAACTCTGTATAACGACCCCTCTTTTTAATAAAGCTGCCCTTTTTAATAGCACATAATTAGTATAATTATTGGCCAAAGTAGTAATCTTAGGATATTTACAATACACCACTTCTCTATCAATTAAATTTATTAGATTTTCATTGATAATAGTATATTTCACAAAGGATGTTATAGCAGTTTCATTTTTGTTTTCAATACTCTCATGAAGATTTATTATTGTTGTATATAATTTTTTAAAATCATTCGATATTAAAGTGTCTTTAAAATTATTTTTAAAAAACCACTCATTTGTTTTTTGCTTACTTTCTAAATATTTTTTTTTAATAGATGCATCAAAAAGGGAATAATTATGCAATCCTCTTTCAGTACCAATCAGCTCAATTCCTTCCGAAAGTGTAGCGATGTTTTTGATGTTATCTAAACTTTCATCTATGTTTTTATAGTGTTCTAAAGAGAAGTTTATATTTGAAACAGTAGTATAAATTAACCCTGAAAAAGGAATTAATAGAATTAATATTAACTGAGATTTAATTGATAATTTATTCCACATAGCTACTTCTAATTTTATTTTATAAATATATTATTATAAATAAAAAAACACTATTTACATAGTGTTTTTTTTGTCTTTATATAGTATCCCTAATTACAACCTCCCTTTTAATGAACTAAAAACCCAAGCGTTTGCTAAAAACCCAACTCCAACAGCGGCAAAACCCCAGCCCGAAACATCGCGGTATCTAAAGGCGCCAAGACCTATTAAAAGTAATCCCATTACTATCATAATCAAAGTTGCCCATCCTAGGATGGTATTCTTATTCATTCCCATAATTGTGGTATATTTAAAAAACAAATATCGTGAATTTTAGCGGCTAATTAAATATATTATAAAGCATTTCTTTTAATAAATCAGAATTTGACATCGCATTTGCACCAACTCCTTTACTTTTTACGTCAATATCTCGCAACGAGGCTACTATTTGACTTACTTTTCGCATCGGATAGTTCTTTATGGCTAAATCATACTCTTTTAAGAAAAAGGGATTAACACCCAAAACTGCTGCAACATTTTTAGGATTTCGATCCTTTAAACCATGGTATTTTAATAATTGAATAAAAAAACCAAAAACTAAACTTGTAGTTACAACCATTGGATTTTCCTTTGGATTATTTGCAAAATTTTCAGCAATTGTATACGCTTTAAGTTGGTTGCGCTCCCCTATTGCTTTTCTCAATTCAAAAACATTGAAATCTTTACTAAAACCAATGTTTTCCTCAATGTCTTTTGGTGAAATTGTACTGCCTTTTGGTAAAATAATCTGCAGCTTTTCAAGTTCGTTATTGATTTTACTTAAATCTGTTCCTAAAAACTCGACTAGCATAGCCGAAGCTTTAGGCTCAATATTATATTTTTTTCCTGCTAAAACGCGCTTAATCCAGTCACCAACCTGATTTTCATATAATTTCTTACTCTCATAAACAATTCCTGCTTTCGCTAATAATTTGGTGGCTTTCTTTCGTTTATCCAGTGTTTTATATTTATAACAGATAACCAATACTGTGGAAGGCATGGGGTTTTCGGCATAACTTTCTAATTTATCAATAGTACGACTTAACTCTTGCGCTTCTTTGACGATTACAACTTGACGTTCGGCCATCATAGGGTAACGCTTAGCGGTAGATACAATATCTTCTATAGATACATCTCTTCCATATAAAACCGTTTGATTGAAACCTTTTTCTTCTTCCGTGAGTATATTCTTTTCTATATAATCGGAGAGTTTATCTATATAATACGGTTCTTCCCCCATCAAAAAATAAATTGGCTTGATGTTTCCTGCTTTTATATCATTTACAATTTTTACAACCTCGTCCATGCTTTTTTTGGGTTTAAAGTTTAAGGTTTAAAGTTTGTCGTATCGTGTACAACTTTAAACCTTAAACTTTAAACTAAATAACTATTTTTGCTTCATGCAAAAACTAAATTTTCAACTTTATAACTTTCGGTTCAAAAATAGCGAAAATAAAGTCTCTATTTTTGATGAAATCAGGAAAAAATTTATCATTCTTACTCCCGAAGAATGGGTTCGCCAACATGTAGTGCAATTTTTATTAGAAGAAAAAAAATACCCCAAATCATTAATAAATGTTGAAAAAGTATTAAAAGTCAATGGCTTACGCAAAAGATATGATGTGGTTGTTTTTAATACAGATGGATCTATTTTAATTTTAATCGAATGCAAAGCACCTGAAATAAAAATAGCACAAGCTACTTTTGACCAAATAGCTCGTTATAACATGACTATGAAAGCCCAATATTTAATGGTAACTAATGGATTGAATCATTACTTTTGTCAAATGGATTTTGAAAATGAAAAATATCAGTTTTTAGCCGAATTACCTATTTATGAAATCCAATAATCAAACCATTTAGATGAAAATAGCTGTTGTCATACTCAATTGGAATGGAGTACAATTATTAGAACAATTTTTACCTTCTGTAGTAAAATATTCACCTGAAGCAACTGTTTATTTAGCAGATAATGCCTCGACGGATGATTCTATTTCATTTGTATTAGCCAATTTTCCTTCCGTTAAAATTATAAAAAACGATACTAATTTGGGTTTTGCTGGAGGGTATAATGAAGCCTTAAAAAATATAGATGCTGCAGTTTATGCCTTAGTAAATTCGGATATTGAGGTAACTGAAAATTGGTTAAAACCCATCATTGAAACTTTCGAAAAAGAACCTAAAACAGCAATAATTCAACCTAAAATTTTAGACTACAAGAATAAAGAGAGTTTTGAATATGCAGGAGCCGCTGGCGGTTTTATTGATAAATATGGTTATCCATATTGTAGAGGACGCATTTTTGAAACGATTGAAAAAGACCATGGTCAATATGATGACGAATGTGAAATATTCTGGGCTTCAGGTGCTTGTTTTTTTATTAGAAGTTCCGTTTACCATGAATTAAATGGATTTGATGCTGATTTTTTTGCTCATCAAGAAGAAATTGACTTATGTTGGCGTGCGTTTAATAAAGGGTATAAAACAGTTTACAATTACAAATCAGTTGTTTATCACGTTGGTGGCGCCACCTTACAACAAGGAAATCCAAGGAAAACTTTTTTGAATTTCAGAAATTCATTGTTAATGTTAACAAAAAACTTACCCAAAGAAAAGTTATATTCTATACTATTTTATCGCATGCTATTAGATGGAATAGCTGCTATTCAATTTATTTTTAAAGGAAAATTTTCACATTTCACTGCTGTTTTAAAAGCTCATCTTTCTTTTTATAGTTTATTTTCAAATACTTACAGAAAAAGAGATGATTTTCAGCCAAAAAAATACTATACAACACAAAGTATCGTTTATACCTATTTCGTTAATAATGGCAAGGTATTTGAAGGTTAATTTTAACAATATTTTATACCTATTATCTAATCATTAAAAACTAACTTTGTAATTGAACCCTAATTAAAAAATTTATGAAAAAAATCGTAATTGCATTATCCGTTCTAGCTCTTTTAACTTCTTGTGTTTCTAAAAAGAAATACGCCGATTTAGAAGCTCGTAACAAAGAGACTCAAGATTTACTAAATTCTTGTACCGTTAAATTAAACTCTTGTCTAGAAGAAAAAGCAGGGTTAACAGCTACGGTTGCTGGTTTAAAAGATCACAATCAAACACTTATCAATACGTCTAAAGACATGACTATATTGACAACTAAAGGTGCTGAAAATATTGAAAAAGCTTTAGAGTCAATTAAAGAAAAAGATTTGAAAATTAGCAGAATGCAAGATGCATTAACTAAGAAAGACAGTGTTACTCTAGCTGTTGTTACTAGTTTAAAAAGTGCTGTTGGGATTTCTGATCCAGATATCGAGATAAATGTTGAAAAAGGAGTTGTATTCATTTCAATTGCTGATAAATTATTATTTAAAACTGGTAGTTATGATGTAACTGATAAAGCAAAAGCAGTTTTAGCTAAAGTAGCAAAAGTTGTAAATGACAAACCAGATTTTGAATGTATGGTTGAAGGACATACTGATAGTGTTCCTTATATTGGAAACGGTGTTTTACTTGACAACTGGGATTTAAGTGTGAAACGTTCTACTTCAATTATTCGTGTATTAACAAATCAATTGGGTGTTAAACCAGAACAATTAATTGCCGCTGGTAGAAGTTCTTACGTACCGTTAGTTGCTAATGATACAGCTGAAAACAGAGCTCGTAACAGAAGAACTCGTATTGTAGTTTTACCTAAAATTGATCAATTCTATGAAATGATCGAAAAAGAAATGAAAAAACAAAAACAATAGTTTTTTTTAAAAATCTTTTAAAATATATCCAAAAGCGTCTTGAAATTTCAAGACGCTTTTTTTGTGTGATTTATTTAATGATTGAATAAAATTAAAAAAAATGAATCGTCGATAGAAAAAGAAAAAGCAGGTCGTTAGACCTGCTTCAATGTATCCTTAACCTTTTTTAATAACCAATTAAATATAATTAAGAATAACATGCTTATACTTGTTAAATCTTCATCATTCCTACACAAATGTAAATATTAATTTAACACAATTGACTTTTTTGGGAATTTATTTAATTTTTT
Organism: Flavobacterium sp. WC2430; assembly: GCF_040822075.1. NCBI lineage: Bacteria > Pseudomonadati > Bacteroidota > Flavobacteriia > Flavobacteriales > Flavobacteriaceae > Flavobacterium > Flavobacterium sp. WC2430. The sequence goes on along the minus strand of NZ_CP162007.1, from coordinate 2,630,599 downwards.
TACAAAATATTTTACAGACTATTTTTTTTAAGTTTTTAAAAGGCTCATCACCAGATAAATCAGATTTCTCCATTTAAACACAGTCAAAAATTTATTTTAAAATACCTGTATTGTATATTTCATTTTCGGGAACATAAACATAATTTAAAGGTAGCATATCTCCCACTTTTTCTTCTGAAAGTTTCCCCGAAAAAACAATGTTTTCTATTTTAGAATTATTACCATCTGGATAAACATAAAAAATATCCGTTTCAAAAATAATTCCTGAATGCTCATTTTTATTAAATATTAGATCATAAGATGCGACCTCATTTATGTTCTCCTTTTTATATTTTTTTGTCAGCACTTCTACTTTTACAAAATCTTTTTCCCTTTCAATTTTAAAGCAGTTGTTAGGATTAAGGACATTCCTATTATGAATAATTAAAAATTGTTCTTTATCCCAAATATTATTAGCCAAATTTAAAAAAAAATGAACTTGAGAACCTTCGTACGCTTTTTTTCGAAGTGCTAGAATTTCATTCGAATTATCAATTTCTTCAAACCGGCTTAATCCACTATAATAGCTTTTAACTAAATCCTCTTTGGTTACACTTAATTTACTAAAAGTGGTTTCAAAATTGGTTAATCCGTAATCTATTTTATATCCTAAGGAAGGGTTTGAAATTAGTAAGGGCTTATCTGAGAATGCTTTTAAAACAAAATTTACTTTGTCATATTTGAAATAAATATCATCCTCATTTTGTATTTTTGCTAGTTTACTATTATGTGTTTGTCCTAAAAAATATTCTCTAAATATCTGTAATTTTTGCTTTCTAGTAAATTGATCTTTCCTTTTTACAACTACTTCTTTTAGAGAATTTAACGAAGGAGTCAAAGTAATAGTTAGCTCTTTTGTAACATCAAGTCCTGAAAGATATTCCGTTTGATACCCCATAAAGCTTATTACTAAAATACTATTTGTTTTAGGTTCATAATGGCAAATCAAAATTTCCGTTCTCATCTGATATAGTAGCTATTGTAGTGCCATCGATATAAATATTCACACCCGACAATGGTACTTTTGCTTTATTGAGTACTTTTCCTCTAATACTATTTTGAGAAAAACAATTTAAAGCCTATGCCAAAAAAACAAAACCATTACATTTTCATATTATGAATTGAATTAAGAACTGATTATTAATAAACTAATTTATGTCTTAATTCTGAATAATTTGATGGTTTTGTACTATTTTATTTATATTATATCCAAACTACCTTTTCCTTCTCTAATTATAACAGGCTCATCACCAGACAAATCAATAATTGTTGAGCCTACATTATCTCCATAACCGCCATCAATTACCATATCTACTAGGTTTTGCCATTTTTCAAAAATAAGCTCTGGATCAGTTGTATATTCAATTACATCATCATCATCATGAATTGATGTAGAAACAATAGGATTTCCTAATTGACGAACAATCTCAAGTGCAATCGAATTATCAGGAACACGAATACCCACTGTTGTTTTCTTCTTGAATTCTTTAGGTAAGTTATTATTACCAGGCAAAATAAAAGTATAGGGACCAGGTAAAGCTCTTTTTAAAAGCTTAAAAGTTGAAGTCTCAATTTGCCTTACATAATCAGAAATATTGCTTAAGTCATGACAAATAAATGAAAAATTAGCTTTGTCTAATTTAATTCCTTTAATCTTTGCAATGCGTTCAAGTGCTTTTGTATTGGTAATATCACATCCCAACCCATACACAGTATCTGTGGGATAAATTACTAATCCGCCGTCTTTTAAAACCTTCACTACTTTGGCAATAGCCGCTTCGTTAGGGTTATCAGGGTATATTTTTATAAATTGAGCCATTTTTTTTTAGTTTAAGGTTAGTTGTAAAGCTTCAGGTTTTCAAACAACTTTAAACCTGAAACTTTAAACTTTTTTATCCAATAATATCCAACTTTGCAAAACGCAATAATAATTTCTTAATTCCGCCTACTTCAAATTTAATTTCCGCTTTTTTATCAGCTCCTACTCCTTCAATGTTCACTACTTGCCCTCTACCAAAACGCTCGTGCATGACCAAATTTCCTTGAACTAATTTATTATCAAATAAATTAGCACCTCCTGAGGGAACATTTCCAGAAACAGGTTTTAATTTACGAACATTTATCTCTGGTTTATTTATACTACTATTAGTATAATTAACTGGTGGAGTTCCATTCGACGGCTTAGCCAAACGCATTTTTGATTTATCCACATCTCCAAAAATATCCTTATCAATCATAGATTTGTAACGATAATTACTTTCTGCAGGTGTAAGGTACTCTAAATATTGTGAATTTATTTCTTCAATAAAACGAGAGGGTTCACTATCTGTTAATTTTCCCCAGCGGTAACGGGATTGCGCATACGTAAGATACGCTTGATGTTCTGCCCTTGTTAAGGCTACGTAAAATAAACGTCGTTCTTCCTCCAGCTCACTTCTAGTACTCATACTCATCGCACTTGGAAATAAATCCTCTTCCATTCCTACCACAAATACATGCGGGAACTCCAAACCTTTGGCTAGGTGAATTGTCATCAGTGCCACACGGTCTTCATCACTCGTATCTTTATCTAAATCCGTAGCCAAGGCCACATCTTCCATAAACTCTGATAAAGCGCCACGTGCGCCATCAATCTCTTTTTGACCTTCGGTGAAATCTTTAATCCCGTTTAATAATTCTTCTATATTCTGGATTTTAGCCATTCCTTCTGGCGTAGCGTCTTTTTTTAATTCTTGTACCAATCCGGTTTTCTTAGAGACATGATCCGTAATAAAAAAAGCATCTTGATTTTCATTGATCACTTGGAAACTTTGAATCATAGTGACAAAATCACTCAGTCGTTGTTTTGTACCTGAATTTAATTTCAAATCAATTTTATCAATATTTTGCATCACTTCAAATATCGAACGCTTATAATGATTGGCCGCAACAGTCAGTTTTTCGACAGTAGTATCACCAATCCCTCTTGCTGGATAATTGATTACTCGCATCAATGCTTCTTCGTCTTTTGGATTAATCACCAAACGCAAGTAACACAAAACATCTTTTATTTCTTTCCTTTGATAAAAAGACAAGCCACCATAAATTCGGTACGGAATATCTCTTTTTCTCAACGCATCTTCCATAGCACGTGATTGTGCATTGGTACGATATAAAATAGCAAATTGACCATTATTCATTTGGTTTTGCATCTTTTGTTCAAAAATAGTACTCGCTACAAAACGCCCTTCTTCGGCATCTGTCATAGAACGATGTACTTTGATCTTTGGACCAAAATCATTGGCTGTCCAAACTATTTTATCCAGTTTGGTTTTATTATTGTCTATAATGGTGTTCGCCGCTTCAACAATATTTTTTGTCGAACGATAATTTTGTTCTAATTTGAATGTTTTTACTCCTTCATAATCTTTCTGAAAATTCAAGATGTTATTGATATTTGCCCCACGAAAAGCATAAATACTTTGTGCATCATCACCAACTACGCAAATATTCTGGAATTTATCCGATAATGCTCTTACAATCAAATACTGAGAATGATTCGTATCTTGGTACTCATCCACCATGATATAACGAAAACGGTTCTGGTATTTAGCCAATACTTCAGGAAAACGGGTTAATAATTCATTGGTTTTCAACAATAAATCATCAAAATCCATTGCTCCTGATTTGAAACATTTTTCTACATATTTTTGATACAACTCCCCCATCCTAGGTTTCTTAGCCATAGCATCTGCTTCTTGCAAATCAGGATCGTTGAAGTAGGCTTTGACAGTGATCAAACTATTTTTAAAATTGGAAATTCGGCCTAAAACCTGTTTTGGTTTATAGATATCTCTATCCAACTGCATTTCTTTTATAATACCTGATATACAACGCAATGAATCTTGAGAATCATAAATAGTAAAATTTGAAGGATAACCTAATTTATCAGCTTCAGAGCGTAGAATTCGAGCAAAAACCGAGTGAAATGTTCCCATCCAAAGATTTTTAGCTTCACCAGAACCTACAATATCCGAGATCCGTTTTTTCATTTCACGTGCCGCTTTATTGGTAAATGTCAGCGATAAAATATTAAATGAATCAACACCTTGACTCATTAAATAGGCAATCCTTATCGTCAAAACACGTGTTTTGCCAGAACCGGCACCAGCAATAATAATCATTGGACCTTCTTTTTGTAAAACAGGTTCGCGTTGTGCTTCGTTAAGTTGGGAAATGTATTTTTGCATGAAAATTTTCTATTTATGCAAAAATAAGAATTTAAGATTTAATACTGTCGCAAGTACTACAATTTTAAAGTACTAAAGTAAAGTACTTGAAAAATGGCATTTGAGAAAAGAACTCCATTTATTTTTTCCAAAAAACATCATAGGCAAAACGAATTAAAGTACCAACCACAACCACTAAAAAGAAAATACGAATGAATCCATTTCCTTTATTGATTGCTAGTTTGGCTCCTAACCAGCCTCCAAAGGCATTGCAGGTAGCCATTGGCAAAGCGATTGCCCAAATGATTTTTCCTTTTAAAGCAAACAGACAAATCGAACCAAAATTAGTTGCTAAATTCACCATTTTAGCATTTGCGGAAGCATGAAGAAAATCAAAACCCATTAATGCAATAAAAGCGACTACAAGAAAACTACCCGTTCCAGGACCTATAAAACCATCATAGAAACCAACGATAAAACTAATCAGCACTGCATTAAGAATTTGAGTTCTTTCAGAAATATTTTTTTCGACTAATTGCCCGAAATTTTTCTTAGCATACGTATAAATTGCTAATAATGACAATATAAAAAGCAATAACGGTTTCATAAAATCATTACTCATATACGTCAACAAAGTAGAACCCAAAAAAGCCGAAGGCAAAGCCAATCCCATCATGATTAGCAATAACTTCCAGTTCATAGTTACCTTTTTTAAATATTGATAAGCCGCAAAAGAGGTTCCACTAAAAGCAGGTATTTTTAAGGTTCCAATAACAGTTGAAACAGGTAAATTAGGTAATAAAATCAATCCTGCTGGTGTTTGAATTAATCCTCCTCCTCCTACTATAGCGTCAATAAATCCTGCTAAAAAAGCTGCGATGCAAAGTAAAATAATAATGTATGTTTCCATTTATTGATAGCATTTATAAGTAAAATAGGATGTCTTTCTATTTTACTATTTTTTGTAAAAATACTACTACCTTGGATTTATTCCACTATAATTAAAGTGGAATTATAATCAAAAAGTATATTTTTGCGTATCATAAAATACTAATAATGGATTCGACTACAATCACTGAAATAATTGCTTTTACACTTCCTTCACTTATTACTGGAGCGGTAGCTTACTATTTGTTTGATGCGCACTTCAAAGACCAACAAAACACCAGACGTTGGTTGTTACAAAAGGACAATCAATCGGCAACATTACCCATTCGTTTGCAAGCTTATGAACGTATGACTTTGTTAATGGAACGCATCAATCCATCACAGTTAATGGTTCGTATTAATCCAATTTCTGAAGATAAAAATGAATACAGAAATTTTGTAATTGCCCAAATTGAACAAGAGTTTGAACACAATTTAGCACAACAAATTTATATTTCTAATGAATGCTGGTCTGTCATAGTAACCGCCAAAAATGCGACTATCCAAATGATTCGCTTGGCAGCACAACATGAAAAAGTAACAAATGCAGATAGTTTACGTGAATTAGTAATCTCTGATTTATTACAAAAAGCTTCTCCAAGTAGTGCGGCATTAGCTTATCTTAGAAATGAAGTGAATCAGTTATGGTAATTTACTGGTTTTCTTTATTACTTTGATTCCTTTTCTCAGCGGTATCATATCCTTGTTTCCACCATTTTTCCATTTGAATCTTATTAAAAACCAAAGCATTACTTGTTAATTGAGTGGGAGTGTAATATAAATTGAGTTTTACATTTTCATTAATTGCAGTTAATTTCCCTATAGTAATATCGTTTTTTTGAACTTGTTCGAGTAATGTTCCAAAAAGATTTACTAATAATGAAAAGGGGTTTTTTCCAGTAAATTTTGGTGAAATATGCACTTCTGTTTCAAGTATTATAGCATCAATCTCAGTTGCTCCACGATTAATCGCTTCTCTAATAGGCACCAAACTAGTAAAACCACCATCACCATATTCGCTATTGTTTTTAATGACAAGGCTCATAAAAGGAATATAATTGCACGAAATCCAAATCCAATCACAAAAATCATCGTATTCAAAATCAGAAAGCGCTTTATACTCCACTTTATTACTACTTAAATTCGTAACGGTAACAACAATAATTTTATTTCCGCTTTTTAATTGATAAAAATCCTCTTTTGTAATCGTTTTTTTTATCAACTTTTTTAAGTTAAAACTTTCTCCAAATGTATTTGAACCTCTTAGAAAATTAATTAAAACATTAAAATGATTTATTTTTATAATATCAACACCATTTTTATTTTTTATTTTGAATGGGCATCTGTTAAATATATTCTCCTCCGTAACTGATGTATATACCTTTTTTATTGCATCAATTTTATCTAAAGCCAAATGAGTAACCAGCAAACTTCCGGTAGATGTTCCAATAAAAATGTCATATTTATTTTTTTCTTTATCCAATAAATACTCAGCAACACCACCTGCGAATGCGCCTTTACTTCCTCCTCCTGAAATTACTAATGCTCTCATAGGAAACTGTTTTATATATTACTCTATTAACAACCTGTTCAACTGAAAATACTCGCTTTCATTTAAACTTGGTAAAACCTTTTCAAATGAAGCTCTCATTTTTGGGTTTTTAAGTAGTAATCGAATATTATCTCTTCCAAATTTAGAAAATTGCCACATATGATGTGTTGTTGAATTGATTAAATTTTTTAATACATCATCATCATTTAATAATTGAAAAGCAATCAGTTTTTCTAATGCATTTTGCCTTGTAATGGCTTCATAATTGGTAGAAGAATAATTGATTAATTCTTCTACTAATACCTTTTTATCGACTGAATAATCTGGAGTTGACAAAGCCAATGACAACCATAATGTTCTTAAATTATAGTCATTAAAACCAATCCAATCCTTTGATAAATCTAAATATTTAATACGATATTCAGGGAAGGAATTCCATAAATAATACAATGCAATTTCTTGAGTCTGATAGGATTTATCATTTAATAGTGTTTCATATTCTTCTCTAAATTCTTCAGGAATTTTAGGCAATGAAACAGCAACTTCTTGTCGAACTTGAAAATTATTTGTAGCTAAAGCCAATTCCAATAATCCTTTTTTATTTTCAAAAATTTCATTTTTCAATTGGTTGACAATTGCTGCTTTTACCGTATAATAGGCATCTGATTGAAGTGTTTTAGCAAAGAATTCTATTTTATCTGCCAATTCATTTTTCTTTACTTTTTCGACTTCAAACAACAACTGAACTGTTTCATTTTTTAACAGTAACTCATTAGCTTCTTGAGTGTTAAAAACAGTTGATTCTAGCCATACTTTACTAAATTTTGTTGTGTCGAAATGTGAAAATTTATGAATTTCATCAAAGAAATTTTCGGTTGTTACCGTCTTATATCCATAGGTATTTATATAACTGCAAACTGCTTTTTTAAATGCTTTATCACCTATGGATTGATGCAAAACAAAAAGTGCCCAAGCTCCTTTTTGATAAAAACTCAAAGAACTTGCTTTGGCATTCAAAACCGGAATCGTATCTGTTCTGGAAGCATATTTTATTTGTTGGGCCGATTCATATAATTTGGAATAGAAATAATCGTCGCCATATATTTTTCGTTCCGCTAATAACGCATAATAAGTCGCAAATCCTTCCTGTAACCAATGATGCTTTCCACTTTCGGCAGTTATCAAATCTCCGAACCATTGATGTGCTAGTTCATGTGCATTGACATTGGTATAGGTACGATCTGAAAAACCGATAGAATCTACTACATACCGACTGGAAAACAAAGTAGCCGATGTATTCTCCATACCTGCATACAAGAAATCTCGAACAGGAATTTGCCTGTATATTCTCCAAGGGTACTTTACTCCTATTTCATTTTCTAAAAAATCAAATAGTTCCTTCGAATAACGATAAGTTGGTTCCCACTTAGGTTTGTCTTTGGACTCAAAATACAAATCTAAAGGGATTCCTGAATTGGAATATAGGGTTTGCTTTTCAAATTTACCTATAGCCATCATTAGCAAATAGGAACTCATTGGTTTTTGCATGTTGAATCTCCAATAGGTCATTGAATCGTTATTGATTTTACTGCTCAAAACTCCGTTAGCGACTACTTGATATTTAGAATCCACAACCACTTCCAGATTAAAAATAACTTTCTCGCTTACATCATCAAAACTTGGGAACCAATTACTGGTGTATCTCCCTTGCCCTTGTGTCCAAATTTGCACATTATCTTTTTCTTCTGAACCTATAAAATACAACGCCTGCTTTGGCTTAGCTGTATAATTAAAACTAATGTTATTTTTTCCTTTTTTGAAATTGGAAATCAATACAATTTGTTTTTTGGTATTAATAAATTGGATTTCTTTTTGATTTAATTCTACTTCAGAAAATTCCATATTTTGTGCATCAATTTTAATGGTATCAATAGGTTTTAAAACCTCAAACCAGTAACTGACTGTACCTGAAACTGATTTTTCAATAGGATTAACCGTAATTTGACCTTGAACTATTTTAAAGTCAACGGATTTAGTTTGTTGTGCAAAAGCAAATGTGGATATAAATAATAAAAGGTATTTCATTTTAAAAAATTAATGCATCTATCTTTCAAAGTTACGAAGGTTTCTCGAACTAATAGAACTAATTTTGTAAGTTTACTACCTGAAAAAACAATACAATCTCATTGAAAAAGAAAGCCCTATTTAACTGGAGCAGCGGTAAAGATTCTGCTTTGGCCTTATACAAAACACTTCAAGATCCTAATTTTGAAATTAGCTGTTTACTAACTAGTGTTAATCAACAATTCCAACGTATCTCGATGCATGGTGTAAGAGTAGAACTATTGCATCAACAAGCAGAAAGCATAGGATTACCATTAGAAATCATGCAAATTCCCGAAATGCCAACTATGGAAGTGTACGAAAAGGTAATGCAGGAAACATTGGAGAAATTGAAAAGTCAAGGAGTAACCCATTCTGTTTTTGGAGATATATTTCTAGAAGATTTGCGTAAATACCGGGAAGATAAATTAGCCGAAATAGGCTTTAAAGGTGTTTTTCCGCTATGGAAAGTCCCAACACAAGATTTGATTCAAGAATTCATCCATTTAGGATTTAAAACGATTGTAGTTTGCGTGAACGAACGCTATTTAGATAAAAGCTTTGTAGGTCGGGTAATTGACCAAGATTTCATCAATGATTTGCCTGAAAATGTGGATGTATGTGGTGAAAATGGAGAATTTCATACTTTTACTTTTGATGGTCCCTTATTTAGTAAACCTATTGATTTTGAAATTGGTGAAATTGTGTACCGTAAATATGAAAGACCCGAAAAAGAAGATTCCTCTGACACAGCCTGCGATACAAGTGCACCAGATGCATTTGATTTTGGTTTTTGGTACTGTGATTTACTCAGCAAATAATAAAACAAAAAGCTCCGAAATTATCATTTCGGAGCTTTTTATATTCTAAAAATAAAATATCAATCTAGATTAGGCAGTGATAGGGTATCAAAAACACTTTTCTCTTTCATTAATGCTTCAATTTCTGAAGATTTTCTAGGCGCTTCAGCCGATAAATTTACAGGTCCGTTTTTAGTAATTAAAATATCATCTTCAATACGCACCGCAATTCCCCACCATTTTTTATCACAGTCACTTCCAACAGGGATATAAATTCCTGGCTCAACTGTAAGAACCATATCTTCCTCAAAATTATTATACAATCCTGGATCATGAACATCTAAACCAATATGATGCGAAGTACCATGTGGAAAATATTTTCTGGAATCTCCTTCTGTTTTTATAATTCCTAATTTTACTAAACCTTGACTTATAATTTTACGAGCTGCACCATCTGGAGCACTAATACTATTTCCAATCACAGCTGTAGCAATACCAGCGTCTTGTGCGTCATAAACTAAGTCATATATCACTCTTTGTTCTGGAGAAAATATTCCATTTGCAGGAATGGTACGGGTTACATCGGCACTGTAGCCGTGATACTCAGCTCCTAAATCCATTAAAATTAACTCGTTTTCCACTTTTGTTTTGCTGTTTTCAATATAATGCAACACACATCCATTGTTTCCAGCACCCACGATAGAAGGATATCCTTCAAACTCACTTCCGTATTTTTTATAGACAAACTCATGAAGTCCCTGAATCTCAGTTTCTGACATTCCAGGATGCATGGCTTTCATAACTTCACGCTGTCCCATAGCTGAAATACGCACTGCCTTCGTAAGTAAAACCATTTCCTCTTTGGTTTTTTTCTCACGCAAACTAGCCATGTACGTTTTAATAGACTCAGTATCTAAAATGGCTTTCTTTGTTGTTATATTTTTCTTTAAGCCCAATTCTGTTTGTAATTTAGAATCTGTTTGTGTTACAGTCTTCACATCATATCCAACCTGACTTTTAAATGCCGCAACCAACTTATATAAGTCGGCATCCTCCTTTTTTGAATTTCGATAGTCATCATTAAACTCCTTGAATTGCACCGTAGAAAAACTAGCATAATCAATACCTGAATTCAAAAAATCTTTTCCATTTAAGGCTACATCAAACCCCAGTTCTTTTTTGGCTCCATCGGTGCCCAAACGAATACCTGTCCACTGCTCTGCTTTTGGATTTTTTTCCTGCACATATAACATTTCGTTGTAGGTTTTACCCTCTTTATTAGTCTGATCATTCGAAAAAATTACTAAAACTGAATTGGGTTCTTTATATCCCGTTAAGTAATAAAAATCAGGATCCTGATGGTACACATAATCAACATCATTAGCGCGGTTGCGAACTGGATTACCAAAAAAAACGGCCACACTATTATTGGGCATTTTAGCACGAAGCGCTGCTCTTCGTTCTTTGTGAAATTTTGATGATAGATAATCATTGGGTGTTCCTGTTTGTGCAAATGCAAATGAGGCAAAAAACAAACAGATAATAACGGATAGTTTTAAAGACATAATTTTTATAATATAAAATGAGCTTAAAGTAACGGTATGAAAATTAGTATTAAGTAGTAAATATAATCGATTTATTTTTGCAAAAAAAAATATTGTTTAAAGATTAAACGAGAAGTTCTTTTTATCTTTAAACAATAGTAGCTTCGTATTAAAACAACTTCCTAGTTTACTTTTTTATATTCTAATCCTGGACCATCACAATTTCTCCAAGTACTTGACAAAATTGAATTGGGCAGGATATAAAGCTCTTCCTTATTATTTCCATAACAACTTCCTATTATATCACTATCGATTTTATAGGTTAATTCCAGAAAAGACTCCTCTTGCACTTTTAAAAAAACATAGGTTCCAGACAGTTCCGTTTTTTCTCCATTTCTAGTTCTGGATTTAGTAAAGCTACCATCAGTTTTGAAAGTGTAACTCTCTTGCCACTCCATTCCTGTACCAGTAGTTTCAGAATTTGGCAAGTTTCCAGACATTTTGTATAATTCCCATTTTCCATGATACGAGGTTGTGATCGCTTTTATATTGTCATTGGAACAAGAACAAAAAAGGGCTAGCAAAGCACAAAAAATAATTGATTTTTTCATTTTTATCAACGTTTAAATTTCTTACAAGATGCTATTTGATAGTAAAGGTTGCTTCAATTTAATCATTTTTAAATTCTTTTATCGTTCTTCATACATTTTTAACAACTGCGTTACTGTATTCCAATTTCTAATCGTTGCAGTAAGACTTAATTTTTTCTCAATGTATTTTTGGTCTAATCTTGTTTTTCCTGCACCTACGGCATATTTAATAAAGATTCTGTTGCCGTCAATTTGGGCTTCATCTGGTTTAAACTGACTAATTTTTAAATCATTGATATTTTCAGATCGCAATTCTTTAGAAACAAAAGCTACATATATTTTTTTGATGTCCAATTCTTTCTCTTTCAAAAAAGGATTATTGGTAAAACATTTTTTTAAATCTTCTATCCCTATTACAATCGTTGGTACATCATGTCCAAATGCTTTAAAAATTTCTTGTTTGATGATAAAACCAACTTTAGCAGCACTTTCTTCTTCAGAATCTACAAAAACATTACCTGATTGAATATAGGTAGCCACATTGGTAAAGCCTATTTTCTCCAAAGTCGTTTTTAATAAATCCATTTTCATCATATTATGTCCAGAAACATTGATACCACGAAGGAGTGCGAGATGCGTTGTCATTTTTTACAGTTTTTGTTATTGTTCCAAAGATATTGTGTTTAAAGTAGAATTCACAATTTTATTAAATTAGAAAATACTGTTTAATTTTAAGCACAAAAAAAATCCGAAAGTGATAGCACTTTCGGATAAGTAACTTTTAATTTTTACCTTTTAAATCAAAACCTTAACGACCAATTTTTTAACTCTGGTGCTTTCTCCATCTTTTACACTTGGTCTGTGCAAATCATCTGGAAAAAACACCGTAAACATTCCTGCCTCCAGTTTTAAATATGTTGTTTCCCCTTCATAAAAAGTATAATCTTTATCTAAATCACTAGTCACTACTTTTTGATCTTTTTTGGTGGTAACTCCTATCAATTCTGCTCCTTCAATAACATATTGAATATCGATATATTTTGTATGACCTTCGAGTACACAATCTTTGATTTCTTTTGTATCGTATTCTTGAACAATGGCAAAAACATCTTTACTTTCGATTTCATAAGTCCCAGGCTCTATTTGATCCAAATCAGTGTTTTTAATAAATTTAAATCCTTTGGCTAATCTTTCGGTTAGGTTAGCGTAAAGGCCATAATTTTCAATTTTATCAATTATCATTTTTTATATTTTATGTTTAATTTTGTTGTAATGCTTTTGCAAATTTGAGGAAATATAATATTCTAATTCAAAAATCAACTTTTTTTTATTTTATTGCTTTTCTAAAATATGGTTAGAAATTGTCGAAATAATTAAGATCAGTCATGGATCACTTTGTTTTTTTATTTTCTTCCAATAAATCTAAAGTATGACTTAAAGCATTTGTACTTGTCCAATCATGATGTCCTGTAATAATGTATTTTGGGTTTTTGAATCTAGCTTGCACCCGTTTAATTGTATTTGGCCATTGCTTTATATTAGCTTCTCCAACATATTCTAAGTCTGTAGCATCTATGCTCTTTACTAAGCATCCCCCATAAAGCACTTTCTGTTGATCAAACCAAACCACAATATTATCTTTTGTATGCCCTTCACCGCCATAAAAGGTTTCAAACTTAAATCCACCAATATTGAAAACAGAATCTTTAGTCATTAGGAATTCAGCCCTTGGTCTTTTATTTTCTTTCGAAATTTTATCTGTTTTCTTAGTGGTATAGGTTTTTATTCCATGTTGTTTGTAGAAATCAATTCCTGAAGTTCTATCTTCATGAGAATGTGTGGATAGTGCCAAAACTACTTTTTTATGATGTTTTGCTTCAATACTATCCAATAACAATTGATATGGAAAATCATCCCAAGGGGAATCAAAAAGAATAACACCAGCTGGAGTAACTACATACATCGCATTGGCATCTTGTTTTTTAGCGCCAAACATTTTATAGGTAGTGTAGACATAAAAATTAGTCGTAATTGGGCTAATTTTTAATTCGTTTTTTACGGTTTGCCCAAAAGAAAAAGTAGAACTGACTATTAGAAATAAGGTTGTTAGAAGAATGTGTTTTTTCATTAGTATTGCTATCGATGATTTATTAAAAGTTCTAAGACAAATATTTTAATAGGGACTTATTCCACTTTTTTAGCATTCATATCTTTTCCCATATTTAATGTCAAGCTATCAACATGTCCATTTTTATCGCTATTAAAAGTAAACTGAGCTGTAATTATTTTACTATAAAATCTATTTTGCGCCATTGGATATACAGTTGTAATTTTTTCGTTAGTTCCTTGAATAAATAATTGCCCTTTATCCTCGGTTACTGTAAAAGAATAATTTTCATTTAACTGATATCTACCCAAATAGCTTTTAAGAACTTCTGGAGCAACTGTAACATCAGTAATTAAATCAGTTGTCGCTATCCCTAATTTTTTTAAAACGTTTTTTGCATTTGCATTATCTGGATTTAAAGCCACAGATTTTTTATAATTTTCGAGAGCATTGACGGTGTCTTTTTGCAATAGATAAGCCTCTCCTAAACTATCATAAACATTTGAAGAGTTTGGATTTATTAGAACATTAAATTTAAATATCGAAAAGGCTTCCGATAATTTCTTTTCGTTAAGGAATTTGTAACCCAATTCATTAATAGCAGCATCGTCCATTGCATACTCATTTGGACTCGATTGTATAGATTTAGTCGCTTTAACAATAGCATCATCTACTGAGTTTACTTCTAATGCTTTTTGTAATTCTGAAAAAACGGTAATCTTAGGTATTTCATAAGGTTTAGACGCTAATATGTTTTCTATCGCCACATTCATCTCATCTTTATTAATAGCATTTCCAGCATTCGTAAGCCAGATATAAGTGCTTTTTTTCTCTAAATTCCTCATGATAAACGCACGGTAACCAAAATCACTTCCTGAGTGGTTAACTGATTTTTTTTCTGGAGTAAGAAACCATCCAAATCCGTAATTAGATACTGAACCATCATTTAAAACAACAGGAGTAAACGCTTCTTGCATAGTTTTTTTAGAAACTAACTTTTCAGTATATAAAGCTTGATCCCATAAAAACAAATCATCAACATTTGAAAACATACTTGTAGAACCCGTGTGTGAAACTACATAATCGTCAAGTTCACCAATAACAGTATAACCAATAGCTCTATTTTTTAAATCAATTTTTGGTGTATCCCCTACCAAAGTATTTTTCATTTTTAATGGCTTAAAAACATTTTCTTTCAAAAATGCTGCTAAGGACTTATTCGAAACTTTTTCTACAATTAAACCCAACATAACGTAACCAGCATTATTATACGCATAGCGCGCTCCAATGCCAGCGTCCAACGCTTCTCTTTCTTCTATTATTTTTAAAATTTCAGCATTCGTCAGGTTATATTTCTTAGCGAATGGCTGATATAAAGGCATGCCCGATGTTTGATTTAGTAAATTTCGTATTGTAATATCCTTCCCATAAACAGGGAATTCAGGGAAATACTTGGTGATTTTATCATCGTACGAAAGCATATTTCTTTCTTTTAGTATCATAATTCCCATAGCGGTAAATTGCTTAGAAACTGATGCCAAATCAAAACAAAATTCTGGTTTTAATAACTGTTTTGTTTCTTTATTGGCATAGCCAAAAGCTTTGCGATAAATCACTTTTCCATTTTCAGCAACTAAAACAGTTCCATTAAATACACCACTTGCATGAGCTTGATTCATTAATTTATCTAGTTCTGCCGTTTTATTTTGCGCTACAGCATGTGGTAAACTAGTTAATAAAATAGTGAAAGTTAGAAATATTAATTTGAATAAAAAGGGGGTTGTTGTTTTCTTCATTTTGGGACTTGTCTGAATTTGTATTTTAATAATTTGAAGGTTGAAAAGTTTTTTCAAGTAGTAAATTTATAAGTTTCTTTAAATAAAAAGTATTTATTTTTCAAGTAAAATTTTATATGGAGGTAAAAGAAACTCTTCATTATTTTCTTTAGTTTTGATAATAGCTGTAGCTTCCATTCTTGCAATAAAATCGATAAAATAATAATCAACTCTAAGAAATACTGATTTCATAATATCAGTAATTTTATTTTTATTAAAAGCGGTGAAATTTTGAAAATATTCTGGACTTACTTTCAAATCATTTGCAAAATAATAGTCTTGTTTTCCTACACTGTCCCGAACACTTAATTTATCACAAACATGTCCCAAGATAGTATCGGCATTTTTAATAATTTCATACTCGAACTTGGTGTTTTTAATTTTTGAAGCAACGATATAAAATAACGTATCCGAATCTATTTTACTCTTCATGTATAACCTATTTTCCTTTGGATCATAAAGTTGAAAAGCCATGTATTGAGAGTTCGTAATTTGTTTATAAAATCCTTTCTTGGTTATAAATGTAGATGTACCTCCCAGAAATTTTATAATTTCAGGAGAATCAATAATCGCTTTACTATCCGTTTGATAATACGATAATTTATATTCAATTTTACCTTCAAAATCCTGACTGTAAACGGAAATTGAGATCAACAAAATAAAAGAAGTAACAATTTTTATCATACTAATATTTTGAATTAGTTAAAGACTGGATTAAAAATTTCAAATTTTAAAGAAGTATTGGCTAGTATAAAATCAACAGCTATTTTTGTTTTATCCACTTTTGTTAATGTAATCACTTTGATTTTTTTTGTATGATTTTGATTAAGCAAATTTAAAGTAAAACTTACTACAGTAGCGTTTAAATCAGGCTCCCAATTGTGAAATTCTTTAATGTCATAGGAGTAATTATAGTTAGTAGATAACCTTCCTTTAAAAACGGTTACTATTTTAAAATCAGATTTAATTGCTTTTTTATAAGTCAATTTTTCAAATAAAAAAACTCCATTATACAATTCATTCTTTTTAACCACCAACCCTTTCTTGGTAAACATCACTAATATGAAAATGAGGCTAAAAGCAAACAATCCTAATTTAATGTAAACAAATTCATTAGATCGCAATGAATACAACATTGCAAATAATGTAATTAAGCAACTAAATGTCAAAATAAATAAATTTTGAAATTGTTTAAAATCAAGATTCCTTTCTAAAATTATTCTTTGCATCGTAATTATTATACCAAAAATTAAAAAATCTTTAAATCCTTTAAAAGTGTTTTAGTGAAAATATTTTATTTTTTATATTCCCCAATGATCTTTTTTATAACTTCAGATGTTAATTCATATCCTCTTAATATCGGGTAACCTTCCCAACGTATAATCCCATCAGGATCTATTAAAATACAATGTGGAATAGCAGCTATCTCTAGAAAATTATACATTTTTCTATTGGTATCAATTGCACTATAATACTCAATTTTAGGGTCAATAAGTTTATTTACTTCCTCTTTTGTTTCATCGCTAATACCTATTACTACAAGATCATTTTCAAATTCTGTTTTAAACTTATTCAATTCTGGAATAGCTCTTTTACACGGACCACACCAAGTTGCCCAAAAATCTATTAAGATAAATTTTCCTTTTGTATTAGGCTTCTCAGAAAGCCATTTTTCAACAGTGATTTTTGGTGCCTTTTGATTAATAATTGATTTAGCCCACATTTTTTTTTGCTGTGAGAAAACATTCAAAACAAACAAAAATGTGAAGAGTAATATTATTTTTTTCATTTTATTTTTTTTATTTCTAAAATCATATTTCAAATATACTCTTTTTTCCTACATCACATTCCATCCGTCCCATTTCCAAATTTCCAAACAAAAAACTATCTTCGCTTCATCAAAATAAAAATCCGCATTAATCTGTGTTTTGCATTTGCAAATCCGTGTTACCCGCGTCCAATACAGTCAAATGAATAACCTCCTACTTACTCCCATTGAATATTTGAAAGGCGTTGGTCCCAGTCGGGGCGAATTGCTACGCAAGGAATTGGGGATTCATAAGTATGCCGATTTAATCAATTTTTACCCCAACCGTTACATTGATCGCACCCGTTATTACAAAATCAATGAATTGCAAAACAATGTAGCCGAGGTACAAATCATTGGTAAAATTATCAATGTCAAAACGGTGGAGTTTGGTAAAGGCAGGAAACGATTAGTAGCAACGTTTGTCGACGATACTGGACAAATGGAACTAGTATGGTTTCAAGGACATAAATGG
Source organism: Flavobacterium sp. WC2430 (assembly GCF_040822075.1). Taxonomy (NCBI): domain Bacteria; kingdom Pseudomonadati; phylum Bacteroidota; class Flavobacteriia; order Flavobacteriales; family Flavobacteriaceae; genus Flavobacterium; species Flavobacterium sp. WC2430. Next base: position 2,612,612 of record NZ_CP162007.1, on the reverse strand, counting down.
GTTCGTGAATCACTCAAAATCAATGAGGTTTGCGTTATTTTTGGAAAATGCACGTCGTTCAATGGTATGTACAATATGTCACATCCTGAAATTGAATTATTGAGCGAACATGAAAAAAGTTTACGCTCCGCCATGCAACCCGTTTATCCTTCGACAGAAACACTCACAAATCGTGGTATTTCAAACCGTACGATTAACAAATTGATGCAACAGTTGTTTCTAGAAACGCATACTTTATTTACCGAAACGCTTCCGGATTATCTCATTGCTGAACTAAAGCTGATTTCTAAAAAAGACGCTTTAATCAATATCCATTTTCCTAAAAGCACCGAAGCTTTGGCGAAAACCCAATTCCGATTAAAATTTGAAGAATTGTTTTTTATTCAGTTGCAGTTAATTACTAAAAACCTGATTCAGAAACATAAAATCAAAGGGCATCCTTTTACTGTTGTAGGTGAATTTTTCAATGAATTTTATCAAAATCACCTGCCTTTTAAACTCACAGGAGCACAAAAAAGAGTGATTAAAGAAATAAGAATGGACATGGGTAGCAATGCCCAAATGAACCGATTATTACAAGGTGACGTAGGTTCTGGAAAAACGATTGTGGCATTTATGACGATGTTATTGGCACTTGATAATGGTTTTCAAGCCTGCTTGATGGCGCCTACCGAAATCTTGGCAAACCAGCATTTTATAGGATTATCAGAATTAGCTAAGGGACTGAATATTAACATTAAACTACTCACTGGTTCAAGTAAGACTGCAGCACGAAGAATCATTCACGAAGAACTAGAAAATGGGACTTTGCAAATTCTGATTGGTACACATGCATTGCTAGAAGACAAGGTGAAATTCAAAAATTTAGGATTAGCAGTAATTGATGAGCAACACCGTTTTGGTGTGGAGCAGCGCTCTAAATTGTGGAAGAAAAACGTGATTCCGCCACATGTTTTAGTGATGACAGCAACGCCTATTCCTAGAACATTAGCCATGAGTTTGTATGGCGATCTGGATATATCTGTGATTGATGAATTACCTCCAGGAAGAAAACCCATTCAAACGGTACATCGTTTTGATAGCAACCGCTTAAAAGTTTGGAAATTCATACGCGATGAAATTGCGATAGGACGCCAAATTTACATTGTTTATCCGCTGATTCAAGAATCGGAGAAAATGGATTTCAAAGATTTAATGGACGGCTATGAGAGTATTTCTCGTGATTTTCCGCTACCCCAATATGCCATTTCAATTTTACACGGAAAAATGAAACCTGCCGATAAAGATGCTGAAATGAAACGCTTCTCCGAAGGTAAAACCAATATAATGGTCGCAACTACTGTAATAGAGGTGGGTGTTAATGTACCCAATGCTTCAGTAATGATTATAGAAAGTGCGGAACGTTTTGGCCTTTCACAACTACACCAGTTACGAGGTCGCGTAGGGCGTGGTGCCGACCAAAGTTATTGCATCTTGATGACGAGTCATAAATTGAGTTCGGATAGTAAAACCCGAATGGAAACGATGGTAAGTACTAACGATGGTTTTGAAATTGCCGAAGTCGACCTTAAACTTCGTGGTCCTGGAAACTTAATGGGAACGCAGCAAAGTGGTGTACTTAATCTTCAAATTGCTGATATTGTAAAAGACAGAGACATTTTGGCGTTAGCCAGAAACCATGCTATGAAAATATTAAAAGAAGATGCTCCGTTGCAAAAACCAGAACATGCTTCCCTAAGAGCAGTTTATATTGAATTGACCAAAAAGAAAAATATTTGGAACTATATCAGTTAGTATTTTTTTTAAAATATTTTTCCCTTTTCCTTTAAACCTTTTAACCATTTTAACGTCCTACTAGCATTTAAGAATGATATCAATTGTTTTTCTGAATTTTAAAAATGAGCCTCTCCATTACTATTTCTGAGGATTTATTCATTTTTTTCCATTTATTAAAAATATTTGTATACACAAACGTTAAATAAAAATTAACAAATTGCTGATTCGGAAATGAAACCCTAAATTTGATTTTTTAACATAATATTATAAAACCCTAATCCTTACTTTACTCAATAACTATGAAAATAAAATACTTTATATACACTTTGTTAATTGTTGGTTTCGGTGCTTTTATCACGTATCGAATTATGGAAAATAAAGAAAAATCGGAAGCAGGAAATGATAAATCAGGAAAACCAAAAGCCATGCGTTTGTCTGGAATTGTGGTTCAACCGCAAACTTTTGATAACAATTTATCCCTTTCGGGTTCGATTGAAGCCAATGAGCAAGTAGAGATTCGATCTGAAGTATCTGGAATTGTAGAAAGTATAAATTTTCAAGAAGGAAGTAATGTCAGTAAAGGACAATTGCTTTTTAAAGTTAATGATACCGAATTAAGAGCCCAACTGAGTCAAGCCAATACCAAAGAAAGTTTAGCTTCAGAAAACGAGCGAAGAGCTAAACTTTTATTACAAAAAGAAGCCATCAGCCAGGAAGAGTATGATGTAGCAAGAGCTGAATATGCATCCACTCGTGCGCAAAGCCAATTGATTAAAGCCCAAATTGCTAAAACAGCAGTCAGAGCTCCGTTTTCAGGTAGAATTGGTTTGCGTTCCATTTCCAAAGGAACCTATATTACTCCTACAGTTTTAGTAGCCAAACTCGTGAACATTGGTCAATTAAAAATCACCTTTTCGATTCCTGAAAAATATGCCAATCAAATAAAAAATAACACCAATCTGAATTTTACAGTGGCAGGATCTTCTGATACGCATTCAGCCAAAGTATATGCTATAGAGCCAGCTGTAGAAATTGCTACCAGAACATTACAAGTTCGTGCGATTACAGATAATAAAGATGGGAAATTGTTACCTGGAACTTTTGCTAATGTCGAATTGCCATTAGATGTCATTAAAGATGCCATTGTTGTTCCTAGCCAAGCGGTGATTCCAGTGCAAAACGGTAAAAAAGTGTTCATTTCTGATATGGGAAAAGCCAAAGAAATAATGGTGGAAACTGCCACTAGAACAGATGCTTCTCTATTAATTTTATCGGGATTAAAAGCGGGTGATACTGTAATTACAACTGGTGTAATGGCATTAAAAAATGATGCTCCTGTTGAAGTAACCGTGAAATAGATTTAGGGTATCCGATTCAAAGTCGAAATCTTAGCCTTCAAAACAGCAATAAAAAATAAAAAATCTAAATGAGTTTATCTACACTAAGTATTAAAAGACCCGTGATGACTATTGTTATGAATTTAACAATAGTATTATTTGGGATTATAGGATATACCTACCTTGGCGTTCGAGAATTTCCTTCTATAGATCCCGCTCAAGTTTCTATTCGTACCAATTATACTGGTGCTAATAGTGATATTATAGAGTCACAAATTACGGAACCACTTGAAAAAGCAATCAACTCGATTGACGGAATTAGAAATATCACTTCTTCCAGTGCACAAGGAAGTAGCAATATCACGGTAGAATTTAATTTGGATAAAGACTTAGAAGAAGCCGCCAATGATGTTCGTGACAAAGTATCTCAAGCCATTCGAAGCTTACCACAAGATATTGATGCGCCACCTGTAGTTTCTAAGGCTGATGCCAATAGTGATGCAATTATTTCGATGACCGTACAAAGTGACACTCGTAGTCCACTAGAATTAAGTGATTATGCGGAAAATGTAATTTCACAACGTTTAGAAACCATTCCTGGGGTAAGTGGTGTTCAAATTTGGGGTCAAAAGCGGTACGCCATGCGACTTTGGATTGATCCTGTAAAACTAGCTTCCTACGGATTGACAGTAGCCGAAGTGCGCACCGCATTGAATGCACAAAATGTCGAATTGCCTTCAGGAAAATTAACGGGTGATAATACGGAGTTGACCGTAAAAACGGTTGGAAACTTAGCAACAGCCGAAGAATTCAATAACATCATCATCCGAACGAATGGTGATAAAATTGTCCGTTTAAGTGATGTGGGAAGAGCTGAATTAGGTCCTGAAAATATCGAAACCAAATTAAGTCAGTCAGGTTTACCATTGATTGGTCTTGCGATTGTTCCTCGTCCAGGCGCAAATTATCTAGATATTTCGAAATCTTTTTATGAACAATATGAAGCTTTAAAGAAAGATTTACCAAAGGATATCAAATTAAACATTGCACTTGACAATACCATTTTCGTAAAGAAATCAGTACTAGAAGTGGCCGAAACCTTAGGGATTTCTATTCTTTTGGTGATTTTAATTATCTACTTATTTTTTAGAGATTGGGCTATTGCTTTTAGACCCTTAATTGACATCCCAGTTTCGTTGATTGCAACCTTTTTCATCATGTGGTTGTTTGGTTTTTCAATCAATGTTTTGACTTTATTGGCCATTGTTTTAGCAACAGGATTGGTAGTTGATGACGGAATTGTTGTCACCGAAAATATTTTCAAAAAAGTAGAAGAAGGTATGACGCCTATCGAGGCAGCTATTAAAGGGTCTAACGAAATCTTTTTTGCAGTAATCTCTATTTCTATCACCTTGGCTGCGGTATTCTTACCAGTAATCTTTTTGGAAGGATTTGTGGGCCGACTCTTTCGAGAGTTTGGCGTCGTCATTGGTGCTGCGGTATTAATTTCGGCCTTTGTTTCCTTGACATTAACACCTATGTTGAATGCCTATTTAATGAAAGGTGGCGAACAAAAAAAATCGAAATTCTACGTTTTAACCGAACCGTATTTCCAAAAATTAAATACTAATTATGCCGATGCGCTAAGTCGTTTTATGGCTAAAAAATGGTGGAGTTTCCCCATCTTATTTGCTTGCTTTGCTTTGATTTTTGTTTTTTATAATTTGATCCAAAAAGAAACTGCACCTTATGATGACCGTAGTTCTTTAATTCTAAGAATGACTGCTCCTGAAGGTGCGAGTTATGAATATACGGACCGATTCATGCAAGAAATCGCCCAATTGGTAGATGACTCTATTCCAGAGAAAAAAGTAAGTTTGGTCGTGACTTCCCCTGGTTTTGGATCTTCCTCAGTGAATAGTGGTTTTATGCGTCTTTCCTTAAAAGAACCAAGTGAAAGAGAACTATCCCAAGATGAAATTGCCGAAAAATTAACCAAATGGACCAAACAATATCCAGATGCCAAAACATCAGTGACACAACAGCCTACCATCGCCGTAAATAGACGTGGTGGTTTGCCTATTCAATACATCATTCAAACCCAAAGTTTTGCTAAGTTAGAAGAGAAAATTCCATTATTTATGGAGGAAGCGGCCAACAATCCTACTTTTGCCATGACCGATGTGAATTTGAAATTCAACAAACCCGAAATCAACGTAACTATTGACCGTGAAAAAGCGGAGAGTTTAGGTATTTCAGTAATTGATATTGCACAAACTTTGCAATTATCCTTAAGCGGACAACGTTTTGGTTATTTTATGAAAAAAGGAAAACAATACCAAGTTATTGGACAATTTGACCAAAAAGACCGTTCGAAACCATTGGATTTAACTTCAATGTATGTTAAAAACAACAAAGGGGATTTAATTCAAATGGATAATATAGTGAGTATTGAGGAACAAAGTAAACCGCCACAGTTGTATCATAACAATCGATTCATGTCGGCTACTGTTTCTGCAGCTCTCGCTCCAGGCAAAAGTATCAATGATGGAATTGAAGCGATGGAACAAATTAGAGCCAAAGTACTTGACGATACTTTTACTACCGATTTAGGTGGAGAATCTAGGGATTTTGTAGAGAGTAGTTCGAATACTTCTTTTGCTTTTGGATTGGCTTTGCTATTAATATTTTTAATCTTGGCGGCACAATTTGAAAGTTTCATTGATCCGTTTATAATTATTCTTACCGTTCCTATGGCCGTTGCAGGAGCCTTATTTTCCTTATGGTTATTTGACCAAACTTGGAATATTTTTAGTCAAATTGGAACTGTAATGCTGATTGGTTTAGTTACCAAAAACGGAATCTTAATTGTCGAATTTGCGAATCAGCTTCGGGAACAAGGCAAACCAAAACTACAAGCCATTCTAGAAGCTTCGGAGGCACGATTGAGACCTATTTTAATGACAAGTTTAGCGATTTCCTTGGGAGCTTTACCAATCGCTATGTCGCTTGGTGCCGCTTCGACAAGTAGAATTGGAATGGGAGTTGTAATTGTAGGAGGAACTATTTTCTCATTGGTATTAACCTTATTTGTAATTCCAGCACTTTATTTTATGTGGTCTAAAGCCCGCAAGCATTACCCAGAATTTGAACACATTGAGGAATATGAAAACGAAAGTAAATAAAAAGACGAACATGAAAATAATATTCAAAAGTGTACTATTGCTGTTCTTCTGTTTCATTAAAGGAAATGCACAGGAAGTATTATCATTAGAGGATGCTGTAAAAATAGCCTTAGAAAACAATTACGAAATTAAGATTGCCAAAAACGATTTAAAAATAGATCAAACGAATGTGACAGTAGGAAATGCGGGAATGTTACCCAAAGCCACTGCCTCTATAACGCAAAACAACAACCTGCAAAATTTGTCACAAACCCGTACTGATGGTACTTCAACCAGTTTGAATAATGCCAAAAGTAACAGTTTAAATTATGGCGTGGGTCTGGATTGGACTATTTTTGATGGCTTTAAAATGTTTGCTAGAAAAGATCAATTGCAAGAATTACAAAAACTAGGTGAAACCCAGTTGAAACTCACCATTATTACAAAAATAAGCGATGTGCAAACCGCTTATTACAATTTGGTACAGCAACAGCAACAATTGGCAGCTTTAGACACTACTATTGTTATTTCGAATCAAAGAGTGAATCTGGCCAAAAATCGGTTTACTATTGGTAAAGCATCTAAACTGGAGGTTTTAAATGCGCAGGTAGACATTAATACGGATAAAGTGACTTTGCTAAGACAACAAGAATTATATAAAAATTCTAAGATCGCACTCAATCAGCTTTTGGCTAGAGATACCCAAATTGATTTTAAAGTCGTTTCTGATTTTACGATGGAACGCAAACTGGAATTTGCCGAATTAAAGGCATTAGCCGAAAAGCAAAACCCACAAATAGAAGCTTTGGTCATCAGTAAAAAAGTAGCTGAACTTGAATTAAAACAAGTAAAATCAGGGCGCTACCCTACTGTAAAAGTAAATACAGGTTATAATTTTGCCGAAAGTCATTCCAGTCTTGGTTTTACTACGCAATCATCGGCACGTGGATTAAATTATGGTTTTAGTGCTTCTTTGAACTTGTTTGATGGCTTTGCACAAAAAAGAAATGAGACCATTGCCAACATTGAAATTGAAAATTCAACCCTGCAAATAGAGCAACAAAATCAAGCCTTAAACACGCAATTGGCTACTTCCTACCAAACCTATTTAACCAATTTAGAATTGATTGATTTGGAAGAGACAAATGAAACGATTGCCAAACAAAATTTAGATATAACCTTAGATAAATTCCATATTGGTACTATTACCACACTCGAATTTAGAACGGCGCAATTGAATTATGTCAATGCTAAAGTGCGTTATAGCGATGCCCAGTTTCAGGCAAAATTATCCGAAATTGCGTTGAAAGAATTAGCGGGAGCTATCCAATTTTAAATTAGATTTGTGGAAATATTGCACTCCATATGATTTCATACAACCCAAAAGACTGGATTACGTTTATTTTTCGTTTTCACAAAGCCGACACTTTTCGGCAGCTGATTCCCATGATGATTTTCATAGGTACCTATTCAGCTGGGATTGCCTATCTTGAAATCGAATATTGGGAATTGCCAGAAAACAGTCATGTCAAGAACATTTCTATCATGCATGGCATGCTGGGATTTGTGATTTCATTATTGCTCGTTTTCAGGACTAATACCGCTTACGATCGCTGGTGGGAAGGACGTAAAATATGGGGAAGTTTGGTGAATAACTCTCGAAATCTAGCTATAAAACTGTCCGTTATTTTACAGGAAGAATCAGATCGTGCTTTTTTCAGAAAGCTAATTCCTAGCTATGCTTCTATCCTCAACAAACATTTAAAAGACGAAGAAACCAGCAAGCAACTTTTTGAAGATATCATCATCGAGCACCACAAACACAGACCCAATCAAGTCGCCAAAATTTTATTTCACAAGATCAATGACCTTTATAATTCTAAGAAAATAACGGGTGACCAACTCATTATTTTGAACCACGAGATCCAGTCTTTGACTGATATTTGTGGCGCTTGCGAAAGAATCAAGAATACGCCTATCCCTTATTCTTACAGTGCTTTTATCAAGAAATTCATTTTCTTTTACGTGATGACCTTACCATTTGGGTACGTATTTAATTTGGGGTATTATGTGATTCCTGTAGTAGTTTTCATATTCTACGTTTTGGCAAGCTTAGAGTTAATTGCCGAAGAAATCGAAGATCCTTTTGGCCATGACGACAATGATTTACCTACCAAAAAAATTGCCGAAAACATCAAGCGCCACGTAGAGGAATTGCTGTAAATTAAATACATTTTAGTTTTTTTTAGGAGCTTATCCCGTCATTCGTTGCAGTCTTTTTGTAATAAAACCCTTTTTCTAGGCTGTTGCAGGAGCTTCCTTTGGTCGCTCTGCCCCAACCAGAAAAAAGTGGTTTTCTCCCTGCAAAGCCTTTCACTACTACCGGGGCTATTAAACCTATACTAAATAATGACGTTTACGGTTTCCCTTAATCAAAGTCATAGCGAGGAACGAAGCTATCTCACTAAAACATCGACAATAAAACTAAAAAAATATCGCAATGGAAATACTGGATGAGATTCCTAATTCTTCGGAATGAAAATATTGTAGAAATATAGTGAGAAACCAATATTATACCAGACTTAAAGTCATAGCGAGGAACGAAGCTATCTCACTAAAACATCGACAAAAAACTAAAAAACTATTGCAACGGAAATACTAGATGAGATTGCTTCGTTCCTCGCAGTGACAAAGTGTATAAAATTCTCCTGCCTAAGTACTAAAACCTTGCAACTAGATAATCGTCATATAGATTTATAAAAAGGTAACAGCAGTCCCTATCCAGTAACATACTTATTGGAAATATCGTTTTTAATCGTATTTTCGTACCACTGAAAACACTCGTTTTCATAAGTTCTAAATTGGCTAGAGGCTGGAGAAAGTAGTTGAAAATAAATACCCATTTGGGTTAAAATCAAGTGAAATAAAGAGAAATTGAAAAAGGTAGAAAATACAGCAACAAGCTGGACTATGTGTCCCGATTGTAGAGGTCGCGGCAAAAAAAGTCGGGGACTATCTAAGAAATTGCGAGACCGCTACCAGATGGCAATTGATCTATTTGAAAAAACAAATGGTGAAGGAGTAGCACCTATTCCTCCAAAAGGGCACTTATATACCTGCATGAACTGCAATGGGTCTGGCTTGATTGCTTCTGACAGCCCTCCTATTGTTGATAAAGAAAACTTTCCACACGTTGCTATTATTGGTGGTGGTATAGGTGGAGTTGCTCTAGCGGTGGCATGCTTGCACCGCGGAATCCCTTTTACCCTTTATGAACGCGATACTAACTTTGATGCTCGATCTCAGGGATATGGACTTACATTGCAGCAAGCTAGCAAAGCGATCGAAGGATTGGGGATTTTCTCATTAAAAGAAGGGGTACTTTCAACACGACATCTCGTTCATACTCCAGAAGGAAAAGTGATTGGAGAGTGGGGAATTAGAAAGCGGATGCAGAATGATGAGAAAACATCTTCAAAACGGACCAACGTACACATCGCAAGACAGTCTTTGCGCTTAGCGCTCTTGGAGCAACTTGGCGGAAATGATTCGGTACAATGGGGACATCAGTTGGTCCATATTAAAGAATCAAAAGAGAGTGGTGTTCATCTCACCTTTGAGGTAAATGGAGAGAAGAAAAAGGCAACGGCAGATCTTGTGGTTGGTGCCGATGGTATTCGTAGTTCCGTTAGGAAGTTGCTGATTGGTGAAAACAGTACTCCCTTGCGTTATCTAGATTGTATTGTGATTTTGGGTATTTGTCCTTTGGCGGATCTTGAAGGACTAAATAGTTCTTTGCTGGACTCGGCCACCGTATTTCAAACTGCCAATGGCCATGAACGAATTTACATGATGCCTTATAAAACAGACTCGGTAATGTGGCAATTGAGTTTCCCCATGTCAGAAAAAGAGGCGAAGGAATTAAGTTCTCAAGGACCACGAGCACTGAAGGAAGAAGCCTGTCGCAGGACGCAATGGCACGATCCTATTCCACAGATTTTAGCGGCGACTCCAGAAAGTCATGTTTCTGGCTATCCCGTGTACGACCGAAAATTACTAGAAACAGTATTATTAGAAAAAGCAGGAAATGTAACTTTGATAGGCGATGCAGCACACCCAATGAGTCCATTCAAAGGACAAGGAGCAAATCAAGCACTACTGGATGCGCTTTCTTTAGCTAAGAGAATCTATAGTGGATGTCAACCTTTTTCTCAATGGAGAAAAGTAGGATTGAGAGAAAGTGTATTAAAAGAATTCGAGTTCGAAATGCTGGAACGTTCTTCCATCAAAGTCAAAGATTCAGCCTCGGCTGCAGAGTTCCTGCATTCTGAAATAGTCCTCCATGAAGGTGATGAGCCTAGAGGTAGAATTTTAAAGAAAAAAGATAGTTAACAATTAAGCTGCTCAATATTTTAGCGGAAGACTCATTGTAGTATAAAAAACTTGAATGCATTTTAATGAAAACTAAATCTAGGATAGCTTCAATTCTAAAAGCAGATTGTTTAGACAGTACGGTTACTGGTATGCCTACTTTTTATTTATCAGAATTAATCCTTCAAAACGACCAAGATTTCCAATTACCAACCAATGTGAGATTGGGCCATTTAGCCGAAAAAATTGTTTCTGAATTAATAAAATTGTCTACAAACTATAAGGTATTATATGAAAATTCTCAAATAATTGAAGATCAAAAAACCATAGGCGAAATTGATTTTATAGTAGAGAACAGCATAGATAAGAAGTTAATTCACATGGAATTAGCTTATAAATTTTATTTGCTTGATCCAAGTATTTCTTCGGAATTCATAAACAACTGGATTGGTCCCAATAGAAACGATTCTTTACACCAAAAATTAGATAAATTAAAAAGTAAACAATTCCCTCTATTATACCATAGCTGTGCAAAATCAAAATTTAGCACCATTGACATAAACACTATTTCACAAGCTTTATGCTTGCTAGTGAGTTTGTTTATTCCTTATGAATTTAACACAAAACTACCCCCCGTCTATCAGAAAGCAGTTAAAGGATATTACTTCAATTTAGAGACTTTCAATAGCATTGACAATCCAGAAAAACAATATTATTTACCATCAAAAAGGGAATGGGGAATAAGTCCTTCTGAAAATGAAATTTGGAATGATTATAAAAGCATCGAAAATCAAATGAATACAAGCCTAAAGGAAAAACAATCGGTATTGTGCTGGCAAAAATATAAGGAAGACCATTTGTCTTTTTTTATTGTTTGGTGGTAGTTTGTATAAATTATTCCAATGCCATGCTACTTAAAAGCAACAATAATATTAAAAAAGGCAGGACTAAAAATAACAATATTCCTATCTTTGGGACATTTCCAAATATAATTGAAATGCATGTCCTTTCGATTAAATAAAACAATAACAAATGAGATTTAAAGGAGTAATTTTTGATTTAGATGGAACATTAGTTAATTCACTTGAAGACATTGCTGATGCGATGAATAATGTGCTACAAAGCCTAGACTTCGCTACTCATAGTTATGACGATTATCAATATTTTATAGGTAGTGGTCTCCGCAATTTGGTTAGTAAAGCCTTGCCCGAGAACCATAAGGATGAGAACCAAATTGATTGTTGTTACCAATTGATGGTAAAGGAATATCGTACTATTTGTACGCGTAAAACAAAACAGTATGATGGTGTTTTTGAATTACTGGATCAACTGATTGAGCGTGGAATGAAACTGAGCATTTTTTCAAATAAAGCTGAGGATTTGACTCAAGAAATCACTACCGCCCTATTTCCTAATTATTTTAATCCAGTTATAGGTTTAACAACGGAGCCTCTTAAAAAACCCAATGCATTTAAAGCTACAGCAATAAGCCAAAATTTAGAACTGAAACCCGAAGAAATTATTTTTGTAGGCGATTCAGGAATAGATATGCAAACAGCTACTAATGCTAATATGTATGCCGTAGGTGTATCTTGGGGCTATAGACCAAAAGAAGAATTGCTATCCAATGGTGCCAAAAAAGTTTTAGATCATCCCTTAGATTTAATTTCGATTTTATAAGATGTATAGCTTTTCAATATTATACTTCCTTTACACAAAAAATAGTCCACAGCTCCACTTTAATTGATTTGAACAAATAAACGCATTTTAAATACATCTAAAGTTGAGGAGACTTTAGACAAACCGCTATAAAAACATCTTGTTACATTTTTAGAATAAATGGAATTCATGTACCTTGCTACTCTATTCAAAAATGAAATTATGGAAGTCAATAAAATGCTTAATTATATAAAAGAAGTTTTAAAAAACAAACCTGCTGGCTGGTTGAATATCACAACCCATCGACTAGATATTTATGATGAAAAATTGGCTAAAACTCAATTTTTAGACCAATTTGAAACCTTATTTAATAACAATAATGCAACATCAGCAGCACTAAATGAATTACCTACTGCTTACGACTATATTCGGTTAGGTCACCCCTTATCTTGTGTTCTAGAATGGGCAATGGGTAAGTTGCAACAGCTAAAATCAGAAAATATAATTAGTTTTTCATCAAAGACAGTTCCTGTTTTGGCCATTCTAAGAAAAAATGCATTAGACCATAAAAACACTCAAATTCTTTATACTGGGAAATTACCCGCTTTTTTTGATGCGGAAGTTCTAAAACACGTTTATGGATATCAATTTGATTTAAAACATGTTGAAAACTCCGAGACGATTCCAGTCTTTGAAGGAAGTACTATTTTCGTTTCAGAACACGATGAAATGAATGCTATTGATCTCAATCCAAATATTGATTTTTATATCAATCTTTATGTTGACCTTGGAAGTATATTAGTTGTGAACAAGGGAAATGAACCTTATATTTCAGACATTCAGCATGTAAGACGCAGAGAGACCATCGCCATGACACCTGCCAATTGTCTTACTGCTTTACAATTGCTAGTAGATAAATCCGCTTTAGATACTACAAAAAGTAATGTCGAGACAAATAAACCATTAGTCTTACATTTAATTAGAGAAATTACTGGTACATCTACTAAACCATTAGTTGCTTCTAGTGGACTATCAATTCAATATGCGATTTTGATGGGGCTTATTGACGATGCGCTAGAAAAACACAAAGGAAAAGCGATTAGAATTATCGTTCCTCCCAATTGTTATGGTGGAACCAATGACCAAGCTAGACGCGTTGCTGCAAGTGTTGCTAATGTAGAAATTGTGGATTTAGCTGTTGATGGTGGTAACGATATGGTTCAAAGCATTGATACTGTTTTAGCTAAAATGGCTAGCGAGGATGCTGTACCTTATATCATTGCTGAAATTCCAACAAACCCAAGAGTAGAAGTACCAGATTTAATGCAGTTAAAAACTATTTTAAGTAAAGCACGTACCACTGCTAATGGTGCAATGGCGATCGATCCTGTTTTTATTTTAGATCAAACTTTTTGCCCTAACGTTCACTTTTTGGGTGAAGGCAAAGTACTATCAGCGGTTAGAACTATTTCATTTGCAAGTGGATCAAAATTTCCAAGTGGCGGGCAATGTACTGCTGGCTACTGTGTAGGCAATAAAAAAACAGAAGCTTTGATGGAGAAAATAGAAAAGCACTTATTACTTTGCGATAACGAAGCTACAGCATTACAATATGAAATATTAGCAAAACAATTACCTTCGATGAATCAAAGGATTACCGATGCTTACACCAATACCCGTGAATTTGTAAACTTTATCCATGAAGTATTACCAGCTGCGAAAATCAATTTTGTTTCAGAAGAATTAGCACAACAAGGATTTACACCTTCTGTTTTTTCATTAGACCTTCCTACTAAAGGGAATACGGATGAAGAAAGGGAAGCGAATAAAAGAGCCTTGAATCTTAAACTTATTAACTTAATGATTACTGAAATTCCTAATGAAAGTAAGTTTTGCGTGAGTTATGGACAGTTAAAAGGCTGTTACTGGACGATACCTGCAACTTCTACTCAAGGAACGACTAAAGAAGGAGACAAAGATTATATTGTTCGTGCCTCCCTTTCTCCAAATATGGATTTGGAATTGCACAAAAAAGTATTTTTGGATTTTGTTAAAACAATTTAGATATTTTGGGAGGCTTTATAGCCTCCCTTTTTTTATCAATTAATACATTTACAAATTAGTTAAGTAAAGTCACTTAAAAACTTGTAAATAAAGTATATATAGTTATTAAATTAATTATTTTATACCATTTCGCTCTCTGTGGGAAGACGAGATTGTAGAAAACACAATTACTTAAAATAATTAGTGGCGTCTTTTTTATAGTTCTATTGAAAAAGATGCGTTCTCCTATAGCCCTGATGGTAGCGGCATCTCCCGATATAGAAAAACAAGGCTTTTTAGCCGTAGTTTTTGTAATCGGGAATATAGCGTACAGCAGGAATTGCCGTTCTTAAATGTTGATTCGTTCTGCTCCAAAAAACACTAGGATTAAAGGTTATTATTATTGTATTCATTAAATCATAATTATATTCTTTTTAACAAAAAAGCATTTCGTTAATACATTTATTTTCAGTAAGTTTATAAATCCTGATTACAAACGCTAACAATGAATCGTACCTACATTACTCCTCCGCATTTATCGAATGAAAAATCACTGAAAACCTTAGTAGAGAACAGAACGGTTTACAATTTAAATCATTGTGAATTGAATCTTTTTGAGACGTATAAAGCATCCGAATTGGTTCCTTTGAAATTTAATGATTTAGTGGTAACGAGTATGTTGAGAGGTAAAAAAGTAATGCATCTTTTTGACGATCCAGGTTTTGAATATTTACCTGGAGAAACGGTAATGATTCCTTCGAATGTAGAAATGAAAATTGATTTTCCTGAGGCTTCAATACATAATCCTACACAATGTTTAGCACTAGCAATTGATCAGCAAAAAATTACAGATACTTTGGATTTTTTGAATGAGCGCTATCCTAAGGAGGGAAACAAGCAGTTTTGGCATTTGAATTATCAAAATTACTATTTCTATAATAACGTAGAACTGGCGACAACCATCAATAAATTAATCAAGGAATGCATGAGTACATCGGTAACGAAAGATGTTTTGGCCGACTTGACTTTACAAGAATTGTTGATTCGAATTATTCAAACGCAAACGGCAAAATCCATTGATGATGGTTTATATGCTGATCCAAACTCTCCGATAACAGCTGTAATCGACTACATCCGATTGAATTTAAGAGAGAACATCAGTCTTAAAAATTTAAGCGAAAAAGCATGTATGAGTACCACTTCATTCTATCGTTTCTTTAAAAAAGAGTTAGGAATGAGTCCGATTGAATTTGTTATCAATGAAAAAATACGCTGTGCTAAGAAATTACTAAAAAACCCAAGCATACAAATTAATGAAGTTTGCCATTTATCGGGTTTTGAAGACAGCAATTACTTCATTAGATTGTTTAAAAAACACGAAGGAATTACACCAAAACAATATCAGTTATTGTACGTGAATTAATTTATTCAATAAATTTTACAGGTTCTAAAGTGAGTTCTTCCTCAGGAGTAAAAATCCGATATTCAATTTGAAAGGTTTTCTTCAAAGGTGTTTCTAGTGAAAATCCACCTACTCCGAATGCATCAATTACTTTTAAAGTAAAATGCGCATGTTTCCAGTATTCAAATAAATCTTTATCTACCCAGAATTCGGTTTCTTCAATGGTTCCAATACATACATCGCCCATTCTTTGATAAAAACCTCCTTTTTCAAAACACTGTGGTTGCGTTCCTTCACAACAGCCACCTGCTTGATAAAACATTAAATCACCATGTTTTTCTTTGAGTATTTTGATTAATTCTATCGCGTTTTCTGTGGCATCAATTCTTTTTATCATTTTTCTATATTTAAAATAAAACCTGACAAATCATACAATCTGTCAGGTTTATCATTAACAATAATCTCAATCTACTAAAAGAAACCTAATTTCTTTTTATCGTAAGAAATCAGCATATTTTTTGTTTGACGGTAATGACCTAACATCATTTTATGGTTTTCACGTCCAATACCTGATTGTTTGTATCCTCCAAAAGGAGCTCCTGCTGGATAAGAATGATATTGATTGATCCAAACACGACCCGCTTGAATAGCTCTTGGTACTTGATAAATTTCATGTGCATCACGTGTCCAAACTCCTGCACCTAATCCATACATAGTATCATTTGCAATAGCGATAGCTTCCTCAGTTGTTTTGAAAGTAGTAACGGCTAATACTGGTCCGAAAATTTCTTCTTGAAAAATCCTCATTTTATTATTTCCTTTAAAAAGTGTTGGCTGAATGTAATATCCACCCTCTAGGTCACCTCCAAAATGATTGGCATCCCCACCTATTAATAACTCGGCACCTTCTTCTTTACCTAGTTTTATATAAGACATGATTTTTTCTTTTTGAACTAATGAAGCTTGTGCTCCCATCATAGTCGTTCTATCTAGTGGATTACCAACTTTGATTGCTGCCGTTCTTTCAATTACTCTAGCTATGAATTTTTCATAAATATCTTCATGCACTAATAATCGAGAAGGACAAGTACAAATTTCTCCTTGATTTAAAGCAAACATTACTGCACCTTCAACCGCTTTGTCAAAGAAATCATCATCGGCATCACCTACTGATTTCATAAAAATATTAGGAGACTTCCCTCCTAGTTCCAGCGTTACTGGAATTATATTTTCAGTAGCGTATTGCATTACTAAACGTCCTGTCGTTGTAGATCCTGTAAAAGCAGCTTTAGATACTTTTTTATTAGTTACCAAGGCTCTACCTAGCTCAGCACCAAAACCATTTACTATATTAATCACTCCTGGAGGTAATATATCCCCTATCAATTCCATTAATACAAGTATTGAAATTGGTGTACTTTCTGCAGGTTTTAAAACTACTGTATTTCCAGCAGCCAATGCTGGTGCTAATTTCCAAACGGCCATTAGTATTGGAAAGTTCCATGGTATAATTTGTGCTATAACTCCTAATGGCTCACTTAATGCAATTGAAACTGTTTGTGAATCCAGTTCGGCAATCGAACTTTCCTCAGCTCTAATTACTCCTGCAAAATACCTGAAATGGTCAATTGCCAAAGGAATATCGGCAGCTAATGTTTCGCGAATCGCTTTACCGTTGTCAACCGTTTCTACTGTAGCAATATATTCTAAGTTATCTTCGATTACTTGTGCAATTTTATTTAATAAATTACTACGTTCCGTCACAGAGGTTTTACCCCAAGTTTGAAACGCTTCATGTGCTGCATCCACTGCTACATCCAAATCTGCTTTGGTAGAATGTGCTGCTCTTGTAAATACTTTTCCATCAATAGGAGAAACCACGTCAAAATATTGACCTCCGATTGGTGCTACAAATTTTCCACCTATATAATTATCATACGTTGCCTTAAATTCAGGTCTTTTTGCTATGTTGCTCATACTATCTCGATTTTTAATTTTATCAAATTTACCTTTACCATTTCTATTTATGTAGCATTATTCATTCAGTTAATAGCATAAAATTTACATATTCGTTTATTTAACATAATATTAATAATTTATTCGTAAATAATTCAGATTAAAATTACACTATTTCTATTTTAAAGTCATTATAGACATTAAAATAATGTGCCAAAAAACCAAAAAAATTGTTTCTTACTACAAACTGCAATCCTTATATTTGTAACCTTATTAAAAATGACAGATGAAAATATCTTACAACTGGTTAAAACAGTTCCTTAAAACAGATTGGAATTCCGAAGAAACAGCAGCTTTACTTACTGATCTAGGTTTAGAAGTAGAAGTAGTTGAAAAATACCAATCCGTAAAAGGAGGTTTAGAAGGTATTGTAGTAGGGCATGTACTTACTTGTGTTCCCCATCCTGATGCTGACAGACTAAAATTAACAACAGTTGATCTTGGAACTGGCACACCTATACAAATAGTATGTGGAGCTACTAATGTAGATGCTGGGCAAAAAGTACCCGTTGCAACTATAGGAGCCGTTTTATATGACAAAGAAGGAGCTGCTTTTACTATTAAAAAAGGGAAGATACGCGGACAAGAAAGTCATGGAATGATATGTGCCGAAGATGAATTAGGTCTTGGAACAAGCCATGATGGAATCATGATTCTTGATGCGTCTTTAGTTCCTGGAACAAAAGCATCTGAAGTTTTTAAAATAGAAAATGATGAAGTATTCGAAATTGGATTAACACCCAATCGTGCGGATGCGATGAGTCATTTAGGTACGGCCAGAGATTTAAGAGCTGGATTATTACAAAGTGGTGTAAATGTTGAATTGATTACACCTTCTGTTAGTAATTTTAGAGTGGACATGAGAACCTTAAAAATAGATACTATTATTGAAGAGACAACATTAGCTCCTAGGTATTGTGGTGTGACTATTTCTGGAATTACAGTAAAACCATCACCTAGTTGGTTGCAAGATCGTTTAAAAGCGATTGGAATCAATCCAAAAAATAATATTGTCGATGTTACTAATTATGTTTTACATGAATTAGGACAACCGCTTCACGCTTTTGATGCATCAAAAATAAACGGGAAAATTATTGTAAAAACAGTACCTGCAGGAACCAAATTTACAACTCTTGATGATGTAGAAAGAACGTTACATGAGGAAGATTTAATGATTTGTGACGAAAAAGGACCTTTGTGTATTGCAGGAGTTTTTGGAGGGAAAAATTCAGGAGTATCTGAACATACTACTTCTATTTTCTTAGAAAGTGCTTATTTCAATCCTGTTAGTATTCGAAAAACAGCCAAAAGACATCAATTGAATACCGATGCTTCTTTTAGATTTGAAAGAGGAATCGACCCAACCATTACGGCATATGCCTTAAAACGCGCTGCTATTTTAATTCAAGAAATGGCAGGTGGAGAAATCACATCGGATGTGAGCGACGTATATCAAAAGAAAATTGAAGATTTTTCAGTATTTCTAAATTTTGCTAATGTGGCAAAAATTATTGGTCAAGAAATTCCAAAAGATACAATTAAACAAATTTTAGTTTCTCTAGAAATAAAAGTAAATAGCGTTTCAGAGGCAGGATTAGGATTAACAATTCCTTCTTACCGTGTAGATGTACAAAGAGAAATTGACGTTATTGAAGAAATTCTTAGAGTGTATGGATACAATAACATTAGCTTTTCAAAAAAATTCAATGCCACTGTTTCTAATTCACCACGAAATGAAGATTATAAATTACAAAATATAATTGCCACACAATTAAATTCACAAGGATTTAATGAAATGATGGCCAATTCATTGACTACAGCCTCTTATGTTCAACTTTCAGAAATGCTGAAAGAAGAATACAATGTGACTATGTTGAATCCATTGAGTAATGATTTAGCTACTTTAAGACAATCATTATTGTTTTCTGGATTAGAAGCTTTATCATACAATATCAATCGTAAAAACAGTGATTTAAAACTTTTTGAATTTGGAAAAACATACCATAAATTCCTTTCTGGATTTGAAGAACACAAGCATTTAACTTTATTTCTTACAGGAAACAGAAATCAAGAAAGCTGGACAAGTGCTCAAAAACCATCTGATTTCTTTCTATTCAAAGGATACGTAGATGCAATTCTTGCCCGATTTGGAATACAAAAGACACAAAATAGCCCAGTAACATCAGATGTATTCTCAGAAGGAATAGCAATAGGAACTGGACACAATGCTTTGGTTGAATTTGGAGTAGTTAAAAAATCAATACTGAAACATTTTGGCATTAAACAGGAAGTGTTTTATGCTGATTTTAATTGGGATGTAATTATAAAAATGATTTCAAGTAAAATCAAATTTGTTGAAATTCCAAAATATCCTGAAGTTCGAAGAGACTTAGCTTTACTAATTGATCAAAGTGTTACTTATGATAACATTTATGCTATTGCTCGAAAAACAGAAAAAACACTTTTGAAAGACATTAATTTATTTGATGTTTACGAAGGGCAAAATCTTCCAGAAGGTAAAAAATCCTATGCTTTAAGCTTTATCATTCAAGATAGTACAAAAACATTGACTGATGCACAAATTGATAAAATCATGGGCAAACTGCAACATAATTTTGAATCTGAACTTGGAGCAATCTTAAGATAAGTTAAACTTTTACAAAATAAAAATCCCAATTCTAAAAATAGAATTGGGATTTTTTTTAATTGAAAAAGTCTTGACTAAATCAAGACTTTTCAATTAAAAAACCAACCTTTTAAGATCAATTAGTTCTTAGGCAATAAAACCGCATCTACAACGTGAATTACACCATTTGATTGATTAACATCAGCAATTGTAACTTGAGACATACCTCCTTTTTCATCAGTGATGTATAATTTTTTACCTTTCATCCAAGCAGTCAATGTACCACCACTTACGGTTTTCAACATGGCTTTACCGTGACCTTTCTTAATCTCCATAGCAATATCTGAAGAATTCATTTTTCCTGCAACTACATGATACGTAAGTATCGTTTGCAACATTTTTTTATTCTCTGGTTTCAATAGCGTTTCTACAGTACCCATTGGCAATTTAGCAAATGCTTCGTTTGTTGGTGCAAAAACAGTAAACGGTCCTTTTCCTTGTAGCGTTTCAACAAGATCTGCTGCTTTTACTGCGGCAACTAATGTAGTATGGTCTTTAGAATTAACTGCATTTTCGATAATATTTTTCGAAGGATACATAACTGCTCCACCAACCATAACTGTTTTTTGAGCGAAAGATGTTGCTCCAAATACTAATGCAAATAATGCTACTGATAAAAATTTTCTAGTTTTCATAAATCTATTTATTAAGTTATATAAAAGCATTTACGCTAAGAAAACGGATATGGTTTTAAAAAAAAATATTTTTTTTTTAAAACACCATCTAATCAATACTATAAAAACAAATTTATCTAAGAATAAAATCTCATTTAATCGTATAAAATAAAAAAGCGCTCCTTTGCAGGAACGCTTTTCAAATTTATTATTTATTTAAATTTAGAAAATATATCTAATTCCAAATTGAGCTTGCCATCTAGACAACAAACTAGCGTCATAATTGAATGTTTTAGTTTGAGTACCACTAAATGTATATGTTGGAATTTTTGTTGTTGGATCAACAGAAACACCTATTGGCTGCACACTTGTTGGAACTTGAACTAATCCCCAGTCAGAATTAATTAAATTTCCTAAGTTCAACACGTCTAAACTAAGTTGAATTGTATTCGTTTTGTTAGAACTAGAAGAAGGTTTAAAGTTATAATCTTGCATTAATTTAAGATCCCATTTTCCTCTCCATGGAGACAAAGCACCATAGCGTTCTGCATACTGACCTCTTCTTCCGCTTAAATAACTATCTTGACTGATGAATTTATCAAAAGCCACACCTTGTCCAGCCCCAGAGAAAATCATTGTACTAATTTGAGCAGTAGTTGGAATATAAATTAAATCATTTCCAGATGCTCCATCATTATTGATATCTCCTCCGTAAGTATAGTTAAAACGTCCACCTTGAGCATATTCAAAAAATGTAGAAACTGTAGTTGCCCACTTGTCATTACCGTATTTCCATACTTTAGAAGCCACTCCAATAAAACGGTGTGTATCTCCATATTTAGAATTTGCTAAAACAGCATCATTCACATTTCCTAAAGCTGGATTAAATGAAAAAGCATCACCTGTAATTTCTGCTTCAATCGAGTTCACATCTTTTGATTTTAAATAGTTATATGCCAAACTAGCAAATAAACCATTGTCAAATGTTTTTTGAACTTTTACTGACGTATTAAAAGCACTTCCTTTATTTGTATTTGTTAATACATATCCATTAGTTCTTGCTGGAAAACCATAATCAGTCCAAACACCATAATCAGAATCGCCGTATATAGCTCTGTTATCAGCACCTGCTAAAGTACTAGTTGGTTTTTTCAATCCCCAGTTTTGAATGTGTACTCCATTTATATCTTTATTGTATGACATATCAACTGTAACAATAAAGTTATTCTCAAATTTATGATCAACTCCTATGCTTGTTCTCCAAACTTGAGGGAATTTAAAGTTTTCATCAACCACTTCATAGAAAAATGGATCAGTACCACCTACTTGATTACCTATCCACACAAATGGTAGTTTACCAGTAAAAATACCAGTACCTCCTCTTAACTGTGTCGTTTTATCTCCATTCACATCCCAATTAAAACCTAATCTAGGAGACCACAATAAAGCATTTCCAGGTAATTTTGTTGAATCAAATTTCTTAACACTACCGTCATTTGGATTGTAATATTCAATATTTGGAACATATCCTTCTGAATTATCTGTGTCAATAAATTTTTGAATTAATTTTGAAGTATTAAAGTATAAAGGCTTATCAGCTCTTAAACCGTAAATCAATTTGAAGTTGTCATTAATATTCCATTCATCTTGAGCATAAAAAGCCAATTGACCTACATTCAGTTCTGCTAAATTCCAACCACCATTTGAACCATCAGGAAGTTTATTTTTTGTATCGTAGGTTGCTTGCGCCTCAGCAATTGCAGACGCGTAATACCCACTTGCAATGTTAGCATCAAAACCAGCCATATCAGTACTGCCAAACACATCAAAACCATATCCTTTAAGGTTAAAAGAGTTTTTAAAACTGAATTTTTCAAAAGAGAAACCAGCTGTAAAAATATGATTACCCTTTACAATATTTAAATTGTTTGTAATTTGAATTACTTTTTGATCCAATTTATTGTTAATAGAAAATGGTTCATGTCCAGCAATAATATATGGAGAACCATCTTTTGTTATATTAATTACAGGAGCTGGAGCAGAAAACGGATCTCTAAAGTCATTGAAATGCGTATAACCCGCTTGTAGTTTATTAGAAACTGTTTCACTGAATTTTGAATTCAATTCAACCAAAAAAGAACTAATTTGATTATTTATTTGATACCCTGAATTTTGAAATTGCAATGTATTAGCATCAGGTCCTCTACGTAAAATTGCAGTAGGGTGTGCAGGCTTGTCTTTAGATGCATCTAAAAAATTATAGATAAATGCTAATTTATGATTGTCATTAATATTCCAATCAAACTTGATAATTCCTTTATTTGAATTAGAATTATGAGTAAAACCTTGATAAGCACCAGTATCATAACCTAATTTACCCAACTCTGTAGAAACATGCATTAAATCAGTTGCTAGCACTCTAGACTCATTTACATCTGTAGTTCCATTTCCATCGTTAGCAACAAAATTAGAACCTAAATCACTTCTTTGATCTATTTCATAATTTGCAAAGAAAAATAATTTGTTTTTAACAATTGGTCCACCAATGCTAAAACCAGCTTGAGTTTGCTCCAATGAAGGAACAAATATTTTTTCTCCTTTTATTTTATTACCCGTTAAATCTTGATTTCTATAGAAAGCATAAGCTGTTCCATGAAATTCATTCGTTCCTGACTTGGTAACGGCATTTACAGAAGCACCTGTAAATCCAGATAATGTTACATCATATGGTGCCGTAGCCACTTGAATTTGATCAATTGCATCAAGAGATATTGGTTGAGAACCTGTTTGCCCTCCTGGAGTAGCAGCGTCTAAACCAAAAGGATTATTAAACACGGCACCATTCAAAGAGTAATTGTTGTATTTGTTATTTCTCCCACCAAAAGAACCACCACTTGCAGAAGGCTCTAAACGAGTAAAATCATCAGCTGATCTAGAAATCGTAGGCAAGGCCGACAATTCTCTTCTACCAATGGTAGTTTCAGCACCAGTTTTTCCACTTTGAAAAACTTTGTTCTTAGATCCTGTAATTTTAACTTCATTTAGTTGCTGACTTTCATCTTTCAGAAGAACATTTAAATTAAATGGTTTTCCCAATTCCAAGAAAATATCATTAAATTCCTGAGTTTGAAAACCAATAAAAGTAACAATAACTTTGTAAGGGCCTCCCACTCTCATATTCAACATATTATATCTTCCATCTTCATTTGACAATGAAGAATACTTAGATCCTGTTGGAATATGAATTGCAAGCACAGTTGCTCCTGGAAGCGACTCTGTTTCAGAACTTTTTACAGTTCCCTTTATACTCGACGTAGTAGTTTGGGCTATCATGGAATGCAGACCAAAAACCAGAACCAAAAAAGTAATAATTTTTTTCATTTGTTATATTTTGCGTTATTTATCGCAAAATTAGACAAAAAAAAATCACTCCGAAGAGTGATTTTTACATTTTATTAACAAACAGTTAACAAACTGTTATTATTCTGCGATAATTTCATAAGGTAATTCAACAATTACATCTCTATGTAAACGAACACTTGCAGTGTATTTACCAGTACGTTTAACGATACCGCTAGTGATGAATTTTCTGTCAATTACTTGACCACCTCTTGATAAAGCTTCAGCGATGTCAATATTCGTGATTGAACCAAATAATTTTTCTCCACCTGCTTTAGCAGTAATTTTAATTTCGATAGCTTTAATAGTTTCAGCTAATGCATTTGCATCTGCTACTACTTTAGCTTCTTTATGTGCTCTTTGTTTTAGGTTTTCAGCCAATACTTTCTTTGCAGAAGCAGTTGCTAATTGTGCGTGACCTTGAGGAATTAAAAAGTTACGACCGTAACCATTTTTTACCGTTACCACATCATCTTTAAAACCTAAATTTTGAACGTCTTGTTTTAAAATCAATTCCATGTTGTTGTCCTTTATTATAGAAGTTAGTCCCGATAGTTATCGGGACAACAAACTTTATTTTTAATATTATTTAAGTAAATCAGCCACGTATGGCATTAAAGCTAAGTGACGTGCTCTTTTAACAGCAACTGACACTTTTCTTTGGTATTTTAATGAAGTTCCTGTTAAACGACGAGGAAGAATTTTTCCTTGTTCGTTTACGAATTTCAATAAGAAATCAGCATCTTTATAATCGATATATTTAATACCTGATTTTTTGAAACGACAGTATTTCTTTTGTTTGTTAGTTTCTATGTTTAAAGGTGTAAGATATCTGATATCCCCGTCTTTTTTTCCTGAAGCAGATTGTTGTAATGTTGCCATGATAATTAAGCTTTTTGAGATTTAAGTTTTGCTCTTCTTCTTTCAGCCCAAGAGATAGCATGTTTGTCAAGACTTACAGTTAAGAAACGCATAACTCTTTCGTCACGTCTAAATTCAGTTTCAAAAGCAATAAGAACTTCACCTGATACTTTAAATTCGAACAAATGGTAAAAACCACTTTTCTTGTTTTGGATTTCGTAAGCCATCTTTTTAAGACCCCAGTCTTCTTTAGATACCATTTCTGCTCCTCTACTAGTAAGAAAATCTTCAAATTTGCTTACTGTTTCCTTTACCTGAACATCAGATAAAACGGGATTTAAAATGAAAACAGTTTCATAATGATTCATAAATATATATTTATTTGTTATTTTGGGTGCAAAAGTAGTCTTTATTTCTGAATAACCTAATGTTTTTTCTATTTAATCGTTAAAAGGTAAAAAAAACAAGATAAAGTATAAATATTTTAAAATTTTAAATTATATTTACTATTCCAAATCTTAAATTATGAAATTATGAAACTAAACTGTGTCGTTGTCGATGATAGTTCTATACAAAGAATGATCATCGCAAAGTTAGTCAATAATCATCCAAACTTACACTTAATAGGAGACTTTTCTAATGCTATTGAGGCAAGAAGTTGTATGTCTATACATAATGTAGACCTAATATTTCTTGATATTGAAATGCCTGTTATAAGTGGTTTTGATTTTTTGGATGGATTAAAAATTAAACCACAAATCATTTTCATTACTTCCAAAGCGGAATACGCTATGAAAGCTTTTGATTATGATGCTACCGACTATCTTCAAAAACCTATTGCAATAGATCGTTTCAACGCTTCTGTTAAGAGAGCTGTAGATGTACATCTATATAAAAAGGATATTAAAGAAGAAGAAGGTGAACACATATTCATTAAAAGTAATTTAAAAAAACTAAAAGTTTTCACTGCTAAAATAAAATGGATTGAAGCTTTTGGTGATTATGTAAGAGTCGTTACTGAAGATGATAGTAATTTAGTTCTTTCTACAATGAAATCTTTCGAGAATGATCTTTCTAAAAAGAAATTTGTAAGAGTACATAAGTCATATATTATTAATATTGATAAGGTAGAACGTTTCAATAGTAAGTTTGCTGAAATTGGCGTTACTAAAATACCTTTGAGTAGAAACAAAAAAGAAGATCTAGTAAAAGCCTTATCATTTGCATAAAAACTACTTTTAATAAAAATCTACATTTATCATAACTTTTATAGCTCTGTATTGAGCAACTGCATCAAAACTATTCAACATCTTTTGAATAGTTTTTTTTGTGTTTACTATAGACGAGTTTTGTGGAATTTTAATAATTATAGTTCTGATATACTCATTCCTAATTCTGTTTATCGCTGGCTCTTCTGGTCCAAGTACAGGTACATTCAAATTTTGACTTATAACTTGATACAACCACATTGCACCTTCTTTTAATTTATCAAAATCACGATGTTTTAAGGTGACTTTTATAATTCTAAAATAAGGTGGATATTTATAAATTTGCCTGTCATACAATTGCTCATTATACATCCCTATATAATCATTCTTAGTAACTTGCTGTATGGTATTATGATCCGGATTATAAGTTTGAATAATTACTTTTCCTTGCTTACCAGATCGTCCTGATCTCCCTGAAACCTGCATCATCATTTGAAAACTTCTTTCAAAGGCTCTAAAATCTGGATGATACAACATATTATCTGCGTTCATGATTCCAACTAAACTTACATTGTCAAAGTCCAATCCTTTGGCCAACATTTGTGTCCCTACCAAAATATCTACTTCCCTATTTTTAAAACTATCAATAATTTTTTCGAAACCAAATTTTCCTCTCGTAGTATCCTGATCCATTCTCCCGATTTTATAATCGGGAAATAAAATCGTCAATTCTTGCTGAATTTGCTCTGTTCCAAAACCTTTAGTGGTCAAATGAACACTAGAACAACTATGACAATGTGTAGGTTTTGCGATAGAATACCCACAATAGTGACAACGCAATTGATTTTTATGCTTGTGATACGTTAAACTCACATCACATTGCTGGCATTGTGGCACATGGCCGCAAGTCAAACATTCTAATAAAGGGGAATATCCTCTTCTATTTTGAAACAATATTACCTGCTCCCCAATCGATACGGCATTAGTTATACTTTCAATTAAGACATCGCTAAAATGTCCATTCATTCGTTTTCTAAAATATTTATCTTTTAAATCAACCAGTTCAATATCAGGCATCATGACATTCCCATATCGTTTTGTGATTCCAACTAATCCATACTTTTCTGACTTCGCATTAAAATAGGTTTCGATACTTGGTGTTGCTGAACCCAACAAAACTTTAGCTTTATGAAAATTGGCTAAAACAATTGCAGCATCACGCGCATGATACCTAGGAGCAGGATCCATTTGCTTAAAAGTTTGCTCATGTTCTTCATCTACAATGATGAACCCTAAATTAAGAAAAGGCAAGAATAATGCCGATCTCGCTCCTATCACTATCTGTGCTTTTTCTGAATTTTGCAATACTTGATTCCAAACCTCAATACGTTCGTTATTATTATATTTCGAATGAAAAACAGCCACTTTATTTCCAAAATGAGCACTCAGTCTACTTACTAATTGTGTGGTAAGCGCGATCTCTGGTAACAAATACAAAACTTGTTTTTCTGAAAGAAGATACTCTTCAATCAATTTTATATAAATTTCTGTTTTACCACTTGAAGTTACACCATGCAAAAGACACACCTCTTTTTTATTAAAAGATGCTGTAATTTCATCAAAACCTTTTTGTTGAATTTCGCTCAATTGCAACTGATCCTCCTTACCATTCCCTAAAAAACTCACTCTGTCTTCTTGCAAATAATAATCTTCAAATATTTCTTTGTCAATCAATGCTTTTATAATTGCAGAAGTAGAATTGGAAGCATCTACTAATTTCTTCACCGTAATTGGTTTAGCTACGCTCTCTTCAGCATTGCTTGGTGTCTTTTCAGTTGCAAGTAATTGAAAATAAGTGAGGACAATTTGTTTTTGTTTATTTGCATTTTTAAGCTTTTCTAACAGTTCCCCTAGCCCATTATTAGATTCATATTTGGATTTCAACCGAATATATCGAACTAATTTTGGCTTATAGTTTTCCAGCATTTCTTCTTGAAGTACGATAACTCCATTGTCAATTAATTTTTGGATAACAGGAAAGATATTCTTCTTATTTAAAATGGCTACAATATCATTTATTTTAAGCGACGATTGCAATTGTAATGCTTGGAAAATTAAGTACTCTTCATCAGAAAGCAAACTTTCATCAATAAAATCAGTTGTTCTTTGGGAAATTACAGTTTCGCTTTCTAATAATAGAGCGCTAGGCATAGCACCACGATATACATCACCAATAGCGCACATATAATAAGCAGCAATCCATTGCCAATGCGCAATTTGTATTTCAGTAACTATAGGGTTTTCATCAAGGATTTGATGTATTTCTTTCGCCTCATAAAGAGTTGGCTTCTCTTGATGTTTATCAATAATCAGAGCTGTATATATTTTGTTTTTACCAAAAGGAACAGCGACACGCATTCCTTTTTTGATATAATGATACTCTGATTCCGAAACGCAATACGTAAAGGTTTTAGCAAGAGAAAGCGGTAAAATAACTTCGACAAAAAAAAGCATTCAATAAAGATGTTGTATGATTAAAAAAAAGAAAAACTACTTAACTCTATACCAGTATTGTGTTCTTCCTAATAATGCAAATCCAATGTAACCCCGAATTTTAAGTTTATCATTACTCTCTAAAACAATGTAACATTTATAAACTTTTCCATTTTTTGGGTCCATAATTTTCCCCGAATTATATTCATTACCATCTTTCAACAGTCCTTTTAAGATAGTCATGCCAATAATCGGTTTATTAGCATCCTCTCCACCACAGTCATGACAAAGATCTTTTCTATGTTCTTTATCTAGAATATCGATTACTTTACCATAAACCTTTCCTGATTTTTCGTAAATTTCTATAATTGATTTGGCTTCACCCGTTTCATCATCTATTGTTTTCCATTTACCCGTAACACTATGATTTTGAGCATAAAAAACTGTAGTGATAAACAGTACTATAATTGTAATTGTATTTTTCATGATTTTATTTTTTAATAAAATAAATGGTAATTAACCTATAAACAACAGATATAAAGCAATATACAAACATATCTTTAATTACCCGTACTATAAAATTAGCTAAATTATTTATGCTGTTTTATTAATTTCATTTTTCTTTTTTAATTTACTTATTGCTGCATTCAATTCGAAACCTAGTAATAATATCATACAGTTAATCCAAATATAAAACATTACAATTAACAAGGTTCCTATTGATCCATAAAGCTGGTTGTATTGTGAAAACCGTATTACCCAAATTCCGAAAAAATAAGAAATAATTATCGTTAATATAGTGGTAAAAACGGAGCCTATTGATATAAACGCCCTTGTTTTATCGTGTTTTGTTCCAAACTTAAACAAGATAGAAGTTGTAATTAAAATCATTAGAATTAAAAAGCCATATCTACCCATAACTATCAATGGAATCTGATCATTTAAGACTTGATGTGCGTTCAGTTTTTGAATAAAAAACTCAAAAACAACAATTATTGCAACGGTAAGAATCAATAAAATAGACAGTAATACTGACATACCCACTGCTACAAAATACTGTTGAAAAAAACCTCTTTTCACTAATACATGACGAGAATTTTCAAAACCTCCTAAAATAGCATTCAATCCATTTGCCATCAATAAAATAGACAATAAAAAACCCCATGACAGCAATCCTGAATGACTGTTGTGAAGAATATCATCAATAATATTAGCAATTGCATAATAGGTATTTGGAGGAACTCCTTCAGAAACAAATTTCAAAAAATCTTCTTGAAATCCTTCAATAGGAATATAAGGAATAAGATTTAAAATAAATAATGTAAAAGGAAATAAGGCCATAAAAAAACTAAACGCAATAGAACCTGCACGATTAGACAAAGCTCCTTCGGCAATACCAATTCCATACAGCTCTAATAAGTCATAAAGCGTCAATCCTTCTAGCCAAGGTAATTTTACCTTTTTTAGATAGCTGGCTAAATCCCTAAGTACTGGTATTCTTTGAATACTTTCTTCTATTTCTGCTGACATTAAATATAAATCACTTTAAAATTAAGTTCTTTTATTAGTTGCAATTCTATTTAAATCGCTTTTAAACTTAAATCCATGTTATAAATAGAATGAGTTAATGCTCCTGATGAAATATAATCAACACCACATTGTGCATAACTACGAATCGTATCTTCATTAATATTTCCCGAGGATTCTGTTAGACAGGAATCTCCTATCAAAGTTACCGCTTTTCTAGTTGTTTCATAATCAAAGTTATCTAGTAGAATTCTATACACCCCTTTACAGTCCAATATTTCTTTTACTTCCTCTATATTTCTGGCCTCCACTATAATTTTCAAATCACGGTTCTCTTTCTTAAGATACTCTTTTGTTTTGGCTATTGCTAAAGTAATTCCACCTGCAAAATCAATATGATTGTCCTTAAGCATAATCATATCATACAGAGCAAAACGATGATTCTCTCCACCTCCTATTTTTACAGCCCATTTTTCGGCTACGCGAAAACCAGGTGTTGTTTTACGAGTGTCTAGTATTTTTGTATTGGTTCCATCTAACAATTTTACGTAACTATTTGTCTTAGTAGCTATCGCAGACATTCTTTGCATCGAATTTAATACCATTCGTTCTGCCTTTAAAATAGATTGTGAACTTCCTGAAACATGAAAAACTATGTCTCCATATTTGACAGGAGCACCATCTTCAATAAAAGTATCAACTTTCATGTTTGGATCAACATAATTAAAAATCATTTTCGCAAATGCAACTCCAGCTATGATCCCATTGTCTTTAACTAAAAGTTTTGCATTACCTTGTGCTTCTACTGGAATACAAGCCAATGAACTATGGTCACCATCCCCTACATCTTCGCGGATAGCATTAGATATTAGTATTTGTAACTCGTCTTGAAATTGTGCTTCACTAATCATTTTTTAAAAAATTATATTTACTGCTAATGTAGTAGTTTTTTTGTGGATTGAAAAACTTGTTATAAAACCCTTTTCTAATAAATTACAACTTCTGTACTATCATTTTAACAAATCATTAAAAATAAGTACTTTAATAGAGCAACGTGGTGGCAGTAGGATTTAAATTCATTAAACCTAAAATAATGTTTGAATTTACATTAGACTATTTTTCTTTAAAATGAAACTAGAATAACCTACGCGCTCCATTTCTTTTTAATAAGTTAGTACTCTTCTAATTTCTATCAAAGATGAAATAGATCTCATAAACGCTAGGTACGATTACAGTAAACTTGTTAATTAAAAAATTGGTGTCAGTAAAGCTTGAAAGTCAAACTAATACTCAAAACTACAAAAGGATTAGGCGTTTTAAGTAAATACAACGCGTTACAATTTTTAGCTATTTAAATAAAAAGGTGTTAATTTAGTCCCAAAGCTATATTTATGAAAGAAAACGTCCTCTTTGTCATGCAACGTACAAAAGAAAAATTATGGTTCAGACCCTTAATTTTTTGTTTAGTTTCGATTTTAGCTGCTTTAATTGCTCAAATTGCCGATAGTACAAGACTACATGAAATTGTTCCGGATATTAAAACCGAATCACTATCTGAGTTACTCAATATAATTTCAGCAAGCATGCTTGTGATTGCCATTTTTACTGTAGGATCAATGATATCCGCATTTGCTGCAGCAAGCAATACTGCTACACCCCGCTCTTTTAAATTAATTATCGCAGATGATGTTTCTCAGAATGCATTATCTGTTTTTATTGGCTCTTTTATATTTAGCATTGTTGCTCTAGTAGCGCTTAAAAATGGTTATTACGGCAGAGCAGGTTATTTCACACTATTTATTTTTACACTCTTATTTTTTAGTTTAGTAATTCTAACTTTCTTACGATGGGTAGAGCGAATATCTAAATTGGGCAGAATGGGACATACAATTCAATTAGTTGAAGACGCAACTACAAATGCCATTCAAAATCGCTTAGTATCACCTACTCTAAATGGAATTGCAGTCCATCCTTCAAAAAATAAAGGGGAAGCCTTGTATAGCAATCTAACAGGCTACATTCAACAAATTAACATGTCTGAATTGCAAAAAATAGCCAAAAAGATGGACGCCGTTTTTACTATAAATGCGATCCCTGGAAAACTCGTTTCCATAGATCAGCCCCTGTTATTTATTGCTTTAAAAAACAAAGAGGAAAAAATAGACTATAATGCTATAAAAAATGCATTTACGGTTGGTAATATGCGTTATTTTGACCAAGACCCCCGTTTTGGTTTAATCACCTTAACTGAGATTGCTAGTCGAGCTCTTTCACCTGCTGTCAATGATCCAGGAACGGCAATTCAAATCATAAGTAGCCACATTAGACTGTTCTCCTTATGGAATTCCGTTAAAGAAACAATTCCAGTTAAAGAAGACCTTTTTGATCGTATTGCTGTTCCTCAATTAGAACTATCCGATTTATTTGAAGATGCGTTTAGACCTATAGCCCGCGATGGTGCATCAAACATTGAAGTAATGATCAGACTCCAAAAATGTTTTCAAATTCTTTCTAAAAATAGCAATACAGCGATTCAAAAATCTAGTTTTTATAATTCTAAACAAGCATTTGAAAGAGCAAAAATGGAAATGAAACTTGAAGCTGATATACTACTTTTAAAAGAAAACTGTTTATTTGTATAAAAGTCATAACTTTCCAATCAAATTATTTTATGTTTCGATCTAAAAAAAAAATAGCACTATCCATCACCGTAAAAACTCTTATTCTAAGTTTTTTTGTGGTTCTTTTTGCTCAAAAAACAGTAGCACAACAAGATAGTATCAATAAAAAGAATGATTCGTTAAACACTTCCATAATTAAAAATTTCAATGAAAAACTGGCAATAATTGAAGGACAGCGTGTTAGTGATTCCATTAAAAAATCAGAATTAGAGACACAGCTTTTATCATTAAAAACAACCGATAATTTAAAAAAAGAAGCGCTACAAAAAGAATTAGAAGTATTAAATACGAAAGAATATAAAAGGCTTGCCGAAAAAAAAGCTCAAATTGATTCTTTGCGCTTAACCGCAAAAGGATACCCAGTAACTGGATTTTTCAACGATACCTTATTCACTATTTATAGTAAATTGGGAAGTTTTTCGGCAAAAGACAGAGCAGATGCCATAAGTGTCCGAATTAAAAATCTCTCTGATCAATTTCGATTTAAGGGTGACTCCATAAAAATTGTTGATGCCGAAACCACTATAGATCTAGTATATAAAGAAGGTATTATTATTAGCGTTTCTGAAAATGATGCGATTTGGAATAACAGTACCAAATTAGAATTGGCAAAAAAATATCAAGACATTATCAAGAAAGCTTTAGCTCTGTATAAAAGTGAAACTAGTGTGTCGACTTTAGCAAAAGAAATTGGATTGGCACTTTTAGTTTTAGCAATAATGTTTTTTTTAATATCAAATTTAAGAAGGTTTTTTCGCTGGACTGCACAAAAAATAGAACACGAAGAAAACAAACGCATTCAAGGAATTAAGATCCGAAACTTCACTCTATTTGATGCTAAACAGCAAGTAAATGCTTTACTGAACGTTAACACCACTTTAAAATGGGTTCTCATCTTATTATTAGTTTATATTGCTTTACCTATACTTTTTGGAATTTTTCCTTGGACAAAAGATTTCGCAGCTACGCTTTTTGGTTATATACTAAATCCTCTTAAAAAAATAGCTTTAGGTTTTTGGAATTATCTTCCTAATTTAATTACTATACTAGTTATCATTTTTGTATTTAGATATGTTTTAAAAGGAATTCATTTTCTAAAAAATGAAATCGAAAAAGGAAATTTAGAACTACCTGGTTTTTATGCCGATTGGGCAAACCCTACGTATCAAATTGTACGAGTAATCGTTTTTGCTTTTATGGTAGTGGTAATTTTCCCGTACTTGCCTGGTAGTGATTCTCCCGTTTTTCAAGGGGTTTCCGTTTTTCTAGGTTTCTTATTTACTTTTGGTTCAGCAGGATCGCTTTCGAATATCATTGCTGGTTTAATCCTTACTTATATGCGATTATTTAAAATTGGAGACCGAGTTAAAATTGGCGAAGTCGTGGGGGATATTATCGAAAAATCATTGTTGGTAACCCGAATTAGAACCATAAAAAATGAAATTATTTCTATTCCAAACTCAACTGTAATGAGTAGTCATACTATAAATTACAGTAGTGATGCTCCCGAAAAAGGGTTGATTATCCACTCGACTGTTACCATCGGTTATGATGTACCCTGGAAAGAGATGCATCAAGCTTTAATAGATGCTGCCTCTAAAACAGAGTTCGTATTACAAGAACCAAAACCTTTTGTATTACAAACTAGTTTAGATGATTTTTATGTCTCGTATGAAATCAATGCATACATAAAAGAACCTAATAAACAAGCAGTTATCTATTCTAATTTGCACCAAAACATTCAAGATGTTTGCAATGAAAGAAACATTGAAATTATGTCTCCACATTATCGTGCAGCAAGAGACGGGAATAAAACCACAATTCCAGAAAACTATTTGGATAAAAATTATAAAACACCTACTTTTAATGTGAATTTTAAAAAAGACAACACTATTTAACGTTTCATTTTAAATTTTTAAACTTTAAAACAGCTAGAAACATTTTGTTTTATTCTTTTAATAAAACAAAATGTACTGCTAACATGTATTTATCAGCGGTTTTTTTTATTCTATTTATAACTTATATTTGTCTCAATTTTGAACAAAAAAAGTAAACTAAAAACAATGAGTTTCTAGTTTGTTAACACATAAATCAAGGTTATATCTTAAAAAAACGCTATGAAGTTATTATATACATTAATTTTTTCAGTTATACTTAATATTGGATATTCACAATCTTCAGTAAATCAATACTTCGAAAAAATTAGAAACAATGAAGCCGCATTGACCGCTTTCTTTTCTCAGATGCCAAAAGGTGGGGATTTACATCACCATTATAGTGGCTCAATTTATGCCGAACCCTTATTAGAAGATGCCATATCAGCTGATTTTTACTTAAATACAGCAACTATGGAAGTTCTAAAAGAAAAGCCTACAACTGGAAACTGGGAACTTTTTTCTACACTAAAAAGTCGCGGAGAATTGAATAGCTACAAACAAAAAATAATGGAAAAATGGTCCGTGAAGGACTACAATCATGTTGACTACCCTTCTGATAAATTATTTTTTGAATCTTTCGGTAAATTTAGTCCCGCAATAGTAGGTAATTTTGGACAAGGATTATTAGAACTAAAAAATAGAGCTATTACTGAAAATGTAAGTTATATTGAAACCCAACTTTCAACTATTCCTTCCAATATAAACACGGATGATCTAACTGATTTTAATGCTAAATTAAGAGCACTGGCTATAAATAGAGATGAAGCAGGAGTTACACAACTTCTCGATTCCATTTATGGCACGCTATTGCAAAGAGATGCTACCGTTTATGCCGAAGATTTCAACACCAATTTTGTCGCTAAATTGCATAATGATCTTAAAATTGACGATGATCGTTTCACCATGCGTTACCAAAACTTTGTATTGCGCTTTATGGAACCCGTTGACCTTTTTAAAAATTTAGTAGTTGCTTTCATTTCAGCTGATACGAGTTCGCTAATGGCAGGTGTAAATATCGTTTCACCTGAAGATGGCGAAACAGCAATGAAAGATTATTGGTTGCACATGGTGATGTTTAAGTATTGTCATTCTCAATTCCCAACAGTAAAATACTCCATGCATGCAGGTGAACTTACCTTAGGATTAGTTCAACCTGAAGATTTAACTTGGCATATTCGAGATGCTGTATATACAGCGGGAGCCTACCGCATAGGTCATGGTGTAGATATGGCCTATGAAGAAAAATCGTATGACCTATTGAAATTCATGGCAAAAAACAATATTGCCATCGAAATTAATCTAGTGAGCAATGAATTTATTTTAAAAGTAAAAGATGGTCGCCATCCAATAACTTTATACAAAGAATTTGGCGTTCCTATTGTAATCAGTACTGACGATGCTGGAATCTTAAGAACAAATATGACGGAACAATATGTGTTACTTGCCAAACGTTACAAGCAAGTTTCGTATGTCAATATCAAACAATATGTATATAACAGTATCTATTATAGTTTTATAAAAGACGAGCAATTAAAAAAACAATTAATATCAGACTTAGATTTACGATTTAAAACCTTTGAAGCTAATTTTCATTCTAATTAAATAAAATATGATTTTAGAAACGGCAATTCTTTATGTAAAAAAAGGAAAAGAAAAACAGTTTGAACATGATTTCAAAGTTGCAGGTCAATACATTAGTTCAATAGATGGCTATCTTGGACACAGCTTAAGAAAATGTATCGAACAAGAAAATAAATATTTACTACTGGTAGATTGGGAGAAACTAGAAGACCATACTATTGCTTTTAGACAATCTGAACAATATTTAGAATGGAAAAAGCTACTACATCATTATTATGATCCTTTCCCTATAGTGGAACATTATGAAGTCATTTTAGAAAAAATTAAATTAGTATAACTCAAAAATATTGATTGATTACTTTTGTAATCCTGTAAAAAATCAAAAATGAACATCAAACTCATCGCCATTGGCAAAACCGATAACAAAGCACTACAATCTTTAATTGACGATTACACGAAACGTTTGTCTTTTTACATCAAGTTTGATTTAGATATTATTCCGGATATCAAGAATGTAAAAAATTTATCGGAAAGCCAACAGAAAGAAAAAGAAGGGGAATTAATTTTGTCCAAAATTGCACCAACAGACCAACTTATTTTATTGGATGAAAATGGAAAAAACTTCTCTAGTGTGGGTTTTTCAGAGGAATTGCAAAAGAAAATGAATTCAGGTGTAAAAACATTAGTTTTTGTTATTGGAGGTCCTTACGGTTTTTCGGATACCGTTTATGCTTCTGCAAAAGGTAAAATCTCGCTTTCGTTAATGACTTTTTCACATCAAATGGTGCGCCTGTTTTTTATCGAACAATTATACCGTGGGTTTACGATTTTAAGAAATGAACCGTATCATCATCAGTAGTTTTTAGTTTCAAGTTTTCTTTGTTTAAAGTTTGAAGTTTAGTAGATGAATTCTTGGGGCACTTCTTTATTAAAAGTGTCTAATTCTTTTATCAAAATCTTAATTTGTAAATATTCTTCAAAACTCATGTTTTTATCGAAAACTAAAATAATTTTTGGATTTACTGCGTAATTAATACTATGTATATAATCTACAACTTCATTTGTTTTCATTATAAGATTATCAATTAAGATAGAATCTGATTGCTTTTTAAAATTCAATATTAAACCTCCATTCAAAGGCTTAGTTATTTTATAATACACATTAGTAAAAGGAATAAAAGCCATATTCTTACCAATGCTATCGGCGTAGGAATAATAATTTTCGGCTTTTTCATTTTTATGTGCTTTTTCTTTGCGCTTTTTGTCTTGTAGTTTAATAACCTCTGGAATCACGATTCGCAAAGGCAAACGCTTGTCTATATTCAGAATCCAATTGGTTGTGATAATACTGTTTTTTCTATTGACCTCGGCTAGAGTGTCTTTATCTTTAGTTCTAAAAAAGATATAAATAGGTGAATGATCTTGCACATCCTTTACGATCGTAACATTCGATTTCGGCAATAAGATATCCTCTTTGTTTCCACACGAAAGAAATAAAAACACAACAATCAGGCTTAAATATTTCATATTAAAAATTCAATTTTTCATATAATTTCACACACTCAACCGCCTCTTTTACGTCATGAACTCTCAATATATTTGCCCCTTTTGTCAGTCCAATTGTATTTAGAAAAGTGGTTCCATTTAAAGCTTCATTAGCAGTTGTTCCTAATACTTTATAAATCATAGATTTTCTAGAAATCCCTACCAATAATGGCAAATCTAACATTTGAAATAATTCCATTTTTTTCATCACCTCATAATTTTGCTCCAATGTTTTAGCAAAACCAAAACCTGGATCAATAATTAAATCATTAATTCCAAAACTTCTAGCTTTGGCAATTTTTTCAGAAAAATAAAAAAGCATTTCTTTGACAATATCATCATAACTTGTCATGGTTTGCATCGTTTTAGGTGTACCTCTCATTTGCATCATGATGTAAGGAACATTATACTCTGCTACAACTTCAAACATTTTTTCATCTAGGTTGCCTGCGGCAATATCATTAATAAGTGCCGCACCATTTTCTAGAGAAGCCTTTGCAACTCCAGCTCTAAAAGTATCAATAGAAAGTAACGTTTCCGGATACTGTTTTAAAATTAATTGAATGACAGGAACAATTCGGGCAATTTCCTCTTCTTCAGTAACAAACTCCGCATTAGGCTTACTAGAATAGGCGCCAATATCTATAAAAGTAGCCCCCTCATTTAGCATTTTCTTAACCTGAGAAAGTATTTCATTTTCATCATTGTACTTTCCTCCGTCAAAAAAAGAGTTAGGCGTTACATTTAAAATTCCCATCACTTTTGGATGCGCTAAATCAATCAGTTGCCCTTTACAATTTATTGTCATTACTTCTTTATTTAAAGTTTCTAGTTTAAAGTTTAATGATCTTGACCAATAAAACGGATGCATTCCTGCAACTTTAAACTTTAAACGCTAATTTTTTTTAAATTTTATCCCTATTTTTGAGAAAATTTTAGACAAATATACATCAATAATGAAGAATACTTCTCAAGAATATGATAACATAGTCGCAATTTGTCGATCACTATTTATCAATAAAATGAAAGATTATGGAAGTGCTTGGCGCATATTAAGACTGCCATCATTAACCGATCAAATTTTCATCAAAGCACAAAGAATTAGAAGTTTACAAGAAAATGAAATCCGTAAAGTCGACGAAGATGAAACCGGTGAATTCATAGGAATTATCAACTATTCGATAATGGCATTAATTCAATTAGAATTGGGCGTAGTCGACCAACCTGATTTGAATGTTGAAAAAGCTACCGAATTATATGATGCCCAAATTAAATTAACCAAAGAATTAATGGAAGCCAAAAATCATGACTACGGTGAAGCTTGGCGTGAAATGAGAGTAAGTTCTTTGACCGATTTAATTTTACAAAAATTACTTCGAGTAAAACAAATAGAAGATAATAAAGGGAAAACCATCGTATCTGAAGGAATTGATGCCAATTATCAAGATATGATTAACTATTCGATTTTTGCACTTATATTAATGAATTTTAAAGGAAAATAATGAAAAACTTAATTACTCAATTCTCTAGAATTTTCGTAGGATTACTATTTATTATTTCAGGATTAATAAAACTAAATGACCCTGTAGGTTTCTCTTATAAATTAGCCGAATATTTTAGTGAACCTGTATTTAACATGCCTTTTTTAGTGCCATTTGCATTAGGTTTGGCCTTGTTTCTAGTAATTGTAGAAGTGGTTTTGGGTGTCATGTTACTCATTGGATATAAATCTAAATTT
This sequence comes from Flavobacterium sp. WC2430, assembly GCF_040822075.1. Lineage (NCBI taxonomy): Bacteria > Pseudomonadati > Bacteroidota > Flavobacteriia > Flavobacteriales > Flavobacteriaceae > Flavobacterium > Flavobacterium sp. WC2430. Next base: position 2,572,574 of record NZ_CP162007.1, on the reverse strand, counting down.
ACAATTTGGAGCTTACTTCTTATGATTGTTTTCTTTACCTTTTTAACTTTTTATTCTGCTTATTATGATGTGGTGAAGGATTGTGGTTGTTTTGGTGACGCCCTACACTTAACTCCATGGCAATCATTTACTAAGGATATTGTTTTATTGTTTTTTATCATAATTTTATTCGTCAACAAACGACTAGTCAAACCTTTATTTCAAAATAGCATACAAAACATTATTGCTTATGCAAGTATTCTTTTATGCATGCTGATGGCGGTTTGGGTACTAAATCACTTGCCTATTATTGATTTCCGACCTTACAAAGTAGGAAACAATATTGAAAAAGGAATGGAAATTCCGGAAGGTGCTCCAAAATCCGTTGTGCAAATGACTTTTATATACAAAGTGAATGGTGTTGACAAAGAATTCTCAGAAAATGATTTGATGAATCTGCCTGAAGGAGCTGAATTTGTTGATAGAAAAGACAAAGTCATCACTGAAGGTTACGTTCCTCCTATTCATGATTTTACGATGATGAAAGACGATTCAGACTATAAAGAAGAATTGTTACAAGAACCTAAATTATTGATGATTGTTACTTATGATTTAACTACAGCTGAAGAAGGTGGTATGGTAAAACTAGAAAAGTTAAATCAAGAAGCTACTGCTAAAGGATATAAAGTAATAGGGATGACGAACTCCTCTTTAGAAGAAATTGCTAAAGCAAAGAAAAAATACGGACTTCAATTTGACTTTTATACATGTGACGCTATAGCCTTAAAAACAATTGAAAGAGCAAATCCTAGTATTGTAATTCTTGAAAAAGGAACTATCAAACAAAAAGTGCATTATAATGATATTAAAGATTTAAAGTTGTAATAATATAGGTTTTACAAATTGCTATTAATTTGATTCTTTAAAAAAATAATTTATGAAAAATTTATTTAAAATTTTATTGCTAGTCTTAATGGTTGTATTTGTAGGATGTACCAATCAATTAGAATCAAATCGAAAATTATGTTTCACTCCTCCAAGTGCTTTTAATTTTGAAATTGTAAATAAAACTTCAGGAGAAAATCTATTCACAAATGGAACGTATCAATCCAATCAAATTACAATAATTGACTTATCAAACAATAGCAAAGTGCCTTTTACTTTTATTGCGGAAAACGGACAAAACATCATCAGTATCCATACTATTGGTTGGAAAACAGAAAAAATAAATTATTCTATTACTATACAAGAAAAAGCACTTTTTAGTTTATATGTAGATGCATCCAGAATAAGTGATGGTTGTAGTTACACCGAATTTAATGAAGTTGCCATAAAGAATTCTGATTTTGAATTCAATCAAAATACAGGAATTTATAAAATTTTTGTTCCGTAACTAATTCTGAAAAAAAACGAATAAGCCACGTATGAACTCAAATCATCGTGGCTTTTTTCAATCGTTTTGTATCTATTTTGTTATTTTTACTAACTATATCGATATTGTTTTTGTAATATCAAATTCTATTTTCAAAAAATGATATTCTATATATTACTTTCCAATTGTTTGTTTAACTTTACTAAAATTTTTATTTAATGAAAAAAATACTGGCTCTATTCGTTGCATTCGCTACATTTTCATGTTCAAATGCACAAAAAACGGAATTTACAAAAGAAGCATTATCTGAAACATTATTAACTCCAGAAGGAACCCAAGTAGCTTTTCAAGATATAATCAAAAAAGCGGAAGGAAAAACGGTAGTTATTGAAATTTGGGCTTCCTGGTGTGGTGACTGTGTAAAAGCAATGCCAAAAATAAAAGAATTACAAGCCAAAAATCCTGATGTAGCCTACGTATTCATTTCAATGGACAAAACAGCTGATAAATGGATCGCAGGAATTGAAAAACATGAACTTAAAGGGGATCATTATATGGCAAATGATCAAATGAAAGGTGTTTTTGGAAAAGCTATTGATTTAGATTGGATTCCAAGATATATTATCCTTGACAAAACAGGAAAAATAGTTTTATACAGAGCAATTGAAACTGATTTTGATAAAATCAATGCCACATTAGCTAAATTAAAATAAACGTTACACAATAAAGAACTAAAAACAAATATTGAAATATAATACAAACTAAAATGAGAAAAAAGATAGTTGCAGGAAACTGGAAAATGCATAAAAATGCAGAGCAAACAGAAGATTTATTGAATGAATTAATTGCTAAAATACCTACTGATACAGATGCTAAAGTTATTGTAGCTCCTACATTCGTAAACCTAGCTTCAGCAGTTGATCATTTACAGTTTACTAATATCGACGTTGCTGCACAAAATGTACATCAAGCAGAAAGTGGCGCTTTTACAGGTGAAATTTCAGCAGATATGTTAAAAAGTGTTGGTGTAGATATCGTTATACTTGGACACTCTGAGCGTAGAGCTATTTTCAATGAAACGGATGCTTTAATTGCAAGTAAAGTAAATACTGCTTTGGAGCATGACATGATGGTTATTTTCTGTTTTGGAGAAGAATTGAAAGATCGTCAATCTCAAAACCATTTCAACATTGTTGAAAACCAACTAAGAGATGGATTGTTCCAAATCGAAGCAAAAGATTGGGAACATGTTGTTTTAGCTTATGAGCCAGTATGGGCAATAGGAACTGGAGAAACTGCTTCACCAGAACAAGCACAAGAAATGCATGAATTCATCAGAGAAACGGTTCGCAAAGCTTTCGGAAGTGATATTGCTGAAGATGTTTCAATCCTTTATGGAGGTAGCGTTAAACCAGAAAATGCAAAAGAAATTTTCTCTAAACCAGATGTAGACGGTGGTCTTATTGGTGGTGCTGCATTAAAAGCTGATGATTTTGTTGCAATTGTAAATGCAATCTAAAATAAAATTAACATATTAAAAAAGCGGTAAAATGTATTTTACCGCTTTTTTTATTTTTATATAATTCCATAAAAAGAGAAATACTACCTTTGCAAAAAAATTAAACATGTCAAATATTTATATAGGATACCATTTTACAATTGAACCAAAAGAATTGGGTTCAGAAATATTAATTGCAGAGTTAGGTGAAACTGCTTTTGAAAGTTTTACTGAAACTGAATCTGGTATATCCGCTTTTGTACAAAAAGATTTATGGGATGAAATGATTCTGGAGAACATCAATATTTTAAAATCGGAAGAATTTGAAATTGATTACACTTTTGAAGAAATAGATCAAGTGAACTGGAACGAGGAATGGGAAAAGAATTTTGAACCTATCGATGTAGAAGGAAACTGTCATGTACGTGCACCTTTTCACCCAAAAACGGATGCTGAATTTGATATCTTAATTGAACCAAAAATGAGTTTTGGTACAGGTCATCATGAAACTACACATATGATGATTCAACATTTATTAGAAATTGACGTTACTGGTATGAAAACCCTAGATATGGGATGTGGAACTGCTATTTTAGCTATTCTTGCTGAAATGAAAGGAGCTCAACCAATTGATGCAATAGATATCGATAACTGGTGTTACTTGAATTCTATTGAAAATGCAGAGCGTAACCACTGCAAACACATTACAGTTTATGAAGGTGAAGCTTCTTTATTGGAAGGTAAAAAATATGATTTAATAATTGCCAATATCAATCGAAATATTTTGTTGAACGATATGCAAGCATACGTAGATTGTCTAAATCCAAAAGGAACCCTTCTTTTAAGCGGTTTTTACATGGAAGACATCCCTTTTATAGATGCTTCATGTATAGAAAAAGGGTTAACTTATGTTAAAAAATTTGAAAGAAATAACTGGGTTTCATTAAAATACGTAAATTAGTATCTGTTTTATTAATAACGAAAGTACAAAAACCTACAAAATGAGTACTAAAGAAAAAATAAGAGAAAAAGTAAGTCGAAAAGAAGCACCTACATTAAACAACGAAATTATCGTGTATAATGATGATGTAAATACTTTTGACCATGTAATCGACACTCTAATGCGTGTTTGTGAACATACACCTGAACAAGCGGAACAATGCTCTTTAATTGTACATTATAATGGGAAATGTACTGTGAAAACAGGACCTATTGATAAATTGAAACCACAATGTACACAATTACTAGAAGCAGGATTAAGTGCTGAAATTGTTTGATTTCAAACAATAAGGCAATTAAATAGCTTTTTATTTAACGATAATTCATTAAACGTTCTATTTTATTCTATATTTGAATAAAATAGAACGTTTTTTTTATGGAAGAATATGGTAAAATATTAATAATTGCGATGCCTCTTTTTTTGGTACTAATTATTATTGAAAAAATGTATGATTTATACAAAGGGGAGAATCATGTTCCATTAATGGACAGTGTTTCCAGTATTAGTTCCGGAATTACAAACGCAGTTAAAGATGTATTAGGACTTAGTATTACTTTTATTTCTTATGAATGGATCGTTTCAAAAATAGCTATTTATCATATTGAAAATACTATTGCAACCTATTTAGTAGCTTTTATTGTCATCGATTTTTATGGATACTGGACACATCGATTGTCACATCAAGTAAATTTTTTCTGGAATAAACATACTATACATCATAGTAGTGAGGAGTTTAACCTAGCTTGTGCTTTACGTCAAACGGTTTCCAGTTTTATTAATCTATTTACTTTTATACTTATTCCAGCAGCACTTCTGGGCGTTCCTGCTAAAGTAATTGCAATAACACTACCTATTCAACTATTTTTACAATTTTGGTACCACACAAAACATATTAAAAAAATGGGGTTTTTAGAGCATGTCCTTGTAACTCCATCACATCATCGAGTTCATCACGCTATAAATCCAGAATATCTTGATAAAAATCATTCACAAATTTTTATTATTTGGGACAAATGGTTTGGTACTTTTCAAGAAGAATTAGACGAAGTACCACCCGTTTTTGGAATAACTAGACCAGCCGGAACTTGGAACCCTATTCGAATAAATTATCAACATTTAGGACTATTAATTATGGATGCTTGGCGTACCGAAAGCTGGAAAGACAAATTGACAATTTGGTTTAAACCCACTGGCTGGCGACCAGAGCATTTTGAAGAAAAATATCCAGTAAAAAAAATAACGGATGTTTATAATTTTGAAAAATATGGAACTGAAAATTCAACCAAATTAATAACGTGGTCTATTATTCAAGCACTTATTACGTTACTTCTGGTCAGTTATTTGTTCAATAATATAGCAAAAATTGGATTGCCTAATATCTTCATTTATGGATTTTTTATTTTTATAACTATTTTCAGTTATACGGAATTAATGGATAAAAATAGATTTTCAATCTATTGGGAAACCTTCCGATTGTTATTTGGTCTTGGGATTTTAATTTACTTTGGAGATTGGTTTGGACTAAATTCTATTTTACCTATGGGTAATTATATTATAATTACTTACCTCCTATTTTCATTGGGAATAGCAATTTATTTTACGCTATTTGATTTCAAAATAAAAAGTGCTGTATCTGTTAACTTATAAACTCATAACATGAAAAATAATAAATTATTAATTGGATATTTGGGTTTAAGTATTGTTTATTTACTCCTTTTCCTTGTTGATCAAGAATCAATTGCTTGGTTTATGAAACCCCTTTTGCTTCCGTTTCTTATTTTAGGAGTTTATTTTAGTGGAGCGTTTTCTTCTAAAAAATACCTTTTAGCAGCATTAACTTTTTCATGGTTTGGAGACATCATTCTCCTTTTTGCAGATCGTGACGAACTATTTTTCATAGTAGGATTAATTGCTTTTTTAATCTCACATATTATCTATATATTACTATTTAATAAACAATTAATATATAAAAACAGAAAAAACAAAGCGGTATTCTGGATTGGAGTTACTACAATTATAATGTACTTAATCATTATGATTTCTATTCTACTACCCAATCTAGGTGATTTAACAATACCTGTATTTATGTATGCTCTAGTTATTTCTACCATGCTTTTATTTGCCTTTAAAGGTTTTTTGAACTGGGAAGAACCAGGCAACTGGTACATTTTGATTGGTGCAATCGCTTTTGTAACTTCAGATAGTATTTTGGCGTTCAATAAGTTTTATACCCCTGTTGTAATGAGTTCATTTTTCATTATGATAACCTATCTAATTGCTCAATATTTGATTGTAGTGGGAATTTTAAAATTAAATAAAAAAAATAGCATTCCCTTTTTATAGAAAATGCTATCAATAATGCAATTATAATAAATGTTAATGAGGTAATTTATCTTTAAAAACTCCATACAAATAGGTTCCAAATAAAGCGCCAAAAAGCACAATAAGAATACTCCAAAAACCAGCTCCTAATAATATATAAATAGGTCCTGGACAAGCACCAACTAATGCCCAACCCAATCCAAATAAAATACCACCAACCCAGTAGCGGATTGATCCCGGTTCTTTATCTACAATTTCAATTGGCCTCCCTTTTATGTCTTTAATGCTTTTCCTTTTTATAATTTGGATCCCAATAACACCCGTACCAATTGCGACCATAATGATTCCGTACATATGGAAAGATTGAAACTGAAACATTTCATAAATTCGGTACCAAGAAACGGCTTCCGACTTTGTTAATACAATTCCGAATACAAAACCAACTAATAAATATTTTAATACTTTCATTTTCTAAAAAATTAATGGGAATAAAAAATAAGCCATAATCAAACCACCAACAAAAAAACCAATAACTGCTTTTAAAGAAGGAATTTGCAAATTACTCAATCCCGAAATAGCATGCCCAGAGGTACATCCACCGGCATATCTAGTACCAAAACCAATAAGTAGACCACCAATAAGAAGAATCAGGATACTTTTGGGTGATTGAAAAACTTGAGGGCCAAAGAGTGAATCAGGAACTAACTTCCCATTTGGAGCATCAATTCCTAGTTGAGCTAATTGCTCAATAGTCTTTGGGTTAATTGAAACATTTGATGGATCACTCATGAAATTTACTGCTACAAAACCACCTAACATAGCACCTAAAACTACAACTAAATTCCATCGCTGTGATTTCCAGTCAAAGTCAAAAAAAGCAGTACGCTTCCCTGCCCCTAATATCGTACACATTGACCGAAGATTAGATGACATTCCGAACGATTTACCAAAATAAGTTAAACATAGCATGATCAATCCAATTAAAAAACCAGATATATACCAAGGCCAAGTTTGAAAAAAGATACCCATAATTAATTCTATTTTGATGCAAAAGTAAGGATTCTAATATTTACAATTCTAAGAATTTCATCACAAATATTTATTGTAGTAGTAATCCCCTATATAGTTCTCAGTATATTTGTACTACAATAAATTTAAAAGAATCTAATTTCATCACAATCATGAAAAAAGTCCTGCTTTATTTTGCATTAGTATCATTTGCCATTTCATGTGTAAGTACTAAGTCAACTTTGAAAAACGTTGATGATACTGCCCCAATTCCAAAATTAACCTCTGATAATACTTTTGTAATTACCGAGTATAGTAAAGACAAAAAATACGGATATGATAAAGATTATCCGATCAATGTATTTTATTACAGCACACGAAATGAAACAATTAATCAAGAGCGATTTTTAAATGCCTTGACTGGACCAAAAGGGGAAAAAATAAGCTTTAGTAAATTAGAAAGTTGTTGTCCGTTTCCAACAAAAAGAAGCGAAATGGGTGCAGGATTTCTTGATGTATATGAAGTAAAATGGGATGGTTTAAAAAAACCTATTCTATTGTATATGAACATTTATGAAAAAGGAATTTTGAAAGTTCCAGTTGGCTTTGGATTGAAGAAAAATAATCAATAAACAACTCCCCTAGCCCTGATAGAAGCGGTATCCTTCTTGTTTTTCCTTTAAAAACAAGAAGATACAAGCGTATAGCAGGAAATAGCTCCAAAACATACTATTATTCTCTATAAAAAATGTTAATAAGTAAAGACTAAATCGTAAATCATAACTACCTTTGCACTTTAAAAAATCATACTCAAATGAACATACAACATATCCCACAAATTAAACATACTGACAGCGGAAATTTCTTTTTATTAGCTGGTCCTTGTGCCATTGAAGGCGAAGAAATGGCGATGAGAATTGCTGAAAAACTGATTGGTATCACTGATAAATTACAAATTCCTTATGTTTTTAAAGGATCTTTTAAGAAAGCAAATCGCTCTAGAATTGATAGTTTTTCAGGAATTGGTGATGAAAAAGCATTGAAAATATTAAGAAAAGTTTCGGAAACTTTTGGAGTTCCAACTGTGACTGATATTCATACAAATGAGGATGCGGCAATGGCAGCTCAGTATGTAGATATTTTACAAATCCCAGCTTTTTTAGTACGTCAGACGGATTTAGTTGTGGCTGCTGCCAATACTGGTAAAGTAGTCAACTTGAAAAAAGGACAATTCATGAGTCCAGAAAGCATGAAACATGCAGTACAAAAAGTATTGGATTGCAACAATGAGAACGTAATGGTTACAGATCGTGGAACTATGTTTGGCTACCAAGACATGATTGTTGATTTTAGAGGAATTCCTACTATGCAACATTATGCTTCAACAGTACTAGATGTAACACATTCTTTACAACAACCCAATCAAACTGCTGGTGTAACTGGTGGAAGACCAGACATGATTGAAACAATTGCCAAAGCAGGAATTGCTGTAGGTGTAGATGGTATTTTTATTGAAACTCATTTTGATCCAGCAAATGCAAAAAGTGATGGTGCTAACATGTTACATTTAGATTATTTTGAAGCTTTAATGACCAAGTTAGTCGCTATTAGACAAACGGTTAATAAATTTTAATTTTTATAATACACGCATTGAAAAAGATATTTTTATATACAGCATTCTTAGCTTTATGCATTTGTAATATAGCAAACGCTCAAGAAGAAATTAAAATACAAGATAAATATACTGCTCACAACAAAGGAAAATTCTTTGTGTCATGGGGAGGAAATAGAGAGAGCTACACCACATCGGATGTGAATTTTCGTGGTAAAGATTACAATTTTACTTTGGATAACATGACTGCACATGACAAACCAAAAGGATGGCATGTGGATTATATTAATCCTGCAAGAATGACTATTCCTCAAACAAATTTCAGAATGGGGTATTTCATTAATGACCATTATAGCATTGCTCTTGGTGTGGACCACATGAAGTATGTTATGACACAAGATCAAACCGTAAATGTGACTGGAACAATCGCAACTGGATCAGAGTTTGATGGGACGTACAACAATACTCCAACAGTAATGACTGAAAAATTCTTGATGTATGAACATACAGATGGTTTGAATTATGTGAACACTGAATTTTCAAGACATGATGATATTTCATCATTATTTAAAATAGGGAATACTGATAAAATCCAAGTAAATTTAACTGAAGGTGTTGGTGTAGGTTTATTATATCCCAAAACGAATACAACACTATTAGGTAAAGAACGCCACGATGATTTTCATGTTTCAGGGTATGGAACTTCATTGAAAGCAGGTTTAAATGTCACTTTTTTCAAACATTTTTATGTTCAGGGAGAATTAAAAGGTGGTTATATAAATATGCAAGATATTCGTACAACACAAAGTGCCGAAGATCGTGCTTCACAAGACTTTTTCTTTTTTCAAAGACTAATTGCTTTTGGAGGGATTTTTAAAATATAATTAAAGTTGTTTAGCTTAAAAAAAGGAGATTGTTAATTCTAACAATCTCCTTTTTTATTTTAAATCTATAGGTATTTATACTCTAAAATAAGCAAAAACCCTTATTTTATAATAGTTTTGGCTCATAAATTGGGTGCTATTTAATTTATAATTGTTACTTTAGTAATATTAAAAGATGGTTTTAGTTTTAATTTATAAAATTCTGTAAAATAAAAAATTAAACAAAATGATACGAGCTGAAGGAAAAGCGGTAAATCATGACCCAGAAACATTCAAAAATTTTGAGATTTTTTTCGATACGTCTCCTGATTTATTATGTGTTGCTGGTTATGATGGTTTTTTTAAGAGGATAAACCCTGCCGTTTCTAAATTACTAGGATATACTGAAGAAGAATTAATGTCAAGGCCTATTAATGATTTTGTATACACTGATGACAAAAACAGTACTGAATCAGCTCGAAATGAGCTAAAAAAGAAAATTCCATTATTCAATTTCGAAAACAGGTATTTAACTAAAAATGGGACAATCGTTTGGTTGTTATGGACGTCTTTACCTATAGACCATGATCAATTAGTTTATGCAATAGCAAAAAACATAACTTACAAAAAAGAAATTGAACATGAACGAAACATCCATATTGCAGAACTAACAAAAATCAATGAAGATTACAAACAGCTTACTTATACCTCTGCGCATGATTTAAGATCACCTGTAAATAATTTACTTTCCGTTTTTGAACTTTTGGATACTTCACAAATAACAGATTCCGAAACACTTGAATTAATTTCAATACTAAAAACAACATCCGAAGGGTTAAAAAATACCTTAAATGATTATGTTAAAATTTTGGACAAAAAAAATGATCTCATTGCCAAAATTGAAAAAATAAATTTAAACGACTCTTTACAAGAAGTACTGCTTTCCATTAATTCATTAATTCAAAATTCATTGACAATAATAAATATTGATTTTTCAAATTTTGAAGCAGTTAATTTTAATAAGGCCTATTTAAAAAGCATTTTTTTAAACTTAATTACCAACTCTATAAAATATGGTAAAAGAGATAAATCACCAGTTATTACTATCTCTTCTAATTTAGATAATGGAGTAAAACAATTGATTATTACAGATAATGGAATAGGTTTTGACATGGATAAAGTAAAAGATAAGATTTTTGGCTTGCACCAAAAATTTCACACAAATCTTGACAGTAATGGTATTGGATTATATTTAGTTTACAACCATATAACAAGTCTAGGTGGTCATATCGCTTTAGAAAGTAAAATAGATGAAGGAGCCAAATTTATTATAACTTTTCCTGATTAATAGCAGTATATTGTACTATTCTTAGTAATTATAAAAACGGAATTGTGTAAAAAAAGAAACTCTAACTTTAAAATTCAAGTGTTTTTATGATACCAATTTCTAAAATACTAAATACAGAATCTATCCGTTGGAAATTTTCTACAACCAAGATATTACAATCCGTTGTACTCGTTTGTGTTATTCTTTATTTTGGTAAAACACTTTTCATTCCTCTTAGTTTTTCATTATTGATTAGTTTCATTCTTTATCCCGTTTGTAAATGGATGGAACAAAAGGGAATGAGTCAAACGATTGCTATCCTGATCGCGATTTTTATGGTACTCTTTATAAGCAGTGGCATTTTATACCTGCTTTTTTTACAAATAAGTGAATTTTTAACCGAATGGGAGCCGTTTAAAATAAAGTTACTAGAAGCTTTAAGTCAAGTTAGTGTTTACACCACTGAACATTTTGGCATCACTGCAAAAGAACAGACTTCTTTTTTTAAAAACGCAATAAATAATTCTGGATCAGAAACTTTTTCAGCATTCAAAACTATTTTTTATTCCTTATCAGGATATGCTTTTTTTCTTTTAATAATACCCGTTTTTTCAGCCCTTATTCTATATCATCGTAGCATGTTAGCTGAAGTATTATATCAAATTTTTCCATCTGACAAAAAAGAAACTGTTCATGAAGTCCTAGTTGAAACCATCAGTACTTACTATAATTTTATAAAAGGAATGGCATTAGTTTATCTCATCGTTGGGTTTTTAAACAGTATTGGGCTTGCAATTATTGGAATCCCTCACCCTTTCGTGTTTGGTTTCATAGCCTCCATCCTTACTTTTATTCCCTATATCGGCATAATGATTTCGTCACTATTACCAATAGCGATATCATGGATTACCTTTAACTCTATTTGGTATCCATTAGGTGTTATTCTTGTTTTTTCGATAGTTCAAATTTTGGAAGCCTATGTAATATTCCCTTTTGCCGTAGGCAGCCGTTTAAAAATAAATACACTTGTTATCATTATAATGATTACAGCTGGTGGTATTTTATGGGGCGCTGCTGGAATGATTTTGTTTATTCCGTTCATCAGTATCATAAAACTAATTGCTGAACGTACTGAGAGCCTAAAAACTCTCTCTCTTTTATTAGGTGATGGCATTCACAAAAAAGAAAAAACTTAATTTATTTTAAAACATAAAAAAACCACAAGAATCAACTTGTGGCATTTAGTATTATAACTTAAAACTATTCTACAATTCCATTTTGATCTACTAAATAAATCAAAGAAGCCATTGTTGCTGCTCCCAGTTCTAATTCTCTTTTATCAACTGCATCAAATTTATCATTTGCTGCATGATGGTAATCAAAATAACGTTGTGAGTCTGGTTTTAAACCTGCTTTTACTATTTTTTTAGAAGTTAATGGACCAATGTCAGATCCACTATGTCCTTCTACAAAACTATGAATTAAGTATGGTTCGAATAAAGTAGTGAAACTGGCGATTTTTTTAAAATTTACGGCATCACATTCTAATGAAAAACCTCTTGGACTAAACCCACCTGAATCACTTTCTAAAGCAAATATGTGGTTTTCTTTGTTTTTTTGAGCTAATTCTTCATATTTATTTCCTCCTCGTAAACCATTTTCTTCATTCATGAAAAGAACAACACGCATTGTATTTTTTGGTTTATATCCTAGATTTTTAAAAATATTCATCACTTCCATACTTTGCACTACTCCTGCTCCATCATCATGTGAACCGTCAGCTAAATCCCAAGAATCTAAATGACCTCCAACAACCATAATGTTTTCTGGATGCTCCGTACCTGTAATTTCTCCTACTACATTATACGACAAAACATCATCATACTGCTTACAAGATTGTTTAAAGTGAAATTGTAGTTTTGGGTTATTCTTCAGTGTTTTGCTTAATAATTCAGCTCCATTTGTACTTATTGCAGCGGTTGGAATGTATTGCGCTTTTGGAATGTCACCATAACTCTGAGCTCCTGTATGTGGAAAATCATCTAATCTCAAATTCATGGAGCGTACGATGGTCCCAACAGCACCAAAATTTGAAGCCTCTTTAGCTCCCGCGTACCTTTGATCTACAGCACCAGAATACGCATGAAACGATTCGATTTGTTCGTTATCCATCGGTCTGTTGAAAAATACAATTTTGCCCTTTATTTTTTCTGTTCCCAATGTTTTTAATTCTTCCAAAGAATGTACTTCAATCACTTCTGCAGTTAGTCCATTTGAAGCAGTAGCTATAGAACCACCCAAAGCACAAATAGGCACCGTAGTTTTTGTTTTATTATCTAAAATATAAGCGGTTTCTTTTTCGCCTCTTACCCATTTAGGAACCATTACTTCTTGCAAATAGACTTTGTCAAAACCCATTTTTTCCATTTCCCTTTTAGTATACAAAACTGCTTTCTCTGCATTTGCAGATCCTGATAAACGGGAACCAATTGAGTTAGACAAATGATCCAACCAAGAATAACATTTAGAATTTGTTAATGCTGATTTGTAAATTTCTTTTAGAACTTGTTCATCCGTTTTTTGAGCATATAGAGCCGAACTTCCAATTAATAATAGCGCTAATAAAGTTGTTTTTTTCATAAATAGTTAAGTTAATTTCAAATAGGTTCCGAATTTTAAAATCCTGATTATTATATAATGTTGCAGGTTTTTTTATTATTTTATTGGTTCAAAACTAATAGCAGTTCCTCCACCTGGAGCCAAGTTCAAATTGATAGTAGATTTACTCGTAACTACCATTGTTTTTATTTTGTAAGCAATTGGATTTTTTTTCCAATCGGCATCTTTTGCGTCTTCGTAGATTGTTGCTTTGTATTTTTGTTTTGGAGTCAAGAAATCAAGTTTAATTGTTGATTTTCTAGCGTTTTCATCAGTAATTGCACCTACAAACCATGATTCTTTCCCTTTTGCTTTTCTTACTACCGTTAAATAATCACCCGGTTCTGCTTCAATGTATTTACTTTCGTCCCAATCTACAGCGACATCTTTGATGAACTGAAATGCATCGGGATATTTTTCATAATTCTCTGGCAAATCGGCTGCCATTTGAATTGGAGAATACATAGTCACATACAAAGCCAATTGTTTTGCTAATGTTGTATGCACTTGTTCCGTTTTATTTTTGTCATAATAACTCATTTTTATTTCAAAAATTCCTGGAGTATAATCCATTGGTCCTCCTAGAAGTCTTGTAAATGGTAAAATTGTTTCATGCATTGGAGGATTTCCAATACTCCACGCATTGAACTCCGTTCCACGAGCGGCTTCGGCTGCCACATAATTAGGATAGGTTCTACCATAACCTGTAGGATGTGATGATTCATGTGAATTGACCATTAATTTAAAATCGGCAGCACGTCGTGCAACATAATTAAAATGATTCACCATGGTTTGTCCGTCGTGAAATTCTCCGCGAGGAATAATTTTACCCACATAACCCGTTTTGGTCGCTGGATAACCGTATTTCACCATGTTCTCAAAATTACGATCTAAATGACGTTCAAAATTAGCAACTGAACCTGAAGTTTCATTGTGCATGATCATTTTCACGTTTTTTGATTTGGCGTAAGCCGAAATAGCAGCTATATCAAAATCAGGATAAGGCGTTGTGAAATCAAAAACTTCCTCTTTCCAGTTTCCATTCCAATCTTCCCAACCTACATTCCAACCTTCTACTAGAACACCATCAAAACCATTTTTGGCAGCAAAATCGATATATCTTTTTGTATTTTCAGTAGTTGCTCCGTGTTTTCCAGATGCTTTAGGTGCATCTGCAAAATTGGTTGCATTTTGAGAACCTGCATAATCCCAAGTTGATTTTCCTACATGCATTTCCCACCAAATTCCAACATATTTCATTGGTTTGATCCATGAAGTATCTTCAATTTTTGAAGGCTCGTTTAAGTTTAAAATCATTTTGGAACTCACAATATCTCTTGCATCGTCACTCACCATAATCGTTCTCCAAGGCGATACGCATGGCGTTTGTAAATAGGCTTTATCTCCAATCGCATTAGGAACTAATTGAGATGTTAATTTATAATTGCTTACATCCACATTTAAATGCATCACAGGATAATTCACTACTGCTGCTTCAAAAATATTGAGATATAATCCTGCCGGAGATTTCATCATCAATGGCGTTTGAACCATATATTTCCCTGGAATTGATTTTACACCAATACCATTGTTCATATTGATTTTGGTATTATCAATTTCAGATAATTTGGTTTCATTATATTCGTATTCATTACTGTCAAAATCGCCAGGAATCCAAAAAACTTTATTGTCGTCAGTTAAATTAAACTGTGTTTCTTCATCAGAAATAATGAAATAATTCAATTCTTTTTGTCTTGGAAAATCATATCTAAAAGCGACTCCTTCATCAAAAACCCTAAAAATGATATTCATTCTCACATTGGTTTCTTTTTGAGTAAGTGCTACCGTAAGTTCATTGTAATGATTAACGATATTGGCTTGTTCTCCTAAAACGGGCTGCCAAGTCTCATTGAATGTTGCTTTTGTAGATGTTGTAATTTCAAAATTAGCGTCTAAAGCTGGTTTTTCTTTTAATTTTATTCCAAGAACACTTTCAAGAATAACTGTCTTATCTTTATAATTAACGGAGTAAGCAGGTTGTCCATTTCCAGCAAGTTTAAAATTTAAAGTTATTTTATTGGAAGGAGATTGAATACTTTGTGCATGAAGCAAGCTCATCGCAAACAGAAGGAAAAAAGAGAAATGGTATTTCATTTAGTAACGTTTTTAGAAATGCTAAAATAGCAAATTCTTACCTTATAAGTAACAGTTATTAGCATACAATTTTATATAAAAAAACCCTCCAGTACTTAAACTGAAGGGCAAACCAAGTTAAAATAAAAACCAAACTATTTATTCAACTCTAAACCAACTTTATATTCGGTGTCTGAATTTGTTCCTACAAAAACTTCAAAAGCACCTGGCTCAGCAGCAAATAGTAAATCAGAATTATAAAATTTTAATGTTTCTTCTGATATTTCAAAAGTCACTGTTTGTGTTTCTCCTTTTTTAAGGAATATTTTTTGAAATCCTTTTAACTCTTTTATGGGTCTGGTAACTGAACCCACTAAATCTCTAATGTACAATTGAACGACTTCTTTTCCATCATAATTTCCTGAATTGGTTACATCAACACTAACTTTTACCGTATCATTGACGTTCATTTTCTCCGATGAGATTTTTAAATTTGAATATTTAAATGTGGTATAACTCAACCCAAAACCAAACGGAAATAAAGGTTCGTTTCTTTCATCAATATAATTTGATCTGAATTTTTCAAACTTTCCTTCTTTATTACCCAATGGTCTTCCTGTATTTTTTTGATTGTAATAAATAGGCACTTGTCCTACACTTCTAGGAAATGTTGCTGATAATTTACCTGAAGGATTTACAGCACCAAATAAAACATCGGCTATAGCAGTTCCTGCTTCGCTACCTGCAAACCAAGTATTTAAAATAGCTGGAACAGTTTCGTTTTCTTGAACTAAAACCAATGGACGTCCTGTAAACAATACTAGAACAACTGGTTTTCCAGTTTTAAGTAATTCTTGCAAAAGATCTTTTTGAGCTTGCGGAATTTCCAGTTTAGTACGGCTACTGCTTTCTCCACTCATTTCAGCAGATTCTCCTAGAGCCGCAACAATCACATCTGATTGACTAGCAATTTTTAAAGCTTCCGCTAATAACTCCGCACTTGTTCTATTGTCACGGTGTAAGGTTTTACCAAACATGGTTGCGTTTTCTTCAAAAACAGCATCATAATCTAGATCACTTCCTTTGGCATACAGCACATTCGCATTTCCTATTACTTCCTTAATTCCTGCCAAAAGAGAAATAGATTTATCCATATTGGTAGCTACACTCCAAGTTCCTGCCATATTTTCTTTGGCATCAGCCAAAGGGCCAATCACAGCAATAGTCCCAGTCTTTTTTAAGGGAAGTAATTGATTTTGATTTTTAAGTAAAACCAAGGATTGTGCCGCTGTATTTCTAGCTTCGGCTCTGTGATCTTTGGTAAAAATTTCTGTTTTTGCTCTATTTACATCACAATATTTATATGGATCTTGGAACAAACCTAAATCATATTTTGCATCAAGAATCAATTTAACGGCATTGTCAATTTGTGCTAGACTCACTTTCTTTTCGTCTAATGATTTTTTCAAAGTAGTTAGGAAACCTTCTCCTACCATGTCCATTTCAATTCCAGCATTTAGTGCTAGTGCTGATACGGTTTGTAAATCACCCATACCATGCTGAATCATTTCTGGAATTCCTGTAAAATCAGTAACTACAAAACCTTTAAAGCCCCATTGTTTTCTCAACACATCTGTCATCAACCATTTATTCCCTGTAGCTGGAATTCCATCAATCTCGTTGAAAGAAGCCATTACAGAACCTACACCAGCATCAATCGCCGCTTTGTAAGGAGGAAAATAATCATTGTACATTTTGATTCGGCTCATATCGACCGTATTGTAATCACGACCCGCTTCTGGAGCTCCGTATAAAGCAAAATGTTTTACACATGACAAAATTGTATTGTTGTTTGCTAAATTATTTCCTTGGTATCCCTGCACCATTGCTTTTGCAATAGCACTTCCTAAAAATGGGTCTTCACCAGAACCTTCAGAAACTCTTCCCCAACGTGGATCACGTGAAATATCAACCATTGGTGAAAAAGTCCAGTTAATCCCATCGGCGCTGGCTTCTTGTGCTGCAATTTGAGCACTTCTTTCAATCAACTTCATGTCCCAAGTACAAGACAA
Source organism: Flavobacterium sp. WC2430 (assembly GCF_040822075.1). Taxonomy (NCBI): domain Bacteria; kingdom Pseudomonadati; phylum Bacteroidota; class Flavobacteriia; order Flavobacteriales; family Flavobacteriaceae; genus Flavobacterium; species Flavobacterium sp. WC2430. The sequence goes on along the minus strand of NZ_CP162007.1, from coordinate 2,554,730 downwards.
TCCAAGTGGAATAGGAAAAGTAGTTTCATATCCATGAATAACGTCCATTCCAAAAAGTAATGGAATTTTTAGTCGGCTTTTTTCAACAGCAATCTTTTGAACTTCTTTAATTTTTTGAACCGATTTTATATTAAATAAACCGCCTACTTTACCATCTTCAATATTTTTAGCAACATTGGAACTATTGGCCGCACCAGTAGTAATATCACCTGAAGTGGGTAAATTTAATTGCCCTATTTTTTCATCCAAAGTCATCTTTGCCATTAATTCGGCAACAAACTCTGCTTTTGGTTTAATAATTTCTGCTTTTTTATTTCCCTTTTTTTGGCTGAAACCAAAGACTGAAAAACACAAAAACACTATGATAAATTTGTTATTCATTTCTTATTGTTTTTTTATTTGTTGGAACATCCAATCATAAATTTCTTTGTTGTCATATACTCGAGACCAACTATCATGTCCTGAATCATCAAAAATGGTTAGCTCTACATTTCCATTGCATTTTTTTAGTTCTTTATAAATTGCAATTGCATAATCTAGATTTACAACATCATCCATTAAACCGTGAAAAATATGAGTGGGAATAGTTGCAATCGTGCAAGCCTGTTCTAATTGAATTAAATCGACAAAACCCGAAATTGGAACTAGAGCAGCAAATAGATTAGGATGTGCAAACGCGAGATTATAAGTTCCCCAACCACCTAAACTTAATCCCGTAAGGTATATTCGGTTTGGATCAATATTGTTTTCTTTTTCAATTTTTAAAATCAATCGATACAATACCTCATTGTCCCATTCTTCATTTTCAGGACATTGCGGAGCTAAAACATAGGCGTCTAAATCATCTGTTTTTAAATATTTAAAAGGCCCATGAATTTTTACTTTTTCAATGTCATTCCCTTTTTCACCTGAACCATGAAGAAAAATGATTAATGGTTTTTTCTCTTTTGTATTCACTGGAATATGTAAGGCGTAACCCATTTCGTGTTTTTGCACGATTTCGGTTTTTAGTATTCCATTTATATCTTTTTGGGCATACGTTAGAAAAGAAAATAAAAGGGCAATTAATACAATTTTATGCTTCATCATTCTTTAAAAATTATATTTAGTCGAATGAAATCCTAATTTTTCTAAGCCGGGTTTTACTTCTGGAGCATTCATAAATAATTTCCAAATTAAACCCGAACGATAATTTTCAATCATGGGAGCAATCGTCCCTTGATCAATCGCTAAATAACGTGGTGTAACCCAGTTGTAATTCGGTGAAAATGCATCATAAGGTCCTGCAATTCCTACGTAATCTGATTTTTTCTCATCATATAAATAATGTAGAAACTTCATGGATTCTGTTGGAGTATAAGGAAATGATGAAAGCGCTGCTGTTGGTGTTATCACTCCTAAATCATTATCGGTGTCATGAGCTGAATAGCCGGTTGTTCCGTCAGCATTTCGAGAATAACTAGCGGTAAGCCCCCAGCATTTGTCTGAATACCCTTTCCATCCTTTTGGATTAGTAACACAATGAGTATAAATAATTTTAGCTTGATTTTGAGTCAAATCCCAATAGTTTGCATATTGATCCGATAATTGAGAAGGATCTAATCCTAAGTAAGAATATTGTGCCCAAAACAAAGGACCTGCATTTCCAGAAACCGTATTGTATTTAAAGATTAAAGGAATTCCATATTGTGTTTTTCCAGTTACAATAGTTCCGCTTCTTGCCCATCCATCATGATATGCCGCGGCAGGAATTGGATGAGTAGGTGAAGCTGCTCCGAGAATATAAGCAATCAAACATTCGTTATACCCTTCTAATTTGAATTTCATTTCCCATTGATAGGTAGGAGACCAATGCCAATACATGGCGTTTTCTCCATTAGTATACCAACTCCATTCTACCCCTTTCCATAAATTATCAGCTTTGGCCGATAATGCCATTTCTTGGGTATTTCCGTTTTTAAAATATTCTCTTACAGCAATCAATCCTTGACACAGGAAAGCTGTTTCAACGATATCACCACCATCATCTTTAGTACCAAATGAGATGGCATGCCCTGTTGTTCCATCCATCCAATGTGCCCAAGCTCCATGAAAACGATCCGCTTTATCAAGAAAATCCATTGCGGTAGTCATTCTAGTTACGGCTTCAACTCTTGGAATAAAACCTCTATCAACTCCAACAATCAATGACATTAACCCAAAACCAGAACCTCCAGTTGTGACTTTGTTTGCTTCGAAACTAGGATTGTCTGTATGATATCGTTCTCTTCCTAATTTTGAGTTGGGTTCAGCATAATCCCAAAAATACTTTATGGCATCTTTTTGAACTTGGTCTAAAACTTCCGTATCTGTTAAAGCAGTTATTGGTGCTGTAGGAGTAGTAGGTAATGGAGTTCCAGTACCACCTTTTGTATCTGGGCTAGAAGACGAGCAAGAATTAAAAAGACTAATCAGGGCTACTAAACATAATGAAATCTTCATCGTAATAAAATAATAGGATTAATAATTAAACCTCTAGTTTTTTAAACTAGAGGTTCATCTGATTTTTTATCTATTGTCTTTTTCTAACAAGTACAATGCTTTCACATCATTATTAGAAAGGGAAACATTATAAATTCTGAATTCATCCATTAATCCTGCATAACTAGTAGCCCAATCTTGTTGTGAACCATTATTAAGTGCAGGCGTAGTTTCAAATTGGTGTGTTCCAAAAACAACTTTACCATCGGTACCTGCCATTTCAAAATTTCCGTATTTAGGAGCATTATTCATGTTATCCAAACTTCCTGGATTATCAGCATACCATGTAGCAACACCTGCAACACCAGCCGAAGGCGCATAAGCAAAACCAGATAAATTAGTAGCTAATTCACCGTTTACATAGGCCGAAATTGTACTATTTGTAGCATTATAACTAAATACAACATGGACCCATTGGTTCAAACTATTGTCTAAATTCATGATAGCGCCTTGCCCTCTCCAAGCAACTCCAGCTCTTCCATTCTCAACACCTAATTTTAATCTGATTCTGTTTGGGAAAGCGCCATCAGGATTTTCCATAAAAACATTAATTCCACCCCAAAATTCAAGTGGTCTTACAATAGAAAAAATACCTTGTGCCCCTTTACCTTGACCTGGAGTTCCAGGATCAACAGTATTAGCCGTATTCATCCAAAATGAAATTGTATAATTGTTTAAAGATGTAATTGCAGTTGTAGCATTTCCAATTGCATAACGCTCTTCAGAGCTTGAACCATTATAGGCATTCCCTTTTATTCCTTGAGTGTACCCAACGTTTTTACCAACTAATCCAGTAATATTGTTTTTACTATCAGTTAAATTATCATCAAAACTTAATTTGACAAGTAAGTTACTTGCAGCAATATCATCTGAGTTATCATAGCCACCAATTGCTTCATAGGCAATTGGGCTATTAACTGTATCTAAGCTATCTCCAGCACAGCTTACAAAAAATGGAGCTGCAACAATTGAGGCAAGAAAATATATAAATTTATTTTTTTTCATAATTACAATTTTAAAAAATTAGTACCCAGGATTTTGAGTCGATAAACCATTTGCTTCACTAATAAATTTTTGAGGCATTGGGAAAAGTTCATTTTTACCTACAGTAAATGTTTTCCCATCAATAGCAAATGCAGCTGGTGCTTGACCAGTTCTTACAAGATCATAGAATCTATCATGTTCAAAAGCCAACTCAACTCTTCTTTCTTTCCAAATAGCAGTTCTAACATCTGCTTGAGAAACGGCAGTAGTATTAGCTAAACCTGCTCTATTTCTAATTTGGTTTAAAATTGGAATTGCAGTCGCCGTTTGCCCCAATTCATTCATAGCCTCTGCCTTTATTAATAAAACTTCGGCATATCTTAAGTATTTAATATTTACATCAGAATCCCAAGCATCAGTATAAGCCGAAGAATACGCTTTGTAATTGTATCTTGGATTTTCAACGGTTAGTGGCACTACTCTACCATCATACAAAGTGGTTCCTGCAAAAATGATTGTTGCATTTTTTCTAACATCACCTACTTCATAAGCATTCACTAAACTCATTGAAGGCGTGTTGAATCCCCAACCCCATCCACCAGCACCACGAGCGCCTTGGGTAGCAGAATATCCTTGAATTCCTTTGGCTGGAGTCGAACCAGTTCCTTGAATTTCAAAAATAGATTCCGAATCATTTTCTCCTGTGATTTTATATTGTGAAGCATAATCTGTTGCCAAGCTATATCCCACAACTAAATTTGCATTTTCCAAAGCTTTTTGCCATTCTTTTTGATACAAATACACTTTAGATAACAAAGCATAAGCAGCCCCTATAGAAGCTCTTCCTTTTTCAGAAGCACTATAGGTCCCTTTTGCAGGCAAAACAGCAATAGCATCCGTTAAATCACTCACAATAAAAGCATAAACTTCTGTTGTACTACGACGAGTTAACTGCATTACTCTATCTTCCTCTGAAGAAGGATTTGGTAAATGATCCACAATTGGAACACCTCCGTATGTTTTTACTAAAGTAAAGTACATAAATGCTCTTAAAAACTTGGCTTCACCCATTAATCGAGCTCTCAAATTAGCATTGGCTTGGTCTAATTGAGGAAGAAAGGATAAAGCTTGGTTGCATTTATTAATACCTTGATAATTAGCTGTAAACACTTCTTCAACTGAACCACTTGATGAGTTGTAAGTTAATGCATCCATTAAATCTTTATCTGATCCTGTATCTCCTGGAGAAGAACCTTTGTCCGCATCATCAGATGTGATACTTGATAGCCCTATCCATGAGAAAGAACTCATGTTCCAATCTGTGAATTTACTGTAAATAGCCGTGACAAAACCTTGAGCTCCAGCATCATTATTAAACAAGGCTAAATCTGTAGTTGATATGGTTTCTGTTTGCTTTGTATCTAAAAAATCATTAGTACATCCAGAGAAAATTAATGCCGAAAGGACAAATGCTGATATATATATCTTTTTCATTTTATTAAAATTTTAAATTAGCACCTATTACAAAAGATCTCAAAACAGGATAAGCATCTAGTTCAACGCCTTGCGAACCGTAAGGATCTCCATCACCATTCAATTCAGGTGAAAATCCTGAGAATTTTTGAGTGATAAAAGGATTAATTGCATTGCAGTAAATTCTGGCTGAATTAATAAACTCACTTTTTATAGGTAGTTTGTATCCTAAAGTAATATTATTTACTCTGAAGAAATCACCTGATTCCATATAGTAAGTAGAAGCTACTGGTACTTGATTGAAAGGAGCTGGATTTACAGCTGCAGTATTATTAACAGTAAAGAAATCTGTTGCCAAAACATTTTCAATGTTTTCACCAGAAAAACGTTGTGCTTTTTTACCATTGTATACTTTACTTCCATTAGTTCCGTATCCATCAACTGAGAAATCAAAGTTTTTATAATTTACACCCAATGAAATTCCGTAGGTCGATTTTGGTAATATTGAACCAACGTATTTTCTGTCTTCAATACTTAATAATCCTTGGCTAACAATTGAACCATCGGCTTTTAAATATTGCATTTGTCCATTAGCATCATAACCAGCATATTCATACAAGAAGAAACTACCTAATGGTTGTCCTATTGAAGAATTATTCAATAATTTTGTCCATTGTCCATTTCCTAAACCTCCACCAATTTTATCAGGTAAATTAGGATTACTTAAACTAGTCAACTCATTTTTATTATTTGAGAAGTTACCACCAATCCAATACGATACATTATCATTTATTTTGTCATCCCAACGTAATGATAATTCATACCCTTTGTTTGAAACCGCACCTACATGTGCTGGAGAGGTAGAACCTACACCTGCTGTTAAATAAGGTTTAGTATCTAAAATTACATTGTTAGTTTTTTTATCATATAAATCAATGGCTCCTTTTAATCTGCGGTCCATAAACTCAAAATCTAAACCTATTGTTTTTTCCTCCGTAATTTCCCAAGATAAACTAGGGTCAACTTGAGAATCAACACTTACACCTGGATATAAAATAGAACCTCCTAAATAACTGTCTAAACCAGAAGCAAAAGATTGATTATTCAATGGAACATTTTGGTTTCCTAATTTACCCCAACCTCCACGTAATTTTAACATGTCAATTCCTTTAACATCAGCTAAAAAACTTTCTTTAGATATAATCCAACCTAATCCTACAGATGGGAAAGTTCCCCAACGATAATCTTTGGCAAATTGTGAAGAACCATCTCTTCTTATTGTACCTGTTATTAAATATTTATCCATCAATTTATATTGGAAACGACCAAAATAAGAAGACAAACTTCTTTCATTATTCACAACATCAGTCAAACTAGTTACGTTAGCTGCATAATCAACTCCGGATAAAGACCAATAGTTTTCATTTGCATTCACATTTTTTCTTGAGATTTTTATGTGTTCTCTTGCGCCTTTTGATGATTGCTCCACACCAGCCATTAATTCGATATCATGTTCTCCAATTACTTTATTATACACTAAATAATTTGATAAATTCCAATTGAAATAATCTTCATTTTCTTTAGTCAATAAATTAATATTTGCCGTAGAAGAATACGTACTTGATACTCGTGTTGGATCAGCAGCCAACCAAATTTTTTGAGTGTCTTCATAATTGTAATTTTTCCAAGTATAATATTCCGCATTAAACTGAGAAGTAAATTTCAATCCTTTAAGTAACTCTACATCCAGTTTTAAACCACCTTGCATAGTGATACTTTTTTGTTGTTCATCAAAAAAGTTTAATTGAGCAACTGGATTACCTACATTATTAAACGCAGATCCGCTTGTAGAAGCAAAGCCGTTTGAACCAACAAATGGTACACCATATTGTCCAGAAGGAAAATACACGGGAACGATTGGTGATTGCTTATACGCATTTGTAAATGCTGATAACGGTTTTGGAGTTGAATGCGTAAATCCTACACTGAAATTTTGAGATAAATTGATTCTTTTAGAAATTTTGAAATCATTGTTACTTCTTAAAGTCAACCTATTATAATCCAATCCATCCAAAATTCCTTTTTCATCATAGTGACCCAAGCTAAAAAAGTATTTTACATTTTCAGATGAACCTGAAACTGAAACATTATTTTGTGTGTATGATCCTGTTCTAGTAATTGCTTTGTACCAATCCGTATTAGTTGGTTGGTCTTGTGAGAAAGTAGTATTTCCCAAAGCTACATTAGAATAATAAGAATACTTGTTGCTACCCGCCATTTTTACATTCTTTAATGCATTTCTAAAACCGGCATAAGATTCAAATTCAACAGTTGCTTTCTCTCCACTCCCTTTTTTTGTTGTAATTAGAATTACCCCATTTGCTGCTCTATTACCATAAATTGCTAATGCAGATGCATCTTTCAAAATATCGTAAGAAGTAATATCATTTGTATTGATATTATTTATGTTTTCTACCGGCATTCCATCAACAACATACAAAGGAGATCTTCCTCCTAAAGCAGTTCCTAAACCTCTAATCACAACCGTTGGAGTTGAACCAGGCAAATCAGAAGCAATAACTTGCACCCCTGCTGCTTTACCTTGAATAGCTTGTGATGCATTCAATACTTTAGTTTTCGAAATTTCTTCTGCCTTTATTGAAGTAGTAGCCGAAGTATTATCGGATCTTTTTCTAGTTCCGTACCCAATTACTACTACCTCTTTCAGTGCAGTGTCTTTGGAATCCAACAGTGTTATAGTCATTGGGGCAGCTGTTGCGGTTATAGAAACAGCTTCAAAACCCAACATGGTTACTTTTAATGTCTCGCCTACTTTGGCATTGATATTAAAATTTCCGTCAAAATCAGTATCAGCATTTGAAATAGAAGATACCACAATTGCTCCTGGTATTCCAATTCCATTTTTATCTAATACTTTTCCCTTAATTACTTGACCAGACATATAAGCTGGAAGTAGGATGAGTGCTATAAAGCTCAAAATAAAATTTCTCATGTATTAATAATTTGTTAAAGTTAGTGGAGCCAAATTAGATAATTACAACGTTATAGTAACTATAAAGGAATTACTACATAGCCACATCAGAAGAATGAAAATAGCTGAAAAATCAACGCTATAAAGAGGCTGTAAAGGAAAATGAGTAATCGACTACATCGTTATGATGTAGTAATGATGAGTTGTAATTCCGTAAAAAAATAATGTAAATAATAAACTATCTTTAAAAATAGAGTTGTTTTTATATCATTAATAAAAATTTGGATAGATTTTCATCCTGAACAAGGTTCAATTTCTTTCTAAGACGGTAACGGTGTAATTCAACCCCTCTATATGAAATATTCATCATGGGAGCAATCTCTTTTGAAGAAAGGTTCATTTTTAAGTAAATGCAAAGCTTGATATCTTTAGGTGTCAGAATTGGAAACTTTTTAGAAAGATTTATTATAAACTCATTATGAATCTGATTAAGATTAGTTTCAAAAGTTTCCCATTCATGTTTATTAACTGCGTTAATTTTTATCGCCTTTTTAATCTCACTCGTTAATTTATTAATATCGGTTTCCGTATTTAAAATCCCTTGAATTTTTTCAATCATCTCACTTTGCTTAGCTATCGAAAGTGATTTTCCAGCAACTTCTGATGATTTAGATTGCAATTCTAATTCTAGAATGTGTTTTTCATACTCTTGACTGTTTAGCTCATTCTCCGCTTTCAATTCCATTTCAAGAATTTTCTTTTGATGCTTTAACTCTTCTTCTCTTAAAGCCAATTTTTGAATGTATCTAATTTTATTCCATCTGTAATACACATATAAAATGACACTAATTACAATAAGGTAGAATAGAATCATCCAAAAAGAATAATACCATGGCTTAGCTACTTCATAATTAAACTCAGCCACTTTATTATAATTTAAACCGTCATGATTATAAACAGAAACTGCATAATCACCACTATCCAAATTATTAAGAACGATCGTTCCTTCTTTTACACCTAAAAATTCTTTTGAATCATTAATTTTATAAAATAGACTAGGCTTATTTGCTCCATATATACCTGAAATTACATGCAGTTTTAATTCTGAGTTATAATCAATCTTTGATTTATTGACTACTAATTGATCTACATTAAATGCTTCTACCTTGATTTTTGGGATCGGTTTATTATTGTATTTTAGTTGTAATTTTATAAAACCATCATCTAAATTTAATAGATAATTATCATTACTCTTGAACACATTCAAATTGTCATTAATGATTTTACCTTTGTAATATTTTTCTTGAACTATATTCCAAATAAACTTATTTTTATTAGCAAAAATGTGAAACAAAAGTCCATCCTTCAACACTATAAAATGATTTTCATCAATAGTCACTATATCAGAAACGTTTTTAAAATTCACATTAAATAATTCGTTTTCTTCTAATTGATTAGTAATTGAATTGTACGTATACCAAGTATGATGTATTAAAAAAAGAATTTCATTACGGAATTCCACTATTTTAACCCCAAAATCATTCGTTATCTTACTCAGTTGTGTTACATTATCTACACTTAGTGTTTCATATGCATCATTATAGACTATTCGATAAAGACCTCTGTTATTATCAGCGGCCCATATTTCATTTTTTCTATTCTGCGCAACATATTTAATTGGTTTCAATACTCCCTTCACTACAATATGTTTACTTAAATCGTTAACATCATTGTAAATTACCACACCGCTATAAGTAGCTTGAATAAAAGAATTATTGATGCTACTCTTGGTCATATTCCAACCTCCATTTATAGAACTCAATTTATAAAAGGAATCATTTTCATAAATAAAAGTTCCCTCATTATGACCAATAAGGAATTTATTATTGATTTTACTAATATTCCATGCTTGACCTTCTGAATTGGGAATTAGCGATAACTGTTTGTCTACATATTTGTATACCCCGTGATTGGAAGCCATTAAATACCCTTTTGGAATACTGGCAACAGAATAAACCGATCCTAGAATACCGGAGCTGTCATAAAAAATAGATACAGGTGAGTTGACTTCGATATGTGCAATTCCATTATCCAAGCCTAACCAAAGATCATCTTCTTTATCGTGGCCAATACTCAAAATAGAATTATTCATCAATACATTATTTCTATTTATGTTTGTATAAGAACCATCATTTAAATCAAAAATAAAAACTCCTTTACTTGCGGTACCAATTACTAATTTATTGTTTTTAATGAATTCAGCCACATTTATATTTGCTGATTTCAGCATCGTGTTTAATGCATTTTTCCATGGAATAAGAGTATTATTTTCTAATACATAAACTCCATTTTTTTTAGTAAAAAAATAGGTCTTACCGTCCTGTTTTTGAATGGCATGGATTACATTATTTTCTAAAATGGACCATTCATTCACTTTTTGAATAATCCCTTGATTCATTTTATAAATCCCTTTCTCTACTGATGCTATCAATAGTTGATTGTCTACAACAAAGCAATAAGAAGCTAAAAAAGGAAATTTTATTTGCTTGATTGCTTTTCCGTCAAAAAGGAAAAGACTATTAAATGACTGAAAATAAATTTGTCCTTTAAATTTAATTATCTTCCAAATTTCTTCATTATTCTTGTCATCAAATACTTTGTTCCCTTTCGATAGTGAAACATATTGCATCTTCCCGCCTTTACGAAACCAATATCCAAATTCTTTATAAGAACCTGAATATATTCGGTCTCCATCTACCATTATAGATCGAATAATTGTTTTGTTTGGCAAAGAATATTTTTCCCATTTTACCCCATCATAACGCAACAAGTTGTAATTATTAGCAAAATACATGGCATCGTCAGTTCCTTGGGCTACATTCCAAATTTGGTTGTCGCCTTGGTAATTAGATTTGCTATAATTTTCTACAAATGGGAGCAAATCCTGAGCGTATAGTTGAATAGATAGAAAAAAGAAAAAGAATAATGGTATTGTCTTGGCTTTCAATTTCGGGAAGTTTTTATTTTCAAATATAATCAGATTTATTCGATTTTTAGGCATAAAAAAAGCTCCTCAACCGAGAAGCTTGTTACAAAACAGGATTAATTTTAACTCAAAAGTAAATGATAAACTTGATTTGCAATTTCTATTTCTTCGTTAGTTGGAATCACCATAATTTTAGTTTTTGAATCTAAAGTGTTGATTTCCCGAATTTCTTTGGAACGGGTTTCATTTTTAGCATGATCCAATTCAATACCGTAATAATCCATATCCGTACACACTAATTTTCTAATATAAGAAGAATTTTCTCCAATTCCTGCCGTAAATATTATCGCATCCAGACCGTTCAAAACAGCAGCATAAGAACCAATGTATTTTTTAATTCGATAGGCATTCATTGCTAATGCTAACTGGCAATCTAAATTCCCTTTTTCAGCATTATCTTCAATATCCCGTAAATCACTATATCCAGTAAGACCTAACATCCCACTTTGTTTTTGCAACATTGTATTCACTGAATCCAATGAATAGCCTAATGAATTAACCAGATAAAAAATTACTGATTGATCAACATCACCAGAACGTGTTCCCATAATTAGCCCGTTCATAGGTCCAAAACCAAGCGTATGATCGATACTTTTCCCGTCTTTAATGGCAGTCATACTGCAACCATTACCTAAATGAATTGTAATTATTTTTGAGCTTTTCTCTAAATAATCAATCGCTTTTTCCGAAACATATTTATGACTGGTTCCATGAAATCCATAGACCCTAATCTTATTTTCTGTCAAAAGATAATTTGGTAACGCATATTTGTGTGCCAAAACAGGAATCGTTTGATGAAAAGCAGTATCAAAAACAGCTACTTGTTTTGCCGTTCCAAAAATCTCCTCAGCAACTATAATCCCTTCTAAATTCGCTGGATTGTGTAACGGTGCTAAATCAAAAAGTTGTTTTATTTTTTCTTTTACATCAGTATCGATAATTACAGTATCCGAAAAACTAGCTCCTCCATGCACTACCCGATGTCCAACAGCATCAATTTCTTTTGTACTCCTTATCACTCCTACTTTATCATCCATCAACAACTGAGCAATTTTCTCTAATCCTATTTTATGATTGGCAATTGGCAAAATTTCTTCTAAACTGTCTTTATCCGTTTTATAAGTAAAATTAGAAGTTTCCAATCCTATTCGATCAATCATACCATTACAAATTACTTCCTTTGATGGCATGTTTATTAGTTGGTATTTTATAGATGAACTGCCTGAATTTATTATGACTATTTTCATTAAACTTAAATTTAAAAATTGAAAGATTGAAAGATAAAACAACTATTATTTAAATCATTAAATTTTCAATCTTTAAATAATATTTTACAAACCTTGTGCTTGAATCGCTGTAATCACAACTGTGTTTATAATATCATCTACCGTACAACCACGGCTTAAATCATTTACAGGCTTGTTTAAACCTTGTAACATTGGTCCTATAGCCAAAGCTCCTGTTTCTCTTTGAACCGCTTTATAAGTATTATTTCCTGTGTTCAAATCAGGAAAAATAAGCACACTGGCTTGTCCTGCTACTTCTGAATTTGGCATTTTACTTTGACCAATTTCCATATCTACGGCAGCATCATATTGTATAGGCCCTTCGATTTTTAAGTCGGGACGTTTTTCTCTTACAATTTCTGTTGCTTTTCTTACTTTATCTACTTCATCTCCTTTTCCAGAAGCTCCTGAAGAATAAGATAACATGGCGATTTTAGGTTCGATACCAAATGCCGCACTTGAATCGGCTGAAGAAATCGCAATTTCAGCCAATTGTTCTGCAGTAGGATTTGGGTTAATGGCACAATCTCCAAAAACAGAAACTCGATCCTCTAAACACATGAAAAATACAGATGAAACAATACAAGTATTTGGTTTTGTCTTGATGAATTGTAAGGCGGGTAAAATAGTATGTTGTGTAGTATGTGCTGCACCAGAAACCATTCCGTCAGCATCTCCTTTATACACCATCATGGTACCAAAATAGGATACATCTTCCATTAAATCTTTGGCCATAGTTATAGTTACGTTTTTGTTCTTACGCAACTCATAGTAGGTGTTTACATAATCCTCATATTTCTCAGACTCAATTGGATTGATAATATCCACTTTTGAAAAATCAAAAGCAATACCCAACTCTGCTACTTTGTGCTCAATTTGCTTTTTATTACCAATAATGGAAATATCGACTACATCCATTGCCAATAAACGAGAGGCCGCAATAATGATACGTTCATCATTCCCTTCTGGTAAAACAATGTGTTTTCTATGTTTTTGAGCTCTCTTTACTAGATTGTATTGAAACATTTTTGGAGTCATTCCATCTGCGTGAAAAGCACTTAATTTAGCAGATAAATCATCCACATCAACAAATTTCTCAAAGGTATTTATCGATGTTTCTATCTTATGTGTATTATCAGCATAGATTTGAGATTTTATATTACCTATTCTGTTCGTAATACTATACGTTCCTCCTACTACAGATATTATAGGGACTATACTAGTCAATCCTTCAATCAATTTTAAAATACTATCTTCTGGGATAATGTTTCCTGTTAATACTATTCCTGAAATAGCTGGATAATTAGCCGATTCATTAGCTTGCAAAGCACCCAAAATAATATCTGCTCTATCTCCCGGAGTAATAACCAATGCATTTTCTTTCAAGTGCAATAAATAATTATGCAATTGCATAGCTCCTACGCTAAAGTTCCCAATTTCATTATTTAAAAATTCTTTTCCAAAAAGGACTTTGGCATCTAATTCATCTACAATCTCTTTAATAGTTGGGTTATTTAAACTGGAAATAATCGGAATTGCATTTACTAATACTTCTTTTGGTAAATTTGATTTCAAACCATCAGTAACTAGTTTGACATTCTCTGGTTGCACTTTATTGGCGATAACAGCCAAAACTTCTACCTCTTTTACTTTGAAAGAATCGTAAGCCAAATACAAACTATCAATTAATTCTTCTAAGGTTTTACCAACACCCGAACCCACAATAATTGTAGGTATTCCAAGGTTTTTAGCAATAAGAACGTTCATATCGAGTTCAATAACGGTTCCTTCACCACTAAAACTAGTTCCTTCTACGAGAACAAAATCAAACTGTTCTTCCAGTTTTTTATATTTTTCAATAATCAAATCCAGTACCTCGCCTATCTTGCCTTTGTTCTTTTTTTTGATTAATTTGCTTTTCGTAATGGCAAATGCATCCTCAAAATCAATATCCAATCCAAAATGCGAAATCACAGTCTCGATGTGATTATCTAATTTTCCATCTTCGAAATCTTCAATTATAGGCCTAAAATAACCCACTTTGGCCGTTTTACCTATCAACATACTCATTAAACCAAGGGTTACGATAGACTTCCCGCTATTGTGTTCACTAGTTGCAATATATACAGCCTTGTTCATTCTCCTTATTTTAAATTATTATTTTGAATTCCAATTATAAAAATCCCAACTCATTCCTAAACTACTAATTCTCTTCCCTTTTAGTCTATCCTCTTTCTTCTTTCTTCTTTCTTCTTTCTTCTTTCTTCTTTCTTCTTTCTCATCTTCTCCCATTCAGTAAACTCAAAACCAACGCCTTCTTTTAAAATAGAAAATCATTATAAGCCCAATCAAGACCATCACTCCTATTACAGCATAATATCCGTTTTCGTATTTTAATTCTGGCATGTGTTCAAAATTCATTCCATAAACACCAACAATAAAGGTCAAAGGAATAAAAATTGCCGATACAATCGTAAGCGTTTTCATAATCTCATTCATCTTATGCGATTGTGAAGAAAAAAAGAAATTAGAAGCACTTTCCAACATTCCCATATCAGAATCTATTTGTTCCAATAACTCCAACGTTTTTTGATGTAATCTAGAAAAATAACGAAAGGTTTCCTGCTCTATTATCTTAAAATCCTCATCCTCTTTTAAACTTTTTATTGCAAATAATGAATCCCTAAGTGGAATAATAGATCGCTTCAAAAAATTAAAATTATCACGGTGTTTTTCGATTCGGACTAATATTTCTGGATCTGCACTGCTTTTTGATATATTGATTAACTCTTCTACTTTATCTTCCTCATTCTCTATGGTTACATAGAAATTTTCCATAATTGCATCCAGAAGCATATATAGTAAAAAATCGGCTTTTTTTAATCGTACCAAACCTGCATGGTCTCTTATTCGCTCTCTTATATGAGTAAAAAAATCAGAACGCTTTTCCTGAAAAGAAATTAACACCCCGTCTTGAATTAAAAAACTAATCTGTTCAGCACTTATATTATCTGAGTTTTCAGTAGGTAATAAAGATTTTATATTAAAAAACAAATTGTTAGAAGACTCCTCTACTTTTGTTCTTCTAGTTGTATTTAAAATATCCGATAGTATAAAGTTGTCAATTTTAAAAAACTCCCCAATAGCTTCAATGATTTCAAATTCATTTAAACCATGCAAATTGAGCCAATTGATTTTATCTTTAAAAATGCATTTTTTTAAATCTTCAATTTCAAAATCATCATACTCCGTAACTTCTAAATCATCATATACAAACAATTGCATTTCAGACTCAAACTTTTTATGCTTACCAGTATACACCAGAGCGTTAGTTTGTGATTTACGGATTTTTTTAAATTTTATTTTTCTCATGCAAAAATGGTATATACAGTAATATTACAAAAAACTTTTAGGAATCTATTATCCCTTAACATATTTGAAATACTATTTTATGTATTTATTTTAATACCAAACAAAAGTAATGACAACCCTAATCTTTTTCTATGAGAAAAATCATGTTTCGTTTTAAAACAAAAAAAACCGTTCACTAGTAGTGAACGGTTTTTATATGAATTGTAGAGATGGACTGTAGTCCGTCTTTTTTCACGTTAAAGACGGACTGACGCCCGTCTCTACGGAAATAATTATTTTACTTCTTCGTAATCTACATCTTGAACATTGTCTCCTTCAGCTTCAGCTTGTGGCTGTGCATCTGCTTGACCTTGTTCTCCTTGAGCATACATTGCTTCAGTAGCAGTTTTCCAAGCAGCATTGATGTTATCAAGTGCAGTTTGAATAGCTGGAATGTCTTGAGATTGGTGCGCCATTCTCAATTCAGTCAATGCATATTCTACAGCAACTTTGTTTTCATCAGATAATTTTGCTCCAAGGTCTTTCAATTGAGTTTCAGTTTGGAAGATCATTCCATCTGCTTCATTCAATTTTTCAGCTCTTTCTCTTGCAATTTTGTCAGCATCAGCATTCGCTTCAGCATCTTTTTTCATTCTTTCGATTTCTTCAGCTGTTAATCCAGAAGAAGCTTCGATACGAATATCATGAGATTTTCCAGTTCCTTTATCAGTTGCAGAAACTTTGATGATACCATTAGCATCAATATCAAAAGTTACTTCAATTTGTGGAACACCTCTTGGTGCTGGTGGAATACCATCTAAATGGAAACGACCAATCGTTTTGTTATCAGCAGCCATTGCTCTAGCTCCTTGTAAAACGTGGATTTCAACTGTTGGTTGAGAATCTGCAGCTGTAGAGAAAACTTGAGATTTTTTAGTTGGGATAGTTGTGTTAGACTCAATTAATGTAGTCATAACTCCACCCATAGTTTCGATACCTAAAGATAAAGGTGTAACGTCAAGTAACAATACATCTTTTACATCTCCAGAAAGAACTCCACCTTGAATAGCTGCTCCAATTGCAACAACCTCATCAGGGTTAACTCCTTTAGACGCTTTTTTACCAAAGAATTTCTCCACTTCGTCAGCAATTCTTGGCATACGAGTAGAACCTCCTACAAGAATAACTTCGTCAATATCAGAAACAGATAAACCTGCATCTTTAAGTGCTTTAGCAACTGGTGCCATAGAACGTTTAACTAATGAATCAGTTAATTGCTCAAATTTAGCTCTAGTTAATTTTTTAACTAAGTGTTTTGGTCCTGAAGCTGTAGCAGTTACATAAGGTAAGTTGATTTCAGTTTCAGTAGAAGATGACAATTCAATTTTTGCTTTTTCAGCAGCTTCTTTTAAACGTTGCAATGACATTGGGTCAAGACGTAAGTCAATACCTTCTTCAGTTTTAAATTCGTCAGCTAACCAGTCAATAATTTCGTGGTCAAAATCATCTCCACCTAAGTGAGTATCACCATTTGTAGACAATACTTCAAAAACTCCGTCTCCTAATTCAAGAACAGAGATATCAAAAGTACCTCCACCTAAATCGTAAACTGCAATTTTTTGATCAGTTCCTTTTTTATCTAATCCGTAAGCAAGTGCCGCAGCAGTTGGCTCATTGATGATACGCATTACTTTAAGACCTGCAATTTCACCAGCTTCTTTAGTCGCTTGACGTTGTGCATCATTAAAGTAAGCAGGAACAGTAATAACTGCTTCAGTAACTGTTTGACCTAAATAGTCTTCAGCAGTTTTTTTCATTTTTTGAAGTGTCATTGCTGACAATTCTTGAGCAGAGTATAAACGACCATCAATATCAACACGTGGTGTATTGTTGTCCCCTTTTACTACTTTGTAAGAAACTCTTTTTGCTTCGTTTGTAATTTCAGCAAAAGAATGTCCCATAAAACGTTTAATAGAAGCAATAGTCTTAGTTGGATTAGTTACTGCTTGTCTTTTTGCAGGATCTCCCACTTTAATTTCTCCACCTTCTACAAAAGCGATGATAGATGGCGTTGTTCTTTTTCCTTCTGCGTTAGGAATAACAACTGCCTCGTTACCTTCCATTACAGAAACACAAGAGTTTGTCGTACCTAAATCAATTCCGATTATTTTACCCATTTTTATTTATATTTAATTATAATGTATACTAATTTTATTAACTCAAGGTGCATAAGTCAATCTTTGTGCCAATGCTTATGGTCATAGGAAATTGTCAGTTTTTGTTAAAATTGGCGGAAATAAATCTGACAAGATGACATTTTAGGCGGACTGTCATTGAGAAAATACTATAATCAGGATGACAGTTTTAATAATGACAAGGAGCTATTTGCTTCGCCAGTTCGCTTCGCTCGTGTCCAGCTCTTCGCTCTATCTTTAGGTCCATAAAAAAAGTCACTAAAGGATACCGCTACTATCTGGGCTAGAATATTTTAGGACTATTTACAACCGTTTAGCGAAATCAAGGTTTTATTTATCAAGACTTTCAAAGAAATCTAATTTTATAAGTTCCCAAGATTTATCTAATAAACATATTGAATCAAAATCTGCATCAGCCAATTCAAAATTTACAAATTGGCTTTTCAAAGTCGAGCAGTCTGTATAAGGATAACGTTGTTTATAAAATAAAATCATTTCGTCAATAGTCACTTTATTGAGGTAATAATGTAAATCCCAAAAATCCTTTTTTGTACCACCTCTTAAAAGAATATCTAATTTCATGGCAATAATTTCATTTTCAGAAGCCATTCGAACACCATCTTTATAAACGATATCAAAAATAAAATTATCCGTATAATATAAATCAAATTTTACAAAATCTTCTTTAGAATTTCCAATTTCAAAATAAGTTCCAAACGAAACATTATTAAGATTTCTAGAGCTTCAATATGGATAATTATTCTCGAAAAATAATTTAATCTTTTTAAAATTAATCGACCCATAATCAGCCGCAGAAAACAAATCTATATCTACAGACATCTGGTGGCCCATTTGTAAACTCAATGAAGTTCCTCCAACTAACCTGAAAGGAGAAAATAACTCTTCTTGCATCAAATCATTTAAAACTTGCTTAAGCAAAGGTGATATTGTATTCCAATACATAATCTACCTAGTTAGATGTTCAGGATGTAATTCATTAATTCTATCAACAACTTTCTTCCCATAAAAACGAGTAATTTCGTCTTGTTCTATTTTATTCCCATAAGCAAAAACGCGCTTTACTATAGAAACCTTCATTAGTTTCCAATCAATTTTTTCAAAATTTGTATCCCAAAATAGTCCTTTCCTAAATTTGGAAAAATCTGGTTTATAACTACTGTCTTTCTTTGCTTCTTTGATATCATAAAAAACTTGAAGCGTCATCAAGAAGCCTTCTGCCCATTCTAATTCAGCTTCTATTTTAAGTGACAAATCAATATTCAATCGTCTAGTGCCCTTAATGATAGCGCCCAAATTTTGAGGGTATTCACCAATAGAAAGAGCAAATTGTCTTTTATTAATATTCCTTTTCTTCAGCTCTCTCTCAACCATTTTACCTAGATGAATCCCTTTTATGATGTCTATCGTTTTCATATTACAAATACAAACAAAATTGTTTATACTATTTAATAAATGCTTCAATGAAATAAAGTTTGATTATATTTACAACTTGCGTTTTTTACACTTGAAAACTTCTTAAGGAACTCTAGATTTAATTTACAGACTATTTTTATTTTACCTACAGATTTAAGCCAATTTTACTAAAATAAAAGATGGAAAACTAGGAAGCTGAAGTATCTAATTTAAGCTATAATAAAGTCTTTCATTTCTATCCTTATCTTTGGACAACTGAAAGAAATAATTTTGACTTAAATAGTCAAAAAACAATAAGTATTGAAGAACAATTGAACTTTAATATCCAAATAAAAAATCAATTTGACACAAATCAAAAATGAACAATACAATAATACACCCAAGCAGCATTTCTTTTTTGAATAACTTAGCAACAAACAACAATAGAGATTGGTTTAACGATAACAAGGAAACCTATAGTGAAGCGCAAAGTAATATGATCGCTTTTGTAGATCAGCTCATCGTGCTTATGAATAGCCACGACGCCATTGAAAATACTTCAGCTAAAAAAAGTTTATATCGCATTTATAACGATGTCCGTTTTAGTAAAGACAAAGCACCTTATAAACCTCGATTTGCTTTTAGCTTACAACGAGCTACTAAACTAAAAAGAGGCGGTTATTATATGAATATTCAACCCGGTAATAATTACTTAGCCTGTGGTTTTTTCTCTCCTAACCCAGAGGACTTAAAAAGAATCCGAAAAGATATTGAGTTGAACCCAGCAGTTTGGTATAAAATTTTAAATGCAAAACCAATCAAAGATAATTTTGTTGCATTGGCCGGAAATAAAGTTCCTACTTTCCCAAAAGGATTCCCTAAAGACCATGAAGCCATAGATTTAATCAGACACAAACAATTTATACTGCGACATAATTTTACAGATGAAGAAATACTTGACTCCGCATTTGCTAACAAAGTAAACGACATCTTCAAAACCGTACGCCCGTTTTTTGATCATCTGAGTTTTGTTCTTACGACTGATTTAAATGGAGAAATTAAAATATGAAAGACGATTATATTAAAAGAATCAATACTATTTTCTTGTTTATTGACGAAAATTTAGACCAAGAATTAAATTTGGAAACTATAGCTAAAGTTGGGTTTTATTCTCCATTTCATCTGCACCGAATTTTCAAAGCAATAACCAATGAAACTTTAAACGAATATATTACTCGTAAAAGAATTGAAAAAACGGCCTCAATTCTTTTACATAAACCAGAAACTACAGTTACTACGCTTTCTTTACAGTATGGGTTCAATAGCAATTCTTCATTTACCAGAACTTTTAAAAAATTTTACGGATTAAGTCCTACCGCATTCAGAAAGTCAAATCCTAATAAATATAGCAAGATTAGTACAATTGAAAGCAAGAATGGACAAGAAGAGGAAACATTTGAACAATATATTTGCAACATTAAAAATCATCAAAATTGGATTAAGATGAAAGCAAAAATTGAAATTAAAGAAATGTCTCAACTGCATCTAGCCTTTATTACACAAATTGGTCATATTGGAATGGAAAATACGTATGCCAAATTAATTAAATGGGCAACACCAAAAGGACTATTACAAAATGAAAAATTAAAAATAGTTAGGATTTATCACGATAGCTTTAAAATAACAGAGCCTGAGAAAGTAAGAATGAGTGCTTGCATTTCATTGAACCAAAAAGTTGAAGTTAGTGGCGAAATTGGACTAACAACAATTGAAAAAGGAAAATGCATTGTTGGCCATTTTGAAATTGCATTAAATGAATTTGAAAAATCATGGATTAGTTTATTTATTTGGATGAACGAAAACGGATATAAAAAAGCTGACCGAAATCCTTATGAAATCTATTATAATAATTTTAATGAACACCCTGAAAAATTAAGCATTGTTGATTTGTGTATTCCAATAGAATAAAAAAACATCCTAAACGGCAGCTTATATTGTTTGTTTTTTTTCTAATGATAGTAAAATCAAATACTCCCTATTCTTTTTCAACTCCATTTTATATTTATAACTTAATTTCATTTCCTTTTTTAGTTTTTTTTATTACATTTAAATTTTAGAGAAATTTATACTAAAGAGTTTTTGAAAACTATAAGAATTCTAAACTTAGAAAAGTTACTTTAATAGAAAACTAGGTTTAACTGTAACTCCTAAAAATCAAGTTTAGAGTACATCAAATTAGTCAAAATGAAGAATGATACTACTACCAATCCAAATAAATCAATAGTTGAAGATGCAATTCCAGATCCCAGAATAAAAATTGCTGGTTTTTTACCCGATCCTCAATCCCGTTTAGATTCCACAGTGATGAAGTACAAGCCCATTTGTGACTCCAGCATCCCGTTTAGAGACTTAACAAACCCCACAACAAAACGAGAGAGCATTGCTCGCCTGATCGAAAAACTAGATGTTACTAAAAACATTCGCTATAAAAGGACAGTAGAAGACACCTATTGCAATGTTTATTCTTATGATTATTGTTATTTTTCTAATGTTTATATCCCTACTGTTTGGTGGACAGATGAAGCAATCCAAAAAATATTGGATGGACAAGAAGTAGAAGCTATTTATAATGAAACTGTAAAAACAATTTATTCTAGTGCGATCCATGATTGGTTTTTGAAATGGGGAAGCAGTTTTGGCTGGAAAAGAATATTTAGCGTCGAAGAAATGCAAATTAAAGTAAATACCAATGGAGGCGTTGCCATTATTTGTGCCAAAAGAAAACAAAAAGGACTCTCAGGACACATCGTTCCCGTTGTACCCGAAACAGACACAAATAAAGCATACCGAGAAAATGGCGTAGTTCTATATCCATTGCAATCACAAGCTGGAAAACTGAACTACAATTACTTCTCTGAAGTTAAAAAAGATTGGTGGAATGATCCGTTATATTCTTCCTTTGTATTTTACTATCATGACTAAATTTAAGTTATACATAATACCATTAAAGGAACACTTATAGGCATCTTAAAATAGACCAATACTTTCAATTAAAAAAAAGAGTTTTCAACTATACTAATTGGCATAATTAAAATTTTATTTCATTTAATATTAAAACAATCACAATCAACACATTAAAGCCTTTATTTTTTAAATAAATTACTCTTCCTTTTTTAAAATTAAACTTCCTTCTTTTTTCATAATTTTCATTCCAATATCTAGTTGGAAATGACATAATAATAAAGTACTTTTGCAACTTGGAAAATCACAAAAATGGCAAAATTAAAATTTAGCTATTTATCTACATAAATCATTGATATAAAATAAATTAAAAGCAGTTCAAATTTTACAATAACATTATAAAATTTGGATTCTTATCAATCATTCAGTCGATACAAACACAAACTTTCTGAGACTGAAATTAAATTTCTGTAATTTAAAAGTAAAAAGCGATTAAATGGTTGTAAATACTTATTTCTAATGCAGCAAAACGGCATTAAAATGATTGACAACTAATACGATTTTGTACACCTATAAAAAAATTATATAATCATTAACCATAAAAAAAGAACTCGTATAAATGAAAGAAAATCAGACAACAAAATATTATTGGGGAATTGGATTAGAAAACGAAACCTACATGCAATTTGAAGACCCCTTAATAGTATCTGGTGATTTTATACAAGAAAAAATTGGTTTTGAGAAATACAGTATTGATTATAGAAAATGTTATAAACCAGAAAGCATAGCGCCTTTATTAGTAACTGCTTTTAGCTCAGACAAAAATTATAAAGTGAGCCGAATGATGAATAGTCATTCCTTAGAAAAGCTAGACATCAACTTCCAACACAAAACAATACCAGCAATAAATGCAGTAACGAATAGTGATCAAGCTGCTGATGGAAAACCGCAATCCATAGACAATCCCGAATATATTGGGCAGTCTATTATGGAACGTTTTCTAGAGAAGCAACCGTACAATATTCAAAGTATGATTACTCAAAGAGAAAAAACGATGGGATCTGTACATTTTGATGGTGATTCTATCGAATTTGTAACTAAATATTTTGAAAATAGAACTATCGTTGATTCTTGCAATGAATTGAAAGCAACCAAAAAGTTATTCCTTGACAAAATCAACGAATCATCGGTACTAAAAGAAAAGTTGAGTTTTCCAGATTATAATACTGGTCTTAATATGTTTATGACCAATCAAGAAAATCTTGTTTTGTTTAATAATGGAACCTACCATTTCCATATCACCTTACCTACTCTAACAGAAAACAGTAGAATTGTTGATTACCCTGCTTTTGATAAAACACATGCTAACGCAATTTACTTACTGCAATGGTTTGAGCCTTTTTTTATTGCCACACTAGGAAGCCCCGATATTATGGGAGTGATCAGTAATACGCATAATTTAGACAAAAACTTCACTTTAGGTTCTATGCGAAATGCCATGTCTCGTTATATTGGAGTTGGTACTTATAATAAATCAATGCCAAAAGGAAAAATCCTAACCTACAAAGTTGATGATTTTAGAGCCCTTTTACGATTTAAAAAAGAAGACAACATTTGGTGGAGAGATCAAATCGAAAAGGAAATGGAATATGAATTACTTCCTGAAGTAGGTCTTGATTTTAATCAGGAAAAAATGTACCAAAGTGGTTTTGAATTTAGAAGCCTTGACGAATTCCCAGCAACCTACTTAAATGACGTTCTTTATTCTATTATCTTAATCTGTGAACATGCTTTAAACCTTCCCGATGTTAAATGGGGACACGATAGTGAAGCTTGGAATAATTTGGTTTTTAAAACCTTAAAATATGGTTATTTAACAGAAATTAACCCCGAAGAAAAGGAAGAAGTATTGGATTTATTACAACTAATCAATCCTTCAGATGCAAATTGTGATTCGCTTAAGGCAGAATTTGATACCATCGTACTGCTTGATGAATTTTTCTTTAAAATTGTAGCAGTGCTACACACGAAGTACAAAGACAACAATGTATGTGTCGACGCAATGTGCGGACAAAAAACAGATTTCCCTCCAAAATGGGACAACTTTAATAAATACCAAACGGAACAACATCAATTACAAATTAGAGGTGTAGCGTCTCCTAAGATTAGCTACATTCGGAAAAAAAATCATAAAAATAAATTGCTTACTCAAGTTTAATGACCCGTTAGGCATTAAAAAAAATATTTTCTATAAATTAAAATGCTGAATATAAATAAGTCGCAACTTATTTATATTCAGCATTTTATTATACTAAAATTCGTAATACAACTCAGCTGCTTCAGCCCAATATAATGTTAAAAAAATACTGTGGCACAGTTGTTGGATTTACAGAAAATGTATATACGAAACGAATAAAAAAAATTAAATATAATTCTAAAATATAGAAAATATGAAAACCTTAAAATTAATTGCCGTTGGAATAATTCTACTTGTATCAAGCACATCAAATGCACAAATTTCAATTAGTCTAAACATAGGAACAGCCCCTATATATCAAAATTCAGCGAATGTAGCTGTAGGATATTATTATTTGCCAGACATTCAATCCTATTATGATGTTCGCGCTAATCAATATATTTATTTGGAAAGAGGGAACTGGGAACGTTCAAGATACTTACCTAATCAATATAGAAACTATGATACCCGAAATGGTTATAAAGTAGCATTGAATGACTATCATGGAAACCAACCGTACAACAACTTCAATAATGACAGAACTAGATATTATGAGGGATACAGAGGAGAGAATCATAGATTTTTAGAGAATCGTAAAGACAATCGTAAAGAGTATAATAAAAACAAGTCTAAAGATTGGAAAGACAATAGATATGCTTCAAATGATCGCAACCAAAACGGGCGCGATAAATACGAAAACAATAACAGACGTTAATTCATTACATTTATTTAAATGCAAAAGAGAGTTTCAATATGAAACTCTCTTTTTTTTTGCCTTACATTTTCTGTTTGCGTACTAAAAATAGTTGACTAACTTTATCCATGGAAATAAATCAATTGTAAAGCGAGGAGAAAAAAAATAAAAAAGGATCTCATCAATAAGAAAAACTTAAATAATAATAATAATAATAATAATAAATATATGTTTACTCTAGAACAAATCAAACAAGCGTACGATAAAGTCCAAACAGAATCTGATTTTGCAATTTACATTCAAGAATTAATTCATTTAGGGATTAAAGGATATGATACTATCGTAAGCGATAGTAGAGTTGTTTATTACAGCGATACCGATTACGAAGTAAGTACCGATAAAAAATACGAACCATTATACATCGCACCCACTGGTAATAAAGAGCGTTTTATAGAATGTCTTGTGATGCATGAAAGTGGTCAAACAGATTATTTTACCTTTTGCCAACAGGCTGCTCAATGCGGAATTGCTAAGTGGCGTATTGATATTATTGAAATGACATGTACCTATTTAACAACTGCAGGGGATGCACTTATCATCGAAAAAATTCCTACTTAATACAATCTAAATCATCAAATTATATTATCAATCAAAGAATTAATCATTTAAACTATCCATTCATGAATCAACATTCCAAGTACTTTGTATGCAAGACACTCCTTATTGTTCTCTTCGTTCAACTGGCAACCGTAACAGTTTCCAATGGACAAACTAAAGCCGAAAAAATCGATCAATTAATGAGTTTATATTCGGGTTACGGGCAGTTTAATGGTTCCGTGCTAGTGGCCGATGGAGGCAAAGTGATTTATAAAAAAGGATTTGGGATGGCAAATATGGAATGGAATATTCCCAATCAAACGGACACAAAGCATAGATTAGGTTCAGTTACTAAACAATTTACTTCCATGCTAATTCTGCAATTAGTGGAACAAGGAAAGATAAAGTTGGACTCTCCTATTACTACTTACCTACCTGATTATCCTAAAAAATCAGGAGATCAAATCACTATTCATCAATTACTCACCCACACCTCTGGAATTCCAAATTATACGTCGTTCCCAAATTTCGTAAAAGAAGTAAGCATCAACCTGTACAGTCCAGAAGCATTTGTAAAAACATTCGCTAATTTGCCATTGGAATTTACTCCAGGTGAAAAATTTGCATACAGTAATTCGGGTTATTTTTTATTAGGTTATATCATTGAAAAAGTTTCTGGAAAAAGCTATGAACAGTATTTACAAGATAATATTCTCACACCACTTAAAATGAATAATACAGGATATGATCACCTAGAAACTATTCTAAAAAACAGAGCATCTGGTTATGAGAAAAAAGGGAAAGACTATAGTAATGCCAATTATCTAGACATGTCTATCCCTTACGCTGCGGGTTCCTTATATTCAACAGTAGAGGATCTCTATTTATGGGATCAAGCATTATATACAGAAGAGTTTCTTTCAACAAAAAACCGAGAGCTATTATTTAATTCTTATATCCCCGCAGGACCAGGATATTATGGTTATGGTTGGTTTATCAATAAGGTGCCTAATGGCGAAAGTAAAGACAGCTTAACGGTGGTGGAGCATGGCGGTGGAATAAATGGCTTTAACACTATAGTTTCTCGAATTCCATCTGATAAAAATTTAGTTGTTTTACTAAACAATACGGGCGGTGCAAAGTTAAACGAAATGAGTACAGCCATTAGAAACATACTGTACAATACGCCATATAGTTTACCTAAAAAATCATTGGCGAGCGAGCTCGTAGCTATTATTTTAGAAAGGGGAATTGCATCTGGACTTACTTTTTTTAACGAAAATAAAAAATCAGATACCTATGCCCTAAATGAAAGTGAAATGAATAATGAAGGATACCAATTTTTACAAACGGGAAAAGTAAAAGAAGCCATCGCTATTTTTAAACTCAATGTTGAATCATTTCCAAAATCAGGAAATACATATGATAGTTTAGGAGAAGCCTATTTAAAAGACGGTGATAAAAAAGGTGCCATTTTAAATTATAAAAAATCAGTAGAATTGGATCCTAATAATCAAAATGGAAAAAAAGTGCTGGAAGAAATCACAAAATAAGAAAGTGCAAAGTAATAATACCATCAATATGGAACACAAAGGCAAATCTATTCGTCCATTCATAGGAGCAAAAAACTATGCCATATCGCGTCAATTCTATCAAGACCTCGGATTCCAAGAGATTATTTTAGCTACTAATATGTCCTATTTCAAATCGGATAATTTAGGGTTCTATTTACAGGATGCTTATGTCAAAGATTGGGTTGACAACACCATGATTTTTATGGAGGTAGAAGATGTTCCGAAATTTTACAATAACCTATTAGCACTTAATCTTCCTGCTAAATACATTGGTGTAAAATTAATCCCAATACGTGAGCAACTATGGGGAAGTGAATGTTACCTACATGATCCATCGGGTGTACTCTGGCATTTTGGCGCATTTAAAGCTGAAAAATAATTTTGGAAAAAAAATAATTTAATTGTGTTGGAGTATCCTTTTTAAATAATAATAATAATAATAATAATAATAATAATAGTAAAATAATTTATGACATCTTTTAGAAAACAATTATCCTTTCGTTGGTCTGATTTAGATCCTAATTTTCATGTTC
Organism: Flavobacterium sp. WC2430; assembly: GCF_040822075.1. NCBI lineage: Bacteria > Pseudomonadati > Bacteroidota > Flavobacteriia > Flavobacteriales > Flavobacteriaceae > Flavobacterium > Flavobacterium sp. WC2430. The sequence goes on along the minus strand of NZ_CP162007.1, from coordinate 2,526,875 downwards.
GTCATAGTGCATATTATGATTTTGGAGCACAACATCGTATTGAGATTTTGGAAAACCTTGGCTTGACCATGAAAGCATTACAAACCAATCATTTTGGACCAATTCTCTTTAGAGAAGAATGTGTTTTTAGAAAAGAAATCAAACTTTCTGATATCATCTTTATGCAAACTAAAGTATCCAAAATGAAAGCAGATGCTTCTCGCTGGTCCATTGTTCATGAATTCATGAATGAAGAAAGCCAAATATGTGCTACAATTACAGTTGATGGAGCATGGATGGATACTAAACTTAGAAAAATTGCCAACCCAACTCCAGAAATGGCTGTGAAAGCGTTAAGTAGTTTTCCTAAAAGTGATGATTTTGTAAGCCTTTAAAAGAGATTTGAAACAAATAATTATCCTTGATTCTCATTTTGGATACAATTATTAGAGATTGGGATAATTATAATTTTAGTATTCGACTGACATTTGTACTGTTAATTAAACAATTAAATAAAAAGTATGAATACCAATAAAAAAATCGAACTGGGAAGTCAAGGACTTTATGTGCCAAAAGTAGGATTAGGTTGTATGGGAATGACCCAAATTGCAGGAATGGATATTTATGGAAAAGCGGATGAAGCTGAATCTATAGCTACCATTCACCGCTCACTAGAACTAGGATATAACTTTTTAGATACTGCTGATTTATATGGTCCCTTATTAAACGAAAGGCTTGTCGCCAAAGCGATCAAAGGAAATAGAAACCAATATACCATTGCTACTAAATTTGGCTATGAAATCGACGACAATGAGCAACTGACTTGGCAATTCAATGGTAAAAAGGATTATGTAAAAAAAGCAGTAGAACGTTCCCTTAAAAACTTAGGAACTGATTATATTGATTTGTATTACTTGCACCGTTTAGATCCGAATACGCCAATTGAAGAAACGGTTCAGGCAATGGCTGAGTTAGTAAAAGAAGGGAAAATTGTTCATATTGGTCTTTCAGAAGTTTCATCAGAAACCATCAAAAAAGCACACAATGTTCATCCTTTAACCGCAGTACAAACTGAATATTCTTTGTTTGAGCGTGGCATTGAAGAAGCTGGGATTCTAAAAACAATTCGAGACCTTGGAATTGGGTTTGTAGCTTACTCTCCGTTAGGTAGGGGTTTTTTATCTGGGGATATTAAAAGCATTGATGATTTTCCTGAAAATGATTTTAGAAAAAGTTTACCTCGTTTTCAAGGCGAACAATTTTACAAAAACATTACGTTGGTAAATGAAATAAAAACATTAGCCAATGAAAAAGAAATTACACCTTCACAATTAGCTATTGCTTGGATTGTTTCAAAAGGGATAATACCCATACCAGGAACAAAACGAGTGAAATATGTCGAAGAAAATAATGCAGCAGCAGAAATTAAATTAAGCACTGAAGAAATAAACCGTTTAGAAACTATCATCCCTTTAGGAACCATAACCGGCGCTCGTTATGACGCTGCAAACATGCAAGCCATCGATCAATAAAACAAATTATACAGTAGGAAAAACTATCTTGACCATTGGTTTTTCCTATTGTATTTATAATTCGTACCATGAAAAAAGAAACTAATGCTCCACATGTAATCAATTCCATTTCTGAGTTGCATCGTTTATTAGAATTACCTAAACCAAAGCACCCTTTAGTATCCGTTATTAATTTGAATGAAATTAAATGTGATTTTGATGATAAAATAAATAATTTTATTTACAATTTTTATTCGGTTTGTACCAAAAATGATTTTAAAGGTAAATTGAAATATGGACAAAATTATTACGATTTTGACGAAGGTATAATGACTTTTTTTTCACCAGGTCAGGTAATATCTACCGCTGTTAAAGAAGATATTGTTTTATCCGGCAGATGGTTAGTTATACATCCCGATTTTATTCAAAATTATTCTTTGGCAAAAAACATTAAAGACTTTGGTTTTTTCTCTTATGCCACACATGAAGCGTTACACCTTTCGGATGAAGAAGAAATAATGATTACTGATATTATGCAAAGTATTTATATTGAATATTGTTCTGTAATTGATGGTTTCAGTCAGGATGTGATAATCTCACAAATTGAATTATTGCTTAATTATTCCAATAGATTTTATAACCGTCAGTTTATCACCCGTAAAAATGCTAGTAATGACCTATTGACTGCACTGGAAAAACTACTTACCGATTATTTTAACACTAATAAAGTAGCCGAATTAGGCCTTCCAACTGTTCAATACATCTCAGAGCAATTGCATGTTTCTCCCAATTATTTAAGTGATATGCTTCGTTCTCTTACAGGACAAAGTACACAACAACACATCCAAGATAAGTTAATTGAAAAAGCCAAAGAAATCTTGACTACAACCTCTTTATCCGTTAGTGAAATAGCATATCTATTGGGTTATGAATATCCACAGTCTTTTAGTAAATTATTCAAAAACAGAACCAATGTTTCCCCTTTGGAGTATCGAAGTTCATTCAATTAAATACATTTCTAATAGTAGATCCTATTTCTAATAACAAATCATATCTTTATCGTTTATTACATAGTTATTAAAAATAGAAACATGAAAATATTCTCAATAAAAAAACAAATTTTAAGCCTTATTATCCTAGTAAGTTTGGGGTCATGCTCCACAGTAAAAACAGCGACTGTTAGTGGTAAAATCACAGCTATTCAATCTGGAAAAGACGGATACATAGCGACAATTAAAAATGAAAGAAACAAAATGTATCTGGGAACAATTAGCATTCCCAATTTGAGTAATCCCCATTTATTCAAACAAGCATCCGTTGGGGATACTATAGTTGTAAAAGGGGAAGTTTGGAAAATGGGAACAGAAAAACACATTAAAGTTGAAGAAATACTTGAACTAAAAAAGAAAGATAGCGCCGAAGCAAAAATCACTGGTATAATTCAAAGTATCGAAAGAGGAAAAGATGGCTATACAGCCAAAATAAAAACAACAAATGGACTGCTTTATTTTGCTACAATCAGTATTCCAAATCTAGGAAGTCCCGAAAAATATCGCTTATTTAAAATTGGAGAAACGGCTAATTTGTTTGGAGAAATTTGGAAAACGGAAAACAGCAACCATATTACTGTTAGAAAAATTTTAGAATAAAACCATAAAAAATTACCCAAAAACTATAACCCAAAAAGTTATAGTTTTTTTTATACTTTTATAAAAAAAACAACTCAAGTCCTGATTTATGAAAAGGGATAATAAGATATAACTAAAAGAGATGAAAACATTAGGTCTTATCGGTGGAATTAGCTGGGTTTCAACTGCTGATTATTATAAACTTATAAATGAAGGCATTAACAAAGAACTGGGTAGTATCAATTTTGCCAAATGCATCATCCATTCCTTTAACTATGCCGATATTGTAAGAAACAACAATAATAACGATTGGGAATCAACTTTTATCATGCTATCCGAAGCATGTGAAAACTTACAACAAAGCGGTGCGGAAGCGATTCTTTTATGTGCAAATACAATGCATCTCCTTGCGGACCGAATTGAGCAAAAAATAAACATTCCCGTTATCCATATTGCTACTGAAACGGCAAAAGAAATAAAAAAACACCATTTATCCAAAGTGGGACTTCTAGGTACTAAGTTCACCATGGAACTTAATTTTTTTAGTTCAAAACTCAACGACCAAAATATTGAAGCTATTATCCCAGATGCGGAAGATCGAGATTTTATTCAGGATATCATTTACAATGAATTGGGAAAAGGAATTATTAATCCAAATTCTAAAAAGCGCTACATTGCTATTATCAATAAATTAATAGAAAATGGTGCTGAAGGAATTATTCTAGGGTGTACTGAAATTCCATTGTTAATTCAACAAGAAGATGTCACTGTTCCTATTTTTGACACCGCAATAATACATTCGGCTGCTGCTGTAAAATTTGCTTTAAGCTGAAAAGAATCCTCATACTATTCTATTACTAAAAAATAATACCGTTTAAAAATTAATCAAATTTATTATGAAAACAACCAAAATACTATTTCTTGTGGTTCTTGCTTTTGCAATAACAAGTTTTAAATCAATTAACAAAACAAACCAATCACGAGAATTCTACCAGCTTAAAACGTATACCTTACATTCAGATGAGCAAGTTCAAGCTACCGATAAATTCTTGAAAGAAGCCTATTTGCCTGGATTAAAAAGACTAGGAATTAAGAATATTGGCGTTTTTAAACCGAAAGCAAATGCTACTGATACAGATACCCTAAAAAAAATAATTGTCGTAATTCCTTTTAAATCAATGGATCAATTTCTAAATCTTGATGAGAAATTATCCAAAGACAAAATCTATTTATCGGCGGGAGCAGCCTATTTAAATGCGAATTATAAGCAGGCCCCTTACCTACGCATTGAATCCGTTTTATTGAAAGCTTTTACAGATCACCCTTTTTTAATTACTCCAGCACTTGACAGTCCTAGAGACAAACGAGTGTATGAATTAAGAAGTTACGAATCTCCTACTGAAGCTATTCATGCCAATAAAGTGGACATGTTTAATGCTGGTGGTGAAGTTAAACTTTTTAACCGCCTTCAATTTAATGCTGTTTTTTATGGCCAAGTAATTTCAGGACCTAAAATGCCTAACTTGATGTATATGACTACTTTTAAAGATCAGGAAAGTCGTGATGCCCATTGGAAAGCCTTTTCTGATTCGCCTGAATGGAAAGGATTAATTGCAATGGAAAAATACAAGAATAACATCTCACATATTGATATTACCTTTTTATATCCAACAGAGTACTCAGATTATTAGTAAAAAATTGAAAAATCAAATTTTAAGGCACCACAACTATAAACGTTGTGGTTCTTTTTTTTATATTTATTAGCAAAAACAGTAAAATATGAAAATACTCTGGCTACTTAAGCATTACTATATATAATTACTTACAGTTGCCAATTTAATTCGTAAATTTGAATACTACTTTTTTAGCAATACTTTTTTTTACGAATACAAAAAATAATTCATCTGTAATTATTCCACTCGTTTTGCTTCAATACCAATTGGTTTTATTTTTTAATCCTAAAAATAAATAATATGGAAACTACAATACAATTTGTGAATACAGAAAAAAACAAAATTGCTGAAAATCTTGTATTGGAAAAACTGGATCAATTATACAAACACTTTGACTGGATTATTCGAGCAAAAGTATTTTTCAAAGAGGAAAAAGACACGAAAGGAAAAGGGAAATTGTGCGATGTTACTATTAGCTGTCCTGGACCTCCAATTTTTGCCTCTTCTAACGAGGAAACTTTAGAAGCTGCAGTAGCAGAAACCATAAAAGATTTAACTGTACAATTAAACAAACGCAAAAGTGAAAGACAATTGCATTAGTTCTATTTCAATTAGCATTATTAGAGGGGAAATTAACCCCAAAACAGACCACTATTTATATTTGTAAAGATAAAGTATGCCATAGGCCTACAACAGAAATAAAAATAGCACTACAACAGTTAAATTATTAATTATCAGCATTATATAATTATCTTTTTATTTAAAACACTCTATTACTTAAAAAATGAGTAACTTAGTAAAGCTAAAATAGCGCTTTAACTTCTCCCCAAGAATACTACTATCTTATTTCAAATATCAAAACTACTATTGTTCTATTGTTTAATCATAAAAAATACTATTATGACGACTTTACTTTACGATCGCTTAGGAGGAAATTCTGGAATTACACAAATTGTCAATGATGTGGTTGAAGAACACATGAATAATCCTGCAATAAATGCTCGATTTATACCCTTTAGGGACCAACCAGAAGAATTGGCAAACATTAAAAAGCACACCATTGAATTTTTTAGCGCAGGTAGCGGAGGTCCCGCAACTTATAGTGGCAAAGATATGAGTACAGCCCACACTGGCATGAATGTAAATCGAGGAGAGTACATGCATGTCATGGAGGATATCTTTCGTGTTTTAGATAAACATAATATTGATGAAGATTCAAAAAAAGAGGTGTTAGCAATTCTTTGGTCATTAAAGGGAATGATTATTACTAAATAGCAATTCCCACTTGCATAATAAAGTATTTCAAGTCCGCTTAAATCCAACCTTAAGAACAGTTTTTAATAATTTTATTCTTATCTTTAAGTCTATTTATGTCTTATGGATACGCTCAACCATTTCTTTAAACTTGCTGCTGGTGTAGGACTATTCCTTTTTGCCATGTACTTGCTAGAAGAATCTCTCAAAAATTTGTCGGGTCGTAGTTTTAAACTATTTCTACAACGTATTACAAAAAATAAGATTGGAGCTGTAACTGGTGGAGCAATAGTAACAGCTATTCTTCAAAGTAGTTCTATGGTTTCCTTTATGGTTTTGGCCTTCGTAGGTGCAGGTGTATTTACGATGAAAAATGCTATGGCTATAATTTTGGGTGCTAATCTTGGAACGACTCTCGATAGCTGGTTAGTAGCTACATTAGGTTTTAAAACTGATATTGAAGTTGTAGCTTATCCCGCCGTTTGTGTGGGAGGTTTACTTTTAATCCTATTGGGTAACCGGAAAACCATTAAATATATTGCTTTTTTTCTTTTCGGATTTGGATTATTGTTCATTGGACTTTCTTTTATGAAAACGGCAATGGAAGCGCAAGTTAAGATTTTTGATTTCTCAAAATATGCCGAAATGCCATTAATCATTTTCTTAGTTATTGGATTTATTATAACCATGCTTGTACAATCTAGCTCTGTCACTATGGCATTGACTCTTAGTGCACTTCATGTTGGAGCGGTCAGTTTTCCAATTGCTGCTGCTATTGTATTGGGATCAGAAACAGGGACAACCATAAAAATTGTGTTAGGAGCTATTGGCGGTAATGCTTCTAAAAAGCGAGTTGTTTTGGGTAATTTTCTATTCAATGTTTTTGTTACTGTGTTTGCTTTTATCTTGTTAAAACCTATTTTGAGTCTTATTACGGATGTTTTCAACATTAAAAATCCACTCATTGGTTTAGTCACTTTTTCAAGTCTAATTAACTTATTTTCTATCCTTTTTTTCCTTCCTTTCCTTGATAATTTTTCGCAATTTCTAGAACGGTTTTTCAAAGATCTTAATGGAAATACAGCTGCTTTTATTACTCATGCCTCGATTGCGGAACCCATAACAGCATTGGATTTATTTAGAAGAGAAACCAACTATTTTATACATAATTCCATGCTATTCAATATGGAATTGTTCAAAATTGACACTCAAGATTTTCGAGAAAATGCTGTATTTAAAAGCATCAATGATAAACATAAATTTTTCTCTAAAACTAAAGAAGATCAATATGATTTCTTAAAACAATTGCAAGGGGAACTACAAATTTTTTATTTGAAATTAAGACCCAAATTACAGACAGAAGAATATTCCGAAATCAACCAATTAATATCAGCAGTGCGATCTGCAATGCATGCTGTAAAAAGCGTTAAGGATATTGGAACTAATATTTCGAATCTAAGTCATTCTTCTAAAGATATCAAGTACCAATTTTTTATCCATCATAAAGAAGAAACTAAAATCCTTTATATGGAGTTGAACTCCTATTTAACGGAAAAAAATCAAGTTACATTTGAAAAATTACAAAGCTTATTTAATTCCATACAAATCAATTATACATCGGCACTAAACACTTTTTATTCAGAGGTACAAAATGCGCCAATTGAAGATATAGATATTACCACAGTTATCAATTTCAACAGAGAACTTTTCACTTCAAATAAAGCTATGTTTATGGCTATAAAAGATTTTCTACTGAAAGAAAAACTAGCTGAAGACTTTAATGAAATTCCCGTGTATAAAACTTAAAACTACTTGTATATAGAAAATTAAATTCAAAAAATTTTATAAGATTTACTCTAAATTTTATAAGCCAATATGAATATTAATTTTCATCTTTGTGTAAAATTCAATTTTAAATTTAAAAAGAGGTTTTCAGTTTATTCTGACAATTTTAAATCTAAAACAACAACAGTTGAAAAAATACTTACAAAAGAGTTTAAGGTTATTTATTTGGATAGTAGGAACAATTTTTAGCTTGTTTTTAATACTACTAATCCTCATACAAATTCCTTCGGTACAAAACGTTGCGAAACAAAAAGTGGTAGCCTATATCCAAGAAAAAATTCAAACTAAAGTTTCCATAAACCATTTAAAAATTGAGTTTCCTAAAAAAATAATCCTGGAAGGCATTTATTTTGAAGGTCAAAAAAAAGATACGCTTTTGGCTGGTAAAAAAATAGCAGTTGATATTAGTATGTGGCAACTAATAAATAATACGGTTGCTATTAATTCTATTGATTTAAATGGAATCACGGTAAATATAAACCGAAATACAACAGGAGATTTTAATTTCGATTATATAATCAAAGCTTTTGCGTCCCCAGATAAACAACCCAAAGACAGTACACCAATGATTTTTTCATTGGATGAAGTCAATCTAGACACCATAAACCTAAAATATACTGATGCATTTTCTAAAAATGATTTAACACTAAAACTAAGGCATTTAGAAACGAGAATCAAAACTTTTGATTTGGAAGAAATGAATTTTGAGGTTCCTAAAATCAAAATCAAAGGATTGAAGTTAAAGCTAAAACAAGGAATTCCAAAAGAAATTACCAGTGTAGCAAATAGTACAGCATCTAAATCGAATTTCAACATTGGACTAGGAGAAGTAGATTTGTCTAAAATTGCCATTGACTACCAAGATGAAAAAAGTAAATTAACCACTACCCTTTCCTTAAAAAAACTATTGGTAAAATTTGATAAAACAGATATCAACAACCAATTTTTATTAATTGATAAAGTTTCGCTAGCCGATGCCGAAGGAAATTTAGCATTTGGAAAGCTAAAAGAAATAGTTGCTACTAGTACACCAGCTACTGATTCTAATAATTGGGAAGTAAAAATAAGGGAACTTAGTTTAAAAAGAGTGGGTTTTATTTATGACAATTATAATGCTACTGTCCTAGAAAAAGGGATTGATTACAACCATCTGAAATTTTCATCCTTAAGTACCGAAGCTAGAAACTTCCGTTATAGCCCCATCAGTATTTCTGCAAATATTGACTCATTCAAAGGGAAGGAAAAAAGTGGGTTAAATATACTCGCTTTAAAATCGGATGTGTTCTATGGAAGAAAGAATGCTTTCTTTAAAAATTTATATCTCAAAACTCCCCAAACCCAATTACAAAACGAAATCCAAATTGGGTATGAATCCATAGCAAATATTTCGAAAAATTTAGGTGATCTAAGTCTGATTGCCAATTTGAAAAAAAGCAGTATTGGTTTTAAAGACATTTTAATTTTTGTTCCTACATTATCCACTACAAAGCCGTTTGATAGTAATCCTAACGCCATCCTTCTTATTGACAGTAAAGTCAGTGGGAAGCTCAATAACATAAAAATACCAAAACTAGAAGTAAGTGGCTTGGGAACGACTAAAGTAAATGCCAGTGGTACAATAACGGGTTTACCTGATGTCAATAAAGCGCATTTTGATTTGGTCATCAATGAATTCAAAACCACTTCTAAAGATATAAACGAATTTATTCCAAAAGGAACGATTCCTAATACCATTGCACTTCCGGCCGTATTTAATGCCGTAGGAAAATTTAAAGGAACGCTAAATGATTTCTATACCGATCTCGTTTTAGGGAGTAGTTATGGAAATGCTACTATTAAGGGGCAGTACAACCAACAAATTAAAAACAAAGAAAAGTACAATCTAGATACAGAACTGACTAATTTTGATTTAGGCAAATTGATAAAAAATAGTGATATTGGTAAAATCAGTTTAAATGCTACTATTAAAGGAACAGGTTTTGATCCCAAAACAGCAAATACATCCATAAGCGGGACCATTCAAAAACTATATTACAATAAATATACCTATCAAAACTTGGATTTAAAAGGCGCCATTCATAATGGTTTATTTAAAATAAATGCAAGCAGCCCTGATCCCAATCTTACTTTTGACTTAGTGAGCAGCGGTAGTTTTAAAGATAAATATCCCGCTGGTACCATTAACCTTAATATTGATATTGCTGACCTTGAAAAGTTAAACCTGCACGCTGGTCCACTAAAAATAAGAGGAACTGTACAAGCTGATATTCAATCAGCTGATCTGGATTACCTCAATGGTAAATTTACTGTTTTAAACTTAACCGTTGCTGATGAGGCAACGCAATATGTCACCGATTCCATTACTTTAATTGCCACTTCTACTGCTGATAAAAATACTTTGGATTTAAAATCTCCATTTATGACTGCTAGCGTAAACGGAAAATACAAACTATCTAAAATTGATGCAGCCTTGTCTCAGTCTATTTCAAAATATTATTCAACGGATTCATATTCGAAAACTAAAGCAGTTGAAAAACAGCAATTGGAATTCAAAATTGGAATTGCTGACAGTCCGCTTTTAGTGAAATTAATTCCTGATTTAAAGAGCCTAGAACCTATAGCTATTTCTGGAAGATACAATACCGTAAATGATTCTATTGTTTTGAATGCCGCCATCCCAAAAGTTATTTATGGAGGAAACACAGTGACAAATGCCGTTTTTAAAATAGATACTAAAGACAATTCTTTGGTATACAACTTAATGGTTGATGATTTACAAAACACTCAATTTCAACTGCCGTACACTTCCCTAACTGGTAAAATACAAAACAATACTGCCAATTATGTTTTACAATTAAAAGACTTAAAAGACAAAGAAAGGTATTTGATTGCTGGTACAGTTGAGGCTAAAAATGGAAATAATGACCTTCATTTTGATTCAAAAAACCTATTGCTTAATTACGAATCCTGGAATATAGATCCTGATAATGTAATCCGTTTTGGTCCTAAAGGATTGTATGCTAACCAGCTTAAACTAAGCAAAGACGGGAGTAGCATTGAACTGCAATCCGAATCTCAAAAAACAAATGCGCCACTGGCTATTAATTTCAAAGATTTTAAACTAGAGACGCTGACTAGCATTGCCGAAAAAAGTGACTTAACCATTAGTGGAACTACAAATGGTGCGGTTCTACTAAAAAATTTAAATCAAACGCCTGTTTTTACTTCTAATCTTACCATTTCTGATTTTGCATTTAAAAAAGACACCGTTGGGACAATCAATATTCAAGTGGATAATATCGTTGCCAACAGTTATAATGCAAAAGTAGCTATAACAGGTCAGGACAATCAAGTGAATTTAGATGGAACTTACAAAACAGGAAATGGTGCAATGGACTTCAACCTGGATATTGTAAAACTAAATCTGAAAAGCATTCAAGGATTTACATTGGATAACCTAAAAGAAAGCACTGGTTTTTTTAATGGTAAATTTAAAATAACAGGAACTACAGATCAACCTAAAATGATTGGTGACTTAAAATTGAATGATATCGGATTCAAAGTAACGCCACTCAACGCCACATTTAAGTCCATGAATGATGCTGTTTCGTTTACCAATGATGCCATTCTATTTGATCATTTTACCATTAAAGATGAGAAAGACAATGATTTAGTTATCAATGGAAAAATCAATAGTGCAAATTTCAATAATTTCGGTTTTGATCTAACATTAGATGCCACAAATTTCAAAGCCTTAAATTCCAAAGAGAAAGACAATCCTTTGTATTATGGAGAAGTATATTTAGACAACCATTTAAGAATAAAAGGAGATTTCAATAATCCTATTGTAGATGGAGATATAAAAGTAAATAAAGACACCAAACTGACTATTGTAATGCCACAATCGGATCCATCCATCGCGGATCGAGAAGGAATTGTGGAATTTATTGACCAAGACAATCCTTCGATGATTGAAACCATTGCTGTAGATGAAAATTTAAGTAAAACAGAAATAAAAGGAATCAATGCATCGGTCAATATAGAAGTCGATAAAGAGGCCGAATTATCTATTGTAATTGACAAATCCAATGGTGACTTTTTAAAATTAAAAGGAGAAGCGCAGTTAAATGGTGGAATTGATCCTTCAGGAAAAACGACATTAACAGGAAGATATGAGCTAAAAGAAGGAGCTTATGAAATGAATTTTAATTTTATCAAACGAAAATTCGATATTAAGAGCGGTAGTTATATTCTATGGACAGGCGAACCAACATCGGCAGATATTAATATAACTGCTGTTTACAAAAATCAGGCTGCTCCTATTGATCTTATTGATGACCAATTGACTAATGTTTCAGCAGAAGTAAGAAATACCTACAAACAAAAAATCCCTTTTGAAACCGAATTAAAAATGACTGGGGAGCTAATGAAACCCGTCATCAGTTTTGATATTATTTTGCCCGATGGAAACAATAGTGTATCCACCGAAATTATCAATACAACTCAAGCTAAATTAACGCAATTGCGTCAGCAACCAGACGAACTCAACAAGCAAGTATTTGCGTTACTGCTATTGAATCGTTTTATAGGTGAAAATCCTTTTGCTAGTGAAGCTGGTGGTAGTTCTTTGACATCCATAGCGCGACAAAGTGCCAGTAAAATCCTATCGCAACAACTGAACAATTTGGCCGGAAACTTAATTAGCGGTGTCGAATTGAATTTTGATTTAAATTCAACCGAAGATTATACCACCGGACAACTTGAAAATAAAACCGATTTGAATGTAGGGATTTCTAAAAAATTACTGAACGATCGATTGAAAGTAACCGTTGGGAGCAGTTTTGGGCTGGAAGGGCCACAACAAACCAATGAAACTAACAATAACATTGCGGGTGACGTATCTGTTGAATATCAATTGTCTAAAGATGGACGATACAAGTTAAAAGCCTACCGTTTAAACAAATACCAAGTGGCACTGCAAGGACAAGTAATAGAAACAGGAATTGCTTTTATTATCACTTTAGATTACAATCATTTTAAAGAATTATTTCAAAAAAGTAAAACTCAAAAAGAGAAAAACAAAAAGAAATAATGAATCCTACCTATAGTATTATGAAAAACAAAGCGCCACTACTCTATTTTCTTTTTGTCATCCTGTTCCTATCTGGATGCAGTGGTACTAAATATTTACCCGAAGGAGAACTGCTTTATACAGGTGCAAAAATTAAAATAGAAGGAAATGAACCTGCTAAAAAGGAACGCAAAGCACTAAAATCAGAATTAGAGCTTTTGGTAAGGCCAAAACCCAACTCTTCCTTTCTAGGGATGAGGCCCAAACTGTTCTTTTATAATTTGGCGGGACAGCCAAAAAAAGAAAAAGGAATTCGCTACTGGATCAAAACCAAACTAGGGGAAGCACCAGTTTTATACAGTAAAGTAGATCTAGAATACAACAAAAGTGTTTTACAAAACTATAGTGAAAACAAAGGGTATTTCAATGTAAAATCCAGTGCTGATTCCACGAGAGCGGGAAAAAAAGCAAAAGCGACGTATACTGTTACACCAAACAAACGTTACTTTATTAGAGAAGTAAAATTTCCCGAAGATTCATCGGCTGTGGCTGCAGCAGTGCGTAAAACGCAAAGACGCTCTTTATTAAAAAAAGGAGAAGGATACAGTTTAGAAGTTATTAAAACCGAAAGAGAGCGAATTGATACCCGACTCAAAGAAAAAGGATTCTATTATTTCAATCCTGATTATTTGCTCGTACAGGTAGACAGTACAGTAGCCGATCATCAAGTAGATTTGATTGTGAAGATAAAAACAGATGCGCCCCAACTGTCCAAAGAGCAATACAAGATCAATAAAGTGGTCGTGTATCCTAATTATTCCATTAATACAGATAATGCCTCCAGCAACAGTGATTCAATTGTTCATTACAAGGATTTTACGATTATAGATAACGAACATTTATTTAATCCCAGCATTTTTGACCGAACGCTTTATTTTAAAAAAGGGGATTATTACAACCGCACCAACCACAATTTATCTTTAAATCGATTAGTCAATTTAGGCACTTTCAAGTTTGTAAAAAACCAGTTTAAAGTAGCCGATACGATAAGTAATTATCTCGATGCCTATTATTATTTGACTCCTTTGCCTAAGAAATCCATTCGTGTAGAAGTGTTGGCCAAAACCAATTCAGCTAATTATACCGGGACTGAACTCAATGTAAACTGGAGCAATCGCAATTTATGGAAAGGAGCGGAACAGCTTACAATTTCGGCTTTTGGTGGCGTTGAAGTACAGGTATCTGGACAAAATAATGGGTTTAATGTATACCGTTTTGGAACAGAGGCTAATTTAATTTGGCCGCGCCTTATTGCCCCTTTTAAATTTCAATCTTCCAGTGGTTTTGTTCCAAAAACAAAAGCAACACTAGGATATGAGTTTCAAAACAGAACCAAATTATATTCCTTGCAAACCCTCAAAGGTTCTTTTGGATATTTATGGAAAGAGAATGAACGCAAAGAACACTTGTTGAATGTCACTGAGATCACCTTTGCCAGTCCACAAAACGTGACGCCTTTGTATCGCGAACAAATTGCTGCCAATGCATCACTTGGAAAAGTAATCGAAAAACAATTGATTTTTGGTCCTACTTACTCCTATACGTATACTAATACCATGGAGAAAAGAAAAAAGAATACCTTTTATTACAAGGGAAGTATTGACCTCGCTGGGAATATAACAGGATTACTATCCGGTGCTAATATAAAATCAGGAGATACCGTTAAAGTATTTAAGGTACCATTTAGTCAATTTATAAAAGTAGAAAATGAATTCAGGCATTACCTAAAATTAGGTGCCGAATCACAACTCGCTACTAGAATTATCGTGGGAGCAGGTTTTGCTTATGGCAACTCAAATGAAATGCCATTCATCAAACAATTTTTTAATGGTGGTACGAATAGTATTAGAGCCTTTAGAGCACGCTCTATTGGCCCTGGAACCTTTGATGGATCAACGAATGCCAATACCTTTTTACCGGATCAATCAGGAGATTTAAAACTTGAATTCAATACAGAGTATAGAGCAAAAATTTACGGATTGGTTAAAGGAGCTTTGTTCATGGATGCCGGAAATATATGGCTTTTAAAAGACAACATAGACAAACCGGGCGCCAAATTCTCTAAAGACTTTTTAAACGAACTCGCTGTGGGTGTAGGTGCTGGATTGCGATTTGATTTCTCGTTTCTGGTCCTGAGAACGGATCTTGCTTTTCCTATACGTAAACCGTACTTGCCCGATGGTCAACGCTGGGTATTGGACAAAGTAAATTTTGGAAGTGGCTCTTGGCGAAATGACAATTTAGTATTTAATCTGGCTATTGGATATCCATTTTAGACCTATTACTTTAATTACCAATAGCTTCAAAATCTACAATGCCTTTTTTTTATTTGATCTATTAAAGAATAATCATAATAAAACCTTAAAACACAATAATTATTACATCTTTGTTGCTGTTAAAGGCAATTCATTGCTAATTTCAATTATATTTGTTTAAAAAAATTCGCAACATATGGAAGAGTGTATTTCAGTTTTTGACATGCTTAAAATTGGTATTGGACCATCAAGTTCCCATACTTTAGGCCCATGGCGTGCCGCTGAACGCTTCTTGCAAGAATTGAAAGAGGAAAACCTTTTACCTACTGTTACGCGAATTAAAACTAACTTATATGGCTCCTTGTCGTTAACAGGCAAAGGGCATGCGACTGACTTGGCAGTGATGCTAGGACTTAGCGGTCAAGACCCAGAATATATTCCGGTGGAAAACATCGATGGAATTATAAAAATCATTAAAGATACCCACCTAATCAATTTAGGAAATCAATATCCAATACCCTATCAGTTCGCTGATGATATTAGGTTCAATAAAGAGTTTCTTCCTTTTCATTCTAATGGGATGACATTTACTGCTTTTATTGGAAACGAGATTGCATATGAGGCTACCTACTACTCCATCGGTGGTGGATTTGTAGTAAAAGAAGAACGCATTAATGCCAAGGAAAAAATCAAAATTAAATGTGCTTTCCCTTACATGATCAATAATGCGGCTGAGCTATTAGTCTTTTGCAAAAGCGAAAATAAAAGCATTTCGGAGATTGTTTATGAAAACGAAAAATCCATGCGCACGGAGGAAGTAATCGATCATGAATTGATGCGCATCTGGAACACCATGCTCGAATGTATGTACATAGGATGTCATACTTCAGGAATCCTTCCAGGTGGTCTAAATGTGCGTCGCAGGGCGTTTGACATGCATCAAAATTTAATCGGATTGTCTAATTATAGTGATCCACAAACTTGGTTAGAACAAATACGCTTGACCGAAGTGAAGTTTCGCCAAATCCTAAAATGGGTAAGCTGTTTTGCCTTGGCCGTAAACGAAGTCAATGCTGCACTAGGCCGCATTGTAACCGCACCTACAAATGGTAGTGCTGGAGTAATTCCGTCCGTTTTAATGTATTATTTGGTAATTGAAAACCACAATGCGGGCCCAAAAGAAATCAAACAATTTTTACTGGTGGCTGGAGAAATAGGCAGTATTTTCAAAAAAGGCTCCACTATATCAGCCGCTATGGGTGGTTGCCAAGCCGAAATAGGCGTATCATCGGCTATGGCCGCAGCGGCACTTTGTGAACTCATGGGTGGAACACCCGAACAAGTATTGATGGCCGCCGAAATTGCCATGGAGCACCACCTAGGATTGACCTGTGACCCTATAGGTGGTTTAGTCCAAATTCCATGTATCGAACGCAATACGATGGGTGCTATAAAAGCCATCAATGCCGCCGAACTCGCCCTTGAAACCGACCCAAAAAACGCCAAAGTACCATTGGACAAAGTAGTCGATACCATGTGGCAAACCGCTAAGGACATGAACAATAAGTACAAAGAAACTTCGGAGGGCGGATTAGCAATCGCAGTGAATATGGCCGATTGTTAATCGTTGTTCGTTGACCGTTGTTCGATGCACGTTGCTCGTTGTTCGTTAGTAGTTGATCTATCTTGCGATGGACGGTAAACGGCGGACAGTTTTCGTTGACCGATTTTCGTTATTCGTTATTCGTTGTTTGCAATCTTCTTGCGATGGACGGTAAACGATGGACGATTTTCGTTGTTCGATGCCCGTTGACCTATATTCATTTTAGCTAATTAATAATTATAATTTGTCCTGCGATGGACGGTAAACGGTAAATGATTTTCACAATCTCCTATTTTTGGGCGTGCCCCAGCTTCCACTCCGTTGCAGCAGCGTCAGGCTCTACGCTACAATCTCCCGAAAAAAATCGGGAGGATTTCCACTTTGATCCTTCACGCAAGATCCCCTTTTGCGACAGCGAAAACAGGCATTTTTAACTATTCGAAATAAAATTCATCATAGACCATTCAAAATCAATAAATTATATGATATTATTTAAAATAAAGTAGTATTTTAGTTACTTCATATACGCCTTATGCAAATAATTGTAAAAAAGATATGGCATCGCGATGCAGATCGAATCGGACTTTTTTTTACCTATGATAGTGGGACTATTTCTCAATTAAAAAAATTGGGAGGAATCTATAGCCAGTCGCTCCGTTGTTGGTATTTTGATTACAATGCTGTAAATTACAAGCTCATAAGTCAAACCTTTGATGATTTGGTTATTGACAACCCAAAAAAGACTAAAACGCAACCGCTGGCCGGCCTTACCATAGGCCGTGACCTTCCAGCCATAGCCACAGGCAACCTTCAGTTAGATTCGGCACCCATGCTGAATAATCCTGAACATATAGCGAAAACAAATTCGTTAGCACCCAACATGCGTTTAGAATTACTGCCCAATTTAGGTAAGTATTGGGTTTTCAAGATGCAGTATTATCAGGCAATAAGCAGGCAATTATTGGCCACAAAAGGAGTCTATTGGAATGCCAATTATAAGGTTTACATGGTCCTAAGGAACACTAATGTAAAATTGCAAGTTGAAAAAATACTTGGCGCATCCTCTTTTTTTCCTGAAAATGATTCTTACAAAAGCGAAACGGTCTTTACATCTGAATCGATTATAGTAAAACCACATCCAGAAGACCCGAAATGGATGGAAGTGTATGTACCACCATTTCTTGTATTGCGAGAAAAAATAAAACGGTTCTCGATGGCACGTTTTAGCACCATCAAAGACTGTTATGGAATAACTACAAAATTTGTGACTAATTTACTCAAGCCGCTATTTTAAATAAATCTCTCAACTCTATTTCTTTTTGCAAGGGTGTTTTATAACCTAAACTAGAATGTAATCTTTGTGTATTGTACCACTGTATATAATCAGATGTACAATCATATAATTGCTGATATGTATTAAATTTATACCTATATAAACATTCATATTTTATTGTTTTAAAAAAACTTTCAGCTACAGCATTATCCCAACAATTTCCTTTTCTACTCATGCTTTGAGTAGTTTTAGTATTTTTATCTAATATTTGATTCATTTTTTTAGAAGCATATTGTACACCTCTATCAGAATGAAAGATATGATCTGGAGTTGTTTTTCTAGTATTCTTAGCTAATAACCAAGCTTTATAGATGGTGTTTTCAACTGTCATATCTTCGCTTAATGTCCATCCAATAATTTTTCTATCTGCTAGATCCATTATTGTTGTTAGGTAATTCCACTGGTCATTAACTCTAACATAAGTAATATCTGACACCCATTTTTGTCCTAATTGATTACTTGTAAAATCTCTATTCAGTATATTTTTTGCAATTGGATAAGTATGATTAGAATCTGTTGTAATAATAAATTTTCTTTTTAAAACACTTCTCAATCCTAGTTTTTTCATCAAAAACGCAATGTAAGAACGAGAATAATATAAATGACTTTGTTCTAACTTCTTTTGTATTCTATAACTACCATAAATCTCTTTGTTTTCATAAAATACCTGCTCAATTTTTTCCATTAAAACTAATGTGTCAGATTTTTTATAATCTAATAAAGAGCTTTTTAACCAATGATAATAAGCATTTTTACTGACTTTCATACAGTAACACATCTTCTCAACAGGATATTGATTCTTATTTTCAGAAATGAATTTATACCTTATCTGTCGTTCTTGGAAAAGATGCTCACCGCCTTTTTTAGAATATCTCGTTCTAATTTAACATCTTGAAGCTCTTTCTTTAGTTTCTTTAATTCGACTTCTACAGCAGATAGTTCAATTTTCTTAGAAAAATCTCCTGATTTCGAATCAAACTCTCTTCGCCACCTTCGTAGCATACTGTCATTTAAACCATATTCTTCACTAATCTCTTTTAGCGATTTACCAGACTTTAATAATTCTACAATCATAATTTTAAAGTCGTTTGCATAAACTTTTCCCATAATTCAAATATACTATTTATGGGCTTAATTATTTAGTCACAACAAAGATAGACACTCCACCAGTTTAGAGATCCTCACACCATTACACAAAAAGAAATCATAAAATACTTGGCTTCCATTATGGAGCGCGGTTTATCAGCCTCCTCCGGACACAATATGGTGAATGCTTTATTATTTTATTATCAGCAAATTGAACATCAAAAAGGCTTTGAACTAAAAATTCCTCGACCAAAAAGTGAAAAAAAATTACCGGCAGTATTAACCATGGAAGAATGTCTACAAATTTTTAGAGCTGTAGATAACCCAAAACACAAATTATTATTGTTAATAGGCTATGGTGCAGGATTACGCGTTAGTGAGATTGTAACTCTAGAGTGGCGCGATATATTATTTGCCGAGCATAAAATTCATATTAAAAATGCCAAGGGCAAGAAAGACCGCCTGGTAATGTTGCCCTACTCTATTGTAAGTTCATTAGAGCTTTATAAGACATTATACGAACCCAATAAATATGTTTTTGAAGGGCAATATGCAGGGGAACCCTACAGCATTGGTAGTGCGCAATCAGTAATGCGACAAGCACTAAAAAAATCAGGCTTATCCAAAAGTGCTACTGTACATACCTTACGCCATAGTTTTGCTACCCATTTACTAGAAAATGGAACTGATATTAGATACATTCAAAAATTCTTAGGTCATGCTAGTATTAAAACGACTACAATATACACGCATGTTTCAAAAATGGCTGCTGATAAGATACTCAGTCCATTAGATCGCTTGGTGGATGAAAATAACAAGAAAAAACTGAAAGATTGATCAAAAACATCCAAAAAGATGTATATATTTGATGTTATATACAAGTTGTGCGTCAGCTTGAGAAACCGAACCGAAAACTTAAACATTAATTAAAAAGAAATATGAAGCCAATTAATTTTTTTATTGAAAAATCAGAATCGTTTATAGAAAAACTAAACTCTATAAAATTAGTTGAATACCAATTAGGCGACACAACTAAAGACATATATGGAGAAAGTGATGCTGTAAGTAATTCAGAATATGAAAACCAACAAAGTGAATTATATGAAATTAAATTTCAAATTAAATTAATGTTATCTGAATTTGATAATGGAACATTATTTAGCGAAAGATTAGATAATTATAAATCGAAATCTTTTTTTAGCAATGAACCATTAAAAAATAGTTTGGTTAAAAACACACAACTTTTTTTAGATTTTTTAAATGAATATAGAGTTTAACTTCTTAAATATTCAATAGATTTATTAAATTCTAAACCTAAAATTTCTTTATGTTTTGATAATTCAGAAATTATAAAATCAACATCTTCTAAAAAAACATTTTTTAGATTAATTGAAAGGCTTGTGATTGGAACTCCATTTTTAAAAGATTTGTTTAGTGTAATTTTACCTTTTAAATCTTCAAAACCTAATTCTAATAATGATTCTTGTCTTTTTTGTTTAACTAACATAATTTATATTTTTAAAATTGTTAAAGCTTAAAATCGGTGCTAAAACTAAACCGAAAATTGTAACCGAGAAAAAATTGAGGCGAAAAGCCGAACGCACAACACACGTTTGTACTTACTGTGAGTTTATTGGAATTGCCGTTTCGCATCATAATTCTGCAAAGCAGAAAATTGAAAGGTTACGAAGTCCACAGCAAGTACAAGCGTGGGAACGTTACTGTGTATGATCTGCCGAATTTTGCGCTGAAAAATCAGAATAAAATCATTAAGCAGAAAATATTTAGGTATCATTTAAGTGATGCAGTTTGCATCCAAATATATGTAGTAGAATCGAATCGCTAAGCAGAAAGTTATTCGTTTCAATGGAAATGATGCAGTTTGCGTCCAAATGGATTGTAGCGGAATAAATTGTGGCGCAGAAAATAATTAGGATCAATGAAAGTGATGCAGTTTGCGTCGAAATGTATTACGCCGAAAAACAGAAGTGGAATAGAATTTTAACAACAAAATCACACACAGTAACAACCATTTTGAGCTAGCTGCAGTTTAGTGGAATTACTTTTTCGCATCAAGTTTTCATAAAGCCGAAAATTGAGCGGTTACGAACTTCCAGCCATCTCAAAGTGGCAAAACGTCAAACTGTCTAAAAACCTCCCTCCCCGTTATTTTATCATTTGTATTAAAAATCGTTCAAAATATTTTGATAACTAACTGATTTTCTTTATCTTTAAGTATGTTTTTATACTGCTAAAAAAGATAGCTTATGAGTAAATTCATTTCTGGGACCAACAGAAACCAACTCCCTCTTTTTGCCTCATCCATCGATCAGGCCATTGCACAAGACAATCAAGTTAGACTCATTGATCTTTTTGTAGATAGTCTTAAATTACCAGATTTTGGATTCGATTTCCAATTTGTCGAAAACGGCAGACCTGCCTATCATCCTTCCGATTTACTTAAACTCTTTATTTACGGCTACCTCAATAGAATGCGTTCCTCCCGTGCTCTAGAAAAAGAATGTGCTCGTAATATTGAATTGATGTGGCTCATCAAAGGGTTAGCTCCAGATCATAATACCATTGCCAATTTCAGAAAAGACAATCCTAAAGCCATTGCTCGTGTTTTTCGTGCTACAGTAAAAATGGCTGCACACTTTGAACTCATTGGCGGAAGCCTTGTCGCTGGAGACAGTACTAAACTAAGAGCTCAAAACTCCAAGAAAAACAATTTCAATCCAGCTAAAATTGAGCGTCATATTGCATACATCGATGCACGATTGGAAGAATACAATACGGCTCTCGCCAAAGAGGATGCCGATGAAGTTGAGAAAGAAAAAATTCTAAAGAAGGTTAAAAAACATTCCTTTCAAAAACAAAAATATATCGAATATCAAAAGATTATTGACACCACTGGGGTAACTCAAATCTCTACTTCAGACCCTGATAGTCGCCAAATTATGACCAGAAATAATATCTCGGAAGTGGCTTATACCGTACAAACCACAGTAGATGCGCTGCACAATATCCCGATTGATTTTAAAGTCACTAACGAAAATGATTCTAAAGCTATGGGCGGTATGTTGCGTCGCACTAAAGCCATTTTAGGACACAATGATTTTACCGCCATTTATGACAAAGGCTATCACACAGGTAGCGAATTTCAATATGCTAATCGACTGGGAATTGACGTATTAGTTGCCATTCCTGGCGTATCAGCTCACGCACCAGATATAGCTTTTGATGTAGAGCATTTTAAATACAATAAAGACAACGATACTTATATTTGCCCCGCAAATCAAACACTGAACTCCAACGCAAACTGGTACAATAAAACAAACGGTAAGTCAATCACTAAAATGAAGCATTACAAAACAAATGCTTGTATGAGTTGTACCTTTTTTAATAAATGTACCAAAAACAAAAAAGGAAGACTCATCGAGAGATCCCAGTATGCCGATTTGATTTATGAAAACAAAGTGAGAATCGAGAATAATTATGAAGTATATCGCAGACGACAAGCCATAGTAGAACATCCTTATGGAGTAATCAAACGCCAATGGGACTTCTATTATATTATGACCAAGAAAACCATTAAACATGCCTCCGCTGATGTAGGACTCATCTTCACAGCCTACAACCTCAAGAGAATATTCAACTTAATTGACCAAAATGAATTAAAACAGTACCTAAAAACTGTGGCTTTATTTTTTGTTGTAATAAAGCCACTTTTTAAAGCTTTTTACGGTTCTTTTATAGTATTACCAATCCAATTCCTTTTTTACAAAAAGAAGCTAATTGTAATCTAAATCGTCTATATTTACTTTATAATTAATACAAAACAACGTTGTTTGCAGGTTATTAGACGAACTGCCGTTAGCGGCAATGTCAATAACTTGACGCTAAAAATATTATGCATATGATTACCCTAGAAAAACTGAAAATTTATGACAAGTATGCAGGAGACGAAGATTATCTTGCAAGATTGGGGAGCCAAAAAGAATTAGAACTATTTAAACAAAATTCAGATTGGTTTGAAATAAATAATTTCAAGCAAGACATGCATTTAATTTCGCAAAACTTAACATCAGAAAAATATATAGAAAGTGTAATTGGAAGAATGAAAATTTTATGTGACAATCAAACCTTTGACATTATTACTAAATCAATTCTGTGACTTAAAAAGACAATGGAAGAACTAATTTTAATTGCTGAAAAACTTATCGAAAAGAAAAAGAGCTTAACAAAAGTTGGGACCGACGAAAGTGGTTGGTCTACTTATTATGTGGATGAAGATTCAAGAAAATGGGTTGAAGAATATCCAAATTCAGAAAATCATGGCGGAGGTTTGCCACAATTGAGATTACTCGATCACTTACCCTGGGAATAAAGATTTAATGTAAAGACACATCCGCTAACAGCCATTTTGAGCTAGCTGGAGTTTAGTGGAATTACGATTTCGCATCACGTTTTCGTTAAGCCGAAAACTGAAAGGTTACGAACTTCCAGCCATCTCAAAGTGGCATAACGTTGGCAAGCATATTATGAAAAAACTGAAAACAACATTTATCCTACTAATAATATTTTTCGCAAGTTGTGAAAAGAAACTTAGCGAATTAGATTTTGAGAAAAATGTAATGACCGAAATTTTTCCTGTTTTGGTTGATTCTATTTGTGTTGATTGCAGAATTATGATTCCACCGCCAAAAATTGGAGAGTCAATTTTTAATAAAGAAGGAAGATATGTTAGGACTGACACTACTAAAGCAACTAAAGAAGAAAAAATAGAGTTTGACAAATGGAAAAACAACCGAATTGCAATTGAAAAAGATACATCTAAAGTAATTGTCGCCTTTGCTCCTACATTAAGAAAAATAAGAGAAAGTGTAAAAGGTGATTTTGAAAAACATTTTCAAAATTCTAAACTCTACGAACCAAAAAATGAAGTTGTTACAGAATATAATTTTGAATTCCAAAACATAAAATTAAACAATAAATTTGTACTGAAGAATTTAAACGATTTTCCAAAAGAAAGAGGTGAAATTTGGACGACTAAATATAATTTTATTTTTTCGGGTGTTTTAGATTTTACGAGAATACAATTTGATGAAAATAAAATATACGGTATTTTAGACGCTGGTTTTGGATGCGGAAGTAAATTTGGTCAAGGATTCCGAATTTATATAAAAAAACAAAACAATAAATGGAAGATTGATAAAATTGAACCGACTTGGATTTCATAAAAATACGCATGCCAACAGCTGTTTTGAGCTAGCTGGAATTTAGTGGAATTACCTATTTAAATCACACTGAAATTGAATACAAGTTAAGATAGATACGGTTTAAGTTACCAGCCTTCATTAAATCCATTTTTTAGTGCCAACTGGTATTTATCTAAATCAAATTTATACAAATCGGGTGCTTTGTGGGCCCCTCCTTTTCTACTTTCGTCTAGTTTTTCAAGGATATCATAACGCAGCATTTTTCGATAAAAATTACCGCGATTTAATTTTTTACCCAAAATAATCTCATACAACTTTTGAAGTTCAGGCATGGTAAATTTTTCAGGCAGTAAACTATGCCCAATAGGTTTATGATTTAATTGTCGGCGAAGCGTTTCCAATGCTTTATCAAAAATACTCCTGTGATCCATCATAAAAAGGGGTAATTCCTCAATTGCTTTCCATTCACAAGCATCGGAAATATCGTCCATAACCAAATTGACTTGGTGAAAATCTACTAAAGCATAAAATCCTACCGAAAGAAATCGCTGTTTATTCCATAGTGTATCTGGAAATTCGTCAAAAATACCAGCTGACCGATTTAGATCACTAAAAACTTTAAATTCCTGTAAGTAAATGTTTTCAGCACCTGTTCTACTAAACAGGATTCTATTAGCTGCTTGTTTCAAATTTTCTGTTTTTAAAACATATCCCCCAGGAAGCGCCCAAAGATCTTTTTCTTTCAATCTTGTAAGCAATACTTTTAAGATGCCATCATGAAATCCAAAAACGACACAATCAACAGATAAATTTGGAATATAAATATCCCAAGCTTCATTTGACTTCTCTTCTATTATTTTATTAAATTCCATTTTTTCAAGTTGGTTGCGAAAATACGAAATAGATTATAATTTTTACTTTAAAAACTGATAATCAAAAAATAAACTCCTTTTTTTTTACAAATATTTAAAAAAAAATAATTAATATTGCTTCATATTGAAGCAATAAAAACTATTTATTAAATAAACCACATGAAAAACACCACAATTTCACAAATCGTAAAAACTTCGCTGCTATCAGCGTTAGTTGTTTCTGGGATTTCTTGGACAAAAAAACCAGAAATAAATGACCCGAAAAATAGTCCAATCATTACTATAAATGGTTTTACTTTTTCAGATTTAAATAAAAACGGAAAGTTAGATAAATACGAAGACTACCGTCTTTCTACCCAAGACCGAATTCAAGATCTAATCAATCAAATGACCGACGAAGAAAAAGCGAGTATGCTTATTGGAATCGGAATGCCTGGTTTTGATTGGGAAAAAATGCAATTCACAACAGGGAAAGAAACAGCAAAAGTTCCTGGTTCAGCAGGTGGTACAACTGAAATTTCCAGATTAGGAATTCCATCGGTAATTGTATCTGATGGTCCTGCAGGTGTGCGTATTAAACCAATTAGAGAAGACGATGCGAACACTTATTATGCTACAGCTTTTCCAGTAGGAACAGCATTAGCCTCTACTTGGAATGAAGCACTTATCAATTCAGTTGGTAAAGCAATGGGAAATGAAGTAAAAGAATATGGTATAGATGTACTATTAGGTCCTGGAATGAATATTCACAGAAATCCATTGTGTGGAAGAAACTTTGAATATTATTCAGAGGATCCATTAATCGCTGGAAAAATTGCAGCAGCAATGGTAAATGGTATACAATCTAATGGTGTAGGAACTTCGATAAAACACTTTGCTGCAAATAACCAGGAAAGAAACCGAATGGGTGTTAATGCACATGTTAGCGAAAGAGCTTTACGTGAAATATACCTAAGAGGTTTTGAAATTGCAGTAAAAGAGGCACAACCGTGGACTGTAATGTCTTCATATAACTTTTTGAATGGTACCTATACATCGGCACGTAAAGATTTATTAACCACTGTACTTCGTAATGAATGGGGTTTTAAAGGGTTAGTAATGACTGACTGGTTTGGTGGATACAATGGATTTGGGGCTATAATGAATAAAGATGTTGTTAGTGATGTTACCAAACAACTAACTGCTGGAAATGATTTATTGATGCCAGGTCTACCTGCTCAAAAAAATGCAATTATTGAAAATATAAAAAATGGTAAATTATCTCAAGAAGACATCAACATTAATTTAAGAAGAGTCTTAGAACTAGTAATGAGATCGCCTGCAATGAACAATTACCATTATTCAAATAAACCAAACTTAAAAGAAAATGCACAAGTAACTAGAGATGCTGCTGCAGAAGGGGTAGTTTTATTGAAAAACGAAGGTAATGTATTGCCATTTACTTCAAAATCAGCTCCACTAGCTGTTTTTGGTGTTACTTCTTATGATTTTATTTCTGGTGGAACTGGAAGTGGTGATGTAAATGAAGCCTATTCTATTTCCTTAATTGAAGGTTTAACAAATACTGGTTTTTCTATAGATACCGAATTAGAAGGACTATACAAACCATTTATGGTTGCTCAAAAAGAAATTGAAGCTAAAAGACGTGAAAAAGAAGGTTTATTGGCAACACCAAAAAGACTTCCAGAATTAGAATTAAATGCAGAAATCGTTCAAAATAAAGCTAAAACTTCTGAACTGGCATTAATCACAATTGGTCGAAATGCAGGTGAAGGGGATGATCGTAAAGTTGAAGAAGATTTTAACTTAGCACAAGATGAAATCAATTTAATCAATACCGTTTCGGCAGCTTTTCATGCTCAAGGCAAAAAGGTAGTGGTTGTTTTAAACATCGGTGGTGTAATCGAAACGGCTAGCTGGAAAGACAAAGTGGATGCTATTCTTTTACCTTGGCAACCAGGTCAAGAAGGAGGAAATTCTGTAGCGGATGTTTTTTCTGGAAAAGTAACTCCTTCTGGAAAATTAACAATGACTTTCCCTGTAAAATATGAAGATACACCATCGGCTAAAAACTGGATTGGAACACCTCCAGAAAACCCAACTGATGTAACTTATGAAGAGGGAGTTTATGTTGGATACCGTTATTTCAATACTTTTCATGTAAAACCATCTTACGAGTTTGGTTACGGATTATCATATACTACATTTGATATTTCAAATTTAAAAATGAGCTCAAAAGCATTTACAAACAAAATGGATTTTACAGTAACTGTAAAAAACACAGGTAAAGTAGCAGGTAAAGAAGTAGTACAATTATACCTTTCTGCTCCATCAAAAAGCATTGACAAACCAATTTCAGAGTTAAAAGCTTTTGGTAAAACCAATTTATTACAACCTGGAGAAAGTGAAACAATAACGCTAACATTAAATCCTAAAGATTTAGCTTCATTTATTACAAGCAAAAATGCATGGATTGCTGAAGCAGGTACTTATAAAGTAGCAATTGCAACTTCATCATTGGACACAAAACATACGGCTACATTCACATTAGCAAAAGAAACAATTGTTGAAAAAACAAATTCTTCCTTTGCTACTGACTTAAAATTTACTGATTTAAAACATTAGTATACTAATTTATAATAATTCTTTAAAATGGGTTCGATTTTTCGAGCCCATTTTTTTGTTACTAAAGAATTTGTTTTACTACTTTTACAACCTATAACCTGTCACCTTAAAACGGGACAAAAAGTAACAATTCCATGTCTGTAGCAAAAAAAGATTATAAAAGAATAACTACAAAATCATTAATTGAAATGAAAGCCAATGGAGAAAAAATCTCCATGCTTACTGCCTATGATTATTCTATGGCAAAGATTGTTGATACAGCCGGTATTGATGTTATTCTAGTTGGAGATTCGGCTTCAAACGTAATGGCGGGACATGAAACTACGTTGCCTATTACATTAGACCAAATGATTTATCACGCCTCCTCTGTGGTACGAGCTATCGAAAGAGCATTAGTTGTTGTTGATTTACCTTTTGGAAGTTACCAATCGGATCCCAAAGAAGCCTTGCGTTCTTCTATCAGAATCATGAAAGAAAGCGGTGGACATGCGGTAAAACTAGAAGGAGGAAAAGAAATTAAAGAATCAATTAAAAAAATACTGAATGCTGGAATTCCAGTTATGGGACATTTGGGCTTGACCCCACAATCTATATATAAATTTGGAACTTATACCGTAAGGGCAAAAGAAGAAGATGAAGCTGATAAATTAGTTGAAGATGCTAAATTATTAGAAAGGCTTGGATGTTTCGCTTTAGTTTTAGAAAAAATACCTGCTCATCTAGCTGAAAAAGTGGCTAAAAGTATTTCTATTCCTGTTATCGGAATTGGTGCTGGAGGTGGTGTTGACGGTCAAGTATTAGTTATTCACGACATGTTAGGAATGAATAATGAATTTAGTCCTCGCTTTTTACGTCGTTATATGGATTTATACGACGGAATGACAAAAGCCATTAGTCAATATGTTGCTGATGTAAAATCTAGCGACTTCCCAAATGAAAAAGAACAGTATTAATCTTTTATTAAAGGTGTTTTAACATTCATGGTTGTATATTTACCCTAAATAAATATTACTATGCTTGAACCACCTAATACATTTATTGTAATTCCTTGTTATAATGAGGAAAAAGGAATTACAATTAAAGAATATTCAAGGTTTCTAGATAATTATCATCACGCAAAGATTTGTTTTGTAAATGATGGATCAACTGATAGTACCCTTGCTTTACTAAATATTTTAAAGAAACAATATACGAATCAAGTGTATATTGTTTCTTTATTAAAAAATGCGGGTAAAGCAGCAGCAGTTAGAGAAGGAATCATCTATTGTAATCAAAATTTTGACCACCAGTTTATTGGGTATTTAGATGCTGATCTTGCTACAACACTAGAGGAATTCATGGAAATCCAAAAATACATAAAGGATGAAATTGTATTTTGTTTTGGTTCCCGAATTAGAAAAATAGGGTCCACAATCGAGCGTCAAAATAGTCGCTTTTTGATTGGTCGTGTTATTGCGACTTTTATTTCACATGTATTGGGCATTAAAGTTTACGATACACAATGTGGTTGCAAAGTTTTTACAAGAGAAATTTCAATTCGATTGTTTAAAAAAGAATTTATTTCAAAATGGCTGTTTGATGTTGAACTCTTCTTTAGAATGATTATCCTTTTTGGTAAAGAAAGAGCAATTCAAAAAATGTATGAAGTTCCGCTAAAATCTTGGATTGAAAAAGGAAATTCTAAAGTCAAACCAAGCTATTTCTTTAAACTTTGGATTGATTTATACCAAATCAGAAAAAAATATAAAAATAATACAACCTATTAATCTAAATATAAAATTCTTAAAATATGATTGCAGAGAAATTTAAAACTAACTCTTATGTTCTGTATATCTCCGTTATTTTAATCGCTCTATTTAGATTACTGTTGACTGCAACAATTCCTTTACTAGACAAAACGGAAGCCAGATATGCCGAAATTGCAAGAATTATGCAAGAAACCAATCAATGGGTTGTCCCTCAAATTGATTACGGTATTCCTTTTTGGGCAAAACCCCCATTATCAACTTGGTTGTCTGCTTTTAGTTATGTTATTTTTGGCGTAAATGAGTTTGCTTCAAGATTTCCATCTTTTTTACTTAGCATATTATTAGTGATTATAGCAGGTAAAATGGTTAAAAAAAGCGGAGCTTCGTTCTATTTACCCGGTTTTATTTTATTAACGATGCCTGAGTTTTTAATACACACAGGCGTAGTTTCAACTGATACTGCTTTAGAATTTTGTGTAGCTATCATGATGATTTCTTTTTGGAAAACCATGAAAAGTGATAAAAAAACCTATTGGAATTATCTGTTTTTTGTTGCTTTAGGATTGGGACTATTGGCCAAAGGACCACTTATTATGGTGCTTACTTTTCCCCCATTATTTATATGGTGTTGCTTGGATACAAGA
This sequence comes from Flavobacterium sp. WC2430, assembly GCF_040822075.1. Classification (NCBI taxonomy): domain Bacteria; kingdom Pseudomonadati; phylum Bacteroidota; class Flavobacteriia; order Flavobacteriales; family Flavobacteriaceae; genus Flavobacterium; species Flavobacterium sp. WC2430. The sequence goes on along the minus strand of NZ_CP162007.1, from coordinate 2,496,466 downwards.
AGATTTCGCAAATTGTTTTCTAAGTTTTCAGTTATTATTGGGATTCTAATTACAGCCCTAATTGGACTACCTTGGTATTACTTTGCTGAACAACAATCACCTGGTTTTCTGGATTACTTTATAATTGGAGAACACTTCAAGCGCTTTATTGAACCTGGTTGGCAAGGAGATTTATATGGCAGTGGTCACTCACAACCAAAAGGAATGATTTGGCTTTTTATGCTTGGTTTTGGATTTCCATGGGTGCAAATTGTTTTTTATAAAATATGGAAAAACAGAAAATCAATATGGAAAAACGACTGGATTTCCTTCTTGGTTTTATGGTTATTCTGGACCCCTATTTTCTTTACTTTATCTAAGAATATACTCCATACGTACATGCTTCCTGTAACACTTCCTATCATGTTTTTGATGGTGTATTGGTGGGATGACTTTGAAAGTAAAAAGAAACTCATCCGAGTTGCTTTAATTTTTCCAATAATTGCAGTTATAGCGTATACCGTTCTTGCAACTGGAATTTTTGATGACAAAATGAATACTGATAAGTACATCTTGGAACATCTTATGGAGAAAAACGAGAACAAAGATATACCACTATATTATTGGAAAGAGAAAAATTATTCTGGTCAATTTTATACCAATGGAAAAGCACAATTAATAAAAAATGCTACCCAATTTGATTCTGTTTTTAAATTACATAAAAAAATATTTTTAGTAACTCTTAAGAAAACTGAAAATGAAATTCCAGAAAAATATAGGAAACAAATGGTTTTAACCGAAAGCAATTATAAAACAGCTATTTTTGTAACAAAATAAGAGACTAAAATTTAGTAATGAAAGAGCTATCCAATAAAAATAACCTTCAAGTACTTCATGAAGACAACCATATCATAGTGGTAAACAAACGTGTAGGAGATCTCGTGCAAGGTGATAAAACGGGAGACAAGCCACTTAACGAAGTGGTAAAAGAATACATTAAAAACAAATACAATAAACCTGGTGAAGTATTTCTGGGTGTTGTACATCGTCTTGACAGGCCCACAACCGGAATAGTTGTATTTGCACGAACAAGCAAGGCACTGACACGATTGAATGAATTATTTAAAAATAGAGAAACTCAAAAAACATATTGGGCGATTGTAAAAAATAAACCTCTAAAAAAAGAAGATAAATTAATTCATTTTATCAAAAGAAATGAAAAAAACAATACTTCGAAAGCACATATAAAAGAGGTTCCTGATAGTAAAATAGCCAGTTTAGATTACACTGTTTTCAAAGAATTAACCAATTATTTTGCTTTGGAAATTAATTTACATACTGGAAGACATCATCAAATTCGAGCACAATTGGCATCCATTGGTTCACCAATAAAAGGAGATTTGAAATATGGATTTGATCGTTCTAATCCGGATGGTGGTATTCATTTACATGCTCGAAAATTAGTTTTTATTCACCCAGTCTCTAAAGAAGAAATCAAGATAATAGCACCAGTTCCAAATGAAGTTATTTGGAATGCGCTATAATTTTAATTTGATAAAAATTAGAATTAAAAATTTAAATTATCTTGCATAGCCATTAAAATATTTAATTTTAAGATGAATTATAAAACAAATATAAAATACCGAAAAGAAGTTTTAAAAAAACTGCTCAATATTATTATAATTCATGAAAATGAAATAATTCAAGCTTTATATGATGATTTTAAAAAACCTGCTTTTGAAGCGGTTCTGACAGAAACAAATTATGTAATCACAGAATTAAAAGACACCATAAAGAATATAAAAAAATGGGGAAAACCCAAAATGGTGCTTCCTTCGATAGTTAATTTTCCATCCATTGACTATATTTATAAAGAACCATATGGTAAAGTATTGATAATTGCTCCTTGGAATTATCCCTTTCAATTGGCACTATGTCCTTTGGTCTCTGCAATAGCCGCTGGAAATCAAGTAGTTCTTAAACCCTCTGAGTTAACGCCTCACACATCGGCAGTGATAACCAAAATTATAACTAAAACTTTTGAAGTGAATCATGTGGAAGTCATCGAAGGTGGTGCTGAAGTTTCACAAAGTTTACTAACACAGCGCTGGGATTATATATTTTTTACGGGTAGTGTTCCAGTTGGAAAAATAGTAGCCAAAGCAGCCGCCGCAAACCTAACTCCTGTAACACTTGAACTTGGTGGGAAAAATCCTTGTATCATTCATGAAACTGCCAATTTAAAACTGGCAGCTAAAAGAATCGTTTGGGGAAAATTTATAAATGCTGGACAAACTTGTATTGCACCCGATTATTTATTAGTCCATAATGATATAAAAACGGAGTTTGTCGAATTTTTAAAAAAAGAAATTACTTTAGCATATAGTGCAAAACCAGAAGCCTCTCCTGATTTTGCTCGAATTATTAATTCAAAAAATTGGAATCGATTAGTACAGATGATTGAACCAGAGAAAGTGATTTTCGGAGGGCAAACGAATGAACCTACACAGTACATCGCTCCTACCTTAATCGAGGAAACAGAGCTGGATACTCCTATCATGAAAGAGGAGATTTTTGGTCCGTTATTACCTATTCTTTCTTATAAAAGTGATGCCGACTTGCATACCATCATTTCTAGATATGAAAAGCCATTATCGCTATATGTATTTACCAAAAACAACGCATTTGCTGAAAAAATAATACAGGATTATTCCTTTGGTGGCGGATGTATAAACGATACGGTCATCCATTTTTCTAATAAAAGACTCCCTTTTGGAGGCGTAGGTCATAGCGGTATTGGAGCGTATCATGGGAAACTAAGTTTTGATACTTTTTCTCATAAAAAAGCAATTGTCAAAAAAGCCTATTGGTTAGATTTACCAATGCGTTACGCCCCTTATAAAGATAAGTTAACTACAATCAAGAAATTATTAAAATGGGTCTAAATACGGAAAAAACAGTTAGCGAAGCAATACAGTACAGACGCTCAGTTAGAGTATTTAAAAATGAAATCATTGAAGATAATAAAGTAAAAGAATGCATCCGTCTTGCATCACTAGCTCCTACAAGTAGTAACATGCAACTGTGGGAATTCTACCATATCACTTCTCCTAAAATTTTAGAACAACTTACTGAAGCCTGTTTAGGACAGAATGCTGCAAAAACTGCTCAGCAGATGGTTGTTGTAGTTGCTCGAAAAGATTTGTGGAAAAAGAGAGTACAATCTAATGTAGATTACTTAAAATCTCAATACGGAGAGAAACCAGAAGCTGATTATACTAAAAGAGAAAAATTCGCCCTAAACTATTATCAAAAAATAGTGCCCACACTTTATTTTGATTTTATTGGAATAGCAGGTGCATTCAAATTTTTGATCTTCCAACTCATAGGCTTATTCAAACCTACCTATAGACAAACGCGAATAAGTGATATGCGAATTGTAGCTCAAAAAAGTGCTGCATTAGCAGCACAAAACTTCATGATTAGTATGGCTGCCATCAATTATGATACTTGTCCTATGGAAGGCTTTGATTCCTTGCGCGTAAAAAAAATAATAAACCTTTCACCATCAGCTGAAATTAATATGATTATTGGTTGCGGAATTCGCGAAGAAACCGGTGTATATGGAGATCGATTCAGAATACCATTTGAAGAGGTTTATTTTAAACTATAAATCCAAATTTTAAAAATTACCAAAAACAAAAATCAGCATGTTTTCAAAAAAAAATAGAATTGAAGAAATAAAAAAAAACGGGTATACATTAAGTTTTGAAAGCGTATTTAATTTGGCTTTCAAAAACTATAAGAAAATTGTCTTATATGCCGGTCTTATGTTCTTTGTGTTTGCTGTTATAATGGCTGTATTTGTTTCTGCAATACTAATTTATAAATTCGGTGCTAATCAACTTACTGAAATTTTAAAACCTGAAAATTTAAACCCAGATCATCTAACTGGAAATTCAAGAATACTATTCTTAGTAGGAAGTATCGTTTTTTCTGTTTTATTAAGTCCTTTTATGGCAGGTTTTATTAAAATGGCTTATTGTGCAGAAAGAGATGAAGAATTCCATGTTTCAACTATTTTTGAATACTACAATAGTTCTTATTTTAAAGAACTCGTTATTGCAACTTTGTTAATTTCGATTGTCAATACTGGATTACCCGTGTTGTTAGATCAACCTGAACTTGAGATAGTCATGAATTTAGTTTCTTATGCCATACTATTTTTGACATTTCTTACAATTCCACTTATTCTTTTTAGCGATTTAAAAGCCATAGATGCAATAAAAACAAGTGTCATTATTTTTTTCAAAAAACCTTTTCTCCTTTTAGGATTAATTTTAGTTGGCTATATAGTATCAGTAATTGGCTTTTTAGTATTTTACATTGGAATCTTTTTTACTCTTCCTTTCTTATATTCTATGTACTATGCCATATATAGTGAAATCATAGGTTTTGAAACAGAAGAAAAAACAGAATCCAATCCATTTTAAATTCAATATAATAATAAAAACAACTTTTAGATTTTTTAAAATGATATCCTTTATATTGCAAAATATTCATTAAATTGTTGAATATTTAACACGTAAAGAATTAAAAAAATAAAATGATCTTGTTCCTAAACTTTTTATTTTCAACTATCGTAAATATAATTAGCTCAATTGAGATTAATCTATTTGCAATGGAAATAATCCCCCCCTATCATTATATAAACAACACGCCAAATTTAAAATGGGTTTTACTACCTATTTTAATTATTTGTTATTGCATGTTGTTTTTTAATTTTTTTAAAATTAAATCTAGATTAACTAATACATTCATAAAAGTAAATAATGAAGAATATATAAGAAATAAGGAATATCAAACCTATTTGTTATTTTTTGGGATCATAAGCCCTATAACCGAAATCAACCTTTATTTCTTTTCAGAAAGACCAAAAAGCTTGTTATATCAAAACTTAATGATTGGTGTTTTCCTATTATTAATCTACTTTATCAGCACTAAAAAGGCAATAGTTTTTCAATATATAAAACACATTTTTATTACAATTTATATTGCCTATTTTATTTTAATTTGTAGAAGTATTATTCTATTCCCCTTAGAATTAGTTCCTATAATCACTTTTATTATTAGTTTTTTCTTTTCATTTACAATACTCAAGCCTATCAAGATTTTTTGGTATTTTATGTCTTTTGCCTTTTTTTATATTGCAGCTACAAGTGCTTTTAATCTTATCCCAGATAAAACTGCTATAATATTATTAAATTTTTCCATTTTAGTGTTTATAATAAATTATATAAGTTTTATAACATCATTAAATATCAAAGATAAGTTTCGGTTTTCAAATGAGATTGTAAACAACGGAAACTCGCTTATTATGGCTACTAATAAGAAAGGGGAAGTGCAATTTTGTAGTGAAACGATAAAGTCAATTTTAGGTTATACTTCAGAGGAAGTTATGGGCTTAGGATTTTGGAAAGTAACGGAAGACCCCGAGTTTATTGGGGAAGAATTTCATAATAACGAAATCATTGAAAGAACGTTTACAAGGAAATTAAAATGTAAAAATGGAAACTATAAATACATTCAATGGAATGACAAACGATTTTCGGATGATTTAATTATTGGAATAGGTCAAGATGTAACTAATGAAATTAAAACTCAAAAAAGATATGAAAATCTTGTAGAGTCTGCTTATGATATTATTTATGAATTAAACAGGAAAGGAGATTACCTTTTTATAAATAAAAGTACAGAAAAGATTACTGGTTTTAGTTTGAAAGAACTGTTTAACTCAAAATTTAATTCTTTAATCAGAGAAGATTATATCCAAAAAGTATTAGATTTCTATTCGGCTGCGACACCCGAAATGACTAATTTTCCCATATTAGAATTTCCTATTGTCAGGAAAAATGGCGAAGAAATCTGGGTTTCACAAAAAGTATCAATTATTAGAGACCAATACAATAATATTAAAGGATATTCTGTAATTGCAAGAGATGTAACATATTATAAAAACATCGAAAAAGAAAAAACAGAAAGACAATTAAAAATTCAAAAATACAGCAACGCTTTAAAAGCATTTACAGAAAAAAGTTACTCCAGCAATGAAAGTTTAGAATCAAAATTAAAAACGATTTTAAAAATAACAGCAGAAAAAATTGGGGTTAACAGAGCTAGTTACTGGAATTATTATCCAGATAAAATAGATTGCCTTGTATTATATCAGTTAAATAAAAATGAATTTACATCAGGAAAAGAAATAACAAAAAAACAATATCCAAACTATTTTACAATAATTGAAAATGAATTACAAGTAGTTATTTCCGATGTTTCTAAAAACAATACTACATATGAATTAGAAAATGATTATACCAATACTAATAATATTTACTCCATACTCGATACTCCCGTTTTTATCGATGGTGATTTAAAAGGAATCATTAGTTTTGAAGCGAGTGAAGAAATAAAACATTGGGATAATGAAGATATTAACTTTGCAAGATCGGTTTCGGATATTATAGCTATAGCCTATGAATCAAAAATGAGATTCGAAATTGAAAAAAAACTAACATATAAAAGTGAACTTTTAGCAGCAATGACGTTGTGTACTGAGAAGTTTTTAAACAGTAAAAACATAAATGATATTTTTGCTGATGTACTTATTATAATGGGGAAAGCGACAAAATCACATCGCGCCTATTATTATGAAAAAAATAATGACACTAATTTAATTAGCCAAAAATACAGATGGATAAAGGGCAACAATACATTAACACAAAACAATCCAAAACTTCAAAATATTCCCTATGACTATTTTGAAGAATTAATAGATCCATTATTAAATAACAAAATTTATGAAGCTGTTGTTTCACAAATTAAAAATGAATCTTTAAAAAATAAATTATTAAATGTTGATGTAATTTCATTAATACTATTCCCCATTTTTATAAAGAATAGATTTCATGGTTTTTTAGGTTTTGATGATACAAACGAAGAAAGAAGTTGGTCCGAAGATGAAGTAAATATCCTTCAAACTTTGGCTAGAAATATAGCATCATCAATTGACCGAATCGAAACCGAAACGGCAATTTATGAAAGCGAAGAAAAATTTAGACTTTTAGCTAACAATATACCTGGAACAGTGTACTTATCAGAGAATGATAATAAGTTTACCAAAATTTATCTTAATGATGAAATAGAAAAACTTACTGGCTTTAAAAAATCTGATTTCTTAGATAAGAAAATTTTTTATACTGATTTGATACATCCTGAAGATGTAAAAAAAGTGTTAGATGAATCTTCGTATAAATTATCTAAATCTGAACCGTTTCATTTTACCTATCGAATTATTAAAAAAAATAATGAAATTGTTTGGGTAGAAGAATTTGGTGATGCCGTTATAAAAAATGGAAAAATAACTTATATCGAAGGCATCATGCTTGATATTACAAAAAGAAAAGAGGCTGAGGAAGCGATAAAAGGTCGTGAATACGCAGAAGCAGCAAACAGAGCCAAATCGGAATTTTTAGCTAATATGAGTCATGAAATTAGAACCCCTTTAAATGGTATCATTGGTTTTACGGATCTATTAATGAAAACCGAGCTAGGCGAAGTGCAAAAAAAACATATGATTACGGTAAATCAATCTGCACATTCCTTATTGGGTATCGTAAATGATATTCTTGACTTTTCAAAAATTGAAGCTGGAAAATTAGACTTGCACATAGAAAAACATGATATTAAGGAAATTATGAGTCAAATTATTGATTTAATTCTATATGAATCAAATCAAAAAAAATTAAATCTAGAACTTAACATAGCACCAGATATTCCTAATTATTTCTGGATTGATATTGTTCGATTAAAACAAATTTTGATTAACCTTTTGGCTAATGCTGTAAAATTCACTGAAAAAGGAACTATAAAACTAGATATTTCGATAATTAAAAAAATTAGTGACTCAAAAACCAAAATACGCTTTTCAGTTGTCGATTCTGGAATTGGAATTTTGGAAAAAAATAAGAAAAAAATATTCAAAGCTTTTTCTCAAGAGGATGGTTCTACAACCAAAAAATTTGGAGGAACAGGTTTAGGTCTTACTATTTCAAATAAACTACTTGGACTAATGAAAAGTCGTTTAAATCTTGAAAGCGAGATCGGGCTTGGTAGTGTTTTTTATTTTGATCTGGATTTAAAAACTAGTAATGATTATATTGAAGACCTATTTTCAAAAACAGTTGAAGAGGATTTTACAAATATGGAGCATATTTTTAAAACAAATGATAAATTAAGAAACCTTAAAGTCATGCTTGTTGAAGATAATAAAATCAATATGCTACTACTTAAAACAATTATTAAAAATGTTCTTTTTGAACCAGAATTTTTTGAAATTGTTAATGGATCCGAAGCAATAAAACAATTTGAAAATATTAATCCAGATATTGTATTCATGGATATCCAAATGCCTATAATGAACGGATATCAAGCTACAAAAGAAATTAGAAAGTTTGAATTAGGAAAAACAATTCCTATAATTGCAATTACTGCTGGCACAGAAATTGAAATAAAAGAAAAGTGTCTTTCAGCAGGAATGAATGATTATATATCGAAACCAATAATTAAACGAATTATAGAAGAAACAATTATTAAGTGGATCTTGTAATAGTAATTAAATTTGTATTTGAAATAACTAATAATAATAATATATGAAATGGCAAGGTAGACGAAAAAGTGATAATGTTGAAGACAGAAGAGGCATGTCCTCCGGTGGCAAAACCATTGTAGGTGGCGGAATAATAGGAATTATTATTTTACTTTTAAATGTTTTTGGTGGTGAAAATGCTCAAATGCTTACGCCAATACTAGAACAAATGAATCAAGGTCAAAGTACTCCAACCGAACAAAGAGATCTAACAGCAAAAGAGCTTGAAGAACAAGATTTTGTAAAAACACTATTAGCAGATAATGAAGATGTTTGGACAAAAATATTCAATGAAAATAATCTCAATTATAAAAAGCCAAATATTGTTTTGTTTAGCGGAGCTGTAGAAACTGCGTGTGGAAATGCAACTTCTGATTCCGGCCCATTTTATTGCCCTGGAGATCAAAAAGTCTATATGGACTTAACGTTCTTTGAAGAACTAAAAACTCGTTTTGGTGCGCAAGGAGGTGATTTTGCCACTGCTTATGTTATTGCCCACGAAATTGGGCATCATGTTCAAACCTTATTAGGCACATCAGCAAAAATGCGCGAAATGCAACAAGGTAAAAGTAAAGCAGAAGCTAATAAATTATCAGTAGCCCTAGAGTTACAAGCTGATTTTTATGCTGGTGTTTGGACACATTACAACCAAAAAATGAATAACATTCTTGAAGAAGGAGATCTTGATGAAGCATTAAGTGCTGCACATGCAGTTGGTGATGATGCTATACAATCAAAAATGCAAGGACATATTGTTCCTGAATCATTTACTCACGGTACATCCGAACAAAGGAAATACTGGTTCATGAAAGGATATAAAACGGGAGATATCAAGCAAGGAAATACTTTTGCTGAATTAAAATAAAAAAATTAAAAACAGTATTTAAAATCGGGCTAATTGCCCGATTTTTTTTGTCCCTAACATTTATTAAGCCATTATTTTTTTATTCTAAATTCAATTCATCGACACTTTATTGCAACTCATCTTATATCAAATACCTCTTAACTAAAATAAATAATTACACTCCTTTATATCGATAATTTTACTCGAAATAAATGGGTAAACAAAATGAAAAAAACGAAGCAACTAGGTATATGGATGGATCATTCTCTTGCCTATTTAATGGAATTTACTACAAAACCTTTTGAAATTCAAACGATTATACATGAATTTCACTTGGAAGATAAAGCGACATCTAAACTTGAAAAGAAAACATCTATTAAAAACGTTTATGGGTATTACAATAGAATTGCCGAAGCAATAATTAATTATGATAAAATAATCCTTTTTGGGCCCTCAAATACAAAGGTTGACTTTTTTGACATCCTAAGCGAAGATGAACGCTTTGTAAAAATGAAAATAGAAATAAAAGAAACAGATACAATGAATGTTAATCAACAACATGCTTTTATCAATGAATATTTCGTTCCGTAGTACTAAATTTTATAGTCCTACCCATTAAATCCCCTTTTTGACTTCGCATAACCAAAAGTACTAAATCATTGTACTATAATAAGTTGAAGTACAACGAAATGATAAATTCAAACAAAATCAATCATTAAAAAGCAGATCGGACAATTTAGCAGTACCTTCGCGCCAAATTAAAGAAGTACTCAAAATAATAGTGTTTACTTCATAAACACAATTTATGTCATTCAACTCATTAGGCTTATCTGATGCTTTATTAAAAGCCATCAGCAAAAAAGGATATACAACTCCTTCTCCAATACAACAAAAATCAATTCCACCAATCTTAGAAGGCAAAGATGTATTGGCATCTGCACAAACAGGAACAGGAAAAACAGCTGGTTTTACACTACCTATATTACAAATCTTATCACAAGGAAAACATTTAAGTCACAGACCCATTCGTGCTTTGATCTTAACACCAACACGTGAATTAGCGGCGCAAATATTAGCCAATATAAAAGAATACGGTGAATTTTTAGATTTACGCAGTACGGTGATTTTTGGAGGTGTTAATCAAAAACCACAAGTAGCACAATTGCGTCAAGGTATAGATATTTTAGTTGCAACTCCAGGTAGATTGATTGACCTACAAAATCAAGGATTAATCACACTAAACAAAGTAGAAATTTTAGTTTTGGATGAAGCAGATCGCATGTTAGACATGGGGTTTTTAAGAGATATTGAGCGCATCATGAAAGTATTGCCAACAAAAAGGCAAAACCTAATGTTTTCAGCTACATTCTCAAAAGACATTAAAAAATTAGCAATGGGTATCTTAAACCATCCCGTTCAAGTGGAGGCAACACCTGAAAATACGACTGTCGATGCTATTACTCAAAAAGTATATCCAGTTGCAAAAGAGAAAAAAACCGAATTAGTGATCAAACTGATTACCGAAGGAAATTGGAAACAGATTTTGGTATTTACCCGTACCAAACAAGGTGCCAATAAATTAACCGAAAGTATGATTAGTGCTGGAATTCAAGCAGCAGCCATTCACGGTAATAAAGGACAAGGAGCCAGAACCAAAGCTTTGGCAGGCTTTAAAAACGGAAGCTTAACGGCATTAGTAGCTACTGATATTGCGGCTAGAGGATTAGACATCCCATTATTACCTCATGTTGTCAATTTTGAATTACCTAATATTCCCGAAGATTACGTTCACCGCATCGGAAGAACAGGGAGAGCTGGTGCCAATGGAGAAGCGATTTCTTTATTTAGCCCAGATGAAACCATTTTTTTACGTGATATAGAGAAATTGATTGGTATGAAATTACCTAAAGAAAATATTAAAGGGTTTGAGCCAGATCCAAACGCTTCAACCGAACCTATTAAACAAGGGCAAGGGCGACAACAACGCAATTCAACTCCAAGGAAACCAAAAACTGATACTACAAACCGTAGTAGTAATAACAGTTTTGGTCCAAGACGCCCGAGTCAAAATAATGACAGACGTTCTAATAGATAATTAATTTTTATTGTTTTTTAGGAGCAGAACGATTTCGTTTTTATCAACGTTATCTCCCGCTATACACTACAATCCTTGTGAGGGCTAAACGCTAGCCCTCACAGGGATTTTTGTTTCTATCGGGGCTATTTAGGGCATTTTTATTTTCAATAATACCATTTTGTAAATTCATCGGACAAATCTAAAGGCTGGCGCGAGCGTCCCGCTCGTGAACACAATCTAAATCAATTTATATCTATCTATAAAACGGTCTGGTCATCATTACCATAATTTCTTGCCGACGACGATAGCGCGGATTTGCAATCCTTGCCCACTCCAATAATAAATTCCATAACGTTAGTAAATAATGGGATTCCTCATTCTTCGGAATGACAAAAAGTGTGTATTTATCCTTAATGTTTTGTCCTAAAATCTGTTCCTTTTTATACTGAAAACTGTTGTTTCCAAATACTACACTAATTTAAAGCGTAAATTTACAAATTAGCATGCTATTCATAGGTCTTCAAATCTAGATTAAGAATAGAACCTACTCTGCTAAACTCTTCATTAATCTTTGCATTCAAGATAAGTGGTTCATTTGTTATTGGATGATTAAAAATTAACTGATGTGCATGAAGCATCATTCCTTTCAGTTCAAAATTCTCCAACCATAATTTATTTTGTTTGTTACAACCATGAGGGCGACTTCCTAAAATGGGATGAAAAATATGTTTGAAATGTTTTCGTAATTGATGCATCCGTCCCGTTTCAGGAATTGCTTCTACCAAACAATATCGTGACGTAGGTTTATTATTAAATTCTAACTCAATTTCGGTACTTTGCAATCGATGAAAGTAGGTTATTGCATTTTGTACAATGCCATCATCATTGGTTAAATCATAATCAATCGTTAGTTCTTCGGGTGACCAGCCACGTAAAATTGCTAAATATTTTTTTTCTACTTCGCGTGTGGCAAAACGATCATTCATAATTTTTAAAGCATCTTTATCCAACGCAAATAACAAGACACCAGATGTTTTACGATCTAACCGATGAATAGGATAAACGTGTTGACCTCCTATTTGATTTCTCAATTCTTGAATAGCAAAAACTTTTGCATCGCGCGCGTAAAATGATTTGTGGACTAACAATCCACTTGGTTTATTAATTGCTATAATATATTCGTCTTGGTAAAGAATTTCTAACATTTGGCAAAAATAAAAGAGATTTTGATAGAACTCTCTTTTATGACTTATTTATTTCTATACTTTTCTTTTTTCATTTTAGCTCGAAAAACAAAATAGAAGATTACAATTGCTAAAACTGTTATTTAAATTGTATCCCAATGCTCTTTTATAAAGTCACTTCCTCAAAGTTGAAGACTTTGCCTAGCATAGTTTAAATATCTGCAATCAAAAATCGTTAATCAAAAATCTGAAATCTAATTTATCCCAACCAACCATCTCGATCCAAACTTCTATACTGAATGGCTTCGGCAATATGACTAGAAACAACAGTAGGCGCAGCATCAAGGTCAGCAATCGTGCGTGCTACCTTTAAAATGCGATCGTACGCCCGCGCCGAAAGATTCAATCGTTCCATAGCCGTCTTCAAAAGTAATTTGGATGTATCATCAAGAGCACAACATTCTCTAATGTGTTTGGTATTCATTTGCGCATTGTAATGAATATTTTCCATTTGTTCAAAACGTGCCGATTGTAATTCTCGGGCTGCAGTCACTCTTTTTCGAATATCAACACTACTTTCTGCTTTTCGATCATCAGATAATTTTTCAAAAGGAACGGGAGTTACTTCGATATGGATGTCAATTCGATCCAATAAAGGCCCTGATATTTTACTTAAATACCGTTGCATTTCGTGTGGTGAAGACGTTTGTGGTGAATCGGGATCGTTAAAAAAACCACTTGGACTTGGATTCATGCTTGCTACCAGCATAAATGAAGAGGGATAAGTAACGGTAAACTTAGCTCTGGAAATGGTTACTTCCCTATCTTCTAGTGGTTGACGCATCACTTCGAGAACATCACGTTTAAATTCGGGTAACTCATCCAGAAATAAAACCCCATTGTGTGCCATCGAAATCTCTCCTGGTTGGGGATAACTCCCCCCACCAACGAGTGCTACGTTAGATATAGTATGGTGTGGGCTCCTGAAAGGCCGCTGATTCATCAAACCTACTTCTTTCAACTTTCCTGCTACGCTATGGATTTTAGTTGTTTCTAAGGCTTCTCGTAACGTCATTGGTGGTAAAATACTTGGTAAACGTTTGGCAAGCATTGTTTTTCCTGCTCCAGGAGGCCCAATCAAAATAATATTATGTCCTCCAGCCGCCGCTATTTCCATACATCTTTTTATAGACTCCTGCCCTTTTACATCACTAAAATCAAATTCAGGAAAATCTAAATCTTTATAAAATTCGGCTCTCGTATCAATTGTTGTGGGTTCTAGATTGCCTTTCCCTTCTAGAAAATCAATGACTTCCTGTACATTTTCAACTCCATAAACATCCAATCCAGCTACTATTGCTGCCTCTTTTACATTTTGTTTTGGCAGAAAAAACCCTTTAAATCCTTCTTCTTTCGCCTTTATAGCAATTGGCAACGCTCCGCGAATGGGCTGTAAACTCCCATCGAGAGAAAGTTCGCCCATAATAATATATTTCTCCAGTTCTTTGGCTTCAATTTGCTGAGAAGCAACCAAGATTCCTATGGTTAAAGTTAAATCATAGGCTGAACCTTCTTTTCGCAAATCAGCAGGTGCCATATTGATTGTGATCTTTTTACCCGGCATATGGTAACCCGTATTTTTAAGAGCAGCTGCAATTCTATAACTACTTTCTTTGATTGCGTTATCAGGCAACCCCACCAAATGATATCCAATTCCCTTGTCAATATTTACTTCTACGGTAATTGTTGTGGCTTCAACACCAAAAACGGCACTTCCAAAAACTTTAACTAGCATGGCGTATATTTTTTTTAAAAATAATGAATTTTAACATACCAAACTATAGATTTATCTTACTAAATAATAACACATTAGCCATATTATTTTACTACTCTAATTTTAAAAAAAGAGATGGATTATAGAATCATGAAATCTAAATTTGATTTATTATGTCACTTATTATTTCCTTACAAAAAAATGAAGTTTCAAAACTTAAGCATTAGACCTTACGCCCAATTTGTTCCGTTTTTGGATATAATTTCCTATATTTGCCGAGATTTATTTGATTTTTAGGGTTGAAAAACGTTTTTTTATACATTTTTAACAACAACCATTCTATGATTTCTATTTCATGAAATCAATCTAAAAATCATTCTTTTTTTGTAGTTCGCTACATCTTTTGCCTTTTGGAAAAATTCCATTTACAGGCTATTAAATAATCATAAATTAAAAAAAATGCACTGGATAGATTATCTAATCTTTGTCGTTTATATGCTCGCTATGCTTGGTGTTGGCGTGTATTTCTTTAATAAAAACAAAACAGCTGAAGACTTTTACGTAAGTGGTCGAAACATGAGTAGTTGGCACATCGGTTTATCTGTAGTGGCTACTGATGTGGGTGGAGGATTCTCCATTGGTTTAGGAGGGCTTGGTTTTACGATGGGAATATCAGGTTCTTGGATGTTATTTACAGGTTTACTCGGTGCGTGGCTTAGTGCTGTTTATCTCATTCCAAAAGTGAGTCATTTGGGCCATAAACATAAGTTTTTTACTTTCCCACAAATATTTGAGCATTTTTATAACAGTAAAGTAGCTTTATTAGCCGGTATTATTTCAGCTATTGGATACATTGGGTTTACAAGTTCTCAAGTTTTGGCTGGAGCCAAATTAGCTTCGGCAACCATAGAAGGATTAAACATTCAAACCGCACTTATTGTTATGGGTGCAATTGCTGTTATTTATACCGCAATTGGAGGTCTAAAGGCAGTAATTTATACCGATACGATTCAATGGCTAATCTTAATTGGTGGATTGGTTTTTATTGGAATTCCTATTGCCTATACTGCTGTTGGAGGATACGATGTCATTAAAGCAACATTGGCCCCTGAATATCTGTCCTTAACTAATGTGAAGTGGTACCAAATTTTAAACTGGTCCATTACTATTATTCCTATTTGGTTTGTAGGAATGACATTGTACCAAAGAATTTATGCCAGTAAAGGAGAAAAAGAAGCAAAAAAAGCATGGCTAATTGCTGGAGTTTTTGAATGGCCTATCATGGCATTTATGGGAGTAATTCTGGGAATGCTTGCTAAAGTTGCTGCTACTAATGGGATGTTTAAAGGAATTACTGATGCTGCATCGATGGATAGTGAAATGGGATTACCTATTTTATTAGCAACCATTCTTCCTGTAGGATTAATGGGATTGATGCTTTCCTCCTATTTTTCGGCTATCCTTTCCACTGCAGATAGTTGCTTGATGGCGGCCTCTGGTAATATAGTAACCGATATTCTCGCTAAATTTTCTAAAAAAGAATTAACCCACAAACAAGAATTGCAACTTTCACAAATAGTAACCTTAGCAATTGGTGTTTTTGCCATTCTATTGGCTTCCCAAATGCAAAATGTATTAGAACTCATGCTCTACTCCTATGCCTTTATGGTTTCAGGACTATTTATACCAGTACTAGGTGCTTTATTTTGGAAGAAAAGCCATCCCATTGCCGCTTTTTGGAGTATGCTTTTTGGAGGAGGAGCAACAATTTTACTCATAGTCACTAAAAATAAATTACCTTTAGGAATAAAACTACCAGAACATCTCGATGCCAACATTTATGGTATCAGTATTTCGCTTATTTTATTTTATACAATATCAATTTATCATTATAAAAAAGAAAAACAAAATGGAATTCAAAATAATTAATTCAACTTCAGGAGAAGACACCACATATACTAATCAAATCATTGCTCAATTTCTTTTCACTCATTTAGAGGAATATGGCGATAAAGTAGACGATATTCTAAAATGCATCGCTTACGTAATGAATCCAGATAAAGGAGGAAATATAGTTGTAGGTTTAGATGAAAATAAAATTGTAGGTGTTGTTATTTTAAACAACACAGGTATGAAAGACTTTATCCCTGAAAATATTTTAGTTTATATTGCAGTAGACAATAGTCAACGTGGTAAGGGATATGGAAAACAATTGATGCAAAAAGCCATCTCAATTGCCGAAGGAAATATTGCACTTCATGTGGAACCCGATAATCCTGCCAAAAAATTATACGAAAAACTAGGATTTACAAACAAATACCTAGAAATGCGTCTCATCAAATAATCCAAAATGCAAAACTTAAACCAACGTATAGCAACACTTACGCTATTGCGAAAGGAATTACATAAAAATCCAGAGGTTTCAGGAAAAGAGGTACATACTGCAAAAATGATTCTTTCATTTCTTGAAAATTATCCTCCTGATGAAATTGTTACCGAGGTTGGGACAACTGGAATTTTAGTTATTTATAAAGGGAAAACCGTTGGAAAAACGGTTTTATTTCGTTGTGAACTAGATGCATTACCCATTGACGAAATTAATACTTTTGAACATCGTTCCTTAACCAACGGAGTTTCCCATAAATGCGGACACGATGGACACATGGCAATTATGTGTGGTCTAGCCATTGAATTGCACTATAAAAGACCTGAAACAGGAACTGTTATTTTACTCTTCCAGCCTGCGGAAGAAGATGGTACTGGTGCTGAAAAAGTTTTTAATGACCCCAAATTTATTTATAAACCTGACTTTGTATTCGCACTGCACAATATTCCAGGATATAAAAAAAATCAAATTGTTGTTAAAAACGATACTTTTAGTTGTGCCGTAAACAGCTTAATTATAAAACTAAAAGGAATCACATCTCATGCAGGAGAACCTCATAAAGGAATCAATCCAGCATTGGCATTAGCTAAAATAACTACCCAATTTAACCAGCTCATACAAGCCAATATTGCTGCAGCAAAATATTGTTTGATTACACCTATTTATTCGAAAATGGGTAAGAAGGCGTATGGTGTTTCAGCGGGTGCGGCAGAAATTCATTTTACAGTAAGAAGCGATAGTAATTCGGAAATGCAAGCCATTGAAAGTAAATTAGAAGAACTAGCAAAATCAATAGCCGAAGAATTCCAATTGAAATGCAAGATGACTTGGACGCAGAGTTTTCAAGCCAATGAAAACAATGAAGAAGCAGTAAATCACATAAAAAATGCAGTGAAAATCAATGATTTTGATCTGTTAGAAAAAGAAATGCCATTTACATGGGGAGAAGATTTTGGTCTACTTACCCAGCAATTTCCAGGAGCAATGTTTGGATTAGGATCAGGAATGAATACTCCCGCCCTACACAATCCTGATTATGATTTTCCAGATGAAATAATAGCCACTGGAGTAGCCACTTTTTTACAAATAAGCAAACAAATTACGGATGCATACTAATTCGATTATAGAACTAAACAAAATAGCGTACCAAAAAAACATTAGCTTTCTAAAAAATACTTTTGGAAAAAAAGTACTACTTTCTTCGGTTGTTAAAGGAAATGCATACGGTCATGGTATAAAGGAATTTGTACTCATGGCGTATGAATGTGGTGTTACACATTTTTCAGTTTTTGATGTCGAAGAAGCCAAAATAGTAAAAGCCACACTTGCTGATAAAGCCACCATTATGGTGATGGGACTCGTTCAAGACGAAGATATGGAATGGGTTGTTGCTAATCATGTTGAGTTTTTTGTATTCGATAAAAGCCGACTTACAAAAGCCACCAGAGTTGCAAAAAAACTGCATAAAAAGGCAATATTACATATTGAGGTAGAAACAGGAATGAACCGAACTGGTTTTGAAAAAAAAGAACTCAATAACGTTATCGATTTTCTAAAAAAAGAAAAGGAATACCTTATATTTAAAGGGCTATGCACTCATTATGCCGGAGCAGAAAGCATTGCAAACTATTATAGAGTGGAGAAACAAATCAAACGATTTGACGAAATTTATCAATACCTTTGGGATAATGACCTAAAACCAGAAATTAAACATTCTGCTTGTTCTGCAGCGTCAATAATGTTTCCAGAAACAAGAATGGATATGGTTAGAATTGGTATCATGCAATATGGCTTGTGGCCTAGTCCTGAAGTTTTTGTGAATTATTTAAATACTAAAAAAAGTAAAATTGATCCATTGCATCGTGTCATTACTTGGAAAAGTAGCATAATGAGTGTGAAAAAAGTGAATATTGGTGATTTTATAGGTTATGGCACTAGTTTTCTGGCAGAAAGAAAAATGAAAATTGCTGTTGTTCCTATAGGTTATTCTCATGGATACAGCCGGTCTTTGAGTAATCAAGGAAGAGTTTTAATTAATGGACAACGCTGTATCGTTGTAGGATCAGTCAATATGAATATGATGACAGTTGATGTAACTGACATCGAAACTGTAAAAAAAGAAGATGAGGTCGTTTTAATTGGCACACAAGAAGATCTTACCGTATCTGTAGCTTCTTTTAGTGATTTCAGTAATCAACTAAATTATGAATTACTAACCCGAATTTCAAAAACGATTCCACGTAAAATAATAGAATAATGGCTTTTATAAAATTATATAGAAAGAAATTAGAAGAAAACTATACCTTTCTTGATACTATCTTCAAATCTAGAAACATACAATGGGGTGTTGTGTCTAAACTTTTATGTGGCAACAAAATTTACCTTAAAGAATTAATTGCACTTGGAGTACGAGAAATTCATGATTCCCGCGTAAGTAATTTAAGAAAAATAAAATCATTAGACCCTACTATTCAAACGGTTTATATAAAACCTCCTGCGAAACAAAGTATAGAAAATATTGTTCGTTATGCTGATGTAAGTTTCAATACTGAAATATATACCATACAACTACTTTCTAAAGAAGCACAGAAACAAAACAAAACTCATAAAATCATAATCATGATTGAAATGGGAGATTTACGTGAAGGTGTAATGGGTGAAGAACTGGTTGAATTTTATGGTACTATTTTAAAATTACCTAATATTGAAATTCGTGGTATAGGTACCAATCTTAATTGTTTAAGTGGAATCATGCCAACACAAGATAAATTAATTCAGTTAAGTCTATACAAACAACTCATTGAAGCCAAATTTAACATCACTATTCCATGGGTTTCTGGTGGAACATCAGTAGCCATTCCGTTAATGTTAAAAAATGCACGTCCTATGGCGGTAAATCATTTTAGAGTTGGAGAAGCATTATTTTTTGGTAAAGATCTTTTTACTGGTGCTACCATCGCAGGGATGCACAATGATGTGTTTAAGCTGTACTCAGAAATAATTGAAATTACAGAGAAACCTGATGCCCCTATTGGAGAACTAGGCGAAAGTGGTGTTGGAACTAGTTATGTACCAAGTGATACTGATGATTTAGGAGAAACTTCTTTAAGAGCCATTTTAGACATTGGTTTACTTGACATGCAACCACAATATATTGAAGCCGAGGATAGTGATATTAAAATTATCGATGCAAGTTCAGATATGCTTGTAATAGATATTTCAAATTCAAAAAAGAAATATAAAATTGGAGATTTAGTTTCCTTTAAAATACAATATATGGGAGCACTCTATCTTTTAAATTCAGATTATATTGAAAAGAGAATCGGATAAATTAGCCTTAAAAAACTAAATACAAATAAAATTCATTTAAAATAATGAATTCCACTTTCCTAAAAAAAATCAGATAAACTATTATCTGATTTTTTTTTGTAAACTACTATTACATATCAGGCAATAATTATTATCCAATTTAAATACTCATATTAACAAATTGTAAATTATAGAGGGTTTAACTCAGATAACCTTTAAAATAATAGGGGTTAAATTTGAAATTCAATAAAAATAACATAATACCACCCGATTTTAATAGGGATATTGATTCATTTTATATTTTTACCGTAAAAAACTAAACCTAAAAACAATGAGAAAAATTATTTTAAGCGTAATTCTTATCGCTCTATTGGTCTTATCACTCTGTACCAATTTCATGTTGTCCGAAAATCCAATTCCATTAGATGCAGTAAAATTTGACACTGGAGATACAGCTTGGATGATTGTTGCAACTGCACTTGTATTAATAATGACTCCTGGACTAGGTTTCTTCTACGGAGGAATGGTAGGAAAAAAGAATGTCATTAGCACCATGTTACAAAGCTTCATGGCAATGATAATTGTTACTGTACTTTGGGTAATCGTTGCATTCAGTTTATCTTTTGGAACTTCAATAGGAGGCTTCATAGGTAACCCTACAGATTATTTCATGTTTAAAAATGTTGGGATTACAACAGCTTGGGGAACCATTCCATTTATGCTTTTTGCTTTATTTCAAGCTAAATTTGCAATTATCACTCCTGCCTTAATAACTGGTGCATTTGCTGAGAGAATTCGTTTTTGGGCTTATATGTTGTTCATGGTTTTATTTATCATTTTTGTATATGCTCCATTATGTCATATGACTTGGCATGCAGATGGTTTTTTCTATAAAATGGGAGTATTGGATTTCGCTGGAGGAACTGTAGTACACATGAGTGCTGGCTGGGCTGCTTTAGCTGGAGCTATGTTTTTAGGAAAAAGAAAAGGTCAAAAATCAAATCCTGCTCGTATTACTTATGTATTATTAGGAACAGGATTGTTATGGTTTGGTTGGTTCGGATTTAATGCTGGTTCTGCTCTTGCTGCAAACGGATTAGCAGTGCAAGCTTTAGGAACTACAACAGTTGCTGCAGCTGCTGCAGGTATGGCTTGGGTTTTCTTTGATAAAATTCTTGGACATAAAGTATCTGCAATGGGTGCTTGTATTGGTGCAGTTGTTGGTCTAGTAGCTATTACTCCTGCTGCAGGATTCGTAAGCATTCCTAATGCAATTTTCATAGGTGTATTTAGTAGTATTGTAAGTAACATTGTAGTAAGTAAATTTCCTAAAGGTAAAATTGATGATG
Source organism: Flavobacterium sp. WC2430 (assembly GCF_040822075.1). NCBI lineage: Bacteria > Pseudomonadati > Bacteroidota > Flavobacteriia > Flavobacteriales > Flavobacteriaceae > Flavobacterium > Flavobacterium sp. WC2430. Next base: position 2,474,860 of record NZ_CP162007.1, on the reverse strand, counting down.
CATTAGATGTATTTGCTTGTCATGGAGTTGGTGGTATGACTGGAATGTTATTAACTGGTGTTTTTGCATCAAAAGCAATAAATCCAGCAGTTACAGACCAAGGACTAATTTTTGGTGAAACAACTTTATTTATACACCAATTAACGGCTTTAGTGATTGTATCTGTATTTGCTTTTTCTGTTTCTTATTTCCTTTTCTTTATTGTAAATAAAATCACTCCTTTAAGAGTAACTGAAGACAAAGAAGAGTTAGGTTTAGATATCTCTCAACACGGAGAGTTTTTGTAGTAAACACTTTAATAAATAAAATAAAACTCCCTGAAATTAAGTTTTCAGGGAGTTTTTTTTATGGCTATAAAACACACTGAATTTCATTTTATTCGCAATCTATTTATAGAAAGATCAAAACTATTTCTGGTATTCTTTTTATACATCAACGCATCTTTTGTCCATTGATAAGCTAAGTTTCACACAAATAATACAAACTTGTATAGGAACAAAATCAACTTAAAATCACCAAACCATATACAAAAAAAAGCCGTCTCAAAATAATTTGAGACGGCTATTCTTTATGAAATATATTATTTTATTTTAAAGTAAAACTCGTTTTTGAAACCAATTCATTTTTATCAAAAACATTTACGAAGTACGTCCCTTTTGCAAAGTCTTTACCAGGTAAATCTTCTGTTACTTGAACAGTTTTGTTTTCATATTTTACATTAGTTATAAAACTATATACTAACGAAGCATCTCCAAAATTTTCAGTCTTTTTATCACCTAAAACATTGTTTTTACTATCAATTACTTGTACATAATATGTTTTATCTCCAGATTTAGCAATTTGGTTTTCAGCAATTGTAAAACTAATTTTAAGAACATCAGCTCTACTTGCTTTATCCGTTTCAACTTGTTTTCCTGAACTTCTTAGTTTGTAAGCAGATGTTTTCATGTTCAAAACTGTTAATTTTGAACCTTTCTCAACAGCTTTAGACAATTCTTCATTTTGTCCAACTAAAACTTCATTATATTTTTTAGATTCACCTAATACTACTACTGTACTATCACGTTGTGTAGTTAATGTAGTATTTGCTTTTTTCAATCCTTCATTTTCTGTCATTAAAACTTTCATATTGTTTTGCAAAGCAATAAATTGAGTTCTATATTTTGCTAATGAAGCTACATCCCCTTTTGACTTATTTAAATCAGCCATTAAATTAACTACTTTATCTCTTTCTTGAATTAACTCATCCGACATAGAGGTATTTTCAGAAATAGCTGCGTCATAAGTAGCTTTTAATTCTTGCAAATCTTTCATAACCGATTCTTTTTCAGTCATAGTAGTTTTCAATTCTGTTTGAACTGTTTCAACATCAGAACTCATTTTAAAAATATACACTAAACTACCTACTAATAAAACTGCTAATACAGCAATAACTGCCTTAAGACTTGAACTGCTTTTTTGATTTTCCATGTTTAAATATTTTTTTCCAAATTTAATAATATATATTTAAGTTATAACGTAAGTTAACACAATTATAGTATTTTTGGAAAAAAATATTTTTTTATGGAAAAAATTCTACCTTTTACTACGAATGATCTTGCAAAAATTACTAACCATAGAAGTGGTGAAATAAAATTTGGAGAAAAGATGATTACTGTACCAAAAGGAACTGACCCACTTTCATTTTTAAAAATATCAGAAGCTAAATATGTTTTATTGGGAATTCCAGAAGATATTGGTATTAGAGCCAATTTTGGAAGACCAGGCGCTGCATCGGCATGGGAGATTGCTATAAAAAATATTGCTAACATTCAACACAATCGCTTTTGCAAAGGAAATCAAATAATTATCCTTGGTCAAATGAATGTTTGTGAAGAAATGAAGGAGGTCGAACATTTAGATTTTAATGATATTGATGATCGTTCCAAATTGAGTCAATTAGTTGAAAAAATAGACAAAGACGTTTCTCATATTATCTTTAATATTATAAAAGCTGGAAAAACACCTATAATTATTGGTGGAGGTCATAATAATTCATACGGCAATATTAAAGGGACTGCTTTAGCAAAAGGGAAACCTATAAATGCCATCAATTTTGATGCACATTCCGATTTTAGAATTCTTGAAGGTCGTCATAGTGGAAATGGTTTTTCATATGCATACGAAGAAGGTTTTTTGAAAAAATATTTTGTTTTTGGCTTACATGAAAATTACACCTCCAAAAGCGTTTTGGACATTATAAAAAAAACGGAGGATCGTGTACGGTATAATACTTATGACAGCCTAAAAATTAGACAAGAAAAAAATTTTAATGAAGAAATGAATATAGCATTAGAATTTATTAAGACTGATACTTTTGGAATTGAAATAGATTTAGATGCCATACCAAATATAGCAAGTAGTGCAATGACTTTAAGTGGTTTCTCCGTTGAAGAATTAAGACAATTCATTTCTTTTTTTGGAAAACACAAGAATGCTGCCTATTTACATATTTGTGAAGGTGCTCCCGATTTAGGCGAAGAGAAAAACAATCATTTAATTGGTAAATTAATAGGTTATTTAATTACTGATTTTATCAAGTCAAGTCAATAAATAACTCTTTTATAAGAGTTTTCAATCTGTAAAATAGACAACAAATTAAGCGAATCGATAAATAACACTATCTTTGCAAATCTATCTATGTACATAATACAAGATATTTAATTTCAAAAATATGTTATTCGAAGATTTATCACTTTCAAAAAGTATACAAAAAGCCGTATTTGAACAAGGCTATATCAATCCCACTCCTATTCAAGAGCAATCTATTCCGCTAGTTTTGGCTGGAAAAGATATGATCGGCTGTGCACAAACAGGAACTGGAAAAACAGCAGCATTTGCAATCCCCATTATACATCAATTACATCGTATTGTTGGCTCTTCTAAAAAAGCTAAACAAATTCGTGCGCTAGTGGTCACACCTACAAGAGAGCTAGCAGTTCAAATAGGGCAAAGTTTTGATACTTATGCTAAATATACCAATTTAACTCAGCTTACCATTTTTGGAGGAGTTTCGCAAAACCCACAAGTCGATACATTAAAAAATGGTATTGACATTTTAATTGCTACACCTGGAAGGTTACTTGATTTACATAAACAAGGTTTTATTGACTTAGACCATTTACATACATTAGTTCTTGATGAAGCAGACCAAATGCTTGACATGGGATTTGTAAATGATGTGAAAAAAATCGTCAAACTAACACCTAAAAATAGACAAACCTTATTTTTCTCTGCCACTATGCCAATGGCTATCAGAGAATTGGCAGAAATGTTTCTAACAAATCCTGAAACAATAACTGTGTCTCCAGTATCATCAACAGCTGAGAATGTAGAACAACATGTTTACTTTGTTGAAAAAACTGAAAAAAGAAACTTACTATATCACTTGATTAAAAATCAAGATTTGTCAGATGTTTTAGTTTTTTCAAGAACAAAACACGGTGCAGATAATGTTGTAAAAGCATTACGAAAAAATAATATTGCAGCGGAAGCCATACATGGTGATAAATCTCAAAATGCGAGACAACGCGTTTTAGAAGCATTCAAAAACAAAGAAGTTGGAGTGCTTGTAGCTACTGACATTGCTGCTCGCGGTATTGATATTGATCAATTGCCCTATGTTATTAATTTTGACTTGCCCAATATACCAGAAACTTATGTTCACCGTATTGGTAGAACAGGACGCGCAGGAAATGGTGGGATATCAATTTCTTTTTGCAGTAAAGATGAACATGGGTATTGGAAGGATATTCAAAAATTAATAAAAGTTGATGTAAAAACGGTAAGTGACCACCCATATCCTTGGCACTCAGGTAGCCCTGAAACTGCTCCCGGAACATCTAACAAACCAAAAAATTCAAATCGAAGTGGCGGAGCTCATAAATCAAGAAAATCAGATGCTTCAAAACAAAATAAAAAACGATGGTATTAATATAATTACCATAATTTAAGTATAAAAGCCTTTTACAAAATTTGTAAAAGGCTTTTTATTTTATAGGTAAATACTTTGTAATCAGTTAATTAACTGTTATTGTTTTGTTTGAGTTATAATTTTTTTTTAATTTTAGTATTAATTAATAATCATTTAAAACTCATAAATTATGGAAGCACTTGTAAAAAGAAACAGTTATTCACCGTTAGTAAGTTCTAGTTTTTTACCAACTTTAAATCCTTTTTTTGATGATGTTCTATCAAGAGATATTATGGATTGGACCGATAAGAATTTTTCGACTATGGGTAGTAGCTTACCATCTGTCAATTTAAAAGAAACAGATAAAAAAATTGAAGTTGAACTAGCTGCTCCAGGTTTAAAAAAAGAAGACTTTAAAGTTGAAGTCGACAATAACATCCTTTCCATTTCTTCAGAAAAAGAAGAAGAAAAAGAGGAAACTAGAAAAAAAGGAAATTATTACAGAAAAGAGTTTAATTATCAATCTTTCTGCAGAACCTTTAGCCTTCCTGATTATGCCGATGAAAACAACATTAATGCTAACTATAAAGATGGCATACTGCATGTAGAAATTGCAAAAAAAGAAGGAAGTTCGAAAAAAATGGCTAAAAACATAGCTATAAAATAAGATAAAAGGAAATTTCATCTCTTTCAAAAAACATCTAAAACTATACTTTAGGTGTTTTTTTTAGTTAAATCATATTAAACAAGATTCTTTTTCTTTGTAAATAAGATTATTTATTGTTTTAAATAATATAAATGACTCGAAGGGTTTCACAATTATATCATTAAATCCAGCTGATAATGACTCTTCAATAATTTCATCTTTATCAAATGCTGTCAATGCAACAATAGGTGTTTTTATTCCCATATTACGAACGCGCCTTGTGGTTTCAAACCCATTCATTAAAGGCATATTAATATCCATTAAAATGACATCAAAAGTTTCTTTTTCGAGAATCTCTAAAGCCAAAAAACCAGAGCTTACAACGCTGCATTTATAGTTGTTTTTTTCAATTATTTTTTTTGTAATCAGTTGATTAATTGTGTTATCATCTACTACAAGAACTGAAAAAATTTCACTTGATGTCAAGTCAACATGAATTTTATTAATAATTTCAACAGTCTTCGCCGGATCACATTCAAATGCAATTTCAAAGATAAAAGTAGTTCCTTTTCCTATTTCACTTTGAAGTGATATAGCACTATTAAACAGTTCTAACAATCGTTTTACAATAGATAGCCCTAAACCTGTACCTTGATAATCAATCTCTTTCCTTCCAACTTGTACAAATTTTTCAAATATTTTTTCCTGATCTTCGATCGCTATTCCAACACCATTATCTTGAATTTTAAATTCAATATAATTAAATTTATTTTCTACTTTAATCAAGTTAGCCGAAATGTCAACCATTCCATTATCAGTAAATTTCAATGCATTACTGACTAAATTTATTATTATTTGAGAAAAACGAAGTTTATCTCCAATTAAGTACTCCGGAATCGCAGGGTCAATAGTAACATTAATTTCATTATTATGATTCTTCGCAATAAAAGACAAAGAATTTTTAATCATATTTATCTCATCAGTAATATTAAAAGTTAAACTTTCAAGAACAATTCGATTTTCTTCAATTTTATTAATTTGCAATACATCATTAACGAGTGATAATAGATAACGAGCAGAAAATTTAAGAGAACTTAAATGAGGACTATCCGCTAGTTCTTTGTGTTCATCCAATAACATATTTGTAATTCCAACTACACCGTATAATGGAGTTCGTAATTCATGACTTATTGTTGAAACAAATTGTGATTTAAGTTGAGAAGCGACTTCCGCTTTTTCTTTTGCAATACTTAATTCTTCATTGGCTATAACAAGTTCGGCATTCTTTTTTTTCTTAAAATTATAATTTTTATAAACGGTATAAAGTAGTAGCAATACAACACTCAAAGCAATTATGAATAGAAAAACTATAATTCTAGATTTTTTCAAACTTTGATATTGTAAATCTTTTTCATTTTCAATTTTATCAACTTTTCTCTTATATTCATCTAGCTCTAAGTTCACTCCTATAACTTCTGCCCTCTTCAATTTATCTGATTGTTCAAGTTCTTTTCTTATTTTATTAAACAAGGCCAAGTTTTCGTATGCTTCTTTATATTTACCTGTTTTTAATAATAATTTGGCATATTCTTCATGTGAATAAGACAAATCCGATTTTTCAATTCCACTATTACCAAGCTTAATAGCATCAATAAAAAAGGAATTTGCTTTATCATAGTCTGATGTACTCGTATAATACATTCCATTTAACATGTTTAAAGCAACAATTGTAGTATTATCACCCAACCTATTTTTGTATTTAGTAATAAAATCTAAATACGGCTTTCCATTTTTAAAATTACCAATATAAAAATAGGCCCAAGCAATATTCATTTTAGTTATGTAAATTTGACTTGAGTCGGCTATTTTTAAACTATAGTCTAGTGATTTTTTATAATAATTTAACCCTTTTGCAAGTTGATTAACTTCAAAACAATAAATGTTCCCTAGATTATTATTTATACTATTCTTAACAGTATCATTACTTGTTTTATTGGCATAAAACAGCCCTTTTTTATAGAAAAATATAGCTTTATCATACTCTGATAATTCATCATAATTACCTGCAATTGTATTATAGGATTTTGCAATTAAGATATCATCCTTAGCATCTATAGAGTGTTTTAATGCTTTTCTTGCAGTAGCAAATGATTTTTCAAAATTAAACTCTTGCAAGTATTGTGAGGCCTTATTAGTAAGATTAACAATTTCCTTTCTTGATGGTTTTATTTTATCTGTAACAGAATTGCTGCTAAAAAGATTTAATGAAAAGAAAATAAAAAAAATAATTCTTGATTGGAGCATAGAAATTTTAATTTTATCAAATATACATTTTTATTTAAACATTAAGTATCAATAATTTAAAAAGAGAATAGACTTGATAAGTAAAAATATTTGAAAAAAAAATAAATTTTACTGAAAGAATATTCTTAAAAAATAAAACTATAAAAAAAGCAGTTACAAGAATGCCTTGTAACTGCTTTTTTATTTTAAATAAAATGATAACTAATTAATTGACATCAACTGGAACCGCTTCTAAATCATCATCGTTTTCCCAGCTTCCTACTACTGATGTTGCCAATGCATTTCCTAATACATTAGTAGCACTTCTAAACATATCACAAAAATGATCAATTGGTAATATTAATGCAATACCTTCAATTGGAATATCAAACATACCACAAGTAGCAGCAACAACTACTAAACTTGCTCTAGGCACACCTGCAATTCCTTTGCTTGTAAGCATTAAAACTAGAAGCATCGTCATTTGAGTTCCTAAATCTAAATGAACTCCATAAGCTTGAGCAATAAAAATACTAGCAAAAGTCATATACATCATACTCCCATCAAGATTAAATGAATATCCTAAAGGCAACATGAAGGAAACAATTTTGTCTTTTACTCCAAAACGTTCTAGCTCTTCAGTCAATTTAGGAAAAACGGCTTCACTACTTGTTGTTCCAAAAGCTATAATCAATGGGCTAACAATTCTTTTAAGCAAAACGGTCATTCTGCTTTTTAGAAAAATATAACCAACCGCTATTAATACAACCCAAAGGGATGAAATTCCTATTAAAAAAGATCCAAAAAATTTAAAATAAGTGATAGCTAGTTCTTGAAAATCTCTAACAGCAAAAACTCCTGCAATAGCTCCAAAAACTCCAATTGGTGCAAAGTTCATAACATAATTAACCATTTTTAGAATAATATGTGACATTTTGTCTAAACCATTAACAACCGGTTTTACATAATCTCCTATTGCGGCAGCTGCCAAACCAAAGAAAATAGAAAAAACCACAATTTGAAGGATCTCATTTGTTGCCATTGCTTCAAAAATACTCTTGGGAACTATATGTGCAATAAAATTATCAAAAGAAATACTTTTAGAATTTTCTGCCACTTCTGATGCTGAACCTAAATCAATATTTGATAAGTTAAGCCCCTCTCCAGGTTTAAGTGTGTTTACAAAAAACATTCCCAATAGTAATGAAATAAATGAAGCCGTAAAAAACCAAGCCAAAGCTTTTCCTCCAATTCTCCCAACTGCACTCACATTACCTAATTTTGCAATACCAACTACCAGTGTTGTAAATACTAGTGGAGAAATAATCATTTGTACCAATCTAATAAAAACGGTAGCAAGAATTTTTATTTTATCACTAAACTCCAAAGCGCCTTCTTCTGAAATTGTATTATGAATTACGATACCTAAAGCAATTCCTAAAATCATTGCAATAAGTATTTGCGTAGTCAAATTTGATAAGATTGACGGCTTTTTTGTTTCTGTAGAATTCATCTAATGGTTTTTTATTTAATGGTTAGTTTGGGATTTGAACCCAGGTTTAATCTATTATAAGAAATATTTTAAATTCTTTTTTAACGAAAAAAAAATAGTGCGTATTAATACGTCTTATTGATCAAGTAAAAATCAGCTAATACAATGGCAGCCATTGCTTCAACAATAGGAACAGCACGTGGAACAACACAAGGATCATGGCGACCTTTACCAGTCATTTCGGTAATATTACCTTTATTATCTAATGATTCTTGTTTTTGCATAATAGTAGCAACTGGTTTAAATGCTACTCTGAAATAAATATCCATTCCATTACTAATTCCACCTTGAATTCCTCCAGAAAGATTTGTTTTGGTAGTTCCGTCCGTATTGTATAAATCGTTGTGTTCACTTCCTTTCATCTTTGCACCACAGAAACCACTTCCATATTCAAATCCTTTTACCGCATTTATGGAAAGCATTGCTTTACCTAGTTCAGCATGAAGTTTATCAAAAACAGGTTCCCCTAATCCTACGGGGACATTTTGTATCACACAAGTTACAGTACCACCTACAGTATTCCCTTCTTTACGAATTTCACGAATATAATCTTCCATTACAACTGCCATCTCTTCATCTGGGCAACGTACTGGATTACTTTCTATTTTTGAAAAATCTAAATCTTGATACGGTTTTTCTAAAAATATGGGGCCTACTGAAGAAACATAAGCATTGATTTTTATTTCGGGCAACATTTGTTTTGCAATTGCACCTGCAACAACTCTACTTGCTGTTTCACGAGCAGAACTTCTTCCTCCACCTCTATAGTCTCTAAAACCATATTTTTGATCATAAACATAATCAGCATGACTAGGTCTATAATTGTCTTTTATATGGGAGTAATCATCCGATTTTTGGTTTGTATTTGGAATAATAAAACCTATTGGTGTTCCAGTTGTTTTACCTTCAAAGATTCCTGATAAAAATTGAACATCATCTGGTTCTTTTCGTTGCGTAACAATTGCCGATTGGCCTGGTTTTCTTCTAGACATTTCAAGTTGAATTGCCTCTAAATCTAATTGTATTCCTGATGGGCAACCATCTATAATTCCACCTAATGCTTCTCCATGTGATTCACCAAAAGTGGTTATTCTAAATAGTGTTCCGTAGCTATTTCCTGCCATTATTATATGTTTTGAACAAAAGTAGCATTTTAGTTTAAAGTTTAAAAATTAAAAGTTTAAACTTTTAAGAATCAAATAGCATTTATTGACTTTTAATTAATATTAAAGCTAAATTATTAACCTTATCGTTAAATACAATTGCGATTAATTGAATTCATTTGTTAAACTTCAAATTAAATACAATTGAAAAAAAGAAAAGTGGAATTGGTTGTTATATCTGATGTTCATCTTGGAACTTTTGGAAGCCATGCCATTGAACTCAACAAATATTTATCTTCCATAAAGCCTAAAATTCTAGTTTTAAATGGAGATATTATTGATATCTGGCAATTTAGAAAATCGTATTTTCCAAAAACACATCTAAAAGTCATTCAAAAAATAATAAGCTTTGCTTCAAAAGGAACAAAAGTGTATTATATCACTGGAAATCACGATGAAATGCTACGGAAATTCAGTGACATGAATATGGGTAATTTTGCCTTGGTTGATAAATTAGTATTGGAACTAGACGACAAAAAAGCGTGGATATTTCATGGCGATGTATTTGATGCTTCTGTACATCATGCTAAATGGATTGCAAAACTAGGTGGATTAGGTTATGACTATCTGATTCTAATAAACCGTTTTGTTAATTGGTGTTTAAAACGATTTGGAAAAGAACCCTATTCTTTTTCTAAAAAAATCAAAGCAAGTGTCAAGAAAGCAGTAAAGCACATATCGGATTTTGAAGAAACGGCTACTGATATTGCAATAGAAAAAAAATACGATTATGTAATTTGCGGACATATACATGAGCCAAAAATCATAAAAAAAGAAAATAAAAATGGGAAAACATTGTATTTGAATTCTGGAGATTGGGTGGAGAATTTAACTGCTTTGGAATACAATAAAAAACGATGGAAACTATATCATTATAAAGAAACTAATTATTCTGAAGAAGAAAATTTATTTGAAATGGAAGATCTTTTGAGTAATGAACTTGTTAATTCTATTCTTTTGTCCAAATAAATCCATTTACTCTCCTAAATTAATAGATGTTTTAAAACACATAATTTATAGCGATTATGTTTTATATAATGAAGTTCAGCTGTGCTAATTTTTTCACAAACATGTAAATTATATAACAAATAAGAATTATAGTATAAATCGATTCTTTGTATTGTTTAGTAAATTTGTAAAAACAAAAAATTAACAAATGAAAAAAATTATTTTATCTGCTTTTATGCTAATCGGTTTAGCATTTAGCGCACAGGCACAAGATATCTCTAAAAATGCATTAGGACTTCGTTTTGGTGACAATGGTGGATTTGGAGGAGAACTTTCTTACCAAAGAGCTTTATCAAGCAACAATAGATTAGAATTAGATTTAGGTTGGAGAAACAGAAGTGATTTTAATCACAATGGTTATGATGACAATGCTATAAAATTAGCTGGTTTGTACCAATGGGTTTGGAACATTGATGGTGGTTTCAACTGGTATGCTGGTGTAGGTGGTGGATTAGGTAGTTATAGTTATGACAACGGTGGAAATCACTACAATGATACTTTTGCTTTTGCTGCAGGGGATGTAGGATTAGAATACAACTTTGACATTCCTTTGTTAGTATCTTTGGATTTCAGACCAGAATTTGGTGGAAACGGATATTACAAAAACAATTATGGTTCAGACATCGCATTAAGTGTTAGATACCAATTCTAAAACTTAGTTTTATTATATAAAAAATGCCACTAGAAATAGTGGCATTTTTTTATTTAATTATAATTTCTTTTTTAGAATTTATTTTTACTACACAAAAAGGATAAGTAAAACCTTGAGTGACTATTGTCCCTGCTTCAGGTTCAGTTTCTTTTACTGTAACAATTACATTTTTATCCGTTTCAACTACATTTTCAACCGTTATTTTAAATCCACCTGTAGTTTTCTCTCCCATATTTAAAATGACAAAATTTGATTTTTGAACATCAGTTGGGCTAATTTTATTTTTCAGCATTTTATCATTCTGCAACATCCTAATTTCATTTGGTTCCGTAAGAATTTCAAAGAAATGAATGTTTCCACCACCATCTGACTGCTGAGTTAAGACCTCATATAAAGCTTTTTTTCCTGTACTCTTTGTTACAGTAGTCCCACAGGAAAACAAAGTCAAAGTAAATAATGCTATTGCTGTTTTTTTCATTTTTTTATCTTAATTCTAAAGAATTATTCTTTTTTGGCTTCTCTTAGAAATTTATTTTTTTTCGAATATTTCTTTATTGCTTTTTGGTACAATTCAACATAGAGCGGTAAAATGTTTTTAATATCGAATTTTTTTGCAACTGATAAAGCATTTTCTTTAAATTTTAAAAGAGTTTCTTCATCACTCAAAATTTTCAATGCATTCTCGGCCATTTCATCAGTCTTCCCTACATCACTTAAATATCCTGAAATTCCATCAAAATTAACTTCAGACAAACCACCCGAGTTACTTGAAATTACTGGAACACTCCAAGCCATAGCTTCAAGAGCTGCAAGTCCAAAACTTTCCGTTTCAGAAGGCAATAAAAATAAATCCGTATAACTTAATATCTTATCAATCTCATTGCTATTACCAAAAAAGATTACTTTATCCAAAATCCCTAATTCTTGGCATAAATATTCTGCCTTTTCCTTTTCAGGACCATCTCCCACCATCATTAATTTAGCAGGAATTTCTTTTTGAATTTTATAAAATATTTTAATTACATCTGGAATCCTTTTTACTTTTCTAAAATTACTGATATGAGTAATTATACGTTCCGTTGGTTTTGCCATTACGGAACGGTGACAAGCAATACTAGGATCAGTATTATTTTTATCTAATTCAATAAAATTGGGTATTACATGTATGTCTCTTTTAATATTGAATAATTTATAAGTATCATCCTTTAAACTTTGGGAGACAGAAGTTACCACATCCGATTTGTTGATGCTAAAACTTACTGCTGGTTTATAAAATGGATGATTCCCTACTAATGTAATATCTGTTCCATGTAGCGTCGTAACCATTGGAATTTCAATTCCTTCGTCCTTAAGCATTTGTTTAGCCATATATCCTGCATAAGCATGTGGAATGGCATAATGCACGTGCAAAATCTCAATTTTATGTAGTTTAACCATATCAACTAACTTACTCGACAAAGCTAATTCATAAGGTTGATAATGAAATAAAGGATATTCCGGCACATTCACTTCGTGATAATGAACATTGGGATTCAATAATGCCAAACGTACTGGTTGACTATAAGTAATAAAATGGATTTCATGTCCTAGTCTAGCTAATTCAAGCCCTAACTCTGTAGCGACAACGCCACTTCCTCCAAATGTAGGATAACAAACTATTGCAATTTTCATGGGTATATTTTAATAAAACGAATTTAAGGAAAATTGCGATGCCATTCTATTTTTAATAAAAAAATGCTACTAATGATTCCTAATTAATAAAAAATAATTTAATTATAATAATCAATTTTCAATAGCCTGATATATTAATTCTTGAATGTCTTCGCGTATATTCTCTTTTGATAATTTATTGGCTGATTCAGCTGGAAATGTCCTATTCGATAAAAAGATATAAACGATATCAGTTTCGGGATCAGCCCAAGCCATTGTTCCCGTAAATCCTGTATGCCCAAAACTGGTCATCGAAGCACAACCACAAGTTGGTCCACTACTTCCTAGTTGTGGTTTATCAAACCCTACTCCCCTCCTATTTCCTTCAGAACAAAAATAGCAAGTGTTAAAGTCATTAAATGTCTTTTCAGAAAAATATTGATGATTGCCATAATTCCCTTTTTGAAGGTACAACTGCATTATTTTGGCAACATCCATACTATTTGAAAAGATTCCTGCATGCCCTCCAACGCCACCTTCCATAGCTGCTCCCATATCATGAACATAACCTTGGATTATTTGATGACGGAAATACGTATCGATTTCTGTTGGTATTATTCTATTTTTATTGATTTTTCCTAATGGATTGTACATCGTATTATTAGTACCCAGTGGTTTATAGAAATTCTCAGTACTTAGAACATCTAATTTTTTTCCTGTTGCTTTTTCCAAATATTCCTTCAAAATCATAAACGTAAAATCACTGTATTTGTATTTTTTTTGGGGTAATAATTTACTGTCAACAATCAATTTCATAATCGTATCATTATAATCCGATCTTAAAAACAGGCTGTCAGCAATTTTTACAGCAAAATTAGGCTCCTGAACTTTCTTATAATATTTATCCAATGGATTTCCATTTTTATCAATTGTAGCTTTATAAAAAGGAATCCAAGGTTGCAATCTGGCATAATGGGATAATAACTCTTTAAAATGAATATCAGCTTTATTTGAGTTTTTAAAAATAGGCAACATAGAATCCAATCTAGTTTCCATATTTATCTTCTGCTGATCGTATTGTACCATCACATTGGGCAATGTAGATAGTATTTTGGTCAATGAAGCCACATCGTAAACATCTGAATTAGTAACTTTTACAGCAGAATCATAGGTTGGACTTCCAAATGATTTTTGATAAATTACTTTCCCTTTTCTAGCCACCAAAATCTGTAATCCAGGCGTCATTTTACCATTTATTGCTTTGCGTGCTAGGTTGTCAATTTTTGCTAAAACTAAAGGGTTCATTCCCACGTTTTCAGGAGCAGTGAAACCTAATACATTTAATTTTTCAGTAGTTAAACCAAAATTGGCATTAAAACTATTAGTAATTGAAACTGGCAATTTTCCTTTAGCGCTTATGGCACCAAAAATCAATTCAGCCGAAACTTCTTGTGCAATTGCACTGTTTTGATAGGAAACAATAATCCCTTTAAAATCATTAAAATCGGTCACAGGAATTAATGAATATGGAGATGCAAAAACATCCAGAATTACATTATTATTTTTGGCCAATGAAGCCAATTTTACTAATTCCGATGGTTTAAAATCATGGTTCTTAAAAGCAGCATCCGATTTATGATATCCTATAATTACGGTATTAAACTGTTTTAATTTAGATTGCAAACTATCTATGTTGGTATCCGTAATCTCAGTAACCTCTGTATATTTTTTTAATGTTGAAACAAAAGTACTGTTTGTAGCATCACCCATTTTTACATACGCAATCTTTTGATTTTCTAAATTCTTAATAGGCAAAATAGATGTTTCATTTTTTAAAACTGTAATTGCATTTTCATACAATTCATATTGCAATGCATCATTTTTTGACGAATTAAGATCTTGGTACAAATTTGAAATCTCAATAGGCTTATATGAATTCAAGCCTGCCAAATATTTAAATTTTAAAATTTTCTTAACCGAGAAATCCAATCTTTCTGCGGTAAACAAAGAATCCTGATACGCTTTTTTTAATGTTTCTAAAGCCACTGGAACATCTTCAGGAAATAATAAAATATCATTTCCAGCCAAAAAAGCATCTAAATCCACTTCACCTGGCTTTTTATAATTGCTCACTGCTTTCATATTCAGTGCATCAGTAAAAATTAGACCTTTAAATCCTAATTCTTTTTGAAGAACATTAGTTACAACATTATAGGAAATCGAAGATGGATAATTGGGTCTTGATTCTAAACTTGGAACATTTAGATGTGCCACCATAACAGAAGACAATCCTTCTTCAAAAGCTTTTTTATAAGGCCAAAACTCCATGATTTCGAGTCTTTCTTTTGAAAAATTCACAGTAGGTAACCCTTTATGAGAATCTGTTTCCGTATCACCATGACCTGGAAAATGTTTTCCTGTTGCAAATATTCCTTTACTTTGAAACCCTTTCATGAGTGCAATAGCTCTTTCGGTGACATTGTATTTATCTTCTCCAAAAGAACGAAATCCAATAATAGGATTATTGGGATTGGTATTGATGTCAAGTACTGGAGCAAAGTTGAACTGAAGTCCCAATCTTTTACTTTGATCCCCAATTTGTTCACCCATTTTTTCAATCAACTTAATATCCTGAACAGCACCCAAAGTCATATTATAAGGATAACTATAGGTAGAATCCAGTCGCATACTTAAACCCCACTCCGCATCATTTCCTATAAATAAAGGTGTTTTGGATTTAGACTGATACCGATTGGTCAATTTTGCTTGACGAACAGGACCGCCTTGAAAGAATATTAATCCTCCAATTTTGTTTTCTGTAATTAGTTTATCAATCGCATTTTCATGAGCAGCATCTTTATTTGAATATGCCGCTACCATAAATAACTGCCCTAATTTTTCATCAAATGAGAGTCCGCTATATATACTGTCAACCCATTTATTCCCATCACGAGACAACTTAAAAAGGGAGGTCTCTTCTTTGGATTTATCAATTTTAAAATCACTAACCTCTGTTGGAATATGAGAAAAAACGACTTTTGGCTTATTATTTTTTGTACCAATACAACTGGCTACAAAAAAAAATAAGACATAAAGAAAAGAATTTCTGATGCCTATATTTTTCATTAAAGTATTTTTATTTTAGAAAAATCGACTGTGCCAACTGTCTAAAGCTGGAACTTCCCATGATTCATTATATTCCTCGATATTGTTCACTAAATTATTAAAAACAATAGTGTTTTCAGTAACAGCTTTATCTTTAACCATTTTTTTGAAATCTATTAATGGCTTATGAGCAATATGTTCTCCTAGTTTAAAAGTAACATTCATTTTATCCAATAAATCTACTGCATATTTTTGCTCCAAACTTTGAATAAATTCAACTGATGAATCGATTGAACATCCTGTTGCCGCCTGAACATCCTGATTCACAGCAATAATAATAAATCTATTGTATTTTAATTGGTACGAAGATTCTAAACTAGTTCCATGTGCTGCCCAAGCTTCAAGAAAAGTATTTAAAGCAACTTCGATTTCGGAAAACTCGGCATCCGAAAATTTTCTATTCGATTGGTAAATCCAAATTCTGGATTCTTCGGGTAAATTTTCAAATGGTACGTACATATGATTTATGATTTTAGAAAAACGATTTTAGATTTCTGAATGAAAACTAATCTCGTTTTATAGTATAATTAATATTATTAAAAAGCATTTTTGCAAACAGCTAATCTAGTTTGGAATTCATAGTATTAAACTAGAATAAAATAAAACTACAAACTAATAATGATGATGCTCTCTTATAGATCTTGCGCATTTGCAATTAATTCCGCTATGTCCATTACTTTAACATCAGCTTCTTTTTCTTTGTTTTTAATACCATCAGTCATCATTGTATTACAAAAAGGACATCCAGTAGCAATAATGTTTGGTTGCACTTCCAATGCATCTTCAGTTCTTAAAACATTTACTTCCTTATTACCAGGTTCAGCATCCTTAAACATTTGAGCACCACCAGCACCACAACAAAGTCCATTTACTTTTGAACGTTTCATTTCAACTAATTCAGCATCCAATTTTGAAATTAAATCTCTTGGAGCTTCATACACATTATTTGCTCTTCCTAAATAACACGGGTCATGAAAAGTAATTTTCTTTCCTTTAAACTGTCCTCCTTCAATAGTCAGTCTACCAGTATCTAATAATGATTTTAAAAACTCAGTATGGTGAATTACTTCATATTTACCTCCTAATTCAGGGTATTCATTTTTCAAAGTATTAAAACAATGCGGACAGGCGGTCACTATTTTCTTTGCCTCATATCCATTCAAAACTTCAATGTTCATCATGGCCTGCATTTGAAACAAAAATTCATTTCCTGCTCTTTTTGCAGGATCTCCTGTACAACTTTCTTCTGTACCAAGCACAGCAAAAGGTACATTAGCACGATTTAAAATTCGAACAAATGCTTTAGTAATTTTTTTTGCTCTATCGTCAAAACTTCCTGCGCAACCCACCCAAAACAACACTTCTGGCTGTTTTCCTTGAGCAAGCATCTCTGCCATAGTTGGCACTATTAAATTTTCTGACATTTTGTGTTATTTTATTCAGTTTTCAAACTAACTGGTTATCTTATAATTTTAAAGTAGTAAAAGCTATTAACAAAGTACCTTAAAATATTAATGTTCATTTTTCCAATTCAATCTATCTTGTTGATTAAACTGCCATGGTGCCCCATTATTTTCAATATTTGTCATCATTGCATTTAGTGGCATTGGCGCTGCACTTTGCTCCATAACTAAATAACGACGCATATCCATAATAATCGAAAGAGGACTTATATTAACTGGACATTCTTCAACACATGCATTACAAGATGTACAAGCCCACAATTCCTCAGGTGTAATATAATCGTTTAATAATGTTTTATTATCCGGAATAAAAACACCTTTGTTTGCATCAATATTTTTACCTACTTCTTCCATTCTATCTCTAGTATCCATCATGATCTTACGAGGAGATAATTTCTTCCCTGTTTGATTTGCTGGACAAGATGATGTACAACGGCCACATTCTGTACAGGTATAGGCGTTTAGCAATTGTACCCAGTTTAAATCCTGAATATCACTTGCTCCAAATTTAGCTGGCAACTCTCCTTCTACTGGAGCTGGCGCTGCTGCAAATGGATCAGCATTAGGATCCATCATCATTTTTACTTCTGTAGTAACTGCTTCTAAATTATCAAATTGTCCCAATGGGTTTAAATTTGCAAAATAGGTGTTTGGGAAAGCTAATAGTATGTGTAAGTGTTTTGAAAAATACAAATAGTTCATAAATACTAAAATACCTACTATATGTAGCCACCAGAATATTTGAGTTAACAACATCACAAATTCATTTGACATGCCATTAAACAAAGGCTCAATGAATTGACTTATTGGAAACGAACCCGCTTGAATAAAATGAGAGAAACCTCCTGGTACATTTTGCAAATGCAGATCAGAAGCATTCATCAAAAGGAATAAGGTCATCAATACCATTTCGAAATAGAGGATGTAATTAGCATCACTTTTTGGAAATCCTTTCATTTCAGGATTCATGAATCGTTTTAATCTCACAATGTTTCTTCTAATCCAAAAAACAGTAACTGCAACCAAAACCAAAAATGCCAATATTTCAAAAGAACCAATTAAAACATTATAAGCAGTTCCTAAAAAGGCAAATATTCTATGAGTACCAAATAAACCGTCAATAATTATTTCTACAAGCTCAATATTGATTATTATGAATCCCAAATAAACAACAATATGAAGCGCACCAGCAATGGGTCTTTTGACCATTTTTGATTGCCCCAAAGCTATCATAGCCATGTTTTTCCAACGAGAACCAGAATTGTCTTTCCTGTCAACATCTATACCTAGATTGATGTTTCTAATTATTTTTTTTATATTATTAAAAAAATAACCAAACCCAATAACTAAAACTATGGCAAATAATATATTGTCTAAATAGCTCATGAAAAATTGTTTTATTTTTTTGAAATTGTATCTGCAACTGGAGCCTTATAGGGCTTATTTTTCTTTCCAAAAAGAGAAACATTTACATACCTAGTAGGATAAAGTCTAACATCTTGTAGCAATAACTCCAACTCTTTAGATGTTTTTGCTAAATTCGTATATAAAGCGTCATCGGTTACTAATTTACCCATTGTCCCTTTTCCAGATTTTATTCCGTCCATAATACCATCCACTTTTGCTAATGTCGTATTAAGGTTTTTAACCGTTTTTCCTAAATCAGCTTTATTCAATGAATCTGATATTTTAGAAAAATCTCCAGAAATTTTATTGAAATTGGTAACGACTCCTTTTATTTGAGTTTTATTATCTTCCAAGATGGTATTCATGCTGATAGATGCTTTATGAAATTGCTCCATTGTTTTGCTTAATTCAGCTAAACTAATCTTTAAATCATCTTGGGCTTTTTTATCTAAAACGTTATTGACACCACTAATTAGTTTATCAGCATTATCCATTATTTTTTCTAATTTATCCTGAAGAGGAACCAATTGATCACCAACTTTATCAGTAAGTCCAAGTTTAATATTGCCTGTTAGTTTTTCTCCAGTAAGAGCAATACTTTTATCCTTAAAATTAGGTTCAATTGCTATTTGTTTGCCAGCAATTAACCCTGGTTCATAGATAGAGGCAACACTGGATTTAGAAATAGGAAAATCCGATTTGATTTGTAATTCTACTAATAAGTTTCCTGTATTTTCATTTATCGTAATGCTGTTTACTTTACCGATTACTAGACCGTTTAAAGTAACTGGAGCTGATTTAGCTAACCCTTCTACTGATTGGTATTCGACATATAATGTTTTATAACTCGTAAAAAGATCTCTCCCTTTTAAGAAACTATAACCCCAAATAAATAATAATATTGAAGCAATTACTAAAATTGCTGTCTTGATTTCTCTTGTTAATTTCAAAATGTAAGTATTTTGTACAAATTTAATATAAAAAATTCGAACTTATAGTTATTTAATAGCTTCTTGAATGCTGATTTTTTCACCATTTTTAAATGCTATTAAAAAAGCCGATTCATAACCCTTTGCTTTAGCTTCTTCTAATAAACTTTTAGATTCATTATAATCAGAAGTTTCACCGTACATGTATTTATAAACTCTATTTTCATACTCTAAAGATATATTTTTTAATCCTCTAAAATTTTTTGGTTCCAAATCTAATTTTCTACTACTTGCTGAAATTTGAACTTTAAAAAGAACTTCATTATTTCGGCTAGAGGCAGTTTTTTTTAACTCCACAGATTCTAAAACAATTTTAGTTTTAACGGGAGTAGCCGTGTCCTTAGCTGGCTTATCGATACTCCTTTGTGATGGTCTTGCTTCATAGGTTTCAGTTGAACCATTACCATAATACTCGTTTTTATAACTCATAATTGCACTTGCAATAGCTTTGGCAATTTCATTTTGACCATCCTCTGAATCTAATAAATTTCCTTCAGTAAAATTAGAGATAAATCCCATCTCTATTAACACTCTTGGCATATACGCTTTATGAAGTACCATAAAAGGAGCTTGCTTTACACCACCACCTCTAATTCTTTTTCCTAAACCACCAAATGCTTCTTCAATTTTACTTGCAAGAGTAATACTATTATCTAAATACTCTTCTTGCATTAAGGTCATTCCAATCATTGTTTCGGGAGAATTTGGATCAAATCCTTCATATTTTCGTTTATAATCCTTCTCTAAAGTAATAACCGAGTTTTCCTTCTTAGCCGCCTCTAAATTAGATGCGATTTTATTCATACCCATTACATAGGTCTCTGTACCATCTGCTGCAGTATTTCTATTGGCATTACAATGAATAGAAACAAAAATATTAGCATCAGCTCTATTGGCGATATTGGCTCTTTCAACCAAATCTATAAAAACATCAGTCTTTCTAGTGTACGTTACATCCACCTTTGAATTAGCTTCTAATAACTTTCCAACTTTCAGTACTACCGCTAAAGCAATATTTTTTTCAACATGCCCATTATAAACAGCACCAAAATCATGATCTCCATGTCCGGCATCTAGGGTTACTTTAAAAATGTTTGATTGTCCATAGCCTGTAAAAGTGACTATAAATAGTAAAAAAGGAATAATGATTTTCATCTTATAAAATATATGCATAAATCTAAAGTTAATTTATATGAAAGACTACGGTTATAATTTTTTTTATTTGATTATTTTTGACAAAAAATAATCTGTAAGTTTGACACTTCAAAAAACAGGCCATAATTTTACAAAAATAGCATTAAAACCTTTGCAGACAAACTTATTTAATATCGTTTTATTATCATTTTTCCTTACAATCGGATGCAATCATCTGTATTCGCAAGATATTTCAAAAAAAACGAGCGCTATACCTGCTAAGAAGCAAGTAGATACGTCCTCTTCAGTTAGTACAAAATCGAATCAAACTCTTTTAGAACAAAAAAAAGAGACTGATACATTAATTAGAATTGACACTTTAAAATCTAAAAAAGCATTTCTTGACGGAAAAGTAAAATATAAGGCTGAAAAATATGCCAAAATTGACCAAAAGAAAAAACTAATAACTTTATATGATAAAGCCGAATTATACTATCAAGATGTCGAATTAACATCGGGTATAATTATTATGGATTATGAAAAAAATGAAGTCTATGCCGGAAGAATTAAAGATTCAACGGGAAAGTACACGCAATACCCTCATTTTAAACAAGGGGCTAATGAGGTAGAACCTGATTCTATTCGTTTTAATTTCAAAACTAAAAAAGCCTTAATATGGAACTCCAGATCCGACCAAGGTGAGTTTAAAATAAAAGCCTCGATAACTAAAAAAGAAAATGATTCTGTCTATTTTTTAAAAGGCGCTCGGTTTACCACTTCAAAAGATGTAGATAATCCTGAATATTATTTTCAAACAAATAAAGTAAAATTTATCCCTGGAAAAAAAGTAATAACTGGTTTAACTAATATGGTAATCGCTAATGTACCTACTCCCATTGCATTACCATTTGCTTATTTTCCAATGAGCAAAGAAACAAATATTTCTGGATTGATATTACCCAGTTACAATGACTCCAATACTAGAGGTTTTTCATTACAAAATGGAGGCTATTATTTTGCACTAAGTGATAATTATGATTTAACAGTATTGGGTGATTATTACACCAATGGAAGTTACGGTTTGCGATTTGAGTCCTCCTATGCTAAACGATACAGCTACCGAGGAAATTTAAATTTTAGGTACGAAAACTTAATTTCTAGTGAAAGAGGCTACCCTGATTATAGTAAACAAAAAATATACAATATACAATGGTCACATTCACGAGATTCCAAAGCAAATCCTAACTCCAGTTTTTCAGCTTCTGTCAATCTTGGAAGTAGCAAGTATTTCCAACAATCTATAAATCAAGCTAATATTGGATCTAATCTTAACAATACCTTAAGTTCATCTGTTTCGTATTCTAAAACATTTAATTCGGTCCCACAGGTAAGAATGTCACTATCAGCAACTCATTCTCAAAATACACAGACTGAAGTTATAAACATGACACTACCTACACTTCAACTAAGCGTAGATCGTATTTATCCTTTTGTGGGGAAAGATGGAGTAAAAAAAGGTTTTTTTAAGAACATCAATTTGCAATATAATTTGAATGGTCGAAATAGTATTACAACAACGGATTCGCTATTTTTTAAACCTCAAATGTTTAAAGATGCAAAAATGGGAGTACAACACAGTATTCCTTTAAGCACCAATTTTAAACTGTTTAAATATTTTAGCGCTTCCACTTCATTAAACTACGAAGAAGTATGGTATGCAAAAACAATTAGTCGCAGCTATGATTCAGACCAAAGTAAAGTAGTTGATAAAATTGTGAATGGTTTTGATGCGTATAGAACCTATTCTTTTTCATCCAGTGTAGGAACAACTATTTATGGAACTTTTAACTTTGGTAAAGATAAAAAGATACAAGCCATAAGACATGTTATGAGACCATCTGTTTCTTATAGCTACACCCCTAGTTTTGAAAAATATTATGATACCTATGCTTCTGATGCTACTGGAACCATTACAAAACAGTACACTCGATTTGAAGGAGGCATCTTTGGAGCTCCCGGTTTAAGTAATTCAAATATACTAGGTTTTGATTTAAGTAATACTTTTGAAGCAAAAGTGACCGACAGGGACAGTACTAAGGTAGAGGCAAAAAAAATAATGCTGCTTAACAATTTAAACATCTCAACAAGTTACAATCTTGATGCTGACGGAGTCAATACACTAGCATTAGCTCCGTTTAGATTAAGTGGAGGAACACAACTATTAAATAATAAAATGAATGTTAATTTTGGGACAACATTAGACCCCTATGCCATTAACAATTCTGGTACTCGAATAAACACCTTTAATATTAATAATGGAGGAAGTTTATTCAGAATGACAAGTGCAAACATGACTTTGAATTATTCTATTTCAAGTAAAGAAAAAGACAAAACCAATAAAGATAAAAATACCCAAAGTGAAAGAAATGGTGGTCGTGAAGATGATCTTTTTGGAAAAAACACCATTGTAAATGACAATACTAAAAGTCAATTTGACGGCAGTGAAGAAGAAGGCGATGATAAAATATCTGAATTTTTTAGATCCAAATTACCTTGGGACATGACTTTTGCCTACTCCTTAACCTATGGAAATAACAATAGAGAAAAGCAAATCATAGGAAACTCTATCATGATTTCAGCAAATGCCGACTTGACACCAAAATGGAAAGCTGGAATATCAACTGGATATGATTTTGTTCAAAATGGAGTTACCTTTACACAACTAAGATTTGAACGAGATTTACTAAGCTGGAGAATGGATTTCAACTGGACTCCTTTTGGGACTAATGCGAACTGGGGATTTTTTATAGGTATAAAATCTGGTGTTTTAAGTGATATTAAATGGAATAAACGAAGCACTATCAACCGTTAAGAATAAATAACGAAAATGAAATATTATGAAAAAAATAATTTTTACCGATAAAGCTCCCGCGCCAATAGGTCCATACAATCAAGCCGTACTCAAAGGAAACACACTATATACGTCTGGACAAATAGCTATCGATCCAAAAACGGATGAGTTAAATACTGAGAATATACAAATAGAAACGCAGCAAGTCATGGAAAATATGAAAGCGGTTCTTGACGAAGCAGGAATGACATTTGAAAATGTAGTGAAAACAACTATATTTATTATGGACATGAATGATTTCGCCAAAATAAATTCAGTCTATGCCACTTATTTTAATGAAAAAACAGCCCCAGCTCGTGAAACGGTTCAAGTAGCTTGTTTACCTAAGAATGTAAATGTAGAGATTTCAATGATTGCAATACTATAGTTTATAAAATCTAAACCCTTTATAAAATTAAAAATGTCCCGCTATAAGTTGGGACATTTTTATTTCTAATAGAAACAGGAGCAAAATCAATAAAAAAACCGTCTCAAAAGAAAACGGTTTAATAAATATAGTATACATATAAGTTCTATAATTTCATTATAATTGCATTTAACAACAATTGTGCTGAAGCTTCATTTGTTGCGATAGGCACATTGTGTACGTCACAAACTCGAAGTAACATATTAATGTCTACTTCATGAGCATGACTTGCTAAGGGATCTTTAAAAAATAAAACTAATTTAGTTTTACCTTCAGCAACTCTTGCTGCAATTTGAGCATCACCTCCCATAGGTCCTGAAAGCATCTTTTTTACTTTAAATCCTGCATTCTCCGCTTTACCACCAGTTGTTCCAGTTGCAATAAGCTTAATTTTTTCGTTTTTTAAAATGTCGATATTTTTATTCAAAAACTGAACCATATCTACTTTTTTTCCATCATGGGCAATAATTGCAATTTCCATCGATAGCCCTCTTTATTTATTTGCAATATGATAAGCAATCAATCCATCAATAGGTCTTCTAAGTACATTCCCTAGTTGCAATTCATATTTATCAAAAGTTTGTTGTAATTCTTCTTTTAAATAAAAAGCAATTGACCCTACAAAATGAACAGGTACTTCTTTACAATTTTCATATTGTTTGATGTAATTTTTCACAAAAGACTTCATCCCTTTCATGATTATCTTTTTACATAATTCACTCTCTTTATGCTGAATTAAAAACTTAGCAAAAGTGGCTAAATAGGCATTTGGATTTGCTTCTTTATATAATTTACTTTTAATAAAGTCGGGATCTAAATTATATTCCTTTTCAAATGCTTCAGCTAGTTCCTTTGGCATTTTATTAAAGTAATACTTTCTAATTAATTCTTTTCCAAAAACATTTCCACTACAATCATCCATTACAATATAACCTAATGACTGCACCTTTTGATGCAATTCTTTACCATCAAAATAACTACAGTTTGATCCTGTTCCTAAAATAGAAACAATTGCTTTTTGGTTTTTTGGCGTAGTCGCATATACTGCGGCATAGGTATCTTCTTCAACCGTAATGATAGCATTTGGAAAATAACTTTGAAAAGCTTGAGACAAAGTCAATTTCATTCTATCAGTTCCACAACCAGCTCCATAAAAGAATAAATGAGTTGCGTTTTTTTTGTTTTGCAAAATATCAAAACGATCGTTTAATCGCTCAATAATTTCATCATTTTCAAGTATTTCAGGATTTAATCCTAAAGTTTGTGTAGTAAATAATATTTTTCCATCATCATCTATCGCAATCCAATCGGCTTTCGTAGATCCACTATCAACAATTAATCTCATTTTTTTAGTTTTTGGGTTTTGGTTTTGCTCCTGGTTTAATATAAAAATGATTTACTATAAACCGATACAATATAAGAATAAAAAATAAAAATCCCGTTAAAATACAATAACGGGATTTATAAATATGTAAAAGATTATTTTAATCCAGAAATATGTACAGATAAATCAATCAATTTACTTGAATAACCATATTCGTTATCATACCAAGAAATGATTTTGAAGAAAGTAGAGTTTAATCCAATTCCAGCATTAGCATCAATGATAGAAGTTCTAGAATCACCAACGAAATCTTGTGAAACAACTAAGTCTTCAGTAAATCCTAAAACACCTTTCATATTAGTTTCAGAAGCATTTTTCAACACAGCCATGATTTCTTCGTAAGAAGTCTCTTTAGCAACTTTTACTGTTAAATCTACTGCAGAAACATCTGTAGTAGGAACACGGAAAGCCATACCAGTTAATTTTCCATTCAATTCAGGAATAACTTTACCTACTGCTTTAGCAGCTCCTGTAGAAGAAGGAATGATGTTACATGATGCAGCACGTCCACCTCTCCAGTCTTTTCTAGAAGGACCATCAGTTGTCATTTGAGTTGAAGTTGTAGCATGAACTGTAGTCATTAAAGCTTCAACAATTCCAAAATTATCATTAATAACTTTAGCTAAAGGAGCTAAACAGTTAGTAGTACAAGATGCATTAGAAACAATCAAATCAGAAGCTTTAGCTTCAGTATGATTAACTCCCATTACAAACATAGGTGCATCAGCTGAAGGAGCTGAAATAATTACTTTTTTTGCTCCACCTTTAATGTGCTCATTTGCAGTTTCAACAGTAGTAAAGAAACCAGTACATTCAGCAACTACATCAACATCAACTTCATTCCATTTCAAGTCAGCAGGATTTCTTTCTGCAGTAATACGAATGTTTTTTCCGTTTACAAAAAGTTTTCCTTCTTTTACTTCAACTGTTCCATTAAAACGTCCGTGAACTGAATCGTATTTTAATAAGTAAGCTAAGTGATCTACATCTAATAAATCATTTATTGCTACTACTTCTACATTGTCTCTATTGAAAGATTCTCTAAAAACAATTCTTCCAATTCTACCAAAACCGTTTATTCCTAATTTTACTTTTGACATTTCTTTATTATTTATTGTTTATTATTCATTTAAAAAAACAGAAGCTGTAGTTACACAGTTCCATTTTATAACTCTAAGTTGACATGATATCAGAAACTCTTAATAACTCTCTATCAATTTCTGATTTTCCTTTTATAGCTTGCTCTAATGGAGTAAGATTTACTTTGTCATTTTGTAAACCTACCATATAATTCGATTTTCCTTCTAACAATGATTCTACAGCTTTCACTCCTAATCTACTTGCTAAAACTCTGTCAAAACAAGATGGTGAACCACCACGTTGCATATGTCCTAAAACAGAAACTCTAACATCATACTCAGGTAAATTTGCTTCAACGTAGTCCTTTAATTCAAAAACGTTTTTACCAATTTTATCCCCTTCGGCAATCACAACGATACTCGATGATTTTCCAGAAGCTTTACTTTTTTGTAGAGAATCTAATAATCGATCTAAACCTAAATCTTCTTCAGGAATAAGAATTTCTTCGGCACCAGCACCAATTCCAGCATTCAATGCAATATGACCTGCATCTCTACCCATAACTTCTACGAAAAATAATCTGTTATGTGAGCTAGCTGTATCTCTAATTTTATCAATTACATCTACAACAGTGTTTAAAGCAGTATCGTAACCTAAGGTATGACTTGTTCCAAATATGTCATTATCAATGGTTCCTGGAATTCCCATTACTGGAAAATCAAATTCAGTGTTGAATAGTAAGCCACCTGTAAAAGTTCCATCTCCCCCAATTACTACTAAAGCATCAATCCCTGCTTTTACAAGATGGTCGTGTGCTTTTTTTCTTCCTTCTGGTGTTCTAAATTCAAGAGAACGAGCAGATTTTAATACTGTCCCTCCTTTATTTACAATATTATTTACAGAGCGAGGACCCATTTCTTTGAAGTCTCCTTCAATCATTCCTTGATATCCTCTATAAATTCCTATACATTCAATGTTATGATAAGCGCAAGTTCGAACTACTGATCGAATAGCAGCATTCATTCCAGGTGAATCACCACCCGAAGTTAAAACCCCTATTTTTTTTATTGTTTTTGGCATTATTTAAGTATTAAAGTGTAAAATTAGCAAACATAAAGCACTTAAAGCGTTATGTTTATATTAAATTAGTTAAGTGCTCTAAATTCAAACGTTTTCGTTAATAAGTTTTCAAAAAAACAAAAAAAAACCGTTTTTTTTCAACAAAAGTTAAATTTTTCAATTATTATTTGATAATTAACCATAAAAAAGCACTTCTCACTATTTTAAAGAATATAAAATCAAACATCTGAATTATTAAAATTAGTTAGAATTTTACCAAATTTTTATAAAATTCAATTATGGCTATTCAATCTTAAAAATATTTAAAAGGAAGTGTTATTAATTTTCAAAATTAATAAAAAGGAAAAAGACATCACAAAGAGGCTTCTATAAAGATCAACTACTGTTTACAAACTAAAAAAATTAATCTTCCTCTGGAATGATTGCGTCTTGATTTTTATTTAGCTCTTCTTTTTTAGATTCCTTCGGCTTAGAAAAATTAATATATTCTGGCGCCAAGTTTGAGTCTTGATAAACATCATTTGAAGAATTTGTAGTTCCTAATTTATGATTCTTAAATATCTTGTTCACTAACTCTTTAAAAGTATCAAAATCTACTTCATAAGAAACCCCTAAACCTTGAGTATAGCCAATCCCCTGTCCTATGTAATTAATATCATTCTCTCTATTAAAGAGGCGTAAATTAAGCGTTCCATCTTCATTTACTCTATATTGAACTTCTAAATCCCCAACAATAGCAGATTCGTTAATTCCTCCAAATGGTACCCCCACTTTTCCGTTTATAGTAATTCTTTCATTAATTTTTGAGGAAATTGTCGCTACAAAACGACCGTCAGTCTCTCTACCAATTCTTTTGTCAGCAGAAATGTAATTAAGTCCAACCTTAAATTTTTCATTCTCAGATTTTATAATTCCACCTAACAAACTGGATGCTGTTTCAAATAAACTTCCTGAAAAATCAGATTGATTAACTCCTTCAGGACTTAAAAATCCACCAGAAGACAATAGGTATAATGCCTGCGTTTGCCTCACATCTTTATCATTCAATTTATATTGTATCTCGGATTTTAATACATTACTAACCGTAGGGAATTCGATATTAAAATCAGGTTCAGGACTAGCTAAATCTCCTCTAATACCAATGATAACTTCTACAGGTACTTTCCTGTTAAAAGAGGAATTTTCTAATAACACAGCAGGATTTGCAATTGTTTTATAGACAGCTTCTAAATTTAATTGTGCTTTCATTGGATTTCCTTCCCACGAAATAGAACCTCCTTTTTTAACATCAAATTTTTTATCGATAAGTCCCCCATATTTGAAATTATAACTTCCTTCATACGGCTGAAAATCCCCCCACATATTAAATTTACCTAACGTATTTATCTTAAATAATAATGACCCATACCCTTTCCCTTTCATACCATGACCAGAATTCCTATCTAATATCACTTCAACTTCTGCATCGGGTGTAATATCCAAATCAAACTCTAACTCTAACCCTTTGTATTTTCTACCATAATCGACAATACCTCTTTCAATATTATATTTCTCTTTGGCAGTTAAAAAATGAACAAAATTATTATCGCTGACGCTTTCTGCATCATTAATAGGTATTTTAACCGCAGTACCCTTTTCCGATCTTGCATTAACTTTTATAAACAATCCATTGGTAGGCCCTTTTATTGTAGCATCACCATCTATAAATGCAGTACCATAATACGCTGCATCTTCTCTATCTTGCGTATCTAGAACAAGTAACCTTTTCGTATTTACCGCTAAATCCAGTTTCCAATCGGCAAAATTATTGTGTTCAATACTACCATTCAAAGTACCTTTTGTATCAAATTTAGAATCTGTGATTGTATTGTTTCTAAACAAGAATTTCTCATCTACTAAATCAATTATTGACCTATCATTTAATACATAATCTACATTCAAATAAGGAATTGTCATTCCTGTATTATCAGCATAAAGACGACCGTTTATTTTAGGTTTAGTCAAGTTTCCTCCAATAGAAGCATTTCCTGATATTAACCCTCTAATATTTGTCATTACCTCCCCGCCTATCGAACTTAAGACGCCTAAATTGAATTTGTCAAATTTTAATTTTAAATCTAGAACTGTTTCCTTGTTTATTATTTCAAAATTTCCATACGCATTAAAAGACTCTAGATTCTCATTTTCTAAAAAGGAATTAATAGAAAATTTTTCTAAATTTTGATCCCCTTCAATATCAAAATTCAAAACCCCTAAATCCGTTTTGTTTATGTTTAAATGATCAATTACTAATGAAGCCGTGGGTTTATAAATAGCATTATTCTGCTTAAAATCAACCTCTCCATTTATATTTCCGTTAAAAACAAATTTATCATTTTCGGGTGTTATTTTAAACAAATCAACATCCTTAAAACTAAGTTTCAAATCCTTATTTGTATCGTCCTTAATTTTTCCTTTTAGTGAAATAGCTTGGTTTTCATGAGACAATATAATATCATCGATATTGAAATTCTTAAAGGACTTGTCAAAAACGATCTGATTGTTAGGAGCATCTTTTTCATTTAAATACCATAGATAATCTTTAAATTTCATCTCTGATTTACTAATCCCAACAACATTATCATTATTCTTATTAATGGTATGGTATAAATTCAGATTGAAATAATCTTCCCCTTTAACACCTCCTTTGAATTCAGAACGAAAGAACAACGTGTCTTTCATAGTAACATTAATTAAACTAAAATCTCGAATTTTATAATATTTTGTTTTAATACTATCTAATTCTATATAGGCATTATATAGCGGGTTTTTATTATCTATTGCAACTCTGATGTTATCAAAAATATTATTAGATGCTACAATTTGCGGTGAGTTAAAGTTAAGCTTGAACTCTTGAATATCCGACTTAATATTCCCTTTTACAATTGTATTAGCGGCGATTGCAATTTCGGGATAAAAAATTTCTATAATTTTATTATATATGGTAAAATTAAACTTTAGAAATTGTCCTTTGTTTACCTTGTTGGGTTTGAAATTAGTATACAAACTTCCTAAAGAATTCTTTACTAAATTTCCTAATTGACTAAATTGAAATTTTCCAATAATCTCACCTTCAACAATATCTGGTGAATTTACAGTTATTGTGCGTATTCTTTCATTATCAAAACTAGAATAAATATTAAAATCATTAAAAACATAAGTGTCTTTGACATTCTGATATGATGTTTTTTTAATATATACATTCCCTTGAAGGTTTTCAATTGTATTTCCTGTTACTTGAACAATGACATCCCCTTTAAAAATAGAAACAGAATCCTTTACTAGTTTTAATTTATTTAAGTCTGCATTTTCAACATTTATATGAAAATCATACTTATTGTCTTTTTTACTTAAGTTCAATAAGCCATCAAAATTCATACTTAAATTTGGGTCATTTACAGAAATTTGGCCTTTGTAATTTGGAGCTTTAAATTTACCGTTTACTACAACATTAGTATAGGTATAATTATTAAAATCAATTTTTGTTATATCACCTTTGAGGGAAGTATTTAAATATTTTTCAGTAAAACCTACTCCATCAACATCAATATTCATGCTTATTTTACCAAGATCTTTACGTTCGAGCAACTCCCCAACATCAAAATCATCTAAGATCACTTTACCAGAATAGGAAGCTTTATCAATAAAATCAATTCGAGTCATACTCAAGATAGATTCCAATTTTCCCAAATCTGAATCTAATGAAAAATCCGCATCAATTGCTGTACTAGTTAATTGAGTAGTACCAACAAGAGAAAATTTACCTAATTTCTTAATTTCAATTGGTAGTTTCTTTCCTAAAAAATTAGGAAGTATAGTGACTAAGTTATCATAACTACTTGAAAAAGAAGTAAAATTTACATCCATTAAAAACTTCTGATCTTCTGCTCCAAAAATATTTTTGAAATTAATCGCTCCAATCATTTTTGTTTTGTTAGAATCAATCAGATTCAAACGAGTAATCTTTAAATTATTTAAAGCTCCTTTAATATTGGCTTTTATATTAAAATATTGATTTTTACCGAGTTCATCATAAAAAATTCTAAGATCATTGGATCCTAACTTAGATGAATTGATTTTTACATCAAACTGAACTTTATCTGTAAAACTTGCAAAATCTTCAATTTTATAATTTAGATAAACATCCGCATCAATTTTTGACTCTTTTGTTTCAATTTTTAGCTCTTCTAATTTTATATTCTTTTTTGTATAACTAAACTTAGAACTTAAGTTGGCAACATATAGACCACGATGATCTAAAAATGACATTTTATTAATTATAGTTTTAACAGCTGGACCATATAATAAAAAATCACTTAAAGTTGTATTTAGTTTAGTAAAATCAAGTTGTTTAGGTGTGCTTTTATTTTCATCTGTTAAGATAAAATGCCCATCAGTAATATAGGCATTATTTGCTTTTAGCAAAAAATGTTTACCAGAAGGTTTTCCTGTATTAAAGGCATTGATGAATTTATCAATATTACTTTCTTTTTCATTTTTATACGTTTTCAGCTTAAATAACAATCCCTCTAAATGAATATCTTTAAAAATTAAATCTCCATCTAATATTTTTTTTCCTTCAAGGATATTGGTATTAACTATTTTTGAATAAATCAAAGTATCTTTATGGTGATCCAGAATGATGACTTTTTTGAATTTCACCCCACCAAAAACAGAAACTCTAACTTCATCTATAGCAATATTAGTTCCATAATCTTTATTGATCGAATTGGTAAAATATTGTGCAATTTTAGTTTGGACAAAAGGCAAAGAAAGAGCAATACCAAGCACTAACAGCAATAGAATTAGCCCCAAAATTATGCGGAAAATTATTTTAATGAATTTTTTGATACCCTTTGTTATTATATTTTTTCTAAATAATTATTTTGCCCTAGGAAAGAGCGGCACCTTTAATAAAAATTCTTTAATTTTGGCTGCGCCGTAAAAATAAAAAAAAAAAAAATCGGTTTGTCAAATATAATCCAAAATTTGTGCCTTTTTATGCAAAATTCCGAGGTTTTTATTCTTGCTATCGAAAGCTCCTGTGACGACACAGCTGCTGCCGTATTACATAACGACAAAGTACTGTCAAATGTTGTAGCAAATCAATTGATTCATACCCAATATGGAGGTGTAGTTCCTGAATTAGCTTCACGTGCTCATCAACAAAATATAGTACCCGTAATTGATGCCGCACTACAAAAAGCAAATATTAAAAAAGAACAACTTTCAGCAATTGCGTTCACCCAAGGTCCCGGATTAATGGGGTCATTACTTGTTGGCAGTTCATTTGCTAAATCTATGGCATTGGCATTACAAATTCCTTTAGTTGCTGTAAACCATATGCATGCCCATATTTTAGCCCATTTTATAGCAGAAGAAAATTACGATAAACCAAGTTTCCCATTTTTAGCTTTAACAATTAGTGGTGGACATACACAAATCGTAAAAGTCAATGATTTCTTTGATATGCAAATTATTGGAGAAACAACGGACGATGCAGTTGGAGAAGCTTTTGACAAAAGTGCAAAAATACTGGGCCTTCCTTATCCAGGCGGTCCTTTAGTTGACAAACATGCACAATTAGGAAATCCTAAAGCATTTGCTTTTACAAAACCAAAAGTTCCTGGACTCGATTTTAGCTTTTCTGGATTGAAAACAGCAATTTTATATTTTATTCAAAAGAAAAAATTAGAAAACCCTGATTTTATATCCGAAAATCTGAATGATATTTGTGCCTCCATACAATATACCATCATTGAAATTTTGATGGATAAACTAAAATTAGCCGTAAAAGAAACCGGAATAAAACAAATTGCAATTGGTGGTGGCGTTTCGGCCAATTCTGGAATTAGAAATACTTTGAAAGAAGCCGAACAAAAATACGGTTGGAAAACCTTTGTTCCTAAATTTGAATACACAACCGATAATGCTGCAATGATTGGAATTGTAGGTTATCAAAAGTTTTTATCACAAAAATTCGAAACTTCATCTGTAGTTTCAAAAGCACGAATACAATTTTAAACTATGCAATTATTTTACAATCCAAATATTGACGCAACTACTGAAAACTTCGCTTTTGACAAAGAAGAAAGCAAACATATCATAAAAGTTTTACGAAAAAAAGACACTGATATATTATATGTTACAAATGGTTTAGGGGATTTATTTGAAACACAAATCACATTAGCTTCTGATAACAAATGTACTGTTAAAATAATATCTGCTACAAAAAAAGCACCTTCAAAAGTACATTTACATTTAGTTGTAGCTCCTACAAAAATGAATGATCGATATGAATGGTTTCTGGAAAAAGCAACTGAAATTGGTGTTCAAGAAATAACTCCAATCATTTGTGATCACTCGGAGCGAAAAGTAGTTAATCAAGAACGATTTGAGAAAATTATTTTGGCCGCGATGAAACAATCAAATGAACTGTATCTCCCAAAATTAAATAATGCCATCACTTTTAAAGAATTTGTTAAACAAAAAAACGAAGGGTTACAATTGATAGCGCACTGTGAAGAAACAGATAAAAAATCATTGAAATCGGTATTAAAGCCTAATGAAAACCTTACTATACTAATAGGACCAGAAGGTGATTTTTCCGAAAAAGAAATTGCATTAGCAATAGCCAGTGAGTTTATTCCCGTTACCTTAGGAACTACTCGATTAAGAACCGAAACGGCTGCTATTGTAGCTTGTCATAGTGTTGCATTCTTTAATGAAGATTAAATTTTTGAAGAATTATGAAAAAAATATATTCAGTTTTACTGTTAATCTCTATTTCTTCATTTTCTCAAGAAATCGCATTAATTAAATACAATGGCGGTGGGGATTGGTATGCAAACCCCACTTCTTTACCCAATTTAATTAAATACTGTAATGCTACAATCGACACAAAAATAAATCCAAAACCAGCTACAGTTGAGCCTGGAAGTCCTACTATTTTCTCCTATCCTTTCCTTCATATGACTGGCCATGGAAATGTCATTTTTAATGACGCTGAAGTTAGTAATCTTAAAAAATATTTAAGTGCAGGAGGTTTTATCCATATTGATGATAATTATGGAATGGATCAATATATCAGAAAAGAAATAAAAAAAATATTTCCAAATAACGAATTAATAGAAATTCCATCTACTCATGCCATTTTTCAAAAACCATTTTCGTTTCCCAATGGATTACCTAAAATTCATGAACATGATGGAAAACGCCCACAAGCATTTGGCATTTTTATAGAAAATAAACTTGTTTTACTTTATAGCTATGAATGCGATTTAGGAGATGGATGGGAGGATCCAGAAGTGCACAATGATCCAATCCCTGTACGTGAAAAAGCATTAAAAATGGGTGCCAATATTATCAATTATATTTTTAATAATTGATAACTATATACTGCATAAATCTCCAAAAAAGAGAATTACATTTAAAACTACAACCTATTTACAACATAAAACAAATTCTGTTTTCTAAAAATTATGTTTAAAATATAAAGAGATAATTCTTCTGCTACTTAAAAATAAGTACTCCTAGTTAAAATTTATTTTTTTTAGCATAAAAATTAAATGAACTCCTTAAAAAAATCCAGTACAAAATTAAAATAAATGGATGATTTTCATGAAAATATGTTGAATTGTTCTATAATATGTTTGAATAAATACTTTATAACAACAATTCATAACAGTCAAAGTGTTCGATAAAGCCGATTAAAGACGTTTGTATTTTATATTTAGTAAGATTAATCCTATTTTTTTATTTTATATTTTGAATGTTTTATTCAAAAAAGCCCGTCAAATAAGCACTCATAAATTCTTGTTAATTTATTTATTTTAAAAAATTTTTTTATTTAATTATTTTGTTATAGAATTGCGGTATTATTAACCAAAATCAATTTTTTATAACAAAACCAATTATTATTATGAAAAAAGTAATTTTATCCGCAATGGCATTCTTAATGCTATTTTCTTGCCAAAATGACCAAACAGAATCGACTGTTGCAGCTACAAACGCAATGGCAAAAAGAGCATGTGCTTCACAAGATGTACTTGCTGAACAATTAAAAGCTGACCCTACATTAGCTTTAAGAATGAATCAAATTGAGGCTTTTACCCAAAAAGCGATGTTAACCAATCGTCTAGTAAATGGTAAAATTGTAATTCCTGTTGTTGTAAATGTATTATACAGAACAGCTGCTGAGAATATTTCAGATGCACAAATACAATCACAAATTGATGTCTTAAATGAAGATTATACAGCAACTAATGCTGACTTCAGTAGTACTCCAGCTGAGTTTGCAGGAGTTGCGGCAAATGTTGGTATTACATTTGAATTAGTTCAAATCAAAAGAAAATCAACTACGAAAACCTCTTGGGGTACAAGAGATGCAATGAAAAGCACAAAAAAAGGAGGATTAGACCCTACATCACCAGCAAATACACTTAATATGTGGGCTTGTACTATTGGTGGAGGTATTCTAGGATATGCTCAATTCCCAGGTGGATCAAGTGCTACTGATGGAGTTGTTATTGATTCTAATTATTTTGGATTATCAAGCGCTGCTAGTTATCCTTATAACTTAGGAAGAACAGCTAGTCATGAAGTTGGTCACTGGATGAACTTAAGACATATTTGGGGTGATGCATCTTGTGGTAATGACTTAGTTGCTGATACACCTGTTCACAAAACTTCAAACTTTGGCGTACCAACATACCCATACGTAAGCACTTGTTTACCTGCTCACAATGAAATGACAATGAATTACATGGACTACACTGATGATAGAGGTATGTACATGTTTACAAACGGTCAAAAATCAAGAATGACAGCTTTATTTGTTTCTGGAGGAGCAAGAGCTGGTTTTGGAATCTAGATTTTAACCATTCCCAAATTAAACTCGCTACTTGTTAGCGAGTTTTTTTTGTGAAAATTTAAAATAAAAGATTTAAGAATACTATTACTAAATTAAAAATGTATAAGAAAAAAACTTTAGAGAAAATCAGAAGTTCATTAAAGTTTAAAAAAAGCTGTATCTTTATAATACCGATATACATTTGCATTATACTAATGAAATAAAGATCTAAAAATTAAAAAAAACTTTTAATAATACAATCGGCATGAATAATAAAATACTTTTTTATTAACTATAATTTTTATTTTAGACAAAAATGTTATAAAATTGTTATTCTATTAACCAAAATCATTAATTTATAACAAACCATTATGAAAAAAATTATTTTATCAGCCGTGGCATGCATGATGCTATTTTCTTGCCAAAATGAATCCTCAGATGCAAGTTCTCTTTCTACAAACGCAATTACGCAGCGTAAATGTGCATCACAAGATGTACTTGAAGCACAATTAGCAGCTGACCCAACATTAGCTTTAAGGATGAATCAAATAGAACAGTCCATACAAAAAACTATGCTGACAGGTCGTTTAGTAAACGGAAAAATTGAAATACCAGTAGTAGTTAATGTATTGTATAAAACTGCAGAAGAAAATATTTCTGATGCACAAATTCAATCCCAAATAGATGTTTTGAATGCAGATTTTAATGCTGGAAATTCAGACTATAATGATGTTCCTGCTTTATTTTCTGGAGACAAAGCGAATGTAGGGATTTCATTTGTCTTAGAAACAATCAATAGAAAATCGACTAAAAAAACTTCTTGGGGTACTAGAGATGCTATGAAAAGTACGAAAAAAGGAGGATTAGACCCTACGTCACCTTCAAACAAGCTTAATATGTGGGTTTGTACAATTGGTGGTGGAATTTTAGGTTACGCACAATTCCCTGGAGGTAAAAGCGCTACTGATGGAGTAGTAATTGATCCAAACTACTTTGGTTTGTCAGGTACAGCAAATGCACCTTACAACTTAGGAAGAACTGCAACTCACGAAGTAGGTCACTGGATGAACCTACGTCATATTTGGGGTGATGCAACTTGTGGAGATGATTTAGTATCTGATACTCCTACGCATAACACTGCAAATTATGGTGTACCAGTTTACCCTCATTATAGTACTTGTCCCGGAACTCCAGTTGAAATGACGATGAATTACATGGATTATACTGATGATCCCGGAATGTATATGTTTACCAATGGACAAAAATCAAGAATGGATGCCATATTTGTTTCTGGTGGTGTTAGATCAGGTTTTCGTATCTAATAATTTTTAAACTTAATAAATAAAAAGAGGTCTCAAAATATATTTTGAGACCTCTTTTTATTTACTGTGACTTTCCAAACTGCTTGTATTGGTTGCTGTTATTTCAATTTATTTTACATCTAAATTTTATTTAAAATAAACGGGACGAAAATTTTATGATTGCTATTCATGATAAAATACAATAGGCCTTAGCTTGATTTGTAATTAATTTTATAAGTTGATATAAAAAACGCCTCATTTAGAGACGTTTTTTTGTTTTTACTAATTAAAACAAACTATTCATTTATAAATCAATTACTTATTTTTTAAAATTGGCAATCCCTAATTTTAACCATGATTCATATTCTGAAATAGATACATAACTTATAGTTGGTGTCGTTTGATTTAAACTATTTCCTTCTAAATCAGTTAAAACATACAATGGCTGTGTATTGGTTTTGTATTTAGAGATCATGAAATCAGTCCACTTATCACCTACTGTTTCAATTGTTGAACCCGTTGTTTTCGATACAAATTGTTGGTCTTTTGGCAAATCCCTTTTGTCATCTACATATAAAGAAATCAATACAATATCATTATTTAGAATAGGTAAAATAGTCGAATCAGACCAAACATTATTTTCCATTTTACGGCAATTCACACAAGCATAACCTGTAAAATCTAGCATAATAGGTTTATTAACTGACTTAGCATAAGCCAATCCTTTTTCATAATCATCAAAAACTACGATTCCATGAGGTCCACTTTTAGCACCTTCTGGTAAAACTACTGTTGAATTACTTCCAGAACTTCCAATACCAAAAGGACTTTCACTGTATTCAATAGAAGGTGGGAAAGCATTAATAATTTTTAATGGAGCTCCCCAAAGTCCAGGAATTAAATAAATAGTAAAACTTAAAACAACCAATCCCATTAATAGTCTTCCTACCGAAAGGTGTGTTAATGGACTATCATGTGGTAAGGTAATTTTACCGAATAAATAGAATGCTAACGTTCCAAAAATAGCAATCCAAATCGCCAAGAATACTTCTCTTTCTAATAAATGTAATTGTAAAACTAAATCAGCATTCGACAAAAATTTGAAAGCCAAAGCCAGTTCCAAAAATCCTAAAACTACTTTTACAGTATTCAACCATCCCCCTGATTTTGGTAAAGAATGCAACCAGCCTGGGAACATTGCAAAAAGCATAAAAGGTAAGGCTAAAGCCAAAGAAAACCCAAACATCCCAACAATTGGTGCAATACCTCCTTTTGAAGCTGCTTCAACCAATAAAGTCCCTACAATAGGTCCCGTACAAGAAAAAGAAACAATAGCTAGCGCTAATGCCATAAATAATATACCAATCATTCCGCCTCTATCAGCTTGATTATCTACTTTATTGGCCCAAGAATTAGGCAACATAATTTCGAAAGCCCCTAAAAATGATGCTGCAAAAACAACCAATAAAACAAAGAATATAATATTAAACCACACATTTGTTGACAAAGCATTCAGCGCATCAGCACCAAAAACCCAGGTTACTACAAATCCTAACATCACGTAAATAACAATAATAGCAATTCCGTAAATAATAGCATTTCTGATTCCCTTAGCCTTTGTTTTACTTTGTTTAGTAAAGAAACTTACCGTCATAGGAATCATTGGGAATACACAAGGCGTCAACAAAGCGGCGAACCCTGAAAGGAAAGCAATAAAAAAGATCGACCAAAGTCCTCTTTTAGAATCTGGTTTTGGAGTTGCTTCCACCGTTTTTTCAGGAGTAGCTTCCATAATATTGCTGGCACCAAGACTTGGAGCCAAAGTGTCTTCTTTTATAGTATCTAATGAAGCAGGAGCTGCATCTGTTTCTGTTTTTAGAGTTTCTGCTACTGCTGTGACTGCATTTGCTGGAATTACAAAAGTAAATTTTTTCTCTAAATTGATACAAACCTCTTTACAAACTTGATAATTCAATTCGGCTTCAACTTTAGAAACTTTTGAATTTGTGATCTTAATTTCTTGTTGAATTTGCGCTTTTCTTTCAAAGAAGGTTTCATTGACTTCAAAAATATCATTGTAAGCCGTACGAGTTTTACTTTCTTTGGCTTTGCCTACAAGACTAAAATTTTCATTTGCATTTTTAAAAATCACTTCCAATGGCAGTGGTCCCCCATCAGGTGTAAATTGCGAATACATATGCCACTCTTTTTCTATAACACCATTAAAAGTTAGTAGATAGGTATTCTCTGATTTTTTTTCAATTTTAGTAGTCCATTTAACGGGATCCAAAATTTGTGCATTTACATTGGCAAAAGCCAAAAAAGTAAGTAGTAAAAAAATAATTTTCTTCATTATTCTAAATCTATTTTTAATATATTTTGTGTCGTACTATTTATTCTAAAACGTTCATCTTGTCTGTAACCGATAACCCAAACAATGGAATCACCAGACCATAAAATCCAGCAATTTTCTTTTTCTAATAAGGAAAACTTTTCATCTTTAAAAAACTTACTTAGTTTTTTAGTCTTGCCTTCCATGCCAAAAGGTTGAAAATTATCCCCTTCTTTCCACCTACGTAAACTTAAAGGATAATGTAATTTATCTTCATCAACAAATATAGCCGTATTTGAGCTAATGGAAATGTCATCTACTTTACAAAACGAAAGATTTAAGGGAATCTTAACGTCTTTGATTCCTTTTTCGACAAAATATTCTTCGTTTTCAGTTTCAAAATTGATTGGACTTAGAATTAAAGAATCTCTATCTTTCAATAATCTAAATTCTGATGAAAAAATTTGTTTTCCAGATTGGCTATCCACCAAATCATAAACATCATCCCAAGCCGAAAAACCAAATTCATGCAACCATTGGTACAAATACGATTTATAATTAGGCAATCGCTTTAACTGGTTCAAATTAAAATGCATTTCATCTTCCTCTTGTCGCACTACTTGTTGATATACCATGATAGAAGCGTCTTCTACCATCGCTGCTGATTCTTGCAAATACGATTGTGTTTTTTGAAATGATTCAATAAAATGTGGATTCAGTTCTTTTAATAAAGGAACTAAATCATGACGAATCTTATTTCGTAAATACTTATCTGAGGCATTGCTGCTGTCTTCACGCCATTCAATCTTATTTTCTTCAGCATAATGAGCAATTTCTTCTCTAGAAAATAACAAAAGCGGCCGAATAATATTTCCGTTTTCAGCTGGAATACCAGTTAAACCTTCTAGTCCTGTTCCTCTACTCAAATTAATCAGGAAGGTTTCAATATTATCATCCGCATGATGTGCTGTGAGGATATAATCATAGTTTTCGGTTTCTAAAAGTTCATAGAACCAATTGTATCGCAAATCTCTTGCTGCAACCTGAGTAGACAGTTTGTAATCTTTGGCGAAAGCCTGAGTATCAAATTGCGTTATAAAAACGCGAATCTCATTTGCTTCAGCGAAATCTTGAACAAATTTTTGATCTCCAAAACTCTCTACTCCCCTCAACTGAAAATTACAGTGTGCCAAAGCTATTTTATAGTCCAATTGCTGAAATAAATGAGCCATCACCATACTATCCAAACCACCACTTGTAGCCAGAAAAAGTTTTTTATTTTCCAAAAAGGGAAAGTGATGCGCAATATGATTTTTAAGTTTATCTAACATGCTTCAAAAATAAAGATTAAAATCTGAAATCGATTTATGAATTTCACTTATTCCAAAACTTCGCGCATGGCTTTTGCTTTGAGTAAACATTCTTCGTACTCTGATTCTGGAATTGATAACGATGTAATAGCACTTCCCACAGAAAAAGAAACGTATTTTTTTTCTTGATTGTATAAAATACTACGAATAACTACATTAAAATCAAAGTCGCCATTTGGAGTGAAATACCCAACTGCTCCACTATACATCCCACGTTTTGTTTCCTCGAGTTCTTCAATAATTTTCATCGCAGCAATTTTGGGAGCACCGGTCATACTTCCCATTGGGAAAGTCGATTTAATGGCATCAATTGCAGAATATTGAAAATCCAATTTGGAAGTAACAGTAGAGATCATTTGGTGTACTTGCATAAAAGAATACATCCCACATAACTCTTTTACTACAACGGAACCTTTTTGAGCTGTATGCGATAAATCGTTTCTAACGAGGTCCGTGATCATAATGTTTTCGGCCCTTTCTTTTGGGTCTAAAGCGAGATTATTTTTAGAAAGTTCATCTTCAACAGGATCTAAAAAACGCTTAGCTGTTCCCTTAATCGGTTGAGAAATTAGGTTTTCATTTTCTTTTTTCAAATACCGTTCAGGTGAAGCAGACAATAAAAATTGAGTGTTATTTTTAAAAAAAACGGCAAAAGGTGGTTGCGAAATTTTATTGAGTTTTAAAAATTTTTCTAACGGATTTATACTAGTATTTTCAGCATAAAACTCCATACAAAAATTGGCCTCATACAAATCTCCGTGATGAATATAATCTAGCATTTTGGAGACTTTTTCTAGATAAGCTTCTTTAGAAACGCGTTGTTGAATATATAGCGTATTTTCTTTTTGCTCTTCTACTATTACACTTTCAAATATTTCAGCGAAGTCTTCTTCCAATTCATCATCACACATATTGAGATACTGCATTTCAAGCTGATCTCCTTTTAACAAAAATATTTTTTTGGGTTGGTAGAAAAATAAATCAGGAAAATCTAATCCGTCATATTTATTAGAATACAATTCTTCTACATCATTTTTCAAATCATAGGACAAGTAACCAAAAATCCAATCTTTAGTGATTTGTTGGTATTGTTTTAAATCTTCAAAGGCATTATGAGTATCCGTTTTTATCGAAGTAAGCGCATCAACGGCCAAAATACAGTCGTAATTTGAATATTCCTGTGGGTAATCATTACTATCCATAAAAGTAATTTCACGGAATTGTTGGGACCAAATTAAAAGTTGTTTTTTGAACAATTTTGGTTTTGAAATGGACTTATAAACTGATGTTCTCAAAAATATTTTCTTTAAAACTCAAAATTACGATAAAAAAAAAGCTTTAATATATCATTATAAGAAAAATCAGTCCATTTTTTTTGTAAATTTACAGTAAGATACTGAATTTAATCACTTTAAAAGGATTGAATTATGGCTAGTAAAATATTCATAAATATAGCTGTTAAAAACCTAGAGGCATCAAAGATATTTTTTTCTAAGCTAGGTTTTACTTTTAATCCTCAGTTTACTGACGATAAATCAGCTTGTATGATTGTTGGAGAAAATATATTTACAATGCTTGTACAAGAAGAACGTTTTAAAGACTTTACCAAAAAAGAACTTTGTAATGCACAAAAATATACCGAAGTCTTACTTTCCATAGATCTTGAAAGCAGAGAAAAAGTAGATGAACTGGTAAAAAAAGCAATTGAAGCTGGTGGAAAGCAATATATGGAACCGCAAGATTATGGATGGATGTACGGACATAGTTTTGCAGATTTAGACGGGCATCAATGGGACCTGTTTTATATGAATGAAAGTGAGATTCCACAATAATGCAT
Organism: Flavobacterium sp. WC2430; assembly: GCF_040822075.1. Lineage (NCBI taxonomy): Bacteria > Pseudomonadati > Bacteroidota > Flavobacteriia > Flavobacteriales > Flavobacteriaceae > Flavobacterium > Flavobacterium sp. WC2430. The sequence continues at coordinate 2,431,205 of NZ_CP162007.1, read as the reverse complement.
TTTAGTTATTTAACCAATTAAACCTAAATATTATGAAAATTGCTACCATTATTATTCGGATTATGCTTGGACTTTTGTTTCTTTACACTTCAATTAGTTATTTTTTTCACCTAACTCCCGAAGTAGCTTCAACAGGAGAGTTCAAGGCATTCCAACTTGGCCTAGTCGCTTCAACTTATTTATTACCATTAGCAAAAATAGTAGAATTATTAAGTGGATTATCCTTTGTCACAGGGAAATACATGACCTTAGCCAACCTTGTAATACTACCTGTAACAATCAATATTCTATTAATTAATTACTTCCTAACACCAGAGAACTTACCTCTGGCCATCTTTGTATTTCTAGGTAATGTATTTTTAATCTTCTCTCATTGGGAAAACTATAAAGGTTTATTTAGAGCTGAATAATTTAATTTTGGCACAAAAAAAACCGCTTTAAGCGGTTTTTTTTATATATCCAAAACGTAAATTTATACGTGTAATGCTCTGTTATCAGTAGCTGCTAATGCCGCTTCTTTTATTGCTTCCGCAAAAGTAGGATGTGCATGTGACATTCTTGAAATATCTTCGGCTGATGCTTTGAATTCCATTGCAACCACTGCTTCAGCGATTAAATCAGCTGTTCTAGCTCCAATCATATGAACTCCTAGAACTTCATCTGTTTTTGCATCGGCAAGAATTTTTACAAATCCATCTAAATCTCCACTTGCTCTAGCACGACCTAATGCTTTGAAAGGAAAACTTCCTACTTTATATTCAACTCCAGAAGCTTTTAATTGCTCTTCTGTTTGACCTACTGCAGCCACTTCTGGCCAAGTATACACCACACCTGGAATCAAGTTGTAATCAATATGTGGTTTTTGCCCTGCTAAGATTTCAGCAACCATTGCTCCTTCTTCCTCTGCTTTGTGTGCTAACATTGCTCCACGAACTACATCACCAATAGCATAGATATTAGAAACATTAGTTTGTAAATGATCATTTACTTCTACTTGTCCTCTATCAGAAATTTTTACTCCTGCTTTATCTGCATTTAATCCGTCTGTATAAGGTCGACGCCCTACAGAAACTAATGCGTAATCACCTTCAAGAGTAATGGTTTCTCCTTTAGCATTTTCAGCTTGAACAGTTACAGCATCACCATTTCTTTCAACCGATTTTACTTTATGAGAAACGTAGAATTTCATTCCTTGTTTCTTTAATACTTTAGTCAATTCTTTAGATAATGAACTATCCATTCCTGGAATAATACGATCCATGTATTCCACTACTGAAACTTGCGCTCCTAAGCGTAAATATACTTGACCTAATTCAATACCAATAACTCCACCACCAATAATCACTAAATGTTTAGGAACTTCTGGTAATTTTAATGCTTCCGTAGAAGTGATGATTCTTTCTTTATCAATTTTGATAAAAGGTAAAGAAGATGGTTTAGAACCAGTAGCAATAATGATGTTTTTAGCTTCAATTGTTTCAGTTGTTCCATCCGCTTTTGCAACGGCAACATGAGTCGCATCTACAAAAGATCCCATTCCTTCCAATACTGTAATTTTGTTTTTATCCATTAGGTATTTTACACCTCCTGAAGTTTGGTCCACAACTGCTTGTTTACGAGCAATCATTTTCTCCAAATTTACTTTTACTTCCCCTGAAAGTTCGATTCCATGATCAGCAAAATGTGCTATTTCAGCATAATGATGTGAAGATGACAATAAAGCTTTAGAAGGAATACATCCTACATTAAGACAAGTTCCGCCTAATGTGGAATATTTCTCGATAATTGCTGTATTGAAACCTAGTTGTGCACAACGAATTGCTGACACATATCCTCCTGGACCAGAACCTATAATGACTACGTCAAATGAACTCATAGTATATTTTTTATATGTATATTAATTTTTCGAGCTACAAAATTAAGGAATTAAGTTTTGTTTAAAGTTTAAAGTTCGAGCTTTTTTGTTAAGATTTTGGGCTAACACTGATTATTTATCTTTAAAATTGGTGTTATTATGAAAAAAAAATATCAAATCGTTACCACAGTTGTGTTTTTTACCTCACTTATCATAAAAGTACTTTGTGTACTACCTATGTGTTGCAGTGTAGTCAATTTGGTCACCAAAAATTCTCGGTAAGCTTCCATGTCTTTTACAACAATTTTTAATATATAATCATAATCACCACTTACATGGTGGCATTCTAACACTTCATGGAGCTTTACCACTTCACTTTCAAAATGCGTTAGAAATTCATGCGAATGTTGAATGAGTTTTAAATGGCAAAAAACAACAAAGCCCTTCTCTACTTTTGATTTATTAAGAACAACTACATACTTATCAATAATCCCTTCGCGCTCTAATTTTTTTATACGTTCATAAACCGCAGTAACGGAAAGATTGAGCTTTAATGACAATTCTTTATTGGTTCTTTTACTATCGGTTTGTAGTAAAAAGAGCAGTTTTTTATCGGTTGGGTCTAATGTCATTTTGTAGTTTTTTTGGCGAAAGCCATTAAATCACATCAAAAATAGAAAAAAAATCTATTAAAAACGGATATAGTAATTTAAAAAACTAAGTTAAACAGTAAATATTGATAATAAAAACTATATAAACGTACTTTACATTAATAAATAAACCCATAAATAATGGATGAATTAATCACTTTTGGACTTTTATGTTTGACCTCTTTCTTTACCTTGATTAATCCATTGGGTACCATGCCGATTTTTTTAACCATGACCAACGACTTATCGGATCAGGAAAGAAATCACACTTCCAAAAAAGCATCTTTAGTTTCTTTTATTATCATTATAGCTTTTGCATTATCAGGGCAACTCCTCTTTAAATTTTTCGGAATCTCTGTTAATAGTTTTAAAGTGGTGGGTGGCGTTATTTTCTTTATGATGGGAATGGATATGTTACAGGCGAGATTAAGTGCTGTAAAAATTAAAAAAAACGAAGTAAAAACATATGTCAATGATATTTCAATTACCCCATTGGCTATTCCTATGATTTGTGGACCAGGCGCCATTACCAATGCTATTGTTTTAATGGAGGATGCCAATACTTATGCCAAAATAATAATCCTTTTAACTACAATCGCAATAGTTGTTTTCACAACCTATCTCATTTTATTAAGTTCAACAAAAATCATTCAACTCATCGGGCAAACGGGAATCAATGTCATGATGCGATTAATGGGACTTATAGTAATGGTGATTGCTGTAGAATTCTTTTTTAGTGGCTTAAAGCCAATTATACTCGACATTATAAAATAATAATCAAAAAAATAAACCAACATGAAATTCAACCCTGCAGACAACATTCAAGACTTACAGTATTTTGGCGAATTTGGTGGTGTAAACCCATCGATTTCTGACTCTTCGACTTATACCTTTTTATCAGCAAAAACCATGTTTGATACTTTTGAAGGAAACATGGAAGGCTGCTACTTGTACTCGCGTCACTCCTCGCCTAGTAATTTATATTTGGACAAAGCGCTAGCAGCGATGGAGGGGACAGAAACCGCTAATGTATCTGCATCAGGAATGGGAGCCATCACGCCTACCTTGTTACAACTATGTGGAGCTGGTGATCATATCGTTTCAAGTAGAACAATTTATGGCGGAACGTACGCTTTCTTGAAAAATTTTGCTCCGCGACTAGGGATCAAAACTACTTTTGTAGACATTACAAAACTAGATGTGGTTGAAGCAGCTATCACACCAGATACTAAAGTACTTTATTGTGAAACAGTAAGTAATCCTTTACTAGAAGTGGCTGATATTGCTGGATTGTCTAAAATTGCAAAAAAACACAATTTAAAGTTAGTGGTGGACAATACCTTTTCACCTTTATCTGTAACTCCAATAAAACTTGGTGCTGATATTGTAATTCATTCATTAACCAAATACATCAACGGAAGTAGCGATACAGTGGGTGGTGTGACTTGCGCTTCGCAAGAATTTATAAATAGTTTAAAAGATGTAAATAGTGGTGCAAGTATGCTTCTTGGCCCTACAATGGACAGCATGCGCTCCGCGAGTGTCATGAAAAATATGCGCACGTTGCATTTGAGAATAAAACAACACAGCCACAATGCGGCTTACTTAGCAGCCCGTTTTGAAAAAGACGGTTTAAAGACGGTTTACCCTGGTTTAGCTAGCCATCCAAGTCATACACTATATGCATCGATGATAAATCCCGAATATGGTTTTGGAGGAATGATGACACTAGACGTAGGCACTTTGGCGAAAGCCAATGAATTAATGGAGTTAATGCAAGCGCGCAATTTAGGATACTTAGCGGTAAGCTTAGGATTTTACAAAACGTTGTTTAGCGCTCCTGGAACTTCCACATCAAGTGAAATTCCTCTTGATGAGCAAGCCGAAATGGGATTGACAGATGGTTTAATTCGGTTCTCAATTGGTCTAGACAATGACATTGAAAGAACGTATCAAATGATGAAAACCTGCATGCAGGAACTTTCTATCTTATAATTTTTTTTAGTTGTTTACTTTGGTTAAATCCGTTTGAGAGCAATCTTGAGCGGATTTCAAATTTTAATTCAAGTGTTATTCTCGGTTTCTCAATCTCTTTTTTTCTCTAAAGAAAGATTTTTCGGCAATGTAAATCGTTTTTTTAACTTCGCAATAAACAGTAGTACGATCAAGATTAGTAAGTTGAGTCACCTTAGTAACTTCAATTTCATTCTCGGTTGCCACTCTACTTAATATCTCCTCTACTTCTTTAACGGTGTAATTAAAATCAGCATACAAATTTTCTTTAGCTGGTTTCTTAAAATATATTTCGGCCGACTTGTCCCAAACCACAAAATCATCACCCAAAAGATGCATCAATTGAATCATAGGAATAGGATCTACTGCTGAAAACATGCTCCCGCCAAATATGGAGTTTACATAATTCTTGTTTTTATAACTAATAGGAAGTTTAATGGTTACATTCAACAAATCCTCTGATATATTTACAATCCTCGCCGTGCTCCTACGATACATAGGTGAATAATTGAAACCATATTTAAAGAGTTTGCTTTTCCCTATGAACCTGCCTCCTAAGTTGGCTAATTTTTTATATACTGACATTCTTTTATTGCTTATTATATAATTCTATATTATTTTTTTTACACTTCTTTATACATGATATAAGTATCTACAAGTCCCAACGTTTTATGTCTAAAACCCTTAGGAGTTGTACCTATGATTTCGAAACCAAACTTTTGCCACAATGCAACTGCTGCTAGATTAGTACTGACAACAATATTAAACTGAATTGCCAAATAACCTTTTTCTTTTGCAAATTTTATGGAATGCTCACACAATAGTTTTCCTGTTCCCTTACCATGGCATTTAGGGTTGACCATATAGCTACAATTGGCAATATGATTACCCAAATCAATTTGGTTGGGTTTGATAATATAAGTTCCTAAAACTGCTTGATTTTCATCAATAGCCACAAAAGTATCCATATAAGGAGCAAACCAATTTTTATTTAAATCCTCTTTGGGAGTAGTGGGATCAAAAACATAAGTATCGGCTGTTTTTATCACTTCTTTGAAAATTTCCCATACTGAATCAAAATCATTTTTTGTGGCTTTTCTTATTTGGGTTGAATTAATCATGTTTAATTTTGTATTAATTTGGCTACATTAATAAAAAACCGTTCTGAAATCAATCAAAACGGTTTCTATAAAAGATCTTAGTTTTAGAAAACTACAAATGACTGAGTTTACTATTTTTTCGGCTGAAGCCAAAGTAAATCACCAAACCGATTAGCAACCAAATAGTAAAGTAGATCCAGTTCCAAACGCTTAATTCGGCCATCATATACAAACAACTTACTAATCCTAATAACGGAATTAATGATAAATTATCTTTGAAAGACCAAATTGTCAATCCAATTAAGGCGAATAGGAAAATCCACATTGGAATTTTATGTTTGAACAAGCTAAAACCACTTTCGTATTTTAAGTTAGTATCAATTGGTAAACCGGCAACAACGGTAGCGTATTTTGCATCATCGTCTTGGTATTTACTCAATAAATTTTCTAAATCTGGTTTACCTACACTATTCTTGTCTGTGTCTATACTTACGAGATAGGCATACACTTTTTGAGATTCTTCTTTATTCAATGAAGTAATAATATCTTCCGCTTTATTAATTTGGGTTTCATTAGTTAGAAAATCCATTGTTCCTTTATGGTTAAATTGTAACGCATAGAATATTCCTGCAGCCAGCATAAAAGGAACTACATATTTAGAATTCACATACGGTGTTTTAAATTTCCCTCGAGGAATATCTTTCTTATTTTGCAAAACTAAAACTCCAGCACAAACCAATACGAAGGCAAATAAAGTACCTATACTACATAAGTCAGTTACCATAGTTAAATTCAAAAACAAAGCAGGAATAGCCACTACAAACCCAGTTACTACAGTTGCGTAAGAAGGGGTTTTGTATTTTGGGTGTACCCTTGAAAATCGTTTTGGCAACAGCCCATCACGACTCATACTCATCCAGATACGCGGTTGTCCCATTTGGAAAACTAACAATACACTCGCCATGGCAATTACGGCACTAACTCCAATAATAGCCGACATGATTTTTAAATCTAATTTTTTGAAAACAAACAGTAAAGGATCCCCCACATTCAAATCCGCATAGCTCACCATTCCTGTTAAAACTAAAGCAATTATAATGTACAAAACAGTACAAATAATAATAGCCCACATCATTCCTTTGGGTAAATCACGCTGTGGATTTTCACATTCTTCTGCAGTAGTTGATATCGCATCAAAACCAATATAGGCAAAGAAAACAGCCGAAACTCCTTTCAATACACCACTCACTCCATTTGGAGCAAAAGGAGTCCAATTATCAATATCGATGTAGAAAACACCTACTGCAATTACCAATAGAATAATACACAGTTTTACTAATACCATCATATTACTGGCATTACGTGATTCTTTCATCCCACGATATACTAAGGCTGTAATCAAAACAATAATAAATAGAGCCGGTAAATCAGCAACAAAATGGAAAGAACCTATTGTTGGCGCAGTGGTCCAAGCCATATAAGCAGATTGTAGTCCCGTATTTAAATTCTCAAAAGACTTTCCGCCTTGCATTAAAGCAGTCGCATCTTTAAAACCGTTAGAAGCCGTTAAATAATCCATTTGAGCCCAATCGGCTAGAACCTGTAATTTAAGATGGTAATGATGATTGAGATTGTTTATAATGTTCTCCATCAAACTCGTAAAGTAATCACTCCACGATATGGCGACCGTTATATTTCCAATAGCATATTCCATGATTAATGCCCAACCAATAATCCAAGCTATTAATTCTCCAAAAGCCACGTAGGAATAGGTATATGCACTACCCGAAACTGGGACCATGGATGCAAATTCGGCATAAGCAAAAGCAGCAAAACTACAGGCAATAGCAGTAAACAAAAACAAGAATATTACTGCTGGACCACCATCAAAACTAGCTTTACCAATGGTACTAAAAATCCCCGCACCAATTATAGCAGCGATACCAAAAGCAGCCAAATCTCGTGCTTTAAGATGTTTTCCTAATGCATTGTGCCCGTCAGCATTATTTTTTTCTACCTGTGCCAAGATATCTTGCACTGTTTTTTTTCTAAATAAACTGGATAGTGCCATAGGTCGTAATTTCTTATTAAAAATTAATATCTTGTAAATTGTTTGCCATTATTCTAACAATAATGCAAGTTTTATTCAAAATCCAAATGTATAAAACAATTTTAATTATCGGTTATTTTAGAGTATATTTTTTATTATATAGTTAAAATAAGTCAAAAATTCATTTTTAACAGAATTAAAAAGTCAATAACTATTATTTAAAAGATAATAAAAATTTAATAAAAGAAACATCTTATTTTTTATCTTTTTAAAAGGCCTGCTTCTATCCAAATTATTTCAAACAACTTCTCAATATAGTAACAGGATGCTGTGCTTTTCTGTTTGTTCCATCATAAATTTGATGACGACAACTTGTTCCTGCCGCTGCAATAGCGATACTAGGTTCTGTAGCTCTGATTTTAGGAAATAAAGTATCCTCCCCCATTTGCATACTAATATCATAATGCTCTTTTTCATAACCAAAAGAACCCGCCATACCACAACAACCTGAATTATAAATGGTTACTTTATTGTTTTTAGGCACGTTCAACATTGCAAATGTAGCTTCAATAGTACTCAATGATTTTTGGTGGCAATGTCCGTGAATTTTAATTTGTTTTCCTTCTTTCGAAAACTGGTCTGAATGAATTTTAGTAGCATCGATTTCTCTTTTGAAAAATTCTTCAATAGTCAAGCAGTTTTTAGACAACTTTTCGGCTGCAACTTTATCATCAGCTAGTCGTAAGTACTCATCTCTAAAAGTTAATATTGCTGAGGGTTCTATTCCTATTAATGGGATTTCAGTTGTTACAATCGGTGCAAAAATTGAAACATTTTTATTGGCAATGGATTTTGCCTCTTCTAGAAAACCTTTAGATATATACGCTCTAGCACTTTCTTCATGATCAACAACTAGTACTTCGTAACCCAATTCTGTCAATAATTCAAAAGCATCAATTCCTACTTGAACATCATAATAATTGGTAAACTCATCACAAAACAAATACACTTGCCCGTTTACAAACGAATCCGTTTTTTTGTTTGACTTATTACTTTCTAACCATTTTCTAAATGATTTTGGTGCTAGTAAAGGCACTTCTCTTTTTGGAGCTACTCCCATCCCTTTTTTCACTAAAGGCTGATTGACCATAAAATTAGTCAACGCTGGAAATACACTTCCTAGCTTATTTAGTTTAGCATTATTGGCAAAAATTTTATTTCGAAGCGTAAAACCATTTGCTTTTTGATATTGGTATAAAAACTCTGCTTTTAATGAAGCTACATCTACATTAGACGGGCATTCGCTGGCACAGGCTTTACAGCTTACACACAATTCAAATACTTCGTACAGTTCTTTATGATTGAATTTATTATCTTTTTCTGATTGCGTTAAATATTCCCGTAAAGCATTGGCTCTAGCACGCGTGGTGTCTTTTTCATTTTTGGTAGCGCGATAACTCGGACATAACGTTCCTCCTGCAGATGCTGGTTTTCTACAATCTCCTGAACCGTTGCATTTTTCTGCCAGTCTTAAAATCCCCATACTATCGGAGAAATCCTGAATGGTTTGAATTTCTGGCTCTTCTCTTCCTGGTTCAAAACGGAGGTTTTCATCCATTTTCAAGGCATTAACAATTTTTCCCATATTTAAAACCCAATACGGGTCGAATGCTAACTTAATGCGCTTTAGTAAATCATAGTTTTTCTCCCCAATCATAAATGGAAGAAATTCTCCTCGCACTATTCCATCACCATGTTCTCCGCTCAAGGAACCTCTATATTTTTTGACTAAAACGGCTACTTCGGTAGCAATGTTTCTAAATTGATAAACGCCTTCCTTTGTTTTTAAATTCAAAACTGGACGCAAGTGAATTTCTCCTGCTCCAGCATGAGCATAATAAATCGCTTCTTGACCGTGGCGTGCCATCATAGCAGAAAAATCGGCAATGTAATTAGGCAAATCACTCAATTCTACTGCAGTATCTTCAATAGAATCAGCTGCTTTATTGTCGCCTACAATACTACCTAAAAGCCCCAAACCAGCCTTACGCAATTCATTTATTTTATCAATATCAGCACCATAAATTTTAGGCAAAGTATACCCAAAGTTATGCAACTCCATATCAGCTATTAGCGCATTGGCTTGCGCCTCGGCATCTTCCATACTTACATAAGACCCCACTTCCATCATAATCACCGCCTTCGGATTTCCTTGTATAAAAAATCGGTTCTTAGCTTGTTCTCTGTTGGTTTTGGTACAATTTAATATCGTATCATCCATCATTTCACAAGTATATAAATGATGTTTCATCGCGGTCACAACAGCTTCTAAACTTTCCTGAATGGTATGAAAATGAGCTACCACCATCACATTATTCGTTGGTGGTAAATCATCGACTTTCAACGTAACCTCAGTTGTAAAAGCCAGTGTTCCTTCGCTACCACAAAGTAATTTACCCACATTGATTGTCGGTTCGTTTCCTGAAAACAAATCGGATTTTAACAATATATCTACCGCATAACCCGTATTTCTTCTATGAATTTCTGGTTTTGGATATTCCTTTTTAATCTCTTCTTGGGTCGCAACTACTGATAATTCTTCGTATAACTTTCGGTAAATAGCATTTTCCAAAGAATCCCCTTTGGTTTTTTCGATAAAAGCCTCCGAACTCAATTCGCCAAAAACCACTTGAGATCCATCACTCAAAACAGCTTTAATCTCGACAATTTTATCGCGTGTCACTCCGTATCGAATCGATGTGGTTCCTGATGAGTTATTCCCCACCATTCCACCAATCATACATCTACTGGAAGTGGACGTATTAGGGCCAAAAAATAATCCGTGCGGTTTTAAATATAAATTCAACTCATCCCGAATGACACCAGGCTGAACCGTTATTGTTTTTTTGGCTACATCAAAGGAAACAATGTCCGTAAAATGTTTTGAAACATCCACTACTATTCCGCTACCAACCGTTTGTCCCGCCAGTGAAGTTCCAGCTGTTCTAGGTGTCAACGAAATTTTGTGTTCCCTAGCAAAATGCATCAATTTCACAATATCCTCAGTTGTTTTGGGCAAAGCCACAGCTTCAGGCATGATTCGGTAGGCCGATGCATCTGTTGCGTATAAAATTTTATGAAGTGTGTCGTATAAAAGTGTACCGTCCAGCGATTGGGATAATGATTCGAACTGTTGGAAAATTGACATGAAATGGCAGTATTTTAGATAATGTACAAATATAAATAATAGTCCTTTACCTAATCACAAATTCTAACACTCCTTTCGTTTTTTATTTTCAGGAGCAATTCCCACCATCCGCTACACCCTTTTGGGTCTCAAATCCTTTTTCTAGGCGTGTTCAGGAGCTTCCTTTGGTCGCTCTGCCCACCCCAGAAAAAAGGGGTTTTCGACCTGCAAAGGGGTTTCACTTCTGTTGGGGCTAGGGCATCTTACACAAATAAAATGATATCTTAATTCTTTGGCAAAGAAATTGCAGCACTATTTTACATATAATTTTATAGTAATTTAGCAGCTATAATTCGCCAAAAAAACTATTTTTGATACTTATAAAAAAGTCCTCCCAATGAACCTTAAAAAATCTTTCTTACTTCTCCTATCTAGCTTTCTCCTAGCGTTTTCAGTTGGAAATGCACAGGAAACGACTGTAAACCCAAAAAATGAGTTTAGAGCAGTTTGGATTGCTACCGTAGCAAATATTGACTGGCCTAAAACGAGCACAGATCCAATTGAAAAGCAAAAAGCTGATTTTCTTGAAATCTTAGACACCTATAAAAAACTAAACTATAATGCAGTAATTGTCCAAATACGAAGTGTTGGTGATGCTTTCTATCCTACAAATTTAGCTCCATGGTCAAAATACTTAACTGGAAAAGAAGGAAAAGCACCTGCTAATAATTTTGATCCTTTGGAATGGATGATTACCGAAGCACACAATAGAGGTTTCGAATTTCATGCATGGCTAAACCCATACCGTGCAACAATGGACTTGAACACGGCTATTTTAAGTCCAACCCATGATTATTATAAACATCCAGAATGGATGATTAAATACGGTGGGAAATACTATTACAATCCGGCGCTACCCGAAGTACAAACTCATTTAGTGGCAGTTGTCGATGAAGTAGTAAAAAACTACGATATTGATGCAATACATTTTGATGATTATTTTTATCCCTACAAAATACCAGGAGAAAATTTCAATGACACTGCCTCTTATAAAAAATACGGAAACGGATTAAGCTTAGAAGATTGGCGACGATTGAATGTCAACAATTTTGTAAAGTATACGTCTTATGCCATAAAAACGAGAAAACCATGGGTACAATTTGGTATCAGCCCATTTGGAGTTTGGCGTAATAAATCAGTAGATCCAAAAGGATCTGACACACAATCGGGACAAACCAACTATGATGATTTATTTGCTGATCCAATGGCTTGGATGGAAAACAGCTGGGTTGATTATATCTTACCTCAATTGTATTGGAGTATGGATCATAAAACCGCTTCGTATACCAAACTTTTAAAATGGTGGTCTGAGAACTCAAAAAATACCGCAGTCTACATCGGAAATGGTAGTTATAAAATCAATACCGATTCAGACCGAAGATGGTTTAATCCAACAGAAATTCCAAACCAGATTGATGTAACTAGATCGTATAAAAACATTAATGGAAATGCTTTTTTTAGTGCCAAATCATTTGTGAACAGAAACAAAGCTGTTACCGATTTATTATTGGAAAATCAATACAAATATCCAGCGCTTCCGTATGTAGTCCCTAATTCTAAAAAAATAGTAATTGACATCCCTACTGTATGCAATGCAACAAGCAATAGTAGTTGTTCTACCTATACACTCAATTATCCATTGAATAGCAAGATTCGTTACGTTATGGTTTATGAAGCTAAAAATGGTGCCAAATTAGATCTTAATGACCCTAGTCAAATTATTGATAAAATTGCTTTCAAAGAAAAAAAAGATACTATTTCTATAGTTATTCCAAAGACTACTGAGGATAAAAATACTACTTATGCAGTATCCTTTATTGACTTTTTTGGTAATGAAAGTAAGGCTACACAAGTAAGCACCAAAACGGATAAAAAATCAAACCAAAGCGCAATGAATAATGGAAGTAAATAATAGACCTTGGTATTGGATACCTATTTTAAACTTTGCCTCGGGACTACCATACGCTATTATTATTTCGGTTTCGGTAATCATGTACAAAAATTTGGGAATCAGTAATGAAGACATTGGGATTTACACCAGTCTTTTATATCTTCCTTGGGTTATAAAACCATTATGGAGCCCCTTTATCGATTTGTACTCTACCAAAAGAAAATGGTTTTTGGCTATGCAATTACTCATCTCAATTTCCTTTTTAATCGTAGGATTATCCATTCCCATGAATCATTTTTTCTTGATTAGTTTGGCTGTTTTTTGGGTCGCTGCTTTTGCATCAGCATCCAATGATGTGGCTAGTGATGGTTTTTATTTATTGGCTCTGGAGAAAGACCAGCAATCTTTTTTTCTAGGAATACGCAGTACTTTTTATCGCCTTTCTATGCTTACTGGAAATGGCTTAATTGTAATTATTGGTGGCTATCTAGAACAAGAATATGGAGACAAACAAAAAGCGTGGTCCTATACGATGATTATCGTTGGATTACTAATGACTTTAATTACTATCTACAATTATTTTGCTACACCAAGAACTGAAAAAGCGATTGTAAAAAATTCAGTAGAAGCTAAAAAAGCAAGTTTTTCTAGCGTTTTTTCTAGCTTTTTTCAAAAGAAACAAATCGGTATTGTATTAGCTTTTATCTTATTATTTAGATTAGGCGAATCTCAATTATTAAAAATGCTAACGCCTTTCTTAATTGATCCTAAAGGATATGAATTAGCTGAATCTACATCAAATACACAACAATTAAATGCTTTGCATATTTTTAACTCTAAAGTTAAAACAGAGATTAAAACATCTGAAGCAGAATTAGAATTAATGTATTCTTCTTTACCAATAGTAGCATTAATGGAGAATGAAAAAAAGCTATTAGAAACAAAACCTTCCAACATAATCGATATAGACAAATTTAATAAAGATATAAAACCCTCAAGGATAAAGCTTATAGATAAATTAGTAACGAACAAAGGTAATTTCAATGCAATCAAGAAAGGTGGTATAGGATTAACTACCGAGAGTGTGGGTATTATTTATGGTACTTTTGGTGTTCTTGCTCTTGTAATTGGTGGAATTCTAGGTGGAATTGTAATCTCGAGAGACGGTCTTGGCAAATGGATGTTACCCATGTTTCTAGCCATGCACTTACCTATTATTGGCTTCATATTATTATCACATTTTCTACCTACCGATGTTTACTATATCTATATAGCGGTTATTGTAGAACAATTTGGTTACGGTTTTGGATTTGCTGCTTTTATGATGTACTTAATCTATGTTGCCGATGGCGAATCAAAAACCTCCCACTACTCTATTGCAACTGGGTTCATGGCGTTAGGAATGATGTTACCTGGAATGATTAGTGGATACATCCAAGAATATTTAGGCTACGGAAACTTCTTTATTTGGGTTTTCTTAGCTACAATTCCAGGATTAATTTTATCTCGTTTCTTGATATTCCCAAAAGAATACGGAAAGAAATCAGCATAAGTTTATGGAACGCAGATGAAACGGATTTACTTCGTAAAGACGCGGTAAAATGCCGATTTTAAAAAATAGCCACTAATTCACTGATTTTAATATTAATTAGTTTTAAAAAATCTGTGAATCTGTGGCAAGAAATAACAGCAAATATTTTCATAAATGACTTTAGAACAAAAAATAGGGCAATTTTTTTTTCCTGCCGTTTTCATCAATGACATCGAAGAAAACATTCAGGCAATGGAACAACTCATTACAAAGTACAACATTGGTGGATTGACTTTTTTTCATAGTAGAGCCAGTGCAGCAACCAACTATGAAACGAAGAAAAAAATTGTTTTTAATGACGATAGCTACCAACGTTTAAAAGACTTAATTGTTCGTTACCAAAAATGCGCTCCTACGCCACTTTTGATGAGTATTGATGCCGAATGGGGACTAGCCATGCGTGTAGAGAAAACTCCACAATATCCTTATGCCATTACTTTGGGTGCTATACCTCTAAGTGAATCACACTTGGTTTATGAGGTAGGCAAACAAATTGGATTGGATTTAAAATCAGTAGGAATTCATTATAATCTAGCACCTTTAGCGGACATCAATAACAACCCAAATAATCCCGTAATTGGTTACCGTTCTTTTGGTGAAAACAAAAAAAAAGTAGCTCATTTTGCTCTTGAATACCTGCGTGGAATGAATGATGTAGGTGTACTAGGTTGCCTTAAACATTTCCCCGGTCATGGAAATACTAATGTAGATTCGCACTTGGGATTACCCGTTTTAAAGGAAAGTTTAGATGAATTATTGGAAAATGAACTATATCCTTTCATTAAAGGAATTGAAAACCAAGTAGACTCAATCATGATTGGTCATTTGGCGGTACCTGCTTTGAATGATGGAAAAGATACTTCGGCCACTTTATCGAAAAACATAATCGAAGCCCTTTTGCGAAAGCGTTTAGGATATGACGGTTTGGTAATTTCGGATGCATTGAACATGCACAGTGTATCAAAACTGTATGATATTAAAGGTCAACTGGAATGGGAAGCTTTTAATGCTGGAAATGATGTATTGTGTTTTGCCGAAAATGTTCCCGAAGGAATTCAAGAAATCCTAAAAAATGCTAGTCCAGAACGCATTGAAGCCAGTTATAACCGACTGAGGCAATGCAAAGAAAAAGTGGGAATATTAAATTCAAATTCTGAAATTAATACCACTTTAGATTTTGAAACTACGGCAGTTTTAAATCGAAAAATAGCACAATATAGCATCACAAAAATCAAAGAAAGCAACAATACCGAAATTGTTTTGGATGCATCCAAAAAAGGAAAATTAGCTAAAATCAGTCTTTATAGACCTATCGACAATGTCTTTTTTAAGACTTTAAGTACTTCTATTCCTTCATCAGAATTTGCGATAGAAATAGGCACAGAAGAAGCACTATTAGCATTAGAAAAAAAACTAAGCGATTACGAAACTTTACTTATTACACTATTTGTTCCAAAGGCAAAACCGATGAATAATTTTGATATTGATAAGGCCGTTTTGGGATTTTTAGAAAAAATATTCATGTCCAAAAAATGCATATTATATGTCTTTGGAAACCCGTATTCACTGCAAGTAATTCCAAATATATCTTCAGCGATTGGACTTGTGCAAGTCTACCAAGATTTTAAGGAATTTCAAGAAAGCGCAGCAATACAATTAATAGAGAATCTAGACTGTAAAGGAACTCTGCCAGTGCATATTGAAGGAATTTAGTTTGATTTTTAGAATCGAATAAAATCTGCTTTTTTACAACGAATTATTCGAATAAAATTCAATTAAAATCATCCATATTAAAACAAAATCAATATTATTTTTTGATTATTAAAAAACAACATTGATATCCTCAAAACCATGTTATCCACAAAAAGTGAAGTTAGGTTAATGCCTCTTTTTTTATCTATATTGCAAACTCAAACACTTATAGAATGGATACAAAAATCATTAGAAACAAAGAATTATCAATTACAGAAGCCTTAATTCCAGTTCTTGCTCTTATCTTACTTTTGGGTTATAATGTATCGGTTTATGGTGACGAAGCCTTAAGCGGAAGCAATCAATTTGTTTTATTATTAGGTGCTGCCGTTGCTGCTATTGTTGGTTTTTTCAATAAAGTGACCTACCAAAAAATGATGGAGGAAGTTGCCGAGAATATTAAATCTACGGTAGGTGCTATCCTCATATTACTTATGGTTGGTGCATTGGCAGGAACATGGCTCGTGAGTGGTATTATCCCCTCTATGATTTATTATGGTTTACAAATATTAAGTCCTGCTATCTTTTTACCCGCTACTTTAATTATTTGTTCCATTATATCTATTGCCACAGGAAGTTCTTGGACCACCAGTGCCACTGTAGGTATTGCTTTAATAGGTGTGGGTGGTGCTTTAGGTTTTGATCTAGGAATGGTCGCAGGAGCAGTCATCTCTGGAGCTTATTTTGGAGACAAGCTTTCCCCCATGTCAGATACAACTAACCTTGCCCCTGCAATGGCTGGAACCGATTTGTTTACTCACATTCGATACATGACATTAACTACTATTCCAACTTACATTATCACCTTAATTCTATTCATTATTTTAGGACTAACTGTTGATATTAAAGGAGATGTAAATATTGCTAGCCTATTAAATGATATTGAAGGTACTTTTACCGTATCGGCATGGTTATTTTTAGTTCCTGCTATTGTTATTGGACTAATCATTAAAAAAACAGAGCCGTTAATTGCGCTTTTGGCAGGAACTTTATTGGCCGCAGTCTTTGCAATTATATTTCAACCACACATTTTAAATCAAATTGCGGGTGTGGAAGCTATGACATTTAAATCAGCATACAAAGCTGTGATGGATGCCATTACTGGCAAAATAATTATCCCTACGGAGAATAAAACTTTGGCTGATTTATTTACCTCAGGCGGAATGCAAAAAATGTTAGGAACCATCTGGTTGATTCTTTGTGCTATGGTTTTTGGTGGAATCATGGATGCAATTGGCGCTTTGGCTAGAATTAGTCAGACCTTATTGAAACTAGCACATACAACGTTTGGACTTTTTGCCTCCACTGTAGGAAGTTGTTTGGCACTGAACATCACTGCTTCCGATCAATATTTAGCTATTGTAGTTCCTGGAAAAATGTTTGCGAAAGCGTATAAAAATAAAGGTTTAGCACCCGAAAATTTAAGTAGAACACTAGAAGATTCTGGTACTGTTACATCCGTATTAATCCCGTGGAATACTTGCGGTGCCTATCAATCTGGAACATTAGGTGTTTCAACGTTTGATTATTTACCGTATGCTTTCTTTAATATTCTAAGCCCTTTTATGACCTTAATTTTTGTCGCTTTCAATATTAAAATTAGACAATTAGCAACTGATAAGAAAAATTAGTAAAAAAAATACTTTAACTATTTTAATATAAAAAACACTAAAACCATGACTAACTATTAGTTATGGTTTTTTGGTTTATATTAATAATCAGAAACTATTACTATATAAAAATTTATAATTGAAATTGATTACTCATAACCTCTGTTATTCCCTACTTTTGCACCATCAAAAAATTAATAATAAAAATAGAATTATGTCATTAGTAGGAAAAAAATTCCCAAGTATTGCAGTTGATGCTATCTCAGAAATGGGAGACAACATGAAAATCAACATTTTTGAAGAAGCTACAAAAAACAACAAAAAAGTATTATTATTTTGGTACCCAAAAGACTTTACTTTTGTTTGCCCAACAGAATTACACGCTTTTCAAGCGGCTTTGCCTGAATTTGAAAAAAGAAATACAATTGTAATTGGTGCTTCATGTGATACAAATGAAGTACACTTTGCTTGGTTAAATACTCCAAAAAACAACGGTGGAATTGAAGGTGTTACTTACCCAATTCTTGCAGATACTAACAGAAACTTATCAAACATCTTAGGTATCCTTGATATTGATTCAACTGAATATAGTGAAGAAACTGATTCAGTTATGATCGAAGGATCTAATGTTACTTTTAGAGCGACGTACTTAATTGACGAAACTGGGAAAATTTTCCACGAAAGTGTTAACGATATGCCATTAGGTCGTAACGTAAACGAATACTTACGTATGGTTGATGCATATACTCATATTCAAGAAAAAGGTGAAGTTTGCCCTGCAAACTGGGAAGCTGGTAAAGAAGCAATGAGTGCTGACAGAAAAAGTACTGCTGAATACTTAAGCTTAAACTAATTTCTTAGGAGTTACAAAGTCTCAAAGTTGCAAAGCTCTTGAGTAGCTGAGTTACAAAGTTTCTAAAACTTTGAGACTTTGTAACTATTCAACTTTCAGACTCAATAAAAAACCTTTGCAACTTTGCATCTCTGCAACTTTGAACCAAAAAAAAAACATATGTTAATCGATTTAACCGAAGATACTTTAGCTGATTTAGTAAACCAAAACAATAAAGTTGTTGTTCAATTTTCAGCATCATGGTGTGGTAATTGCCGAATCATGAAACCAAAATTTAAAAAATTAGCGACTGAAAATGAAGCAATCACTTTTGTACTAGTAGATGCCGAAAATTCACCAGAATCAAGAAAACTAGCTAACGTGAATAACTTACCAACTTTTGCAACTTTTGTTGACGGTAAACTGATAAATGAAACGCAAACAAATAAACAAGAAGTACTAATTGAATTAGTGAATGAAATAGCATAATAGTTGAATTGTTTAATCGGTTAATCGGTTAAACGGTTAAACGGTTAGACAGATAACCAATTAAACATTTTAAAACATGAAATTACCTGTAATAAAGCATCTAACCCAATTTATAGAAGATAACGATCAAGATTATATCATAGAAACGATTGATGTTCTAGAAGCAATGACAGAGATCCCTTCATTGAAAGACGAAGAATTAGATGTTATAGGAGAACTAATTTCGAATATGTACGGCGCCATTGAAGTACACAAAATGATTAAAAATGGGACTGATAAAAAAGAAGCACTAAACACTTTTATGAAAAGAGTACTAGGTTCTATAGATAAATAAAATCAATTCTTTACAAAATAATAATAAAAACGCACTTAGAAATAAGTGCGTTTTTTTGATTTAAAAGATTATCTACCCAAAAGACGTTCGGGTACAACAGTTTGTAATTGTTCTAAAATCTTAGCGCTTAAAACCTAATTCTTAAATAATTTTCATACTTTTGAACCTTAACAAAAAACAAAAAAAATGGCTTCAATTACATTAGGAGGAAATCCAATACATACATCAGGTGAATTACCAAAAGTAGGAACTAAATTAGCTGATTTCAAATTAATACAAAACGACCTTTCAGTAGCTTCATTAGGCTCTTTTGCTGGAAAAAAATTAGTGTTTAATATTTTCCCTAGTATCGATACAGGAACTTGTGCAACATCAGTTAGAAAATTTAACGAAAGTGCTGCGAAATTAGAGAACACAGCTGTTTTATGTATTTCAAGAGATTTACCATTTGCTCAAAAACGTTTTTGTGGAGCTGAAGGAATTGAAAATGTGGTTAACTTATCTGACTTTCAAGCAGGAGAATTTGGTAAAGTAAATGGTTTAGAAATTGTTGACGGACCATTAGCTGGTTTACACTCTAGAGCACTTATTGTAACTGATGCTGATGGAACAATTATCCATACAGAACAAGTTGGCGAAATTGCAGATGAACCTAATTATGAAGCTGCCCTTGCAGTACTTTAATTAACAAATTAATGGAGTTTCAAAAAGACAACACTTTCTTTACCGGAAGATTAAAAAGCGTTACTTATGCTTTCAAAGGAGCTGTAAAATTAATTACGACAGAGCACAGTATTATGGTTCAATTTTCCATAGGGATCTTGTTAACAATTGCTGGCTTTTACTTTGGTATTTCATCAACAGAATGGCTTTTTCAAACCATGGCCATTGGCTTAGTGATGAGCATTGAAGGATTAAATACTGCAGTAGAAAAAGTAGCCGATTTTATACATCCTAATTATCATGAAAGAATTGGTTTCATAAAAGACATTGCTGCTGGTGCTGTATTTTTTGCAGCTATTACAGCAATAATAATCGGTTTAATCATATACATGCCTCGATTTCTATAGGCATAAGACAACCCAGAATGGCAAAAACAACAAAAAAAGAACCTGTAGACAAGAAGAGTAATCCAAAAGCAAAAGTTGGAAAATCATGGGAATTAACGAAACAACACAAAATTGTTTTGGGGAGTTTACTTATATTATTTTCTATAGCTTTACTGGTTGCTTTTATTTCCTTTTACCTCCATGGACAAGAAGATCAAAGTGCAGTTTCTCAACTGACAGATCGCTCTGAAGTTGTCCAAAATTGGTTAGGAAAATTTGGTGCTTATTTAGCTGATTTTATTGTTTATAGAGGTTTTGGTTTGGCTTCCTTCCTATTTGTCCGTTTGTTTTTCTTAACAGGGATTTATTTAATTGTAGGTATCTCAGCTAGAAAATTGAAAGGAATTTGGTTTTGGGATTTATTTGCCCTTATCATTGTTTCTATATTATTTGGTTTTTTTGCCACATCATTACCTGAACTGGGAGGAACAGTAGGGTACGAATTGAATTTATTTTTACAAGATTATATTGGAAAAACAGGAACCCTACTTACTTTACTTTTTGGGCTGATTATTTATGTGATTTTTAAAATTAAATTATCGCCTGAAAAAATCATGTCCTTTTTTGAAAATACCAAAAAAGAAATAAAAACGGATTTAAACACTGCTCCAACAACTAAAGGTGAAAGTGCTTACAACCTAGAAGAGTTTGCCGTTGCTGAAGAAAATGGATTAGAAAATATCGAATTAAAACCAAAAGCGTCCCAATTCGAAATTAATAAAGAAGCATTGAAACCAACCATTTCACATTCTTCCGAAATCAATTTGGACCCTGTTTTGAAACCAAATCCAGTTCAATCCAAACCTATTGAAGAAATACCTTTAGATACCTTTGTTGTTGAAACAGCACCAGAGGAAGATCTTATCGAAGAAAATCTAGCTTCAAGATTGGTTTCTGACTTTGGACTATTTGATCCTACTTTGGATTTATCCAATTACAAATACCCAACAATCGATTTATTAAAAGAATATTCAACTGGAGGAATTACAATCAATCAGGAAGAATTAGAAGAAAATAAAAATCGAATTGTTGATACATTACGCAATTACAAAATTGAGATTGCACAAATTAAGGCAACTGTTGGACCATCGGTAACTTTATATGAAATAGTTCCAGAGGCTGGAATTAGAATTTCGAAAATTAAAAACCTAGAAGACGATATTGCTTTATCACTATCGGCATTAGGGATTCGTATCATTGCTCCTATTCCTGGAAAAGGAACAATAGGTATTGAGGTTCCTAATAAGAATCCTACTATGGTTTCTATGAAAAGTGTTATTGGATCCGCTAAATTTCAAGAAGCCGAAATGGAGTTGCCAATTGCTTTAGGAAAAACAATTTCAAACGAAACATTTGTTGTCGATCTAGCCAAAATGCCCCATTTATTGATGGCAGGTGCTACAGGACAAGGAAAATCTGTTGGTTTAAATGCAGTTCTTACTTCATTATTATACAAAAAACATCCAGCAGAAGTTAAATTTGTTTTGGTTGACCCTAAAAAAGTAGAGCTAACTTTATTTAATAAAATTGAAAGACATTATCTCGCCAAACTTCCTGATACTGATGATGCGATTATTACAGATAATGCTAAAGTAGTAAACACTTTGAATTCTCTTTGTGTGGAAATGGACAATCGGTATTCTTTATTAAAAGATGCGATGGTGCGTAACATTAAGGAATACAATGATAAATTCAAAGCTAGAAAATTAAATCCTGAAAATGGACACCGTTTTTTACCTTACATCGTTTTGGTGGTGGATGAATTTGCCGATTTGATTATGACAGCAGGAAAAGAGGTCGAAGTACCTATTGCTCGTTTGGCTCAATTGGCGCGTGCTATTGGAATCCATTTAATAATTGCCACTCAAAGACCGTCAGTAAATGTAATTACAGGTTTGATTAAAGCCAACTTCCCTGCTAGAATAGCTTTTCGAGTAACATCGAAGATTGATTCAAGAACAATTTTGGACACCCAAGGAGCAGATCAATTGATTGGACGTGGAGACATGCTTTACACTAATGGAAATGATGTAGTCCGCGTACAGTGTGCTTTTATTGATACACCTGAAGTAGAAAAAATAACTGATTTTATAGGCTCACAAAAGGCATATGCTACCGCTTATTTACTTCCTGAGTTTGTGGGAGAGGAAAGTGGCATTAATCTTGATATGGATATATCCGATAGAGATACTTTGTTTAGAGAAGCGGCCGAAATCATTGTGAATGCACAACAAGGCTCAGCATCATTGTTACAAAGAAAACTAAAATTGGGTTACAACAGAGCCGGCCGATTAATTGATCAACTTGAGGCAGCTGGAATTGTAGGACCCTTTGAAGGAAGTAAAGCACGTAGTGTTAACATTCTAGACATGAGTTCTCTTGATCAATTTTTTAACAATGAACAAAACAATTAAAATTATGAAAACATTTATTCAAATTGCATTTATATTTCTTTTTAGCTTTTCGATACAAGCACAAGACAAAAAGGCAAAAGACCTTTTAGATCAAGTGACTGCAAAAGTAAAAAGTTATGATAATATTGTAATTGATTTTAAATATTCTTTAAATAACGCAAAAGAAAACATCAATCAAGACAGTAAAGGAAATGTAACTATGAAAAACAACCAATATGTGTTGAATTTCATGGGAATTACAAAGATTTTTGATGGAAGAAAAACGTATACTATTGTTCCAGAAGATGAAGAAATTACTATTTCAAATGTAAATGAAAAAGACGATAGTGCCATTACACCTTCAAAAATGCTTACTTTTTTCAATAGTGGCTACAGGTATTCAATGGATGCATTGCAAGATGTAAGAGGACGAAAAATTCAATATATCAAATTGATTCCTACCAATTCAAGAGATCAAAGAAAAGAAATCCTATTGGGAATTGATGTGCAAACAAAACACATCTATAATTTGATTGAAATGGGTAAAAAAGGAACAAAAACTACTTTAACCGTTAATTCTTTTAAAACCAACCAACCTTTGTCAAAAAATCAATTTATCTTTGCCGAAAGTAAATATCCAAATTACTACATCAATAAATTAGATTAAATTATTAGGTGAAAATTCTTGACAAATACTTATTAAAAACATTCTTGATTACATTTGCTACGGTATTTGTAATCTTGTTTTTTATATTCATACTGCAAACAGTTTGGCTATTCATAGCGGAACTAGCTGGTAAGGATTTAGATTTTGCATTAGTTATAAAATTTCTTTTATTCTCGATGCCTCGAATCATACCGTTGGTATTGCCCCTATCTATTTTATTGGCTTCCATAATGAGTTTTGGAAACCTTGCCGAAAACTACGAGTTTGCTGCAATGAAATCTTCGGGAATTTCACTACAAAGAGCCATGAGAGGCTTGACTATTTTTATTTTGTTACTCAGTGTGGTTGCCTTCTTTTTTGCTAATAATGTGATTCCGTATGCCGAATATAAATTCATAAACTTTAGAAAAAACATTGCACAAGTAAAACCTGCAATGGCAATTACTGAAGGCCAGTTTAGCGATGTTGGTTTTTACAACATTAAGGTAAATAAAAAATCAGGAAAAGACGGAAACACTTTGACTGGTATTACAATACATAAAAAATCAAATATTGGTGATGGTAGCAAAACCGTAATCAAGGCAAGAGATGGTGAACTGATTAGTAGCGAAAAATCCAGTATTCTACAACTGGTACTTAACAACGGAAATTATTATGAAGATCTGATTCCTAAAAAATATGAAGATCGAAACAAATTACCATTTGCGAAAAGCTCTTTTAAAAAATACACCATCAATATTGATTTATCACAATTGAACAAGGTTAACGTTGACGAAAACAATATCGCCAACACAAATACGATGTTGACTTTAAGTGAGTTAAACTATACTTTGGATTCTTTGAAAAAAAATTACAAAACGGAGATTATTTCTTATTCTGAAAATATAAATCTAAGAACTGGAATATCAAGTAATAACATTTATAATGATAAAGCGGAGCCAAAAAGCAAAAAAATACCTGATAACATTTTGTCCTTGTATACCAATGAACAAAAATCAGAAATTTTAAAAATTGCAAGCAGCAATGTCGTTAGCACCAATTATTCAATTGATGCAACCAAAGTAAATTTGGAAAACAAACAAAAAAACATAAACAATCACGTGCTGGCATTCTATGATAAGTTTGTAATTGCATACGCCTGTTTGATGATGTTTTTTATAGGCGCTCCACTAGGTGCCATCATCAGAAAAGGTGGACTTGGACTTCCAATCATCTTTGCTGTATTAATATTCATATCCTTTCACTTTATAAATACTTTTGGAAAAAGAATAGCCCAAGAAAACGGAATGTCTCCTTTTATGGGAGCCTGGATGTCGTCCTTTATTCTTACCCCATTAGCCATATTATTAACCTATAGGGCCACAAATGATATTGGATTAATAAACACGGATGTGATATTATCCCCCATTCAAAAAATATTTAAAAAATTATTTCCCTCTAAAAAATAAAAACCAATCATGGTCAAAAATAAAATACACCTCAATACAATTGAAGAAGCAATTGAAGATATCCGTCAAGGAAAAATAATCATTGTTGTTGATGATGAAGACAGAGAAAATGAAGGTGATTTCTTGGCTGCTGCCGAAAAGGTAACTCCAGAAATGATCAACTTTATGGCTACACATGGACGTGGATTAATATGCGCTCCATTAACCGAAAGTCGTTGTAAAGAATTAGGATTGCATGTAATGGTTACCAATAATACGGATCCAATGGAAACGGCCTTTACTGTTTCAGTAGATTTAAGAGGAAACGGCGTAACTACAGGAATATCTGCTGCAGATAGAGCCAAAACCGTTTTATCACTTATCGATTCTAATACAAAACCACATGATTTAGCAAGACCAGGTCATATTTTTCCTTTGATTGCAAAACAAGGTGGTGTACTAAGACGAACTGGTCATACTGAAGCTGCAATTGATTTTGCTAGACTAGCTGGATTTAAATCGGCTGGGGTTATCGTAGAGATCATGAATGAGGACGGTACAATGGCGAGATTACCACAATTAGTAAAAGTGGCGAAAAAATTTGATTTGAAATTAGTTTCTATCGAAGCACTTGTAGCATACAGAATGCAACATGACAGTTTGATTGTGAAAAAAGATGATTTTGATATTCAAACTCGTTTTGGAACTTTTCGTCTACGCGCTTACGAACAAACTACCAACAAACAAATTCATATTGCTTTGACAAAAGGGAATTGGAATTTAGGCGAGGCTGTTTTAACAAGAATCAATTCTTCGCAAGTAAATAATGATTTATTAGGCACTTTGACTAATAATGCAGACCAACAATTGGACGATATGTTTAAGGTTATTAACGAGCAAGGAAAAGGCGCTGTAATCTTTATTAATCAGGATATGCAATCGGTAAATTTATTAAATCGTTTGGCTGAATTAAAAATATTACAAGCAACAGGAGAAATAAAAGCACCAAAAATTAAGATTGACAGCAAAGATTTTGGTATTGGAGCACAAATTCTTCACGATATAGACATTTCTAAGATTCGTTTGGTCTCTAATACGGAACAAGGAAAACGTGTTGGAATGATTGGTTACGGTCTTGAAATAACAGAATACGTTAGCTATTAGTACATATTTATTTTATTTCTGAAAAATAATTTTTCTCTAAATCAAAGGAAATGAAACAATTAAAAAATACTTTCAAAAACAACTAAAATTTTTATCAAAATTGTTTTTGTAAACCGAAAAGAGTGCTTATATTTGCACTCGCAATCAGCAAATGATAGCACAGACTGGAGAAATGGCAGAGCGGTCGAATGCGGCAGTCTTGAAAACTGTTGACTGTAACAGGTCCGGGGGTTCGAATCCCTCTTTCTCCGCTGATAAAGATGTCAATTGACACTTTAAAAGTCAAAACCCTTTAAACATCAACGTTTAGAGGGTTTTTTGTTTTTGGTACATAGTCAAAATACACATTATATATCAAAGCTAAGTTACCCTATAGGTTACCCTTGAAATTATTCAAAATTAGGGTAACCGAATTTCTGGGGAATCCTTGGGAATCCCTCGGCAACCTTTTGTTTTACTGATAATTTTACAACAAATTAAAAATGTAACATTATGATTAAGACTTTTTTTTATCTGAAAACTGACAAGCAAAATAGTGAAGGAGAATCTCCTATTTATGCCAAAATTAAACTACAAGGTAAATCCACAACCTTAAGTACTGGTAAATTTATTAGCAGAGAAAGATGGGAATTCACAAATAAACTTAGAAATAAACTTCGTTTAAATAGTGAAGTCAACTGCAAAATAGCAATCGATTTTCTTGAAAATAAGATCGAGTCTATTTATTTTGAACTGACTCGCCACAACCCTAATTCTACCCTTTCAGATATCAAGAACAACTTAAACGGGAAATCAACAAAATCTGGTGAATATGATGTCCTAAAATTATTCAAAAACCACAGTGAATATTTTAAAAAGAAATCTGAAGTTGGTGAGCGTAGTAAAGCTTCACTTCAAAAATACAACAGAGCAAAAGATTTGTTATTCAATTTTATTAAAATAAAACACGGCAAAACATCATTTGACATTAATGATATAGACAATGAATTTATATACAATTTGGAATATTTTTTAAAATACGATTCCTCTTTTAATAGTAAACTCGGTATAAGTCATAATTCTGTAGTTAAATATTTTCAATGTTTTAAAACTGTTTGTATGTATGGAATCAAAAGAAATATTATTACTAATAATCCTTTTTTATGTTATGATGAAAAGTTAATAATTAGTGATGCCGTATTCTTAACAAAAGATGAACTTGAAAGAATCGAAGCAAAAGAATTCAGTTCGGAACGACTTAACAAAGTCAAGGACATTTTTTTATTTTCATGTTATACAAGCTATGCCCCCATTGACGTTGAAAACCTCACTAAAAAAAATATTATAAAAGATAATAATGGGGAATACTGGATTGTTACTAATAGGGCAAAAACCAAAATAAAGTCTAATGTACCAGTATTACCACCAGTTCAAAGGATTATTGATAAGTATGCAAATTTGGATAATGATAAACTACTTCCAAGCATCAGTAACCAGAAAATTAACGAGTACCTTAAGGAGATAGCTGATATATGCAGTATAGATAAAAAGCTAACTCATTACGTTGCGAGACATACTTTTGCTACTACAGTAACCCTTGGTAACGGTGTTAGAATTGAAAATGTTTCTAAAATGATGGGACATACAAGAATCACAATGACCCAACATTACGCTAAAGTACTTGACACTAATGTAATGAAGGATATGGATAAATTAAAAACAAAATTCGCTTAATCAAATATTTTATTTACTTTAGAAGCCCTCTTAGAAGGGCTTTTTTAAATAAAAATAATTATATGCTAAAATTAGTCAAACTCAATTTAGAGATAGAAAAGCTTCTTAACTTTGATATTGAATACAACGATGTTATTCAAAATTTTTTATACAATAAAAACTGGGTTACAGAAATTCCATCAATATATTTTAAAGAGACCAAAGAGAAAATTGAAAATTTAATCGATGAAAATATAGACTATGCAGATGAGAAAAATATATTATTCATAGAAAGCATATTAGAGGATATTCAAAAATTTTCAGTGTCTCTAACCCAACTTTTAAAAAGTTACTCGACTAATAATTTCTCTTATGATGATTGGTCAACGTCTCTTGTATTTCCTGATTATCCTCCCCAAATTTCCCCAATGGATTTCCCTGAACCCAATCCGAGTAATTTTTTTGATGCTAGAAATGAAATTATAATCGAAGTAATTAAAAACTTTTTTAACATTGGCACCTCTTTACATGATGAAGGTGAAACATTAGAAAATATTTTGATAAAAGAATTTAATATTGAAGAAGATAAAGTAGAATTTGTATTTGCTAAAGCACATCTTACATATATTCTGACTTTACATCTTGAAATGATTCATGATATTGGAAATTTTCTTAAAAGCATAACCAATGTCTACAATCGAAGAAAATGTAATATTGAAGAAAACTTAAATAGTTTAATACCTGAAGATTTAAAACTGGAATTTAACCTTTCTAAAACAGACCTTGGACATCTATTTTACAATCTATATGAAATTGGAATAATTGCTAAAGATAAAACAGATCCAAAAGATGAAAGAACAAGTCTTAAAAATTATATCAATAATGCCAACATCTTTTATTTAGATAAATCAATCTATACCAAAGCTCAAAAAATGACAAAAGCCATGCCAGTCGCTAGAGATTTAGATTCTAAAATTCTTGAAAAAGAAATCACTTTTCTTAATAGCTTAGTTGGGAAGCTATCCCAAAGAATTGATTCGTTAACAGAAAAGAAGGTAGATTTAAAGAAGAAGGGTTACTAATTGTATTGTTGGAATCCTTAGGAATCCCTAGATATACTTGTCAGAACCCCATAATTTTGCATTACAATAATTATAAAAAAGCATATTATGGAAAACAATAATTCGCAATTAATTTTACTGTCAGTAGAGAAACTTGAAAATATACTATATCCCCTTTTCAATAAACTGAATAGTATTGAGGAAAAACTCAAAAAAGAGAAAGTAAAGCAGGAAGATGCTTATTACAGAAATACAGACCTTAAAGCAAAATTTGGTCTTTCACCTAATACTATAATCAAATATAGAGAATCTGGCACAATACCATATACCATGATTGGTGAGTTATACTTGTATCCTAAAGCTCAATTTGACATCATCCTTAAAAAGAATTCTAACTGGGATTTATTCCAAAACAAACCTAGTTAGACGTCATAATTAAACATTTAGTACCAAATATTTTAAAAACTTTACTACCCATTGTTTATAAGCATCTAAAATTCTGGAGTTAATGAAATTGTTCTTGAATAAGATGAAGAAACAACCTTGGTTATGATATATCCAACTTCAACCAGATTAGATATTGGTTCAAGTCTAATTTTTCTGGTTGTTCCAAGTTCTTTAGCCATATCTCCAGCTCTTAGATTGAATAAAGCAATAGGAGGAAAATCTAGCATAAGCATTAGCATCAATTTTTCGGTACTCCCAATAGTTTTAAGTTTTAATAGTTTTGGGTTCATTTTTTAATTTTTTATCTCGTTATTTTAATAGTTGTAATTTTACGTAGTAACCATCTTCATTTGGATAGTCAATCTGTGTATTGATGTAATTTTTAATTTCTTTCTGATAAGTATCTTTAAAGTTAATAAGTGATAAATAATCCACTTTAACTAGTATTCCTAATCCTGTTTCAGAAAGTGACTTCCAGGAAGCCTAGATATAAGGATTAGTCAAATCAATAACGGTAGTATCATTAACGCCAATAATATATTAGATCAGTTGGCATATATATATATTGAAAGAGGTGCTTAAGGTAGTCCAGAATTAATGTGAATCGGTTATTATTGCTTGCCATATTGTTTTAAAGGTAAAAAACTGAACTGTAATGGGCTGAGGTGGGCAGGAAATTCTGCCCACCTCTTTTTTAGGGTTTGGATGAAAAATAAGTATAGTATAATTACACCTAAAAAAAATCGTAAGCAAATAAATTTTCTGTTTTTTGTTTCAGACAAGTGGTGATTGATTAGATATTAAATCAGTGATAAAAATATAACTCATGAAAATTTTAATGATTTCTTTAACGATGTTATTGTTCATTTAATCCAACAAAGCTAATGCTGTGTTCATTTGTGTTAGTAAGTCAGCTTCAAAATATCATTTTTCAGAAATTTGTAAGAGCTTGATTAGATGTACACATAAAATTTCTAAGGTTTCATTAGCTAAAGCTAAAAGTGGTGGCTATAGTTTATGTGGCTGGGAAGATTAAATTTTATTCAACTTATCAACATTAACTTTTATAAATCTATTTCAAATTTTCATTTTGAGTAACTTTGTATTCTCAAATGGAAATGGAAATGAAAATGAAAGTAATAGATCTAAATAATGTAACCCTCGAATTTTTAACATCAGATTTAACTTCATTAATTGAAGTTCCTTTTTTTGATGAGGGTATTTCTGCTGGATTTCCATCACCAGCTGACGACTTTCAAGAGCTTAAAATTAGCTTTGATAAAGAAGTATTTGGAACGTCACCATCAACTATTTTTTGCGCCCGTGTTTCTGGTTCTTCAATGGAAGGTGCAGGTATTTCAAATAATGATATTATTGCGGTAGATCGATTACTTGAGCCAGAAGATGGTGATATTGCTGTTTGTTTAATCTTTGATGAATTTACATTAAAAAGGTTAAGAGTTGAAAAGGATTGCGTTTGGCTAATGCCTGAAAACGATAACTACAAACCAATTCAAATTACTGATAATGAATCATTCCAAATTTGGGGGATTGTTACTCATACCCTGAAAGATCACCGTAAAAGAAAATAGCTATGTACGCTTTAATCGATTGTAATAACTTTTATGCTAGTTGTGAACGAGTGTTCAAGCCTAGTTTAAGAAATAAACCAATTGTTGTTTTATCAAACAATGATGGGTGTGTTGTTGCACGGTCAAATGAAAGCAAAGCATTAGGTGTAAAAATGGGTGTTCCAATTTTTCAAATTAAAGATTTAGTTAAGGAACATAACATTGTTGTTTGTTCATCAAATTATACACTATATGGTGATCTATCCAACAGGGTAATGACTTTGATAAAAGAATTTTCACCAGATGTTGAAGTATATTCAATTGATGAAGCATTTTTAAAGTTTAATGGCTTTAAATATTTTGATTATAATCAGATTGGATTGGAAATGCACCGCATCGTAAAAAAAGGTGTTGGTATTCCAATATCAGTTGGATTTGCACCAACTAAAGCGTTAGCTAAAGTTGCCAATAAGATAGCAAAGAAGTATCCAGAACGCACACAAAACTATTACATAATTGATAATGAAGAAAAGAGAATTAAAGCGCTTAAATGGACTAAAATAGAGGATGTTTGGGGTATTGGTAGACAATTTTCCAAACGACTTCAATCAATTGGTGTGGCCAATGCTTATCAATTTACTCAATTAAGTGATTCTTACGTTAGAAAATATTTTACAGTTGTTGGATTAAGATTAAAAAAGGATCTGGAAGGTGAGCCAACTATAAATTTTGAAGATATTAAGCCAAAGCAAAACATTGCAACTACCCGCAGCTTCGATGTAATGATGAAAAACAAAGATGATTTACGTGAACGAGTTTCAACATTTGCATCATTGGCAGCTGTTAAGCTTAGAAATCAAAAAAGTAATTGTGAATTGATTCAAGTTTTCATTTACACCAATAGATTTAGACAAGATTTACCACAGTATAGTAGCTATAAAACCGTTAAACTACCATTTCCAACATCATCAACATTTGAATTAAATAAATATGCTCAGATGGCTTTAAATTCGATTTATAAAGAAGGATTTAGTTATAAAAAAGCTGGTGTAATTTTAATGGGAATTAGTCATGATGAAACACAACAATTATCAATGTTTGAATATGAGAATCCAAAACATAAAGTATTGATGAATGTATTGGACAAAATGAATATAAAATTAGGTGATAAAGTTAAGTTTGGTGGTCAAGATTTAAAACGAAAATGGAAAATGAAACAAGAAAGCTTATCACCTTGTTATTCAACAAATCTAAAAGACATTATAACAATTAATTGTAAATTATAATGTGTTTTTTCACTCAACAAGTAGCAATATGTAATAAAGTTGAAACAAGATTTTCAGCTAAGGTAGATAATCGAGAAAAGTTTATTAAATCTGATTTTGTAAATGGTTTTAGTTATCCAAATCTTCCAGTTATAATTGATGAAAAACCAGATATTATTTCAACAGATTTTACTTGGGGACTAATTCCATCTTGGGCCAAAGATGATGAAATTAGAAAAAATACACTTAATGCAAGGATAGAAACGGTTGAAGAAAAACCATCTTTTAAAAATTGTGTAAATAATAGATGCTTAGTTATTGTCACTGGTTATTTCGAATGGCATTGGAACGATTCAAAAGGAAAGGAAAAGGAAAAGTATTTGATCAATTCACAGGAAGACGAGATTTTTTGTTTAGCTGGTTTGTATTCAAATTGGTTAAATCCTAGTACTGGTGACATTGTAAATACTTATACGATCTTAACAACTGAAGCTGATAAAACTATGCAGTATGTACATAACCACAAAAAGAGAATGCCAGTTATGATTAACAGAATTGATGAAAGAAAATGGTTGGATGATTCTATTTCAATTAAAGATTTTGCTTATCCTAACTATCAACCAAATTTAATAGCATTTCAAACACAGTAAACCATGGACTATTTCAACGGAACAACAAATGATGATTTCAAAGCTTATTTTTTAAAAGATTTGAATTGTTTAGACGAATTGACACAATATATTTATCCAAATGAAATGATGGAAGATAATAATGTTATTGATGAACACATAATGAGGTGCCAAAGTATCTTAGGTGATTATATAATAAATGTTTTGAGCGAAAATGATAAAATAACAGTTGAAAAAATAAATGAATTGTATGAGAATAAAAATAAAGAATTGAATTTATTATTTCAACCAGAAATGGATTTTTTTTATAAAAAAGTAAAAGTAAAAATTATAGAACTTGGTTAATAAATACTTCAATATCTTTTTCAGTTACAATGATTTGACCAATTTCGTCATTATTTAATTTATTGAATAATAGGTTAATTACCTGATCTTCATCATATATAACATAATTTATTTCAATATCTGAAAAATGAAATGTTAGATAGGTTGAATTATCAATTTTACTTTGCATTTCTTCATCTATGTAATCATAATCATTGTCCAGTTCAACTCCAAAATAATCTATGGTAGGTGAGTTTGCAGCGATTAAATCTTTCGCAAATTCTAAAATATTGACTGTAGGTAACTCCACCTTAGGTATGGTTAGTATTAATGTGTGATTTATCATATTTTTTTTTATTTTTCTTCTGAACGTGAATAAGTAATTAAAATGTCTGCTATGTGAGAGTAGGCTTAAAAATTATTATTAGATGTCATATCTACTTTCTCCTTTTTGTCCTAAATGTTTAATTAGTGTTGATTAGATCAATTTATTTTCATAAAGATCAAGGAAAAAAATTAAATCTTCTGCGGAATATTCATCTGATCTTTTTTCCATTTCGAAAATATCCTTGTAATCTTCAAATTGGTTATTCTTGGCCATCTTGCGTTTTACTTTATCTAATCTTTCTTCTAATTCTTCTCTGATTTTTTTGTCACTTTTAATTTCGGTCTTAAGTAATGTTTCTTCAGTCATTGTTTTATCGATTGTTACTTTCGCAACTTCCGTATGAGGTGTGATTTCTTCTACAGCTATAGGTGGTTTAACTTCAAAAGTAGAGGGAAGTTTTTCAAATTTTAATGGATTAATTATTTCTTCTATGATGACTGAATCAATCTCGTCAATAGCTATTATAGAAGTTTCACTAATAATTTCAATTGGAGTTGATAATGATGTGTCGATCTTAGAATTTGGTAAAATATATTCGTCATATAATTTTTGGATAAAATCCCAATCTAAATTAATAGTGCGATTTGATTTAAACCCTAATCGATTATTATATTTTTTTGATTCGGAAGTTATGTAGCCCATTTTCCTTATTTCTTCAATAGCATCTTTGACGGTTGATTCTGCCAGATATATATGCTTAGCTATATCTTTGTTTTGGAAGGTAATATTGTCATCCGTTTTTTCATAGTGGACTAATTTAAGGAGAATTTTAAACTGCGTTGGGTTGATGTAAAATACTTTACCTTTATTTTGGCGAGCTGATGCCATAAATAGGACATCATGGTAAAACTTTTTAATTTGTGAAAATTGTTTCATTATGTTTTTTTATTGGGTATTCTTTATTATTGGTGGTTAAGTCTGTAACCCACGCTGGAGGAGCAACCCTCCAGCAACAGAATTTTAATGAGTTAATTCTCTTTAATTATAAATTCTAGAAAATGAAACTTTTAAATGATTCCACTTTTTTGAAACGTAATACAGTATAATAACGAAAAAAAAATAAAAGTCAATGCATACTCTAAAATTAATTCATATTTTCGTCTAATTATAAAATGTAAGATGTTCAACTTTGAGCTTTTATACTATTGATAGTTATGTGACTGTAACATTCACAGTCCTTTGACTGCTAAACAAACAGTTATATAACTGTTAATGAAACAGTCGAATAACCCCCATATTACTACTATATTATTAATATATTTAAAACTATAATATAAAACTATAGAGATATATAATTATTAAAGTAATATTTATATAATAGAAAATTTAAATCTATTGAAATTTTAGCTTCAATTTTTTTTAAAATGAATTTCAAATTCATTTAATAAATTATTCCTTTTAAATAATATGACTAAATGTTATAATAATTTTTTCATGAAATCATATTATTTTAATTTAGCTTTAGCTACATCATAAAATATAAATTATCAATTAGCGTCAGCATGCTTTTAGTTTTAATCATTCTTTATGTTTTTTTTACTAATAATAAAGCTTGTAATGAATTTTTATCCTGAATTAGAGTATTGTGTTATAAATAAAATTATAATAGCTTAAATCGCTTTATATGGCTTTAGTCATTCTGAATTTAATTAATATCTCAATTAGCGTCAGCTAACTTTTAGTTTTTACCGTTATTTATCTATTATTCAAAGATGAATAAGACTTTTAATAGATCTTTTACTTCAATTAGATAAAAAAATGTAAGATAAATAAAATTACAATAGCTTAAATCGCTTTATTTGGCTTTAGCCATATCGTATAAAAATAACATCTCAATCAGCGTTAGCGATCTTTCTGTTTTTCCATCTCCGATGATAAGCCAGCCATGGTAACTCAATTAAGCTACGCTAAGTTAAACCAGCCTTTTAAATAAAATTTAGTCATAACAATTATCTTTAACTCTCCCCATCATAATATCATTCACTAAAGTTTCTAAAAAATCAAAAATTAATTACATCATGTACGAAGTGTTCGTAAATCATGACCATGGCTAAAGTATCTAATTCACAATATTTGAGTAAACCTTGTGAAATTTCAAGTCTCTCTTTAGTTGTCATATCCATGTATTGTAATTTGGCGTATGCAGTTAAAGCGGCCCCACCATCAGCAATATTTTCCATATCAGATAAGTTTGCCTCCATTTCAATTTCTGTCCAATTGTCGAATAATGGAGGTAATATTTTGTACGGATTAATTACCGTATCACCATCCATTTGTAACCATATGTGATGGGGTGGAAAATTATGGCTGGTTAAATTGATATCTCCGATAGGCTGACTATATTTCATTTTCAGAAAATCACTTGAGTTCAAACTAGCTGGTAAAACAGCTTTGATTGAATTGGACCCTTTGGTGTATGGATTATAATAATAGTTCTTCACCACTTTACATAAATCGATCATATTTCGATGTCCTTCCCAGATTTCCGCTTTTTTGGCTATTGATTGACTAATAGTTTTTAGAAAGCTTACCAGTTCCTTTTTATCAATTTCATTACTTTCCTCCAGCTGAATTATAATCGCATTGACAATGGAATTTTCATGAGTTGCATATTTAAAAACAGAACCGTTATCATTTCCTAAAGCTGATTGTAAAGCTCTAGCAAATATAAAATTCGGAAATTCTCCAGCTATATTATTAATATATTGGCTCTTGTGTTCTATAGTCCCATCTTCATTATACTTATGATGAGAAAACTGAAAAGCAACTTGCTCATAAGGTTTGCGGCCAGCCGTAAATGGTAATGCCACGGTGCTGGTTTCAAAATCGATGAAATGATATGGGAAAACCCATTTCTCCATTTCTTGTTTTAATTCGTCTTTTTCAGCATGAAACGAAGTATCAACATTAACAGCTTTTTCAACCTGAATCCATTGTCTTTCCGATGGAGCGATTCTTCCTGCCTCGGGTTTAAATTTGAAATCATTTTCTGTTAATTGTTCCATCAGCAAACGGTTTTCCTCCATTAGGTTTTTGCCTCTAAAATTCCATATTTGCATCGCATTTGGTTTCTCAAATTCTTTTGTCGACCACTTCAATTGTTTACTGAAACAGTGTTTGAAACCAGACTTCAAGCCTTCCTGTTCTTGTTGAAGTGTTGTCTTAAATTCACAATTTTTACATGAACTAAATTGTATGGGCCAATTTAAATAAACATCTTCCTGGTACGCCTTTTTGAAAATAGCAATAGCTTCTTCAAAGTTCAGATTTTCATAATATTTATATTTGTTGGCGATAATATCATTTATAATATCATCAACATTTATTTCTGCTAAAACCGTACTTCCGATCTCTTCCAAAGAATGAACACGTTTAATAATATCAGTTCTTGGATTACCATTATTCGGGATCCGAAACAATTGGTTTAAACCGTCGATAGTCGCTTTTTTAGTTTTGTCTGCCATCAATAAATAGGCTTCGAATTTCAAATTAGGATACGTTTTTTGCGCTACATATTTTTGAAAAGCCAAATCAAATAAATAAGATTTCCAACTACTTACCAATGCGCCTCGTGAACCAACAAATATATTTCCGTCATTTGGATTAAATGATTTAGCCTTGACTTCAATTAGTTTAATGTTATTACCGTTTTTGACAATAATATCTGTACGAATAAAAAGTCCATCCACCTGGAAAGCTGCTTCGTAAATGACTACATTTTCCAGAAGTAAAGCTTCTTGTGTAAGCTGGAAAGCTTTATCATATTCATAATTCTCTGTATCGATAAAAATTCCTTGAGGATAATGGAGTCTTGCTAACTCTTCAACTTGGAAACCACCGCTAGCCAAAGCCTTCATAAAAGGATCATCGCTTTTGTTGTTGGCGAATTCTTTTTTTGAAGTAAAAAAGAGTTTATTTGGGCACTCTAGAGCTGTTTTGAATCTCGATTTTGTTAATGGTTTCATAGTATTATTAATGAATAGTTGAATTAATAATCAGATAAACGTTACTGATATTTCTATAGAATATTAATCTTGAATGGAATTACTAACCTCAAATCCATTTTGAAAAGTAATTAATGTATCATTTTTAATTCTTTTTAAATTTTGGTTTTGATATTTTAAATTTTTTAAAATTATCATCCCATCCACCTTTAAAAGCTGAAATTCTAAATTGTTAATATTGAAATTATTTGTACGAATTTCATAGCTGCCAATTAACCCA
The DNA here is from genome assembly GCF_040822075.1 of Flavobacterium sp. WC2430. Taxonomy (NCBI): domain Bacteria; kingdom Pseudomonadati; phylum Bacteroidota; class Flavobacteriia; order Flavobacteriales; family Flavobacteriaceae; genus Flavobacterium; species Flavobacterium sp. WC2430. The sequence goes on along the minus strand of NZ_CP162007.1, from coordinate 2,393,430 downwards.
ATCTCTTTTTGTTCAATATAAATACCTGTTTCGTAATCTGGATTTGTTCTAGAAACAGAAGTGTTATATAATGGAAAAAGTAATAGCTCTTCTAATAAATCATTAATTTTAAGTTTCTGGACCTTCCTATTCTTGTACCAAATTTCAATTTGATTTTTCTGGTTATTAATCAATCCACCTATTTTAATTGACACTAAATCATTCATTGACTCAATAGCACCCTCATTTAGTAAATAATAAAAATATGGATCAATAATAGCTTTGCACAGTGACTGATTCATTTTTAGCGCTATTTTTTCCCAATGGTTTTTTTGTTCATTAGATATAGAAATCCGTTTTAGGATCCATGCTTCACCAAATAGATTTATCTTGAGCTTATTTTTTAACATGAAGAAGAGTTTATTTTTAGCTAAACGACTACCAAAACCTAATTAATCATTATACTGCTTCAAAGTCGCTTCCAGCATTTTAATTATTTCATTCTTAAGACTCAAAGGCTCAATTACTTTAACTTCTTTTCCCACCGAAAGCACTTCCATCAAAAAATCGTAAGTTGGATGTAAAAACAGTTCTATTCGGTATTCCTTTTCATTATTAATCAATTCTCTCTGAGAATGATGCAAAGGCAATGATTTTATATATTTTCCCTGGTCATAGGAATAAGACAAAATTATTTTTTGTGGCGGATTATTATCTTCAGTGATAATTCCAAAACTATAGCGATAAACTTCTTCTGGATAATAACCAGTAGGATAAATAAACTTTTTTCTAGAAATATCTAAATCAGTAATTCGATCCAGACCAAACGGTTTAATCCGATTGTCTTTCGTGTCTTTTGCGATTAGGTACCATCGATTTCTAGCTTCTTTTAAAGCCAATGGCTGGACAGTTCGCATTGTTTTCTCGTGATCTTCATCCCAATATTTTTCATGAGTAAAATGCACCTCGAAATGATTTTTTATGGCATGGATCAGTCCATGCATATTTTCGGTTCCCAGAGGTTGACGGTTCTCTAAAATGATTTGATTAGAGAGACCTTCAGAAACACTTAACGCATTAAATATTTGAAATGATTCCATTAAACGGTCGTTTTTTACTTCGTCCGCATCATGAACTATTTCATAACAATTCATGGAACGATTATATTCAATATCAATTTGATAAATATCTCTAATTTCATTTACATCACGCTCAAACGTTCGTTTTGAGATCATATAATTTTCATCTGCATCAATAGAATGGTTTTCCAAATGTTTTTGTAATTCTTTAAAAGAACAAGGATTGGATCTTAATTTATTAATAACTAAATGGTGCCGTTTGATGAACTGTTTCTTTGACATAGTATGATTGTTAATCTATTCCAAAATTACTGCTACATCACGACATAATATGTCGTTATTAAATAAATTTTTAAAATATTTACTTAGCATTTAAAAAACAGATTCACTTCCGCTTCAAAAACGGTTGCAGGTATACGATGTGCCAAGTCTTTTAAAAGATGGATCCGTATATCATTTTCTCTAGGCACAAAATTTAGAATATATTTGAGATTGTCTTCAGCCTTTATAGTGTCATCTTGTATACCCAAAACAAATTGTATCAAATGATGGTGTACTACATCTATATTTGGAATGTTTTGCTCCGTGGCATGGTATGGTAAGGCTGGATTGAATAACAAAGCAGGTACTTTCAATAATTTGGATAAGTAGAATCCAGTAAATCCACCCATACTACTACCTATGATTACATCGATATTCTTCTTATGATACTCATCAAATAGCGTTTGAATCATATCTGGATTTGATTTATAATCTAAAGCGGGTGCAAAGACATTGCCGTATTTTTGTAAGATATTTTTTTTATCAGTAGTTAGCGGGCTTTCAAGTCCGTGGAGAAATAAAATATTCATGTTTTACTATTTTTGATTAAATATAAGTGATTTTTATCTAAAGTGATTAAAAGCATAGGTCGCTCTCAAAACATGTAATTTTAAAATTAATTTCCAAAACCTACTGCTTTTCTTAATTTAGGGCAATAATTAGTATCCACCTCAAAATTAAAAATATCAGCCACCGACATTGGTTGATTCACTTCTATATCGTTACCTAATTTTTTCAATAGGATATTTGTTTTTAAAGTTGAAAGAGGTTTAAATTCATAAATAGCTGTCAATCTACCTTTTCGCAATAATGCTTTATCTATATTTTTTAGATCGGTATTGAAAGTAGCTATAATCTGGATACCCAAGCTTTCTCCCAAAAGGCCATCAGTAAGATTGAGTAAAAATGAAAGTTTAGAGTTATGATGGTTGTCTCTTGATAATATTAATTCCTCAGCATCTTCAATCACTAAAATACAATTTTGATTGTCCAACAAAAAATTAGTAAGCTCCATGCTATCTAAATTTCCAGCCATATTTGGAGATAAGAATATTACTTTTTTATTTTGTAGGTGAATAAGATGTTTAATATAAGTACTTTTTCCTGTTCCAGGCAATCCATGAAACAAGTATAGCCCTTGAGTGTGGGCTTTTTTAATATTTTTTAGAATTGATAAATGGACCCTATTGAAATCATCGTTGTAATTTAAATCAATATTTAATTTTGGTTTTTTAATGACAACATCCTTTGTTTTGAGCCCATTTTTAGAGTTTACGATTAAACTTATTTCTTTGGTTTTTGTTGGTTTTATCTGAAATCGCAAAAATAAGTTTTGAAGTTCTTGTGCTTCTTTTTCTTGTTTTGGATTAAAAAGTATATAAGCATTCTGATGAAATAAATTGATAACAATATTATTTTTTAGAATAACAAAATAGTCTGAATAATCGTTCTTTTTCGTATCATATTCATAAGATTGGCTATAATGCTCTTTTTGAATTTCGTTTTCCATTTCTTTAATAATATAATCTCGCAACTTTGAATCAATTATTGAATCGATTGTTTTTAAATTTGGAATGATACCAAAATAGGCATGAAAAAGTCGAAATTGATTAATGTAATGGCCACCTCCTGTATAAATATCAAATGAATCGTGTTTGAGGATTAGATTTTCTGCAACTGATGTTTTTGTAGTAATTTCCATGGGTTGTTATTTTTATTTACAACAAAACTAACAAGCCATAACGACAAGATATGACGGAAAATAAAAATGTCCCAACTATTTACAAAATTCAATCTTTTAATAAAAACACTCTCATAAAAAAGGAAGACTTAATGCATTCCTTAAAATTAATTGTAAAAAAAATCTGCTTTACGGGAATCCGTAAGGAATCCGATTTTTAAATTTTTAGATTTGCATGAATTACTTTTTTTCTAGTTTTAAAATAATTAAACCATCCCCTAACTTAACCACTATGAAAAATATTTTCTATTTTTTGGTAACTGCATTATGTTGCATTAGCTTAGTTTCATGCTCAAATGATGAACCCGCAATTCTTCCTCCATTAGTAATCGTACCTCCAACAGTACCACCAGTAGTGATTGCACCACCAGTAGCTGTAATACCAGTTTCAAGTTTGATGAAACCAGCAGTTGTCAACATCAAAGGTCAAAGTTCAACTGGAAGAATCGCGGCAACTAAACGTTTGGTTAAAACAATAACCTTTACATTTCAGTCGTGGTCGGACTCTAACTACAAAACTAAATTTACAGATGCGGAGTACAAAGCTTTACCTACTGATAACCTTTACGACCCAACTGAAGAAGCATTAAATGTGGAAACTAAAAAATTTGATGAAAGGACTTATTCCTATAACTCAAGTGGTAACCTTGAACAAATAACCATTAATAATATTGCAAATCCTGGTTACAATAACACACCTGCATATGCACCAATTATTTTCTCTTATCTTGAGACTGGAGCAAGAGTGCAAATAACAAGATATCAAGATGCTGGTGCAGTTTTAGTATATGAATATAATTCAATTGGTCAAATAATTAAAGCGAGGGATTTATATGGCGCGCTTAAATATACGTTTGAATACGATGAAGCTAATAATATAATTAGTAAATATCTATACTACACTAGCCCCGATGGAAATCCAAAGCCACAAATGCATTATACCTATTCTTATTTTCCGAATAATACGTATATTAAAAATTGGATTAGTGTTGATGCTGATGGAGTTGAAAAAACAACTTCAAGTGTCACTTATTCTTATAATAAAAATATTGCTGGAGTTTATAACAACGAAGCTGTTTATAAAGTTCTAATGGATAATCAAGAAGGATTATCATACCTTCATATTACAACCAATTCAAATGGTTCAAATCCAAAATATTTTTATGATGCTGATGGTTATCTTATGAAATATGATAGACATGGTTTGAATAATGCTATGGATATAACATTATTTAGATATGAGTAAGTAGACACTTCAAATCTGAAAATCATCAAACTAAAAATATAATTATTTAATTGTGTGCTTTTCTTTTGTGTTTAAAAAAAAAGATATTAATTTATTGATATTCAGTGTTAAAACTGTGAATATGTAAAAGAAGACACCCAAATTAATACATCCACTCTGTGTGACTCACGGGCAATTTGTTTAGTTCTTCTTTGACTTCTCTCCAGTTTGGTAAAAAACTATTCATCAGGGCCACAAAGCGTGTGTTATGATTACGTTCCAAAAGATGTGTCATTTCATGAATGATAATGTACTCCAGGCAGGAAACAGGTTTTTTAGCTAGTTCTAAGTTTAGCCAAATGCGTTTAGCTCCAATGTTGCAAGTACCCCACTTGGTTTTCATTTTCTTTATGCCAAAATCATTCACATTAACACCCATTACTATTTCCCATTTTGAGATAAGTTCTGGAATCTTTACTTTTAGCTGTCCTCGATACCATTCCTCTAAAATCTCTTTTCTTTTTTCAGTACTGGTTGCTGGTCTGATATACAATTCAATGGTATTGTGTTTCAGTTTTACTACAGGAGAGGCATTATGTTCTATAACTTTTAGCAAATACCGTTTACCAAAATAATAGTGACTTTCTTTAGTTAAATATTCTCTGGGTGCTTCCCTCTTTTGAGATTTAATTTTAGCTTGTTGTTTTCTTATCCAGGTTAATTTCGAGATAGCATAAATGCGAATGGTATCCAAATCCATTCTTTCTGGTGCAGCAATTTTAACCTGACCAAAAGGTGGATATACACTCAAATGAACATTTTTTATATCCTTTTGAGTAACCTCAACGGTAATATCACCAAGTTGAATTTCCTGCATTTAATATTCCTTTTGGTTTACAACGATCTGAAAAATACGTTCTACTTCATTATCATCATTTAAAACGCTGTATAATGCTTTTTTGATGTTTCTTTCTTTTACTAAATCTCCTCTAAAACCATCTTGCTTATTATATTGCACCGCTTCATCGCATGCCATTGCCAATGCAACATTATTATCTAAATTATTATAAAGTGCCACTTTCGCAGGACTACTTAAAGTTTTTGGCATATTCTCTTTTTTGCCCTCATTCACTTTCTTGGTCAAACTAGCTATTTTAGCCAAATAATCCCCATAAGATAAAGCTTGGTTTTTCCTTTCGTGAATAATCGCTGTCAGTAAAGTAGACATTTCTTCAAAAAAGGCTGGATCAATCAAATGGTCCCGAATTATTTTCTGCCGTACATTATTTTCTATCGTTTCAGCCACAGCTTGTTGATTGGACTTAATACCAGTTGGCAAAGAATTTATAGCTTCTGCAATTCCAGAATTCACTATCAAATCCAATAACGGAATATCTCCAAATGGAGATACTACCACCGATTCTTCTGCCTGGATATAATGGTCAATTAAATGACGCATGTCCGCCTCATAACTTTTTAAATCCAGGGTTTCCCCACTATGAATTCTTATTTCTTCCCTTAGTTTCAAATAGAAATCTAAACGGTTTTGGATATGGGTTATTTCTTTCTCATTGTAACCCGCTTCCTCCATATCGGCAGCAATATTGGCATAAGCTCTAATTAAAGCTACCGTTCCTTTATACAATGCAGTTCTTTGTGCTTCACGCTCTATTAAATCAGTCTCTATCTCTGAATTACCGCAGAAGTAATGAAAATACTGTAATTGTCCTTTTGGTGGCGCTACGGGCTCACAAATCATTTCTAACTCTTCCAGGGCATTGTCCAGCCGTTCCCTACCCATTTTTAAACGGTCTTTCAATAGAACTTCACAATCTTCTTTGGTAAATGTTTCAGTATCCAGTTCAGAAGTATAAACATTGATTGCATCTGAAACACTATCAAACAGATTTTTATAATCAACAATATACCCAAAGGTTTTATCATCAGTATCCAAACGGTTTACTCTACAAATCGCTTGGAACAAGGTGTGATCCTGCATGAACTTATCAATGTATAAATACGTGCAAGGCGGTGCATCAAATCCAGTCAACAATTTAGAAACTACAATCAGTAATTTCATATTGGCGGGTTCTTCCCTAAACTTCGCTTTGGCGTTATCTTCGTAAGTTTCTGTTTTGGTTTGATTGGGATTTGCTGCGACCTTTTCGAGTAAATCAGAATATATTTTAAAAATGTATTCTTTATCCGTTTCCGTATTGGCTCCAGTATCTTCCGTATTAATATCTCTTGTGGCGGGATTATATGAAGTGATCACTGCACATTTTCCTTTTAATTCTGTTCTGTTAAAGAGTTCAAAATACTTACAAGCTTCGTAAATACTTGAGGCTACTAGTAAAGCATTTCCTTTCTCAGTAGATAAACGAGGTTTTGTGCTAAAATCAAAAAGGATATCGCTCACCACTTTCTCCATTCTGGAACGGGAACTCAAAACATTTTGCATCGTTCCCCATTTCTTTTTCAGTTCCGATTTCTGAAAGTCATTCAGTCCTCTCGTTTTGGCTTCAAACCAGGCATCCACTTTGGCGGGAGAGGATAATTTTTGGTCAATATCACGACCTTCATAAACCAAATCTTTCACCACCTCATCTTCAACCGCTTCATTGAATTTATAAGTGTGAATATAGGATCCAAAAACTTCCAAAGTTGTTTTCTTATCTTGTTTCAACAAAGGTGTTCCCGTAAATCCAATAAATATGGCGTTTTGCAGCATGGTTTTCATAACCAGGTGCAGTTTTCCACTTTGGGTACGGTGGCATTCATCCACAAAGACATATAATTCACCAATAGTTTGCACAGGGTTTTCTTCCAGTTCTCTGATAAAATCCTCGAAGTTATCTTCACTTTTTTTACCAAATTTATGTACTAAAGAACACAACAATCTTGGTAAGGGCTGTGTGAGTTGTTGTAATAATTCCCTTCCGCTTCCTGTTCTTTTTATCGGTTCACCAGCATCGTTAAATACCCGTTCTATTTGTTTGTCCAGTTCGGTTCGATCCGTTAGGATGATTACCCTGGCATTGGCATTGTTTTCTAAAATCCATTTGGCCAGCATTACCATCATGATACTTTTGCCAGAACCTTGAGTGTGCCAAATTATACCGCCTTCTTTCTTTTTAATGCGTTCTTGCGACGCCTTCAAAGCAAAATATTGGTGTGGGCGAGGTAGTTTTTTTACTCCAGCATCAAACAAGACACAATTGTATATCAGTTCTAAAAAACGTTCTTTATTGCAAAGTTTTTTTAAGTATTTATCTACCTTAAGTTCACTGTTGTCTTGCTCGTCTTCTTTCCAATTAAGGAAATATTTTTCTTTAGTTTGTATCGTTCCATAGCGCAAACCTTGGGTATCATTTCCTGCCATGACAAACTGCACCGTGGCAAAAAAAGATTGAATGAAACTATCTTGTTGGTTGGTGATGTTCTGGCGGATACCTTCTGTAATTTCTACCAGACCCCGTTTGAGTTCTAGAATGCCTAGTGCAATTCCATTCACATAAATTACAATATCTGGACGTTTATCTCGATTACCTTTGATAGTTACTTCCTCAGCAATAGCAAAATCATTCTTTTCCCAGTTCTTCCAGTCAATTAAATGAACGGTAGTATAATTAGTTCCAACATCTTCCTTTACTTTTACACCATAACGCAGTATGGCATAGATTTTCTTGTTTTTTAGGTACAAATCATCGCTAAAACTATCCGCAACCTGCTTTAGTTCATAAATAGCTTTGCTGAACACCGTAACCGTATAACCTTGTCTGAGTAAGTAACTACTCAAATAGCTTTCCTCTATATTACTGTTCTTTTCACGGTCTTCCCAATTACCATAATATTTGTAGTCCAACTCATCTTTGAACAATTTTACAATACGGTTTTGAGAAAGGCGTTCTATTTGTCCTATGTTACTCATTGGCGTAATGGTTTATTATTTGTAATGGTTTATTATTAATATTATTTAATAATTCAATAAAAGGAATCAAATCATCAATTAAATTTTGGCATTCTAAAACAAAACAATCTTTTTTATCGTCAAATTTGATTATTTCATTTTTAAAATCTTTGTCTAAATTGTAAATGGACCACGAATTATCTATTTGTTCTAATTGAATTCCATTTTTTAAATGTAAAAGACTGTAATTAGAATATTGTGCACAAGAATTAAATTCATCAATATTTTTTCTAATTTCGAGCGGACTGTGAAATCTAAACCAAAAAACAAATGGATTATTATGATAAGAATTTAAACTTTGATTATAGAAAATCTCAATTTTATTTTCATTATTTCTTGTAAAAATAGGGTGATCAAGTATCGTTTTATATTGATTTTTCATACAATACCAGAGCCAATTATTTTCATATTGCATAATATGATTTGAAACAGTAGTTTCAATAAATTCATGCCAATTTTCAATTTTACTTTTTGAGAAGATTTTAAATAATTCAATGAAATTTGGTTTTATTTCTCCATCTGGAGATGCTAAAACTCTATTCCACTTTCCTTTTTCTCCAAAAAATCTAAATAGACCAAGGTTTGAACTACCCACTTTTACAGAATAGTCACCAAAACATAAAAATAAACGAATAATATCTTGATAGATTAAATGATTAAACATATCATTGAAGTTTAACACAATGTTTTCAATTTCATTGATATTATAATTTGAAAAGTCAAAATTAAAAACAAGCCCCCTCAAACTTGAATGATCTTCGAACTTAAACAAAAGTTCTTTTATCAAATCATCATCTTTAAATATATCATACTTATTTATTTCATATTGAATATATCGCTGTCTGTTCGAAAAAACATTTAAATCTAATTTACTATATGGGTTTACAACTTCTATTTTTTCAATAATTTCAATAATTTCAGTATAATAATCAGTCCTTAATTCGGTATCTAAAGAGGTTTTGTTTTTCTGATTTATATTATTAATGAAGTTTCTAATGATTCTAAGAAAGTCTTTTAAATCCCCTGAAATTTCAATTGTGTTAGTTCTCAAAATAAAATTTAACCAGCCGTAGAAAAGTAAATTTTCAAAATGACTAAATGCTTCATCACTAAAGATTTTTTGAACAAAATTCAATGTTGGAAGATTTGTTGCTACTTTATTTTTCGTCATTTTTTCAGAAAAAATTTCATCAAAATAGGTAGTCCATTCATCATAATTTTGTAGGCAAACTAAATCTAAAAAACGATTTAAAAGAACTAAGTTTTCTTCAGAAGAATATATTTTTTCTAGATCGTTACTTGTAAAATCATAATATTCATCTATGTCGTTTTTAAAAAACAAATATTCAGTAAATTTTTTAATAACCTCTAACATTAAAAAATCACATTTCTTTGTAAGTAATTCGACGTCTTCGTTAACTTTTAAAATTGGTAAACTTTTTAATGAATATACCCAAAAAGAATCCAACCACACACCGTCAATTTTATTAATAAATTCTTTAGAAATTGCCGTTTTATTTGAAATAATATTTTCAAATGATGCTTTAAAGTTTTCAAAATCAGAAAGTGGTTTTCCCCTAGCATTCATCTTTATATAAAGATTATCACCCAGTCCATATTCATCAATTTTTAAAAAATGAAATGATAAAGGTTTTTGCTCTCCTTGTATTAACGTTGAAAACGAAATGTCTGAAAACAGATCAACCACATGAGTTAATGTTCTTAAAATTCCCTTCACTGTTGGGTCAAAATCCCATTTCAAATTATACCAAGGTTGGTTTTTAATTACATAAATTAGTTTATCAAAACGGCCCTCGCATTCTTCTTTTACTTTAAATTGATTCTCCAAATTATTGATTGACTTGAAAAATTCTTTAGCAGATTGTCTTGTTTTATAATTAAATTTATGTAATCCGATTGAGGTAAATTCAACTTTATCTTTAAAAGCAAGAAACCAATGTATGATATATAGTGTGGTTAACCTTTGTTGTCCATCTAGAGGAATAAATGTACTGTTTTCAACATAACCGTAAACAAAATCTAATTTCAAAAAAAGATTATTACCTTCTTGATTTGACTTTAGAACATAATGAATATCGGTTAAAAACTTTTCTCTAATAAACGTTGTTTTTTCATCCACTCTTCCTTGTGCATAATCCCGTTGAATCATTGGAATTTCTATTCCATTTTCAATGGCCAATAATTCTAATGAATCAGTTTCCTTATTGTATATCTTTATATTATTATTTAATATATCTAAAAGTGTGTAATTAACATTCATTAGTTTCTATTTTAAAGTTTTTTACAAATTTTATTTGATTTTGTATTTTTGAAATATAGTCGTCTTTATCTTCTAAAGTCCAATAATTTAGATGTTTTGGATAGTCAGAGTAATATTTTAAAAATGAATTCTTAGTCGCTGTGGGGACAAAAACACCTTTCAACTCAAAATCAATGATTGCTTTTCTTTTAACACCAAAAGCACTATTACCAAGGGAAGAGTTACTTCTAGTATCTAATAATGCCATATTAGAAATATGGTGGTCAGCTCCTAATTTTTCGAAAGATATTTTTGATTTCAAGCCAAAATTTTCTGTATTATTTTCATCGTAAGATAAAACATTTAATATTTTGGCAGCTAATTCCTCAAAAATTGATTTGAAATCTTTATTACTTTTGGTATCCATTAAGATAAGAATAAAGTTTTCAATTTCAATAATTAGGTCGTCGTATGAATTATTGGTATTTACATTTCTGATTATTGAAAGATGATCTTCTAACCATTGAATGTATTGATTCTGTCTTATGTCAGTTGCATTTTGAGGATGAATATGTTCTAAACTCCATTTTATTTCCTTAAGCTTTAATTGTTTAAATGGGAATTTAGTATTATTGGAATGATAGGATTCCATCACATTGAAAAACACCAACATTTTTTCAACATTTCCATAACTCGTTTTATAATTTAATTCTTCTAGATTAAGATTACAAAATCTACTTTCGATCTCTTTAAATAAATATTTAAAAAATTCACTTTTAGTGCTTTTTAAATATTCTTCTATTAACTTTAAAATATCAAAACCATCCCAAATAAGTAAACCAATTAAATGGTAATACTTATGATCCTGAAACCAGTCTTGAATAATAGTGATATATATATCTACTTCCTCCCAGTTTGTTGTTATAAAATCAAATTTTTTGGTCTGTATTGATTTTACATACAAAGGATAATAGTAACGAAACACATCATATTCTTCTTGAACTATGTGTAATTTATTTTGGACTATTAACTTAAAAATATAATCAATTCTAGTAGGTAAATTAATTTGATTAGGAATAATAAAGTTCCACAAAGTATCATCTTGCAAGGCATATTCAATTTGATTCCATTTATTTGAGATATCTAATTGATTAGAATAAGAATCTAATGATGGATTACCATGATTCGCTTTACTCAAAAATAAAGCTTTTATTAATTCAGCATTAGTTAATGGAATTTTACCACTATTTAATCTCGTAAATGTTTTAATCAATTCAGTTCGATTACTCTCTTCAACATCATACCATATTACTTCTACTTTACCCGATAATGTGCCATAAAAATCAAATTCTATATCTGAATTTTCGCGGGTTGCTATTTTATCATTAAACCATGTATCAATTAATTTATAGGCATTACTTATATGTGCATAATCAGGGTTTGAATAATCTAATTTTCCATTGGTAAGTTGATTAAAAAAGTCAATACAGTTTTTACGATTATCGTTTTCAAAATCAATTTGAAATAATTGTTTTGAAAAATTTGAAAGTCTGAGTAATATTAGATAAATAGTGGTCAATCGTTGTTGTCCATCAATAATTTCATATTTATTGGGCTCTATTAAACTAACCACAATAGGTTGCAGACAATAGGATTCTTGTTTAGTGGTGTATACTTCGTATATGTCCTCCAATAAATCGATTACCTGCTTGTTTTCCCATCGATATCCTCTTTGATAGGATGGAATAAAATAAATTTGATCTGAGAAATTAATTTCTTTTATTTTTTTGGTTGTTATCATAATTGATTTGTACGCTTTATATTTTCAATTTTATTAGTTATCATAAAAATTTCTAGACTAATCTTATTTTACCCGTTAATAACCTTAAATCAATCCCGACTCTTATTTTCTCTCTCAGAAATTCTCTCTTGCAAAATCATCTCCTTCCATGGTCAATTCAGTAAAATAATCGGCATCACCCATCCTAAAGATTGAAACAAATAATTTCGTGATTGTATCGTCCTCTTTAAATAGTAAACGGATGTCTTTTTTAATTTTAATTTGGTAATCCTGAATAATTGCCCAAACCAATTCCGAAAAATCTAATGGCTCATAATTCAAGGTAGTAGAAGAGAGTCCTTTTTTGAAGATGGTAAAATCGTCTTTAGAGAATTTCATTTTCTCGATAAAAAGATCAAACTCTATAAATTGACGTTGGCTATTTTCTGATTTTAAATAATCATGACATATATAAGCAAAAGCTGTTGCATATAGCTTTCCTTCTAGTTCATCATTAACGTTATTAATGTCAGGATAATTAAATAATGATTTGATCACACCATATAAACTGGCACATTCTGTAGAGTAGGAATCGATTATGATTTCAAAAGGCAGTTGATTTTCCATGTTTTTTTATTTTGTATATTTTTTAAATATTTATTTATCGTCAAATCTATCAACCCACAACGCCATTTCATGTCGTCCTAAAATCTAAATCTTCACTTTCAAAAATTCTCTCACTTTCTCCAAATCCCTTACATCATCCCTCAAAATCTTATCCTTTCGATCAAATGCAAAATCCGAATAAGAAATCTCAATCACTTTAATACCATTTTTAGGCAAAACCTCTAAACGTCTTTGATCATAAATCTTGCGTTGTTCGCCACGATGGACACCGCTGACGGTAAAAAGATTGGGCTTGTCAAAATGCTTGTTGGGCTTGCTATGCTGTTGTTCTTTGTATTCTATGACTAAATTTAAATCTGGGTAATAAATGTCTACAGGTAGTTTTGCACAAACTCCTTTTGGGTTAGGATCTCCTAAAAGAAAATCAAAACGGTGTTGACGCAACCCACTTTTTACTAAAACGGCATCACATAAATCTAACACATAATGTTCGTCGCTGTCCTTTCTGGAATTGACTTTAGTTGTACTTCTTTCATTAGGTTTTTCAATTGCATTTTGAGGTATTGGAGTAACCGATCCACTACGTTGAAAGTACCAATTGGTGTTTACCTCTTTCCTCTCCGCATAAACAAATGGGATTAGATACAATTGGTTTTTATCATCTAAGCGACGCAAAACGTTTCGGATAGGAAATCCGTTTTTAGTGTCTTTAGGGAAAATACCAGCCAATATAAAATAAGACATCATATCTTTTGCAGGAATAATTTTCACGTTTTTGTTAAGCATAAAATAGTCTTTTAGCACTAAATTGATTTGAGTAATTTTATCCATAACTAATTATTTATTTTAAATATGATTCACTTATTCCTTTATAATCAATAATTATTTTATACTTCTCTAGCTTTTAAAAATGCCATTCATTATGCCATTTCATCAAAATGAAATCATTAAGTAAGGCTATTTGATTGTTTGGATTTTGATTATTATGAGCTCCATGCTGATAAAATGCATATCCTGATGGTGTTAAAAGTTTCTTTTCATGCAAACCATTTTGGTTTGAATATTGAACAACTGGTCGCCATAATCTTCTCCAAAATGTTTCACCAGTTCCTCTTGTCAAATAAACATTTGTTATAGTTGGATGGTTTTGTAATAGTGCAACGATATTGTTTGGAACTTGTTCATCAAAATCTTCAGCAATTGATCTATCACTATAAGAAGCCAACCCTATAACGTGTTCCCCAATAGCTTCATCTGCATCTGCAATATTTTCTATTAAATCAGTAATAGCAATTTTATGCCGTTTACAAAAGGCTTTCCATTCCACAGGAGTAGCATTTATTAAACTATTTTCACCATAAAGACGAGGCAAAACATCCCAAAAATTATTATTTACATTTCCATGCTGATCATGTGTTCTCCCATAAAACCACTCTGCCTGATTATTGGCTGGCCAAGCAGGATTAAAGGTTCCTACAATCAAGGTCTCTGGTTCGAAATTCAATTGATCCAGGTTTAAATCATCTAAAAACTTATGTGGACAAGGCATATTATTTTATTTTAAAAAATTCATCTTTCATTTTGATATAATATGATTTACAACCTCTCTTTTGAATTTCATCGTCCCATGCTTCCTGAATTACTGGTACGCTGTTATACCAATCATTCATTCCATCTGACCAAGCTTTCCAAATTATTTCATCTATTCTTTTCTTTTTATTCCAGTAATACTCCTCAGCACATAAATTAAAAAAATCATTTAATTTATATCGTAAGTCTGGATGTTTCTCTAAATCTCCTAGATTTTTACATTTTTCCTGAATTTGATATAAGTAATCATTGAGTTTATCATATCTTCCATTAAACTCAGTAAATAATTCTTTATTCATTTTATCATTTTCCAGTTTGCGGCTATGAATATTATAATATATCGTTATTAGAAAACCAAAACCACCAAGGATTGCTGTAACAATTATAGAATCTGACATATTTTACTTTTAGATTATTATATTAATCATTCATTATAACCGTCATCCCAATTTCATCCCAGTCCGAAATAGGAGCATTGTCTCTTACTTCCTGAATTCTAAACCCTTTTTC
This sequence comes from Flavobacterium sp. WC2430, assembly GCF_040822075.1. Classification (NCBI taxonomy): domain Bacteria; kingdom Pseudomonadati; phylum Bacteroidota; class Flavobacteriia; order Flavobacteriales; family Flavobacteriaceae; genus Flavobacterium; species Flavobacterium sp. WC2430. The sequence goes on along the minus strand of NZ_CP162007.1, from coordinate 2,378,348 downwards.
ATCGAAGACATAATTGAAAACCACGACCCTTTTTATTCTCAATACACCTGATTGAATTTCATCATAAACTTTGATCCGCCAAACATGGTCGTATTTTAATGATGAAATTCTAAGCTTATTTGGGTAAATTCCAGTTTTCTGAAACTCCATCGTGCCACCCATCGTGTGCGTTACAAAAATATCATCATTTGGATTTTCACTCATAATCCATAATTACATTATACCAACCTCATTTTCCAGTTAATAACTCCTGCAAATTGTAATAAATGAACTTTTACCACAATTTATAGTTGTATTTATAATTGAAGCTGCACCAACTTTTTTTGTATGGTTAATAAAGCAATCTTCCCAATCTTTATGACTATTGAAAACTTTATATTTATCCCTCATATCTTCTGAATTCAAAAAACCTAAGTATAAAAGAACCACAGGGATTCCTTGATTAGCCAACCACCATGCGTGTGCGACGCGGTTTGAAAACTGATAACATTTATCTCTTGATATGGAAATGCCACTTATTACATTTTCTAAGTTTGTATTTGCTTCATTAATAGCTATACTTATTTTCTTATGATTCTCTTTAGAGTTACCTGATGCTTCTTTTGAGATACTTTTCCCTTTACTTTCACCATTTAATTCTTGAGTATGTGCTTTCGCTTCAACCAACAATATACCTGACTTACCATTTATTGTACAAGTAGAAACTAAATCCCAATTGGGTGTTCGAGTTTGAGGTGTATAAATTTCTAACCACCAATTTTGTATTTCCGCCCCTAATTGGACATTGTGACTTCTGCTTAGAAAGGTTTTTAATTCAGCTTCCTTATCATTTTGTGAGTTTTTGGGTATCCAAGTATCTGAAGTAGAAATACTAGCTCCAATATTTTCTAAAAGAATGTTTATATCAGTTATAAAATCAGAAGAATCTATTAAATCAAGCATACACCTTTTACTTCCTTTATATTTGCTCATATCAACCTCGTTTTTCCAGTTAACAACTCCTGCATCATCCCCAACTTTATTTTTTTATATTTCTCCAGTTTTTGCTCTAATACTGTAAGTTCTGCATCCATATCCGAAAGAATTGTAGCAATACGGGTTTGTTCTTCAGGTGATTTTGGAAAAGGAATTTCGGTATTATTAATCAAGGTTGTATTCAAATTCATTTGCGAGCCAGTTTGACCACTTTTAGCCCAATTATCTTCTATAAATGTTAGGAAATAATATAAATATTGTCTGTCAACTTGAGGATTTTTAAAAACAACGAATCCATCATGAATACAAACATCAAAAGTTGTGAGTATTGGCCTTCCAACTGTTGCACAAATGCTCATAATTAAATTTCCATTTTCAACTAATCGACTATTTTTTACTCCTAAATCGGATAATTTTTGAGTTGTTTCAAGAAGAACTTTTTTTGATTTTGTAACATCTGAAATCCTCACCCATCCAATAGGTGATTGTTTATCAAACCATTTTGTATCTTCTATTGGTCTTGGTGATGCTCCTCTAACTATTGTTGCAACTTCCCCCAACTTCTTCACTTCCCAACCTTCTTTTGGCTGCAAAAGTTGTTGCATTGTTCCTTGTTTGATGTTTCGTTTTTTGGCAATGAGTTTTTCTAAACTCGTTATCAAAGCATCTGCATCGGATAAGGCTGTGGCAATGGCGGTTTGTTCTGCGAGGGTAGGAAGCGGAATGAAATGATCATGAACATCATTTCTATTTAAAGTAGGAACGCCTGAACCTGTAGCAAATCTTTCAAGTTTGATTTTTAAGAATAAATAGTAAATAAATTTGGGATTATTATTTTTGAAATCAGTAACCCACAAAGCAGTATTATGAGGCCAATAATCTTCTTCAACAAAAGTTACTTTTCCAATTGTACCTGACCTTCCTGTAACAATCCCTGGAGCTTTAACTTGAAAAATATTATGAAAATTTACAATCCCATTTGAATAAACAACTGGATAAATGCCTTTTTTTAAATCACTATTAGTTAAATCAAAACCCCTTTGCAATGGAGCAACATTTTTAATTGATTTCACTTCCCAACCGCTCGGAATCACCCCAACTTCGGTTTGTTTGTATCCCTCTTTAATTACCATACCAATCCCATTTTAGCCAAATGTGCATTTACTTTTTCTTCTAGTGTTTCCACTTCATTTTTTAGTTGCGGCAGAGGATTGTAATAGCAATCTGCTAATTCTTTAATGCGTTGGGTTAAGGCTTGGCTTACCCGTTCCATTTCGGTAGCTATAGCAGTCGCAATGGTGTACATCCATTTGTGGTCAGTCACCAATGTTTTTATTTCGGTTTCAGTAAGTGTTGGATATTTAGCAATTACATTTTTTTCTAATGCTTTCAAAGCCACTTTCAATTCTGCATTAATTTTGGTGTCTTGTTCCAAGAGTTTCAAATAGGTTTCGCATATTGCAGTTTCATCTTTGGGTGCTTTTTCTGCCTTTTTATCTTTGAGTAATTTGGCAACTTCGGCTTTGTTTATTTTGTCTAAATCACCAAACAATCCGCTTTCGGCTCCATGTTCTTCTTCGAGTTCGGTTTTGGTGGCTTGTCCTTCTTCTTTTTTGGCGTTCATAGCATCAATACTATTTTGCTCTTTAGTAAAATAATGAGAAATGATAAGACTTGGTGGGATCAATCGACCTTCCAATCCGTCTAATCCTTCCACATCTTTGCGTACGGTTTCTTTTTTACTGTTTTTACTTTCTTTGGCCAGTCGGTTGACTTCATTTCCTGCTTTCCAGCCATCGGCAGCAATCACATAAATATCGTCCTGCATGGTTTCGCTCCAATAACTCATCAGGTGTTGGTAGACATCATATTGGTCTATCAAGGCACGATTATCATAGGCGTGCAATAAGGCTTCTGAGATATTTTGTATGACTTCTTTGGGTTTGCAGCCCGCTTCTAAATTTTTAAGTTGAGCGGTAGTTTTTTCTTTCCATTGTTCGAAAACTGTTTTCAAATCATTGGTAAAGGAAAGAAATTCAGGATGCGTGAAAATTACGTTTTTTACTTCGGCCAAAGGCATATTCAACTGTGCATACGTTGCATTGGTGTCTGAGAATAAAACTTTTTTCAAGTTCGGATATACTTTCCAATAGTCGCCTAACGCGTTAATGTCATTTTGAGGAATTCCACCTTTTAGATGGGCTAAAATATCCTGGATATCTTCGGTTTCCTGACTGTCTATGTATCTTGGAATGTTGAGGTTATAATCGTTTTTGGCATCAGCAATTTCATCAATTCCCACCATCCGACTGTATTTAGGCACTTCGAGTTGCTTGTTGAATACATCTACAATCTTATGAATGTCCTGGTCACGAAGTCGGTTTTTATTTCCGTCTTTCATATAACCTTTACCAGCATCAATCATAAAAATCCCTTTACGAGTATAGGCATTTTCCTTGTCAATCAAGATAATACAAGCGGGAATTCCAGTACCGTAAAATAAGTTGGCAGGCAAACCAATAATCCCTTTAATCAATCCTTTTTTGATGATGTTTTTCCGAATTTCACTTTCTGCATTACCACGGAACAAAACCCCGTGAGGCAAAATAATAGCACCTTTGCCTGTACTTTTCAACGATTTTATAATGTGAAGCAAAAAGGCATAATCGCCATTCTTGTCTGGAGGGGTTCCATAATCCTGGAAACGTTTGTAAATATCATTTTGAGCATCGACACCGTTACCCCAATTCGATAACGAAAATGGGGGATTGGCTACGACATAATCAAAGGTTTTTAATTTACCATCTTCTTCCCATTTTGGTTTAGCCAAAGTATTGTCGGCCCAAATTGTTCCAGAAGGTTTGTTGTGTAAAATCATATTCATACGGGCTAAACCAGCAGTTGCTGTTTCTTTCTCCTGTCCATATAATGAGATTTCTTTTTCGGCTTCATCCGCTACTTTCAAAAGCAGCGATCCGCTGCCACATGTTGGGTCATAAGCGGTAGTTTGTGCTGTACTGTTGGCATCATTGATACCCAAAATTTTTGCCAAAACTTTACTCACCTCAGAAGGTGTATAGAACTGTCCTTTTGATTTTCCGCTTTCAGTAGCAAAGTGACGCATCAGGAATTCATAGGCATCACCTAAAATATCATCGCCTTCCGCTTTATTTTTACTAAAGTCTAATTCTGGTTTGTTGAAAATCAAAATCAGTTTAGAAAGAGTATCTATCATTTCTTTCCCACTTCCTAATTTGGTCGGGTCATTGAAATCAGGAAAATCTTGTAGTTGGTTGACTTCTTTAAGAGGATTAAGAATTTTCTTGTTGATGTCATCACCAATAGTTTCTTTTCCTACTAAAGCGACCATGTCCTGGAAACTTGCTCCGTCTGGAATAACAAGCGGTGCGTATTTATCACCTGAATATTTATCGGAAATGTACTTTACAAACAACATTGTAAGTACGTAATCTTTATATTGAGAGGCGTCCATTCCGCCTCGTAATTCATCACAACTAGCCCAAAGTGAGCTGTATAATTCAGATTTTTTGATTGCCATTATTGTATGCTATTCTTTATGTTGGGGATTTATGTATGCGAACTCTTATCTTGGCTAATGTAACCATTATTTCATTAGTACAAATGTGGGAAACCGTAAAGAGAGCGATTATTTTATATTACCATTTAAAAAGATTTCAGACGGACTGCTATTGGTAAATCAACGAATAAAAGGTTGGAATTACATTAGCTAATCGGTAAATTAGAGTTTTATGTAATTTGGATAAAAGAACAATGAGCACTTCTGTAAAATTTAGAAAGATTTTTTGTGAAAAATCATTTAATCCGCAATATCTAATAAAAAAAAACAGGTTGATGTTAATCTTTAACTACTGTGGATCGTGTTGAGCACAATATCCATTTACATTTCTAGTACGATGTTTACACCTCGTACTCTTTTTTGTCTGACCTCTACATTGCTTGGTTTCAGATTCTCCTTTTGCTTCTTTTGATCCTACTCGAATTTTACTAGCGAAACCTTGAGCGGATACTTCTTTTGGTGTGCAGATTTTGCATGGTAATAATCCTAATTCCGCAGCTTGTCTATAAGATATTTTATGAGAAACATTTTTAATCATCCTACAAGTGCTCAAATGGTATTTTGTGCCAGATGGAGTACGATATACAGATTGGGCCTGTGTAGTTATAAATACAAAAAATAAAATTACAGATATGTGAAATTTAGTTTTCAAAATAAAGACCGAATAAATTCATTTTTAAGAGATTGATTATCTAAATTTTCACCGCAAATACCCATAAGTTGAAGTTTAAAATATCAAATCCAAAAGTATAACTATTCAAAAGTAATTTCATTTTTATCATAATCAATTGAAACTTTACCGAATTTTGCTAATGCGGATTGACCAAATAATAAAGGCGCTTCACTATTATGTACGATAGAAGCTTCAACGTCTTTTAATATTTTATTCCCGATTTTAACCGTTTTTAATTTAATAATTGTTCCCTCCGAAATAGCTCCTGTTGCATCTTGGAAATTAACATTTCCCAAAAAATCTTCTTCTTTTAAAGTTCCTTGTTTAAATAAAAACAAAGCCTCGGTTTCAGACATTGAAATTACACTAGCACCAGTATCAAAAATAAAATTCATGTTACTTCCATTAATTTCTACAGGTATTTTAAAGGTACCATTTTCCTCTGACATCTTTACAATAGTTTTACTTGATCTATTTAAATGGATGGTTTCCCTCTCACCTTCTCTAGAACTTCTCGAATTATCTCTACCAGACTTAGAACATCCAGTACAATCTATAAATAACATAGAGAGAAAAAACGCAAACACACTATATATAATTTTATTCATCTAATTTTTTAATTTACCTATTTTGGGAATAATTTGGATCAAAAAGCGTTGATTTTTAAATTCGTTGTTCTTTCCTTGAAATCTCCCAACACCTTTAATACCGCTACCTGCTATTTGAAGTTCACAAATTGAAGGATCAAAATAAATGTTATTTTGACTCCATAATTTGAATAGCGATAATGCTCTTAAATAACTTAATTCATCATTCCTTTTATAGTAATCATTTGAGGCCATTCCCTCAATGATAATCATATATTTTATATCCTTATTTTTAATATCGCTTTTTAACTCTACAATTAAATTCTCAATTTCTTTTCCTACAGCTAATAAATAAGGTTTATATTGATCTTGTATTTTACTATCAGCTGGCTCAAATTGAATTTGCTTATTTAAAGAGAAGCGCTTATAATCATTGTCATATGAGAAGTAAGTTTTATCCAATTTTTCGATAGATTTTTGAATATTATTTATCATGTCAATTTGTTCTTTATTAGCTTTCGCATCTTTTTTCATCATCGCTATCGCTAAGACAAATAGGACAAGCATGATGAAAAACAAACTAGTCATTAAATCAGCATAACTGGTCCAGAAAATTTTGGCTTGTTTTTGCATTATTATTTAAAAAATAAATTATAAATCGACCATAAACAATATCCAATCCCTATAGTTGCCCCAGAACCAAAAAATGCAAATGACATATATTTTAAAGGAACAGGTAATTTGAAATCTACTTGCTTTTGATTTTTTAAAACTTCTGTTAACTCGATTAAACCGTTACCTAATTTATCTAACTTATCATTTTGAAGTGCAGTTGCTTTTTCAATACTAGACATTGTTTTTTCTAATTTACCTAATTTTTTAAGCTCATTTAAATTCCCTCTATCATTTCCTAATAAATTCTCTAAAAAGCTTTCTTCTTTTATCGTAATATTTCTAATTGATTCCATCTGAGCTTCAATATGCCCTTTTAGATTTTCTAAACTTTTTGTAATTGAATTATCTATATCTATTACTGCATCAGAAACAAATTGCTTTCTATTGGAAACTTCATGTAATTCTGATTGCAATATGCTTATTATTTCTTTATTTGCTATAACGTTAGAACCAATTGATTCCGCAACTCGTTCTATAGATTGTGTTCTTTCTAGTTGGTTTCCTATTTGAAAATTTAATTTCTGCGCATTGTCAACAAAAGAATTTACTTGATGCAAATAAGTATTAAATTTTTCAAATTCTTTTGTACTTGTCCGCAATTCTTTTAAAACGGTAATATTAATTTTTGCTAATTGAGCAACATCAACTTCTTTTAATTCATTCATTAAATTAACTTGACTGTCAAATGATTCAAGAATTTTTCCTAGAACACCATTAAAACTAACAACATTCGTAGAAAAAGTATCATTGAATTTAAGTAAATTAGCTTGAAGTGAATAAATACTTGAGGTGGTGTTTTGCGATAAGATTGGCAGTAATTGCGTTTGGATCCATGTAAAAAAATCGTTTTTAGTATTTTCGGCTTTCGCTTTCGCACCTTTGTAAAAATAACCAGACAAGAGAACCGTCAATAAAAGACCAACAAAACTAGCTATCATCCCAATTTTCACACTTCCGATCAGTAAATCGATAGCTGTTTCGAAACTTTTATCAGATATGCTTGGCATGAAAAACAAGCCAATTACAATCCCTAACATAGTTCCCATCAAACCTAAATATAACGGAATTGATAGTAAAGTGTTTATCTCTTCATCGATTGCATCACTATTACGATCGACGATATCTTTTATTAAGTTAAAATCGCTTACAGCACCCTTATTTCGAATAAGATACGTATTAGTCGATTCTAAAATTTTATCTAAAACTCTATTATTCCTATCCGAAGTAATTAGTGTTACTTCTATATATTTTTCATTCATTTTATTATCTATTTAAATACTAACTCAGAAGACTTTCGAATTATTTTTACGATCTGTTTTTTAGTATTCTTTTACATTTATTGTAAGAGAGTTTGATTGATGAATTTTCCCATCAAATTCGATAGTTGCCTTATTTATTACTAAAACACCTGTTTTTATAGGTTTTAACATATAAGAATAAGATTTAAAAAAAGTACCAGTACCATCTAACCATGCCTGACTTACTTCTTGTATTGGGCCTTTGATGAGAGAAAATCCATCAAATGGTTGTGGAGTAAAATTATCTCCATCTTCATTTATATTAAATTTTAGATTGAGTACTTGATTGATAATTAAAGATGTCTTATCAGCTTCAATTTCGAATAACATTTGAGATGTATCAATTTCATCTTCAAAGTTCACTTTCAGTTGTTCATTTTGCTGTAGATTTTGAACAGAATCTTTTATGTTACTATTCTTTGACATTTTATTGCCAAGGGTAGTATTTTCTGGCAGGTTCTTGAAAATATCAACTAATGAAATTGTTTCAATCTCATTCTCTTTAATAAATACTTTTACTATTTTAAAATTCTCTTGGCTGGGAAGAACATTTTTAAATATTTTTATTTTCTTCAATGTTATTGAAAATATGTATAATTGTATAGCTACAATTGCTATAATTAAAACTCCTATAATTAAGTCATGCATCTTATTCGTATTTAATTTTAGCTTTACTGTTAACTACCCACTTATCTCCATTTTTTTGAGCAGTACCTTTTGTTTCAGTAATTATTTTTTTAGTATTTGGATTATAGCCACTATAGATATTGCAAACTGATTCTAAATATTTATCAGGATAATTAACTGCATTCTTTATACCTATTGCATCTGAATAAAATTCAAAATCAGCTTTTTCAGGATTATTTTTATGAATAAAAAATTTATATAACGTAACAGTTTCTTTAAAGATATCTGAACTATTACTTATATCAAAATCTCCTTCTGATGATGGAGCTGGCATAAAAAATATTTTTTCTTGTATTATAATAGCTGGTTCAATAGTTTCCTCTTTCGGCTCATTTATTTTAACAGGGGGTTGTATTGTTAGATCAATAGGCTCCGTTTTTACGTCCAACAAAGGTTGTCCTTTAGGAACGATAACTTCTTTTCGAGTATTAGGTTGTGATTGAGTTTTAGTATTTATAGTTTTAGCTACTATTTCAATTTCATTTTTTAAGCTTGAAATATCCCATTTATGATGCTCAATTTTTTCTTCTAATTTATCGATTCTGATTTTTGATTTATTTACCCTTTTTAATAAATCAAAGAATTTATATAAGATAAAAAGGAAAATAATCATCAAAAGAATAAACCAGAAGTTTACTTCAAAACTAAAAAAACTTGTTTCCGATTCTATAGCTTTCATAAATTAGCTTTCTTGATTTGTTAATTCTGTTTGTATTTTATGCGCTAAATTATTTAATGCACCTATTAAAGGATAAAAGAAAAGAGTTTCTTCTAATTCAATATTCAAATCATTTTTTATTTCTTTTTTCTTTTCATTTATACTTAATTTAAGGTTGTCCAGACTATTTTCCTTAACCATAAATAAGTAATCATTCAAATTTGAAGGGTTTATTCCAAATTTATCTTTGAATTTAAACTCCTTATTAAGGTTAAAAAATAATTCTATAAAATGATTGTATTCATTGATAACTTCTTTTTCTAAATCAGAATCTATTTGGCTATAAAGTATTGACTTTTCTCGAATTAAATTGTTTCCAGTATCACCTATGAGAACTGATTTAATTTTGTTTATATCTAATGGACTTTCAAAATCAGACATTAAGGCTCCTTTGCAACTAATTTCTTTAGGATTTTCAACTTGTTTTAATTCTGATTGATAATCAGAGTCCAGTTCAAATACTTTATTAAAAATTAATTTTGTAAACTCATTTAAAGTACAAAGTTTAGTATTGCCATCAAGCAAGTTAATTGTTTTAGATCCTGTACCGCTAAATGTAATATAACGAGGTCTTTTTAAACCTTCTGCTTTCATCAGCTTAGCAATATGATAGATTAAAGCCGCATAAAACAAAAGAAAAATTATTTTAAAGTCAGCATTTGAAGAAAGCTTTTTTGAAAATGAAATTGGAATGTTCTTTTCTCTTATTGTTCTGTTTTTTTCAATTGAAAAGAAAAAAGCAATAACATCTTCTGATTTTCCAGATTCTTTGATCTCTTCTAATACTTTTAATAAGTCAAATTGTTTGTTATCCTCCAGTAATTTTTGGATTCGATTTAAATATTTTAAAATAAATCCATTAATCTTTGAAGAACGCCCAATAAAGTCCCCAAATACAGCATTTGCAGCAAATTTAAAAGAGGATAGTACACATGGTTTATTATTAATATAAATTACAATATCAGTTGTTCCTCCGCCAATATCTATTGAAACGACAGGGTTTTCTAATGCTTGAATTCCTTCTTGTGTATTAAAATAATAAAAAGGAGCTATACTTTCAGACATTTTTAAAGGCAGATGAATTGAATTGATGTTCTTTTTAAATAATTCATTCCATTTACTATCCAACATATTTATTCTATAATCTGTCATGCTAGAGGGGTACATCCAAATTAATTTGGTCTGATTTAAATCACCACCATTTAACAACACTTTATTTTTTATTAAAAACAAGAGGTTCTCAAAGTACGCGTCAATAATTTTAATATCGTTTGGATTTTGTGTGTAATCAGACCATTTAAGATTTGTTATTGCTTTTGAGCCTACAGCTATATTGTTTTTTTCATAGAAAAAAGGGATATTAAAATCACCCAAGCTATACGTTGGTTTATCTAAATCTAAATTTTTGTTAGATACTATTACAGTTCTTTGGGGAAAACTATACTCACTATTTCGATTTATAGTAAATGGTAAAAATTCTTTAATCATTATTTCTGTTATAGCGAAGGCAGACAATGATTGTAAATTTTTTATAGTATGTTCATTATTTGGATCATGTAAAGTTGCTATCTGAATATCCGTTTCATTAATTTCAAGAGGTTGAGGTTCCCCGCCATCTTTTCTATATTCGACATGGGTATTTGTTGTGCCAAAATCCACTGCAAATGTAAACTTAGCTGTTCCTGGAGATAAAGTTCTAAACTTTGGAATAATTAAACCTGTGGCCCATGAGTTTTTTAGCTCAATGTAGTCAAACCCTTCTTCTAATACATAGTAGTCGGATGTTATGTTTTGAATATCTTTACTACTTCTTCTTTTTTTAGCTTTTTCCTTAACCTGTTTATTTTCGTTGTTTTTAAAAAAATTTAACTGATACTGATTATGTTTCGTATGTGATTTAACATCATAATCTGTTAATGCAATTCTATAATTATTTTTATCATCTTCTTCTAACTTTAAGAACGGAAACAAAGTTAGCCCAAATTGATTTTCAATTATGGCTCCTTTATTCTCTTCAATTTTAGGATCAAGTATCTGGTATTCATTTACCGACGGTCGATAAGTTCTGGTATATGAGATATATTTATTGTCTTGTATTGGTATTCTTAACGTTACATTAACCCCTCCGATAGGCATTTGATTTATTTCAATCACTTTTTTACCATCTGGCATTATCCCTTCTAAGTCATTTAACTCAAAATAATCAAAGTATGCTTTTTTTATAGGTAATAAGTAGCCTTTATTAATATCACCTTGAATATTTAAATTACCGTCGAAGAATTTTTCTGCATGAATCGGATAAATAGTTTTAATGATATATGGCTCCAAGAAATCACTAATAGTTAAATATGGATAAATAGCACCATCGAAAGGTAATATTCGTTGATTAATTGGTTTGTCATCAACAAAAGGAGCTTTCTTTTCTCTACTCCAATAATCCGAGGTATATACTATTTTTTCAGAAAAATCATCAACAGGAAGTACCATCGGTTTTATTCCCTGGAATTTTGAAGAATTAATTATAAAGCCACTTTTTTTTCCAGGATTTGCCTCTCCCTTTTTTCGAAGGTTGATACCTAAAATCTCAACAAGATTCCCATCCGTTCCAGCAGAAAGTTGTGTAAATTGGTTTTCAAAATCCAACTGGCTCAAATTATTGATAATACTTTTCTGATCATTTGATAATTTAGGAAAATTTAGATCGAGGTAATCATTAAAAGCTTTAAAATAGCTAACGAATTCTGGATTAAATTTTCTTAAACCGTAAATAAATTTTTGAAATTCAAAGTCCCTTTTATAGAATGGTTGATATAACCCATCAAAAACTTTGTCATTACCAAATTCAATATTAACATAATCTAATTTGTTTGCTGATGTAAAAAACAACGTTGCTGGTGATGTTCCTCCAATAATATTAACTGGGTTTGGACCACCAAAATAATTCAAAAGATATAATCTTTGTGTATGGTCAAAATTATATGCGTTTGCATCCTGAGTTAAAAATAATTGCAAAGTTTCCCCTAAAATTTTATGTTTGGGATTTTTAGACTCTAAAAGATTATTTAAATCTTTGTTTTTATCCCAAACGATAATGCTAATTTTATCTTTAAATTTATCAATATTAAAGAAAATTTCTGCGACATCTAAGCTATCAGAAACCATTTTATGATAAATTGTATTACCGTCTAAATTATTACCGTTAACAAGATATTCAAAAGCGGTTTTTACTAAATCAATTCTTGCGAAAGGCGAAGGAATAGAAGTTATTTCTTTTGATGCTTTTGCTCCATCTGGGTCTTTAATTCCATCTATAGCTGTTTTACCATAAGGCTGTGAATCCATCCAATGTTCGATGGAATTATTATCATCATGAAACCTAAATACTTTAGCCATACTATTAAAAATTATATTTTTCTTTAACTAAATCTTCTGTTGTTTTATAAAATAAAGCCATAAATTTCTCTTCTTTAGAATTTGAAGTGATTTTTGGTTCATTCTTAGAAAGTATGAGGTTATATCTATTGTAATTCTTACTTCCCATTTTTTCTAGTAGACTGATATCAGGTCTCTTACCTTTTACCATTTCAAATAAATTAGTGTGGTTTGCATCTAAATCGAAAGGTTTAAAGCTAATTTTATTACTTCCCATTTCGTGCAACCATTCTGCAAAATAATTATTAAAAGTTTTTAAATAACTATTTAAAAAAGGATTTGTTAAAAAAGAATCGAGGCTTATATTCTTAGCCCAATTCTGATCAGTGGCATCATTTAATTTATCCTTTAAGTATAAATTAAACAATTGATATTGGGTTAGATTCTTTTTTATAACTGTTTGTGTATCCTCTCCTAGATCAGAGAAGATAATTTCATTTACAATATTCTTAATTCCAAATTCTTTATAACTTGGATTTTGAGCTACACCATTGCTGTTTTGTAATAGGAATGAGTCCGTTTTTGCAAAATCAACTATTGCTAATGCAGCAGCTAATTCCAGAAAATGAGCATCATTTTTTTGTGTTGATGAGCCTTCATTATTTGTATAATCATTGTTTGGGTGATCTCCTATATAATATAGAGCATTAATAGAATTATTTCCACTTACATTTTTTTCATAATAAGTTAATGCAGCCTTAGCTTTTGAAATAAATGTGGATTTGTCAATTTTACTATTTTCATCTGGTGCAACGCCAAAATAAGGTAACATTGTAATAGCACCTACAGGAGCATTTTGAATCAATGCCGCATTTGGTAAGTCAGAACCTTTTCTAATATTTTTTAATAATAAAGGAAATCCAGCAGCACCTGTACCTCCAAAGATAGAGCTTACAATAAAAATTCTATCATCTTGCCCAAAGGATGAAGCAAATTCTCTAAAATCCTGGGATTTATTAAATTGGTTTAACACCACACTTCCAATATTTGGATTCCCTTTGAATCCTACCTCCATGTCAGAATTTAAATTTTCATCTGAGAACAAAATACTTAATAATGCCTTGTTACTTTCATCAAGTGAAGCGTATTCAATATAATCTTTAAATCTATCATTTTTCACATCACTTAACTCTAGTTTAAAATTTTGAGTACTATTAGTGATTGGTGTTTGAAAAAATTTATTTTCTTCATTTCCTGAAAAACTTAGTTTATTTCTAATATACTGATAGTTCTTTAATATTTCTACTGTTCTAGTTACATCACCATTTGCTTGGTCAGGATCAATAATGATAGGCACAATTTCAAAATTGTTTACATCAATGCCAGATGCTAATAACATTGTTAAGGATTTTATAACACGAGAACCAGTCCCGCCGATTCCAAATACATATAATTTAGCCATAATTTTAGAATGGAGTTTTTGAAGCAGTAATGCTTTTCATTTTTAATACTACTGAAAAAAGAGAACAGAAGAAGAATGTCCAGAAAACGTTTACCATAGAAAAGGTAAAGAACTGTGTAAAACCATACGGATGACCATTATCTGAGGCTGCAAATAAATTCTCCATTGCATTTAAACTGTTAAAATAGGCAACGAAAAAATTAATTATACACAATACCGATATCCACAATAACCAATAAATTTTCTTATAGAATTTTCCATAATTAGACAATACAAAATAATATAAAGACATTAAAATAAAAGATGAAATTAACATTACAAGGCCTATTGAAATATAGGAGCCACTTCGATACATGTCTTGAGAAAAATCTTTAATATAAAATAAATCTAAAGGGTGAAATCCCTCATAAATTGCTGCAAAAAAATCCTCCATATTATTAATTGTTATTTATTGTTAAATTCATTTCGAAAAAATCTATGGACTTTGGATTAATAATTTGATTAGCCTCACTAATTCCTTCTATCAAATATTTTAAGCCAAATGTTTTGTTATTACTGCTATCTAAATTGGTATCATTCTCAGTACTGGTTAGATTAATCCAATCTGGAATTTTATTTTCTAATTTACATTTCAAATTAGTAAAGTTTTTAGTTGTAGCCTCAAATGTGATTAAGTGAGTAGGTTTTTTATTGTTTTTCACTAATAACGACAACGAAGTTGGCAACAATAGTTTGGTATTAAATTTTTGGATGGATTTTATTTTATAATTCCCTTCTGTTATTTTATAATTATTTTTATTTAAGGAATAATCTGCCTCAGCAGGCACTAAACTTAAATCAACAGCAATAGAAAAAGTAAAATTTCCATCTGATCTATTATTCAATTCAATATTTTCCATTCCCTTATCTGCATCTTTAGTCGAGGCCTCTCTAGATATTCTATATCTACCAATATCATTTTTTGTATTTACGAGAGTATAATAGATTTGTTTAGAATAATTATTGCTTGATAAAACTACTTTATTTTGATATCCTTTCATTTTATCACTTGAAAAATCAAACTTAGAGGTAATATCATTTAAGGCAACATCACTTCCCATTAATACCATATAATAAGGACGCATTTCGTCATTCAGTTTATGTTTTCCATTATTCATATCGTAATAAGTACCATTAAACCTTGAATTTAGCTTTATAAAAGACGTAGAAATATTAAATTCACCTTTGGATTTAGTTAGAAAAACATCTTTTGTTCCCGTTTTTTGAACAGATAGATCATCTGCATTTCCGTTAACCGAATAGATACAATCAGAAATAAGTATTGAAATAGTATTTTTGGAAGTTTTATTTAAAACTTGCTTGAAGACTTCGTTTATATTGCTGTGAAAAATATCTCCAACTTTAAAAATAGATGGTGTTAGATTTGTAATATAATCGATCTTACTAATAGTGGTTATTGGATATATTTTAGAATTGATAAAAGATAGGTTAACATTTTTATCACCATAATTAAACTTCAGTAAAGTCAATAATTCTCTAATATCGGTTTTAAATTCAGTATTACCACTAATATAACCAAACATACTACCCGAATTTTCAATATAAACATTGACAATGGGCTTAATTAATGTTTCTTTTGTCTGTTCTGATTTATCTAATTCTTCATTTCTACCACGTTTGCAGCTTACTGCAAGAAATATTGAAAGAATTAAGATTGTTTTAAAAAGTATTTTCATTGGAAGCTTACGAATTTTTAAGATTATAGTCTTTATTTTTTTAAAAAAATCAATTATTGTTTTATTACTATCATTATTACTATTTTAGTATTCATTTAAAATATTTTACTTCATTGTAGATTATCAATATTCTTCAAACTTACTCTTAACAACAATAAGCACTTTACGGTTTTCCACATTTTAAAGAAAAAAAATAATTTTTCTTTATATATAGTCCAATGTTAATTAAGCTAAATAGTAAATTTATTGTTAAGATGTAAATAACCAAGTATTAACTTAGAATTACAATACCCACTTTTAGTGATATTTAGAAATCAAAACATCTAAGATATCAGCGAATTTACTTGGATTTCTCCTAAAAATTTAGTAACTTATAACCTCAGAATTTATAGTAATTTCAGAATTTGAAGGAACAAATAAAAGAGCATTTTTATAACTAATTAAAAAGTAAATGGCTAATATCTCAAACCACAATTTCCTTTTTCCTTTAGACGGATCCTTTCGGTCGCAAACACAGTACAATCTGTTCACGGGATATTTAGCCGAAGGTTTTCGCGCTAGTGCCGCTAAAAGCGTCCCTGGTGATGTTAGTATATTTGGTGTGTTTTTTGCGCTGTTAAATTTAGCAGCTTGCATTTCAGCAGGCGTTTTGTTATTAATCTGGATTATTTTGTCTGGGCTATTTAGATTAATTTTTAAGACCAAAGAACCAGTTGAAGAAATTTACGAAGAACAACTTCAAGTAACAATAAAGACTGATTATAGCCCTGAAATGTTAGATTGGTTATTGAGCGACGAGTATGCAAAATTGTGTGAAGAGAGAGAAAATCTTAAATAAACCTTTTTTGCCCCATCGATGTGTTAGGATGGTTGAACAACTTACAATAAACGCATGTATACATGTAATATGCATGTAATTACCTATATAATACCCTACTAAAACGTACAGATAACGCGTATCATTAGCACCTCTGTCGTCAGTAAATAATTATAGTAATATTTAGACAATTAATTATAGAAAATCTTTGTGTTGCAATCTATATAAGGTGGGAGGACCTCCCCTCTTACCGCTAACTCATATACCTCCCTGGTATATTGGTGGGGTGTAATACTGATTGTCGGTGAAAAATTCTGGGGAAAAATTTTTGAAATTTTTTTTCAGGATTTAATTACCACCTATACATGCAAAATTAATACCCTCCATAAATTGACGAATTTAAAAAATCTTGTAACTCTTCTGTATCGTAGTTTTTATTTAAGATGTGCTTCCCTATAATTTTTAATATCGGTTTAAAATTTTTTTGTACTGCTAGCAGCATTTCTCCAGTCAACACTTGATTTATTACTTTTACCGATATTACAATGAGAACATAAGGTTTGTAAATTCTTCATCTCAGTAAGTCCTCCTAAAGAATATGGTAGTATATGATCTAAATGTAAAATAACGTCATCTTGCTCAGGACTTTTTCCACATAACTTACATTTACCATTATCTCTTTCTAATACTTTATATCTAATCCCTAGCGGTATTACTCTATTGGTTTTTGAAATAATTATCTTTTGAGATTTCTTTTCAATTTCATAATCTTTAGTTTCATATAGATTATAATCATATTTGTAACTTGGTATAATTTCTAACTCATAACCTTTATTTGACATAAAATGGCCTTTGATAATAGAAATTGCAATAAAATCATTTAAAAATTTCTCAGCTGTTGTATTCAATAATTTTCCACTTTTGGTATCAAATATTCCAAAAATTAAATCGTTATTATCTGTGACTTCAAATCCTAATTTACGTAAGTAATTAACAAATACTAGCTGTTTATTACGTCTATATTCTGCTGCAATTTTGGGGTTTATATCTAACTGTTCCACAAATTTTATCTTTTGAGTTAAAAATATAATTCCCTCTGCATCTTTTTGAGTGTCTAAATTTAGCATAAACAACATCCCTTTTACTCCATTGCAAGAACTGTTGCAAAATAGACGATAATCATAATTTCGACTAGAGCACAATTCTAATGAGATTTCTAAATTACCATTCATAATAGGAAATGTGTAATCGTGCGTTTTTTCCAAGAGATTAATATGTAATCCGTAATTTTTAGAAAGAATTGTTTTACCCAAAACTCCTTTGGTATAATCTAGTTTAAAACTACCGATATTTAAAGAATCTGAAAGTTTCGTTTTTAATAAAATATTGCTAAACAATTTAGCATCTTTGTATGATTTCTCCATTCTTTGTTGTTTCGTTTTAGCCGATACGATTTTATTAATTTTCTCTTGTCTTACACCTTTTTTGTTAATTTTTTTAATTCATCCATAGTCAACCAAGGTCTTTTTTTATGAACCATTTTATGACTATTTGAGCATAACATTGCTATTTCATCTGGTTTTGTTTTATAATCAGTCGTCATATCGCTCACCGCAATTGTATGATGCCCTTCAATATAATCTTTACCAATTGAACCATAATTATCTTCAAAGTCAAAATCACATATTTGGCAAAATAGTTTTCCATGTTTATTTTTGAAGTTCTGTTTCGCCATCTGAATTACTTGCGAATTTCTTTCCCTTGATTTATGTATTCTTTCAACAATTTTTCCTTCTGGAAATTCTCCCGATAATTCTTCATTTTTTTGAAAATCATTTTTTAAATTTAATTTCCAAAATTTATGTTTCTTATTGTCTGCTTTTAATCCTAAATTTTCACAATATGAAATATATTTTATTCTTAAACTTTCATCTGGAAAAGGTTTGGCATTCAAAATCCTATTAATTACAACATTTGTATCTCTTCCATCAACTTGGGAACGAACATAAACTTTAAGTGAATTTTTTTGATATCCTAAAAACCTACTTGGTGCAAATCTTACTTCTTCATTAACCTGGTAAGAAATCAAACAAGAACCTCGTCTGATTAAATCCGAAACTTCAATTTGTTCCTCTTCGGTCCCTTCTGTTAAGTAATTTTCAACTGTATTAATATTTTCAAGTAACTGCTCAAGATTTGATATAAGTTTCATTTTTTTAATGTTTATTTAGTTTTCAGGATCTTCTTATACTTTTAAAATATTTTTTTTTAATTACCAATTAAAAGTATAAATTTTAGGCAATTAATAAACGCTGGAATTTTTTGAAGATGTAGTCGACTATAGTTTTTATTAAAATAAAGTTATACAAATTCCAATATGATCACTGAGAGTTTTTTCTTCATTCCAAGTTTCAATGTATATTGTTCTGTTATTCACAAAATCGTTACTAACAATAATGTGTTCAACATTTAGAGGAATTATAGAAGTCAAACTTTTAAGATTTAGTTTATCAAAAATTTGATTAAGTGAATTTCTAGCAGTATGACTGGGATAAGCATAACCAGACAACTGAACATTGAAATCTCCAGCAATACAGATATTTCCAGTAAGTTTATCAAAGTCTAAAAGTTGAGATTTTAAATCACTTTTAAACCGTTCATCTTTACCCCCAAAAACACCTATAATAGTTCCATAAACATTTAAAAATCCAAAAGGTGTTTTAATTTCAGCACAAACACTTGTGAAATTATCAAAGGTTTTATGCTGTTTAACAATTTTATACTTTGTCCAAATAGTTGTTCTATTTTCTTCATTTCTATAATCTGTTATACCATCATAGCCTTTAAATAAGTTTTCTGTTGAATGAGAATTATAATTTTCTCCAAGATTAATGAATGAACTTGTCTCAGTCAAAACTATAATGTCTGCATCAAATTCTTGTAACTTATCAAGAATCAGTTGATTTTTATATTTTGGTCTTTGTAGATTCCAAGTTAATATTTTCATTTTACCGCAATCAAAGTTGAAATTAAAAGTAATTTGGACCTGAATAAATTTCAACAAAACCTACTCCAACATAAAAAAAATAGATTATTCCATATCTGCCACTTATTCCTGATAGCTAATATATGTAAGATATTTCACTAAACACAAATTCTTTTTAAAAACATCCTAATAAATTGGATTAGTTTTTTATTCTATCTATGACCATTTAAAATTGTTAATCCTTTCTCAATTAATTCCTTAGCTTGATCTACTTCATTTTGAGTAACTAAACTACCTTTAGTTGGTACAAACAATTCTCTCACATCGACATCCATCGCTTCTGCAATTTTCAACAAAAGTTGAATTGTCGGTAAATTTTTTTCACTTGAAATATTTGATATAGTCGTTGCAGAAACTCCTACCTTATTAGCTAGTTCATCTCTTGAGATTCCTTTAATATTTATTATTTCTTTTAATCGAAGTATAGCCATTAGATCATTTTTTTTTACAAATATAATAAATTAATCAAGTTCAGCTTAATTATTATAATAAAACATAAAACAAAACTTGCTTTTTAATTAAACATTACTTTACTTTGTATTGTATTAATCAAGTGTCATTTTATAATCACAACAATATGGAAATCGCTAAAACAATAATTGAACAAATAAGATATGCTGATAAATGGGCTTTGGTGGCATATGGCTCCAGTAATTTTATTGCATTACCAGAATCAAAAGAATATCAAGGCGGTTTACAATTTCAAGTTAACGGTTTCCAACTTAAAGGAACTGTCAGAATTCAATTAAAATGGATTGATACTTATTCAATCACATTCATAAACAAAACGGAGGAAGTGATTAAAGAAGTTGAAGATGTTTATTGTGATGAATTAATTTCTATACTAGATTACATTGAAGGAAAATAGCGACCCATTGTGCAGAATTAGGGTATAATCATACAGATAGCAAAAGCTCCTATTAATTTTATAGGATTTCCAATAAAATAAATTGTGAAATATACACCACCCTAATATTGCACATAAAACAATAATAAAAACACTTATGAAAAAAGCAAGGTACATTCGTCAAAGTAGTCAAGGGCAAAAAAATTTTCGTCAGTTAGCTATAGCTCATCCAGACGAAAAATTATTTATAGATATTATTAGTGGTTCTGTTCCATTTAATGAAAGACCCTTAGGCAAAAAACTTATTGAAGCAGTTGAAGGTGGAGAAATTAATTATGTGACTTTTCATGCTATTGATAGAGCTGGTCGTAATACTATTAACGTTTTGCAGACTTTACAATTTTTCTATGATAAAGGTGTAATTGTCAAAATAGAAAATCTAGGTCTTGAATCGATGATTAACGGCAAATCAAATCCCGTATTTAATTTAATCACCACAATTCTTAGTGAGCTGAGTTCTTTGGAAAAATTAAGTTTAATTGAAAGACAAGCAGAAGGGATTCTACAAGCTAAGCTTCGTGGTGGAGTTTATAAAGGCAGAGTTTCTGGAACCAAAGATACCCCACAAGAGACCATTTTTAAACATAAAAGAACAGCGAAGGCAATCAAATCAAATCCAAAACTATCGTTAAGACAGATTGCTAAATTAGCTTCAGAAAATGATTATAAAGTTTCTGCTAATACGGTAAAAAAGGTGAAAGAGTTACTTAAAAATCAAATATTTGAATAGTTAAGGAGAGACGGTAATTTATATTCACATAATTCACTTTTATGGTTTAAAGAAGTTTTTAGTGTTATTACTTTATTAGAAAACCATGAAAAACGAGACTAATCAATACATTATAAAATTAAAACAAGATCCATAACACTGTTATTTGATAAAAACATATGGAATTCAGAGAGAAAATTTTAAAAGAGTTTAATGTTAACTTACCTATAAAAGGTGGCGATGGTGCTAGAATTGAAAGTCCCATTATTATCGATATTTCACAAAAATATAACTATGTAAGTTTAGAAAGAATTTGCATAAAGTATGCTTGTCGTAGTATTCAAATGGAATGGATTCTATTAAAGCAAGAATTAGTAATCCACGAAGGAAAATATATTGATCTGATTAAAATTGGAATATCAGCAAATGGGGATTTTGCGAATATTTATGAAGAGACCAATTATTTCTTTGACATTTCTGATTGCTTTAAATACTCGATGTATATAGCGGAATTTAATAAAGAATGGTAAAGTATAAAAAACATACAGCTAATTAAAAGCCTTTTTGACGATTTGTAAGAATTTATAAATATATTTGAAAATCAATAAAGCGAAACAAACCTACGTCAATCTACCCATATTTGGGTGTATATACGAAAGTTTGTATCGCCTATATACAAGTTGGAAAAAATGCGCGACGCATCTTTCCCAATAGGCGCGCACTTCTCCCAACTTCGCGCTAAGCGCAACTTGGAAGCAGCGCCTAGCGCGCGCCTATTGGCAGAAATAATAACGCAAAAGAGGAAATTCTCATACAACAACTAATTTCAAAATATTAAATCATAATTTTAAATGAAACATTTAATTGTAATCGATGATACTTCATCACCAGGGAATTTTAATGAATCAAAATTTCTAAAGGAGAATAGAAAAACTTTAGTTGGTGTTTTTATTCATTCAGATTTAAGAGAAGATTTAGAAAATTGCATCAAAGGAATTATTCTAATTTTAAACAGTGCATTTGGGATAAATGAAATACATATGACAGATTTAGTTAATAAGAAAAATGAATATTCTAATCTTACAAACGAAGAAGTTATAGAAATTATAGAACAAATCTCAGATTTAATTTCTCGATTAGAATTACCGTATTTTGTCCAAACAATTCACAACGATACACTTGAAGAAAACGGAATTGAAGTAAAAGGTAAAGTAATTATTGATAAGTTAGATTTAAATAAAAATGAAGACAACTGTTTAATTTTATTGACAATAAAAATCAAAGAATATTTAAAAGAAAATTATCCAAATACAAATATCGAAATTGTAATGGATGAAGGTCGAAAAAAGGCAAACTATACTGAACAATTTGAAATTTTAAAAAATATAACTGATGATAATCTAATTGAATATAAATCATCTAAAGATTATCCATTATTACAAATTGCTGATTATTTTGCATATTCAATAAACAGAATGCAGACAACTTTAGTTAAAGATAAACGTACTGAATTTGACAAATTTGTTGTAGAAAATATAAGTTTTGCATTAAGTGAACAGGTAGGTATTGGTGTAACAAAAAAAGAAATTGATATTGACGATTACACAAAAGAAGATTATGACAATGACCAATTAATGAAAAGAGAAAAAGATGGGAATTTAGAGTTATGGGAAAAAGTTCAAAGAAAGAGAGAAAATAATTCATCTAAAACTAAATAAAATTACTTCTGCCAACACACGTCTTGCGCCATTTGCGAATTTAGTGGAATTACCGTTTTAATTTGTATTTTCGTTTAGCCGAAAATACTCGTCTTGGTAAGTCGCAAACGGCGCAAGGCGCGAGAACGTCAAACTGTCTAAAAACCTCCCTCCCCGTTATTTTATCATTTGTATTAAAAATCGTTCAAAATATTTTGATAACTAACTGATTTTCTTTATCTTTAAGTATGTTTTTATACTGCTAAAAAAGATAGCTTATGAGTAAATTCATTTCTGGGACCAACAGAAACCAACTCCCTCTTTTTGCCTCATCCATCGATCAGGCCATTGCACAAGACAATCAAGTTAGACTCATTGATCTTTTTGTAGATAGTCTTAAATTACCAGATTTTGGATTCGATTTCCAATTTGTCGAAAACGGCAGACCTGCCTATCATCCTTCCGATTTACTTAAACTCTTTATTTACGGCTACCTCAATAGAATGCGTTCCTCCCGTGCTCTAGAAAAAGAATGTGCTCGTAATATTGAATTGATGTGGCTCATCAAAGGGTTAGCTCCAGATCATAATACCATTGCCAATTTCAGAAAAGACAATCCTAAAGCCATTGCTCGTGTTTTTCGTGCTACAGTAAAAATGGCTGCACACTTTGAACTCATTGGCGGAAGCCTTGTCGCTGGAGACAGTACTAAACTAAGAGCTCAAAACTCCAAGAAAAACAATTTCAATCCAGCTAAAATTGAGCGTCATATTGCATACATCGATGCACGATTGGAAGAATACAATACGGCTCTCGCCAAAGAGGATGCCGATGAAGTTGAGAAAGAAAAAATTCTAAAGAAGGTTAAAAAACATTCCTTTCAAAAACAAAAATATATCGAATATCAAAAGATTATTGACACCACTGGGGTAACTCAAATCTCTACTTCAGACCCTGATAGTCGCCAAATTATGACCAGAAATAATATCTCGGAAGTGGCTTATACCGTACAAACCACAGTAGATGCGCTGCACAATATCCCGATTGATTTTAAAGTCACTAACGAAAATGATTCTAAAGCTATGGGCGGTATGTTGCGTCGCACTAAAGCCATTTTAGGACACAATGATTTTACCGCCATTTATGACAAAGGCTATCACACAGGTAGCGAATTTCAATATGCTAATCGACTGGGAATTGACGTATTAGTTGCCATTCCTGGCGTATCAGCTCACGCACCAGATATAGCTTTTGATGTAGAGCATTTTAAATACAATAAAGACAACGATACTTATATTTGCCCCGCAAATCAAACACTGAACTCCAACGCAAACTGGTACAATAAAACAAACGGTAAGTCAATCACTAAAATGAAGCATTACAAAACAAATGCTTGTATGAGTTGTACCTTTTTTAATAAATGTACCAAAAACAAAAAAGGAAGACTCATCGAGAGATCCCAGTATGCCGATTTGATTTATGAAAACAAAGTGAGAATCGAGAATAATTATGAAGTATATCGCAGACGACAAGCCATAGTAGAACATCCTTATGGAGTAATCAAACGCCAATGGGACTTCTATTATATTATGACCAAGAAAACCATTAAACATGCCTCCGCTGATGTAGGACTCATCTTCACAGCCTACAACCTCAAGAGAATATTCAACTTAATTGACCAAAATGAATTAAAACAGTACCTAAAAACTGTGGCTTTATTTTTTGTTGTAATAAAGCCACTTTTTAAAGCTTTTTACGGTTCTTTTATAGTATTACCAATCCAATTCCTTTTTTACAAAAAGAAGCTAATTGTAATCTAAATCGTCTATATTTACTTTATAATTAATACAAAACAACGTTGTTTGCAGGTTATTAGACGAACTGACGTTAGCACCAATTTTAGAACGACAGAGATATGAAACTAATTAACGACATAATCAATGAACTAATTGACACTGAAAAATCAATAAGTTCACCACTTTTAAAAACCAAAGTTCTCGCAAGCAGACTTCAAAATGAAGTTCTATTAAATTGGGTTAGTAATGAATTAAAAGGTTACGATACAGCAGGCGATTTGCCAGATTATAGAAAGTATAACGGAAATATCACTGGTACTTACATTAACGGAAGTATGCAATACAATGACCAACCTGTTCCGACAATTGGACTAAAAAAAGAGTTGGAAGAAATGTTACATTCAATGGATTTTTATCAAAGCATCTCAAGTCTTGAAACTTTAAAAGGAGAAAATAAATCTGGAAAATTAGAACATACATTTCCTGCTGAACTAACTGGACTTATTCAGCAAAATTGGAGAAAAATGGGTAATCCTTATTTGCAATTGGTTAATTGCAAAAAGTCAATATCTGTAAATGCAGTAGTTGAAATATTGTCATTCGTTAGAAATAACTTACTTGATTTTATGTTGAAGATAGATTCTGAGTTTGGAAACATTACAGAAATTGAAGAATTGAAAACTAAAAAAGAAGAAATAGCAACAATTATGAATCAAACAATAATAAATAATTCAGGAGACGGAAACGTTCTGAATACAGGAGAAAAAGCAAATATCACTGCAACCATAAACATTAATAAAGGTAATAAAGAAGAATTAGCTAAACATCTTCAAGAAATTGGTTTAAGTGATGCAGACACAACCGAATTGATAGACATAATAGATACGGAAGAACCAAACTTTGACAATAAAACATTTGGACAAAAAGTAAATACTTGGACACAGAAAATGTTAGGAAAAGCACTTGACGGTTCTTGGAATATAGGAATTGGTGCGGCTGGAAGCTTAATTGCAGAAGCTGTAAAAACTTACTATGGAATGTAGAAAAACTGGTGCTAACACACGCTACAAGCAATTTGGGCAATTGGCTTAATGGAAAGTTGATTTTGTATTTGGGATATTTGGCAAATCCGAAAATAGGTCTTAATTTATTCCCAAACCCGCTGTAGTACCAGAACGTTGTAGGACAGCTTAAAAAGAACCACGTGTACAAATTAGATATTATTTGTATCCTTCCAATCTTTTTAAAATTTCCTTTTTAAGTTCATATGTTTTAATAGTTGAAAAAGTATAATTATCGTCTTTATGATTTAGATTTATGGTAATTATTGTTTCGGTTTTATTTTGAAATTCAGTTATGCTATAAATCATTTCCACATTAACATTGTGTTCATTATTAAAGCAGTCTATTATTTTAATTGTTTTCATAATAAATATAATTTAGAAGTTTTAAACCAAATATAAATAAAATTATGAATGAAAATATTGGAGTTGGATTAGTTGTAGGCTTAGCAATTGGAATAACCACTTACATTTGGAATTCAGATTGCTTTACAAAATCTCAAAAGTATGTATTATTACTTTTTATTTTATTTCCTCCTCTACAATGGATCAGTGCAATTATACTCTTTTTCTACAATTATCACCAGTTCAAAAAGTCTAAAGAATATAAAAAAGAAGTAACAAATCACAATGAAGAGAAGAAAATTGATAATTCAAAAATTAATCTTCAAGAATTAAAAAATAGTGGATTAATTACGGAAGAAGAGTTCAAAGAAAAAGTTGAAAAGATTAATAGTCAAAAAACTGAACTAACAATATTAAAATCAAAAGAATACAGTCAATTAAAAGCTCTATTAGATTCAAATATTTTAACAAAAGAGGAATTTGAAAATAAAATTTCAATACTCAAAGGTAAAGTCTCAAATAAAGACATCATTTTTTCTAACAAAAACTACAGAATTATAGATGGTTATTCAGAAGGCTTAGCATTGGCAATAAATGATAATTTAGACTATGGTTTTGTTAACAACAACGGAGAAATAGTAATTGATTTTATTTTTGAACACGCTGAGAATTTTTCTAATGGCATTGCAAATGTTAGGATAGATGGAGTGATTAAAAAAATTGATTTAAGAGGTAATTTATCATAAAAAAACAGTTACCTATAGAAAAGCCGTCCTACAACAGCCACTACAAAGGATTTGGGCATTGGGCTTAATTGAAAGATGGTTTTGTACTTGGGATGTTTTTGCAAATCCGAAAATAGGGCTTAATTTAATCCCAAACCCGCTGTAGAAACAGAACGTTAGCAGCAAGCGCTTAGCAAACTAAGGAATCTAACGCAATTTTGCCAACATTGAAGAATTAAAACATTAGGAATTAATTTATTATACATAACTATGCTATTGTCATTTAAAAATAATCACGAAATAAAAGAAAAAAATTTAGCTTCTACATATGATTGGTTGAATATGAAAAAAGCTCCAAAATCAGCCCAGGAAATAGCAGAAAAGATATTAAATCTAAATAGAACTTACACCACCCCTGACTGTTTTTTAGAAGATTACGAAAATTTTCCTGATAATTTAGGTTTACCTAATTGGTTAGGAAATTTACTGCTTACCATTAACAATCATAATTCAAATGATTTTATTGGTTTTGGAAAAAACTATGAAGAGTACTTTTATCCTGCCTTTTTAATATCATGCAATGTCGGTATTGATTACTCTTTAATGTTTCACAAATGGGAACTTATGATTTTAACCGATATGATTCCAAAGCAAGAAAGAGATAAAAAATATTTCCATGATTTAATTAAATTACATAAAAATGCTCTTGACGGAAAAGATTTAGAAAACAATAAATGGAGTGACTTACAAACTAAAATAGATAATGATCTACAAGAAATAGAAGGGCGAACTATAACATGGAATTCAGGTAGAACAGGATATTTATCTATTGAAAATTACATAAATAAAGAAGACCCTTATACCACATCTTCAGAAGCTATAGTTGATGCTTTAATTACAGAATATATTAACGAGAATCAAAACCTTGATAAAAAATCGGAACAAGAATTAAGAAAAAAAATTTGGTTTGAATTAATGGAAAAATTGTTGACAATGCTTAGTGAATGGAAATAATTTAATACTTAGTTAATGCCAGCTGCCAACAAACATTTCTAGACATTTGCAAATTTAACTGGAGAATTTAGACATCATTTAAAAGGAAAATCTATATAAAACCCGCCTATAACTACTACTACAACGGATTTGGTTAATTAGCTTAATGGGAAGTCGGTTTTGTTTTTAGGATGATTTGGCAAATTCGAATAATGGCTTAATTTAGTCCCAAACATCTTGAAAGATGCGGGACATTACCCAGATCTGCTCCTGTATCATCATCCACGATAAACCAATTTTAGGTCCATATTTATTCACTTAGCCACACCTGTAGAAAAGAAGAGTTTCAAAAGTTTAAATTGTTTATATAAAACATAGTTCATTGTTAATTGGATCCAATTTTTTAAAAATATATTTTGACATTCTCATATGTTTTATATTTTCATCAAGTCCTGTATCAATTCCTTTTTTTTATATACATTTCAATGCCATAATAATAGTCTAATAATGCTACGCACATTGGATCTAAAAAAGTTGTGCGGTAGATCATAATAGCAATTACATTAAATACATTAGATATTACTTAACCTGCCGCTCTACATGGTACTATTTCATGAAAAGGAAAAAATTCTAAGTTATTAAGAAATAAAATTTTTTCCTCAGTCAATTCGAAATCCTATTTTAATTCAGCACTGTCAATTTTGTTTACACCGAAATTGGCTTCTATGTATTTGTTTATTTTCACCATAAAATTAATTTATGAAGTTTATTATATTACAATATTCATTCTTTTTAGCACCATGTTTAACATGTTTGTTTAAAATTTCATGAACCCTTTTTCCTTCAAAATAAGAAGTTTCCGAACTCATTAATTCCTCTGAAAGATTAATAATAGCATCCCAAATTTTCTTTTTACCAATAAATTTTCTTGTATCAGTTTGAATAAAATAAAAATATGAATTATCGAAATATTCATCACCTAAAATTTCATTTCCTTTTTTCATCTCATTTCTTAAACTGTCAATATCATTTTCCAAATAAAGATCCTTATTCGGATTTGAAATTGTCATCAGTCCATTTAATCTTTTATTTTTAAATTTAAGTTCTGCACAATAGCCACTTAAACATATCATTCCGTATATGTCCATCTTATTGAATAAAATATTAAGGTCAGAATTAATCATGTCGGTAGTCGGCTTATAGCTAAGTGCATTTACCATTCCGCTTCCATCATCTGTTAGTGTAATTGAATCAATATTATATCCGTATATGTGATAGATAATTGCGTGTCCAGCCTCATGAATTGAGGCGATTTTTTTTTCGTTAATTAACATAGGTTCTTTTTGTTTAAATTATTATCTACTAAATCTGCGAATCCAGATTGTATTGCAATTTCTAATATTTCGATTCTTCCAAAATAATTATTTTTTGAAAAAAAAGTAAAGCATCTTATTAGGTCTTGTTTACTTGTTGCCCAGACACTGTTATTATTTCCTTCGGAGTCTTTTACATATATTATATAGTTCAATTCGAGCCCTCTGGCTACCATAAAAAAATCTTTCAGTGGAGTTTTCTCTTTTGTCCAAACAATTGGATCATGTTTTTTAATTTTTGTTTTCATATTTTTATTTATTTATATTGATTAAGCTTTTTTAAAGTTGCTAGAATTGGTCTTTCATTTTCCAAGAAGTCTTTAATTAATTCGTTTAGAAAATCAGTTTGGAAACAAACATCTACTTTGTCTGTTTTTCGTTGGTGCATTTTGCTTATTTCTTGAAAAATAACTAACGGAAATTGATAACCATAAGCTTTAGTTTAATTAATGAACGATATTGAATTACTATATACAAATAGTGCTCTATCCAATTTGTCTTGTGTCCACTCGATACTTGTCTTCCTCATTTTTTTTTTTACATTTTTAAATTAACAATGCAAAATTCTGAGTTTTTATAAGGAATAGCGAGGGATTCCCAAGGATTCCCTGCAGCACATTGGAACAATAATAAAACTAATTTAATGTGTGATTGATTAATTTATATATTTGTAACACAAAATAAATATTAACATAAATTAATAGTAAAACAAAATGAGAGTTACTCTATGGATTACCCTATAAAAGTAACCTCTGGGAAGTATAGTAAACGTTAACGTTTTAAGGTAGGTGGAAGAACCTCTTTCTCCGCCAGTTAAAAAACAAATGGTATCAAAATCCCGTAAATCTTATGATTTACGGGATTTTTGCTTTTAGCCAATCCCCCTTTTATTCATTAAATCGTGTATCGAATGAGGCAAATTCGGATCCGCATGGTACTCATGAAGTTTGTTTGAATGCAATATTTGCCGCTATGGCAGTTCTAAAAACAAAACCATTTATGAATGACTGTTGGTTATGGTTGTACCGAGGTGCTTGGCATGAATGGGATATCCACGAAATAGATATGGCTGTTCCACTAAGTCCTGATGAAGTTTTATTAAAAAGACATGCGATTTTATACCATCAATCCCAAAAAGACAGAGTAATGTTTCAAGGAAACGACTCAAGAGAATTTTGGGTACGAGCCGAAGATCGCAACAAAAATACTGCGAAACTTTATGATGATTTAGGTTTAGCTGAATATGAAGCCATTGAAGCATTTAAACGTTTTGATTATTAATTTAAGTAAATTGTAATTATTTCTCAAAGTGAGACATTAATAAAAATGCCTGTTCCAAACGGATCAGGCATTATTTTAATTTGGAAAAAGATCATCAAATAAAACCTGAATGATTTTCTTTGATTTTCTCAATCCTATATTGAATATTTAAATAGTTTGTAACAGAGTCAAAATTAAAAATAGGGAACTCCCCCTCTATTTAATGGTTAAATTTTGACATCTTCCAACTTAGCAAATTTGTATTTTACGCGTTCAAAATCTATTGGTTCTCCTTTAATAAAATAAGAAGCTCCCATCGTAGTTTCAATTTTTCCGTTACCTAAAATAAGTTCTTCTTTATTTTTAAGAAAAGCCATAGGATTCTTGTATGTTTTTTTTTCATATCCACCTTGATAAAAAGTATAGCTAGCAAATAAAGTATCTCCACGGAATTCGCCTGCTATTTTTCCTGTTTTTTTTGGCATATTAAAAATTTTCATTTCCATATCGCCTGTTATTTTTCCACTTTTCAAAGTATTCACTTTCAAGTCAATTGTATCTTGTTCATATACTGCTCTATAAGTGGTTACACTTATTGGTTTTTCAGCCTTTACATGACTGCCTTCTCCACCATTTTCGCTTTGATTGTTTTTACAGCTTCCGAGTGCAATACAAGTCAACAACAAACAAAACAGACCCGAATTTTTCATAATAGTAAGATTTAATTAATAATGTGGTAATTGCCAGTGCTAACTTACAAATAAATAATTTTAAGTAAAATAGTTATTGGCAAACAATAAAATGAAACTAACAAAAATTAGTACGTAAGGAGCACACCATTAATTCATCATTCTATATTCATTTGGCGTAAAGCCAGTACTTTTTTTAAACATACGATTAAAATGCTGAGGGTATTTAAAACCAAGTTCAAATGCGATTTGACTAATTGATTTTTCAGTATCAAAAATCTTTTCCTTGGCCACATCAATCAATTTTAGTTGCATGTGTTCCTGCGCCGATTTTCCCGTTTCTTTTTTAATTAAATCCCCAAAATAGTTGGGAGAAAGATGCAAACGATCTGCAAAATACCCAACAGAAGGCAACCCTAATTCTTGGGTAGTTTCTGACTGGAAATAATCGTTTAATAGGTTTTCGAATTTTGATAAAATATCAGTGTTTATATTTTCTCTGGTGATGAATTGCCTATCATAAAATCGAATGCAATAGTTTAATAGCAACTCGATATTATTGGTAATAATACTTTTACTATGTTTATCAATGGATTGATCTAATTCATACTCCAGTTTACTAAATAAATCTTTAATGATTTGTTGTTCTTTCAAAGATAAATGTAAAGCCTCATTCGAATCATACGAAAAAAACGAATATTGACTCATTTTTTTACCAAGAGCGGTTCCTTTTATTAAATCTGGGTGAAAAAGTAGTGCTAAACCTGTAGGCTGGTAATTATCTTCATTATTGATTTCAAGAACTTGCCCTGGACCAATAAAAACCATAGTTCCATCATCATAATCATAGGTATTTCTACCATATTTTAATTCCCCGCAATTTCCCGCCTTTAAAAAAACAGCATATAAACCAAAATACATTTTACAATGATTGGGTAAGTTCTTAGTGTTGCTGTTATCAAAAACACTTATCAACGGATGTCTTGTTTCAATATCCTTTAGTGCATTGTACTGAGAAATTTTATCAATTTTAATAATGGTCTCCATAGCTATTCCTTTAATTACAATACAAATATAGGACACACATTTTAAATAAGTTATAGCCAAAAGCAATATCAGTAATAATGGTTATAACAGCCGTAATATGTATACTAATTTGACCTTATTGTTGAAGGAACTTTGTATTATCAAAAATTCACAAAACAATTTATTATAGAAAATCATAAATAATGAAAACTAGAAAATTAGGAAACAGCGGATTAGAAGTTTCAGCTCTTGGTATGGGAGTTATGAATTTGAGTTTTGGAACTGGAATCGCAGTTGAAGAAAGTGAAGGAATAAAAGTGATAAGAGCTGCGGTCGAAAAAGGCATTACTTTTTTTGACACTGCACAAGGATATGGTCCTTATGTGAACGAAAAATTATTAGGAGAAGCATTAGTCCCTTTTAGAAAAGACGTTGTTATTGCTACTAAATTTGGCTTTAAGTTAGAAAATGGTGCCATTACAGGAACCGACAGCCGTCCAGAAAATATTAGAGCAGTTGCCGAAGCTTCATTAAAAAGCTTAAAAACAGATTATATCGATTTGTTCTACCAACATAGAGTAGATCCAAATGTACCTATCGAAGAAGTAGCAGGAACATTGAAAGACTTAATTAATGAAGGTAAAATTCTTCACTACGGGCTTTCGGAAGCTGGTGCCTCAACTATTAGAAGAGCACATGCCATTCATCCCGTCGCTGCAGTTCAAAATCAATATTCGATTTGGACCAGAGAACCAGAATTAGAAGTGTTACCTACTTGTGAAGAACTAGGAATTGGCTTTGTGCCATGGGGACCACTAGGAACAGGATTTTTAACTGGTACAATCGATACCAATACTAAATTTGATAGTGCAACTGACTTGAGAGCTAGTTTCCCAAGATTTACTCAAGATGCTATTAAAGCAAATATGCCATTGGTAGAAATGCTACGTGCTATTGCAAAAGAAAAAAATGCAACACCTGTACAAATAGCTTTAGCCTGGCTATTAGCTCAAAAACCTTGGATAGTGCCGATTCCCGGAATGGATAAAATTGAATACATTGAAGATAATATCAAATCCGTTGATCTTGAATTATCGAATGCAGACCTTACCTATATAGACGATCAGTTAAAGGCTATAAAAATTCAAGGTGCAAGATTAGATGAAGGTTTACTTTCTATGTCCGAATAATTATTAACTAATATAAAAACAAATACTATGAAAAAGTATATTTTAATCATTACCCTTTTAACTGGTTTTCTATCTTTCTCACAAACTACATCTGAGAAAGAAATATTAAAATTGTCAGGACAAATATTCAAATGGGAAGTAGAAAATAAAATTGATTCCTTATCCACTGTTTTCCACGAAAAGTTTGTGGTACTAAGTTCTGACGGTAGCAGTCAATTTAAAACTGGTTATCTAGATCGACTAAAAAGTGGTACATTTAATCATGATAGTATCGATGTAGATGAGAATGCAGCTACAGTTACTGGAAATACAGCGATTGTTACTGGTAAAGGTAAATTTGCAGTTACTGTTTCGGGGAATAAAGTAGCCTTGCGCCTTTCTTACATCGAAGTATTCACCAGAGAAAATGCTAAAAAACCCTGGAAAGTACTCGCAATGAAAGCAAGTATAATTCAATAATTAAAAAATTTTACATCCATCAAACTTTACTCTACTATCATAATAAAGCAGAAATAGTAAAGTGATTGAATGGAAATAAACTGGATATTTAAATTTAAATAGCAAAATGGAGACCAACAATGCAAGTCAAAATGAGTCGCAAATCTTGAAGATAACTCGCCAACTTACCGAGTTGATGATAGACAAAAACCTTGTAGGGCTGAACCGCATTTTAGATCCAAATTTTACACTCACGCATATCACTGGATATGTACAATCTAAAGCAGAGTGGTTCTCAGAAATAGAAAGGGAACGAATGAAATACTACTCCTACAAAGAGGTAAAAACAACAATAAAAATAGATGGCAATCAAGCCCTATTTGTTGGTCAAAATCTTTTGGATGCTAGAATTTGGGGATCAAGAAACAACTGGCGCTTGCAACAAACAATGCAACTTGAAAAACGTAATGGTGAATGGATTATTCTAAAATCAGTAGCTACTACTTTTTAATAACGAATATAAAAATAGAAGTCATGCAAAAAAGAATATTAGGAAAAAACGGATTAGAAGTTTCAGCACTTGGTATGGGGTGTATGGGATTGAATTTTGGTTATGGTCCTGCAACCGAAAAAGGACAAGGCATAAAACTGATTAGAGAAGCCTATGAACAAGGGATAACCTTCTTTGATACTGCTGAAGCTTACGGACAATTAAATGAAGAATTGGTAGGAGAAGCATTAAAACCATTCAGGAAAGAAGTCGTAATTGCCACTAAATTTGGTTTTAAAGATGGTAATTCGAGTTTAGGATTGGATAGTAGTCCTGAACGAATTAGAAAAGTAGTAGATAATTCTTTACAAAGATTGCAAACGGATTATATTGATTTATTCTATCAACATCGTGTGGATCCCAATGTTCCTATGGAGGATGTTGCAGGTACCGTAAAAGACCTTATTGCTGAAGGAAAAGTAAAATTCTTTGGATTATCTGAGGCTGGTGTGGCTTCCATTCGAAAAGCAAATGCAGTACAACCTGTAAGTGCATTACAAAGTGAATACTCTATATGGTGGAGAGAACCTGAACTAGAAATCTTACCAACATTGGAAGAACTAGGAATTGGTTTTGTGCCTTTCAGTCCTCTAGGTAAAGGATTTTTGACTGGTGCTATCAATGAAAACACCCAATTTGACAGTACTGATTTTCGCAATATCGTTCCTCGTTTTTCTGAAGAAAACCGAAAAGCAAATCAAAAATTGGTTGAATTGTTAAGTGACATTGCCAAACAAAAAGAAGCAACTCCTGCTCAAATTGCATTGGGGTGGTTACTAGCACAAAAACCATGGATTGTACCCATTCCTGGTACTACAAAATCACACCGATTGACTGAAAATATTGGTGGTGCATCCGTTAATTTAACTCCAAGTGATATTGTAGCAATTGATGAAGCATTTGCAAAAACAAATGTGCAAGGAGATCGCTATCCTTCACATTTACAAAAAAGAGTTGGAAAATAAAAACATAGCAAAATGAAAAAAGTTAACGTAATTGTAGTTATTGGAGCAGGCTCTATTGGTCAAACCATTGCGAGACGTGTAGGTGCTGGAAATCATATTTTATTAGCCGACTTACATCCAGAAAATAATGATGCTGCTGCAAAGGTTCTAAGTGATGCCGGTTTTAAAGTTAGCACCACTGTAGTGGATATCTCGTCAAGAGATTCGGTTCATGAGTTAGTTAATACTGCAACGGCAATTGGTGGCGTTTCAGGACTGATACATGCTGCAGGAGTTTCTCCATCACAAGCCTCACCTGCCACTATCTTCAAGGTAGATTTATATGGAACAGCATTAATATTGGAAGAATTTGGTCATGTAATTGAAAATGGAGGTTCAGGAGTAGTAATTGCTTCCCAATCAGGACATCGATTGCCCTCTTTAACCCCTGAACAAGATAAAGCATTGGCTACCACTCCAACAGAAGAATTGCTATCGCTTCCATTTTTACAATCAGATGCTGTAGATAGTTCCCTATTTGCTTACCAATTATCCAAAAGAGGAAATTCATTACGAGTAAAGGCCGAAGCCGTACGTTGGGGAAAACGAGGAGCCCGAATCAATACAATCAGTCCAGGAATAATTATTACGCCACTTGCAAACGACGAACTCAATGGGCCTCGCGGAGAAAGTTACCGCAGAATGCTAGAAATTTCGCCTGCCGGAAGAGCGGGAACACCAGATGAAGTAGGTGTTGTTGGCGCTTTATTAATGGGGAGGGACGGTGCTTTTATTACTGGAAGTGATTTCTTAATGGATGGTGGTGTAACTTCTGCCTATTGGTATGGTGATTTAGCTCCTAAATCAGAATAATTTTCTTTTTACATTAGATTAAACTATTGTTGTAATCATCCCAAAACAGAAAACAAATAAATAAAATGACAACATTTATAGATAAAGGAGTAGCTGCTCCAAAGGACTATTTCACTGGAACCGTTTGGGTCAATATGAATGTAATACCCGATGAAGGATATAACATTAATATGGGAACAATAACTTTTGAAAAGAAAGCAAGAACCAATTGGCACAGTCATACCAGCGGCCAAATATTGTTTGTTATTGAAGGTATTGGATACTATCAAGAGCTCCGCAAACCCATTCAACTAATCCAAAAAGGAGATGTTGTCAAAATTCCAAAAAATGTAACACATTGGCACGGAGCTTCTCATGACAGTGCGATGCGTCATATTGCACTAGTTCCAGAATTTGATAAAGATACAACAGACTGGTTACAAGCCGTAAGTAATGAAGAGTATAATACTTTTAAAGCCCCTGTTTATGAAGTAGAAAACAAATTAACACCAGCCGCTATAATGAATCATGAAGAATTATGGCCAAATCATATTTCGAAGGTAAAAGAAACGGATCCTGATTTGATTGAGATATTTGACAATTTTGCTTTTGACGAAGTCATTAACCACGATACGATCGATGTCAAAACAAGAGTACTGATGATTATGGCTTCTACAATAGGTAGTCATGCCTTGAATGAGTACCGTTTGCATGTAAATGCAGCCTTGAATGTTGGCATATCTCCCATTGAAATAAAAGAAGTTCTATACCAATCTGTTCCCTATGTAGGTATTTCTAAGGTGATTGATTTTATAAATGCTACCAATGAAATTTTTATCGAACGGAATATTTCTTTACCTTTAGAGAGTCAATCTACCACTACTCCAGAAAATAGACTGGAAAAAGGATTGGCCAAACAAAAGGAAATTTTCGGCGACCAAATAGATAAGATGTATAAAAACTCGCCCAAAGATTTATTACACATTCAACACTATTTATCTGCAAATTGTTTTGGCGATTATATCACTAGAAATGGTTTGGATATTAAAACTCGAGAAATGATAACACTTTCTTTTCTTATTGCATTAGGAGGCAGTGAAAACCAAATAAAGGGGCATATTACTGGGAATGTTAATGTTGGGAATGACAGGAATATCCTTATTAATCTAATGACACAATTATTGCCCTATGTGGGCTATCCACGTACATTAAATGCCATTAATTGTTTGAATGAAATTTTACCTATAAATAATAATAATAATAATAATAACATAAATTAAAACACGGATATGAACACAACTCAAGTTAAAGCTTATGGTGCTGCAGATAAAGATGCGGACTTAAAAGAATTAAACATTAACCGAAGAGCAGTTTCTGAAAAAGATATAGAAATAGAAATATTATATTGTGGGGTTTGCCACTCCGATTTGCATACCGCTCGAAACGACTGGGGAGGAACACTATATCCCGCAGTACCTGGTCACGAAATAGTAGGAAGAATTACCAAAGTAGGTAGTGAAGTGACTAAATTAAAAGTAGGCGATTTAGCAGGTGTTGGTTGCCTTGTAGGTTCTTGCAGCACTTGTGATAGTTGTAAAAATGATTTAGAGCAATATTGTTCTAATGGCTGGGTTGGAACTTACAACGGTCCTGACAAACTTTTAGGAGGTCATACTTTTGGTGGTTATTCCGAAAAAGTGGTTGTAGATGAACACTTTGTATTAAAAGTACCAGCTAACCTAGACTTGGCTGCCGTTGCGCCATTGCTTTGTGCCGGAATTACCACTTGGTCACCATTAAAACATTGGAAAGTAGGTAAAGGAAGTAAAGTTGCCGTTGTAGGTTTAGGTGGACTTGGACACATGGCTGTAAAATTAGCTAAAGGTTTAGGAGCCGAAGTAACCTTGTTTTCAAGAACTCCAGATAAAATACAAGATGCAAAAGATTTAGGAGCCCATAATGTTGTCATCTCAACCGATGAAGACCAAATGAATGCTGTAACCGGCGAATTTGATTTAATTATTGATACTGTCCCTAACATTCATGATATTAACCCTTATGTTGCTACTTTGAATTATAGTGGAACTATAGTTTTAGTTGGTTATTTAGGACCATTAGATCCGTTTTTAAATACGGTTCCAATGATTATGGGAAGAAAATCAATCGCGGGTTCTTTAATTGGTGGAATTGCCGAAACACAAGAAATGTTAGATTTTTGTGGAGAACACAACATTGTATCTGAAATTGAAATTATCAAAATGCAAGATATCAACAAAGCGTATGAAAGAATGTTAAAAAGTGATGTAAAATATCGTTTTGTGATTGATATGGCTTCTTTGAAAGCATAATATCGATCCTATTTTTATTAATAATCCCAAACACTATTTTTTTATTGTGTTTGGGATTATTATTTTTAAAATTGTATCAAAAAAGATATTTTTATTTAATAAAACAAGTAAAAATTAAGGCTCCTAAAGCCACACTTCTAGTCTCTTTTTTCTCCATAAAAACATATCTTTGCTTTTAGATAAACTACCTCCTTAAAAAACAACAATGGATCAGGATAAATTTATTTTCTGCCTCGAAGGAGTTCGAGATGTAGAAATTACAACTGCTACTGAAGTAGTTAAAAACTTAGAACAATTGGCCCTTGAAGAAGGGATTTCTAGCATATATAAAACCTGCGATACGATTGAAGGATTAGAAGAAAGTTTAAGTGCTTTACTTTATCACGATCATAATTTTAAGGATTATGAGATTATCTATTTAGTGATGCCTGGAGAACGAAATAATATCTGTCTCAATGATTACTATTATAGTTTTGAAGAAATAGCCGAACTATTTGAAGGGAAAATGAAAGGCAAAATCATTCATTTTTCTAATGCAAAAGTTTTAGACTTAAGCGCCGAAGAAGCGCAATATTTTCTAGATATTACTGGAGCAAGTGCGGTGTCTGGCTATGGAGAAGTGTCGTATAAACTACCTAGTATTGCTATCGATAAAGCCTTCTTTAGCTTGTGTCAAGAAATCGATGACGTAGTTGAAATAGTAGAAGAATTGCATCAAAAACATTATGCACTTTGTAAGTTACTCGACTTTAGATTGTACTATTAAAAACCTGAATTTTATCCATTTAAATTCTGTACTAATTTTTATCAAAATTAAAAAATGCCCAATACCTACTCCATTGTTTTACACCCATCAGAAGATATTATTTCTAAAATTAAAATGATGAAGGAAACTCTGTCAGAAAAAATAGGCTGGTTTAACAGTAAAAATTCATTGGCGCATATTACCATTGGTGAATTTACCGCAACTGACATACAATTAGAAAATATCAAAAAACAACTCGCCAAAATAGGCGATTCCATCCAACCCCTAAAAGTAGTTTTAGATCATTTTGGTAGTTATCCAAATGGCGCTTTTTTTATTGCACCAAATCCAAATTCAAAAGAAGAACTAATTCCAATTATGAAACGTTTTCATCAAGAAATCCGTTTC
Source organism: Flavobacterium sp. WC2430 (assembly GCF_040822075.1). NCBI lineage: Bacteria > Pseudomonadati > Bacteroidota > Flavobacteriia > Flavobacteriales > Flavobacteriaceae > Flavobacterium > Flavobacterium sp. WC2430. Next base: position 2,338,648 of record NZ_CP162007.1, on the reverse strand, counting down.
CCAATTGTACATAAAAGCACGGATCCTCACTTATCTATAGCCCGAAAACTATCTGCTGAAAATTTAGAAATGGCTTTCCGTATGTTTCAAAATATTGAATTAGAATACCGTTGTGAAGATGTCGTTTTAAGACGCTTTGATGCTGCAGTAAAACAATTTGAAATCATAGCCCATTTTCCGTTTAACGGGAATACAAAACAAGATTTGATACAGACCTCTTTATTTTAATAAATCTTTAAATAAGGCACGGGCAATTAATATTTTCATGATTTCATTTGTTCCTGCGTAAATACGAGTCACCCTATTATCGGCATACATTCGTGCAATTGGGTAGTCCCACATATATCCGTATCCTCCAAACAATTGTAAACATTCGTCCACTACTTTACCACACATATCAGTGGCCGAATATTTGATTATGGAAGCACTCTCACTCGATAATTTATGTGTACTCATTAACTCAATACAACGATCTAAAAAGGCCTGATGTATTTGCATTTGAGTAGCGCATTCGGCAATTTTAAACTGTGTGTTTTGAAACCCAGCAATTGGAGATCCAAAAGCAGTGCGTTCAGTAGTATATTTAATCGTGTCTTCAATAGCACCCTCAGCGGTGGCAACCGCCATAATTCCCACAGTTAGTCGCTCGCGTGCTAATTCTTTCATCATAATTTTAAAGCCCATTTTTTCGTCCCCAAGTCGGTTTTCTTTTGGAACTTTCACATTGTCAAAAAACAACTCGGCTGTATCCTGCGATTTCATACCTATTTTTCTGAGTGGATTTCCTTTATTAAAACCCTCCATTTCCGACTCTAAAATGAGTAAAGTAACACCTTCATCGTCAGTTTTAGCATTTGTTTTTACAGCAACTATAGCCATATCACACATAAAACCATTGGTTATAAACGTTTTTTGACCATTTACTAAATAATGATCGCCTTTGTCTTCTGCAGTAGTTCCCAATGCTTTTAAATCACTCCCACAATTGGGTTCGGTCATACCTATAGCGGTAATAAGCTCCCCTTTTGCCATTAGAGGTAAATACTTTTGTTTTTGTAATTCGGTTCCATAATGCAGCAAATAAGGCGCTACAATATCTGAATGAAGTGAAAATCCTGGACCTGTAATTCCTTTTTTGGCAAACTCCTCAATAAGTAGCGCATTAAAAGTAAAGTCCAATCCTCCACCTCCATATATTTCTGGAATATCTAAACATAGTAGCCCTAACTCTCCTGCTCTTTTCCAAATTTCACGAGAAACCATTCCTTGTTTTTCCCAATGATTTAACTGTCCCATAATTTCATTTGCAATGAATTCTTGGATCATGGATTGCATCATTTTATGTTCTTCTGTGGCATAAATTTTTCTTTCAATTAGGACATTTTGTAGCATAGGAATGTTTTTTAATTAGGAAGAAATTCTTCAATAATAATACTTTGGAAGCAAAATTTATTCTTTTCTAAAGTTAGCCATTTTATTCTATTTCAAAAGACATTTTTAATTGATAATTATAGGCAAACAAAATAGCCGAAACGATTTGTTTCGGCTTTTTGCTCCTATTTATACAATTCAATATTTAGCAAAAAAACTATAGAATATGTTTAAACTCTTTTTCATTTTTATAAACCTGTGCTAATAAACTCGGTAATACAATTAATAGTAAAGGCATCGCAATAAGGAATCCTCCAATTACCGCAATAGCTAAGGGCTGATGCAACTCAGACCCAGTTCCAATCCCAATTGCTAATGGTAGCAGTGCAATTATGGCTCCTAGCGCAGTCATTAATTTGGGTCGCAATCGAGTAGAAATCGAATACACAATGGATTCATTGACGTTTCTTGTTAACTTAAAGGTTTCTCTAAATTGTAGAAAAGTAAAAATGGCATTTTCGGCAATAATACCCACAATCATTATAATTCCAGTGTAACTCCCTACATTAAGTGGAGTGGCTGTAATAAAAAGCAAAAGATAACTTCCTGCAATTCCTAAAACAGAGATTAATAAAATGACAAACGCTACTCTAAAATCTCTAAAAAGGAATAGAATAACACCAAAAACCAATAAAGAAGAAGCGATTAAAATCATCAATAACTCTTTGAACGATTGTTGCTGGTCTTTATAAGCTCCCGCATATTCAATATAATAACCGCTTGGCAATTTAATTTGAGAGGTGACTTTAGTTTGAATTTCCTTCATCACACTTCCTAAATCTCGATTATCTAATCGTCCAGTTACTACACTCATCATTTGTAGATTTTCCCGTTCAATTTCTGCCACTCCTTTTTCGATTGAAATAGTCACTAAACTGGTAATAGGAATTGATTGACCGTTTGGTAGAAATATTTTAAGTTGCTTAATATCTTCCAAACTTCTTTTTTTACCATTAGCATAAATCAACCGTATAGGAGTTTGTTTTTCATTTTCTAACAAGCTTCCTACTACATTTCCTTCTAAAGCGGTTTGCATTTGAAACTGTAAGTCCGATGGAGTGATTCCGTATTGTGCCAATTGAATGTAATTAGGATGAATATTAATTACTGGTCCAGCCAAAACAATACCATCAAAAACATCGGCGGTTCCTTTTACATTTTCAACAATAGCCGCAACTTGTTTTGCCGTTTTTTGTAATTGTGCCTGATCATTTCCATATACTTTGACTTCAATTGGTGAAACGGAACTCATTAAATCCCCCAACATATCTCCAATTACTTGCCCAAAATCGATACGCAAAGCAGGCTGCGTAGCCTCTACTTTGGCACGAATTTCATCAATTACATCATTACTGGTTTTATTTCTGTCTTTTTTCAATTGGATTAAATAATCCCCTCGATTGGGTTCCGTTATAAAAAATCCCATTTGGGTACCTGTCCTGCGACTGTAGGCTTCAACTTCTGGAACTTTTATAATAATTTTCTCTACTTCGTTCAGCATTCTATCCGTTTCTTCAAGTGAAGTTCCTGGCGGACTTTCATAATCTAAAATAATACTTCCTTCATCCATTTCGGGTAAAAAACCAGTTTCTAAATTGGGTAAAATTATAAATATCGAAAGTATCAAAACGATACAAAATGATATACTAATAATGGGTTTTCCAATAAAATAAGACACCCAATTTTGAGTTTTTACTTCATGAATTTCAGAGATTTTTTCTGTTTCAGCTATCCCTCTGTCTTTTTTGGAAAGTAATAAATAGACAACAGGAAGCAACAACCAAGTAACAAAAAAGGAACAAACCAAAGTGATAATCATCGTGTCCGTAAGTACTTTGAAATAGGAACCCGCAACTCCGCTCATTAAAACAAAAGGAATAAAAATAACAATAGTACTGATGGATGATCCCAGCATGGCCGGAAATAAATACTGAATTGCCTTTTGCAAGAGCGAAACAGTAGGTTCGTCTGGGTGCTCTTCATGAGTTCGATGAATTTGTTCCACCACAACGATGGCATCATCAATAATTAGCCCTAAAGCAGCTGCAATAGCCCCCAAAGTCATAATATTAAACGTTTGCCCTGTGAGGTATAAAACAACCAATGTTAATCCTAATGTTACAGGAATAATAATTAAAATAGTAGCGCTGGCTTTGGCTGATTTTAAAAACAAAACAGCTACAATTATAGCTAATAATAAACCAATTAATAAACTATCGGTAACACTTTTTACCGCATCATTTACAAAACGGGCTTGCTCATAAAATGGTTTAATCGTGATGCCTTTGGGAAGGATTATTTTTAAATCCTGCAGCTTTTGACTCATGGCATCCGAAAGTGAAATTAAATTAGAATTGGGCTGCTTAATGACAGCAACCAAAATACTTTCTTTCCCATTAGCATTTACTTTTATGTATTCTTTAGCTTCTTTAATTTCAACAGCAGCAATGTCTTTTAGTGTAACAATTCCTTTCCCATTATTACTGATAACCAAGTTTTCCAACTCTTCTTTTTTGTCAACTTGGGCATCCGTAATGGTTAAATACAAATAGCGATAATCAGACAAATAACCATTAGATTTTATAAAATTGGTCTGACTTAAAACCTGGGAAATGGCATCTGGTGTAATCCCTAGTGCAGTCATTTTATTAAAATCTAAGGACAACCAATATTCTTTTTCTTTACCGCCAATAATTCTAATTTCTGATACACCATCTATTTGAGAAAGAAATGGTTTTATAGTAAAATTGGCTATTTTTTTTAACTCAATTGCCGACATTCCTTTGCCTTCGATAGCATACCCAATTACAGGAAGAATGGACGGATTCATTTTTTCTACCGTGATTTGAGTATCAGGAGGTAGATTATTTTTGATTTGGTTGATTTGTTCTTCAATACGCGTTTTACTCAAATCAATATCCGCTTTCCAATCCATAAAAGCGGATATTTCACAACTTCCGCGACTGGTTGTACTTCTAATGGTTTTTAAATCTTGAACTTTTTTAATGGCATTTTCTAACGGTTTGGTAACCGTAATCATCATTTTATCAACAGGTTGTTGTCCTGCATCGGCAATGATTTTAATTTTGGGAAAAGTAATTTCAGGAAACAGGCCTGTTTGCATCTCTGAATAGGCAAAAAAACCTCCTAAAATAATTAGGAAGATGATGGCACTTAAACCATTTTTATGTTTGACGAAGAAGTTGTTCATTATTTATTTTTTTTTAACCACAGATTACACAGATTTTCACAGATTCATAAAAATCTTTTAATCTTTTAAATCTTTGGTAACCCTTTTTATTTTCCGATTACTTTAACCTTAATCGTATCGCTCACTCCATAATTACCCGTAACTAAAATTTTATCTTTAGCCGTTAATTGTGGTGCTAAAATTTGGATTCTATCATCTGTCTGAATTCCCTTTTCTATTGGAATTTTAATAGCTGTGTTGGAATTTATCATTTTCATAATCCAAAAATCAGTTTCGGTTTCATCACTTAATACGGCCCCTTTGGGTAACGAAATAGTTTTAGAATTTGAACTTTTATTAATTCTAACTTTTACAATTAAATTTTCAGGAATATCTTGTTTCCCATTTATTTTCAAAATTACATTTTGGGTTTGCGAAGTGGCATCCACTGTAGGTGAAAACTTTTGAACTGTTGCAATTCTATCACTCCCATCAGGCAAACTAACATTCAATTGTTGTCCAGCTGTAACGAATTTATTTAATTCATAAGGCAAACTTAACACCAGTGCAAAACTATTAGCGTCATTTATTGTTACCAATGGATCACCATCTTGCACATAATCTCCTTGTTGCACATTTACCATTGTTACTATTCCACTCGTGTTAGAATGCACTTGAATAGCTCCGCCAAAATTCAAACTAGGGTCAATTTTATTTATCGTATTACCCAGCACTTTAGATTCTCTTGTTTTAATCGAAAACAAGGTGGAACCGTTGTTTACAAAATCATTTATTGCTACATTAACGGAACTCAAGTACCCAGTAGCATTCGCTTTAATATTATTTTTAACTAAATAAGTTGCTGTAGCATTCAATTCCATATAATTTTCAATACCAGTTGTATCAATAGAAGTAATCGTTACAGGAATACTAGCATCAATAGGTTTCTCGGTTACTGAATTGTCCTTACATGCGGTAAAACAGACCGGAATTAGCACCAAAAAAAAGATAAATTTATTCATAGTATTAGTCATTAGAACTCCAATAATTGATTTCATTAATCAGTTGAAGCGTATTTATTTTGTTTTGCGAAATCGTATTATTGATATTGATAACATTTCCTATAGCAATCATAAAATCAGTAATTTGAGCATCTCCAGAAAGTAACAGTTTTTTATTGGCATCGATAAGCGCATCACTTATTTGAAGTTGGGATTGCAACTGATTTTGAGTTTCAATTGTTTGTTTTAATTGCTGATTTAACATCAATAACTGTTGCTGGTATTGCTTATTGAAATTACTTTTATACGCTAAATTAGTCGCTAAAGCAGTTTCATTTTTTTGATGCAACAAGGTTTTCTGATTTCCATCGTAAATAGGAATAGATAATCCTAAACCAACACTAAAGCCGAAATTTTTATATCCTTGACTGATAAAACTTGACATATAACCCGCGTCACCAAGTAACGAAAGAGAAGGTTTATAGCTGTTATCTATTAATTTATTTTGATTAATAATTTTCAAGCTATCGGTTTCAAATTGCTTTTCAAAAATTGACGATTCTGCTTTTTGAATGCTTTTTAAAGAAATTACGGGCTTTTTTAAATTGACAAAAGTAGTATCCGTTTCACCAGTTAAATAATTAAGTAAACCCAAATCATTTTGATATTGTTGTTTCAATTGCAAAACCTGTAATTCTTGCTGCTTTAAGGTTGAAATAAAAATCAAATAATCCGTTTGCCTATAAATGGAATTTTGGGTGAGTTTTTTCAAAATCACGGCTTCATTTTTCAGTAATGCAGCCATATTTTGGTTGTAAACCATTTGCTCTGCACTACCGTAAGTCGTGATGTATTGCGCTATAATGGCTTTATGCAAATCTTTAACCGCAATTTTTTTATTTAAAACTAAACCCTCTCTAATGATTTTGAAAGTTTCTGCTTGCGAATTAACTATACTTTTACCAATTATTTTTTTATTAATTCCTACCAATCCTGTTATGGATTGGCCGTTGCTCAAAGCAGTATCATAACCAAAACCGTTATAATTAGGAGCAATATACCCATTTATATTTGCTGCAACCAGCGGCTTGTAAGTAGTTCTAATAAGCAAACTATCAATTGTATTGGATTGAATTTGATTGGATAAGTCTTTAAGTAAAGGGGAATTCGTTTGGGCTTTTTCTATATAAAAATCCAAATCTTTTTCCTGCGAAAAGGACGAAGCCGTAATTAAAAAAATAAGAATGATAAGGAATGATCTCATTGGATAAATTTATTCAAAAATAAGTAGTTTATTTATTTTTTATCATCAACTACTAAAATAGTAAAAGAGTTAGGAATAATACTTGGTCTTGGATTAGGAATTTCGGCGGTAAGTTTTGGTTTTTCTCCAAAATTTGCAGTAGATAAATACAATTGATTTGTAGTTTTATTCAAAGTAATTGTTCGTGCTCCTTTTTGGGTTTTTACTGTTTGTAGTACTGCAAAAACTGCAGGGCTTTTTTCCTTAACAACTGTAATTGTTCCTTCTCCATTAGAACTAAAAATAAGTTTATTTTTAGGATTAAAAGTAACACCATCGCAACCATCACCAATAAGTAAAGTTTTAACAACCTTACCATTTATAGCATTTACAACCACCATTAACTTATTACCACACACTGCAAATAATCGATTCGATTCTAAATCAATTGCTAATCCTGAAGGTTCGTCTCCTGGTGCAATGCTCCAAGTAGCCTTTACATCCAGTTTAGTGGCATCGATGGTTTTAATTTCGTTTTTATCTTCGATATTTACAAAAATCAACCCTTTGGTATTCGTTACTGAAAATTCTGGTTTTCCACCCAAAGCTATCGATTTTATCTCTTTATTTGTGATCGCGTCTAAAACTGTAGCATTATTAGATTTCCCATTGTAAGTAAATACTTTTTTGGAAAATGCATCATATAAAATGGCATCTGGATTTTTACCTGAAATAGCTACTTTTTCGATCAATTCAAAAGTGGTTAAATTGACAATTGATACTGAATTGTCTTTCCCATTAGAAATGAATGCTTTGTTTAAATCATTTGCAATAGCAATACCATGAACCCCTTTTGTATCAGGAATTGTAGTAATTAAGGCATTCGATTTTAAATCTATTACATTTACCTCACTTCCGTGTGAAATAAATAAATGTTGATTCACATCATCAACGGCAAGATAATCCCAGCCATCATTCCCAGGTAATTTTATTTTCTCAGAAACTTTGAAAGTTTGGCTATTACAATTTGCAATTGAAAAACCAAGAATTACTAATGCAACTATTTTTTTCATTGTGTTATATATTTAATTTATTAAAATCTAAATTGTGCTTAATGTAGATTTAAGATCATTCCGAGGCCCATTTGTCTTCCGTTATAAAAGGGAGCAACCATTACTGAAGAATTATTCTTATTCGATTTAAAAATTTTATTATTGATATAAGGAAATATCCAATAGGCCACTTTTGTGCTTAAAATTCCTATTCCTGCTCCCATAGTTACATCAGTCAACCAATGTCGATTATTATAGATTCTAAAAAAACCTGTTCCTGTAGCTACTATATAACCTGAAATCCCGTACCAAATAGAAACATCCTTGTACTCTTGCCATAAAAATTCGGCACCAGCAAATGCAGTAGCAGTATGTCCCGATGGAAAAGAATTATTACTACTTCCGTCTGGTCTTAAAACATGGGTTGTTTTTTTCAAAGCATAAACCGTACTTCCCATAATAAGATAAGAAGTTGCAAAAATTATACTTCGATCTCGTAAATTATTTTTTCCTTTAATACCTCCTAAATTCAGACCGTAAACCGCTAATGCTGGAACGTATTGGGAGAAATCGTCTACACTAATTTTTCTATCAATATTTTCGGTGACTTCCTCATTGATTTCTAAGTTCAAGTCTTTTAAATTTTTATTTTCCATACCAATTATACCGTATCCAACAAGTACCGTTGGTATAATCAATTGCTTGTAATTGAAGGTTACATTACCATTTCTGCCACCCTTAATACTGTCTTGGCTACTAAGCCCTTGTGCCATTATTCCAGTATTTAAAAATAGTAGGATCAAAAAACAAGAACCATTTTTAATAATTTTAGTCGCAAAATATCTAAACTGGAATTTAAAATTTTCTAACATCATATATTAATTGAATATTTAGTTCGAAAATTATTCTTTTACTAAGGTTCCATTTGCTTTGAAAGCTAAACTTTTTCGCTTTAACCCTTTTTTTAGCTCTACTTCGTATATGGTTCCATTCTTAGCAGTTTCGGTTAGATCAGCCTCTGCTATTTTCCAATCCAAATAATTTGATTTTACAGTGGCTAAAACGGCTTTTGGTAAGTTCATCGCTTTAATCTCTTTTTCAGTCTCAAGCCAAGTTCCATCTTGCAAAAAATTAGCCGAAATGGAATTTCCTTCAAAAGTAAAATCTGCTTCCCACTCCTTTGGCGCTTCTTTTCCCCAACTCACTTTGGTAGCAGTAGGGAATTTTTTAGCGAAAGCTTTTTTTACTGCTTCAGGTGGTGTACCTGCAAATGCAAAACTGTACATCAAAATAACTGATAATAACATTACTAATTTTTTCATTTTTTTTAGATTTAAAAATTAATTCTAACACAAACTTAGATTACAAATCTATTTTAAATCTATGCTGCTATTTCTATTATTGCGTTTTATAAACAAAGAAATTATTTATTTCATTTGGTCAATTATTTGCAAAAAAACTTCCTGCCAATAATTAGGATGATACGACGTTTCGGCATCTCCAAAACGCACTATAATTATTTTTTTTTCAGGATAGATATAGAGATATTGCCCAAACAAACCTACAGCAAAATAACTCCCGTATTTCAGAGGCCCTATTCCCCAATTATTATTATAAAAATGTTTGTTATTTCCTGATGGATCCGAATGTGTAGACAACTCTACCCATCTTTTTGACACAATTTGCTTTCCATTCCAATTCCCTCCATTAAGATAAAGTCTGCCAAACTTTGCAAAATCAATTGCTCTAGCTTGTAAACAACAAAATGTTTTTTCGATTGCTTTATCATCATCTCGATCCAAACTCCATGTTGCTGGTGCCTCCATTCCTAATGGTTTCCATATTTTATCTTCTAAATAGTTAGAAATGGTTCCGCCACTTACTTTTTCAATAATATATCCTAAAAGCATTGTGTTTTCACTACTGTATTTAAATTTTGTGTTGGGTGGGTATTCTAGTTTTAAATTGAGCATCTTTTCTCTTAAATTATCTCCCCAATAAAATTCAGCATTATCAGATACTGGATTTAGTTTGTTATCAGTAAATCGAATACCTGAGGTGTGTTGTAATAAATTTTTTATGGTAATTTTATCCCAACCAATTTTATTTTTAAATTCAGGTAAATAATCAATAATGAGGTCATTTTCACTTTTTATTTTTCCTTCATCAATTGCAATTCCAATTAAAGTAGAAACAAATGGTTTCACCATAGAGAAGGAAGAAACAAATGAATTTGAAGTATATCCTTTGTTGTATCTTTCGTAAACAATTGTATCGTTACGAATAATTAAAAAAGAGATCGTTTTATGTAATGTAGTAAAGCTATCTAAACTAACATTTGTACCGTTAAAATCCCGATTGACAAGTCCTATTTTAGTTCCTAAGTGAGAGTCTTTGATAGGTTTATGAAAATAATAAACAGGCGCTTCATTAGCAATAACGCGTTGTGCGAAATGCTTGTAATCTGATTGGCTGGGAATCCCGCCGTGCCTCAAGGAACGAAATACATTACAAGAACTACAACAGATAAAAAATATCATAAAAATTATTATTTTTTGAATTTTTAAAACAAGCATAGTAATTGTTTTTTAATCCCTTTCTTTCAAAATAAAGCGATGTTTGTTGTTTATAAATTTATATTTTAAAACTAATCCACTGACTTCAGCAATTTCATTTGCTATTGCTAAACCTAGTCCAATTGATAAATGAGACGTTGATTTTTTTTGAAAACGTTTAAATAGATGGTCCAAATTTAGCGGTTCTATTACTCCAGTATTTTCAATGATAATTTTATTAAACTTAATCGTAATATGAATACTCCCCTGATCAACATTATGCCTAATTGCATTTTGAATTAAATTATTAATGAGTACTAGCCCTAAATCAGGGTTCATATTAATCCAAAATTCAGTTTCAATATTTTTTACAATTGTTATTTCCTTCTCTTTTATATAATCATCAAAAAGCAATAAAGACGAATCCAATACTTTTTCGACAGACCCTTTTTCAATGGTTTTAAACTGTCTATTTTCAATTTTTGTAAGCAATAATAATGACTTATTTAAGCGATTCAGTTTAGAACATGCATCATCAATTGCAACAATTAATTCAACATCATTTGGATCTAAATTTTCAGATTGAATAAGTAAATCAATCTTTGATTTTATGACTGCCAACGGAGTTTGAATTTCATGAGATGCATTCTCTGTAAATTTCTTTTGGGCATTATAATCCGCAATCATTTTACTCATCATACTAGCAAGCGATTTATTTAAAGCTGTAAATTCTTTAATGGTTGAATCCTCAAATGGTGGTATTTCGTTATCACTAGCTCTAAATTTCTCCAAGTTGGAGACCGAAGTATAAAACGGTTTCCACATTTTCTTTGAAATCCAAAAATTAAGAATCATTGAAATTAAAAATAATGCCACTAAAATCCAGATAAGTAAAAACAAAATACCTTTGATTAACTCTTCATTTTCTATGCTACTACGCCAAATTTTTATTAGATAATTAGCATTTTTAACCCTTACAATCGACGAAACCATCCTATTTGGGTCCATTTCATTTTCAGCCTCATCTAGAATTAATGTGTCCGAAAAAATTGTTTTATTCCCGTTACTAAAATTATTTTTTAATGTTTTGTTGATTTCCGCTTCCTTAGTTTTGACTAAAAACTGCAACGAAACGGTATCATTTTCTACTAAATATTGCTCAATCAATTTGATGCGATTCACTAAAACCTCATCATTAGCATGCCGTACTTTATGTGTTAATATATGAAAACAAATAAAACCCGACAGAATCAAGATCGGGATACTTAACAATAGGTAATATAAACTGGTCTTTGTAATTAGTTTCATTCTTGTAATTTAAAATTATAACCTAGACCGTAGACAGTTTGTAAATAATCTTCGCATTTTTTTTCTAATAATTTTTTGCGCAAGTTTTTTACATGGTTGTATATAAAATCATAGTTATCCAATCGATCTGCATCGTCTCCCCACAAATGTTCGGCCAAGGCATTTTTACTCACTACGCGGTTTTTATTGGCGATGAAATAAAGTAATAAATCATATTCTTTTGAGGTTAAAGTAACAGTTGCATTATTTACATAAACGCTTCGATCTGCTGGAAGGATTCTAATTTCATTGACAACAATTTCTAGACTTCCATCAAAATTTTTTCGTCTAATCAACGCTTTTATTCTCGAATTAAGTTCCGATAAATGAAACGGTTTTGGTAAATAATCATCGGCACCAAGATCCAAACCAAAAATTTTATCATCCAGTGAGTTTTTTGCAGAAATAATAATGATTCCCGCTTTTGATTTTTTTAATTTAATTTCGGTAATCAAGTCCAAACCAGAACCATTTGGCAACGTAATATCAACCAAAATACAATCATAATCATAGATCGCAATTTTCTGTTGCGCCTTACTAAAATCCGAAGCTATTTCAACCACATTCCCTTCTACTTCAAAATATTGTTTGATACTTTTTTGCAATTCAGGTTCATCTTCGATTAATAAAATTTTCATGCTTATTTATTTTGATTCGTGTTGATTTTGGCTAATCAATAAAATATAAATTTACTTCAATTTAATCATTAATATCTTGTTACTACAGTAACAATATAAAAAACTTCAGGTACTATTATTTTTCGAATGTAGCTTTACACCAAATTTCTCTGCTTTTACTAAATAGATACAGTACAATTTTAGAAATTAATTCTATTTGAATTCTATGTTTACGATAAAACAACCCTTTTATCATCCAAAAGAATAAAGGTTATCAATTGATATAAAGAACCTCAATTTCTCCACAAAAAAAGCCGAAACATCTATTTCGGCCTTTAATTAGTATCTATTTTGTTATTTTATTGCTCTAACACTTTTTCACTGTAATAAGCATGTTCAAAAACTATTTTTCCATCATCATTAAAATCATCTATAAAAAATACGGGTAAAATAATTTTCTTTTTATCTGATTTTCTAGTCAAATTATAATTCCACCAGGATTGAACCACTTTAGTATTTCCCATTTCATAATGCAAATAATCTGGATATCCGGATACGTCTATACTGTTAACTTCAAATTTATCTAGAAATTTTTTATCATTGGCCTTTAATTCAGCTAATGAAATACTTTTTCTTTCTGAATTATTTTCATCTAAAAATCGCGCTTTATCATCATAAAAACTATACGCTTTATCAAGATCATTATTTTCAAATGCATAAATCATTTTTCGAATAGTGTTTATATATTCATGATGATTGTAAATCATACCATTTTGTCTATCAGTAGAACTATTACCAATTTCATCAGGAATGCTACTATTCATGTAATTGATGATGGTTTTTATCTTATTATTTTTGTCAACAATAAATAATCGATGAATGGGCATATCAATCTTTACTCCAGATTTATTATGTACTCCTTTTAGGTCTTCCCAAGTCTGAACCCAAACCACATCTTTGTTGTTAGCATCTTTGTATTCTAATGCATCCGGATAAGCACCTGCAGATCGTTTAATACTAAAATAATCAATATTGTCTTTCCAGAATTTCATTCCTTTTAAAAAAGAAGCTTTGTCTTCTCCTTTATCTCTTTTGTCAATGCTCGTACCGTTATACGATTTAAAATCTTCTGCTAAATAACTAGATACTTTGTCAGTATCTCCTTTAACAAATGCCTGAACCATATCCTCTACTGTATTGATTGCAGGATGTTCTACATAAATAGTTCCATTTGATTTTTTTTGTGCGTATGTGATGCAAGTAATCATCAACAATACAATTAGAATACTTTTTTTCATAATTAAATAAGATTTTTAGTTAAAAACACCATTAAATTTAATCATAAATACTGATAATCAGTATATTATGTTAAAAATATTTACTGTTTTGTAACTACTTTATTACAGATTTTGAAAAAAATATTTATTCTAATTCTTTTAGTAAAGGATAAACACGTTTGAATTTAGCAAAACTTTGCTCGTAAATGATTTTATGCTTTTTATTGGGTAAAAATACTTTCCCATTTGAAGTCTCGGGCAACATCTCTATTTCTTTTGATTTAAAGCCAATCAATACTGCTCCCCAAGCCGAAGCTTCGACTGTTTCAGCAATTCTAACTTTCATTTGAAAAACATCGGCAGTCATTTGCAACCAAAATTCACTTTTTGCAAATCCTCCACTTGCCATAATAGTATGTTGTTCTCTAGTCTCTTCATTAGGCAATAGAATTTCTAAAACATTCAAAAGTCCAAATAAAATCCCCTCCATTGTGGCCCGAATAAAATGGGCTTGGGTATGAATAATTTTGATTCCTAGAAGAGTACCTTTTGCGGAAGCATCCCAAATAGGAGCTCTTTCTCCTAATAAATAGGGTACAAAAAGTAATCCATCTGATCCTGAGGAAACGGTAGCTGCTTGCTTAAAAAGAGTTTCAAATGAGTCTTCAGTTTTCAAAATAGATTCTTTTAACCACTGTAAAACAATGGCACCATTACTAACCGCTCCTAGTGTTAAATATTGATTATCTATCAAATGATAACATTGCGTTCGCATTTGGGAATCTATAAAAGGTTTCTCGATTGGTAAACGTACTGCTCCACTTGTTCCTATTGTTAACGCCACTTTTCCAGGTTCCATTGCTCCAGTACCTAAATTGGCCAAAGCTCCATCTCCCCCTCCAATAACATATAAATTATTATCATTTAATCCTTTGCAAAAATGAGTGGGTTTTACAATTTTTGATAATTGATTCGACTGTATATCTAGAAATTTTAAAATCTCAGGATCCCATTCTAAATTATGAATATTCATTATTCCAGTACCTGATGCCATAGAGGAATCAATTGCATATTCTCCCGTAAGCTGATGCCATACATATTCTTTTAAACTAATAAATTTAAATGCTTTAGAAAAGACTTCATTTTTATGTTCTTTCAACCAAGCGATTTTGGTCATGGGAGAAAAAGTATGAATAGGGATTCCCGTTTTTTGATAGAACCTCTTTCCTACATCTGTTACTTTAAGCGATTCTGCAAATTCATGTGCGCGATTGTCTGCCCAAATAATAGCATCTGTCAATGGATTTCCTAATTCATCAATGATTAAAACACTTTGCATTGCCGAACTAAAACTGATAAACTCAGGCTGATATTCCTTTGTAATTTGATTAATGCAAGCTAAAACTGCAACAAGAACTTCATTTGGTTTTTGAATACTTTGATCGAATTCTGGGTGATACAATGGATATTCTTTTGAATACTCATAAATTACTTTACCTAATCTATTGAAACATACCGATTTTGTTGCTGTCGTTCCTATATCGATACCAACATATATTTTTTTATCATCCATGATTTAGTTCTTATTAACCTACAAATAAATTAAGAACTAACACCCCTGCTAACCCTGTAACACCAACTATAGTTTCCATTGCTGTCCATGAACGAAAAGTATCCTTAATACTAATTCCAAAATACTCTTTAAACATCCAGAAACCAGTATCATTTACGTGAGAGCACATTAAACTTCCTGCTCCTATTGATAAAACCATCAATTCAGGACTGACCCCAGAACTTATCACTAAGGGTTGAACAATACCTGCAGCAGTTAATCCTGCAACCGTGGCCGATCCTAATGCAATGCGTATAATAGTAGCAATAAGCCAACCCAAAAATAAGGGTGAAAGTGTAGAGCCATCAAAAAAAGTAGCCAAATCAGAGCCGATGCCACTATCAATCAATAGTTGTTTAAAAGCACCACCAGCACCAATTATTAAAATTATCATAGTGACAGAACTCATAGAAGTGCTAAATTTATCCATAATGTCCATCATCTTTTGCCCTCGTTTTATCCCTAAAAAAACAATACCAAATAATACTGTAATCAACATCGAAGTAGTTGGATTTCCTATAAACTCTAATGTAGTCCGCAAATCCGATCCTTCTGGTAAAATAAAAGCACTCAAAGTCCCTATCCCCATTAAAATAACGGGAGTGAGTGCAATCATGAAACTTGTCAAGAAAGAAGGCATTTCTCCTTCAGTAAACGTTTTACTTTCGAATAATCCTTTAGGCGGATTCGTTACAATTTTTTTTATAAATTCAGGAAAAATAATTCCTGCAGCTAGCAAAGCAGGAATAGAAACTAAAATTCCATATAATAATGTTTTACCAATATCTGCCTTGAAAATTACTGCTATTGCAGTAGGTCCAGGATGTGGAGGTAAAAAACCATGTGTAATTGATAAGGCCGATGCCATGGTAATACCTAGATAAATAAAGGGTTGTTTCGTATTGGCCGCAATGGCAAAAACCATTGGAATCAAAATAACAAAACCAGCATTATAAAACATGGCAATTCCTACAGCAAAACCAGTAACTAAAACGGCCCATTTTACTTGATTCACACCAAAGGAATTGATCAAAACAGTACTGATTCGTTGTGCAGCACCACTCTCGGATAGTAAACTTCCAAGCATGACTCCAAAAGCTAAAATTAAGACCAAAGATCCTAAAGTACTACCTATTCCGTTTTGGATGGAATTAACAATTGTTCCAAAAGGCATTAGCTTAACTATACCAACAAAAAAAGAAGCCAATAGTAAAGAGATAAATGCATTAAATTTTAGAACGGTTATTAAAAATAGCAACAAAAGGATACTTGCAATTAAAATCAGTATGGACATAAGTTAGAAGTTAGAATTTAAATTTTACACTCTTTTGGTTTTCTAGCGAATTGTGGAAAATTATTCGTTTTTTTCTACAGCATGACCACCAAATTCATTTCGGAGGGCCGCAACTACTTTACCAGAGAATGTATCTTGCATTTGAGAACGATAACGCATCATTATCGATAACGCTATAACAGGTGTTGGCACGCCTAAATCCAATGCTTCTTCAAGTGTCCATTTTCCTTCTCCTGAGGAATGCATAACTCCTTTTATTCCCTCCAGTTTAGGATCTTTTGAGAAAGCATTTTGAGTCAATTCCATTAACCAACTGCGTACTACAGAACCATGATTGAACAGTTTTGCCGTTTTTTCGAAATCAATATCAAATTCAGAATGTTCAAACACTTCGAATCCTTCTGCAATTGATTGCATCATTCCATATTCAATTCCATTATGAACCATTTTGGTATAATGGCCACTCCCAGAAGCACCTGTATACAAAGATCCATTAGGAACTGAAATATTCTCAAAAACTTCAGCTACATAATCAAATACTTCTTTATCTCCTCCCACCATCGTACAAGCACCATTTAATGCCCCAGAAGTTCCTCCTGAAGTACCACAGTCCAAATAGCAAAACCCATTTTCTTTTAAAATTTTATACCTGCGTTTTGAATCTTTGAAATTAGAATTTCCTCCATCGATGACAATATCGTTTTTATTTAAAAAAGGGATTAAAGAAAAAATCACTTTGTCTACAATTTCTCCTGCGGGAACCATAATCCAAATCACTCTTCGCTCGGTTAATTTTTCGGTTAATACAGCAACTGAATTAGCCGTATCTATTCCTTCTTTCTCTATTTTAGCTACAAAATCGGTATTAACATCATTGGCTACCACATCATACCCATTTCTTTGCAAGTTTAAGGCTAGGTTAAAGCCCATTTTTCCTAATCCTATCAGTCCTATTTGCATTGTATCTCGTATTTAAGTATCGTTTGAAATTATTTTTTTTATCAACTGTAAAAATATCAGTTTTAATTTTCTAATATACAGTTTATCAGAAAAATAGTCCTCTTTTTTTTATATAATGAAATATACCCATTTATTTTTTAATTATGTCACCAAGAATGAGGTTAATAAATCAAAAAAAGATTGATCTCCATTTTATAATTATCGCTCATCTAGATAAAGGCCTTTTATATAGTGTCTAAAACAATTTTTAAACATTTGTTATTACTATAGATTTCTTACTACTATTAAAACTGTTCTATAATCATAAATAACTTTTGTTATAAAAATAAAATCAAGACTACACCCCCCCCTTTATTTTACTTAAAATTACAAATTAACCTATAAAAAGATGAAACATTAAGAATATTTATCCTATAATATTTAAAAATAACTCAAAAAAATGGGGGTATAGTTAAAAAATTTAATTGTGAATAGTGCAATTATTTAAATCTATAATGAATATTCTTTATTATTTTGAAAGGATATTTTGTAATTAATAATTCTACCTCTTTTTATCCAAAAACTCAGTTCTTATTTATAATTCTTAAATAAAAGTTAATAAATTCGTCACTGAAAAAAATAGATTTTAACAGATAATAAACAATTAATCATTGTTATTATTGAATAATACACTAATTAAATACAAATTCACTGTACATAACTCAAATATTAAATTAATCACAAAAAAACAAACACTATCAAAATTTCTAATTCCCAAAAATTATTTGCTTATTTTCTGATTAGAAAATCACAAAAAAATCAAGGAAAAATACTTAAACAAAATAAATCAATTATAAAATCCACTTAATTATGAAAAAAATCGAAGCCATTATTCGAAAATCAAAATTTGATGAAGTTAAAGAAGCTTTACACAAAATAGAAGTTAATTTTTTTACGTATTGGGACGTTACTGGAGTTGGTAACGAGAAAGAAGGACACGTGTATAGAGGTATTACTTACAGTACAACAGATATACAAAGAAGATACATTTCCATTGTAGTTTCGGATCCTTTTCTAGAAAAAACAGTTGACGCTATTTTGAATGCAGCCGCTACCGGAATGGTGGGCGATGGTAAAGTATTTGTTTCTGATATACAAGAAACGTATAGAATAAGAACCAAAGAAAAAGGAACAGACGCTGTTAACTAAATCACTTTTTAAAACTAACTAATAAAAATATATATTATGGATACGAATGCTGCAATGGACTTAATGTGGGTGTTAATCGCCGGAAGTTTAGTGTTTTTTATGCAAGCCGGTTTTACACTTGTAGAAACTGGTTTTACTAGATCAAAAAATACTGGAAATATTATAATGAAAAATTTAATGGATTTCTGTATTGGAAGTCTTGCTTTCTGGGCAGTAGGATATTCGTTAATGTACGGAGATTCTATTGGAGGATTGGTTGGAGATATGAAGCAATATGCTTTTTTTGATAGTCTTCCAGACATGCATAGTTTATTTTTTCAAACTGTATTTGCAGCAACTGCAGCAACTATCGTTTCTGGAGCGATTGCTGAAAGAACAAAATTTACTACTTATTTAATCTTCTCTTTATTAATGACATTAATAATCTACCCTATTTCTGGTAGCTGGGTATGGAATGCAGGTGGATGGCTAGCTAAAATGGGATTTACTGATTTCGCTGGATCAACTGTAGTACATGCTGTTGGTGGAGCTGCTTCTTTAGTAGCTGCTGCAATGGTAGGCCCTAGAATTGGAAAATACACAGATGGAAAATCAAATGCTATACAAGGTCATAGTTTAATGCTAGGAGCTTTAGGGGTATTTATACTTTGGTTAGGATGGTTTGGGTTCAACCCAGGATCTCAACTTGCAATATCTGGTGATAACGCTTTTAAAGTAGCAGCTATATTTATTACAACAAATTTAGCAGGTGCTGCAGGTGCGTTAGCAGCTATGTTTTTAACTTGGATATTTTACAAAAAACCAGATATTTCAATGACTTTAAATGGAGTTTTGGCTGGATTAGTTGGTGTGACAGCAGGTTGTGCAGCTGTAAGCCCATTAGGAGCTCTAATTATTGGATTAATTTGTGGGGTTGTAGTTGTATTTTCAATTGAATTTATCGACAAAAAATTAAAAATTGACGATCCAGTTGGAGCGGTTTCAGTTCATGGAGTTTGTGGTGCATTAGGAACTATATTAGTTGGATTTTTTGCTACAGATGGTGGTCTATTCTATGGTGGTGGTTTTGATAAATTAATTGTACAAATAACAGGTGTTGCTGCAATTGTAGCATGGGCAATGGGAGCTTCTTTTATCGTATTATTTATATTAAAGAAAACAATGGGACTAAGAGTTACCAAAGAAGAAGAGATTGATGGTTTAGATATTCATGAGCATGGAACTAATGTTTATAATGACTAAACAATTAAAATTATAATAAAAGTGTATTTACAGTGATGTTTCCTTTTTATAAACACACCCTCATGTGTTTTCTAAAAGAATTGCGGTTGGCAATCAAAAATTATTTTTTAAACATCATTTTAAATTCCTAAAAGATAAAGCCTACAACAAAATTATTTTGTTGTAGGCTTTTTTTATTGAATATACATTTACATTAAAAAAAAAATTAACTTAACCTTTTTAAATTAGATTAAATGCAACCACTATAAAAGTAAGTCGCAAATAAAAACGTACTAGTTAATTAAACATTAAAACTATAGGACAGCATTTATAAATCAAATAAAAAAATAATAGATTTACCAAAATAGATTTCATTTACAACACTGCTTATGTCAAAAGAAAAGTTACGAATAGATAAAACATGCCTTAATTGTAATTATGTTGTTGACCAACGTTACTGTCCTAATTGCGGTCAAGAAAACACGATAAGCACTAAGTCTTTTCATCATATCTTTATTCATTTTTTTGAAGATTTAACCCATTACGACAATGCATTTTGGAGAACCATTTTTTATTTGTTTTTCAAACCTGCAGCATTAACGAAAGCTTATCTTTCTGGAAAAAGATTATCATTTCTAGCGCCTGTACGTCTTTATATTTTTATTAGTTTCGTTACCTTTTTATTACTATCCTTATTCCCAACTAGCGACACAAAAGAAGTAACAATTCCAATTACTATAGAAAAAACTCAAGTAAATATCCCCTCAATTGATTCATTACATATTGAAGAAAAAAGCGTCGACGGACTAACCAAAGTTGGAATATTATCTCAAAAAAACAATGATACTATTAAAAAGATTTTACTACAAACTACTAAAATTGACACTACTAAAATAAACAAAAAAGAAGTGGCTGATTTTGGTTATAAATCTATTAATGAACTAGACTCAATACAAAAAAATGGGGCAGAAAAAGCAAAAGTAAGCAAAACCGAATATTGGTTCCTAAAAAAATGGCTTGCTGTAAAAGAAGAAAATACAAATGAGGAAATAATTGAGAAATTCAGTGAATCATTTACGCATAACCTCCCAAAGGTACTGTTTATGTATATGCCTGTTTTTGCTTTTATACTATGGGTTTTTCATGACAAAAAAAAATGGTACTACTTTGATAATGGTATTTTTACTTTGCATTATTTTTCGTTTCTACTCTTATTGATTTTAACCCTGTTCTTTATAGACAAACTCTTTCTGTTGTTTGGTGAAAATCCTATTTTGACTTGGGTTCATTTTGGTCTCAAATCGATTGGCATTTTTTGGATGCTGTACTACTTTTTTCCTGCACACCGAAAATTTTATGGAGAAAAAATCATGATTTCTTTATTAAAAAGTAGTGTTATTTTACTGATAAATGTTATCATTATAATTATTCTAATGGTTCTTTTCGCACTATACACCTACATCAATATTCACTAAGAACTATTTAACAAATTACAAAAGGTTCCCCTTTCTTTTTTTTTTAAATAGGTTAAAAAAAAAATCTACCCATAATTGATATAAACGATAGGATTTAGAATTTGAATAATTTAATTCTTGTTACATAATTCGCAATTATAAAATGTAAAAAAAGCAATCATAGCAAAAAATTAGGTCGATTATTATCATAAAAAAAGCATAAACTATGATTTTTTTGCAATATTTGTTATACTTCTACTATTCAAAGATAACACGCCTAAATTATGTCAATAAAAATCGCTATTTCACACAAAACAACATACAAATTTGACCGAAGCGTTAAATTATTCCCTCATGTTTTTAGACTTCGTCCGGCTGTACATTCTCGAACGGCTATAGAAGGATACTCTTTTAAAATAAGTCCTGAGGATCATTTTATCAATTGGCAACAAGACCCTTTTGGGAATTATCAAGCTAGAGTTATTTTTCCTGAAAAAATTAAAGAATTAAAAGTCGAAGTCGAAGTTATTGCAAAACTTCAAGTCATCAACCCTTTTGATTATTTTGTAGAAGAATATGCTCAAAAGTATCCCTTTAAATATGATACTATACTGGAACAAGAATTAATTCCTTATTTAAAATTGAGTGAAGAAAGTCCCATATTTTTAAAATTTATTGAAAAAATAAAACTAAATGATTCCATAGAAATAAATGATTTTTTAGTTTACCTGAACCAAGAAGTTTACAAAACGCTTTCTTATAATCTACGAATGGAGGCAGGAGTACAAACACCAGAAGAAACATTACGAATAAAAAGTGGCTCCTGCAGAGATTTTGCATGGCTATTAATTCATGTTTTACGTCACTTTGGTTTAGCTGCACGATTTGTTTCTGGCTATATTGTACAATTAGCACCCGACATAAAGTCACTTGATGGGCCTTCCGGACCAGAAAACGATTTTACTGATTTACACGCTTGGGCCGAAGTTTATCTTCCTGGAGCAGGATGGATTGGACTAGATCCTACGTCTGGACTTTTTGCAAGTGAAGGTCATATACCATTATGTTGTACTCCCCATTATGAAAGTGCGGCGCCAGTTACAGGTGCAACAGAAAAATGTGAAGTAAGTTTTGAATTTGAAAATAAAGTAACTCGCATTCATGAAGACCCAAGGGTAACTAAACCCTATTCTGACAGTCAATGGGAAGACATCATGGCGGTAGGAAATGTAGTGGAGAAGGATTTAATTGAAGGTGATGTGCGTTTAACAATGGGTGGAGAACCCACCTTTATTTCTATTGATGATTTTGAGGGAGCCGAATGGAATACAGCAGCCGATGGACCATTGAAACGTAAACTAGCTTATGATTTAGCCCTTCGTTTAAAAAAACGATTTGCTCATGGAGGTTTGCTGCATTTTGGACAAGGAAAATGGTACCCTGGAGAGTTATTCCCACGTTGGCAATATGGACTATACTGGAGAAAAGACGGATTCCCTTTGTGGAAAAATGATGCGCTAGTAGCAAAAGAAGGTGAAACTCAATTTACTTTTCACGATGCTGAAAAATTTGCTATCGAATTGACCAAATTTTTAGGTATTGACACTAAAAACATATTACCAACTTACGAAGATCCAATCTATTGGGCTCTAGAAGAAGGTAAACTTCCAATGAATTTAGATCCATTGAAAGTGAATTTAAAAGATTCTATGGAACGTCATAATTTGGCAAAGGTTTTAGAAAAAGGCTTGAATAATCCATCAGGATTTGTTTTGCCAATACAAAAAAATCACAATAATGATAATTGGGAAAGTTGTGCTTGGGAATTTAGAAGAGGTAATTGCTTTTTAATTCCTGGAAATTCTCCAATTGGATTGCGTTTACCATTGGATTCCTTACCAAAAATTTCTAAAAACAAGAGAGAAACAGTTGTAGATAGAAGTTTATTTGAAGACTTACCCGCTTTAGGTGATTATTCAGAAAAAATAAACAAACGTTATGGGACCATTTCAAAACTCATTCAGTCTGTCAAAAAAGTATTATCTAAAAAAGAAGAAAAAAAAGAAGAAGAATTTTTATTATTTGAAGTAGACACTTTTATTACCGCCATGTGTATACAAGAGCGCGATGGAATGTTGTACATTTTTCTTCCTCCAACTGATTATTTAGAAGACTATGTAGATTTAATTACTTCGATAGAAATTACTGCAGAAAAATTACAAATGCCAGTAAGAATTGAAGGATATCAACCAAAGTCGGACTACAGAGTCGAAAAAATGATGGTAACCCCGGATCCTGGTGTAATTGAAGTAAATGTACATCCAGCCAAATCTTGGCAAGAAATTGTAGACAACACAACGGCGCTATATGAAGAGGCATTTCTATCTCGTTTAGGCACCGATAAGTTTATGGTAGACGGTCGTCATACTGGAACTGGAGGAGGGAACCATGTAACATTAGGAGCTGAAAAACCTGAGGATAGTCCCCTATTGAGAAGACCTGATTTATTACGAAGCTTAATCACCTATTGGCAACACCATCCCGTTTTAAGTTACCTTTTTGCTGGACCCTTTATTGGACCAACAAGTCAAGCACCGCGTATTGATGAAGGTCGTGATGAGCGTCTCTACGAAATGGAAATTGCTTTTGATCAAATCCCAAAAGACAAAGAAGTTCCTTTTTGGATGGTGGACAGAATTTTCAGAAACCTATTAACTGATATCACTGGAAATACGCACCGTTCAGAGTTTTGTATCGATAAATTATATTCTCCTGATTCATCAACAGGACGTTTGGGAATATTAGAGTTAAGAGCTTTTGATATGCCACCTCACAAACACATGAATTTAGTTCAAAATTTATTAGTTCGTGCCTTGGTTGCAAAATTTTGGAAAAACCCATATGAGAAAAAATTAGTCCGTTGGGGAACTGAACTACATGATAAGTTTTTGTTGCCTCATTTTGCCTATTTGGACATGATTGATGTAGTTAATGATTTAAAAGATGCTGGATATAATTTTGACATTTCATGGTTTGATCCTTTTTTCGAATTTAGATATCCTCACCATGGTAATGTGACTATTGATAATATCCAATTAGAAATTCGATTAGGTATTGAACCATGGCACGTACTTGGTGAAGAACTCTCAGGCTCTGGAACCTCTCGTTTTGTAGATTCCTCACTAGAACGTTTACAAGTAAAAGTTTCTGGAATTGTACCAGAACGCCATATTTTACTATGTAAAGGCTGCCGAATTCCTTTAAGAAGTACAGGTACAAAAGGAGAATATGTAGCAGGAATACGATATAAAGCATGGAATCCACCATCCGCTTTACACCCAAATATAGGTGTAGATGTTCCATTGGTTTTTGATATTGTAGATACTTGGAATAATAAAGTAATCGGTGGCTGCACCTATTTTGTAACACATCCAGGCGGAAGAAGTTTTGAAACTATGCCTGTGAATAGTTTTGAAGCAGAATCAAGAAAGATAAGTCGCTTTTGGGATTTTGGTCATACACCATCTTCAGTACATAATGACATGGAAAACGAGAAAGAAATTATAATAAATAATAGTGCAACTTCTCGCTTTTTAGTAGAGTCTAAATCCGAACTTAAACTTGATACTCCCATTGAACTTATTAACCCTGAGTACCCTTACACATTAGATTTAAGACATTATTGGAAAGCAAAAGAATAGAATAATTGCATTGTTGTTCGCTTTAAAAACCTTTATTTTGTCAATTATAAAAAACGCAATTCATTTACAATTAACAAATGATTCAAGATATTTCATTGGGATTACTCCAATCTTATAAAGAGAAAATAAATACGTACGATGAAGTACTTGACAAAAACGGTCAAGTAAAACCGTATTGGCAAAAGCTTTTTGATACTTTAGAATCTATAGGTCTTGAAGAATTAGAATTACGTAATCAAGAAATTATAAAAAAACTAAGAGAAAACGGAGTTACTTATAATGTTTATGACAATAATAATGAACCTAATCGTGCGTGGAAACTAGATCCAATTCCGTTTTTAATCCATAAATCAGAATGGGAAACCATTGAAAAAGGGTTAAGACAAAGAGCACATCTTTACGATTTAATTCTAAAAGATATTTATGGACCACAATTATTAATAAAAAATTCAATTATTCCAGCTGAATTAATTTTTGATAATTCTGGTTTTCTATTGCCTTGTTTTGATATTAGACAAAAACTAGACATACAATTACTTAATTATGCCTGTGATTTAGCTAGAGGGCCGGACGGAAAAATGTGGTTATTGGATAATAGAACTCAGTCACCATCAGGTTCAGGATATGCGCTTGAAAACCGAATTGTAATGAGTAAAGTTTTTCCTGAACTGAACAAAAAAATGTTTCGAAGCAGACTTTCCCCTTATTTTAATGACCTGCAACAAACTGTTGATGCACTTGGAAACAACACTAACGAAAATCCAAATGTAGTTTTTTTAACACCTGGACCTGGAAATGAAACCTATTTTGAACACGTATATCTATCCTCCCATTTAGGTTATACACTTGTACAAGGAAGTGATTTAGTAGTTAGAGATGGCTATGTATGGTTGAAGTCTATTGACCAACTAGAACGTGTAGATGTTATTATAAAAAGAGTCGATGATGAATGGTGTGATCCATTAGAATTAAAAAGAAATTCATTAATAGGAATTCCTGGTTTACTACAAGTAATCCGTTTAGGTAATGTCGCTGTTATAAATCCGCCTGGAACCAGTGTTTTAGAGAATCATGGTTTGATGGCTTTTATGCAAAATGCCTGTAAATATTTATTAAAAGAACCTTTAATATTAAGTTCTATAGCCACATGGTGGTGTGGTCAAAAAAAAGAACTGAATTATGTTCTTGAAAATTTACCCAAACTAATTATTAAAAAAACAAATCGGAAACAAGGTTTTAGATCCATATATGGACGTCTTCTTGATAAACAACAATTAGAAGACTTGAGAATCATGATTCGTAAAAACCCAAAGGATTTTGTAGCTCAACAAGAGGTTAGTTTATCTACTACCCCATCATTTATGGATGGAGAAATTGTACCCAGATTTGCTGCAATGAGAGCTTTTTTAATTTCTGATGGAAACGAGTATACAGTTATGCAAGGTGGATTAACCCGCAGCTCTGCAATAAAAGGAAAATTTGAGGTGTCTAACCGTTTAGGAGGTTTATCTAAAGATACTTGGATTATAACTGATACCCCAAATGAATATAATGAAAGTTATGTAGAACGTAGAAACCTAACAAATCATCTAAACAATTCGTTAACAAGTAGAAATGCCGAAAATTTATTTTGGGTAGGGCGCTTGTGTGAAAGAACAATGGCTTTGAGAAGTTTCTTAAAAATAATCTTGAGTCGCCTTAATGAAAATGTTACTAATAAAGAAAACGAGCAACCTGCTTTTTTAGTAGTTCTTCTCAAATCTCTTACTCATCTTACTCATACCTATCCAGGATTTGTAGGAAAAGAAAAGGAAAGTGATCCAGAAGTAAACATTGACGATACCATTGCTAATCCAATCCCTGAATTACTTCTTTTAATTAGTGATTCAAAAAAACCTGGATCTGTTACTTATAATATTCAGGCGTTGTTAAATACCTTAAATCAAGTAAGTGAAAAATGGAATCACGATACCCGTCGAATTATTAATTTAGTAGAAGACAGTCTTGTTGCGCTAAAAAGTTCAAACACGAGTAATATCAACCAAGTAAATCACGGTCTTGATAAATTACATATTCGTCTTTTCTCTTTTTATGGAAATGTTTATGAAACATTACCTAGAGATAATGGCTTCTACCTATTGGAAATAGGGAAAAATGTAGAGCGTATTTTATCATTGATTTCTGTTTTCAAATATACTTTCAATTATAAAAAAGTTGAAGAAGAAGAAAGTGTTTTAATGGAAGCTATTTTAGAAAACCATCATTTATTAGCCCAATACAGAAACATTTACAAGTCTCATTTAAGCTTGAAAGCTGTTATTAACATGGTTTTTTTAGAGCAAAACCTACCGTATACCCTTACTTTTTTACTCGATACGCTTTCTTCTTATCTTTCTAAATTGCCAAAAACAATAGAACCAAATCGATTAAGTCTTGCTGAAAAATCAGTTTTGGAAGCAAGTACAATTATAAAATTAATTGATGCGGATCGTTTAATACAAGCGGATAGCGATACTCTTTTTCGACCTGAACTAGACCAAACACTTTCAGATGTTTTTAATCTAATTTCGAATGTGTCAACTAACTTGGCTAGTTTATACTTTAATCATTCTGTTATCCAACACTCCATTTTAGACACCTTAGACAATTTGAATTCTGATGAAATATAAATTAAAACACAAAACCCTTTACACTTATGTGAATGCTGTTCACAATTACCAAAGCGTATTGTGTTTACAACCGCAAAGTTCAGCCAGACAAATTTGTACCGATTTTAAAATAGAAATAGAACCAAAACCCTCTAAAATTTATAGTAGAAAAGATTATTTTGGAAATATTCAACATTATTTTTCTTTACACGAGTCACACACCAAATTGAATGTTATTGTGTCTAGTGAAATAGAAGTTTTAAAAAATGTAGTTCAACCCTGGAGCACCATTTCCTGTGAAGAAACTACATTAAAAATCAATGCCAATCCTGTCCTTAAAGCGGACCTTTTAATTTATCAATTGCCTAGTCAATTTATCAATTGGGATGACAATATAATTGCCTTTGCTCAAAGTTGCCTTATTCCAGAAGCCCCGCTTTTTGAATGTGTTATGAATTTA
This sequence comes from Flavobacterium sp. WC2430, assembly GCF_040822075.1. Classification (NCBI taxonomy): domain Bacteria; kingdom Pseudomonadati; phylum Bacteroidota; class Flavobacteriia; order Flavobacteriales; family Flavobacteriaceae; genus Flavobacterium; species Flavobacterium sp. WC2430. The sequence continues at coordinate 2,310,397 of NZ_CP162007.1, read as the reverse complement.
ACAAAAAAAATATTTACCGATTTTGACTTTAGATCAGGATCAACAAATGTAAATACACCAATCAGTACAGTACTGAAAGAAAAAAAAGGGGTTTGCCAAGATTTTTCTCATTTGGCTATCGCTTGCCTAAGAAGTGCAGGTATTCCAGCACGCTATGTAAGCGGTTATATTGAAACTTTACCACCAAAAGGTAAAATAAAGTTAGAAGGTTCTGATGCATCACATGCTTGGATATCTGTTTATATTCCTGAAATGGGGTGGTGTGAATTTGATCCTACTAACAATATGATTCCACAACAAAGGCATATTGTTACTGCATACGGTAGAGATTTCGCTGATGTTTCTCCACTTAGAGGAATAATATTTAGTTCAGGAGAACATAAAGTCAAAGTAGAAGTAGATGTAATTCCAGTAGTTTAATACTAAAAAAAAAAATCATTAAATCAAAACATCAAATATTAACCCCTGCAAAAGCTTCAATTGTAGATCAAGATACTGCTAAAAAAGTATTCAAGGATATATTGAAGGCATCATTGCCTGTAGGGTATCAGCAAGCAAATTGTCATAATTTGTCGCATTATATAAGCTTGCTATTAGAATCAAAAGGGATTATAACATCTAAAATTTGGGCTTTTTCTCCTGGTATTTATTCCAATTCAAATTCACAATTAATCACATTTATTGATAAAAAAGAGCTCTCTCCTAATGGAACAATTGATTGGGGATATCATGTTGCCACAGTATTACATGTAAACGATGGTATAGAAACACACCAAATGGTAATTGATTTAGAGCTTTTTCCAAAAGGTCTAGTTCATTATAAAACATGGTTAGATAAACTTAAAACGAAAAAGCTAATTTCATTAATGCTGGATTTTGAATGGTATTTGTTTAATTCCACTATGATTCCTAATTCTCAATTGAAATATGACGCAAATGGAATGCTAAATTCAAAATTAAAAAACATTATTCTTCCCGAAACATTTTCAGATAAGTTAATAGATGATTTTTATAAATACACCGATGATTCTTTACAAAATCAATGGCTAGAAAAAGGATTAGCGATCAATGCAACGGCCGTTGAATTCTATACTGAAGAAATAGCACCATTATTAAAATTAAATAATCAGGCACAATTAATCAATGATTATAAAAATTTAGTGGGAAACGTATTCAATTTTGAAACCGTATTTAGAGACAACAGGTGGAATTATGATATGACTACCGATTTTCAAAACCAATATTACACCATAATTAATAAATACCGTGAGATCTACAACAATAATCTTATAAAATGGGGACTTAGTGTTGCTAACTTAAAGAACATAATAGATTCAAAAAAAATTGAATAAAAGACATTAATAGAATCGATCTTCAATAGCATATTTATAAAAATGAGTCTATTGATTGCCGTTATTTTCCTCTAAGTCATTGTGGTTGTCACCACCTATACTGTAATGATTGTTTTCTTCATCTTCACTTCCAACATTTTCCTGAGCATCATCCAACTCGGAACCAGGAATATCTAAATCACCACCAGACATATCTTCTTCAAAGTCTTTTTCATTCAACTTAGTACGATTATTTATTTCTACTGGTATTTTCTTTTTGGTAATATCATCTGGGTTAATATCACTCTCTTTATGAAATTGATTGTAAATATCTTCACTTGGAGGATAATTAAGAGAGTCTGGTAGTTTGTTTTTATCTTCTTTACTTTTTTTTAAAGAATCTGTTTTTTTATCTGAACTTTTCATTTTTTATCTATTTTAACTAGTTGGCTACTAACTACTAAGTTAATCATTTAATATTGAATAGCTTTCCTATTATTAAACATAATAATCAATTAAATAAAAAATAATAGAACATAAATGCTTAAATTTATAGTAACTTCTTAGATAAGTATTAACCATTTTATATAAAAAATATGAGCCTCCTAACAAACAATGTCATCCCAGATAATCATGGTAAAGTTTTTGGAACAAATGCCATGGAAGAAACTGATTTACTAGAAATCAAAAAAAAATTATTGGAACTCGACGGTATAAAAAATGTTATCGTCAATTTAGAAATATTCCCGAGAGAATTTACTGTTCACACCAATAAGATGGTGAATATTACTGATATTGAAAATAAAGTAAAACAAATAGGGTTTCATGCCATACCAAAAGACACCTTTATACTTTAAAAATTAATAAGTAGATATCAACTTTTGCTTTTAGATTTTTTTTTGCATGTACCACATTAATCCAACCATTCCAAAAGCGAGGAGTCCCATCCATTTAAACAATAATGCTAATGGATAAATCGCACTTAAAAATTTAAGGAAATTAGTACTGATGCCAGTTCCAAATTGAAGTGCTGCTACCATTAATCCAGATAATATAATGGCTTGGTTTTTGTTTTCTTGTGTTGCTCAATTTACTGATGAAGGAAATAAGGAAGACATCAAAATTCCTGCTAATGCCATTCCTAAAAGACTCCAATTCACTTCTGTACTCATTGGAATTAAATAAAACAAAAAAACGATTAACAAAGCCGATAATAACGTACCGTCTTTCATTTTAAATGTACTTTCAATCCCAATTCATAAAAAAATAAAAAATATTTTATTCTTATTTTTTATTATCGTAATATTGCAATATAAATATATAGCGATGGGAATTACTAAATCAGAACATTTTACAGAAGAACAAAACGAATTGTCCATTTTAGCCAAAGCAATAGGTCATCCAGCACGTATTGCAATAATACAGCACCTCATAAAAGTGAATAGCTGTGTTTGTGGCGACATTGTGAATGAACTACCACTTGCACAGCCCACTATTTCGCAACACTTAAAAGAGTTAAAAAATGCTGGTCTAATAAAGGGAAATTTCGAAGGAAATGCAATCTGTTATTGTCTTAACGAAGAAGGTTTTGAAAAAATAAAAGGCTTTTTCGAAAACATCAATACCTATTTAGAAAATAAAAAAAATCAATGTTGCTAATTTTTAAAAATACCAATCATGAAATTGCCATGACTCAAAAACAATATAATTTTAGTAATGGCGATACCATATTCTTTTAAAAAACAAATATTATATTCATATGAAACTATCTGAAATTAAAAAACAGCTAAGTACGTTAGAAAACGTAACTTTTGTATTGCCAAACGGAACTTATGTTCCTGAACATTTCCATGTAACAGAAGTGGGTTTAATCACTAAAAACTTTATTGATTGTGGTGGAAAAGTAAGAAAAGAAACCGTAGTGAACTTTCAATTATGGGATGCCAATGATTTTGAACACCGCTTGAAACCAAAAAAATTATTAGATATTATTGAACTATCTGAAAAAGTATTAGGCATCGAAGATTATGAAATTGAAGTTGAATACCAATCGGAAACTATTGGTAAATACGATTTAGGTTTCAATGGAAAAGATTTCACTTTGTTAAATAAACTTACTGCTTGTTTAGCAGAAGATCAATGTGGAATTCCTCAAGAAAAACAAAAAATTAAAATCTCTGAAATTCCAGTTCAAAACAACAGCTGTACTCCTGGTGGAGGTTGCTGCTAATCTAAAAATCAAGATCGAAAATGATGTCATCAAAAACCCAAATTTTTCCTGCAATCGAAAAGCAAATACTATCTTTTCATCCAGAAAATATTTCGCAAGAGCGTAGAACAATTTTACAACCTTTAATTGATTTTATTCAAATTAAAGTGAGCAATCAAGAGGAAATCAGGCTCAACTTTATATGTACACACAATTCCAGAAGGAGCCATTTATCCCAAGTTTGGGCACAAACTGCAGCGTCTTATTTTAATTTTAGCAATGTGTTTTGTTATTCTGGAGGAACTGAGGCTACTGCTTTATTCCCTATGGCAGCAGCAACTTTATCTAAATCTGGATTCAAAGTAAAAACACTTTCTGAGGGAAACAACCCTGTTTACAGCATAAAATACACGGATAACGAACATCCTATTATTGGTTTCTCTAAGACCTATGATGATGATTTTAATCCGCAAGCGGAGTTTGCTGCCATTTTAACTTGCTCTAGTGCTGACAATGGTTGCCCATTTATTGCTGGTGCCGAAAAAAGAATTCCCATCACTTTTGAAGATCCAAAAGCTTTTGATAACACACCACAACAAGCAGAAAAATACCATGAAAGAAGCATGCAAATTGCTACTGAACTTTTTTATGTATTCTCACAAATTAAAAAATAAATATGTCGGCAAATAATTGTGCTCCAGTAGCAAACCGAAAAAAATTAGGATTTCTTGATAGTTATTTAACCCTTTGGATATTCTTAGCTATGGCTATAGGTGTAGCTGTTGGCTATTTTATTCCTTCGAGCAGTAATTTTATCAACTCTTTTTCAAGTGGAACTACAAATATTCCGTTGGCTATTGGTTTAATTTTAATGATGTATCCACCATTGGCCAAAGTAAAATATGAGCAAATGGGTCAAGTGTTTAAAAACACAAAAGTACTAGGTGCTTCCCTTTTCCTAAATTGGATTGTAGGTCCTATCTTAATGTTTTTCCTAGCTTTAATATTCCTAAACGGTTATCCTGAATACATGATAGGCGTTATCCTTATTGGTCTGGCACGATGTATCGCCATGGTGGTCGTTTGGAATGATCTTGCTGATGGAGATAGAGAATATGCGGCAGGATTGATTGCTTTAAACAGTATTTTTCAAGTATTGTTATATAGTGTTTATGCCTATATTTTTATAACGATTCTTCCTCCCTATTTTGGTTATACTGGTTTTGAAGTCAACATTAGCATTGGTCAAATTGCCGAGAGTGTTGGTATTTACCTAGGTCTTCCTTTTGCATTGGGCATTATAAGTCGTTACGCATTAATAGATATAAAAGGAGAAGACTGGTTCCAAAATAAATATGTGCCTTTTATTTCACCAATTACTTTAATCTCTTTATTATTTACTATTGTAATTATGTTTAGTCTAAAAGGGGAATTGATAGTTCAAATTCCGATGGATGTGGTTCGCATTGCAATTCCACTAGTGATTTACTTTACAATCATGTTTGTTGTGAGTTTTTTCATTGGGAAATATTTTGGTGCCGATTATTCAAAAAGTACTGCTATTGCTTTTACAGCAACAGGTAACAACTTCGAATTAGCTATTGCAGTGGCCATTGGTGTTTTTGGTATCAATAGCGGACAAGCATTTGCTGGAGTTATTGGTCCATTAGTCGAAGTACCAGCATTAATAGCTTTGGTTAATGTTGCCTTTTGGTTTAGAAAAAAATACTACACGTCAGCAACATAGGTTGTATTAAATAACTTTATAGTCGTTTAAAAAATCAAGACCGCAAATTCCCAAATTATAAAGTAGCAATGCTATATTTAATTTGAGAATTTACGGTATTTTTATTTAATTGCACAATCGTATTAAAATCAAATACTACTTTTCTACCTCCAAAATAGAATAATACGATTTCGTTTTTCCTATATTTTTCATCATTTTTTACTAATAATATATTTTACCCCTTCCATTTTCAAGATATTCCAATTAATTTCCAAAAACAGAAATTAAGTATAAAAATTAAGTATTTATACGTATATTTGCTACGTAATACTTAATTCAAGCTAGTATGATTAATATAATAGTAGTCGGAAACGGCATGGTAGGTTTCAAATTTTGTGAAAAATTCATATCGAAACCAGGACAAGAGAAATATCAAATTACTGTATTTGGAGAAGAACCAAGACGCGCTTACGACCGTGTTCATTTAAGTGAATATTTTGCGGGTAAAAGTGCTGATGATTTATCTATGTCCACTTTAGATTGGTATGCTGAAAATAATATTATCCTTAATACATCCGAGTTAATTACCGATATTAATAGGGATCATAAAACGATACATACACATCTAGAGAAAACCTATTCTTACGATTACATTGTATTAGCTACTGGTTCATCTGCTTTTGTGCCTCCTATAGATGGAGTAGACAAAGAAGGGGTTTTTGTTTATAGAACTATCGAAGATCTTGATGCGATTATGGCCTACGCCAAAAAAATAAAACAAAATGGAGCTACTGAAGCCGCTGTACTTGGTGGCGGATTATTAGGTCTGGAAGCAGCCAAAGCAGTTCGCGATTTAGGTTTAAACCCACACGTAGTTGAGTTTGCACCTCGCTTAATGCCAAGACAATTGGATAAGGGTGCGAGTGATATGTTGCAATCAAAAATAGAAGAATTAAACATTGGAATACATCTGAATAAATCCACTGAATATATTGCAGGTGAACATTGCATCACTGGGATGATGTTTACAGAACAAGAATTGTTAAAAGTTGATATGTTGGTTATATCTGCAGGTATCAAACCACGTGACGAGCTAGGAAGAGTTTCAGGACTTGAAGTTGGTGTACGTGGTGGTATTACCGTAAATAATAAAATGCAAACATCTGATCCTTTTATTTATGCAATCGGTGAAGTGGCACTTTATAACCATATGATTTATGGATTAGTCGCTCCAGGATACGAAATGGCCGATGTGGCTGCCGAGCAAATTATGCAAGGTGAAAAAACAATGAGAGAAACTATTGACATGTCGACCCAATTAAAATTAATTGGCGTTGAAATGGCGAGTTTTGGAGATCCATTTATAGAAAATGAAAATGTTACCGCTATCGTTTATGAAAATAAATTTAGCGGAATTTACAAAAGGATTAACGTAACCAAAGATGGAAAAACTTTATTAGGTGGAATCTTAGTTGGTGATTCTAGTGATTATAATGGTTTGTTCCAAATTTATAGCAACGCCATGGCTTTGCCAAAAAACCCAGAAGATTTAATTCTAGGTTCAAGAGGTGGAGAAGCATCGACTTTAGGAAGCGCTATGGATCTTCCTGATACTGCTGTAATTTGCTCTTGTGAAAATGTGACTAAAGGAAGTATTTGCTGTTCTATTGTTGATGAAACTTGTGCTACGCTCTCTGATGTTGTTAAATTAACAAAAGCAACAACAGGTTGTGGTGGTTGTAAACCAATGGTCGTTGATTTAGTAAAAGCGACTCAAAAATCATTAGGAAAAGAAGTTAAAGATGTTATTTGCGAGCACTTTGCATACAACAGACAAGAATTATATGATATTATAAAAATCAACAAATTTACTTCACATAATGAAGTATTAGGTGTTGTAGGAAAAGGAGATGGATGCGAAGTTTGTAAACCAGTGTTATCTTCCATTTTCTCTAGTATCTACAATGATACTGCTAATAAACATATCCCTGCACAAGATTCTAATGACCGTTTCTTAGCTAACATTCAACGAAATGGTACCTACTCTGTAGTGCCTCGAATTGCTGGTGGAGAAATCACCGCTGACAAACTTATCGTTATTGGTGAAGTAGCCAAAGAATATGATTTATATACTAAAATAACAGGCGGACAACGTATTGATTTATTTGGTGCGCATCTGAATGACTTACCCGCTATTTGGAAAAAATTAATTGATAATGGTTTTGAAAGTGGTCATGCTTATGGAAAATCATTACGAACAGTAAAAAGTTGTGTCGGTAATGCTTGGTGCCGTTACGGAATGGATGAAAGTGCTGGTTTTGCCATAGAATTAGAAAACAGATATAAAGGACTTCGATCTCCTCATAAAATAAAAGGTGGCGTATCCGCTTGTATCAGAGAGTGTGCCGAAGCAAGAGGAAAAGATTTTGGATTAATTGCCGTAGAAGGGGGTTGGAACTTATACGTTTCTGGAAATGGTGGAGCTAATCCTAAACATGCAGTGCTATTAGCAGAACAAATTGACAGGGCCACTTGTATCAAATACTTAGATCGATTCTTGATGTTTTACATCCGTACTGCTGGACCTTTAGTGCGTACTTCTACTTGGTTAGAAAAACTAGATGGGGGTTTAGATTACTTAAAAGAAGTGGTAATTAAAGATAGTCTAGGAATAGCTGAAGCATTAGAAACCGAAATGCAAGGACTTGTAGACACCTTTGAATGCGAATGGAAACAAGCTATTGAAGATCCTGAAATGATGAAACGTTTTAGTCATTTTACTAATTCTGATGAAACGGATGAAAATATTGTTTTTACGCCACTTAGAGATCAAAAAATGCCTAAAGCTTGGTAAGTTTTTAAGAGTAACAAAGACGCAAAGTTTCAAAGTTTTATAGATTCAAAATTAGCTAAAAAAAATACAAATCATGGAAGAGATATTAAATCAATACGCAACAGTAACTCCTAAGGAGGTAAAAGTTTGGTTCAAAGCAGGTTCAACTAAAGACTTCCCCGCTGATGGTGGTGGATGCATCAAATACAAAAACAAACAAATTGCCATTATCAATTTTGAACGAAGAAACGAATGGTATGCCTGTCAAAACTTGTGTCCTCATAAAATGGAAATGGTCCTCTCAAGAGGTATGATTGGGTCAGTAGATGAGATTCCAAAAATTGCTTGTCCCATTCACAAAAAGACATTTTCATTAAAAGACGGTAGCAACCTTAGTGGTGATGATTTAAAAATAGCCACTTATCCAATAAAAATCGTTGACGAAGAGGTATTTGTTGGCTTTTTAGAATAAATATGTATCTTTGATGATATCTCTTTTCAAATGACAAAAACACCATTTTATAACGCAAGTGAGTTAATTGATGCTGAAAACGCACAAGATCCAAACAGCGAAATATATCAATCTAAAAGTTATCCAAAAGAATTATTATATTCGAATAGAATGTATAAAAAACTAATGGAATTTCATCCTAATGCTTCAGAAGCAATTCAAATCGCATCTAAAGCGCAACACATTTGCAGATGGAAAATAGCACGAGAAACCTATCCAATGGATCGTGTAGGCTATTTAAAATGGAGAGAAGACTTGAAAAAATTCCATGCTAAAACGACAGCAGAAATTTTAGAAAAGGTGGGATATGACTCTCATTTTATTGCTCGAGTTTCTTTTTTAATTGAAAAGAAATTACTTAAAAAAGACGATGAAACACAACTCCTTGAAGATGTAATTTGTTTGGTGTTTTTAGAATTTTATTTGGACCCTTTTGTTCACAAGCATGACAGGGAAAAAATGAAAAATATCATTCTGAAAACGTGGAATAAAATGTCTGAAAAAGGACATCAGGAAGCCTTAAAAATCAACTATAGCGATACAAATCTTCAATTAATTAAAGAAGCTATTGGATTGTAATTTGATTTTGATATGAAAAACAAGACCAAACAATCTACCGAAAATCTTAATTTCATAAAATTAAAGCAAATGTATCTTTTTGCTTTGATCACTATTGCTATAACGGTACTGCTTAGTCAATTACTCATTCAATACAATCTGAATCGCCAATTGAATGATTCACGATTAATAAACATTTCAGGAAAACAACGGATGTTGAGCCAGAAGTTGGTAAAAGAAGTGTTGATCTTAAACTTAGTCTCTGATACCCTAAAAAGGCAAGAGGAAATTTCTAAAATTAATAAAACCGTATCCCTTTGGAAATTCACTCATTATGCATTAGAAAACGGAAATGATAGTCTTCACTTTCCAAAAGCAAAAAGTAAGATATTGACCCAATTATTTGCAGAAATAAAACCTAATTTTGACAGTATAGACCATGCAACTACCCTACTTTTAAAAAATCATATTGGATTTATAAACTCAAATAAAAATCAAAAAATAGTACAAACTATTCTAGATAACGAAGGGATATTCCTTTCTAAAATGAATAAAATAGTGAGTCAATATGAAGTGGAAGCATTAAAAAAAGTAACCCTTCAACGAAATACTGAATATGCTATTTTAGGATTTACACTATTAGTTTTATTTTTAGAATTTCTTTTTATTTTTAAGCCCACTAACAAAAGAATTGAGCTATTAATTTCAAAACTTCTAGTCTCTGAAAGAAAAGCGATAAAGCTAGCGCATGATACCGAAGTGATTAGCGAAATAAAAGAAAACTCGGTCAAAGAATTAAAATCTCTCAATTATGCTATGGAAAATACTTTATTGTATTGCCGTATAGCACCTGACGGAAGTATTATACATATTGGAGAAAAATTTTCAAAACTACTGCAATACAATCCGTTTATAAATGACAAAACGTTCTCAGAGGCACTGACACCAATTGAAAAAGAACAACTAGTAATTGATAGAATCATTACTGAAAAACAAAGAAGTGGATGGCAGGGAGAAATAAATATTACCAATAGAAATAAAGAATCCATTTGGCTAGACCTATCAATGGTGCCTGTAACTATAAAAAAAGAGGAATCTGAATTGTTGATTATTTGCTTTGACATTACCGAACGAAAAAAAGCAGAACAAGAAGTAGATCGCTTGAATACTGAAAATATTAATGATAAAGTAAACCAGCAGAAAATAATTTCAAGCAAAATTGTTGAAAATCAAGAAAACGAACAAAATAGAATTGCAAGAGAAATTCATGATGGAATTGGACAAATGCTTACTGGATTGAAATTTAGTTTAGAAAGCATCAACTTAGATGACAAAGTAAAATCAGCCCAAAAAATAGAATACCTAAAAAAATTATCCCTTGACATTATTAAAGGAGTGCGTACCGCTACTTTTAATTTAATGCCTCCTGAATTGAGCGATCATGGAATTGTTTCCTCGCTTTCAAAACTAACGCAGGAACTTTCAAAACTCACGGGGAAAAATGTTCATTTTTATAACAAAACAGCTTTTGATAAAAGACTGGATTCCTTAATTGAAATAAATATATACCGACTCACTCAAGAAGCCATTAATAATGCCATAAAATATGCCGAATCTTCTGACATTGTGGTACAATTATCCCATAGTGACTCCATTTTAAGTATTATAATTGATGATAACGGAAAGGGATTTGACGCTACTGAAGTGGAGAAAAAAAGAAATAGTGAATCTGGAATGGGATTGCTTTTCATGAAAGAAAGAATACAATACATTAATGGACGTGTTTTTATTAACTCCATACCTGGTGAAGGGACTAGAATTACCTTCAATATCCCCATTTAAAACTAAGATCCTAAATTATTTAGATAGATTACGTATATTAGCCCTCCAATTAGTTGAATATACTTAAAAAAAAATGATTCAAAATTAAGTAAGATATGAATAATACAATCCGAGTTGTACTGGCTGATGACCATGTTTTTGTAAGAGATGGAATAAAATCATTATTAGAAACCGAAGACAATATTATTGTTGTAGGGGAAGCTACAGATGGTCAAGAAGCATTGGACACAGTAGAGTCAAGCAAACCGGACTTATTGATTGTGGATATACGTATGCCTCATTTTACAGGTATCGAAGTTGTTGAAAAATTGCGAAATCAAAATAATCCCGTGAAAATAATTGTGCTATCGATGCACGAATCGGAAGAATATGTACTTAAGTCTATTAAGGCTGGTGCCGATGGGTATTTATTGAAAGGATCTAGTAAAGAAGAATTTTTAAAAGCATTACATACCGTTTCTAATGGCGGAAAATATTTCAGTGGTGATATCTCCTCTATTCTTATTGATCAACTCAAAAATAATGTAAATACATTAGATTCTAAGCAACCATTAGCTGATGATTTGGTTATCACCAAAAGGGAAAAAGAAATCTTAAAACTTTTATTATCAGGAAAAGGCAACAAAGAAATTGCAGAGGCATTAGAAATTAGTAAACGCACCGCTGAAGTGCACCGCTTTAACCTGATGAAAAAACTTAAAGTAAAAAATCTTATGGAGCTGTCCAATAAAGCAAATGAGTATGCTTTAATATAATATTCTTCACTAAAAAGAAAAAACCAAAATATTAATTGAATTTAAATTCCATCTGAAGCCTAATTATGTGCTTCAAATGAAATGAATTATGCTTTTATATCATGGTACTTAAAGTTTAAAATCGTTCAAAAAATGAAAAAAGGTTTCTCTTTTTTAGCAAATTAGTAATAAAAAGAGTTTTAAAAATAAATGTCCAAAATTTTTAAATAAATACGTATTTATACTTAATTTTAATATTTATAATACGTTATTGTACTTATATTTGTATAAAAAATATAAGTACAATGGAAAAATCAACTTCATTAGCCCAATCTCACAGCATGTTATTTTTAAACACGCTGGCCTTTACTGTTTGTTTTGCTTGCTGGACACTAAATGGTGTATTAGTCACCTATTTAGTCGACAAAGGCATTTTTAACTGGAGCGTAGTACAAATTGGATGGTTATTAGGGATCCCTATACTAACCGGTTCTATCATGCGATTACCTATAGGTATCCTTACCGACAAATATTGCGGAAAATCAGTGTTTTCTATCTTGCTTTTACTATGTTCCATCCCTTTATTTTTACTTCCATTAGCCAATAGTTTTTTCATGTTTGCCGTACTTAGTTTTCTATTCGGTATGGTAGGTACTAGTTTTGCCGTTGGTATTGGGTACACTTCTATTTTCTATCCAAAAGAATGGCAAGGACGAGCTTTAGGAATATTTGGAATGGGAAATGCAGGGGCTGCTATCACTACTTTTATGGCACCTTCGTTGTTGAATCATTTTTCAGTAGAAGATCCTCAAAATGGATGGAAAATATTACCCATTATATACGGTGCAGCATTGCTAATTATTGGAATTCTATTTTTAGTTTTTGCCAAAAACAAAAAAATGGAAAAGTCTACCAAAACAATTCCGCAAATGTTATCTACCTTAAAAAGCCCAAGAGTTTGGCGTTTTGGGGCGTACTATTTCTTAGTTTTTGGGTGTTTCGTAGCGTATTCACAATGGTTGTTACCTAATTTTATGAATGTATACCAAACGAGTTTAGTAATGGGTGGTATGTTTGCCACTATGTTTAGTTTGCCGTCTGGCGTAATACGAGCCTTTGGTGGTTATTTATCAGATAAATTTGGCGCTAGAAAAGTAATGTACTGGGTATTGAGTTCTTCTGTAATATTAAGTGCATTATTAATGATTCCAAAAATGGAAATAACTGCAGCTGGCCCTGGTGTAATGGCAGGAAAAAAAGGAATTGTGACCCAAGTTAGCGCTTCAAATGTACGTATTGATGGTAAAGATTTCCCAATAGCTTCTAAACCAGAAGCGAGAGGAACAGGAAGTATTTTCCCAACTAAATCCTCATGGCAAAAAGTAATTGTTGCTCAAAATCAAGCTGTAAATAAAAAAGAATTATTAGCCAAGGGCGTGACTCGAATTATTTTTGACGCCAATATGTGGGTCTATCTCATTTTAGTAATTATGATAGGTATTTCGTGGGGAATTGGAAAAGCAGCAGTGTACAAACATATCCCAGAATATTTCCCAACCGAAATAGGTGTTGTGGGAGGAATGGTAGGTTTACTGGGAGGTTTAGGTGGATTCTTTTGCCCAATTATCTTTAGTTACTTATTAAGTTTTACCGGTATATGGTCTAGCTCTTGGATTTTTGTACTGTTGTTTTCAGCAATTTGCTTGATCTGGATGCATATCACAATTACAAGTATGATGAATGAAAAACATCCTATTATATCCAAAGAAATGGATCGAAAAAGTTAAAAGAAGGCTAAATTAATTTTAAAAAATTATACATCAAAAATTTTTCCTATTCCATACAACTTAAATGCTCTTTTTGATTGATCAAAATAGAATCTGAAACTAACCTTTAAAAAGATACAAAATGAAAAAAATAAATGCCGATTGCTCTATTTGTATCAATACTAATTGTTTTATAAAGAAACATTTGGATCTAGAAAAAATGCAAGATTTTGTAATGCAAAAAACAAATTTTGCTTGCAAAAAAGGGCAGCAATTCATGTTTGAAGGTGCACCAATGCAAGGTTTGTATTTTATTAATAAGGGAAAAGTAAAAGTGTTAAAAACAGGAATCTACGGCAAGGAACATATTGTTCGATTAACACAAGAGGGAGATACAGTTGGCTTTCGAGGATTTGGAACCAGTAATAGGTATTTGATAGGTGCATCTGCAATTGAAGATACTGTCTTATGTAATTTCAGCAACAAAGTAATGCAAGACATCCTTAAAACTATTCCTGAATTCACTTATGATATGATGCTGTTTTATGCCGAAGAACTGAATAAAAGTGAAAATAATGTAAAGAAAATTGCCCAAATGAATGTAAGAGAACGTGTTATTGATACTCTTTTATATTTACTTAAAAAGTTTGGTCAAACTAATCATTTAATAGATATCAATTTATCTCGGAAAGAAATTGCCGATTTTGCTGGAACAACAGACGAACAAGTTACCCGTATCTTCTCTAGTCTAAAAAAAGAAGGACTCATAAAAATTGTAGGCAAGAAAATAAGCTTGTTGCAAGTGGAAAAAATGAAGCAGGAAATCGCAGAACACCGATAGATTTTTATTCTAAGTAGAACAATATAAAAGCCCAATAGTTTTGGGCTTTTTTTATGCAGAAAAATCAGATTTACGTATTCTAATACGTGTTTTAAATCTAATATAATACACTACTTACTTTTATAATACCCTATAAGTAAACGAATTATGTTAAAAACCTGTGTTTTCACCTGTTTTAATAAGCAGAATAGCCGTTAAATCATGGTTAAAAAAGCTAAAATTCATTGTAAAAACTTCAATAAATAAGTAAAACTACGTACGTATATTTGCTAAGTAAATAAGTAAAACGAAAACCAAACATTAACTAAAACTATTAACTATGAAATTACTTAAAACAATATGCTTGTCATTTATAGGGGTTATCAGTACCGCTTCGTATGCACAGGACTTCGATGCCAACATACAACTTAGACCACGTTATGAATATAGAAATGGATTTAAAAGCTTATTGAAAGCAGGAGATAGTCCAACATCATTTATATCACAACGTTCTCGTTTAAACCTAAACTTTAAACAAGATAAATTAAAATTAAAACTGTCTTTACAAAATATCCGCACTTGGGGAGATGCAGCTACTACAACTACTGCAGATAAAAATGGAGTAGCCGTTTTTGAAGCGTATGCTGAATATAACTTTGATGATAAATGGAGCGCACGCCTAGGTCGTCAAGTATTAAATTATGACAATCAACGTATCATGGGTGGAATCGATTGGATTCAACAAGGTCAAAGTCATGATGCAGCATTACTAACTTATAAAAGTGCCCAAAATCAATTGGATTTGGGTTTTGCTCATAATGCCTCCGCCGAAAACCTAATCGCACCTACAACAGCCTATGGCACGAACTACAAGGAAATGCAATATGCTTGGTACCACACTGCTATTAAAAAAATAAATGCGAGCTTCTTATTATTAAATGCGGGGTACCAATACCTGAAAACACCTACCGATTTAAAAACGGATTACATTCAAACATACGGTACTTACTTGACGTATAAAGGTAAGAAATGGGACGCTGACTTAAGCCTTTACGGACAATCTGGTAAAAGTAGTGGTACTGATTTAAGTGCTTTTGATGCAGGAGCAAATTTAGGGTATACTGTAAGCGAAAAATTCAAAGCTACAGTAGGATATGAATTCCTTTCTGGAAAAGATCAAAACGATACTGATACCAAAATAAAATCATTTACTCCCCTATTTGGTACCAACCATGCTTTCAACGGATTTATGGATTATTTCTACGTAGGAAATCACAAAAACAGTGTTGGATTACAAGATGCTTATTTAAAACTGGATTTTGGAATCAAAAAAGTAAAGTTCTCCTTGACACCACACGTTTTTTATGCTCCAAATAAAGTAATCGCTGCAGGAGTTGAAAAAGACTCTTACCTAGGTACTGAAGTAGATCTAACTGCAGGATATAAAATTCACAAAGACATCATGGCTGTTGCAGGATATTCACAAATGTTCGGTTCTTCAACATTAGAGACTTTAAAAACTGGAGACGCGAGCAAAACAAACAATTGGGCTTGGGTAATGATCAACATCAACCCGCAAATATTTTCAACAAAAAAATAATAATCAACTATTTTAAAAAAGTATAACATGAAAAAATTAGTTTTTAGATTATCCGTACTAGCCATTGCCTCTTTGAGCGTTTTGAGCTGTAAAAAAGAAGAAAAGAAAGAGGCTACGACTGAAGTTGCCTCTACTTCAAAAACCGAAAAATTAACGCTGGAGAAACCACAGGTAACTTTAGGATTTATAAAACTAACTGATATGGCTCCTTTGGCTATAGCCAAAGAAAAAGGCTTCTTTGAAGACGAAGGTTTATTTGTAACCTTAGAAGCGCAATCGAACTGGAAAAATGTTTTAGACCGTGTAATTGACGAACAAATTGACGGATCTCATATGCTAGCAGGACAGCCTATAGCTGCTGCAGTAGGTTTTGGAAGACAAGCGAAATTAGTTACTACTTTCTCTATGGATTTAAATGGTAATGCTATCACTGTTTCTAACGATGTTTGGTCAAAAATGAAACCAGGATTGCCTATGAAAGATGGAAAACCGATTCACCCTATTAGTGCTAGTGCCTTATTACCTGTTATAAAAGAATACAAAAATGCTAATAAACCATTCAAAATGGGTATGGTATTCCCAGTATCAACGCACAACTACCAACTGCGTTATTGGTTAGCTGCAGGAGGTATCAACCCTGGACAATATACAAAAGACAATGCACAAGGAATGATCAATGCTGATGTATTATTATCAGTAACACCTCCGCCACAAATGCCAGCTACACTAGAAGCAGGAACAATCAATGGATATTGTGTTGGTGAACCTTGGAATCAACAAGCGGTAAGCAAAGGAATTGGAGTACCAGTTATCACAAGCCGTGACATATGGAAAAACCACCCAGAAAAAGTTTTTGTTATGACTCAAGCTTTTATCGACAAAAACCCAAATACTGCTATTGCGATCACTAAAGCTTTGATTAGAGCAGGAAAATGGTTAGACGATCCAAAAAATAGATTGGAAGCAGTTAAAATTTTATCTAGCCCTGCTTATGTAGGTGCCGATGAGAATGTATTAAAAAACTCAATGACTGGAACATTTGAGTACGAAAAAGGAGACAAACGCGATGCAGCTGATTTCAATGTATTCTTTAAAGACAATGCAACTTATCCTTACTATTCTGATGGAATTTGGTTCATGACTCAAATGAGACGTTGGGGACAAATTACAGAATCAAAACCAGCTGAGTGGTATGCCTCAAAAATCAAAGAGGTTTACAAGCCTGAAATTTGGACCAAAGCAGCACAACTTTTATTGAAAGAAGGAAATTTAGTTGCCGAAGATATTCCAACAACTGATGGTTACAAACCAGCAACAACTGACTTTATTGACGGTGTAAAATACGATGGTAAAATGCCATTGGAATACATTAAAAGCTTAAAAATTGGTAATAAAAACTAATTCATAAAATGATGTAGTTGGGGGTGTTGTAGTTTCATCCTCAACTACTTATTTAAAAACTAAAAAACACAACATTACCTTAGAATGGTTTCTTACTTAGGAGATAATTAGTTCAAAATCAAAACTAATGATAATCCTTACAACCAATTTTAAATATATAAAAAAAGAAACATGAAGACTAAAATAATAAAAACTGTACAATTTATTGGACTGGGTTACTTAGAACCTCTCATTAGATTACTGACTGGAGAAGATTTGAAAAAAAATGGAAAAGATGCATTCAAAAGAATCCTCTTCCCTATTTTATCAGTAGTATTATTTATCCTTTTATGGCAATCCTTTTCTAATTATTTAAATAATGTTGAGTCCGAAATAAAAATTGAAAAAGCACTTAAAGACCAAGGACCAGAAGCCGCCAAAAAACTAGAAGCTTGTATCGCATCTGGAGACATAAGCTGCAGACCTAATTCCTTGCCTTCTCCTGCTATGGTTTATACTGCCTTAGGAAAATTATGGGATGATCATAAAATAATGACCGCCAAAAAACAAGAATTTATAGACAAATACGAAGCTATAAATACCGATCGTAAAGCCAAAGGCCAAATTGAAATTGTGTACACTGGCCGTCCTTCATTTGTAGATCAAATAATGACGAGTTTAAAAACCGTTTTTGCCGGTTTCTTACTCTCTATAATTATTGCCGTTCCTACAGGTATTGTATTAGGACTAAGTACAACACTAAGAACTTCTTTCAACTGGATTGTACAAATATTCAAACCAGTATCTCCTGTTGTTTGGCTATTATTAGTATCCATGATTATAAAAACACTTTTGACCAATGTTGATATCGAAAAATCATTTGTGATTTCCTTTATAAGTGTAGGACTGTGTTCTATGTGGGCCACTCTTGTTAATACCAGCGTTGGAGTTTCATCTGTAGATAAAGATTATATTAACGTAGCTAAAGTGTTGCAACTTGGAACATTTAGCAAGGTTTTCAAAATAATACTTCCCTCGTCTTTTCCTATGATATTCACTGGATTAAGAATTACTCTTTCTGTGGCTTGGATGGTATTAATTGCAATCGAATTGTTAGCCCAAAGTCCAGGTTTAGGATCTTTTGTTTGGGAAGAATTCCAAAATGGTTCTAGTGATTCTAATTCTAAAATTATTGTAGCCATGTTTGTAATAGGAATAATAGGATTCATGCTGGATCGTGTAATGATGATTTTTCAAAAATTACTAACGTTTACGGATTGAGGAAGTTTTAAGGTCATAAAGTCGAAAGTCATAAAGTCCTACTTTTGAGAATAATGACATTTAAAATAAACCAAATTGACTTTCTATAATCGACTTTTAAAACTTTAAACTCTTTTAAACAAAAAAATCATGGCATATTTAGAACTAAAAAATGTTTGTAAATCGTACGGTGAAGGAAAAAACAAAACCGAAGTATTATCAAACATCAACTTAAAAATAGAAGAAGGAGAATTTGTGGCTATTGTAGGATTTACAGGAAGTGGAAAAACCACTTTAGTCAATCTAATCGCAGGATTAATAGAACCGGATTCAGGTGAAATATTATTCAAAGGCAAACCAATCCAAGGAACCAGTCACGAACGTGGAATTATCTTTCAAAATTATTCTTTACTGCCTTGGCTTACTGTGTATGATAATATTGAAATGGCGGTAAAATCCGTTTTTAAAGACTGGACTAAAAAAGAAATAGAGGATCATGTCAATAATTTTATTGAAAAAGTACATCTTTCTCATGCTTCACACAAAAAACCAAAAGAACTTTCAGGCGGTATGCGTCAACGTGTAGCGGTAGCCCGAACATTAGCTATGAAACCAGAATTAATTTTAATGGATGAACCTTTGGGAGCATTGGATGCGTTGACAAGAGGGAACCTGCAAGAAGAAATACTTTCTATCTGGAGTGAGGACAAACGAACCGCTTTGCTAATAACCAATGATGTGGATGAAGGCGTTTTCATGGCTGATCGCGTGATACCTTTACGTCCAGGTCCAAAAGCCACTCTAGGACCCCAATTTGAAATTGAAATTGAGCGACCTCGCAATAAAATTGCCTTGAACCATTTAGACAGTTTTAAAAAATTAAGAAATGGTATTATTGAATATCTGATGGAAATTGGACAGGAAAGAACGGCAGGACTAGAAATTACGCACTACGAATTGCCTGATTTAGTACCAATGAAATTCAACTAGAATTCATTATATAATTAAAATTTAAAGAGATAGATACCATGAAAGAGTCCATATTAGAAAAAGATATAATAAATCGTGATCCATTGGGATTTGAAAAATACATGTTGGAGTTATCTAATTTAACCAAAATTTATCCCACTCCAAATGGTGATTTTGTAGTATTGGAAAATCTAAATTTAAAAATTAAAGAAGGTGAATTTGTTTCTATAATTGGGCACTCTGGTTGCGGAAAAACAACATTGCTTTCTATGATTGCAGGTTTAAATCTAATATCAGGAGGCCAAATTATATTAAATGGCTCCCCAATTACAGGTCCTGGACCAGATAGAGGAGTAATCTTTCAATCTCCTAGTTTATTGCCCTGGATGAGTGCCCTAGAAAATGTTTTACTAGGTGTAGAAAAAGTTTTTGCAAATGCAACCAAAAAGCAACGCTTAGACATTTGTAAATATTACCTAAGTAAAGTAGGTCTCGATGGCTCCTTTGACAAAAAAGCAAAAGACCTATCGCAAGGAATGAAGCAAAGAGTTGGAATTGCAAGAGCATTGGCTTTAAAACCGCAAATTTTACTTTTAGATGAACCTTTTGGAATGCTTGATTCTTTAACTAGAGGGGAACTTCAAGATGTATTGTTAGAGGTATTAAACAAAGAAAAAACAACTGGAATAATGATTACCCATGATGTCGATGAGTCCATTTTCTTGGCAGACAGAGTGATTATGATGACCTCAGGACCTAAAGCACAAATAGGAGATATTCTAGACATTACCTATGAAAGACCTCGAAATAGAAAAGCCATATTAGAACATCCCACCTATTATGGCAACCGTGAACATCTAATTAATTTCTTAGAACATTAAAACAACAAGTTCCAATAAGTAACTCAGACAAAATTTTCACAAATAGAAAATCTATGAAATGATTTTAATCTGTGGCTAAAAAAAATAGAATTCATAAAATTAAACCTTAAAAGATTGAAGTCTAAAATGCTTCAATCTTTTTTTGTTTCAAAACAAAATTTATTAATGTTATAATTAAACCCCGCTTTTTGCAATAAATTCAAGTTTCAGAAGCATCTGATTCTCTAAATTGATAAAACTTAGAAAAAACAAATTTAAAATTACGTATTATTACGTATTAATACTTACTTTTGTTATAAAGATCTCAGAATCGTATATTCTATTTCTTCGACAGTTTTACTATTTAATACAGAAGATTACAAATGCAAAATCCAGAAATTAAAACAACTTGTTCGTATTGTGGTGTAGGCTGTGGGATTATTGTAACCAATGATTCTAAAAATGGCGTAACCGTTCGTGGAGATGAAAATCATCCTGTAAATAGAGGAATGCTTTGTTCTAAGGGGATGAACTTGCATTATGTAGCCAATGATACTTCGGATAGAATCCTGTACCCAGAAATGCGATGGAGTAAATCCCATCCCATGGAAAGAGTGAGTTGGGATGCGGCGATGGATCGTGCGGCAGCGGTTTTTTCTTCCATAATAAAAAAACACGGTCCAGATAGTGTTGGTTTTTACATCTCTGGGCAATGCCTTACTGAAGAATATTACTTAGTAAATAAACTGGTAAAAGGATTTCTAAAAACCAATAATATAGATACCAACTCCCGCTTGTGCATGAGCTCAGCAGTTGTGGGATACAAAAAAACATTTGGAGAAGACTCCGTTCCTATCGCCTATGACGATATTGAACTGGCGGATACTTTTTTAATCACAGGTGCTAATCCAGCTTGGTGTCACCCTATCCTTTTTAGAAGACTTGAACAACATAAAGAGAAAAATCCTAAGGTAAAAATAATTGTTATAGACCCAAGAAGAACAGATACTGCAGCAACTGCCGATCTACATCTTCAAATTATTCCAGGATCTGATATTGTTTTATACCATGCCTTAGCCAAATGCATTATAGAAAGAGGCTATACGGATGCTGATTTTATAAAAAATAATACCGAAAATTACCTAGCATACAGAGCGCTTGTTTTATCTACCTCATTAGAAAAAGCATCTAAACTTTGTGGAGTTTCTGTTAGTGATATTAAACTAGCAGCTGATTTAATAGGTAAAGCAGAAGGATTTCTTTCGCTTTGGGCCATGGGATTGAATCAAAGCGCGATTGGAGTCGATAAAAACACTGCCTTATTGAATATTTCACTGTTAACCGGTCATGTAGGAAAACCTGGGTCTGGTCCCTTTTCATTAACGGGCCAGCCCAATGCTATGGGAGGTCGTGAAGTAGGTGGAATGGCTAATTTATTAGCAGTTCATAAAGATTTAGCAAATCCTGTGCACCGACAAGAAGTAGCTGATTTTTGGGGAGTAGACTCCATATCCGAAAAACCAGGATTTACGGCAACCGAAATGTTTGAAGCGCTTGAATCTGGAAAAATGAAAGCCATCTGGGTAATTTGCACCAATCCTTTGGTGAGTTTACCTGATTCTCGAAGAGTAGAGAAAGCTTTGGCGAAAGCCAAATTTGTAGTCGTTCAAGAAATATCACACAATGCAGATACGGCTAAACATGCCGACTTACTTTTACCAGCAGCAGCTTGGCTAGAAAAAGAAGGCACTATGACCAACTCGGAGCGACGAATTTCTTACTTACCAAAAGGAATAAATGCACCTGGTGAAGCTTTATCAGATATTGACATCCTACTTCGTTTTGCTAAAAAAATGAATTTCAATGGCTTCAATTTCAATAATACCGAAGAAGTATACAAGGAATATTGTCAAATGACAAAAAACACTAATATTGATATTTCTTATTTAAATTACAACCGATTAAAAAACGAAGGTACTTTTCAATGGCCTGTTCCTGATTACGGACATCCTGGAACCCCTCGCCTATTTACTGATAAAAAATTCTTTACGCCTTCGCAAAAAGCAATTTTCAATCTCCCAACAGCTATTGAAAATACGTCAGAGCAACCCAATGACCAGTTCCCCTTTATACTTACAACAGGACGTATAAGAGATCAATGGCATACAATGACCAAGACAGGAAAAGTGTCGCGCTTAATGACGCATATTCCGAGTCCTTTTCTAGAAATAAATCCTATTGATGCTTTTAAAGCGTCCATTAAAAATGGAGATATCGTTATGGTTACCAGTAAAAATGGTGCTGTACGCGTAAAAGCAAAAGTGACGGACAGCATTAAAGAAACCGTGGTGTTTTTACCAATGCATTGGGGAAAACAATTAGAAAACGATTTGAATCGTACCAATAATTTAACGAATACTCTTGTTGATCCCATTTCTAAAGAGCCTGATTTTAAATATACCACGGTATCCGTAGCTAAATACATTAAACCGTTCCAAAAAATTGCTATTATTGGCGCTGGAGCAGCTGCCTTTCGATTCATACAGAATTATAGAGAAATCAACACTACTGATGAAATAATAATATTCTCTAATGAAATTAACCCGTTTTACAACCGTGTTTTATTACCTGAATATGTCACTGCTGAGTTGTCTTGGGATAAATTATTAAAAATAAAAGATGACGCTTTAGGCAAATTGAATATCACGATGAAGTCTGGCGTTGGGATAGATGCTATTAATACTTCTGATAAAACAGTGGTGGATAGCCAAGGCATCACACATACTTTTGACAATTTAATACTAGCCACAGGAAGTCGCCCTTTTATTCCAGAAAACGCACAATTGCATTTACCTGGCCGCTTTACCATAAGAAAAAAAGAAGATGCAGACCGACTGAAAAACTATCTAGACAATACTAAATTAGCTCCCGAAGAGCAACACGTAGTGATTGTAGGAGGTGGTTTATTAGGTTTAGAATTAGCCGCTGCACTGAAACATAAAAAAGTCAAGATTACTATTATCCAAAGAGCATCCCGTTTAATGGAACGCCAACTGGATCGTATTTCCAGTAAATTATTAGCCGAAGAAGTGCAAATTAGAGACATACAAATCTATTTTGATAATGAAGTGAGTACCGTATTTGAAACTGATAATGAAAATGAAATTGAAATCGCTTTAAAAAGTGGACGAATTCTTACCGCAAATGCTATCGTATATACTATTGGAACTATCCCAAATATTGAAATAGCCAAAGAATCTGGGATTAATTGCGGACGCGGTGTAAAAGTAAATCAGTACTTACAATCGTCTAATCCTGATATCTATGCCATTGGTGAAATAGCCGAATTCAACAATCGTTTGTTCGGAATTACCTCAGCGGCAGAAGAACAAGCTGATATTTTAGCCAATTATTTAGCTGGAGATATTAGCAGTTTTTATAAAGGTTCTGTTTTAATGAATATCTTAAAACTAGAAGACATCAATCTTTGTAGTATTGGTGAAATCGAAATCCCCGAAAATGATGATTCCTATGAAGAAATTGTTTTTGCCGACTTGAAACAACGCTACTATAAAAAATGCATCGTTAAAAATGATTTATTAGTAGGCGCTATTTTGATGGGCGATAAAAATGAATTTGCCGAGTTCAAAAGCATGATTGAAAGCAAAATCGAATTATCCGACAAGAGAAACTCCTTATTGCGAGGAAGCTCAAATGCAAAGCCTGTTTTAGGAAAACTCGTTTGTTCTTGCAGTCAAGTAGGAAGTGGCAATATTGAAGAAGCCATAAAAAGTGGAACTACTAATTTTACAGAATTATGTAGAAGTACAGGAGCTGGTTTAGGCTGCGGAAGTTGTAAAACAGAAGTAAAGGAAATATTATCAAAAATAAAATAGTTTTTTGTTTCAATTATATAGACATAAACTTGAAACGGTAAACTTGAAACTATAAAATTATGGAACTAACGAGATTAATAGTAAAAGGAGGCGTTATTTCACCTGGTGAATTACGAAACATTGTAAATATGGGCTTGGAACAAGGGCTCAAAGATTTTTCTTTTGGATCCAGACAAGATATTATTTTTCCAAAAGGATTTAATAATTTATATACGGATACAAAAGAAGGACATCAAGTTATTTTTCCAGATCAAAAAAGCGGGAATAACATTGTTTCTTCTTATGTCTCTACCGATATTTTTAGAAATACAAATTGGCTTACAGGAAACAAATTCCTTTATATATTAGAACAATTCAAAGAACATCCTGTATTAAAAGTGAACATTACCGACCCTAAACAGCAGTTGGTTCCTTTGTTTACAGGACATATTAACTTTATAGCTTCAGAGCATGAAGATTACTGGTTTCTATACATTCGCTTGCCCAATTGGGAGCGCATGGAAGTGTATCCAGTATTAATTTACAGTTGGGATATTTCTAAATTTTATTATGAAATAGAACGCATTGTAAGCGAAGAATCTTGCGGAATTGACATGATTTTTAGTTTGGTGAGTGAAGCTTTGGATACCAATAATAGAACCATTGACAAACCTTTAAACATACCTTTTTATCCGTTTCCTTACTATGAAGGAATGAATCGATTGGGTATAGATCAATATTGGTTGGGTTTGTATTGGAGAAACAACTTATATGATTTAGAGTTCTTAAAAGAAATGTGTGATTTGTGTTTTGACTGTAAAATAGGAAAAATATGTATTACACCTTGGAAATCATTTGTGGTAAAAGGAATCCCAAAAGACCGCAAATTAGACTGGGAAAAATTCTTAGGAAAGAAAGGAATCAATGTCCGTCATTCGTTATTAGAACTCAACTGGCATTTACCAGTGGCCAGAGAATGGGCGTTGAATCTAAAAACGTTCTTAGTTCGTACTTTGGATCAATTTGATATTAGTACCTACGGACTTACTTTTGGAATTTCTGAATACAATAGAGAAGGTCATTACTTCACTTCTATTGTCGTAGAAAAAAATGAGATGCCTAAAGATCTAGCTTCCATAAAAATTAGAGATACGTATAATGTGCTTTACGCCAAAAATTTTGATCCTAATAGTCGCACGTATATTGTTCATGCACAAGATGTAGACAAACTGGAATTGCCTACGATTTTGATAGAATTAAGTAGGAAATATTTTGAAGAGTTAGGCAACTCTGTGTCTGAAATTGATACGGCAACAGCAGTCAAAAAAGAAAAAAAAGAACTCGATGTACATCAATGTAAAGAATGCTTAACGGTTTATAATTCAGAATACGGAGATATAGAACAAGGCATTGAAAAAGGAACTTTATTTAAGGATTTACCTGTGAATTATTGTTGTTCTTTATGTGAAGCACCAAAATCCAATTTTATCACGTTAAATCTTGAAAAACTGGATGCGATTTAATTCAATTTAAATAACATTCTTGATTAAATTTTGCAATAAAAACCATTAAGAAAGTAAGACTCATTAAGACTCAATACTAAAGATTCTTAATCTCTTAATGGTTTAAAAAACTTGAAATTTAATTGCCTGCTTTCCCTTCAAAAAAATTATCTATTTTTGGCCGTTCAAAATCTCTTTTTATTATAAATCATTACAATATGAATACTACTTTCAAAACGGTAAGCTCGTCGCACATCACTATATCCGAGTTAATGTTGCCTTCCCACACCAACTTTAGCGGAAAAATTCATGGTGGTTATATTTTGTCACTTATGGACCAGATTGCCTTTGCATGTGGGTCTAAATTTTGCGGGAATTATTGTGTAACGGCCTCTGTGGATACAGTGAATTTCTTGAAACCTATTGAAGTGGGCGAATTAGTTACTATGAAAGCCAGTGTGAACTATGTGGGAAACAGTTCTATGATTGTGGGCATCCGAGTAGAATCGGAAAATATTCAAACAGGAACTGTCAATCATTGTAATTCCTCTTATTTCACGATGGTTTCTAAAGACAGTGCTGGTAAAAATGCCGCTGTTCCAGGACTTATACTGACTACTTTAAAAGAAGTAAGTCGGTTTCAAAATGCGTTAAAGCAAATTTCTTTGAGAAAAGAAAGAGAAGAACATCAAAGTATTGCCTCATTTGGATCTATAGAATCTATTGTAAGTTCTAATAAGTATAAAGTACAAGTCGAATTCAATTAGTCCATTTTTGTGAAATATTATACACCCTTTAGAAATTACCGTTTATTAAGTTGTTATCCTTAATCTCCTAAATACCTTAATGGTTAAATTTATTTACAACCAACCTCTAAATAATAAAGCTAAAAAACCATTTAGAGATTAAGGCTCATTAAGTGTCTATCCTTAATTTTCTTAATCTCTAAATGGTTAAAAAAAAAGTATTTTACAGTAGTAAAACTTTTTCTATCACTTAAAAAATTACTTATTTCAACTTCGTAGTATCCACTCTCGTTGGCGTGTCTTTTCCGCTGATAATAGATGACGAACTAATTGCGATCGCTTTAATAATTTCGGTCATGTTGTCCATGTCTAATGTTCCTATTTCATCACTCGCTTTATGATAATTAGGTTCGTTATCCATTTTTGATGTCGAAATTGTATGCGCCGGAACTCCTTGTCTTGCTAGAGTAGCATTGTCAGATCTATAGAATAATTGTTGTTCTGGGTAGGGATCTGGATGGAATTTAAATTGCGATCCTTCTAAGTTTTTCTGCAAAATTTCACCCATATTCGTTTTATCAAATCCAGTGATGTAAGCCGAGTTTTCCCCCCATTTAGAATCGGTACCAATCATTTCAATATTGAACATGGCCATTACTTGCTCTGGATTCATTTGTTCCGAAAAATATTTAGCTCCATAACCTCCCAATTCTTCTGCTACAAAAGTCGAAAAAATGATAGAACGATCATTATTATTTATTTTCTTGAAATATTCAGCAAGCACAATCACCGCAGTTGTTCCTGCCGCATCATCATTGGCTCCATTGTAGATAGAATCTGTGGCATCATGTGGCACTCCTTCTTCTGGCGAGCCCACACCTAGATGATCGTAATGACCTGAAAATATTACATATTCATTTGGTTTCGTTTTTCCTTTCAACATCCCCACTACATTGTTCAGTTTTTTAGTAGTAATAGTATTGGTTGCTTCAATTTTGAAACGTGTAGCAGTTGTAGGTCCAAAAACAAATACAACCGTATTCTTCCCTGGTTTAGCAGCCATTTGACCAATATGTTGCATATTTTGAAGTTTGGCTTTAAACGACGCATCAACTAAAACCAATAAATTTTTATCGCTTCGGTAATACTCATAAAACTTAGGTCCAAAATTATCTCCAGAACCAATGCTTACCACAGTAACAGGACTCGCCTCTGTCAAGGAAACCTGAGGTTGGTACGAAAATGAAATCATCGACCCCGCATCAATCGCTTTGCCGTCAATCGTTACTTCTAGACTCGTTCTTTTGGCCTCCGTCGTCGCAAATTCTTGACGGTAATCTTTGGAGTTATTAAAGGTTTGTAGCCCTATTTTCTTGAATTGAGACTCAATATAGGCCGATGCCTTATCGATTCCTGGTGTAAAAGCCCTACGCCCTTGCATATCATCTGCCGAAAGTACTTTTTCAATCTCGGTCACTTTATCCGTGCAAATGATTTTATCGATGGATTGCGCTTGCACCATCAAACCAGCACAAAGTACCAGTCCGCTTAAAACAATTCTTTTCATATCTATACTTTTAAATAATAATCGATTCCACAATAAGAGTGCGATTATTATAATCTGTTACAGTAAAAATAGAAAAAATAAGGCTAGTAACGAATAAAGAATTCAATAAGTAGTTCCTTTCTTTTTTGGAGCCAAAGCTTTTCTAGGTTTCAAGAACCTTCCCTCCTGCTGTTCGCTGTATCTCTTCGCTACGCTACGAGGATGCCGCTACCATTAGGGCTAGGAAACACGAGTAATTTTCATAATAACTAAATCTCAATTCTGTCATTGCCAGGAACGAAGCAATTATACTAGAATACTTCCTCACAAAAAAAGATATTACCATAGTGTTCACGATCGAGACGTTCAAACTCTTAGGAAATATGACTTACAGTAACTTCAGGTTAAGTTAGTAGTTCACTTTAGCACATAAAAAAACCACGCAAACTAACACGTGGTTTTTTAATAAAAAATTTAAGGCAAAAAGGGATATCTTATAGCGCTATCACACCCAAATTAGTGTTTACACCTGCTGTTACCACCACATTTGTTTGGGTTACAGGCAGTAATGGCAATAAAGGCGTTATAGTAAAAGTGTAGATTCCAGGTAAAAGCCCTGATATTTGAAACTCACCTAACGCATTCACACTACTCGAGTATTCAACAGCATCAACAGAGGTAGCTGTTACCACGGCCAAAGTACCAATGGGAGTAATACTTCCTTTGATATTTCCAGTAATAGCGGTAACTATAGTTCTCACCACTGGTTTTAGTTTGTAAGTTCCATTTCCAGTTTTTACAATTGAAGCATTGGCATCAAAATCAAGTAGGATCTCATTTTGAATATCCGCAAGCAAGGTTTGGTGCACTTGTAATTTCAAGCCTGATTGTTCAGCACTTGGCGTGTCTAAAGGATAAGTAACACCTCCCACAACCACTGTGTTGTTAGACCCAAGAATCAACCTAATTTGTGATACGTTAGCATCACTCAATTCACTAGTAGCTATTAGTGTACTCAAACCATTAGAAAACTCTAAAAGGTTGTAAATACCAGCTGTAGTGTTTAATAGTACCGTTTGCCCATTGTTTCCTGTAACTTCCACCGCTTTTAAATCAATGTTTACCTTTTCATAAGGTCCAGGAGCATCTGTCATACGAACATTGTAGGCATAAGTGCCAGAAGTAGAATCGCTGCTGCAAGAGTTCACTGTAATTCCAAATACAATAAACGTAGCAATTAAAAGTATCTTTTTCATAATCAAATTGTTAAGCTGTAATTTAATTTTTACAACATTACAAAGTTGATTACTAATGATTTAAAAACTATTATAAAATAATAACTAAAGGTTGTATAATTTCCATCTAATTAATTCATAGTGATTCTTTTTACGACTTGTTATCGTTAAATATTAGACATCGCTATTTTCCAAATCTTCAATAATTATAAAAACCTCTTTAATGTAAGCTGTATTTCTTTCTCTAGAAACATCAAAAAACCAACCTTTTTTTGGTCTTTTTCCAACCTTGTCAATAAGAAATCTAATTTTAATGTCATTTTGATAATCCAGTAGGTTGTTTAAAAACTGATGCATTGATATTTGCCCACTAAAATATTTTCTAGCGAGGTCCGCGGCATATAGCCTGTTCTTTCTTTCTAAGGTATTTATCATAAAAAGTCGTTTAAGTATTATTTACCAATCATCCTACATTATTTTAATCTAACGAAAATATTCCCATTTTAATCAACTAAAATTCTGAATAAACTATTTACTAATCAACTCTTTTTCAAAGATAAATACTTGATAAATAAAAACTTTACGGGAAACCACATTCGCTTGAAATAAACCACAAATTCCCTAGCCCCGGTAGCAGTGAAAACCCCATGCAGGTGGAAAACCAGTTTTACTGGTGGTGGCAGAGCGACCGCAGGAAGCTCCTGCCAGCGTCTAGTAAACCGGTTTGAGACCAAATGGGTTGCAACGAATGACGGGAACAGCTCTAAATAATAATAATAATTTTATCCTCCTATGCTAATCATGGAACGGTTGTCTTGGTGCAGGGTGGGATCGTTTATTTCGTCTATGGAGGTCATGCCGGCTCTTACTTTCATTTTGGTTTGAATGGCGGTGGCAATGACGGTTTCGAGGGCTTGGCCTGAGCGGTAAGCGGTAAGTAAATCGGTCTCGTGGTTAGAGAACAAGCAGTTTTTTATTTTGCCGTTGGCAGTCAATCGAATGCGGTTGCAACCATCACAAAAAGGATTGGTGATGGAACTGATGATCCCAAAACTGCCCGCGTAATTCTTGATTTTGAAATCTCGGGAAGTGAAGTTTTTATCGTCTTGTAATTTCTCAATATTGGTTTTGGCAAAAGCGGTATGCACCACATCCAGAATTTCTTGCTGTGACACCATTTTGCTCCTATCCCACTCATTACCGGCAAAAGGCATGAATTCTATAAAGCGAATCGATAGCGATAAATGCTGAGTGAGGTTTATAAAATCGATGATTTCGTTGTCATTGAATCCTTTTATCAAGACGACATTGACCTTGACTTGAAAGCCGTTGTGGAGCAAAAGATGCAAATTGTCGATCACGCCTTGAAACTGATTGCGCAGGGTAATGGCATTGAACTTGGTCGCTACAAGTGTATCGAGACTCAAATTGATTTTGGTGACTTTATTAGCCTTTAAAACTTCTAGGTGTCTATCGACCAAAATACCATTTGTGGTAATCGAAATCTCGGTGCCTAATGTGGCGAGTTGGGTGATTATTTCGGGAAAGTCTTTTCGTAATAGTGGCTCACCACCTGTTAATCGTATTTTATTAACCCCATGATGGACGAATGTTTTGGCGATGGCATAAATCTCTTGTGCGGTCATTATATCCGCTTTTGGAGACAAGGCAATTCCATCCGCAGGCATGCAATAGGTACAACGCAGGTTGCATTTTTCGATCAACGAAATACGCAAATAGTTGTGGGTGCGCCCAAAATCATCCGTTAAGGGGTTTTTATTTGGCGTCATGATTGTTGCCTTTTAATACGTGAAAAACGTGCAGTGCATGCGGGAAAACAGCATCCATGGATTCTCTAGCACCATTAGTAGATCCTGGTAAAGCCAGCACCAAAGTATTGCCTATCGTGCCCACCATGGAGCGCGAAAGCATAGCATACGGCATGCGCTGTTGCCCATAGGATCGAATGGCTTCCTCGATACCTGGAATGCGAGATTCTAGCAAGGGCTCCAATGCCTCGGGCGTGACATCGCGTGGCGAAAGTCCGGTTCCGCCTGTGAAAATAATCAATTGGTGTTTGTCCTGCGCAAATCGTGTGGTGCGCTCTTGGATGTAATCGACCTCATCCGGAATGATTTCGTAATGAGTCGTTTCTATACCATACGAATCTAACTTTTCGACAATAATTTTACCAGAACGATCTTCTTTTTGGCCTGCAAAAATAGAATCGGAACAAACGAAAACCGCCGCTTTGACCGAATTTGGTAACTTATTTTTGAAAGACGATTTTCCGCCTTTTTTCTCTACTAGTTTGATGGTCGAAATCTCGATGTTTTTATCAATAGGTTTCAGCATATCATACATGGTCAACGCCACAATAGACGCGCCGTGCATGGCCTCAACCTCAACACCAGTTTTGTAAACGGTTTTTACTTTGAAAATAATGGCAATCGTTAGTCCGCTAATTTCATATTCTACCGAAGTAAATTCAATAGGAAGCGGATGGCAATCTGGTATGGATAAATGGGTGTTTTTTACCGCGAACAATCCCGCCGTTTTGGCCATTTCGAGCACATTGCCTTTGGGAACGGCGTTATTTACAATGGCATCAATGGTGTCTTGATGACTCACCAATACCGTTGCCGTAGCAGTTGCCGAACGTAATGTGCTTATTTTATGCGTAATGTCTACCACTGTTTTTTGTTTAAAGTTTAAAGTTTCAGGTTTATTCGTTTTTCGTTTTTCGAACATCGGTCAACGAATTTCGAACATCGGTCAACGACTACTTCGTATTTGTTTTCCAAGTGAATGCTTCGTTTTCAAATATTTCTTTGCCAAAGATGGGTACATCCTCTTTTATCCAATTGACAATCGATTCGGTGGCTTCGTATACCTGTTTTCTGCGTGTGGCCGAAACGAATACAAACAAACAAACTTCGCCTGCTTGCACGACGCCCAAACTATGGTAAATATGCATGCAAATTAAATCGTATTTTTCGAATGCTTTTTCGCGGATGGCGTCTAGCTTTTCATTGGCCATTTCTTCATAAGCGGTGTACTCGATTGCTTTTACCGCTGTATCGCCATGCACATCTGCACGTACTTGTCCCAGAAAAATATTGTGTGCACCAATCGTGTGCTTGCTTTGATGCTTGGCTATGGATTGCCCTATAAATTCAGCCGAAATAGGGCCTTCTATAAATACGGTTTTCTTTCCCATGGTCTATTTTTTTAAGAAACAAAAAGCGTTTCGTTAGGTTCAAATTTGGTCATTGCATTCATTCCGCCTATTACACTAAAGGCCGAAAGGAACTGATTTTTTCTTAGCAGCGTTACTGCCGTTTTAGATCGAATTCCTGATTGACAAAAAACAATTATTTTACTTTGGGGATTCAATTGATGTAATTCCTCCTCCAGTTCACTTAACGGAATTTGGATACAATTGGATTGTGCTAATTTTGGAGATTCTTCTAGATTACGAACATCTAGAAAAACAACTTCGGGCTGATTGATTTGCTTCATTGCTACCGAAACAGGGATTTCAAAATTTCGAGTAGTTGCTACATTGTATTTATGATCGAAAGTCGTTTTGTCAATCTTTATAGTTTGTTTTTTTGAAAATTCAAATTTTTGTTGATCGCTATTAAGCATGTTGTAAACCAGTAATTTACCCGTTAACACCTCTCCTATTCCTAAAACCATTTTTAAAACCTCGTTGGCTTGAAACATCCCTATGATTCCAACGGATATTCCCATCACTCCGGCTTCATTACAGTTCCTCACCGCGGCATTTTCCTCTGGAAATACACAACGATACGTGGGTCCATCTTGATAATTAAAAACGGAAACCTGCCCTTCAAATTTATAAACAGAACCATAAACAAATGGTTTATTGGTAACGCAACAAGCATCATTGATTAAATATTTGGTACTTAAATTATCCGTTCCGTCCACAATAATATCGTAGTATTCAAATAAAGAAAGTGCGTTTTTACCATTTACTCTTTCTACAATCGCATTTATTTTTAAGGTTGGATTCAGCTCTAAAGCCCTATTTTTAGCTTCCTCCACTTTGCTATTTCCTACCGAAGCGGTTTTATAAATCACTTGGCGTTGCAAGTTGCTTACTTCAATTACATCTTCATCAATCAAACCAATTTCGCCAATTCCTGCTGCGGCCAAATACGGTAAAACTGCCGCGCCTAAACCACCAAGTCCAATGATTAAAACTTTGGCTTGCTGTAATTTTTCCTGTCCGCTTTCGCCTACTTCAGGAAGAATGAGTTGTCGGTTGTATCGTGTTGTTTCCATATAATTCAGTTTAATCAACCTCCCGCAAAAGGAGGCAATAAAGCAACAATATCATTGCTTTCTAAAAGGTAAGACTTGGTGTCTTGAATTATTTTTTGGTTCACTGCAATGCTATAAGAAAGCGTGCTCAATTCGTGTTTTTGATCTAATGTGTTAATTACATCCTGCAACGATTGATTCGAAAAAGGAAATGCTTCTCCTTCGGTTTTTGCTTTCTCGGCAATGGCACCAAAATATTTTATCGTAATCATGCTATTTCATTTAAATTTTGCAAAATGAACTCGTCCTCCATCTCTTCTTCTTTAACAAAGGAAGTCAATTTTGACGTATGTCCCACCACTTCTCCAATGATAATTATCGCTGGCGAAGCCAATTCCTGTTCTTTAACTAATTCCAAAATAGAGCTTATTTTTCCGCTAACTTTTTTTTGTGAAGCGGTAGTTCCGTTTTGAATAATAGCAATAGGCAAATCATCTGTTCGGTTATTTTGGTATAAAGTTACAATTTCATTTAGTTTATGCATCCCCATCAAGATAACAACTGTAGCAGACGATTGAGAAGCCAAGCTCACATCCTTAGACAACTTATGATCGGATGTTGTTCCTGTAATTACCCAAAAACTTTCGGATACTTTGCGTTGCGTTAAACTAATTCCATTAGAAGCAGGCACACCTAATGCGGATGAAATTCCAGGTACAATAGCCGTTTCTAAACCAAATTGCTGTGCGTATTCTATTTCTTCACTTCCTCTTCCAAAAACGAATGGATCGCCCCCTTTCAAGCGCACTACATGTCCGTATTTTTTAGCCATGACAACAATCAGTTCATTGATTTGATCTTGGCTGTACGCATGACATCCAAAACGCTTGCCTACAAAAATAGCTTCAGCTTGCGGAGCATAACTTAATAATTCTTCGTTCACCAGCGCATCATACAAAACTACATCGGCAGTTTCTAATGCTTTTACAGCTTTAATTGTAATCAAATCTACATCTCCAGGCCCAGCCCCTACGATGGTTAACTTTGGTGTATGTACTTTTTTCATTTTGCTCTAGGATAAATTGGTATTCAGTTCATTTAATTCGGCAATCGTATTTATATTTCGAAATTGATTGCTTTTATCATCGCCCACTTTAATAATTTGAGCGTCTACATTGTGTATCATTTCCATCATTCTTAAATTAGAATTGACAATAGCGTCTTTTAAAATTGGTAGTACTTTTTTACAATAAATCCCTATCAAAGGATGAATGCGCTCCCTGTCGGCAAATACTGTAACTGTTGCATTCTCTTGGTGTTTTTCCAGCAACTCTAGTAACAACTCAGTTGAAATTAAAGGAACATCACAGCTAACTATCAAATTTAATTCGGAACTAGAATGTGTCAAAGCCGAATAAATTCCGCCAATAGGACCTTTGTCCAATTCAATATCTTTTATTTTTTTATACTCCAAATAATCATAATCAGTAGTATTGGTAATCAATTGTATCTCGGTTGCAAAAGGTAAAACCGCTTTTATAATGTGCTCAATAAAAGGAATCCCTTGATAAAGTGCCAATCCTTTTTCGGACTGCATTCGGCTACTTTTGCCACCACAAAGAATTGATACTGCTATTGTTTTCATTTTTTAAATATTCACTTTAACTTTTTTTATTTCTATTCTTATTCTTTATTCTCTTTAACTATTTTTTATTTCTATTCTTATTCTTTATTCCATAGTTTATAGATATTCAAATCTTCTATTCTCTTGTCTCTTTCATCTTGCCTCTTTCCTCTTTCATCTTGCCTCTTTCATCTTGCCTCTTTCATCTTGCCTCTTTCATCTTCCTTCTCTTCTCACGGAAAAATCAACTTCACACTTGCTAACAAAATCACCGTACCTAAAACATATTTCAACGTTTTATTCGAAAAATATCCACTTCCATAATAGGCCCCTAAGATTCCGCCAAGAATCGCTACAGGAACAAAATAAAAACTTTCAACAGGAAACGATTTTCCTCCAAAAACATAACCCGAAATCCCCGCCAATGAATTTACAAAAATGAATAAGCTAGAAATTGCTGCCGCTTCTTTTATCGTTGCCCATCCTAGTAATAAAAGAATCGGACTTAAAATAATTCCGCCCCCTATCCCCAACATTCCTGATAATAGTCCGATTGTGGCTCCACAAGCCAAAGCCAATGGAATATTTATTGCAGTCAGTTCTTTTTCTTTCGAAGAGAAAAACCCTAATAATCGAAAGGCAGCAAAAACAAGTACAACTCCCAATATCACTTTATAAATGGCACTGTCTAATGTTATATAACCTCCCAAAAATGCGGCAGGAACGGATGCTATCGCAAAAGGATAAAAGAGTTTAGGTCGAAAGAAATCCATTTTATAATAAAATAAAAACGATATACTAGAAACAAATAAATTCAACAGCAAAGCCGATGGTTTCATCACCACAATAGGTACTGCAAAAAGAGCCATTAGTGCCAAATAACCCGATGCTCCACCATGACCCACACTAGAATACAGAAAGGCGATAACCGCAAGAGCGATACAAAATAAAAGTAAATGATCTGTTGCTATTAAATCCATTTCTTAAATTAATTAAAGGGAATAATTTGTACTTCGTGATTTTCTTGAATATCTACCACCGTATGCGGCACATAAATAAAACAATTGGCAACCGCAAAAGTGTTCAACATCGCTGAACTCTGACTTTCTAAAACAGTCACACAATCATCATCGTAAAATCCTTTTAAAAATAATGTCTTGCCTGTATTATTCTGAAAATTGGTCGTTATTTTTCGGTTCATTTTTGGCAAATGAATATCCGTGAATCCCAAACGCTTTTTTAACGCTGGTAACGCATACACATAAAAACAAGTTAAAGAAGAAGCAGGATTTCCCGGCAAGGCAAAAACTAATTTTTCTTCTTTTTTACCAAAAAACAAAGGTTTTCCCGGTTTTTGATTTATTTTATAAAACAACTCCTCTACTCCATTTTGCAACAGAGCTTCTTTGACAAAATCATAATCTCCAACGGATATTCCACCAGAAATAAGAATCACATCAAAATGAGCCAAACAACTTTCGACCATTTTTGACGTCGCCTTTAAATTGTCTTTTACTCTAAAAATGGTTGTTTTCTTTATTCCAACTTCTTTTAATGCTGCTTCTAGCATCACCGAATTACTTTCGTATATTTTTCCTTTAGGTAATTTCTTACCCACTTTTACCAGTTCATTACCTGTGACCAAAATCGCTATTTTTGGTTTCGAATACACTTTGATTTCCGAAATGCCCAAGCAAGCAAAAAAACCAATTGCAGCAGGTGTTATAATTGTATTTTTATCTAAAACTAATTTCCCCTTTTCTATTTGTTCCCCCTTATTTCTAACATTTGAGAAGGGAACTGGTAATTTGTCAATATGGATTGAATC
Organism: Flavobacterium sp. WC2430; assembly: GCF_040822075.1. NCBI lineage: Bacteria > Pseudomonadati > Bacteroidota > Flavobacteriia > Flavobacteriales > Flavobacteriaceae > Flavobacterium > Flavobacterium sp. WC2430. The sequence goes on along the minus strand of NZ_CP162007.1, from coordinate 2,273,352 downwards.
TTTAGTTGCAGTGGTATGCTCTTGCATTACCACCGTATTAGCATCATCCGGAACATAAGCTCCCGTAAATATTCTAATTGCTTCGTTTAGTCCTAGTTTTAAATTAGAATAATCTCCTGCTTGCGAACTACTAACCACAGAAAATGTCGACAATTCACTATGTACAAACGCATATCCATCCATTGCCGATTGTCGGAAGGGCGGCATATCTATAGGAGAATAAATGGCTTCCGCCAAAATAAACCCTAGTGACTTACCCACTTTAATTTTCTTTACAGGCATTTTACTACTGTTCTCTGCTATAATCGACAAGGCATGATCTACTTGAATCATAAAAACTAAATTTTAAAAACTACGTAAAAATACTTACTACAAATATATATAAATCTGTTAAGCTAAAATAGGAATTAACTTTTAAATACAACGAAATGAATTAAGAGCAATTTATATCGTTTAAATTACGAAAAAGGGAATATAGTGCTTTTGATGCTGACAAATCTTTAATAAAGAAAAATGAATACTATTAGAAACAAATAATCAGCGAATCCATGGATAAAAGTTAAAAGCCACCTATTTTTACAGTTTTTCATTTAACTATATAAAGAGGCGGTAAATTAATGACCAAAAAATAATTTACAGTAAAACTCATAATACCAATAAATTAATTTACGAATCCGTGGCTAAAGAGCATAAAAAATCCCCAAAATCTACAACTAGACTTTGGGGATTTATATATTTATAATTAAAAATTTATGCAATCCACAAATCAATTGTTTCTGTAACTTGTTCTAATACTTCAAATGCTGTTTCGGCCATTTTATTCCCTTTGGTATCTAACAAAGGATTCACCTCAACAACTTCTAAACAAACGACTTTTTTACTTTTCACAATTTGATTGATGATTTCAATCACTTCATATTGATCAAAACCTTTAGATACTGGAGTTCCTGTACCATAAGAAATCATATCACAGTCCATGGAATCCACATCAAAAGAAATGTAAATCATGTCACAATTAGCTAATTTAGCCAAGGCTTCTTTTACACAAGTTTGCAAACCTCTGTAACGTACCTCAGCAACCATATAGTTCCTGATTTTCAACTTCTCTATTTGTTTTTCCTCTGCTTCTTCGGTATCGCGAACACCAAAATAGATAAGGTTCCCTGCATCAATTTTAGCACCAGGGCAACCAATATTTTTCATGTCCTCCCAATGTTTTTTGGTTTCCGAAGAAATCTCATTGATTTGACAATCTAAATTATCATCTGAAAGTGCAGCAGACAAAGGCATTCCATGAATATTTCCCGAAGGAGAAGTATAGGGAGAATGCAAGTCGGCATGCGCATCAATCCAAATAACACCTATCGTTTTTTTAGGATAAACCGCTTTAATACCACTTATTGTACCTAGTGCCGAGGAGTGATCTCCAGACAAAACGATGGGGAAATAATTGGCTTCTAAATTATGTTTTACAGCATAACTCACCCTCGTGCATTGTTCTACAACATGCTCGATTCTTTTGGCAAAATCATTTTTATTCTTATCGTAAATACTCTCATTGTGAGTCTTAACATCTTCAAAAGGAAACCGATTAAAATAATCACTATTTTTATTGATAGCAGCAATTTCAATGGCATCCACTCCTAAGTCAGAGCCACGAGTTCCAGCTCCAATATCAGAACGATTTTTAATTAATTTTATAGCTCTTTCCATTATAGTTTGATTATCTGAAATCGTTTAATGCTTGTTCGATAATAGCAAGACACTCATGAATTTGAGATTCTGTAATCACTAATGGTGGTGCTAATCTAATTTTGTTACCATGTGTTGGCTTAGCCAATAAACCATAATCTCTAAATTTCAAGCAAATTTGCCAAGCTAAATCTGATTCTTCATCACAATCAATCACAATAGCATTTAGCAATCCCTTACCACGAACCAATGTAATCAATGGGTTTCTAGCAGCAATTTCATTCAAACCAGTTCTTAAAAGAATTCCTAAAAAGGCAGCATTTTGTGCCAAGTTTTCTTCACGTACCACTTCAAGAGCTGCAATAGCAACAGCAGCTGCAACAGGATTACCACCAAAAGTAGATCCATGTTGACCTGGTTTAATTACATTCATTATTTCATTATTTGCCAAAACAGCAGATACTGGATAAACACCTCCAGAAATTGCTTTTCCTAAAATAAGAATATCTGGTTGTACGTCTTCATGATTCACAGCTAGTAACCTTCCAGTACGTGCAATTCCTGTTTGTACCTCATCAGCAATAAACAATACATTATGCGCTTCACAAAGTGCTTTGGCTTTCGCCAAATAACCATCTGTTGGTACATAAACACCCGCTTCTCCTTGAATCGGTTCAACCAAGAATCCAGCAATATTTGTAGTTGATTTTAATGCTTTTTCTAATGCATCTGTATCATCATATGGTATTTTTATAAATCCTGCTGTAAAAGGACCAAAATTCTTACGTGCTCCTTCATCATTTGAGAAAGAAATAATGGTAGTAGTTCTTCCGTGGAAATTGTTTTCACAAACAATAATTTGTGCTTGATTTTCTGGAATTCCTTTTACTTCATATGCCCATTTTCTACATAATTTCAAAGCCGTTTCTACCGCTTCGGCACCCGTATTCATTGGTAACACTTTGTCAAAACCAAAGTATTTAGTTATATATTCTTCATAAACTCCCAATTGATCATTATGAAAAGCACGTGAAGTCAACGTCAATGTTTGCGCTTGTTTCACCATAGCTCCCACAATTTTCGGATGACAATGCCCTTGATTTACTGCTGAATAAGCAGATAAAAAATCAAAATATTTTTTTCCATCTACATCCCAAACAAAAACGCCTTCTCCTCTGTCAAGAACAACTGGTAAAGGGTGATAATTATGAGCCCCGTATTTATTTTCTTTTTCTATTAATGCTTCCGATTTTGAAGAAAGTGTTTGATTCGTTTGTTCCATGATGTCTTTTTTTTGCGTTCTTAAAGCACAAATCTACAAATATTTTTTTATTAAACAATAATAAAAACGTAAATTTGACTTAATATACAGGTATTAAAGTTAATTTTAATTAATAATGATATTAAAAAAGTCATTATAACAAATTTACATTTATTGATTTATAAAAAATAATAACTACATTTAGACTCATAAAAATACGCATTTATAATCAAAAAAATAAATTCCATGGATGTATTAGATGAATTCGACATAAAAATCATCAAAGAGTTAGAAAAAGATGGGCGAATGGCCTATTCTGCAATTGCTACAGCTTTAAAAATCTCAAATACAATGGTTCATCAGCGCATCAACCGTTTATTCGATCAAGGGATAATAACCGGAATCAAACCCATAATAAACGAAAAAAAAATTGGTTACGATTGGGGTGCATTCACCGGAATCACACTAAATAAAGACGAGGATTCCAGCAGAGTTATTGAAGAGTTAAAAAAAATACCTGAAGTAACTGAATGTTATTACATTACTGGTTCTTTTACTTTATACATAAAAATGATTGCTACTGATCATGAACACATGAGAAAATTACTGTATGAAAAAATCGACACCATTCAAGGAATTGCAAAAACAGATTCCATGATAGAACTGGGTTGTGCATTCAAAAGAAACATAAGCCTTTAATCATAATAAAAATAGATTGCCCTAAAAGTTGAAAATGAGTTCCTAATTTAAAAAAATAACAAATAAATTCAGATATTTGTGTAAAATATAACAACTATGAAAAATATAAAGTTTTTAGTTTTAGGAATCTTAATTTATTCTAATGGTGCTTTTGCCCAGTTAAAAGCAGTGACTTATAAAGATGGAGCACAAATTTTAAATGGTTTTGAAATCGCACCTTCAAAAAAAAGCATTCAAAAACCAGGAATTCTGATTCTCCCCGCTTGGAAAGGAATCGATAAAGCATCCAAAGACATCGCCACTAGCTTAGGAAGCTTAGGGTACTATGCCTTTATTGCTGATATCTATGGAGAAGGAAATTATCCTAATGACAATGCTGAAGCAGGAAAAAGTGCCGGTTATTATAAAACCAACTACACCGAATACCAAAAAAGAATTTCATTGGCCTTAAACCAACTTATTAAAGCGGGTGCAAACCCAGATAATATAGTAGTTATAGGATATTGTTTTGGTGGTACGGGAGCGCTGGAAGCGGCTCGCGGACATATCAATGTAAAAGGTGTCGTGTCTTTCCACGGCGGATTAGCAAAAGATGCGGCTAGACCTACTGAGCCTATTAATGCCAAAGTTTTAGTTTGTCATGGTGCAGATGATCCTTATGAATCTGCAGCAGAAATTACTGCATTCCAACAAGAAATGCGTGATACGAAAGCCGACTGGCAAATGATTTATTATGCTAATGCTGTGCACGGTTTTACCAATCCTGAATATGGAAATGATAATTCTAAAGGAGCAGCTTACAATGAAAAAGCGGCCAAACGTTCTTTCGAACATTTGAAACTTTTCCTAAACGAAGTCCTAAAAAAATAATAACAACCAATATTTCATAAATGAAAAAAGTAATTTCTTTTTTTGCATTAGCTGTAGCATTCTCATGCTCCAGTGCAAAAACAGCTGTTGAACAAGACAACAGCAACCCTACAAAATACATGAATACTATTACGGCATCTGAATTAAAAACACATCTTTACATCGTAGCTGCCGATTCAATGGAAGGACGTGAAACAGGTTCTACAGGACAAAAGAAAGCCGGTCAATACCTGATCAGTCAATACAAAAAAAATAACATTTCTTTCCCCAAAGGTGCAACGAGCTTTTTTCAAAATGTACCTGCTGAAGCCTTAAACAAAAGATACGGTGACAAATTAAACAGTTCTGAAAATATCTGGGCTTTTATCGAAGGTTCTGAGAAACCAGACGAGGTGATTGTAGTCTCAGCCCATTACGACCACGTAGGGGTTAAAAATGGTGATGTGTACAATGGTGCCGACGATGATGGCTCTGGAACAGTTGCCTTATTAGAAATCGCACAAGCATTCGAAATAGCCAAAAAAGAAGGACACGGACCTAAGCGATCTATCCTGTTTTTTCATGCAACTGGTGAAGAGCACGGATTACTAGGTTCCAGTTATTATTCTGAACATCCTTTATTCCCTTTTGAGAACACGATTACCGATATTAATATTGATATGATTGGACGTCGTGATGTTGAACATGCAAACACAAATAACTATATCTATTTAATAGGTGCAGATCGTTTATCAAGTGATTTGGATGCCATTTGTACTTTGGCAAACGCTAAATACACTAAAATGGATATCGATTACAAATACAATGATCTTGCTGATCCAAATCATTTCTACGAGCGCTCAGATCATTATAACTTTGCTAAACATGGCATTCCATCTGTATTTATTTTCAATGGTGTTCATGCTGATTACCATAAAAATACAGATACTCCTGACAAGATTGAATACGATGCTTTGGCCAAAAGAGCCCAACTTGCATTTACTATCGCTTGGGATCTTGCAAATCGTGAAAACCGACCTGTTGTAGATAAAAAATAAGTAGTACCTATCCTCGCTTTTACTAGCGTTCCAGTGAGCTAAGTACTTGTCCTAAATTGAAAAGAGCTTTGAAGAAATTCAAAGCTCATTTTCGTTGCCTTTATTCCACAAAAAAAGCCTTGAATTTCTTCAAGGCTTTTGCTTTCTGGGTGGGAGACGGGGCTCGAACCCGCGACCCTCGGTACCACAAACCGATGCTCTAACCAACTGAGCTACAACCACCATTTGCTTAGCGGTGGCAAATATACAACTAAAGTTTACTTCTGCAAAAGTTTTTTTTAAAAATTTACAGCAAATTTACTTCAAATCTCCTAAGCTATTGACTGCCAAATATCTTTCTACAGTAAAACCTTCAGCATGATCTACCCCTGCAAGTCTTCCTAAATCTCTAGAGCGGTAATTCAAGCTTTCTAAGAAGTTTTTGGACGTAATTGGAGATTCGGGTTCATTAGAATCTGGATCATAAAATTGGGAACGGTACGCTAAAATGGATTCGATTTTTTTATCGGTAAATCCGGTTATGTCCACTACAAAGTCAGGTTCGATATTTTTCCATTGAATATAATGATACACTAACTTAGGTCTCCAAGCTGTTTGCTTTTCGTTATCTAAAACTGTTTCTATCTTTATTAGTCCCGATAAAAAACAAGCATCCGATACCAACTTACTCCCTTTTCCATGATCAATATGGCGATCATCAATGGCATTGCACAATACAATTTCTGGTTTGTACTTGCGAATCATTTTAATAATTTCTAATTGATGCTTTTCATCATTGACAAAAAAGCCATCACGCATTTCAAGATTTTCACGAACTGAAACTCCTAAAATTTTTCCGGCGGCATTCGCTTCACTATCTCTAATTTCCGCAGAACCTCTGGTCCCTAATTCTCCTCTTGTCAAATCAATTATCCCAACTGTTTTCCCTAAGGAAATTTCTTTTAATATCGTTCCTGCACAACCCAATTCTACATCATCAGGATGCGCTCCAAAAGCTAATATATCTAGTTTCATTTTTTTTATTTAAAGTTTCTTTTGTTTCAGGTTTAAAGTTTCCCTTACACCCTTCTAATTTCTAATCAACACTTTCTTCATGGTCGTTGATTTATTGCTACTTTCATTCCACTCCTTCTCAGGCACACTATCTTTTGTGATACCGCAACCCATATACAAATAAGCCCTAGCCTCTTTTTTCTTTGAATCCACTTCTACTTGCATGCATCGCAAATTAACAAATAAATCGGTGCTTCCCGAATCAGTAGCAAAACTATAATTCAATTCTCCCAAATATCCTGTATAAAAATCCCTATCATAGTTTTCATTTTCCAAAATAAAGGCTTTTGCTTTTTCTTTGGGCAAACCACAAACAGCGGGTGTAGGATGCAATAAACAAACCACTTGTTGCAAACTAAAATCGGCATTCAATACGCCCGAAATATCTGTTTTTATATGCCAGATGCTTCCCGCTTTTATACTATAAGGTTTCGAAACTATAACTTCTGTAGCCACATTTTCGAGTTTATTAACGATATAGTCGGTCACAATTTGTTGTTCCTCCTTTTCTTTATTCTCCCATACAATCTCAGCCAAACCCATGTCTTTTTGAGTACCTGCCAAAGCGATCGTCTCAAAACTATTTTTATTGGCTTTCAATAACTGTTCGGGGGTAGCACCAAGCCACATGCCTACTTTTGGATGGTAAAAACAATAGACAAAAGTAGAAGGATACTGCTGCACTAAATTTTCGAAAACAGTTTCAAATTGGAAATCGTCTAGCTCCAGAATCTCTTTTCGAGACAAAACCACTTTTTTAAATTCATCCCTTTCTATAGCTTGGATTCCTTTGCATACTAACTTTTCAAAGTTAATTTTAGCTTCTTCATCCACATTACTACCTATGACTTCGGCAACAATCGCTCTTTTTTTCTCCCAAATAACACTTTCTCTTTTGGACTGATTTTCTGGAATCAAATAGTTTTGATTGCCATCAAAAGAAGCAAAAACGAATCCCTTTTCGTTAAAATCATTGAGTTTATACAAATCATCATTTTGCTGAAAAAGCCCAATTACGGTATCTGAATTGGGTTTACAATAGAGTACAAAAGGTAGTTTTTGTGTGAATTGACGCTTGGCTTTATCTAAAATTAATTCCATTATTTACCTTCCATTTTTCTTTTTGGCAAAATCATATTTGTCAATTTACAAAGCGAAATCAAGTTATCACTTTCATCTGTAATGCGTATTTCCCAAAGATGAATGCTACGTCCCTTATGAACTATTTTTGCAGTTGCCGTCACCATTCCGTCTCGTTTTGCTTTCAAATGATTGGCGGAAATTTCTATTCCGCGCACTTCGCTTACATCAGCATTTACGTATAACATCGAAGCAGCACTTCCCACACTTTCAGCCAATGCTACTGATGCTCCACCATGCAACAATCCCATTGGTTGGTGTACTGATGGATTTACTGGCATTGTGGCAACTAGATAATCTTCACCAGCATCTGTATAAGTGATATTTAAAGTGCTCATCAAAGTGTTTTCGGAAATTTGATTGCAATAATTTAGGATTTTATCTTTATCGAAGGTCATATTTTTAGCTTTAAAATGTAAAATTAAATAAAAGATGAGTCATAAAATAACAAATGCAGTGGTTATTCTAAATTCAAATTTGACAAACCCATAACATGCAAATAAGATTTTCCCTATTTTTACAAAAATTAATCACAATGCGTCCCATCAAATTCTTGTTTTTTATTGGAATATTCATCTCCATCTGTTCCTGTCGATCCGATTTTGAGACCGTTCTAAGTACAGGAGATTTAGCATTTTCAAAGGACACCATTTATCTGGATACCGTTTTTACAAACATTGGTTCTAGTACCTACCGACTTAAAGTATACAACCACAGCAAAAACGATATTAACATTCCAAGCATACAACTAGGCAAAGGCCTAAACTCAAAATACCGCTTGACCGTCGACGGAATGCAAGGAAATGATGGTAAACTATTTTCTAATGTTACCCTTTTAGCCAAAGACAGTTTATATATTTTTATCGAAACAACAGCTGCAATTACGGATGCGAATCCAACTGATTTTTTATACACTGACCAAATTCAATTTGATAGTGGCCAAAATGAACAAAAAGTAGCACTCGTTACGCTAATCCAAGATGCCGTTTTTCTATATCCCAAACGTCTTGCTGATGGAACTACCGAGACACTGCCTATAGGAGATCAACAAATAGAAGGGTTTTACCTCGAGGAAAACGATCCCATAAACGGTAATGAACTTATTTTCAACAATAAAAAGCCCTACGTTATTTATGGTTATGCAGCCGTTCCAACTGGTAAAACCGCCGTTTTTAATCCAGGAAGCAGGGTTTATTTTCATGCCAATTCTGGTTTAATAGTAGCCAACAATGCTTCTATTAATATTAACGGAGGAAAATCGACTACGGCCAACTTAGAAAAAGAAGTGGTATTTGAAGGCGACCGATTGGAACCCCAATATGATGATGTACCTGGTCAATGGGGTACTATTTGGCTCAGTAGTGGAAGCACAAACAATCTGATAAACCATCTAACAATTAAAAATGCTACGATTGGATTACTGATACAAAACAATGATGGAACAACTACTTCTATCAAAAATACCCAAATTTACGACTCTTCTACCTATGGTATTTTGGCTCAAACAGGGAAAATAGTAGGTGAAAATATAGTGATCAACTCAGCTGGTTTAGCTAGTTTGGCCTGCTCCTATGGTGGCGATTATAAATTTACACATTCCACATTTAACAACAATTGGAACAGTTCCTCTCAGCTGGCAGTCACAATAGACAATTCTATTTCGGGAGCAACGCCAGAAACGAAAGACCTCACCCAAGCCACTTTTAACAACTGTATCATCTATGGTTCTTATACCAATGAAATCGCGATTAACAAAAGTGGTACAGGTACATTTGAGTATCAATTCAATAATTGCTTAGTAAAATTTGACAGTTCTAATACCAATTCACTTTACCAATTTGCAACCGATCCTGTGCATTACAATGGAATTATTTTGAATCAAAGTCCAAAGTTTTTCAATGTTAATCTTAACAAACTCAATATTGACGTATCTTCTAGCGCTTTCGCAAAAGGGAATTCGGCCTATTTGATTCCGCTGGATATCATTGGAAATACAAGAACTACTCCGCCAGATTTAGGTGCTTTTCAATCTATGTCTTTTCCTAAATAAAAGGTTATTTAGAAATTTAAAACAGTAGATTTTCGGCATTTTATGAATTGTGGTATTTTATGAAATACTTTGTATTTCACATTTGCTCTTACTACTTTTTTAAACTAAATTTGCACCGTAATACAACAAACTACACAACAATGATCCATTTCTTTGAAAACCAAAGCAAAACTGTTTTTGCAGTACAAACGCAAAACGAAATTTCGGCTCAAGACATTTCAAAATTAAACTGGCTTTTTGCCAATTCAAATAAAATAGAAAAATCCGTATTGACGGATTTTTTTGTTGGTCCACGCGCCACTATGATTACGCCTTGGAGCACTAATGCTGTGGAAATTACTCAAAATATGGGTATTTCTGGAATCATTAGAATCGAAGAATTTCATCATGCTACGGCTGATTTTTCTGATTTTGATCCTATGCTTTCGCAAAAATACGCCGAGTTAAATCAAGCTATTTTCACGATCAATATCGAGCCCGAAGCAATTTTAGACATTGACGATATTGCGGCTTACAACCAGTCTGAAGGTTTGGCTTTAAGTCCAGAAGAAGTAGAATATTTGGACAATCTAGCTATTAAAATAGGTAGAAAATTAACCGATTCTGAAGTTTTTGCTTTCTCACAAGCCAATTCAGAGCACTGTCGCCACAAAATTTTCAACGGAACATTTGTAATTGATGGGGAAGAAATGCCTTCTTCTTTATTTAAATTAATCAAGAAAACATCTCAAGAAAACCCGAACGATATCGTTTCGGCATACAAAGATAATGTGGCTTTTGTAAAAGGACCACGTGTACAACAGTTCGCGCCAAAAAGCGCTGACAAACCTGATTTCTACGAAATAAAAGACTTTGATTCGGTTATCTCCTTAAAAGCAGAAACACATAATTTCCCAACAACAGTAGAGCCTTTCAATGGAGCAGCAACAGGAGCTGGTGGAGAAATTCGCGACCGTTTAGCAGGTGGACAAGGTTCGTTGCCATTAGCAGGAACTGCAGTTTACATGACTTCGTATTCTCGCCTAGAAGAAAATAGACCTTGGGAAAACGCCATGACCGAAAGAAAATGGTTGTACCAAACACCTATGGATATTTTGATAAAAGCCTCAAACGGAGCTTCTGATTTTGGAAACAAATTCGGACAACCGTTAATCACTGGTTCTATCCTTACTTTCGAACACGAAGAAGACGCTCGTAAATTGGGTTTCGACAAAGTGATCATGCAAGCCGGTGGAATTGGATACGGAAAATTAGATCAAGCCACCAAGAAAAAGCCACAACCGGGAGACAAAATTGTTATCCTAGGAGGTGAAAATTATAGAATTGGAATGGGTGGAGCAGCAGTTTCTTCTGCTGACACGGGTGCTTTTAGTTCAGGAATTGAATTGAATGCGATCCAACGTTCGAACCCAGAAATGCAAAAACGTGCTGCCAATGCCATTCGTGGATTAGTAGAAAGCGATAACAACCCAATCGTTTCTATTCACGATCACGGAGCAGGTGGACACTTAAACTGCCTTTCGGAATTAGTAGAAGAAACTGGAGGATTAATTGATTTAGATAAATTACCTGTAGGTGACCCTACCCTTTCGGCAAAAGAAATCATTGGTAACGAGTCTCAAGAAAGAATGGGATTGGTTATTGGTCACAAAGACATTGATATCTTACAACGCATTGCTGACAGAGAGCGTTCTCCAATGTACCAAGTAGGTGATGTAACTGGAGATCATCGTTTTACTTTTGAATCAAAAACTACGGGTGCTAAACCTATGGATTATGCTTTGGAAGACTTCTTTGGTAGTTCTCCAAAAGTAGTAATGACCGACAAAAACATCGACAGAAACTATACTGATTTAGAATACAACATAAAAAATATATCAACCTATTTAGAGCAAGTATTGCAATTAGAAGCAGTAGCTTGTAAAGACTGGTTGACTAATAAAGTAGACCGTTGTGTAGGTGGAAAAGTAGCCAAACAACAAACGGCTGGCCCCTTACAATTGCCATTGAATAACTGTGGTGTAATGGCCTTAGATTATCAAGGAATAGAAGGAGTTGCGACTTCAATAGGACATTCACCAGTTGCGGCATTAATCGATCCTGTTGCAGGAAGTAGAACAGCGATTGCTGAGGCTTTGTCGAATATTGTTTGGGCTCCTATCAAAAATGGTTTGGACGGAATTTCACTTTCAGCTAACTGGATGTGGGCTTGTAAAAATGAAGGCGAAGATGCTCGTTTGTACGCAGCGGTAGAAAGTTGTTCAAATTTTGCAATCGAATTGGGAATCAACATTCCAACAGGAAAAGATTCACTTTCGATGAAACAACGTTATCCAAACGAAGAAGTGATTGCACCGGGGACGGTAATTATTTCGGCTGGTGGAAATTGCATTGACATTAGAAAAGTAGTAGAGCCTGTTTTACAAAGAGACGGTGGTTCTATTTATTATATCAATTTATCACAAGACGAATTTAAATTAGGTGGTTCCTCGTTTGCACAAACATTGAACACTATTGGAAAAGATGCACCAACGATTAAAGATGCTGCTTTTTTCAAAAATGCTTTCAATACGATGCAAGAATTAATTCTTGACAATCAAATTTTGGCTGGACATGACATCGGAAGTGGTGGTTTGATTACTACTTTATTAGAAATGTGTTTTGCCGATGTGAATCTAGGTGCTAATATTGACTTCTCTGTTTTCGAAGAAAAAGACATTATCAAATACCTTTTTGCGGAGAATATTGGTCTTGTATTCCAAGCCAAAGACGATGCTACTTTAGAAAATAAATTAAATGGGAATGGAGTTGCTTTCTATAAATTAGGAACAGTAACTGCAGATGAAACGTTGGACTTTGGCCCATGTGGATTAAGCATTCCAAAATACAGAGACATTTGGTTTAAAACTTCGTTTTTATTAGACCAAAAACAAGCGAAGAACGGAACGGCTCAAGCCCGTTTCGACAATTATAAAAATCAAGCGTTACAATTTACTTTCCCTACTCATTTTACAGGAAAGAAACCAGTAATCGATGATTCAAAACCACGTCCAAAAGCGGCTATTATCCGTGAAAAAGGAAGTAACTCAGAGCGTGAGGTGGCCAATGCGATGTACCTTGCTGGATTTGATGTAAAAGATGTTCACATGACCGATTTGATTTCGGGACGTGAAACACTAGAAGACATTCAGTTTATAGGCGCCGTTGGTGGTTTCTCTAATTCGGATGTTTTAGGTTCAGCCAAAGGTTGGGCAGGAGCATTTTTATACAATGAAAAAGCAAATACAGCCTTGAAAAACTTCTTCAAAAGAGAAGACACTTTATCCGTTGGAATTTGTAATGGTTGCCAGTTGTTTATGGAATTAGAAGTAATTAATCCAGAGCATGAAGTGCATGGAAAAATGCTTCATAACGACAGTCATAAACACGAAAGTATTTTTACATCTGTAACGGTTCAAGAAAACAAATCAGTGATGTTGTCTACCCTTGCTGGAGCAACATTAGGAGTTTGGGTTTCGCATGGTGAAGGAAAATTCAACTTACCATTATCCGAAGACCAATATCAAATTGTTGGGAAATACGGATACGAAGGATATCCGGCCAATCCTAATGGATCTGATTACAATACTGCTATGTTATGTGACACTACAGGTCGTCACCTAGTAATGATGCCACATATTGAGCGTTCTAATTTTCAATGGAACTGGGCAAATTATCCAGCGGGTAGAAACGATGAAGTTTCACCTTGGCACGAAGCATTTGTCAATGCAAGATTGTGGATTGAGAAAAAATAATTTTTTTATTAATTATATAGAAAGCGTTCCTGAAAAGGAGCGCTTTTTTTATGCACAAATTTAAAAGTTATTTTGATAATTTGTAATAAAAATATTATTTATATATTTACTTTAAATACGCAAATTATCAAAGAAGATCTACTCAATTATGGTTGTAAACACTCTATAAAATAATTAATATATACTAGTTAGCGACAAGCTAAAAAACAACAAAAATAGGAATGACAATAACTCAAATAAAAACATTTAATACTGTAGCTTTACTTCTACTTTTTTTGTCTTTTCAATCTATTGAAGCCCAAATAAAATTAACTAATAATATTGGAACAACACTTGTTAAGACAGATATGTATTCTTGTGATAGAGATGAGAGTTGGTCACGAGTATTTACACTATCTGATTTTGGAATAGCGGCAAATGAACAATTTATGATTAAATCATTACAAGTTGGACTAAGTAAATCTGATATTGGATCTACTTTACAGTGTATTGTTTACAGTCTGGATGAAGATTTTCCCAATTATTCCTATTCTATTTATCCTACCACGATACTTGGAAGACGTGGTATTGCACAATCGCCATTAATTACTGGTGCTCCTGAAATTGTTGAAGTAAATTTTGATGAACCCATTATTGTTCCTGCCGGAGTTAAAAGAATTATGGTCTCAGTAGAAAAGTATAAAGACATTTATAATCCAGCTACAGGAGCTGTCTATATAGCTGGTACTGAAAAAGACACTGGCGAATCCTGGTATTTTGGATGTGATCCAAATCATGGTTTAGCACCAACTACTGATTTAACCATTCCCGTTCCAAATGCGAATTTTTACATCAATGTGACAGGAGAAGTTTTTAATGTTAAAAGTTCAGGTTCAATCACGAGGCTTTCTCATAACGTATGTGATGATCTAGTTGAAACTGATATCTATTCTTGTAACTCAACTTATATATATTGGGCACGGGCTTTTACTTTAAAAGATTTTGGTATATCGAATAATGAAGAATTCGTAATTAAATCAGGGCAAGTTGGAATTAATAAAACGGGCTGGCTAGCAAATGTTACCTTTAACATTTATAAAATAGATGACTCTTTTCCTGGTTCTTTTTCTGAAACAGATTTGATAGGAAGTAGTCAAACTCAGGCCCTAGATCCATATATTTATCATAATTCTCAAATTATACAAGTAGATTTTGATACGCCAATTGTAATTCCAAAAGATGTAGAACGGATTTTGATTGAAGTTAAAAAAGGAATTGAATATGGAGATAGTGTAGCTTTTATTGCTGGTACTGTACAAGATAACGATGTTTCTTGGCAAAGAGGATGTACTACTTTGACTGGAGCTGGAGATAAATATGTTTCAACTGCCGAATTTGGGTTTCCAAATGCTAATTTTTATATTAACGTCACTGGAAATGTAAATCATGTTACGAATAATTTTGAAATGAATTTTTCAAATATCTGCTCAGATTTTCTAAAGGAATTCAGTGTTGATGATCAGTCTAAAATTGCGTCAATTAGTTGGGATTTTGGAGATCCTGCTTCAGGAATTAATAATACCTCTATAGACTTATCTCCTTTTCATGATTTTTCAGTTGATGGAAAATATACTATTACCGCTACAGTTACTGGTAAAGACGGAACAGTGGAAGTTTTAACGGAAATAATTGATGCTAAAGAACCTCCTAAAGCATATGGAATTAATAATATCTATGCCTGTGAGGAAAGCAATAACCTTGGATTTTCATCTTCTTTTGATACTTCGCTAGTTACGCAGCAAGTTTTAGGAGGGCAAGTTGATAAAGTTGTTACTTTCATAGATGGCAAAGGTACTAAATACAATACACTACCAAATCCATTTACAAACACCACTAAAAATAGAGAAACAATAACAGTAAGAGTATCTCATAAAGACAACTTTTGTTGCTACTCTGAAACCACTTTCGATTTAATTGTAAATCCATTACCAGATTTATCAGAAGCTTTAAACTTAATTGTGTGTGATAATGACACTGATGGTCTTGCTACATTTAATTTACAACAATTAAAGAATTCTATTATAGGAACTGCTACCAATATAAAAGTTGAATTTTATCATGAAAATGGTCAGCAAATACAATCTCCTTTAAATGCAATTAGTAATTTAATTGCTAATGAGGAATCCATAAAAGTAAAAGCAATTAATACCGATACGAATTGCTATAATGAATCTACCTTTAATTTAATTGTAAACCCATTACCAATAGCAAATTCATTAAAAGAAATAACTGGATGTGATGATAATAATGACGGCATTTCAGAATATTTTGATACTTCAAATATAGAATCAACTGTTTTAGGAAATCAAACTGAAATGAAAGTAACTTATTTTGACACTAATGGAAATCAACTTCCAAGTCCATTAGCAAATCCATTTACTAACAGTAAACCAAATCAAGAAACTATAACGGTAAGAGTCACAAATCCTCAAACAAATTGTTATTCAGAGACATTTTTAAATTTAATCACTTCAACTAAACCAACTATTATTCAACCTAATACTTTATACGCTTGCGATGAAGGTAACGGTTTTTCACATTTTGACACTTCAACAATAGAAAGTGAACTCATAGGAAATCAACCTAATTTACTTATATCCTATTTAGATGAAAATGGAAATAAATTACCAAGCCCATTACCTATAGATTATAAAAATACTGTTCCATGGTCTCAAACTATTACTGCTAGAATTGAGAATCAATTAAATTCATTATGCTTTTCAGAAACAAATTTTAAATTTGTTGTAAATGAGTTACCACAAATAAATTTAGAAAAAGAATATTTTTTATGTGATTTAGAACCGTCATTAAAGATAACAACTGATTTAAATTTCGATTCTTGGGAATGGAGTTTTCAAGATAACTCTATAATTTCTAATTCCTTTGAGGCTAATCTAGTAGAAGCTGGAAAATATACTTTACGAGTTTCTAAAATAAGTAATGGAATATCTTGTGAAAATTCATTTTCGTTTAATCTAATTCGTTCCATTTTACCAAAAATTACCGAAATTAAAATTCAAGATCTTTCAGATAAGAATTTTATCGAAATAATAACTTCTACAAATGGTGACTTTGAATATGCAATTGATGGAAATAATTTTCAAGACAGCAACACTTTTCATAACATATCAGGAGGAGTATATGTAGTAAAAGTTAGAGATAAACAAGGTTGTGGTGTTGATGAACGAGAAGCTATACTAGTAGATTATCCAAAGTTTTTCACTCCAAACAATGATGGATATAATGATTATTGGAATATATTAGGAATTGAAAAATTCCCTAATTCAATTACAAGTATTTTTGATCGATACGGAAAATTACTAAAGAGGCTACAATATAGTGATATTGGATGGGACGGCACTTTCAATGGAGAAAATTTGATTGCTTCAGATTATTGGTTTACAGTTGAATTGGGAAATGGCAGGAATTTTAAAGGCCATTTTTCACTAAAAAGATAATCTGTTTTAAAAAAGCCAGTTTATTAACTTACTCAATTAATCTATCGTTCGATTGAATCGAATAATTACTTCAATTAAACAACAAAACAGAGCGTTGCAACGCGGATAATTCACCAACAGCACAGTTTCATATACTGTGTATAATTCATCTACTTGACTACATAAATCTAAGGTGTTTGGAGCTACTTGATGTGATACCTCCTTCTTTTGAATGACAAGTTTACTTGTAAAACCTCTTATTCAAAACCATCATACTGATTCAAAGAATTTTGCGATTTGGCTCAGGGCATTTTGTAAATCAGTAGGTAAATCAGTACTTGTATATGGATGCGAAGCACCAAAAACATGATTGGTATCTTCAATAATGGAGACGGTACAATTGGGCAGGTTTTTTACCAAATTAGTTTCTGTTACAGGAACCGCTTCGTCTTTTACACCATGGACAAATAAAAATTTTCGCTTATACCCTTTCAGCAAATTTCGGAGATCCAGTTTCTCTTTTATTTTCTGTGTGTTTTCAACCAATTGATAATACAGTGGCATTTTTTGTTTTGTTCTTCCGTTAACGACAAATTTCACACCGTTTTCTTTCCACAGCTTATCATTCTTCTTTCCATAGCGCGCTACTGGGTCGAGCACTGCTGCTAAGGTGGCACAAGAAACAATTTCAGGATGGGATAAAGTATAAGCCAAAGCCGTTGCTCCACCTTTAGAATGACCAATCAAAAACAGTTTATCAAAATCGATGCTATCTGCAAAACTTTCCTTTTTTAGATGAACTAACAAAGACCCTATATCTTCGAGTTCTTTTTCGAAGTTATTAGTCCCAAAAGCTTCTAAATCCACAAAATCCAAAGGATGAGCAGGAGATGTTCCGTTGTGAGAAAAATTCAATTTCACAAATTGAAATCCCTTTTGCAAAAAGTAATCCGCCATCAAGTTGAATGCGCCCCAATCTTTAAATCCATTGAATCCATGGCAAAACACAATCAGAGGTCGCTTTTGGTTTGGTGTATATTGAATATCGTAGCCCGCTAATTTACCTTCGGCGCCTGTATATATCCCTTCCTGTTTCATAAGTCAATCCTTTTATAAAAGTAGCATATGGTTCGAAATTTTTTGATAGAAAGCCACAAAGATACTACAATCAACTACTAGGATTTTATATTCAGTATCAAGAAAACCAATATACTAACCGAACCACAATCACATCTTAAACTATTTATAATTTCGTAGAAGTTACCGTTTTTTTATTGTATTTTAGTATATCATAAAATACTAATTATCAATTACTTAAAACACAAAAAGGCACAGTACCGCTATAAACAAGTTTAAAAAAATATACCTCAAATCATTTTATTATGCTAATTAAAATAAAAAAAGTGGAGTCCAGAAACCGCTAAAAAAACGGGGCGGAACCGAAAAGCCAAATGAGTAGGAAGACTAAAATACAATAAAATGAAAAAGATTTTAATTAAAGCATCTTATACTTCAGCAGGAGTCAAAGGATTACTCAAGGTAGGTGGTACCAATAGAAAGCAAGTCATTGAAAAAATGATTACTGACTTAGGGGGAAAAATGGAAGCCTTTTATTTTGCCTTTGGCGACACGGATGTTTATGTAATTGCAGACGTGCCTGATACCACGGTTGCTACTGCAGTTTCATTAAATATAAACTCTTCTGGATTGGTATCTACTTCCACTACAATTCTGATTACTCCAGAAGAAGTGGATAAAGCAACAAAAATATCTGTGAGCTATATTTCTCCTGGTAGCTGATATTCACATTAATTTTTCCGAATTTTAAAAAGTATCCCTCTGGTTCTCATTTGCAATGAGGACCAGCTTCCTTTTGAAAAGAGGGTGTAGCGCTCGTAAACCGGTTTGTTAAAAAAGTATTGTATTGAATCCGGCTTCTCTTAAGCCATTTGGAAATTTTGTGGAATTACCGTTTTTTATCGTATTTTCGTTTAACCAAAAACATTCCTCTTTGTAAGGCCAAAAGCGGATAGTGGTTCGGTATCGTTGATAGTAACATACTCTAGAAACTTAATAAACATTATGGAAAAATATTTGCGTCAATTAATTTCAATAGTTTTTGAAGATCAAAAAGAAATCTTTACTGGTTTTTTAATTGACTGGACTGAAGATTGGATACTGCTCAAGAACAATCCTTTTGATTTTATAATTGATGGGTACACGATTTTGAAAAATAAAAATGTAAAGTCTATTATTCAAGATGAAGATTATGAATTCACAGAAAGGGTAATTAAGCTTAAAGGTTTAAAAACAAGTGCTGAGGAAATAATTCCACTTAATGACTTACCTTCAATTATAAATTATCTAGCAATTAAGCACGAGATTTTCCAAATTTCAAAAAAATCTAATAAAGCAGTTTATCTTGGTAAACTTATTGAAATAGACGAAAAAGAACTGATCATCGATTTTTTGGGAACTGAAGGGAAATTTGACGGTGAAATGAGTTTTAAGCTAAACAAAATAAGAGTTATAGAATTTGACACTGATTATATTAACTCTTTGAAATTGATTGTCAATGAAGAAAAGAAAAAGTAACTAAAGTAGTACAGGTGTAGCATACAATTCTGAATTAACTGTACTACATACAAACGAAATCGCACTAGTTTAATTCCCGTTTTGGTTTGGCTGTAACTAATAAAAAAAGGAAAACGTCTTTAATCCTTTCACAAAGAGTATTTTTGCAGGGTGAAGAAATCAGTCTCAATTATTGGAGGAGAATCTGATGGCATCTGGCTGGATTTATTCCATAAAAAAGACGTTGAAGTTGTCCCTTTTAAAGCCTCCAATTGTGCGTACCAAGTCAACTGGAATATCGATTTCATCACTGCCTTTGAAGGGCATCCCCTTAAAAATATAGCTATTAGCTGCGGCGATAAACGTCAAAAAGGTGAAATGGTAATTACCCGTTTCGGTTTAGAGGGCAATGCCATTTATGCAATCAGTCCGCAAATTCGCAATGAGCTTAATAATCAGCAAAAGGCTACTGTATTTCTGGATTTAAAACCAACATTAACTTATGATGAAGTGCTTCAGAAGATCAAAAAATCAACCTTAAAAAAGACGAGCCAAAAATTACAAAAAGAGCTCAAATTGAACCCTGCACAAATTGGGCTGTTGAAAATCTATTTGTCAAAAGAAACCTACCTGAATCCAGAACTTTTGGCACAAAACATCAAAAAACTTCCTATAGAAATCACTGGTTCTGCCCTATTGGACGAAGCCATTTCTACCACGGGTGGCATTAAATTGAATGCCTTAGATGAAAATTTTCAATTGAAAATGATGAAAAATCATTATTGCATTGGAGAAATGCTAGACTTGGATGCTCCTACTGGAGGCTATCTCCTTCAATCTTATTTTAGCATGGGTGTGCATCTTGCCCGTCACCTCAATGCTATGCCATAATTTCAATTCATTTAAAGCGCTTTTTTATTCTATAAACAAAATCTGTTTAGTAATACCATTCTTAATACTAATTAATGGGTATCAAACTCGTGTACCATTTCGTTGGTCATAGACGGAAGCTTGGAAAACTGCTATGTTTTTGATGCCATTGGGCCAAGCTATCAAATTAGTGACTGCACGACTAAACAGAAATTATCTACTACAAAAATACGACATATCTAAATAGCTGTTTTTTTTTAGCTGAAGATATTATCCTATTAAGGACAGGCTATTCTGTTTTGAAGTCTTTTTTTTATACGCTAATAGTTGCTCAAAAAAATAGGATTCCCTAGATTTGAAAAGAATCCCATATTTACAAAAAACGACCTCCATTCAACCAAGAAAATAGACTATGAAAAAGACATTTCTTTTCTCCTTATTAATCCTTTCTTTTGTCTCCCAAGCCCAACAAAATTTAATTCAATATGTAAAACCAATTATCGGTACCGAGAAAATGGGACACACCTACCCTGGTGCTACGGTTCCTTTTGGAGCAGTACAATTAAGTCCAGAAACGGATACTATCTCCTACGAAATAAACGGAAAATACAATGGTGATGTGTATAAATATTGTGCGGGTTACAAATACGAAGACAAAACTATTGTTGGTTTTAGCCATACGCATTTGAGCGGAACAGGACATTCGGATTTAGGGGATTTTTTAATCATGCCAACTCAAGGAAAACTACAATTGAATCCAGGAACAGCTGCTAATCCTAAAAGTGGCTATCGTTCCTCCTATTCGCATGCTAATGAAGTGGCAGAAGCAGGTTATTATAAAGTAAAATTAGACGATGATAACATTCTGGCCGAAATGACCGCTACTACGCGAGTGGGAATGCATCAATATACGTTTCCAAAATCGGATGAAAGTCATATTATACTGGATTTGATGGCAGGAATTTACAATTACGACGAGAAAGACGTGTGGACGTACGTACGTGTGGTAAATGATACTTTGATTACGGGATATCGCCAAACCAATGGTTGGGCAAGAACGCGTACTGTTTATTTTGCGATGTCGTTTTCTAAACCGTTTACCGAATACGGGCAAAAAAATTATGATGACAAACAAGCGTACAGAGGCTTTTGGAGAAAATTCGATCAATTAAAAAATTTCCCTGAAATAGCTGGAAAAAAAATAAGAATGTATTTTGATTTCAAAACGGAAGAAGCTGAAATAATTAAAATCAAGTTTGCCTTATCTTCAGTGAGTCAAGAAAATGCATTGCAAAACATGCAAGCTGAAATCAAAGATTGGAATTTTGAAAAAGTAAAAGCACAAGCGCAGACCAGTTGGAACAAAGAATTAAACAAAATTGCCATCACTGCATCCGAGGACACTAAGGTAAATTTTTACACTGCCATGTATCATACGTTCATCAACCCAACAGTTTATACGGATGTAAACGGACAATACAAAGGCCTCGATCAAGATGTGCATCAAGCGAATGGTTTTACTAATTATAGTACATTCTCGTTATGGGATACTTATAGAGCGTTGCATCCTTTTTTCAATATTATTCAGCCATCAAGGAATAACGATATGGTTAAATCGATGGTAGCACATTACGACCAAAGTGCTTTGCATATGTTGCCTATTTGGTCTCATTATTCCAATGACAATTGGTGTATGAGTGGCTACCACAGTGTATCCGTAATTGCAGACGCTATTATAAAAGGCGTTTATAATGGAGATGAAAACCAAGCTCTTGAAGCCTGTATTACAACAGCAAAACACCGCAATTATGAAGGTATTGGCTATTATATGGATTTGGGTTATATTCCTGCCGAAAAAAGCGGGGTATCGGTTTCCAACACTTTAGAATATGCTTATGACGATTGGTGTATTGCACAAATTGCAAAAAAACTGAATAAAACAGCGGTCTACGATGAGTTTATAAAACGCTCTGAAAATTGGAAAAACAATTACAATGCCGCTACTGGATTCATGCAACCCAAAATGGCCAATGGAACCTTTAAAAAAGAATTTGATCCTTTGAGTACCGAAGGACAAGGATTTATAGAAGGAAACAGCTGGAATTATAGCTTTTTTGCACCGCAAGATCCCGCTACTTTAATTGCTAAAATGGGGGGTAAAAAAACATTTGCTGCTCGATTAGACACTTTATTCAGCATGCATTTACCCGATTCTTTTTTCGAACATACCGAAGATATTACAAGAGAAGGTATCATAGGTGGTTATGTCCATGGAAATGAACCCGCACATCATGTTGCTTACTTTTACAATTGGGCAAACCAACCATGGAAAACGCAAGCTCAAGTTCGAAAAATTCTCGATATGCAATACAAACCTAGTCCAGATGGTTTAGGCGGTAATGACGATTGCGGACAAATGAGTGCTTGGTATATCTTCTCTTCACTAGGGTTTTATCCTGTAGCTCCAGGTTCTGATGAGTATGCTATTGGTTCTCCATTAGTAAACAATGCCGTTCTAACTTTGGAAAACGGAAACCAATTCAAGGTGAATGTGATCAATCAAAGTCCAAAAAATGTATACGTTCAAAAAGTACTTTTAGACGGAAAAACAGTAACAGATTTTGTGCTAAAACACAAATCAATTACCGATGGAGGGACGCTTACTTTTTACATGGGTTCAAAGCCTAAAAAATAAATAATAATAATAATAATAATAATAATAATAATAACAATAATACCACTTTAAACAAATTCCTAAAATGGCAAAATCAGCGAACTTACTACTCCTATCAATACTCTTATTTGCAACTCCTACATTTGCTCAAAAAGTCGAAAAAATAATGGCGAAAGGCGGTGCGCATTACATCACTACAAATATTGATTATCCCATAACAGGAACCTACCTTTTAAATGGAGATGCCGAGCCATTGGTGCAATTAAATCCGGATGGAACTGGGGTTTTTCAATTGAGTGATTTATCCAAAATTAATATGGATTGGGGAATGGAATGTTTTGAAAATGGAACGCCCAAATACCAGAAGGGATTTAATTATGCCGTGTATTCGCTATGGTATAAAAACAAAGCAGAAACAGATGGAAATTGGACATACGCGCACTTTTCTATCCATTTTCAAAAGAAGAAAATGTTCATTTTAGGAGATCGTAGTAAAGATTATGTAGATTAATCTTTATTGGACAAAACCTCCAAAAACGACTTTGCAACTCTAAATCAACAGCTTAAATCGCATTTTAAGAAAACGATTTCGCTAAATTTGATAATTCTAATTTATTTTTCCTAATTAATTATTTAAAAACAAAAATTATACTGTTTTTTTATTTAATTTGCGAATCAATTCAATAATTTTATTAATGACTTCTATAACCAGACTCTTTGATTTTCCTTATTATCAGCAAGATAAATACACTTCAATTCCAGATGCTTTAGTAACAAAGCAAAATGGAGTTTGGGTAAAAACGTCTACACAAGAATACATTGCCAAAGCCAATAGTATATCAAGAGCATTACTAAAGTTAGGAGTTAAAAAAGACGATAAAATTGCTATTATTTCTTCGAATAATAGGACCGAATGGAATATACTTGATATTGGAGTTTTACAAACGGGTGCACAAACTGTTCCTATTTACCCAACGATTTCCGAAGATGATTATGAATACATCTTAAATCATTCTGAAGCCACATATTGTTTTGTATCTGATGCAGAAGTGCTTCATAAAGTAAATTTAATCAAGGACAAAGTAACCCATCTAAAAGAAGTGTATTCTTTTAACGAAATTGAAGGTTGTAAAAACTGCAATGAATTACTGAAAATTGGCGAAGACCAAGGCAATCAAGACGAAGTTGAAATTTGCAAAAACAATGTAAAGACTACTGATTTAGCTACTATAATTTATACTTCTGGGACAACTGGAAGACCTAAAGGGGTGATGCTTTCGCACCAAAACATTGTTTCAAATGTGCTGGATAGCGCTTCAAGAATTCCGTTTGAAGCTGGGAAAAGTCGGGCGTTAAGCTTCTTGCCTATTTGCCATATTTTTGAACGCATGATTTTGTATTTGTATCAATATTATGGTGTTTCAGTTTATTTTGGTGAAGCGATTGACAAAATTAGTGACAACCTTAAAGAAGTACAACCTACAGTAATCACTGCAGTTCCAAGACTATTGGAAAAAGTGTACGATAAAATATATGCCAAAGGATCAGAACTTACCGGAATCAAAAAGAAATTGTTCTTCTGGGCAATTGATTTAGGATTGCGTTTTGAACCGTATGGTGCCAATGGCGCTTGGTATGAGTTCCAACTGAAGATTGCCCGCAAATTAATTTTCAGCAAATGGAAAGAAGGTTTGGGTGGAAATCTAGATTTAATGGTTTCAGGAAGTGCTGCTTTACAAACCCGATTGGCCCGCATTTTTGCTGCTGCCGAAATCCCCGTGATGGAAGGATACGGATTGACTGAAACTTCTCCCGTAATTTCCGTAAATGACATGAGAAATCATGGTTTCAGAGTAGGAACTGTAGGTAAAGTAATTGACCATGTAGACGTAAAAATTGCCGAAGATGGAGAAATCCTTTGCAAAGGTCCAAACGTGATGATAGGTTATTACAAAGATGAAAAACTGACTAATGAGGTTATCGTTGATGGGTATTTCCATACTGGTGATATTGGTGAGTTTGACCAAGACGGTTTCTTACGCATTACTGACCGTAAAAAAGAAATGTTTAAAACCTCTGGAGGAAAATATATAGCACCACAAATTATTGAAAACACGATGAAGCAATCCCGTTTCATTGATCAAATAATGGTGATTGGAGATGGGCAAAAAATGCCAGGCGCTTTCATTCAACCTAATTTTGATTTTGTAAAAGAATGGGCTGCTATTCATAAAATAAATGTTGGAACAACCAACGAAGAAATTATTTCAAACATGCATGTCATTGCACGCATACAAGAGGAAATTGACACTTTGAATGAAAAGTTTGGAAATTGGGAAAAAATAAAACGTTTTGAATTAACACCCGATGTTTGGTCAGTGGAAGGCGGACAACTGACTCCAACGCTAAAATTGAAAAGAAAAATAGTCATGCAAATGTACAAACTATTATTTGACAAAATCTACAACTAACCTTTTGTAAAACGATCTCATTATGAAACTAAAAGTCCTAATTTGCGCGATAATAAGTGTGTTCTTTTTTTCTAATTGCCAAGAAAAACCAAAGGAAGATGCGATAAAAGCAAATTATTTGGATTTCTCCAAACGAGACGATCAGTTGACGGGAGGCATTAAAATGATTCCGATACAAACTCCAAAAGGTACTTTTAAGGTTTGGACAAAAACGGTGGGCAACAATCCTAAAATAAAAGTCTTGCTGTTGCACGGCGGTCCTGGATTAACCCATGAACTGTATGAATCCTTTGACGGTTATTTCCCTAACGAAAGCATTGAATACATTTACTACGACCAGCTCGGTTCGTATTACAGTGACCAACCCAGTGACACTAGTTTATGGACGAATGAGCGCTTTGTAGAAGAAGTAGAACAAGTACGTAAAGCACTAAAATTAGACAATACTAATTTTTACTTGATGGGACAATCTTGGGGTGGCATCCTAGCGATGGAATACGCCTTGAAATACCAAAAAAACTTAAAAGGCTTGATTATCTCTAACATGATGGCTAGCGCTCCTGAATATAATGCGTACGCAAAAAACGTATTGGCACCACAAATGGACCCAAAAATCCTAAAGCAATTGCAGGATATGGAAAGCAACAACGATTTTGACAATCCTAAATACAGTGAACTGCTTTTTAAATATTATTACACCCAACACATTTTAAGAATGCCACTGGAAGACTGGCCAGAAAGCATCAACCGTTGTTTCAAGCACATCAATCCAGAGGTGTATGTGTTTATGCAAGGGCACAGTGAATTTGGCATCACAGGAAATGCATCTTTAAAAAATTGGGATGTCAAGGATCGATTAAAAACATTGACTGTCCCTACCCTATCCATAGGATCTAAATACGACACCATGGATCCTGAACACATGAAATGGATTGCTAACGAAGTACAAAACGGACGCTTTCTATTTTGCCCTAACGGAAGCCACCTTTCACAATACGATGATCCTAAAACCTATTTTCCAGGCGTGATTAAGTTCTTGAAAGATGTCGATAGCGGGGAGTTTAAGAAGGGTTAGAAAAGTTATATTACAAAAAACCACGAATTACTGTTCGTGGTTTTTTTATGGTTTTGTTCGAAAGTGAATCCAGACACCATGCTATATTTTAGTTATTTACACCATTTCGTAGAGCTGGTTATCGCCCATCTTGTCGTGCTGACGAAGGAAGCATCTCATTAAACTTAACTATATAGTGATTTGCAGTAGCTGAATACGAAGCTGGCACACTTTGCACAGCTCCCCCTTTTTTTCATAAATACTTCATAAAGCAAGATACCTAACCTTTCAATATTCGGCTTAACGAAAACGTTGCGAAACGATAATACCACCAAACTCCAGCTTTATCAAAAGAGCTGTTAGTGGCTACCTTTATTTTACAATATTCTATTTTCTCAATTCTTTTAAAATCACTTTTGCTTTATCAAAACCGATTTTTTCTAGATCAGGAATAATTTTATCTTTAAATATTTTGTCACTTCTTCTTTGATTTGATTTTAGAATAATTGATTTTCTACAATTGAATAATAATTCGTCTGCGTATATTTTGAATTTACTTTTGTATAATTCGAATAAGCCTGAAAGTGATTTTAGAACATCTTCATTTTGAATTGTGATTATAAAATTGTCGTTATTATTGTTTAAAAATGTTAGTAATTCAGTGTCATATTTCCCATTAGTTGTTTCAGAAATACGTCTTATAGCTTGAAACAATGGACCTATTTGAAAACCTTTATGATTGTTTTTTTGTAATTTGTTTAATAAATCAGTTTTGCAATGTTTTTCAGTTATTTCGGGGTTTATTGAATAACTAAAATAAAATGATTTTAAAAAATCACTGATTGTCAATTTATTATAACGCCTTTCAATAATTGTGTATTTTTTTAGATATTCATCAAGTAGATAGCTAACTTTTTCATTGCAGTTCTGTTTGTCATTTTTATCGACTTTATTTTTTAATCTATATAAAACTTCAAGTGATTGAGACATATTTAAATCGATATTTAATAGCGAAGCTATTAAATATTCATTTTTAAGTTGACTAAAAAGACTAATCGATTTATCAATATTAAAATCTGAAATTACTCTAAATATATCTTCTAAATATGTAATTTTCTTTGATTTTATAAAGTCATCAATTTCTTCTGGAGTAATTGATAAAATAATATTTTTATCAAAACCTTTAATTTTTAATATTTTTGGATTTCTTATTAATTCGATAATTGAGCTACTCGAATCAATTTCATCAATTACTTTTTTTGTAATCTGAATTGTTTTAGAATTTTTAATATTTAAATTTTCTTTCGCAAATTCATAAAATGAAAGAAGTGAATTAATATCTTTTTCGGTTTCAATTTTTGTTATGAATTCATTTTTATTTGTTACTTCACTAACAATTAAAAAAAAATATTTTGGTTCATTTGAAAGACGTTTTAATTCTAAAACCCTTGCTCTAAAATTTGATAAACTACTTTCATTTAACAATTTGATTTTTAAAATTCCATTTTTTAAATCATTTGATAAAAACATTTTGGCTGATTCAGAATTTATGTTTGATAAATCAGATAATGCTTTTGAATATTCAGATAAAGAAGAATTTAATAATTTTTGATTTATTGTATTGTTTTCAATAAGCTGATTGAAAATGAAGGTGCAAGAATTTGTACCTACAGAAATATCAATTTTTTGAAGTTCTCTTAAAGATTTTGCAATTTGATCTATTTTTTGCTTTTTAGCTTTCTCGATTAGTTTATTCCAATCCAATTTTCGGATTAGACCATAAACAAGTTTTTTTGTTTCACTTGAAGTATTTAATTCTGAAAGTGAATTTGTTATGTTTGAAAAGCCTGGAAGTTTGTTTATCTTTTCTAACCATTCAGGAAAGTGAAAAGAATTTAATATTTTATATACTGTTTCAGGTTTTCTACTTTGTTTGCTTATTCTTAATGTCAATTCTACAATTGAATTTGTTTTTACAATTTCATTTTCGGGTAATACATTTACAATTTTTTCAAATGGTAATTCAATTGATAATAATTCTGAAATCTGTATTAGGTTAGAATAGTTCATATAATCCTGAAATAGAAATAAGTTAAGTTTATTTCTATTTATATATGATAGAATTAAATTGTAATATTTTGATAATTTTATTTTATCAACGCGAGTACAGAGTTTAAATAGAATTGTAATTAAAGAATTTACTTCAAATTCTTTAATGTTTGTTGAAAATGATTCTATTATTATTTGTTCTATTTTTTCATTTTCTAAAATGCTTTTTACAATTTCTGTTTCTTCTGAAATTTCTGAATTAAAGAATTTATTTAATAAAAGGTGAATATTTAATGAGTATTCTTGTCTATTAAATTTTGATATGTAGTTGATTATTAATTCTGATTTTTTTGCTAAATCAATATTCTCATTTACGTATGAAATAGAATCAAATATTAATTTTGCATATTCTTTATGTGGAAAGTAATGATAATCGCTTGATGAGTATTTTAAAATTATTCCTTTTTCTTTTAGTTTTTCATCAATACTTTTTTGACCTTTTAATAAGATAAATGGAATATCATTTTTATATAAAAGACAATAAGTATAAAGAGAATCACTCTCAATTTCATTAAGTTTGTGTTCCTCATAAAAATTTTGAAGAATAATATTTTGGTTGATTTTATCAAAAGTTAAATTGTTCGATATTTTATTCTTCTTTTCCCAAACTCTTAATGCAATATTTAACTTTAATAGGTTACTGCTTGTGTTTTTTAAAATATCAATAAAATTTCCATTATACCAGTTTATTTCTGAAAATTGATTTTTTAACAAATCAATTTTTTTTGAAATTATGCCAGAAATTTTTTCTTCTAAATCTTCATTTAAATCTATTCTGTAATATTTGATTCCTTCAATTTTGTCATAAATACTGTTTTCATCAAATTCATCAAAAGTCTTGTAATATCTTGAAAGAAAAAGTGATTTTATCCATTTGTGTTTTGATAATCTTTCTTTAATTTTTAAAAACAACTTTATATTGTCGTGAATATTATCTACTATTATCAAAGAATGACAATGAGATATTTGAATTAATTCTTCAAGGATTTTTGACTCATCAAAAATTGGTTCTGTAAGATTTAAATAAAAGATTTTTTTGTTTTTTATTTTTTGAATAATTGCATAAGCAATTGTAGTTTTTCCACTGCAAGGGTTTCCTAAAATACAATATTGGTCTGTGATGTTATTAGTAAAATTGTAAGCTAAATTATCAATCTTATGTTGTTCTTTTTTACTGAAATATATTAATTCTTCTTTATTGAAATAATTTGTACTATCAAATTTTTGGCTTTTTACAATTTCTTTAAAAAGTACTAATTTGGACAAACCATAAAACTCTTCGCTTACTTCTTGTTTAATCAATTCAGAGATTTCAATTCTTTTTTCTTTATCTAATTTACTTATATCACCAATTAGATTTTTAATTGTTTTAATGTAAATTTTTATTCCATCGACTTCTTCTACAATTGATGTGTCAATATCTTTCAGATATTTTGTTTCAATTATAAAGAACACCCACAGTTTCTTTAATCCTTTATTTTTCCAATTGTTTAAGGTAAGTTTTTTTGTATCATTAATTTTGGTTTTTTCATTACTTTGGATTGCAGTAATTTGAATTCCAATTTTTTCTTTTGAATCATATAAGTCGATTCCTTTTGAGTTTAATTTTTCGTAGTTTAAATTAATTAACTCTTCAAAATCATAAACTTTCTCGAAAATTCTCAAAAAGAAATCTTCAGCTTTTACTTTTTCATCGTGAAGATTCAAAAGACTTCCTCTTTTTATTTTATCGGTATAAGCGAAAAGATTAAGTTCTATGTCGTTCATTTTCGGCTTTAATTTGTTGTTTAGAGGTTTCGTCGTCAGAAGGTTGCCACTTGTTATATATAATCAAATATATACAACTTTTCTTCCACTTATATAAGTATTGTAATTTTTTTCTTCCATTTTACAATCGTATTTTCCTTAATCACGAGTAGCATGAGGGATGGAAGTGGCATCCTTTTATGTAGTCCCGAGGGATCGGGACTACATAAAAGATACAACGGACAGCCCGACCCGTAGTTTTTACGAAGGGACATGCCCAAAAAATACGTTAAAAAATCAATCAATTAGCTCTTATTCAGTGGTGTTTTTTTATATTTAGTACTTTTTAACAAAAAATAATTGAATTTATTATGCATGCATAGTATTTTTTTATTATATTTGAAATCGATATAGTTCCTTATGAAAGACAAAACAATAGATTACATCCTTCGCGCTACCTGGCAAGCTGTAGCAAGAATGTATAACGAAGAAGCATCTAAATACGATGCGAGCATGGCAACCGGTTTTGCCTTGTTGAGTATCGATAAAGAAGGCGGTACTCCATCGACGGCTTTGGGACCAAAAATGGGTATGGAAGCCACTAGCTTGACCCGAACCTTAAAGTCTATGGAAGAAAAAGGATTGATTATTCGGAAGAAGAATCCTGATGACGGCCGTGGTGTTTTGATTTACCTGACTGAATTCGGAAAAGAGAAAAGAGCTTTGTCTAAAAGTACGGTTTTGAAATTCAACGAGGCGGTGAAACTGAACATCTCAGAAGAAAAACTCCAACATTTCATTGAAGTGGCTGAAACCATCAATGAATTAATTCAAGATAAAAATATATTTAATAACTCAAGTGTCAGTGAAATGACGCAACAATCGGAAAACACAGAAAATTAAATCGTTAGGAGGTACTATCGTAAAATAATACCGCTGAACGATCTTCTTTTCCTATAAAAAAAATAAAAAAAGTATGAAACGCACAATTAAAAAAGTCGCAGTAATTGGATCCGGAATCATGGGTTCGGGGATTGCTTGTCATTTTGCCAACATTGGTGTCGAAGTGTTACTACTCGATATTGTTCCTAGAGAACTTACCGAACTGGAAACTAAAAAAGGGCTAACCTTAGAGAGCAAAATTGTAAGAAACCGATTGGTGAATGAGCATTTAATGAATGCTTTGAAATCGAAGCCCTCTCCTATTTACAGTCAGAAATTTGCTAGCCGAATCACCACTGGAAATACGACGGATGACATGGCTAAAATTGCTGATGTAGACTGGATTATTGAAGTGGTTGTGGAAAGACTGGACATTAAAAAATTAGTTTTTGAGCAAGTGGAGAAATACCGCAAGCCGGGAACTTTGATTACGTCTAATACCTCAGGAATTCCTATTCACTTTATGAGTGAAGGACGAAGCGAAGATTTCCAAAAACACTTTTGTGGAACTCACTTTTTTAACCCTGCGCGTTACTTAAAATTATTTGAAATTATTCCTGGACCACAAACTTCAACAGAAGTGTTGGACTTCCTTACAACATACGGAGAAAAATTCTTAGGTAAAACTTCGGTTGTGGCTAAGGATACTCCTGCGTTTATAGGAAACCGTATTGGTATTTACGGAATCCAAAGTTTGTTCCACTTGGTAAAAGAAATGGGATTGACTATCGAAGAAGTAGATAAATTGACTGGACCGGTTATTGGTCGTCCAAAGTCGGCTACTTTTAGAACCGTAGACGTGGTAGGACTAGATACTTTAGTACATGTGGCTAACGGAATCTATGACAACTGCCCTACTGACGAACAACATGAGTTGTTTAAATTGCCGGATTTTGTCAATAAAATGATGGAAAACAAATGGCTAGGTAGCAAAACGGGACAAGGTTTCTATAAAAAAGAAGGAAAGGACATTCTGACTTTGGATTTGGATATAATGGAATACCGCGCTGCTAAGAAAGCGTCATTTGCTACTTTAGAATTGACTAAATCAATTGATAAACCCATCAATCGTTTTAAAGTTCTAGTAAAAGGAAAAGACAAAGCAGGTGAATTTTACCGCAAGAGTTTTGCAGGTATGTTTGCTTATGTATCGAATAGAATTCCTGAAATCTCAGACGAATTATATAAAATTGACGATGCCATGAAAGCTGGTTTTGGCTGGGAAAATGGACCATTTGAAATTTGGGATGCCATTGGTGTTGAAAAAGGAATCGAAATCATGAAAGCCGAAGGACTTGAACCTGCTGCTTGGGTTAATGAAATGCTAGCTTCAGGAAGCAAAAGCTTCTACTCTATTAAAGAAGGGGCTACGTTTTTCTACAATATCCCGACAAAAGCGCAAGTAAAAGTTCCAGGACAAGATGCGTTTATCATCCTGAACAACATTCGCGAAAGCAAAAAAGTATGGGCGAATAGCGGTGCTATCATCCAAGACTTAGGAGATGGAATCTTGAATTTAGAGTTCCAATCTAAAATGAATACGATAGGTGGTGATGTTTTACAAGCCATCAATAAAGCAATCGACTTATCAGAAAAAGAATACCAAGGATTAGTAATTGGGAATCAAGCAGCGAATTTCTCTGTAGGAGCTAATATCGGAATGATTTTTATGATGGCCGTGGAGCAAGAATACGATGAGCTGAATATGGCTATCAAAATGTTCCAAGACACTATGATGCGTGTGCGTTACTCTGGAATTCCAGTAGTGGTGGCACCTCACGGAATGACTTTTGGTGGGGGTTGCGAAATGAGTTTGCACGCGGATAAAGTGGTTGCCGCAGCAGAAACCTATATGGGATTAGTAGAATTTGGTGTTGGAGTTATTCCTGGTGGTGGAGGTTCGAAAGAACTAGCATTGCGTGCATCCGACTTATTCCATAAAAATGACGTAGAGCTAAATGTCTTACAAGAATATTTCTTGACGATTGCTATGGCAAAAGTATCTACTTCTGGTTACGAAGCGTTTGACACAGGATTGTTACAGCATGGTAAAGATATTATCGTAGTAAACAAAGACCGTCAAATTGCTGAAGCAAAGAAACATGCATTACTAATGGCTGAAGCTGGTTACACGCAACCAATACGCAGAACGGATGTGAAAGTATTAGGAAAACAAGCTTTAGGAATGTTCTTAGTAGGAACGGACCAAATGGAAGCGGGGAAATACATATCTGAACACGATAAGAAAATTGCAAACAAACTGGCATATGTAATGGCTGGTGGTGATTTATCGGAACCAACATTGGTAAGCGAACAATACTTATTAGATCTAGAACGTGACGCTTTCTTGTCCTTATGTACTGAAAGAAAAACACTAGAAAGAATTCAATTTATGCTAACCAAAGGGAAACCGCTACGTAATTAAGAAAATTGAAGCAAGATGAAAGAGGCAAGATTTTAATCTTTTGTTCTTTTCTCTTGTCTCTTTCTTCTAAAAATCTCTAAAAAAAAGAAAATGAAAACAGCCTATATAGTAAAAGCATACAGAACTGCAGTTGGTAAAGCACCAAAAGGAGTTTTTAGATTTAAAAGACCTGATGAATTGGCAGCAGAAACCATCGAATTTATGATGAATGAACTGCCTGATTTTGATAAAACTCGTATTGATGATGTGATGGTAGGAAATGCCATGCCAGAAGCTGAACAAGGTTTGAATGTAGCTCGTTTAATCTCTTTAATGGGATTAAAAATCGAAGACGTTCCTGGAGTAACTGTAAACCGTTACTGTGCCTCTGGAATTGAAACCATTGGAATGGCGACTGCTAAAATCCAATCAGGAATGGCGCACTGTATTATTGCAGGTGGTGCAGAGAGCATGAGTTTTATTCCGATGGGAGGGTACAAACCTACTCCGGATTATGCTGTTGCAAAAGCAGGAAACGAGGACTACTACTGGGGAATGGGTTTAACAGCCGAAGCAGTAGCACAACAGTTTAAAGTGTCTAGAGAAGATCAAGATGAATTTGCATTCAACTCTCATATGAAAGCCTTGAAAGCACAAGCTGAAGGTAAGTTTGACAAACAAATCGTTCCTATCACTATTGAACAAACGTTCCTTAATGAAAACGGTAAAAAAGAAACGAAGTCATACGTTGTAAATAAAGATGAAGGACCACGAGCAGGAACTTCTAAGGAAGCGTTGGCTGGTTTAAGACCTGTTTTTGAAGCTGGAGGAAGTGTAACAGCGGGTAACTCTTCACAAATGAGTGATGGTGCTGCCTTTGTACTTGTTATGAGCGAAGAAATGGTGAAAGAATTAAATCTAGAGCCTATCGCAAGATTAGTCAACTTTGCTTCGGCAGGTGTGGAACCAAGAATCATGGGCATCGGACCAGTAAAAGCAATTCCAAAAGCATTGAAACAAGCGGGATTATCATTGAATGATATCGGTTTGATTGAATTAAACGAAGCATTTGCTTCTCAGTCGATCGCTGTAATTCGTGAATTAGGATTGAATCCAGATATCGTAAACGTAAATGGTGGAGCGATTGCATTAGGTCACCCACTGGGATGTACTGGTGCAAAATTGTCTGTTCAATTATTTGACGAAATGAAACGCAGAGGTGACAAATACGGAATCGTAACGATGTGTGTGGGAACTGGACAAGGGACTGCAGGGGTTTATGAGTTGTTGTAAAGAAGCAAGAGAAAAGAGGAAAGAAGCAAGAGGAAACGAACGAGAGGCAAGAGACAAGAGACAAGAGACAAGAGACAAGGTATTATATCTAACAGAGATTAAAAAAAAACCATGAGACATAACTTTAAGAATCTAAAAATTTGGATTTTATCAATGGAAATAACCTCGGACATACACAAATTATGTTTGACTTTTCCAAAGACTGAAGTTTATGGATTAATCAGTCAAATGAATCGTTGTGCAGTTTCGATGCCATCAAATATTGTAGAAGGCTCAAACAGAAGCAATAAACACTTTCAACATTATTTGAATATTAGTTTAGGATCTTCTTTTGAGCTGCAAACTCAGTTACTGATAGCTTGCCAAAATGAATATCTATCAAAGGAAAAAACAGAAGAAATAGAAAATAAAATAATTGAATTTCAAAAGATGACAACAGGATTTATTAGTAAGTTAGATTAGAACTCTGAGCCAATGAACAACATGAAAGTTTTATTACGGTAAAACGTCTTGACTTTTCAACTTCATTCTAAAAACTCTTACCAATCTTTCTTCTTGATTCTTTCATCTTATATCTAAAAAAACAAAAAAAAAATGAGCGACGTAACCAGAGGAGGTCAATTCCTAGTAAAAGAAACAAAATGCGAAGATATCTTTACACCAGAAGATTTTTCGGAAGAGCAATTAATGATGCGTGACTCTGTAAAAGAGTTTGTTGACAAAGAATTATGGGCACACAAAGATCGTTTTGAGAAAAAAGACTACGCGTATACACAAGAGTGTATGAAAAAAGCGGGAGACTTAGGTCTTCTGGGTGTTGCAGTTCCTGAAGCGTATGGTGGATTAGGAATGGGATTTGTGTCTACAATGCTTGTTTGTGATTATATTTCGGGAGCAACAGGTTCATTCTCTACAGCTTTTGGAGCACATACAGGGATTGGAACGATGCCAATTACACTTTATGGAACAGAGGAACAAAAACAAAAATATGTTCCTAAATTGGCTTCTGGTGAGTGGTTTGGAGCGTATTGTTTGACAGAGCCAGGTGCTGGATCAGATGCGAATTCAGGAAAAACAAAAGCAGTTTTATCTGAAGACGGAACACATTATAAAATCACTGGAGGAAAAATGTGGATTTCAAATGCCGGTTTCTGTAGTTTATTTATTGTTTTTGCTCGTATTGGAGATGATAAAAACATTACTGGTTTCATTGTAGAAAATGATCCAAGTAATGGAATCACAATGGGTGAAGAAGAACATAAATTAGGAATTCGTGCTTCTTCAACTCGCCAAGTTTTCTTTAGTGAAACTAAAGTTCCCGTAGAAAACATGCTTTCGGAAAGAGGAAATGGTTTTAAAATAGCCATGAATGCGTTGAATGTAGGGCGTATCAAATTGGCAGCAGCTTGTCTAGACGCGCAAAGAAGAGTAATCTCAGGTTCAGTAAAATATGCTAATGAAAGAATACAGTTCAACACTCCTATTTCGAAGTTTGGTGCTATTCGTTCCAAATTGGCTGAAATGGCAACAAGCTGTTATGCGGGAGAAAGTGCTTCATACAGAGCAGCAAAAGACATTGAAAACAGAATTATTGCACGTGAAGCAGAAGGTGCTACGCATCAAGATGCCGAATTAAAAGGAGTGGAAGAATATGCTATTGAGTGTTCGATTCTAAAAGTGGCGGTTTCTGAAGACGTTCAAAATTGTGCTGATGAAGGAATTCAAATTTTTGGTGGAATGGGATTCTCTGAAGACACTCCGATGGAAAGTGCTTGGAGAGATGCTAGAATTGCTCGTATCTATGAAGGTACGAATGAAATCAACAGAATGCTATCAGTAGGAATGTTGATTAAAAAAGCAATGAAAGGTCATGTTGATTTACTAGGACCAGCTATGAAAGTAGCGGAAGAATTAGTTGGTATTCCTTCTTTTGAAACTCCTGATTATTCTGAATTATTTGCAGAAGAAAAAGAAATGGTCGTTAAATTGAAAAAAGCATTCCTAATGGTTGCTGGAAGTGCCGTTCAAAAATTTGGTCCAGATTTAGACGCACACCAACAATTATTGATGGCAGCATCAGATATGTTGATTGAAATCTACATGGCGGAAAGTACGATTCTTAGAACGGAAAAATTAGCCAAAAAAGAAGGAGAAGATAAAGTACAAGAGCAAATTGCCATGGCTAAATTATATTTGTACCAAGCAGTAGATATCGTTACTCAAAAGGGAAAAGAAAGTGTAATTTCTTTTGTTGAAGGAGACGAACAAAGAATGATGCTTATGGGATTAAGACGTTTTACTAAATATACAAATATGCCAAATATTGTAGGTTTAAGAGAAACAATTACAACCAAATTAGTTGCAGAAAATGAATATTGCTTTTAAGCAAAGAAGATAGTTTTTAGTTGAATTTATTTGTCAAAAAACCGCAATTGTAGTAAAAACACATTGCGGTTTTTTTTTTTTTAGATACTACTTATTTAAGTAACTTTATATAATAATTAAAATCTAAAAAAATGAAAAAAATAGTATTATCAATTGCCCTTATTATTGCTGTTATAATTGGATGTAAAACCAACAGTAGTTCTAGTGATGCTAAGAAATTAGTCATTGCATTTGAACCAAAAAGCAATAGCAAAGTTTCAGGTACGGCCACTTTTACCGAAAAAAACGGGAAAGTAACTTTTGTAGCTAAGTTAGCCGGTTTACAACCTGGCGTTCATGCCATCCATGTCCACGAAAAATCAGATTGCTCAGCAGCAGATGGTAGTTCAGCAGGTGGACACTGGAATCCAACATTTAAAAAACATGGGAAATGGGGCGTTGGAGAATACCACAAAGGGGATATTGGAAACTTTACAGCTGATGCAAATGGAAATGGAACCATCACTTTAACTACAGACGAATGGTGCATTGGATGTGGAGATCAAACAAAAGATATTCTAGGTAAAGGTTTAATTGTACACCAAGGAACTGATGATTTCACCTCACAGCCCTCAGGAAATGCAGGTGCAAGAGTCGCTTGTTCAGCAATTATAAAATAAATCAGCTAAGGAAAATACCCCATTTTGGAAGAAAAAGAACATCATTATTTTAAGAATGCAGTAGAATGGCGCAATTGGCTTCATGAAAACCATACCAACTCCAATGGTGTTTATTTGATTTTTTATAAAGTAGACAGTGCTGTTGAAAGCATGCGGTGGGAAGAAGCAGTTCAAGTTGCGATTTGTTATGGATGGATTGATTCTACTGTCAAAAAATTAGATTCCGAAAGAAGAAGGCAAGCATTCTCCCCTAGAAAAGATAAAAGTGTATGGAGCAAACTCAATAAATCCTATATTGAAAAATTGCTCCATGCTAATTTAATTCACGAAAGTGGTTTAGCAAAAATTGAAACTGCAAAAAAAAATGGATCTTGGACTAGTCTTGATAAAGTGGAGGATTTGATAATGCCTACTGACTTAGAAAACGCATTTAATAAAAATAGTAAAGCCTATCAAAATTATCTCAACTTTAGTCCTTCCTATAGAAAAAGCTACCTATATTGGCTCAATCAAGCAAAACGGGAAGAAACAAGAAACAACAGAATTACCGAAATAATCAATTGTTGTGAGAAGAATATGAAATCTAGAAATTAATACTAATTTAATTATTAATTGAAGATTGCTTTTTTATAAATTAATAAATAAACTTTAGCTTTACAGCTTTAAAATAAAACCATGATTAACCCTTCGGCTCCAGGTTGGATAGACAAATATTTTAGTAAACAAAAACTCAAGGAAGTAAACGTTTCAACGAGTTCTGATTTATTCTATCAAAAAATCAGAAAAACTGGTTTTATATACGGACACATTGTCTCCTTTGAAACTGCAGTGCCAATTAACACTAAAGGATGGGTACAAAACGAAGTACCAAAAGTGGCTCTATTAAACACTTTGCATGCTATTTATTCGTTAACAACCCAAGATAACAATCCGGAAAATTTTATTACTAAAGCGCTGTCTTTTTATAATGAAATGAACCCGAAAGGTTTCAGTTTATTTAAAAAAGTGTTACCAAACAGTGGTCCCTCTTTAAATTTAGAAAAAATAATAGACGAAAGAGTGCAAACCAATATTGACATTATCAATAAGAACTTTTCTCATATTGTGACCAATGCATTATTATTTGTAGATGTTTTGGCTTTTCGCCAATATTTACTTCACGAACAAATACCCGAAAAGTATTTAAAGAAAATTGAAGAAACCATAAATAGCCTTGTCTCACTTGCTTTAAAAACCAAGTTAAACAAATCTAATTATGATGATTTATTAATTAAACTTTTTGAAGCATCTGTACGTTACAGTAAATTCTCGAAAGTAAATGTCCAAAATCTAGAAGAATTGAATTTGGATTACTTTAGCAGTGAGTTAGAAAAATATTACTTGATTGACATGGCCGGAATGGCGTTGTGGAGTGATGGCCAAATTGAAAATGAAGAAGTCTATTTTTTACATAAATTGGGGGAGTTATTAAAAGTTCCCGATGACTTTGTTACGGATAGTATTAAAAGTACCGATGACTTCATAAACAAAAATAAAAAGGACATCCCCTATTTTAATTATTCGAATCCCGTTAAACATTTTTATGATCAAACAACACAAAGTGTTATCACGTTAATCAGTCGAAATAAAAACAGACTGGTTAAAGAAATTGTTGAAAGTAAAGAATTAATGATTCTATTAGCAACTTCTACAAGAAGAGATTTGGATGAAAAAGAAAAGAAAAAGGTAAAAAAACAGTTGTTGGATATCTGTAAATCTGTTCCTTCATTAACTATTTTTTTATTGCCGGGAGGAAGTTTATTGTTACCTATATTAATCAAGTTTATCCCAAAGCTACTACCATCAGCTTTTAATGAAAACTTAGATGTAGAATAAAAAAAAAAGTCGCTTTAAAAAGCGACTTTTTTTTATTAAAATTTAAGTTGAAATACTTCATCTAAATCTTTATTCGAACTAATATTTACTTTTAAGTCGGTTACAAAACCAGAATTTAATCCGTAAACCCAACCGTGAATACTTAAATCTTGACCGTTTTTCCAAGCCGCTTGAACGATAGAAGTTTTAGATAAATCAAAAACTTGTTCTTTAATATTTATTTCAACAAAAGCATTAAAACGTTCCGTTTCGTCTTCTATAGAATCTAAATAAGTATTATGCAAACGATATACATCTTTAATATGACGAATCCAGTTGTCAATAATTCCAATCGACTGATTCCCCATTGCGGCTTTAACACCACCACAACCATAGTGACCACATACGATTACATGCTTTACTTTTAATACATTAACTGCATAATCAAGCACACTTAACATGTTCATATCTGAATGTACCACCATATTGGCGATATTTCTATGAACAAAAACTTCTCCTG
Source organism: Flavobacterium sp. WC2430 (assembly GCF_040822075.1). Lineage (NCBI taxonomy): Bacteria > Pseudomonadati > Bacteroidota > Flavobacteriia > Flavobacteriales > Flavobacteriaceae > Flavobacterium > Flavobacterium sp. WC2430. The sequence continues at coordinate 2,232,725 of NZ_CP162007.1, read as the reverse complement.
GTTTAGCACCAATGATTTCGTTCGCAGGAACACGACTGTCTGAACAACCTATCCATAACAATGGTGGAGTTTGCCCTTTGGCTAAATCAGCAAAAAAATTTGGGTCTTTTGCTAAAGCTGTTTCAACCCACTCCTTATTATTATCTAATATTTTTTTATAAAAATCACTCATTTTTTTCAGTTTTAATATTTAATATTCCAAATTAACCAATCATCAAAATTCACGGTTAAAGTACAAATAATTTATTTTATGTAGTTAATTTTTAAAAGACGCTTCGGTTACTTCTTTTTTTACCATTTGTCTTTTCGCAACATCATAATAATGTTCAAATGTAACATGATTGGCTAAATCAGGGCTATTTTCTAAATCATACGCTTTTTTAAACCCTTTTAACTTCACTTTTATATTTTCATCTATAGCACGAGTATTTTTAAATTCACGTATCAAATCTAAAATATCATGAGCAATATACACTGTATCATTGGCATTTATAATTACTTTAGAATTTTCAGGGATATCATTTAAAGTGCTTTTTATTGCCGCTTTATTTAAAAACGAAACCTCTTGTGCTAGATCAATGTGAATAATATCACCATCTAAATACTCTTCTTTTTTAAAGCTATAGGCTCTTTTAAGATTTCCTTTTAAGATAAAAATGATACTAATAACAATTCCTAAAGCAACTCCTTTAAGTAAATCAGTTGTTACCACAGCAACTAAGGTGGCAACAAAAGGTATAAATTGGTACTTCCCTTTTTCCCAAAAGTGTTTGAATGTTGCTGGTTTAGCTAATTTATATCCCACTAAAATTAATATAGTAGCAAGTGTCGCTAACGGAATTTTATTAAGTATAACAGGAATAACCAATACACTAATTAATAGTAAAATACCATGAATGATAGCTGACATTTTAGATTTTGCACCAGCTGCATTATTAGCTGAAGTACGCACAACAACTGAAGTCATAGGCAAACCACCAAGTAATGCACTTACAATATTACCAATACCTTGTGCTTTTAACTCCACATTAGTATCTGTATATCTTTTCTGTTCGTCCATTCTATCTGATGCTTCAATACATAACAATGTCTCAATTGAAGCAACTATAGCAATAGTCAAACCTACTACCCATACTTTAGGATTTGTAATACCTGCAAAGTTTGGGGTAACGATAATCCCTTTTAACTCCTCAAAAGAAGTAGGAACGGGTAACGAAACTAAATGCTGATTTGATATTGCTAATGAACTTCCAGATGCTATAAAAATTTCATTTAAAACAATTCCTGAAACTACCGCAATTAAGGCCCCCGGAACTAATTTTAGTTTCTTTAAGAACGGTACTTTATCCCAAGAAATTAGGATAATTAATGACACAACTGTAATTACAATTGCACCTAATTGAACGTGATTAAATACTTCAAATAGGGAGGAGAACGAGTTGTCTCCGTTTCTTTGTACAAACGATTGATCTCCTTCAAAATCGGCATCATATCCAAAGGCATGTGGCAATTGTTTTAGAATAATAATAATTCCAATACCGGCAAGCATTCCTTCAATAACGTTAGTTGGGAAATAATTTGAAATACTACCCGCTTTTATAAAGCCTAAAGCAAGTTGAATAAATCCAGCAATCAAGACTGCTGTCAAAAAGATATCAAAAGCACCAAAATCAGTGATTGCAGTTAATATAATTGCTGTTAAACCAGCTGCTGGTCCAGATACACTTAAATGCGATTTACTTAAATACCCCACTACAATTCCGCCAATAACACCTGAAATAATTCCTGAAAATAAAGGGGCTCCTGAAGCCATTGCAATTCCTAAACACAAGGGAAGCGCCACCAAAAAAACCACTAAACCAGAAGCAAAATCTGATTTAAGGTTAGCAAAAAGATTGATTTTTTTTGTCATAATAGTACAATAAATGATACATAAACAGACTATACATGTAAAATGTAAAGCAGTTAATTTTTTAAAATTTAATCGGAAATATTATGCCAAATCAGGCGGAGGGGAAAAGATACTAGCACTAATTTTATCATGCTTTGACAAGTTTTCAGAAAGTATCAAACTAGTTTTATTATAATTACTTAATAAAGATACATCTTGTAATTCACTATAGTAATCAAACACTTTAAATTCTTTTTTAGCATGTTCTTCTTCGGTCATGCTAAAAATTACTGAGGTATCACAAGATTTCTCTATCATCCTAACTATAGTAGGAGTCGATAGAAAAGCAATAAATAAGAATAATAATAAACGAGCTATTAACTTCATGTTTGCAAAAATAAGGCATAACTTATAAAATAAAAACTATGTGCAAAAAAATTTATAAAATTTTAACACAATAAAAAAACGCCCAGTTATTAATTTGTTTAAAATTGGGCGTTTATCATTCAATAATATATTAATCTATTCTTCTAGCCAAGCTTGCATCATCCAAATTGTTTTTTCTTGTTCAGAAATGAAATCACTCATCATAGCATTCGTTCCTTCATCATTAATTTCACCCGTTTTGTTGAGAATTTCTCTTTCAATTTTTAGTAAATGAGATAAAGAATCCACTATTAAGTGAATCGCTTTTTCATCATTGGAAATATTTTTCCCCACAATAAGTTGATTATTATTTATATATTCTTCAAATGTATGTAGAGGTGTTCCCCCTAGTGTAAGGACACGCTCTGCAATCATATCTATTTTTAATTGGGAGTCATTATACAATTCTTCAAATTTAATATGCAAATCAAAAAAACGCTTTCCTTTAATGTTCCAATGAATCCCTCTTAAATTTTGATAATAAACTTGAAAATTAGAAAGTAATACATTTAATTCATTTACTATTAGTTGTGACTCTTTAATGGGTAAACCTAAAATATTCATTTTCATAATTTTTAATTTTATCCAAATTTACCTTATAAAACAGAAAAAAATACTATAACTTAAATTGATTGTTTTTATATTTGCATCATAAAATACTATAGATGACAATTACACAATTAAAATACGTCCTTGCAGTAGCCGAACATAAAAATTTTACTTTGGCTGCTGAAAAATGTTTTGTTACCCAACCTACTTTGAGTATGCAAATCCAAAAAATAGAAGAAGAATTAAGTATTCAGATCTTTGATAGAACAAAAAAACCGATTCAGCTTACTGATATTGGGCAAAAAATTGTCAATCAAGCTAAAAACATAGTTAATGAAGCCGATCGAATTCAGGACATTGTAGAACAACAAAAAGGGTTTATTGGTGGGGAATTTAGATTGGGAATCATCCCAACGATAATGCCTACGTTACTACCTATGTTTTTAAACAATTTTATAAAAAAATATCCAAAAGTAAAACTTATTATAGAAGAGCTTAATACGGAGGAAATAATTACCAAACTAAATAATGGCCATCTAGATGCGGCTATTGCAGCGACTCCATTAATGGAAGAAAAAATCAAAGAAATTGTTTTATACTTTGAACCATTTGTCGCTTACATTCCTGAAAGTCATCACCATTTTCAAAAAGAAGAAATTGAAGTTTCAGATTTAAATTTAGACGAAATATTGTTATTGCAAGACGGGCATTGTTTTAGAGAAGGAATATTAAATTTATGTAAACATACCGCTAAAAATGAATTCAATCATTTCCAAATTGAAAGTGGGAGTTTTGAGACCTTGATAAAATTAGCGGATGAAGGTTTAGGAACAACACTACTTCCCTATTTGCATACATTAGATCTAAAAGATTCAGATAAAATAAAACTCCGCCAATTTAAAGAACCAAAGCCGGCACGCGAAGTGAGTTTAATATATCCAAAAAGTGAATTGAAAATTCAAATAATTGATGCATTAAGAAGCACCATTGCAGGAGTAATAAAAGGGGCAATTGTTTTTCAAAATGTTGAAATTATTAGTCCAATTCAAAAGAAATAGACAATAGTAATCCCCTTTTATTCGCAAACTATAGCAACGCATTTTATCAATTCTGGCTTCATATTCGTATAAAACTTAAGCCAGTTTCTTAAATGTTCCATTTCATAAGGCAATAAATTTTTTAACGCCTTTTTTAATTCTTTAGTAAACAAATCAGGGTTTAGGCTGACTTTTTCAAGTGAATCTTTAGTATAAAAGTAGATTAATCTAGACATGGTAAATTGTTTAAAGTGTGACTGATTTCATTTGATAAAAAAATCTATACTTCCTTTAATACAAAAGACAGGCCAAAGTGCACTAAGTTTGGATAAAATCATAGCTACTTCAAAACATTTACTTATTTAAAAAACTAAAAAAAGGAATCCATTAAAATGGATTCCTTTTTTTTATTCATTTACTATAAACAAACATTTTTGTAATTCTGGTTTTTCAAAAGTGAAAAAATCTAGCCATTTCTTTAAATGCTCTATTTCATAAGGCAATAAGTTTCTAACCGCTTTTTTAAGCTCTTTGATGAATAGCTCTGTATTGAAACTTACTCTTTCAAGTACCTCTTTTGTGTAATCGTAAATCATTCTAGACATAACAAATAAGATTTATAAAGTTATCAAATAAACATACTGTAAATATAAAGAATACGAAATTGAATTAAACCAAAAACAACGACAAAATACATTAAACATCGTCTAAATACATAATTGTCATTTATTTTTATTAAAAAACTTACAATGTAAAAAAAATAACAAACAAATTAAATAAAATAATAAAAACTAAAACCATAAAAAAAGGAACCTATTAGGCTCCTTTTTACTATTTATTGGTTTACGATTAGTAAACATTGTTTTAGTTCCGGTTTTTCTATTATAAAATTAAATAACCATTCTCGCAATTGCTCCATTTCGTATGGTAACAATGTTTTAATTGCTTTTTCTAATTCTTTGCAAAAAAGCATTGGATCAAAACTTACTCTTTCTAATATTGATTTTGTGTAATCAAACATGATTTTCGACATAATTAATTAAGAATTTTAGGTTAGATTATTATTTAACTTATTGTAAAAGTACATTTTTTATAAATATAACTTTTAATATTAACGTATATTTTTGAATTTTATTTCATGTTTAAAATATATGTTAATTTATTAAAATATTCTTATTCTGACTTTCTAGCACGAAACATTTCTCTTTTTCCAGGGGGGCCTTCCAGTTTTTCAACAGTGAAACCTACTTCAATCATACTCCTTTTTACAACTCCTCGAGCCGCATAAGTAACTAAAACACCATTATTTCTAAGAGCATCATACATTTTTTTAAAAACAGCTGTACTCCATAATTCGGGCTGCACCCTATATCCAAAGGCATCAAAATAAATTAAATCATATTTGTCTTGATCCTCTATATCCGTAAAAAATTGTTGCCTTTTAACTAACGAAAAATGGGTGTCTAAAACCGTTTTTTCTTCCCATTTACTCTGATGCATTTTTTCAAAAACAGACTTATCTAAACTGGCATTAAGCTCCTCTACATAATTCATAGAAAGTAATTCCTCGGAAGATATAGGATACCCTTCTACTCCAACATAGTCAATTGTTTGATTCATTTTTTTACTTTCCAAAAAAGTAATGAAAGCATTGAGACCTGTTCCAAAACCAATTTCTAAAATAGATACATTATTATTTTGAAACAACGAAAGACCATTTTTTATAAAAACATGTTGCGCTTCTTGAATTGCTCCATGCTTTGAATGATAACATTCATTCCATTCTTTTATGTGTATGGTAGTAGAACCATCTAAAGTTTTTATAATTTCTCTATTCAAAATATTGTTTTTGATATTATTAAATAATTTATGTGATTTACTTTTGCCAAAATTAATCAAAAACTAAGAAAGTTAGTTTATAAACGCTACTGTTTGTTACATAATTAATAGAAATAAGAGCTTTTTATTTCGGTTTTTTTATAAATAAATAAATCACAATTAAAAGCGACAATTAATGTTATTTTAGCAAGTAATTAATTGATTTTTATTTAATTTTGCATCAAATAAAGTTGAAACTACGATTAATTGATTCTTTTAACTCAATTAATAATTTGCATTCAAAAATATAATAAAATAAAAACATAATTATGAGTACCACTCAAACTAACAAAATTGAAATAATTAAAGCACAAACTTCAAAAATAAACGAAGTAGATTTTGAAAATTTAAGCTTTGGATCTGTATTCACGGATCATTTACTAGAATGTGATTTTAAAAATGGAGAATGGCAAAAACCTGTAATTAAGCCTTATGCTCCTTTTTTACTAGATCCTTCTGCAAGAGTCTTCCATTATGGTCAGGCTATTTTTGAAGGTATGAAAGCGTACAAAGATGATAATGATGCCATTTGGCTTTTTAGACCTGATGAAAATTACAACCGTTTCAATCACTCTGCTTCAAGAATGGCAATGCCAGAAGTTCCAGAAGAAGTTTTCATGGATGGTCTTAACGAATTATTGAAATTAGATAAAGCTTGGATAAAATCTGGAAAAGGAAATACATTATACATCAGACCATTTATGATTGCCACAGGAGAAGGGGTAATTGCAAACCCATCTGATGATTATAAGTTTATGATTATTTTATCTCCTGCTAAATCATATTATTCAGGAGAAGTAAAAGTACTTATTGCTGAACATTTCAGTAGAGCTGCTAATGGTGGTATTGGTGCTGCTAAAGCTGCTGGTAATTATGCTGCCCAATTTTACCCAACAAGTTTAGCTAATAAAGAGGGTTTCCAACAGATAATCTGGACAGATGATGCAACACATACTAAACTGGAAGAAGCAGGAACAATGAATGTGTTTTTTAGAATAAATGACACTTTACTTACTGCTCCTATAAGTGAAAGAATTCTTGATGGTATCACTAGAAAAAGTCTTATCGATTTAGCACAAAAAGAAGGTATTACAGTTGATGTACGTCCCGTTCTTGTTTCGGAACTTGTTGAAGCTTCAAAAAATGGTACTTTAAAAGAAATATTTGGCGCTGGAACTGCAGCAGTTGTAAACCCAATCATCGGGTTTTCATATCGTAATGAATATTATGAATTGCCTAAAATAGAAAATTCATATGCTTCTCAACTGAAGGATAAATTAACTAACATTCAGCACAAATTAGCTGAAGACACATTTGGTTGGACCGTTAAAGTATAAAACCAAAACCATAGCACTAAAAAAGCGCTTTTCATTAATTGGAAAGCGCTTTTTTTCTATTTTAAATTTTAATAAGTAGAATTGATTCTCTCAACCAAAATACCTTTTCTATTACTTACCAAGAATTTTCGAAAAATCTGGTTTAAAATAATTTGGTCCCTTCATCACTTTTCCGTCCTCACGATAAATAGGGTTTCCATCTTCTCCTAATTTACTCATATTAGAACGTTGAATTTCATCAAAAACGGCTTCAATCTTGTGTTGCAATCCATGCTCAATAATAGTTCCGCAAAGGATATACATCATATCTCCCAAAGCATCAGCAATTTCTACTAAATCATTATTTTGAACTGCTTCTAAGTATTCTTCATTCTCTTCTTTCATTAAATGATAGCGAAGTGTTTTTTTCACTTCACCCAAATCGGCAATTGGTAATTCACTATGTCCAATTTTAAATGCTGTATGAAATTCCTTAACTGAATCAATTTGTTTCTGCATGATTTTTATTTTACAAATGAAAAGGCAAATTAGTAACAATTCTTAAACAATTAACTATTTTTGTCCAAAATAATTTAAACTATGTTTAGTCAAGGACAATTAGTATTTGCAGGCCTATTTTTTGTTGCTTTTGTTATTGCAATGATCTATGCTTATAGAAAAGATTTAAAGTTGCATAAAGTATATTACAAAGGAAATTATAAAATCTTAATTGGTTTTCTAATTTTTATTGGAATTTTATTTGCTATAAAAGTATTTTTCAAACGATAATCCCTTTTTTAAGAAATATAAAAATGCTTGCTAATTTGCAGGCATTTTTTGTTTTCAAATTGAAAGCAAAATTTCTAAGTATTTTTATAGCAATGTAAATACTTGTAAGATTTAAGTAACAAATTACAATTATTCGTAATTTTGCCTCCTATTTAAATAAATAAAATAGGACATAGTATAATATATTCATAATTAGTATAGCATATTAATAAAATATCTAACTTTACATCAGAAAACAATCAATTTATTATGAGGATTTTAAAATATATATTTCTTTTACTATTACTTAGTTTTGTAGCATTGTCGATTTTTATTGCCACCCAAAAAGGTGATTTTTCTGTTGAAAGGAGTAAAATTATTAATGCTCCAAAAGCGGCTGTGTTTACTTATGTAAATGATTATAGAAACTGGGCTGATTTTGGTTCATGGATTGCCGAAGATCCTGAAATGAAACTACAGTATCCTCAAAATACAATTGGTAATGGTGCTTCGTATACATGGGAAGGAAAAGATGGAAATGGGTCCATGCAAACGCTTTATGCAAAAGAAAATGACAGTATTTCTCAAAAAATGGACTTTAACGGAACCAAATCTTCTATTTATTGGAATTTTAAAGATACTTTAGGTGGAACTAAAGTAACTTGGAAAAGTGAAGGGAAAATGAGTTTCCTTTTCAAAATATACACCGCCTTAAACGGAGGAATTGATAAAGTTATAGGCACCATGTATGAAAAAAGTCTAGTAAACTTAGACAAAGCACTTGACTATGAAATAAATACTTTTTCGATAAAAGTCGATGGATTAACAAAAAAACCAGAACTATTTTATTTGAGTCAAAGTTTCACAAGTGAAATCGTTAAAGTGAATAAAAATTTTAAAATTGTAATCCCTAAAATAATTGCTTTTTGCGAGCAAAATGATATCCCCGTGAATGGCAAGCCTTTTATAATTTACCATACTTATGATTTAGTAAGCCAGTTGACAAAAATATCGATTTGTGTTCCTATTAAAAAAGAAATATTTATAAGTCAAGGAAGCGATATTGTATCCGGAAAACTGGACCCTTTTGATGCAGTAAAAACGACATTAACTGGTGATATATCGCATGTTAAAAAAGGATATGATAAAGCAATTGAATTTCTAAATAAAAACCAACTTACCCCAAATCCAGCAATTTCGCATATCGAAATTTATACTATCAATAAAACGGAGATTAAAAATCCTTCAAAATGGATTACAGAAATTTACATTCCATTTATCCCTAAAGAAGAACCTAAAAAAACGTATTACCAAGCACCAGTAAATTCTACTCCAGATGAAACTACAACAACTGTATCTAATAATACAGTAGAACCGGTAAAAATCAATAAACCTGCAGTTAAAAATACAGAACCAAAAAAGGTACCTGTTCTAAAAACTAAAGAAGAAAAATCTGAATTTTAATTTTTTTAAAGAAATGGATTAAACCTTTTGGCTAAATTCTATTCTAATACTATAAATAGTTATTTTGCCCGAAGAACAGGAATTTATACAACAGTTATTAAACCCAAAAATGCAAAATGAAGCATTTCAAAAACTCTTGTTAACCTACCAAAAGCCACTTTATAACCATATCAGAAATATCGTTTTAAACCATGATGATACGGATGATGTTTTGCAAAATACATTTATAAAAGTTTTCAAAAATTTAAAAAACTTTAAAGGAGATAGCAAACTATTTTCATGGATCTACCGAATTGCAACTAATGAGGCTCTTACTTTTCTAAATCAAAAGGCTAAAAAAAACGGAATCACATCCGAAGCGTTACAAAATAAAGTCATTGACAATTTACAAGCAGATGTCTATTTTGATGGCGATGAAATTCAGATAAAATTACAAAAAGCGATAGCTACCCTTCCCGAAAAGCAACAATTAGTATTTAAAATGAAATATTTTGAAGAACTAAAATACGAAGAAATATCAGAAATAATAGGCACCTCAGTGGGAGCATTAAAAGCTTCATATCATCATGCAGTTAAGAAAATTGAATCCTTTGTAAAAAGCAATTAAACCTTTTGAATTAAATTAAGTCTAACGTATATCATGAAAGAATTTAAATTAGAAAATAGTACTAAGATTGAAACGGGTTTTAAAACTCCAGACCATTACTTTGAAAAATTTTCAGCTGAATTATTACTGAAATTACCACATAATGAACCAAAAGTAATTCCTTTTTTCAAAAGACGAAATACTATTTTTATGTTGGTTGCGGCTTTATTTGTAATTGCTTTAATGATTCCGATACTAAATACAACACAAGTAAATACGATGACAGAGCTAGATGAAACAACGTTAGAAAATTACTTAAGCTACCAAACAAATGTTAATCAATATGATCTAATAAATGTATTGGATGCAAAAGATATTGATAAAATAGATGCTCCAGTCGCATTAGAAGAAAAAACCATCGAAGACATCCTTGTTGATAATGCTAACTTAGAACATTTTATAATTGAGTAGCTTGAAATGCTACAATAAAAATGCAAATTATAATATAAAATTAAAAAAAATGAACTTTAAAAAAATCCTCCCAATACTCCTACTCTTTACTTCATTTCACTTTTACGCTCAAAGTGCAGATATGAAAGAAAAGAAAGAGCAAATAAAAGCCTTAAAAGTAGCTTTTCTAACTACTGAACTAGATTTAACGACCAAAGAAGCTCAAAAATTCTGGCCTGTTTACAACACCTATGATGACGCCCAATTTGAAATAAGACATCAAAAAATGAAATCCTATATGCATCAAATTAATGATGCAGCTTTAGATAAGATCAGCGAAAAAGAAGCCTTAAATTTATTAAATAAAATGGAAGCTACTGATGAAGAATTATATCTATTACGCAAAAAATTTGTTAGAGATTTAAAAGAGATTCTTCCAGCAGTTAAGATACTAAAACTTCGAAAATCAGAAGAGAATTTTAATAGAAAACTGCTACACCAATATAGAGATAGAGGTAATAGAAATTAATAATTTACTACTTTATTTAAAACCCTAAACATTACTGTTTAGGGTTTTTTTTTATAAATTTAATTCGGATCATCTTATCTTTTCCAGCTGCAATTGCCGTATGGTTATCGATAAATCGAATAGTAAATAACGATGGATCAGATGCTAGTTGTTTCCATGAATTTCCACTATCATAGGAGTAATAAATTCCCAATGCACCAACGCTCACCAATGATTTCCCTTTGCTATGTGGTACATACTGAATGCAAGAAGCATAACCAAAACCTTGGTTTTCAGCTACTAAATTCCATGTTTTACCTCCGTCAGATGTTCTTGATTTATTTCCATAATTTTGATTCAGAGACTCATAATCCCCTCCTGAAATAAAACCATTCTTACTATCGTAAAAATCTGCTGTAAAAATTCCAGCCATTGCTTTCCCTTGTACAATAGGTGTTTCATAAATTTTCCAACTTAACCCTTTGTCATTAGAGAATAAAACTCTTGCCTTTTTGCCACCAGTCACTATCCAAGTAGCATTTCCCTTAATAACAATATTAGTATTACTAGCAGCAAAAGCAGCCTCTCCTTCCGCCACATTAGGGAGTTGATTACAGTTTAACTTACTCCAAGTATTACCACCATCTCTAGTTATAATTATGGAAAGACAGTCATCAATAGGATCTCCTATAGCAATTCCTTCTTGGTTATTCCAAAACTGCATACTATCGTAAAATACTTTTTCGTGGTTCTCCTGATAAACTAATGTTGTTTTTAATTCCGTTTTTGATACTTTATAAAGCAAAGCGGGATTAGAAACCGTCAATAAAAATATGTTTTTTTGAGTTTGGGCTCCACTCCTAAATTCTAACATTAAAGAATCGTTGGCAATCTTCTTTTCAAACTTTGCTTTTTTCTTCAAATCATAGAAACCAAATCTGGAATTATTAGCGGAATACCAAATTTTATTTGCATCAATAATTACGGATCGAATACTGATATTGTCTTGAAATAAAGTATCAATCTTTATGGAAGTATAAATAGTCTTATCCTTACTTTTTATATCATAAACTACTGTTTTACAAGAATTTAACAATAAAAACATTGTAAAAATAAAAAACACATTTCTCATTATAATCGAATTATTTAAAAGCTAAAATACAATTAATTATAGGAATAGCAATTGCACTAAAATTTTATTGGCACAGTAATTGGATAATTAAAAAATATAATACTTAAATAAACTTGTTATGAAAACTAAAATACTAATAGTAACTCTATTAACTTCCCTATTTGCAATGCAAATGCAAGCTCAAAATAGAGCGCGAGTTAATGCCATGAATAATGAAATTAGTGATAATTTAGATTTGAGAGCTGTTGCCGATATTTTTGGTGACTCAAGAGATCTTCAAGATTTTGAGAGACAGTTAAATGATCCTGAGCTTCAAATTTCAAATTTAGATTTAAATAATGATAACGAAGTTGATTACTTGCGTGTCATTGAAACCGTAGAAGGTAGAACTCACGTTGTAATCATTCAATCAGTACTTAATCGTGATGTTTATCAAGATGTAGCTACAATTGAAGTAGAAAAAGACAGATACAACAATGTGCATTTACAAGTTGTAGGAAATGAATACATGTATGGTCCAAATTACATTTACGAACCAGTATATTATAGCACGCCAACAATATATGCTTCTTTTTGGTCCTACAACTACCGTCCTTATGTATCAAATTGGTATTGGAATTTTTATCCTTCTAATTATTATGCATGGAATCCATATCCAGTATACAGATATAGAAACAACATTCAAATTTCATTAAACTTCAATAATAACTATAACTACGTAAACTATAGAAGAAGTAATCAAGCTGCTGTATTATATAGCTCAAGACGTTCAAACGGATATGAAAGACAACATCCTGACTATGCTTTTAATAGAAGAAATTCAAATGTGACGAATCGTTATGAACTAGATCAAAGAAGAGGAACTAGAAATACCAGTTCTATAAATAGTACTACTTCATCTAGAGAAAACTCCGGTAGAAGAACAAATACAGATAGAGACTATTCTCAAAACAGAGGAAACACTTCAAGAGATGTTAGTCCACAAAGAAGAACAGAAACTCAAAGAGATAATTCATCAAGAGGAAATAGCACTAGAGAAACTACTCCACAAAGAGATTATTCACAAAACAGAGGAAACACTTCAAGGGAAGCTACTCCACAAAGAACAGCGCCACAAAGAGATAATTCATCAAGAGGAAATAGTTCTAGTGAAGCAACTCCACAAAGAACCGCACCCCAAAGAGACAACTCTTCAAGAGAATCTGCTCCGCAAAGAACAGCACCACAAAGGAACAATTCTTCAAGAGAATCTGCTCCGCAAAGAACAGCACCGCAAAGAGACAATTCTTCGAGAGGTAATAGTTCAAGAGAAGCCGCACCCCAAAGGGATTTTTCTCAAAACAGAGGGAATTCTTCAAGACAATCAGCTCCACAAAGAACAGAATCACAAAGAGACAATTCTTCAAGAGGAAACAATAGAAGGTCTTAAAAAGAACACTTCTTCAAAATTATAAACACGGTGCTTTAACACCGTGTTTTTTTATGTCTTTTTCGAAAAAAAAAGCCCTAATTTATTTAAAAAGAGTAAATTTGTCGTGTTTTTTAAAAATAATACATGAGCACTTCGCATAAAAATTTACATTCAAAATTAACTTTAGGAGGTTTATTAATTACATTAGGTATTATATATGGTGATATTGGGACCTCCCCGTTATATGTAATGAAAGCCATTCTTGGAGATCATATTATTAATGCAGATGTAGTTTTAGGAGGCATATCATGTGTTTTTTGGACCCTGACATTACAAACGACGATAAAATATGTAATCATTACATTAAGCGCAGACAATCATGGTGAGGGAGGAATTTTTGCTTTATATGCTTTAGTCAAAAAAACCAAAATACAATGGCTCATAGTCCCCGCTATTATCGGTGGAAGCGCACTACTAGCTGATGGAATAATTACCCCACCCATTTCTGTTTCTTCTGCTGTAGAAGGTATTAGAACGTACTATCCAGAAATAAACACCATACCAATTGTAATCGGAATTTTATTTGTCCTTTTCACTATTCAGCAATTCGGTACCAAATTAGTAGGAAAGTTTTTTGCTCCTATGATGCTTATTTGGTTCAGCATGCTTGGAATTCTTGGATTAATCCAAATTACAAAGCACCCTGAAGTATTCAAAGCTTTTAATCCCTACTATGCATATCATTTACTATCCATTCATCCAGACGGATTTTTTGTTTTAGGGTTTGTATTCCTATGTACCACAGGAGCTGAAGCACTTTATTCAGATATGGGCCACTGTGGACGAAAAAATATCCGAATCAGTTGGATTTTTGTGAAAACAACTTTAGTACTTAACTATTTTGGACAAGCAGCTTATCTCATTCACCATGAAGGACAAACATTACAAAGTCTAGGAGGATCTAATGGAAATCCATTTTATCTAATCATGGCCGATTGGTTTCAACCTATTGGAATTGTAATTGCAACATTAGCAGCTGTCATTGCTTCCCAAGCTCTTATTAGCGGTTCATTTACTTTAATAAATGAAGCGATGAGATTGAATTTTTGGCCAAAAGTAAAAATAAAGTATCCTACTGAATTAAAAGGTCAACTGTATATCCCATCTATCAACTGGTTGTTGTTTTTTGGTTGTGTTGGAATAGTTTTGCATTTTGAAGAGTCCAGCAATATGGAGCATGCTTATGGATTAGCGATAATTTTATGTATGATTATGACTACTATTTTACTTAATTTCTATTTAATTATGAAAAGAGTAAAATTATATTTTATAGTACCATTGATAACCATCTATCTGTTAATTGAATTAAGCTTTTTAGCAGCAAACATAACAAAGTTTTCTGAAGGTGGCTATGTAACTTTAATCATTGCTATGGTACTGATTTCAATCATGACCATTTGGTACTTGGCTAAAAAAATTAATAAAAACTACACTAAAATTGTAAAAATAGATGATTACAAAAAAGTGTTGAAGGAATTAAGTGCTGATTTATCCATTCCAAAATATGCAACACACTTAGTGTATATGACTAATGCTAATCGTGTGGATGAGATTGAAGAAAAAGTGATGTATTCTATTTTACAAAAAAGACCAAAAAGAGCTGATATCTATTGGTTTGTCCATGTAAACATCTTGACAGAGCCTTATAAAACAGAATACAAAGTAAGCGAAATTATTAAAGATGATTTATACCGTGTAGATTTTAATTTAGGATTTAGAGAACCTACTAAAATCAGCCTTATGTTCAAGGAAGTAATTAAGGATATGGTTAAAAAAGGAGAAGTAGATATCACTAGTAGATATGAATCTTTAAATAAGAATAACATTATCGGGGATTTCAAATTTGTATTATCTGAAAAATTCCTTTCAAATGACAGTGATTTATTATGGCATGAAAAATTGATTATGAATTCTTATTTCTTAATCAAAAAACTAAGTCTATCTGAAGAAAGTGCTTTTGGACTAGACAGTAGCTCCGTTAAAATAGAAAAATTCCCAATGGTGCTTCATGCTCCAGAAAACATTGGGTTAACTCGAGTTAAATAATATCAATTTATATTGAATTTTAAAAAACACTGTGTTTAAACAGTGTTTTTTTTTGCTGTTTAAAATATAAAATCAACATTCATTATTTAAAATTTAACTTTCGATCAATTAATACTACCTTTGCACCTCAATTAATAAAAATGAGATTACACAGAAATTTAGTTTACACTACTATAGATTCCTTAAATGCAATATTTAACGAAGGAGAATATGCGGATAAAGTAGTTGCCAGAGCCTTAAAAAAAGACAAACGTTGGGGAAGCTCAGATAGAAAATTTGTTGCTGAAACGATCTACGAAGTAGTTCGATGGAAACGATTATATGCAGAAATTGCAGAAGTAAAAGAGCCATTTGATAGAGATAATATCTGGAGAATGTTTTCAGTATGGGCAGTATTAAGAGGATACCCAATTCCTGATTGGCGTCAACTGGAAGGAACTCCTGAGAGAAAAATAAAAGGTCGTTTTGATGAATTATCAAAAGTAAGAGCCCTTAAAGAATCTATTCCTGACTGGATGGATGAAATGGGAGTAAAAGAATTAGGTGAAAAAGTGTGGTCAAAAGAAATCACAGCTCAAAATCAACCTGCTAAAGTTATTCTAAGAGTAAACACTCTAAAAACTACTAAAACAGAATTAAGAGCGATCTTAATGGATTTAGACATTGATACCGATGTCCTTAAAGACCAACCAGATGCTTTAGTATTAAAAGAAAGAGCTAATGTTTTCATGACTGATGCATTTAAACAAGGCTTTTTTGAAGTTCAAGATGCCAATTCACAACTTGTTGCTGCTTTTCTTGATGTTAAGCCAGGAATGCGTGTTGTAGATACTTGTGCGGGTGCAGGAGGAAAAACATTGCATATTGCTGCTTTGATGGAAAACAAAGGACAATTGATTGCTATGGATTTATATGAAAGTAAATTAAAGCAATTAAAAATTAGAGCAAAACGCGATGGTGCTTTCAATATTGAATACCGTATCATTGATACTACTAAAGTGATCAAGAAATTACACCAAAGAGCAGATCGAGTATTGATCGATGCCCCTTGTAGTGGATTAGGAGTTCTTAAAAGAAATCCTGATGCGAAATGGAAATTACAACCTGAATTTATTGACAATATCCGCAAGGTACAAGCAGAAGTTTTGGAAAGTTATTCTAAAATTGTAAAACCAGGTGGAAAACTAGTATATGCAACATGCTCTGTTTTACCCTCAGAAAATCAAGAGCAAGTAGCTAAATTTTTAACAACGGATATAGGAAAAGAATTTAACTTTATAAAAGACCAAAAAATTCTAGCTCATGAATCTGGATTTGACGGTTTTTACATGGCTCTTTTAGAAAGAAAAGAAGATGTAACACCAAAAGAAGTTAAAGTTAAAGTAAAAGAAATAAAAGAAACAAAAGCCTAATATTATTTCCTTCTAAATAACAAAAAATGCCCTCATAATGAAGGCATTTTTTATTGTAAAAAGAAGCAAAAACAAAAAAGTCCTCGAAAATTTCGAGGACTTTTTTTATATCTTTTTTATTCTATTCTCTTTAATCTGAATTTAATCATTCATCGAAATTAAAAACTCTTCATTGTTTTTCGTTTGTCTAAAACGATCGTTTATAAAACTCATTGCTTCAACAGGATTCATATCAGAAAGATATTTTCTCATAATCCACATTCTTTGCAACGTTTTCTCATCTAACAACATATCATCACGTCTTGTACTTGAAGAAGTTAAATCAATAGCTGGGAAGATACGTTTATTAGCAATTTTTCTATCCAATTGCAATTCCATATTACCAGTACCTTTAAATTCTTCAAAGATAACTTCATCCATTTTTGAACCAGTTTCAGTCAAAGCAGTTGCAATGATACTTAATGAACCTCCATTTTCTACATTACGGGCGGCTCCAAAGAAACGTTTTGGTTTCTGTAAAGCATTAGCATCTACTCCTCCACTCAATACTTTACCTGAAGCAGGTTGTACCGTATTATAGGCTCTCGCCAAACGGGTAATGGAATCTAATAGAATTACAACATCATGCCCACATTCTACTAAACGCTTTGCTTTTTCAAGTACAATATTAGCAATTTTAACGTGTTCTTGTGGCTCTCTATCAAATGTAGAAGCAATTACTTCACCACGTACACTACGTTGCATATCCGTAACCTCTTCTGGACGTTCGTCTATTAGTAAAACAATTAGATATACTTCAGGATGATTAGCAGCAATTGCATTCGCAATTTCTTTCAACAACATGGTTTTACCCGTTTTAGGTTGTGCGACAATCATACCACGTTGCCCTTTTCCTATAGGAGAAAACAAATCAATGATACGAGTAGAAATAGTGCTTTGTCTTTCGGCTAAATTAAATTTTTCTGATGGAAAAACAGGCGTTAAATGTTCGAATGAAACTCGATCACGAACCACTTGTGGATCATGCCCATTAATTTTTAACACACGAACTAAAGGAAAAAACTTTTCCCCTTCTTTTGGAGGACGAACTACACCTTTTACGGTATCTCCAGTTTTTAGACCAAACAATCTAATTTGTGAAGTTGATAAATAAATATCATCCGGTGAAGCTAGGTAATTATAATCGGAAGAACGCAAGAAACCATAGCCATCAGGCATCATTTCTAATACTCCCTCACTTTCAATTATTCCGTCAAATTCAAAATCTGAATCTCTAAAATTATTTTTTTTATTTTTAAAATTAGGGTTTTGATTTTGTTTATTTAATTGATTTGGATTTATTTTTTTAGCAGGAGGAGCAACTTCAGTAGCATCTGTTTTTGAAACATTTTCTTCTACTACTTCTTTATTTTCGTCTTTAACAACTACTTCTTTTGTTTCTTCTTTATCCTTTTTTAAAGCTATTTTCTTTTCGTAAGCTGATTTATTAAACTTAATAACCTTACCTACTTTCTTTTCTGGAATTACATTCTCTTTTTCATCTTCGGTTTGCGAATTAACTGCATCAACTTGTGCAATTACCTCCGCAGGCATTTCCATTTTAATTTGAAGATCAGCTTCAACAGGAGCTACTTCTTTAAAAATAGTTTTATTTGTAGTTTTTTGAATAGCGACCTTCTTAACTGGTAGAATACGGGCTCTTTTAGGTTTATTATCCTCAACTGGAGCATCCGAATTTTTATCTAATGTTGAATCAACAGTATTGTTTTGATGTTCTAAAATCGACCCAATCAAGGTCTCTTTTTTAACACCATTAAACTTTATGGTTTTAGCTGACTTAGCGATTTCTTGAAGCTCAGAAAGCTTCATTTCTTTTAATGCAGAAATATCAAACATGAATGTTCTATGAGTTTAATTAATTTGGTAATACTATAAAAGATAGGTAGTAAATATTTTATTTTGAATTGACCGCAGTATGAAGTGCTTACGGTATTGTTATGCAATAATACGAATAAAATTTAATGATACAATAGTATTTTAAAAAAAGAAAATATATTTTTGTACAACAAATTGAAACAATGATACAGAGAATTCAGACTATTTATTTAATTCTAGCTTTTGTAGTTACTGGAATTTTACCTTTTTTATTTCCTTTATGGACAATGAATGACGGAAAGGAATATTTCTTTATGCAAAACCAGATTTATGTAATTTTATTGGGATTAAGTACAACACTTACTATCTTAAGTATTGTTTCGTATAAAAAAAGACAGAATCAATTTGTCGTTGGCAGATTGAATATGATATTAAATTTAATTTTATTAGGATTATTTGTATATCGTTCATTAAATGTATCTGGAGAAACAGCTCTTGTTTCTGAGAAAGGTATTGGGATGTTTCTACCTATTATTGCTATCGTATTATTAGTCTTGGCTAATAAGGCCATCAAAAAGGATGAAGATCTTGTAAAATCTGTGGACAGATTGAGGTAAACCTATAAACTTAGTTTATTAGTGCGAAGGAAACCCGAATGTAACAGTTCGGGTTTTTTTGTGCTTCAAAAAGAAGCATTTAATAAATAAAATCTTATAAATGATAAGTAGTTTTTTTTTCCTAAATTTGAATACTGTTTAACTATAATATGACAAAAAAAATAAGGATACACCTTGCTGACGATCATCAAGTTCTCATTGATGGGATGAGAACTTTATTAAATACAATCTCAAATTTTGAGGTTGTAGGTTTTTCTTTGGATGGAAGCACGCTATATGACGACGTCACTAACAACAATACAACTATTCTAATCTTAGACATCAGTATGCCTAAAAAAGACGGTATAGAGGTTGTCAAGGAATTTGCTGAAAAAGGGTTTCCTTGTAAAGTAATCATTCTATCTAGTTATGATGATTTAAAAATTATACAAGAAGTGATGAAGCTTGGTGTTAATGGGTATCTAACAAAGCAATGTGCTGGCGAAAATATAGTCGAAGCCATTCAGGCCGTTTCAAATGGTGAAGATTATTTTTGTACTACCGTTAGAGAAAAAATATTCAATTCAGCTACCAAAAATATCTCAAAACTTAATAAATACAAACCTACTATCGACTTGCTGTTAACTGGTCGAGAAATTGAAATTACAACCTTAATTGCATTAGAATATAGTGGAAAAGAGATAAGCGAACAATTATTTATCAGTTCAAATACGGTTGAAACACATCGTAAAAACATCATGAAAAAACTAAAAGCAAAAAACACCATTAGCCTAGTTAAATTTGCCATTAAAAACAAATTAATTAAATCGTGAAATTTAATTAGAACAGCTTCTCTATCTTTATTTAAACACTATGCTATATTAATCGACACAACTTATTTATGTTTCAAAACAGATTTATTTTATTGTTTTTACTATTGCAAACTTCTTTCAGTACAATTGTATTTTCTCAAGAGACATTTCCTTCCAAAAATGAAATTACAAAAATGACCAAAGAAGCAACTTCTTTGATGAAAAATGAAAAATATGAAAAATCATTAATCAAATCAAGGATTGCTTTAAAATATGCAATTGCCATCAAAGATGACAATCTAATTGCTACTTGCTACAATACTATTGCAGCAAATTTTGATGAACTAGCTGAATTTGAAAAAGCCTTTTTTTATTATCAAAAAGGAATTTTATATGCTAATAGAACCAATAACAATCAGCTCAAGAATTGGTTGAATAATAATCTTGGTAACATTTATTGTTTTGATAAAAAAGAGTATCAAAAAGGAATTTCTTATTATAAGAAATCTCTTGAGTATAGTACCAGAATAAAAGATTCAGCTGAAATTGTTTTTACAAAACTAAACATAACATGGGCTTATTTTGATATTGGGAATTTTTCCGAAGGCCTACCCTATTTAAATTTCATTAATAAATACCATCCTAAATATGGTGATAAATCTTTATCAGGAGTTCTAAACATGCTTAATGGTATGTATTACAATTCTATAAATGATACTCAAAAAGCAGATTATTTTTTTAAAAAAGCAATCCAATTTGAAACATTAGAAAATGAAAAATCAGATTTATCTTTCGCTTATCAAGAATATTCCAGGTTTTTATTGAAAAATGGGGATTATAAAAAAGCTTATGAAAATTTAGATCTTTATAATACAATTACGGCTGAAATCAACAATCAAGAAAAGTTAAAAAAAGTAAATGTAGCTGGAATAAATCTCCAAATAGATGAATACAAAAGAGAAATTGACAATATTGAAACTAAATATAAAACTAAGCAACAAATCCTATTAGAGAAACAATCTAAAAATAAACGAATTAGTATTATAATCATTTCAATACTACTTTTAATTCTTATTCTTTTTTACTTTTTCTTCCAAAATAATAAATTAAAAGAAAAAAATAAGCTGAAAGACATCCAAAGTAAAATTCAGCAAAACATTATCAATGCCTCCATTAGCGGTCAAGAAATAGAGCGAAAAAAAATAGCTGCATTTTTACATGACAATATTAGTGCCCTGCTTTCTTCTGCAGGATTACATTTGAGTGTTTTTAGTAGCATCAATAAAATTGAGTCGGAAGAAATTATTAAAACAAAAAAAATATTGAATGAGGCTCATGATAAAGTACGTGACCTTTCGCATCAACTGCTGCCCTCTTTATTGGCTCGTTTTGGATTGTTTTATGCACTTAATGATTTATGTGAAAAGAATTCAAATTCAAGTATTAGTTTTGAATACGCTAGTACAATGGAGACTACAACACGTTACAATGGAGATTTTGAAATGAAAATGTATTTTATAATTATGGAGTTATTGAATAATATTATAAAACATAGTAAAGCTAAAAATGCTTTTGTAAGCATTGATGAAAGAGATAATTCATTGTTCATTCATGTAAGAGATAATGGAAAAGGTTTTAACACTGCTGGTGAGTATAAAGAAATTGAAGGGTTTGGGCTTAACCAAATTAAAGCACGAGTAAATAATATTGATGGAGAAATAACTATCCAATCGAAAATAAAATCGGGTACATCAATCCATATTAATGTTCCTATTACTTACAAGGTATAGTTACACCCTTTTTTCTATTTCTATAATTTCTAAGTCTTTTATTTTATCTCCTTCAATTACAAATCGCAGCATAGTTCGCACTTGATGAAAACCACTTTTTCCACAAGCTCCTGGATTCATATGTAAAAGATTATTCTTCTTGTCAAACATTACTTTTAGAATATGAGAATGCCCACAAATAAATAATTTTGGAGGGTTTGCTACTATTTCCGCTTTAATATTGGGATTGTATTTACCTGGATAACCACCAATATGTGTAATCCACACGTCAACTCCTTCACACATAAAACGATTATGAAGTGGGAATTCTAAACGGGCTTTGTCATCATCAATATTACCATAAACAGCTCGCAATGGTTTGAGTTTTTTTAAAGTATCTGTTACCATCAAATCACCAATATCTCCTGCATGCCAAACTTCATCGGCTTGAGCGACATATTTTAAAATTGTATCGTCTATATAGCTGTGTGTATCAGATAAGAGCAGTATTTTTTTCATTCAGAATGAACTTTTCAATAATTAGTAGCTCCAAAGGTACTGTGTTTCTTCAAAAAAAATAAAATAAATACTTACAATCAGAACTTGCATATTTAACCTTTTCTCAACATAAAAACTTTGTATCTTTGCTTCTTTGAAACTTTGCGACCACATTAAATTGAGATATTTTATAAAATTAGCGTATAACGGAACTCTTTATCATGGCTGGCAATACCAACCAAATGCCTCCTCTGTTCAGGAAACGTTAAACAAAGCATTTTCGGTATTACTTAATTCAGACATCAATCTAATGGGCGCCGGTCGAACAGATACAGGCGTTCATGCTAAAGTGATGTATGCCCATTTTGATTTTGAGACTTCGTTTGATATCGCTAAATTGATTCACAAACTCAACTCTTACTTGCCCAAAGACATTGTTGTTTATGATATTATTTCAGTTCACCAAGAAGCGCATGTTCGATTTGATGCGACAAAAAGAACCTATGAATATCATATCAACACGTTTAAAGACGCCTTTTTGCAAGAACAAAGTTGGTACTTTCATCAAAAATTAGATCTTAATTTAATGAATGAAGCCGCAAAATTGCTATTCAAGCATACTGATTTTCAATGTTTCTCTAAGGTCAATACAGATGTAAATACGTTTGATTGTACGATTTACAAAGCAGATTGGAAAGTGGAAAACAACAAACTAATTTTTACAATATCGGCCAATAGGTTTTTAAGAAATATGGTGCGTTCTATTGTAGGAACGCTTGTTAATATCGGGTTACATAAAATAACGCTGGATGATTTTAATACTATCATTGAAAGCAAGAACAGAGACAAAGCTGGGTTTTCGGTACCGGCCCACGGATTGTATTTAACCGAAATAGATTACGATTACATAACTAAATAGCCCTGATTGAAGTGGAAATCATTTTTATTTTTTTCTTTAAAAAATAAAAATATTGAAGCGAAAAGCAGGAATTAGCTCCAAATAACTGAACTAAATTCAGGTAAAAAAAATGAAAGCAAAAGCATTCGACACTCGATTATTTAAAAGAATATTACAATATACTAAACCGTATCAATGGCGCTTTAATGGCGTTATTGCCTTTGCGGTTTCTTTATCTATTTTTGCGGCTTTGCGTCCTTATTTATTGAAGCAAACAGTGGATGATTACATTCAAACTGAAGATGCTAAGGGGCTTTTGTTTTACATCACTTTGATGGGAATCGTTCTTTTATGTGAGGTTTTTTCACAGTTTTATTTTGTTTTTTGGGCCAACTGGCTAGGGCAAGACATTGTGAAAGACATTCGTACTAAACTCTTTAAACACATCTTGAGTTTTAGAATGAAATATTTTGATTTGGTGCCCGTAGGACAACTAGTTACGCGTTCCGTTTCGGATATCGAATCTATTGCACGTATTTTTAGTCAGGGACTGTTTATGATTATCAGTGACTTGATGAAAATGTTTGTGGTCCTTATTTTCATGTTCTATATGAACTGGAAATTAACATGGATTGTAATTGTTGCCATGCCAATTTTGGTTTTTATAACCCGAATCTTTCAACGTAAAATGCAGGTCGCTTTCGAAGAAGTGCGCGCTCAAATTGCCAATATGAACTCATTTGTTCAGGAACGGGTAACAGGAATGAAAATTGTTCAATTGTTTAATCGAGAAGAAATTGAAGCAGAAAAATTCAAAGAAATCAATGATAAACATAAAAAAGCTTGGATAAAAACCATTTTATACAACTCCATATTCTTCCCTATTGCTGATATCATTTCATCTCTAACATTAGGATTTATAGTACTTTACGGTGGTATTAAAATATTGAATGGGGATCATTTCACGACTTTTGGAGATTTGTTTTCCTATACCATGTTTATTGGAATGTTATTTAATCCCTTGCGTCAAATTGCAGATAAATTCAACGAGATGCAATTGGGAATGATTGCTGCGAATCGTGTTTTTGAAATTATTGATACCCAAGATCAAATTCAGGATACTGGAC
Organism: Flavobacterium sp. WC2430; assembly: GCF_040822075.1. Classification (NCBI taxonomy): domain Bacteria; kingdom Pseudomonadati; phylum Bacteroidota; class Flavobacteriia; order Flavobacteriales; family Flavobacteriaceae; genus Flavobacterium; species Flavobacterium sp. WC2430. Next base: position 2,208,216 of record NZ_CP162007.1, on the reverse strand, counting down.
TAATTGAAGCTCCAGTATTTTTAGGAAACATTGAATTCAAAGCGGTGCACTTTAGTTACATCGCCGATGAAGAAGTCATAAAAGGAATCGATTTAGAAGTAAAAGCAGGTGAAACTATAGCGATTGTAGGATCGACCGGCGCGGGAAAATCGACAATCATTAATTTATTGAATCGCTTTTATGAAATTAATAGTGGAACCATTTTTATTGATGATACTAATATTGAGAATTATACACTTGGTTCTTTAAGAAAACAAATTGCAGTCGTTTTACAAGATGTTTTTCTTTTTGCTGATACTATTTATAATAATATTACCTTAAATAACCCTGACATCACTAGAGAAGATGTTTTGGCTGCAGCCCAAGAAATTGGCGTTCATGAATTCATTATGAGTTTACCTGATAATTATGATTTTGATGTAAAAGAACGCGGGGTAATGCTATCTTCTGGTCAACGCCAATTGATTGCTTTTTTGAGAGCTTATGTAAGTAATCCAAGTATACTTATTCTAGACGAAGCCACATCCTCTATTGATACGTATTCCGAAGAATTGATTCAACGTGCTACAGAAACAATTACCTTAGGTAGAACTTCGATTGTAATTGCGCACAGACTGGCTACTATTGTCAATGCCGATAAAATTGTGGTGATGGACAAAGGCTTAATTGTAGAACAAGGAACCCATCAAGAATTAATCAATCGTGAAAGTGGGTATTATAAGAATTTATATGATTCCCAATTTTCTGTAGCTAACTAGTAAAAACTAAATTGTAATTAGACAATCTTAATACTTACCTACAAATTTTATTTACTAACAACTTAAATAATTTAAGAGGATCTTTTGATGCCAATTAAGTATTCACTTATTATTTTCATGATTCCTAACAAATCTTTAAATAATTGAATCTTTAAATTTTTCCAAAACAGAATAAATCCTTAAATTCGCCAAATCAATTAATTTAGAAAACTTATAAAAATGAAATACGATATCATAGTTTTAGGAAGTGGTCCGGGTGGATATGTTACTGCCATTAGAGCATCGCAATTAGGGTTTAAAGTTGCCGTAATTGAAAAAGAAAGCTTAGGTGGTGTATGTTTGAATTGGGGATGTATCCCAACGAAAGCATTACTAAAATCAGCTCAGGTTTTTGATTATCTAAAACATGCTTCCGATTATGGATTGACTGTTTCTTCATTCGATAAGGATTTTCCTGCTGTTATTCAACGTAGCCGTGGGGTTGCACAAGGAATGAGCAAAGGGGTTACTTTCTTAATGAAAAAAAATAAAATTGACGTTATTAATGGTTTTGGAAAAATAAAACCAGGTAAAAAAGTCGATGTGACCGATAAAGATGGTAAAACAACTGAATATAGTGCAGACCATATTATTGTTGCAACGGGTGCACGTTCACGTGAGTTACCTAACTTACCTCAAGATGGAGAAAAAGTAATTGGTTACCGCCAAGCAATGAGTTTACCAAGCCAACCTAAAAAAATGATTATCGTTGGTTCAGGTGCAATTGGAGTAGAATTTGCTCACTTCTACAACTCAATGGGAACTGAAGTTACTATTGTAGAATTTATGCCAAACGTAGTACCAGTTGAAGACGAAGATATTTCTAAACAAATGGAAAAATCTTTGAAAAAATCTGGAATTACAGTAATGACTAACTCATCAGTAGAACGCATTGACACTACTGGAGCTGGAGTGAAAGCATTTGTAAAAACAGCAAAAGGAGAAGTAGTTCTTGAAGCTGATATTTTACTTTCGGCTGTTGGAATCAAAACAAATATTGAAAACATTGGTCTAGAAGAAGTAGGAATTGCTACTGATAGAGACAAAATAATAGTGGATGCTTACAACCAAACAAATATCCCAGGATATTACGCTATAGGGGATGTAACTCCAGGACAAGCTTTGGCACATGTTGCTTCTGCAGAAGGAATCAACTGTGTTGAAAAAATTGCTGGATTACATGTAGAGCCAATCGATTACGGAAACGTACCTGGTTGTACGTATGCTACTCCAGAAATCGCTTCTGTTGGTTTGACAGAAAAACAAGCTAAAGAAAAAGGATACGAATTGAAAATTGGTAAATTTCCATTTTCAGCTTCTGGAAAAGCACAAGCCTCAGGAAATTCTGATGGATTTGTAAAAGTAATCTTTGATGCCAAATACGGTGAATGGTTAGGTTGTCACATGATTGGCGCTGGTGTTACGGATATGATTGCTGAAGCAGTTGTAGCGCGTAAACTAGAAACTACAGGGCACGAAATCCTAAAATCGATCCATCCTCACCCAACAATGAGTGAAGCAGTTATGGAAGCAGTTGCTGATGCTTACGGTGAAGTAATTCACTTGTAAATTGTAAGTTGAGACTGTATTAAAATACGATTATAATAAATACACAATCCGATTTGCGTAAGCAAGTCGGATTTTTTTTTTTATGGCGTACCCCTACTTCCACTCCGCTGCAGTAGCGTCAGGCTATTCGCTACAATCTCCCAAAAAGGGAGGATTTCCGCTGCTATCCTTTACGCAGCCTAGTTTATAAAAGAGCGGTAAATTAAAACTAGGACAACCCCGCTACAAGCCATCAATATTATTTTGACGCACTAAAAACCAATAAACTACGCTCCATTATTCCAAATAAAACAGTACTTTAGTTCACTAACAACCTCTATTTTACGAATCGTTTTTATTTCGGTATTCTCAATTTCAATTAAGTGAACCAACATCAAACCAAAGCTGTACTATGAAAATAAAATTAGTATTACTTAGTATTCTAATAACGAGTCAAACCTTCGCTCAATCCTACAAAAAAATACATCAGGAAGCCATTGTGGTCGATACTCATAATGACATCCTCATGAAAGCTGCCGATATAGGAATTGTTTTTGACCAAGATCTAAAAGGAAAAACACACAGCGACCTAGACCGATGGAAAAAAGGAGGGCTAGATGTTCAATTTTTTTCTGTGTTTTGTGAGGGCGATTTAAAAAATCCCTTTGCTTATGCCAATAGAGAAATGGACAGTCTAGATGCTGTAATAGCCCGTAATCCAAACAAAATTGTAAAAGTGAGTAATTATGTAAAACTCCTAAAAACCGTACATCAAAATAAAATTGCGGCACTATTTGGTGTCGAGGGGGGACATATGATAGAAAACGACCTTAATAAATTAGACAGTCTTTACAATCGTGGGGCACGCTACCTTACCTTAACACATAACGTAGCTCCCACATGGGCTACAAGCGCTATGGAGGAAGTTACCACTCCTAACTTGACTCACAAAGGACTCACTGATTTTGGAATACAAGTAGTGCAACACATGAACCAAATAGGAATGATTGTAGATGTAAGCCACTCCGGCGACCAAACTTTTTGGGATGTAATGAAAACCACAACTAAACCTATCATTGCTTCTCATAGTTCCGTATATAGTCTTGTCCCACACCGTCGCAATTTAAAAGACGACCAAATAAAAGCCATCGCAAAAAATGGTGGTGTCATCCAAATAAATTTTAATCCCGGATTTATTGATCCCACTTTTGATGCTAAAGAACTTGCTTTCCTTCAAAAACATGCCGTTGAAAACGACTCCCTCATGAAAACAGGAATGATAGATTTTTATGCACAAGATTACCTTTATAACAAATATCATGAGGAAGCTCAGGCAATGCGACCACCACTATCTAATGTAATTCAACATATCGAGTATATCATTAATTTAGTGGGTGTTGATTATGTAGGATTGGGCTCCGACTTTGATGGAATTAATTTAACACCACAACAGCTGGACGATGTAACAACTTATCCATTAATTACAAAAGCACTGGTTGAAAAAGGATATAGTAAAAAAGATATAATTAAAATTCTTGGTGGTAATATATTAAGGGTATTAAAAGCAAACGAATCCAAATAATTACTTGAACGAAAACACCATAAATATTAATTAAAATGATCAAAATATAAAATGAAATCAATACTCAAAAAACACATTTTACTGTTTCTTTTTTACCCATTAATTACCATAGGCCAAGTAATTCCCTCAACAGATACTACTATTTATAAAAGTCGGAAAGGAATTTTTGAAATAAAATACAATAATAATCATTGGCTAAAAAGTGATTTGACTTCAAAATGGGATGCAGAATTTCACGACACTTATAACTTACTTAACGCCTATTTTATTGAATATGATTATTTTGTACCTGAAAAAAACATCAAAAAAACACTAAAATCACAATATGCAGAATTTGGCAAAATTAAGAACCTTAAAATATATGATAAGATGATTCATGATATGAAAGTTAAATATTTTACATGTACTTTAGATTTTAATAATTATACCTACATTTTTCAAGGTTTTTTATATAATGGAAAAGCAGGAACAATGCAAATCCAGTTTGGAGCACAACAAGAAGCCATTAAACAATATCAAGTTTATATCGATGAGTTTTGCAGTGGAATAACTCAAATAAAAGGCATGAAAATAACTAATAATAATAATAATAATAATAATAATAATAATAATAACCTGTAACCCAATTCTTTCAAATATCACTAAAAGTGGGTATTGTGATTGTAGTTCAAAAGGCAGAATTTTACATCTAATTTAATTGACTCATAAGGTTTATAATTCAACTACGCTTTTAGTAGTTGCCCTTTACGAAAATAACAAAACAGACAACAATGAAAAGTGAATGGATTGCCAATTATGAAAATGAAGAAATAAAAATCACTAATAACTGGTTTACGGGTGAAAAACTTTTCATTAATAATGAACTACAGGATGAACAATTAAATTTTATTACTCCTAGTACAATGACCGGAATTTTAACTACTAAAAAAGGAGAAAAATTTCCAGTGAAAACAAATCTTTCTGGCTTTTTTAAAGTTCGTTGCCACTTATTTGTAGACAACAAGAAAATAGCATTAAAACAAACAAAATAGTTTTAGATATAAAAAAGTAGTGGAACAATCCAAAAACCATTTTTAACCAAAAATCCCTTTTGAAAAAGTCAAAAGGGATTTTTATTATTTATCTAGATTTTCAAATCCTCAAAGCGAAGCAACTTTAAACCTTAAACTTCAAACCTCGAAACTCTACTCCTCTTCCTCCGTTAAATGTGATTTCGAATATCCTCTCCATTTTTCAATACAATCTTGAAAATCTTGTGGTAATTCAGTATCAAAACGCATCAATTCTTTAGTGGTTGGATGCACAAAACCAAGTGTTTTAGCATGCAATGCTTGCCTTGGCAATGCTTTAAAGCAATTGTCTATAAAATGCTTATATTTTGTAAACGTAGTTCCTTTTAAAATCAAATGACCACCATAACGTTCGTCATTAAATAAAGGATGTCCTATATGTTTTAAATGGGCACGAATCTGGTGTGTACGCCCCGTTTCTAATTGGCATGAAATCAAAGTCACATAACCAAAACGTTCCAAAACTTTATAATGAGTAATCGCTGGTTTCCCAATCTCTGGATCAGCAAAAACAGCCATTTGCATGCGGTCTTTCAAGTGACGTGCTAAGTTTCCTTCAATCGTTCCGCTTTCCTCCGCTACATTCCCCCAAACTAACGCTATATACTCTCTTTCAGAAGTTTTAGCCTCAAATTGTTTGGCTAAATGGGTCATTGCCGCTTCCGTTTTGGCAATTACAAGTAAGCCTGAAGTATCTTTATCAATACGATGTACTAATCCTGGTCGCTCACTGCTATTCATTGGCAAATTATCAAAATGATAGGCCAAGGCATGCACTAATGTTCCTGTATAGTTTCCATGTCCAGGGTGAACCACCATTCCTGGTTCTTTATTTATTAACAACAAAGCATCATCCTCATAAACAATGTTTAACGGAATATTCTCTGCGATAATATGGTTTTCGTAGGGTGGATGCGTCAACATCACACGAACTACATCAAAAGCTTTTACTTTATAATTTGACTTCACAGTCGCATCATTCACAAAAATATTCCCTTCAGTAGCTGCAATTTGTAATTTATTTCGGGTTGCATTTTGAATCAATCCCATTAAATATTTATCAATTCGTATAGGTGTTATTCCTTTTGGAACTTCAAATTTAAAATGTTCGTATAATTCTTCTTCTAAGTCAATCGACTCTACATTATTGTTCATTAGGCATTTCTTGTGTTGGATTAGCAATGCTATCCGTTCTTATATCTTCTTCATAACTCGCTTTTCCATCTCCTAAAACTAGATCAATTTTAGACGATTTCAATACTTTATCTCCCGCTTTGATATTTCTACCTTTATAACGCATTTCTAATACCATGTCTTTTCCAAGATTTGGTATATAAGTAATTGTCCCTTCTTCAAGACCTAACGCTTTTAGCGTAGGTACTGCTTCACGGTATGTTTTTTCAATTAAATCAGGCACTTTCACTGATGAAAATCCCGATGAATTAATTTTAATATACACCTTTCTACCCTCTTTCACTTTCGCTCCTGGCAACGGATCTTGCTGTACCACACTGTATTTAGGATAGTCACTTCTATAATCCACACTGTCAAGCAAAACGTAATCTAAGTCTAAATCATCTAGTTTTTCCTCCACTTGCTCTTCTGTTAGTTTACTTAAATTAGGAACAGCAATCTCATTTCCATGATTAGTAGTAAAAGTCAACCAATGCATAAAAAGATATCCCAAAACGGCAATTATCAAAACCGCGATAAATACTTGTAGAAAAAACACTCGGCTGGTAAGGTATTTACGTAAACTCATAAATTATTTTTTATATGGGCAAAGATATAGCTATTTCGTTTCAAAAAAAATGATAATTTTGTTTAAGCAAAAAATACCCTTGTATATTTGGAGCTATTTCCCGCTATACGCTTGTATCTTTTCTTTTTTAAAGAAAAAAAGAAAAGGATACCGCTGCTATCGGGGCTAGAAAATAAAACGATTCGAACTACAAAACACAATTTGTGTTCCAACATTAAACAATATAAAATGAAAAATATTGCCATTATCATGGGCGGCTATTCCAGCGAATACAAAATTTCACTAATAAGCGGAAACGTAGTATACCAATTTTTGGACAAAACAAAATACAATGGATTTCGAATTCACATTTTTAAAGAAAAATGGGTCTATGTTGATGATAATGACACCGAATTCCCAATTGATAAAAATGATTTTTCTATAACTCTTAACGGAAATAAAATCACATTTGACTGTGTCTTCAACGCCATTCATGGTACTCCAGGTGAAGACGGACTCATGCAAGCTTATTTTGAATTGCTAGATATACCACATACTTCATGTGATTATTACCAAGCCGCTTTAACATTCAATAAAAGAGATCTTTTATCGGTGTTAAAACCATACGGAATAAAAAGTGCTATTTCCTATTACTTAAACAAAGGAGAACATATTGATACGGCAGCAATTGTAAGTAAAGTAGGTTTACCCTGTTTTGTAAAACCAAACAAAGCAGGTTCTAGCTTTGGCATTTCTAAAGTAAAAACGGAAGCCGAATTGCCAATTGCCATCGAAGTCGCTTACAAAGAAGACAACGAAATCATCATCGAAAGTTTCCTAAACGGAACCGAAGTTTCTGTAGGGGTAATCAATTACCAAGGAAAAACAACCGTTTTACCCATCACTGAAATCGTATCCGAAAATGACTTCTTCGACTACGAAGCCAAATATTTAGGAAAATCACAAGAAATAACGCCTGCAAGAATCTCTGACGAAATGACCCAAAAAGTGGAAGACATCGCTAAACGTGCTTATGAAATACTACGTATGAAAGGATTTTCTCGTTCTGAGTTTATTATCGTAAACAATGAGCCTTATATGCTAGAAATGAATACCATTCCTGGTTTAACTACTGAAAGTTTGATTCCACAACAAGCCGAAGCTGCCGGAATTTCACTAACTGAGTTATTTACTAATGCAATCGAGTTATCTTTATAAAGTCTTATATAAAACTATTGCAGATTTCAACTTGAAACTTGAAACCTCAAACTAGAAACTCTGAAACAAATGAGAAAAGCCATATTTCCAGGATCTTTTGATCCCATTACACTAGGACATGAAGATATCATCAATAGAGCCCTTCCTTTATTTGATGAAATTGTCATTGCCATAGGGGTCAATGCCGAAAAAAAATACATGTTCTCTCTTGAAGAAAGAAAACACTTTATTGAAGAAACTTTTAAAAATGAACCAAAAGTTAGTGTTATTACTTACGAAGGCTTAACAATCGATTTGTGTCATAGAATAAAAGCCGACTTTATCTTACGTGGATTGCGCAATCCTGCCGATTTTGAGTTTGAAAAAGCAATTGCACATACTAACAGACATTTGTCCAAAATAGAAACGGTTTTCTTGCTGACTGCAGCTAGAACCTCCTATATCAGTTCTAGTATCGTTAGGGATGTTATCCGAAACGGCGGAGAATACCAAAAATTAGTTCCAAAAGCAGTGCGCGTTAAAAAATAATAAACTTGCAGAAAGTATAGAATAGCTGTATTTTCGCCGAATCAAAATAAAAGCCAACAATGAGTATCGAAAGAGAATTAAGCAAACGCAGTGGATCACAATGCGAATTATGTGCCGCAACAGAAAACCTAAAGGTATACGAGGTTTTACCCACTAAAAAAGGAGGAATAGACGAAGCTATAATGGCGTGTAGTAGCTGTATCGACCAAATTGAAAACCCAGGCCATGAAGACCTAAACCATTGGAGATATTTAAATGATAGCATGTGGAGCGAGCATACCGCTGTACAGGTAGTTTCATGGAGAATGTTGAGCCGTTTGCGTGCTGCAGGATGGCCACAAGAATTAATCGACCAAATGTATTTTGACGAGGACACCCTTGCTTGGGCTCAAGCAACGGGGGAAGGTGAAGATGATGAAAATAAAATAATACACCGCGATAGCAACGGCGTAATCCTAGAACATGGAGACTCGGTTGTTTTGATAAAAGACCTTAAAGTGAAAGGTTCTAGTATGGTCGCTAAGCAAGGAACTGCGGTTCGAAACATTCGTTTAGACCACGAAAACGCTGAATATATTGAAGGAAAAGTAGATGGTCAAACTATCGTGATTATTACACAATATGTAAAGAAAACATAGTTTACCAAATTGGATTTATACTAAAAACGTCTTGACTTTTCAAGACGTTTTTTTGTTTTAATATCAAATCAATTATTATATCACCATTCAAAAGTTAAAAAATAAAATATTCACCAATTAGACAAAAATAACACAACAATAATCCAATAAAGTACATTTATTTAAAATAATATTTATAGTTTTAACTTTTTAACTACAAATAATTCAAATTCTAAATTTATGAGTGCACATCTAAAAAAGACACTTTCTCCTCTATTGCTTTGGGGACTTGGAGTAGGTTATGTGATTTCAGGAATGTATTTTGGGTGGAATTTAGGATTAGAAAAAGGAGGCACCCTAGGGATGGGGATTGCTACTTTTATCATCATTATCATGTATGTTTGTTTTAGTTTTTCGTATTGTGAATTATCCTGTGCGATTCCTAAAGCAGGTGGTGGTTTTGATTATGCGAACAGAGCCTTTGGCAAAGACATTGGTTTTATTACAGGACTGGCACAAATTATAGAATTTGTATTTGCTCCGCCAGCCATCGCGATTGCAATTGGCGCGTACTTGAATCTCTCTTTTCCTCAAATCCCTATTTTACCAGCGGCAATTGGAGCTTATTTATTATTTACGGCCCTCAATATTTTTGGGGTAAAAATAGCCGCAACATTCGAATTGTTTATTACGATCTTAGCTGTTGTCGAGTTGCTATTGTTTTTCGGGGTAACTATTCCGCATTTCTCTTCAGAAAAACTAACGCTTAATGCAAGTACAAATGGTTGGGAAGGAATTTTTGCGGCCATCCCATTTGCAATTTGGTTTTTCCTTGGTATCGAAGGCGTCGCTAATGTTGCCGAAGAAACCATAAATCCACAAAAAGACATTACAAAAGGTTTTGGAAGCGCCATACTTACACTCGTTATATTGTGTATCATGGTTTTCGTAGCAACCATTGGTGTAGGTGGTTGGGAAAAAGTGGTGTATAAAGCAGACGGTAGTTTATCCGATTCTCCTTTGCCAATGGCAATGGGAATGGCAGTTTCTACTGATAGTATGATGTATCATTTATTAATAGGTGTGGGACTTTTTGGTTTAATTGCCTCTTTCCACGGACTCATTCTTGCGGGAGGAAGAGCTACAATGGAATTTGGAAAAATAGATTTTGCACCAAAATTCCTAGGTAAAGTACATCCTAAATTTTTAACTCCCGCCAATGCACTTATTGTAAATACAGGTTTAGGAATTGCCACCTTATTTACCAATAAAACAGGCGAAATAATAACTATAGCTGTTTTTGGAGCGCTTACCTTATACATACTTTCTATGATGTCGCTACTGCAATTAAGAAAATCAGAGCCCAATTTAGAACGTCCTTTTGTTGTACCTTTATATCCTATTCTCCCTATTACAGCACTATTAATTGGATTGTTTTCGTTGATAGCCATGAGTTATTACAATCCCATTTTGGCATTATGGTATTTTGGAGCGATCGTTTTGGGCTTTGCATTGTTCAAAATTTTCTATAAAGGAGAAAAATAATTTGCACTATTTCCAACATCAATAAGTACAAGCACGAATAAAAAATGTATAAACATACTGTCAACAATACTGTTTTTGTTTTCGGTTCTTTAGCTGAATTAATGGCCAAAGCAACTCCCCTGCGCTCTGGTGATCAACTGGCTGGAATCGCAGCACAATCCTACCAAGAACGAGTGGCAGCCCAAATGGCATTGGCTGAGTTACCCATAAGTGAGTTCTTGAACAAGCCATTAATTCCGTACGAAATTGATGAAGTGACCCGCTTGATTATTGACACTCACGATCAAGAAGCTTTTAAAAACATATCACATCTTACAGTAGGTGATTTTCGCAATTATTTACTCGATAATAAAATACAAAAACAAGAATTAACTGCTTTACAAAAAGCCATAACTCCTGAAATAGCTGCTGCCGTTTCAAAGATTATGAGCCTCCAAGATTTGATATTGGTGAGTTCAAAATGTGAGGTAATTACAAAATTTAGAAGTACTGTAGGACTCAAAGGACATCTATCCACTCGCCTTCAACCCAATCACCCAACAGATGATGTCAAAGGAATCTTAGCCTCAGTTATTGATGGCTTATTTTATGGAAATGGCGATGCACTCATAGGAATTAATCCTGCATTTGATAATATCACCACACAAATTAATTTGTTAAAAATGCTGGACGATATGCGAATGCAATATCAAATTCCGACGCAAATGTGTATTTTAAGTCATATTACCAATACCATAATGGCAATAGAACAAGGTGCTCCCGTAGATTTAGTTTTTCAATCTATAGGTGGAACCGAAAAAACAAATGCCAGTTTCGGAATCAATTTAGGGTTATTAAAAGAAGGATATGAAGCCGCACAATCATTATCCCGTGGAACTATTGGTAAAAATGTAATGTATTTTGAAACAGGACAAGGCAGTTCCCTTTCTTCGAATTCCAATTATGGTATTGACCAACAAACACTCGAAGCGCGCTCTTATGCTGTGGCGCGTGCCTTTGATCCTTTTTTAGTAAATTCAGTGGTAGGTTTTATTGGACCCGAATATTTATATGATGGTAAACAAATTATTAGAGCAGGTCTAGAAGATCATTTTTGTGCTAAAATAATGGGATTACCTATGGGTTGCGATATTTGTTATACCAATCATGCCGAGGCTGATCAAGACGATATGGATGTTTTACTAACGCTATTGGGAACCGCAGGTTGCAATTTTATTATGGGAATCCCAGGCTCTGATGATATCATGCTCAATTATCAAAGTACGTCGTTTCATGATGCTTTGTATATACGAAAATTACTGGGCTTAAAACCTGCACCCGAATTTGAAGAATGGCTTATCAATATGGGAATTATGAATAGTAAAAATGAACTCTTACATGCTCAAAATCAAAATAAATTATTAGAATTAATCAAAAGGTAATCCTAATTTAAAAATATGGAATTAGACAACTGGCACCAATTAAAAGAATTCACCAATGCAAGAATTGCACTAGGTAGAGCTGGAAATGCGCTACCTACCAATGAAGTGTTACAATTAAGAATGGCACATGCCCTTGCAAAAGATGCGATAAGTACCGAAATAGATGTGCTAAATATAAAAGCTGACGCAAAAAACATAGGATTAACAACGATTTTTGCACAAAGTCAAATAGCAAATACCAGCGAATACCTTAGAAATCCAAATAAAGGACGATTACTCCATGATCAAAGCAGTAGGCAACTAGACTATTATCCCGAAAAGAAAGCTGATTTATGCATCATTATCGCTGATGGCCTTTCGGCAGAAGCCGTTAATCTTCATGCGATGAAGCTAATTGAATTGTTGATTCTGAAATTAAAAATAAAAAACCTTGCCCCCATAGTTATTGTAAAATATGGCCGAGTGGCTATTTCGGATGAAATAGGTGAATTATTAGATGCTAAAATTGCTTTGATATTAATTGGCGAAAGACCTGGTTTAAGTTCGCCTACAAGTATGGGTGCTTATATCACTTGGAATCCCAAAAAAGGAAATACTGATGAAAAAAGAAATTGTGTATCCAACATTCAGCCTGATGGACTATCTTATGAGTTTGCGGCTCAAAAATTAGCCTATTTATTAGAACAAATGATTCGCAGACAAATTTCAGGAGTCGCCTTGAAAGATGATTTTACTGATTATTACCTAGAGGAATAATTACAAAAAAAGAAAACTACAACTTTAAACGCCTTTAAACGCTTCAAGTTGTAGTTTTAAATATAGTTGGATTTAAAAAAAATCTATTCCTCTTCTTTCTTAATTACTTTTCTAGCGACTTCAATTTTAAACTTTTTACCTTTCATTTTTTCCTCCTTAATGTTGTGCAATAAATCTTTTACTTTATTAAATTTCACTGCTGCAAAAGAAATGAAATCTTTTACTTCAATTAGTCCTAAATCTCCTTTTTCCAGTTTTCCTTTTTGAGAAAAGAAACCAACAATATCAATTTTGTTTAGTTTGTTCTTCTTTCCTCCACTGATATAAATAGTTTGAAATTGTGGCGGTTTAGGTAAAGTAGTGGCATTATCAATAGGAAAAACGTTCATTCCATAATCGATATAATCCATTTTTTTCTCACTTTCATGCGCAACAACATATGCAGTTCCTGAAGCTGTCATACGAGCTGTACGACCGTTTCTATGCGTAAATTCATCTTCCTTAGATGGCAGGTGATAATGAATAACATGATTCATTTCAGGAATATCTAATCCACGTGCTGCTAAATCCGTTGTGATTAAATAACTAACACTACCATTACGAAATTGAATTAAGGCACGCTCCCGCTCGTCCTGATCCATTCCTCCGTGATAATACGTTGCGTAAATCCCTTTTTCGTTTAAAGTATCACTAATGCGCTCTGCTGCATCACGATGATTACAAAACACAATAGCCGACTCCGATTTTAAAGAACAAATCAGGTTAAATAAACTTCCTATTTTGTCTTTCTCTTTAGAAACAACCAATCGCATCGAAAGATTGGTCTCTACCTCATGTTCCGGAATAAAATCAAGAATAGTAGGATTAACTACTCTAGTGTATTTTGGAATTTCAATATCAGAAGTAGCAGAAACTAGAACGCGCTTGTTAAGTTTGGTCAATTTCCCAATGATAAATGACATTTGCTCATGGAATCCCAACTGCAATGATTTGTCAAATTCATCTAGAATTAGTGTTTGAATTTTATCTACACGAAAAGTTCCTCTATCAATATGGTCTGCAATACGTCCTGGCGTTCCTATTAAAACTGCAGGTGGATTACTTAAGTTCTTGATTTCAGTATCTATGGAATGTCCTCCGTAACATACATTCACTTTATAATCAGTTCCCATTTTTTTCCAAACTTGCTCAATTTGCAAACCTAATTCTCTCGAAGGAACTAGTATTAAACATTGAACTGATAGAATTTCTGGTTGCAACATTTCTAAAATAGGCAATAAAAAAGCTAATGTTTTTCCAGAACCTGTTGGTGATAATAACAACACATTATTATCGTTTAAAATAGCATCTTGAGCCACTTCCTGCATTTCATTTAAGCTCTCGATGCCTAAATTCAATAGTATATTGTTAGAATGGTGTTTCTTGTTCATTTTTATAATTTGCGCAAAGGTAGTTAAAATTGACCGAACACTAAAAATGGTGCGACTAAACACGTTTTTTTTGCATAAAGGATAGAAGCTGGCTACCGAAGTAGCGCGCATAGCCTGACAGCATTAAAAAAAGAGGCCAATCACCGTAATGTTGATTAGCCTCTTTTTTTTAATGGTGATATGTCCAAATCACAATGAATTAGGGTGAATACTTTTTTCTTGTTCAAACAATAATTTAATGTTCTCATAAGAATTTTTTAATGCGTTAGGTATCTCTTCTGGGCTAAACCAAGCCACTTTTTCGATTCCTTCCTCCAATTGGCCCTGCGGAATACCTTCAAAATCGGACTGCATTTCGAACCAATGAGTGATTTTTAGCTTATAAACACCATTGCGTTTAAAGACGTGATAGGTCTTTTGAAGTTTGTGTGTAACCCTCAATAAATTCACACCGGTCTCTTCTTCGACTTCACGCATGGCAGTTTGTTCCATATCCTCTCCTTTTTCAGTTCCGCCTTTGGGTAAATCCCATTTTCCGTTCCTAAAAATGAAGAGCACCTCCCCTTTTTTATTGTAAACTAATCCTCCACCTGCTTTATTTACAGGGATTTTTGTTTTCAAAGTCTTCATAATCTCCTTTTCATCAGGATGATATAGGTAGGCTTTTTGAATTTTATTTTGAAAAATTTTGACTATAAGTTGTTTTATATCAATGCTTTCAAGAAGAAATAATTGAAAATCTGTCTCTTTTGAGATTTTATTTGTCAAAAAAAGTGGTTTGTCGTTAACAAAAACTTTATACATTTGTATTATGATTTTTAATAAAGATACTGCCGAAAAAACAGCCGAATTGCTTTTACAAATAAATGCAATTAAATTGAATCCAGGAAATCCTTTTACATGGGCTTCTGGATGGAAATCACCTATTTATTGTGATAACAGGCTAATACTCTCATTTCCAACCATAAGAAATTATGTTAGAGATGAATTTTCTAAACATATTGAAAAACAATTTGGCAAGCCAGATGTTATTGCCGGTGTAGCCACTGGAGCAATAGGAATTGGTATGCTGGTTGCTGAAAGTATGGGACTTCCGTTCGTATATGTGCGTCCAGAAGCCAAGAAACATGGTCGCCAGAACCAAGTGGAAGGTTTTTTACAAAAAGGGCAAAATGTAGTTGTGGTCGAGGATTTGATCAGTACAGGTAACAGCAGTTTGAATGCTGTTGAAGCTTTGCGTGCTGCTGGTGCGAATATTAAAGGGATGGCAGCCATTTTCACCTATGGGTTTGATGTTGCTGAACAAAACTTTAAAGACGCCAAACTAGATTTATACACGTTGAGTAATTACCAAAACTTACTTAATTTAGCTGTTACAAAAAGTTATATCACTGAAAAAGAAGAAAAAACATTGAGAGAATGGAGTTCTATTCCATCTACTTGGGATGTGGAAAAAAAATAAAAAATAAAAAAATGAACTTAGAAAGTCCAAAAGTTACAGTAGGGAAATCGGCACAAGAATTATTTGATTTATTGACTGATGTGAAAAGTTTCGAAAAGTTAATGCCTGAAAACATTGCTAAATTTGAAGTTATTGGAGAAGATGCTTTTATTTTTGGATTAAAAGGGATGCCTGAAATCAAACTTAAAATGAAAGAAAAAGTAGCACCAAACAAAGTAGTTTTAGGTGCTGCAAGTGATAAACTTCCTTTTACACTTACAGCTAATATTGATACTGTTTCTGACAGTTCAAGTGCAGTAAAATTGGATTTTGAAGGTGATTTTAACCCCATGATGGCTATGATGATAAAAGGACCTATTGGTAAATTTATTGAAACACTTGCAAACAATATGGGCAAGTTATAAATTAAGATTTTTTATAAAAAAGACACCCTTTTAGTGAAAACTAAAAGGGTGTCTTTTTTTAACATACTCACTATCGCTTTTCAAAAAAATAAATAATAAGTTTTAAAACCGTAGCGTTTCCATAACTCAATAAAGCATTTGAATTTCTTTAAGACTAAATTCTGAAATACTATCGTCTTCTAGCAGAACTTGTAGATTACCCGCATTTGAAACGCCTTGAATAATTCCCATAAAGTTTTGATTAGAACTGTCTTTAAAAGGCATTGGTATTCCTTTTTTGAAAAGTAAATTGACATATTCATCGCACATAGAATCAGAATCATTTTTTAGCTTGTCTATATTTTGCTTTATTTTGTCAATTATAGAATAAAGAACTTTTTCTTTATCAAATGAACTATCACAAATTTTAGCAATTGAAGACGCTTTGGGTAAGTTATCAAAATTTGTTTGATTGATATTGAGTCCTAAACCTACAATAGAACTCAAAGTCCCGTCACTTTTAATGCTATTTTCAATCAAAAGACCGCCAATTTTGAAATTATATGACATAATGTCGTTTGGCCATTTAATGCTTAAATTAGGAATATTAAATGTTTCCAAACTTTGAATAACTGCTAATGCTATCGCAATATTAAGGTTATAAATCTGATTAACATCGGATAAAGAATCTTTAATAAAAACACTCATTATTAGATTCTTACCCGCTTCAGAGGACCAGACTGACCCCATTTGCCCTTTACCTTTAGTTTGATTTTCAGCCGTTACAACTGTAAAGTTTTCCAGTTTTTGTTTACTTGACAACCCTTTTAGAAACTCATTAGTTGAATCTATGGCATCGAGTTTGATTAGTTTCATTAGTTATTATTTGTGGGAGAGAATTTAATATTATGTTAAGGTTCAAAAATAATCACAAAAAATGGTAACTTTACAAACTTATATAAAAATTTTTCATGGCAAAAAAGACAATAAACAATGATGATTTATTAGCAAACATCATTAAAGGAATCGAAGAAGTAAAAGGAAATGATATAGATATTCTCGACTTAAGAGAAATTGATACCGCAGTTTGTGATTATTTTGTTGTTTGCAACGGGAATTCAAACACACAAGTTAACGCTATCGTTAACTCTATTCAAAAAACAGTTTCAAAAGAATTAAAAGATAAACCTTGGCATGTTGAAGGTTCAGACAATGCTGAATGGGTTCTTATGGATTATGTTAACATTGTAGTTCATGTTTTTCAAAAACAAATTAGAGAATATTACAATATTGAAAGTTTGTGGGGAGATGCAAAAATTACTACAATAGCAAACAAATACTAAAGAAAGACACTTAAAATGGCAAAAGATAATAATCCAAACCCTAATAAATTTAAAGTAAGTCCATGGTTAGTTTATACTGCCATACTTCTTATTTTCTTATTTATCAGTTTTATAACTGGTAGTTCTAATTTTCAAGAACCTGCACCATTAACTCCACCTAATTTTGATGTTATATTAGAAAAAGGCCAAGTTCAAAAGGTAATAGTTTCAAATAAAACAGAAGCAGAAGTGTATTTAACTGCAGATGCTTTAAAATTGAAAGAACATGAAAAAGTAGCTAAAGACATGCTGGGTAATGTCAGCAAAGGTCCTCAATATACTTTTGAGATAGGTAACGATCAAATATTCCAATCCAAATTAGAAAAAGCCATTGCTGAAGGAAAATTAAAAGATTTTAAATTTGCTCAAAAAAGCAACTGGACCGATATCCTTATCAGCTTGCTTCCAATTATTATCATTATTGGAGTTTGGATTTTCATTATGAGAAAAATGTCTGGTGGAGCCGGTGGTGGAGGTGGACAAATTTTCAACATTGGAAAATCAAAAGCAAAACTTTTTGATGAAAAAACAGATGTAAAAACAACATTCAAAGATGTTGCAGGACTTGAAGGAGCTAAAGAAGAAATACAAGAAATTGTAGAATTCTTAAAGAACCCCGAAAAATACACCAATCTAGGTGGTAAAATTCCCAAAGGTGCTTTGCTTGTAGGGCCTCCTGGAACAGGTAAAACATTATTAGCAAAAGCCGTAGCTGGTGAAGCACAAGTTCCCTTTTTCTCTTTATCAGGATCTGATTTTGTTGAAATGTTTGTAGGTGTTGGAGCATCACGAGTACGTGATTTATTTAAACAAGCCAAAGAAAAATCACCTGCTATCATTTTCATTGATGAAATAGATGCTGTAGGTAGAGCAAGAGGAAAAAGTAATATGTCAGGTGGAAATGACGAAAGAGAAAACACACTGAATCAATTGCTAACTGAAATGGACGGTTTTGGAACCAATTCAAATGTAATTGTTTTAGCGGCTACGAATAGAGCAGATGTTCTAGACAAAGCCTTAATGCGTGCTGGTCGTTTTGATAGACAAATATTTGTTGACTTACCCGATATTCGTGAACGTGCGGAAATTTTTAAAGTACACCTTGCTCCTTTGAAAAAAGTAGAAGGGCTAGATTTAGACTTTTTAGCAAAACAAACTCCAGGATTTTCTGGTGCTGATATTGCCAATGTATGTAACGAAGCTGCATTAATTGCTGCACGTTATAATAAAACGGCAGTTGACAAACAAGATTTCTTAGATGCAGTAGATAGAATTGTTGGTGGATTAGAAAAGAAAAATAAAATTGTTACACCTGAAGAAAAGAAAGCTATTGCTATTCACGAAGCAGGACACGCGACGGTAAGTTGGATGCTAGAACATGCGGCTCCACTTATTAAGGTAACAATAGTTCCTAGAGGACAAAGTTTGGGTGCGGCTTGGTATTTACCAGAAGAGCGTTTAATTGTTCGCCCAGACCAAATGTTAGACGAAATGTGTGCAACAATGGGAGGAAGAGCTGCTGAAAGAGTAACATTTGATCGAATTTCAACTGGAGCATTAAGTGATTTAGAAAAAGTAACCAAACAAGCTCGTGCGATGGTTACCATTTATGGACTAAATGATAAAATAGGAAATGTTACCTATTATGATTCAACTGGCCAAAGTGAATATAATTTCTCTAAACCATACTCTGAAGAAACAGCTAAAATAATTGACACTGAAATTTCATTATTAATTGAAAGCCAATACCAAAGAGCAATAAAAATTCTAGAAGAGAACAAAGACAAACTAAATCAACTAGCAGATATACTTATTGAAAAAGAAGTAATCTTCAAAGATGATCTAGAAGCTATTTTCGGAAAAAGAACTTTTGACAAAAATCTTGAGGAA
The DNA here is from genome assembly GCF_040822075.1 of Flavobacterium sp. WC2430. NCBI lineage: Bacteria > Pseudomonadati > Bacteroidota > Flavobacteriia > Flavobacteriales > Flavobacteriaceae > Flavobacterium > Flavobacterium sp. WC2430. The sequence goes on along the minus strand of NZ_CP162007.1, from coordinate 2,188,846 downwards.
GTAGTTTCATAACATAAATTACCCAAAAATTTAATTATTTTTAAAATCTTAATTCAAAACCCGCTTTTGAATTAAGATTTTTTTATCTTTGGACGTTTTCAAATAACATATAAAGTACCTTAACAAAATATGAGTCTTTTTAGAAAAATTTTTGGTTCTAGTATTTCGGCTTCAGAAGAGGAAAAAGAGAAAGAAAATAACAGCTCTTTTTCTGACAGCAGTATGTCAATAGACGAACAGTTTATATTCAATTTTAAAAAAAATGGAGGTAAATTTTTATACTGTGAGAATTCTGAAGAAGTAAAAGAACAGTTCGAGAATATTTTAGAAGAGAATGACTGGTATGAAAGTGAAGTATTGTGTTACGACTCTTCCCTTTTCAACATTTTGCAAGAAAACAAACTTACTTATGAAAAGGCAGCTAATCCAAAATTCCTTTTTTCTACTTGCGAAAATTTAATTGCCGAAGAAGGATCAATATTATTCTCTTCAAAGCAAATAAAACAGCATAAACCAAACGAACTACCAACAAACATTATAGTTTTTGCAACTACAAGTCAGATTCTTGGAGTGAAAAGCGATGGACTTAGCGCAATAAAGAAGAAGTACGAAAGAGATTATCCAACAAATATTACCGCAATTAAATATTTTGAAAAAGCCAAAGAAGAAGACTTTACTCAATATGGCAGTTCGGCAAAAAACCTTTATTTGTTGCTATTAGAAGATCTTTAAGATGAATGAAACCTTAAAGAGAGCAATATCTGGTGCTGTTTATATTATTTTATTAATATTCTGCATTTTATATTCTACCGAAAGTTTTTTTATCCTCTTTGGGATATTTCTCCTCATCGCTACATTGGAATTCTGTAATTTAGTTCAAATTCAAAAAATATTTCCATTTTTATTTGCTACCCTTTCGTATTTGTTATTTTACAAAATAACCTTTGCTACTGATGGACTATTCTATACCTTACGATTCAGTAAAACATTTGATCTGGCCGTTTTATTTGCAACTCTTTTTGTGTTTATGAAATGTATTCATTTTCTATTTGATAATAAAACACTTAAAATTGATTCCTTTTCAAAATATGTATATCTAATAGGATACATCATACTTCCTTTCGTCATTATTACAAAAATTCCTTTTGGTAAAGATGGATACAATCCTAAAATTCTTATTAGTATCTTTATATTGATATGGACAAATGATACTTTTGCTTATATCGTTGGGAAATCAATTGGTAGAACTAAATTATTTGAAAGAATATCGCCTAAGAAAACTATTGAAGGTTTTTTTGGAGGAGTTGTATTTGCTATTATTGTGAGTTACTTAATTGCTAAATATTACATACAAATAGCTGAAGGTAAAATTTACATTTGGCTTATCATAGCCACGATAGTTGGTACTTTTGGAACTATTGGTGATTTAATCGAATCAAAATTTAAACGTATTGCTGGAGTAAAAGACAGCGGAAAAATAATGCCTGGCCACGGAGGTGTACTAGATCGTCTAGATAGTGTTATATTTGTAGCACCAATTATATTTTTATTTTATCAAATTTTAAATTATGTTTCATAAAGAAGGAACCAAAACCATTTTATTAGCAATTATTTTCACAGCAACTGTGCTATTACTATCTGATAAATTCATCGACATCAACTGGATTAAAATGGTAATTCAGTTAAGTGCATTTTTAATTTTGATTATTATATTACAGTTTTTTAGAAATCCAAAAAGAACGGTGATTATAAATGAAAATCAAATACTGGCACCTGTAGATGGGAAAGTAGTTGTTATTGAAGAAGTTTATGAAGGGGAGTATTTTAAAGATAAGCGCTTACAAATTTCTATTTTCATGTCACCAATTAATGTACATGTTACCCGTTATGGATTAAGCGGAATTGTGAAATTTAGTAAATACCATCCTGGTAAGTTTTTAGTTGCTTGGCATCCTAAAGCAAGTGAAGAAAATGAAAGAACAACTATAGTTGTAGAAAACGAAACTTTTGGCGCTATTTTATATCGTCAAATTGCAGGAGCTTTAGCAAGACGAATTGTAAACTATGCTGAAGAAGGAATGCAAGTCGTTCAAGGAACAGACGCAGGATTCATTAAATTTGGATCAAGAGTAGACATTTTTTTACCTTTAGGCACACCTATCAACGTAGTGCTTAATCAAAAAGCTATTGGAGGAAAAACCGTTATTGCAACAAAAGGATAATGATTGAAAAAGATTTAGATACTAGGTTCCAGGAAGCAGTTCAATCCGCTTCCGAAATGACTCAAGCATCTTTACCACAAGATGTGCAGCTACGCCTTTATGCCTTTTACAAACAAGCTACTTTTGGCACATTAGAACCAAGACAAACGTCTACCTATCATTTAAGGGATGCATTTAAGACTAATGCTTGGATGCAAATAAGTCATCTTTCTTCAACTGAGGCAAAAGAACAGTATATCGAAATCATCAATTCCCTATTGAAAAAATAATGCACTAATGAAAAAATATTATTTTATAATAACAAACCTGCTGCTAATTTCACTTTTAATTTCATGTAAAAATAAAAAGCTTACTGAAGTTGTCGAAGTACCATTACCCACAGCACAAGAAAAGGTCACTATTGGATTTCCTGAGGATGTAAAAGCAGCACCTGGTTCATTCCAACTAGAAAAATTACCTTATCCATATGATGCATTAGCACCAACTGTTTCCCCATTAACATTAGAAACGCACTATTCTAAACATTATTTGACGTATACCAATAATCTAAACAAACTGATTGCTGGAACTGAATATGAGAATCAATCCATTGAGAATATTTTATCTAAATTAGACATAAACAATGCCGATTTAAGAAATAATGCTGGAGGGTATTACAATCATAGTCTATATTGGAAATCTATGGCTCCTGATACTGGCGGAAAACCAACAGACACAATAGCTTCATTAATTAATAGAGATTTTGGTTCGTATGAAAACTTTGTTGCTAGTTTTAAAGCTGAAGCAACAAATCAATTTGGATCAGCTTGGACTTGGTTAATTGTAGACAAGTATGGAAAATTAAAAGTGACCAGTACGCAAAATCAAGATAATCCATTAATGAGAAATGCAGTAATTCCAGGAACTCCTATATTAGCATTAGATTTATGGGAACATGCCTATTATCTAGGCTATCAATACCGAAGAAGAAACTATATTGATTCGTTTTTTAATGTCATTAATTGGAAAAAAATAAACGAAAACTACGAAGCTTCTCAAAGGAAAAGATACTAAAATAGCTACCTAAAAATAAAAAAGCTGACGTCTACTAAAAGTACACATCAGCTTTTTTATTTGTCTACAGCAATTGAAGAGAACCCTATAATTGATAAATAAAAGATTCCGAAGGCCCAATCTTGACATGTATTTTTCCTTCTCCATTTTCAACTCGCATTTCCAATTTACTCTTTTTATACAATTGATCTTCTATAGTATAATTGCCCTCTTTTAAGTTCCATTTTTGAATAATATCTGAAGGTATTTTTAATTCAAATTCATACCCTTCTTCAGACCAAAAATTAACGACAACAATCAATTTTTCATTTTCAGACCACCTAACAAATGAGTAAATTCCAGTTGCATAACCCGAAGTTAAATCACGATTAACTGATTGAATCTCTTGAAATTTACCCATTAAAGCAGAACTGTTAAGAGAAAAGTTAAGCAATCGCCTATAAAAGTCGCGAAGTGATGCTTCCTTTTCTGTGAGTTGCCCACCGTCAAATTTTCCACCATTCATCCAACGCTGATGACTAGGAACACCAATGTAATCGAAAATGGAAGTTCTAGAATGGGTTCCAAAGCCAGCATTTTCATTCCCAGCCTCTCCTACTTCTTGTCCAAAATAAATCATAGTTGGCGCCGTACTTATAGTGGCTGAAACAACCATTAAAGGTTTTCCTTTTTCAGGTGTACCAGCAAATTCAGGACTTGCTAATCGTTGTTCGTCATGATTATCTAAAAACTTAAGCATGTGATGTTCGATATCGGCCATACCGTGCTGGATATCTGATAAACCATCAGGCCATGAATGACCACGAATAACATCTTTTAATTTATCATAGGTTTCTACTTTATCGTACAAATAATCCATTTTCCCTAAACGAATATAATTTCTATATTCATTTGGGTTATACACTTCAGCTAATAAAAAGGCATTCGGATTCTTTACTTTTATAGCGGAGTTCATGTAACTCCAAAACTCAAATGGTACCATTTCGGCCATATCATATCGAAAACCATCCACTCCTTTGGCCGTCCAGTACAATGCAATGTCTCTAAATTTGATCCAAGAATTAGGAACGTCTTTATCTTTCCAGAAATCAAAATGTTCTTGGTATGATTTAGTATCAAACCCATATGGAAGTTCAGGGAAATCTTTAGAACCATCTGGGCGAATACCATAATTTACCTTAACCGTTTCATACCAGTCATTGCGATCTGGTTTAGCTTTACGAGCACCGTTTCCTGTCCATTTTGCGGGAAATTCATTGAATTTCCCATCAATTAACGGGTTACTTTCTCCATTTAATGGCACATCTGTATCTGGAATTTCAAACTGTATATTGGGTATATAGTAGAAATTATTATGTCTTTTATATTCTACGGATACATCATCATCTGCACCAAAATCCCGAACTCCTTTTGGATTGTTTTTTCCTTCGTATTTACGAGCGATATGATTGGGCACAATATCAATAATAACCTTTAAACCCGCTTTATGAGTTCTAGCAATTAAGGCTTCAAATTCTTCTAAACGATGCGCAGGATTTACAGCTAGATCTGGATTAACATTATAATAGTCTTTCACTGCATATGGAGAACCAGCTCGCCCTTTTACCACTTCAGGATCATCATTAGAAATTCCAATCGCAGTATAATCTCGGATTAAAGCATGATGGGGAACTCCGGTGTACCAAATATAGGTAACTCCTAAATCTTTTATTTCTTTAAGAGCAGTATCCGTAAAATCATTAAATTTCCCTACTCCATTTTCCTCAAGTGTACCCCAAGGTTTATTAGTTGTCGTTTTATTTCCAAACAATCTTGTAAATACTTGATATACTACTTCTTTTTTATTTGAGGCTATCTCTTTATTTCCGTTTTCCATTTTTAAATCTTTTGTCTTGCAAGCTGTTGCCAATAGCATTGTACTTATGCTTGCAACAATAGTTATTTTTTTTATCATACAAAATTTTTTATCCTGATTTACGCTCTTTTTATCAATTTCCTAAATTAATCTATTTTAAACTAATGAAAAAGCTATCGTTTCAAATAAAATAAATTATAATTTAAAAACAAAAACTACAACGAAACAGTAGCTTAATTAGTTGATAACTTTCAAAACAAAATAAAGCATTTTCAATGCCTTTTTTGTGAATTATAAATAATTCCTAATATGGATTAGGATTGTCTCCTTTTTCATAAATTTGTCAAAAAATAAATCCATTGAAGAAATCACAATTTTTCCTTCGTTATTGTTTGTTATTGATTTGTACTAATTTCATTTTGGCGCAAGCCCCTAAAAAAATTGTTGTAGAGCATTCTGATTATTTTGATGTAAATCAAGTTGAAATTCCTGATGCCGTTCTACTTACAGGAAATGTTCGAGTAAACCATGACGGAGCTGTTTTGACTTGCAATAAAGCTTATTTTTTTCAAAAAGAGAACTATTTAAAAGCCTTTGGAAATGTACAATTGGTTCAGGGAGATACTTTATTTTTAAACAGTAAATATGCTGAATACAATGGAAATTTAAAAAAGGCATACGCAACAGGAAATGCTGTTATGAGTTCTCCAGATGCAACATTGGCTACTGACACGATTAATTTTGATAGAAACACACAAGAAGCCTACTATAATTCACTGGGAACTATTGTTAATAAAGACAATACTTTAAAAAGTAAATCAGGAAAATACTACGTTGCCGAAAAGAAATTTCAGTTCCTAACCGCGGTAACTATTACAAACCCCACTTATGTTATCAAAACAAATCATTTGGATTATTATACCAATTCAGGTCATTCGTACCTTTTAGGTCCTTCAACAATTACCAGTAAAGCCAATTATATTTATACCGAAAAAGGATTTTATGACACTAAAAAAAATCTGGCTCATTTTCTCAATAAATCGTACATCAGGTACGATGATCGGGTTATAAAAGGAGATAGTTTGTATTATGATCGAAATAGAGAATTTGCATCGGCAACACGAAATGTAAAAATAACGGATTCCATTAACCGTGGGATTGTGAAAGGAAATTATGCTGAAATTTACAAAAAACAAGACTCTATGTTTGTGACCAAAAGAGCGGTTGCTGTGAATTTTGTCGAAAATGACTCGGTTTACATTCATGGAAAAAAATTAATGGTAACAGGAAAAGAAGGAAACCACATCATAAGAGCTTTTAATAATGTTCGTTTTTTCAAAACAGATATGAGTGGTAAATGTGATTCTATTCATTCCAGTTCCAAAACTGCATTAACAAAACTAATGGGAAATCCAATACTCTGGAATGGTGAAAATCAAATTACAGGAGATGTAATGCACCTAATTGGCAACAACAATACTAAAGAACTCGACTCGCTCAAAGTGCTTAATAATACCTTCCTCGTCTCCAAAGACACGCTAGGAACGGGCTATAATCAAGTTAAGGGACAAAATCTATTTGGGAAATTTGAAGAAGGAAAACTACATGATGTGGACATTATAAAAAATACAGAAGTTATTTATTACATGCGAAATGATGACAAAGAACTCATTGGAATCAACAAAAACGTAAGTAGTAAGATCAATATCATTTTTGATGAAAAAACCATTGAGACCATCACTTTTTTCCAGCAAGTGGATGGTGATATTTATCCCGAAAAAGATTTACCCGAAAATGCTCGGAAACTTCGAGGTTTAGTATGGCGTGGTGAGGAAAGAATAAAGTCTAAAGATGATATTTTTCCTCCAGAGGAAAATGAGGATAATGATAAAATAAGTAATGCAACCAAAGCAGAAGAAGCAAAGAAAGACGTCCCTATGAAAATCCGAAAGGAAACATTGAACTATGACAAGAAGAAAGGAAAGAAATAAGTGGTCCGTATCAGTTATTTTATTCCACTATTCCTTAATTAATGGATGCCCAATTAAAAAATAAAACAAAATTCCGTGAATACCGATTTCATAAAATACCAAGCTCAAACCTCTCCATACCCACTAGGAATGGAAGTTTCACATGCTATTGGCTCTTACATTTTCGACACAAATAATAAAAAATATTTAGACTTTGTCGCTGGAGTTTCTGCTTGTACGTTAGGACACCAACCACCAAGAGTCAATCAAGCCATTAAAGACCAGTTAGACAAATATTCACACGTAATGGTATATGGAGAATATTCACAAAGTCCGGCTGTGGAATATTGCAAACTATTAGCCACACTCCTTCCCGCTCCATTAGACAAAACCTATTTAGTAAATTCAGGTACTGAAGCAATCGAAGGCGCCTTGAAATTAGCTAGACGAACTACTGGAAGAAGTCAGTTGATTTCTTGTCATAATGCCTATCATGGAAATACAATGGGATCTATGAGTGTAATGGGATTTGAAGAACGTAAACAAATTTTTCGCCCTTTGATTCCTGATGTTGATTTTATCACTTTCAACAATGAATCTGATTTACAAAAAATAACCACCAAAACTGCTGGTGTACTACTAGAAACAATTCAGGGAGGTGCAGGATTTATCCAACCAGAAAACGGTTTTTTGAAAAAGGTAAAAGCCAGATGTGTTGAAGTTGGAGCCTTATTAATTTTGGATGAAATCCAACCTGGTTTTGGCCGAACAGGCACTCTTTTTGGTTTTGAAAATTATGATGTAGTTCCAGATATCTTAGTTATGGGAAAAGGAATGGGAGGCGGAATGCCAGTAGGCGCTTTTACAGCTTCGACTGAGATGATGGATTTATTAAGTGATAACCCAAAGCTAGGGCATATTACTACTTTTGGCGGTCATCCTGTCATAGCGGCAGCCTGTTTGGCCACTTTGCAGGAAATTACTGAAACTGATCTAATGTCCAGTGCTTTAGAAAAAGAAAACTTATTTAAATCGCTTTTGGTACACCCTTTGATACAAGAAATCCGAGGAAAAGGGTTAATGCTTGCCGCAATGACACGTAGTGCAGCAATAACGAATGAAGTGATTTTAAAATGCCAAGACAGAGGATTAATATTATTCTGGTTACTATTTGAAGGATGTGCGATTAGAATTACGCCACCGTTAACTATTTCTGAAGAGGAAATTCGTGAAGGTTGTGCCATAATGCTAGAAGTACTAAATGAAATTCAGGTTGAAATGGACCCTAAATAAGCTTAAAATACAACTCTAATTTAATAATATCTTATTGTTAATTAAATTGTTCACAACAATTCAGGTTTTTCTTCACAACAATAATATGGATGCCTAACTTTAATTAGGCCAAATTCAAAAAAATAAAGTATGCAATTAAGCAACGAAGAAGAAGACTATAACTTATCACTATCCAAATTTGAGTCTATGTTGAAAACCAACAAAGTACTCTTTTTTGACTCCGAAGAGTTTGAAGAAATTATCCTTCATTATCTTGATATGGGTAAGGCCGCTTTGGCAAAAAAAGCACTCAAACTTGCATTAGACCAACACCCTAAATCGACAGGATTGAAGTTGGTTCAAGTAGAGATGCTGGTGTATGACGACAAACTAGATATAGCCGAGAAACTACTCAATGAGCTATATGCTATTGAACCTAATAATGAAGAAATTTACATTCAAAAAGCTAACATTTGTTCCAAAAGGGATCAACATGAAAAAGCGGTTGAATTATTAAAAATTGCTTTACAATTTACCGATGATTATGCTGATGTCTATAATTTAATCGGAATGGAATATCTATTTATGGATAATCTAGAACTAGCCAAAGAAAGCTTCATCAAATGCCTCGAAGAAGATCTTGAGGATCAATCGGCATTGTATAATGTAGTGTATTGTTTTGAATTTCTAGACCAAAATTTGGAAGCTATTGCTTATTTAAACAAATACATTGACAAAAATCCATACAGTGAAATTGCCTGGCATCAAATGGGGCGTTTATATTATGGAATAAAAGAGTATGAAAATGCTATTCGTGCTTTTGATTATGCCACCCTAATCGATGATGAATTCTTAGGTGCTTTTATGGAAAAAGCAAAAGCCTTTGAACGATTGAATCGATACGAAGAAGCAATAGAAAGTTACAGTAGAACCATTGAATTAGATGACGCTACTTCCTATGCTTTACTTCGAATAGGAAAATGTTATGAAAAATTAGGCAATACCATTCTTGCTCTTAAATTTTATAACGAAACCGTACATGAAGATCCTCTTTTAGACAAAGGATGGATTGCCATTACTGATTTTTATGTTCGTCAAAAAAACTTTCAAAAAGCGTTGTTTTATGTAAATAAAGCATTAGCAATTGACAATCAAAACCGTTTGTACTGGAAACGATATGCTACGATAAACAAACAGATGAACTTCTTTGAAGAAGCAGAATTTGGATATCGAAAAGCAGTAGAATTTGGAGATACGGAATTGGATACTTGGTTGTTTTGGGTTGATATTTTACAATTTTTAGGTGAATTTGAAAGTGCTATTCAAACATTATTACAAGCATCAGAGTTCTACCCTGAAGAAAACGAAGTAGAATACCGCCTAGCTGGTTTGTATTTTATGATTCAAGATACAACAAAAGCAAAATTCCATTTAAGTAATGGCTTGCGTTTAAAATTTGATAATTACATCTTAATTGAAGATCTATTTCCTGTAGTTTGGACCAAAAAGACAGTTCGAAATTACATTGACAAACATAAAAAGAATAATGACTAATATTGAAAAAAAACGTTTTGGCTTACTAGGTAAAAATATTAGTTATTCTTTTTCGAAAGGATATTTTACAGAAAAATTTGAGACAGAGCACTTTGTAGGCTACACTTATGAAAATTTTGATATTCCTGAAATAGAAGGTTTTACTACCATCATAAAAGAAAATCATCAGGAAATAAATGGGATGAATGTTACCATTCCTTACAAAGAAGTTGTGATGCCTTATTTGGATAAATTATCCAAAAAAGCAGCATTGATAGGTGCTGTAAACACCATTAAATTTACCAAAAAAGGAAAATTAAAAGGGTACAACACGGATTATTATGGATTCAAAAAATCCTTAAAACCTTTATTGCAACCCCATCATAAAAAAGCACTCATTTTAGGAACTGGAGGCGCATCAAAAGGCGTGGCTTATGCTCTTGATGAATTGGGAATTAGATATGATTTTGTATCTAGAACCTCAAATGAAAATGCAATTGGCTATGATCAAATTGATTCCAAAACATTTGAAGAGTACCAAATTATTATTAACTCCAGTCCAGTAGGAACTAGTCCTAATATTGAGGCTGCGCCATTACTACCTTACGAGTTCTTTAGCCCAAAACACATTGCCTTTGATTTAATTTATAATCCTGCCGAAACTACTTTCCTTAAAAAGGCAAAAGCGCAAGGAGCACAAATAAAAAACGGATTGGATATGCTAATTTTTCAAGCAGAGAAAGCTTGGAAGATTTGGAATAAATAGATCTAAATTTAATAAAAAATAGAATCGTCTTGATATAAAATTTGTCTACTCGCGTGGGTAATCCAATTTTATATCAAGACGTTTTTTTATTACCAAACTAATATCACTTAATACCTCAATGAGGATTCCCGTAAAGATTCTAGTTAGATTATCCTTTAATTTACTTAATAATCAGATTGTTAAGCAAATTAAAGGTCAAAATTATGATAAAAAGAACTATTCTAGTTGAAAACAAATCTTCTATAACTACAAAAAATCTTCAATTAGTACTCAAAACAGAAACCCGAGAAACAACAATTCCAATTGAAGATATTGGTTTTTTACTGCTTGACAATCCCGAAATTTATTTGAGTATTCCTGCAATGAATTTAATTATTGAGAATAATACAGCTATAATAATTTGCGGAAAAAACCATCTACCAAATGGTATGTTTTTAAACCTCAACAGCCATCATATACAACAAGAAATTTTTAAAAACCAAATTGAAGCTTCCGTACCCCTAAAAAAGAAATTGTGGCAGCAAACAATTATTGAAAAAATTAAAAATCAAGGTGAATTATTAGAAAAACTCATGAAGGATAAAAATACGTTTGATTTTTTGGCGAGTAAAGTACTAAGTGGAGATACTTCTAACATGGAAGGAGTTGCTGCACAATTTTATTGGAAACATTTCCCTCAACCAAACCTTGAAAAAGAGGGTTTAAAAAGAGAGCGCTATGGTGATTATCCTAATAATTTCCTCAACTATGGTTATGCCATTTTAAGAGCTGCAACAGCAAGGTCATTATCTGGAAGCGGATTATTGAACACGTTAGGGATTCATCATAAAAGCAAATACAATGCATTTGCACTCGCAGATGATATTATGGAACCTTTCCGACCACTTGTAGATGAAGCTGTTTATAAAATAATGAATACCCATCAGGAACAAGAACTAAATACGGCTATTAAAGCGGAACTACTACAAATACTCACCAGAACGGTTTATTTTAAAGACGAAAAAAGTCCTCTAATGGTAGCTTTACAAAAAACGGCTAGTTCTTTACAGCAATGTTTTACAGGTCACCGTAAAAAAATTAAATATCCAAAATTATGGAACTCAATGGATATAGAATAATGTGGTTGTTTGTGTTTTTTGATTTACCCACAGAAACCAAAAAAGACCGAAGGAATGCGTCACAATTTCGTGGAAACCTACTGAAAGATGGCTTTAGTATGATGCAATTTTCTGTTTATATACGGCATTGTGCAAGTAGTGAAAGTGCCGATGTACACGAGAAAAGAATTAACAAACTTGTTCCTCCTTTAGGAAAAGTAAGTGTTTTACGAATAACCGATAAACAATTTGGTATGATAATCAATTATTTAGGCAAAGCCAAGCAAGAGAATATTGATGCTCCAACACAATTAGAGTTGTTTTAATGTACCTCATAAAAAGTATCTTGATGCCATTTTTGAGGATTTAAATCTATGTAGTTATTAATATTATCATAAGAATTCTCATTCTTTATGATATGGTCATGGAAAGAACGCTGCCAAGAAAACTTTTCTAATCCTTCAATATGAATAAATTTAGATGACGTAGTTTTTAAAGCACCTATCAAACTTGACAAAGATTTTATTTTCACGGCAGAATCTACAACTTTCAAACTATCAATTTCAATAATAATATGTACGTGATTGGGCATAACTACATAATTATGTATTTCTACATATTTGTATTGTTCTTGTAACCAAATTATTTTTTCTTCTACAATTTTACCATATTTATTTAAATCCATTTCAACTTCAATCGAATCATTAATCTCATTTTCGGCGCGATGATGTACGGACAGGTCGCGACCTGTCCCTACGTATCCAAAACAACATTCTCGATTTTGAACACATATCGTCACAAAATATATATTATTACTGGAATAATCGAATCCTTTCATTCGATTTCTTTTTCTATTTTTTATCAAAATATTATAATATAAAAACCCGTTTAGTTTATTATTTTAAAATAACAAAAAAAAGTTGTTTTGTCATTCCGACAGAGGAGACTCGAGAGCGAAGCTCGAACAGGCGAAGCAAATCACATGATATATTTAAAAAACGCGATTTTTAGTTCCTCGAAATGACAAAATCAATACATTCTAACTATACAATTTGTAATTTTAGTACTTAAATTTAAGTACACCCAACGGATTAATATAAAACACTAATTCTGCCACCATCCAGACAGGTCGTGCCCGGTCATTTTCTATTACAAACAAAAAAATGCTCCAATCTAGCCTATCACGTGTTAAAAAGGAGCATTTTATTTTACGATATATCTCTTTATTCTATTGATTATTAGAAGGTAACAAGCCAACTAATATCGTGTTTTCTAATCTTTAATCAAACCACAACGATTGGATGGGTATTCGCCCACTTTGGCATAATATCGTGTTTTCTAATCTTTAATCAAACCACAACTGGTAAGTTAATTTTTTGTCTTGCATAGTTAATATCGTGTTTTCTAATCTTTAATCAAACCACAACTATTTTTACATTTACATCTTTAGGTTGTTTAATATCGTGTTTTCTAATCTTTAATCAAACCACAACGTTGCCAATCAAAACTAAAAGGATTGTCCGAATATCGTGTTTTCTAATCTTTAATCAAACCACAACGTCTAAACCATTTTGAAGAATGTTCACCGAAATATCGTGTTTTCTAATCTTTAATCAAACCACAACATATCGGAATGACTCATGGATTTGCTGTCAAATATCGTGTTTTCTAATCTTTAATCAAACCACAACAATGGTAATGTTTATGCATCAGTAATTGGAAATATCGTGTTTTCTAATCTTTAATCAAACCACAACTATTTAATCATAATTGATTTAATTGCACTTAATATCGTGTTTTCTAATCTTTAATCAAACCACAACGATAAAGCAATGTTGATGCAAGTGCAAAAGAATATCGTGTTTTCTAATCTTTAATCAAACCACAACCGATTCAAGGAAATACCACCTGCAACGGCTAATATCGTGTTTTCTAATCTTTAATCAAACCACAACGTACTGGCGATAACAGTGGTTTTGAGCAAGAATATCGTGTTTTCTAATCTTTAATCAAACCACAACAGCACCTTCCGCATTAGTTGAAATGAAATTAATATCGTGTTTTCTAATCTTTAATCAAACCACAACCTCGTAAATTGCTTAACTCCCGATATTGTTAATATCGTGTTTTCTAATCTTTAATCAAACCACAACGTTACCGTTGAGTATGCTGTAGCTGTTGTGAATATCGTGTTTTCTAATCTTTAATCAAACCACAACGACGACGAGCCCGAACAGATAATTGATTTAAATATCGTGTTTTCTAATCTTTAATCAAACCACAACGCCTTCCATCTCTGAACGCTTCTAAATCAGAATATCGTGTTTTCTAATCTTTAATCAAACCACAACCGTTCGACCTTGACAGCCACAAAGGGTAAAAATATCGTGTTTTCTAATCTTTAATCAAACCACAACCCTATCGTGAACTACATCGAGAGCGGTTCTAATATCGTGTTTTCTAATCTTTAATCAAACCACAACCTTTGTCAGTGGAGATAATAAAGTCGTTCTAATATCGTGTTTTCTAATCTTTAATCAAACCACAACTGAATATCACTAGCCCTATGCCCTTTCTTTAATATCGTGTTTTCTAATCTTTAATCAAACCACAACCGAGTGGTTAAAGTAATCCTTCTGCCTTCAATATCGTGTTTTCTAATCTTTAATCAAACCACAACCAAAGAAATATAATTTTAGGACACAATGAAAATATCGTGTTTTCTAATCTTTAATCAAACCACAACCCTTTGACAAAAACAGGCACTTCAACTATTAATATCGTGTTTTCTAATCTTTAATCAAACCACAACTGAAAGCTACTGCATCCCTGCTGGCGGATGCCATGCCTTTCAGTTGTGGTTTGGCTGTTTAAGATGTCGAGCGAAATGTCAAAGAACTTGAAACTTTTTAAATAAAAGTTATCTTGCCAGAAGAAGACAATACAAATTCATATCCTTCAACTAACATATTTAATTTACTTACTTGCAATCTAATTTGCTCAAATGGGTTCTCAAAATCAACATTGTAAATTTCTTTTAAATCACTAGCTTGTCTAGCTTCAAAATGAGTTCTAAAAGTTAACCTACCTTGTGCATCAAATTTTGCCAACTTATACAATCTTTTATGTAAATCTCTTATTGGTAACTCTAAAATCTCATGAGGATTTTCTTTAAAAAACAAAACCATCAATCCTTTTTTTAGAATATACTTTAAAGGCAACCCTGATTTATCGTGAGGATTTGTCACTATATCATAGTTGGTTTTATTCTCTTGATTACTTAATTTGTAATATGCCCCTGCATCAATATTATTAATCATTTCAAATGACCTTTTTATTTTCCCTTTTTTATCGAAATCTTCATAGATAGCCATTGCAAAATTCTCGTCATTCTGAGCATATACCATTTGCTTGTGTTCGTGCTTTGATTTTGATAACTCACTATGTTCCTTTATATATAAAGGATTTTTTACAGAATTGGCATACAAACGGACTTTGTTTATGGCAACTCCTTTTTCTTTATTCATCCAAACCTTTTGATTGTCAGCTAATTTATTTTGCTGTTGCGCATTTGACGAAAGCAGTAAAACCTTATCGGCAATCGCTTGTTTTACTTTTTGTTTTACAATCTCATCTATTATATTCTCAACATCCGAAGCTTTGATACTTCCTAAATCTTTCCTAATAACATAGCGAATTTCTTCATTATTTAATGGGTTTTTAATTGCTCCATAAATACTATCCTGATGCAAAGAACCTCGAATAGTATCTCCTTGATGAAACCTTACTATTTTTTCTCCCTTAAAATCCTTCTTGAAAATAATTTTATTATTGCTGTCTGTTCTTGGAATACTTTTCCCATTCACATCAATTTCCATTTCGGCAACAAACTGTTTCTTGCCTCGAATTCTGATAATCTTTTTAGATTGTTTCTTCACATTATCAGGAGTGTGATGCGAAACTAAAATTTCGTCCTCAATCTTTTTTAAATCTTCGGTAAAAGTTTTCCAAGGTTTTGATTGTTCGAGAACTGACTTCATCAATTTGTATTGATTTTTATCCAAGTCGTCTTCTAAATCCCAAGCGTGAGCCATTACATCATATTTATCTTTGGTCATACAAGCAATAGTAATGGCATCGATACAATGGTGGGTGTGTTTGCTACGGTCTTTGATCTCATAGTATTTCTTCCCATCTTTAATGTAGCTTTCTTGAATTCCCCAAGCTTTTCTAAATTCGGCAACCATTCCGCCTTTTACTGCTTCAACTCTACCAAAATATGATTTTAAATAAGCGCTTGCATATTTTGTGATAATTCCAGTATCTGGAATTTGGCTGTTTTTGAAACCTACTTTTGGTTCTGGATAATTAAATCGTTCATATTTCCCCTTGAAATAGTCTTTTTCCAAATTCAACTTATGTCGAAGCCTTATTTTTCTATCTTTCTGGTCCTTGGTAGTTGCCGCTTTAATAGCTCTTGAAATATTATTTATATCATATTCTAAAGCCACATATTTCTTTTTCCAAGGTTCAACTCTAGCCAAAATATCTTTATGATTACTCAACTCAATAGGCATCTTATTCTTTTTAATTTCCCTATTATATCGCTTACTGCACAAGGTTTTATTCATTTGTGAATTATCTTGTGACCTACTTCTTGGAATAGTATGTTCTATGTCATAATCTGGGTCACTACCTATTATTTGACAAATACTAATGTTCGTATATTGTTCTTCATATATTGTTTTCCTATCCTGCTCAATCCATAATTGATACCGCAAAATATCATCTTCAGTAGGTTCAATATCTATACCTTTTACAGCTTTGTAATCTTTTTTAATTTCCTCAATATACTCTTTTCTGTTTTTTTCAATGTCTCTTTGATAATCCTGAATCCCTTTTCGTTTATTGGCATCGTTTAATTCTCGTGCCATTTCGATATGAATTCTAGTTTTTTCGTCAACTTGTCCTTCAATAATTAAGGCATTCAATACTTTCCTTAATTGATGCAAAGCACGCATCGCCATTGGATTTTTTATTGAAGAAATTAACGGACTTCCTAAAACCAATTTTTCGTTTCCATTATCATCTTTTGATATTTGTTTTCTAAAAACATCAATATCCGAAGGATGATATAGTTTTTTTAGTTTGTTCTTAGAATTACAAAAAACTTGACCATTATCATTTTGACCGTCTAAAAAATCAAATACTTTCTCGTCTAAACGTTTTATTGCAATGAACTCATATTTATTAAGTTGCTCGATATAAATAGGGAACAATTTATTAATAATAGCCTCCATTTGATCTTCTATTTTATTTGATTTCACAAAGGAAATTACCTTCTTTTCTAAATCTAATTTATAGGTCGCTTCCGCTTCTTTTGAATAATAGAAACCTCCAACTTTACATTCCTTTATAAGTCCGTTTACAATTTCCAATAAATTATTATCATAAGTATTTGTGGCGATTAATTCGGCTATTTTTGTTTGAATGTATTTTCTATCTTCAAGATTTTTCCAAATATCTGCATCTACAATATTTTCGATATTTGCCATAAAAACGGCGTGCGAATACAACAAACCTTCTCTTAAAAAGGGATTAATTTTATTAATTGCCGTTAAACTCAAACTGGAAAAATCTTTTTTTAGTTTTATTTTACTAAATAAAACAGTTTTTTTGTCGTCTAATTTCAATTTGTCTTTTGCAAATTCCTGTAAGTACAAATCAGAAGTTGAAACTGAAATTAAATGCCATAAATCATTATAATCTACATTTCTTGTAACGCTTTCTCCATTCTTATTAAGTGTTTCATAAGTATAGGTTTTCGTTTTCCAATCCTCGCCTAAAGCATTTTTAAACGAAGCAGAAACTAAATTACCACTGACGGAGGAATTAATATTATAATTAAACAAATAACTGACCGATGCTGCTGTCGACGATTTATAAAATGTATATTTACTGCCACTTGGCACTAATTCTTTGGCTAAATCTTCAAAATTAAAATTATCTTTTTTACGTAAAAACTTAGGTGTTATTTTCAGTCTTTCTTCGTTAGTAAGAAATCGCAAACTTTCATCATCTGGAGTTTTTATTTTTATGGTATTAATAAAACACAACATTCTATATTCCTCAAAATCTGGATGCGAAACAGCACATCGTGACTTGCTTTTTTCAAAAGTACATTTGCCAATTAATCCTTTTTGGGACTTTAATGGTCTTTGAAAAAAGATTGCTTTATACAATTCTTTAGCTAATCCGAAATACCTTTTTTCAGGTAATTTTTCATTGGGTATTATTCCTTTAATACTTTGTGCTGCACATATGACTTCAAATTCAGAAAGATAGTGTTCTTCACGAGCCGTATATTGATTTCTAATTTTCCCATTGTTATATAAACTATAGAAATATTGTCCTAAAGTGGCATAATTACCCAATTTCATCGCTTGAGAAATCTCGCCAATCTTTTGTTTAACAGCTCCTAAATCTTCTTTCTTATTTAAACGTTGATTAAGTAAGAATTTTGTTTTCTCAAAATCTTTTGGATTATCTTTAATCGTTTTAAAAAATGAATTGTACAAAGCCTTCAATTTCTTTTCCCCTTCGTCTAAATCCGTAGCTTTACGTTCAATTAAATCACGATCTTGAAAATAGCTTGTTAGTTCCATTTGAAGTTCCGTAATAGTTGAAACATTTTCAAGAATATCTTCTAAATCGGGTTTATGTTGCTCGATTACACCTTCTGCAGATTGATCTAATCGATTACTCAAAAAACCTCTTCGCTGAGCGATATGATAAAAGGCTCTTCCAACCTCTAATAAAGTTGCTTTTTGTTTACTTGATTTATCTCTAAAATAATACGGATTAATATTTTTATCGTCATCTGTTCTTAACCACCTAATGAATTCAGGATTCAGAGGGTATTTTTTAAAACCTGATTTTCTCCATTGTTCCACTTCTTCAATAGATAACGGACACATATTATTTTTAGAAAGTACTTTTAGAGTCTCATACTTCCTCAATTTTCTTCGAAATTTTATTTTTCTGGCACTTCTAAAACCTGTACGTTCTGCTGCTCGTGAACTTTCAATTCCTTTTTCTGATTTTACCCCCTCCGAAAATATTCGAACCCCTTTATCTACAAGAGAAAATTCAGCCCCGTCTTTATCCACTATCGCCCATCCAATCGAGTTTGTTCCTAAATCTAATCCTAATATTTTTGCCATATCAATCTTTGTTTTGTAAGAATTTTTAAAGCTACGGTAAAAATAATTAGTCCCTTTACGGTTTTCCTCATTGCTAACTAACTAATTTTTAGTTATGTTTGTAACTGATTAAAATTTCTAATCTTTAATCTTATCACAATAAGGCTATATGCCGTAGATGAAAATCTTTAGTCCTGCTTCGGTGGGACTTTTTTTATTTTATAATTTGTACTTTTTTATGTTTCAATAAGTATTTGTTATTGTGGACTACATTTAATTATTTACAATCGCCCCAATTGTCTTTAAATCACTAAAATTTAAACCTATAAACAATGCCTAGCCCTGATAGTAGCGGCATCCTTTTATAGCTTTTTTTAAGCTATAAAAGATAGAGCGAATAGCAGGAAATTGCTACAAAAAAACCCTACATTTTAACCTAAAACGACTCTAAATTAGATAATTGTTTTGTATTTCAATACTGCTTTACTATCTTTCGTGTTCAATAAATAGAAACCTTACACATTGAACAAATGTTAGAAGAAAAGAATGATAACCTGCAAAATGCAGATGGAACGTTAACAACTGATTCTATTGAATCAACTCCAGAAACTACAGAGAACCTAGAAACTGTAGCGGAAGAGACAGTTGTGCCTGCAGAAGAAAACACTGTTGAACCTGCAACCGAAAAAGTTTTGGTTACAGATACGGTAATTGAAAACGAAAATCAAAAAGCACTAAATTCAATAGACGATTCTAATGCTGAGGAAAGTGAAGATGAGACCTTGAAGGAGCGTCATCACATCCCGATGCAAGATTATGATACTTTGTCTATGGAGCAGCTTGTTGACGAGTTAGAAAACCTTGTTGGTACTGATAAAGTAATGTCAGTAAAGGATCATGTTGATGAAATCAAGAAAGCTTTTTTGGCAAAATTCAATCACTTCATAGAAGAGAAAAAAGAAGAATTCCAAGCAGAAAACCCAGATAGTACTGAAGATTTTCAATACCATTCTCCGTTGAAAGTGAAATTTGACCAATTTTACACGCAATATAAAAACAATAAAAATGTTCATTTCAAGAGTTTACAAACGAACTTGAAATCGAATTTAGAAAATAGATTAGCTATCGTTGAAGAATTAAAAGAGCTAATTAATCCGCAGGAAAACATCAAAGACACCTTAAAACATTTTAATGAATTAAGAGAACGTTGGAAAAATGCAGGACCAATTCCAAAAGACAAATACAATCATGTATGGAATAATTATCATTTTCATGTAGAAAATTTCTATGATTATTTGCATCTTGACAGAGAGGCCAGAGACTTAGACTTCAAGCACAATCTTGAGCAAAAACAAAAAATTATTTTGCGTGTTGAGGAATTATTGCATGAAGAAGATGTGAATAAAGCTTTTAGAGAACTGCAGGATTTACATAGAATGTGGAAAGAGGACATAGGTCCTGTTTCTAAGGAAAATCGTGATGAAATTTGGAATCTGTTCAGTGATTTGACAAAAAAAATGCACGACAAACGTGAGGTTTTATTTGAGAAACTGAGAGGTACAGAAGTTGAAAATTTAGAAAAGAAAAAAGAAATCATTTCTAAAATTGAAGAATTAGCATCTGTGAAAGTAAATGCTCATTCTCAATGGCTTGGCCAAATTGAAAAAGTAGAAACGTTAAGAACTGCTTTTTTCTCGGCTGGAAAAGTGCCTTCGGAAGTGAATGAAGAAACTTGGGCTGCGTTCAAAACAGCAGTTCGAAATTTCAACTCTTTCAAAAATTCTTTCTACAAAGATATTAAGAGAGACCAAACTGAAAATTTAAATAAAAAAAATGCACTTGTTGCCAAAGCAATTGAATTACAAGACAGCACCGACTTTGCTGTGACTACTCCAATCATGAAGCGTATTCAGGATGAGTGGAAACAAATAGGACATGTGCCAAGAAAATATTCGGACAAAGTATGGAAAGAATTTAAAGATGCCTGTAACCATTATTTTGACAAATTAAAAGAGCAAAAGAATGAAGAAAATGGTGAAGAAGTGGCCTCTTTTGATAATAAAAAAGCTTATCTAGAAACGTTGAGAGAATTCCAATTAACGGGAGATCACAAAACGGATTTGGATGCTATCAAATTACATATCGAAAATTGGAAAAACTTGGGTAAAGTTCCTTTTCCAAGAAGACATATTGAAGGAAAATTTAATAAAATCCTTGATGCTCTTTTTGATAAATTAAGTTTGAGTAAAAAAGATACTGATATGTTGCGTTTTGCTAACAGAATGGATCATTTATCAGAGAATAACGATACTCGTAAACTAGAAAATGAAAAGATTTTCATCATGCGTAAAATTGATGAAGTGCAAAATGAAATTTTCCAATTGGAAAATAACATTCAGTTTTTTACCAATACTAGAAATGCTAAAAAAGAAAATTCTATTGTTCTAGAAGTTCGAAAAAACATTGCTATCCACAAAGAAAGCCTAGATGTTTGGAAAGAAAAACTAAAACAATTAAGAAATATTAAGCAAGAATAAAGCTTTAAATTCTGACTCTATAAACCTCATCCTAGAAATAGCATGAGGTTTTTTTTTTTATAAAAAATGATGCATGATAATTATCATTTTAATTTTTAATGTTTCCATGTACTTTTGATTTAAGATAAATTTCCTAGAAATGAAAAGTACACTAATTCAAAAGTATAATGTTCCCGGCCCTAGATATACTAGCTATCCCACCGTTCCGTATTGGAATGAAACCGATTTTTTATATGAGGATTGGATTGCTACCATACAAAAATCATTTATAGAAAGCAACTCAAAAGAAGGAATTAGTTTATACATACATCTCCCCTTTTGTGAAAGTATGTGCACTTTTTGTGGATGCAATAAACGGATTACCAAAAATCATGAAGTAGAACATCCATACATTGAAGCGTTACTCAAGGAATGGAAATTATATTGTGAAATTCTAGGTGAAAAACCTATCGTAAAAGAGATTCATATGGGTGGCGGAACACCAACTTTTTTCTCGACTAAAAACTTAGAAGATTTAATCAATGGGATTTTTTGTTATTCAAAGAAAGCTCTCGATTATGAATTCAGTTTTGAAGGACATCCTAACAATACAACATACCAACATTTACAAAAACTATATGATTTAGGTTTCAGAAGAGTAAGTTTTGGCGTTCAGGATTATTCTGAAAAAGTACAAAAAGCAATTCATAGAGAACAACCTTTTCACAATGTAGCCAAAGTCACTTTTTGGGCTAGAGAAATTGGTTATACCTCTATTGGCCATGATATTATTTTTGGTTTGCCTTTTCAAGAAATAGAAGATGTGATTGATACTATAGAAAAAACAAAATCATTACAACCGGATCGATTGGCTTTTTACAGTTACGCCCATGTTCCCTGGATAAAAGGAAATGGACAACGTGGTTTCAAGGACGAAGACATCCCAAAAGATCAAGAGAAAAGAATACTATACCAAATAGGTAAAGAATTATTACTAGAAAATGGATACCACGAAATAGGCATGGATCATTTTGCTTTAAAAACGGACTCTTTATACGAAGCTTTTCAAAATGAGAAATTGCATCGTAATTTCATGGGGTACAGCTCTTCTAAAACAAAATTAATGATTGGACTCGGTGTTTCATCCATAAGTGATAGTTGGTACAGTTTTGCTCAGAACGAAAAAAATTTGGAAGACTATTATCAAATATTAGAATGGAATAAATTACCAATTTACCGAGGTCATTTATTGACAGCTGAAGATTTAATTATTCGAAAACACATCTTGAATTTAATGTGCCAATTTGAAACTTCTTGGGAAAACAAAAGTGATTATTTTGAAGAAATTCCTGAAGTTGTTACCCAATTGAAAGAAATGGAAAAAGATGGTTTGCTACTACTAAGCGCTAGTGGAATAAAAGTTACGGAATCGGGTAAAGCACATGTTCGCAATATATGTATGGCATTTGACTTACTATTAAAACGAAAAACACCTGATACTAAATTATTTTCAATGACTGTATAAAAAACTCGCCTTTGAGTTAAAAGATAAACCGCAAATTCGCAAGTTGAAACACTTATATTGTGTTGATCATTTGCAAATTTGCGGTGATTTTTTCTAAAAAATATCGCAATTCAATTATTAGAAATGCAGTTTATTCATCCTTAGTTAAAATACTGTATAATTCATCTTTAATGAATAATAGCTTCGCTTTCAATTCATGGGCATGTTCATCAGTAACTACTTCAATATCCGTATTTATGCGGTGAATTTCATGTTCTAATTCATGGTACTCGTCAAAGAGTTCTCTAAAATGACTGTCGTCAACTTTTAGTTGATGTATTTTTTCCTCGTATTCAGGAAATTCGTGTATTAAATCGTGTCTTTCCATTGTGTTTAATTTTATAGAATATTTAAATGATGTCAAATCAATTAATGGCAATTTGGGGTAGCGTGAATAAACAAACTCATATTAGATGGTGAGACATAAGGTATGCCTAACCCTAAACCTCTTAAAATAAATAGTAATGCAATAAGAACGGCAACGTAAGGAACCACTTTCTGAATTTTATTTCGAAAAGAAATCGTAATAAAGGAATTCAAATATATAATACTACTCATCATGGGAACAGTTCCTAATCCAAATAAGAGCATGTATACAATTCCAAAACTGGCAGATTGCATAGCCATTGCTCCAAATAAAGCGACATACACCATGCCACAAGGCAAAAAACCATTTAGTAAACCTATTGTAAATAATGATTTGTAACTCTTGTTTTTAAATTGACTCCCTAGCTGTTGTTTTACTTTTGAAATTATTTTGAAAATAGGCTTTGAAAAATTATAACGGGCGACCACTTTTTGAGGAATCAAAATAACAAGTAACATCAGCACTCCTATAAAGATAGATAATTTTTGTTGCATTCCAGCCATAAAAAAACCTTTCCCTACCAATCCAAAAAGTAATCCTATAGTCCCATAAGCCGTTAATCGACCTATATGATATGTCATTATTTGAGTGACTTTTTTCGCTGGATTATTTCTGTCTACAGGCAACATCATAGCAATAGGACCACACATTCCTATGCAATGAAAGCTACTGATCAATCCAAAAATAAAGGCTGTATAAAGCATAAATTTAGTTTAAAAGTCAAAGGTCGAAAGCCCAAAGAAATAAATCATTACCACTTCGCGTTTTACAACTTCAACATGTTGTTTCTAATCAATATAAATCACATCTTTGGTTAAATACGATTTTCCATCATATTGCCATTCCATATTAATGTCCCATCGACCGCCTACCAATTTTGATTTAGGTATGAGCAAAGTTGGATTAGATAATGAAATTGGAATTTCAAAATCTAATTTTTTGTTAGACGGTCTATATAGGGACACATTCCCTTTTATCTTATTAGGAATAAATTCATTTGGAAAAACAATGGTAACTCCATCCCTAGTTTTGGTAATAATAGGCTTTTGAGTTAAATCTTGTGCATTCTGTACTCGAGTCATTTCCTCCCCAAAACGGGCATCGTGTTTGTAATATTCTTCAACAACCAATTCATTATCATATTTAGAATTAGTTTGTACTTTAATCACGAAGTATAATATAAAACTCATGAACAAAGCTATTGCTATGACGATTCCGGTTCCCCAATTTATTTTCATTTTTTCTATTATTTTTTTGAAGTAAACTCCTTCAATACATTATTATGCTAATCGAAACTTCGTGGGCTTAAAAAACTGGTTGTACTGGTTTCAATTTTTTTATTGCCCTCGTACACTTCTATTTTTAATTTTGTTTTATCACTCTCTAATGTATACTGATTGATTTCAACAAATAAAGTTCCTTCATTCATTCCTTGTTTTTTTACTTTGAAATGTTGTTTCCCCACTACATTCAAATTTCCTTTTATTCCTACCAATTTGAAATGAATATCATTAAAATCATTGTTGGTTTTATTGATAATTTTATAGGTAAATACATTACTTATATTATCTCCTTTATGTTGAAACAGTTGTCCTGGTAATCGCAAAATGGTTGCTTCTACTTCGGTTCGTAAAAATAATAATCCAATTAAAATACCAACTAAAATCAACAAAATAGCGGAATAGCCTTTCATTCTAGCAGTGAATTTAAAAGGCGCTTTTTTCTCTATTTCATCTTCAGATGCATATCGAATTAATCCTTTGGGTAAACCTACGCTATCCATGATTATATCACACTCATCAATACATGCGGTACAGTTCACACACTCTAATTGCGTTCCATTACGAATATCAATACCGGTAGGACAAACATTTACACATTGTTTACAATCAATGCAGTCTCCTTTTCCAGAAACAGTTCTATCTTCTTGCTTATTGAATTTGGCTCTACCCAATTCTTTTTCACCACGAACAAAATCGTAGGCAACATTAATTGATTTATTGTCTAATAATACCCCTTGAAGTCTACCATATGGACAAGCTATGATGCACACTTGTTCTCTAAACCATACAAAGATGAAGTAGAAAACCCCTGTGAAAATAGACAATGCAATTAGTGTACTGAAATGGGTCTCTGGTCCGTCTTCAATCATTTGAATCAATTCATCACTACCAATTAGGTACGCCAAAAACACATTTGCAATAGCAAAAGAAATGAGTAAAAATATAAACCACTTAATTCCTTTCTTTCTTATTTTCTCGCTATTCCATTCTTGTTTTTCTAATCGGATTTGGGCTCCACGATCTCCTTCTATCCAATATTCAATTCTTCTAAAAACCATTTCTAAGAAAATAGTTTGAGGGCAAATCCAGCCACAAAATATTCGTCCAAAAATTACCGTAAATAAGATTACAAATACGACTCCTACTATCATAAACAGCACAAAAAGATAAAAATCTTGTGGCCAAAACGGGAATCCAAAAATATTAAAACGACGTTCTAACACATTGAACATCATAAATTGGTTCCCATTAATCTTAATAAATGGGTTTGCAACTAAAATGATCAACAAAATATAACTCACCCATTTTCTATAGTCATAGAATTTTCCAGAAGGTTTTTTTGGAAAAATAAATTTCCTTTTTCCTTCAATATCAATGGTTCCAATTGTATCTCTAAAAGCTTCGTCTGGTAATTTTGACATTTTGTTTTAATTTATAATTCTAAGTTTTAAGCTATTTTACACTTTTAAAAACTTAGTAAATCAGTGTTTTTATTTTGCTGCAGGTGCTACAGCATCATCAACCCAAACTTCACCATCTGGTGCTTTTGGATCTTTTGGGTTACTTCCCTGTAATGACAATATATAACTAGTTACTTTTTGAATTTCTTTTGGTTTTAAAGTTCCTTTCCATGAAATCATTCCTTTACCATCACGACCCCCATTAGTTACAGTATGGAAAAGATTTTTAATTCCACCACCCAGAATCCAATGATCATCTGTTAGGTTAGGACCAATTTGTCCACCCGCATCCGCTCTATGACAAGCGGCGCAATTGGTTGTAAAAATGGTTTTTCCTATGGCTAAATCAGCTGGATCAGTCAGTAAGGTTACCGTTTTTTCATCCATTAAATCTGGAGCCGTTTTCATATATTCTGCCACATCTATTTTGGCTTGAGCCAATTCTTTCTTCAATTCCATTTCCTGATTATCGCCACCCATGATCTCAAAACGAACTAAATATATTGCTGCAAAAGCGATGCATCCGTAAAATAAATACACCCACCATGGTGGTAAATTATTATCTAATTCCCTGATTCCATCATAATCATGACTCAACAATAAATTAGCTTCATTTTCAATAGGCTCGGTTTTAGTCAGTTTTTGCATTAACTTTTTAAACCACTCGCTCTCTTTATAACTTATAGCACTAACTTCTTCTAATTTTGCTTTTTGTTCTTCTGTAAGCATTTGATACGTAATATTATCAATAGCACTTACGGTGATTTCAATCGCTATTAAAAGAAAGAGAAATACAAATAGAAATACCGAAACCATTGGATATTTTATAAATGCTGCACGATCGCCAGAATCTATAAAGTATTCCATAGCGCCAAACACGAGAAAGAAAATTACGGGTACTCTTACGTATGCTGGGATTAATTTTTTCATTTTATCTAATTTGAAATTATACTGATTAATTGTCGTTTAATGGAATTTGGCTCAATTCATTGATCTTCTCTTTTTTATAGGATGCAACCCATATACCAAGCCCTACAAAGAAGAAAAAGAAAATCAATAACGATAGTATCGGATAAATTGCAACACCTGCAATCGTTTCCATGTTGTGTTTTATTTGTTCGAACATTTTTTTATAGTTTTGAGTTTCAAAGTAGCACAGTTACAAATTTGTTTTTCAACACTTTATAACTATGCTACTTTGCTACTTAGTTACTTTTTATCTTTTACTTTAATGTCTGTACCTAATCTTTGGATGTAAGCAATCAATGCTACAATCTCTCTCTGATGCATTGGCACAAATTTTTCTCCTTTTGCTTCGGCTTTTTTCTTGCTATTTTCATAACTTTTCACAAAGTCAGGATCAGCATGCAAATTGTCTTCAATTTTTTGAGATTGTACTTTGATTGCATTTTTAGCATTGGCAATTTCAGCATCTGTATAAGGAACCCCAAGTGTTTTCATCACTTGCATTTTCTTTTCAATGTCAGAAATATCCAAAGCGCTATTATCAAATAACCATTTGTACCCAGGCATTATAGATCCAGAAGATACACTTTGTGGACTCCACATGTGATTGAAATGCCAATTGTCGTTGTACTTACCACCTACTCTTAATAAATCCGGTCCTGTACGTTTTGAACCCCAAAGGAATGGGTGATCATACACAAATTCTCCCGCTTTTGATTGAGGTCCGTAACGTTCTACTTCAGAACGGAATGGTCTAACCATTTGAGAGTGACATCCTACACAACCCTCACGGATGTACAAATCACGACCTTCTAATTCCAATGGTGAATACGGTTTTACACTGGCAATTGTTGGGATATTAGATTTTACCATAATTGTAGGTACAATTTGAATAACACCTCCAATTAAAATCGCTACAGTAGCCAGAATAGTTAACTGAATTGGTTTTCTTTCTAACCAAGGGTGAAATTTTTCACCTTTAGTTCTACCACTACTTATTTTTTGTAATTCTGGTGCTTCGGCTAATTCATCTTCAATTGCAGCATTAGCTCTTATAGTTTTAGTAATATTGTATACCAAGACAAACATTCCAATAATATATAATGTTCCTCCAGCAGCGCGCATCCAATACATTGGCATAATTTGCGTTACCGTTTCAAGGAAATTACCATATGTTAATGTTCCATCAGGATTAAATTGTTTCCACATAGAAGCTTGTAAAAATCCAGCTACATACATAGGAAGCGTATAAAGTATAATCCCTAATGTTCCAATCCAAAAGTGGAAATTGGCTAGTTTAGCAGAGAATAAAGGTCCTTTTGACATTCTTGGAACCAACCAATAAATCATACCAAAAGCCATAAATCCATTCCATGCTAACGCTCCTACGTGAACATGTGCAATAATCCAATCTGTAAAATGCGCTATTGCATTTACATTTTTTAATGATAGCATCGGTCCTTCAAAAGTTGCCATACCATATCCAGTAATAGCTACTACGAAAAATTTCAAAACAGGATCTACACGCACTTTATCCCATGCTCCACGCAAAGTCAACAATCCATTAATCATACCTCCCCAAGAAGGTGCAATTAACATGATGGAGAAAACAACTCCTAGATTCTGTGCCCAGTTAGGCAAAGCAGAATATAATAAATGGTGCGGTCCAGCCCAGATGTATAAAAATATTAATGACCAAAAGTGAACAATAGATAATCTATAAGAATATACCGGACGATTTGCCGCTTTAGGAACAAAATAATACATTAATCCTAAAAATGGTGTTGTCAAGAAAAAGGCAACCGCATTATGACCATACCACCATTGTACTAATGCATCTTGTACTCCTGCATAAACAGAGTAACTTTTCATTGCAGAAACAGGAATAGCCAAACTATTAAAAATATGCAATACTGCAACTGTCACGAAAGTCGCTAAGTAAAACCAAATGGCGACATATAAATGACGTTCTCTTCTTTTTAAAATCGTACCAATCATATTGACCCCAAAAACAACCCAAATTAAGGCAATTGCAATATCAATAGGCCATTCTAGTTCAGCATATTCTTTAGAAGAGGTATATCCCATTGGCAAAGAAATGGCTGCTGCCACAATAATCAATTGCCAACCCCAAAAATTAAGGTTACTTAAAAAATCACTATACATCCTTGCTTTCAATAATCGTTGCAAAGAATAATATACTCCAGCAAACATAGCATTACCTACAAAGGCAAAAATAACGGCATTGGTATGTAAAGGTCTTAATCGACCAAAACTCAACCACGAAACCCCGTCAGTAAGGTTTGGGAATAAAAAAAATGTTGCTAATAAAAGTCCGACGGCCATTCCGACTACGCCAAAAACAATGGTAGCGTAAATAAACTTTTTTACAATTTTGTTGTCATAGTAAAACTGCTGCATTTCCATAATTAATTTTGTTTTTCTTCTGTTGTTTGTATTTGTTTTTGGGGTATTTTTTTGATTTCATCGTCAAAAAGCATTCTGACAGATGGCGTATAATCGTCATCATATTGACCACTTTTTACCGCTACTATAAAAGCAATAAAAAAGCCAACCGCAACGAATATGCTAATGGAGATTAATAAATAAATGACACTCATACCTTAAATTTGTGTTAACAAAGTTAGCCTGCTCTCTTTTTATAAAATATGACATTTATCATACTTCGTTTATTTGTTAAAATTCTTATTAATATATTTTAACTTTCTTGCATAATAATTACTCATAACAGTAACAAAACTGACAATTGTAATGGTACTTAAAGGCATAATAATTGCCGCAACAAGCGGGCGTAAATTCCCAGTTATGGCAAAACTCAAGCCTACTACATTATAAAGCAGTGATAAAGCAAAACTCAACTTAATTGTTGTCATGGCTTTTTTAGAAAGCTTTAAAAAATAATGCAGTTTTTGAAATTCATTGGCTTCTAAAATAGCATCACACGCAGGTGAAAAAACATTTACATTTTCTGATATTGAAATACCTATATTACTTTGTGCCAATGCTCCTGCATCATTCAATCCATCACCTACCATCATCACATTGCTACCTTGTTCTTGTAGTTTTTTGATAAACTCCAATTTTTGTTCTGGATTTTGATTAAAAATCAATTCGGTTCCTTGAGGTAAAATGGCCTCTAAGGCTCTTCTTTCACCATCATTATCTCCAGATAAGACTTTGATTTGATAATCATCATTTAATCCTTTAAAAAGGCTATCTAAACCTTCTCGATATTGATTATTGAAAATATATTTCCCATAATAAACACCATCAATTGTAATATGAACAGCAGTTTGTAACAAAGCATTGTCTTCTATTTTTCCAACAAATGAAGCAGAACCAATTTTAATTTGTCTCCCATCTATTGTGCCCTGAATCCCTTTCCCATTAATTTCTTCAAAATCAGCAATAGATACTTTTTGCATCTCAGGTAAATAATCATATAACATACGACTCAAAGGATGGTTGGACGCACGAAGTAAATTCTTAATCCAAATGCTATCGATATCAGAAATAGGATTACCCAGATAGGAAATACTTGATTTTTTATTGGTCGTTATAGTACCCGTTTTATCAAAAACAATGGTATCTACTTTTGCTAATTGTTCTATTACCAAAGCATTTTTCAGGTAAAATTTTTGTTTACCTAAAATTCGCAATACATTCCCAATTGTAAACGGTGCGGTTAAGGCTAAGGCACAAGGGCAAGCCACAATTAATATGGAAGTAAAAACATTGAAAGCTTTAATGGTATCGATAAAAATCCAATATCCAAACGAAACGAAAGCAATTAGGAGTAAAATTGGAGTAAAATAATGACTAATTGTATCCGTGATGTTTTTGTGTTTTTGCTCTACCTTTTTTTGAAAAACATCATTGCTCCACAATTGCGTTAAATAACTTTGTGAAGTAGACTGTAAAACATCCATTTCAATCACTTTACCTATTTGTTTACCTCCTGCAAATATTTTATCACCAGAATTTTTAGTAATAGGAACAGCTTCTCCAGTTACAAAACTGTAATCAATAGAAGCGCTATCACTAATCAAAATTCCATCTACGGGAATTAACTCTTGATTTCTTATAAGTAGTCGGTCGCCTTTTATAATATCATAGACAGGTACACTTTCCTCTGTTGCATCTGGATTAATTCTAGTAATCGCTATTGGAAAATACGATTTAAAATCCCTTTCGAAACTCAAAAAACTGTATGTTTTAATTTGGAACATTTTACCTAAAAGCATAAAGAAAATCAACCCAGTCAAACTGTCAAAAAAACCGGACCCATAATCAAATACAATATCTACGGTACTGCGAACGAACATTACTATAATCCCTAAAGCAATAGGAATATCAATATTTAACATTCTCGATTTGATGCTTTTATAAGCCGAAACATAATAACTACTAGCTGAATAAAAGAAAGCGGGTAACGAAAGAGCGAAGATTAACCATCTAAAAAAAGGACGGTACGCGTCCAACCAATATTCCCTTACTTCAAAATACTCTGGAAAGGATAACAACATAATATTTCCAAAACAAAAGAAAGCGACTCCCAATTTATAAGTTAAACTTCGATCCACACTATTACTTCCGGTTTCATAGTTTTCTAAACTAATATAGGGCTCATAGCCAATAGAACTCAATAAATAAGCAATTTCACTAAGCGAAACTTCTTCAGGATTATAGGTAATTCGGACTTTTTTTTCTGGAAAATTAACCTGAGAAGTACTTATTCCTTTTTGAAGACGCTGTAAATTTTCCAAAATCCAAATACACGAGCTACAATGAATATGAGGAATACTAAGTGAAACAATAGCGGTTGCAGTTTCTTGAAAATCCAATAATTTTGAAATGATATTTTCATTATCTAAAAATTCATATTTACCTTTAATATCTAATGGTGTTGCTCCAGGGGATTTTTCAAAATCATAATAGCAAGTCAAATCATTGACACTAAAGATTTCGTAAACCGTTTTACAACCGTTGCAACAAAACTCTTTATTGTCAAAAATAATTTCTTCTGCTCTTATAATATCTAACCCACAATGGAAACAGTTTTGTGTGTCCATAAATTTGCTCATTTTACCTAATGCAAAGCTCTTAAACGAATGTTAATTAAAATATGATATATGTCATATTAAAGCGTATTTTTACATAAAAACAAACTATTTCAAGATGAGTAAATGCGAACAATGTATCGTTAGGGAATTTAGCTCACTAAAAGCCCTTAACAAAGATGAATTAGTAAAACTTGCTGATTGTAAAACATCACGCATCATAAAAAAAGGGGAAGTCATTTTTGAAGAAGGAGAAAATGTAAATGGAATCTTTTGTATTAAAGATGGTGTTTGTAAGTTATCGAAGTTAAGCCCCAATGGCAAAGATCAAATAGTTAAACTTGTTTCAAAAGGAGAATTATTAGGTCAGAGATCATTAATAAGTGATGAACCTGTTAACTTAAGTGCGGTAGCACTAGAGGACATGGAAGTTTGTTTTATTCCTAAAACTGAAGTAATGGGCTTTTTTGATAAAAACAATCAGTTTTCAATGAATGTCATGAAAGTAATTTGTGGTGATCTTAAAGAAGCTGATGGACATATGGTTGATATGGCTCAAAAAACAGTAAAAGAAAGACTTGCAGAAACACTATTGTACTTACAAGCTACTTTTGGCATAAATGAAGATAATAGCTTAAAAGTTCAGTTATCTAGAGAAGAGTTAGCAAGTATGATTGGTACTGCCACCGAAAGTTGTATACGATTACTTTCTGATTTCAAAAAATTGGGATTAATTGAATTAACTGGTAAAAAAATCACACTTATTGACATCAATAAATTGAAAAGAATAGCAGAATAATTATTTTGTTATAATACTTTCTTCGCTTCCTCCAAAAATTGAAGTATGTGAAAATCAGAGATTTTAAATTCCTGTTTTTGGGGTAACCGCTTCGCTTCTTCCCAAAATTGAAATATGTGAAAATCAGAGATTTTAAATTCCTATTTTTGGGGTAACCGCTTCGCTTCTTCCCAAAATTGAAGTATGTGAAAATCAGAGATTTTAAATTCCTATTTTTGAGGTAACCGCTTCGCTTCTTCCCAAAAAACATCCATTTCAGCCAAAGTCATGTCCATTAGTGGTTTTCCTAATTCTCCTGCTTTACTTTCTAAATATTGAAAACGTTTAATGAATTTTTTGTTAGTGCGTTCTAAAGCATCTTCGGGATTTACATTTAAAAAGCGAGCGTAATTAATCATTGAAAATAAAACATCGCCAAACTCGGCTTCTATTTTATCTTGGTCTCCTGCTTTAACCTCAACCTGTAATTCCTCCAATTCTTCTTGCACCTTGTCCCAAACTTGATGTGATTCTTCCCAGTCAAATCCTACCCCTTTTACTTTATCTTGAATTCTACTTGCTTTTACTAAAGCAGGTAAACTTTTAGGAACTCCTTCAAGAACCGATTTTTTACCTTCTTTCAATTTTAATTTTTCCCAATTTTGCTTGACTTCTTCTTCATCTTTTACTACCGTATCACTATAAATATGAGGATGACGGTGAATCAATTTTTCACAAATTTCATTACACACATCCGCAATGTCAAAATCATTAGTTTCACTGCCTATTTTGGCATAAAAAACAATATGTAATAGTAAGTCACCTAATTCCTTCTTTACTTCATTTAAATCATTATCCAAAATAGCATCCCCCAATTCATAGGTTTCTTCAATAGTAAGGTGCCGTAATGTTTGAAGAGTTTGTTTTTTATCCCAAGGGCATTTTTCCCTTAGATCATCCATAATATTTAATAATCTTTCAAAAGCTTGAAGTTGAATTTGTCTTGCATTCATAGCGTATGGTTTTGTGTAAAAATAAGAAATCCTGTAATCTAATAAAGAAGATTACAGGATTAATTTATAAACATAAGGAATTAATTATTCCTTAACTTTTTTTTCTTTTTTTGGTTTTTCAACAACTGCTTCTGCTTCAACAGTAGTTTCTACTTCAGTAGATTCAGCTGGAGCCTCATCAACAATTAGCCCTTTTGCTTGAATCGTATTGTACCAATTCAAAATTTTCTTGATGTCAGATGGATACACTCTTTCTTCATCGTAATCTGGCAAAATTTCTTTAAAATAAGCTGCTAATGTGGCATTATCTTCTTTATGAGAGATTGCTGGACCATTACTTTCCTTAGCCCCAATACGTTTCATTATTTCGCCTAACGGTTGTTCTCCTTCATAAGTATAAACTGAAATCTCAGATAATAAACTTACATTGCTTTTTAAATTTACCGTGATTTTTTTTCCATCTGCTAATGATTCAGCTACAAAACCAGTACGCGTTTGTACTTTAAGTACGTATAAACCTGGCTTCCCTGAAATGGATAATATTTTTTCTAAACTCATGCTTTTTTAATTATTATTAAGAATTCAATTTGTATTATATTTTTTGTCACGACCAAAGACCATACCAAAATAAGAAATAAAAAATAGTATTATCTTCCTTTTTTTGCAATAAAACGCATTCTATAATCTTGAAACGTTTTTCCTTCAGTAATGTTTTTTAATTTTTTTTGAATCAATCGTTTTTTTAGAGATGAAATTTTATCCGTAAACAAGATTCCTTCAATATGATCGTATTCGTGTTGAATTACTCGTGCAATTAAACCATCAAATACTTCCGTTTTCATTACAAAATCCTCTTCACAGTATTCAATAGTTATTCTTTCATTTCTGTAAACGTCCTCACGAACATCAGGAATACTTAAACAACCTTCGTTAAAACACCATTCTTCTCCATCTTCCACTAGAATTTTGGCATTAATAAAAGTTCTTTTAAAGCCTTTTAATTCTTTTTGTGCTGATGCTTCTAAATCTTCATCTTCGCTAAATGGAGTTGTATCAATTATAAACAAACGAATCGCTTTGCCTATTTGTGGAGCCGCAAGCCCAACACCATAAGCATTATACATCGTTTCATACATATCCGCGATAATTTGTTTCAAGTCTGGGTGCTCCTCCGTAATATCCTCCCCTACCTTTCTCAAAACAGGATGTCCATATCCTACAATTGGTAAAATCATTGTTCTTGTATTAAATATTATCAACCACAAATCCAGAATCAACATTCCTTAACTGCAGTTTGCAAAAATAGTAAAAAATTAGACAATGAATAATTCCAAATTGATAAATAATATTTTTTTATACTATTGTATTAAATGGTCATTCATTATGATAGGCTTAAATCATACAATCCTTATCTTTGTGAGTAAGCGATATTATTTATGATTTCTACAATAAAAAAATTTACAGACAGTACCAATTTTACAAATGCATTAAAAGTAACTATTTCCGCAGTAATTCCTGTTTTGTTATTTACCTATTTAGGTGATTATTCTATTGGCTTTACAATAGCTCTTGGTGCATTTTTCACTTACCCAAGTGACATTCCCAGTAACTTAAAACACAAAGTAATTGGAATTCTAGTAGCTACATTAATTGTTTCTGGAGTGAATTTATTAATAAATCTTATCCATCCCTACCCATGGATTTTTTATCCATTATTAGCAATATTAATTTTTATATTATCCATGATCTCCGTTTACGGACAACGTGCGATTATGGTTTCATTTTCAGCATTACTGTCTATTTCTTTGGCGTTTGCTCATATTAATTCGGGTTGGGAAATGGTATTGCATTCCGGACTTCTACTTATAGGAGGATTATTTTATTTACTAATTTCATTGCTTTTTTTTTACATTAGACCTCATAGATATGTAGAACTACAGATCGCCGAATGCATTCAATTAACTTCCAGTTACTTAAAATTAAGAGGTGATCTTTGGAAAATAAATTCGGATAGAAAAGCAATCACAAAAAAACAGTTACTATTACAAGTAAAACTGAATGCTATTCATGAAAATATTCGAGAAATTTTAATACGAAATCGTACCAATTCAGGTTCTTCAAATCAAAATCGTAAAATGCTTATTCTTTTTATTTCACTTGTAGAAATAATGGAACTCGCCATATCAACTTCATTTGATCATAATAAATTACATCAAAAATTTGATAACCATCCCAATGTTTTATTGACCTATCAAAACTTAGCATATAACCTGTCCAAGGTCTTAAAAGAAATATCAAAAAGCATTGAAGACAAAAGCAAATACAATTCGAAACATAATTTAATAACCGATTTACACGAATTTGAAATAGCTATTTCTGAGTATGAAATTGAGATAGGAAAAACACGTGCGACTGAAGGCGTTTTTATGCTTACAACTATGTTGCACTATGCTGAAAAGCAAGTCGAAAAAATAAAAACACTAGAACGTGCTTATACTTCAACCGTTGACTTACATGACTTTAAAGAAAGAGACAAAGATTTAGAAAAATTTATAACGCCATTATATTACCCAATAAGTACATTTCTAGAAAATTTGAGTTTTTCATCGACCGTATTTAGACATTCTCTGCGTTTAACAATTACAATATTAATTGGTTTTATTATTGGGCAACTACTTCCGTTTCAGAATGTATATTGGATATTACTTACCATTATAGTTATCATGCGACAAGAATACGGCTTAACAAAACAACGCACTTATCAAAGAATTTTTGGTACTCTTTTAGGTGGATTAATTGCCTTTGGGATTTTATCAATTGTTCATGATAAAAACATAATAGGGGGTTTAGCTATTATTGCAATGCTTTTTGGATTTTCATTTACTCCCACTAATTATAAAATTGGAGCCACATTTGTCACTTTATATGTGGTTTTTATTTATGGAATTTTAACACCTAATATTCAAGATGTAATCCAATTTCGAATATTAGATACCCTAGTGGGTGCTACATTATCCTTTTTAGCTAATTATTTTTTATGGCCTTCTTGGGAATTTTTGAGTATTCCAATCCATTTGGAAAAATCCATTAAAGCCAACAGAAATTATTTAAAACAAATATCGATTTTCTACAATGAAAAAGGAATCGTTTCTACCTCTTACCGACTTGCCAGAAAACAAGCATTTATTGAAATTGGAAACCTTATGGCTTCTTTCCAAAGGATGTTGCAAGAACCTAAATCTAAGCAAAACAAACTAGCTCAAGTTTATAAATTAACGGTGCTGAACCATGCCTTACTGTCATCCGAAGCCTCATTAGGAACCTATATTCAATCACACAAAACAACCGAAGCTTCTGAAGCCTTTAATGTGGTTGTAAATCAAGTAATAAAAAATTTAGATTACGCTATAGTACTTTTAGGAAATACTGCTTTAGAACCAAAAGAAGAAAACAATAATGAAGAATTCAATACACGATTTACGGAGTTAAAAAAGATTCGTGAAAAAGAACTAAAACAAGTAAATAATAGTAATGACGCAGTCTTTCAACAAAAAATGCAAGAGGCACAACTTGTGATTGAACAATTGATTTGGTTAATAAACTTATCTGAAAATATTGTAAAAACAACAAAAATATTGATCCAAACAAAAAATGAATCCATTAGATAGGATTCATTTTTTTTTATAATTGCAATTCTATTTTTAAAACTTAATTATTCAGTTTTAAAACTTCAGCAGTGTGTTTTCTTATTTTAGTTGAAAGTGCAGGATTCTCATTTAATTGTTGGCCAAAAGAGGGTATCATTATTTTTAATTTGTCTTGCCATTCTGATGTTGCCAATTTGTCTTTAAAACATCTACCTATTAGATCTACCATAATGGAAACCGCCGTTGAAGCTCCTGGTGAAGCGCCTAATAATACTGATAAAGACCCATCGGCAGTAGTAATCACCTCAGTACCAAATTCAAGTATTCCTCCTTCTTTTTTATCTCTTTTTATCACCTGAACTCTTTGCCCTGCTCTTTCTATAACCCAGTCTTTCGATTCTGCTCCAGGCACATATTCTCTTAAGGCATTCATTCTATCTTCTGGCGATTGACGTACTTGCTCTATTAAATATTTTGTTAGTGGAATGTTTTTTATTCCTGCAGAAATCATTGGAAAAATATTATCTGTAGTGATCGATAATGGCAAATCAGAATAAGAACCATTTTTCAAAAAACGAGTAGAAAAACCAGCAAAAGGTCCAAATAGTAATTGTTTTTCTCCATTAATCATTCTAGAATCGATATGAGGAACAGACATAGGAGGGGCACCTACACTAGCTTTTCCGTATACTTTCACTTTATGTTTAGCAATTACCTCTGGATTCGTGCATTTAAGCCATTGCCCACTTACTGGAAAACCACCGTACCCTTCTCCTTCAGGAACATCGGCTTTTTCTAATAATGGTAAAGAACCCCCACCTGCACCAATAAATAAAAACTTAGTATACACCTTCATTTTTTGACCCGTAACCAAATCCGAGATTTTTAATCTCCATTTACCATCATCACGTCTTTTTATCTTAGAAACTTCATGGTTATAATGAATCGTAACTCCATCTAAATTTGATAAATAACCAAAGATATTTCTAGTTAATTCACCAAAGTTAACGTCCGTTCCTATAGCCATAGAAGTGGCAGCCACTTTCTCAGACTCATCTCTACCTTCCATTACTAAAGGCATCCATTCTTTCAATTGAGAAAAATCAGTACTAAAAACCATATCCTTAAAAAGCGGATTGGCTTGTAATACCTCAAAACGTTTCTTTAAATAGGCAACATTTTTTTCACCCCACACAAAGCTCATGTGCGGAATACTTTTGATAAAATTTTCTGGAGAAGGTAATTTATTTTGTTCCACTAAATAAGACCAAAATTGTCTTGATACTTCAAATGATTCAGCTATACTAATTGCTTTTTTTGGATCAATAGAACCATCTGGTCCTTCTGGGGTATAATTCAGCTCACAAAAAGCAGAATGTCCAGTTCCAGCATTATTCCATGCATCAGAACTTTCGGCAGCAGCAATGTCTAATCTCTCAAAAATTTGAATTTTTATATCAGGTTGTAGTTCTTTTAGAATTAAGCCAAGAGTGGCGCTCATAATTCCAGCTCCTATAAGTACTACTTCAGTATTTGAACGAATGGTTTTTGTATCAAGCATATCAAAATTTTAAAATGCAAAGATACTTTATATAATTAAAAAAAATATAATAAATTAAGATGGAAAAGTTAGAAATTACGAAAACGTTCTAGTCTTTATAGTTGATTCAAAATGACTACTTAAAACTTTTTTTGACTCAGGTAATCTTGGAGCATAATTGTAGCCGAAATTTCATCAATTAGTCCTTTATTTTGACGTTGTTTCTTATTGAGTCCACTATCAATCATAGTTTGGAAAGCCATTTTTGAGGTAAAACGTTCATCCATTCGTATGACTTTCATGTCTGGAAAATGGTTGGTAAAATGAGTCACAAAGCCTTTTATTATTGAGGCACTTTCGGATGGTTGACCATTCATTTGTTTAGGTTCCCCAATTAAAACGGCCTCCACCTTTTCTTTGGTAAAATAATCTTTCAAAAAAGCAATAGCTGTAGCAGAGGGAATAGTAGTTAATCCCGAGGCGATGATTTGCATTTCGTCTGTAACAGCAATTCCGGTGCGTTTTTGACCGTAGTCTATGGAAAGTATTCTTGGCATTTTATAGGGAGTCTTTATATTTTATGAAAGCAAAAACAGAAACCATTTCTTTCTCAACATCAACTTCATAAACAGCTATATATCCTTTAAAAACATAATCTCTTATGTTTTCATTTTCAAAATATCTAGATACTTTGAAATGAAAGGGATGTTTTAGGTCTTTTTTAATGTTTCTAAGTAATTCTTTTCTGAATTTTAATGCCGCTTTGGGTTTGTCTTTGTAAATAAAACGAACTTGATTTGTAAGTAATTCCAAAAATTCATTGGAGACACTAACTGTCATATTCTGAAAAGGTTTGATCTAAAATAGCATCTGCTTCTTCAACAGTATGCATTTTTTCAGCACCACTTTTTAGTTTAGCATAAGCAATATCTACCTTTCTTTTATTACTATCCAATTGTGCATCTTCTTGAACTATTTTCAACTCATCCGAAGAGAATGAACTCAATAATTCTAAAATTTTGGCTTTGATATTG
This sequence comes from Flavobacterium sp. WC2430, assembly GCF_040822075.1. NCBI lineage: Bacteria > Pseudomonadati > Bacteroidota > Flavobacteriia > Flavobacteriales > Flavobacteriaceae > Flavobacterium > Flavobacterium sp. WC2430. Next base: position 2,148,627 of record NZ_CP162007.1, on the reverse strand, counting down.
GGTTGAAATTCTAATCTAATGGTTTCCATAATCTTGATTTTAAAATACAAAGATAAAACATTTCATGATAAGTTGTTTTTTGTATTCGTTTCTCCATCACACCAAATTCTTGTCTGTTTTCATATGATTTTTAAAACAAATTTAAAATCAAAATCTTGTCATTAAAGAGGGCTGCGTGAGGGATTGTAGTGAAGCTCTTTTTATTGCTGGATTTTTTGACCAGTAATAAAAAAGCGAGAACGAAAAGCCCGACCCGAAGTTTTTACGTAGGGTCATGCCCAAAGAAATCATATGAAAAAACTAACATTTTGGAAAAATTTTCACTTTTTGCTTTTGGTTAAAAAGTATATCTTTGTCAAAAATCTAACAAAAATGAATCCATTACAGACAATTATAGAACAAGCTTGGGAAAACCGTGCTTTGTTACAAGAAACTACAACAACTGATGCTATCAGAGAAGTTATTGAATTATTAGACGCAGGAAAATTACGTGTTGCTGAACCAGTTGGTGAAGGGTGGCAAGTAAATGAATGGGTAAAGAAAGCGGTAGTAATGTACTTCCCTATTCAAAAAATGGAAACTTGGGAAGCAGGTATTTTTGAATACAACGATAAAATGTTGCTAAAAAGAGATTATGCTGCCAAAGGAGTTCGCGTAGTTCCTGGAGCATCAGCTCGTTATGGTGCTTATATTTCAAGTGGTGTAATCATGATGCCAAGTTATGTAAACATTGGTGCTTATGTAGATGAAGGAACCATGGTTGATACTTGGGCAACTGTAGGAAGCTGTGCTCAAATTGGTAAAAATGTACATTTAAGTGGTGGTGTAGGTATTGGTGGTGTTCTTGAACCTTTGCAAGCGGCTCCGGTAATTATCGAAGACGGCGCTTTTGTAGGTTCTCGTTGTATTGTTGTTGAAGGAGTTCATGTTGGTAAAGAAGCAGTTCTTGGTGCCAATGTATGCCTAACTGCCTCTACAAAAATCATTGATGTTACTGGTGAAACTCCGGTTGAAATGAAAGGTTTTGTACCTGCTCGTTCTGTAGTGATTCCTGGTAGTTATACTAAAAAATTCGCTGCTGGTGAATTTCAAGTACCATGTGCATTAATCATTGGGACACGTAAACCTTCAACTGATTTGAAAACTTCATTGAATGATGCTTTACGCGAATATGACGTAGCGGTATAATCCGATTCGTTAACCCACTTTATAAAAGACCTATTGGATATATCTATAATTATCGTTAATTATCGTGGCTGGAAAGCATTAGACGAATGTTTAGAATCTATTGCTACAATTGTTTCAAAAACAATTTCCTTTGAGGTTATCGTAATTGATAATTTCTCTAACGATGGACAATTCTCTATTTTTAAAGAAAAATATTCCAAGTTTACAATAATAGAAAATTCTGGAAATAATGGTTTCTCAAATGGTTGCAACGTTGGTGCAAGCATGGCTACGGGAAACCATTTCCTTTTTTTAAATCCAGATACCAAACTTACTATTGAAGCATTAGAAATACTTTTGCAAACTGCCGTTTCACATCCTGAAATTGGAATTCTATCGTGTTTACAAATCAATGAGAATGCTATTTTCTATAAGCAAAACAACTTATTTCCTGCTTTAGGACGCTTTTTCGGAATTTCGCGAACGCTGTTTAGAAAATGGAACAAAGCCAAACTAGAAAAACGCTTTAACACTACTACCGATTTGTTTTACCCAGATTGGGTCACTGGTGCAGTTGTTTTTATAAACAGAGATTGGTACACCAAAATTAACGGCTGGAACGAAGATTACTGGTTGTACTTTGAAGATGTTGATCTTTGTAAAAAAATAACCGATATAGGTGGAAAAGTTGCCGTTACTAGAAAAGCAACAATTTTTCATCAACATGGTGGTGCTTCCCGATTGAATATCAAAACAAAAGCACTCACAAAAACAGAAGTTATTATTTCAAAACACACTTATATTAGCAATCAATTTACTTTTCGAATACAAATCTATTTACATAGCTTGTTGATTATTGGAGTACTATTAGAAAAAATAATATTATCTGTAATTAGTCTATTTTTATTTTTTATTCCAAAATTAAAAGTGAATCGATTGATGCTGAAAAATCTATTGGTTTATTATTCCAACGCGATTCAAAAACAAACTTGGATTAGTCCTAGAGCCATGAATTACTTGAAAATAAAAGCATAACTTTTCAAATCCAAATCAAATGAAAATACTTGTAATTCAACAAAAAATGATTGGAGATGTCTTAATAAGCTCTTTATTATGTGATAATTTGCGCAAAGCATACCCCAATGCTCAAATTGATTACATGGTTTATGAATCGACGATTGCTGTTTTACAGGGAAATACTAGCTTTGATAATCTTATCCTTTTTAAGGAAAAACATCAAAAGAGTAAATGGCAACTTTATAAATTCCTAAAAACGATTCGTAAAGAAAAATACGATATTGTTATAGATGCTTATTCCAAATTAGAAAGTTGGCTCGTAGTATTATTTTCAGGAGCATCCAAAAAAATATCTTATCTAAAAAAAGGAAGAGACTTTCTTTATACTGATACCATCATAAGAAAGCAAACAACAAATACAAATTTGGGTTTAATAATTGAACAACGATTAGCATTGCTAGATCCATTTCAGCTCAACATCGATTTGATTACATTTCCAGAAATTTATGTAACAAAGGAGGAAAATGATTTCGCCTCTTCCCTATTGGATTCTCATGGTCTAGATCGATCCAAAAAGACGATTATGCTCAGTATAATTGGAAGCAGTGCTGACAAAACCTATCCATTGAAATACATGTCAGAATTAGTTGATTTCATTGGTGACAATGATAACTGTAATATCCTTTTTAATTATTTTCCAAAGCAAATTGAAGAAGCTAAAACGATCTTCAATGGATGCAAAGAGAGTACAAAACAAAAAATTCACTTCTCGGTTTTAGGAAAAACAATTCGCGAATTTATCGCCATAATGAACCAATGTGATATGATTATTGGTAATGATGGTGGAGCAATCAATATGGCTAAAGCACTCCACAAACCTTCCTACATTGTTTTTTCTCCTTGGATTGACAAAAAAGGCTGGGCCACATTTGAAGACGGAATCAATCATATTTCCTTACATTTAAATGAATTTAAACCCGAATTATTTGAAGGAAAGTCGGCTAAAACTGTAAAAAAAGAAACTAAATTATTTTATAATGAGTTTCAACCTGAACTATTATTCCCTTCGTTGCAAACTTTTTTAAATACACATTCTCGCTAAACCCAAAAGAAAGAACTTATTTTCAAACTGCCCATAATTTATGATTGAATCGTCTAATACAAATATATCCGTTTTAATAATTACATTAAACGAGGAAAATCAAATGCAGGCGCTTTTGGCAGATTTGGATTTTACGGACGAAATTATTATTGTCGATTCATTTAGTACAGATAAAACGGAAGTAATTTGTAAATCATTTCCAAAAGTAAAATTCTTTCAAAACACTTTTAAAAATTATCCAGCACAAAGAAATTATGCGATTTCATTAGCCCAAAATGATTGGATTCTTTTCCTTGATGCTGATGAAAGGCTAACTCCTGAATTAAAATCAGAAATTCTAGAAACGACACAACAAAAAACAACTTCTATTGCTTTTCAGTTTCGTAGAAAATTTATGTTTAAACATAAGGTTCTTCATTTTAGTGGCTGTCAAAATGATAAAATTTTTCGCCTTTTCCATAAAGGATTTGCTACTTACGCAACTGAAAAATTAGTCCATGAAAAATTAATTACGAATGGAAAAACGGCGGTATTCAAAAACAAACTCATTCATTACTCCTATCCTAATTATGGTTCTTATAAAGCAAAAATAATACGTTACGGAGAATTGAAAGCTTTAGAAAAGCTCAATCAAAACAAAAATCCAAGTCTTTTAATTCAATACGTGCATCCTACTTATAACTTTCTTTATAATTACATTGTACGATTGGGAATTCTAGACGGAAAAAAAGGAATCATTATTTGCTATCTAAACGCGTACAGTATTTTTATTCGTTACCAACGATTAAGAATTCTTAAAAAGACTCTAATTTAAAAGACTATTACCAAAAACCATTAAAAAAATTCCACATTCTCTTTAGTAATGAGTATAAAAAGAAGCCCTATTTAGATTATTAGAAACTCAAAGCATGATTTATAACATAAAGAATAGTTATTTTTGCAATAAAATTTATTTTTACAATAACTATGGATCTTAACGAAGAAGTCATCAAAGCATTTGAAGTGATCAAAGAAGGCGGAATTATCCTCTATCCTACCGATACTGTATGGGGAATAGGTTGTGATGCAACAAATCCCGAGGCTGTAGCCAAAATATACAAACTCAAACAAAGAGCCGAAACGCAAAGCATGATCGTTTTGATGAATGGGGAAAAAATGATGTACAATGTTTTCAAAGAAATTCCAGAAGTAGCCTGGCAAATCATGGATTTATCCGAAAACCCCACTACTTTAATTCTTGATAATCCTAGAAACATTGCTGCTAACTTAATTGCCACCGACAAAACTTTAGGAATCCGAATCGTAAAAGAACCTTTTTGCTTTAAACTATTGGAGCGAATGAAAAAACCATTAGTTTCCACTTCGGCCAACATATCAGGACAACCCACACCAAAAAGTTTCAAAGAAATTAGTCCTGAGATTATTAAAGGTGTAGACTATGTTGTAAATTTGCACCGCGATAAAATTGGGGGAAAACCATCGACAATTATAAAGTTGACAAATGACTCTCAGGTAAAAGTGATACGTAAATAGTTTTTAATAGCAGATTATTAAAGTACAACCGCAGATTCGCAGATTAAAATTTTAATTTATGGAGGAATATTTATCCGCAGATGAGACCTACAAAATAATTGGAATTCTATTTGAAGTTCATAAAACTTTAGGAAAAGGTTTTTCAGAAATTGTATATAAAGACGCTTTAGAATTTGAGTTTAACGAAAATAACATCCCTTATGAACGTGAAAAAGAATACTCAGTAAACTATAAAAACACAATTTTAAAGCATCAGTTTTATGCAGATTTCGTACTTTATAAGTCAATAATTTTAGAAATTAAAACTGTAGATTGTTTTAATAATAGCCATTATAATCAATGCTTAAATTATCTAAAAGTGTCAGATAATGAACTTGCATTATTGGTGAATTTCAATTCTATTTCTTTAGAATACAAACGAATTGTTCGCACAAAAAAATAAAAAAATCTGCGAATCTGCGGTAGAATCATATGAATTACAAAGAAGCATTACATAACAAAATATTCCAAGTCATCTCTCAGGCTTCCCAAGAACTTAACGTTGATAGTTATGTTATTGGTGGTTTTGTGAGAGATTTGATTTTAAAAAGAGATTTTAAAAAAGACATTGATATCGTTGCTGTTGGCAGCGGAATCGAATTGGCTTTAAAAGTATCTAAATTACTACCTAACAAACCAAAAGTTCAGGTTTTCAAAACTTATGGTACTGCCATGTTGCGTTTTGAAGATACAGAAATCGAATTTGTTGGCGCTAGAAAAGAGTCGTACCATTTTGAAAGTCGCAACCCAGTTGTAGAAAACGGAACGTTAAAAGATGATCAAGACCGTCGTGATTTTACAATCAATGCATTGGCAATTTCTCTAAATTCAAAAAATTATGGGGAATTACTAGATCCTTTTGATGGTTTGAATGATATGGAAAATAAGGTTTTAAGAACGCCTCTTGATCCTGACATCACCTACTCTGATGATCCTTTACGTATGATGCGTGCCATTCGTTTTGCCAATCAGTTGAATTTTGAAATTGAAGAGAATTCGTTACTATCAATTACTAAAAATGCAGAGCGAATTAAAATCATCTCAGGAGAACGAATTGTAGATGAGTTGAACAAAATTCTTTCGACTGAAAAACCTTCAATTGGTTTTTTACTTTTATACAAAACTGGACTTCTTGAGATTCTTTTACCAGAATTAACTGCATTAAACAATGTAGAAGAAATTGAAGGCCAAACACACAAAAATAATTTTTATCACACATTAGAAGTCGTAGATAATATTTGTCCTAATACGGATGATGTATGGTTAAGATGGGCTGCTTTACTACATGATATTGGGAAAGCACCAACCAAACGTTTCAATAAAAAACAAGGATGGACCTTTCATGGACATGAATTTCTAGGAGGAAAAATGGTCAAAAAATTATTTGAACGTTTGCATATGCCTTTGAATCAAAAAATGAAATTTGTTCAAAAAATGGTCATGATGAGTTCCCGTCCTATAGTGCTGTCACAAGACACAGTTACGGACTCCGCAGTACGACGATTGGTTTTTGATGCTGGTGAAGATGTTGAAGATTTAATGACACTTTGTGAAGCTGATATTACAACCAAAAACCCAAATAAATTCAAGAAATACCACAGTAATTTTGAAATTGTTCGAAAAAAAATTGTGGAAGTTGAAGAACGCGATCATGTACGTAATTTTCAGCCTCCGATTACTGGAGAAGAAATTATGGAACTTTTTAATCTAAAGCCTTCCAAGGAAATTGGAATGCTTAAAGAAGCAATTAAAGAAGCCATATTAGAAGGTGAAATTGCCAACGAATACCAAGCTGCTTATGACTTTATGTTAAAAAGAGCACACAAAATAGGATTAAAGATTAACGCTTGTTGAATTAAGGATTAATAGTAATTAAAATATCTTTGCCAAAATTAGTTTCAAAATGAAAAAACAGAATAAATCAGTTATAATTTGGTTGTTATCCGGTTGTTTATTAATTTTTATAATGGTGGTTGTTGGCGGCATTACTCGATTGACTAATTCAGGTCTCTCAATGACCGACTGGCATCTAATAACCGATACTTTACCTCCATTAACTGAGGCTAAATGGCAAGAAGCTTTTGATCAATACAAACAGTTTCCTGAATATCAAAAAATCAATATTCATAATGATTTCACACTTTCTGATTATAAATTTATTTATTTCTGGGAATGGTTTCACCGTTTTATAGGTCGTGCCATTGGAATGGTATTTATACTTCCGTTTATCTATTTTTTAATTCGAAAACAACTAGACAAAAGCACAATTAAAAAATGCATCATACTATTAGGGCTTGGTGGTTTACAGGGCTTTTTTGGTTGGTTTATGGTTCGAAGCGGATTAATTGATAATCCTGATGTTAGTCATTTTAGACTTGCCTTACACCTTACAACTGCCTTTATTACCTTTGCTTACACTTTTTGGGTAGCGTTAGACCTAATTTATCCAGACAAAAGAGCTGCTCAAAAATCGTTACAAACTATCGCTAAATATGCACTTGCTTTTTTATTATTACAAATTATCTACGGAGGCTTTGTTGCAGGTTTAAATGCAGGTTTAATTCACAATCATTGGCCATTAATGAGTGATGGACAATTCATTCATGACTCGGTATTTTTAGAGCAAAAAAACCTGTTTTTAAGCTTTACCGAAGGAAAAAGTGGCGTGCAGTTTATACATAGAACATTAGCTTATTTTGTAGTTGCTATGATGCTTTTACTTTATTTTAAAAGCAAAAAATACGCAATGGACAATGGACAAAAATACGGTATTAATTTGCTTGTAATTCTTGTTTTTTTACAGTTTGCTTTAGGTGTTTTTACATTACTTTACGGTGTCCCATTATGGCTAGGATTGATCCACCAAATCAATGCTTTTTTCCTTTTATCAGCCATGACATTTACCTTGCACCGATTGTCTAAATAACAACTTTTAGCTATATTTGCATTTGACTATATTGTCACATTTCTTTGTTCATCTTAAACAAAAATGTCTAAACTTGCTGCTCAAGATAAGTTCTTCGATTTATCAGATTACGGAAGATCACCTGGAAAATTATTTGCAAAACGATTAAAAAACACCCGATTTACCCCTATACATGTTACGCTACTTTTTGGCCTATCAGGTCTTATTGCGGTCTATTTTATAGTGCAAAATCAATACTATTTAGCAGGTATTTTTATTATTTTAAAATCGATAATTGATGCCGCTGATGGGGAACTGGCACGCTTAAAAAAAAGACCATCCTACACTGGAAGATACCTTGACAGTCTCTTTGATATTTTTCTAAATTTTTTCTTTTTATCGGCAATTTGCTACGTTTCAGCAACGCCTTTTTGGGTCGCATTATTGGCTTTCTTTTGCATCCAATTACAGGGAACATTATACAATTATTACTATGTAATTTTAAGAAACAAATCAATTGGCGGTGACTCCACAAGCAAAGTTTTTGAGTACAAAATGCCTAAAGCTTTACCTGGAGAAAGTCAAAAATCAGTAGCCATTTTATTCGAAATTTATACTCTTGTTTATGGTGGTTTTGATAAAATAATTCACACCTTCGACAGGGATGCTTATAGAGTCAAAACATTACCAAATTGGTTTATGACTTTTGTATCTATATATGGATTGGGTTTTCAACTATTAATAATAGCGCTGATGTTGGCCATAGATTACATTGAATACATTGCTCCGTTTTTTATAGTGTATTCCATTTTTATTTTTATCCTAATAGGAATAAGAAAGCGATATTTTAGACATTAAGACCCAATAGATATAATCTATTGTCGGTATTTAAAAATTTAAATACGAGCTAGTTAAGATGTTTATTATAAACTCATAGTTTAACCACTAATTAAGCAATCCAATTTTTAAAATCAGAAACTTTTTCTCTACTTACAACAACCTCATCAGTGGTATACGACGGCAAAATTACTTTTAAACGAGAGTTACTATAGACAATAATTTCCTTTATTGCCTTCATTGGAATAATGAATTTACGGCTCACTCGATAAAAAGCAGAAGGATCTAATTCTTGCTCCAATACTTCTAAAGTAGTTTCGACAAGATAATTTCTATTGTCAAAAGTATGAATATAAGTCCCCTTATTTTCGCTATAAAAACACTCTATTTCATCAGTAGAAATAACTTTTAGATGCTGCCCTATTTTTACTGTAAACCGTTTTTTGTGTTTTTTTTCAAACGGATTTGAAAGCATTTTTTTAATCTCTTCAAAATCAATTTGAAGCTTTTCCTTTTTAGGTAAACGGTCCTTAAATTTTGCAATTGCAATATCTAAATCCTCCTCGTCGATTGGCTTTAAAAGATAGTCAATACTGTTTAATTTAAATGCTCTTAAAGCATATTCATCATATGCAGTTGTAAAAATAATAGCGCTCTTAATTTCGATTTTTTCAAATATTTCAAAGGACAATCCATCCGATAATTGGATGTCCAAAAATATCAAATCTGGATGTTCATTATTCGAAAACCATTCAATAGATTCTTCAACCGAATGGAGCATCACGCCTACCTGAATTTTTAACTTTTCTAATTTGCGTTGCAACAATCTTGCTGCTGGTTTTTCATCTTCGATTATTATGATTGTCATAAATACTATTTTTAAAATCTAAATTAATTTGTTTAAAAAATATGTTATTCAAAAACATATTTTTCTAACAAAGGCCATTTTTTCTTCAGGTTAATTTTGGTTTTTCTACAAAGGTAAACGGGAATATTATTTTCTTCATCAATGGCATATTTATGCTTGATTATTTTAACCAATTTCACCTCCTGAAAAACACGATCAACGGCTACTTTTTCGTTCCCAATACTGATACAAAAAGTGCCATCCGTTTTACCTGTTCCCCAAGACCAAAAACTCCCATGTGAACAAACTGGATTTGGTAAATCGTACTTTTTTCCTAAAATTTCTAGTGCACTAGCTTCACCATAATTCTCGGCCCAAATCATACAATTCTCTTTTTCTTTTAACGGTAAGGATTGAAATAAACTATCTACTAATTTCACTTGTTCTTCCCAACCAAACATATCCGCATAATCCGATGTCAATTCGACTCTACCGTCCTGTAGCTTTTTTGCATCAGCATATTCCACATAATCCTTGATTGGCAAAATAGGTATTGCTAAAGGCAAAAAAGGAAGAGCTGGAAGCAATAGTACCGCAGCCACGACATAATTCCATTTAGGCTTTTTCTCTAATAGTTTTTCGATTTTCACGGCACCTGCTGCAAACAGTATTGGATAAATGGCAAAGAAATAATAGGCTTTGGATTCCATAATCCATAGGGTTCCAAATATAACTACTGTAGCAACTCCAAAAATTTTATACTTTTTTAAATTGGTATCCAAAAAATAAGCAACTAGACCAATGAGGCTAATCGTAAATGTGAAAGGGTGTTTGATTTGTTCGATAACAAAATCAAATGTACCATTTGCATCTAATTGACTTTCTTTCAATTTCTTTAAGTGCAAAATAAGAGGGAAATGGTGGTTTACTTGCCAAATAATATTGGGAAAAAAAATTAAAAAAGAAATGATTCCTGAAATATACAACCATTTATTTTTGAATAATTTCCCTTTATCGTAAAACATCAATCCAATAAAAACTCCAAATCCCCAAACTAGAATGGTGTATTTATTCATCAAGCCAATACCAAAAGTAATTCCTAGAAGCACCAGAAATTTAATTTGTTTAGTATTGATGTATTTAATTAAAAAATAGAATCCTAAAGTCCAGAAAAACTGATCAAAAGCTACTGGCTGAAATAATAAATGGTTGCGGTAAAAGGGTAAGAATGCCAAAACTGAAATTCCTGCTAACAAAACGGCATTTCGCTTTCCGCCCAATTCTTTGGCAATGAAACAACAGATTATAAGTATTCCAATTCCAGCTAAAGTAGAAAAAAAACGAATTCCCGATAAAGAGTATCCAAAAACGAAATGAGCCACTTTACCTATGAAAGCAATAAAAGGTGGAAATTCAAAATAACCCCAATCCAAGTTTTCACTTACTGATAGGTGCAATAATTCATCGCGATGAAAACCATAATTTTGATTTCCAATCACATGAATTATAAGTTTTACAAAGGCTAAAACGGCAATAACTGGTACATATTTTTTCAAGGTAGCTTTCTAGTTTAAGGTTAAATAATAAAGAATCAAATCTAAAAATTCATTTTACTCCCATTTATTATTTTTATCCTTATCCATTAATTCTTGAATTTTCTTCTCTTCCCAATCGGATCCAAAAAACAACTCTCTTCCAAAAACTGATAATCCATGTGATAGCAAACCAATTCCCCAGAATAAAGCCGTACTCCATGTCTCCCATTTCCAAAAGACTTCACTTCCGAGCAAGCTTCTATTAAAAGTAGAAAGCACTATAAAGGCATTAACTAAAACGTAAACTAATAAATGAACATAAAACCCTTTTATTCTTTTTACTCTTCTATAAGCAATATCATAGCGCGCATCAGGACTACCATTCCCTGACGTATAATTTTCATACTTTCTTCGTCTAAATCTTCCCATTTTTATAAAAATTTAAATTATTCCCAATTATTTCTGGATTGTTCTTCTTTATCTATAAACTCTTTTATTTTTCTTTTTTCCCATTCTTTATTAAAAAAAGGAGGGTAATCAAAAGCGATTAAACCATGTAAAACTATTGGTATTGCCCAGCCCAACAAGCACCACAAACACCACAAATATTCTGGAGAAGTAATCAGATTTACTGCAATTACAATTGGATTTGTCAGAAGATATACTGTAAGATGCACATAAAAACTTTTAATTTCTTTTACTTTTTTTTGCGCTTCATGATAGCGTTTCTCCTCTTGATAATTATTTTCCATTTTATTGATTTAAAATATTATTTCCATTTCTGCATTTTTTCCTTCTCCATAAATTCTTTGATTTTTTGCTCTTCCCAATCTTTACCTAGAAATGGCATGTAATTAAAAACCTTCATCCCGTGAAAAAACACACCCATTCCCCAACCTAATAGCGGCCAAAAAAACCATAAATATTCTGGTGAGGTAACCAAATTAAGTACTAAAAGCCCCGTGTTTACAACAATATAAGAGATCAAGTTTCCGTAAAATCCTTTAATTTCCTCTACTCGCTTTTTAGCCTTAAAATAACGTTCTTCGTTTTGATATTTATTCTCCATGATTATTTCCATGTTTGTTTATTATCTTCTTTAATTAAAATCTCTTGAATTTTTCTTTCTTCTCACTAATCGGTAAATATATTAAATTTTACAGGCATGTATTAATAAAGGAATTCCTCTACTAACGTTCTTGGAATGCGGCTTTGCAAGGTTTCGAAATTCTTGGCAGTGATCTTTCAGCTAAGATAAAATTTCCCACGGAACGCAAATATAAATTTGTAAGAGAATTCGCAGTTTATATACTATTATAGGCATTTCTTTATTTTGATACTTTAGACTTTTGAATACTCAAAGCTTTCTGTTTTATCCATTGAATTGAAATATCAACAGGTTCAGCATCATTGTCAGAAGAAGTATTGTGTCCTAAGTTAGAAAACAAAGTATATTCGAAAGGTCTACCTAGAACTTTCAATGTGTTTAATTGCTCGATACACATCTTTACCGGGATCTGTATATCTTTCTCACCAAAAAGCCAAAGTCCCGGAATTGAAAGTTTATTTAGAGCATTTTTGGGATCAGTAGCCGTAAATTGATAGCGGTCAGCATCATTTTTGACATGTTCACGAGCATCCGCTTCTGAATGAGTTTCCCAAAAATTGTTGTTTCCATTGGTATAAAACTGAAACCTTAGTTGTTCCAGAGTTGTAATTGTTGGGCAACTAAACAAAACCATAAATTCTATTTTCGGATTTTTACTTGTAGTAATTGGGATTATCCACCCTGCTTGACTAAAGCCAACTAATCCAATAGGTATCTTTTTATCCTTCAAATAGGTTCTAAATGTATTTACTGCTGTATTTGCATCGTGAGATAATAAACTAAGATTAGTTGTGTCAATATTATTAGTACCAACAGATGGTCCCACATATACACCGCCTGATTCCCCAACTCCTCGTTTATCATATGTGAATACAGCAATGCCTTCTTTGGCAAGACGTTTTGCAAACTCCAATTCTCTTTTTACAGGGTCAGACCCATGAACAATTACAACAGCTGCAAATGTTTTTTTTGGCGTTAAAATTGAGCCTGAAAGAGTGACGCCCTGACTTTCGAATTTTACATCTTGAATTGTAAATTCCGTTGATTGAGAAAATACAATTTCTGTTAAACTTATAAATACTAACCAAATAAATAAGTTTGAAAAAGAGTTAATGTTCATTTTTGTTTAATGTAAAAATTTGTTTTTAAGTGTTTTTAGCATTGCCCACAACTACTGAATATGAATACCATTGCAATTCAGAAGTGAATTTCTAGTTAATAAAAATATAGTACGAGTTACACTAAAATAGATGAACAAATGCAACTAAAATGCTTTGATTTTATTGAATCTTTTTTTTGCCTTAGAATAGCAATCTTCTTCTTGATATTTATTCTCCATGGCTATTTCCATGTTTGTTTTGCATCTTCTTTACTCAATATTTCCTGGATTTTTCGTTCTTCCCAATTCGAGCTATACCCAAAAACTTTCAAAGCATGCATGATTAAACCAAATCCCCAACCACCTGCAGAAAACCAAAACCATTGAAATTCTGGTGAATACCTTAGATTAATAAAAATTAAAAAAGGAATTACACAGCAATAAGAAATTAAATTTCCATAAAAACCCTTCAATTCTTCTACACGCTTTTTTGCTCTGTAGTAAGCATTGTTTTCATCGTAGTCTTTTGTCGTTTCCATAACTGTAATTTGTTTGGTCAAAATTGGTATTTTGACCGAAAATACTTTTTCATTTTGGGCTATCAATACTTTTCTATCAGTGATAATTCCGTATCGATTAATTATATTTTGAAGACCAACCCCTTGACGGTCTTGTAATACTTCTTTCTTTTGAAAATCATTTTCAACTACTAAATAACTTCCTTTAATGCTAATTCGAATATGCAAAGGTCTTTTTTCACTTACCACATTGTGTTTTACTGTGTTTTCTAACAACAACTGCAAGGAAAGCGGGACGACCTTAGCTTCTGGATCAATTATAGAATTTGGTAATTCATAAAACAAACTATTCTCAAAACGCATTTTAAGCAAGTTCATATACGTTTTGGCGAAAGCCAATTCTTCTTCAACAGAAACTAATTCTTTGTCTTTTTGTTCTAATACATACCTGTAAATCTTAGACAAGGACGTCGTGAATCGCTGTGCATTATCCGGATTTTCTTCGATCAAAGAACTCAATACATTCAAACTATTGAATAAAAAATGCGGGTCTATTTGATTCTTTAAACTTTCGAATTTCGCATTGGCAGTTCCGGCAATAATTTTCTGTTCTTTTACTTTGTTTTCGTTGTATAATTTGTAGAAATAAAAAGTATATAACGATAGTGTTACAAAAAAAGTAATACTAATTGAAAACAAATAATTGGATGGTTTTTCAGCTGATAAAAACTCTTGAAATGTCATCCCATTGACTAAAACTTCTTCAAAAATACGCAGTAAAAAAATAACGATTAAAGAAAGTAAAAATGCTCCAAAAAATCCAATTACAATCCTTTTTAGAGAAAACCTATCCTTTTTAAAATACAAATCTAGGGAGTTAAAAAGATACATATTAGACACATACAGTGATAACGTGTACAACAAGGTAAATCCAAAACTAATTAATAAACTTAGATCAAATCGTATTGTATTCCCTAAAATTAAGTTCAAAAATTGAGCTATAAAAAAGATAATAAATGAGAGTACAAATACTTTAGGTATTTCTTTATTAATTTTATACATATTATTTTAAATTAAGTAATAGGAAAATTGAATTTGATTAATTATCCTATTTACAGTTTTTCTGTGCTTCTAAAGCTCTGTCTAATCCCCATTTAGGAGAAAAAGGTGTTTCAGGTTTAAAAGTAGCAAAAAGTTCAATGGCTTTATCAATTTGAGCACACATCGGTTTGGTATCTTTTCCCCAAAACTTGGCTCCACCTATTTCAAATTCTGCTTTTGAATAAACTACTCTCGGATTATTAGGCGCAATTGCTTCAGCTTTTGCGTACAATCCCATAGTAGGTCCAGATAGTTTTTGTCCGTTCGTCATAGGGTCGAAAACAATCCAAGCGGTATTAATCATAGCTTGCATCACATACAATTCGGCATTATTTTGATCTTTACCCATTTCAACATCTAAAGCGTTTTGTGCTTTCGAAAGTAATAAATTTATTTTTTCTTTATCCTTAGTTCCAAAAGCAGTTGTAGTATTTACTAAAGCCACATAGTAATTAGGCAACCAGTTCTTAGGTTCAGCAGCGGCAATTCTTTCGAATAAATCAGAAGCTTCTGTAGTTTTCCCTTCTCCCCAAAGTCCAAAGGCTTTTCCCATTCCTTGTTCAAACTTCCCTCCTGTTGACTCCATAGTGCTTTGTTGTCCTTGAGCCGATAATAATGTAATAACAAATAATGCGAAAGTGGTAATTAATTTGGTCATGATTTCTAGTTTTTAAGATTGATTAATTTTTTATTGATGATTGAAACGTTGTTAATTTATATTTCAAAAGTATTTCAGAAATACGGTTGTAAAAATTTATAATTACTGAACTGTTGAATTTTTAGGATGAATCGATAAATTAGTCGAAAGGTTGAAAGTCATAAAGTCGAAAGTCACATTGTTTGCGGAAATACTTTAAGTCTTTGAAAATCCAAATCATCCTTCCTTTTAGACTTTCAACTTTATAACTTTAAGACTAATTACAGATTCTTCAACTGATTGTCTTTTTTGTCTTTGCTAATGGTCCAAAAGAAACCAACAAAGAAGAACCGATCTGCTGTGGGCGTGATGGTTTTTCGGTTATAATAACCCGCTGCATTTGGGTCTTTAGCATAATCATATCCAAAAACATTTTGTGTTCCTAATACATTTGAAACGGAGAAATACAATATCTTTTGAGCACTTATTAAATACGCCCAGTTAAAACTTAAACTATTATACGATTTCGTTTTTCCATTCATGAATTGGGTTTCATTTGGATTATTATAGGGACGTCCTGAGCTAAAAGAATTCGTAAATCCAATTTGTGATCTCCAGTCTGATATCCAATATTTAGTTACGATTGACAAACTATGATCAGCGACAAAACTGGGGGTTGCGGCTACTGGGAAATTTTTATAATCCCTTTTGGTATCGATATAAGAATAGGAAATCCAATATTCTAGATTTTTAATTGTTTTTCCATCCCTCCAGAATAAATCCAACCCTTTAGCGTATGCTGAACCCGTATTATTAAAAACCGAATTATAAGCAATATCTTGAGTATCGTATTTTACTAGATTATTGTAATCTTTATAATAGGCTTCGGCTCTAAAGGTTTTACTGTCTTTAGCATATTGAAAATTCAAAATATAATGAGCCGCTTTCTCACTTTCAAACTGATGGTATTTAGAATATTTTATATAATCAACAGATGGACTTTGAGAGAAATCTCCGTAAGCCAATGAGAACTGACTATTTTTAGCTACTTTGTACGCTAATGAAAGTCTTGGAGCAAGGGCAGTTTCATCAAGTAAGTCATTGTACGAAGCTCTTAACCCAATTTTGGCGGCAAATTTTTTCGAAAATAAAACATCGGCTTCCGTGAAGACTGCTGCAATATTCGAGTTGTATCCATTTGTATTCGTTGTTCCAAGATTAGGTTTGAAATCTTCATTGAATTTGGTACTAAAATAATCCCCTCCAAAAGACAATTTAAAATAATTAGAAAAGCTTTTCTTCAGTTTCAATTTCAAATGTGCCGCATTTTCATCATTATCAACTTGATCTAAATCCAACCCTATTTTATTTTTACTATACCCATAACTCATACCAGTAGTAATTTGCCAATTAGTCCCAAAACCGCCTTTGTATGAAGTATTCAAATAAAAATTATCATTGTTTAGATTCACCCTTATTTTCTCTGGACTGTTTATATTTTCCTGATTAATATCAAATTTAGAAGAATCAAAAGCAGCATACAATTTCAGAATTCCGTTATTAAAATTATAGCGATACACCGTTTCTCCCGACAAAGATTGAAAAGGACTATTCCAGTCCACATTTTGTGGAATTGCTGCTTGGTAAGGAGCTAAATTGATATACGAAGCATTTACACTCAGTGAGCTCTTTTCCCATTTTTGAGTATTTCCAAGCCCTAAGCCAACAGTCATTAGTGAAATTTCGGTTTTGTTTTGATCCGGATTGTCCTCCGTATTTAAAAGCAATACGCTCGATAACGCTTCCCCATATTCGGCAGAATACCCTCCAGTAGAGAAAGCAATACCATTGAATAAAAATGGAGAAAACCGACCACGAGTAGGCAAATTATTAGTTGTTGCGCCATACGGTTGTGCCACACGAATACCGTCGACAAAAGTTTGAGTTTCATTAGCTTCTCCTCCGCGAACAAACAAACGACCGTCTTCACCCACACTTTGTGTCCCAGGCAAGGTTTGTAAAGCAGCAATAATATTCCCAGCCGAACCTGCTGTGGTTACAATATCTAACGGTTTTAAAACTGAAACCCGTGCTTTCTCACCTGATTCCATTGTGCCAGCTGTAATCACAACCGCGTCCAAAGCATTTAAATTCTCTTTTAGTTTGATGGTTTTTCCCTGAAAATTAGCAACATCAATTTGAGTTTTTGAAGTTTCGTAAATTAAAAAACTAACTACTAATGTTTGATTTCCTTTTTCGTCCGTTACAAATGAGAAATCCCCCATTTCATTAGATGTTGCTCCGTCGTAAGTTCCTTCGATAAAAACATTAGCGCCAACGATTGGTTTTCCTTTTTCATCTATCACTTTTCCTGAAATAGGTGCTTGTGCAAATAGTAAAGTGGTAAAAAATAAAGTAATTAATGTAGTGATTGATTTCATTTGGTTTGATTTTGATTCTCCAAATGTATTTTGATTGTCTCTTTTTAAAAACTTAAACTAACTGAACTGTCAATTTTCAGGGATGAGTTGTAGTCGATTTGATTTTCTGTTATATTTACATCAAATCGTAAGGATTTACAATGGCGATTTGCATGAGGGATGGCAGTGGAAATCCTCCCATTTTTCATGGGAGATTGCAACGAACAGCCCGACCGAAGCTTTTGCGGAGGGCATGCCCAAGAAATATTTAGAAACAAAGATTTATAGTAAATGAAAACGGAACAAGAAAAAATGATTGATGGTGAGTATTACTTGGCTGGAGATCCTGTTTTAGTTAAAGGGCGAAGAAAGGCAAAAAACTTGCTACATAGCTTGAATGTTACTCAATATCGAGTGACCAAAAAAGCACGTGAGATTATAGCAGAATTGATTCCGAATGCTGGAGCAAATCTTTATATTGAACCTCCTTTTCATTGCGATTATGGATACAATATATTATGTGGAGAAAACGTTTATTTTAATGTCAACTGTGTGGTGCTGGATTGTGCAAAAGTAACAATAGGTTCGAATGTGTTTTTTGCACCCGGAGTACAATTGTATACTGCTACGCATCCATTGGAAGCTGAATTAAGAAAAAGTCTTGAAAGTGCTCTACCTATAACCATAGGCGATGATTGCTGGATTGGAGGAAACTCCGTTATTTGCCCAGGAATCACAATTGGTAAAGGTTGTGTTATAGGTGCTGGATCAGTAGTTACTAAAGACATGCCCGATAATTCACTGGCAGTTGGAAATCCAGCGAAAGTCATACGAAAACTAAATCAATAAACTATGTCACATGTATTAGCTAAACTCAACAATGTTCCAATTGCAGTTATTAAAGAAATCCTAGAAAAAGACAAGGAATTTCATGCCTCCCAAGGAATGTATTTAGAAAACATTTGGCAAAACACAGATAACGATACCGAAGTTTTCTTTTTGTTTAAAATTGATTCTATCGAAAAAACAAAAGTACTCATCAACAAATTACACGCACAAGCTTTAGTGGAAAATCCCGAAGCAAATTTACCCACCATGATTTATTTACAATAAAATGCTAGAACTTAACAAAATACACCACATCGCCATTATCTGTTCTGATTATCAAAAGTCAAAGGATTTTTATACTGAAATTTTAGGATTAAAAATCATTCAAGAAATTTATCGAGAAGAAAGAGAATCCTATAAATTAGATTTGTCTTTAAACGGAAACTTTGTTGTCGAACTTTTTTCTTTTCCAAATCCACCTCAAAGACCTTCGACTCCAGAATCCTGTGGTTTGCGTCATTTGGCTTTTGAAGTAAATGATATTGAAAAAACAAGAGCTTTTTTAATTACAAATAACATTTCTTCTGAAGAAATTCGAGTAGATGCCTATACTCAAAAACGATTTTTCTTTATTGCTGATCCTGATGGTTTGCCGTTAGAGTTTTATGAGTTTTAATAAAATTATTAATCCCAAAAGCTTGCTAATTATAAAGATTTCTTAAAATTACTGTTAACTGATTCTTAACAAACCCCTATCCAGTTTTATTTATTTACATTTGCAAACCTTAAAAAAATTAAGGTTTGCAAATGTAAATTTAGATGAATAAAATAGCACATATTAAAAAAAATATTCGGTTTATTAAATTCCAAAAAATAGTTATTGTTTCCATTTTGATTGGTTTTCTTTCTTCTTTTTTAGGAATAACCTTAAAAAAACTAACGGAGTACTATGAAGAAATATTCTTCAGCCAAGCTTCCTTACATCCTATTTTTATTTTTGTTTTTCCTGTTTTTGGGCTTTCGATCATCTACTTTTTAAGGCAGTACGTATTTAATAAAAAAGAAAATAAAGGAATAAACGAAATATTTGAAAGTACAGGCTCTAAAACCAAAAACTTACCTAAATCTAAAATTGCATCTCATTTTATTAATGGTTTATTGACTGTTGTTTTTGGAGGATCGACAGGAATTGAGGTTTCAACAGTCGTAGCTACGGCTACAATAGGATCAGTTGCACAAAGGAAACAAAATATTTTTAAAGAGTACAAAACCGAATTAATTTGTGCTGGAGTAGCGGCAGGAATTACAGCTTTGTTTAATAGTCCTTTTGCGGGAATCTTTTTTGTGTTTGAAGTCATTTCTAGAAAAGTAACACGCACTTTTTTAATTAGTACTATTATTGCTGTTACTGTTTCTTTTGGACTTGTCTATTTAATTGACGAAAAAACATTATTTACGGTTGACATTATCACTTGGAATTTAAGAGCAATTCCGTTTTTTATTCTTTTGGGAATTTTGGCTGGAATTAATTCTGTTTACCTTACCCGTTGTGTTTTATTTTTCAAAAATAATTTAACCCAAATAAAAAGTCATTATTACAAAATTATAATTGGATCTGTAATACTAAGTTTTTCTCTATTTTTCTTCCCGCAACTGTATGGAGAAGGGTATCATGCCATCAAAATGATTTTTATAAATCCAAATGAAGTGAAAATATCTTTTAACTTACTATATACCCTTATAGGAGTTATTCTTTTAAAACCCATTGTCACCTCAGCCACGCTATTTTCTGGAGGAGACGGAGGGGTTTTTGCTCCAAGTATATTCATTGGTGCGTTTTTAGGTTTATTTGTTGCGCTACTTTTAAATACTTATTTTAAAGCTGATATAATTCCTGTTAACTTTATGGTATTAGGAATGGCAGCTGTTTTAAGTGCTAGTATTCATGCTCCTTTTACAGCAATATTCCTAATTTGTGGTTTAACAAATGATTACACTTTGTTTTTTCCCATTTTAGTCGTTTGTCTTATTTCAAAATATACAGCAAAGATGATTTATCCACACTCCGTATATTCCTATTCAGCTAGTCTATCAAAATAAAAAAACATGCCTATTCAAAAAATTAAAAAAGGATATCGCAAAACAAAATACATCCTTTATAAAGAAACATTGATTGACTTTAAGGAACACTTTTGGGCTTTTGTTGGTTCGTTTATTGGCATTGGAGCTATTGCTTATTTTAATTCTCATCATTTTGTTGATTCCGATAATGTTTATCTCATTGGATCTTTTGGGGCGTCAAGCGTTTTAATTTATGGCAATATTCAAAGCCCGTTTTCACAACCCAAAAACTTGGTTGGAGGACATTTTATTTCTGCAATAATTGGCGTGACAATCCACTTATTATTTCCAGAAATCATTTGGTTAGCTGCAGCATTAGCGGTGTCAATTGCTATCGTTCTCATGCAAATTACAAAAACTTTACATCCACCAGGAGGAGCCACTGCATTGATTGCCGTAATTGGTTCTTCTAAAATAAAAGAGCTAGGTTATTGGTATGTTTTGAGCCCAGTCCTTATTGGTGTACTTATACTTCTATTAGTTGCATTAGTAGTCAATAATATAACTGAAAATCGAAGTTACCCAAGCAATAACAGATACCACAAGAAGTACCATACTTTTAAAAAACGAATTATTAAAAAGCTGTAGGCATAGTACTTATAACAATATTGAAATCTTATTAACAAATCAAGTTTCTTAAAAAGATATCTGAAATTAAATTTTACCTTTGACCTTTCAATAAAAAACAAAGATTATGGTTTACAAATTCAGAGTAATTCTAGATGCTGAAGAAGATATATTTAGAGATATAGCAATACTTGCTGATGATACTTTAGAAGATTTACACAACGCTATCTTCAATTCATTTGGTTTTGACGGCATGGAAGTAGCCTCTTTCTATACTTGTGATGAAACTTGGAATCAAGAGGATGAAATTTCACTTTTTGATACTGGAGATGTTCCAGGGGAGCAAAAAATCATGAGTGATTATGTTTTATCCGATTTATTGGATGACGAAAACACTAAGATTATCTATGTTTATGACTTCATCAATATGTGGACATTCCTTGTAGAACTAGCTGCAATTGAAGAGCAAGAAGCAGGAAATTTATATCCTGAGACCTTATTTTCACATGGTGAAATGCCAGATGAAGCTATGGAAAAAAACTTTGAAGCAGACAATGCTGATGATTTTGCCAGCGAATTTGAAGATGATTTAGATGAAGATGATCTAGATATGTTTGGAGGAGATGATAGCTTTGAAGATTTTGGATTTGAAGAGAATTGGAATTAGTTTAGCTAAAAACTAAGAATCAAGAGCCAAGATCAAAGACCTCCTCAGTAGCGTCCTTTATCTTGGCTCTTTCATCTACATAAACATAAAAAAAATGATCAACTTATTTAACACACATATTGAGACACTTTCTATTCACAGAGTAGGAAATAAAAGTCGCAATGAAGCTATTTTCTTATCAGAGCAACCATTTAGCCTTCAAGACGAAATTGTACCTCTTATAAAAGAATTTTTTCTAAAACCATTTAGAGAAAAAGAGGAGAACTATTTCCAGTTTGCCCATGAAGTTGATTTAGATTACAACGACATGTATAAATATGCTTCGGAAATATTTGACAATCCTAGCAGTTTACACGAAGGTTCTAAAAAAATCACACAACATCTATTTGAGCAATCAAACCATCCACACATTAAGAATGGTGAGGTTTATGTTACGTATTTGACCAATGTAAATATTGATAATAATGTAGTGGACGCCATTGGAATTTTTAAAAGTGAATTACAATCGGACTTTTTACAATTTGAAGAAAAAGGAACGCATCTAGAAATGATTTTACAACAAGGTATCAACCTAAGTAAATTAGATAAAGGATGTATTATTTTTAATCATAAAAAAGAAGAAGGATATAAAATACTTACAGTAGACAGCAATCGTTATGATGCTCGTTACTGGTTAGAACATTTCTTATCAGTAGATGCATTTGAAGATGAGAATTTCATTACTAAGAAATACTTGAAATTTTGTCAAAGCTTTGCCAAAGATGTTGTTTTTCCAGCAGAAGACAAAAAAGAAGAAGTCATGTTCATGAATCGTTCTGTAAATTATTTCGCCAAAAACGATCAGTTTGAAGAGACTAATTTTTTAAATGAAGTTCTTGACAACCCAGACTTAATTCCTGAATTCAAGAATTACAAAGTTGATAAAGGAGAAAAATACAGTATTGAAGACGTAACCTCATTCCCTATTGCTAATGCAGCAGTTACTGATGCACGTAAGTCAATCAAAAATGTAATCAATCTAGATACACACATTCAAATAAAAATGGATTTCATTAATCCTGAAAGTGCAGAGAAATTTGTTGAAAAAGGTTGGGACGAAGAAAAGCAAATGTATTATTACTTGGTTTATTTCAACAAAGAAGAGAAATCATAAACCGTAAATCATAAATTAAGACCTAAAAAACCCTCAATTATAATATAGTTGAGGTTTTTTTGATGCCGTAAGCAGAAAGCAACAAATAGAGTATTGACCTATAATCATAAGGTATTTACTATAAATAAACTAAATTTATGTATTTCATCGATTTTTTTTATCGTTTTAACGGATTAATTCTATATTTACTGTCCCCAAATCTACCTAAACAATTATTATTATGAGACAAATTAATTAGCCTATTGTTTTACATAATTAAGAAATCAAATATTTTTAAAATCTAATGAATATTAGATAGAATAAGCCCCTTTATTTAATGACATTTAATTGTCAATAAAATAAAAAGAGAGTTATTTATTAAAAAAATAACTCCTTAGATTTGATCTAGATATAATAATTGTTCAAAACTTAAATTAAAGAGATGCTGATACTATTAATCATACATTGTTTACAAACAATAAAAAAAAGGTTTTACGAGGTTCAAGTTATTCGAATAGAAAAGAATTAATTTATGTCTAATTATTATTGATTAGTCTTGAATTATAAAATAAATCTAAATTATGAGTTAGTCCTATAATTTTTATTTTAAAAAATTTTGCCCCAAATTTTTAATCTCTAATTACTTTCAGTAATTAGAGATTTTTTTTATATTTTAATTTATAATTGTTACAAAATATACGTAATACCTTGTTAAAAATAAATAAACACGCATTTAATCGATAAATTTAGGGATATTAACGATAATTTAATAAGTTTATTATCCCCAAATCTACCTAAACAACCTAATTATGACCAAAGTAGAAATCAAAGACATTTTTCTAAGTAAAAAAATGATTTGCAAAATTATTGGTCATAAAATCATCCTATCAAGAAGAATTACCAATCACATCAATGAATATAAATGTTCAATCTGTGATTTAGAATTAACAAATGATGATGAAGGTAATAGAACCAACCTCACTCCTGAATTAAAAGAAATCAACGAAACTTTAATCCAATTTTATAAAAAAAGACTCCATAAAGCATAACCTATAGTACGCTCAAAAAAAAATCCTTACTTTTCCCTGTTTTAGTGTAAATAAGACACAAAAGGCCAATAGGAAAAGATTAACAAAAAGAACACAATAAGTTATCAAAATGTACATTTAATTTTAGTTTTTTGTAGATTTGTACCCTATATCATATTTTATGGGAAACATTAATTTTTTCAAAGAAAGTCCATTTAAAACCTTAATTTCATTTCATAAACTGATTGAATCTTTGGAGGAAATAGCTTTGTCTGAAATTGATTATCGCTCCAATTATGCCAAAGCATTATTAAAAGAAATTGAACATATTCCTGAGTTTAGTACTGGTATTGAAGATATATCTATTATTGAGGATAATAAAACACTCATAAAATACTTACTGGCTGATTTATTTCCAACTGCATTGACAAAAAATGAAATCAAGGCGGTTACAATTCCCTTTCAAAACTTGACCTTTAATTTTTCGGAACGATTTAGTAAAATTCTAAAAGAGGCAGGCGGTACTTTTGACATGTCCATTAGAGACCTTGACGGGGATCAGTTATACATTGTAAGTTGTATACTCATCTTGAATACGGTTTACCAACAACACTTTGAAATCAATAAACCTTTATTTTATGATATTCCTGATTCAAATGGCATACTAAAACATTATCGTATTCTTTATAATGCTGATTTTTTAGAAATAACTCCAACTAAAAAATCAATTGCATTAACCCCAGAAGATATTGATCAATTAATGGATAATTATGATGACATCTCGTTATGGAAACAAAAATTTCCAATAGAAAGTTGGATATTTAAGGGTTTTGGTATCGTAACTCTTTTTGATGCTACCACAGAAAGTGCAATTTCTAATTTAAAAAGCAACTTATTAAAGTCTGAAACCGATGCCGGAAATCAAGAAAATTTTGAAACTATATTTAGGTCCATCTTTAAAATTCCCGATTTAAAAGTAGGTTTGATCTTTTATGATGAAAAACAAGATAAATTCATAAAGCCGCCATTCAATAACAAAATAAAAAGTTACATTCTTTTTGAACAGGATGAAATGGTCGACTGTAACAAAGCATTTTTTGGATGTTCTCAAATTACTCTTTTGAATGAAAAAAAACCATTTATAATTTCAAATGTTGAAAAATTCTCTACAATCTTAGGAAATGAGACATTAGGAAACCATTTATTGAAACAAAATATAAAAAGTTGTATTCTGGCTCCTGTCTTAAAAAACGACAAACTACTTGGTATTATAGAGCTAGTATCTTCCAAAACAAGAGAACTTAACAGTATCAATGCTAACAATTTAGACCTTCTACTGCCATATGTAATTGATTCTTTGGAACGCTACAATGTCGATTTACAAAACCAAATAGAGGCAGTAATTCAAAGAGAATATACTGCAATCCATTCCAGTGTATATTGGAAATTTAAGAACGAAGCTGAAAAATACTACCAAACGAACAGCCCAAATAAAGACTATATCTTTAAAGAAATTGTATTTAAAGAAGTATATCCTTTATATGGTCAAATAGACATTAAAGGTTCTTCACAGCATAGAAATGACACTGTTAAAGAGGATCTTAAAAATCAATTAAAAACATTGTTAACTATTTTTGAGAGCTTGAAATCTAATAGCTCACTCACATTATTGGAACAACGAAAATTTGAAATGCAAACCTATTTTAAAGAACTTGAAAAGGAATTAAAAGCAGATACTGAGCAACAAATTCAAAACTATATTCAAAAAGAAATACATCCTATTTTAAATAACTCTAAGATTGACAATACGTGTCAATTAATGATTAACCAATATTTTGAAGAATTAGATCCTAAAACAGCTTTGTTTTATCATTCTAGAAAAAAGTTTGATGATGCAATGTCCATTATCAATAAAAAAATGGCTTCCATTCTAGATAAGGAACAACTTGATGCTCAAACCATTTTTCCTCATTATTTTGAACGATTTAAAACTGATGGAGTAGAACATAATTTATATATTGGAGCCTCTATCACACCTTCACAACCTTTTGACATCATGTATCTTAGCAACCTAAGATTATGGCAATTACAAACTTTATGCAAAATGGAATTAGAACACCATCGATTAAAAAAAGCCTTACCATATGAGTTAGATGTGACTTCATTAATTTTAGTATTTAGCTCCCCACTTTCCATACGATTTAGAATGGACGAAAAACGTTTTGACGTAGATGGAACATATAATGCCCGCTATGAAGTAGTAAAAAAACGCATTGACAAAGCAAATATTAAAGGTACGCAAGAAAGAATAACTCAAAAAGAAAAAATAACAATCGTATATTCTCATAGCTATGAGGAAACTGAATATTTGAAATACATCAAATTTTTGCAATTCAAAAAAATTCTAGAACCAACTATAGAACAATTTGACATTGAAGAGCTACAGGGCGTTTCAGGTTTAAAAGCTTTACGAATAAAAGTGGTTAATACAGAGTCTTCTAATGATAAATATTCTTATCAGGAATTATTAAGTGAAATAAATTAAGCTCTAACAGAATAAAAAGCCAGTACAAATGCAATCACCGAAATAATAATTCCAATCATAAAAATATTATAAGTAATCCTTAACAATCTATATTTTTTTTCAAGTACTAAGCCTAAATAATATAAATCTTTAATTAAAGAATTATATAAGTATTCGTTGTCTTTCATCATTTCATTTACAGCCCATTCATATTCTTCTAAAGGCATTTTATAAAAATTACCAAAAAACAACAAATTTACTTTTCTATCCTCAATGTCTTTTCGCGTAAAAATACCACTGGTAACTTTTGGGCGTGTAGATAGGATGGCAAAAATTATTGAAATCACACTAAACATAAGCATAATAAATGTTGGCATAACCAAATGCGCATTATTTGCACTATCTAATTTTGGAATAATTGACGAAAGCGCAATAGAAATAATAATTGCATTTACTGAAAGTAGAATATTGGCTTTACTGTCAGCAATACCACTTAATCTCGTGTGATTACTTAATGTGATTCGAAACAAAGTGTCAACACCACGATCCGCTTTTTTGTTTTTCTCCGTTTTCTTTTTATTTTTTATTTTCTTAGGCATTTCTTCCATTTTGGCTTCTGTTTTTTTTATTTTATCTTGAACCAAGAGTATGTTTTTTTCCTTTAACGGCGTCCAATTAGCAATTGCAAAATCAGTATAATATTGATGACATTGTGTTAGTATTCTATAATTCTCGCTATCCCATTCAAAATCATTATAGAATTTTTGCTGTGTATTTTCCCATTCCGTTCTTAACGATTCACAAATACTTAAATAATCAGGACTCGCAAAATGAGAATAATCAGCATCTCTTATGATTTTTTCCAGAATCGTATTAGGTGCATAATCGAATGTAGTAGCTTGAATTGTACTAGCCACTTTTTCAATGTATTCTGTAGATTTGTCTTTTTCTTTGAGGAAATCAGTGGCTATCGTTACACTAGAAAGCTCATGATGATCACATCCTTGAATGTAACCTGTGTCATGAAACCAAGCCGCTATTAAAACTATTTCCCTATCTAATTGACTTAAAGACTCTTTCCCACTAAGGACTTCAACCGCCTTAACCACATCCATTGTGTGCTTAACATTATGATAGGTAAATAAAATAGAAAGTCTATCTTTGAGTAATTTAATTACAAAATTTTCGGCTTGTTCTATAAGATTCATAAAAATTTTTATAATACTAAATTATGAAATTGTTTTCAGATAATCATTTTATAAAATATAAAATACCCGCATACTTATTTTTATCAATATTCATATTGCATTCTTGTGCAACTCATCATGCACAATATGGAAATAAAATCACAGCTAGTTTAACAACAAACGCAGATGATACTTCTAAAATTGCCCATACTTTTTTTTTAATTGGTGACGCTGGTAATAGTGACGAAGATAATTCAAAAAAAACGCTAAAGCAACTTAACGAAGCATTACTAAAATCAGATAAAAATGCTACGTTACTTTTTTTGGGAGACAATATTTACCCGAAAGGAATGCCAAATAAAGAAGACAAATCCAATTATGATTTGGCAAAAAACAAACTATTAAACCAGTTAGCACTTTCTAAAGAGTTTAAAGGTAAAACGCTTTTTATACCTGGAAATCATGATTGGTATAATGGAATAAATGGTTTAAAGCGTCAAGAAGAAATTGTTACTGATTACTTAAATGATAAAAAATCATTTTTACCAGGAAAAGGTTGTCCCATAGATGATTTAAAAATTAATGATTTCACAACACTAATTACAATTGATAGTCAATGGTTCTTGGAGGACTGGGACAAGACTCCAACAATAAATGACGATTGTGATATTAAATCTCGAGAAGCCTTTTTTGAGGAACTGGAAAGTTTATTAACTAAGAACAAAGAGAAAACCGTAATACTCGCATTACACCATCCATTAATGAGCAACGGTAGTCATGGCGGTCAGTTTTCATTAAAAAAACAGCTTTTTCCCTTGGAACAAAAAATCCCGCTTCCAGTAATAGGCTCTTTAATTAACTTTATTCGAAAAACATCCGGAATAAGCCCTCAAGACATTCAAAACAAACAATATACCGCTTTTTCGAAAAGAATAAAAACCCTTTTACAAGGACATAACAATGTTATAGTCGTTTCTGGACACGATCATAATTTACAATACATTGATCATCAAAATATAAAACAAATAATAAGCGGTGCTGGATCAAAGTCGGAAGCAGCCAGAGCGATCTATCAAAATGATTTCTCTTACGGTAAAAATGGTTTTGCTACTTTAAAAGTCTATTGTAATGGAAAAACAATCGTTTCCTTTTTTGGTCAAGAAAACAATAAAAACAAGCTCCTTTTTGAGAAAACTGTCTTATTTCCCAAAAACGAAGTAGTTTTAGAATATCCAAATAAATTTTCTCTAACAACAAAATCGGCTGTTTATACTCCAGACATGATTCATAAAAGTAAAGCACATAATTTATTTTTAGGAACACATTATAGAAATTATTATGGTGAACTTATAGAAGCCAAAACTGCCATTCTAGATACCTTGTATGGAGGTTTAAAACCAGATATTGCAGGTGGGGGTCATCAATCAAAATCATTACGACTTGTTGATAAAGACGGTAAGGAATATGTAATGCGTGCAGTTAAAAAGAGTGTCTCCCGATTTTTGCAAAGTGTTGCATTTAAAGATCAATATGTAGAAAACGAATTTGAAAATACATTTGCTGAAGACTTTTTATATGATTTTTATACCACTGCACATCCATACACTCCCTTAGCTGTTGGCGCTTTAGCAGATAAAATTGGCGTATCTCACACTAATCCAAAATTATTTTACATCCCAAAGCAAAATGGCTTGGAAGAATTTAACACCAATTTTGGTGATGAATTGTATTTAGTTGAAGAAAGGCCTTCGGAAAGTCAAAAAAAATTAAAAAGTTTTGGTACTCCAAAGGATATAATAGGAACCGAAGAAGTATTAGAAAATCTAGTAAAAGACGAGAAATATAGTATTGATGAAAACGAATATATAAAAGCCCGTTTATTTGACATGTTAATTGGAGATTGGGACAGGCATTATGATCAATGGCGTTGGGGCGAATATAAGGAGGATGGGAAAATAATTTACAAACCGATTCCTAGAGATAGAGACCAAGCATTTTCAAAATACGATGGTGCTTTGCTTTCTATTTTAATGAATATTCCCGCATTGCGACATATGCAAAGTTTTAAAGATGATATAAAAAATGTCAAGTGGTTTAATCGTGAAGCCTATCCATTAGACTTGGCTTTTTTAAAAACGGCAACAAAAAAAGATTGGATTAAAGAAGCACGATACATTCAAGAAAACCTTACAGATGAAGCGATTGACAATGCTTTTACTAGTTTACCAAAAGAGGTTCAGGATAAAACAATTGCCGAAATTAAGGAAAAGTTAAAATCTAGAAGAGCAAAACTAGCTAATTATGCTTCTAATTATTCCACCGTTTTACAAAAAACAGTTTTGATTGTTGGTACCAACAAAAAAGACAAATTTGTCATCAATCACATCTCAAAAAACAATATTGAAGTTTCTGTTTATAGATTAAAAAAAGAAGGAGAACAATTAATTCATAGCATTAGTTATAATGGTTCTAAAACTAAAAACATATGGATCTATGGATTAGATGATGATGATGATGAATTTGAAGTAAAAGGGAATTATTATTCAAAAACAAAAATTAGACTAATTGGTGGTCAAAATAACGATACCTATACCGTAGAAAACGGAGATAAAATTAAAATCTTAGATTTTGATTCTAAAAACAACACTTTCAATATCGATTCTAAAACTCAAAAAAAATTGAGCGACAATTATGAAACTAACTTATATAATTACGAAAAGCCAAAATACAATGCCTTTTCAGGATATCCTATAATAGGCTTTAACCCTGATGATGGAATAAAATTTGGTATAAATGTCAACTACACCGTTAATCGTTTCAAGCAAAATCCATACACTAGAAAACATATATTTAAAGCTAATTATTATTTTGCTACTGAAGGTTTTGAATTGCTTTATAATTTATCAGCGCCAAAAGTTATTGGTTCATGGGATTTTAATTTAGATACACAGTTTACAAGTCCAAATTTTGCAATCAATTATTTTGGATATGGAAACGAAACACTAAATAATGATGAGATAGATGGAATGGATTATAATCGCGTTCGTATTCGAATTATTAAAGCAGCTCCACAATTAAAAAAAGCAGGTCTTAATGGTAGTACAATAACTGTTCAATCTGTTTTTGAAAATATAGAAATTGACAGGACAGTAAATCGTTTTATAACCAACGTAAATACAGTAAACCCAAACGTTTTTGAAAATCAACAATTTGCAGGAACCACTTTAAAATATAGTTATGAAAATTACGACAACCCTTCATTACCAAGCATTGGAATGGGGTTTTCGATTTCAGGAAGCTGGAAAGTAAACCTAGGTGATCTAAATCGTAATTTTCCAACAATTGAATCAAAACTTAATTTTAATCACAAAATTGACTCTAATGGTAAGTTTGTTTTAGCAACACTGTTAAAAGGAAAAGCAGTATTAAATAATAATTTTGAATTCTATCAAGGTGCCACATTAGGCGGAGATTATGACTTAAGAGGTTTTAGAAATGAACGTTTTTTAGGCAAGCAATCCTTTTTTCAAAGTAGTGATTTAAGATGGAATATTGGAAAAATACGCGAAAGTATTGTTCCAATGACTTATGGTGTTTTAGGAGGTTTTGATTATGGAAGAGTTTGGTTAGACGGAGAGAAATCAAATAAGTGGCATCAATCTTTTGGTGGAGGTTTATGGCTTAATGGTCTAAATGTAATAACAGCTAGAATTACTTATTTTAAGAGTCCCGATGATAAAGGTCGAATTACTTTTGGATTAGGATTTGGATTTTAGTTTAAGCTTATTTATGGAAACTTCATAAACCATTCCCCCATTACCCTTTGTTTTTTCATCGACAATTAGTAATTTATCATTATCTTTAAAACAAATCCCTTCTTTTTGAGAATTATGCTTTAAATTAAATTCACTCATTTTTCCCGAGAAAAAATCGTCCTCTTTAAAATTCTCAAATAACCAAATTCTGCTATGACTCAACAAGACTACTTTTGATTGATCTGGACTAATAGCTGCACTTGTTATTGCATAGTTGTCAAAATCATTCCCTGTTTTATATTTACCTAATAACTTCGCTTGATGGAATCCTTCTTTATTTGGGATTCGATACAATAATGTAGTACCATCAAATCCCTTACTTCTGTTTTTAGTAAACAAATAAAAATTACCCTTTAGTTCAAAAAAACTTTCAACATCAAAAAGTAATTCTTTCTTTTTTGGAGGAAATTCATTTTGTTCTGGATAAGAAAAAGAAACTTTATATAATGTTTGAGCAACTTTACTTTCTAGAGCATATTTTGGAACTTTATAAATACATAAATCTTGTCTTGTATTATCATTGTTACCAAAATCACCTATATAAAAGTTCCCTTCCTGATCTGTAGTAATATCTTCCCAGTCAATATTTTTCGCTTTCTTTATTGTTACACTATTTACAACATTCCCGCTTGTATCTATTCCATAGATTTTATTTTTATTCCCACTGTCTTCAATTGCCCAAACTAAATGAGATTGAGGAGAATAACTAATACCCGAAACTTCCTTTAGCTTGCTTGGTAATTTATAAAGTGGTACAAGTAAGCCTGAATCCTGCTGACAAGAAAATAAAAAGAAACCGACCGAAAAAAACAAAAAATAATTTTTCATAAATTATACCGATATCACATAAATAAAAAAGAAGATAATCAAAAAACAAACTAGAAACCAGGTTTAAATAAGTTGGCATTTTTAAAGTTCCTTGTAACAAATTTGAATGCAGCACTCAATACATTACCCATTCGTTTTGCATTTTTAAAATTCAAGTCGTTGGTGTATTTATAAAGGTCCAATTTTAATTGTTGTACATGTTCGTCTGGGGCAATCATATCGTTCCCCATAATTTTCAATATTCTTTTGATACGTGTTTCAGCCGAAAGAATTCTTTTGGCTAAGGCTGCACGTTCTTCATTTTTATATTGCTCAATTGAACTTTCTTGCAATTTTTCTTTAACCAATTTTACCATCGGATAGTTTTCCTTAAAGAATTGGGGACGATAAATTTTAAAATTACCCTCATAACATTGTTGATCAAAATCAATAGGTCGAATTCTATACACTACTTGATCAAAATCATGAATAGGGATGATTACATAATTATAAGCTCTCATGTCACCCAAAAGGCGAATCATACAACGTTCATTAAATTTTACAAATTCTTTTGCAATTTGAGATTTTTCAGTCTCCGTACAGTCATTTAATAGTGTTTCAATGAATACATCACCTGGAATACCAATAATATGCTCTTCAATTAAAGTATCATCGTATACTAAAAAATTTATTTTATCAGGTGATAATATATGTTCCAATTCCAGTCCATATATACGGGAAGCATCTGCTTTTTTTATGTAAAAATGTACATAATTATCATTTAAAATATTTCTGACTTTTATTCTAAAAGGTTTAGAATTTCCAAAAGTGCAAAAATCAATTGCATCTACATTTAAAAATTTTATAATATCATTGTTTCCATCTGAGTGCAAAAGAGAATAGATTTTTTTTAAATTCAAGTCAATTTCATTTCTTTCAAATTCATTATAAAAAACACGTGCCCATAAAGTGTCCTGGTCCTGCTTATCATACACATTTATTGAACCTGAAAAACGCAATAAATCATCATAACAAATTTGAACTTTTGAAATACGATCAAAACGCTCTAAATAGTCAAATAACGGTTTATTTACAGGGTAAGTTGGTTTTTTAAATAGAATTTCGCCTTCGCTCATTTGGATAAAATTTAATGCAAATTTACATTAATTTGATCCGTATTGGCAATAAAAGATAAACTTCTTAGTTTTAAAAAAGCGGAATGCATCAGTATCAGTTAATTCATGCAATATTTAATCTACTAAAAAAAATATTTTAACCAGCTAAAAAATATTTCTGATTATCAAGCAATTAGAAAATAAACTTTTTTTAACTTCAAAAAAAAAAATATTAAATACAAAAAAAACGATTCAGAGAATAATTTATTTTAAATTTGAAAGTCCCCAAGACATAATATACCATTATCTTAAAACCTACTATGACGAATAAGCATGATATTTATATCAAGGCAGCCGAATCTGCAAAAATTGGTATCTGGGAATCGAATTTAGAGAGCAATTCTGTATATTGGGATTCCATTACAAAATGTATTCTTGAAGTCCCTGAAGACTTTCAACCGATAAATGGTGACGGAATTAAATTTTATAGCCCCGGTGAAAACAGAGAAAGAATTGTAGCTTTAATAGAAAAAGCAATTAGCGATGGTATCTCATTTAATGATAAATTTCAAATTACCACAGCAAAAAACAACATAAAATATGTTGAATGTATTTGTCGGACGGAATTGAAAAACAATAAAGTAATTAGACTATTAGGTACTTTTCAAGATATTACAAAAGAGCAAAATTTAATTAATGAACTTGAATTAAACGTTAAGAAATTTTCTTCTATTTTTTCCAGTGCTAATGATGCCATAATTATTATTGATTATTCTACTGGAATAATAACGGATTGTAATTCGAGAGCTTATGAGCTTACGGGATATAAATCATCTGAATTACTAGGTATACACAACTCAAAGTTGTTCCCAATTGAGAAAAGAATTGAAATCCGATTGTTTCTAGCCAATAATAAAGATAAAGACAACTACTTTGTAAATGAGACTTTTATAAAGACAAACTTGGGTGCTATAATCCCAGTTGAAGTCGCATCAGGAAAAAAATTCATCGTCGGCAATCGTACTTTTTTAGTTTGTTTTTTTAGAGATATAAGTGAACGTAAAAATGTAGAAGACAACCTTAACATGCTATCTCTAGTAGCATCCGAAACATCTGATGCAATTATAATTGCAAATCCAGAAGGTGAGACTGTATGGGCAAACAATGCTTTTCTAAAATTAACTGGTTTTTCTCTAAATGAAATCATTGGTAAAAAACCTCGTGTCTTTTTAAATGGTCCGGAAACCGATTTACAAACTATTAGTAACATTAATGATGCCCTTCATTTAAAAAAAAATATAAAAACCACAATACTTAATTATAACAAACAAAAAGAAAAATTTTGGTATGAGTCAAGTACAACACCTGTTTTTGACAATCTAGGAAATTGCACCAAATTTATTTGTGTAGGTAGAGACGTTACCGTAGCTAAAGAAAAAGAACTAGAACTCCGAAGAATATTAGATGTTACCAATGATCAAAATGATAAACTTTTTAATTTTGCTCATATCGTTTCACACAATATCCGCTCGCATGCCAGTAATTTATCTATGATTTTAGATGTTATGGAAAGTGCGGATGATACTGATGAAAAATTGTCTTATATAGAAATGTTTAAAGAAGGAACTGATAAATTATCCGAAACGATAGAGTATTTAAACGAAATCATTACTATTCAAAAAAACACAAATATTGATAAAAAATACATTTGTTTAAAAGATGAAATAGAAAAAGTAAAGATGGCATTAAGTCAATCAATCGTTGAAAGTTGCATAGAAATAACGCATTCTATTCCTGACAACCTTGTTGTAAGTGTAATTCCTGCCTATCTGGACAGCATTCTTCTTAATTTATTTACAAATGCTATCAAATACAAATCCACGAAAAGAAAAGCTACTTTAGAAATAGGTTACGAAATTAATGAACATTATACCATAATAAGCTTTAAAGACAATGGATTAGGAATAAATCTAAATAAAAACGGTCATAAATTATTTGGAATGTACAAAACTTTTCATGGCAATGATGACGCTAGAGGTATTGGACTCTTTATTACCAAAAACCAATTGGAAGCGATGAAAGGTAAAATTGAAGTAGAAAGTGAAGAAGGTGTTGGGTCAACTTTTAAAATTCACTTAAATGAAAAATAAAATTACATGCCTAATTGATGACGACAAATTATCGATACGGTTAATGAGTATGTTAATTTCAAAAAATAAATTTTGCGAAGAAATCATTTCTTTTTCTAATCCACAAGTAGCATTAGATATTTTAAAAGAGAACTGTAACGACCCACAAAAATTACCCGATGTTATCTTACTTGATTTGAATATGCCTATTCTGGATGGTTGGCAATTTTTGGATGAATTTATCTTATTACCTTTAAAAAAAGACATTTCAATTTTTATTGTTACCTCCTCCATTGACCCTTCGGATATTGAAATGGCAAAAAAGTACGATATGGTAAAAAGCTATATTATGAAACCTATTACTGCTAAAAAACTAGAAGCTGCTTCTGAATTAATTGGAATCACAAACTAATTTTATAATTTCAAGTAACTATTCTTTATCTTGTTCGTCTAATAAAAAAACCTTAAAACGAACATTTTGGAAACCATTCTTTCGATTAAAAATCTCAATAAACGCTATGGCAGTTTACAAGCCTTAAAAGATGTCTCTTTTGAAATAAAAAAAGGGCATGTATACGGAATTTTAGGACCTAATGGAAGTGGAAAATCAACCACATTGGGAATTGTTTTGAATGTAGTAAATAAAACATCCGGAGAATACTTTTGGTTTGATGGTAAAATGGAAACTCATGAAGCATTGAAAAAAGTAGGGGCTATTATTGAAAGACCTAATTTTTATCCCTACATGACGGCGGAAGAAAATCTAAAACTAGTTTGTAAAATTAAGAATACCAACTATACTAAAATTCAGGAAAAACTAGAATTAGTAGGTTTAGATGAAAGAAAAAATAGTAAGTTCAGTACTTTTTCTTTAGGAATGAAACAGCGCCTAGCCATTGCTTCTGCCCTACTGAATGATCCAGAAATCCTTATTCTTGATGAACCTACCAATGGATTAGATCCACAAGGAATTCATCAAATTAGGGATATAATCAAGCAAATCGCCGCTCAAGGAACAACTATATTACTTGCTTCTCATTTACTCGATGAAGTCGAAAAAGTATGTACCCATGTATTGGTTTTAAGAAAAGGAACTGTTTTATATTCTGGTTCCGTTGATGGCATGACTGCAAATGAAGGATTCTTTGAGCTACAAGCTGATGACAACACTAATTTAATTGCCGTTTTAAAAACACATCCAGCTGTAGAAAGTGTAAAAACAGAAGAAGGAAAAGTTTTTGTTTATTTAAAAAACGCATTAGAATCGGCTGAATTAAATAAATTCCTTTTTGAAAAAAACATATGTTTAAGTCATTTGGTAAAACGTAAAAATAGCCTTGAAGAACAGTTTTTAGAATTGACCAGTACAGTTACACCAACAACATTAAACTAGCCGCTATGAAACGATTACTATCTATAGAATTACAAAAAATCTGGATGAATAAAGCCAGTAGAATACTTACACTTACTTATTTCATTCTTCTTTCCTTTATTGCATTAATAGCATCAATAAAATTTGATATTGGATTTTTTAAGTTAGATCTTGCCGAAATGGGGATTTTTAACTTTCCAATTATATGGCATTTCAATACCTATATAGCTGCTTGGTTAAAATTCTTTTTAGCCATTGTTATTGTTTCAATGATGGCAAATGAATACAGCTATGGTACGTTAAAACAAAACTTGATTGACGGAATGAGTAAAAAAGAATTAATCATTTCGAAATTCTTGACTGTACTCCTATTTGCATTGGTTTCAACTGTTTTTGTTTTCTTGATGAGTTTATTATTAGGGTACAGCTTTTCATCTTATACAGAAATAAGTATCGTATTTAGTGATTTAGAATATCTAGTGGCATTTTTCGTGAAATTAGTTGGGTTTTTCTCCTTTTGTTTGTTTTTGGGGATACTAGTTAAACGCTCCGCTTTTGCATTAGGTTTTCTTTTAGTTTGGACAATAGGGGAATGGATTACGAAAGGAATTTTAACTTTTAAAATATTTCCAGATAGTGATACCGCCGATTCTATAACACAATTTTTCCCTTTAGAATCTATGTCTAATTTAATTGTTATGCCCTTTAGAAGGCTATCGGTCATAAAAAATATTGGGACGCAAATTGGAGTTAATAGCACAATAGATTATAGTGTACACTTTAGCGCTATACTAATTGTACTAACTTGGTCATTACTTTTTATGTTATTATCTTATAGATTATTAAAAAACAGAGATTTGTAGTACCTTTACAAGGCTATGAGATGTTTAAAAACAATTTCACTTTGTATCCTTTTTTCCTTTTGCACTACAATAGGAAAGGCTCAATATATTACTGTAAATGATACTTATACAGCACAGAATCTTGTTGATATATTGACAAATAAAAGTCCTTGCGCTAACACCTCTAATCCTAGTGTAACTGGGGATACTTTTTCTGGAATAAAAAATAGTTATAGTTATTTTAATTCAGGAACAAGCAACTTCCCTTTTACCGAAGGAGTATTATTAAGTACTTGGAGTAGTACTAATTCAGTTGGTCCCTTTATACGAAATCAAGGTGGCGGAAGTTCGTCTTGGAAAGGAGATATCGATTTAGATCAAGCCTTAGGAATTAAGTCCATAAATGCAACAGTATTAGAATTTGATTTTACGCCCTTAACCAATTTTGTTAATTTCAATTATATTTTTGCTTCAAATGAATATCAAGATGATTTCCCTTGTCGGTTTTCAGATGGTTTTGCTTTTTTAATTAAAGAAAATGGACCAACAGGTGTTTATAAAAATTTAGCTGTTTTACCCGATAACATTACTCCAGTTTCCTCTGAAAATGTTCATCCTACTATCAGTTTTACTAATAGTACTGGGAGTACATCAGGCTGTGCAGCAAAAAACGAATCTTATTTTGGACAAATAAATACAAGCCCAGCAAATACAAGCCCTATTAATTATAGTGGACAAACGGTTGTATTAAATGCACAAACTAATGTTGTTGCGGGAAATTCATACCACATTAAATTAGTACTTGCTGATGATGAATTTGAGTATTATGATTCGGCAGTTTTTCTACAAGCAGGAAGTTTTACAACCAAAGTAGAATTAGGAGCCGATCGGTTATTAGCAACTAATAATGGAATTTGTTTTGGTGAAAATTATGTAATTGACACTAAACTTCCTGCCAGTTATATATATAAATGGTATAAAAATAATGTCTTATTAATAGGAGAAATTAGCCCTTCTTATACCGTTAAAGATGCAGGAACCTACAAAGTCGAAGTCATTTTAAGTCCTACAATATGTATAGCTACAAGTGAACTAAAAGTTGAATACACACCCGAAATTGTATTAAAAAACACCTCTTTATTTCAATGTGATGAAAATGGAGATGGAATAGCCATTTTTAATTTAACAAAAGCTGAAGCAATCATAAAAAACAATAATGGTAATCTAAAACAAATGTTTTTTTACGAAAATAGTTTTGATGCTCAAAACAATCAAAATCAAATTATAAATCCAACTAATTATACGAACAAAGTAAATAATCAAATTGTAATTGCCAAAGTTTCGGACAATTATGGCTGTTCTAACACCGCTGAATTGACACTATCCATTTCGAATAAAACTATAGCTCCACTAGATCCAGTAACAGTTTGCGATGATGATGGAGTCAGTGATGGAATACATCAATTTGATTTAATGGCTGTAGCGACTTCTGGTCAATTTTCAGGTATAGGAAATAATATTTTTGTTACTTTTTATTCAAACCCAACAGATGCATATCTTGAAAAAAATGAATTACCTTTCTTATTCAAAAATACGATTCCCTACCAACAAACTCTATTTGTAAGAGTACTTAACGGATCTGATTGCTACGCGATTACCCAAATTACACTTTTTGTAAATACATTTAATCCTCCAAACTTTGAAGATGAAAACATTCCTTTATGCGAAGGAAGTGCTCTTACTATAGCTGTAAACAACATATATTCAAGTTATTTATGGAATACTGGAGCAACTTCAAATTCTATTTTGGTCAATACGGCAGGAGATTATTCAGTAGTAGTTACAGATACAAATGGTTGTGACGCTACAAAGAACTTCCACATCACAGCCTCTGGTATAGCAACAATAACTGGAGCTACAATAAATGATTTTGCAGGGAATGAAAATTCAGTTGAACTGGAATATACTGGTACAGGAAATTATGAGTTTTCATTAGATGGGTCTTATTTTCAAGACAATACCATTTTTAATGGAATAGCTTCTGGTAATTATTTAGCCTATGCACGTGACAAAAACGGATGTGGTTTATCAAATCCATTTCTCCTATATGTTTTAGATTATCCTCGTTATTTCACTCCTAATGGAGATGGGTTCAATGATTTATGGAGCATCAAAAACCTTGATTTATTATCAAAATCTACTTTGACAATATTTGATCGTTATGGTAAATTATTAAAAGAGTTGGGGTCAAAAAGTACAGGATGGAATGGTACTTTCAATGGGTACGAATTACCTGCAGACGATTATTGGTTTCAATTAACCTTTGCCGATGGGAAAATGATTAAAGGGCATTTTTCGTTAAAAAGATAATATCTTTTTTATATTTTTAGCAAATGAAAAAGATAACTGCGCTTTTCTTTTTATTATTATCCATAAACTGTATTGCACAGTTTAGCAAAACCCACTACATACCACCTTTAAGTGGCTCTAGTAATGTTACTGCCGAAGAGCAATATATTTATATCTCAACTCCAAGTACTACTCCTGTGAATTTCAAAATAATTCAACTAGGTGGGACAATAGTAACAGGAATTGTTTCACAAAGTAGTCCCTATGTTTTTAATGTAGGCTATGGAAATGATACCCAACTTCATGTAAAAGAAAGTTTAATAAGTACCGTT
The DNA here is from genome assembly GCF_040822075.1 of Flavobacterium sp. WC2430. Classification (NCBI taxonomy): domain Bacteria; kingdom Pseudomonadati; phylum Bacteroidota; class Flavobacteriia; order Flavobacteriales; family Flavobacteriaceae; genus Flavobacterium; species Flavobacterium sp. WC2430. Next base: position 2,107,947 of record NZ_CP162007.1, on the reverse strand, counting down.
TTAAACAACAAAGGATATGTTATAGAAGCCGAGGACGTTGTTTATGTAACCGTTAGGGTAATAGCCGGAAATGGTAATCAGGCAGGAGCATTAGTTTCCAAAGGATTAGCCGCTTTAGGAACTCAGTTTCGGATTGGTGCGTTTACAAATACAGATATTAGTAGCCTAAGTGTAAATCACCTTACTTTCATATCAATCTTAGCCACAGAGAACAATACGCTAATAAAATTTAGCGGAATAAAAACAGGAGTTTCTTTAATAAATAACAGCGGTGGAGCAACTCCAGCAAATATTACACTAAATAGTGGCGAAAGTTATGTTCTAGCTGTTAAAGGACCTAACAATCCCAACAGAGATGGTTTAATAGGTTCACTAGTGAGTTCAGATAAACCAATTGCAGTAAATTGTGGATCTTATGCTGGAACAAATGGAGATATACTTCAAAATATCGACTTAGGTTTTGATCAGATTGTTTCTGCTGAAAGAACTGGTAAGGATTATATATTAATAAAAAGCACAGGGCAAAATTCAGTTGAAAGAGTTCTTGTTGTCGCAAATGAAGACAATACCGAAGTATATTTAAATGATAATTTAAGTCCTTCGAAAGTTTTAAATGCTGGCGAATACATTGCTTTGAATGGATCAAATTATAGTGTAGCTGGTAATTTATATATTAGAACTTCAAAAAACACTTTTATCTATCAAAGTGTTGGCGATAATTCTAGAAGCGACCAAGCCAATCAAGAATTATTTTTCGTCCCTCCTTTAAGTTGTGAAACTCCAAAGTTAATTGACAATATTCCTAATCTAAACCAGATAGGTTCCAGAACATTTACGGGTCGTGTAACAATCGTTACCGAGAAAAATGCAACACTAACATTTGCAATCAATGGAACGCCGTTCTCGCTATCTGATTTACCTGCAACAGTGGATGGACCAAAATTAGTCACAGGAAATTCAAATTATGAGACCTATACGATAACGGGACTTTCTGGTAATGTATCTGCTTATTCTTCGGGACAATTATATCTTGCTTCCTACGGTTCAGATGGAGCGGCGACTTATGGCGGTTTTTACTCTGGATTTACTTTTAAACCACAAATAACTTTTGACAAAATAAATATTGACCAGACTGGTTGTCTCTCAAATACGCGTCTTTTCGTAAGCGAAATTACAGGTTTTGATACTTTCCAATGGTATTATAACAATGTAGAAATTCCTAGTGCAACTACAAACGAATTATTTCCAAATCAACCTGGATATTACCATGTAAAAGCAACTATTGCTTCTTGTGGCACAACTTTAGAATCAGATAAAATTCCAGTTAGCGACTGTCCGTTAGATGCTGATAATGACATGGTAAATAACAACATTGATATTGATCTCGATAACGACGGGATATTGAATAGTGATGAAGCTTATGTCTCTCTTATTAACCAATCTAATCCAACTACTAGCACCGATTTTAATGCTGCAATCAGTGGCAATGGTACAATAATAGGTAAACCTATTTATGGTTTTGTATCAGAAGTTCCTGCTGGAAAAGCAAATAACACATCTTATACCATTAATTTAACGACGCCTCAAAGCCTTTCAATAAATTATATTGCACAAGATAGTCCGTCGCAAACAACATCTGTTTCTGAGTATTTGAATTCTGAGGGTGATTTTATTTTACGCGTGCCTTCGGACAAGACCATTACTTTGAGTGATCCTCAAAATCAATTATTAGTAGACACTAACTTCGACGGCATTTACGAAAGTGGCATTACCACATTTTCCTCATTTGAAATAAGATTTAGACTAAAGAGCACTACTCCATTGCTTCCTGGAACTGGCAGCTTTACATTTTCGACCTACCTTACAAATTCAATTACTTTAATTCATAATAATTTATCCGAAACCAACATAAATAAAGCGACATTTATGATTACTCATACTGAAACCTATGATACGGATTCAGATGGAATTCCAGATTTATTAGATTTAGATAGTGACAATGATGGAATTCCTGATACTATTGAGGCACAAGGAAAAGGATTTAAAATTTATTCCGGAATTGATGACAATAATAATGGATTAGATAATGTCTTTGAACCTGGAATAAACAAAATCAACACTGATAATGATCTCTTTGATTCTATTATAAAAAAATACGATATCATCGACTTAGATAGTGATAATGATGGAATTTATGATTTGGTTGAATCTGGAAGTAGCGCTCCGGACACGAATAATGATGGAATAATTGATGGACCGCCTTCCTCTTTTGGAAATAATGGCCTTTATGACAATCTTGAAACAACTCCCGACAGTGGCATTTTAAAAAAACCTATTGAAGATACGGATAATGACGGTAGCTTTAATTATATAGATTTAGACAGTGATAATGATTCTTGTTTTGATGTTACTGAAGCAGGTTTTACAGATAACAATAATGACGGCGTTTTAGGAAATAATCCAGTTACAATTAATGCTTTTGGAATCGTTACTAGCCGAATTAATGGTTATACGCTCCCTAACAGTAATTACCTCGTAGCAGCACCTATTAGTATCAGTGAACAACCCAAAAGTCAATCAGAATGCGAATTACAAGCAACTTCATTTACTATCCAAACTAATGCGGTAACTGCCTATCAATGGCAGGTATCAATAGATGGAACTGCTTGGAATGATATTGTTAATGATCCAACTTATTCAGGAGTAACTACAGATCAAATAATAATAAAAAGCGTAACTAATAATATGAATGGTTATCACTATAGAGTACTTTTAAGTAAAGTTGGGAATTCCTGTGGACTTATTTCTAACGCAGCAATTCTTACTGTTTACCCCCTACCAATAGTGATAACACCTATTGAATTAATACAATGTGATGATGATTTAGATGGTTTTTCAACTTTTAATATTACTGAGCAAAATAGTTCCATTTCTACTAATTCATCTAAAGAAATTTTCACGTATTATACCACTTTTGATGGAGCAAAAGCAAAAAATCAATTCGTTCAAATTGTTAATCCTATTAATTACAACAGTAAAACAAATACTATTTGGACACGAGTAGAAAATGCAAATGGCTGTTTTAGTATATCTCAGTTAAATTTAGTTGTGTCATCAACGCAAATTCCAACAACTTTTAATCGCACCTATGAAACTTGTGACGACTATATAGATTCGACTCATAATGATATGGATGGGGTAAGTACATTTGATTTTAGTTCCACCACTGTAGATATTAAAGCAATTCTACCTTCCCCAAGTACATTATATGCTATAAAATATTACAACAATGAATTGGATGCTTTATCTGAATTAAATGAAATAACGAACACAACTACTTACAGAAATACAAATTCACCTTACTTCCAAGAAATTTGGGTCCGAGTAGAAAGTACTTTAGACAACTCTTGTTATGGGCTTGGACCACATATAAAACTTAAAGTAAATGCAAAACCTAATATAAATACAAATGAGGATCATACCGATGATGCATTAGTGTGTTCGAATCTCCCTTCCTTTTTTGTAAAATTAAATGCTGGAGTTCATGATAGTTCGCCAACAGAAAACTACACTTATGTTTGGTCGAAGGACAATCAAGTTCTAGCAGAAAATACGGCATATACATTAGATGTGAATGCAACAGGAAATTATTCAGTTACGGTTACTAATGCCTCAGGTTGTAGCAGAATTAGGACCATTAATGTAACTGCTTCTGATGTAGCACATATTGAAACAATATCAGTTTTAGACATAGTTGAAAACAATACTATTACAGTGAACGTTACTGGACAAGGGAGTTATGAATATAGTTTAGATGCCATTTCTGGCCCCTTCCAGTCCTCTAATTTCTTTGACAATGTTTCAGCAGGGATTCACGAAGTATTTATAAATGATACCAATGGATGTGGCATCATCCAAAAAACGATTGCTGTTATAGGAGTTCCTAAATTTTTCACCCCTAATGGTGATGGATTTAACGACTATTGGAATTTAAAAGGCGTAAATACTAATCTCAATTCAAAATCAATAATTTACATCTTTGATCGTTATGGAAAACTTCTCAAACAATTAAATCCCAATAGTATAGGTTGGGATGGAACTTTGAATGGACTACCATTACCTGCCGATGATTACTGGTATACAATAAAACTAGAAGACAGTAGAGAGGTAAAAGGACATTTTAGTATCAAAAGATAAGAAACTCAATTTTTTTTAATATTAAATTTTAATTGTTTTGTTATAATTCTGTTATAATTCTGAAAATTAGTACATTTGATATATTCAGATAGGTCATGAAAATAAATATTTTTTTTGTTTTGGTTTTTTTATTATTAATAACTCCTTTATTTGCACAAAAAGAAGCTGCAATATGGTACTTTGGTGGTAATGCTGGATTAGACTTTAACTCAGGAAGTCCAGTTGCATTAAATAATGGAAAATTGGTCACAAATGAAGGCTGCGCCAGTATATCAGATAAAAATGGAAACATATTATTTTATACTGACGGCTCAATTGTATACGACAAAACACATCAGGTAATGCCAAATGGTTATGGACTTCTTGGTCATAAATCCAGTACTCAATCGGCAATAATTGTTCCCAAACCAAAAAATCCTAATATTTATTATATTTTCACAGTAGACCAACCAAATCCCGATAATGTGGATGATGATTTAACAAATGATGAAGATCCTCCAAATGATGGTTTAAACTATTCAGTAGTAGATTTAAGATTAAATAATGGACTGGGTGACATCATAAGTACTGAAAAAAACATACATCTTATTACCTACAATCCAAATGATGCAGAAGATGTAAAATTTAAATGTTCTGAAAAAATTACTGCAGTTCAACATTTAGATGGTATTTCAATATGGGTAGTCACACATTTTAAAAACACTTTCTACTCCTTTAAAATTAGTACTCAAGGACTAAATCAAAAACCCATTCAAACAACTACTCCTCTAGATGTCCCCACTAGTGGCTATATCTCTAATGCGATTGGTTACCTAAAAATTTCTCCTAATGGAAAAAAAATTGCCATGGCAAATACGGCGATAAGACTTACCAATGACTTGGGTCCAAAAGGAGAGGTAAGAAGAAATACAGGAAATGTTTTATTATACGACTTTGATGCAGGAACAGGTAAAATTAGTAATGGTATTACATTATTAAATAATGCCAATCCTTATGGAGTTGAATTCTCGGCAAAATCAAAAAAACTATATGTTACCGTAAACTTATTTGATCAAACTGGAAGAATGTCTTTAGGAAGTAATTTAATTCAATTTGATTTAAAAAATCCAAACATTCCATCTACAAATACAATTGTTAATAATTCGAATTATGTAGCGGGAGCGCTACAATTAGCCATTGATGAAAAAATATACCGTGTTGGTTACCCCAATGGCGGAGGATATATTGATAAAATGTCCGTAATAAACAATCCAGAATTAAATGGAACAAGTTGTAATTTTCTACAAAATGCTATTAGCTTAAATGGAGGAATATCACAGTTAGGATTACCTCCATTTATTACTTCCTTATTTCTATATACTTTTGAATATGAATTTAACTGCTTAGGAGATTCAACTCATTTCTTTTTAAACACTATTGAAAAAATTGACTCCGTGCAATGGGATTTTGGGGATGGTACAACATCAAATGCTATTGATGCTTATCATATTTACAAAAACCCTGGTGATTATAAAGTAACATTAATAAAAACTATAAATGGCGAAAATAGAGAGCCTATTGAAAAGACCATTACAATATATGAAAGTCCCATTATTTCAACGGATCCCTATACACTTGTTCAATGTGATACACAAGATTCAAATCCTTTAGATGGTCTTGCTACTTTTAATTTGGAAGCTGCAAATGATAAAATCACCTTCGGAAATAAAGAATATGATGTATTTTATTATCACACTATCAATGATGCAGAAAATGATGTCGACAATCTAAATTCTATCAACCCTATTTACAGAAACACTATTCCTGACGAATATATATACCTTAAAGTAACACAACCTAATTCATCTTGTTACAGAATTGGCACAGTAATTTTACATGCAAATAAAAACAATTCTATACTTCCAGAACCTTTGCATGAATGTGACAAGGGAGATGGAATAGGCGTATTTAATTTAGAAGAAAAAAAAGACGCAATTAGGAACGAACTGGGGTTAACGCCAGATATTCTTTTGTTTTTTTACCCTACTGAACAAGATGCGTCATTAAGCACCAATGAACTTGAAAAAGAATATTCTTCAAATTCAAAAACTATATTTATTAGAGCTGAGAACAAAGAAGGATGTTATGGAACGGGACAATTTGATTTAATTGTAGAGCCAACACCAAAAATAAACACTTTTGAAAAAAGCTTTCTTTGTGAAAGCGAAAACCCATCTATTACAATCAATTCAGGGTTAGATCCACAAGCTTTATCAAGTGATTATACTTTTTTATGGTCAACTGGAGAAACGACTCCTTCGATTACGGTAACTAAAGAAGGAGATTATAAAGTTATTGTAAAGAATAAATCTGGTTGCAGTGAAACTAGGACCTGCAGTGTAATAATGTCATATTTAGCAAAAATACAAAATATCGATGTACAAGATTTAGCTCCAATTAATCAAGTTACAGTTGAACTTACAAATCCAAAAGACTATAGATATATGATTCATTTTGAAAATGGATTATCTACAGTATTTCAGGATAATCCAAATTTTAAAAATATACCTGGTGGATTTCATGAATTGATAATTGAAAACATAAATGGATGTGGCCTTGTAAAAAGAAATTTTGCCGTATTAGAAGCTGCACCTTTCTTTACACCTAATGGAGATGGGGCAAATGACAACTGGAATTTAAAAGGACTAAATGGGAGTGTTTATAAAAATGCAAAAATATTTATATTTGACAGATATGGAAAGCTGTTAAAGCAATTAAATCCCTCAAGTCCTGGTTGGGATGGAAATTACAACGGAGGCCCACTTCCTTCAGATGATTATTGGTTTACTATTGAACTCGAAGATGGTAGAAAAGCGAAAGGCCATTTTAGTTTAAAAAGGTAACTAAACACAAACCATTAAAGACTGAAATTCTAAAAGTAAAGACATAAAAAAAGCCATTCTTACGAATGGCTTTCATCTTATATAATAATAAAATTAGATTTTAAATCTTTTTCTATCAGTTTCTGTCAAATAAATTTTTCTTAAACGAATAGATTTTGGAGTACACTCTACATATTCATCTTTTTGAATGTATTCTAATGCTTCTTCAAGAGAGAAAATGATTGGCGGGATAATTCTCGCTTTTTCATCATTCCCAGAAGAACGTACGTTAGATTGTTTTTTCTCTTTAGTTACGTTTACACACATATCATCACCACGAGAGTTTTCTCCAATTACTTGACCTTCATAGATTTCAGCATTTGGTTCAACAAAAAACTTACCACGATCTTGTAACTTATCGATAGAATAAGGAATAGCTTTTCCTTTTTCCATAGAAATTAACGAACCTTTGTTACGTCCAGCAATTTCACCTTTATAAGGTTCATACCCTATGAATCGGTGTGCCATAATAGCCTCACCAGCTGTAGCAGTAAGTAATTGATTACGTAATCCAATAATTCCACGTGATGGAATATTAAATTTCACAATCATACGCTCCCCTTTAGTTTCCATAGAAAGCATCTCACCTTTACGCATAGTAACAAATTCAACTGCTCTACCTGAAAGTGATTCTGGTAAGTCGATAGTTAATTCCTCGATAGGTTCACATTTTTTACCATCAATTTCTTTGATGATAACTTGTGGCTGACCGATTTGCAACTCATACCCTTCTCTTCTCATTGTTTCAATAAGAACAGATAAATGAAGTACACCACGACCAAAAACCATGAACTTATCAGCTGAATCAGTTTCACCCAATTTCATTGCTAAGTTTTTCTCTAATTCTTTTGTCAAGCGGTCTCTAATATGACGAGAAGTTACAAATTTACCCTCTTTACCAAAGAAAGGTGAGTCATTAATTGTAAACAACATACTCATTGTAGGCTCATCAATAGCAATTGAAGCTAATGCTTCAGGATTTTCAAAATCAGCAATAGTATCCCCAATTTCAAAACCTTCAACACCAATAATAGCGCAAATATCTCCAGCAATTACTTCTGTTACTTTTTTACGACCAAGTCCTTCAAAAGTATGTAATTCTTTAATTCTTGATTTAGAAACAGTACCATCTCTTTTTACTAAAGAAATTGGCATTCCTTCTTTTAAGACACCTCTTTCAAGACGTCCAATAGCGATACGACCTGTAAAAGCAGAAAAGTCTAAAGATGTAATTAACATCTGTGGAGTTCCTTCAGAAACTTTAGGTGCTGGTACATTTTCAATAACCATATCTAATAATGCTTCAACATTATCAGTTACGTTTTCCCAATGGTCAGACATCCAGTTATTCTTAGCAGAACCATAAACTGTTGGAAAATCCAACTGCTCTTCAGTAGCTCCTAATTCAAACATTAAGTCAAAAACTTTCTCATGTACTTCTTCAGGAGTACAGTTCTCCTTATCAACTTTATTTATAACAACACATGGTTTCAAACCAAGGTCAAGCGCTTTTTGCAATACAAATCGCGTTTGTGGCATAGGTCCTTCAAAAGCATCTACTAGTAGACAAACTCCATCAGCCATGTTTAATACTCGTTCTACCTCACCACCAAAATCGGCGTGACCAGGAGTATCAATAATGTTAATTTTTGTTCCTTTATACTGAACAGAAACATTCTTGGAAGTAATGGTAATACCTCTTTCGCGCTCTAAGTCGTTGTTATCAAGGATTAGATCACCTGTGTTTTCGTTGTCACGAAATAACTGACAGTGATACATAATTTTATCAACCAAAGTTGTTTTACCGTGATCGACGTGGGCAATAATTGCAATGTTTCTTATAGATTCCATCTGTGATTTTTAATGGGTGCAAAGGTACACTTTTTTTTGATAAAAAAAATAAATACCTAATACTTTACATATTGTTAACGCATTACAGTCTAAAATTAACGTCAAAAATTTTCAAATAAATAACTTTAAAATGAAATTTTATATTTCATTTTAATTAATTACATTTGAGTAATGAAAAACAAAACGAATCAAATAACCGTAATTTATCTGCTCATCGCTATGTTTACGGCTATAGTTTTTCATAAACTATCCTTAATCTATTCAAAAGTAGAAAATTACGAAATTTTCAACTTCACAAAAGACCTATTCTTAGTACTATTTACAGGGCTAATTTACAGGTATATTTTATCCAAAAATGACAATCGAAATAAAGCCGTCTTTGAGAAACTCAAGAATACAAATGACGAAATTAAAGAGTCAAATGAAAAATATGACATTGTAGCAAAAGCAACAAGCGACACTATTTGGGACTGGAAAATACAAGATGACAAACTACTTTGGAGCAAAGGAATAAAAGGTATTTTTGGATATAATGAGGACCAAGTAGGCGAAAGTTCAACATGGTGGTTTGACAAAATCCACCCAGAAGACAGTATAAGAATGTCTGTTAAACTATACTCGTTTATTGAGCAAAAAACAGAAAAATGGCAAGATGAATATCGTTTCAAATGCGCCGACAACTCTTATAAATATGTACTTGACAGAGGCTTCCTTTTAAAAGACGAAAGTGGTAAAGCTGTCAGAATGATTGGAGCTATTCAAGATATAACGAAACAAAAAGAAGAAGAACTTAGACTTAGATTATTAGAAACAGTAATCGTGCAAACTAAAGACTCTATAATTATTACTGAAGCTGACTTTAATAAAAGAAAACTACCAAAGATTATTTATGTGAACCCTGCATTTTCAATTATGACCGGATATTCTTCTAATGAGGTTATAGGAGAATCACCCGATTTATTAAAAGGGCCAAATTCTGATAAAAAAGAAATAAAAAAAATAATCTCTTCTATAAGAAACAGAGAAGAATGTGTAATAGAAATGATATGCTACAAAAAAAACAACCAAGAATTTTGGCTACGCTTTTCTATTATTCCAATTTATAATTCAGATAATGAATTATCTCACTGGGTCTCCATGCAACGAGATATTTCTGATGAGAAAAAACAAGAAAAAGAAAAAGAACAACTTATACTTGAATTAACTCAAACAAATAAAGATCTCAAGCAATTCTCTTATATTACTTCTCATAATTTAAGAGCTCCAATATCTAATTTAACAGGCCTTTTAAACCTAATCGATGATATAACTATTAAAGACCCTGAATTAAAAGAAATCTTATACGGCTTTAATAAATCTACCCACTTACTTAACGAGACTGTCAATGATTTGACCAAAATCATGATAATCAAAGACAACCCTTCAATTCAAAAAGAAGAAGTCTCATTAAAAGAAGTTTTTGAAAATGTTTTTAGTCAACTTACCTTTCAAATAGACACTCATAAGCCTATCTTAAAAATTGATTTCGAAAAAGCTTCTGTATTAAATATAAACAAGTCTTATATTGAAAGTATACTACTCAATCTTTTAACTAATTCTATAAAATACAAGTCCGAAAATCAAAAATTAAAAATTACAATAACTGCAAACCAAGTTAACGATACCATAACATTACTATTTAAAGACAATGGAATTGGAATTGATCTAGAAAGAAATCGAGATAAAGTTTTTGGTCTTTACCAAAGGTTTCATAATTACCCAGACAGTAAAGGACTTGGACTCTATCTTGTGAAATCACAAGTTGAAGCGATGGGAGGAACTATTCAAATTGAAAGTAAAGTAAATAAAGGAACTACTTTTACATTAATATTCAAAAACAAATAACCAATGCTAGATCTAATTTTATGTGTTGATGATGACCCCATAACACTTATGTTATGTAAAAAAGTAATCGGAAAAACAACATTTTCAAATAAGATAATTACAGCCCAAAATGGAGAAGAAGCACTCTCTTATTTTGATGCAATAAAAAACGACTTAGAAGTTAATAACAAATCTACACCACTCCCACAATTAATTTTTCTAGACTTAAACATGCCTGTAATGGGAGGATGGGAGTTTTTAGACTGTTTTAGTAGTTCAGATTATTCTAATTTCAACACTATTAAAGTAGTCGTTCTTTCCTCAACAATAGACCCAGAAGACCTGCAAAAAGCAAGCACTTATCCAATGGTTATAGACTTCCTATCTAAACCCATCACCTTATCAATGCTTGATTACCTCTCAAACAAAATCTAATATTCAACAACATAAATAAGTCATTATTAAAAAATAAAGCATATAAAAAAAGCTCCTTAAAAAGGAGCTTTTATTTATATAATCGATAAATTGAATGTATTACAATTTAGCAACAAATTTCGTTAATTTAGATTTTAAATTAGACGCTTTGTTATCATGAATGATATTCTTTTTTGCTAATTTGTCAATCATAGATATTACATTTGACAATTTAGAAGTAGCATCTACTTTATCAGTAGCTATTCTTAACGCTTTGATAGCATTACGAGTAGTTTTGTGTTGGTATCTATTTAATACTCTTCTCTTTTCGTTACTTCTGATTCTCTTTAGAGCTGACTTATGATTTGCCATTTTATTATGTTTTTATCTTTTACTATTCTTTTTTGTAGTCCGTAAGGGAATCGAACCCCTGTTACCAAGACGAAATCTTGGCGTCCTAACCCCTAGACGAACGGACCATTATCCTCCTAAGTTTTTATCAATCTAAATTGAAATTGTAGCCCGTAGCGGAATCGAACCGCTCTTACATGGATGAAAACCATGCGTCCTAACCGATAGACGAACGGGCCATTTTTCCCTCTAAGTTTGGGATTACTTTAACCTGCAAAAAAAATAGTAGCCCGTAGCGGAATCGAACCGCTCTTACATGGATGAAAACCATGCGTCCTAACCGATAGACGAACGGGCCCTGCTTCTCTAATGCGGATGCAAAAATACAACTATTTTTGAGAAGTGCAATAGCAGACTTGAAAAAATTTAAAAAAATTAATATGCCTTTGCAAAAAGAACTCTTTTACCAGAAGGATTCCCAGTAAACACGCAGTTTCCCGACTCTTCTATCGCATCCAAAGGCACACATCTTATAGTAGCTTTGGTCAAATCTTTTATCTTCTCTTCAGTAGCAGCCGTTCCATCCCAATGAGCTGATACAAAGCCTCCTTTAGTATCCAAAACTTCCTTAAACTCATCAAAACTATTTACTTCAGTGATATGAGTGTCACGATAATTTAATGCCTTATTAAATAAATCTTCTTGAATTGTAGCTAATAAATCACTGATATAAGTCGCAATTCCATCTTTAGGTTGCACTTCTTTTGTTAAAGTATCTCTTCTTGCTACTTCAAAAGTTCCGTTTTCTAAATCTTTGGGACCAACAGCAATTCGCACTGGAACCCCTTTTAATTCCCATTCAGCAAATTTAAATCCTGGTTTTTGAGTAGTTCTGTTATCATATTTCACTGAAACATTCCTTTTTTTCAATGCATCTATCAATACATTTACTTCAACTGTAATTTCATCAAGTTGTTCGTCCGTTTTATAAATAGGCACAATTACCACTTGAATAGGAGCCAAATTAGGAGGTAAAACCAATCCCTTATCATCTGAATGTGTCATTACTAAAGCACCCATCAATCGAGTCGATACACCCCATGATGTTCCCCATACATATTCTTGCTTGCCTTCGGCATTAGCAAATTTCACATCAAATGCTTTTGCAAAATTCTGACCAAGAAAATGAGAAGTCCCTGCCTGCAATGCTTTTCCGTCTTGCATCAATGCTTCGATACAATACGTTTCCTCAGCACCAGCAAACCGTTCTGTTTCTGTTTTTATTCCTTTTACAACAGGAATAGCCATGAAATTTTCGGCAAATTCAGCATAAACGTTCATCATTTTTTCCGATTCTTCAATAGCTTCATTTCTTGTTGCATGAGCTGTGTGCCCTTCTTGCCATAAAAACTCAGCTGTTCTCAAGAATAAACGCGTTCTCATTTCCCATCGAACTACATTAGCCCATTGATTAATCAATAAAGGCAAATCACGATAAGACTGAACCCATCCTTTATAAGTTGACCAAATAATCGCTTCACTTGTTGGTCGAACAATAAGTTCTTCTTCTAATTTAGCATTAGGGTCAACCATTAATTTCCCAGGTTTATCTGGATCATTTTTCAGTCTGTAATGCGTCACAATAGCGCATTCTTTAGCAAATCCTTCTGCGTTTTTTTCTTCGGCTTCAAACATGCTCTTTGGAACAAATAAAGGAAAATAGGCGTTTTGATGCCCTGTTTCTTTAAACATTCTGTCTAGTTCTGCTTGCATTTTTTCCCAAATGGCATAACCGTAAGGTTTGATAACCATACAGCCTCTAACTCCTGAATTTTCGGCTAAATCCGCTTTTACAACCAGCTCGTTATACCATTTTGAATAATCTTCTGATCTTGTAGTAAGGTTCTTACTCATATTGAATAGTTTGGCACAAATTTTGTTTTGTTTTATTTAACTAAATAGTTCCACAAAACTAACTATTTTTGTAATGTGCAACAATAAAAAACCATACAGATATGAAAACTAATATTTTTTCATCCCAAAATACGCCAATTTATTCTATTATTGTATTTTTGAGTCTCTTATTCACTTCATGTGGATCCTATCAAAATAGCTCCTATTATGAACGTGATGGAATTTACGATGGAAGCACTTCTAGCAGAACTGAGAGAGCTCCACAAAGTAATGAAAACAATCACTACAAAGACTATTTCAGTTCTCTCCAAGATGAGAATCAATCAACTGAGATTTTTACGAATATTGATGAATACAATGATTACGATGCTGTAAATGATAGTTTACAACAATCAAACTCCAATTATGCTGACTGGGGAAATAATTATTCAAGAACAGATATTACAATACAACCAAACAATTGGGGAATCGGCTTTGGTTACGGAATGGGCTATTCATCATATGGATTAGGCTACGCTAATTACGGTTGGGGTTATCCTTATAACAGTTGGGCATATTCTAATTACGGATGGGGTTACCCTTATTACGGGTATGGGTATTCTAACTTTGGATGGGGTTATCCTTATTATGGCTATAGCTATCCATATTATGGTTATTCTAATTATGGATACAATTATTACAACAATCGCAATTATTCATACAATCCAAGTAGAAGAGGTTCTTCTTCTTACTATTCTAATACAGCAAATACAAACCGAAACTATAGCTCAAGAAACTATTCTCCAAACAGAACAAGCACTAATAGAAGTAGCAATACAGTAGACTATAGAAGAAACAATACAAATTTTAATACCTCAAGAACAAGTCCTACTTTTACTAGAAGAAGTGAATCACAAAACCAATCTTACAACACTCCAACTCGAAGAGTCAATACAAATACTAGTAGACAAACAAATTCAAATAGCTCAAGAAATGACAGCTATTCTCCATCAAGATCTAACAGTTCTTACAATAGCGGTGGAAACAATAGCAATAGTGGAAGATCCTCATCTGGCGGAGGCGGATCTTCATCTGGTGGCGGAAGATCATCATCTGGTGGAGGAAGAAGATAATAACAATTCATATTTATAAAAAATCATCAAAATGAAAAAATATATATTTTTAATAATGACAGGCTTAACTTTCGGTGTCGCACAATCACAGGAGGTAACCGATGCATTACGCTTTTCACAAGACAACTTAAACGGTACCGCACGATTCAAAGCAATGAGCGGTGCTTTTGGCGCTCTTGGAGGCGACCTATCTTCTCTAAGTGTTAATCCAGCAGGTTCAGCTGTATTTTTAAACAATCAAATCTCAGTTACGTTAAGCAATAATGATATTAAAAATAATTCAACCTATTTTGGAACTACAACAACCGATAATAAGAATTCATTTGACTTAAGTCAAGCTGGAGGAGTTTTTGTTTTCAAAAACCAAAACCCAAGTAGTAATTGGAGCAAAATTGCTGTAGGTATTGATTATGAAAATACCAATAATTATAATAATTCTGTATTTTCTGCAGGAACTAACCCAACGAATTCCATCGCCAATTACTTTTTAAGTTATGCAAATGGAGTTCCTTTAAATACACTTGAAAATTCAAATTACGGTAGTTTAGACCACGGAACACAACAAGCTTATTTTGGATACCAAGGGTACGTTATAAATCCTGAAACGACTGACTCTAACAACACCCAATACAATTCAAATGTTGCTCCAGGTGGAAATTACTACCAAGAAAACAGCATTTACACCACTGGTTACAATGGAAAACTTTCTTTTAATGCAGCAACTTCCTATAAAGATAAATTATATTTAGGAATAAATCTTAATTCACACTTTGCGGATTTTAGACAATCTTCTGTTTTTTACGAAGACAATAACAACCCTTTAAACGCTGATTACAGAGTTACAAAAGCACAGTTTAATAATGAATTATACACTTACGGAACAGGATTTTCATTCCAATTAGGCGCTATAGCAAAAGTGACCAATGAAATGAGACTGGGATTAGCATATGAATCATCAACATGGTATCATTTAAGTGACGAACTTTCCCAAAAACTTCTTGCAGTAAGTAGTAATATTAACGGTTCTTTACCATCGGATGTGGTTGACCCAAGAATCACTAATGTTTACGCACCATACAACCTACAAACTCCTAGTAAAGTAACAGGGAGTTTTGCATATATTTTTGGACAATCAGGCTTAATTAGTATTGACTATGCAATAAAAGATTATAGTAAAACTAAGTTTAAACCGGAGAATGACACCTATTTCAGTGGATTAAACAAAACAATGAGCAATACTCTTGATAACACGGCCGAATTAAGAATTGGTGCCGAATATAAAATTGACAAATTAAGTTTAAGAGGAGGATATCGCTACGAACAAAGTCCTTACAAAAACGGAACAACAATAGGAGACTTAACTGGATATTCAGGTGGTTTAGGGTACAACTTTGGATCTACCAAAGCAGATTTAGCTTATTCTTATGCCAAAAGAGATTCACAACAAGGATTTTTCAGTCAAGGGTTAACAGATGGTGCTAAAATTAATTCTATTAATAACAACATTACTTTTACACTATTATTTGAATTGTAAATAATACGAAGAATCAATTACAAACCGTCTCGTTCTAATTTTAACAAGACGGTTTTTTTCTAGCCCCGATAGCAGTGAAAATCCTCCCGATTTTTCTCAGGAGATTACTTCATCATACGTTTATTTAAAAAGTAGTTCAGCTAACTTCGTTTGTATCGGATAACAGGAATAGCTCCATAAAAAATAGCTAAAAAGAAGGGAAACAAGTTCTGTTTGAATAAAAAAGCGTAATTTTGCACTCCAATTTACAAATCTATGAGAACCAAGTCTTTAAAAAAGAATAAAATCAACGTGATCACCCTTGGGTGTTCAAAAAACATATACGATAGCGAAGTTTTAATGGGGCAACTTCGTGCCAATGGAAAAGAGGTTGAACACGAGGCTCCAGCAGAAACAGAAGGTAACATTATTGTTATTAATACGTGTGGATTTATTGATAATGCCAAAGCAGAATCAGTAAATATGATTTTAGAATATGCCGATAAGAAAGAAAGAGGATTGGTTGACAAAGTTTTCGTTACAGGTTGTTTATCTGAACGTTACAGGCCTGATTTAGAGAAAGAAATTCCAAATGTGGATCAATTCTTTGGAACAACTGAATTACCTGCGTTATTAAAAGCCTTAGGAGCAGACTATAAACATGAATTACTTGGGGAACGTTTGACTACTACTCCAAAAAATTATGCCTACTTAAAAATTGCTGAAGGTTGCGATAGACCATGTAGTTTTTGTGCTATTCCAATTATGCGTGGAAAACACGTTTCTCAAACTATTGAAAAACTAGTAAAAGAAGCAGAAGGTCTAGCAAGAGATGGTGTAAAAGAATTAATTTTAATTGCTCAAGATTTAACTTATTATGGTCTTGATATTTACAAAAAACGTAATCTTGGTGAATTATTAGAAGCACTAGTTAAAGTAGGAGGTATTGAATGGATTCGTTTGCATTACGCCTTCCCTACTGGTTTTCCAATGGATGTTTTGGAAATCATGAAACGTGAACCAAAAATTTGTAATTATATTGATATTCCATTACAACATATTTCAGATTCTATATTGAAATCAATGCGTCGTGGAACAACACAAGAGAAAACAACTAAATTACTGAAAGATTTCCGTGCAGCAGTTCCAGAAATGGCGATTCGTACGACTTTAATCGTAGGATATCCAGGAGAAACACAAGAAGATTTTAACATCTTAAAAGACTGGGTTCAAGAAATGAAATTTGACAGAATGGGTTGTTTTGCTTATTCTCATGAAGAAAACACACACGCTTACTTATTAGAAGACGATGTTCCAGCTGATGTAAAACAAGACCGTGCAAACGAAATAATGGAACTGCAATCACAAATTTCATGGGATTTAAACCAATTAAAACTAGGTAAAACATTCAAATGTATTATCGACAGAAAAGAAGGCGGTCATTTTGTAGGAAGAACTGAATTTGACAGTCCTGATGTAGATAACGAAGTTCTTATTGATGCTTCTAAATTTTATTTGAAAACTGGTGATTTTGCTATGATTAAGATTATTGAAGCTACTGAATTTGACTTATACGGAGAGCCAGCCTAATTTTATATTATCTTATTCCACATTATAAATCACTAAAAAAATAAACATGAAAACAATTCACTCTTTACTCGTTTTGACACTTGTGTTATTATCAATTAATTCTGTTTCGGCTCAATATGGAAATAATGGGTATGGTGGTTATGGTAATGGATATGGCGGAGGTGGTTATGGTGGAGGACGAATGGGGCAAATGAGTCAATTGAATCAAGGCCCAAGTCATGATAAACCTAAGGAAATACCTGTAGAAGTAACCGTAGGTAAAATAATGGAAAAACTAAAACTTGAACTTGATCTTGACGCTTTACAAGAGATTGCTATATCAAATGTTTTAATTGAAAGCATTCGCTCTCAAGGAATTTTAATAAAGGGAGAGACCAGTCAAGAGCAAAAAATAGAGGAAATAAAAGCGCTTTCTGAAACTACTGACAGAAAAATCAACGAATTTTTGAATGAAGACCAAAAAGTAAAATACAAAGCACTAAACGAAGAAAGCAACAGCAAAAAAAGATCAAGAAGAAATAGATAAAAATTATTGATCAACAATAAGCCCCTTGTTAATACTATGAAAAAATATTTTTATTACTTCATTCTTACAATTGTTATTACATCCTGCTCCACAAATCCATATAAGGCAAGTGAAAAAGAATATGATAACAAACTAAAATCTTTTAAAGAAACAATTTCAAGTAAGGAACCAGAACCATTACCTATTGTCACCAAAACGATAATAAGTATTGATAATGTGTACACAAAACAATTATATACTTTTAAAGATACAATATCTAAAATGGGGTCTACCCCAATAGGAAATGGTATAAAAACGGAATGGATTGGAACTGTAAATTTTAATTTACGTAAACCAAATTTTATTATCATACACCATACCGCACAAGACTCGATTCAACAAACTATCAAAACATTTACTCTTACAAGAACACAAGTAAGTGCACATTATGTGATAGGAGATGATGGAAGTGTAGTACAAATGCTAAATGACTACTTACGCGCCTGGCATGCTGGCAGTGGATCATGGGGAAAAAATACAGATGTAAATTCGGCTTCAATAGGAATTGAATTAGACAATAATGGCACAGAACCCTTTTCAGAAGCTCAGATAACTAGTTTAATGGCGTTATTGAGTAAATTAAAAAGAGAATACAACATTCCTGCTCAAAATATTATTGGCCATTCCGATATTGCTCCTACTCGAAAAAATGATCCAAGCACCCTATTTCCTTGGAAAACATTGGCCGAAAATGGATTTGGAATATGGAAAGATGATCTTTTAGAAACAGCTCCAGTAAATTTTAATCCAGAGCAAGGGTTACGAATTATAGGATATAACACAAAAAATCTTTCAGCTGCAATTATAGCTTTCAAACGCCATTTTATTCAAACAGATGTAAGTGATATACTAGATGAAAATACAATAAACACTATTTATTCCATATACAAAAAACAATAACTAGTAGTTTATAGACTATAAAAAAGAGTTTCCCAGATGGAAAACTCTTTTTTTATAATCTTATCTTATAAAGCACTATCGAGACAATACATCATAAAAAAACTGCCAAAATACTAGAGGTATTTTGACAGTCCAAAAAAAAAAAAATTATAAGTTATTATTACAAATATATAATCTAAAATTCTTTTATGGTTTATGGTTAGAAACCATATACAACTCCAAAAGCAAACTGTGCAGCAGATTTTGTTGCAGCCATATTAGAGTCAACAAATACTTCATCAGATGAATTATCTATTCTAAACTCCGGAATAAATGTTAATCCTCCTGATTTTAAATTGGCAGAAAATGTTAATGCAGTAACTGAAGTATCTCCAGAACCTTTTTTATAATCAAAATACTCGCCACGTAAACCTAAGCCAAAGTTATCCGAGATTGCATAAGATGGGTACAAAGCAACACCTGTATAACCTACATCACCATCGTTAGAGTAATCAGCAGCATTAAGACCTAATAAAAATTTATCAGAAAGTTGGAATGTTGCAGTTAAGTCAATAATTGTCCCACTTACTGAACCATCCATAAAGTTGATGTAAGCATTTACCCCTTCAGTTGGAGCTAAAGATAATTGAGCTCCAAAAGCGTTTAATCCTTTAAATGCATCTGCTTGATAAGAATTCCAAGCATCATTAAATGCACCTACCATTAAACCTACTTTATCAGTTATGGCGTAGTTAGCTTTAACACCTGCATTTTGGAATGGGCCATTAGTAAACAAATAAGAAGTTGAATAATGGAAATTAGCTAAAGGAGAAATCACTTCATATCCTATAAATGTCCCCATAAATCCAGCGGTAAAACTTAATTTATCAGTTGCTGCATAAGTAGCATACAAGTTTTGAATATGGAAAGAGTTAGCACCTAACTCATCGTAAGTACCATCGGAATTTAAGATAGATTGAAATTGCCCTCTAGGACCAAAAGAAATCTCACCTACAAAAGAGGTTTTACCAGTTGTTTTTTTCAATGCGATATCGATCATTCCTAAAGAAACAGAATTTTGGTCTGAAGCAAAACTTGTTGGGATGTTAGCCGTTTTAGAAAAGTCATATTTATAATAAAGATCTCCCGAACCTGAAATTTCTAATGGTGTTGATGTTGGTGCATCTTGAGCAAATGTCATAGTTCCCGTCAGCACAAAAGCCAACATAATTACTACTTTTTTCATATTAATTTAGTTTTAGTTAGTTACTTTTTTAATCGTTTTTTAATGATAAAAAATGTTAAAGAAGGAATTATTCCTTGTTCTGGGACGAATTTATTAACTTTTATTTAAGATAAATAAATAAAATCCGAATTTTTAACTTAAAACCGTTAGAATTATTAATTACAAAAAAACACTTAAAAAAAATATGTATTCCTCATTTTTGACGATGAAAAAACAAAATATTCATAACGTATTTTATACCCAACACCCCTATTATTTCACATACATAGCTGTTAAAACAAATTAAAAAACGTTTCAAAACAATAAAAAATATGTAAAAAATACAAATACCCCTATAAAAATAGGGGTATCAAGCTAAATAAAAAATTTAAAATTAATCTATTGCGTTATTCTTTATTATATTTCCGTAATAATTCTCGCACCTTAATTCCAGATTCTTTCAAATCTATCTTTTTCCAATTTCCATTAGACTTTGCCGATTTTTTTAGAATCGAACAGGTTTCATCTTTATCAGAAACCGACCAAGTAATCCAACTTATTTTTTTTGATTCCATCCAATCAATATATTCTTGCCAAGCCTTATAGTCTAAAGGTCCATCTCCAGTGGCTTCCATACCAGCAGACTCTGAAACAAAAATGGGTAAACCAGATTTTATCGCTTCATCTGTTCTGTCTCGCAATACTTTTTGATGAGTCGCTGCATAAAAATGCATCGTATACATTAGATTCTTATATCCTTTTATAGGATCCTCAGCAGGAAGGTTAACATCTTGATCCCAGCGAGGACTCCCTACTAAAATTACGTTGTTAGGATCGTTAGTTCGTATTACCTTTATTACTTCTTCAGCATACGCTTTTACTTCGGGCCAAGTTTCGTAATCTGGTTCATTAAAAACTTCATATATAATATTAGGATACTTTCCGTATTTTTTGACATCTCATCAAAAAATACTTTAGACTCTTCCAAATTAATATTATGGCTATGCCAATCAATAATCACATAAATATCTGATTTGATGGCTCCTTTTACTACTGCTTCAATTTTTTCTTTTGAGAATTCAGGCTTCTTAATGTAAGGACTTTCTCCAGCTTCAACACCCATAGCTGCTCGGACAACAGAACATTTAAAATCTTTCTTTAACCAACTTACTGCATCTTCATTATAAAACCGTGGCCACATACTATGCCAACCAAAGCTCATCCCTCGCAATACTATAGGTTCATTATTAACATCCATAAGTTGTGTACCTGCTACTTTTAACTGCCCGTGCTTTTTTACAAATTGAGCATTCATTAGACTGGAACACATTAAAAGCAACATTATAATAATCTTATAAATTATACTCATAGTTTATTTTTATTTAATTAGTTTCAAAGTAATTACATCATGAGAAGCAATAGTAACCATAAAATTCTTGTTGGTAGTACCTATATCCTTGTTATTCCAAAGGTCTTTCAACTTGAATATTGTTTTATTGAAATCGGCTTCAAAGCCAAAGTCAGCGTCTTTAATTGGGTTCTTTTTCCAATCAAAATTAATGTTTTTAGCTACTTCTGTTCTGTTTAAAAATGTAACTGCCCAGTTTCCATCAGATAATGGCTTCACCCATACTTCTAATCCATCTACTGTTGAAAGTTTAAACCCTTGAATCCCTAATTTATCCTGATTGACTGCAATTAATGCCTTATTAGTTAAAATCGCTAAGGTTTCTTTTGACATTTTTCTGAAATCATTACCTGCTATTAATGGTGAAGCTAACATGGACCACATCGTAAAATGGGTTTTATCTTCAGTATTTGTCATTCCATCACCCACTTCCATCATATCAAAATCATTCCAATGATCAGGTCCTGAATATTTACGAATGTCTTTGCGCATTTCGGCAATTTTCATAAATCCCCAAGAAGACCAGTTTCCTTCTTCATGGTGAAATTCACAATCAAAACAAGGATAAATATCTCCCGAAATCCTCCAAAGATTCCCAATAGGTTCCCCCCACTCCCATGGCTTATTATCGCCCCATTCACAAAGACTAAAAACAATAGGTCTTCCTGCTTTTTTAAGCGCGTTGCTCATCGTTGCATACGCTTCTGGAGCATTAATTCCTGCTGTATTACACCAATCGTACTTTAGATAATCTATTTCTAGGCTAGCGTAAAATCGTGCATCTTGATATTCATATCCTCGTGTACCTGGATACCCTGCACAAGTTTGTGTTCCTGCACAATTGTACAGTCCAAATTTCAAATCTTTAGAATGAACATAATCAATTAAGGCTTTCATTCCACTTGGAAACTTAATTGGATCTGGAACTAAATTACCATTAAAGTCCCTTTCTTTAGTCATCCAGCCGTCATCAAGGACAATATAGTTATAACCAGCTGCTGCCATTCCTGTACTTACCATAATATCGGCAGTTTCTTTTACTAGTTTTTCATTTATATTGGTTTCAAATGTATTCCAAGAATTCCAACCCATTGGTGGAGCCATAGCAAGACCTTCAAATTTTCCACCAGTTTGATTCACTTTATTTCCTTGGCTAAAGCCTACAAAAGAGGTTAGTAATACTAAAAAACTTATTGTAATTTGTTTCATTTTTAATAGTGTTATTTAACTGATTGAATAGAAATGACTGCTGGTTTTACTCCTTTGGAAGTAGCTGTTAGTTTTATTTCTCCTGCCTTGCCAGTAGCTTGAATAATTACCTGCGCTAAACCATTGAATAATTTGCGCTTGTATTGTTCAGGCGAGGTAAAAATTTGGATGGTACCCGGATTTTGATTTATTACATCCCAAGGTTTTACTTTTAATAAAGGTTCGCCAATAATTGCTATCGTATTTTTACCTGAACGAAGCATCGATTTATCCAAAACAAAAGTATCTCCTTCTTTATTTTCTGGAATTGCTTGAGCTATTTGCTTTCCATTTATAAAGATGGACTGGTTTCTACCTAAACTATTATAAAAGAAAGTAATCTTTGATTCCGTATAATCGGATGGTAAATCGAATTCAGTTCTATATACGATTGCTTTTACTTTCTTTCCAAATACACTATCTCTATCTTCTTTAAATGCATTTTGCCAACTTGAAACATCTATTTTATCTTTAGTTTCTTCAATAGAATTAAGACTTTCCACTTGTTTCTCCTTAAGATTTTCTAAATTCAAAACTGTGATACTTTCTATAAACTTGTCGGCTTCTAATGAAGTTGGATCTCCGTTTCCAACACCAATTATTTTTGCTGGTCCCGAAATTGAAAAAGTTACTTCATTATCAGCGATAGGAACCTGCAATCCATTTTTATCTTGTGTACTCACTTTTATCAAAGCCACATCATCCTTATTACTTTTAAGAATTATTTTATTCGATTCTAATTTTAGGCTATTAGCAATTCCTGTAGTTTTTACAACATCAGTTATTATTTTCTTTCCTTTTTTATAACCAATCGCTTCTAGAGTTCCTAGAGTATATTTTACATTCCATTCTAAATGCCCATCTTTCTTCATTGCTTTTTTACCTAAACTTTTTTTGTTTAAAAAAAGTTCTACTTCATCACAATTACTGTAGGCCCAAACTTCAATATTTTGATTTTCTTTTCCGCTCCAATTCCAATGTGGTAATAGATGTAAAACAGGATCATCTTGCCACCAAGCTTTTAAATACCAAGCAGTATCTTTATAAAACCCACATTGATCTACCATACCAAAATAAGATCCCACTGATGGATATACAAATGGTGTAGGTTCCCCACGATAATCAAAACCAGTCCATATAAACATTCCAGCTAAGTACGAACGTGAATTATAGTGTTTCCAGCCTTGTTCTATACTAATAAAGCTACTGCTTGGCGATTTGTCATAAGCCGGCATTATATATCTCTCATTATCAAGATAATACTCCCCGCGAGTAGCATTAGTACTTCCTTCCTCAGTTCCCCAAATAAATTGATTTGGAAATAATTGATGCTGTTCGTCCGTACTTTTATTCACGATATAATTGATTCCTAACAAATCCATAACAGTCGTAATTCCATCACTACCTATTCCTCCACTAAATGCTACCGTTACTGGTCTTGTAGTGTCGATAGATTTTACATAGGATTGCATCGTACTTGCAATTCTTGCTCCTGTGATATTATTTTCAATTCCCCATTCTTCATTTCCAATGCTCCAACTTATAATTGAAGGATGGTTTCTATCTCGTTCAATCAACTTTTTTACATCACCCAATTGGGTTTGTGTACTACCCATCAACCTGTTTTCATCAATAACTAACATTCCTAATCGATCACAAATGTCTAATAATTCAGGTGTTGGCGGATTATGAGAACATCTATATGCATTACTTCCAAAAGATTTTAGAGTCCTAATTCTAAATTCTTGTAACGCATCAGGAATTGCAGCTCCAACTCCTGCATGATCTTGATGATTATTGGTCCCTTTTATCTTAATATGTTTCCCATTTAGAAAGAATCCTTCATTTGCATCAAACCGAATGGTTCTAATTCCGAATGGAGTTTCATAGGTATCTACTAATTTGTCTCCTTCATAAATAGAGGTAACCATTTTATATAAATACGGGTTTTCGATGGACCAAAGCGTAGCATTTTGGACGATTAAATCCGTTGTAAAATCTTTTGTTTCCCTTGCATTTAAACTACAGGAACTAATCGTTTTGTCCCCTATCTTTTTTCCAGATGCATCAATAACAGTTTGAACAATTTGAAATGATTTAGCCACTTTCCCCTCGTTAGTAAGAGTAACCATTGCGTTTATTGTAGAGCTAGCATCTTTGGTTTTCGTTTGCACAAAAGTACCATTCGCGGGAACATGTAACTCATTTGTTTTATTCAGCCAAACATGACGATAGATACCAGCTCCTTCATAAAACCAACCTTCTTCCATAGTTGCATCTACCCGAACTGCTATAGAATTCTCTCCTCCATAATTGATATAATCTGTAATATCATACTCAAAACCCAAATAACCACTGTCTTGATTTCCTAAATAATGCCCATTTATCCAAACAATAGAATTTCTAAAAACTCCGTCGAAAGCAATATGAATTCTTCGCCCAAGATCGCTCGCTGGTATTAATATTTTCTTGCGATACCAGCCAATTGTTTTGTCTGGAAAGTTTCTGCCAATTGCTTTAAATCCATGACTAAAACTAGCCTCACTACTAAAATCTTGTTCTACTGCCCAATCATGAGGTAAACTTAAATCACGCCAAGACCGATCATCAAATGTGGCACTCGCGGCTCCATCGCCAAAACCTGCTTTTGCTAGATAGGAAAAATATCCTGTTCCAGTATCAAAATCTTTCTTTGTATCTGATGGATGTCCAAATGCAAATTTCCAATCTTTATCCAGTGAGATATGTTCTCTTGAGGGGACTGTCTGTGCCAAAATTGGTGTTAGAACTTGCAAACTATAAATAAATACAAGTGCTGATAATTTGAATAATTTCATTATTTATGTACTATTAAAAAGGCAATTAGAAATAAAGAATTCCCTAATTTTTATGCTAGGGAATTCTTAAAAAAACCAATTAACCAAAATTGAAAAATTTAAACCTAAAATATTAATCTAATAAAATCTACAATACCATTTCAAAAATAGGCTTTGTTAAATCGAATAAATAAAACTACCTAATTATTAAATTGAAATATTTTAGGAGTAGCATCATTAATAACTGCGATAATTGATTTCGAGTTATTTTTGTTTTTTATTTCTTTTAGGTGTTTTACCTCGCCTCTCATAAAGAAACCTGATTTTTCATAAGGAACCCAAGTATATTTTCCGTTTTTGCTTCCCAAAAGAACACTTCCAAAATTAGAATCCAACCTTGAATACTGTGGTTTGAATTCATATTGATTTCCTCCTAAAACAATATCCAGAATCCCATCTTTATTAATGTCTGTCGTGAAAATGGTATTAACTGTTGAGAACTGAACTTCTTTTGGCATAACCTGAATTTCAAATTTCCCATTGCCTTTATTTATAGCAATGATACTTTCTTGAATTGTAGCTTTTTTAATTTCTGAATTCTTTATAACTTCTTCTGAAAACAACTCTTGAAAAGTCTTTGTTGCATAATCAGCATAACTCAAATTGTGTTTCTTAATAGATGGAATCTGACCAGCTAATTCTTTCTTTAGATTAATAGGTAAATCGCGTTTGTTATTGCATCTCGTAGCGATTTGTTCGATTGTACCATTCCCATCAAAATCATTGACAAATAATTTCAAAGGATTCCTTGCTGTTGCTTTATAAGGAGTATTGGTCCCTTTATTTCCTAAAACGAGGTCCTTTTTACCATCCTTATTTAGATCAACACAAGAAACAGCATTCCAAAAACCAGAATACTCAGACAAATTAGATTTGTATTCTGTCAACTTCTTACCTGTGTTTTTAAATACAATTGGAGCCATCCAATCTCCTACAACAATCAAATCTTTTTTATTATCTCCATCAATATCTTCCCAAACAGCATCTGTAATCATTCCAACTTGGTTTAATTTGAAAGCTATTTTATCAATACTATTTTTAAAATTTCCTTTCCCATCATTTTCTAAAAGTACATGTTTAGGACTAATACCATAAACACCAGGAACGCTTCTACTACCTATAAAAACATCATTATCTCCATCATTATCAAAATCATTGACAGCAATAACTGAGACATTACTATTAGATGTTGGAATA
The DNA here is from genome assembly GCF_040822075.1 of Flavobacterium sp. WC2430. Lineage (NCBI taxonomy): Bacteria > Pseudomonadati > Bacteroidota > Flavobacteriia > Flavobacteriales > Flavobacteriaceae > Flavobacterium > Flavobacterium sp. WC2430. The sequence continues at coordinate 2,080,823 of NZ_CP162007.1, read as the reverse complement.
ACTGATTTGCTTTTTACAAAAACACCTTTCCCATTATTTAAATACAAACGATTTACATAATTAACCTGATCTGCTTTTTCATTTCCACCAGAACCTACTAATAAATCCAAATCTCCATCATTATCCGCGTCAAAAAAACTCGCTGCCGTATCCTCGTAATTGAAGTCGGCATCTAGGTCAACTTGTTTTGAAATTGAAAAACTGTTGTTTCCTTTGTTCAAATATATTTTTCCGGGTAACCCTTTCGCACCACCTATAAATACATCTTCATTCCCATCACCATTAATATCCACTACTGCTAATGATGGACCTTCTTGCGAAAGCATTTCAGCAATTAAACCTTCATAATCAAAATCGATATAATCATTCTCTTGATGAGCTAGAAAAGTATTCGCTTTCTCAGTGAATAATTGTTTTGGAATCACTTTCTTAAATACGAAATCGCTTTTTGCATTTTTTATATCCAATTTCAAAGTTGTATTTAGTGCTACTTTTTTTATTGTTTCGTATTTATTATTAGGCCAAATTACCTGTAGAGAATCTATTTTTTTATTCCCAATTCCAAAAACCAAACTATAATCCATTGAAGATTGAAAACCTCTTGAAGGTGTCAATTCTTGTTTTATTATTTCTTTTCCAACAAATAATTTAACTGTACTCCCTATAGCAAACTTGTTATTATTATCTCCTGTAAGTTTCACTTTTACAAAATGATTGCTTTTGTTTTTCTCTGAATTATTCTGATAAACAAAAGCTTCCATATTGACATTATTGACCACTAAATCAAGATCCCCATCATTATCAAGATCCCCATAAGCAGCACCATTTGAAAAACTTGACGTTTCTAATCCCCAATTTTGAGCTTCATTTGTAAAGGTTAAATTTCTATTATTCTTATAAGCATAATTAGGTATTGGTGTACTTGGCATTTTATTAATTATGGTTTCCATTTCCTCTTTTTTACCCGTTACAGCCATCCTTTGGATAAAGCTATTCGCAAAAAAGTCCATGAAATCTTGATTGGTTAAATCATGGTAGATTCCGTTACATACATAAATATCTTTGTAACCATCATTATCCATATCAAATAATAAAGCACCCCAAGTCCAATCTGTTTTAGATACTCCAGCATAATTAGCAATTTCACTAAATTGTCCATTGCCATTATTCAGCTGCAAGGTGTTTTGCATGTACTGATTGTAAAAATCAAGATGTAATTTACGCGTAAATAAATCGTAATTATCAAAACTTATAGTCGTTTTTAATCGCTCATCAGGCTCCGGTAACATATCCGAAACAAACAAATCAGCTAATCCATCATTATTTATATCCGCCATATCCAAGCCCATTGACGACTGGCTTGTATGATTTACTTTATCCTGAAGTTGCTCTGTAAAAGTTCCGTTTTTATTATTGATATAAATATAATCTCTTTCAAAAAAATCATTCGAAATATAAATATCTGGGTATAAATCACCATTTAAATCACCTACAACAACTCCTAAACCAAATCCAATAAGGCTTCCATAAATTCCGGCTTCCTTACTTACATCCGTAAATTTTCCATTGTCATTACGCAATAATTTATCGCCGCCACCTTTAAGCATTTCCGGCATATCCCAATCTTGATCGCGTAGTTCTCTTTTATTGGAATAATTAAGACTACTTACTGGAATAAAACTATTATTTAAAATATAAACATCAAGATCACCATCTTTATCATAATCAAAAAAAGAAACATGTGTTGTGATCCCTGTATCTGCTAAATTATATTCGGCTGCTTTTTCTACAAAAGTTCCGTCGCCTTTATTAATATAGAGTTGGTTTTTTTGATTTTCTGAATTTGAATTTCCTGCATTACATACATATATATCTAATAAACCATCCGCATTAATATCAACCATAGTCACGCCAGTGGACCATGAATTATTTCCTTCGATTCCTGCTTTTTTTGAAACATCTTCAAATTTAAAATTTCCTTTATTGATATAAAGCTTATTGGTACTTTGATTTGAAGTGAAAAACAAGTCAGGTAAACCATCATTATTGACATCACCAATAGCAACTCCGCCTCCATTATAAAAATTTCTATAATTAAATACATTCATTGTTTTTCCGTTTTTCACTTCATTAACAAAGGTTATCCCCGTTATTGATGCATCTAGTTTAGAAAACAAAAAATCTCCTTTCTGTTTTGAACAACTAGAAAGAAGAAAAAATAAAAATAAAAATGAGGTCAGTCTATTAAGCATATCAAAAATAATTTAAAAGTAAAAAGAGGGTAAAAAATCACCCTCTTTTAGGAATTTAATCAACTACCAAAACAAATTAATATCCAGGATTTTGCGCAAGATTTTTATTCACATCTAATGCATTTTGAGGAATAGGTACTAAATCATGACCTGCAGGAATTGTGATATTAAATCTATCTTTAATATATTTAATATGATTTCCAGATCTTCTTAACACATACCACAATGAAAATTCTCCAGCTAATTCATGACGGTATTCATTTAAAATCGCATCATCCATAGCAACAGTTGGTAGTGTAATCAAACCAGCTCTGTTTCTAATTTTCATTAAATACGTCATTGCTTTAGTATCATTACCTAATTTATGGTAACACTCAGCTTGACTTAACAATACTTCCCCATATCTCATTATAATAAGATTTTGTCCGCCAAATAGATTCGGGTAACTCCATCCTTTTACTTTTGGATCTCTCCATGTTTTCACATTATAATAACCCGTTCTTCCACTTGAAGCCGTTTCTCCAGGACCATACCATGGTGCATCAACAGTACCACAAGTATTCATACCTCCATAATTTTCAATGATATTATCGTATTCTGAAATTTTAATTAACGGATCAGGATGTGTTTCTCCAGGCCCAATAACAGTAGCTACTTTTCTAGAATCACCAGCTTCAAATGAATCATGTAATCCTTTAGTAGAAGCAGCATAACCACCCCCTTTACCTATTTCTGCTGGCATACAAAAAGATTGTAAGAAAGTAACATTATCATCACGACCCCAAGACAAATCACCTACAGCATCATTAAATTGAAGTTCAAATAAAGATTCTTTTCCATTTCTATTTATGGCAGCATGAATATCTAAGAAGTTAGCTTCTAATGTTGCATGTCCTTCTAGAGCCTCGTATGCCGCCGCCGCTTTATCATATTGTTTCAACCACATATACGCATTCCCAAGATATGCATAAGCAGTTCCTTTTGTTGTTCTTCCTTTGTTTATAGCATCGTAAGTCCAAGGCAATTTAGGAATAGCCTCTTCCATGTCTTTAGCAATTTGAGTAAAAACCTCATCTTGTGTATTTCTAGGCGCATAATCTTCTGAACCACCAGTTGCTGGTTTAATTACTACAGGAACACCTCCAAAATTTGAAGCCAAAATAGTATACAAAATACCTCTAACTGCAAGACATTCTCCTTGTAATCTATTCCCTAAATCAGTACTCACTTTACCTCCTTCAATAGCAGCAGGTAATTTTTCTAAAGCACTATTTGCTCTACCAATACCAATATAGTGGCTTTCCCAAAGTGCATTGAATGGACCAAAAGTAGATGGTATCTCATATTTTTGAAAGAAGGTATCGGCTCCTACATTTAATAGATCTTGCGATAAAAAATTAGCTGGATAAAACAACGCCTTTGTATCATACTCTGCACTTTTTTCTCCCTGAAAAGTATCATATACTCCTGAAATTGCAGCAGTAGCCGTATTATCATTTGAGAAAACAATATCTCCATCGATACCATCAGTCTTTTCATCCTTTAGGAAGCTCTCTGAGCAACCAGAAGATATTAGTACTGCAAAACTCACAAAGATTTTTGCTATATAAATTTTATTATTTTTTTTCATTTCTACTTTTTTTTAAAATTGTAAGTTTAAGCCTAATGTAAATGATTTCGCTACAGGGAAAGTTCCAAAATCTATACCTCTTGTTTGAACACCACCAGAAGTCCCATTTTGATCAGAAACTTGACCAATTTCTGGATCCCAACCAGTGTATTTTGTTAAAGTAATTAAGTTTTGACCACTCACATAAACATTCAAGTTAGTCATACCCAAATTCTTAATTATACTATCAGGAAGAGAGTAACCAAATTTTAAATTTCTTAATCTTACATATGATCCGTCTTCTATAAAATGATCAGATGCTCTATTGTTTTGATTAGAATCAATCAATGTTGCTCTAGCATATTCATTTGTAGTTCCGTCACCTCTCCAATAGTTATTGAAGTAATCAACACTAATATTAGTGTATCCATTATTGATACCAAATCCACCAAAAGACTCTTGTTCAACACGTGTGTAATTAAGAATTTTGTTTCCAAAACTTCCATTCACATCAATTCCAACAGTAAAGTTTTTATATTTGGCATTAAAGTTTAAACCACCATAAAACTTAGGAATTGGGCTACCAATAACCGTTTTATCATCAGCAGTAATTTTCCCATCTCCATTAACATCTTTAAATTTTCTATCTCCAGGAACGGTAGCTGAATTTTGATAAACACCACCTGCACTTGAATTTAAAGCATCTATTTCTGCTTGAGTTTGAAAAATTCCATCTGTTTTATAACCATAGAAAGCTCCTACATTACCACCTACATAAGATCTAGTAATATCTTGCCAGTTATCAACAAAAGAAGGAGCAAATGTCGAGCTAAATTTGACAAAATCCTCACCTCCCAAACTAGTAATTTCATTATGTATTGTAGTTAAATTTGCAGAAATATCCCAAGTAAAATCTCCTTTATTTTTTCTATAACCTACTAAAAATTCAAGACCTCTATTTACAATATTTCCAGCATTTACAGGTCCAGTTGTAAAACCAGTTTGTGCAGGTATCGTTTGATACAATAAGAAATCTCGAGATTCTTTATTAAAATAATCAACAGTAAAGAAAATTTTACCATCAAACAATTCACCATCAATACCTAAATCCGTTTGAACTTGAGTTTCCCATTTTAATTTACTATTAGCCAATCCAGTAGGTGCTAAACCAGGTGAAAGTTGTCCTCCAAAAGTATACCCAGCATCATCTCCATTTACACCATTAGCATAAATGGTTTTGTAAAGAAAAGAACCAATTCCTTTGTAATTCCCTGTTTCTCCATAACTACCTCTTAATTTCAAAACATTAAAGATACTATCATCCATGAAAGCTTCTTCATCAATATTCCAACCTGCACCAGCAGAATAAAATGGAGAGTATGGTTTCTCTAAAAATCGATCTCCAACACCATCTCTTCTTGCGGTAAGAGTTACGTAATATTTACTGTCATAACTATAATTAAATCGAGCGAACTGACTCGCTAATGTACTTGTTCGAGTATAAGCATTTGTGTAATCAATTTTACCCGCAGCAGATAAGTCTCTAATGTCATTACTTAAAAAGCTTGAACCTCTTGTTGATAAAATCTCTGAAGTTCCTCTTTGAGCAGAAACACCACCTAATAAATTAATTTTACTTTTACCAAAAGACTTTGTATAATCTAATAAACCTTCAGCTACCCAGTCATTATAAAGATTATGTGTAACTGTATAAGTAGCATTAGCCCTATTGTCAGCATTAGCTGAACTACGGAAATAAGAAGGTAAAAACTGAGCATAATTATCACTAATTGTAGTAAAACCATAATTAGCTTTAGCTGTTAACCCAGGAATGATATCGTATTCCAAACCAAAATTAGCTTGTGTTGTATATTTTGCATTATCATTGTCTTGACTTAATCCTTGTGCCAAGATGTTAGTACTTGTTGCAAATTGACTTACATCAGTAAAAGAACCATATAATCCATTACTATAAGGCAAATTAGTCCCCGTAGCATTAGATAAATAAGGCACATTTGTAAACACTTTTGCTAAATTATCATATCCACCTCCAAGTGGGGTGTAAGTAGATTGCTTATTGTATTTAATATTTGCCTTCGCTCTCAATTTGTCAGTAATATCAAAATCACCTTTCAAACCTAAATTCCATTTTTTACTTGAAGAGCCAATAACAATTCCTTCTTCATCAGTAAGTCCTGCTGTTAAAGCTATTTTAGTCTTTTCTCCACCACCTCTTATAGAAACATTATGACCTTGTCTCACTGCTGCTCTAAAAGCATAATCTTGCCAATCTACATTTGTCAAGCCAGTACCACCGTTAGCCCATTCTGGCAATGTTGAAACTCCTTGTGCTGTACCTAAACTATTAGCCAGCGTAGCAAACTGATTTACATTTAACAAATCTACTTTTTTATGCAAGTCACTAGTACTAATCCAGCTATTAACTTCTACAACTGTAGCTCCTTTTTTACCGCTTTTTGTTTGTACAATCACAACACCATTACTCGCTCTTACACCATATAGGGCAGATGCAGAAGCATCTTTCAAAATAGAAATAGATTGGATATCATTTGGATTTAAATAAGAGATATCTTCTGTTGGATACCCATCAACGATATATAATGGTGCAGTGCTACCAAAAGAACCCACCCCACGAATATTCACAGACATTCCAGATCCAGGTGCACCAGAGTCTTGTGTAATTTGTAAACCAGCCACTTTACCTTGCAAAGCTTGATCTACAGAGGTTACTGGTGTACTATTTAAACTTTCAGAATTTATGATTCCAACAGCACCAGTTAAGTCTTTCTTGGTTGTTTTACCATAAGCAACAACTACAACTTCTTCTAATTGTTTTGAATCTGTTTGTAGCGTAACATTAATTTTAGATTTACCATTAACACCAACTTCTTGGCTTACATAACCAATATAAGAGAATATCAATACATCATTTGGCTTTACACCGTTTAATTTAAAATTCCCATCAAAATCAGTAGTTGTACCGTTATTAACACCTTTCACAGCAACATTAACTCCAGGAACAGGTCCAGAAGCATCCCTAACTACACCCGAAATAGAGGTTTGAGCAAACATAAAACTACTCGTTAATAGTAAAAATAACATCAATGGAAACTTGTGGTAATTTAGTTTCCAATGAATAAAATTTGATAATAATTTTTTCATAATAAATATTTAGTTAGTTAAATTTTAAATTTCTGACACTGGTTTTCAGAAATATTTTTCATTATTAATAAGATGATAATTAATAATCAACAAATTTATAACAGAAGAAACTTTATAATTAATAGTATTATATCATTTGATGATAATATTTTAACTTTAAACCTAAAAACTATATCTATTTATAAAAAATAATGGTTTTAAATTATACAATACGTAATTTATTTATATAAAAAATACGATAAAAAGAATTAAAAATAAATGAACACAAAACAGAAGTGCTATTATAAAAGGAGTGACCTAAAAAACATAAAGTATTAAAAAAGCAAAGGCTTTCAATAGAAAGCCTTTAAAATAATCTAAAAAATATTGTTTGAACCGCGCTACAAAATACGCTTTAACCCAGAAAAATCTTCCCTATACTGACTTGGAGTACATTTTTTAATGTTTTTAAAACTCCTATTAAAATTGGCAATATTATTGAAACCTGATTTAAAAGCAATTTCCGAAATGCTAAGATCTTTTTCGACTAACCATCTTGCAGCATAACCCACTCTTATATCATTAATATAATTAACAAATGTCTTACCAGTTCTCTTTTTTATAAATCGGTTAAAAGAAATACTAGACATACTTGCCACATTAGACACTTCATCCAATGTGATTTTATCAGCAAAATTCTTTTGTACATATTCATATACCAATTTCATTTTATCATAATCTTCAAATGTATCATGATCCACTGTGAAAGTTGATAATAGTCTCTGATTCCTAGAGTTAGCAAGGTCATATAATATAGAAATTATTTCTAAAAAATAATCCATACCATCTAGTTTTGAAATCTTAACAAGACGAGAAGCCAATTCATCGGCAATTTTATTTGAAAATAAAATACCATGAATCGACCTATTGAACATATCTTTTATCGGTGTCATAATCCGCCTTGACAATAAAGCTTCATCAAATAAATCATTATGAAATTGAATAGTAATTTCATGTATCTGTTTATTTTTGCACTTATTCAATTCCCATCCATGATATAAATTAGGACCTATTAAAACCAATTCAATATCATCAATTTCTTCAATATTATCACCCACTACTCTCTTGACTCCCTTTCCGTTCTGTATAAAATTAATCTCAAATTCAGGATGATAGTGCACTGGAAAATCAAAACTATCCTTTACTCTATCAAACACTAAAAAACTATCACCTGATGAAAGTGGCGGTATTTCTCTATAAAAATTTTTAAGATTACTCATGTTAACTTTTTTTATTTGCAATAATATGATATATAATTGATAAAATAATATTAATTAAAAGCAAGTCATCCAATTACCTTTGAAAAATACATTTATCAATATTTTAAAAACTACATCAATATTAAATACGAATCATTTTTAATACTTACTATTTTTATATTTTTGATAATTACATTCCTAAAACAGTTTCTTTAAAAAAGTACTGCATCCATATTTTAAAAAAAATATGGAATATAGAGTGCCATTTTAATATTACCTCCATCAACCATCATAAACATGAAAAAGATATTTGTCGCACTTTTAACGCTTTCATACATTGGAACTTCCTGTTCCTCTAAAATTTCTTTAACTGATACTAAATTATCTATTTCTGATAAAAAAATGACATCTGAAACATTAATTTTATACCAAAAATTAACAAAATTTACAGCAAAAGGTATACTTTTTGGCCATCAGGACGATTTAGCTTATGGAGTAAACTGGAAATATGAAACGGGAAGAAGTGATGTAAAAGAACTTACTGGTGACTATCCCGCAGTTTATGGATGGGATCTAGCTGGATTAGAAAAAAAATCAGATAAAAATATTGATGGAGTTCCTTTTGACAAAATGAGACACTACATCAAAGAAGCCCATAAGAGAGGTGGTTTAGTGACGCTCAGCTGGCATTTAGACAATCCATTGACTGGCAAAGATGCTTGGGATACTACTCCAAAATCCTTGGCTTCCGCATTACCCGGAGGAGAGAGCCATGAAAAATTTAAATCGTGGTTAGATGAAGGGGTAAAATTCATTTTATCTTTAAAAGACGAAAATGGAAAAGCGATTCCCATCCTTTATCGTCCGTTTCATGAATTAACAGGGACTTGGTTTTGGTGGTGCAAAAACAATGGAAGCCCTACAGAATTTAAAACCTTGTGGAAATTTACTATTGATTATTTGCAAAAAAAGGGAGCACACAATTTAATCTATGTCTACAATACAGCCGATTTTAATAGCAAAGAAGAGTTTCTAGAATACTACCCAGGTTCTGATTATGCTGATATTTTAAGCTTTGATAAATACCAATATAGCAATCCTACCAAAGACAATTCATTTATTGAAAATTGCCAAAAACAATTTAAAATCATGGATGAAGTAGCAAAGGAGCAAAATAAAATCATGGCCTTTGCTGAAACGGGTTATGAGGCTATTCCATATGATAAATGGTGGACCAACACCCTTGTAAAAGCTATTGGTAATTATAAAATTTCTTATGTATTGGTTTGGAGAAACCACGGATGGCAAGAAAAAGAACAAAAAATGCATTACTATGCCCCTTATAAAGGACAACTCAGCGCAAAAGATTTTCTAGAGTTCTATAAGCTTGATAACATTTTATTCGAAAAAGAAGCTGCAAAAGAAAACCTATATAAAAATAATTAATTAACCCTTATTCATACAAAATCAACAAAATGCACAATAAAATAAGTATAAAAGAAAAAGTGGGTTACGGCTTAGGAGATGCTGCCTCCTCCATGTTTTGGAAAATATTCAGCATGTATCTTATGTTTTTTTACACCGATGTTTTCGGATTGGCTCCTGCTGTTGTAGGAACTATGTTTTTAATTACCCGAATATGGGATTCTTGTTTTGATCCCTTAGTAGGGATAATAGCCGACCGTACGAAAACACGTTGGGGAAAATTTAGACCTTACCTTTTATGGACTGCAATTCCTTTTGCAATAATTGGAATCTTAACCTTTTATACGCCTGATTTTGATGAAAAAGGAAAAATAATCTACGCCTATGTCACTTATTCTTTAATGATGATGGTGTATTCAATAATCAATGTTCCTTATGCCTCTCTACTTGGCGTAATGTCATCGGATAGAAAAGAACGTACTACACTTTCTTCCTATCGTATGGTTTTTGCTTTTGCTGGAAGTTTATTGGCTCTTTGGCTAATTGAACCATTGGTGAATCATTTTGGAGGAAACATGAATTCAAAAACAGGATGGTTGTATACCATAATCGTTTTTGGAATTGTTACTACCATCTTTTTTTGGGGCTGTTTTTTTCTTACCAAAGAACGAGTTCAACCTATTTCAGATGAGAAAACAAATTTGAAAGAAGACTTAAATGACCTTTGGAAAAACAAACCATGGTGGATTCTTCTAGGTGCAGGGATTGGAGCCTTAGTATTCAATTCAATCCGCGACGGTGCAGCAGTTTACTATTTTAAATATTATGTAAGCCATACTGTTAGTTATAGTTTCAACCTCTCTGGAGAAACATTTGCCATGACTCCTACCTCATTATACTTAGTTCTAGGACAAGCAGCAAATATAATAGGCGTAATTGTCGCCACTCCAATAGCGAACAAAATTGGTAAAAAAAACACCTTTTTTGGAGCGATGACATTAGCTGCAATTTTAAGCGTTGTTTTCTACTTTTTTGGAAAAGAAGATGTTTTACTAATTATGGTTTTCCAAATATTAATAAGTATTTGTGCGGGTTGCATCTTTCCTCTAATCTGGTCCATGTATGCTGACAGTGCTGATTACTCTGAATGGAAACAAGGTCGTAGAGCCACAGGGTTAGTATTCTCTGCTTCTTCTATGTCTCAAAAATTTGGTTGGACAATTGGTGGAGCAGCAACTGGATGGCTTCTTGCATTTTACGGTTTTCAAGCTAATATTGAACAATCGGCTGTGACTCAAAACGGTATCCAACTCATGCTAAGTATTCTTCCTGCTATTGCCGCAGCAATCTCAGTACTCTTTATTCTTTTTTATCCTTTGAATGAAGAAAAACTACAAATCATCGAGCAAGAACTTGATAACAAACGAAATTTAAATAAATAATAGCTGAATTAGAACTCTAAATTATGAATACAAAAAATATGACTGCTGATTTCCAAAAAAGAAAAACTGAGATTGAAAACGAATTTCAAGTTTTAATACAACAAAAAAACGAACCTAAAAAGACTGTTGGAAACGGTATCTTCACACGTTACAAAAATCCAATTCTAACAGCTAGCCATGCTCCTATTGAATGGAGATTTGATTTAAATCCAGCTACTAATCCATTATTATTAGAACGCATTGGAGTAAATGCAACTTTAAATTCTGGTGCCATGAAGTGGAACGGAAAATACATTGTTGCAGTACGCGTAGAAGGTAATGACAGAAAATCATTTATTGCAATCGCTGAAAGTCCTAATGGTATAGATAATTTTATATTTTGGGAGAAACCATGTGTATTACCTCAAATTGAAGGAAATCCAGACACTAATGTTTACGATATGCGTTTAGTAAACCACGAGGATGGATGGATTTATGGTGTTTTTTGTACGGAAAGAAAAGACACAAATGCTCCTAAAGGCGATACCAGTTCGGCTATTGCAAATGCAGGAATTGTACGTACCAAAGATTTAGTAACTTGGGAAAGATTACCTGACTTGATTTCGAATACAGGACAGCAACGTAACGTAGTATTTCATCCAGAATTTGTAAATGGAAAATATGCCGTTTACACACGTCCTCAAGATGGATTTATTGATATCGGTAACGGTGGTGGTGTAGGACTTGGTTTTATTGATGATGTTTCAAATCCTATTGTTCAAGAAGAAACCATTATTTACGGAAAGCAATATCATACTGTGTATGAACTTAAAAATGGTTTAGGTCCCGCACCAATAAAAACAGAAAAAGGATGGTTGCACCTAGCACATGGTGTTAGAAATACAGCTGCAGGACTACGTTATACGCTGTATATGTTTATGACTGATTTGAATGACATCTCTAAAGTTATCTATAAACCAGCTGGTCATTTTATGGCTCCTGAAGGTTCAGAAAGAGTGGGTGACGTATCTAATGTATTGTTCTCTAATGGATGGATTGAGGATGAAGATGGAACTGTTTTCATTTATTACGCCTCATCAGATACGAAAATGCATGTTGCCGTTTCATCTGTTGAAAAACTAGTAGATTATGTAACTAATACTCCTGAAGACACCTTTACCTCTGCAGGGTCTGTGAAAACTATTATTGAATTAGTGAATAAAAATAAAGCAATTATATAAACGTGTCTTTACAAATAAAACAATTACAATCTGAACTTACTGCCGAACTTGATTCTATCTTAGGATATTGGTCAAAATATTCATTGGATACCAAAAATGAAGGTTTCGTAGGCCAGATTGATGCAAACGAAGTAATTCATACCAAATCAGAAAAAGGTTCGGTATTGAATGCTAGAATTCTTTGGTCGTTTTCAGCTGCATACAAACAGACTAAAAAAGAGGAATACAAAACAATTGCTAAAAGAGCTTTTGATTATATTGTTGCTCATTTCTATGATACTAAATTTGGTGGTATTTTTTGGAGTCTACATCATGATGGAACTCCAAAAGACACTAAAAACCAAATCTATGCTATCGCATTTACCATTTATGGGTTAACTGAATATTACGCTATTTCTCAAGAGAAAAAAGCACTGGAAGTTGCTATATATTTGTATCAAAAAATTCAAGAGCATAGCTACGATCCTATCAACAAAGGCTATCTTGAAGCTTTTACCCGCGATTGGAAAAACATCGACGATTTGCGTTTGAGTGATAAAGATGCAAATGAGAAAAAAACCATGAATACGCATTTGCATATCGTAGAAGGTTACGCCAATTTGTATAAAGTTTGGAAGGATGAAACACTTCGCAAAGACATTATTGAATTACTACAGGTAATAGACACTCATTTTATAAATGAAGAGACAGGTCATTTGCGTTTATTTTTTGATGAAAATTGGATAGAAAAACCAGATGTCATTTCTTACGGACACGATATTGAAGCAGCTTGGCTCCTATTACAGTGCGCCGAAATAGTAGAAGATGAAGCTTTGATTGCCCGTTATAAAAAACACGCGATTCAGCTTACTGATGTTACCCTTGAAGGAATTGATGTTGATGGTGGCTTATGGTACGAACTAGAACCCGAAAGTAATGAATTAATTGCCGAAAAACACTGGTGGCCACAAGCTGAGTTGATGATTGGTTTTTTTAATACCTATGAATTAACAGGAGATAAAAACTATTTAGACGTAGTTTTAAAGAATTGGGAATTTATAAAAAAATACATTATTGATATTAAAAATGGAGAATGGCATTGGGGAATAAATGCTGATTACTCCTTAATTGATAAGGACAAAGCAGGTTTCTGGAAATGTCCGTATCACAATGGTCGTGCCTGTATAGAAGTCATAGACCGAATTACTAAAATGAATATACAATAATTTAATTATAACGGACTAGCCCAGATAGCAGTGGAAATCCTTTTATTTTTATCTTTAAAAAATAAAAGATTGAAACGGATAGGTGGAAAGAGCTCCTAAATAAAAAAACATGAAAAATTTAATTTCGAAAATAGCATTGTTTGCTTTATGCATTTCAATCACTGCCTGCTCTGCACAAAAACAAGCACCAATAACGGTAAAAGGAACTCAATTTTACAAAGGTGAAAAACCGTATTCGTATGTGGGTGCCAATTACTGGTATGGAAGTTTGTTAGGGTCTAAAAAAGTAGGAGATCGCAAACGACTACTTCGAGAATTGGATTTAATGAAGAAAAATGGCATTGACAATTTAAGAATATTAGTAGGTGCCGATGGTGGAACCTACGATTATACCGTGACTCCTGCCCTACAGTACGAACAAGGAAAATACAATGTAGACTTGCTTGACGGCCTGGATTTCTTGATTGCCGAAATGGGAAAACGCAATATGTATGCGGTTTTGTACCTGAATAACAACTGGGAATGGTCTGGGGGAATTTCGCAATATTTAGAGTGGAATGGGTATGGGAAGATTCCAAATCCTAACATCAAACCCAATACTTGGCCACAGTTTATGGATTTTGTAAAGCAATACCACAGTTGTGAACCTTGTATGGATGCTTTTGAAAATCATATTAAATTTATTTTAGGTAGAACAAATGCCTACAATAAGCAAAAATATACCCAGGATCCAGCAATTATGGCTTGGCAAGTAGGAAATGAACCACGAGTTTTGAGTGTTGATAACGAAGAAAAATTTACACTTTGGCTCAACAAAACAGTTGATTTAATTGATAGTTTAGATAAAAATCATTTGATATCAACAGGTTCAGAAGGAAAAGCAGGATCTAATGATGATTTGGCTACTTATGTGCGTACACACAAAAATCCTAAAATAGATTATTTGACAATGCACATTTGGCCTAAAAACTGGGGATGGTTTAAAGCCGAAGACGCTGAAAATACACTACCCATTGCGATTGAAAAAGCGACAGCATACATTAACGAACATATTGAAGTTGCTAAAAAATCAGGAAGACCAATTGTTATTGAAGAATTTGGTCTACCAAGAGCAGAAGAAAGTCTTTCTCCTAGTGCATCCGTGGTAAATAGAAATGCATTTTACAAAGCATTTTTTGAAAGATTAGTAAAAAGTCATACTAATAACGAAACGCTTCAAGGAGTAAATTTCTGGGGTTTTGGTGGTGAAGGACAAGCAATTAATACCTCTGGAAAATGGAATACTGGTGATACTTTTACAGCTGACCCACCACAGGAACCACAAGGCTTAAACTCCGTTTTTTCATCAGATAAACTGACGTTAGAAATAATCAAAATGTCTAATTTGAAATTGAAATAAGTTTTTATTTTTAAATCTTAGTTATGAAAAAAACAATCTATTATTTATTTGTACTTCTCTTTTTTAATGTTTCTTTTTCGCAGAAAAAACAGGATCAAGTATTACAATCTCCAAATGGAAAAATTGAAATCAACATTGCTTTAAATAAAAAAATAACTTGGACAATTAAAAATGAAAAAGAGGTTGTTTTAGCACCATCCGAAATGTCATTGACATTAAATGACGCTAACGTACTTGGCAAAAATCCAGTTCTTTTAAATGCAAAAACTGAAAAAGTAAGAGGACAATTTGATAGTCCATTTTACAAAAAGAAATCGGTAGAAAATAGTTACAACCAACTTACTTTAAACTTCAAAAATGAATTCAGTATTGAATTTCGTGCTTTTGATGATGGAGTTGCCTACCGATTTGTAACCAAAAAGAAAAAAGAAATTACGGTACAATCAGAAGAAGTAGTTTTAAATTTTGATAACGATTACAATACTTTAATGCCTTATGTAAGAGATTTAAGAAATCCTAAAGACCCTTTTATTTCTTCTTTTGAAGCCCATTATGAAAATAAAAAAATAAGTGAATTTACCAAAGACACATTGGCTTTCTTACCTTTTTTAGTAGAATTAAGAAACAATAAAAAAGCGGTTTTTCTAGAAGCAAATCTTGAAGATTATCCGGGAATGTTTGTTACCAATAACTCAGAAAAATCTGGTTTTAAAGCACGATTCCCAAACTATCCATTACAAGAAATGAATGGTGGGTTTAACAATATCAACAGGCTAATTTCTCAAAGAGCGGATTATTTAGTAAAAACCAAAGGGACTCGAAATTTCCCTTGGAGAATTGTCGTTATTTCTAACAATGATGCCGAATTAGCGAATAGTGATATGGTTCAAAAATTATCTGAACCGTCAAAAATAAAAGATATAAGTTGGATCAAACCTGGAAAAGTAGCATGGGATTGGTGGAATGATTGGAACATTTACAACATTAACTTTCAAGCAGGAATCAATACGGAAACGTATAAATATTACATTGATTTTGCTTCTCAAAACAAAGTAGAATATGTAGTTTTAGACGAAGGATGGAGTCTAGAAACAGACATCATGGAACACAATCCTAATGTAGATTTGAAAGCTTTGATTGCTTATGGTAAAGATAAAAATATAGGCATCTTGCTATGGAGTTCCTGGATGGCTTTGACCAAAAATACTGAGGCAGTTTTCAAGAATTATGCAGCCATGGGAGTTAAGGGGTTCAAAGTAGATTTCTTAGACAGAGATGATGCCAAAATGGTTCATTCCGTTTATGATATTGCTCAAAAAGCAGCTGAAAACAAACTATTGTTAGATTTTCACGGTATGTACAAACCTACAGGGATTCAAAGAACTTACCCTAATATTTTGAACTTTGAAGGAGTAAAAGGACTTGAAAACAACAAATGGACACCCAATGATGATGTTCCTACTTATGATTGCTCCATCCCTTTTATTCGAATGATAGCAGGACCAATGGATTATACTCCAGGTGCGATGAGAAATGCTACTAAAGCAGGATTTACGCCTAACCATTCACTACCTATGAGTCAAGGTACTAGATGTCATCAACTGGCTTTATACACGATTTTTGAAGCACCGTTACAAATGATGGCAGATAGCCCAACAGCCTATATGAAGGAACAAGAATCGACTGATTTCATTGCAAAAATACCAACTACTTTTGACGAAACAGTAGCATTGGATGGATCAGTTGGTAAATATGTTGTTATGGCTAGAAAAAAAGGAAGTACATGGTATTTAGGAGCTATAACCAATTGGGATTCTAGAGATATTACAATTGACTTTTCTTTCCTTGAAAAAGGAAAAACTTATGAAGCTGATTTATTTACAGATGGATTAAATGCCGACAAAGCTGCGGTTGACTACAAAAGAGAAAAAATCACTGTAGATTCTACAACAAAAATGACGTTGCACATTGCAAATGGTGGCGGATTATCAGCCATTATTTCGCCTAAATAAAATATGTCTAAAAGTAAAAAATGGAGCAAATTTTAAAATTTGCTCCATTTTTTATTATGCCAAAATACGTTCGATCTTTTCTAATTCATCCGTAGAAAAATCCAAATTTTGTAAACTATCAATATTATTATTTAATTGTCCCACAGAACTGGCGCCAATCAAAACAGAAGTGATTCTATTGTCTTTTAACAACCAAGCTAAAGCCATTTGTGCCAAAGATTGATTTCTATTTTTTGCAATTTCATTCAAAGCAACTATTTTAACGACCTTCTTGTCAGATACTTCTTCTAATTGTAAATGTCCGTTAGGATTAAAAGCACGTGAATTCTCAGGAATACCTCTTAAATATTTATCGGTAAGCAGTCCTTGTGCTAAAGGTGAGAAAGCAATACAGCCTACTCCTTTATCTTCTAAAACATCCAGTAACCCTTCCTCACAGGTGCGCACAAACATCGAATATTTTTCTTGGTGAATTAAACAAGGTGTACCTAATTGTTTCAAAATTTCAGCTGCTTGTTTCGTTTGCTCCGCTGGATAATTAGAAATTCCTGCATACAAAGCTTTACCGCTTCGTACTGCATAATCTAATGCCATCATAGTCTCTTCAAGTGGTGTATTTGGATCAAAACGATGTGAATAAAAGATATCTACATAGTCTAAATTCATTCGCTTCAAACTTTGGTCTAAACTAGACAACAAATATTTTCTAGAACCCCAATCTCCATAAGGACCTTCCCACATCTTATAACCCGCTTTTGTAGAAATTACGATTTCATCACGCAAATTTCCTTGAAAATTATTCTTTAGAATTTTTCCGAAATTACTTTCAGCCGAACCTGGAACTGGCCCATAATTGTTAGCTAAATCAAAATGAGTAATCCCTTTATCAAACGCTTCTTTGACAATATTTTCTCCGTTTTCAAAAACATCTACTGAACCAAAATTATGCCATAATCCTAAAGAAATTTGTGGCAGTAATAAACCACTTTTTCCACATCTATTGTATTCCATTGTATTAATTTAAAGATTTGATTTTCAATTTTATAATTCGTAAAATTCGCATTCTTATGTTTATAATACAAATGAACCCGACCTGTTTTTTAAGATGTCGGGTTTATTAACAGTATTTTAAAATTTTATTTTATCTCAAAAGCACTTTCCAAACCTTTGTCTGAGCTTCCTCCTACCATTATTTTAAAAGTTCCTGGTTCCACCAAATAATTACCGTCGTTATCAAAGAAACCCAATTCTTTATCAGTTAAAGTTAAGGTTACCGTTTTAGTTTCTCCTTTTTTCAAGTCTACTAATTCAAATCCTTTCAGTTCTTTTACTGGTCTCGCTAAACTAGCAACATCATCATGAATGTACAATTGCACAACCTCTTTACCATCATAATTCCCTGTATTAGTAATATCTACAGAAACTTTTACCGCTTCTCCTAAAGCAATAGCTGTTTTATCTAATTTTAATTTTTTGTACTCAAAAGTCGAATAACTTAATCCAAAACCAAAAGGAAATTGTGGCGTTTTCTCTACATCAGTATAATGAGACCAAAAAACATTTCCTTCTCCATTAGTAGGTCTTCCTGTACTGTAATTGTTATAATAAATTGGTACCTGACCTACATTTCTTGGGAATGACATTGGTAATTTACCACTTGGGTTATAATCTCCGTACAAAACTTGAGCTACAGCATTACCGGTTTGTGTCCCTAAGTGCCAAGCTTCTACAATGGATGGAATATGTTCTGCTGCCCAAGGTAAAGCTAAAGGTCTACCGTTGTTTAAAACCAAAACAATATTGGGATTTACTTTATATATTTCTTCTAATAATTCTTGTTGTAAACCTGGTAAATTAAGGTTCGTTCTACTACGTCCTTCACCAGATTGAAAACCGTGTTCTCCCAATACCATTACTACAACATCGGCAGTTGTAGCTACTTTTTTGGCAGCCTCAAACCCACTTTTATCAGTTGTATTGAAAACCAACTCTTCAACAAATGCTGTTTTTCCAATAGTCAAGTCAGTACCTTTTTCAAAAGTCAATTCGTTTCCTTTGTATTGTTGCATTCCTTCTAGAACAGAAACCGCTGTGTTATCATCAGATGCGATTCTCCAACTTCCTAAAGGGCTATTTTTATCATTTGCCAATGCACCAATCAAAGCAATTTTTTGTCCTGATTTTTTTAGCGGAAGCAAATTAGACTCATTCTTCAACAACACAATTGATTTTTTGGCCATGTCCAAAACTCCTTCATTATTGGCTTTATTTCCAATAGTTGCTTTTTCCCGTTTCTCGTCGCAGTACTTATAAGGATCATCAAATAATCCCAATTCAAATTTCACTCTTAAAATTCGGCGTACCGCATCATCAACTAACGCTTCTTGAACTTTTCCTTCTTGAACTAATTTTGCCAATTCAGCCACATACATATACGATTCCATATCCATATCTGAACCTGCTGTCACTGCTTTTTGTGTTGCATCTGCACCATCTTTTGCATAACCATGAATTATCATTTCCTTAACTGAAGCCCAGTCTGAAACCACAAATCCGTCAAAATTCCATTTTCCTTTCAAAATATCTCTCTGCAAGAAACTATTTCCTGTAGCAGGAATACCGTTCAAAATGTTAAACGAGTTCATAAACGTACGAACACCCGCTTCTGTAGCCGCATGAAACGGAGGTAAAACTTCATTATACAATCTTGAATTACTAATATCTACTGTATTGTATTCCTTCCCTGCTTCGGCAAAACCATAAGCCGCAAAATGTTTGGCACAAGCCGCAATTGTGTTTACTTTTAACAAATCAGCTCTAGTATCACCTTGAAAACCGGTAACTCTAGCAATCGCTATTTTACTTCCTAAATAGGCATCTTCCCCTGCTCCTTCCATAACACGACCCCAACGCGCATCATGAGAAACGTCTACATTAGGTCCAAAAGTCCAGTTGATTCCCACTGCCGATGCTTCGGCTGCAGCAACTTGAGCCGATTTTTTTATCGCTTCCATATCCCAACTCGCTGCTTCAGCAAGTGGAATTGGACTCAAGGTTTTATACCCGTGAATTACATCAAAGCCTATGATTAACGGAATCCCTAAACGCGTTTCTTCCACAGCAATTTTTTGCACTGCTTTTACTTCCTTCACTCCACGAACGGATAACATAGATCCAACTAACCCAGCGCGCAAATGCTTGTATTTTAGTTCAGCATTTCCTTCTTTTGGCGCTGGTCCAGTCACTTCCCAAAAACCGTTGTATTGATTCATTTGCCCTACTTTTTCCTCCAGTGTCATTTGTTTCATTAACAAATTAATACGTTCCTCAGTAGGTTTTGTTTTATCTAAATAAGATTTTTTTTGTGCATTCATAGTTCCAATGGTAATCAGGGTAAAAATCCCCGTTGTAATTAATTTTTTAGTGTTCATAAATTAGGTTGGTTTTTTATTTTTGGGCGTGACCCTTCGTAAAAACTTCGGGTCGGGCTATTCGGCTTTATCTCTCCACTACGCTACGAGGATATCGCCTACTATCCCTCACGCAGCATCTGCGTAATTAAGCTGCATTTTTTTGTCAATAATCACTTATATTATTCACTCAAAAATGACGAAGCAGGTAAATTAGCTTTATTAAATAAGTTCGATTGTGCAGTATTTGTCCATGTAAAACGAACTTTTAAAGGATGCGGTACTTTATTTGATTTTAAAATAACCGTATTGTTTTTTATGCTAGCCTCTGCAGTATAAAACACATTATCCGCACCTGCAATTTCAAATTGATTTGATTTTTTGGCAGAAAAATGCAATCCATCAGCATAATCAAAAGCTACAATAACTTTATTCTTTTCTATTTTAATGTCTTTATAAAGTGGCCCATTAACTAAATCTGAATTGGTTTTATAAGTATTTACCAAAGCCAAATTGGCTAATCGCTTTCCTACAGATTTCTTGTCTTTTGGGTGAATATCATCTATTGGTGAAATATCACTAGTCATTGCCATCCCTACATTCGGAACTTCTTGCAACACTTTGCGCTGCGCATTTCTAATTTCAACACCACCAAAATGATCTTCTCCATATTGATAAGGTGCGATTTGCACGTAATAAAAAGGAAACTCGTAATTCCATAACTTTCTCCAAGAAGTAATCAAAGCCGAAAAGGTTTTATCATAAACCGATGAACCGACATTTGATTCTCCTTGATACCAAATCACACCTGCAATTTTAAATCCAGCCAAAGGATAAATCATGGCATTAAAAGCGCGTCCCGGTTGGTTTGGCCCATAGGTTTCTTCTTTTCTTGTTTTGGCACTTTCAAGTAAAACGGCATCTTTTTGAATGACTTCTTCCGGCATCCAAATCTCCGCTGGCGTACCTCCCCAGTTAGACGAAATCAAACCTATTGGCACATTTTTTAAATCTTCTTGTAAGCGTTTGGCAAAGAAATAACCTGTAGCGCTAAAATTTTTCATGGTCTCTGGCGCACATTCCGTCCAATTACCAGACACATTATTTTGTGGTGTAGCAGCTGTCAATTTAGGTATCGAAAAAAATCGAATATTGGGATTCATTGCCTTTTTTACTGCTTCATCACCATTCTCAATTCCCCAAGCTGCTGACATCTCCATATTGGATTGTCCAGAGCAAATCCAAACTTCGCCTATCAAAATATTCTTCAATACAATTTCGTTGTATCCTTTTATGGAAATAGTATAAGGTCCACCTTCTTTTGGAGTAGGTATTTTAACTTCCCATTTTGCTTGATTTGAAGCTTTAATTTTATACACCTCATTATTCCAACTCGGACTGATAACTACTTCTTCCTGTGGATTCGCCCAACCCCAAATGGCAACTTCGGTATTGCGCTGCAACACCATATTATCCGAAAACAAATTGGGTAGCGTCACATTTGCAAAAGCAGAAGAAGAAAGCGTTAGAAAAAGTATAAAAGCAATTAAATTATTTTTCATCTAGTATTTTTTTTAAAAATGGAGTCAATTGGCTTGCCATGATTTTGTCATCGGCAATATCAGGATGTGAACCACAACCGTTTGGTTGCATCGATTGAAATTCAAATAAAGCAATGGTTTTATGTTCTGTATCATTTTCAAAAGCTTGAATTACTTTTTTCAAACAACGTACTAATACTACATTTCTATCTCCAGAAACCATAGGGCTGTTCAACAATACAATTCTAGTATTAGGTGTATGTTGATATACCGTTTTGATAAAAGCGATATAATTTGAAACGTATTTATCTTCACTAAATGGTAACCTTTCTTTTTTACCATCACCATCTGAGAGGTCATTTGTTCCCAAACAAATACTCACTAAATCAGGCTGGAAAGCAAAATCATAAGGCTTTGAAGTATTGGTATCCAAATTCAAATTTTCATATACATCAGGAATATTAGGCTCCTCTTTATGATCGTCATTCCAGTTGCGATACATCCCATACCCAGAAACAGAACTCAATACATAATCTACATCTAAACTACGAGCAACTATAGCTCCATAGGCCCAATATCCATTATGCTGATCAAACCAACCTCCCGTCCCACAAGGAATTTCGGCCGTGTCGTTTCCAAATCCAGAGGTAATAGAATCACCTATATATTCAATTTTCTTTCGGTTTGGCGTGGTACTTTTTATCAATTTTGCAGTAGTTCCTATGAACATAACCCCACCTGTTGAAGCTTCGGTTGCTTTATAAATGGCAAGATGGTGTGTTTTTTTATTGGTAGTAACTTTTACAGGAAATGTCTGCGCTATCCCTTTTTCGATTCGAATTCGGCCTATATAATTCCCATCCAATTCCAAGGCAATAAAACTATGTTGATCTATCACATTTTGTAAAAATATTTTACACGTCTTTCCAACAAAATCAAAGGAAACAGATGAAGCTGCACTAATCAAAATTACTTTATTATTGTCTTGTAATTCGACTCTCCCCGAATAGTGATAAAAACTAGATTTCACCTTGGCATCTTGCGCCATAGAAAAAACAGAAACTGATAAGAATAAAATTAAAAATCTATATTTTTTCAAAATCATAATTTATGGGTTAAATAAAAACATATGTCACAAACTTATCTATTTTGTCTATTTATTAAAGATACTAAAATGTCAAATAGTAATGAAAAAATACCATTATGTAGATTCTACACAAAGAACTCTTTTTTATAAACGAAAATTTGTTTCAAATTAAATTTGTAAATTTAATAGACCAAATAGTTTATTATCTGTAAATCAATATTTTAATTCATCTTTAATTCAAATCTAAAGATTATGAAACTACTTATTATTTATGGTACTACAGAGGGGCAAACTCGTAGGATTGCACACTACATGGAAGTTCTATTACAAAATAACGGACACCAAGTTACAATTGCTGATACCACTGTCAATCCTCCTTCACCCGAAGGCTATGATGCTATCTTAATAGGTTCTTCTATACATATGCACAAATACCAATCGGCAGTAAAGCATTATATCAAAAAGTATCTTGCAGAATTAAATCAAATACCTAGCGCGTTTTTCTCTGTCTCACTTGCTGTAGCATCAGGTCTTGAGGAAGAAAATCAGGAAGTGCAAAAAATAACAAATGATTTTCTTCAACAAACTGGATGGAAACCTATGCTGACAACTCAAATTGCAGGTGCTTTAAAATACACCGAATACGATTATTTTAAACGCCTCATCATGAAAATGATTTCTAAAAAACAAGGTGGAGCAACCGATACATCACAAGATTATGAATATACTAATTGGGATGAAGTAAACAAATTCACTAACCAATTTATAAATAAAGTATCTCAAAAATCTTGATTTGTGTATTTTTAGTTTTTAAACAAAAATTATTCTTATCAATCACTTCAATAGTAATAATTTGAAAAATTAATAATAATTTAGTCACTCTTTAATTGCTTGCTTAACGAAAACACTTAAATAACGAAAAAATAATTCTATGGGTGAATACCAAATTGCAGAAATTAATATCGCAAAAATGAAAGGTGTAGCTATTAATGACCCGATAATGAAAGAATTTGTCGATAATTTAGATTCCGTTAATGAATTAGCTGAAAGCAGTACTGGATTTGTTTGGAGATTAAAAGACGATACGAATAATGCGACTGCTTTAAATCCGTATAATGACGAACAAATTATTGTAAATGTTTCTGTTTGGGAAAACGTGGAATCATTGGAAAATTTCGTTTATAAAACTTTCCATACCGAGTTTTTGAAAAGAAGAAAAGAATGGTTTCAAACTTTTGGCAAAGTATATACTGCAATGTGGTGGATCAAAAAAGGGGAATTCCCAACGCTATATAATGCAAAAGAAAAATTAGATTATTTGCAGGAAAATGGAGCTTCGGAAATCGTTTTTGATTTTAGAAAAAAATTTCCAAAACCTTTTTAAGTTGTATTTAAAAAGCCTTATTTATTCACTTACAAATATTTAAAATAAATTATGAAAAACTATAGCCTACCCTATTTTTTAATTTTCTTATTTGCAATTACAACAGCTGTATGTTCTGCTCAAAAGTACACTACTAAAGAACCAGCATACCAATACATTCCAGACAATCTAGAACTCTACAATACCATAGTTGCCATGGATAGTACATTTTTCCAAGCGTACAATACCTGTGATCTAGATAAGCAGGCAGCAATATACGCGGACAATATTGAGTTTTACCATGACAAAGGGGGATTAAGTACCGTTAAACAAGACTTAATTGACGGTACTAAAAAAAACATATGCGGTAAAGTTACGCGAGAATTAGTAAAAGGGAGTATTGAGGTCTATCCTATTAAAGATTTTGGAGCAATAGAAATGGGTCTCCATAAATTCCATAATAATACAGAGAAAGAAGGAACGCCATCTCACGCCAGTAAATTCATAATCTTCTGGAAAAATGATAGTAATGTATGGACTATTACAAAAGTGGTTAGTTTACATTAAACAAAAAACCATTCGCCGTGGCGAATGGTTTTTTCTATTCTTATCATTCTTTTACAAAGGAATATTCCCGTGTTTTCTATCGGGAGTTACGCTTACTTTATTTTCGAGCATACTAAACGCTTTTATCAATTTTCGTCTAGTATCTTGCGGTAGGATTACCTCATCTACAAAACCACGTTGTGCTGCTGTATATGGATTGGCAAACAAATCAGCATACTCCGCTTCTTTTTCCAACAATTTAGCTTCATGGTCTTTGGCATCGTGAATTTCTTTCTTGAAGATAATTTCAGAAGCCCCTTTTGCCCCCATAACCGCAATTTCGGCAGTAGGCCAAGCAAAATTCATGTCGGCACCAATGTGTTTGGAATTCATCACATCATAAGCTCCACCATAGGCTTTACGCGTAATCACAGTAACTCTAGGCACCGTCGCTTCACTTAAAGCATATAATAATTTGGCTCCATGAACTATAATTCCATTCCACTCTTGATCTGTTCCTGGTAAAAATCCTGGTACATCTACCAAAACTAATAACGGAATATTAAATGCATCGCAAAAACGGGTAAATCGAGCCGCTTTTCTTGAACTATTCACATCCAGACAACCTGCTAAAACCATCGGTTGATTGGCTATAATTCCAATGCTTTTTCCTCCTAGTCGAGCAAAACCCACCAAGATATTTTCGGCATAATTTTTATGAATTTCATAAAATGAATCTTCGTCGATTATTCCACCAATCACCTCGTGCATATCGTACGGTTTATTGGGATTATCAGGAATAATTGTTGCTAATTTAGCTCGAACCTCATCATTCAATTCATAAGGTAAATTATGTGCTTTTTCTTTATTACTTTGTGGCAAATAACTCAACAAACGTTTCAAATCTTCTAGGCATTCGACATCATTTGTAGATGTGATGTGCGCCACACCCGATTTAGTTGAATGCGAACTCGCACCTCCTAATTCTTCCGAAGTTACCGTTTCATTAGTTACCGTTTTAACTACATTAGGACCTGTTACAAACATATAACTGGTGTCTTCGACCATCATCGTAAAATCCGTCATTGCTGGTGAATATACTGCTCCACCAGCGCAGGGTCCCATGATAGCCGAAATTTGTGGAATAACACCCGAAGCTTGCACATTTCTATAAAAAATATCGGCATAACCACCCAAAGAGCGCACTCCTTCTTGAATACGAGCTCCACCAGAATCATTCAGTCCAATCATAGGCGCACCCATTTTGACTGCCATGTCCATAACTTTACAAATTTTCTCGGCATGTGTTTCGGATAACGAACCTCCAAAAACGGTGAAATCTTGTGCAAAAATGTAAACCAATCGTCCATTTATGGTTCCGTACCCGGTGATGACACCATCCCCGTAATACATTTCCTTTTCCATTCCAAAATCGGTAGTTCGGTGCGTTACCAACATTCCAATTTCTTCAAATGAACCTTCGTCCATTAAATAATTAACACGCTCTCTTGCCGTTAATTTTTTATTCGAATGTTGTTTTGCTATCCTCTTTGTGCCTCCGCCCAAATGAGCTTGAGCAATTTTATCGTTTAATATATTTATTTTGTCTTGCATACTGTTTTTTTTACCGCTAATTCGCAAATTTTATTTGTAACTCTTTAAAAATCAATTTGGTAATCTTACGATTTTTTGATCTTCAAAATAGTGTTTTAATGCTACCATAGCAGCAATTTCAGCTTCCTGAGCCAATTGGTTTTTCAACAAATCCGCGTTGTAATATTTTTTCACAAAATGGGTGTCAAAATTTCCAGAACGAAACGCCTCATGATCAAAGACAAATTTCCCAAAAGGCAATGTTGTTTCTACTCCTTCCACTTGATAACCATCTATTGCTTCCAGCATAATTTGAATAGCTTCCTCACGTGTTTCTCCATAGGTAATCAACTTTGCTAGCATTGGATCATAATAGATAGGAATATCCATTCCTTGCTCAAAACCATTATCTACACGAATTCCTTTGCCAACAGGTAATTGGTAAACATCCAAATGACCTACACTAGGTAGAAAATCATTCATAGGATCTTCGGCATAGACACGCAATTCCATCGCATGTCCTTTTATTTTCAGGTCTTCTTGTTTAATTGATAATTCTTCTCCTCTAGCGACTCTAATTTGTAGTTCGACTAAATCAGTTCCGGTGATTAATTCAGTAACGGGGTGCTCCACTTGCAAGCGGGTGTTCATCTCTAAGAAGTAAAAATTATTATTTTCGTCCAATAAAAACTCTACCGTTCCTGCTCCAAGATAATCACAAGATTTAGCTACTAAAACGGCAGCTTCACCCATCTCTTTTCGCAATTCTGGTGTTAAAACAGAGGAAGGTGCTTCTTCGATAACTTTTTGATGACGTCTTTGTATACTACATTCCCTTTCGAATAAATACAAAATATTTCCATGACTGTCAGCCATTATTTGGATTTCAATATGTCTTGGTGAACCCACATATTTTTCTATAAAAACAGCACCATCCCCAAAAGCAGAAATCGCTTCGCTAATTGCACGATCCATTTGAGATTCAAATTCGGCTTCGTTTTCTACTACACGCATTCCTTTACCTCCACCACCTGCTGACGCCTTTATTAGAATTGGAAAACCTATTTCTTTAGCTACAACTTTGGCTTTTTCCACATCGGTAATGGCTTTATCATAACCAGGAACCATTGGAATATTGTATTTTTTAACAGCCTCTTTGGCTGCTAGCTTACTTCCCATGATATGAATTGCTTTCGACTTGGGACCAATAAAGATGATATTGTTTTTTTCGGCCTCTTCAGCAAAATCAGCATTTTCACTCAAGAATCCATACCCTGGATGAATAGCATCCACGTTTAAAGATTTGGCCACTTCGATGATTTTACTTCCTAACAAATAGGATTCACTAGAAGGAGCTCCTCCAATACAAACCGCTTCATCAGCAAATTTCACATGTGGTGCATTTCTATCTACAGTTGAATATACCGCAACTGTTTTAATTCCCATTTTACGGGCGGTTTTCATTACTCTTATGGCAATTTCCCCTCTATTGGCAACTAATATTTTTTTCATATTTTTTTTAGATAAAAGACGAAAGACCGCTACGCTGCTAGATTCAATATAAATCCTCTCTAACTATTTTCTTGCCTCTTTCTTCTTGTTTCTTACAACTTTATTCGAATTCAATTAACAACTGCCCTTTATCCACAGCATCTCCTAATACAACCGAAATTGTTTTTATAACACCATCACGAGGAGACAGGAAACTATTTTCCATTTTCATAGCACCCAAAATGATTAAATTATCATTTTCAAGTACCGCTTGTCCAACCACTACACTGATTTCTAGAATTAGTCCAGGCATAGGTGCTTTGATGTAATTGACTTGTTTGGTAAGTCCAACTTCAAATCCCATATCTTTAATCAAAACATCCAACGGATTAGAGATTGCCACAACATAAGAGTTGTTATTGACCTTTACAGTATACGTTTTTTGAAGAAAGTCAGAACTTACAATTTCTGCTTTATAAGGGTTGTTTTTATGTAAAATATGGACAGAATTAGAATCCAAATTTACAACATCGAGTTTTGAAACTTCTTCTTTATTAATATCAAATGAAAAAGAATCATTTACTTTTACTTTATAACTATCACTCATTAGTATTATTTTTATGGTGGTAAAAATAAGTAAAAGAAAACGTTTTCGTAAAAGAAAAAGAAAAGTTTTATGCTAAATTAGTATAGCTATCAAAAATTAATCTACAACACCAATAATCCAAATTCTCTTAATGAATTAATGGGTTTTGAGTACCAAAATATTTCAAAGTCTTCAAAATGAGTTTCAAAATCAGATTTAATTTCTTGGAAAGAATAAATTTTAGCATTAGAAACAGCTATTTTTAAAAGTATTGCTGTTAGCCATTCGCCCTCTTCCTTGTTGGTTTGAATTGTAAAACTTTCTTTTTTATCATGAAAAGTCAAACTCATCATTTCCCAAGAATTCCCTTTTTTAGTTTTAGT
Organism: Flavobacterium sp. WC2430; assembly: GCF_040822075.1. Classification (NCBI taxonomy): domain Bacteria; kingdom Pseudomonadati; phylum Bacteroidota; class Flavobacteriia; order Flavobacteriales; family Flavobacteriaceae; genus Flavobacterium; species Flavobacterium sp. WC2430. Next base: position 2,051,838 of record NZ_CP162007.1, on the reverse strand, counting down.
AAAATAGTCTACAAAAGGGGTTCCTCCTAACCAAACAATTTTGGCTGTAGGTTTGATATTAAAACCATCGTTTTCTTGAAGTGCATCAAAAATAAAATCGGGAGAGATTTTAGTTTTCGGAATTTTAAATTCAAACCAATCTTGCAACTCATAATCAAAACAGATGCCGTGCATGAAGTTGAACAACGATTTCTTGAGTCCAAAACTGAATTTGTCATGGTCGATTCCTGTTGAGTCGATATAATTAATATCGTTATTAGCAAAAGTCCCAATAACTTCGGTTTCTTTTACAACTCCAAATTTCTCAGGATACAATCCCACTGGACTGTGTGCTGTCATGGCAAATTGGTGCCAAAACCCTGATTGCAATACGCCTACTTCAAACAATTGGCGTACCATTTCAAGACTGTCCACCGTTTCTTGAATTGTTTGTGTAGGATAACCGTACATCAAATACGCATGAACCATTACGCCGGCTCCCGTAAAGTTTCGAGTGACTTTAGCCACTTGTTCAACAGTTACGCCTTTATCTATTAATTTTAACAAACGATCCGAAGCTACTTCAAGTCCACCAGAAACAGCGATACAACCGGAAGCTTTTAAAAGCAAACATAAATCTTTAGTAAAGCTTTTTTCGAAACGAATGTTGGTCCACCAAGTCACAGATAATTTTCTTCTCAATATTTCAAGAGCCAAGGCACGCATCAATGCAGGTGGTGCTGCTTCATCAACATAATGGAATCCATTTTCACCTGTTTGCGCAATCATTTCCTCCATTCGATCACAAAGTAAACTAGCAGCTACTGGTTCGTAAATTTTAATGTAATCTAATGATATATCACAAAACGTACATTTTCCCCAGTAACAACCATGTGCCATAGTCAATTTATTCCAACGACCATCAGACCACATTCGGTGCATTGGGTTTACGATTTCGATAACCGAAATGTATTTATCCAAAAGCAAATCGGAATAATCTGGCGTTCCTACTTGGGATTGTTTGTAATCACTTTTGGTTGAATTATTTTTATAAACGACCTTTCCATCTTCTAAAAGAAAAGTTCTTTTAAAGGAATCATAAGTTGGATCTTCAATATTTAAAATCAATTCCTCAACAGGAGCTTCGCCATCATCCAAAGTAATAAAATCAATAAATTCAAAAACTCGAGCATCAGATAACGAACGTAATTCGGTATTGGGGAAACCGCCTCCCATCGAAACCTTAATTTCGGGATGGTATATTTTTACCCATTGTGCAGATCTAAAGGCACTATATAAATTCCCAGGAAAGGGAACAGAAATTAAAAACAATGTGGGCTGTATGGTTTCAATTCTTTCTTTTAGAATAGAAAGTAAAACAGTGTCAATATAAGTAGGCTCTTGTTGTAAAGCCTCGTACAATTCATCAAAAGAATTAGCACTTCTTCCTAAACGTTCCGCATAACGGCTGAAGCCAAAATTAGCATCCACACATTCCACTATAAAATCAGATATGTCTTCAAGATACAAAGTAGCCAAATGTTTCGCTTTATCTTGGGTACCCATAGTTCCAAAAGCCCAATCTAACTCTTCCAATTGTGCAAAACGAGAAGCTTCTGGCAAATAATCCTCTTGACATATTTGCAAAGCTAAGGTTGGATTTTTCCCTTGTAAAAAAGCAATTACTGAATCGATTGTTTTAATGTATTCGTCTTGTAAAGCATAAATTCGTTTCGAATTATCTGAAATTTCTCCAACTTCACCCGAGACTGAAAGTCGAACTGGCGTAGCAAACTTTAAACTTGCAACTTCAAACAAACTTTGCAATCCTTCTTTCGAAAACAATTTTAAAATAACCTCAATACCTAAATCTGCCTGAACTGAATCAATATTTTTAGTATTCAGAAACCCTTTTATGTAGGCCGTTGCCGGATATGGTGTATTCAGTTGGGTAAACGGCGGGGTAATGAGGAAAAGTTTAGTTTTCAAAGGAAATAAGTTTTGTGCAAAAATAAGGGATAATTCTGTTCTTTCCACGAAAAGATGCTACTACTAATTGTATTGGTAATTCAATTCAAAAAATGAAACCCTATCTAAATTAAATAGTTGCAAAATTTGTAGATATTTAATTACATTTACAATTGCCAAATTGTAAAAATGAAACAAAAATTACTCTTATTTTTTTTATTATTTTCTTTTTCTATGCAAAGTCAATGCTTTGACTGTACAAAAATTTTTGGGGGCTGGATTGGTGGTGCTGTCTATGACCTAGAAAAAACAAATACCGCAGTATATGTGACCGTAGGAACAGATCTTTCCGGTGCCAATACTACTGATAAACCAGGACTTTACAAATACGATTTAAACTGTAATCTTATTTGGAAAAAAGAGTTCCCTAATAATTCAGGTGCTGATTATTTCACTATCGATGACCAAGGAAATTCTTATATTTTAGTTAATGAAACCCTAGGTCCTAACTACAATTCTGGGAAAGAACCGTATCAAATTGATGGCTTCGATTTTTATTTTGGCATCACACTTTATAAATTGTCTCCTAATGGAAATATTGTCTGGAATCGTAAAATTGGTACAACAAGAAATTTAGCAAAAAATATTTTCTACTATGATGGTCATATTTATATTACCGGTGCATTTAATAATTCTATCAATATTAATAATGAAATTTTATTAAATGATCCAGCATATTATGGGCGAGCATTTATTGCAAAATTTGATACGGCTGGAAATCTGATTGACGCTAAAAAATATGGTTCAAATCAAGATATTTTTATGACTTCTGAAATCGACAAGAACGGGAATATTTATTTTGCCAGACGAGATCCAAATGTGACTTATTCCAGCATTGACAAAATAAATTCGAATTTAGAATTAGTATGGCAAAAAGAAATTTCTAATAATGGTAATATAACTAACAAAAGTTCTTACAGACCAACAATACTTCATTATAATCCTATAAATGAAAAATTATATTTATGGGGTTGTTTTGACAGAACTGTAACTATTATAGGCAATGAATTCACAACAAACTCATCTAGTAATGGCTTTTTCCAATCCATATTAACCGAATTTAACACATCAAATGGAAATCTTGAGCACTTTAGACAGTTCAATAATAATTCTTTATTAGAATACCCATGGGAAGCAAATAGTCGTCCCAGTAGTTTAAATAAATCATTTATGACAGAAAAAAACAATGAGTTGTTTATTTTGTCTAGTTTTTCAGAAACGATGACTTTTCCTAATGCTACTATTACAGCAGGATCCAATCGCGAAGAGTTGGTCCTTTTTAAAATAGATTTAAACAATTTCATACCTGAGTTTATTTTAAAATCATCTGGTACAAGCCATTTTTCCAATGGTCAGTCTCTTGATGCTGCTGGACCTATTCAATTTGATAAAAACGATTTGTTTCTCACTTCAAATTTCCAAAGTCAACCTTTAATAATCAATAATTCAGTCATTTATGGCAACAGTGGAAATAATGAATCAAATGGATTGCTTTATAAACTTAAATTTAACTCTTCCTCTGCTTCTGGTGAAATAATTGCCGAAAATACATGTTTTAACACAACTACTAATTTCGAAGTAAAAGGAACCTTTGATTCTATACTTTGGAATTTTGATGATCCAAATTCTACATCAAACAACATTGCTACCATCAATAATCCACAGCATCAATTTACTTCTACAGGAACTTATCATGTGACTGCTACTATCAACTGCGGTACTGAAAGTCAAACTATAGAAAAAGACATATCAGTAACTAATCGACCTGTTTTTCACACAGTAGCCCCTATTTATAGCTGTGAAACCATTTCTGGCTCTGGAATTTCAAAATCCTTTGACACATCAAATATTAACTCAACAATAATAGGAAATCAAACAGATTTAATAATTGAATATATTGATTCAAATGAGAATTTATTACCTAGTCCGTTACCAAACCCATTTACTAATTCAATCAAAAATGAAGAAACTATAAAAGTTAAAAGTTATTTTCAAAATAATCCTTATTGTTTTGTAGAAACTAACTTAAAGCTTTACACTATTTCTAAACCCACAAAGCCAACGGCTAGTTCTCCTCAAACCTTCTGTATCCAAGAAACTACAACCGTAAACGAAATTGCAATAACTGGCCAAAACATAAAATGGTATGATACCTTGACTAATGAAGCCCTTCTTTCTAGTACAGATAAGTTACAAAACGGAATTACCTATTACGCTTCCCAAACGATTAATGGTTGCGAAAGTGATAGAATTTCTGTTTTAATTAATATTCAAAATACTCCCACTCCAACAGGAAGTGCAAATCAAACATTTTGTAAAAGTCAAAATCCAACTTTAGATACTATAGTAGCTTCTGGAACTGCTATACAATGGTATGATACTGATGGAACTCTTTTATCCAATTCAACCGCTTTGCAAGACGGTATAACCTATTATGCTTCGCAAACAGAAAACGGTTGTGAGAGCACAAATAAATTAGCCATTATAATTTCGCTTATCAGTACTTTACCGGCAAATGATTATACAGAATTGTTTTGTGATGATTTAAATGATGGTTCTGAAAAAGTGGATTTGTCTGATTATAATTCAAAGTTAATATCCAATACTGCTGGATATACTTTTTCTTATTATTCAAATTATTCAGCTGCCGAAAATCAATTGGTAAGTAGTCAAATTACTAATTTTTCTAATTTTAATTTAGCTTTGGGAGATAATAAAATCTACGTTCGTATTAATTCTAATACACCTTGTTATGCGATTTCCGAATTAAAACTAACTCTTTTGTCGAAACCTAAAATAACAATCCCAGATGTAGTTCCTATTTGTGAAAACAATTCTATTACAATTGACGCAGGCTTGGATTACGATACTTACTTATGGTCAACTGGTGAAACATCATCGAGCATAAATGTGGATAATCCGGGTAATTACTCTGTTACTGTCACTAATAATTACGCTACTATTTCATGTTCAAGTACAAAGAATTTTGAAGTACGACAATCCAATATCGCCACAATAACTTCAATTGACACACAAGACTGGACCGACAATCAAAATACAATAACAGTGTATGCAACTGGTGCTGGTGATTTTGAATATTCCATCGACGGCATTCATTTTCAAGATGAGCCTCAGTTTACAAACATCATCAGTGGACAATATACGGTTCATGTAAGAGATAAAAATGGTTGCGGAACCATTACTGATGAAGTGTATTTATTGATGTATCCAAAGTTTTTTACTCCAAATGGCGACGGATTTAACGACACATGGAAAATCAAATTTTCAACTGTTGAGATTGGGTTAAGCGTAAAAATATTTGACCGATATGGTAAACTCATCAAAGAATTAACGCAAAACAACGATTGGGACGGAAGATTCAATGGACAAGAACTTCCCGCAACCGATTATTGGTTTGTGGTAACTAGAGCAAATGGCACAGAATATCGCGGTCATTTTAGTTTAAAAAGATAATCCCGAAAACAGCATTTTAGTCAACAAAAACAATCCTTTTCCAAATCACTAACCTTAAAATTAATGATAAAAAATATAAAACTCATTGCCCTCTCTCTAATCATTTCAATCTTTTTTTCTGTCCGAATGAGTTCCCAAACCATACAATGGGAAAATACAATTGGAGGTAATGATTATGATTGGAGTGATTTTATAGAACTGTCTAATGATGGAAATTATATTTTGGGTGGATATTCTTACTCTAATATATCTGATGATAAAACTGAAAATTCAAGAGGAGAAGGTGATTATTGGTTAATTAAAATTGATGACACTTCTGGTAATTTATTATGGCAAAAAACTATTGGCGGAAACAGTTTTGATCATTTAACTTCAGCAAAAGAAACAAAGGATGGCGGTTACATCCTTGGCGGCTACAGTTCTTCAGGAATATCAGGAGAAAAAACTCAAAATTCAAGGGGACAAGATGACTATTGGGTTGTAAAATTAGATGAAAATCGGAATATTATTTGGGACAAAACCTATGGTGGAAGTGGTGTAGATCGATTGACATCAATAATTCAAACTGCGGATGGTGGTTATCTTATGGGAGGTTCTTCAGACTCTAACATTTCAGGAGATAAAACTGAAAATTCAAAGGGGAATCTAGATATGTGGATTATTAAAATTGATGCATCCGGGAATATAATGTGGCAAAAAACATTTGGAGGAGACAATTCTGATTGGGTTCAATCTCTACTAAAAACAGCTGATGGAGGTTATCTATTAGCTGGCTCTTCAAACTCAAATATTTCTGGTGATAAAACCCAAAAATCAAGAGGAGGAGGAGATTACTGGGTTTTAAAAATCGATAGTTTAGGTACTATTGTCTGGCAAAAAACTATTGGAGGAAATAATGGAGATTATTTAAAATCTATAATAGCGACCTCAGATGGCAATTACATTTTAGGAGGTGATTCTTTCTCCAACATTTCTGGAGATAAAACAGAAAATACATTGAATAATTCTAATGATGTTTGGATTCTCAAATTAAATGATTTTGGGCAAATTTTATGGCAAAAAAATATTGGAGCAAATGATACTGAAGTATTTGCAGATATCCGAATGACCTCGGATAATGGTTTTATTCTAGGCATCATGTCCTACTCGGGAATTTCAGGCTACAAAACTGAAGCTTCAAGGGGAGACCGTGATTATTGGATTGTAAAACTCGATGCAGCTGGTCAATTTGAATGGGATAAAACTGTAGGCGGTGATAGTCTTGACCAAACACAATCTATAGTACAAGCCAAAGATGGAGGTTATGTTGCGTTAGGCTGGTCACAGTCTAATATATCTGGAGATAAAACAGAAAATAAAAGTGGGCTACAGGATTTTTGGGTGGTTAAACTCCAATTGTGCTCTCAAAACCTTTCTGCTAACAGTAATTCTCCAATTTGTGAGGGCAATTCCATACAGCTATCTGCATCTGGCGGGACTAATTATGCTTGGACTGGACCAAATGGTTTTAATTCATTAGAACAAAATCCATCCATATTAAATGCAAATGCATCACAAAGTGGTCAATACACTTGTAGTATAACAGGAACTGGTGGATGCGATGATAAGAAGTCAGCTACTGTTGTGATAAACATTGAAACTGTACCAACAGCAAATTCTCCACAGGAATTTTGTATACAACAAAATGCAACTTTAAGTAATGTAATTATTAGCGGTGACAATATAAAATGGTATGATTCACAAACTGGAGGCACTGAATTACTTGAAACAACTTTACTAAAAGACGGAATAAATTATTATGCGTCACAATCTATAAATAATTGTGAAAGCAGTCGTATTGTAATAAATACCCGAATTTTAGCAGATGCAAATTGTCAACCAGTAACTGACATTGATTCATCAATAACGTATCCTAAATTCTTCACCCCAAACGAAGATGGATTTAACGATACTTGGAATATCAAATTTTCAGCTGATGAGATAGGATTAAGCGTAAAAATATTTGACCGTTATGGTAAACTCATCAAAGAATTAACGCACAGCAACGCTTGGGACGGAACATTCAACGGACATGAACTTCCCGCAACCGATTATTGGTTTGTGGTAACTAGAGCAAATGGCATAGAATACCGAGGGCATTTTAGCTTAAAACGCTAATTCAACTAAAACTTATGCTCTTTTTTACTAATCATTAACAACGAAAATAAAGAGATACAAGCGGCTACACTTAAATAGAAACCAACATAAGTCAAACTATAGGTCGTTGCCAGCCAAATTGCTATCATAGGGGCAAACGCAGCTCCAATAATTCCTGCCATATTAAATGCTAATGAAGTACCCGAATAACGTACAGTGGTTGGAAACAATTCCGACAAGAAAGTTCCTAAAGGTCCGTATGTAAATCCCATCAAAGTCATTCCCAAACATAAAAATAAAGTCACGAGAACGGGATTTCCTGAATTCATGAAAAAAGAAAATGCAAAACCAAAAATTGCAATAGCAATGGTGGCATAAATAAGCATTTTTCTACGCCCAATTCGATCCGCAATTAAAGCCGAAACAGGTATAAAAAGGGCAAAAAACAATACTGAAAACAACTGCATCAATAAAAAATCTCTTTTGGAATAACCCAAATCTGAGGTTGCCCAACTCAAAGTAAATACCGTCATTAAATAAAATACCAAGAAGGTAGTAATAGCCGCAAATGTCCCAAAAATCAATTGGTTTTTATAAAATTTTAATAAAGTAAAAAACGGAATTTTCACTTCCTCTTGTTCTATTTTAGCATTTTCGAAAGCGGGGGTTTCAGTAATTTTTAATCGGATGTAAAAACCAACTACAACCAATAAAGAACTGGCTATAAACGGAATTCTCCATCCATAATCAAGGAAAGATTCGGGACTAAGTATATCTGTCAAAATCAAAAAGGTTCCCCCAGAAAGTAATAAACCTATTGGTGCTCCTAATTGCGGAAACATACCATACCAAGCCCGTTTATTGGGTGGAGCATTTTCGATGGCTAATAACACCGCTCCACCCCATTCGCCACCTAAACCAACACCTTGACCAAAACGACATAACATTAATAATAAAGGAGCGGCAATACCAATAGTAGCATAACTTGGTAAAAACCCAATACTAACTGTAGAAATTCCCATTGTCAATAAAGCAATTACTAAAGTTGTTTTTCTTCCTATCTTATCACCATAATGACCAAAGACTGCTGAACCCAATGGTCGAGAAAGAAAGGCTATTGAAAAAGTAGCCAACGAAAGTAATACTGAATTGGTACTATTTGAAGACGGAAAAAATAATTGTGGAAAAACCAAAACCGCGGCATTGGCATAAATATAGAAATCAAAAAACTCAATTGTTGTACCAATTAAACTGCCAAAAAGAACATGTTTTAATGAGTTTTCTTTCTTAGAACTTAAATTATCTTTCATTTGTATGTTAAAATATTTCGATAAAATTGATACTATTTTTCGAAAGTAACAAATATATTTTGTTTCAAAAATTTTCGGTATTTTTACATCAAATAAATTCTCTTATGCCTACCGACTGTATCAGCTATCAAAGTTCTGGATATTTTTCTCCCTTAATGAATGATTATTTAGACGAAAAATCAAATTTACAACCCTTATACAATCGATTCCCAAAGTTGGAAAACTTTGAATCGCAAATCATTGAGAAACAAGCTAATTTTAATAATGACTCAAGAGCTACATTGGCTTCTGTTATTGAAAAGCAATATGCTTCTATAGCTATATCAAATTTGACAAAACAAAATATTGAAGCATTAAAAGTAAATAATACATTTACAGTAACCACTGGACACCAACTCAATTTATTCAGTGGTCCTTTGTATTTTTTATACAAAATTATTTCTACTATCAATCTTACTGAGGAATTAAAAATAAAATATCCAGCCTATAATTTTGTCCCAATTTACTGGATGGCAACCGAAGATCATGATTTTGAAGAAATCAATTATTTTAATTTCAAAGGCAAAAAATTCAGATGGAATACCGAAAGTACGGGACCTGTAGGCCGATTATCTACTGAAGGTCTTGATGCCTTTTTTGAAATCTATGAACAGGAATTAGGAACAAGTACTAATGCAACTGCGATAAAAAAACTATTTAAAGAAGCGTACTTGCAACATGACAATCTAGCCAATGCAACGCGGCATTTAGCAAATGCTCTTTTTGGTACTTATGGTTTAGTAATTCTAGATGCAGATGATAAGGACCTCAAAAGGACTTTTATTCCATATATAAAAGAAGAATTACTTCATCAAAAATCTCATAAATTAGTACTTGAAACAGTCGAAAAACTAAAAGATTATACAGTTCAAGTAAATCCAAGAGAGATTAATTTATTTTATATTGAAGATAATTTACGTGAACGTATAATTATAGAAAATAATAAGTATAAAGTAAACAACACCAAAATTGAATTTACTGAAGATGAAATCTTAAAATTATTAAATTCAAACCCCGAAATGTTTAGCCCAAACGTAATCATGAGGCCTTTATTTCAGGAAGTAATTCTACCTAATCTTTGCTACATTGGTGGAGGCGGAGAAATTGCATACTGGTTAGAATTAAAATCATTCTTTAATGCGGTAAACATTACTTTTCCAATGCTTTTGGTACGAAATTCAGTTCTATTAGCTACAGAAAAACAAATCAAAAAAATAGATAAATTAAATTTAGAATGGAGCGATTTATTTTCAAAACAATCAGAACTAATAAATACCATTACCTTAAAAAATTCTAAATTCCCTATTGATTTAACTCCTCAAAAAGAACTGCTGCACAAGCAATTTAGCGACTTATTTGAACTAGCAAAACAAACTGATAAATCGTTTACTGGAGCCGTAAAAGCACAGGAGGTAAAACAAATAAAAGGTTTAGAAAATCTAGAAAAACGGTTATTTAAAGCACAAAAAAGAAAATACAGTGAAGAAATCGAACGCACAACCGACTTGCAAAACGAATTATTCCCTAACAAAAGTTTACAAGAAAGACAGGCTAATTTCTCTGAATTTTACCTCGAGAATGGACCCAATTTAATCCCAAAATTAATTTCACAGTTGCATCCGTTAGATCAAACATTTGAAATTGTTACATTATAGATATAATTAGCGCACTATAATGCGAAAATTGCAACATTATTAAACAAAATAAACTATTTTTGCACAAAATTTAAAAAATAAAAAATGGCTACTAATAGAACATTTACAATGATTAAGCCTGATGCTGTTTCTAACGGACACATCGGAAACATACTTGCGATGATTACTAATGCAGGTTTCAAAATCGTTTCTTTAAAATTAACTCAACTTACAGTTGCTGATGCTCAAGCATTTTATGCTGTTCATGCTGCTAGACCATTTTATGGTGAATTAGTTGAATTTATGTCAAGAGGACCAATCGTTGCTGCTATTTTAGAAAAAGATAACGCTGTTGAAGATTTCAGAACTTTAATTGGTGCCACTAATCCAGCTGAAGCTGCTGAAGGAACTATCCGTAAAGCATACGCTACTTCAATAGGTGAAAATGCAGTTCACGGTTCTGATAGCGATGAAAATGCTGGAATTGAAGGTGCTTTTCATTTTGCAGGAAGAGAGCAATTTTAATTTATGAGTTAAGGATTAACGATTTTTGAATTAAAATTTAGAAAATCCTATAAATTGAAAATCCCGTTTCAAAATTGAAACGGGATTTTTTTATATCAAAAATCTGAAATCTAAAATCATTAATCAACAATCGCAAATCATTATCTTAAAACAACACTCGTTACCACTTCTCTCCGAAGCTCTTCATTGATCATTTTCACAATCTTAGCCTTTCCATGACTCAACTCTTCACGCAATACGGATGACGTTAACTCAACATACAAAGTGCTTCCTTTCAAAACTACATTTCGGGTATAGCTATTGACCCCATTTCCCATCAAGTTACTCCAAGCGTCTTTAACATCAATTTGGTCCATTCCTGGTTGCAGTTTATTCACTTGGATTATTTGTTTCAAAACATCCCCTACTGTACTCTGATTATTTAGTCTTTTCGCCATCTCCTGTCAAGTTTATCGGTCCCGTTTTTTTATAATGATATTCCTTATTCTCTGTATTTTTCAACACTAATTCTTTATCTGACAATGCGATTAGTTCCTCACTCCATTTTGCATAATCAGTCACATAATCCAAATATACTTTGTCTTTATCAAAACGCACATTTACCTTTTCATCCGTATCATTAACTAAAAATGTTCCGTTCAACTGTGGCATTACTTTCTTTCGAATCCCCTTATTATTCGCTATTTCAAAATAGTCGTAGCTTTCATTCATCTTATAGTCCTTGTCTTCCCCTTTGTCAAAAACCACTTTTTCAATTTCCCAATATCCATTGATTTTTACAATATCACTAGGCTGAATCTTTTGTTGACAACCCACAAAAAAAAGAGATAGTAACAGAATTCTAAACGTGTTTTTCATATAATTATTTTTTAGGAGCTTTTTCCTGCTGTCCGCTGTATCCTCGCAAAAAAGCGAGGGATGCCACTTCCATCAGGGCTATGGATTTAAGGAAATGAATTCCATTTTTTTTACTACTACAAAGTTAACTTTAAAAAATTCAAACAAAAGAAAAATCACAAAACTCATTAAACTATTTTGCATATTTTTGGTCTAATAAAAAACGTATCCTGCTATGATATCAAAAACCATTTATTGTTTACTAATCCTTTTTTCGTGTATGAGTTGTAGCACAGAGCCTACAAATACTTCACCAACTCCATCGCGTACCGAAACTACTTATTTCCCTCCAATTAGTGGAACAACATGGGAAACAAAATCAATAGCCAGTTTAGACTGGAAACAAAATGCAGTTCAGCCTCTTCTAGATTATTTAGAATTAAAACATTCCAAAGGTTTTGTGATTCTAGTCAATGGGCGCATTGTAATGGAAAACTATTTTAATGGACATACAGCCACAACCAATTGGTATTGGGCAAGTGCTGGAAAAACATTAACAGCAACACTCACTGGAATCGCAGAACAAGAACGCTATTTAAATATCAACAATAAAGTTTCTGATTATATTGGGACAGGATGGACAAGTTTGCCTATATCAAAAGAAAACTTGATTACTAATAAACATTTACTAACCATGACTTCTGGAATAGAAGATATTGACAACGGCGACGCAGTAGATCCAGCAAGTCTTACATACAAAGCTGATGCAGGAACCCGCTGGGCGTATCACAATGTATATGTAAAACTACAAGATGTAATTGCTAAAGCATCAAATCAAACTTGGAACACTTATTTCAATACAAGATTAAGAGATAAAATAGGAATGGATGGCACTTGGTTTCAATCAGGTAATAATTCCGTTTATGCCAGTACAACAAGAAGCATGGCGCGATTTGGACTTTTAATGGCCAATAAAGGAAAATGGGATAATACTGTTGTTTTGAGCGAAACCTATTTTAATGCTACCACAAACACTTCACAAAACATCAATTTAGGTTACGGCTATTTATGGTGGTTGAACGGAAAAAGTAGTTACCATTTACCGCAATCACAAATACAGTTCTCCGGAAGTATAATTCCTTCTGCACCCAACGATATGTTTATGGCATTAGGTAAAAATGATCAAAAGATATACATCATCCCTAGCAAGAATATGGTAGTCATTAGAATGGGAGATGCTGCAGATAATGTCAATCTCGCTTTATCTGATTTTGACGACGTACTTTGGCAAAAAATTAGTGCTTTATACCAGTAAAATTATTTCTTTTTTAACCTCTTGGTAAAACCAATAACAAAAAAACCAACACCTAATACTAGTAAAATATAATACAAAATAATATTATAATCACGGATAACATTAGCTAGCACAAAACAAACAACACTAATTAAATAAAGATAAATAGCACTTAATTTTTTAATCGAAGAAAAATTCATGGGATTCTTTTATTTGAAAAAACTATCTACAAATTCAAATTTATTAAAGACTTGCAAATCTTCAATTCCTTCACCAACTCCAATATATTTCACAGGAATTTTAAATTGATCTGAGATGCCAATAACAACACCGCCTTTGGCAGTACCATCTAATTTAGTAATCGCTAGTGAAGTAACCTCAGTAGCTGCAGTAAACTGCTTGGCTTGCTCAAAAGCATTTTGACCAGTTGAACCATCCAAAACCAATAAAACATCATGTGGAGCATCAGCAACCACTTTTTGCATCACACGTTTCACTTTGGTCAACTCATTCATCAAGTTCACTTTATTATGCAAACGTCCCGCTGTATCAATAATAACTATATCTGCTCTTTGAGCAACTGCCGACTGTAACGTATCAAACGCAACAGAAGCTGGATCACTTCCCATATTCTGTCTTACAATAGGAACTCCTACTCTATCTGCCCAAATTTGCAACTGATCAATGGCTGCGGCACGAAACGTATCTGCAGCACCTAGAACAACATTGTAACCTTGCTTTTTGAATTGGTAAGCTAATTTACCTATAGTAGTCGTTTTTCCTACTCCATTTACACCTACTACCATTAAAACATATGGTTTAGTTTGTATAGGAATAACAAATTCAATTGCTTCACCAGTATTTGTTTCTGATAATAAAGCAGCAATTTCTTCTTGTAAAATTTGATTGAGTTCTTCTATACCAAGGTATTTATCTGAAGCTACACGATTTTCAATACGTGTGATTATTTTTAAGGTAGTATCAACTCCCACATCAGAAGAAACGAGTATTTCTTCCAAATTGTCTAAAACAGCATCATCTACTTTAGATTTCCCTGCAACTGCTTTACTTAATTTACTAAAAAAAGTTGTTTTTGATTTTTCAAGTCCTTTATCTAAGGTCTCTTTTTTTTCAGATGAAAATATTCTTTTAAAAAAACTCATGGTATTATACAGTATTAAAAATGAATCATTAGATACAATGAACTAATACGATTTCCTAATCGGTAAAGATAGAAAATAAAAAAGCTACTTCCGAATGAAAGTAGCTTTTCTATATAATGCTTTTATGAATTATTTCTTTTTCAAGAATTCATCAACAGCTTCAGGAGCTAAAATAGTTTCTACGAAAGTATAAGCGCCAGTTTTTGGAGATTTCACCATTTTGATGGCTTTTGATAATCTCTTAGAAGATGTCTGTAACGATGCTACGGTTTTCTTTGCCATGATTCAATGTTATTTGTATTTTAAAAAAATCTATAATGCTATCATTTTAGATTCTATTCAAAATGCTATTATTATTTAATTTCTTTGTGAACAGTTACTCTTTTCAAAACTGGATTAAATTTTTTAATCTCTAATCTATCTGGAGTATTTTTTTTGTTCTTAGTCGTAATGTATCTTGAAGTTCCAGCAACACCAGTTGTTTTGTGCTCAGTACATTCTAAAATTACTTGGATTCTATTACCTTTCTTTGCCATCTTGCTATTTTTTTATATTGGAATTTAAAGATTATTTAATAAAACCTTGTGACTGTGCTTTTTTCAAAACAGCTGCAATTCCATTTTTGTTAATTGTTTTTATCGTAGATGCTGCTACTCTAAGAGTAATCCATCTATCTTCTTCTGGAAGATAAAAACGCTTTTTCACTAAGTTAACAGAAAATTTTCTCTTAGTTTTATTCATAGCGTGAGAAACGTTATTTCCTACCATCGCTCTTTTACCTGTAAGGTCACAAACTCTTGACATTATACTTATCTTTTATCGTTATTCAAAATCAGGGTGCAAAGAAAAGAAAAATAAACGGATGAAGCAAAAAATTACAGCACATTTTTTAAAATTTCTTTCCTTAATAATTCTAAACTCTTAAACACTGCTCTATCTATCACTTTTTCACGTGGTTGGCCAAAATTATGTTCTTCAACAATTACTTCGCTTGGAGTTGCCAATGCAATAAAAACCGACCCAATTTCAGCATTTCCGTCTCCTTTTGTTGGTCCAGCGTTTCCAGTTGTCGCTATTGCATAATCTGTTTTCATCAACCTTTTTGCACTCAACGCCATTGCCGAAACCACTTCACTACTCACTACAGAATACTCTTGTATCAGCTCTTCTGGAATACCTAAAACAGCAATTTTAGTTTCTGTTGCATACGAAACTACACTCCCTTTGAAATAATGTGATGCTCCAGGAACAGAAGCTAATAGCGCCGCAATAGAACCACCCGTACAACTTTCTGCTGTAGCTATTGTTTTGCCATATTTCCTCAACATCTGTCCAATTACAACTTCTATCGTTTCTTCATCTTCAAATCCAACAATAATATCATGAATAATTGCATCTAGTGAAACGATATATTCTTCGATTACATTCTCTAACAATTCTTTATTTGTACCACGTGCCGAAAGACGCAATCGCACTCTTCCTGGACTTGGTAAATAAGCTAGCTTCAAAAATTCAGGAAGACTATTTTCCCAGTTTTCAATTCGTTCCGAAACCATACTTTCTCCTTGTCCATAGGTAAGAATTGTTTTATGGATTATATAAGGTCGTTTGTATTCTTTTACTACTTTTGGAATAATTTCATTTTCAACCAAGTATTTCATTTCATAAGGCACACCAGGTAGCGAAATAAAAACAGTGTTTTCTTTTTTCATCCACATTCCTGGAGCTGTACCTACTTGATTATGAAGCACAGTACATTTTGAAGGAACAAGCGCTTGGTCTTTATTTATTTGCGTTATTTCCCGTTTATAGAAGCCCTCAATTAACTGCGTAACATGAGCTAAAACCTCTTGATTTACCACTAATTCATCTTCAAAATAATCACAAAAAGTTTTTTTGGTCACATCATCTTTTGTAGGCCCTAATCCTCCAGTGACAATAACTAAATCTACTGTATTTTGGAGGGTTGAAAACGTATCTAAAATATGATTTTTATCATCACTTATAGAAACCATTTCATTAATTTCTACTCCTATCCTATCTAAGGATTTAGCAATAAAAGCAGAATTAGTATCTACAATTTGCCCTATTAAAATTTCATCACCTATAGTAACTATGGTTGCTTTCATTATCGATATGAATTTAGGATTTGCTGTATAAATAAAATCAACATTCATTAAAAATGAATGTTGATTTATATTACTTAAAAAAGACTAATAAACTAAAGATCAAAGTCTTTCTTTATTTCTTTTATAGCGTCATTAACTTGTGTTTTAATACTTTTAAAAGTATCTTCAATATCTTTCTTTTTTCCTTCCGTTTTTGTCCAAGCTTCCAATTGAAGAATTTCTTCAAAAGCAACATTCAACCCTAAAAGATCAAGAGTTGGTTTTATTTTATGCGCATAAGCATACGCATGCTTATGGTCTTTCTTTTTAATTCCTTCTTTGATTTGCAATAAATCATCTGGAACTTCGGTTACGAACAAGGTCAGAATTTCATTTACAAATTCTGAATCGTTATCTGAAAGTGCGTACACTTTTGAAAGGTTGTAATTTAAAGCCATTATTTTACTTGTATTCTAAATAGTTTATGTCCTTCTAAAAATCCCTCTAAAACATCGTCTGGCTTTACTGCAGCAACTCCTGCAGGTGTTCCTGTAAAAATAATATCTCCTATTTTCAATGTAAAATATTGAGAAACATGAGAAATAAGCTCATCAATATTCCATAACATTAAACTAGAATCTCCTATTTGAACTGATTTGTCATTATTAGTTAATTCAAAAGTAATATTTTCTAACGAACTAAATTGCTCTTTTGGTAAAAAATCACCTATAACAGCTGACCCATCAAATGCTTTTGCTTTCTCCCAAGGCAATCCTTTCGCTTTTAAAGACTGTTGCAAGTCCCTCGCAGTAAAATCGATTCCAACACTAATTTCATCATAATACTTATGAGCAAACTTTGGCTCAATATACTTTCCAACCTTATTTATTTTTACAATAATTTCGATTTCGTGATGAATATCCTCCGAAAATTCAGGAATCACAAATGGATGTTGTTTTAATAAAATTGCCGAATCAGGTTTCATAAAAACTACGGGTTCCGCAGGACGCTCATTTTGCAACTCTTCTATATGGTCGACATAATTCCTACCAATGCAGATGATTTTCATATCTTGGTTTTTTATTATTTGTTTCTCGGCTCTCGGTTTTGGGAATACTTTAGACCCAACACCAATAACCTAATACCTATTTAGTATTCAATTTTCTAAGCTTGATTGCCGTTAAAACTTTTTTGGTATAAAGTGGGAAATCGGCATTTTGAATCCAACTAAAATAGCCTGGTTCTTTTTCTAAAATAGTATCCACTTTTATCCCTTTATGTTTTCCAAAAGAAAATATTTCATTCCCTTCTTTGTCAAAAGAAATCATTCCTGCAAAATCGGCTATTTTCTTTCTAGTAGAAAATTCGGACAATAATTTCATGTCATTTTCTAAATCTGGATAACGTTCTAATTGTGCTTTAAGAATTTCATAGGTCGCCATAGTATCTGCTTCTGCTGAATGCGCGTTTTCTAAATCTTGTCCACAGTAAAACTTCAAAGCAGCACTTAAAGTACGTTCTTCTTTTTTATGGAAAATAGTTTGAACATCAACCGAAACCCGATTTTTCATATCAAAATCAACTCCTGCTCGCAACATTTCTTCTGCTAATAATGGAATATCAAATCGATCAGAGTTAAACCCTGCCAAATCACTGTCTTTTATCATATTATAGACCGCAGCAGCCAACTCGTTAAATGTGGGTTCATTTGCCACCTTCTCATCAGTGATTCCATGAACTGCAGTTGTTTGTGGAGGGATAGGAATCGTAGGATTCACTAACCAAGTTTTACTTTCTTTATTTCCATTTGGAAAAACTTTGAATATTGATATTTCTACAATTCTGTCTTTTCCAATATCAATTCCTGTAGTTTCAAGATCGAAAAAGCAAATTGGTTTACTGAGTTTAAGTTCCATTTTTTAATTTTGTATGTCTACAAATATAGAAAATTGGGTTCAAAATTCGGCATAACATTAAAAAAGAAAACCCGATAAATATAAAATTTATCGGGTTTCTTCTTATTTATTGGACCAATTAAACATCTCTATTTACATCAAATGCTTCAAGATACTCTGCAACTCTTTTCACAAAACTACCTCCAAGAGCTCCATCCACAACACGATGATCGTAACTGTGTGACAAAAACATCTTTTGACGAATACCTATAAAATCTCCTTCTGGAGTTTCAATAACTGCCGGCATTTTTCTGATAGCACCAAGTGCTAGAATCCCTACTTGTGGTTGATTCAAAATTGGCGTTCCAAAAACACTTCCAAAAGTACCCACATTCGTCACCGTATACGTTCCTCCTTGTGTATCGTCTGGTTTTAATTTTCCTGCTTTAGCACGTCCGCCTAAATCATTTACTGCCTTTGCCATTCCTACCAGATTCAACTGATCGGCATTTTTAATAACAGGAACAATTAAATTCCCGTTTGGCAATGAAGCAGCCATACCAAGGTTAATATTTTTCTTTTTGATTATAAAATCACCATCCACAGAAATATTCATTCCAGGGTAATCTTTTATCGCTTTTGCAACTGCTTCCATAAATATAGGAGTATAAGTCAACTTCTCACCTTCTCTCTTTTCGAAAGCCAATTTATTTTTCTCTCTCCATTTTACGATGTTTGTCACATCAACTTCAATGAATGATTGTACATGGGCAGACGTTTGCACTGAAGCAACCATATAACCCGCAATCAACTTACGCATCCTGTCCATCTCGACAATTTCATCACCACCACTTAAAGAAACTGGTGCTGCTTTTTGCGCAACTGGTGCAGAAGTTTGAACTGGAGCAGGAGTTTCTATCACTTTTACTGGAGCAGCTACTGATTGATTTCCTTTATTTTTAACGTATTCTAAAATATCACTTTTTGTAACTCTTCCATCTTTACCTGTCCCCGCAATCAATTCTAATTCCGCTACAGAAACGCCTTCTTCTTTAGCAATATTCTTGACCAATGGAGAAAAGAATTTATCAGATTCTGAATAATCAGGGGTTGCAACACTTTCTTTAGCTGCGTCCACCGTTTTTTCCACTGCTGCCACCTCAGCCGGAGCTTCAGCTTCACTAACAACAGGAGTTACGTCTCCACCTTCCGTTTCAATGATAGCGATTGTTTGTCCCACTTGAACTAAATCGTCTTTTCCAAACAATTTTTCAACTAGAATTCCAGAAACTTCACTAGGCACTTCGCTGTCTACCTTATCAGTAGCAATTTCGAGCACTGCCTCATCAGCTTCGATTGCATCACCTACTTCTTTCAACCAATTTGTAATGGTTGCTTCTGCTACACTTTCTCCCATTTTAGGAAGTTTTAATTCAAATCTTGCCATATTGTTAACCTAAAAGGTGATTTTGTTTTACAGTTTGCGAAATTACTAAATATTTTATATATAAATTACATTAAGTGCAATTTTTCATTTGATTTTTATAATCTCACCTCTTTCATTACTATTATTGCTTCCTATCAAAAAATTAGCTTTTTTAGGGCATATTTTAAAGGTAAGCTCCTTATTTTTAGAAGATTCAATAATCGCTATACAATCTTTAAAAGAAATAAATTCATTATCTAGAATAATTTCGACCGCTTTAGCGCTTCTATAAGAAGACGAAATTACCATTTTTTCTGTTTTCAAATTATGAAACACCACTTTTTTTTGCAAAATTAAAGTTAGTTTATTTGCCAATTCTTCATCTGAAGAATAAACCAGATATGATTTTGGAACTTTTTTAATTATAGAATGCCCCTGTATTCTTTTTGCGAAAGAAAAAAAATAACTACCTATATTCATAAAAAGTGTAAATAGCGGGGCAACTTTGAAATGCTTTTTATAAAAAAACTGCATGGCTTCCTGAAATCGTTTCATGTAGATTTCATCTTTTAAAGTACTCTCTCCTTTATAGTGTATAACGGTAGTTTCATGAAAATAATAATTAAAACTACCTTTTTTCAAAGCTCTATAAGATAAATCAATATCATCTGAATACATAAAACAATCTTCGTCAAATCCACCAAGCTCCTGATAGAATCCTCTTTTCATTACCATAAAAGCACCAACTAAAATATCCACTTTTCCATTTTCATTTTTCGATACCTGTTGCGCATAATATTTCCCGAAAATTCTTGATCTAGGAAAAATTTTATACAAACCTGCAATTTTTGTAAAAGCAACCCAAGGTGTTGGAACTCCTCGTTTACATTCTGGCAAGAAATTTCCAGCACCATCTATTAATTTACAACCTATGATTCCAAGATTTTTCTGCCTTTCGGCGAAAGCTAAAACTTTTATAAAAGTATCTTCCGCAACTACTGTATCTGGATTAAGAATACAAATGTAGTCTCCTCTAGCTTGAGCAACACCAATATTATTTCCTTTTGGAAAACCTACATTCCCTAGATTCTGAATGAGTTTTATGCTTGGAAACCGGGATTTCATCATCTCACAACTACCGTCATCCGAATTATTATCGATCACAATAATTTCACTCTCTATATTAGTAAGCGCAGTTTGCACACTTAAAACACAGAGTTCTAAAAAAAAGCGGACATTATAATTAAGGATGATTACTGATAATTGCATGAATCAAAGATATATCTAATGAATCAAAGACACAAAGTTTCAAATTAAAAACACTATTCCCAATTTAGCCCTGATAGAACCGATATCCTTTGCGAGGAACGAGCAAAGATAAAGGTGAAAGCAGGAACTTTGCCTGCAAATAATGCCTAATGATTCGCTCCAAATTATTAAAATAATCATTTAGAAACGATTACTTTTGAAAATATGAAAACAGTACTCCTATTCTTTTGCCTTTTTATAACGGCAACATATGCCCAAATTTCGGGTTGTACTGATCCACTTTCTAAAAATCACAATCCGTCAGCCACAATAAATGACGGCAGTTGTCGCTATCGTTCTACGAAAATTAAGCCAGTTTATTCTGCTTCTCTTCCTAAAAATTTAAATGAAAGTTCGGGTTTAACCCAAAATAATTCGCTGTTATGGACTATTAATGACGATACCGATACTGCACTTTATGCGCTCGATACTTCAGGAAATATCAAACAAAAAGTGGTGCTAAAAAACGTATCCAATAAAGACTGGGAAGAAATTTCGCAGGACAGTAGCTATTTTTACATTGGTGATTTTGGGAATAATGTGTCTGGAAACCGAAAAGACTTGCATATTCTAAGAATCGAAAAAAAATCAATTGATTCAATCGACCAAAAGATAGATACCATTTCTTTTTCGTACTCTGACCAAATTAATTTCACTCCCTTGCAACCCAATACTACTAATTTTGATTGTGAAGCTTTTATTGTTACAAACGACAGTATTTATTTGTTTACCAAAGAATGGAATAACCAAAACACCAGCGTTTACTCTTTACCAAAAACTCCCGGAAATTATATTGCACAATACAAAGAGACCTTTAAAATAAAAGGATTGGTCACAGGAGCAACCTATTTACCTTCACAAAACGGTATTGCTTTATGTGGTTACAGCAAAACTTTACACCCTTTTATTTACCTGCTTTATAATTACACTAAAACCAGTTTTTTTAATGGAAATAAGCGAAAAATAAAACTCCAACTTCCTTTTCATCAAGTTGAAGGAATTGCGACTGCAGATGGGTTGCATTATTATTTAACCAATGAAAATTTTACTAGAAAACCATTTATTAATTCTCCCCCAAAATTACATCAATTTGACTTAAGTGCTTATTTGTCTTTGTATCTGATAAAATAATTAAGCTCAAAAAACTTAGAATAAGTTAAACAATTCGTAAATCGACATTTAAAAGTTTACTTTTGCAAAAAATTTAGACTTGTGAATTACCTTTCTGTAGAAAATATCTCGAAATCATTTGGTGAAAGAACCTTATTTGACAACATTTCGTTTGGAATAAATAAAGACCAAAAAATCGCTTTTATTGCCAAAAATGGCTCTGGAAAAACAACTATAATGAGTATCATTAACGGCTTAGAAGAGTCGGATACTGGTCAAGTAGTTTTAAGAAAAGGGATCAAAATGGCATTCTTGTCGCAAAACAATAATCTGCAAGAAGAATTGACGATTGAGGAAAGTATTTTCGCATCGGATAATGAGACTTTGAAAGTGATTGAAGCCTATGAAAAAGCATTAGAAAATCCAGAAGATGAAGAAGCGTATCAAAAAGCTTTTGATGGAATGGATCAACACAATGCATGGGATTTTGAAACACAGTACAAACAAATTTTGTTCAAACTGAAGTTGGAAAATTTCAAATTGAAAGTAAAAAATCTTTCTGGTGGACAGAAAAAAAGATTATCACTTGCTATTATTTTGATTAACCGTCCTGATTTATTGATTCTAGATGAACCTACGAATCACTTGGATTTAGAGATGATTGAATGGTTAGAAAGTTATTTTGCTAAAGAAAACATTACGTTGTTTATGGTAACGCACGATCGTTTCTTCTTAGAACGTGTTTGTAATGAAATCATTGAACTAGACAACGGAAAATTATACCAATACAAAGGAAATTACTCTTATTACTTAGAAAAAAAAGAAGAGCGTATTGCTTCAGAAAATTCGAGTGTTGATAAAGCGCAGAATTTATTTGTAAAAGAACTGGAATGGATGCGCCGCCAACCAAAAGCGAGAACAACTAAATCGAAATCACGTCAAGATGATTTTTACGACATCAAAGAAAAAGCACAAAGTCGCCGTCGTGAGAATAAAGTAGAGCTAGAAATCAACATGGAACGTATGGGAAGCAAGATTATTGAGCTTCACAAAATTTCTAAAAAATTCAAGGACCATGTCATCATGGATAATTTTAGCTTTGACTTTCAACGTGGAGAACGCATTGGAATCATTGGTAAAAACGGAACTGGAAAATCGACTTTCTTGAATTTATTGACAGGAACTTTACCGCTTGATGGTGGAAAAGTAATTGTTGGTGAAACGATAAAAGTGGGTTATTATACACAAAGTGGAATCAACCCAAAACCAGGACAGCGTGTTATCGATGTCATTAAAGAATATGGAGAATTTATTCCGTTGATGAAAGGGAAATTAATTTCGGCTTCTCAATTATTAGAGCGTTTCTTATTTGACTCAAAAAAACAATACGATTTTGTAGATCGTTTAAGTGGTGGAGAATTGAAACGCTTGTACTTGTGTACAGTTTTGATTCAGAATCCTAACTTCCTGATTCTGGATGAGCCAACGAATGATTTAGACATTGTGACTTTGAATGTGCTAGAAAGTTTCTTGTTAGACTACCCTGGATGTTTATTAGTAGTTTCTCACGATAGGTATTTCATGGATAAAATTGTAGATCACTTATTCATCTTTAGAGGTGATGGTGTTGTGGAAGATTTTCCTGGAAACTATTCTGACTTTAGAGCGTATGAAGACAGTGCTGATGTAGCTCAAAAAGAAGAAAACAAAGCAGAAAAGAAAGACTGGAAACAAAACAATCCAACAGGAAACCTTACTTTCAATGAGCAAAAAGAATTCCAAAAAACAGAACGCGAAATCAAAGATTTAGAAGAACAAAAAGCCAAGATTGAGCTTTTATTTTCTGAAGGAAAAGTAGCTGATACTGATATTGAGAAAAAAGCTAAAGAATTACAAAACCTCATCAATAAAATGGAGGCCAAAGAGGAAAGATGGTTTGAATTGAGTGCCAAAATGGAAGGATAATATTAATTATATCAGAAAGAGAAAGAATAGAGCCTCCCAGATTTTTATTCATGTCCACATATTTGAATAGTAAAAAGCCACAATAGAAATCTAATTCTATTGTGGCTCTTTGATTTTATAAAGTTGTAAATAGTTTAAGCCATAAACAAAGTCTGCTTGTGGTAGTTATATAATATTGAATCCGAAGGAATTAATTTATCTTCTACATTTTCAGAAGAAGCATCAAACTCGATATTGTTGAATTTTCTGAACAAGTACATTTCTTTTAAACAATCAGATAAACTTTTATGATTTAATGTCTTAAAAGTTGGTAATTGCTTGTCTCCTACCAATAAATCCATTCGGTATTTTGACCCATTTTTCAATATATTATTTCGGTTGATTCTTACCGTAAATTTTGTCGGAATTCCTTTTTGTTGTCCTTGATATTGTACTACCATACTTTTTAATTTTAAAATGTGGATCAATCTTAATTACGTCTCGATTATTAAATTCATTTAATTATATATCAAAAATAACGAAAAAATTAAAATAACTATACAAAAAATTATAATTTATCATTTTGATAGCAAAAAATATTTTTTGAGTCTAATTTTAACTTAAAATCAAAGGAATGATTAAGAGAAGTATTGCCCTGAATAAAGAAAATTCAATAAAAAAACCACAACAGCATCTTGTAGCTGTTGTGGTTTATCAATTAGGGCAGTTATATTTTCCCTTATACCCTTTAACTAAAAATTAATCTAGATCGTACCGCCCTAAATTCATCACTTTGTTCCACACTGCAACAAAGTCTTTTAAGAACTTACCTTGAGAGTCTTCACAACCATAAACCTCGGCAATTGCTCTAAGTTCAGAATTTGAACCAAATATCAAATCAACACGCGTTCCAGTCCATTTTAATTCTCCAGTCTTGCGATCACGACCTTCAAACAACTCATCTGAATCTGAAGCCGCTTTCCAAGTGGTTCCTAAATCCAAAAGATTTAAAAAGTAGTCATTAGTAAGTACCTCAGGACGACTAGTGAATACTCCTTTTTTAGAATGATCAAAATTAGTATTAAGAACACGTAGTCCACCTATTAAAACAGTCATTTCTGGCACAGTTAAAGTTAATAATTGTGCTTTATCTACTAACATTTCTTCAGCGGATGTAGTGTATTTTGCCTTCATATAATTTCGGAATCCATCAGCTTCTGGCTCTAGAACTGCAAATGATTCAATATCTGTTTGTTCTTGCGAAGCATCTGTTCTTCCTGGAGTAAATGGAACTGTAACATTATGACCTGAATTTGCAGCTGCCTTTTCAACACCTGCACAACCAGCCAAAACAATTAAATCCGCTAGAGACACTTTTTTTCCTCCAGATTGTGCATTATTAAACGCTGCTTGAATTCCTTTAAGTGTTTCTAATACTTTCTCTAACTGAGCAGGGTTATTTACTTGCCAATCTTTTTGTGGCGCGAGTTGAATACGCGCTCCGTTAGCCCCACCTCTTTTATCAGAACCGCGAAATGTTGATGCCGAAGCCCAAGCAGTAGATACCAATTGAGATACCGAAAGTCCTGAATCCAATATTTTACTTTTAAGAGCAACGATATCATTTGCATCGATTAGTTCATGGTTAACCGCTGGAACTGGATCTTGCCAGATCAATTCTTCTTGCGGTACTTCTGGTCCAAGGTAACGTTCTATTGGCCCCATATCACGGTGCGTCAATTTAAACCATGCTCGAGAAAATGCATCCGCAAATTCATCCGGGTTTTCAAAGAAATGTCTTGAAATAGGTTCATAAATAGGATCAGCTCTCAAGGCAAGGTCAGCAGTAAGCATAGTTGGCGCATGACTTTTTGATGGATTATGAGCATCTGGTACTGTACCTGAACCTGCTCCCGCTTTTGGCTTCCATTGATGAGCGCCGGCTGGACTCTTTGCTAACTCCCATTCAAATCCGAATAAGTTTTCAAAATAGTTGTTACTCCATTTTGTTGGTGTTGTTGTCCAAGCACCCTCTAGACCGCTGCCTATTGTATATTCTCCATTTCCAGTACCAAAAGTGTTTTTCCACCCAAGTCCCTGTTGTTCAATAGGTGCAGCTGCTGGTTCTGGACCTACATATTCGTTTGGATCAGCAGCTCCGTGCGTTTTTCCAAAAGTATGCCCACCTGCAATAAGCGCCACAGTTTCTTCATCATTCATTGCCATACGAGCAAAAGTTTCTCTAATATCACGAGCTGAAGCCAATGGGTCAGGATTTCCATTAGGTCCTTCTGGATTTACATAAATAAGTCCCATTTGAACAGCAGCCAATGGATTTTCTAATTCACGATCTCCTGTATAACGCTTGTCATCCAACCATTTCCCTTCAGAACCCCAGTAAATATCTTCAGCTGGTTCCCATACATCAGCACGTCCACCGGCAAAACCAAAAGTCTTTAACCCCATTGATTCTAAAGCACAGTTACCAGTAAGCACCATCAAATCGGCCCAAGAAATTTTCTTACCATATTTCTGTTTAATTGGCCATAATAACAA
The DNA here is from genome assembly GCF_040822075.1 of Flavobacterium sp. WC2430. NCBI lineage: Bacteria > Pseudomonadati > Bacteroidota > Flavobacteriia > Flavobacteriales > Flavobacteriaceae > Flavobacterium > Flavobacterium sp. WC2430. Next base: position 2,025,072 of record NZ_CP162007.1, on the reverse strand, counting down.
ACGTGCTTTATCTAAATTCACATTATCTGGCCAACTGTTCAGCGGTGCAAATCTTTGCGTCCCCATACCTGCTCCACCACGACCATCAGCAATACGATACGTTCCTGCGCTATGCCATGCCATTCGAATAAAAAATGGGCCATAATGACCATAATCAGCAGGCCACCATTCTTGAGAGTTTGTCATTAATTCAAAAATATCTTCCTTAAGTGCTGCTAAATTAAGACTTTTAAACTCTTCTGCATAGTTGAACTCCTCACCCATTGGGTTAGACAGATCAGCATGCTGACGTAGGATGCTTAATTTTAACTGATTTGGCCACCAATCATTGTTTCTTGTCCCTGAACCTGCACTTTGCTTTGTAGCACTTCCTGAAAACGGACATTTACTTTCACCGTTTGGATTATTGTTGTTTTCCATAATTATATATGATTTTTGTTTTATAAAGTTTCTATGCTAATTTACATAAAATTTATTATCAAAAATATTTTTTTCAATAGATAAAAACTATGAATATATTCTATGCACGTAATAAGTAGCAACAAAAAACCACAACAAAATTATATTCTGTTGTGGCTCTATTTTATAAATTATTAGAATTCCCTATTGAAGGGGGACATGCTTTTACCAAGGAATCGGGTTGTAGTCTTTCAAGAACTTCCCACACCAATGTTTTCCAGTATTAATACCATCAAATAACGGATCCATAACCCTAGCCGCACCATCCACAATATCTAAAGGAGGTTGAAAATCTTCGAGTTCTTGTTTCTTCTTGGCTAATTCGGCAGGATCTTCATCAGTCACCCAGCCCGTATCTACGGCATTCATAAATATTCCGACTTTCGCCAATTCACCAGCAGCGGTATGCGTAAGCATATTCAAAGCAGCTTTAGCCATATTAGTATGTGGATGTCGGGCTTCTTTAAAAAAGCGATGAAACTTCCCTTCCATAGCAGAAACATTAATAATATGCTTTTGTCCCGTATTGTCTTTTTTCATTACTTCCGAAAGACGATTACATAATACAAACGGTGCAACTGAATTCACCAATTGTACTTCAATCATTTCGGTAGTTTCTATTTGGCCCAACTTTAAACGCCAGCTATTCGTCTTTCTTAAATCTACTTGTTGCAAGTCAGCATCGAGTTCTCCTTCAGGAAAGACCTCGTTAGCGACAAGCGCATTGTCAAAGGAGTAAGGAATCTGAGATAATTTGGCGGAAGCCCGCAAACCAATTCCCGGTTCAGGACCATGCCAAGTTACTGGCATATTTTCATTAGAAGAAGCTCCCGAAGTCAATACTTTTAATTCATCCAGACAATTAATATGATCTAGTAATAATTCTTGTGCTTGTTTAGGCAAAGTATGAATTGGACGCTCTTCATTCTCCATCATGTGGGTATAAAAACCAGCAGGACGTCGTACAGTTTGCGCCGCATTATTAATCAAAATATCCAATCGCTCGTATTTCTGCTCTATGAAATTGCAAAAAATCTCAACACTAGGAATATGTCTTAAATCCAATCCATGGATTTTTAAACGGTGTCCCCAATCCATAAAATCAGGTTCTTTCCCAAAACGCAAAGCTGAATCAACTGGAAAACGTGTCGTTGCAATAACCGTTGCTCCTCCTCGTAGTAGCATCAATGTAATATGATACCCAATTTTTAATCGAGAACCGGTAATAACAGCTACTTGTCCTTTTACATCAGCACTTTGAAAACGTTTGGCATAATTAAAATCGCCACAATCAGTACACATAGTATCATAAAAGTGATGCATTTTAGTAAACGACGTTTTACATACATAGCAATTCCTAGACGTTTCTAACTCTAACTGCTCTTTGCTTTCTAAATCATTAAAAGCCAGTAATTTTGGCGCAACAAAAACAGTTGCTTCACGCGCATATCTAATTCCAGTTTCTTTACGTGCCGTTCTATCTTGCTTTTCTTTTTTACGTTTTGCAACTGCTTTTCCGTCTTTTTTTCTACGAGAAAGCTCGTCTCGATCTGGTCTCGAGAATTGACCTGCCGCTTTTATTAAAGCCGTTCTTTGTTCTTTTGGAATATCAAATATTTGATCAGTATCCATATTTAATTGAGCGAGAATCGCAATACAACGGTTAATTTCTTCCGATGTGATTACTCCTCCATGTATTTGTTCTTCGTTCATCATCTTCTGAAATTGTATGGCTATTGATTTTAAGAGCGTAAATATAGTTTTTTTTGAAATGACTTAATTTTTGAAGTGATAAGTATATTTAAACTTAAAAACCCAACTCAGTATCACTCATAATCTTTGTACCTTTGCTACTTTGAAGCTTATAAAAATATGTTTTTCCAAATAAAATCGTACTTACAATTCCTTTGGCATTCTAAAAATGAGCATGCAGTTCATTCGCCTTTTGTATTTAATTTAATCACCAAATGTTTTTATGATCGAAAACCAAAACCAGAATACACGGTTTTGAATAATTATAGAAAATCACTTTTAGCAAATCCGAATACCATAGAAGTAACCGACTTTGGCGCGGGATCCAAAGTTTTCAAATCGAACACTAGGGCAATAGCCCAAATTACCAAAACAGCAGGAATTACTTCAAAACGAGCTGAATTATTATTTAGGATCTCTAATTATTTTCAACCAGAATCAATACTAGAAATAGGAACTTCATTAGGTCTCGCTACAGCTACTATGGCATTGGGAAGTAAAAATGCAAAATTAACCACGCTAGAGGGTTGCCCCGAAACAGCAAATATTGCTCAAAATCAATTTCAAGAATTTGAATTAACCAATATAACTTCTATTGTGACTCCATTTGAAAGTTATTTAGACGACTTGAAAATAGAAAATAGAAACTTTAAACTGATTTTTTTCGACGGGAATCATTCGAAAAAAGCCACATTAGCTTATTTTGAGCAACTACTTCACACTGTAACTAATGAAACCGTTTGGATTTTTGACGATATTCATTGGTCAGCCGATATGGAAGACGCTTGGAAAGAAATTAAAGCCCATCCAAAAGCGACCGTTACAATAGATACTTTCCAGTGGGGATTAGTATTTTTTAGACGAGAACAACCCAAAGAACATTTTACAATTAGAACATAGATAAATATCTTTAATCCTAAAAAATCAATTTATGGATATCAAACAAATTTTCGAAAACAATAGCAAATGGATTACCAAACAACTTCAAACTGACGAAAATTATTTTAACACATTAGCCAAAGGACAAGCTCCTGAATTCCTATATATTGGTTGTTCAGATAGTCGAGTTTCTGCGGAAGAACTTATGGGACTGCAACCAGGAGATGTCTTTGTACATCGCAACATTGCGAATATGGTTCCCAATACTGATCTTAATTCGATGTCAGTAATTAATTATGCAGTCATTCATCTCAAAGTAAATCATATTGTTGTATGTGGTCATTACGGTTGCGGAGGAGTACATGCTGCGATGCAACAGTCTGACTTAGGAATTTTAAACCCTTGGTTAAGAAATATTCGTGATGTCTATCGAATACATAGAAAAGAATTAGAAGCTATCACTAATGAAGAAGAAAAATACAAACGTTTAGTGGAGTTAAATGTACAAGAACAATGCATCAACGTCATCAAAACGGCCGAAGTGCAAAAAGCAAATACGGAACGAAATTTAAAAGTATATGGTTGGATTTTTGATATTCACACTGGAAAATTAGTGGATCTTAATATCAATTTTGACGCTATCTTGAAAGACATTATGGCAATCTACAAAATAACTAATTAGGCCATTATTAAATGTAAAATCGGAAACTTTAAAAAAATATTGGAACAAAAAAAATGACAACCATCCCTGATTGCCATTTTTCCTTGAATTAGTAAAACTATTATTGTTTAGCTTTTTCCATTTCTTCTGATTTTGCTCCCATTCTATTTAAAGTATACATTGGTGCAAATTTCAATTTTAAACCAGCAATTTTTCTATTATCTTCAGATGAAAGACCTTCTTTTTCTACTGTATTTTTTCTACTGTCTAATGCTTCATACATCAATTTGATTTCATCCCAATCTTCTCGAGAATAGCTATCTTTATTATCTTCAACTGTGTGAACAAATTGTTGGTACACACTGTGAATATTTCCTGCATTTACCCAATCAAAATTCATATCTGTTCCTACTTTTCCTTCACCAAACAAAGCATTTCTCATTTGTTGTTTAGGATTTGGTTTTGAAGCTTCCATATCAGCCATCATCATTGCTTTCAATGCTTCATATTTAGCTTTACTAGCTTCTATTTTTTCTTTCGCTTTCATATCTTCTTTAAGATCTGACAACGCAGTTTCTGCTTGACTACTTTTTAATTCATAAGTTGCTTCAATAGCTTGCCAGTTTGCTTTAGCATCTTCTTTTGCAACATTACCTAATGAATCAACATAAACAACATAGGTATCAACTGTTTTTTCTGCTGCTTCTTTCTTCTCATCTTTACAAGATGTAAACCCTAGGGCGATAACCGCCATTCCTAATACTAAATTTCTACTTTTCATAATTTCTGATTTATTAATTATTACTCAACAAATGTACCTACCTTTGCATTATATTCAATACAAATATGTGAATGTTGTAAATAATTAATAAAATTGTGATAAATTTTAAAAAAAGTGTGAATTACATAACAATGACACAAAATTATATAACACTTTTTCCTAAGTGTTTTACGACAGTATTTCTTTCGAAAAACAAAAAACTACTGATTGCAACTTCCTCATATTATATCTAATTTATTTTGTAACAAAAATGTATTTTGGACAACTTATAGTTAATTCGAAAGTCTTTTGTACTTTTAAAACCTAGAAAACATAATTCATCAATAGTAGATAGCAATGGCAAACCCATTAATAAAAATAACCAATATCAAAAGAGATTTTGTACTTGGAGAAGAAATTGTAAATGTTTTAAAAGGCATAGATTTACAAATTAATAAAGGAGAATACGTTGCACTTATGGGACCTTCGGGTTCTGGAAAATCGACCTTAATGAATCTTTTAGGCTGCTTAGACACACCAACGTCTGGAAATTATATTCTTAACGGTAAAGATGTTAGTAAAATGAAAGACGATGAATTAGCCGAAATTCGCAATAAAGAGATTGGTTTTGTCTTTCAAACTTTTAACCTTTTGCCTAGAACAACAGCTCTAGACAATGTGGCTTTACCCATGATTTATGCAGGGTTTTCAAAAACAGATAGAAGAGCTAGAGCACAAGAAGTATTGACTCAAGTTGGATTATCAGATAGAATGGATCACCATCCCAACCAACTTTCTGGTGGACAAAGACAACGTGTAGCGGTTGCTAGAGCATTGGTAAATAGCCCTTCGATAATACTTGCTGATGAACCTACAGGAAACTTAGACAGTAAAACATCATTAGAAATCATGAAGCTTTTTAATGAGATTCATGCTAATGGTAACACTGTCATCTTAGTTACTCACGAAGAGGAAATTGCTGAATATGCTCATCGCATCATTAGGTTGCGAGATGGAATGGTAGAAAGTGACACTACAAAATAAAGTATTTATTAAGTCAGTCGCGCACCACATTCGAATGATATAAAACCCATAAAACAAAATGAAAATTGGCATATTGACTTGTGAAAAACTTCCTGAATTAACCCCCGAAGACCAATTATTATTACCCGAATTAGCCAAACACAACATTACTGCTACCGCTGCTATTTGGGATGATAAAAGCATTCAATGGAGTGATTTTGATTATTTAATTTTCCGTAATACTTGGGATTATTTCGAGAAAGAAACCGCATTCAACAATTGGTTAGACCATATTGAACAATTGGGAATCAAAACCCTCAATTCAATTGATATCATAAAAAACAACAAGCACAAGTTCTATTTACGTGAAATGGAAAAGAAAGGGATTATAATCCTGCCCACTGTTTTCTTAGAAAAAACAAAGGATTTAAATCTTTCCAAAATAATTCCTACACATTGGAAAAAAATGGTATTGAAACCTGCTTTTTCTGCTGGATCTTATCAAACTGAAGTTTTTGAACTGAAGGATATTGAAAAAATCAATACGCAATACAAAGCCATTGCTTCCGAAAAAGAATTGCTACTGCAAGAATTCATGCCTGAAATCCAAACTTTGGGCGAAACTTCCTTTATCTTTTTCAATAAAAAATTCTCGCATGCAGTTAATAAAAAACCAGTAGATGGTGATTTTAGAATTCAAGTTCAGTTTGGCGGAAAATACAAATTGATTGAACCATCGCAAGAACTAATAGAAAAAGCACAAAAAATAGTAAATACTTTTCCTAATAATTTATTGTATGCTCGCGTAGACGGAATTATCATTGAAAACGAATTGCATCTTATGGAAGTAGAATGTATTGAACCTGATTTGTATTTCAATTTATCTCAAGGTGCATTGACCAGATATGTTAATGCAGTACTCGAATTAATACAGTAATTTTGTTTTTTACATAAAACGAAACGAATCCACGAATAAACAAATATCCTCAAAATGAAAGTATATACTAAAACTGGTGATAAAGGAACTACAGCCCTCTTTGGAGGAACTAGAGTCCCAAAAGATCATATTAGAATTGAAAGTTACGGAACTGTAGACGAATTAAACTCACATATAGGACTTGTTCGTGACCAAGAAATGAACATTCATTATAAAGAAATATTAGCCGAAATTCAAGATCGTTTGTTTACTGTGGGTGCGATTCTCGCTACACCACAAGAAAAAGAGGTAATGAAAAATGGAGAACTGCGATTAAAAAAATTAGGAATCGTGGAGAGTGATATTGAATTATTAGAAAATGAAATTGACAGCATGGAAGAAGCGCTCCCGCAAATGACTCATTTTGTATTGCCTGGAGGACATACTACAGTGTCATATTGTCATATAGCCCGCTGTGTTTGTCGTCGCGCAGAACGCTTGGCAGTTCATTTAAGCCATAATGAGCCTGTCGCTGATATCGCAATTAAGTACCTCAACCGACTTTCTGACTACCTTTTTGTATTGGCACGAAAGTTGTCTCTAGATTTGAACGCCGAGGAAGTTAAATGGATTCCAAGGAAGTAAATTTCTGGTCAAAAACTTAAAACTTTAAGACTGAAACTTTAAACTAAAAAACACGTTCTTAACTTTTTTATAAAATAAATGATTTTTTACTTGTCTTTTTCAGTAAAAAAATTATTTTTGCACAAAACTAAATCGACAAAAGATGTATTGGACATTAGAATTAGCATCCTATCTTAGTGATGCGCCGTGGCCTGCTAACAAGGATGAACTTATTGATTACGCTATACGTGCTGGTGCTCCTTTAGAAGTAGTAGAAAACCTACAGTCTATTGAAGATGAAGGCGAGATATACGAGTCAATGGAAGAAATTTGGCCTGATTACCCTACTGACGAAGATTATCTTTGGAATGAGGATGAATATTAAAGAATAAACAAAAGAAAAAGTCTCAAAAGAGGCTTTTTTTTTGGTTAAATTTACACGATAAAATAAAATTAGAAATACGATATAATTATGAGTTTCATAAACAGCATTATTAAAGCCTTTGTTGGAGACAAATCTGATAAAGATGTAAAAGCTTTACAACCTTATTTAAATAAAATAAAAACATTCGAAAGCAATTTAATTTCATTATCTCATGATGAATTAAGAGCGCGTACCTACTTTTTCAAAGACCAGCTAAAACAAGCTCGTGCAGGTATTGACGGTAAAATTGCTACACTTAAACAAGAAGTTGAAGGCATTGAAGACATTGATAAAAAAGAAGACCTTTATTTAGCTATCGACGCTTTAGAAAAAGAAGCTTACGATTTATCAGAGAAAACATTACTTGAAATTCTTCCTGAAGCTTTTGCAGTAGTAAAAGAAACAGCAAGACGTTTCAAAGACAATTCAGAAATTACAGTTACTGCTACAGCCAAAGACAGAGAATTCTCTGGAGCTAAGCCTTACGTTTCAATTGTTGGAGAAAATGCAGTATGGCAAAATAAATGGAATGCAGCAGGTAAAGAAATTACTTGGGATATGATCCATTATGATGTTCAGCTGATTGGTGGAATGGTATTGCACGAAGGTAAAATTGCCGAAATGCAAACGGGAGAAGGAAAAACATTAGTAGCAACCTTACCTCTTTACTTAAATGCGTTGACTGGTAACGGTGTACATTTAGTAACGGTGAATGATTACTTGGCAAAACGTGATAGTACTTGGAAAGCCCCTTTGTTTGAATTCCATGGTATGACTGTAGATTGTATTGACAATCACCAACCAAGTACAGAAGCTAGAAAAAAAGCATATGATGCTGATATCACTTACGGAACTAATAATGAATTTGGTTTTGATTACCTAAGAGATAATATGACCCATTCTCCAAATGATTTGGTTCAAAGAAAGCACAATTATGCTATTGTCGATGAGGTCGATTCGGTATTAATTGATGATGCAAGAACACCATTGATTATTTCTGGTCCAGTACCACAAGGAGATCGTCATGAGTTCAATGAGTTGAAGCCAAAAATTGAAAACTTAGTAAGTTTACAACGTCAATTGGCAAACAACTTTTTATCAGAAGCTAAAAAATTAATCAAAGAAGGAAATACTAAAGAAGGTGGAGTTTTACTCTTAAGAGCCTATAGAAGTTTGCCTAAAAACAAAGCATTGATTAAGTTTTTAAGTGAAGAAGGAATTCGTCAATTACTTCAAAAAACGGAGAATCAATACATGCAGGACAACAACCGTGAAATGCACAAGATTGATGAAGCATTGTACTTTGTAATTGAAGAAAAAAATAACCAAGTTGAATTGACTGATAATGGTATCAAATACCTTTCAGGAGATACCGATACTGACTTTTTCGTTCTTCCAGATATTGGAACTGAGATTGCAATTATCGAGAAGAAAAAGTTAGACAAAGACGCTGAAGCAGAAGAAAAAGAAAAATTATTTCAAGATTTTGCTATTAAAAGCGAGCGTATTCATACGTTGACTCAACTATTAAAAGCGTACTCTTTATTTGAAAAAGATGTAGAATACGTAATCATGGATAACAAAATCATGATTGTAGATGAGCAAACAGGTCGTATTATGGATGGTCGTCGTTACTCTGACGGACTACACCAAGCGATTGAAGCCAAAGAGAATGTAAAAATCGAAGCGGCTACTCAAACTTTTGCAACGGTAACACTACAAAACTATTTCAGAATGTACAGCAAATTAGCGGGTATGACTGGAACGGCGGTTACAGAAGCAGGAGAATTATGGGAAATATATAAATTGGATGTAGTAGAAATTCCTACTAACAGACCAATGGCTCGACTTGACAAAGAAGATTTTATCTACAAAACAACTCGTGAAAAATTCAATGCAGTAATCGAAGATGTAACTGCCTTATCACAAGCAGGAAGACCAGTTCTTATTGGTACAACCTCAGTTGATATTTCTGAATTATTGAGTAGAATGCTAAAAATGAGAGGGGTTGCGCACAATGTATTGAATGCCAAAATGCACAAGCAAGAAGCACAAATCGTTGAAGAAGCTGGAAAACCTGGTATCGTAACCATTGCAACCAATATGGCGGGTCGTGGAACGGATATTAAATTATCTGCCGAAGTGAAAGCCGCTGGTGGATTAGCAATCATCGGTACGGAACGTCATGACTCTCGTCGTGTTGACCGTCAGTTAAGAGGTCGTGCTGGTCGTCAAGGAGATGTGGGAAGTTCTCAATTTTATGTTTCTCTTGAAGATAACTTAATGCGTTTATTTGGTTCTGAAAGAGTAGCCAAAGTAATGGACAGAATGGGATTAGAAGAAGGAGAAGTAATCCAACATTCGATGATGACTAAATCAATCGAGCGTGCACAGAAAAAAGTAGAAGAAAACAACTTTGGTGTTCGAAAGCGTTTATTAGAGTATGATGATGTAATGAATGCACAACGTGAAGTAGTGTACAAGCGTCGTCGTCATGCCTTGTTTGGAGAACGTCTAAAACTGGATATTGCTAACATGTTGTATGACACTTGTGAGTTGATCATTCAGGATACAAAACCATCTAATGATTTCAAAAATTTCGAGTTTGATTTAATTCGTTATTTCTCTATAACCTCTCCAGTTAGCGAAAGTGATTTCGTAAAATTAACTGATATTGAGTTAACAGGAAAAGTATACAAAGAAGCTTTAAAATATTACAACGAAAAAACAGATCGTAGTGCTAGAGAAGCCTTCCCTATCATCAAGGAAGTATACGAAGACAAAAACAATCAGTTTGAGCGTATTGTAGTTCCATTTACGGATGGTGTGAAATCACTAAACGTAGTAACTGATTTGAAAAAAGCATATGAAACAGAAGGAAAGCAATTAGTCGCTGATTTCGAGAAAAACATCACCTTATCAATTGTGGATGAAGCTTGGAAAAAACACTTACGTAAAATGGACGAATTGAAACAATCTGTTCAACTAGCGGTTCACGAACAAAAAGATCCATTACTTATTTACAAGTTTGAAGCGTTCAACTTATTCAACGGTATGCTAAACGGTATCAATAAAGAAGTAATCTCGTTCTTGTTCAAAGGAGATTTGCCAGCACAACAAAATCAAAAAATTCAAGAAGCGGTAGAAGTACGTCAAAAAGAAGATTACAAATTAAGTAAAGACGAAATTCCAAGCAGTGAAGTTGCCAATAAAGAAGCTGGCGAAACACAACAACGTCAAGTTACAGAGACTATCGTGAGAGATATGCCAAAAATCAACCGCAATGACAACGTAACCATTCAAAACGTGGCCAACGGACAAACACAAGAAATGAAATACAAAAAAGCCGAAAGCTTAATCGCCTCAGGTCAATGGGTTATTGTAAACGGATAACAACTCCGTTTCTTTATAAAATTAAATTCCTCAATTACGAAAGTAGTTGAGGATTTTTTTTAGGAGCTATTCCCGCTATTCGTTGCAATCTTTTACTTTTTAAAGAAAAAAGTAAAAGGATTTCCACTGCTATCGGGGCTAGGCAAACAACTTATATATAATTTTAGAATAAATAAATAAGTTGTATATATTTGATGAAATTAACAAGTTATCGGGCATTGTAAAAAAACGACACGAAATTGAAGATAATAACTTGGAATTGTAACGGTGCATTTAGAAAAAAGTTTGACAGTCTATTGGACTATCAAGCAAACATTCATATAATTCAAGAATGTGAAAATCCAACCGAATCTAAACATAATGAATATCAGAATTGGGCAGAAAATCATCTTTGGATTGGAGACACGAAAAACAAAGGTCTTGGCATTTTTGCAAAACCAGAAATCATTCTTGAAAAATTAGATTGGACAAATAATTTTAAGAATCACACTGTAAAACATTTTTTGCCTTGTAAAGTAAATAATGACTTTGACCTTCTTGCTGTTTGGACACATAGAAATAACTCACCAAATTTTGGCTATATAGGACAACTATGGAAATACTTACAGGTAAACAAAGACAAGCTAAACAGAACTTTGATAGCTGGAGATTTTAACAGCAATGCAATTTGGGACGAATGGGATAGATGGTGGAATCATTCTGATGTCGTAAGTGAATTAAAAGAATATGGAATTGAAAGTATTTATCATAAATTCAACGGAGAAGAACACGGAAAAGAATCTATACCGACGTTGTATTTTCGGAAAAACATTGCAAGACCTTATCATATTGACTACATTTTTGGAACTGAAAAATTTACTGAACGGACAAAAAAATTTGAAATCGGCCAAACTGACAAATGGCTAAAACTAAGTGACCATATGCCTATATTTTATGAAATTGAGACAACTAAATAATAACAACGACCGGCTAACAGCCGTTTTGATATAGATGGAATTTAGTGGAATTATCGTTTCGCATCAAGTTTTCGTTTAGCCAAAAATTGAGCGTTTACGAATCTAACTGGCTCTCGTTTGTCCACGCAATCTGGTGATTGTTTTTAACGAGTACCTACTTAAATTAGAAAACAAATCGTAGCGTTTTCAACGCGGTTTATGATAAGAAACCTTATTAGCTTACTTAAGCTTATTACATACTTTGTCAAAAAACGGGATGAGATTGCTTCGTTCCTCGCAATGACTCAGCCAACCTAATAACGTGGAGGTACAATCCCTGCACGCAAAGAATAGCAACAATAAAATCTAAAGACTAGATTGAACTTAATTAAAGGAATGGGCATGAATCCAAAATCTGGGCTATTATTAGTGTTATGACTATTCCCTTTTTAAAAAGTACAAACAAAAAAACTAAACAGCTGCCCACAATAAAAGTCATAGCGAGGAACGAAGCTATCCCACTAAAATACATCTATAATCAAAATCTTTTGCTGCGGGTATACAGAATGATATTGCTTCGTTCCTTGCAATGACTCAGCTAACGGTTAAAAGCTCTTTTAAGTGTTTGTTATACTAGATTGGGTTTTCCTCAAAATACCTAGCTTCAATTCTTTTAATATCTTTTATCGAGTTTTTGGCCCAAGCCAATCTTTTCACCAAAATTTCCTCTTCGGAAAGATGCCAATCTATGTTGGAATTACGCAATCTATTGGTTAGGTTTTGAATGATAATGGCAGCCGAAACGGAGATATTCAAACTCTCGGTAAAACCCACCATAGGAATTTTAAGAAAACCATCGGCACGTTTTAAAATTTCTTCGGATAGTCCGTCTCTTTCGGTTCCAAAAAATAAGGCACTGGGTTTTGTTATATCAAAATCATCCATCAAGCAATCATTGTCATGAGGAGTCGTCGCGATGATTTGGTAGCCTTTATTTTTCAACGTATCCACACAATCTGTTATACTATCATAGGTCTTGATATCCACCCATTTTTGAGCTCCCATCGCAATTTCCTTATCGATACTTTTCCCGTACCGTTGCTCAATAACATTGAGTTCTTGGATTCCAAAAACTTCACAACTGCGCATCACCGCACTGGTATTGTGCATTTGAAAAATATCTTCAACAGCAATAGTAAAATGATTGGTTCTATTTTCTAGTACTTTCAGAAATTTCTCTTTGCGGTTATCTGTTAGAATATTTTCTAGGAAATTAAGGTAATCGATATCAACCATGGGGAAGTTTTTTTGGCAAAAATAGTAAAAAGAAAAAATAGCCACGAATTCACAGATTTATATTTAACTAATTCTTTAAAAACTGTGTCGAGAAAACTAACCTCAAATTAAAAAATTTTATTAGTAGAAGAATAATAACCACAGATTCGCAGATTAAAAAATCCGTCAAAATCCGCTTAATCCGTACAATCCGTGTCCCAATTATTTACAGTTGGTAAAAAAATCAGTACATCAGTGGTTAAACAGAGCCACAATAATTTATTTTTGTACAAGTAATTCATCCGAAGAAGGAAAAAATCTATGAAAAAGAAATTAGTGGTTTTAACAGGAGCAGGAATTAGTGCCGAAAGTGGCATCAAGACTTTCCGTGACAGCGACGGCCTCTGGGAAGGACATAACGTGATGGATGTGGCGACTCCCGAAGGCTGGCATAAAAATCCTGCCTTAGTACTAGATTTTTATAACCAAAGACGAAAACAACTCAAAGAAGTGCAACCGAATTTAGGCCATCAAATTCTGGCTGAATTAGAAAATGAATTTGAAGTATATATCATTACTCAAAACGTAGATGATTTACACGAACGTGCTGGAAGCACAAATGTATTGCATTTACACGGCGAATTATTGAAAGTGCGAAGCACCAAAAACGTAAATTATATTTTGGATTGGACCGAAGATTTAAATTTTGGTGATTTAGATAGCAATCAAAATCAATTGCGACCTCATATTGTTTGGTTTGGGGAAGATGTTCCCGCACTGGAAGAGGCGATACGTATTACTGAAATCGCCGATTATTTTGCTGTTATTGGTACCTCATTACAAGTTTATCCCGCCGCAGGATTAATCGATTTTACAAATCCAGAAACTCCTCTTTTTTACATCGATCCAAAACCCATTAAAATCCCGAATTTGAGAAATCCACTGGAAGTGATTCCAGAAGTGGCTTCTGAAGGAATGAAAATATTAAAAAAGAAGCTAATCGACCTTATTTAAAAACCATTCGTTTTCTATTTTGTCACGAAAGGTTTATATTTGTGCCTTTCGAACAAACAACAAAACAATGACTACTTTAAACGAATTGAATGCTATTTCTCCAATCGACGGAAGATATAGAAACAAGACACTTTCTTTAGCTCCTTTTTTCTCAGAAGAAGCATTAATAAAATACCGCGTATTAGTTGAAATCGAGTATTTCATTGCTTTGTGCGAAATTCCTTTGCCACAACTTAAAGGAGTAAACCCAGATTTATTTGAAAGCTTACGTAACATCTATAAAAACTTTTCTACTGAAGATGCACTTTGGATCAAAGAAACGGAAAAAGTAACCAACCACGATGTTAAAGCGGTAGAGTACTTTATCAAAGATGCTTTTGAAAAATTAGGTTTATCTCAATATAAAGAGTTCATCCACTTTGGGTTGACTTCTCAAGATATCAATAATACAGCAATACCGCTTTCTACAAAGGAAGCGTTTGAAAAAGTATACATGCCATCTTTAATTACTTTAACTTCAAAGTTGAAAGACTTAAGTGTAGAATGGAAAGACATTCCTATGCTAGCACGGACACACGGACAACCGGCTTCCCCTACTCGTTTGGGTAAAGAAATTGGTGTTTTTGTAGAGCGACTAGAAGAGCAAATGCGTTTGTTATTCAACATTCCTTTTGCAGCTAAATTTGGTGGTGCAACTGGAAATTACAATGCGCATCACGTAGCGTATCCACAAATTGACTGGAAACAATTTGGAGGAAAATTTGTGGAGGATATTTTAGGTTTACACCACTCTTTCCCAACAACACAAATTGAACATTACGATCATTTTGCTGCCTTTTTTGATGCGTTGAAAAGAATAAACACCATAATTATCGATTTAGATAGAGATATTTGGACTTATGTTTCTATGGAATATTTCAAGCAAAAAATCAAAGCTGGAGAAATTGGATCCTCTGCAATGCCACATAAAGTAAACCCAATTGATTTTGAAAACTCAGAAGGAAATTTAGGAATAGCGAATGCCATCTTTGAACACCTTTCGGCAAAATTACCATTGTCAAGATTGCAACGTGATTTGACTGACAGCACCGTTTTAAGAAATGTAGGTGTACCAATTGGACATACCATCATTGCATTTGAAGCTACATTGAAAGGATTGAATAAATTACTATTGAACGAATCTAAATTCCACGAAGATTTAGAGAAAAACTGGGCTGTAGTTGCGGAGGCAATTCAAACGATTTTGCGTCGTGAGGCCTACCCAAATCCGTATGAAGCATTGAAAGGATTGACAAGAACAAATGAAGCGATTGACAAGAAAGCAATTCATGGGTTTATAGCAACACTTGATGTTTCGGAAGAAATAAAAGCAGAATTAATGCAAATCACACCTAGTAATTTCTTAGGAATCTAGAACGGAAACAGAAAAATTGTAAATTCTTAGTTTCTATTTTTTTGAATATGATAAAAGTGCTTGTTGCACTAAAATTTTAAAAATATACACTTTAAAAAAAGCTATCTTTAACGATAGCTTTTTTTTAGTCCATCTATAGAGGCGGTTTTTTTAAAAACGAATTAACAAATATAAAAATCATACTAGCCCAGATTGTAATGGAAAGCCTTGCGGGATAAAAACTATTTTTATGGCAATGGGTAGAGTGACCAAAGGAAACTCCTGCCAACTGCCTAATAAAAAAGTTTTTTGACCAAAAGCTTGAAATGGAAAGCTGGATTAGCTACAACAATAAATTATGAGTGCCGCAGCAACAATAGCAGAAACGACAACACATTTAGAACCACTTATTAGCGACTTAGGATTGATCCTGATGACTGCTGGTATTGCCGTTTTGATATTTAAGAAACTCAAACAACCATTAGTTTTAGGATATTTAATTGCAGGATTTCTGGCGGGAACTCATTTTGACTTTTTTCCATCGGTGAAAGATGTGAAGAGTGTTGAAGTTTGGGCAGAGATTGGCGTTATCATTCTACTTTTTAGCCTTGGACTGGAGTTTAGTTTTAAGAAATTAATGAAGGTGGGAGGTACCGCCTCCATCACCGCCGTCACCCAAATTGTGACTATGGTGCTGATTGGTTTTTTGGCTGGAAAATGGATGGGCTGGGGACAAATGGATTCTATTTTCTTGGGAGTCATCCTTTCCATTTCGTCCACAACCATTATTCTTAAAACCTTCGACGAACTAGGCGTTAAGGCTAAAAAGTTTGCCGGAATCGTAATTGGATCCTTGATTGTTCAAGATATTGTTGCCATTTTGATGATGGTTTTACTGTCTACAGTTGCGGTAAGCCAGAAATTTTCCGGAACTGAATTGTTAATGTCCATTTTAAAACTTGTTTTTTTCTTGACCGCTTGGTTTATGGGGGGTATCTTTTTTATTCCTTCTTTATTAAAAAAAGCAAAGCATTTACTAACGGATGAAATGTTATTAATCATCTCCCTTGCCCTTTGTTTAATGATGGTTATTCTGGCATCAGATGTTGGTTTTTCTCCAGCCTTAGGAGCATTCATCATGGGATCCATCATTGCCGAAACGACGCAAGCGGAACATATTGAACATTTAGTAAAACCGGTAAAGGATTTATTTGGCGCCATTTTCTTTGTTTCTGTTGGGATGTTAATTGATCCCGTTACCTTGTATGAACATGCAATACCCGTAGTGATTCTTACTTTTGTTACCATCTTTGGACAATCGATTAGTTCTACTATTGGTGCTTTGATATCTGGTCAACCGTTGAAACAAGCAGTGCAAACAGGAATGAGTTTGTCTCAAATAGGTGAATTCTCCTTTATTATTGCCACCTTAGGAATGTCGATGAATGTGACCAGTTCCTTTTTATACCCTATTGTAGTAGCCGTTTCAGCGATTACTACTTTTACGACACCTTTTATGGTGAAAATGGCCGTCCCATTTTCGGAAATATTAGAGCGAAAATTACCTAGAAAATGGGTGAAAAATATCGCTCGTTACAGTACAAATGCCCAAGCGATTCGTTCCGTAAGTACTTGGCAAATAGCCATACGTGCTTATTTAATGCAGATTGTCTTAAACACTATAATTATTACATCAATTATTCTGTTGTCGGCTAATTACGTATTGCCATTGGTTGAAGACTCGAAATTTGGTAATGCTATAGCAGCCTTAATTACTATTATTATTATTTCTCCTTTCTTATGGGCTTTGTCGCTTCGCCGTGTGGCAGTGGAACAAGTAGATGCATTGTATAAAGAACGCAAATACAGAGGGCCGATTTTGATGATGATCTTTTTTAGAATGGGATTGGCGTTGTTTTATATCGGGTTTCTATTGAATATCTTTTTCTCCCCTGTGATTGCTTTTTTCGCCTTAGTTGTTTCTATAACTATCTATTTCTTTTTTCCAAAACAGCTGCATGCCCAATATCATAAAATTGAAAATCATTTTCTAAAAAACCTCAACAACAGAGAAACAAAAAAAGTAGACCGTCGTCATGCCAATTTAACCCCTTGGGACGGACATATGTCCACATTTGAAATTGCTCCAGAATCTAACTTAGCCGGGAAAACGCTTCGTGAGCTTCATATTAGAGAAGATTTAGGAATTAATATTGCTTTTATAAAGCGTGGGGAATTAACGATTCAAATTCCTAATAAATTAGAACGTTTGTTTCCAGGAGATGAAATTTGCGTGATTGGTACCGATGAACAAGTCGAACAATTTTCAAACTATCTAAAAGGAAATGAAATTAAAGAACCTGCAAAACAGGACAACAATCTTGTTTTAAAACAAATAGAACTGAACAATGAGGAATTTATTGGGCGAAGCGTAGGTCAATCAAAATTACGAGAGCGAACGAATGGTTTGCTAGTAGGAATTGAACGTAACGGACAACGAATACTAAACCCAGAATCCAATATAGTTTTACAAAAAGATGATATTCTATGGATTGTAGGAAACAACAAATTGATGAATACTTTATTTAAAGAGTAAGCATAAAAAAAGGCAAAAGTAGAACACTTTTGCCTTTTTAATTATTTCTATTTGATCCAATTATCTTGAATAATTTGGCGCTTCTTTTGTAATAGTTACATTGTGTGGGTGACTTTCATTGATTCCACTTGCAGTAATACGAACAAAACGTCCTGTTTCTTGCAGAGTAGGAATGTCTTTTGAACCACAGTACCCCATTCCGGCACGAAGACCTCCAATGAATTGTAACATACTTTCGTTTAGTTCCCCTTTGTAAGGCACACGTCCCACAATTCCTTCTGGAACTAATTTCTTTACATCATCTTCTACATCTTGGAAATAACGGTCTTTAGAACCGGTTTCCATTGCTTCAACAGAACCCATTCCTCTATATGATTTGAATTTTCTACCTTCAAAAATGATAGTTTCTCCAGGAGACTCTTTCGTTCCTGCAAGAAGTGATCCTAACATCACACAATCAGCACCTGCAGCAATCGCTTTAGGAATATCTCCTGTGTAACGAATCCCTCCATCAGCAATAACGGGCACACCTGTTCCTTTTAATGCAGCAGCTACTTCTAACACTGCAGAAAACTGAGGAAAACCAACACCTGCTACAATACGAGTAGTACAAATTGAACCTGGCCCAATTCCTACTTTTACTCCATCTGCTCCATTTTCTACTAAAAATTTAGCCGCTTCTGGAGTCGCAATATTTCCTACAATCACATCGATTTGAGGAAATTTAGTTTTTACTTGTTTCAACGTGTTTACCACACCTTGAGTATGACCGTGAGCGGTATCAATAATAATAGCATCTACACCTGCGTTTACTAAAGCTTCCGCTCTTTCTACTGCATCACCAGTAACACCAATAGCAGCCGCTACACGCAAACGCCCATAAACATCTTTATTCGCAATTGGTTTTTGAGTTAATTTAGTGATATCTCTAAAAGTAATTAAACCTACTAATTTATAGTCGTCATTTACAACTGGTAATTTTTCGATTTTATGTCCTTGCAAAACTACTTCTGCTTGTTCTAGGGAAGTCCCTTCGGCAACAGTAATTAAATTTTCGCTTGTCATTACTTCAATAATAGGTCTTGCATTGTTTTTTTCAAAACGTAAATCTCTATTAGTAACAATTCCTTTAAGTATTTGGTTTACCCCTACAATAGGAATTCCACCGATACCGTATTCTTTCATCGCATTTTTAGCATCAGCAACAGTAGAAGTAAGCGGTAAAGTTACTGGATCAATGATCATACCTGATTCAGCACGTTTCACTTTACGAACTTTAGCTGCTTGCTGCTCGATAGTCATGTTTTTATGTAATACACCTATCCCTCCTTCTTGAGCCATAGCAATAGCCATAGCACTTTCAGTAACGGTATCCATAGCTGCGGATACAATAGGAACATTTAGCGTTATATTTCTTGAAAATTTTGATTGGATACTCACTTCGCGAGGAAGCACATTCGAGTAATTAGGAACTAATAATACATCATCGTAAGTTAAACCTTCGCCGATAATCTTGGAGTTGTGTGCTATCATGTTGCAATTTCTAGTTGAATTGCGTGCAAATATAGCAAATTATTTGATAAAATGTTTGAAAAACTAGTGAATAATATTCAAGTTATTTTTAATCATTAAAAATTAGCATAGATCTTTTTCGAAAGAGTATTGCAATTATAAAATCAAATAGTTCCTTGTTACTATACTAATTAGTCATCACTCTCTTTAAAAATAAAATTAAATCCGAATTGAAAAGACAAACTATTGGCTTTAGCCAGATCCTGATATTCCAAGAGATTATCAGCCAAAAAATACATATTAAACTTTCCTAAATTTCCAGAAAGTCCTAAACCAATATTAGTATACGAGAAAGTATCTACAGTATACGTTGCCTTCATTTGTAAATTTTGTAAAACATTTCGTCTGTAATAACCTGTCAAAGCAACTATTGGAGCTCTTGGTGTAGTCATCATAAACACTTGACCACCTACTGCGTTTTTATATTCCGATTCTTCACCACTACAATTACAGTCTCCTCCTCTTGAATCATTAAATGAATATTGATACGATGCATTGAATTTAACTGGACGCAAAGTTGTATATCCTGCATAAAGTGTATCTCGAGGAATGGCCGCTTGAAATTCTTCAAACACATTTTTAGGATTAGAATTCCCGTCAAACTTTGGATTTATCCCTTCATATTTATAAGAACCTTTATATGTAAATGTTTCAACATCTTTGCTATGTTTTATAAATCCTACATCAATTACACTTGCTGTAACTTGAATGTTTTTTTCTGGATAGTATGTAAATCCTAAATCGAATCCCAATCCCATATCACCACCAAATAATGCTTTCTTTTGCATATCACTACCGATATTTCCTTGATATCCTTTTTCTAAATATTTAGAAATACCAGAAGTATTGAGTTGCAAATCGGAATAAATGACTTGTTCATAAACAGTGGTCGTTGACGGTATGGTATAAATATATCCCGAGTTATTTGTAGACCTTGCATTAAAAGCACTCGAATACAATTTGGCTCTTCCTCCAATAATAAGATTCTCCTTTATATTTTTATGAAAACCAATATGCAATACTGAAAGCAATTCAGATTTTACACTTAAATCTCCCAAATTAAACACTTTGCCTATATAATCTTTGTTTCCGTACAGGGCAAATGTAGCCAAATCTTGTGGCAAATAAGACCAGAAATCAAATTCTTGATACATTCCAAAAGAAACATATCCTTTACTCTCCCAATTACCCACTTGAAAACCTCCAGTAAACAATTCTATTTGTTCATTTAAGGCAATTTTATCATTTCTTGAAGTAGACAATACAATATTTTGCAACTTGGTATTAAAATCGACTCCGTCATTTGCAAATAAATCATAAGCTGAAAATCCTGACGAACCTATATTAGCTGAAATTCCAGATAACAAAGGAACTCCAAAATAATATTTGTACTTAACATCAGCGCCAGGGTTACTCATTAAAGATTGAGGCACCGAAGTAAAATTATATAGAATTTGTTTGTTTTGACTAAAACTACTAATAGAAAGGAATAGTAAGCCTAATAAATATACTTTCCTCATTTTATTTCAAAATAAACAGTTGCACTTGAGCGTAGTTTTAAACTTCCTTGACCACTACCATCCAATGGTGTTCCAGGAGCCATAGCAATTACAAAGCCCATTCTTTTAGTGCTCTTAAGTAACTCCAGATTTAAATTTTCAAAAACTTCTGTTTTAGTTATGATATTAGGAGTACCATTATAGGCTGGTACAGTAAAAGGAATGAAATAAAGTGGCTGGTCATTTCCATCTAAAAGCACAATGTTTATTGTAAACATTCTATTTACAGTGTTATTGATTTCAAAAAAAAAGTCAGCCCTTTTTAAATTATCTCGAAAGAAAGAATCCCGAAAAACATCAAAATCTTGGGCATCAAAAGCTACTTTTTGCTCAATTCCATTTTCAATAAATCCATTTTCAGAAAGATCAAAATAAGTTAAATTAGCAACAATAACAGGTTCTAATTTAAGGTTATTCGCTTGATTAAAATCTAAATCACTGGAGCAAGAAACCGAAAAAAAAGTAAATAATACTGTAACTAAAACAGTAAGATTGCAGTATTTTTTTATTCTAAAAATCATAAATATAAAAGTAAATCTATTTAGAATAGTATTAACGCTTTCTATGTATACTTATTATTAACTTTTGTGTCTTTATTTATGAATTAATGGAATTCACCAAATAGCTTGGACGCTTCATTATACGCACTTTCAAAACTCAACGGATTCAAGTTGGTTTCTACTTTATTAGCAGTAAAATAAGATAATAATTTCTCAGTTGGCATATTACCTGTTAAATCATCTTTGGCCATTGGGCAACCACCAAAACCTTGAATAGCACCATCAAAACGAGTGCATCCCGCTTTATAAGCCGCATCAATTTTTTCAAACCATTTATCAGGAGTGGTATGCAAATGGGCACCAAATTCAATCTCAGGATATTTTGGAATTAAATTGGAGAATAAGTAGCTAATCACATCAGGAGTAGAACTACCCACAGTATCGGAAAGGGATAGTATTTTAACTCCCATGTTAGACATTTTTTCCGTCCACTCTCCTACTATATCTACGTTCCATGGATCCCCGTATGGATTACCAAATCCCATTGATAAATAAGCAACCACTTCTTTACTAGTTTGATCCGCAATTTCTAAAATTTCGGTAAGTGTAACTAAAGATTCGGCTATAGTTTTATGCGTATTCCTCATTTGAAAATTCTCGGAAATCGAGAAAGGAAACCCTAAATATTGTATTTCAGCATGCTTAGAAGCCATTTCAGCACCTCTTGTATTTGCAATGATAGCTAAAAGTTTACTGGTAGTTTCCGAAAGATCTAGTTGTGCTAAAACTTCGGCAGTGTCCACCATTTGCGGAATTGCTTTTGGAGAAACAAAACTTCCAAAATCAATAGAATCAAACCCAACACGCAATAAAGATTGTAAGTAAGCTACCTTCCTATCTGTAGGAATAAAAGGTTTAATACCTTGCATAGCATCACGAGGACATTCTATAATTTTCACTTGCTTCATATAGTTTCAAAGATAGAAAAACAATTAGGATTTCTAAATGATGCCTTTTAAATTTTAAGAACTTTAACGTATTCTGTATTTTGGTAATACAAATAAATATTACATAATTTGGTAATATTAAATATTAGGTCACTTATTTATTTTAGCTTTATTATCACAACCCTTTTTAAGCGATTCCATTTTATTGGTAGCCAAATCTATTTTTCGTTTTGGAGATTTGAAAGAGGCCAAAGACCGAAAATTAACCGAATATGTATTAATAGGCACTTTATTAAGCTTCGGGATAGCCTTACTTACAGGACTTTTAGTACAAGTTCTTTAAAACAAAAAAGTCCGTTAGAAATGGCTAACGGACTTTATATTAGGAAGAGAAGCGAATTATTTCATTCGTTCCAAAATCTTTTTATTAATCGCTTTTACTAATGCTGGTCCTTCATAAATAAAACCTGTATACAACTGTATCAAGCTTGCTCCAGCCTCTAGTTTTTCTATAGCATCATCAGCAGAATGGATTCCTCCTACTCCAATAATAGGGAAAGCTTTATTGCTTTTTTCAGATAAAAAGCGGATTACTTCTGTTGAACGTTTTGTTAATGGTTTCCCAGACAATCCCCCCATTTCGGCTTTATTGACTGATTGTAGTCCCTCACGCGAGATAGTTGTATTGGTTGCAATTACACCCGCAATTTTAGTTTCAGCTACAATATCAATAATATCTAATAACTGTTCATCTGTTAAATCAGGAGCAATTTTTAAAAGGACAGGCTTTTGTTTTGGTTTAGCCAAATTTTTATTTTGAAGTGTTTGCAACAACTGAGTCAATGGCTCTTTATCTTGTAGCGCACGCAAATTTGGTGTGTTTGGCGAACTTACATTCACTACAAAATAATCAACATAATCATACAAAGCATCAAAACATATTTCGTAATCAGATGTCGCTTCTTCATTTGGTGTCAATTTATTTTTACCAATGTTTCCTCCAATTAAAACGCCATTATTTGCTTTCAATCGTTCTACTGCTTCCAGAACTCCTCCATTATTAAAACCCATTCGGTTAATAATTGCCAAATCTTCTTTCAAACGAAATAATCGCTTTTTAGGGTTTCCATCTTGTTCTTTTGGTGTTAAAGTACCAATTTCTATAAATCCAAAACCAAAGTTCGACAACTCTTTATACAGCTTGGCATCCTTATCAAAACCAGCGGCAAGACCTACTGGGTTTTTAAATTTCAATCCAAAAACTTCGGTTTCTAAACGCTTATCATCTACCAGATAAAGCGAACGATAAATTGCCGAAAAACCAGGGATTTTAGAAGTAATGCGAACCAACGCGAAAGTGAAATAATGTATTTTTTCTGGATCAAATAAGAAAAATAGCGGACGAATAAGAAGTTTGTACATGTATATTTAGTTGTGTTGTGCAAAAATAGAATTATATAGTCGATAAATAAATATTTGTAAACTAAAATTTATTATTCAACTAAAATTAAAGGGTTCTATAGGCTAGAGTTTTAAATGAAATAAAAAAACCGAAGCCTAATAATAGGCTTCGGTTGTAAAAACTAACACTTTAACTGTTTTTTTTAAAATCAAAAACTGAACTTCAAAGCGTTTTATTTTTTGTCTTTTTTCATTTCCATTTTCTCCATCATCATGCCGTCCATATCCATTTTCTCCCCATTTTTCATCATCATGGTTTTCCCATTTTTCATTTTAACCATTCCGTTTGGAGAGACCATTGCACCGTTAGACATTTTCATTTCTTTATCCATCATCATCATTTTACCATCTTTCATAATCATCATTTTGCCATCTTTCATTTTTACATAATTTTTCATCATCATGCCTTGCATATTCATCATTTCGCCATTTTTCATCATCATAGACTGGCCATTTTTCATTTTCATCATTCCATTTGGAGCAACTACAGTACCGTTAGACAATGTCATCTCTTTATTCATCATCATCATCTTACCCTCTTTCATCATCATTACCTTACCGTCCTTCATTTTCAAATACTCTTTCATTTGTGCCATTTTAGCATCATGCATCTTTTCCTTTTGCATTTTATTATCTTGGGCTTCTACTCCTGAACAAAATAACACAGCGACTATAAATAATAATAAATTTTTCATAATGATTTGATTTTTAATATTATACGTTTATTCTAACGACTATTAAATTTACAAAAAAAAGTGGTCAATCCGTTTTTTTTAACGCTTTTTAAGTTTAACGAACCATTCTTTAAATAAAATCTAATTTTACTGTATAATTTTATGATTCTACTAAAAAACAAAACAATTGTAAATGGGCTTCACTTTCTTTATTATACCTAATTAACAAAAGACCAAAGTCATCTTACGAATTCAGTTTGTAAATAAACTGTATATTTGTCCCTCATATATAAATATACTTTTATGCAACATATCATTGACCGTTTCATTAGTTATGTAACGATTGACACCGAATCTGACGCAAGTTCAGACACAACTCCAAGTACTGCAAAACAATGGGACTTAGCCAATAAATTAGTAGCCGAATTGAAAGCAATTGGTATGCAGGAAGTAACCATAGATGATAAAGCATATATCATGGCAACTTTACCAAGCAATGTCGATCATGAAGTACCAACTATTGGGTTTATTTCTCATTTTGATACCACACCAGATTTTACTGGAGCCAATGTAAACCCACAAATCATTAAAAATTATGACGGTAAAGATATTGTGTTAAATGCCGAGCAAAATATAATTTTATCACCTAATTATTTCAAAGATTTATTACAATACAAAGGACAGACATTAATTACGACTGACGGAACAACTCTTTTAGGTGCCGATGATAAAGCAGGAATTACTGAAATAGTAACCGCAATGGAATTCCTAATCAATAATACAGATATCAAACACGGGAAAATTAGAGTTGGTTTTACTCCTGATGAAGAAATTGGTCGTGGAGCACATCATTTTGATGTAGCCAAATTTGGTGCCGACTGGGCTTACACTATGGACGGTAGCCAAGTAGGTGAATTAGAATACGAAAACTTTAATGCGGCTGGAGCCAAAATTACTTTCAAAGGAAAAAGTGTACATCCTGGATATGCTAAAGGAAAGATGATTAACTCGATGTTGATTGCCAATGATTTTATCAATGCTTTGCCTTCTGATGAAACACCACAAGAAACAAAAGGGTATGAAGGTTTTTATCATGTACACCATTTAACAGGGGGCATTGAGGAAACTGTCTTGGAATTAATCATTAGAGATCATAACAAGATAAAATTCGAAAAACGAAAAGAAAAAATTGAAAAAATAACTCGTAAAATCAATAAGAAATTTGCGAAACAATTTGGGGAAGACATTGTGATTGCTGAAATTAAAGACCAGTATTACAATATGAAAGAAAAAGTGGTTCCCGTAAAACATATTGTTGACATTGCCGAAAAAGCAATGAAAGAACTAGATATCAAACCATTGATTAAACCTATTCGTGGGGGAACTGATGGTTGTCAATTATCCTATATGGGATTACCTTGTCCTAATATTTTTGCAGGAGGACACAACTTTCATGGAAAATATGAATATGTTCCTGTTGAAAGCATGCAGAAAGCGGTTGACGTAATTGTAAAAATCGCTGAACTAACTTCAATGCCTAACTTTGGATTAGAACTATCTAAAAAGAGAAAATAATTGGACACATCCACACCAAAAAAACATACTTGGGACAAGAATAATAACTGGACAGAAGAGTTACATCTACTGAAAGAAATTCTTGCCCAAACTGAATTGATTGAAACTACAAAATGGGGTGGTCCTGTTTATGTTTTGAACAATAAAAATGTGATTGGTATTGGTGGATTTAAGAGTTATTTTGGAATTTGGTTCTTTAATGGTGTTTTCCTTAAAGATGAAAAAAAAGTATTAGTAAATGCTCAAGAAGGCATAACAAAATCTTTACGACAATGGCGTTTTAATTCTATCGAAGAAGTTAATGAAAAAGAAGTATTAACTTATATCTTGGAAGCAATTGAAAATGAAAACGCAGGAAAAGTAATTAAAGCTACTGCAAAAGAAACACTTGTATCGACAGAATTACAACTCGCAATGGATACCAATAGTACTTTGGCGGAAGTCTTTCAAAAATTTTCATTAGCCAAACAAAGGGAATTCCACGAATACATTGAAGAAGCAAAACGAGAGCCTACAAAACTTTCGAGAATTGAAAAAATAACACCAATGATTCTAGCCAATATTAGTTTGAATGATAAATACAAATAAGAAAAGCCCCAATTATGGGGCTTTTCTTATTTTAATACCCACTTTTATTTTTCTTACCCAGAATAAATTAAACTTGTAGGCAAAAGCTTAACATTATCTTGTTCTTTTATTTAGTATATTTACTAATACCTTGTTAATAAATTCATTACAACCCAATAAAAGCAAAATATTAATAACATAAATATAGTATTATGGATGAGAAGAAAGAAGAGGTAACCACTCCAGAAACAGCAGTTATAAATAAAAAAGAAGCACCCGCTAAATCCAGAAAACCCAAAGTTGCCAAACCTGTTGCCGAAGTAATTCCCAAAGCAATTACAGAAAAAACAAGTGAAACGCCAAAAGGAACTACTCTTGACGAAACTAAGGATAAGAAGAAAAAAGAAAAAAACAAACTGAAGAAGGAAAAACAGAAAGAAAAGGGACTAATAAAAAAACTAGTTGTCAAAGAAGTCGCCAAATTAAAAGCGAAAGCGAAAAAAGCAAAGGCCAAGAAAGCGAAAAAAGACAAAGCGAAAAAAGCTAGGGCCAAAGCGAAAATTAAGGATAAAAAAGCAAAGGCGAAAGCTAAAAAAGCAAAGAAAAACAAAAAGAAAAAGAAATAAAACTTTTCATAAAACTAAAAAAGTCCCAAACGAAAATTTCGATTGGGACTTTTTTATAACCTTAAAAATAAGGATTATTTTTTTGCTAAAGCTGCACTCATTTCCATAGAAATTGCAGAACGCTCCATTTTTAATTTTCCAGACATTGTCTCTACAACAACTGTAGTTGCAGCAAGCTCAGAAACTTTACCGTGAAGACCACTTTTTGTAATGATTTTATCACCTACTTTAAGACTGCTTTCAAATTCTTTTTCGTTTTTAGCTCTTTTTTGTTGTGGTCTAATCATGAAGAAATAGATTACGACAAACATTAATAAAAACGGTGCAAATTGAGTTAATTGTTCCATAATTTTGAATTCTTTTTTTATTTATTACTATTACATTAAACCGCGACCGGCTTTAATCATTTTTTTATTGGCTTCTAGTTCTTTAACTAAATTGTCCAAAATTCCGTTGATAAAAATACTACTTTTTGGAGTAGAATACTCTTTTGCCAGTTCTAAATATTCATTTAAAGTTACTTTAACAGGAATAGAAGGGAATTTTAAAAACTCGCAAATCGCCATTTTTAAAATAATTGTATCTACCTCAGCAATTCGATCACTATCCCAGTTGGGCGTTTTATCAACAAATTCTTTAGCTAATTCAACCTCGTTTAAAACTGTTTTTCTAAATAAATCTTTAACAAAAGCTTTATCTTCAGCATCCTTATATACCTTAGGAACAGTAAAGTTATCGTCCATAATAGGCTTCATGGATTTCAATTGCTTAATAATATGTGTATTTACTAATGGAATATCATCAATCCAAGTCAATTTATCGTCTTCTAAATATTCGTACAATTTTTCATTAGGTACAATTACATCCATAAACAAATCAACAATAAGCTTTCGATCCTCTTCAAAAGAACTTTCAGGATTATCCATATAAGTTATATAATGATTACTCGCTTTTATAGCATTTAGTAATAACACAATATAATCATCATTAAGAGTCCAAGCATCAATTTTGCGATTTTCTAAAGCAATGCTTAAAGAATTGTTTTCGGCAAGAATTTGGAAAATACTATTCTTAATAAATTTTTCGTTTGGTTTACGCTCTTGGGGAGTTGCAAGATGTTTAAGACTTGATTTATGCAAGAATTCAGCTTCTTTTTTACCAATTTCCATTAAGGAAGAAATCATGGTAAGGTATAAATCTTGAATATTATCGATACTATAAAAAAGAAATTTTTCTTCCTTCTCTAGATTATCAGAACCGTTTTGATGCATCGCATAAATGGATTGCATTACTTTAACGCGAATGTGTCTTCTGTTTACCACCTTGTAAGAACTTTTATTAATTAAGGTGCAAAAATAAGTATTTCATTGTTTATAATAAAATATATAATTGCTTATTTTAAAAGTATTCCGTGTTCCGTTTTTATATAATTGATAATTAACTATCAAAAAAAAACGCAACACGGAATAATTCACAGTACTAAAAACCTATTTTTTACTGTTTTCTATTTTTCTTTGATCAATGCGGTTTTGAGCAATTCTAAGTGCAGCATGGTGTGTGGTGATATTATTTGCAACAGCATAATCAAAAATCTCCAAAGTAGTATTGTAGATATTTTCTGTTTTACTCATAATTTCAGCTTTACCATAATGAGCAAGTTCAGCATAAACATTGATAATTCCACCTGCATTAATCAAGAAATCTGGTGCATATAAAATGCCTCTTTTTTGTAAAATAGCACCATGAATATCTTCATTAGCCAATTGATTATTAGCAGCACCAGCAATTACTTTTGCTTTGATTTTATTAACTGTAGTATCATTAATAGTTGCTCCCATAGCACAAGGTGCGTAGATATCAACATCAGCAGTATATAAATCAGCTCCTGTATAAATAGTTGCATTATATTTTGTCCCTACTTCGTATAGTTTTTCTTCATTGATGTCAGTAATAGTAACAATAGCGCCTTCTTTAGTTAAATAGTCAACTAATGTTTCACCAACATGACCGATCCCTTGAACCAATACTTTTTTTCCTGCAAGTGAATCAGAGCCAAATTTATGTTTTGCAGCTGCTTTCATTCCCATATATACTCCAAAAGCAGTAACTGGCGAAGGATTCCCTGCTCCTCCTCTTTCTTCAGATATTCCGGTAACATAAGGAGTAACGTCTCTTACAATGTCCATATCTCTAGTTTCCATTCCCACATCCTCAGCAGTAATATATCTTCCGCTTAATGAATGTACAAATTCTCCAAATTTACGCATCAATTCAGGCGTT
This sequence comes from Flavobacterium sp. WC2430, assembly GCF_040822075.1. Taxonomy (NCBI): domain Bacteria; kingdom Pseudomonadati; phylum Bacteroidota; class Flavobacteriia; order Flavobacteriales; family Flavobacteriaceae; genus Flavobacterium; species Flavobacterium sp. WC2430. Next base: position 1,995,207 of record NZ_CP162007.1, on the reverse strand, counting down.
TTCTTGGTTTTAGCATCGCCCATAATAACGGCTTTTCCTCCACCAATATTCAATCCTGTAATAGCCGCTTTATACGTCATACCACGTGACAAACGCAATACATCATTTAAGGCTTCCCACTCGTTTGCATAATCAAACATACGAGTCCCACCTAAAGCAGGTCCCATTACCGAATTATGAATACCAATAATTGCTTTTAAACCTGTATCTTTGTCATTGCAAAATACAATTTGTTCGTGATCATCAAATGATAATTGTCCAAAAACGGGATCCATTTTTTGAAGTTCCTTTCCTGTTGTGAAAGTTGCATCCATAGCGTTAATTTTTATAGTGATAAAATTATGAATTTGTCAAAAAGACAAGTCAAATTTACATAAAAAATGAATAAATTTCATTTTTTTATAAAAAAAATAAACAATTCACATGTTTACTGCTTTTAATCACTTTCCTAAAATTAACAATACAACAACAATTAATCAAAAAATAAGAGAATCATAATACCGAATATCATAAAAAAATGAAAGAATTAAGTTATTTAAACAAATATTTTATAAAATACAAATACAGTTTTTCACTGGGAATTTTGTTCACAATAATCGCACAAATCTTCATGTTATTCACACCTAAACTGATAAGCAAATCATTTAAGGCGATTGAAGAATTTTCAAAAGATAAAACCGTTGCTTCCGAAGTAATACGTCAAGAGTTAATTTCTAATGTTTTATTGATAATTGCCACCACCATAATTGCTGGTTTTTTAACCTTTTTAATGAGGCAAACCTTAATTGTAATGTCAAGACACATTGAATTTGATTTAAAAAATGAAGTTTTTAGACAATATGAAAATTTATCTCAAAATTTCTATAAGCAAAATCGTACAGGTGATTTAATGAATCGCATTAGTGAAGACGTCTCAAAAGTTAGAATGTATGTTGGTCCAGCCGTGATGTACTCCATCAATACTATTATTCGTTTTACAATAGTAATTGTATACATGTACAATGTATCTCCAAGATTAACCTTATACACCTTACTACCACTGCCTTTACTGTCTTATGGTATTTTCAAATTAAGTTCAGAAATCAATAAGAGAAGTACCATTTTCCAACAGTACTTATCAAAAGTATCCAGTTTTTCTCAAGAGATATTTTCTGGAGTACGAGTAATAAAAGCCTATTCATTAGAAGAACAACACCAAAAAAATATGGTTGCTTTAGCAAATGAAAGCAAAAGCAAAAGTTTGAATTTGGCCAAAGTACAATCACTATTTGGACCTTTAATGATGGCTTTAATAGGAATCAGCAACTTAGTTGTAATCTATTTTGGTGGGATTATGTATATTGATGGAACAATAAAAAGCATTGGTACTATAGCCGAATTCATCTTGTATGTCAACATGCTTACTTGGCCTGTGGCATCACTAGGTTGGGTTTCATCCATGGTTCAAGAAGCCGAAGCCTCTCAAAAACGATTGAATGAATTTCTAAAAACAGAACCTGAAATTCAAAATACAAACACTGAAAAATCAAACGTAGAAGGGGAAATAGTCTTTGATAATGTGAGCTTTACTTACGAAGACACTAAGATCAAAGCCTTAAAAGGAATCTCATTCAAAGTAAATAAAGGAGAAACACTGGCCATACTTGGAAAAACAGGATCTGGTAAATCAACTATTTTATCTTTGATTTCTCGTCTATATGACGCAACAGATGGTGCTATAAAAATAGACGCTAAAGAAATCAGTTCTTTAAATTTATTTGATTTAAGAAACAGTATTGGTATCGTGCCACAAGATGCTTTTTTGTTCTCCGACTCTATTAAAAACAACATTAAATTTGGTAAAGAAGATGCCACTGATAAGGAAGTGGAGTCAGCAGCAAAAAGCGCTGTGGTTCATGACAATATCATTGGATTCAATAAGCAATACGAAACCATTCTGGGAGAACGAGGAATCACTTTGTCAGGAGGTCAAAAACAACGTGTTTCTATTGCAAGAGCCATCATAAAAAACCCTCCGATTTTATTGTTTGATGATTGTTTATCAGCAGTAGACACTGAAACAGAAGAAACGATTTTAAACAACCTTTTTGAAATATGTAAAGACAAAACAACCATTATAGTTAGCCATCGTGTTTCCTCAGCAAAAAACGCAAGCCGAATTATTATTATTGAAGATGGTCGAATTATTCAACAAGGAACTCATAATCAATTGGTAAATCAAGAAGGCTATTATGCATCTTTGTATTTAAAACAACTTTCAGAAAAAGAATTGCTTTAATTGTTGTGTAATACATAATTTTTTAAGATTTTTGAGTACTAGTTAACAACCATTAATTGATAGAACGGATTATGAGAGAAAATGACATGTTAGAAAAAGAAGAGATCTTTTCTAAAGTTTTACGCGCTGGAAGAAGAACGTACTTCTTTGATGTTAGAGCGACAAAAGCGGATGATTATTATATTACAATTACCGAAAGCAAAAAGTTTACTGAAGAAGATGGATCATTTCACTTCAAAAAACACAAAATATACTTATACAAAGAAGACTTTACCGCTTTCTCTGAAATCCTAAACGATATGACTTCTTATGTTTTGAACCACAAAGGTGAAGAGGTGATCTCAGAAAGACATCAAAAAGATTTCAAAAAAGAATATGCAACCGAAAAAGTAACAGCAGAAGAATCAATACCAAATATTTCTAGTTTCACCGACATTGATTTTGATGATATTTAATTAAAAATTAAATTCTTTTCATACTACTTATTAAAGCTAAAAGTCCGAAAATCATATGATTTTTTGGACTTTTTATTTTAATAAAAAATAATATTTTAAACTTAAAATAAACATTAAATGCAAGAAATTTTTCAAAAATACCTAGAAAAATACGCCGAATTAGTTATTCCCTGGCTCCTAACAAGCGGTTTAAAAATCATCTTTATAATTGTTGGTGCTTTTATATTAAATAAAATCATTGTTCGCTTTATAGAAAAAATGGTCCGAATTGCGGTACGACCTGACGGAATTTCATCTAAAGAAGCCGAAGAAAAAAGAGAAAACACACTGATTCAAATATTTACAACTACAGCCAATATTGGATTATTAGTCATTACATCCTTAATGGTTCTTCAAGAATTTGGAGTTGAAATCGCACCAATATTAGCTGCTGCAGGAATTGTAGGCTTGGCTTTTGGTTTTGGTGGACAATACCTGATTAGAGATATTATTTCGGGACTATTTATCATTCTTGAAAATCAGTACCGCATAGGTGATGTAGTGAGTTTTGATAATGCCAGTGGTACAGTACAAGAAATCAGCTTAAGAAAAACAACTTTAAGAGATTTAGACGGAACCGTACATCATATTCCACATGGAGAAATTAAAAAAGTGTCTAATCTTTCCAAAGATTTCTCTCGTATCAATTTAGACATGGGTGTAGGCTACAACTCCAATTTAGAACATGTAATTAGTGTGATAAACAGAGTAGGAACGGAATTAGCCAATGATCCATTATGGAAAGAAAATATCATACTTGCACCACAATTCTTGAGAGTAAATGATTTTGCCGACTCGGCAATTATGCTGAAAATTTTAGGAGAAACTCAACCAAGCAAGCAATGGGAAATAACGGGCGAGCTTCGTAAAAGACTAAAAGTAGCCTTTGACAACGAAGGAATTGAAATTCCGTTTCCACAAATGGTTTTACACCATATAAAAGATACAGCAGTAGAAATTGAAGAAGAAAAAGAAGAGCAAAATAATAAGTAATTCTTTCCAAAATATATTTTTTTAAAAGCCTGAAAATCCATCTGATTTTCGGGCTTTTTTTATTTATATTTATAACATCAAACTAAATTCAAATCCTCTTGAAAAACATCAGTCGCACGGTCTGGATTCTATCCTTGATTAGTTTATTTACAGATACAGCCAGCGAAATGTTGTATCCCATTATGCCTATTTATTTAAAGTCCATTGGATTTTCAATTGTACTCATAGGTATTCTCGAAGGTGTTGCCGAAGCGACGGCGGGATTTAGCAAAGGGTATTTTGGAAAACGCTCTGATGCTGTAGGTAAAAGAGTGCCATTTGTACAATTAGGCTATGCTTTTAGTGCCCTTTCAAAACCCATGATGGCCGTTTTTATATATCCTCTTTGGATTTTCTTTACCCGAACCATCGATCGCATTGGAAAAGGAATTCGAACGGGCGCAAGAGATGCCATTCTTTCTGATGAAGCTACTCCAGAAACCAAAGGAAAGGTATTTGGTTTTCATCGTTCCATGGACACATTAGGTGCTGTTTTAGGACCGTCATTAGCATTAATCTACCTCTATTATTACCCACAAGATTACAAAACATTATTCTATATCGCTTTTATTCCAGGTTTATTGGCTGTAAGCGCCTCCTTTTTTCTAAAAGAGAAAACAAAAACGAATGCAGCACAACCCAAACCAACTCCTTTTTTTTCCTTTTTAAATTATTGGAAAACCAGTCCAGTTATGTATCGAAAAGTAGTTATTGGGCTACTTGCTTTCACTTTGTTCAATAGTTCCGATGTTTTTCTTTTGCTTAAAGCAAAACAATCTGGATTAAGTGACACTACGGTAATTGGTATTTATATTTTTTACAATTTGGTTTATGCCCTATGTGCTTTTCCTTTAGGAATTCTAGCTGATAAAATTGGACTAAAAAAAATGTTACTTTTTGGTATAGTCCTTTTTTCTGTTGTTTATTTCGGAATGGGATTTAATCACAGTAGTACTATTTTTATTGGTTTATTTTCCCTTTATGGAATCTATGCAGCTGCATCTGAAGGCGTTTCAAAGGCATGGATTAGTAACATTACTGACAAGAAAGATACTGCAACAGCAATTGGTACTTATTCTGCCTTTCAAAGTATTTTCACTATGCTAGCCAGTTCCCTGGCAGGATTAATTTGGTATCAATTTGGCCCAGCAACCACATTTATAGTAACTGGAATTTCTAGTATTTTTATTTTATTCTATTTCATTCTGGTGACCAAAGAAAAAGGATGAAAGCTAATCTTTTAAGATTAAAGTAAAAAACTTATATTTGAGTTACATCTACTCCTTTTTTACAATGTCAAAAGAAATCAACATTCCTAAAAATATCATTGGTCTGACTGATGCCGAAGTTCTCGCTTCAAGAAATCAATTTGGCAACAATGAACAAATTCAAAAACAACAATACAAATGGTGGTTGACTCTTTTTGATATCTTAAAAGAGCCCATGCTTTTACTTTTAATTGCGGTATCGATTATCTATTTCATACTAGGCGAAAACAGTGAAGCTTGTTTTATGCTAGCTGCAATAGTAGCTGTTTCTGGAATATCATTCTTTCAAGACAATCGCAGTAGAAAAGCATTGGAAGCTTTAGAAAAATTAAACGAACCATTAAGTACCGTTTTACGAAATGGTGTTGCAATAAAAATTCCCACCCGAGAAATTGTCATAAATGATTTGGTTATCGCGGAAGAAGGTAATACGATCAATGCCGATGGAGAAATTGTTCATAGCAATGATTTTTCTGTTAATGAAGCTACTCTTACGGGAGAAGCTTTTGCCGTCTTTAAATCGGAGAAAACTGATAAAAAAACTGTTTTTAGTGGCACATTAGTTGCCTCGGGATTGGCGGTATATAAAACCACTAAAATTGGCCCTGAAACCGAAATTGGAAAACTAGGAAATTCTATTTTAAACATTAAAGAACAACCTACGCCACTACAAGTACAAATAGAAAAATTTGTAAAAGGAATGGCTATTATTGGCATTGTTATTTTCTTATTGGTTTGGGGTGTATACTTCTGGAAAACGCATGACATATTGAACAGTTTATTAAAAGGACTAACCTTAGCTATGTCGATTTTACCAGAAGAAATTCCTGTGGCTTTCACGACTTTTATGGCGTTAGGCTCTTGGCGATTAATGAAAGAAGGGGTAATTGTAAAAAAAATAAGAACGGTAGAAACCTTAGGAAGTGCTACGGTAATTTGCACGGATAAAACAGGTACGATTACTAAGAATAAAATGAGTTTACAATCGGTTTATGCGTTCCAAACCAATCAATTATTTGAAAAGGAAAATTGGAATAATCCTGAAGCCAAAAAAGTTATTGAAACAGCAATGTGGGCCAGTGAGCCCGTTCCTTTTGACCCAATGGAAAAAACAGTGCATCAAGAATATGAGGCTACTACCACTAATGATACTCGCCGAGATTTCTTAATGGTTCATGAATATCCACTTGATGGAAAACCACCTATGATGACACATGTTTTTCAAAATCAAGAGGGTAAACGAATTATTGCTGCCAAAGGAGCTCCCGAAACTATACTAAAAGTATCCAACCTCAACACTGACGAAAAAAATACAATTTATAAAACGATAGAACTCTTGGCTTCCAAAGGCTATCGTATTCTTGGTGTTGCCTACTCTGATTATACCGAAAAAAACTTTCCAACAAACCAAGAAGAGCTTCCCTTTCATTTTGTTGGATTGGTCATTTTTTACGACCCTCCAAAAGCTAATATTCAGCACATAATAAAACAATTCTACGAAGCCGGTATTCAAGTAAAAGTAATTACTGGAGACAATAGCATTACCACAAAAGCCATTGCTGAAATGGCTGGGATAAAAAATCCTGACATTGTAATGGAAGGGGAAGAAATAATGAAGCTGGACGAAGAAAAAAGATTGGCATGCATTCACAACAGTACACTGATGACCCGCATGTTTCCCGAAGCAAAATTGGCTGTAGTCAATGCACTCAAAAAAGACAATCAGATTGTAGCTATGATTGGAGATGGTGTCAATGATGGTCCAGCATTGAAAGCGGCACACATAGGAATTGCTATGGGTAAAAAAGGAACTGAAATTGCCAAAACTGCTGCCGATTTAATTCTAGTCGATGATGATTTATCTAAAATGATTGTGGCAGTAGCTGCTGGTCGTCGCATTTATACTAATCTCAAAAAAGCAGTACAGTATATTGTTTCCATTCATATCCCCATTATTCTTACGGTTTCATTACCGCTGTTTTTAGGTTGGATTTACCCAAATATTTTCACCCCAGTTCACGTTATTTTCTTAGAATTAGTCATGGGTCCTATGTGTTCTATTGTGTATGAAAACGAACCTGCTGAAAAAAATAGCATGAAAAAAATGCCCCGACAATTGGGCACTACCTTCTTATCCTTAAAAGAAATGGGAATCAGTATTATACAAGGAATTGTTATCACTGTTGGGATATTATTCGTGTACCAATTAACAGTACAAAATGGAGGAAACGAAAATTTAACTAGAACAATGGTTTTTACCACTTTAGTTTTCTCCAATATCATTTTGTCGCTCGTTAATCGTTCCTTCTATTATTCGGTTTTTTCTTCTTTGAAAAATAAAAATAACATGATGGTATTTGTAAATTCAATCACCTTATTGCTACTTGGACTAATTTTATACATCAATCCCATTGCCGACTTTTTTGACGTGCTCCCATTACAATTGCACCAAATTGGAATTTGTATTGCAGTAAGTAGTATTTCAGTACTTTGGATAGAAATCTGGAAATGGAACAAACGCATTAAAAATTTATAACTATCTTTATATATTAAATTTAACTTTCTTATTATCAATTATATAAATAAATATAATGGAAAAGAAAAACAAAGTTGTGTATTGGGTCGCTACTGGATTATTATCGGTTATGATGTTTATGTCAGCGGGAATGTTTGTTTTCAACAATTCCATGGTTAAGGAATTATTTCAAAGTTTAGGCTATCCTATCTATATTATTTATCCTTTGGCTACAGCCAAGTTTTTAGGAATAGTGGTAATCCTAACTAAAAAATCCACTTTCCTAAAAGAATTGGCTTATGCTGGTTTTTTCTATGATTTCCTGCTGGCCTTCAGCGCGCATATTAATGCTGGAGATGGTGGATATGTGCCTTCTATAATTGCCCTAATTTTACTTATTATTTCCTACTTTTACGATAAAAAAGTTTTTAAAACAACCTAAATGAAAAACCCAATAGTTTCTGTAAGTTGGCTCAAAGAACATTTTGAAGATGCTGACTTAATTGTACTCGATGCCAGCCAAAAAGTAAATCAAACTAAAGAAGAATTACAATTTGAGGAACTCCAAATCAAAGGAGCTCGCATTTTTGATATTAAAAATGATTTTAGCGACACAACCAATCCATTACCCAATACGCTCCCAGATCCAACTGCTTTTACTAAAGCAGCTATAAAACTGGGTATAAACAAAGACAGTAAAATTGTGGTTTATGACAGTATAGGAATTTATACCAGTCCAAGAGCGTGGTGGTTGTTTACGATTATGGGACATGAAGCAGTTTGGGTTTTGGATGGAGGTCTTCCCGCTTACGCAAAAGAAAATCTTCCCGTTGAGAAGTCTGTCAAAAGAGAATATCCTTTGGGTAATTTCGAATCTAATTTCAATCCTGATTTGGTTAAAACCAAAGAACAAATTCTAGAAAACATTGACTCTAAAGAAGCGGTTTTGATTGATGCGCGTTCTAGTGATCGATTCTTGGGTGAAACCAAAGAACCAAGAGCTGGGCTTAGAAGCGGACATATACCTGGCTCGATTAATATTCCATATACTAATCTTTTACGTGACGGGAAATTTCTATCTAAAGATGAATTAGTAAAAATACTTCCAAAACTGGATCAACCTTTTGTCTTTACTTGTGGTTCTGGTGTGACGGCTTGCATTGATTTGATTGCCTACGAACTCATTGGAAATAAAAACATAAAAGCAGTTTACGATGGTTCTTGGACGGAATGGGGTCAAATAGAGAACTTACCTATTGAGTGATTTTTTTAGTTGCATTTTTGAGAATAAATTTAAGTCAAGCATATTTATAAATTAGTAATAATCTCAAAAAAATCAGATCTTGAAATTGCTGATTAGATTAATAATAAATTTCAATCATGAACAAAGAATATAAACTAGACAATCCTGTTTGGTATTCCTTGGCAGAAAGCCATAAAAAACTTGCGCTTACTTACAATAAAACACGCTTCTACAATCCAGATTATTGTTCTTTTGGTGCATTTAATGAAATCCCAAATAATAGCGAAGATTTAATGGCTTACGCCAAATTAGTCCCTTCGTTTTTCATCTTTAATGCAAAACCAAACCTTCCGCAATCTTTGCATTTAAAAGACGAATTACTGTGTTTACAAATGATTGTTCGCGAAAAAATCAATTTAACTTACACTGACGAAATTATAAAACTAGACGAAAGTCATAGAGCATCCCTTTTGGCATTAGTAAAAATTGTTTATCCTGAATATTTCAAATCAAAAACAGCTGACTTAGGCAATTATTACGGTATTCTTAAAGACAACCAACTCGTAGCCATAACAGGCGAGCGCATGCAAATGGATGATTTTCTAGAAGTAAGCGCCGTTATTACGCATCCAGAACACACAGGAAAAGGTTATGCAAAACAATTAGTCGCACATACCGCAAATGCTATTTTTGATCAAAACAAAATACCCTTCCTGCATGTAGCAGAGGCTAATGTAGGAGCCATCAAATTATATGAAAAATTGGGATTTATAACCCGAACTAAAATAAGCATCTGGCAAATTGCCAAAAACTAATCCCAATTCAAAATGATTATGGTGCATTAGGTATTCAAAACAAAAATAGGTTAATGAGCATCCATTTTTTTATAAAGCCCAATTAATTCGCCCTTGGCAATTATATGGTTCTTCATTGCTACTTTTAGTTCCTTTTCATTACTACTTGGAGGCAAGTAACTTAGTTTTGTATCTAATGCATATACTTGAAAGTGATAGTGATGAATACCCATTGGAGGACAAGGCCCTGCATATTTATTCATTCCCTTACTATTTCTACCTTCAATTCCAGGTGAGCTATTTTCTTTGATAATAGTTTTTGGATCAACATCCCAAACAATCCAGTGGCAGTAATCCCCATTTTTTGCATCAGGATCTTTAACGATAATAGCCAGACTTTTTGCATTTTCTGGAAGATCATCAATAGAAAGTTCTGGGTTAATATTTAATCCATCACAACAATATTTTGATGGAATAGCACTGTTGTTTTTAAATGAACTGCTTTTTATTCTTAGGCTTGTGTTTATAGTTGTTGACATAATAAATAATATTTAAGGTTTCTAATTAATTATTTGATCTCAATAAAATATGCTTCTTCCTATACTTCAACTAAAAAAAATTATACATGATGCTCCACTTTAAACTCTTGAATTTGATTAGCGCATTTACGGCAAGCTTCCGCACATTTTTTACAGTGTTCCATTTGGGCATGCTTTTCACATTCCGTTGCACATAGATCACACATCTCTTCACTGGCTTTTAAAAATACTGCTGAATTATCCGATTTCCTTTCTAGTATTTGTGCTGTCAACCTACAAATATCGGCACAGTCTAAGTCATTCATCTTACAAATACTCATATCCATTTCTTTTTCTAATTGACAGGCATCATAACAATGGGTACATTGCGCCGCACAGTACTGTAATACTTCAATCATTTTTTGATTTTCCATTTTATTAACTTTTAAATTGATACTTATTTTCATCCAAAACTCACAATAGCGATTCACTAGGAACCACAAATAGTTGAATTGAATTACTCTAATTCTGTGGTATTCTAAAATTTGCATAGGTTGCGTAAAACTTCCTGCCTGATTTTAGCTATTATATATAGCACTATTTTTATTTGGATATTAAAATTGACTTTGGGGTTTAGCCAATTGCATTTTGCATAATACAATCATGGTATAAAAAACACCTAGAAAGCAAGGGTTTGTATACATTCATTAACAAAAATTATTTGAAGCAATAAAAGTAAGTGCATTAGTGACACTTACTTAAATCGGGAAGTAAATTTAATCTTATTTTCTTAAATAAACAACTAAAAAACAGATAGTTACATTAAAATTAGCTGGTTTATAAGAAAATTATATTATTTTTTAAACTACGAAAACTACCCAATTCGCAGTCCATTATCAATTTTGAAATCAGGGGCCAATAAAATAACATCCCCTTCGGCTCCAACTGCTCCTAAAACCAAACATTCGCTCATGAATTTTCCAATTTGTTTTTTAGGAAAATTAACTACAGCTACAATTTGACGATTCAATAAATCGTCTTTGGAATACCGTTTAGTAATTTGTGCCGAAGTTTTTCGGATTCCAATAATTTCACCAAAATCAATAGTTAGTTGGTAGGCTGGTTTTCTAGCTTCAGGAAAATCATTGACCGCAAGTATTGTTCCTACTCGCATCTCTGTTTTTTCGAATTCTTGCCAACTTAAATTATTTTCCATCTTTAATTTTGATTTTGTTCAAATGACTTATAAAATCTAAAAATAATCATTTTAGGCAAAAAGCAATCCTTTTTTCATAACTTTAAACCTGAATTCAAAATTAAAACAACAATGTCAAGAACTCCATCAAACATGCTCGCTCTAGGGACAAAAGCTCCCGAATTTTACTTGAAAGACATGAAATCTGGAACAGAATGGTTTTCTTTCGCTGATGTAAAAGGGGAGAAAGGTACTTTGGTCGTATTTATATGCAATCATTGTCCGTTTGTACTTCATGTAATTGAGGAAATTATAATGATTGCAAATGATTATAGAGTACAAGGACTTGGCATTGTAGCTATTTCGAGTAATGATGTTACAAATTACCCACAGGATGCTCCAGAGTTAATGACCGAATTTGCATTCGAAAATAATTTTGAATTTCCTTATTTATATGACGAAAACCAAGAAGTTGCAAAAGCGTATGATGCAGCGTGTACGCCAGATTTCTTTTTGTTTGACAATCAAGACAAACTCGTTTACCGAGGACAACTAGATGACAGCCGCCCTGGCAACGGGATTCCCCTTAGTGGAAGCGATTTACGTGGTGCAATTGATGGCGTGATTTATAACAGAACCATAAATGCCGAACAAAAACCAAGCATTGGTTGTAATATTAAGTGGAAAAAAGAAGCGTAAGATTTAAACTTCCTAGATAAAAAAACGCCTCAAAAATATATTTTGAGGCGTTTTCTATTTATTTCAATAATCACTGATTATTATTATTATTATTTAACGTCCATTAATTCTACGTCAAAAATCAAAGTAGCGTTTGGTGGAATTACTCCTCCAGCACCATTTGGTCCGTATCCTAAATCAGAAGGAATCACGAAACGTGCTTTATCTCCAACTTGCAACAAAGCAATACCTTCGTCCCAACCTTCGATAACTTGACCTTGACCTAATCGAAATTCGATTGGTTTTTTTCTTGGGTAAGAAGAATCAAAAACTTTTCCGCTCTCTAATGATCCTTCGTAGTGCACAGCAACAGTTTTACCAGCTTCTGCTTTTTTACCAGAACCTCTTTGAATGAATTGGTAACGCAATCCGCTTTCTGTTTTTTCAAAACCTGCGGCCAATTGTTCCATTTTTGCTTCAGATTCTGCTTTCAAAGCAGCTTGTTTTTTCAAACGAGCTCCTTTTAAACCAACAAATGCTTCAATTGCATTCCAGTTTTTAGCCTCATCACCTACTCTTATAATTTCAACTGACTCTAAAGCATCTCCTTGAGCAATTGCATCAACAACATCTTGTCCTTCGACAACATTTCCAAAAACGGTATGTTTATCATCTAACCAAGGTGTTGCCACGTGTGTGATGAAAAACTGAGATCCATTAGAACCAGGACCAGAATTTGCCATTGACAATACACCAGGTGCATTGTGACGTAAATCTTTGTGGAATTCATCATCAAATTTGTAACCTGGATCTCCAGTTCCAGTTCCTAGAGGACATCCTCCTTGAACCATAAAATCAGGTATAACTCTATGAAAATTTAAACCATCATAGAATTTTTGTCCTTGAGGTTTTATTTTGTTTTCCATATTTCCTTCAGCAAGAGCTACAAAGTTCCCTACTGTTCCTGGTGTTAAATCGTGTGTTAGTTTTACTAAAATAGCTCCTTTTGCGGTGTTGAATTTAGCGTATATTCCGTTTTCCATTGTATTTGTTTTTTATAGAAGTGCAAATTTACGAATTTAATAGCCAATTTGAAAATTTCAATATTTAGAAAAAGCAAACAGTTCTTTTGAAACTTTAAAGCGCTATGCTTGTTATATATTTCTTCTAAAGAATCTAATACTACTTTTATAAAATGTGTTACAACTTTAAACAAGATTTCTAATTAGCGGATTTTATAAAAGCGATTATCTTTTCCGTTTTAACTTTAGATATATTAGCACGTACTCTCATATGCTGACCAATCACGTCCCATTGTTCATTTGAATAAGCTTGTGGTGGAGGTGTATTATGACATCTAACGCAATTTTCACCCCAAAGCTGTGCCCCACTTTTTTCTATTAACACTGCAGCTTTTTTAGTAGGGCTCCTATTTACTTCTTCGCTTGAAGGTATATTTGCATACAAATTTGACTCTGATGTTTTACAGCCTTCGAAGACTATAAAAGAAAAAAAGAGCAGCATAAAATAGATTATTTTTATATTTTTCATTTTTAACTATTTTAAGAATTAATTTTAAAAGCCATAAACCAATTGAGCAATAAGTGAATTGGGCTGATTGTCCTGCACTTGATAAGACACTTTAAAAACTCGATTCCAACCCAGCCAATAATTAAGCGAAAAAGCAGTCTGTTTTTTTAAACCACCACCCCAAAGTGCTTCTTTAGGGGTGTCAAATTCCGAATATCTTCCTGCAAATTCTAAATTGTTGACAAAATCAGAAGTTGTTCCTGAAGGTCTTATTGAAGCTTGCACATAATAAGCTGTACTTTTATTTTTAAATGTATAATTTCCAGTTTCTGATTCAAAATCCTGATAAAAAGCCTCCCCAGCATTTAAACTTTTCCATTCTCCAAGGATTTTCAAATTAGAACTAATGGCTTCGATATTTTTCACATAACTGGCATCTACTGCATACATATCTACTTTTACATTTTCTAAACTACTTCCAGAATCACCCGTTTTAGCCACATGTTGAAATGAAAACCCTAATTCTAAGCTAGAATCATATAAAGGCAGGACACCTACTCTTCCACCGATCGCTTTATTCTTATTATTTTCTTTATAGGCTTCGTATTCAAACTGTCCTGCTTCATCCAGAGCATCTGCATTACCAGGGAGCAATTGAGGCCCATTGGAAATATAAAAATCATAATTTATAGTGGCTTTACCAATTTCGGCACCACCTTGAAGTCCAATCCCTGTTTCAACCATTGGACCTATACCACCATCCCCAAAACCCACTGGATTATTAGGAAACCGATTCAAATAACCTTCCATGTACTTCCCTCTATAACTACCAAATTTCGGTAAAAAACGACCAAAGTGTATTGCTAAATTATTGTTTAAAAAATAAACCATATTTACATATTCTAAAACAACTTCAACTGCACCATCACCAGTAGCAATCTCTATCTCTGATTCAATAAATAACTTATCTGACAGGCTCCACAGAAAAATGGGTTTAAAATCCACATTCCCAAAACCATTCTCTTCCTTATTGTACATATAATCTGCTTGTGCATTTCCTACAATTACGAGTTTAGTCTGGCCAAAAATCGATTTATTTAAAGATTTAGTATCTTGTGCAACACTTTTAAAAAGAAAAACATTTAAGCACAAAAACACAAATAACCATTTTGTCTTATTCATCTTTTTTAATTTAATATTATTTATTTTTCTCTAAATATCTAATGTAGTTTACCAACTGCCATCGTTGATTTTCACTTAATGCGTCCTTATATGAAGCCATTGGTGATTTCCCTTCAGTTAATTTCCAAAAAATCGCACCATCTGTTTCATTGACAACGTTTATTGTCAAAAAATTTGATGGCTTAGGACTTAGAGCTACACCAGCACTTCCATTTCCTTTACCATGTATTCCATGACAAATCACACACATTTGATTGTATAATTTCTTTCCTTCTGCAGTTGCTTTTTCGTTGCCTTTAAAAGGATTTATGAGATCATATGCAGATTTAGGAGCAACCCAAGTTTGACTTTGGGCATTAATTTTATCGAATTGAAATAAAATCAATACCAGTACAATTAAAAACAAATATTTATTTTTCATGATATTGAATACTAATTATAAACATCTAATTTAAAGCTTTTTACAGTTAAAATACATGACATATATCATACTTTTATAATAATTCAATAAAATTCAGCTTCACTGCTTTCATATCGTTTTTAAAGGAAGTAGTTATTTAAAGTTAATGTTTTATAAGACCCCAAATTCCACTTACCCCTAGCCCAGATGGAAACGGCATCCTATTGTGCCAGAGTTTGGCACAATAGATAAAGTGGACAGCTGGAAATTGCTTCCTAAATAACTTATAGCAGAAGTGAATTTTTGAATCTTAAAAACTTTGTACCTTTGCGGCTTCATAACTTAGAAAAGAAATTATGCGCATTGATATTGTTACCGTTTTACCAGAACTATTAAGGAGTCCGTTTGAAGCTTCTATTATGAAACGCGCTATTGACAAAGGATTAGTAGAAGTACATTTTCATAATTTGCGCGACTACACTACCAACAGACAGAAAAGTGTAGATGATTACCCATATGGTGGTGGTGCTGGGATGGTAATGACCGTACAGCCGATTGATGCCTGCATTACTCATTTAAAAAGTGAAAGAGCCTACGATGAAATCATCTATATGTCACCTGACGGAGAAACATTGAACCAAAAAATGGCCAATACCATGTCAATGTATGAGAATATTATTATTCTATGTGGACATTATAAAGGAGTAGATCAAAGAGTTCGAGATCATTTTATTACCAAAGAAATATCTATTGGCGATTATGTATTGAGTGGTGGAGAATTGGGCGCATTGGTTTTATCGGATGCGTTGATTCGATTGATTCCAGGTGTTTTGAGTGATGAAACCTCAGCGTTGACCGATAGTTTTCAGGATGGTTTATTGTCAGGACCTATATATACAAGACCTGCTGATTACAAAGGCTGGAAAGTTCCTGATGTTTTGACAAGCGGTAATTTTGCCAAAATAGATAAATGGCGAGAAGATAAGGCATATGAACATACTAAAACAAGACGCCCAGATTTACTTGAGGAAGAATAATTTTAAATTATAAATGGCTCTAAATAAGTGTTTAAATAATTCAAAATTTATAATTTATAATTCAAAATAATTATTTACTTTTGCACCCACTTTAGATTAACCTCTGGCGAGATCCGTGAATGTTGATTTGATAAAAACCATAATTAAAATTATCATGGCAGATTTAATGAAATTCGTTCAAGACGAATTAGTTGCAAGAAAAGATTTCCCTGTATTCGGAGCTGGAGACACAATCACAGTTTACTACGAAATTAAAGAGGGTGAAAAAACTAGAACACAGTTTTTTAAAGGAGTTGTTATCCAAAGAAGAGGTTCTGGTAACACAGAAACTTTTACTATTCGTAAAATGTCAGGTGCAGTAGGAGTTGAGCGTATCTTCCCTGTAAACTTGCCAGCTTTACAAAAAGTTGAAATCAACAAAAAAGGTGCAGTTCGTAGAGCTAGAATTTTCTACTTCAGAGAACTTACTGGTAAAAAAGCAAAAATTAAAGACAAAAGAAGATAGTCAACTGTCTCTTTATCATAAAAGCCTCGACATTGTCGGGGCTTTTTTTTGCATTATTCCGAGTATAAACTAAAAATAAAAATCACAATTTGAGGTTAACTCGTTAGTTATACTATAATTCGTATTTTTCTATACAAAATCCTATCCAATTATACTCTGATTTTCATATATTTGCTTCGCTTAATTTTAAGCAAAACATACATTCCACATCCTAGCATATTTAAGGATACGATTATAAAAATAAAAATAATGACTGAAAAATCAAAAATTGTTTACACTTTGACAGATGAGGCGCCTTTATTGGCAACTTATTCTTTTTTACCAATTGTTAAAGCATTTACTGCAACTGCAGGAATTGAAATTGAAACGGAAGACATTTCGTTAGCAGCAAGAATACTAGCAAACTTTCCAGAATTTTTAAATGAAGATCAAAAAGTAAAAGATGCTTTAGCTGAACTTGGAAAACTAGCTAATGATCCAGAAGCAAACATTATCAAATTACCAAATATTTCTGCATCTGTTCCTCAATTAAAAGAAGCAATTGCTGAACTTCAAGCTCATGGGTATAAAATTCCAAATTTTCCTGAAGAACCT
This sequence comes from Flavobacterium sp. WC2430, assembly GCF_040822075.1. Taxonomy (NCBI): domain Bacteria; kingdom Pseudomonadati; phylum Bacteroidota; class Flavobacteriia; order Flavobacteriales; family Flavobacteriaceae; genus Flavobacterium; species Flavobacterium sp. WC2430. The sequence continues at coordinate 1,977,944 of NZ_CP162007.1, read as the reverse complement.
CAAAATAAAGAGGAAAATGAAATCAAGAAAAAGTATTCTAAAATATTAGGTTCTGCAGTAAATCCTGTTTTACGTGAAGGAAATTCAGACCGTAGAGCACCCAAAGCAGTTAAGAATTACGCAAAAGTAAACCCACATTCAATGGGAGCATGGTCAGCAGATTCTAAAACAGAAGTAGCCTCAATGGAAACTGGTGATTTTTACGGAAGTGAAAAATCAATTACACTAAAAGAAGCCACGGATGTTAAAATTGAATTTGTTTCCGAAGATGGAAAAACAACTGTTCTTAAAGAAAGTACTCCTCTAAAAGTGGGTGAAATCATAGACAGCTCTGTAATGCATTTAAAAGCTTTAAAAGCATTTGTTACCAAAGCAATTGCCGAAGCTAAGAAAAATAACATATTACTTTCAGTTCACTTGAAAGCAACTATGATGAAAGTTTCTGATCCTATTATTTTTGGTGCAATTGTAGAAGTATACTTCGCAGCTGTTTTCGAAAAATATGCTAAATTATTTGATGAATTAAACGTTGACACTAGAAATGGTTTAGGTGATGTTTATGCAAAAATCGCTGGACGCCCAGAGCAAGCTGAAGTGGAAGCTGCCATAAATAAAGCAATCGAAAACGGTCCTGCATTAGCGATGGTTAATTCGGACAAAGGAATTACAAATCTTCACGTGCCTTCTGATGTTATTGTTGATGCATCTATGCCAGCAATGATTCGTACTTCAGGACAAATGTTCAATAAAGATGGAAAACAACAAGATACTTTAGCTATCATTCCTGATAGATGTTACTCAGGTATCTATACTGCAACAATTGATTTCTGTAAAAAGAATGGTGCTTTTGACCCTACTACAATGGGAAGTGTACCAAACGTAGGTTTGATGGCACAAAAAGCAGAAGAATATGGTTCTCATGACAAAACGTTCCAAATGACTGGAAATGGTGTTGTACGTGTTGTTGACACAAAAGGAACTGTATTAATGGAACAGGCAGTTGAAGCTAAAGACATTTTTAGAATGTGTCAAGCTAAAGATGCTCCAATACAAGACTGGGTAAAACTAGCTGTAAATAGAGCACGTTTATCAAACACTCCTGCTGTTTTCTGGTTAGATGAAAACAGAGCGCATGACAGACAATTAATCGAAAAAGTAAAAACATACTTAAAAGATTACGACACAACTGGACTTGATATTCGTATTTTAAACCCAATTGAAGCAACTAATTTCACATTAGTAAGAATCAAAGACGGATTAGACACAATCTCTGTAACAGGAAATGTATTACGTGATTACTTAACTGATTTATTCCCTATTTTAGAAGTAGGAACCTCAGCAAAAATGTTATCTATCGTTCCATTAATGAATGGTGGTGGATTGTTTGAAACTGGTGCAGGTGGATCAGCTCCAAAACACGTAGAACAATTCACTAAAGAAGGATACTTACGTTGGGACTCATTAGGTGAGTTTTTAGCATTAGGAGCTTCTTTAGAACATTTAGGACAATCCCTAAACAACTCAAAAGCAATTATTTTATCAGAAACTTTAGATGAAGCCAATGATGCTTTCCTGAAAAATGATAAATCTCCTTCAAGAAAAATAGGCCAAATTGATAATCGTGGTTCTCATTTTTATTTAGCAATGTATTGGGCTGAAGCACTTGCTAACCAAGGTAAAGATGCTGAATTACGTGCTATTTTTGCGCCAATCGCAAAAGAATTTGAAGAAAACGAAGCTAAGATAAATACTGAATTAATTGGAGCACAAGGAAAACCACAAGAAATTGGTGGCTATTACCAACCAAATCCAGAATTAACAAGCAAAGCAATGCGTCCTAGCGTAACATTTAATGCAATATTAGCAAAAATCGCGTAAATCTATTTTACCGTAAATTATACCTAAAAAAGGCAACTGGAAATAGTTGCCTTTTTTTTATTAATAAAATTTTAATCTTTGTTTAGCTACAATTTACTTATCTTTTAACCAAATTTGTAATTCAAAAACTAAGAAATGATTTCGAAAAAATATAGCTTCCTTTTTATTTTTCTATTAATTACTATTTCTTCCTTTTCTCAAGATAAATTTACACTTAGTGGAATAATTACAGATATAAAAAACAACGAAACTCTTATTGGTGTTAATGTGTATATTCCTGAAACAAAATCAACTGCCTTAACCAATGAATATGGTTTCTATTCCATTACGCTACCAAAAGGCAATTATACCATTTTGATAAGTCATATCGGTTACAATACATTTTCACAAAACATAACTCTTTCTGAAAACAAAAAAATTAATAGTAGCTTGACTGAAAGCGGTGAAGAGCTTAAAGAAGTTATTATCACTAATAATAAGGGAGAAGCCAATATAAAATCCCCGGAAATGAGTGTAAACAGACTCTCCATTTCCACGATTAAAAAAATGCCTGTTGTGCTGGGTGAAGTTGATGTCCTTAAATCACTATTATTACTTCCTGGAGTTACAAATGCTGGTGAAGGAGCATCTGGCTTCAATGTACGAGGAGGTGGTGCCGACCAAAATTTAATTTTACTAGATGAAGCAACCATCTTTAATTCCTCACATGTCTTTGGCTTCTTTTCTGTATTTAATCCAGATGCCATTAAAGATTTAAAATTATACAAAGGAGGAATTCCAGCCCGTTTTGGAGGAAGAGCCTCATCGGTTTTAGATATTTATCAAAAAGACGGTAGCAGCAAAGGGTTTCATATGAATGGCGGAATAGGATTAATCTCAAGTCGCATTTTGGCCGAAGGACCATTGGTGAAAAACAAAGGTTCATTCCTTATTGGAGGCCGAAGTTCCTATGCCCATCTATTTTTGAAATTATCCGAAAAGCAAAAGAAAAACACCGCCTACTTCTATGACCTGAACACCAAATTAAGTTATAAATTAAACCCTAATAACAATTTATATTTATCTGGATATTTTGGAAGAGACGTATTCTCATTAAGTAAAAGTTTCAGCAATACGTATGGAAACTCCATTGTAAATCTAAGATGGAATCATTTATTTACAGACAAATTATTTTCGAATTTATCTCTAATATATAGTGATTATTACTACGGCTTAGATCTTGATTTTGTGGGTTTCAAATGGGATTCTGGCATTAAAAATTATAATATTAAATACGATTTCAAAAATTACATTTCTGATAATTTCAAATTGAATTACGGAATAAATGCGATCTATTACGAGTTCAATCCAGGTACTATAACTCCATCTGATTCTAATTCAGGAATAAATTTTGATCAACTAGACAAAAAATACGCCTTCGAACCTTCTCTATACATTAGCGCCGACCAGAATATTTCTGAAAAAATATCTTTATCTTATGGTTTACGATACAGTCAGTTTTATAGATTAGGGAAATCAACCGTAAATATTTATGCCAATAATAATCCTGTTGTCTTCAATACAGATTTACAGATCTATGAAAAAGCGACTCCTATAAGCAACCAATTCTACAATAAAAACAAAACAATTAAAAGCTTTAATAATTTAGAACCTCGTTTTTCGTTAGCGTATAAAATTAATGATGAACAGTCCATCAAAGCTAGTTATAATAGAATGGTGCAGTATTTACAATTGATTTCTAATACATCCTCACCTACTCCACTGGACGTCTGGACGCCAAGTGACAACTTTATCAAACCACAAATTGCTGATCAAGTTGCTTTAGGATATTTTAAAAATTTCAAGGATGGGCAGTATTCTCTAGAATTGGAAACGTATTATAAGGAAGTACAAAACAGATTAGACTATATTGACGGAGCTGATTTAATCGCCAATAAGGCCATCGAACAAATTATTCTAAATGGCCAATTGAGATCCTATGGATTAGAGATAATGATTCGAAAAAACGAAGGCAAATTGAATGGGTGGATTTCCTACACACTCTCCAAATCAGAACAACAAACTCCAGGAAGATCAGAAGAAGAATTAGGAATAAATAATGGAAAATGGTACAATTCCGTTTATGACAAAACACACAATCTTGCTATTACGAGTACCTATACGTTAAATCCAAAATGGTCTTTTGGGGCCAATTTTGCCTTACAATCTGGTCAACCAGCAAGCTACCCAAAAGGGCAATACCAATACTTAGGAATTACCGTTCCTAGTTATGGATTACGAAATGAAAATCGATTACCTACGTATCATCATTTAGATGTTTCAGCTACATTAACTCCTGTCAAAAACAACAATCGCAACTGGAAAGGAGAATGGGTTTTTAGTATTTACAATATTTATAATCGCAAAAATGCTGCTTCAATCAACTTTCGACAAAACAATGAAACAGGTAACAATGAAGCTGTAAAAACATCTATTTTCGGAATTGTTCCTGCAGTAAGTTATAACTTTAAATTTTAATCTAATGAAACATATAAATTCCTTAATAGCAGTGCTAACTACTCTTTTATTATGTAGTTGCGAGGATGTGGTTCAAGTTAATTTAAAAACGGATTCACCAAAACTTGTTATAGAAGCATCTATCAATTGGTACAAAAACACCATAGGAAATAGACAAAGCATAAAGTTAACAACAACTACAAATTATTATGACAATTTGATACCTGTAGTTTCTGGAGCAACAGTTTATATAACAAATGCGACAAATGCTACTTTTATTTTTACAGAAGCACAACAAACAGGAGAATATATTTGCACTAATTTTATACCAAAAATAGACGAAACATACACGCTAACAATCCTAAACGGGGGTCAAACCTACCATGCAACCGAAACCATGAAGTCTATTGCACCCATAAGCGAAATTATTCAAAATAATGAAGGTGGCTTTACAGGAAACAATATAGAAATAAAGACATATTATACAGACCCTGCCAATGAGACAAATTATTATTTATACAAATACAGTTATTCCAATCAAGTAACTCAAAATTTTTATACTGATGAAGATACTTTTTTTCAAGGAAATCCTTTTTTTAGTATTTCTCAATCTGATAATTTAAAAGTAGGCGATGAAGTCATAGTCACTCATTATGGCATCTCTAAACAATATTACAACTACATGAATGTACTAGTTAGCATCGCAGGAGGCAATGGTGGCGGGCCTTTCCAATCTCCCCCCGCAACTGTAAGAGGAAACATAATCAATACAACTAATAAAGACGACTACCCTCTTGGTTATTTTTCATTAAGTGAAGTGGATACCAAAACGTATACAATACAATAAAAAAATTATATACTTAAAACCAATATAATTGTCTTAAAAAGGCACATTATAGAATTAAAAACTATTTTCTATCTTTACCCTGTTTTTTAAATTAACAATGACCACTTCCTAATCTTTACTCAAGAAAATGTCCTCACATCATATCGTCCGCGATGACCAAGAACCAGCATTAATAATAGCAAACGGTGCGTCATGCAATCCTGAATTATTAGGTCAATTATTAGAATGGTCTCCATTAGTAATTGTATTAGACTCTGCCATGGAAAGAGTAATGGAATTAGATATAAAAGTGGATGTATTACTCGGTGATTTTGATCGCGATTTTGATGCTAATTACTATAAAGAAAAACAATATCCAATTGAGATAGTACATACTCCTGATCAAAACAAAACCGATTTAGAAAAAGCTTTTGACTACCTCTATGAAAGAAAAATACCCGCTGTAAATGTAGTCTGGGCAACAGGAAGACGAACTGATCATACTATAACCAATTTGACAAACATAGTTCGTTATAGAGAAAAATTGAAAATTGTAATTTTAGATGACCACTCAAAAGTATTTCTTTTACCAAAAAAATTTGAAAAATGGTACACAGCAAATACTGTGATTTCATTAATCCCGATAGGACATGTGACAGGAATTCATTCAGAAAATTTATTTTATCCATTGCAAAATGACAGTTTAACTATTGGCTATAGAACTGGAAGCAGTAATCATGTTACTAAAGATGGAATTGTAATAATTGAGCATGCTGAAGGTGATTTATTGATGATGGAATGTTCCGATTGATTTTTAAATAAAAAACTAATCTATAATAAATCATTGTACCTATTCTTTTTTATATAACTTGCTGTCGACTTTGATGAAATAATAAATTTTATCTTTGTCCTGAAATAATAAAATCATGTCTAAGACGATTACTGAGAAAACAAATTTACATCCAAGAAATCCACACCGATTCCGATACGATTTTAGCCTTTTAACAGAAAGACTTCCTGAATTACAAAAACATGTTTCAATTAATGAACACGGTATTGAAACAATAGATTTTAGCGAACCTGAACCTGTTAAGACTTTAAACAAAGCCTTATTAATTACATACTACAATATAAAATACTGGGATATTCCGAAAAATTATCTTTGCCCACCCATTCCCGGTAGAGCGGATTACATACACTATATCGCTGATTTATTAGCTTCAAGCAATAACGGTGTTATCCCCCAAGGCAATACAGTTGAAGGTTTAGATGTTGGTATTGGAGCTAATTGTATCTATCCAATAATAGGAAATTCAGTTTACGGTTGGAGTTTTGTAGGTACCGACATTGACGAGAAAGCAATTGAAAATTGTAGGAAAATAATTGAAGGAAACCCAAAGTTGATAGATTCTATAAGTCTACAGCAACAGAATGAATCTCGTTTTATATTTAAAAACATCATTACACCCGAAGACAAGTTTGCATTTACTATTTGCAACCCTCCATTTCATTCTTCTCCAGAAGAAGCTTCAAAAAGTGCTTTAAGAAAAGTAAATAATCTAGAAAATACCAGAAAAACTACAAAAGCGGTTTTGAATTTTGGTGGACAAAATGCCGAATTGTGGTGTGAAGGTGGAGAACTTGGTTTTATCACTCAAATGATTTATGAAAGTGCTAAATACCCTATGCAATGCCTTTGGTTTACTACATTAGTATCAAAACAATCTCATCTTACTAGTATTTACAAAACACTGAATAAAGCAAACGTTGTTGAAATAAAGACAATTGACATGGCTCAAGGCCAAAAAATTAGCCGTATTGTTGCTTGGACATTTTTAAGTGAAAAACAGCAAAAAGAATGGAAGTTCTAAAATCATAAGAATGTAAGTTATTACAAACTCACTTTTTGAAGATCAAAAGAACTGAATTATAACTTATAGCATTAATAATACTTCAATAATAAATTTAAAATGAAGTTAAAAAAAAGCCTTCATTATTAATTTAATAATGAAAGTGTAAAAAAATTATTTTACCAAAAAAAACACGCAACTAATTATCGATTGTTGTATTTCTCCCTATTTTTTAATAATAAAAACATGTTTTAACTTAATTTTATGTAAGTTTGAAAAAGTAATCATAAAAATAATTACCAAAATTACTAATTACGTTCCCTAGAGAGCTGTAATAAAAAAACAAACTAACTATAAATTGAACAATATCCGCCCCATTTATTGTTGCTTTTTTATTTGAATCTATTGGTATCAAACACCAAAATGTTTGTTTTAATTTATTATTTAGAATGAATTAATCTTGATCAAATTGTGGAAAAGTTAAAACTACATACCGAAACTCTAGATGACTCCAAAATTTGGAAAAGTCTAAAAGAAGGCGACGAAAATGCTTTTTCAATACTCTTTAAAAAGCATTACCCGCATTTAGTACGTTACGGAAATTCGTTTATTCCCTTTCCTGAAAAAGTACAAGACTGTATTCAAGATGTATTTACTGATATTTGGATTTATAGAGAAAAATTAGCTGATAATGTTGTCGTAAAAGCGTACTTATTATCTTGCGTTCGTAAGCGAATTAGGAGATTACAAGTTCGAGATCGCATTTTTTCACTTAGTAGCCCTATAGAAACACTTCCGTTTTTATTTGATTTTTCAATAGAACATAATTTAATAGCTGATGAAACTACTAATATAAAAGTTTCACATCTTAATCAATTAATTAACGATTTACCTTCTCGACAAAAAGAGGCTTTATATCTGCGTTACACTCAAGAATTATCTGTAGACCAAATTGCAGATACACTTGACATCAATTATCAGTCAGCCAACAACCTTTTACATCGCGCTTTATTAAGCATTCGAAGAGAATGGAGAACAAACGCTCCCCTAATTACACTTCTATTTTCATTTTTTTTCAAGTAAAAAAATAAAATTAAAAAAAAATCGCTTTTAGTGAGTATCCTTTTAGAAAAGGGTCCTCTATATAATTGTAATACTATTTTTTTAATGCAAGATCGCAACAAATATACAGATATAAAGCACTTTTTAGCTGACAATTCATTCCAATTATGGGTGTGCTCCAATGACGACCAATACTATTGGGAAGAATGGACATTAGAAAACTCAAGTCGGGCTAAACTAGTTGAAGAAGCACGGTTATGGCTTTTAGCTATGAAAGTTCCTAGCTCTAACTTATCATCAGATAAAATTCAAAATGCACTAGAAGCAACTTGGAATAAAATTGAAATAAAAGAAAAAAATCAAAATAAAATTAACAAGCCTATAATTAAACTTTGGGGGCAAAAATGGGTAAATCGCGTTGCAGCAGTAGTACTAATAAGTTTATTAACTGGTTTTTTATACAACTATACAAATTCAGACAACAACAACTCATTAGTCTACAATAAGCTTATAGATGATAATAATGAAGGTTTAGTGGAGCAAACTAATAACTCAAACAAACCGCAAACCATTACATTATCAGATGGCAGTTCTGTATTATTACAACCTAAAAGTAAACTAAGTTATCCCAAAATATTTGTGGGAAATGAGAGAAAAGTGTATCTTTCTGGTGAAGGTTTTTTTGAAATTAGCAAAAATCCGAAAAAACCTTTTTTTGTATATGCTAATGAAATTGTTACTAAAGTTGTAGGAACTAGTTTTAAAATAAAAGCATACGCAGACCAACCTAATGTTGAAGTTGTTGTTAGAACAGGAAAAGTAAAAGTTTTGTCAAATCAACAAATCACAAATAAAAAAGACAATTTGATTGTTTTATTACCCAATCAAGCCCTACGATTTATTCGAAAAAGCGCCACTTTTAATAAAATAACTGACATTACACAGGATAAAGTATTAATTAATTCAACAAGTAATATTGAGCAATTAGGATTTGAATTCTCAGATATTCCTGTTACTCAAATTTTCAAAACAATAGAACAAGCTTATTTAGTGAATATTGATTTTCCAAAAGCCAAGTTAAAAGACTGTTATCTTACTACATCATTAAGTGACCAGCCTTTACCTGAAAAACTTAAAATTATTTGCAAAAGTCTTGGAAACAATACTAGCTACGAAATGAATGGAAACCAAATTATTATTATATCAAATGGATGCAACTAACATAATATTGCCTATGAATAAATAGACTAAAAAAAAACGCCGAAAATGCTGTAACATTCTCGACGCCTTGAATTAAAACAATTAGCTCTCTGTAAAGAGTAATTGTTATGTTCTAAAAATAACCCAACTAACGAGTATTAATAAAAACAGACCAAAACTATGAAAAAAAACGTCCTCAACCAACGACTATTTATTCGAATTATGAAAATAACCTTATTACAATTAGTCTTAGCATTTGTCTTCTCCAGTGTGACATTTGCAAATACAATCAGAGGTCAAAAAAAACTAGATACAAAGATTTCAATCTCTGTAACTGATTTGAACTTAGATGTTGTTTTAACAAAAATTGAAAAATTGTCAAATGTGAAATTTTCGTACAATTCGAGAATGTCACAATTAAACCAAAAAGTAAATGTATATGCTGAAAACGAAGCATTATCAAGTGTACTTAATCGCATTTTAAAACCATTAAAAATTAATTATTCTGAAGTAAGCAACCAAATTGTTTTACAAAAAGAAGGTGCTAAAGTGGGTTTTAATGCAGGGATATTTTCTACATTTGATGCTGTAGCTGAAATCATCAAGGGACATGTAATAGACGAAAGTGGAGAAGCATTACCTGGTGTTACAGTCCTTGTAAAAGGAACAAAAAAAGGAACTACAACTGATATAGATGGAAATTACAGTATAACAGCTGAAATTGGTGCTGTTTTACAATTCTCTTATGTAGGTTTAAAAACTGTAGAAATTACAGTAACAGGTACAACCGTTAATGTTACATTAGTAGGAAATGGTGAAACATTGCAAGATGTTGTTGTATTAGGTTCTCGTAGCAGTGCAAGAACAGTGACTGAATCTGCTGTTCCAATTGATGTTATTAGTATGAAAGATATATCTTCTCAAGGACCACAAGCCAACTTAAATCAGATTTTAAACATGGTAGCTCCATCGTTTACTTCTAATACTACTACAGTAGCGGATGGAACGGATCACATTGACCCAGCTCAATTAAGAGGTCTAGGACCGGACCAAGTTTTAGTTTTGGTTAATGGAAAAAGAAGACATACTTCATCATTAGTAAACATCAATGGATCTCCAGGTAGAGGATCAGTAGGAACCGATTTAAATGCTATTCCTGCTTTTGCAATTGATCGTATTGAAGTTTTAAGAGATGGTGCATCTGCTCAATATGGTTCTGATGCTATCGCTGGTGTAATTAACATCAATGTTAAGAAAGCTACAAACAAATTAGACATCAATATTTTAGGTGGAAGCAATGTATCTAGAGGAGCTAATGATCATAGAGGTGGTAGTGATGGAAACAATCTACAAATTGACTTAAACTACGGTACTAGTCTAGGTAAAGAAAAAAGTTTCATCAATGCTACAGGAAGTTTTCAATTAAGAGGACAAACGAGTAGAGCTAAAGATGCAACTGGAACCTTATTCAGTGCTTTTAATGCGATTGAACAAAGAGCTGCAGAAGCTGGAACAAATATTAATACTTTATGGGGAAATATTGGAACTCAAGCTGCCCCAACAGCTAATGAAGCTGGAATTGTTTCTGCTATTAAAACATATGCTCCTCAAGTAGGATATTTTACAACAGCTCAACAATCTTCTATTGCTAATGCAACTTCATTATATGGTGCAACAGGATTACAATCGGTATTAAATTTTGATGCAACAGATGGTGAATTGGCTTACAGAAAACTGGAAAGAAAAGATTTCAACATGAAAGTAGGACAATCTTCATTGGAAAGTGCACAGTTTTTCTTGAATGCTGCTTACCCAATCAATGAAAATCTTGAAGTATACGCTTTTGGTGGTACTAGTCATAGAACAGGTCAAGCAGAAGGTTTTTACAGAAGACCAAATCAATCTAGAGCTTATACTGCTTTGTTTCCTAATGGTTTTTTACCTGAAATTCATTCTACAATTAATGATATCTCTGCCGCAGCAGGAATTAGAGGTATGATCTTCAAAACTTGGAATTTTGATTTAAGTAATACTTTTGGTAGAAACTCTTTTGATTATAATATTGAAAACACATTAAATGCAACTTTAAGAGAAAATTCTCCTACTGAATTTGATGCTGGTGGATTGGCTTTTTCTCAAAATACAACTAACTTTGATACGTCTAGAAAATTTGACAAATTAAACGTTGCTTTTGGTGCTGAATACAGACATGAGAATTTTCAAATTAATGCTGGAGTACCGGATTCTTATAATCAATATGACATCAACGGTGGTATTGTAACAGGAACTACAGCTTCTGAATTAAAAGTAACTGACTTTTATGGTTCTGCAAGACCTGGAGGATCACAAGTTTTTCCTGGTTTCAAACCATCAAATACAGTTGATAAAGGTCGTAACAGTGTAGCTTTATATACTGATTTAGAATATGATGTTACAGAAAAATGGTTAGTAAACGGAGCACTTCGTTTCGAAAATTATTCTGATTTTGGTAACACTACAAATTATAAATTAGCGACTCGTTATAAATTAACAGATAACATTAACTTACGTGGTGCTGTTTCTACTGGATTTAGAGCTCCTTCATTACACCAAATTTATTTTAATTCAACAGCTACACAATTCGTAGGTGGTGTACCATTTGAAGTAGGAACATTCAGTAATGATTCGCAAGCTGCTAAATTATTAGGAATTCCACAATTAAAACAAGAAGAATCTCAAAGTGCAAGTGTTGGTTTTACTGCAAAAATACCTGAAGCTAAACTTACTTTGACTGCTGATGCCTATATTGTTAAAATTAATGACAGAGTAGTACTTACAGATCAATTTTCTAGACCTGGAGGAACTCCTGCAGCTGGAACTCCTGCAGCACAATTAAACACTTTGTTTGATAATGCAAATGCTACTGCAGCAACTTTCTTTGCAAATGCAATTGATACTGAGTCAAGAGGAATCGATGTTGTTATAAGCCATAAAGCAAATGTTGGAAATGGTTTAACATTAAAAACTGATTTATCAGGAACATTATCAAGTACAAAAAGAGTTGGTAATATTCACGCTTCACAAATTTTAACAGATAACGGGCAAATTAACCGTTACTATTCTGAATCAAGTAGAGTATATCTTCAAGAAGCTGTGCCAAGAGTTAAAGCTAATTTAACAAACTCATTGTCAGTGAAAAAATTCGATTTCTTCTTGAGAAATGTGTACTTCGGTCAAGTTACAGATCCAAATACTGCTGATGCAAATGGAGATGGAACTATTGACACTGCTGTAGTAAATGGGCAAACCGTTGCTGTTGAACATCCGGTTTGGGGAGCAAGAGTAATAACTGATCTATCTGTAGGATATAAATTTACTGATAATGTTAAAGTTGTAGTAGGTGCAAACAATATTTTTGATGTGTATCCAGACGAAAATTTAGAATCATTAAAAAGTTCTAATCAATTTACTTATTCAAGAAATGTATCTCAATTTGGACAAAACGGAAGATTCGTTTTTGCTAGGTTAAGTTTAAGCTTCTAAATAAACTTTTTTTTTACATAGAAACCATCATGTTCGCATGATGGTTTTTTTTTTTTAGAATTAACTTCCGTCCAAAATAGTTATAAACTTCGTAACTTTGTAATTCTAAAAACTTTGCCCCAAAATACCAATGAATTTCCAAGTAGTATCAGATTACCAACCCAAAGGCGACCAGCCACAAGCTATTGAAAAATTAACTCAAGGAATTGTTGATGGTGAAAAATTCCAAACATTATTAGGAGTAACTGGTTCGGGTAAAACTTTTACGGTTGCTAACGTCATTCAGGAAGTACAAAGACCCACATTAGTTTTAGCACACAATAAAACTTTGGCCGCACAATTGTATTCAGAGTTCAAGCAGTTTTTCCCAAATAATGCTGTAGAATATTTTGTTTCTTACTATGATTACTATCAGCCAGAAGCATTTATGCCCGTTTCTGGGGTCTTTATTGAAAAAGATTTATCAATCAATGAAGAACTAGAAAAAATGCGTTTAAGCACCACCTCTTCACTCCTTTCTGGCAGAAGAGATATATTGGTAGTTGCATCTGTTTCTTGCTTATATGGTATTGGAAATCCAGTGGAATTTCAAAAAAATGTAATTGAAATTGAAAGAGATCAAACCATTTCACGAACCAAATTATTACACAGCTTAGTTCAGAGTTTATATTCCAGAACTGAAGCTGATTTTACTCCCGGAAATTTTAGGATAAAAGGAGATACTGTAGAAGTATATCCAAGTTATGCAGATGATGCTTTTCGCGTACATTTCTTTGGTGATGAAATTGAAGAAATTGAATCTTTTGATATAAAAACAGCTGCAGTAATTGAAAAATTCGAAAAACTAACAATTTACCCAGCAAATATGTTTGTGACTTCACCAGATGTACTACAAGGTGCAATTTGGGAAATCCAACAAGACTTAGTCAAACAAGTCGATTATTTTAAAGAAATAGGAAAACACCTTGAAGCAAAACGATTGGAAGAACGTACCAATTTTGATTTAGAAATGATTAGAGAATTGGGATATTGCTCTGGAATAGAAAATTACTCCCGCTACCTCGATGGTAGACTAGCTGGAACTAGACCATTCTGTTTATTAGATTATTTTCCAAAAGATTTTTTAATGGTGGTAGACGAAAGTCACGTGACCTTATCACAAGTACATGCCATGTATGGAGGTGACCGTTCTCGAAAAGAAAATTTAGTCGAGTATGGATTTAGACTGCCTGCCGCAATGGATAATCGACCTTTGAAATTTGAGGAATTTGAAGCCATGCAAAACCAAGTAATCTATGTTTCAGCAACTCCTGCCGACTATGAATTACAAAAAACGGATGGCGTAGTTGTTGAACAAGTAATTCGACCTACTGGATTATTAGATCCTATTATAGAAATCCGACCTAGTTTAAACCAAATTGACGATTTAATTGAAGAAATTCAAGTGAGATGCGAATTAGACGAACGCGTTCTTGTAACAACATTAACCAAAAGAATGGCAGAAGAATTAGCCAAATACTTAACAAAGGTTAATATTCGTTGTCGCTATATACATTCGGATGTTGATACCTTAGAACGAATTGAAATCATGCAAGATTTACGAAAAGGAATTTTCGATGTATTAATTGGCGTAAACCTACTACGTGAAGGTCTAGATTTACCCGAAGTATCACTCGTTGCAATTTTAGATGCTGATAAAGAAGGTTTCTTAAGAAGCCATCGATCATTGACTCAAACCATTGGTAGAGCCGCAAGAAACCTAAATGGAAAAGCAATAATGTACGCTGATAAGATTACCGCCAGCATGCAAAAAACGATTGACGAAACAAACTATCGTAGAACGAAACAAATAAACTTTAATACCGAAAACAATCAAATACCTCAAGCATTAAACAAGAAAATCGATAGTGCTTTTACTAAAAATCCCCTGGTAGAATATGAATTAGGACATACATTAAATACCGCAGCAGAAACAGTAACTGAATATTTATCAAAAGATCAAATAGAAAAACGCATTCGAGAAAAACGCAAATCTATGGAGAAAGCAGCTAAAGAACTGGATTTTATGCAAGCAGCAAAATTACGTGATGAAATTAAAATGCTTCAAGAGCAACTTCATTGATCATGAAATTCCTTATAAATTTTCAATAATGCTTCTGGTGAGATAACAGTATTAGGTGATTTTTCCATCTTTTTAAGTACTCGTTTTGTAGCATCCGGATTTATTCCCATGCTAATAGAAATTTGATGAATCGTATTAGACTCATTTGCATTTAAAATACGTCCTTTATGCATTAAAAATGCTAAACGATAAAACTGCTGCATACGTCTAAATCCTGTTTTAGCAGCCATTTTGGGTAATTCTAAAAGGAATAAATTATTAAAATCACCTTTTTCTAAATCTAAAGCATTCGCAATAACAAATAAAAAGTCATAGTCTTTTTTAGGTAAAACACCATTCTCAGTAGAAAAAGTAATCATATCTAAAAGTAAGCTCTTTTTTTCTTCGTAAGTATCCATTAATATAATTTTTTTTAGCTAAAATATCGTTTTTAAAATGAAAAACAAAGACCAAACAGTGATTCAACAATTTAATCTATTATTCCTATTTTTTTTAACATCTATAGGTCTATTAGCGCAACAAAGTACAGCGACAAAACAAGTGTCTACTTTTACCATTAATGCACCGCAATTAAATACAACAAAAAAAATATGGGTCTATCTTCCAAAGGATTATTACGGCACTAATAAAAAATTTTCTGTTTTATATATGCATGATGCTCAAAATCTATTTGACTCCAAAACATCTTATGCAGGAGAATGGAATGTGGACGAAAAATTAGATAGTATTAATGCCCAAATAATTGTTATTGGAATTGAACATGGTAATGAAAAACGAATCGATGAATTGACTCCCTATAAAAATGAAAAATATGGAGGAGGAAATGCGGATGCCTATCTAAAGTTTATTGTTGAAACTTTGAAACCAAAAGTAGACAGCACTTATAGGACCAAAACGAAATCTAGAAATACAATTATTATGGGAAGCTCTTTAGGTGGTCTTACCTCCTATTATGCAGTTTTAAAATACCCAAAAGTATTTGGAAAAGCGGGTGTTTTTTCTCCTTCATTTTGGTTTAGTAAAGACATATATAGTCTTACCGAAAATTCAAAAAAAATAAACTCCAAAATCTACTTTCTTTGTGGTGATAATGAAAGTGAAGAGATGGTTTCTGATCTCAACAGAATGGAATATTTACTAAATACAAATAGATGTTATTGCCTCCATTTAAATGAAAAAAAAATAGTTAAAAGGGGACAACACAATGAAAAATTATGGCGTGATGGTTTTATAAAAGCATTACTATGGCTTGGTTACTAAAGCTTTTGTGTGAAATTTTAATATAATTACATTACTTTTAAACTATTAAATCCAAAATAAATGAAATTAATAGTAAAAGAATACATCCTAAAACTAAAACATACATTTACAATATCAAGAGAATCCATTGATGTACAACCCTCTTTAATTGTTGAATTAGAAAGCGAAGGATTTTCTGGCTACGGAGAAGCAACATCAAATCCATATTATAACATTACAGTTCCAATGATGATTGCCGATTTAAATAAAATTCGTCCCATTATCGAAGAATCTGAAGATCAAACACCAGAAGAATTTTGGCAAATGATGCACCCCTATTTAAAAGGAAATATGTTCGCTTTATGCGCTTTAGATATGGCATATACTGATTTATACGCTCGTAAAAAAGGAAAAAAACTATATGAATATTGGAACTACACAATTGAAAACAATCCATTAACCGACTATACAATTGGAATCGCATCAATAGACAAAATGGTCTCAAAAATGAAAGAACTTCCATGGCCTATTTATAAAATAAAATTAGGAACACACGAAGATATTGCCATAGTAAAAGAACTTAGAAAACATACAGATGCCATTTTTAGAATAGATGCAAATTGTGGTTGGGGAATTGAAGAAACCATCAACAACGCAGTTGAATTAAAAAAATTAGGTGTAGAATTTCTAGAACAACCTATGAAAGCCAACAATTGGGACGCTCATAAAGAAGTTTTCAAATATTCCGTTTTACCAATAATTGCCGATGAAAGCTGCATTATAGAAGAAGATGTTGCTAAATGTTACAATCATTTTCACGGGGTGAATATTAAACTTGTAAAATGCGGTGGGTTAACTCCTGGAAAAAGGATGATCGAGCAAGCAAAAAAATTAGGGTTAAAAACAATGGTGGGTTGCATGACTGAATCATCAGTAGGAATTTCAGCCATTGCTCATTTATTACCACAATTAGATTATGTAGATATGGATGGTGCCTTACTCCTAGCAGAAGACATTGCAGATGGTGTTACTATAAATGAGGGTGAAATTTATTATTCTAAACTCAATGGTACCGGAGTTATTTTAAAATAAAAAAAATGAAAGTTAATTCATTCCCAAATAGAATCCTTAAAACAGAAAATGAAAAATATCTCTATTTTGGAGGAACTGCCTACTTGGGGTTACCAACAAATAAAAAATTTCAAAAAATACTTATCAGTAATATTTTACAATGGGGAACTGCTTATGGTAGCTCAAGAAGTGCAAATGTAAAATTAACTGCATACGAAAAAGGCGAAAAATTTCTAGCTAGATTTATCAAAGCCGAAGCAACAATTACTGTTTCTTCGGGCATGTTAGCAGGTAAAATTACAATTGATGTATTGCAATCTCAAACAGATCAATTTTTTCATTATCCCAACATACATACTGCAATAAAAAGTGCAAATAGTATTCCGTTTTTCGTTCAAAACGAAATGAATCCAAGACTATTAGACAATTTAAAAGAAAGAATTACAATTCTTACTGATGCTGTTCCTTCTTTTAATACAGAACCAATTGATCTTTCATTTCTAAATTTTATACCCGCTAATAAAGAGATTACTTTAGTGCTAGACGAATCCCATTCTCTTGGTATTTTGGGAACTAATGGTTGTGGTATTTTTTCATCTATAGCCTATCCAAATGTTAAGCGAAAAATTATGTTATCCTCTTTAGGAAAAGCCTTTGGATTAACAGGAGGCGTAATTGTTAGTGATGCTGAATTTATTCAACAAATAAGAAAAAACGACAGTTTTGTTTCTAGTGCAGGAATGAATCCAGCATTTGTTCAAACAATAGCTGATGCTGAAATAATATACATCAAACAACATCAAAAACTAAAAGACAACTTAGCTTACCTTAAAAAAAACTTGAAAGAAAACAAAACATTTAATTTCAACGGTGATTACCCTTTAATTTACCTCGAAAATGATGCAATTAATCCCATTTTAATAGAAAATAAAATAATAATTGCTAATTTCAAATATGCATCGGAAATTAAAGATTTGAATCGAATTGTAATTACTGCAAACCACAAAAAAGAAGATCTAGATAAAATAATTGGAGTTTTAAACCAATTCTAATTCTCAAATTAAAATTGATGCGCAATTCGTTTTAAAACGTACCTTTGTAAAAAAATAGAATATGATGACAAATAACGATATCTTTAAAAAATTACGTGTTGCCTTAATGCTACGTGACGACCAAATAGTTGAAATTTTAGAATTGGTAGACTTTAGAATTACTAAATCAGAATTAGGTGCATTTTTCCGTGACGAAAAACACGAGAACTATATGGAATGTGGCGATCAAGTATTGCGTAATTTTCTAAACGGATTAGTTATACATTTACGCGGAACAAAAGAAAATCCAAAAAATCCAAATGATGTTTTAGCAAAACACAAAGCGCAAATTCCTGTTAAGGACCCAACTAAAGAAAGAAAGGAATTCAAGGCTAAACCAAGAGACGAAGAAAAGTCTAGAGGTGATGAAGCGCCATCAAAAACTAGCGCAGCTAAAAAACCTTCCAAAAAACAATATCCAAAAGGAAATGCAAAAGTACAGGTCGTAGAAAAAGTAAAATACAATTTCGGAAAGAACAAAAAATCATAAATAAAGACAAATCACTCTTTATAATTATAACAAAAAAATCCTAAGCTTTCACTTAGGATTTTTTGATATATACTCTTTTTTCTATTTAAGAAAGTGCTGCTTTAACTTGATCAGCTGCTTCTTGAAATTCAACAGCAGATAAAATTGGCATTCCTGAATTATCAATTAATTCTTTTGCAATAGCTGCATTAGTACCTTGTAAACGAACAATGATTGGTACTTTAATTGCATCACCCATGTTTTTGTAAGCATCAACTACTCCCTGTGCCACACGGTCACAACGAACAATACCTCCAAAAATATTAATCAAAATTGCTTTAACGTTTGGATCTTTTAAGATAATACGGAAAGCAGTTTCAACACGTTTTGCATCAGCAGTTCCACCTACGTCAAGAAAGTTTGCAGGTTCAAAACCAGCATACTTAATTAAATCCATAGTTGCCATTGCTAATCCAGCTCCGTTAACCATACATCCCACTGTACCATCAAGATCAACATAATTTAATCCTACTTCTTTAGCTTCTACTTCGATTGGATTCTCCTCACGGATATCACGCATGTCAGCATATTTCTTTTGTCTATATAAAGCATTATCATCGATATTTACTTTAGCATCAACAGCCATTATTTTATTATCAGATGTTTTCAAAACTGGATTGATTTCAAACATTGAAGCATCAGAACCAATATATGCATTATATAATGAGTCAATGAATTTCACCATTTCTTTGAAAGCATTACCAGAAAGACCTAAATTAAAGGCAATTCTTCTTGCTTGAAAACCTTGTAATCCAACAGAAGGATCAACTTCTTCAGTAAAAATTAAATGAGGTGTGTGCTCAGCAACTTCTTCAATATCCATTCCACCTTCAGTAGAATACATAATCATGTTACGACCAGTCGCTCTATTCAACAAAACAGAAACATAAAACTCAGAAGTTTCAGATTCACCAGGATAATAAACATCTTCAGCGATTAAAACTTTATGTACTTTTTTACCTTCAGCAGATGTTTGAGGTGTTACTAATTGCATTCCAATAATTTGTTCTGCAATTTCTTCAACTTGTTGTAAATTTTTAGCAAGCTTAACTCCACCACCTTTTCCACGTCCACCTGCATGAACTTGTGCTTTTACAACATACCAACTCGTTCCCGTTTCAGTAGTTAATTGTTTAGCAGCAGCAACAGCTTCTACTGGACTATTAGCAACAATTCCGCGTTGAATGCGAACTCCGTAGCTAGCTAAAATCTCTTTTCCTTGATATTCGTGTATGTTCATAATATAGAATTTGTCTGGATTCTGAAGTTATTTCAGAATATAAGTGGCACAAAAATAGCAAAATTCATCTAAACAGAGAAATCTTTTTCCGATTTAAAATTTCAAAAATGTTACACAAAAAAATACAACAAGAGAAACAAACATAATTAGCGCATAAATTAAAAATAAAAACAAGCGAAAGGTATTGCTATAACGTTTGAAATATAATTTGTAAATTTGATAAGAACTACAATAATTGCCTATCTAATACAATTCAAAACAAACGCTATTGACGAATTAACAATACACAGGTGCTTAAACACCATTATTATTATTAATTAAACGTTTTTCTATTATTACTATAAAAATAAGACGCATTGCTTGTTTTGGATACATTATATTCAATGAAATCTTTATTTTTGTAGAAAAAAATTATAAAGCATGAAAGTTAAAGAACAAGGCCTTTATTTGCCTGAATTTGAACACGACAACTGTGGCGCGGGATTTATTTGTAATTTAAACGGAATAAAATCTAACGATATCATTCATAAAGCACTTGACATTCTAATTAAATTAGAACATCGTGGTGCAGTAAGTGCTGACGGAAGAACTGGAGATGGAGCAGGAATTCTTTTTGATATTCCTCATGATTTTTTTAAAAAAGTATGTGACTTTGAAATCCCAGCAACAAGAGAGTATGCAGTTGGAATGGTTTTTTTACCAAAAAAGAAAAACCAAGCTAAATTTTGCATGGATACTTTTGAAAAAACGGTACAAGATCAAAATTTAAAAATTTTAGGTTGGAGAGATGTTCCTGTTGATGTTACAAATCTAGGACAAATCGCAGCCGAAAAAGAACCTACAGTTAAGCAAGTATTTATAGGTAAAAATGGTTTAGAATTGACAGAACAACAATTCAATGCTAAATTATTTGCAGCCAGAAAAATAGGAGAACATTTAATTCTGAAATCAAAAACTTCAGAAAGTCATATGTTTTACTTCTCTAGTTTATCAACAACGACTATAATATATAAAGGATTATTAATGCCCGAAGATATCAGTAGATATTATACGGATTTAACGGATACTGATTTAGTAACTCGTTTGGCATTAGTACACCAGCGTTTTTCTACCAATACATTTCCTTCTTGGGAATTAGCACAACCGTTTAGACACATGTGTCATAATGGTGAAATCAATACACTTCGTGGAAACGTAAGTAGAATGCGTGCTCGTGAAGAATTGATGAAAAGTGAGGTTTTTGGAGAAGATATTAAAAAAATGTTCCCTATTATATTAGAAGGAAAATCAGATTCAGCTTCTATGGATATGGTTGTAGAATTGTTATTGATGACTGGACGTACACTTCCAGAAGCAATGATGATGGTAGTTCCTGAAGCTTGGGAAAAACACCAAACCATGTCGGATGAAAAGAAAGCATTCTATGAATACAACTCTTGTATCATGGAACCATGGGATGGTCCTGCTTCTATTCCGTTTACCGATGGAAATGTGATTGGTGCATTATTAGATAGAAATGGACTTCGTCCTTCTCGATATACATTAACAAAAACTGGTTTTGTAATTATGGCTTCAGAAATTGGAGTTCTTGATATAAATCCTGAAGATGTTGTTCAACACGGTCGTTTGGAGCCAGGAAAAATGTTCCTTGTGGACATGAATGAAGGTCGTATTATTGAAGATGATGAGATAAAAAATGCAGTTGTTACTAAACGTCCCTATAGACAATGGTTGAATGAAAATCTTCTTCCACTAGCTAAAGTTCCTTATACCAATAATGAAACTCCGACAGAGAATATTGACTTTGAAACGAGATTACGTTTATTTGGATACTCAATAGAAGATGTAAAAACCATTATAACCCCAATGGGTGCTAATGGAGCTGAGGCAATTAGCTCAATGGGTAATGATACTCCATTGGCTGTATTATCAGAACAACCACAACTATTATACAACTATTTTAAACAATTATTTGCTCAAGTTACTAATCCACCTTTGGATGGTATTCGTGAAGAAATAATTACAGATATTAGTTTAGCTATTGGCGGTGATTATAATATTTTTGATATTGAAGCTAAACAATGTAAAAAATTAAAAATCCAAAATCCAGTTATCTCTAAAGAGGATTTAGATAAAATAAAAAATATTGACCATGCCGATTTTAAATCTGCTTCTATTTCTACTCTATACAAAATAGAAAAAGGAGTTAATGGTTTAGAGCGTGCATTAGAAAAATGTGTTCAGGCAACTTATAAAGCAGTTAGCGAAGGACATAATATAATCATACTTTCTGATAGAGGTGTTACTGAAAAAATGGCACCAATACCTATGCTATTAGCATGTTCTTATATTCATCATTCATTGAATAAATTACAAGTTCGTTCAAAATTTGGAATTATCATTGAATCTGCCGAACCACGTGAACCACATCATTTCGCCTTATTATTTGGTTATGGAGCAAGCGCTATCAATCCATATTTAGTAAATGAAATTATACGTGACCAAGTTGACAAAGGCTTTATTACTAATGTAAAAGCGGATTACGCAATTTCAAACTACAACAAAGCGATTGCTAAAGGAATTTTGAAAATCATGAATAAAATTGGTATCTCTACTTTACATTCGTATAGAGCTGCCCAAATTTTTGAAATATTAGGTCTTAATAAAACCTTTTCTACAAAATATTTCCCATACACTCCTTCTAGAATTGAAGGAATTGGGTTAAATGAAATTGAAAAAGAAGTTAAAAAAAGACACCAAAAAGCTTTCCCAAATTCTAAAATTGCAAGTTTATTACCTTTAGAAATTGGTGGAATATATAGATGGAGAAGAACAGGTGAAAAACACATGTTCAATCCAACTACAATTGCTAAATTACAGCAAGCAGTACGTTTAAACAGTCCAGAAAGTTATAAAGAATATTCTACAATGGTCAACGAGCAAAGCTCAAATTTAATGACTATTAGAGGTTTATTCGAATTTAATAATTTAGATCCAATTTCTATTGATGAAGTAGAACCTTGGACTGAAATTGTAAAAAAATTCAAAACTGGAGCGATGTCTTATGGATCTATTAGCCAGGAAGCCCATGAAAACTTGGCAATTGCCATGAATAGAATTGGTGGAAAAAGTAATTCTGGAGAAGGTGGAGAAGATCCAAAACGTTTCCAAAAAGAATTAAATGGAGATTCTAAAAATAGTGCTATTAAGCAAGTTGCTAGTGGTCGTTTTGGAGTATCTATCAATTATTTGACAAGTGCCAAAGAGATTCAAATAAAAATGGCTCAAGGTGCTAAGCCTGGAGAAGGTGGTCAATTACCTGGTGAAAAAGTAGTGCCGTGGATTGCGAAAGTAAGAAATTCAACTCCATACGTAGGACTTATATCTCCTCCTCCACACCATGATATTTATTCTATTGAAGATTTATCACAATTGATTTTTGATTTAAAAAATGCAAATCGTGATGCACGTGTAAACGTAAAATTAGTATCAGAAGTTGGTGTTGGAACAATCGCAGCCGGAGTTGCAAAAGCGAAAGCCGATGTGATTTTAATTTCTGGATATGATGGAGGAACTGGAGCTGCTCCATTAACTTCATTACAACATACTGGTATTCCTTGGGAACTTGGTTTAGCCGAAGCACAACAAACTTTAATCTTAAATGATTTAAGAAGTCGTGTTGTATTAGAATGTGATGGTCAATTGAAAACAGGTCGTGACGTTGCTATTGCAGCATTACTTGGAGCAGAAGAATTTGGTTTTGCTACAGCACCACTAGTTGCATCAGGTTGTATCATGATGAGAGCTTGTCATTTAAATACCTGCCCAGTAGGTATTGCTACTCAAGATCCCGAATTAAGAAAAAATTTCAAGGGAACACCAGAGCATATCATTAACTTCATGTATTTCATTGCTGAAGAGTTAAGAGAAATCATGGCTCAATTAGGTTTCAGAACCTTGAAAGAAATGGTAGGACAATCACAAAAACTGAATGTTAATAAAGCAATTAAGCATTATAAAGCAAACGGATTAGATCTATCTACTATTTTATACAAACCAGAAAAAGCGAAGACAGTACCTAATCACAATACAACAACTCAAGATCACGCACTAGATAATGTACTTGATTTTGAAATCATAAAAGCGGCTATTCCTTCTATTTATAGAAAAGAGAAAACAAGAGTTACTTTTGATATCAAAAATACGGACCGTTCTGTAGGTGCCATATTAAGTAATGAAATTTCAAAAATCTATGGCGCACAAGGTTTACCTGAGGACACTATATTAGTAGATTTCACCGGTTCTGCAGGTCAAAGTTTTGGTGCATTTGCAACCAATGGATTATCATTTAAAATTCATGGAAACTGCAATGACTACTTAGGAAAAGGACTTTCTGGAGGTAAATTAATTATCAAAGTACCCCCTACAGCTACATTTAAACCGGAGGAAAACATCATCATCGGTAACGTAGCCCTTTATGGTGCTATAACTGGTGAAGCATATATCAATGGTATGGCAGGGGAACGTTTCTGCGTTAGAAATTCTGGAGCAACAGCAGTTGTTGAAGGAATTGGAGATCATGGTTGTGAATACATGACTGGAGGTACAGTTGCTGTGCTAGGAAGAACAGGAAGAAATTTTGCTGCTGGAATGAGTGGTGGTGTTGCCTATGTTTTTGACGAGCAAAAACAATTTGAAAATGGCTTATGCAATATGGAAATGGTTGCCTTAGAAACTTTGGAAGAAGAAGATTTAACTAAACTAAAACGTTTAATTAAAAACCATTCCATGTATACCAATAGTCCATTAGCAAAAAGAATTTTGGAAGACTGGGAAAACCAACAAAAACATTTTATCAAAGTAATGCCTAGAGATTATAAAATAGCATTACAACGATTAGCAGAAGAAAAGAAAATTGAAGAACTAATAGCAACAGCATAGTTATGGGAAAGATAGGCGGATTTAAAGAATACGATAGAACAGACGAAAGTAATATAGCAGTACAAGAAAGAGTAGTAAATTACAATGAATTTACTATTCCGTTATCAAAAGAAAAGATAAAAGAGCAAGGTTCAAGATGTATGGATTGCGGAATCCCATTTTGCCATAGTTCATGTCCATTAGGAAATTTAATTCCAGATTTTAACGACATGGTACATCAAGAAGAATGGCAAAGTGCCTTGGAGATTTTACAATCTACCAATAACTTTCCAGAATTCACAGGTCGTTTATGCCCTGCTCCATGTGAAAAATCATGTGTATTAGGAATTATTGAAGAGCCAGTTGCTATTGAAAATATTGAGAAAAACATTATCGAAAGAGGTTTCGCTGAAGGATGGATAAAACCACAAACTCCTGCAACAAGAACTGGAAAAACAGTAGCCGTAATTGGGTCTGGGCCAGCTGGATTAGCAGCAGCACAACAATTAAATCGTGCTGGACACACAGTAACTGTTTTCGAAAGAGACAATGCAATAGGTGGTTTACTACGTTATGGAATTCCAAATTTTAAATTAGAAAAAGGAATTATCGACAGACGTGTAAAAATTCTAGAACTTGAAGGAATCACTTTTAAAACTAACGTAAATGTTGGTGTAAATTATAGCGTTGATCAATTAAATGAATTTGATTCAATTGTTTTATGTGGTGGTGCTACTGAGAGAAGAAGCTTGCCTACAAAAGGAATTGAAACAAAAGGAGTCGTTCAAGCAATGGACTTTTTAACACAACAAACTAAAGTACTTTACGGTGAGGATATTCCTAACCAAATAAAAGCTACTGGTAAAGATGTTATCGTGATTGGTGGTGGAGATACTGGTTCTGACTGTGTTGGAACTTCAAACAGACACGGTGCAAAATCGGTTACTAATTTTGAAATCATGCCAAAACCTCCAGTAGGAAGAAGCGAGACTACACCTTGGCCATTTTGGCCTTTGCAACTTAAAACTTCATCTTCACATGAAGAAGGATGTGATAGAAACTGGCTAATAAACACTAAAGAATTTATCGCAAATGATAAAGGTGAATTAGTTGGATTAAAAACTGTTGAAGTGGCTTGGAAAATAACTCTAGGACAAAGACCAGAATTAATCGAAAAAGAAGGATCCGAAAAAACTTGGCCTTGTGATTTAGCATTACTTGCTTTAGGATTTACTGGTCCTGAAAAAACTTTAAGCCAGCAATTAGGGCTAGAAACAGATATGAGAAGCAATTACAAAGCAACTAACTATCAAACTAATGTACCTAATATTTTCACTGCTGGAGATATGCGTCGCGGACAATCGTTAATTGTTTGGGCAATATCAGAAGGTCGCGAAGCGGCACGTGAAGTGGACTTCTACTTGATGGGGTCTACCAACTTACCTACTAAAGGCAATGGAGATTTACCAAGTTTGTAATTTCAAATAAACAATATAAAATGACTGCCAAATCTATTTTTGGGCAGTCATTTTTTAGTTTTAGGAGGTGTCCATACATCCACTATCGTTACTGTATGGTCGGGCTGTACGCTTCAAGTCCTCGTCGCTTTCGTAAAAACTACAGCGACTGTGGGCTATACGCTACTATCCCTCACCCGAAAAATTAAAATAACACAAATAAATGGTTGTTTTGTTTATTTTGTAACTTTTTGTTACAATTTGTTAGAATTCGTAAAATCGCTTGTGAGAACAAATAAAGAATAATAAATTTGCTAAAAATAATATAACAATGCAATCAAAAGACTTACTTCAGCTAGCAGAACAATTTGGCAGTCCATTATACGTTTATGATGCCGATAAAATAAAATCACAATACAACAGATTAACAAAAGCATTTTCTAAAGTTGAGAAGTTACGCATCAATTATGCAATGAAAGCATTATCTAATGTTGCTATTTTACAACTATTAAAAGAAATGGGATCGGGACTTGATACCGTATCAATTCAAGAAGTACAATTAGGGCTTCATGCAGGATATGATCCAGAAAAAATATTTTATACTCCAAACGGTGTATCTCTTGAGGAAATTGAAGAAGTACATGCTTTAGGAGTTCAAATCAATATTGATAACTTATCTATATTGGAGCAATTCGGTGCTAAACACCCAAATGTTCCTGTTTGTATCCGAATCAATCCTCACGTAATGGCAGGTGGAAATGCCAATATTTCTGTAGGACATATTGATAGTAAATTTGGAATCTCAGTGCACCAATTACCACATTTAGTGCGTATTGTTGAAAATACTAAAATGAACATTGTTGGTATTCACATGCATACTGGTTCAGATATTTTAGATATTGAAGTATTCTTATACGCTGCCGAAATTTTATTTGATGCAGCAAAAAACTTCAAAAACTTAGAGTTCTTAGATTTTGGAAGCGGATTCAAAGTGCCTTACAAAAAAGACGATATCGAAACAGATATTGAAGAATTAGGAAAGAAATTAACTAAAAGATTCAATGCTTTCTGTACAGAGTATGGAAAAGAATTGACATTAATATTCGAACCAGGTAAATTTCTAGTGAGTGAAGCTGGGTCTTTTTTAGTAAAAGTAAATGTAATCAAACAAACAACATCGACCGTTTTTGCTGGAGTTGATAGTGGATTCAACCATTTAATACGTCCGATGTTATATGGTTCACAACACCATATTGATAACATTTCTAATCCAAAAGGAAAAGAACGCTTCTATTCTGTTGTTGGATATATTTGTGAGACAGATACTTTTGCAAACAATAGAAGAATACCTGAAATTAAAGAAGGTGATATATTAAGTTTTAGAAATGCAGGTGCTTATTGTTATTCAATGGCATCCAACTATAATTCACGATACAAACCAGCTGAAGTATTATGGATGAATGGCCAAGGTCACTTAATACGTGCTCATGAAACATTTGAAGACTTATTAAAAAATCAAATTCCATTACCAGTAGAAGCTACTGTTTAAAAATAAAAGCAAAAAAAAGGTGTATTTTAAAATACACCTTTTTTCGTTTCTATCATAACCTAGTCCTTTAAAACTTCCTCAAGAACATTTGCTTCCGTTCCATTAGGAAAAGAAACTTTTATCTTCTGCGCGATTGTGGGCGCAATTTGAGTAATGACTTTTTTATCAAATGATTCTCCCTTTTTAATATGCCAACCGTAAAAAATAGCGGGAACGTGAGTATCATAAGTATAAGTAGTTCCATGAGAAGTTCCTGTTCCAAGGTACTCGATATAACCAGGTTTATCTAAAATAACTAAATCGCCATTTTGAGTTACATCATATCCCTTAGCGATAAAGTTCAAGAAATAATCATTCCCTGTTGAATTTAAAATTTCATCTTCAGTATACACTCTTTTAACATAATCCTGAGTCATTAAAAATTCTTTAAAAGCCTCTTTTACTACACTTAAATCAAGGTTTTTAGTTTTAATAATTTCTTCATTAAAAAATAAATTGAAATTTGAATAATTTAAAACTAAGTCCGTTCCAAAAGTTTTCACAGAAAAATCCTTTAAATTATTTCTAATATCTTTAGGACTTATACTGCTTACATTGTATTTATGATCTTTAAGATAGTTTACATTTTCAGCACCTGCATGATCAGCAGTCAAAAACAATAAGTAATTATCTTTTCCAACTGTTTTGTCCAAATAATTCAAAAAATCAGCAATTGTTTGATCTAATCGCAAATAAGTATCTTGTAGTTCCATTGATCTTGGCCCCAATAAATGACCTACATAGTCAGTAGAAGAAAAACTAACCGTTAAAAAATCAGTAATATTATCTTTCCCTAATTCCTCTTTTTCAATAGCTCGCATTGCAAACTCAGCTAGCAAATTATTTCCAAATGGAGTAGAACGCAATACACCTGCATCATTATTAGCATACATATCCTTTAAATTATAAGGAAAAACGGGAGCCACACTATTATATAACTTCCCTTCATACGGATTATTATCCTCCAAACTTTCATTATAAGTTGACTTTGGCTTTAATAAATCCCATCCATTATTGATATATGGCATATAATGTTTCTCATCATTGAATTTTTGAACCCAATCAGGTAATTTTTCACCATAAAAAGAACTAGAAATAAAAGAACCTGTTTTACTGTACCAAAAAGCCCAATTAGCAAAATGACCAGCTGGCAATATAGCACCGCGATCTTTAAGACTCAAACCGATTACCTTACCTTTAAAATTAGTCCCCATACGCAACTCATCAGTAATAGTAGTCGTTAAAAGATTTTTAGGAGACATCTCACCTTCTTCTTTAGTTCCATCCCCTACAGTGTTAACACTTGCATCATCTGTACAATACATCTCTTTACCCAATTTTCTACTAAACCACTCATTACTTACAATACCATGAATTGCAGGAGTTGTACCTGTATAAATTGAGGCATGCCCAGGAGCAGTATAAGTGGGCATATAATTATAATGCATATTTTGAAAAGTATATCCATTTCCCATTAATCTTTTGAAACCATCATTTGAAAAATCATTCGAAAAACGAAATAAATATTCCATTTTCATTTGATCAACAACAATACCTACAACCAATTTAGGTCTCTCCTGTGCTTGTAAATTTGACATGATAATAACAGCCAAAAACAAAAATATTTTCTTCATAATAAAATTTTATAACAACAAAAATACATTATAGATTTCAGAAACCGAAAATATGAAACAAATAAGAGAAAGAATTAATATAATAATAACTTTTATGATTATATTTAATTATAAAACAATCCAATTATTTCTACACACTATCCAAAATTGTTTAAATTTAAATTGTGAATTATCTTCTAAAAACACAAATAATGGAAATGTATGATAACAAAGAAATTTTTCAGAATTCTTGGGATAAAAATTACTTGTCAGAAGAATTAATTCAAGCACAATGGGCAGAATTTGTAGAACTTAAAAAGGTCATTACAGAATTGTATCAAAGAAAGAAAACACCTTTGTCTATTCTTGATATCGGAATAGGAAATGCCAGAATAGCAAAGCATCTTAGTGGTATCCCTGAAATGTGGGATATGGTGGATTCCTTTGACGGCACTGATAATGCCGAAGCATGTGTAATACTGTCAAGACAGACAGCAAAAGAATTAAAAATTGATGATAAAGTAGCGGTCTATCTTGAAGACGCCATCAACTTAGATAAATGGAAGAAAAAATATGATATAATTATTATCACCTGGTTTACGGCTGGCAACTTTTACCCTGATAATTTTAATTTTGAAAGCTATAATCCATCAGAGAAGCGGTTTGATCTATCAAAAAATGAAAAATTTGAAACTATATTTTCAAATTTGTATCAGTTGTTGAACACTGGAGGTGAAATAGTAATTGGTGCCTCATATATTGACAATGATAGAACTAGATTAAAACAAGAGCATTCCTATCTTAAGATGGGTATGACGATAATAACTGATGAAAAAGATAGTTTTACGGCTACTAAAGAAGGTTTCTGGTCTCAGCGTTTTACGGAAGAAAAAATACGGAACTATTTATCTTTTGTTGAACCCGAGAAAATATCAATCACGGATCAAGTCTAAATGTTGTGGGGAAATATTAAATTAAGATATTTGTATTTATAAATTTAATACAAATGCAAGATTCTTTTGTTGAACTTCTCAAGTTATTGTTACCAGAAATTATAGTTGATTATTTTGAACTTACTTCATATAAAAAAGGGGAAGAAATTCTTCATCTTTATTTAAAAGAGATTAATTCGATTCCAAAAGAATATCGTCAAAACAAATTAAGTTCAAAAGGATTCTTTGATGAGATAACTGTTCAAGATTTTCCAATCCGTGGACATCAAGTTTATCTACATATCACCCGCAGAAGATGGCTTAACGAAGATAGTGGACAAGTTGTATTTAGGGATTGGAATTTAGTAGCAGACGGAACTCGGGTAACACAGGAGTTCGCGTCTTTTTTAAAAGAAATCAATAGATTCCAAGCCTAATGATTGCAATGCTATTGCTTCTTTCTACGGTGTAAGCGGTAAGAATCTGCAACATCATTACAAAGATTTCTTAAGTGATTTTAAAATCTGGAATCAAAAACCACACGCAAAAGAATGGCTTATTTTTCCTGAAAACATTGGAAAAAGACTGTCATTGGACGAAACCTCACTATCCAACGGTGAGCTCTATACAATTCTAACTAATAAAGCAGCAAAAGGTAGAAAAGGAACCATCGTTGCAATGGTTGCTGGAACTAAAGCTGAAACAGTAATCGCTATCATTGAAAAGATACCTCTTAAACAACGAAATCTAGTCACAGAGATAACCCTAGATATGGCAGGAAATATGGGGTTAATTGCCAAGAAATGTTTTCCTAATGCAACTCGTGTCATCGATAGATTCCACGTTCAAAAATTGGCCACAGAGGCCTTACAAGAAATCAGAATCAAATACCGTTGGCAAGCAATAGATCAGGAAAATGAAGCTATAGAAAAAGCCAAGGAAAACAAGAAAAAGTTCGAATCTGTAGTGTTGACTAACGGGGATACACTTAAACAATTACTAGCCAGAAGTCGCTATTTCTTATACAAGAATAAATCAAAATGGTCTGAAAATCAATTACAACGTGCCCATTTATTATTTGAATTATATCCTGATATCAAAGAGGCTTACAATCTATCTCAAGGATTACGCAACATTTTTGAAAGTACAGCCGATAAAATAATCGGTTTTGCTAGACTTGCAAAATGGCATGAAAAGGTAAGTCAATCTGGGTTTAAGTCTTTCAATACAATATCTCGAACCATAATCAATCATTATCAAAACATATTGAACTATTTTGATTATCGAAGCACAAATGCATCAGCTGAATCTTTCAACGCCAAAATAAAAGCGTTTAGATCTCAATTTAGAGGTGTTAGGAACATTGAGTTTTTCCTTTTTAGACTAACAAATATTTATGCTTAATTTTTGTTGCTCCACAGGTTTTGGGATTGATCCTCAATCACCGCACTTGACACCTATGATTATGCGATGCAAATAAGAATAAAAAAATAGAATAAAGACAAAAATTCAAAACAAAAAACCCTATTCACATAAATGAATAGGGTTCTCAAAAGAAAGGCGACGACATACTCTCCCACATAACTGCAGTACCATCTGCGCAGGCGGGCTTAACTACTCTGTTCGGGATGGGAAGAGGTGAGCCCCGCCGCAATAACCACCTTAAGAAGTTATAATTGCTTTGGGCAATTTTTCAATGATCATTTATCTTATGATAAAAATCAATTGAACAATATCTTAACATACTGAGATAAAGAAAAAAGTATTTTTTTAGAAAGTTTCCCCAGCCTCTTGCGAGGCTGGAAAGGTGTACATAAGCTTACGGATTATTAGTACTACTCGACTATGACATTACTGCCTTTACATCTATAGCCTATCAACGTGGTCATCTCCCACGATCCTTAAAAGAAATCTCATCTTGTGGTGGGTTTCGCGCTTATATGCTTTCAGCGCTTATCCCTTCCAAACGTAGCTACTCTGCCATGCCACTGGCGTGACAACAGATACACTAGAGGTTTGTCCAATTCGGTCCTCTCGTACTAGAATCAGATCCACTCAAATTTCTTGCGCCCACAGTAGATAGAGACCGAACTGTCTCACGACGTTCTGAACCCAGCTCGCGTGCCACTTTAATGGGCGAACAGCCCAACCCTTGGGACCTTCTCCAGCCCCAGGATGTGACGAGCCGACATCGAGGTGCCAAACCCCCCCGTCGATATGAGCTCTTGGGGGAGATCAGCCTGTTATCCCCGGCGTACCTTTTATCCTTTGAGCGATGGCCCTTCCATGCGGAACCACCGGATCACTATGCTCTACTTTCGTACCTGATCGACCTGTATGTCTCTCAGTCAAGCTCCCTTATGCCATTGCACTCTACGCACGGTTACCAAGCGTACTGAGGGAACCTTTAGAAGCCTCCGTTACTCTTTTGGAGGCGACCACCCCAGTCAAACTACCCACCAAGCAATGTCCCCCGCAAACGCGGGGTTAGGCCTCAGATAAACAAAGGGTTGTATTTCAACAATGACTCCACAACGCCTAGCGACGCCACTTCACAGTCTCCAACCTATCCTACACATCATTTATCCAAGGTCAATACTAAGCTATAGTAAAGGTGCACAGGGTCTTTTCGTCCCACTGCGGGTAAACGGCATCTTCACCGTTACTACAATTTCACCGAGCTCATGGCTGAGACAGTGTCCAGATCGTTACACCATTCGTGCAGGTCGGAACTTACCCGACAAGGAATTTCGCTACCTTAGGACCGTTATAGTTACGGCCGCCGTTTACTGGGGCTTCATTTCAATGCTTCTCCGAAGATAACATCTCCACTTAACCTTCCAGCACCGGGCAGGTGTCAGGCCCTATACTTCATCTTACGATTTTGCAGAGCCCTGTGTTTTTGATAAACAGTCGCCTGGACCTCTTCACTGCGGCCAGCATTGCTGCTGGCGACCCTTCTCCCGAAGTTACGGGTCTATTTTGCCTAATTCCTTAGCCATGAATCTCTCGAGCACCTTAGAATTCTCATCTCGACTACCTGTGTCGGTTTGCGGTACGGGTACTATTAACCTGAAGTTTAGAGGTTTTTCTTGGAAGCCCTTAGGTGCACTATCTCTTTGTCCGAAGACGCCGAGTACTATCGTATTTCCCCAAAACCCGTGGATTTGCCTGCGGGTCTTATAGGTAGGTACTTCAACGAACTATTCCGTCAGTTCGCGGCACTTTCATCACTCCGTCACCCCATCACAGTTAACAGTAGTACGGGAATATTAACCCGTTGTCCATCGACTGTCCCTTTCGGGTTCGCCTTAGGTCCCGACTAACCCACAGCTGATTAGCATAGCTGTGGAAACCTTAGTCTTTCGGTGTGCGGGTTTCTCGCCCGCATTATCGTTACTTATGCCTACATTTTCTTTTCTCACCGGTCCAGCATACCTTACGATACACCTTCTACCCTGTGAGAATGCTCCCCTACCACTTACAATAAATTGTAAATCCATAGCTTCGGTAATATACTTATGCCCGATTATTATCCATGCTCGTCCGCTCGACTAGTGAGCTGTTACGCACTCTTTAAATGAATGGCTGCTTCCAAGCCAACATCCTAGCTGTCTATGCAGACAAACCTCGTTCTTTCAACTTAGTATATATTTGGGGACCTTAGCTGATGGTCTGGGTTCTTTCCCTCTCGGACTTGGACCTTAGCACCCAAGCCCTCACTGTTAGTGAACATTATATAGCATTCGGAGTTTGTCAGGAATTGGTAGGCGGTGAAGCCCCCGCATCCAATCAGTAGCTCTACCTCTATATAACTTTATAACTAACGCTGCACCTAAATGCATTTCGGGGAGTACGAGCTATTTCCGAGTTTGATTGGCCTTTCACCCCTACCCACAGATCATCCCAAGACTTTTCAACGTCAACGGGTTCGGTCCTCCACTATGTGTTACCACAGCTTCAACCTGTCCATGGGTAGATCACACGGTTTCGCGTCTAACACTACTGACTAAAGCGCCCTATTCAGACTCGCTTTCGCTACGGATCCGTGGCTTAACCACTTATCCTTGCCAGCAACGTTAACTCGTAGGCTCATTATGCAAAAGGCACGCCGTCACCCCACGAAGGGGCTCCGACCGCTTGTAAGCGTATGGTTTCAGGATCTATTTCACTCCGTTATTCACGGTTCTTTTCACCTTTCCCTCACGGTACTGGTTCACTATCGGTCTCTCAGGAGTATTTAGCCTTAGCGGATGGTCCCGCCAAATTCAGACAGGATTTCTCGTGTCCCGCCCTACTCAGGATACCACTATCAATTATATCACTTACCTATACAGGACTATCACCCTCTTTGGTTCTACTTTCCAGTAGATTCTAGTTCGTTTTACATTGAATATCGTGGTCCTACAACCCCAACATTGCCGTAACAACATTGGTTTGGGCTAATCCGCGTTCGCTCGCCACTACTTACGGAATCACTTTTGTTTTCTTCTCCTCCGCCTACTTAGATGTTTCAGTTCAGCGGGTTTGCCCACCTATCGGTGTACTAGATCTTCAATCTAGTGGGTTGCCCCATTCAGGTATCTACGGATCAATCGGTGTGTGCCCGTCCCCGTAGCTTTTCGCAGCTTATCACGCCTTTCATCGCCTCTGAGAGCCAAGGCATCCCCCATACGCCCTTATTTTGCTTATTGTACCAATCTTAAAATTAATTAAGACCGTTTTTGTTTGTTTTTTACTATAAATAGTAAAAAACGCTTTCTACTTTTTATATTTTTCTTATCTCAATATGTCAATGAACTTTTTTCAATCGCTTAATCGTTTTTTTTCGTTTAATCGTTTAACCGATTTAACAAATCAACACATAAACTTTTGATTTGTGGAGAATAACGGAGTCGAACCGTTGACCTCCTGCGTGCAAGGCAGGCGCTCTAGCCAGCTGAGCTAATCCCCCGTTTCAAATTTTAAATCATGAATGGTGAATTTTGAATTAATGTATAATTCATACTCATACTTCTAAAATTTCCTTTTATTCTGAATTTATTTCAGAATCTATTTAAGTTTAATAGTTGTCTCGGACAGACTCGAACTGTCGACCCCTACATTATCAGTGTAGTACTCTAACCAGCTGAGCTACGAGACACTCTTATTCTTAAATTGTATTATTTGAACTAACAGCAAGAGTAATAAATTCTTAATCTTTGTTTCCACTTTCTCTTTTCGTCTCTTTCCCTACCGTGCTTATAAATAAGCTAACACTAAGGCTCTAGAAAGGAGGTGTTCCAGCCGCACCTTCCGGTACGGCTACCTTGTTACGACTTAGCCCTAGTTACCAGTTTTACCCTAGGCAGCTCCTTGCGGTCACCGACTTCAGGCACCCCCAGCTTCCATGGCTTGACGGGCGGTGTGTACAAGGCCCGGGAACGTATTCACCGGATCATGGCTGATATCCGATTACTAGCGATTCCAGCTTCACGGAGTCGAGTTGCAGACTCCGATCCGAACTGTGACCGGTTTTGTAGATTCGCTCCTGGTCACCCAGTGGCTGCTCTCTGTACCGGCCATTGTAGCACGTGTGTAGCCCAAGGCGTAAGGGCCGTGATGATTTGACGTCATCCCCACCTTCCTCACAGTTTGCACTGGCAGTCTCGTTAGAGTTCCCGACATGACTCGCTGGCAACTAACAACAGGGGTTGCGCTCGTTATAGGACTTAACCTGACACCTCACGGCACGAGCTGACGACAACCATGCAGCACCTTGTAATTTGTCTTGCGAAAAGTCTGTTTCCAAACCGGTCAAACTACATTTAAGCCTTGGTAAGGTTCCTCGCGTATCATCGAATTAAACCACATGCTCCACCGCTTGTGCGGGCCCCCGTCAATTCCTTTGAGTTTCAAACTTGCGTTCGTACTCCCCAGGTGGGATACTTATCACTTTCGCTTAGCCACTGAGATTGCTCCCAACAGCTAGTATCCATCGTTTACGGCGTGGACTACCAGGGTATCTAATCCTGTTCGCTACCCACGCTTTCGTCCATCAGCGTCAATATATTAGTAGTAACCTGCCTTCGCAATTGGTATTCCATGTAATCTCTAAGCATTTCACCGCTACACTACATATTCTAGTTACTTCCTAATAATTCAAGTCTAGCAGTATCAATGGCCGTTCCACCGTTGAGCGATGGGCTTTCACCACTGACTTACTAAACCGCCTACGGACCCTTTAAACCCAATGATTCCGGATAACGCTTGGATCCTCCGTATTACCGCGGCTGCTGGCACGGAGTTAGCCGATCCTTATTCTTACGATACCGTCAAGCTCCTTCACGAAGGAGTGTTTCTTCTCGTATAAAAGCAGTTTACAATCCATAGGACCGTCATCCTGCACGCGGCATGGCTGGATCAGGCTTGCGCCCATTGTCCAATATTCCTCACTGCTGCCTCCCGTAGGAGTCTGGTCCGTGTCTCAGTACCAGTGTGGGGGATCTCCCTCTCAGGACCCCTACCCATCGTAGCCTTGGTATGCCGTTACCATACCAACTAGCTAATGGGACGCATGCTCATCTTTCACCGATAAATCTTTAATAATTAAATGATGCCATTCAATTATACTATGAGGTATTAATCCAAATTTCTCTGGGCTATCCCTCTGTGAAAGGTAGATTGCATACGCGTTACGCACCCGTGCGCCGGTCTCTAATTCCGAAGAACTATACCCCTCGACTTGCATGTGTTAAGCCTGCCGCTAGCGTTCATCCTGAGCCAGGATCAAACTCTTCATCGTATATTATGCGAGAACCATAAATGATTCTCTATTTATTTTTGACTGAAGGTCTAGTGGTTTTTTCAAATCTCTCGATTCTATTACTCTTATTCTTTTGTCTTTGAAATCTCTCTCAAAAACGGCTGTCAATTCAATATGTCTAGGAACGTGTCTTATCTTGTTTGCCAATCGTAGCAACACTTAACGTGCCGCTCGAAGCGGGTGCAAAAGTAGATATTACTTTTAAACCTCACAAGCTTTTTTGAAACTTTTTTAGAAAATAAATTTCCTGATTAATCTCGTTTGCTTGCCAGTATTTTAAAGAACGTCTGCGTTGTTGCGGGTGCAAAAATAACACCTTTATACCGTTATTCAATACTTTTAATACCTTTTTTTTAACCTTTTCGTAACTTTGTTTTTAAGTTGTTGAAAACCCGTATTTTAAATAAAGTTTTTTTTTATCCATCCAATACTCCCTTATCGACAGAGAAGCTTTAATAAAGCAGTTTGAACTACCTCCGCAAAATATAGCCTTTCCCAATAGCACTTCTATCGTCCTAACAAGACAGACTAACTCCGCTCTTTCAATCGTATTTTATCCAAAAAAAGCTTCTCTAAAAAAAGAATGACCATATGAGATACGCCCAAGCCCCTTTTAAAGTCTGATCAACCCTAAATCAAAAACCAAAAACAGACAGTAGCAACTCCCTAAAGCAAAGCAAGTCCTTAAAATCGTCAGCAACCAGTTCCAATCTTTACCCAAACCGCGCTTCATTGACATAACAAAGCAATACTCTCGTAGCTCTTATCCAAAAATATTCTTTTAAAAGAATGCAAAATGAAAGTAAGAAATCCACTTTAGACAACTCCTGTTCCATTCAAATTTCAATAACAATTAGATGAACCCTTGAGAGGTCTGATTTTTTTAGTCTGACCACGAAAATCGGATACTGTCATCGAATCATTCAAAAATACCCGTAAATTGTTTGCAGTAAAAATACACTCCAAACCTTTAGTGTTATAATTGAGTGAGAATTTCGTTTATGTTCCTATTGACTTATTTACTAGAGAATAAATTAAACTAAAGTCAATTGTCAGACTAAAATATATTAAGTTGATATTCCCTTATTTAATCTCAATCAAAAACCACTTCATTACATAGCAAATGCTTTCGTCACTATAAATAATAAAACTATTACCCATACCAAAATCTAATATTTACTGCTTTGGTACATTTTTATATTCAGAAAAAAAGGTGATTTACATAGCAAAATCTGCCGAACTACGGTTGGATTAGATATATTGTTCTGAAAACACATAAATCATTAGGATTCTAGTTACTATTTCTTTTCTAATATCCATTCCTTGAAGAAAAATCGATTTTTTTGCGCACAAAAAAACCCTATTCACATAAATGAATAGGGTTCTCAAAAGAAAGGCGACGACATACTCTCCCACATAACTGCAGTACCATCTGCGCAGGCGGGCTTAACTACTCTGTTCGGGATGGGAAGAGGTGAGCCCCGCCGCAATAACCACCTTAAGAAGTTATAATTGCTTTGGGCAATTTTTCAATGATCATTTATCTTATGATAAAAATCAATTGAACAATATCTTAACATACTGAGATAAAGAAAAAAGTATTTTTTTAGAAAGTTTCCCCAGCCTCTTGCGAGGCTGGAAAGGTGTACATAAGCTTACGGATTATTAGTACTACTCGACTATGACATTACTGCCTTTACATCTATAGCCTATCAACGTGGTCATCTCCCACGATCCTTAAAAGAAATCTCATCTTGTGGTGGGTTTCGCGCTTATATGCTTTCAGCGCTTATCCCTTCCAAACGTAGCTACTCTGCCATGCCACTGGCGTGACAACAGATACACTAGAGGTTTGTCCAATTCGGTCCTCTCGTACTAGAATCAGATCCACTCAAATTTCTTGCGCCCACAGTAGATAGAGACCGAACTGTCTCACGACGTTCTGAACCCAGCTCGCGTGCCACTTTAATGGGCGAACAGCCCAACCCTTGGGACCTTCTCCAGCCCCAGGATGTGACGAGCCGACATCGAGGTGCCAAACCCCCCCGTCGATATGAGCTCTTGGGGGAGATCAGCCTGTTATCCCCGGCGTACCTTTTATCCTTTGAGCGATGGCCCTTCCATGCGGAACCACCGGATCACTATGCTCTACTTTCGTACCTGATCGACCTGTATGTCTCTCAGTCAAGCTCCCTTATGCCATTGCACTCTACGCACGGTTACCAAGCGTACTGAGGGAACCTTTAGAAGCCTCCGTTACTCTTTTGGAGGCGACCACCCCAGTCAAACTACCCACCAAGCAATGTCCCCCGCAAACGCGGGGTTAGGCCTCAGATAAACAAAGGGTTGTATTTCAACAATGACTCCACAACGCCTAGCGACGCCACTTCACAGTCTCCAACCTATCCTACACATCATTTATCCAAGGTCAATACTAAGCTATAGTAAAGGTGCACAGGGTCTTTTCGTCCCACTGCGGGTAAACGGCATCTTCACCGTTACTACAATTTCACCGAGCTCATGGCTGAGACAGTGTCCAGATCGTTACACCATTCGTGCAGGTCGGAACTTACCCGACAAGGAATTTCGCTACCTTAGGACCGTTATAGTTACGGCCGCCGTTTACTGGGGCTTCATTTCAATGCTTCTCCGAAGATAACATCTCCACTTAACCTTCCAGCACCGGGCAGGTGTCAGGCCCTATACTTCATCTTACGATTTTGCAGAGCCCTGTGTTTTTGATAAACAGTCGCCTGGACCTCTTCACTGCGGCCAGCATTGCTGCTGGCGACCCTTCTCCCGAAGTTACGGGTCTATTTTGCCTAATTCCTTAGCCATGAATCTCTCGAGCACCTTAGAATTCTCATCTCGACTACCTGTGTCGGTTTGCGGTACGGGTACTATTAACCTGAAGTTTAGAGGTTTTTCTTGGAAGCCCTTAGGTGCACTATCTCTTTGTCCGAAGACGCCGAGTACTATCGTATTTCCCCAAAACCCGTGGATTTGCCTGCGGGTCTTATAGGTAGGTACTTCAACGAACTATTCCGTCAGTTCGCGGCACTTTCATCACTCCGTCACCCCATCACAGTTAACAGTAGTACGGGAATATTAACCCGTTGTCCATCGACTGTCCCTTTCGGGTTCGCCTTAGGTCCCGACTAACCCACAGCTGATTAGCATAGCTGTGGAAACCTTAGTCTTTCGGTGTGCGGGTTTCTCGCCCGCATTATCGTTACTTATGCCTACATTTTCTTTTCTCACCGGTCCAGCATACCTTACGATACACCTTCTACCCTGTGAGAATGCTCCCCTACCACTTACAATAAATTGTAAATCCATAGCTTCGGTAATATACTTATGCCCGATTATTATCCATGCTCGTCCGCTCGACTAGTGAGCTGTTACGCACTCTTTAAATGAATGGCTGCTTCCAAGCCAACATCCTAGCTGTCTATGCAGACAAACCTCGTTCTTTCAACTTAGTATATATTTGGGGACCTTAGCTGATGGTCTGGGTTCTTTCCCTCTCGGACTTGGACCTTAGCACCCAAGCCCTCACTGTTAGTGAACATTATATAGCATTCGGAGTTTGTCAGGAATTGGTAGGCGGTGAAGCCCCCGCATCCAATCAGTAGCTCTACCTCTATATAACTTTATAACTAACGCTGCACCTAAATGCATTTCGGGGAGTACGAGCTATTTCCGAGTTTGATTGGCCTTTCACCCCTACCCACAGATCATCCCAAGACTTTTCAACGTCAACGGGTTCGGTCCTCCACTATGTGTTACCACAGCTTCAACCTGTCCATGGGTAGATCACACGGTTTCGCGTCTAACACTACTGACTAAAGCGCCCTATTCAGACTCGCTTTCGCTACGGATCCGTGGCTTAACCACTTATCCTTGCCAGCAACGTTAACTCGTAGGCTCATTATGCAAAAGGCACGCCGTCACCCCACGAAGGGGCTCCGACCGCTTGTAAGCGTATGGTTTCAGGATCTATTTCACTCCGTTATTCACGGTTCTTTTCACCTTTCCCTCACGGTACTGGTTCACTATCGGTCTCTCAGGAGTATTTAGCCTTAGCGGATGGTCCCGCCAAATTCAGACAGGATTTCTCGTGTCCCGCCCTACTCAGGATACCACTATCAATTATATCACTTACCTATACAGGACTATCACCCTCTTTGGTTCTACTTTCCAGTAGATTCTAGTTCGTTTTACATTGAATATCGTGGTCCTACAACCCCAACATTGCCGTAACAACATTGGTTTGGGCTAATCCGCGTTCGCTCGCCACTACTTACGGAATCACTTTTGTTTTCTTCTCCTCCGCCTACTTAGATGTTTCAGTTCAGCGGGTTTGCCCACCTATCGGTGTACTAGATCTTCAATCTAGTGGGTTGCCCCATTCAGGTATCTACGGATCAATCGGTGTGTGCCCGTCCCCGTAGCTTTTCGCAGCTTATCACGCCTTTCATCGCCTCTGAGAGCCAAGGCATCCCCCATACGCCCTTATTTTGCTTATTGTACCAATCTTAAAATTAATTAAGACCGTTTTTGTTTGTTTTTTACTATAAATAGTAAAAAACGCTTTCTACTTTTTATATTTTTCTTATCTCAATATGTCAATGAACTTTTTTCAATCGCTTAATCGTTTTTTTTCGTTTAATCGTTTAACCGATTTAACAAATCAACACATAAACTTTTGATTTGTGGAGAATAACGGAGTCGAACCGTTGACCTCCTGCGTGCAAGGCAGGCGCTCTAGCCAGCTGAGCTAATCCCCCGTTTCAAATTTTAAATCATGAATGGTGAATTTTGAATTAATGTATAATTCATACTCATACTTCTAAAATTTCCTTTTATTCTGAATTTATTTCAGAATCTATTTAAGTTTAATAGTTGTCTCGGACAGACTCGAACTGTCGACCCCTACATTATCAGTGTAGTACTCTAACCAGCTGAGCTACGAGACACTCTTATTCTTAAATTGTATTATTTGAACTAACAGCAAGAGTAATAAATTCTTAATCTTTGTTTCCACTTTCTCTTTTCGTCTCTTTCCCTACCGTGCTTATAAATAAGCTAACACTAAGGCTCTAGAAAGGAGGTGTTCCAGCCGCACCTTCCGGTACGGCTACCTTGTTACGACTTAGCCCTAGTTACCAGTTTTACCCTAGGCAGCTCCTTGCGGTCACCGACTTCAGGCACCCCCAGCTTCCATGGCTTGACGGGCGGTGTGTACAAGGCCCGGGAACGTATTCACCGGATCATGGCTGATATCCGATTACTAGCGATTCCAGCTTCACGGAGTCGAGTTGCAGACTCCGATCCGAACTGTGACCGGTTTTGTAGATTCGCTCCTGGTCACCCAGTGGCTGCTCTCTGTACCGGCCATTGTAGCACGTGTGTAGCCCAAGGCGTAAGGGCCGTGATGATTTGACGTCATCCCCACCTTCCTCACAGTTTGCACTGGCAGTCTCGTTAGAGTTCCCGACATGACTCGCTGGCAACTAACAACAGGGGTTGCGCTCGTTATAGGACTTAACCTGACACCTCACGGCACGAGCTGACGACAACCATGCAGCACCTTGTAATTTGTCTTGCGAAAAGTCTGTTTCCAAACCGGTCAAACTACATTTAAGCCTTGGTAAGGTTCCTCGCGTATCATCGAATTAAACCACATGCTCCACCGCTTGTGCGGGCCCCCGTCAATTCCTTTGAGTTTCAAACTTGCGTTCGTACTCCCCAGGTGGGATACTTATCACTTTCGCTTAGCCACTGAGATTGCTCCCAACAGCTAGTATCCATCGTTTACGGCGTGGACTACCAGGGTATCTAATCCTGTTCGCTACCCACGCTTTCGTCCATCAGCGTCAATATATTAGTAGTAACCTGCCTTCGCAATTGGTATTCCATGTAATCTCTAAGCATTTCACCGCTACACTACATATTCTAGTTACTTCCTAATAATTCAAGTCTAGCAGTATCAATGGCCGTTCCACCGTTGAGCGATGGGCTTTCACCACTGACTTACTAAACCGCCTACGG
This sequence comes from Flavobacterium sp. WC2430, assembly GCF_040822075.1. Classification (NCBI taxonomy): domain Bacteria; kingdom Pseudomonadati; phylum Bacteroidota; class Flavobacteriia; order Flavobacteriales; family Flavobacteriaceae; genus Flavobacterium; species Flavobacterium sp. WC2430. The sequence goes on along the minus strand of NZ_CP162007.1, from coordinate 1,934,449 downwards.
ACCCTTTAAACCCAATGATTCCGGATAACGCTTGGATCCTCCGTATTACCGCGGCTGCTGGCACGGAGTTAGCCGATCCTTATTCTTACGATACCGTCAAGCTCCTTCACGAAGGAGTGTTTCTTCTCGTATAAAAGCAGTTTACAATCCATAGGACCGTCATCCTGCACGCGGCATGGCTGGATCAGGCTTGCGCCCATTGTCCAATATTCCTCACTGCTGCCTCCCGTAGGAGTCTGGTCCGTGTCTCAGTACCAGTGTGGGGGATCTCCCTCTCAGGACCCCTACCCATCGTAGCCTTGGTATGCCGTTACCATACCAACTAGCTAATGGGACGCATGCTCATCTTTCACCGATAAATCTTTAATAATTAAATGATGCCATTCAATTATACTATGAGGTATTAATCCAAATTTCTCTGGGCTATCCCTCTGTGAAAGGTAGATTGCATACGCGTTACGCACCCGTGCGCCGGTCTCTAATTCCGAAGAACTATACCCCTCGACTTGCATGTGTTAAGCCTGCCGCTAGCGTTCATCCTGAGCCAGGATCAAACTCTTCATCGTATATTATGCGAGAACCATAAATGATTCTCTATTTATTTTTGACTGAAGGTCTAGTGGTTTTTTCAAATCTCTCGATTCTATTACTCTTATTCTTTTGTCTTTGAAATCTCTCTCAAAAACGGCTGTCAATTCAATATGTCTAGGAACGTGTCTTATCTTGTTTGCCAATCGTAGCAACACTTAACGTGCCGCTCGAAGCGGGTGCAAAAGTAGATATTACTTTTAAACCTCACAAGCTTTTTTGAAACTTTTTTAGAAAATAAATTTCCTGATTAATCTCGTTTGCTTGCCAGTATTTTAAAGAACGTCTGCGTTGTTGCGGGTGCAAAAATAACACCTTTATACCGTTATTCAATACTTTTAATACCTTTTTTTTAACCTTTTCGTAACTTTGTTTTTAAGTTGTTGAAAACCCGTATTTTAAATAAAGTTTTTTTTTATCCATCCAATACTCCCTTATCGACAGAGAAGCTTTAATAAAGCAGTTTGAACTACCTCCGCAAAATATAGCCTTTCCCAATAGCACTTCTATCGTCCTAACAAGACAGACTAACTCCGCTCTTTCAATCGTATTTTATCCAAAAAAAGCTTCTCTAAAAAAAGAATGACCATATGAGATACGCCCAAGCCCCTTTTAAAGTCTGATCAACCCTAAATCAAAAACCAAAAACAGACAGTAGCAACTCCCTAAAGCAAAGCAAGTCCTTAAAATCGTCAGCAACCAGTTCCAATCTTTACCCAAACCGCGCTTCATTGACATAACAAAGCAATACTCTCGTAGCTCTTATCCAAAAATATTCTTTTAAAAGAATGCAAAATGAAAGTAAGAAATCCACTTTAGACAACTCCTGTTCCATTCAAATTTCAATAACAATTAGATGAACCCTTGAGAGGTCTGATTTTTTTAGTCTGACCACGAAAATCGGATACTGTCATCGAATCATTCAAAAATACCCGTAAATTGTTTGCAGTAAAAATACACTCCAAACCTTTAGTGTTATAATTGAGTGAGAATTTCGTTTATGTTCCTATTGACTTATTTACTAGAGAATAAATTAAACTAAAGTCAATTGTCAGACTAAAATATATTAAGTTGATATTCCCTTATTTAATCTCAATCAAAAACCACTTCATTACATAGCAAATGCTTTCGTCACTATAAATAATAAAACTATTACCCATACCAAAATCTAATATTTACTGCTTTGGTACATTTTTATATTCAGAAAAAAAGGTGATTTACATAGCAAAATCTGCCGAACTACGGTTGGATTAGATATATTGTTCTGAAAACACATAAATCATTAGGATTCTAGTTACTATTTCTTTTCTAATATCCATTCCTTGAAGAAAAATCGATTTTTTTGCGCACAAAAAAACCCTATTCACATAAATGAATAGGGTTCTCAAAAGAAAGGCGACGACATACTCTCCCACATAACTGCAGTACCATCTGCGCAGGCGGGCTTAACTACTCTGTTCGGGATGGGAAGAGGTGAGCCCCGCCGCAATAACCACCTTAAGAAGTTATAATTGCTTTGGGCAATTTTTCAATGATCATTTATCTTATGATAAAAATCAATTGAACAATATCTTAACATACTGAGATAAAGAAAAAAGTATTTTTTTAGAAAGTTTCCCCAGCCTCTTGCGAGGCTGGAAAGGTGTACATAAGCTTACGGATTATTAGTACTACTCGACTATGACATTACTGCCTTTACATCTATAGCCTATCAACGTGGTCATCTCCCACGATCCTTAAAAGAAATCTCATCTTGTGGTGGGTTTCGCGCTTATATGCTTTCAGCGCTTATCCCTTCCAAACGTAGCTACTCTGCCATGCCACTGGCGTGACAACAGATACACTAGAGGTTTGTCCAATTCGGTCCTCTCGTACTAGAATCAGATCCACTCAAATTTCTTGCGCCCACAGTAGATAGAGACCGAACTGTCTCACGACGTTCTGAACCCAGCTCGCGTGCCACTTTAATGGGCGAACAGCCCAACCCTTGGGACCTTCTCCAGCCCCAGGATGTGACGAGCCGACATCGAGGTGCCAAACCCCCCCGTCGATATGAGCTCTTGGGGGAGATCAGCCTGTTATCCCCGGCGTACCTTTTATCCTTTGAGCGATGGCCCTTCCATGCGGAACCACCGGATCACTATGCTCTACTTTCGTACCTGATCGACCTGTATGTCTCTCAGTCAAGCTCCCTTATGCCATTGCACTCTACGCACGGTTACCAAGCGTACTGAGGGAACCTTTAGAAGCCTCCGTTACTCTTTTGGAGGCGACCACCCCAGTCAAACTACCCACCAAGCAATGTCCCCCGCAAACGCGGGGTTAGGCCTCAGATAAACAAAGGGTTGTATTTCAACAATGACTCCACAACGCCTAGCGACGCCACTTCACAGTCTCCAACCTATCCTACACATCATTTATCCAAGGTCAATACTAAGCTATAGTAAAGGTGCACAGGGTCTTTTCGTCCCACTGCGGGTAAACGGCATCTTCACCGTTACTACAATTTCACCGAGCTCATGGCTGAGACAGTGTCCAGATCGTTACACCATTCGTGCAGGTCGGAACTTACCCGACAAGGAATTTCGCTACCTTAGGACCGTTATAGTTACGGCCGCCGTTTACTGGGGCTTCATTTCAATGCTTCTCCGAAGATAACATCTCCACTTAACCTTCCAGCACCGGGCAGGTGTCAGGCCCTATACTTCATCTTACGATTTTGCAGAGCCCTGTGTTTTTGATAAACAGTCGCCTGGACCTCTTCACTGCGGCCAGCATTGCTGCTGGCGACCCTTCTCCCGAAGTTACGGGTCTATTTTGCCTAATTCCTTAGCCATGAATCTCTCGAGCACCTTAGAATTCTCATCTCGACTACCTGTGTCGGTTTGCGGTACGGGTACTATTAACCTGAAGTTTAGAGGTTTTTCTTGGAAGCCCTTAGGTGCACTATCTCTTTGTCCGAAGACGCCGAGTACTATCGTATTTCCCCAAAACCCGTGGATTTGCCTGCGGGTCTTATAGGTAGGTACTTCAACGAACTATTCCGTCAGTTCGCGGCACTTTCATCACTCCGTCACCCCATCACAGTTAACAGTAGTACGGGAATATTAACCCGTTGTCCATCGACTGTCCCTTTCGGGTTCGCCTTAGGTCCCGACTAACCCACAGCTGATTAGCATAGCTGTGGAAACCTTAGTCTTTCGGTGTGCGGGTTTCTCGCCCGCATTATCGTTACTTATGCCTACATTTTCTTTTCTCACCGGTCCAGCATACCTTACGATACACCTTCTACCCTGTGAGAATGCTCCCCTACCACTTACAATAAATTGTAAATCCATAGCTTCGGTAATATACTTATGCCCGATTATTATCCATGCTCGTCCGCTCGACTAGTGAGCTGTTACGCACTCTTTAAATGAATGGCTGCTTCCAAGCCAACATCCTAGCTGTCTATGCAGACAAACCTCGTTCTTTCAACTTAGTATATATTTGGGGACCTTAGCTGATGGTCTGGGTTCTTTCCCTCTCGGACTTGGACCTTAGCACCCAAGCCCTCACTGTTAGTGAACATTATATAGCATTCGGAGTTTGTCAGGAATTGGTAGGCGGTGAAGCCCCCGCATCCAATCAGTAGCTCTACCTCTATATAACTTTATAACTAACGCTGCACCTAAATGCATTTCGGGGAGTACGAGCTATTTCCGAGTTTGATTGGCCTTTCACCCCTACCCACAGATCATCCCAAGACTTTTCAACGTCAACGGGTTCGGTCCTCCACTATGTGTTACCACAGCTTCAACCTGTCCATGGGTAGATCACACGGTTTCGCGTCTAACACTACTGACTAAAGCGCCCTATTCAGACTCGCTTTCGCTACGGATCCGTGGCTTAACCACTTATCCTTGCCAGCAACGTTAACTCGTAGGCTCATTATGCAAAAGGCACGCCGTCACCCCACGAAGGGGCTCCGACCGCTTGTAAGCGTATGGTTTCAGGATCTATTTCACTCCGTTATTCACGGTTCTTTTCACCTTTCCCTCACGGTACTGGTTCACTATCGGTCTCTCAGGAGTATTTAGCCTTAGCGGATGGTCCCGCCAAATTCAGACAGGATTTCTCGTGTCCCGCCCTACTCAGGATACCACTATCAATTATATCACTTACCTATACAGGACTATCACCCTCTTTGGTTCTACTTTCCAGTAGATTCTAGTTCGTTTTACATTGAATATCGTGGTCCTACAACCCCAACATTGCCGTAACAACATTGGTTTGGGCTAATCCGCGTTCGCTCGCCACTACTTACGGAATCACTTTTGTTTTCTTCTCCTCCGCCTACTTAGATGTTTCAGTTCAGCGGGTTTGCCCACCTATCGGTGTACTAGATCTTCAATCTAGTGGGTTGCCCCATTCAGGTATCTACGGATCAATCGGTGTGTGCCCGTCCCCGTAGCTTTTCGCAGCTTATCACGCCTTTCATCGCCTCTGAGAGCCAAGGCATCCCCCATACGCCCTTATTTTGCTTATTGTACCAATCTTAAAATTAATTAAGACCGTTTTTGTTTGTTTTTTACTATAAATAGTAAAAAACGCTTTCTACTTTTTATATTTTTCTTATCTCAATATGTCAATGAACTTTTTTCAATCGCTTAATCGTTTTTTTTCGTTTAATCGTTTAACCGATTTAACAAATCAACACATAAACTTTTGATTTGTGGAGAATAACGGAGTCGAACCGTTGACCTCCTGCGTGCAAGGCAGGCGCTCTAGCCAGCTGAGCTAATCCCCCGTTTCAAATTTTAAATCATGAATGGTGAATTTTGAATTAATGTATAATTCATACTCATACTTCTAAAATTTCCTTTTATTCTGAATTTATTTCAGAATCTATTTAAGTTTAATAGTTGTCTCGGACAGACTCGAACTGTCGACCCCTACATTATCAGTGTAGTACTCTAACCAGCTGAGCTACGAGACACTCTTATTCTTAAATTGTATTATTTGAACTAACAGCAAGAGTAATAAATTCTTAATCTTTGTTTCCACTTTCTCTTTTCGTCTCTTTCCCTACCGTGCTTATAAATAAGCTAACACTAAGGCTCTAGAAAGGAGGTGTTCCAGCCGCACCTTCCGGTACGGCTACCTTGTTACGACTTAGCCCTAGTTACCAGTTTTACCCTAGGCAGCTCCTTGCGGTCACCGACTTCAGGCACCCCCAGCTTCCATGGCTTGACGGGCGGTGTGTACAAGGCCCGGGAACGTATTCACCGGATCATGGCTGATATCCGATTACTAGCGATTCCAGCTTCACGGAGTCGAGTTGCAGACTCCGATCCGAACTGTGACCGGTTTTGTAGATTCGCTCCTGGTCACCCAGTGGCTGCTCTCTGTACCGGCCATTGTAGCACGTGTGTAGCCCAAGGCGTAAGGGCCGTGATGATTTGACGTCATCCCCACCTTCCTCACAGTTTGCACTGGCAGTCTCGTTAGAGTTCCCGACATGACTCGCTGGCAACTAACAACAGGGGTTGCGCTCGTTATAGGACTTAACCTGACACCTCACGGCACGAGCTGACGACAACCATGCAGCACCTTGTAATTTGTCTTGCGAAAAGTCTGTTTCCAAACCGGTCAAACTACATTTAAGCCTTGGTAAGGTTCCTCGCGTATCATCGAATTAAACCACATGCTCCACCGCTTGTGCGGGCCCCCGTCAATTCCTTTGAGTTTCAAACTTGCGTTCGTACTCCCCAGGTGGGATACTTATCACTTTCGCTTAGCCACTGAGATTGCTCCCAACAGCTAGTATCCATCGTTTACGGCGTGGACTACCAGGGTATCTAATCCTGTTCGCTACCCACGCTTTCGTCCATCAGCGTCAATATATTAGTAGTAACCTGCCTTCGCAATTGGTATTCCATGTAATCTCTAAGCATTTCACCGCTACACTACATATTCTAGTTACTTCCTAATAATTCAAGTCTAGCAGTATCAATGGCCGTTCCACCGTTGAGCGATGGGCTTTCACCACTGACTTACTAAACCGCCTACGGACCCTTTAAACCCAATGATTCCGGATAACGCTTGGATCCTCCGTATTACCGCGGCTGCTGGCACGGAGTTAGCCGATCCTTATTCTTACGATACCGTCAAGCTCCTTCACGAAGGAGTGTTTCTTCTCGTATAAAAGCAGTTTACAATCCATAGGACCGTCATCCTGCACGCGGCATGGCTGGATCAGGCTTGCGCCCATTGTCCAATATTCCTCACTGCTGCCTCCCGTAGGAGTCTGGTCCGTGTCTCAGTACCAGTGTGGGGGATCTCCCTCTCAGGACCCCTACCCATCGTAGCCTTGGTATGCCGTTACCATACCAACTAGCTAATGGGACGCATGCTCATCTTTCACCGATAAATCTTTAATAATTAAATGATGCCATTCAATTATACTATGAGGTATTAATCCAAATTTCTCTGGGCTATCCCTCTGTGAAAGGTAGATTGCATACGCGTTACGCACCCGTGCGCCGGTCTCTAATTCCGAAGAACTATACCCCTCGACTTGCATGTGTTAAGCCTGCCGCTAGCGTTCATCCTGAGCCAGGATCAAACTCTTCATCGTATATTATGCGAGAACCATAAATGATTCTCTATTTATTTTTGACTGAAGGTCTAGTGGTTTTTTCAAATCTCTCGATTCTATTACTCTTATTCTTTTGTCTTTGAAATCTCTCTCAAAAACGGCTGTCAATTCAATATGTCTAGGAACGTGTCTTATCTTGTTTGCCAATCGTAGCAACACTTAACGTGCCGCTCGAAGCGGGTGCAAAAGTAGATATTACTTTTAAACCTCACAAGCTTTTTTGAAACTTTTTTAGAAAATAAATTTCCTGATTAATCTCGTTTGCTTGCCAGTATTTTAAAGAACGTCTGCGTTGTTGCGGGTGCAAAAATAACACCTTTATACCGTTATTCAATACTTTTAATACCTTTTTTTTAACCTTTTCGTAACTTTGTTTTTAAGTTGTTGAAAACCCGTATTTTAAATAAAGTTTTTTTTTATCCATCCAATACTCCCTTATCGACAGAGAAGCTTTAATAAAGCAGTTTGAACTACCTCCGCAAAATATAGCCTTTCCCAATAGCACTTCTATCGTCCTAACAAGACAGACTAACTCCGCTCTTTCAATCGTATTTTATCCAAAAAAAGCTTCTCTAAAAAAAGAATGACCATATGAGATACGCCCAAGCCCCTTTTAAAGTCTGATCAACCCTAAATCAAAAACCAAAAACAGACAGTAGCAACTCCCTAAAGCAAAGCAAGTCCTTAAAATCGTCAGCAACCAGTTCCAATCTTTACCCAAACCGCGCTTCATTGACATAACAAAGCAATACTCTCGTAGCTCTTATCCAAAAATATTCTTTTAAAAGAATGCAAAATGAAAGTAAGAAATCCACTTTAGACAACTCCTGTTCCATTCAAATTTCAATAACAATTAGATGAACCCTTGAGAGGTCTGATTTTTTTAGTCTGACCACGAAAATCGGATACTGTCATCGAATCATTCAAAAATACCCGTAAATTGTTTGCAGTAAAAATACACTCCAAACCTTTAGTGTTATAATTGAGTGAGATTTTCGTTTATGTTCCTATTGACTTATTTACTAGAGAATAAATTAAACTAAAGTCAATTGTCAGACTAAAATATATTAAGTTGATATTCCCTTATTTAATCTCAATCAAAAACCACTTCATTACATAGCAAATGCTTTCGTCACTATAAATAATAAAACTATTACCCATACCAAAATCTAATATTTACTGCTTTGGTACATTTTTATATTCAGAAAAAAAGGTGATTTACATAGCAAAATCTGCCGAACTACGGTTGGATTAGATATATTGTTCTGAAAACACATAAATCATTAGGATTCTAGTTACTATTTCTTTTCTAATAGGATCAATCCCAAAACCTGTGGAGCAACAAAAATTAAGCATAAATATTTGTTAGTCTAAAAAGGAAAAACTCAATGTTCCTAACACCTCTAAATTGAGATCTAAACGCTTTTATTTTGGCGTTGAAAGATTCAGCTGATGCATTTGTGCTTCGATAATCAAAATAGTTCAATATGTTTTGATAATGATTGATTATGGTTCGAGATATTGTATTGAAAGACTTAAACCCAGATTGACTTACCTTTTCATGCCATTTTGCAAGTCTAGCAAAACCGATTATTTTATCGGCTGTACTTTCAAAAATGTTGCGTAATCCTTGAGATAGATTGTAAGCCTCTTTGATATCAGGATATAATTCAAATAATAAATGGGCACGTTGTAATTGATTTTCAGACCATTTTGATTTATTCTTGTATAAGAAATAGCGACTTCTGGCTAGTAATTGTTTAAGTGTATCCCCGTTAGTCAACACTACAGATTCGAACTTTTTCTTGTTTTCCTTGGCTTTTTCTATAGCTTCATTTTCCTGATCTATTGCTTGCCAACGGTATTTGATTCTGATTTCTTGTAAGGCCTCTGTGGCCAATTTTTGAACGTGGAATCTATCGATGACACGAGTTGCATTAGGAAAACATTTCTTGGCAATTAACCCCATATTTCCTGCCATATCTAGGGTTATCTCTGTGACTAGATTTCGTTGTTTAAGAGGTATCTTTTCAATGATAGCGATTACTGTTTCAGCTTTAGTTCCAGCAACCATTGCAACGATGGTTCCTTTTCTACCTTTTGCTGCTTTATTAGTTAGAATTGTATAGAGCTCACCGTTGGATAGTGAGGTTTCGTCCAATGACAGTCTTTTTCCAATGTTTTCAGGAAAAATAAGCCATTCTTTTGCGTGTGGTTTTTGATTCCAGATTTTAAAATCACTTAAGAAATCTTTGTAATGATGTTGCAGATTCTTACCGCTTACACCGTAGAAAGAAGCAATAGCATTGCAATCATTAGGCTTGGAATCTATTGATTTCTTTTAAAAAAGACGCGAACTCCTGTGTTACCCGAGTTCCGTCTGCTACTAAATCCCAATCCCTAAATACAACTTGTCCACTATCTTCGTTAAGCCATCTTCTGCGGGTGATATGTAGATAAACTTGATGTCCACGGATTGGAAAATCTTGAACAGTTATCTCATCAAAGAATCCTTTTGAACTTAATTTGTTTTGACGATATTCTTTTGGAATCGAATTAATCTCTTTTAAATAAAGATGAAGAATTTCTTCCCCTTTTTTATATGAAGTAAGTTCAAAATAATCAACTATAATTTCTGGTAACAATAACTTGAGAAGTTCAACAAAAGAATCTTGCATTTGTATTAAATTTATAAATACAAATATCTTAATTTAATATTTCCCCACAACATTTAGACTTGATCCTTCTAATATCCATTCCTTGAAGAAAAATCGATTTTTTTGCGCACAAAAAAACCCTATTCACATAAATGAATAGGGTTCTCAAAAGAAAGGCGACGACATACTCTCCCACATAACTGCAGTACCATCTGCGCAGGCGGGCTTAACTACTCTGTTCGGGATGGGAAGAGGTGAGCCCCGCCGCAATAACCACCTTAAGAAGTTATAATTGCTTTGGGCAATTTTTCAATGATCATTTATCTTATGATAAAAATCAATTGAACAATATCTTAACATACTGAGATAAAGAAAAAAGTATTTTTTTAGAAAGTTTCCCCAGCCTCTTGCGAGGCTGGAAAGGTGTACATAAGCTTACGGATTATTAGTACTACTCGACTATGACATTACTGCCTTTACATCTATAGCCTATCAACGTGGTCATCTCCCACGATCCTTAAAAGAAATCTCATCTTGTGGTGGGTTTCGCGCTTATATGCTTTCAGCGCTTATCCCTTCCAAACGTAGCTACTCTGCCATGCCACTGGCGTGACAACAGATACACTAGAGGTTTGTCCAATTCGGTCCTCTCGTACTAGAATCAGATCCACTCAAATTTCTTGCGCCCACAGTAGATAGAGACCGAACTGTCTCACGACGTTCTGAACCCAGCTCGCGTGCCACTTTAATGGGCGAACAGCCCAACCCTTGGGACCTTCTCCAGCCCCAGGATGTGACGAGCCGACATCGAGGTGCCAAACCCCCCCGTCGATATGAGCTCTTGGGGGAGATCAGCCTGTTATCCCCGGCGTACCTTTTATCCTTTGAGCGATGGCCCTTCCATGCGGAACCACCGGATCACTATGCTCTACTTTCGTACCTGATCGACCTGTATGTCTCTCAGTCAAGCTCCCTTATGCCATTGCACTCTACGCACGGTTACCAAGCGTACTGAGGGAACCTTTAGAAGCCTCCGTTACTCTTTTGGAGGCGACCACCCCAGTCAAACTACCCACCAAGCAATGTCCCCCGCAAACGCGGGGTTAGGCCTCAGATAAACAAAGGGTTGTATTTCAACAATGACTCCACAACGCCTAGCGACGCCACTTCACAGTCTCCAACCTATCCTACACATCATTTATCCAAGGTCAATACTAAGCTATAGTAAAGGTGCACAGGGTCTTTTCGTCCCACTGCGGGTAAACGGCATCTTCACCGTTACTACAATTTCACCGAGCTCATGGCTGAGACAGTGTCCAGATCGTTACACCATTCGTGCAGGTCGGAACTTACCCGACAAGGAATTTCGCTACCTTAGGACCGTTATAGTTACGGCCGCCGTTTACTGGGGCTTCATTTCAATGCTTCTCCGAAGATAACATCTCCACTTAACCTTCCAGCACCGGGCAGGTGTCAGGCCCTATACTTCATCTTACGATTTTGCAGAGCCCTGTGTTTTTGATAAACAGTCGCCTGGACCTCTTCACTGCGGCCAGCATTGCTGCTGGCGACCCTTCTCCCGAAGTTACGGGTCTATTTTGCCTAATTCCTTAGCCATGAATCTCTCGAGCACCTTAGAATTCTCATCTCGACTACCTGTGTCGGTTTGCGGTACGGGTACTATTAACCTGAAGTTTAGAGGTTTTTCTTGGAAGCCCTTAGGTGCACTATCTCTTTGTCCGAAGACGCCGAGTACTATCGTATTTCCCCAAAACCCGTGGATTTGCCTGCGGGTCTTATAGGTAGGTACTTCAACGAACTATTCCGTCAGTTCGCGGCACTTTCATCACTCCGTCACCCCATCACAGTTAACAGTAGTACGGGAATATTAACCCGTTGTCCATCGACTGTCCCTTTCGGGTTCGCCTTAGGTCCCGACTAACCCACAGCTGATTAGCATAGCTGTGGAAACCTTAGTCTTTCGGTGTGCGGGTTTCTCGCCCGCATTATCGTTACTTATGCCTACATTTTCTTTTCTCACCGGTCCAGCATACCTTACGATACACCTTCTACCCTGTGAGAATGCTCCCCTACCACTTACAATAAATTGTAAATCCATAGCTTCGGTAATATACTTATGCCCGATTATTATCCATGCTCGTCCGCTCGACTAGTGAGCTGTTACGCACTCTTTAAATGAATGGCTGCTTCCAAGCCAACATCCTAGCTGTCTATGCAGACAAACCTCGTTCTTTCAACTTAGTATATATTTGGGGACCTTAGCTGATGGTCTGGGTTCTTTCCCTCTCGGACTTGGACCTTAGCACCCAAGCCCTCACTGTTAGTGAACATTATATAGCATTCGGAGTTTGTCAGGAATTGGTAGGCGGTGAAGCCCCCGCATCCAATCAGTAGCTCTACCTCTATATAACTTTATAACTAACGCTGCACCTAAATGCATTTCGGGGAGTACGAGCTATTTCCGAGTTTGATTGGCCTTTCACCCCTACCCACAGATCATCCCAAGACTTTTCAACGTCAACGGGTTCGGTCCTCCACTATGTGTTACCACAGCTTCAACCTGTCCATGGGTAGATCACACGGTTTCGCGTCTAACACTACTGACTAAAGCGCCCTATTCAGACTCGCTTTCGCTACGGATCCGTGGCTTAACCACTTATCCTTGCCAGCAACGTTAACTCGTAGGCTCATTATGCAAAAGGCACGCCGTCACCCCACGAAGGGGCTCCGACCGCTTGTAAGCGTATGGTTTCAGGATCTATTTCACTCCGTTATTCACGGTTCTTTTCACCTTTCCCTCACGGTACTGGTTCACTATCGGTCTCTCAGGAGTATTTAGCCTTAGCGGATGGTCCCGCCAAATTCAGACAGGATTTCTCGTGTCCCGCCCTACTCAGGATACCACTATCAATTATATCACTTACCTATACAGGACTATCACCCTCTTTGGTTCTACTTTCCAGTAGATTCTAGTTCGTTTTACATTGAATATCGTGGTCCTACAACCCCAACATTGCCGTAACAACATTGGTTTGGGCTAATCCGCGTTCGCTCGCCACTACTTACGGAATCACTTTTGTTTTCTTCTCCTCCGCCTACTTAGATGTTTCAGTTCAGCGGGTTTGCCCACCTATCGGTGTACTAGATCTTCAATCTAGTGGGTTGCCCCATTCAGGTATCTACGGATCAATCGGTGTGTGCCCGTCCCCGTAGCTTTTCGCAGCTTATCACGCCTTTCATCGCCTCTGAGAGCCAAGGCATCCCCCATACGCCCTTATTTTGCTTATTGTACCAATCTTAAAATTAATTAAGACCGTTTTTGTTTGTTTTTTACTATAAATAGTAAAAAACGCTTTCTACTTTTATATTTTTCTTATCTCAATATGTCAATGAACTTTTTTCAATCGCTTAATCGTTTTTTTTCGTTTAATCGTTTAACCGATTTAACAAATCAACACATAAACTTTTGATTTGTGGAGAATAACGGAGTCGAACCGTTGACCTCCTGCGTGCAAGGCAGGCGCTCTAGCCAGCTGAGCTAATCCCCCAATCTTTTTTAATTATGAATTGTGAATTATGAATTATGAAATATTTCATAACCCCTCAACTCTAGAATTTCTTCTTTGTATTTAAGTAAATAGTTGTCTCGGACAGACTCGAACTGTCGACCCCTACATTATCAGTGTAGTACTCTAACCAGCTGAGCTACGAGACACTCTTATTCTTAAATTGTATTATTTGAACTAACAGCAAGAGTAATAAATTCTTAATCTTTGTTTCCACTTTCTCTTTTCGTCTCTTTCCCTACCGTGCTTATAAATAAGCTAACACTAAGGCTCTAGAAAGGAGGTGTTCCAGCCGCACCTTCCGGTACGGCTACCTTGTTACGACTTAGCCCTAGTTACCAGTTTTACCCTAGGCAGCTCCTTGCGGTCACCGACTTCAGGCACCCCCAGCTTCCATGGCTTGACGGGCGGTGTGTACAAGGCCCGGGAACGTATTCACCGGATCATGGCTGATATCCGATTACTAGCGATTCCAGCTTCACGGAGTCGAGTTGCAGACTCCGATCCGAACTGTGACCGGTTTTATAGATTCGCTCCTGGTCACCCAGTGGCTGCTCTCTGTACCGGCCATTGTAGCACGTGTGTAGCCCAAGGCGTAAGGGCCGTGATGATTTGACGTCATCCCCACCTTCCTCACAGTTTGCACTGGCAGTCTCGTTAGAGTTCCCGACATGACTCGCTGGCAACTAACAACAGGGGTTGCGCTCGTTATAGGACTTAACCTGACACCTCACGGCACGAGCTGACGACAACCATGCAGCACCTTGTAATTTGTCTTGCGAAAAGTCTGTTTCCAAACCGGTCAAACTACATTTAAGCCTTGGTAAGGTTCCTCGCGTATCATCGAATTAAACCACATGCTCCACCGCTTGTGCGGGCCCCCGTCAATTCCTTTGAGTTTCAAACTTGCGTTCGTACTCCCCAGGTGGGATACTTATCACTTTCGCTTAGCCACTGAGATTGCTCCCAACAGCTAGTATCCATCGTTTACGGCGTGGACTACCAGGGTATCTAATCCTGTTCGCTACCCACGCTTTCGTCCATCAGCGTCAATATATTAGTAGTAACCTGCCTTCGCAATTGGTATTCCATGTAATCTCTAAGCATTTCACCGCTACACTACATATTCTAGTTACTTCCTAATAATTCAAGTCTAGCAGTATCAATGGCCGTTCCACCGTTGAGCGATGGGCTTTCACCACTGACTTACTAAACCGCCTACGGACCCTTTAAACCCAATGATTCCGGATAACGCTTGGATCCTCCGTATTACCGCGGCTGCTGGCACGGAGTTAGCCGATCCTTATTCTTACGATACCGTCAAGCTCCTTCACGAAGGAGTGTTTCTTCTCGTATAAAAGCAGTTTACAATCCATAGGACCGTCATCCTGCACGCGGCATGGCTGGATCAGGCTTGCGCCCATTGTCCAATATTCCTCACTGCTGCCTCCCGTAGGAGTCTGGTCCGTGTCTCAGTACCAGTGTGGGGGATCTCCCTCTCAGGACCCCTACCCATCGTAGCCTTGGTATGCCGTTACCATACCAACTAGCTAATGGGACGCATGCTCATCTTTCACCGATAAATCTTTAATAATTAAATGATGCCATTCAATTATACTATGAGGTATTAATCCAAATTTCTCTGGGCTATCCCTCTGTGAAAGGTAGATTGCATACGCGTTACGCACCCGTGCGCCGGTCTCTAATTCCGAAGAACTATACCCCTCGACTTGCATGTGTTAAGCCTGCCGCTAGCGTTCATCCTGAGCCAGGATCAAACTCTTCATCGTATATTATGCGAGAACCATAAATGATTCTCTATTTATTTTTGACTGAAGGTCTAGTGGTTTTTTCAAATCTCTCAATTCTATTACTCTTATTCTTTTGTCTTTGAAATCTCTCTCAAAAACGGCTGTCAATTCAATATGTCTAGGAACGTGTCTTATCTTGTTTGCCAATCGTAGCAACACTTAACGTGTCGCTTGAAGCGGGTGCAAAAGTACAACTTCTCTTTTTATCTGGCAAGAAAAATTTGAAGTTTTTTTAGAAAAATTAATCTTTCTTTTCTTCTCTTCTCTCATCAGCTTATCAAGGAACGTTGCGCGTTTAGCGGGGTGCAAAAGTAACTATCACTTTTAAATCTCACAAGCTTTTTTGAAACTTTTTTTGAAAATAAATTTTCTGCTTTGTTTCGTTTGCTTGCCAGTATTTGAAAGAACGTCTACGTTGTTGCGGGTGCAAAAGTAGACTCTTTAAACCGTTATTCAATACTTTTTAATCTCTTTTCTTTGCTTTATTTGCGATTTATTTTTAACACATTGGAAATGTAGAACTTGAATATGGGGTTGGTTTGCGGTTTTTTAAAATTGTAGGGCAAATCTTTTAGGGATTGTAATGTTTGCACGGTTGCCATGGTTTTTTCTCTAACATATAAGTCATATAAGTTTTGTTTTAGTCCTTGTTGATTATGGGTTTTGATTCGGATTGTTAGACTTGAACCATATAAGTTATAGAAGATCATAGAAGCTGGAAGAAATTATCCTCTACCTGGCCCTCTCCGAAGAAAAAAAAGACTCTACGGATGTTTATTGTGGCGCTTTTTGGTTTTACGCTTTGCTGTTTATAAACATATAAGCTTTTCGTAAATACCTTATATGACTTATATGATGAGAAACAAGTACTACACTAGTACTTTATATAATTAAAAGGCCTTTATCAACTAGAGGTATAACGCTGCACCTTGAGCTACAATATCTAGTAAACAGCCTATCCTTATATATAGGTAACAAAAACAATTTTTGAAATCGAAAATTTATAGCGCACCTTGCCCTAGCCCTGATAGAAGTGAAAATCCTACTGAGCCGTTGTACGGCGAGGTAGATTGTAGCGAATAGCAGGAAATAGCTCCTAAAAACCCTCCCTTACTTTATATGCATAAGGGATCAACAGTACAAAACACTCCATTTTAGTATTACACCTATATTATATGGAACAAACCTTATATATATATTGTATGTATTTTTGTAATGTTTATATTTGCATTCTTAAATTAATAAACAATGATTAAGATTACTTTGCCCGATGGGTCAGTTAGAGAGTATGCGCAAGACGCAACTCCTATGGATGTTGCTAAAAGCATTAGCGAAGGATTTGCTAGAAATGTAATTTCGGCTTCTTTTAATGGTACAACTATTGAAACCACAACTCCTTTGACGACGGACGGTAGCCTTATATTATATACATGGAATGACGAAGGAGGAAAGAAAGCTTTTTGGCATTCGACTTCACACGTGATGGCACAAGTTCTTGAGGAAATGTACCCTGGTATTAAATTAACTCTTGGACCTGCAATTGCTAATGGGTTTTATTATGATGTAGATTTTGAAGAGCAAAAAATCACAGAAGCAGATTTTAAGAAAATTGAAGACCGTGTTCTTGAAATTTCAAGAGGAAAACATGAATTTAAATTGCGTCCAGTAACTAAAGCAGAAGCTTTGGAATTATACAAAGACAATGTTTACAAAACAGAAATGATTACAAATCTTGAGGACGGAACAATTACGTTTTGTGATCATGATACCTTTACAGACTTATGCCGTGGTGGACATATTCCAAATACTGGAATAATCAAGGCGATGAAAATCATGAGTGTTGCTGGTGCATACTGGCGTGGTGATGAAAAGAACAAACAGTTAACTCGTGTTTACGGAACATCATTCCCAAAACAAAAGGATTTAACTGAGTACCTATTATTACTTGAAGAAGCAAAAAGACGTGACCATAGAAAATTAGGTAAGGAATTAGAATTATTTGCTTTCTCAGCAAAAGTAGGACAAGGTTTACCGTTATGGCTACCTAAAGGAGCTGCATTGAGAGAGCGCTTAGAGCAATTCTTGAAGAAAGCACAAAAGAAAGCAGGTTACGAACAAGTGGTTACACCGCATATTGGACAGAAAGAATTGTATGTTACATCTGGACATTATGCTAAGTACGGAGCAGATAGTTTTCAACCAATAAGCACTCCTCACGAAGGAGAAGAGTTTTTATTGAAACCAATGAACTGCCCTCATCACTGTGAGATCTACAATGTGAGACCATGGTCCTACAAAGATTTACCAAAGCGTTATGCTGAATTTGGTACTGTTTACAGATATGAGCAAAGTGGAGAGTTGCATGGTTTAACCCGTGTGCGTGGTTTTACTCAGGATGATGCTCATATTTTTTGTACTCCAGAACAGCTTGACGAAGAGTTTAAAAAAGTAATTGACTTAGTACTTTATGTATTTGGTTCATTAGGATTCGAAAACTTTACTGCTCAGATATCTTTAAGAGACAAAGAGAATAGAGAAAAATACATAGGAACAGATGAAAACTGGGAGAAAGCAGAAAATGCAATTATCAATGCTGCAGCAGATAAAGGCTTGACCACTGTAGTAGAATATGGCGAAGCCGCTTTCTATGGTCCAAAGCTAGATTTCATGGTGAAAGATGCTCTTGGCAGACAATGGCAATTAGGAACTATTCAGGTAGATTATAACCTTCCCGAACGTTTTGACTTGACTTACAAAGGATCTGACAACGAATTACATAGACCCGTTATGATTCATAGAGCACCGTTTGGATCTATGGAGCGCTTTATAGCCATCTTACTAGAACATACTGCAGGAAATTTCCCACTCTGGTTAATGCCTGAACAGGCTATAATATTGTCTTTGAGTGAGAAATATGAAATATATGCCAAAAAAGTTTTAGATTTGCTAGAAAATCACGAAATTCGCGCCCTCATTGACAACCGAAACGAGACGATTGGGAAGAAAATTAGAGATGCTGAAATGCAGAAGATCCCATTCATGTTGATTGTAGGTGAAGAAGAAGAGAAAAACGGAACTATATCTATCCGTCGTCATGGACAGGAAGGAAAAGGGAATATTACCATTACAATAGAAGAATTTGCTGCTATTGTAGATGAAGAGATTAAAAAAACATTAAAAGTATTTACAGTTTAACTTAAATTATAAAGTCATAGCAATAAGAAGCAACAGAGGTTACCAACCTCGCGTAGAAAAAAAGGATGCCCACAGAATCAACAACAACATTCGTGGTATACAAGAAGTACGTCTTGTAGGTGAAAATATAGAGCCAGGAGTTTTTAAACTTTCTGAAGCTTTACGTTTAGCGGATCAATTTGAACTAGATTTAGTTGAAATTTCACCAAATGCTGAGCCGCCAGTATGTAAGATTATGGATTACAAGAAATTTGTTTACGAGCAAAAGAAACGTGATAAAATCTTAAAAGCAAAATCTACACAGGTAACTGTAAAAGAAATT
Organism: Flavobacterium sp. WC2430; assembly: GCF_040822075.1. NCBI lineage: Bacteria > Pseudomonadati > Bacteroidota > Flavobacteriia > Flavobacteriales > Flavobacteriaceae > Flavobacterium > Flavobacterium sp. WC2430. Next base: position 1,915,649 of record NZ_CP162007.1, on the reverse strand, counting down.
CGTTTTGGTCCTCAAACAGATGAGCACGATTATGAGTTTAAGAGAAAGAATGCTGAAAAATTCTTAAAAGAAGGTGCGAAGCTAAAAGCTTTTGTATTCTTTAAAGGACGTTCTATTATCTATAAAGACCAAGGGCAAATCTTATTGTTAAGACTAGCTACTGATCTAGAAGAGTATGGTAAAGTAGAAGCGATGCCAGTACTAGAAGGAAAGAGAATGATTATGTTCATTGCTCCAAAGAAGAAAAAATAAATAAGTCGAAAGTCGAAAGTTCTAATGTCTAAAGTCTTTACTTTATGACTTTAAGACTTTCGTCTTTAAGAATAGAAGATAAGTAAGTAAGAATAAATTAAAACACTAGGAAAAAATGCCTAAAATGAAAACCAAATCTAGCGCCAAGAAACGTTTTAAAGTTACTGGTTCTGGAAAGATTAAAAGAAAGCATGCTTTTAAAAGTCACATCTTGACTAAAAAATCTAAAAAACGTAAATTAGCTTTGACACATTCAGCGTTAGTTCACAAAACAGATATGAAAAGCATCAAACAACAATTAAGAATCATCTAATAAGTCGAAAGTTAGAAAGTCTTAAAATTTTAAAGTCTACTGGCTTTTTACATTTGACTTTTAAAACATTAGACTAAAGAAATTCTTTAGGTTAAAACAATTTAAAATAACCTTGGAGTATGGCCATTAAGTGCTTTTGATTCAATTCAAGCCGCCTGCTACAAAAACACATAAAAATTATGCCAAGATCGGTAAATTCAGTTGCTAAAAGAGCAAGAAGAAAAAAAATAATGAAGCAAGCCAAAGGTTTCTTTGGTAGACGTAAAAACGTTTGGACAGTTGCTAAGAATGCGGTAGAGAAAGCAATGTGCTACGCTTACCGTGACAGAAAAGTGAATAAAAGAAATTTCCGTGCATTATGGATTCAACGTATTAACGCTGGAGCTAGATTGGAAGGAATGTCTTATTCTCAATTCATGGGTAAAGTGAAAAAGAACAATATCGAATTGAACCGTAAAGTTCTTGCAGATTTGGCTATGAACCACCCAGTAGCTTTCAAAGCAATACTTAATAAAGTAAAATAAACGTTTTATCAACTCAATTTAAGACTACTTACTTATATAGAAACCTCAATCGTAAGATTGGGGTTTTTTGTGTTTAAAAGGGTCTTAAATTGACTAGATAACAATAGTCGGATTGACAGATTAGTTAGTGTTATAATTAAATATAAATTAGTAATTTCGCAATATGGCACTAAAAAAGCTACAATTTCATCTTTATAATTTACTGCTAATTGTTTTTATACTATTGCAATCCTCATGTGAGAAAAAAAATCAAAATATAATAACCAACAAGAAGGACTTAACCGAAATAGATAAGCTCTTATCAGTTGCTCACAATTTCTACGAAAATCAACAATTTGATAGCTCTTATTACTATTACAATAAAGCTAAAAATACTGCCGAAATAAAACAAGATACTTCAAGGATTATACATTCTTTAAGCTGGCTGGCTCAAATACAAAGAAATCAAGGTGATTATACTGGAAGTGAAAGCACCAGTATTGAAGCGCTACCTTATATAGGAAATAAAGGTAAATTCCCATGTGGAGAAACGAATGTTTTCATTGGACTTGGTAATAACTACTTAATAACTAAAGAGAACGATAATGCAATCTATTATTTTAAAAAAGCAATCAACAGTAAAACTGATGAGACAACAAAATTTGGAATTTTAAATAATATAGGTATAGCCTATACTGAGAAAGGAAATTACGAAAAAGCTATTGAACTTTATCAAGCGTTACTTTTGAAAAAAAATATTATTGATAATCCTGAAATACATGCTAATGTAAAAAATAATTTAGGCCATGTATATGATAAAACTAAAAATAATCAAGCTTTATTCTATTTGAAACAAGGGTTAGAAATACGAGCAAATAATAAAAACAATTGGGGACTTCTTGGTAGTTTCTATCATATTGCTGAATATTACAAAACAAAAAATGTAACCCTATCTTGTAAATTTGCTCTGAAAGCATATGGAAAATCAACAAAATTAAAAAATGTAGATTCACGTTTAGAATCCTTAAAACTACTTATACAGAATAGCACAGGTAATGATTTAAAAAAATATTCATTACTTTATTTAAAAATCAATGACAGTATAACCACTGTACGTGAGCTTGCAAAGAATAATTTTGCAAAAATAAAATACGATTCAAAGAAAGAAAAAGACGAAAACCTAAAACTCAAAGAACAAAAAGTTAATGATATTTTAAAATTACAGGTGCAGAAGAGTAAAACTCAGGCACTCTATTTTGTAATTTTAATGATATTAATTTTAACTGGATTAATCTATTTTTATTTAAAATCGAAAAACAGAAGAGAAAAAATCCAAGCAGCTTACACAACCGAAATCAAAATTGCAAAAAAACTACATGATGAACTTGCTAATGATTTATACCAAATGATAACATTTGCTGAAACACAAGATCTTTCAACAGAAAACAACAAAGAAACATTACTCCATAACCTAGATACAATCTATTTAAGAACGCGCAATATTTCGAAAGAAAACAGTTATATCGACACTGGAATAAATTTTATACCAACTCTAAAAGAAATGATTACTGATTTCAACACTGATATTGCCAATGTATTAATTAGTGGTTTGGACAGCATCAATTGGATATCAATTGAAAACACAAAAAAAATAACAGTCTATCGAGTACTACAAGAGCTATTAGTTAACATGAAAAAGCACAGTAATTGCAATTTGGTTGTCATTTCTTTCAAGTTAAACAACAATACGATTGATCTTAACTACTCTGATAATGGAATTGGAGTTAAAGATCAAAAGATCAATAAGAAAAATGGTCTTGAAAATATTGAAAAACGTATTGAAGACATAGAGGGAACTATAGATTACAATTCTAAATCAAGCAGAGGCTTTACGGTTAATATAAAATTTCCAGTATAATACGGATTATGACTTAATATTTATCCATTTTATTTTATGAATAAACCAAGAAGTTTTTTTTTATAAAATGAACTTCAAGCCACCCCCTCCTTGTATTTTTCATAAAAAGTCTAAATAAATATTCCTACAACTTTTAGTTTATTTTAAACTGTATTTTTTAATAATATAATTTGTAATCGGTTTTAAAGACTTTCCCGTCTCTGGATGGAATCCAGGACCATTAAAAAGTTCAATAACTCCATTTCTTTTATAATACCAAATCAGCACTTTTTCATTCTTAAAAAATTCATGCTCCCCACTTGAATTTAACTTCACTAAACCTATCACTTTGTCATCAATGGGAACAATTATTTCCGAATGAACAATTCCTAATTTATCATCAGAACAACTCACTGGTTCATAATGATTTTCAATCCACTGCATACACTCCTTATTTGGAAAAAAAACTCCTTTTATAGTATACCCCATAAAAAACAACGATAAGAATACTGCAACAAAAATAGTAACTTTCTTTCTTACGCTTCCATTCACTACTACTCCACTCTCCTTACTTAATCCCTTACCAATTCCAAAACCAGCTGCAACTAGCTTTTTCTTTTCAACTAATGTTGCACCCCCTTGCTTAATTACCTCACTACTACTTTGCAAGTTTAAATACTTGTTATAAGGCCTTGGGCAAAAATCAACTAGTATGGCTGCTAATTCAATCCTAGATGAATTATCAGAATCTTTTTCGGCTTTCAAAAATGAAATTATAGGTTTGAATTTTCCAATATCAAAATTATCTATCGCTTTTCTTAAGTCTTGTCCTTCTTTTACATGGAAGAATAAACTAAATATATTTTCATCAGCACTAGTCAAGCCATTTTCAAATTTCATTAAACACAAGTTTCGCAATTGAGCAGGTGTAGGATTTAATAAAATTCCCGAAACGTCCTCCAATTTTGATACTTTGTAATGTGCTTTAATAGCACTTTTATATTCTTCAAAAGTAATTTTCTTCATAAGCATTTATCGGAATTAAACAGAAGGCGATAGAAACCTTCGGAATTATTGGAATCATCGGAATTCTTTGCCAACAGACCACCAAAGACAGCATTTCTTTGCTTCAGAATTAGTTCTTGTTTTAACATGTAATTAAAACAAATGTACAAAACTAGTTTTTAAAAGTGTCGCTAAACAGTATCACTCGTTTATTCGGGAAGTATAAATAAGATTATACTGTTACGCTACACTTCACTTCCCACAAGAGCTAAACAATCAATCCAAATGACATGATTGGTCAAATACAAAATATGATTTTAAATATCATACAGCCATTCCTATGTCAAATTTTAATTAAAAGTTATGAAAAAAACAGTCCTTATAGCCGTGTTAACATTTATGAGTATGATGACAATATCATGCACAACGGATGCCATAGAAAAAGACGATTTAAGAGCGAAAGATAGTGTTAAAACACTTAATGCCTCTGAACAAAAAATATTTACCAATGGTCCAGGTGATGATGTAATTCCAATTAAACCTTAATAAATAATATAAATAATTAAGTATTAATTACTAATTTCGGGGAAACTTTCAATTATGTTGCGTTCCCCGATTTTTATTTTACTACTTCTCTTTTTTATCTATTCTTGTGATAATATTTCAAAAAACAAAAAAAATCCTAAAACAGAAAAAACAAAAAATAGTAATAGCATTTTTGCAAGAGCGCTATTAGACAAAGCTGAAGATTTTAATTCAAAACAGGTTTTTGATAGTGCTTACTATTACTACAACCGATCCAAAATTAATTACGAATTAGAAAAAGACAGTTCGAAAATTGCTTTTAATTTGATTCAGATGGCAACAATGCAGCAAGTTTTAAGTGACTATATGGGAAGCGAAAAAAACCTAATTGAAGCATTACCATTTATACAAAAAGGGTCATTATATGAATCGGCAGCCTATAACTTACTTGGTATATCTTCAAAAGAACTTTCTAATTATGAAGATGCAATATATTATTATGATAAAGCTAAAACGAGCACGACAGATACTATAGCTCAAATTATATTGATTAATAATAAAGCCAACATTTATATAGATCAAAAGAAATACACTAAATCCATACAATTACTAGAACCTTTATTACAATTAAAAATTCTTGAAAGCAATGAAATTAGAAAAGCTAAAATAGTAGACAATTTAGGCTTTTCCTATTTTAAAGAAAATCAAATTCAAAAAGGGTTACCTATGATGTTAGAAGCTTTATCCATTAGAAAAAAGAACAATGATTTTTATGGAATAATAGGAAGCAATTTACATCTTGCAGAATATTATCAAAAAAAACAACCACAAATAGCAAATGAATATGCTCTAAATGCGTATCATACTTCGAGAAAGATTCACAATATCGATTCTAGACTAAAATCGCTTTCTTTTTTAATTACCACAAATTTTGATGAAAAATCAAACCAATTAGCAGTTGACTTTATAGCATTAAATGATAGTATTATTAAAGTTCGTAATAATGCAAAAAATCAATTTGTGAAAATTAAATTTGATACTGATAAAAATAGAGCTGAAAATCTTAGTCTTATTGCACAAAAAGCTGAATCTGATTTACACCTTGAAAGAGAAAAAAATCAAAAATACCTTTCTTATTTTGGAATTAGCCTTTTACTAATAGGGATATTCTTTATCGTAACTTACTTTCGAAATAGAAATAAACGCATACAAATTGAGGCAACATACAATACCGAAACTAGAATATCAAAAAAATTACATGACGAACTAGCCAATGATGTATTTCAAACAATGGCTTTTGCCGAAACGCAAGACCTTGTTTTGCCAAACAACAAAGAAACCTTACTCAACAACTTAGATACTATATATTCTAGAACTCGAAATATTTCTAAAGAAAATAGTACTATAGAATCTGGAATTCATTTCATACCTAATTTAAAAGAGATGATGTCAGGTTATAACTCATACACAACTACTATTTTAATAAATGAATTAGAATCCATCAACTGGTCTTCTATAGAAAACACTAAAAAAATAACTGTTTATCGTGTAATACAGGAACTCTTAGTTAACATGAAAAAACATAGTAAAAGCAGCTTAGTAGTTCTCTCCTTTAAAATAAATAAAAATATTATCTATTTTGATTACACTGATAATGGTATTGGAGCCAATTTTGAAAAAATAAATATAAAAAATGGACTCCACAATGTGGAAAACCGTATTCTAGCTATCAAAGGAACAATTACTTTTGACACTAAATCCGAAAAAGGATTCAAAGTAAAGATTACTTTTCCAATATAAATAATGAAACTATGTTCAAAAAAATTTTAATTGCTGAAGATTTAGATAGTATCAGTATCGCCATTGTACAAGCTTTGGAAGAACTTTCGATTTCTGAAATTCACCATGCAAAATATTGTGATGATGCTTTATTGAAAATAAAAAAAGCATTACATGACGATCTCCCATACGATTTATTAATAAGTGATTTATCGTTTAAAATTGATCATAGAGAAAATATATTAAATTCTGGAGATGAACTTATAGAAGCCGTTAAAAAGATTCAGCCAGAAATTAAAACAATCGTGTTTTCAATTGAAGACAAAACATACCGCATAAAATCATTATTTAATGACTTGGGAATTAATGCGTATATATCAAAAGGACGAAACAGTATACCCGAACTCCAAAAAGCCATTCGTAGTATTTACCAAAATGAAGAAAAAATCATATCATCTGAATTATCGTATGCTTTAAGAGATAAATCTTTAATAGAAATTGAGGCATATGATATTTATTTATTGAAATTTTTATCCAAAGGACAAACTCTCGATGAAATAGGTATTGAATTTAAAGCAGCTAGCATTTCCCCAAATGGTTCCAGCAGTATTGAGAAGAGAATCAATAAATTAAAAATATACTTCAAAGCCAATAACAATGTACACCTCATTGCCATTGCTAAAGATTTAGGCCTCGTATAAACTAAATTATTTTTCTTTCTACTTTACGTTTTCCCTCAAGGAAGAGACTTTTACAGGTTGTAGTTTTGAATTAAATTAATTTAAAGCATTCAGTCAAAAATGGAAAACAAAGACACTCCTTTTTTAATAGATTTCACAATAAAAAAGAGCAAACCTCCAAAAAACAGTGAATGGGACAAATACCTAGAAGATTATAATAATTACACTAAAAAATACATCAAGCATTATAAGAAGTCATTGACAGGGAATACTATTTCTTTATCAATATATCCTTATATGAAAATCAAATCTGAAGTTATCGCTGAAAAATTGTACAAAGCACAAATCCAAAGTGCATTAACTACAAAAAAGGTAGAACGATTTATTCAAATAAAAATGAAACTGGTGAAAACTGTTTGTTAAAGTTAAAAAAAAATCCAAAATGAGGTTTCCCGTAAGGAATCGATTTTTTTATAAATTAATTTTACAAAAAAATACCACCATGATTTCCAAAATTGAAACATTTCGACTACTAATCATATGCTTATCAATAACTATTGGCGGATGCGAACAAAAAATAAAAAACCAAAATGACAAGCAAATAGTTATCAAAAAAAGTGATTCGGAAAATAAAAAAATAAAAAAGAACCTAATTTCTATTCCCTCAAAATATAAAGATCATGTTTGCGGTACAGATGAAGATGGAAATAATGTTCAAGGTCATATCACTGTAGAAGGTGAAAATGGTATTGGAATTTTAATTGACAATAAAGGACATGAAACAGAAATAGTATTTGAGATATTAAACCGAAAAAAAATAATAGCAACAGATATTGAAGGATTCAAATACAAACTTAAAATGGATTAAAACCGAGCTGTTGCTAACTATTTATAAAAAATTTCAGTAAGTTGCACTATATTTAAACCCTATTTTCCCTTTTTACAAATGAAAAATATCGTATTGGTATTCCTTCTTTTTTTTTGTTCTTTACTCTATTCACAAACCAAGCTAGTTTCCTGGAATATTGAAAATTTAGGGAAATCAAAATCCACTTCTGAAATTGCCTTTATGGCACAAACCGTTCAAGATTATGATATTATTGCCATTCAAGAAGTAGTCGCTGGCTATGGTGGAGCTCAAGCCGTTGCTCAATTAGTTGATGTTCTTAATCGCAAAGGGGCTAAATGGGATTATGTTATTAGTAACCCTACAAGTAGCAGTGCTTATAAAACAGAACGATACGCTTACATATGGAAAACTAGCAAACTAAAAAAAATCGGAAGAGCTTGGCTTGAGAAACAATTTGCACTAGAGATTGATAGAGAACCTTATTATTGCACGTTTGAATGTGATAATAAGCAATTTACTGTAGTAAATTTTCATGCCATAACAAAAAGTAAACAACCAGAAAGAGAGATTAAACATTTTAAATTTATACCTGAAGAATATCCCAATTTAAATTTAATATTTGCAGGAGATTTTAATTGCCCACAATCTCATTCTGTTTTTAATCCTTTGAAAAAAATGGGCTATAAGAGTATTTTTATCAATCAAAAAACATCATTAAAAAAAGAATGTAAAAACAGCAAATGTCTTGCCTCGGAGTTTGACAATATGTATTACAAAACATCCAAAATCAACTTTATAAATTCTGGAGTACTCCTTTTTTATAAAAATTTTAACTCATTAAAAGAAGCTAGAAAAATTTCAGATCACATTCCAATTTGGTTTCAATTCTCTTTAAATTGATTCTATTAAAATACAGACATACCTGTTTTGGTTGTCAAAGACTCTAATGCATGCATCCCTAATTCAGAATTTCCTTTTTTATTCAATTTTGGTGACCAAGTAGCCACTACAAATACCTTAGGAAATAAAGCTACAATTCCCCCACCTATTCCACTCTTGCCAGGCAATCCCACTTTATAGGTAAACTCACCAGACTCATCATAAAAACCACAAGTTTGCATTAAAGCATTCAGACGTTTTACTTGGCTTTTTGTCAAAATTTGTTTTCCATCCTTTGTTTTCCCTTCATTGGCAAAAAAGAAAAAGGAATGAGATAGTTCTTTACAAGTCATTTCAATAGAACATTGATGAAAATAAAAATCTAAAACCTCGTCAACATCATTATCAATATTACCAAATGATTTTAAAAAATTAGCCAAAGCTGCATTTCTAAAGCGGGTATCCTTTTCGGACTGTGCTACAGCAAAATTATAATTAATCGATGGACTTCCAGAAATCATTCGAATAAAACTCAAAAAGTCATCTTTAGGATTCTTTAAACAAGACACCAACATATCAGCGATTACAATTGCTCCTGAATTTATAAAGGGGTTTCTTGGAATTCCTTTTTCATATTCAAGTTGAATCAAAGAATTAAAAGCCGTTCCTGATGGCTCTACACCCACTCTTTTCCAAATTTTTTCATCTAAAAAAGAAAATGCCAAGGCAACTGTCAATGCTTTTGATATACTTTGAATAGAAAATTGTTCTTCACTATCTCCTATGCCAAAATCTTCTCCGTCAATCGTTGTAAGATGTATTCCAAATTTATTTGGGTTTACCTTCGCTAGCTCTGGTATTGTTGTAGTAACATTCCCAATCGTTGGATATTCCAATAAATTCTGTTGGATTTCTTGTAGTATTTTTGGATAATTCATTTGTTCAATAAAATTGTAGTTTATATAGGAAAGGTCTAGTATTAGGTCTTTTGTTTTTTCTTTCTAGCCGCGGGAAATAATACATTGTTCAAAATTAATCGATACCCTGGAGAATTCATGTGTAAATCTAAAACAGTTGGCGAATCCCCTACTCTATGTTGAAAATCTTCAGGATCATGACCTCCATAAAAAGTAAACATTCCTTTTCCTTTTTCACCATGAATATATCTTGCTTCACCATTCAATTCGCAAACTCCCATTTTTAAAACATTAGATTTTATAAGGTCAGAATCAAAAGAGGTTGTTTGCCCCATAAATCCTTTTACTAACTGTGTATGATTTTGGCATAACATTGTGGGAATTGGGTCCCATTTAGCGGAAAACTCCATTAATGTAAAATAATCCTTTTCCATAGGAACTCTTCTTTTTTCAGTCATGTCAATATCGGAGAACTCATATTTATCTGGTTTTCTCTCTAATATAAAATCTTTAAATGCAAATGAATTATCATAATTCATTTTAGCTTGATAATTGGCTTCACTATCATCACCGTCAAACATGGGCTCACATATATCAACTCCATCTGCTGCCAGAGCAATATCAAAGCTATCTGTTGCGGAACACATGGCAAACATAAATCCGCCACCAATGACAAAGTCTCTAATTTTTTTGGCTACAGCTCCTTTTTCTTGAGATACTTTTGCATATCCTAACTTGGTTGCTAACTCTTCTGCTTCTTTTTTTTGTTCAATGTACCAAGGTGCATTTCTATAGGCTCCAAAAAATTTCCCATATTGGCCTGTAAAATCTTCATGATGCAAATGCAACCAATCATATAATACTAATTGATCATTTAAAACTTCTTCATCATAAATGGGAGTAAAAGGAATTTCGGCATAGGTCAAAACAAGTGTGACAGCATCATCCCAAGGTTGCTTCCCTTTGGGTGTATAAACTGCAATTCTTGGGACTTTTTCAAGAATTACGGTTTCCATATTTTGCGATGGACTTGAGATTTCATCCAAAATTCTGGCTTCTTCTGTATCCGTTAATATTTCAAAACTTACTCCTCGAATCTGACATTCTTTACGTATCTCTAATGCATCTGGTAATAAAAAAGAACCACCACGATAATTAAGTAACCAACTCGCTTTGTAGCTTTTTTCTAAACACCAAAAAGTGACTCCATACGCTTTTAGATGATTCTGCTGTGTATTTTCGTCCATTGGCAACAAAATAAAGGAAGCTTTTGAAGCAAATGAAATTAGAAAAAACAGGATAAATATATTTTTTTTAGAAATCATTTTAAAAATATTAAATAGAGTATAAAGGTATTTTATTTAAAGATTCTAGTAGCCATATTAATTAATAAATATTTCAATTTTAAAACGGGTATTAATACGTATAAATGGATAAAACATTATTAATAAATTTGGATATATTTAATAATAAAAATAGGACAAATGGAAGATTATAAGAACAATAAGCAATCAAGAGCATTATTCTTTTTAAAAAAAGGAGGTTTGTGTTTATTAGTAATGACTATTATCTTATATTTTATTTTGGCGATAAAATATCTAAATGCTTAAATTTTAAATAGATTCTTACTCAATCATACAATAAAACTATTTTATTTTGAATCGCAAAAAAAACTAAACCAGCTATATTTTTAGATTCTGTTTTAAGCAATAAATTGTTACGATGTCCATCAACAGTTCTTGGACTAATAAAAAGTAATTCGGCTATTTCTGAAGTAGTTTTTTGTTCACATATCAATTGTAGTACTTCAACTTCACGACTTGTTAAATAATTAGACTTTAATTCTTTATTAGTAATACTATCACTTAACGCAATGTCTTTGATTACTTTCATCACATAGTCATCATAATAAAAACCTTTACTGTTAACTTCATGAATGGTCTTTAATAATTCTTTAGGTGTTGTATTTTTTATTAAATATGAAACTGCTCCTACATTCATTAGATTAGCAACAAATGATTTAGATCGATAACTAGATAAAGCAATTATTTTAATTTTTGGGTATTCTTTATGAATTACTTTAGTGGCTTCAACACCATTTAATAAAGGCATTTTTAAATCCATTATAATGATATCGGGATGAATCTTGCTTTCCTCTAAAAAAGACAAAAGTTCCATTCCATTTGATGCTTCATGAATCACTTTTATATTTTCTTCTCTATCCAATAAAAAAGAAATTCCTTTTCTGAATAAAACTTCATCATCAACTAAAATTAGTTTAATATTTCTATTCATAATTTAAAAATTTACAACTACTTTGACTCCCTTATTAATAGCTGAATCAATTATAATAGTACCATTTAAAAAATCAATTCTACTTTGAATGTTTTTCATCCCAAGTCCGCTTTGATTTTTCTTGTCTTTCATTTCAAATCCTAAACCATTATCCAAATAGCAACAAATTATTTTCCCATTCTTTTCTTCAAATAAGATATCTATAATTGTAGCTTTTCCATGGCGCAAAGAATTATTCATCAACTCTTGTAATATTCTAAAAACATGAAGATGCTTATCATTATCACCCATGTCAAACTGAACCACATTTACATAATTAACTTGAACCTGCTTACTACTGTTAAACTCAGAACACAACTCCTCAATTCCAGCATGCAAACCAAATTTATCTAATACTGGTGGTAATAAATCATGAGCAATACGTCTTGTATTCTCTAGAGCTTTGGCTGTAAGATTTATAATATTAGCCGTAATCTCTTCTGATTCATCTACTGTTAAATTTGGGGTTTTTAACAAATGACTATTTAAAGAAACAATATTAAGCTTCGAGCTAATATCATCATGCAAATCTTGAGCTATCCGTTTCCGTTCTTCCTCTTGAGTTATAATTACAGCACGTAATTGATCTCGTTGGTGCTGAATTTCTAAATCCTTCTTCTCTATTTCCTTTTGAATAATCTTCTTTCTAGAATAATAGAAAAACAAAATTAACACTAAAGCTAAAATGATAAAAAAAATAGAGGTATATAAAATAATCGAAACTATTTCCTTCTCATAAACTGGACTTGTTTTCATTTTCCTAATTGAATTGTTTTTTTTGAAAAACTTATATACCACTCGAATACAATAAACAACTGATAAACAACATATAAAAGAGCATTAGTAACCCAAGTTATTTTACTCATTTCAGCACTCATTAAAGCAGTAAGATTCCCTACAAAAAATAGTATTGTACTTCCAAATAAATAGAGCATAATTCCAATATTGATATAATAAAACTCCTTTTTATCGCTTAGCATATTATAAAAATGAAACACGCTATAGATAATCAATAAGAATGATGTCAAAAATATTTCGAATAAATTAAATTTAAACACTAAACTAGTATCTAAACTATATTGAATTCCTAAAATAATAAAGCAACATACAAAACCGATATTTATAATTTTCTTTTGTAAGAGATTTGTAAAAAGGGATTTATAAAACAGGCCTAAAAATATAAATTGTCCTAAAAAATAAAAATGAGATAAAAAAAGATTATTAATATGTAAACTTTTTAAAAAGAAAGAAGGCAATTGAACTGCTAAAACAACTAAAAGATAAACAGTAAATATTTTATAAGCCTTGCCGTTACCTCTAAACTTTAAACTAAATAAAAGCAAGTTTACAAATAAAAAAAGACAACCCATATTAGCCAATAAATCCCAAATATATCCCATAATTAGACTGCTAAAGGACTCTTAGGATCATCGTAAGGAGGGCACGGCTTTGTAAAATCATATATGTCATCTGGAGCAGATTGAAGATTTCCATCAGGTCCTGGAGTAGTGATCAGATCTTCATAAATACCAGTTTCTGGATTATATTCTGTTCCTACAAACATTAATTTTTCAACATAAGTAGGTTGCTCCCCTTCTTGTTCAGGCTTCACTTTTTGAACACCAATATAAGCTCTAACATGTGTACCACCTTCATTCAACAATTCTTTTAAATCAACAGCAGGAATTAAAAAAGCGTTTAATTCATGATGCTTATTGTATTTACCTTCCCTTTGGGTCCAGCGTTTTGCCCATTTTTGAGCTGTTTTTAATGGAATCGCATTAATTGTAACACCCACTTTTTCTGATAATTTTTCTAATATAGTTTCCTTTGCCATTTAATCTTTATTTTTTTAATTAATAAAAACGAATACTCTATAGTAAAATACTATAGAGCTAAAGTACTATTTTTTACAATTTTAACATAAAAAATAGTACTTTTTATTGCGAAAAAAAAATAAATTAAGTTTTATCGTTTTACAAAAAAAAGGTGTTTTGATTATCGCTGTCGCATTTTTATTTACTAGAAATAATTCATTTACTGAGGGAAGTTTTTTGTTTTTTACTGAACTGTTCTTTTAGAAAAATTGCTATACCATTCATATGTAATAAACAATTGGTAAATTATATACAAAAAAGCATTTAATATCCATGGCAATTTAGTGTACTCACGGTTTAAAGTAACAATTAAATTTCCTGTGATAAATAGTATGGTGCTACCAAATAGATAAATAATTATTCCCCAATTAATATAATAAAACTCTTTTTTTTCAGAGAGCATATTATACAAATGTATAACTGCAAATATCATAACTAATAGTGAAGTTATAAAAATTTCGAAAATATTAAATTTAAAAAACTGACTAGGATCAAAAATATATTCAACTCCAATAATAGCCAAACCAATTATTCCAATTGCTAATGTATCTTTTTTTAGTTTTTTAGTTTTAAAAATTGTGCCATAAAAAAGGCCTAACACAAAAAATTGTCCAATAAAATAAAAATGAGATAAATAAAGATTATTAATTCCAAATCTAGACATCATACTAGAGCTCATTTGTATTAAAAACATAAGCGCTAAATAAATAGTAAAAATTATAAATGGTTTTCCTTGTCCCGAAAAGCATTTTACAAATAAAACTAAATTTAAAAATAAAAGTATATTCCCTAAATTAACTAAAGTTGTCAGCATTTAAATTATGTATACATTGGACTTTTAAAATCACAAGCTGAAGAGAAGTCATAGATACCCTCCATTGCTAATGCAATAGCTACTCCAATAGTTATTCTATCTTCATAAATTCCAGTAACTGGCTTTAAATTAGTACCAAAAATGAATAATTTTTATGTTCTAAAAAAACAATTCAATATTAAAATACTATAAAAACGAAAATACTAGCTTTTTAATTTCAACATTAAAATTAGGGCTTTTTATTATACTAGAAATAAAAAAAGCCCAATAAAGGCTTTCTTGTTTTGCTAAAATGGCATATCACTATCATCATCGTCATCATTCAAATTACTACCAAAAGCTTCATGTGCCGAAGGAAGGTTTTTAGTTATAAAAGGATTATCTTCTTGATTCATTGACGAAGGAAGATCATCATAACTACCGCTGTGGTCTTCTAGATTATCAAACTTACCTAAGTGTCCTATAAACTTCAAACGAACGTTTTCAATACTACCATTACGGTGTTTTGCTATCATTATTTCTGCTTGACCAGCCGTTGGTGAAGCTTCATCATCATCCCATTCATCAATTTTATAATATTCAGGGCGATATAAAAACGAAACAATATCCGCATCTTGCTCAATCGCTCCCGATTCACGAAGGTCAGAAAGCAATGGT
This sequence comes from Flavobacterium sp. WC2430, assembly GCF_040822075.1. NCBI lineage: Bacteria > Pseudomonadati > Bacteroidota > Flavobacteriia > Flavobacteriales > Flavobacteriaceae > Flavobacterium > Flavobacterium sp. WC2430. Next base: position 1,900,367 of record NZ_CP162007.1, on the reverse strand, counting down.
CTTTTACTAGATCCACGAGTCTCTACAGCACGTGACAATTGAGATAGTGCTATTACCGGCACATTTAATTCTTTTGCTAGTGCTTTTAAGTTTCGGGAAATTGTTGAAATCTCCTGCTCCCGGTTTCCTCCACCCTTACCATTTCCTCCAGCAGTCATCAATTGCAAGTAATCCACAATGATAATTCGGATTCCGTGTTGTGAAACCAAACGTCTTGCTTTTGCTCTTAAATCAAAAATAGAAAGTGAAGGCGTATCATCAATAAATAAAGGGGCTTTTTCTAAGTTTTTAACTTTAGTACTTAATTGCTCCCATTCGTGTTTTTCTAATTTACCAGTACGTAATTTCTCTGATGACAAACCAGTCTCTGAGGAAATTAAACGAGTAATTAACTGAACTGACGCCATCTCAAGAGAGAACAACGCCACTGGCATTCCATAATCAATTGCCATGTTTCTAGCCATCGATAATACGAAAGCTGTTTTTCCCATTGCAGGTCTGGCCGCAATAATAATTAAATCACTAGGTTGCCATCCTGATGTAATTTTATCTAGTTTTTCAAAACCAGTTGCCACACCACTTAAACCTTCTTGCCCAGCAATTTCTTCAATACGTTTTTTGGCTTGCAATACTAAACTCTGTGCCGTTTCAGAACTTCTTTTAATATTCCCTTGTGTTACTTCGTATAATTTAGATTCGGCTTTATCTAACAAATCAAAAACATCCGCTGAGTCATCATACGAATCCTCGATAATTTCCGATGAAATACGAATCAAACTTCGCTGAATAAACTTTTGAAGAATAATTCGAGAGTGAAATTCAATATGTGCTGATGAGGAAATCTTTTGCGTAAGCTGAATTAGGTAAAAATCACCCCCAGCTAAATCTAACTTTGCGTTTTTCTTTAATTGAGCAGAAACGGTCAACAAGTCAATTGGTTGCGTATCTGTAAATAGTTGCACAATAGCCTCAAAAATATGTTTGTGGGCCTCTTTATAAAAAGCATCAGGCTGTAAAATATCAATTACATCATCAACTCCTTTTTTATCAATCATCATCGCTCCAAGTACAGCCTCTTCTAGTTCTAAAACTTGTGGGGGCAATTTCCCTTTCTCCAGGCTAATAATTGTTGTTTTATCAACCTTAATTGGGTTTATGTTTTTGAAGTTTTCCATGTAGCGAAAGTAACGTAATTTTAAAAAATATTGCAGTAGAGTTATTACAAATAAATGTTCATAACTAACTCATTTTTGTTTATAACCAAAAAAAAATCCGAAACTGTAGGGCTTCGGATTAAATAGTAATTTGTAAGATTTTACTCTTTATATTCACCCATTTTACTGTATTTGTCCATTCTCTGAGCGATTAACTTTTCTGTTGATAAGTCTTTCAACTCATTATATCCTTTTAAGATATATTCTTCTACAGTTTTAAATGTAGTCTCTCTATCATAATGAGCTCCTCCTAATGGTTCTGGAATAATGTCATCAATCAATTTTTGTCTTTTCATATCAGAAGAAGTCAATTTCAAAGCTTCAGCAGCTTGTTCTTTGTACTCCCAACTTTTCCATAAAATAGAAGAGCACGATTCTGGAGAAATAACAGAATACCATGTGTTTTCTAACATATAAACACGGTCTCCAACTCCGATTCCTAATGCACCACCCGAAGCACCTTCTCCAACAATAATAGTAACGATAGGCACTTTAAGGCGAACCATTTCAAAAATGTTTCTAGCAATAGCTTCTCCTTGTCCACGTTCTTCCGCTTCTAGTCCTGGATAAGCACCCGGAGTATCAATAAGCGTTAAAACAGGTATACCAAACTTTTCCGCCATTTTCATCAATCGCAATGCTTTGCGATAGCCTTCAGGATTTGCCATCCCAAAGTTTCTATATTGACGTGTTTTTGTATTGTAGCCTTTTTGTTGACCAACAATCATAAAAGATTGTCCTCCAATTTTCCCTAAACCACCAATCATCGCTTTATCATCAGCAAAACCTCTATCACCGTGAAGCTCTAGAAAAGTATTTCCACAAAGTGCTTTTATATGATCTAAGGTGTAAGGTCTACTTGGGTGCCTAGATAACTGTACACGCTGCCAAGCTGTCAAATTTTTGTAAATATTCTTTTTGGTTTCAATCAATTTCTTGCTGATTTGCTTACATGTGGTTGTAACATCAACATCTGATTCTTGACCAATAACTTGACACTTTTCTAACTGATCTTCTAGTTCTTTTATTGGAAGCTCAAAATCTAAATATTCCATAGGATTTGTGCGTTTTTGTTTTTTATTCGAACTGCAAATATAAAATATTAAATCGTTTGCACCCTTTTATTTTTGAATTAAGTCCTAAAAACTCTTAAATACTAATTCAAAAAAAAGGAAATTCGGTATTAAACTTGGGTTCAATTATTTGCTAAATTTTATTTCCGAATCATTAATCGTTGAAAATCAATGCTATTAGATTCAATTAAAAAAAACAGTAGTTACTTTGAATATAAATTTTTATCAATTACTCTATTCATATAATCTTGAATAAAAGCTTTACAATTCAATTCAATATCATCCATCTCTGCATTTCTATTTTTAATTAAATTATGTTTCAATGCTTTATCGTCCTTATCATAAAACCCTAATGCTATTTTTCCGTCAAAAGTACAGATGTAATTCCCTCTTGAGAATTGATAAATACTGCCCGTAGAATTTAATACAAAAGGAGCGCTTGATTTTTTATCTAATAAACTCCTACCCCAACTCCTAAATGGTTTATCATAGCCAATCATATCAATTATAGTCGGATAAATATCGATTTGTTGTGCTAAATCAGTATCAACACCTACTAAATCACTTCCTGGTTTGTAAATGATTATTGGGACAGCATAACGATTAATAGGTTTATGATATTCATCATAAAAAATCTGGTTGCAATGATCCGCGACCAAAACAAAAATCGTATTGGAAAACCAAGGTTGTTTTTTGGCTTCTGTAAAAAAACGTTTCAAGGCAAAATCAGTATATTCTGCACATTTATGAATAGGCACTCCTCCTTCATGAAAACGGTCTTTGTATTTTTCAGGAATAATATAAGGTTCGTGTGAACTAACTGTAAAAACGGAGGCGAAAAAAGGAGTTTTCTTTTTGTCCAAAGTATTCTTCATATACTGTAAGAAAGGTTCGTCCCAAATTCCCCAAAAACCATCAAATTGAGAATCGTCGTTGAACTCTGTTCTTCCATAATAATGATCGATACCTAGAATGTTACTGAAACCTAAAAATCCCATAGAACCATTGGCAGCCCCATGAAAAAATGAAGTATCATATCCTTCTCCTTTCAAAACAGAAACGAGTGATTCTATTTTTTGCTTTGGATAAGGGGAAGACGTAAACGCATCTTTAAACGAAGGTATCCCAGCCAAAACCGATGACATTCCGTGAATAGATTGCCTTCCATTTGCGTAGGCATTGGTATAAATCATACTGTGCTGTGACAAGGAGTCTAAGAACGGCGCATGACTTTTATAATTAGGAATATTTGTGTTTTTATTAAATGCTCCTATATATTCTCTTCCATAACTTTCCAATATAAAAACAACCACATTGGGTTTTGTTTTTGGATTATTATGATACTCTTTAATTGGTTTTACTTCTTCTAGAATCACTTTCTCTGTAACTCCTTCGTAATGCGTTTTAGAAAACCCATTAGTAAACAATGTCCTAAAAATAGCAAAAGGCGTATTTAAAACTAGATCCGAATGGACAATATTCTTCACATGACGACTGGCATCTAAAAGATTAATTGGGCGAGTTGATTTTTTAAAATCACCACCACGAATTCCTCCAATTACAAAAAGAACAATCAATAAAAAGGCAACGGTGGAAAAACTAAAATAAGGAATGTATTTCGTAGGTTTAAAAGCAAGTACGGTTACTTTTTTATACAAATAAACCCATAATGCAGCACATAAAACGAACAATACCCAAACATGCCAATACTCCAATAAAAAATTAGAAAACAAAGTAGCCTTATTCGTTTCGTGCTCTAATACACTTAAAGCAGCAGTTGTAGAGCGCGCATAAGTAAATTTATAGTAAATAAAATCTACAAAATTAGTTGAATAAGCCAGCAAGTTGGTTCCAAAATAAAGATAAAACAAAAACCTTTGGTATCCATTATTAGTGTTTTTAAATACTGGAATAATCGATACAACTATAAAAAGTAAATTGACATATAAGATCGCTGTCGTATCAAATGACAGTCCATAATAACACAAGGAAATAAAGTCAGAAAATGATTCTACTCGTAATAAATCGGCATTATAAACGTAAAATAAAACTCGCGCAATGAAGTAAAAAAGATAAGCAAGAGACAGTCTAAAAAATAAGACTTTGTATTCGTTTAATCGCAGGTGTTTTTGCATTCCTTGTTTTTTAATTAGTAAAACTTTGCAAAGGTATCACATTTAATTTGTTTGGGGCTGTTAAAAAAAAGCTAATTACAAGCTGAAGTTATTAACTGAAAAAAGATTAATTCTAACCAACATAATGATTATATGGCAATTATACAATCTCTTTCTTCCTGTGTTTAATAATACCGTTCAGGATTACTGTCAAAATAATTATCACAGCTCCTATATAAAAAGAAGTACTCATTTTCTCTTTTCCACCAATAATAAAATAGGCTAAAACAATTCCATAAACGGGCTCTAGATTGGTAGTAAGCATCACCGTATAAGGGCTTAGCTTTTCCATCACTTTCACCGAAGCTGTAAAAGCATAAGCCGTACAAATGGAAGCCAGAAGTAAAATAAGCATCCAATTATGAGTTGTTAGTATAAAGAAGTCTGTTGAGAATTTATTTTCATAAATAAAGTAAATGGAAATAAAGAAAACACCAGCCATAAATTCGTAGAAAGAAATAACTGATGGATCGTGTTTATGAATTAATTTTCCATTCATTAAAGTAAACAGTACTCCTAGTAAAATGGAAATAAGTGCAAAAATCATTCCTTCAAAATAATTAACCTCTACTTTCATAATCATGCCAAGTCCCGCAATGATTATGAGTCCGAATAAAACTTCGTACCACAATACTTTTCTACCATAAAAAAGAGGTTCTAATAGAGAGGCAAAAAAAGCTCCTAATGAAAAAACAGATAGCGTTATGGAAACATTAGAAACATGGATAGCATGAAAAAAAGTGACCCAATGTAGTGCAATCAAGAGTCCTACAAAAACAAGTTTAAGAAAAGCAGTTGTTGGTATTTTGAATGATTTTTTCTTGAAAACAATAAACAATGCTAGAAACACTCCTGCCATTAACATGCGATACCAAACAATTGCATCAGCAGTGATGGTTATTAAAGCACCCAAAATAGCCGTAAAACCCCAGATAAAAACGATTAAATGAAGATTTAAATAACTTTTAAATTTATCGTTTTGCATTGCGTAATAAAAATATAGCTAAAATTCCGAAAACAATATTAGGAAACCAAACCGCCAAGAAAGGAGAGAAAGTAGACTTCTCTGCTAGTACTCCAAATATTTTATCAAAAAACACAAAAGAAAAAGCAATTGAAATTCCTATGGTTAAGTTCATCCCCATTCCGCCTCGACGTTTCATGGAAGAAACTGAAACCGCAATAATGGTCAAAATAAATGCTGATATGGGAACGCTGAACTTTTTATAAAATACCACCATATATATATTTATATTGGATGATCCTCTTTTTCTTTCTTTATCAATAAAACTATTTAGCTTATCTATACGCAAGGTTTCAGCAATATAAATAACAGGTGTTAAGTCATCCAGCTCAAAACTGAATTTCGCCTTCTTTTCTGGTTGTTTTTCAATTTTATCCCCTAATTCTCCTACAGTCCTCTTTGTATAATCATACATCGTGTAGGTTTTATCTTTGGGATTCCATTTTATTCGGCTAGCCGTAATTTTAGAAACCAATTTTTCTTTTTCGAATTTTTCTAACGCAAAATTAAAAGCCACTTTTGATGCGGTATTGAAACTATTAACATACAAAAACTCCTTGTCATTAATTTGTCTATATACATCCGTATTGTCTCCTCGCATTTGCTCTTTTCCTCCCGTTCTAAGGTAGGTATACCTAAAATTATTAAAGCCTTCATTGGCAGCAGGAACAATAGAAAAACCCAAGAATAAAACAACTAAAGAGACAATTGTAGCCCCAATAATAAAGGGCCTTAAAAATCGGGTGAAAGAAATCCCCGAACTTAGTATGGCAATAATTTCTGTATTGTTAGCCAACTTGGAAGTAAACCAAATAATGGACAAAAACAGGAATATCGGGAATAAATTATTGGCAAAATAGATTGTAAAATTATAATAGTAAACTGCAATATCAAGAAAGGGAATCTTGTTCTCAATCATGAAATTGATTTTCTCCGAAACGTCAATAATAATCCCGATAGGTACAAACATCAACAACATCGCCGAAAAAGTGGCTAAGTATCTTTTCAGAATGTATTTGTCTATTATTGTTAACATAAAAGTGTAATCGGTTAATCGTTTATTTGTTTAAAAAAAATGTGTTTTTTATACGATTAAACAAATAACCGAATAAACAAATCACCATATTTTTACAATCTCTGGTTCATATTTTTCACCATCATCTCTTTCCATGGTCTAAAATCCCCTGCTAAGATATGTTTTCTAGCCTCACGAACCAACCACATATAAAATCCAAGATTATGAATCGTAGCAATTTGTTTCCCCAGGTATTCATTGGCTGCAAACAGGTGACGTAAGTAGGCTTTCGTATATTCTGTATCAACAAATGTGTGTCCCATTTCATCAATTGGTGAAAAATCGGCTTCCCATTTTTTATTTTTGATATTGATTGAACCATTTGCGGTAAACAACATTCCGTTTCTGGCGTTACGCGTAGGCATCACACAGTCAAACATATCAATTCCCAGTGCAATGTTTTCCAAAATATTAATTGGAGTTCCCACACCCATTAAGTAACGGGGTTTATCTTCGGGTAAAATTTCACAAACCACTTCAGTCATTGCGTACATTTCCTCAGCTGGTTCCCCTACTGAAAGTCCACCGATAGCATTTCCTACTTGGTTTGAATTTGCAATATATTCTGCCGATTGTTGACGCAAGTCTTTGTAACAACTTCCTTGAACAATAGGAAAAAATGCTTGATCGTAACCGTATTTCATAGGCACTTTCTCCAAATGATTCACACATCGGTCTAACCAACGGTGTGTCATTTTCATAGAGCGCTTTGCATAATTATAGTCACAAGGATATGGTGTACATTCATCAAAAGCCATGATAATATCAGCACCTATGGTACGCTGAATTTCCATTACATTCTCTGGTGTAAACACATGGTATGAACCGTCAATATGCGACTTAAACTTCACTCCTTCTTCCTTAATCTTACGATTAGAAGACAAAGAATAGACTTGATATCCACCTGAATCCGTCAAAATATTACGGTCCCAGTTCATGAATTTATGTAATCCACCTGCTTTTTCTAAGATTTCCGTTTGCGGACGCAAGTATAAATGGTAGGTGTTTCCCAAGATAATATCTGGGTTTATATCTTCTTTTAATTCCCTTTGGTGCACCCCTTTTACCGAGGCAACAGTCCCAACAGGCATAAAAATTGGCGTTTCAATAACACCGTGATCTGTAGTAATACTTCCCGCTCTAGCTTTCGACTGCGGGTCTTTTTTTAATAAATCAAACTTCATAATACCGTTTTTCTACCGATTGTTCGGCGCGCAAAGATAGGTTAATTTGAAAACTAGAGAATTAGATAATTCAAAAATTTAATTAAGATTTGGGAAATCAACGATAAAAGTCGTTTCTAAAGTGATTTTTGTAATAAAATCATTTGGGCATGCCCTCCGCCAAAGCTCCGGTCAGGCTATCCGCTGTATTCCTGATAAGAAAAACTACGGCCAAAAAAAGCCTTGTTTTTCTAAAGCAGGAGATGCCGCTCCTATCCTTCATGCAAAGTTGTGCTATCGATAAAATAACCATAAAAAATACCGATAAACACCAACGTTTAGGTGATATTTGGGCAAAAACAATTGTTATTGAAATAAATGAACTTTAAAAATTATTAAACCTCATTTAAATTTAACTTTTTTAGCATTATTTGAATGACCAAACTAAAAAGACTAATTCACAAGATAGATGAAATACACTTTAGCATTTGATGTTTACGGAACATTAATAAACACCTCCGGAGTTTTCAATACATTAGAAGAAATGATTGGCGAGAAAGCAAAAATCTTCATGGACAGTTGGAGAAACAAGCAATTAGAATATTCTTTTAGACGGGGATTAATGAATCAATTTGTCGATTTTTCTATTTGTACTCAAAATGCTTTGGACTATTGTTGTCAAGCATTTGCTGTCGATTTAAGTTCGAGACAGAAAGAAACACTACTGCATGAATACACCATTTTACCTACATTTCCTGATGTAAAAACGGGCTTGCAAAATCTTAAAGAAGCAGGACATTCCTTATATGCTTTTTCAAATGGGAGCAAAAATACGATTTCGACTCTTTTAATCAATGCGGAAATTAGAGACCTTTTTAATGGAATTGTAAGCGTGGAAGACGTTAAAGTTTTCAAGCCAAGCCCATTAGTTTACGAACATTTCAATACAGAAACGAACTCAACTCCATCCAATTCTTGGTTGATATCAAGCAATCCTTTTGATGTTATAGGTGCTATATCGTATGGGATGCGTTCCGCTTGGGTCCAACGCACTCCCGATTCCCTCTTTGACCCTTGGGGTATTGAACCTAGCTTGACGATAAAAAAAATAACTGATTTAAAGGATCAATTAGAAAAGATAGAATAATTAAAACTTCAACTCTTTTGACTTATAAATTTAGCGTAGTTGTAAATTACTATATAAAAAGAAACCGCTCTGTTTCCTATTAAGAAAGAGCGGCTTTTTTTACTAATTCAAATTATTAAAAAACACCTAATCGCACACTTGGTGTGTTTACTCGTATTTGTGTATTTACTGAAGTACTGTGAGGAGTTGTTTGATAGTTTTGTTCATCATACCCATAGTAGTAATATCCAGCATGCTGGTAAAACGAATCGCTATGGTAACAATGTCCATCACAATGATGATGGTGCTCTGCATAGGCTTCTTGCTTACTCGATATATAAGCGCGATACGCTTTCCTATTATGCTTCTTTAAATTCTTTTCATACTCTTTCTGTTCTTCCCAAAAAGATTTTTCATCTGCTTTGCTTTTAGCTTTAAATTCAAACTCAAAACGAGCATCTTCCGCTCCTCTTTGCTCATAATACGCCATTCTATCTTGATTCGTATTTATGGCCGTTTCATTTTTTACTCTAGCTTCTTGCCCATTTACTGTTCCTATAATTCCAAAAAGTGTTATTGCTAGTATTGTTTTAATTGCTTTCATAATTTTAAATTTTAGTGATAGTACACTATCGTTTATACTAGTAAGACAACTAGAAGTGGAAACACCCTACCCTATCGTAAAAAATTGTCCCAATTTAACCCGCCAATAAGATTTTTAATATGTGAATAAAATAAATTAAATCGATAATTGTGTAATACTTTGGTCAAGAATTTAGCCCAATTTTGTATTATAACATTAACCTATGAAAAAAATTATTCTTCTTTTAAGCATTATCGTAGTACTTTACTCATGTAAGCAAAATGAATCAACAGAATCTATTAAAACCAAAAAAGTGCGCGTAAGAAAACAACCTAAAATGGTCTCTTATACATTAACTAATACAAAACAATGGTTGGAACAAAATGCGAAAGATTCCCTAAAAATGGATATTGCCCTTGCACTTAATAGAACTGACAAAACCAATTTTACTCAAATGGATTCAGTAATCATTCCTGGAGATTTCAACGGTGATATTGAATTTTACTTGCCTTTTCCTACTCATGTTGAGTATCTAAAAGATATTGATAAAATCATCTATTTTTCTTACCCAACACAAACATTTGCAGCCTATGAAAATGGAGAGTTAATCTATACGGGGCCAACTAATATGGGAAGAAAAAAAGACCAAACCCCTACTGGACTTTTCTATACCAACTGGAAGGCGGAACAAACAACGAGTACTTTCAATGATGAATGGGATTTAAAATGGAACTTTAATATTGCTAACAAAGAAGGTGTGGGATGGCATCAATACAGTTTACCTGGTTATCCAGCTTCTCATTCTTGCTTGCGTCTTCAGGAAAAAGATGCCCGTTACCTGTATGATTGGGCTGACCAATGGGTACTAGCTGATGAAGAAAATGTAAAAGTAAAAGGTACTCCAGTAGTTGTTTTTGGTTCTTATAATTTTGATGCTCCAAAACCTTGGTTGCAATTAATTGACAACTCAAAAGCGATTGACATCACAGAGAATGAAATAGAAGAACTAACGAAACCTTTATTAAGCGGTATTTTATCGGAACAAAAAAATAGAACTTCCTTTCAAAAAGCCAAATAGAATTATTTATGACTATTCATAAATTCAATAACCTCATCAAAACGGTTGCTCCATGGCCATAAATATTGTGTTACCATAGGAATATGTTTTTTATTTAAATGCATTGGAGTAACTGTTGGTTGATAGGGTTGTAAGGCATCAACAAAATGCTTGTTTGCTACTTTAATAGAAGGGTACGTTTTGTCCCCAACATAGATTAAAAACGGTGGCGTATTTTTATTCAAAAAATAAATGGGAGAAGCTTCCTTCCATTGATCAGGACTATTGGTCCAAGTAGTCAAATAATTATCGGTTGCTGTTGGTGGATTTTGTTCTAAATAGTTCTTCATGTCCAGCCCAGCAGCATCATTTAATATAATCCCAGAAATACTTTTAGGATCAATACCATATTTTGGATTCATAACTGCCAAGGCCCCTAAATGCCCTCCCGCAGAATGACCAGTAATAAAAATTTGATTTGGATTTCCATTATACTTGCTGCCGTTCGCTTTTACCCATTGAATTACTGATGCGATTTGCTCGGTCATTTCATCATAACTAGCATCTGGACTTAAAGTATAATCAGGAATAATAGTAACTACTCCTTTGCTAGCAAAATTTCTTCCTAACAAATCATAGGTTCCTTTTCTACCACTGTTCCAGTTTCCTCCGTGCACAAAAATTAAAATTGGAAAAGGTGCGCTTTTATCACTTCTTGGAACAAATACATTCAACTTAGGACTATTTGTAGTAGTACTCTCTGCTGATTTTAGATAAGAAACGGAAGTAAATTTTTTAGAACTACAACCCATCAATAAAATCCCGCTTAATAAAATAACTATAGGAAAACGCATCTTTTTTTTAACGAATATATGACAAAAAAGCCAACTTAAAAATGGTAATTGTATTACTGGAAAATAGTACATTGCAATTCAGTACAATTGGTTTTATAAAAATAAAAAAAGCATGAACTTTACCTTATTAATAGTTCCTGGATTAGGTGATTCTGGAAAAGAGCATTGGCAAAATTATTGGCTCAACAAATTTGAAAATTCAAAAAAAGTAATTCAAAAAGATTGGGACAATCCAATTTTAGAGGATTGGCTTAATGCACTTTCCTCAAGTATCTATAGCATTGACGGCCCAATTATTATTGTCGCTCATAGTCTAGCTGTTTCACTTGTAGCGCATTGGTCAAAAAAGAATAGTACAAATAAAATCGCTGGCGCCTTACTTGTGGCTCCTGCTGATGTCGATTCACCATTACACACACCAGAAGAAACAAGAAACTTTTCGCCAATTCCTTTATCCAAATTAGAGTACCCTACCATTCTGGTAACGAGTGCTAACGATCCCTATATTTCTGTGGAAAAAGCTGTTTTTCTAGCAAATCAATGGGGAAGTACTTTTATCAATGTAGGACTAAAAGGGCACCTCAACTCTGAATCGCAATTGCAATATTGGGAAGAAGGACAAGAATTATTAAATAAATTGATAATTAAAATATAAAACAGTCTTAACTAAGAAAGCTAAGACTGTTCTAAACGGCTAAATTGGGGAATTTAACCAATCAACTAAAAAACTAAACATTCTATATTTTAACTGTATGGTCCGCTCTGTAATTTTCTTCAAAGTGTTGCTAATGATTTAATCTTATCTCAAGCGAATGCATTTACAGGTACACTTATTTTACTGACCTTCTCAACAAAACATAATAACCAATTATAATACTTGTTGTTACCTATCTATTATCTAAAACTATACCACAAATATATAAAGACTTTAAAGCTCATAAATGTCCTGTTAGATGAACGCTATTAATTGTGTAGCCAAATGACTATTTTCTTTCGACCAACAATGTACTCACATTAACTAAAATTTTAATTTATCGAAACAAAGATTGAGTTATATTTGATATAAATATTTATAAAAAAAACACTAATTTAAAAACAATGATAAAAACGAATAACTGGCATCAAAAACATCTTGAAACATTAGAATTTGGTAGCCGACTAGCTGATAGTGTAGCAAAAGGAATGGGTTCATGGAAATTTATTATTGTACAAACAATACTAGTTGTACTTTGGATGGGTCTCAATTTATTGGCTTTTGTGAAGCATTGGGATGTTTATCCTTTTATATTACTTAATCTTGTTTTTTCTACTCAAGCCGCTTATGCCGCTCCTATCATTATGATGTCTCAAAATAGACAAAATGAAAGAGACCGAATGCAAGCACAAGCAGATTACCAAACTAATATTGATGCTAAACAGGAAATCGAAGCATTAACCCTAAAGTTAAATAATATCGAAGTAGACAAATTGGATAAAATAATTAAACTACTTGAAGAAATGAAAAACAATTCGATACAATAACTATAAAACCTTTTCACCAGCTATTATCGCATTATAAAAACATTTAAAAACTTGTATCAATAAGCCCGTTTTTCCTTTATCAAAAGGTTTAACTGGCTTTTTTGTTTTTAATTATGTTTAAATAAATTTGAAAAATATATTTTTTAGTTCTCTTTAAAGAAAGCTAACAAAACTCAAAAAACAACATATTGTTATTACAAAGAAACGCCTTACTACTTTTAGTTAATTTACGCAGTTTATGTTTATATTAAGTTAATTAACAGTTACTTAAAATAAAATATTTATAACTTTATAAATAGAAAAAGAAGAAATACTCCTTATATTGAAAATTAAAAGAAATTAGAAAAAGACAAAAATTTTTATAATACAATCTATTAATATATAAAAACCAATTATTATGGCACCTACAACTAGAAAACCAGAAGCTTCAAAAGAAACAATGAAAGCAAAAGCAAATCCTTCACATGGATTAAGAGATTTATTTGAAGTTGGCTTGAAAGATATTTATTATGCAGAAAAGGTACTTAGCATAAACTTACCTAAAATGATGGAAAATGCTTCTGATCCTGAGTTAAAAACAACTTTAAAAAATCATTTAAAGGAAACACATGAACATGTTTCCAGATTAGAAAAAATATTTGAAACTACAGGAATTGAGGCCAAAGCACAAAAATGCGATGCTATGGAAGGGATTCTGAAAGAAAATGCTAATATGATCAAAAAAACCGATCATGGAATGGTACGTGATGCCAGTATTATTGCTTCCGAACAAAAAATGAAACATTACGAAATTGCAACATATGGCACTTTACACGCTTTTGCAAAAACTCTTGGAGAAAATAAAGCGGCAACTTTACTGGCCAAAACATTGGATGAAGAGAAAAAAGCAGATGCTAAACTAACAGATATTGCCCTTTCATCCATTAATAAAAATGCTTTTAGAGCAGATGCTATTACAAATATTAGAGCATAAACAGCACTAATTTATATTTAAATCTAAATGAGCCTGTTCCTAGTAGCAGGCTTTTTTAATGACACAAAAGTTTAATAAAAAAAATATCAAAATACTTCTTTATGTAACAAATGTTACTGTAAACCCTTTTGAGTTCTATTACTTTTGTACAATAAAATTTAGAAAACAAAAAAATGGATTTAGAAAAAATAATAAAAGAAGACAAGGGAACTATTGTTGACGTACGTTCGTATGGTGAATTTATTGGAGGAAATGTAGTGGACTCCATTAACATTGCCCTAAATGAAATCCCCGAAAGAATTGAAGAGATAAAAAAACTAAAAGCACCGCTTATTTTATGTTGTGCTTCTGGTAATCGAAGTGGACAAGCACAACATTTCCTTTCACAACATGGAATTGAATGTTACAATGGTGGTTCGTGGCTAGAGGTAAACTATTATAAATCAAAATAAATAATTTAAAATGATAAACACCTTAAAAAAGATATTCGGTTTAGGACCAAAAGTAGACTACGCTAATTTAGTTAAACAAGGAGCTCTAATTCTTGATGTTCGTAGCCCAGGAGAATACAAACAAGGTCATATAAAAGGCTCTGTAAACGCACCTTTGAATGAGCTTAATAGCCATATTACTAAAATCAAAAAAGAGAAAACTATTATTACCTGTTGCGCATCAGGAATGCGAAGTGCATCGGCTAAGAGTATTTTAAAATCAAACGGATTTACCACTGTTCACAATGGTGGAGGCTGGAGCAGTTTACAAAGCAAAATTTAGAAAAAAAGCATCTCTTTTTTAGAAGAAAATGCTTAAAAAAAAGCTCCATAAATTTATGGAGCTTTTTTTATGAGATTTTCTAATTCATATAATCATTATTTTATTGCATCATATATAAGAATTAATAAACAGTAAATCTCATCAACAAATTAAATCGATTAAACTTCCATTTTAGGATAGTCATTATATCCTTTTTCAGTAAAAGTGTAAAAAGTACTTGGATCTGGAGTATTCAGGGGAGCATCTTTCTTAAATCGAGCAACTAAGTCAGGATTAGCTAGAAAAGGAACACCAAACGCGACCATATCGGCATGCCCTTCTTCAATCACTTTATTACCTGTTTCTTTAGTAAAACTTTTATTAATCATCAACAACCCTTTATATATAGGTCTAAAATGTTTGGCTACTTCAGTAACGGCATAAGGTACTTCACTAACATCCGTAAAAGGTTCCGTTAAATGTACATAAGCTAATCCGTAGTCGTTTAAACGATTTACAATATATTCATGTACAGGAATTGTTTCCTTGTCTATTGTCATTCCTTGTACACCGTGCATAGATGGATTCAATCGAACTCCCACTTTGGAGTAATCAATAATTCCTTTTAGGGCATCTAAGGTTTCAAATAAAATTTGGGCTCTATTTTCAATACTTCCGCCGTATTCATCTGTACGTGTATTTGAGGCTCCATTAAAAAACTGATGAAATAAATACCCATTGGCTGCATGTAATTCAACACCATCAAAACCCGCTTCTACGGCATTTCTAGTCCCATTTGCAAAATCTTCAATAGTTGTTTTAATTTCGGCAACAGTCATTTCTTTTGGAGTTACGGTATCTACAAAACCTTGAGCAGTAAATGCTTTGGCCTCAGGATTAATTGCCGAGGGAGCGTGAGGTAATTCTCCATTATGTAAATCTGGATGTGACAACCTACCAGTATGCCATAATTGAACAAATATTTTCCCTCCTTTATTATGAACCGCTTGCGTCACTTGCTTCCAGCTTTCCGTTTGTGCTGCACTGTAAATTCCCGGAACATTAATAAAACCTACTGCTTTCGTGCTCACTACGGTACCTTCGGTAATTAGTAAACCTGCATCGGCACGATCAGAATAGTATATTGCCATTTGTTCCGTAGCCAAGTTTCCTTCGTTTCCTGACCGGCTTCTTGTCATAGGTGCCATAGCCATACGGTTATTAAAAGATGTAGAATTGAATGTATAGGGTTGTAATAAAATGCTATTATTCATAAGATTTATTTTTATTAATTAATTTGTGAGACATACGTGTTGAAACCAATTCCTTCTAAAATGGTTGAAACGATATCTAAAGCATTAGAATCATGTCCTTCTAAAAGGAACTCTTTCTCTGCTTTATCATCGGTGTTTATATTTATAACTTCGACTATTTTTGAATGTGGAAAAATAAGATCAAAACTTACTTGATGATTTATTGATTTGGTAAACTCATCATCATTTTCCATAATAATTACAATTTTTGCTGTAGCAACATTTTTAATATTATGAACTATATTAGCATCGTTAATGCAAAATCCTGAAAGAATAATGATATCTGCTTCCCAACTTGCATTAGTGGGACAAGCCATCTTTTCGATAGAAGCATATCGATTTTGAACTAAAAGTGCTTGATGGACATCCGAAAGTGCCTTTTCGTTTTTATCAAATAATAACATTTGGTAACGAGCTGCTAGCTCATTTAATACCACAAAATTTCTTTTGTCTGAAACACCAATAACGGCAATTGTTTTAAAGTTTTGCATAATCATTATTTTATTGAAGCAAAACTACAACGGGAAAGTCTCTTCTTCCATTGAGGTAGAATAAGAAATGACATTGATCTAGATCAATTTTATTTGCGAAGGTTTATTTGTTTTCTCACTCGACTTAATGTCTCGGGAGTAAGGCCTAAATACGAAGCCACCATATGTTGTGGGATACGGGTCACAATATCAGGGTAATAAGTGGTCAATTTTAAATATTTTTCTTCGGCTGTAGCTGTCAATGCACTATTGATTCTAGTTTGTAAAGCGATATATGCATTTTGCAACAAAAGTCTTTGATACCTTTCAAAAGCAGGAATCGCATTCATTAATGATTCTCTGGCTGTCGTGGTTAATAACAATAATTCGGAATCTTCTAAAGCTTCAATAGTATAAGTAGAATTTCCTCCAGTTAAAAAGCTAGATAAATCGGTAATCCACCATCCTTCAAAAGCAAACTGTATTACATTTTCATGTCCTTTCTCATCAGTAGTATAGGACCTTAAAATCCCTTTTTCAACAAAGGCATTGTACGTACAAACATCCCCTTCAAGAAGTAAGGTTTGTTTTTTTCTGATTTTTTTTGGGATAAAAAAAGTTTTACACAATTCAAACTCTTCAGTTGACAGTGTTACCTTTTCACCAATACTCTTTTCTAATTGTTCGTACATACTCGCAAGGTAATAATTACAGGAACATTATAAAAAAAGCGATTGTAAAAAAAAGAAAATAAATTTCACGAAAAATAAAGGGTATTCACTTTTTTTTAGAAAATTTATGAGCGAAATCGCAGTATAACAAAATCAAAAATCATTTGTCTTACGCCAAAATAAAAATTACATTTGCAACAGTTTAACTTTTACACACAAAATGAAGCCTAACACACAACAATTAAACGATTTAACTATCCAAGTAAGAAGAGACATTCTTCGAATGGTACATGCCGTAAACTCAGGACACCCTGGAGGTTCACTTGGTTGTACTGAATTTCTAGTAGCTTTATACCAAAACCTTATGGAACGCAAAGAGGGTTTTGATATGGACGGAATTGGAGAAGATTTATTCTTCCTTTCAAACGGTCATATCTCTCCAGTATTTTATAGCGTACTAGCAAGAAGCGGTTATTTCCCAGTTTCTGAATTAGCGACTTTTCGTTTGATTAATTCAAGATTACAAGGACACCCAACTACTCACGATGGTTTACCAGGAGTAAGAATAGCATCTGGTTCACTTGGACAAGGTTTATCTGTTGGTATTGGTGCTGCACAAGCAAAAAAATTAAATGGTGACAACCATTTGATTTATACGCTTCACGGAGATGGTGAATTACAAGAAGGGCAAAATTGGGAGGCAATCATGTATGCATCTGCTAAAAAAGTAGATAATCTTATTGCTACAATTGACCTTAACGGAAAACAAATTGACGGAACTACTGATGAAGTTTTGGCTATGGGTAGTATCCGTGCAAAATTTGAAGCATTTGATTGGGATGTTCTTGAAATAAAAGAAGGGAACAATATCGAAGCAATCATTGCTGGTATGAATGACGCAAAATCGAGAACAGGAAAAGGAAAACCAGTTTGTGTATTATTGCACACTGAGATGGGTAACGGAGTAGACTATATGATGTACAGTCATGCATGGCATGGTAAAGCACCAAATGATGCTCAACTAGAAAATGCTTTAGGACAGAATTATAATACTGGAGGTAATTCAGATTACTAAAAAAGTATTCAGTAATTAGTGTTCAGTAGAATACTGCCAAAAATCTAAATTAGAAAATGAAAAAATATACAAATACAGGAAGTAAAGATACTCGTTCAGGTTTTGGAGCGGGAATGACTGAATTAGGTCAGAAAAATGAAAATGTTGTTGCACTTTGTGCGGATTTAATTGGATCATTGAAATTTGATGATTTCAAAAAAAATCACCCGGAGCGTTTTTTCCAAATTGGAATTGCTGAAGCAAACATGATTGGAATTGCAGCTGGTTTAACTATTGGTGGAAAAATTCCTTTCACAGGAACTTTTGCTAACTTCTCTACAGGAAGAGTATATGACCAAATTCGTCAATCAGTAGCTTACTCCGAAAAAAATGTAAAAATCTGTGCTTCACATGCTGGATTAACATTAGGAGAAGATGGTGCAACACACCAAATTCTTGAAGACATTGGATTAATGAAAATGTTGCCAGGAATGACAGTAATTAATACTTGTGATTACAATCAAACTAAAGCAGCTACGCTAGCATTAGCAGATCATCATGGTCCAGCTTACTTGCGTTTTGGACGTCCAGTTGTACCTAACTTTATGCCTGCTGACGAGCCTTTCGTAATAGGGAAAGCGATTATGCTTAGTGAAGGTACTGACGTAACTATTGTAGCAACAGGGCATTTAGTTTGGGAAGCACTTATTGCAGCTGAAGCATTAGAGGCTAAAGGAATTTCTGCTGAAGTAATTAACATCCATACGATTAAACCACTAGATGAAGGCGCCATTCTAAAATCATTGGCTAAAACTAAATGTATCGTTACTGCCGAAGAGCACAACATCCTTGGAGGACTTGGAGAAAGCGTTTCTAGAGTATTAGCTTTAAACAATCCTGCTCCACAAGAGTTTGTTGCTGTTAATGATAGTTTTGGTGAATCTGGAACTCCTGCTCAATTAATGGAAAAATACAAGTTAAACAATGAAGCGATTGTTGAAGCTGTTGAAAGAGTAATCAAAAGAAAATAATTCTTCTTTATTATATCATTAAAAAATCCCATTCATTACTGAATGGGATTTTTTTATATCATATAAATAAGTAAATCTCAACTAAAAAACTGAAACTTCTTAAATTTTGAAGTTTATAAACTAACTAACTATGGGTGACTATTTTTATCTAAATAATCTGTTCCTGCAGCAATTTCTCTTTTCGTGCTATAGCCATCTCCATCATCATCAACGTCTAAGAAATTGGGAATACCGTCACCGTCAGTATCGTCAGGATTTACAATACCCGTAGCAAAACTTCTAACATAACCATCACCATTTAGATCTTCTAAATAAGAAGGAACACCGTCTCCATCTTGATCCAGTCTTTGCAATTCATATAGTTTAAAACTAAAAACCAAAGGGACATAAGCAGGAACAACTCCACTTCCTGAAGCATAATAAGCCAATCCTGACGGAACAAACATGATACCAGCTCCAAAATCTTTGTATGAAATAGTACCGTCCTCTTTAGTAGTATAACTCCCTGTTTTAAATTGTGGAAAAATCTCACTCCAACCTGTGATAGTACTAAATAGACTTATCATTTGTTGTGGGTATTTCACTTCCTCAAATGGTGTTGCTGTTAGTGTAGTTACATTTGATGCACTAATCTCTTCCAAATAATCTCCTTTATAAGACGACAAAACTCCGTCTACATTTGTAGGTGAACTTCCTGTTCCCGTTCTCAAAACTAAATAATATAAATTATAATTAACCTCATTTAAACTTACTGTTCTACTTTTTAGTTCATAATCCGTTTGATCCCAAATTGATTTTTGACTTCCACCATCCGGAATTTTAGTAAAAGTAACATCCTGATCATCAGAAAAACCAGGGTGATCCACTACAGTAATATAATATGTTTTTAAATATTGTTCAATAGTAGTATTATCGGTTGTATATTGTTCTGCATAATCTCTAAGTGGCTCAACTGCAGGGGTATCGTTCTTCGAACATGAAAATAAAGAGAATGTTGTAATTATTAAAATAAAATAATACTTAAATTTGTTCATTATTGTTGCTTTTTAAGTGCGCAAGATACAATATTGATTTATTTTTGTAAACAATTTAACTCCGATTTTAGAATTTTTATGAGAATAGACAAATATTTATGGTGTGTCCGATATTACAAGACAAGAAATATGGTAACAGAGGCTTGTAAAAAGAATCATGTCACTGTAAATGGTCATGTTGCTAAACCATCAAAAGAGGTTTTTCCGACTGATAAAATCACATTTAGAAAAGATCAAATCACCCAGATAATCACCGTTTTAGATATTCCAGAGAATCGCGTAGGAGCTAAATTAGTTGATATTTACAGAAGAAATGATACTCCAGCCGAAGTGTATCAACATTTAGAACTACTAAAATTATCGAAAGACCATTATAGAAAAAACGGTACTGGAAGACCAACCAAAAAAGACCGACGAGATATTGATGAATTTGGTAACGAAATCATATCCGAAGAAGAAGACACAGAATAACTTGAAATAGTAAACTTGAAACAAATCTAATAATGAGCAAAAACATCATCTTAACAAATCAAGAAATAGAGCATAAAATAAAAAGAATTGCCTATCAAATTTACGAGACTTTTGTAGATGAAAACGAGGTAGTTCTTGCCGGAATTGCCACTAATGGTTATGTTTTTGCAGAAAAAATAGCAAGTGAACTTAAAACCATTTCCACTTTAAATGTTTTACTATGCGAAGTTCATATTGACAAACAACATCCTGAATTACCAATACACACATCTATAACCAAAGAACAATATGCCAACAAAGGACTAATCCTAATTGACGACGTATTAAACTCAGGTACTACACTTATATATGCTGTAAGACATTTTCTAGATGTTCCATTGAAAAAATTCAAAACAGCTGTCCTAGTAGATCGCAATCACAAAAAATACCCAGTTAAAGCTGATTTTAAAGGAATTTCACTTTCTACCTCTCTATTAGAGCACGTTCAAGTTGTATTTGATGAAAACGATGACAGTTACGCTTATTTAAGCTAAAACAGCTAGAATATCATTTACCGTCTCATCTATCGTTTTAGCATCTACTGAAACGGTATATTGTGCTTGATTGTAATAAAAACTTCTTTCAAAAAGGTGCATGGCTATGAACTCCTTCATATCCTCATCATTTTTATTGGCAATAAGCGGTCTTTTACTCTTATTAACAGACAATCTATCAAACAAAGTTTGTATAGATGCTTTTAGGTAAATAGATTTTACGCCATTCCCTTTTAATAATTCATGATTATTTGCATAACAGGGAGTACCTCCGCCTAAACCAATAATAACTTCCTGATCAGAATTTAATAATTCAACGAAAGATTCATGTTCTAGCTTTCTAAAATAAATCTCCCCATACAATTCAAAAATAGTGTTTATGGACTTATTTGCTTTATCCTCGATATATTTATCTAAATCGACAAATGGAATTTGAATGTTTTTTGAAAGCATTTTGGCAATGGTAGACTTACCGCAACCCATATAGCCTAATAATATAATTTTTTTCATAGAATAAAACCTTATAAACTAAGGCGTTAAGATTAATTGTTAAAAAAAGACAAATTTATAATAAAATTGCTTGGAAAACTTCAAAAAAAGTCCTTATATTTGCACCCGCATTCAAGGAAAGAATATGACTCGATAGCTCAGTTGGTAGAGCACATCACTTTTAATGATGGGGTCCTGGGTTCGAGCCCCAGTCGGGTCACAATTGTAGTGATCAACACATAATTTCCTTGAAAGCTTTGACTCGATAGCTCAGTTGGTAGAGCACATCACTTTTAATGATGGGGTCCTGGGTTCGAGCCCCAGTCGGGTCACTAAAAGGTCGAGTAATTTATTACTTGACCTTTTTTATTTTTAGGCCACGTGGAGAAACGGTAGACTTGCCAGCTTGAGGGGCTGGTGCTCGCAAGGGCGTGTGGGTTCAAATCCCACCGTGGTCACTTTAAAAAAAGGTATAAGTAGTTGATCAACTACTTATACCTTTTTTTCGTTTACAAACTGATATATTGGTTAATCTAGGATCAATCCCAAAACCTGTGGAGCAACAAAAATTAAGCATAAATATTTGTTAGTCTAAAAAGGAAAAACTCAATGTTCCTAACACCTCTAAATTGAGATCTAAACGCTTTTATTTTGGCGTTGAAAGATTCAGCTGATGCATTTGTGCTTCGATAATCAAAATAGTTCAATATGTTTTGATAATGATTGATTATGGTTCGAGATATTGTATTGAAAGACTTAAACCCAGATTGACTTACCTTTTCATGCCATTTTGCAAGTCTAGCAAAACCGATTATTTTATCGGCTGTACTTTCAAAAATGTTGCGTAATCCTTGAGATAGATTGTAAGCCTCTTTGATATCAGGATATAATTCAAATAATAAATGGGCACGTTGTAATTGATTTTCAGACCATTTTGATTTATTCTTGTATAAGAAATAGCGACTTCTGGCTAGTAATTGTTTAAGTGTATCCCCGTTAGTCAACACTACAGATTCGAACTTTTTCTTGTTTTCCTTGGCTTTTTCTATAGCTTCATTTTCCTGATCTATTGCTTGCCAACGGTATTTGATTCTGATTTCTTGTAAGGCCTCTGTGGCCAATTTTTGAACGTGGAATCTATCGATGACACGAGTTGCATTAGGAAAACATTTCTTGGCAATTAACCCCATATTTCCTGCCATATCTAGGGTTATCTCTGTGACTAGATTTCGTTGTTTAAGAGGTATCTTTTCAATGATAGCGATTACTGTTTCAGCTTTAGTTCCAGCAACCATTGCAACGATGGTTCCTTTTCTACCTTTTGCTGCTTTATTAGTTAGAATTGTATAGAGCTCACCGTTGGATAGTGAGGTTTCGTCCAATGACAGTCTTTTTCCAATGTTTTCAGGAAAAATAAGCCATTCTTTTGCGTGTGGTTTTTGATTCCAGATTTTAAAATCACTTAAGAAATCTTTGTAATGATGTTGCAGATTCTTACCGCTTACACCGTAGAAAGAAGCAATAGCATTGCAATCATTAGGCTTGGAATCTATTGATTTCTTTTAAAAAAGACGCGAACTCCTGTGTTACCCGAGTTCCGTCTGCTACTAAATTCCAATCCCTAAATACAACTTGTCCACTATCTTCGTTAAGCCATCTTCTGCGGGTGATATGTAGATAAACTTGATGTCCACGGATTGGAAAATCTTGAACAGTTATCTCATCAAAGAATCCTTTTGAACTTAATTTGTTTTGACGATATTCTTTTGGAATCGAATTAATCTCTTTTAAATAAAGATGAAGAATTTCTTCCCCTTTTTTATATGAAGTAAGTTCAAAATAATCAACTATAATTTCTGGTAACAATAACTTGAGAAGTTCAACAAAAGAATCTTGCATTTGTATTAAATTTATAAATACAAATATCTTAATTTAATATTTCCCCACAACATTTAGACTTGATCCTTAATCTATATAATTAAAAACTCTTAGTTAGTTGAATTGATAAATAGATTGCCATTAAAATTCCAGACAAACCAGCTATTGCCACAAAAAAAGTTCCAATATACAAGAACAACGTATCGTATTTATTAATTCTATTTATTGACTTAGTTTTCATCTCTTCGCTTTAATCTAATCTATTTGCATTTATTATATTACAAAGTAAAACAATACCCCCATTATACACAATACCAACTTTTAGTGATATTTGAGTTATTTTTAATATCAAAAATATAATTCTACTATTCTATTTTTAAAGTAATGATAAAATCAAAAAAAACTGACATAAAAGAGTCTCATATATTAATTATAAAATCCAGAGTTATTACTTCCACTTTTTAGTAAGACCTAAATCTCTATTACAATTTGTTTTTTATCTATCATTATCCCCACTTTAACTCGCTTTTGATGAAATTATGGTTTCTGATAAATTATATTTTAACAGAATATTAAAAAATCCGCAAAATCGACGTACAAATAGCAAGCCTATTTTTACGAATTTTATCAAATCCAAGTATTAAATATTTTTTTTTAATACTTATTTACCTATAAAAGTGTTATGACACGGGTTATCTTCTCTAAATTATTTAGATGGATCTTTTATATACCGTAACATCATCTACCCACATCATAGTACTTGTAAATAAGTTTATTTTATTGGGATCAATAAAATTGGAATCGTTTGATTCTACATTCATATTTATAATGATATTATGTGGTCCAAGATTGTTCAAATTGAGCTTTGACACGCTGCTATTGGTGTATGTAAAAACCGTTACATTATCTAATTTTATAGTTACCGTTACCACATTATTTTTTACACTCCAAAAAGATAAGTATAAATGCCACCCATTATTACCATTTACATTAAATGCACTTGGATAACTTCTTTCTGCAGCGTTTCCTAATTGATTTGTCCCAGATGTTGTACCGTAAAAAAGATTAGAGGTAAAACGGGACGCATTAGGAGCAAAAGAATAACCCTCCATAGTGTCAATTTTTCCTTGAATTGGCCAAGCATTTTCTTGGGCACCCCAGAAAGCGGGCCAAGCTCCATAAGTATCTGTGAATGATTTATAATTAGCACCATCATATCTATTAATTTAATATTAGCAGATAGCATATATTCTGTATTATTTTCAGGTTTATACTGATATATGGACTTAATTAGACCCGATTGGTATTTACTTGCACTCAACTTTGTAGTCTTTATTTCTAAACAATCTCTACCATCCCTAGTTAGTATTGTAGGCACGGAACTTTTATAATCACAATAGTTAGAATTATAATCTGTACGTTGTGCTTTTGTCCATTGCGAGAGTGAAGAACCCATATTAAATGTTTCCTCAAATTGCTTTACCCATGGAGCACCAGCGACTTTACTTGTAGCACTACTTATACTGCAGTTACCTGTTGGTTTTCTTCGACAGATGTTACATTATCCGAGCAGGATTCTAATCCTAATAAGCAAGTTAGTGCAAAAGCAATCATACCTGATTTTTTCATAATTTTTAGTTTAATGGTTATTTTTTTAGTCGTAATAGAGCGTAATTTTGGTTTATACAGTTTGTTTACGGAAAAAGTTGTGCTCTTATAGCAGTGCTATTTCGAAAATTAAATTTCAGAAAATATTGCTTCACAATATTTAACTTTTTCTAAAACAGTAAAATTATTTTTGTGAAAATAGATTTATTTTAAAAATTAAAATAAAAGATTTGAAGCATTATATAAAACAAATGATGTGTGTAAATGACCGGTATTACATTTTCAATATAATAATGCAAATAGAATACAAGAATTGATATAAAATAAAAAAAAATAATTGCGATTAAAATAATTATCAAATATTCTAAAAACCAACTATCAATAATCATATTAATAAAATAAAAGGCTGCATTTATTAATCTTATAATAGAGAGTGCGATTTTAAACTTTCGTATTAAAAGCACATTCCTATCAACCTTAATACTTAAGTAATAAAATCTACTCAATTGAACCTAATTTTAAAAAAAAATTAAATTAGAAATAAAAAGCTTAAATTGGGGTCCGTAACACAAATTGTAAAGCAACATGATTACACTTCAAATTAATGGAGAAAAACATCAGATAGATGTAGATCCAGAAATGCCTTTATTATGGGCTATTAGAGACATTATTGGCCTGACTGGCACTAAATTTGGCTGTGGAATAGGTGCATGTGGCTCTTGCAAAGTATTAATTGACAATACTGCTACCTATTCGTGTTTGACACCTGTTTCTGCAGTTGCTGGAAAAGAGATTACAACAATTGAAGGTACTCAAGAAAATCTACAATTATTGCAAAAATCATGGTCGGAATATAATGTTCCACAATGTGGCTACTGTCAACCTGGCCAATTAATTACTGCTACTTCCCTACTTAACTCAAACGAAAATCCTACAGACAAAGATATCGATGACGCCATGAGTGGTAATATTTGTCGTTGTGGCACCTACCAGCGAATAAAAAAAGCCATTCACCATACTGTTGAACTTAAAAATAAAGCAAACCATGAGTGATATTCATAACATGAGCCGTAGAAGTTTTGTTAAAAACATTGGTTTGGCCTCGGGTGGATTAATTCTAGCTGGTAGTACTTACTTATATTTCGATAAAAAAAAGCCTGAAAACAAAATTGAATTTAATCCTAATTTATTCGTTCAATTGAATTCTGATGGAAGTTTGATTTTAATTGCTTCCCGATCTGAAATGGGGAATGGAGTAAGAACCTCTTTAACTTCAGTCATTGCTGACGAAATGGATGCCGACTGGAATAAAGTGACGGTTAAACAAGCTATGGGTGACATAAAATACGGGGATCAAAATACCGATGGTTCTAAAAGTATTCTTTACCTATATGACACCATGCGGAAAATGGGCGCTACGGTTAGAGCCATGTTAATTACTGCTGCAGCAAAAACATGGCAAGTGCCCGAAGAAGAGTGTACCGCCGAAAATCATTTTATAATTCACTCTAGTGGTAAAAAAATAGAATTTGGAGCTCTTGTTGAATTAGCAAAAACACTTAAAGTACCAACAAACATAGTTTTTAAAAATCCAAATGACTTTAAATACATTGGTAAACATTTAAAAAGTATTGACATCAATGAATATGTAAATGGAGCTGCTGTTTTTGGATTAGACAAACGTTTACCAAATATGAAATTTGTAGCTATCGCACGTTGTCCCGTTACATTTGGAACCGTTAAATCTTTTGATAAGACTGCCGCAATGAAAATTCGTGGAGTGGAAGCAATAATTGAAATTCCTCGCATTGAAAGACCTTTTGGTCCTCTTGGTGGTGTAGCTGTAATTGCTACGAATACTTGGGCTGCATTCAAAGGTAAAGCTGCATTGGAAATTGAATGGAATTACGGCGAAAACGAAACGTATGATTCGGATCAATACATGAGTCAAATTACCGACAATGTCCATAAATCAGGGAAAGTAGCTAAAGAAATAGGCAATGTAAACGAAGGCTTTAAAGGAGGGCATAAAACTATCGAAAGCACCTTTCAACTTCCTCATTTAGTACATACCCCAATGGAAGTACCAAATGCAGCTGCTTGGGTTCAAGGAGATACTTGCGAAGTTTGGGCGCCTACACAAGATCCTCAAACTGCCCGAAATGAAGTAGTAGATTATTT
This sequence comes from Flavobacterium sp. WC2430, assembly GCF_040822075.1. Lineage (NCBI taxonomy): Bacteria > Pseudomonadati > Bacteroidota > Flavobacteriia > Flavobacteriales > Flavobacteriaceae > Flavobacterium > Flavobacterium sp. WC2430. The sequence goes on along the minus strand of NZ_CP162007.1, from coordinate 1,873,044 downwards.
AAAAACAACTGTTGATAAAGTAACTTTAAATGTTACTTTTTTAGGGGGTGGTTTTGGAAGAAAATCAAAGCCGGATTATGTGGTAGAAGCTGTTATGGTATCAAAAATGATTAAAGCTCCTGTACAAGTAATTTGGACACGTGAAGACGATGTGAAGCATGGATATTATCATACTGTAAGTGCGCAATACATGAAGGCATCTATAGACAGTCAAGGTAATGTTACCAGCTGGCTACACCGATTTGCATTCCCTTCTATCATGTCGACCTTTGCGCCCGGAACTGATTTTCCAGCCGATTGGGAAATAGCCAGTGCAGCTAATATTCCTTATGCCATTAAAAACTTTAAGGTCGAAGTAGGTCAAGCACCTGCTCATGTTCGGATTGGATGGATGCGATCTGTAATTAATATTCCTCATGGTTTTTCGGTGAATGTATTTGCTGACGAATTGGCTTTTGCTGCCAATAAAGACCCATTAGAGTTTCGTTTGAATCTAATAGGCCCTGACCGAATCGAAGACACAAAAGATCCTCTAAAATACAACACAGCCCGACTTAAAAATGTTTTAAATGTGGTTGCAAAAAATGCCAATTGGGGAAAACCATTACCCGAAGGTCATGCTTACGGAATAGCGGTTCAATATAGTTTTTATAGCTATGTGGCCTCGGTAGTTGAAGTATCAATGGTAAATGATAAAGTAAAAGTGCATAACATTTATACTGCTATAGATTGCGGAACGGTAATAAACAAAGATACCGTAAAAGCACAAATGGAAGGTGCCGCTATTTTTGGAATGTCATTAGCCTTTTATGGGAAAATTACTGCTAAAAATGGGGTGATTGAGCAAAATAGTTTTACTGATTACAAAATGATTCGAATGAATGAAATTCCAAATGTTCATGTTGAAATTGTGGAGAGTACCGAAAACCCAACAGGCGTAGGAGAACCCGGAGTACCCGTAATTGCTCCCGCTATCATAAATGCTATCTTTAAACTTACTGGTAAAAGGTACCATAATTTACCTTTGAGCGATTATGATATTGTATAATATCATTTTTACCTGCTTAATCTATTATGCACTCCAACCAATAATTATTTTTAATGAATAACTGGATTGAATTACTACAAGAATATAAAATAAAAAAAATACCTGTTGCACTAGTTACCGTAACTAAAGTTTTAGGCTCTGCTCCTTGCAAAGTAGCTTCTAAAATGATTGTAACCTATCAAAAAAAGATTCACGGAACCATAGGTGGCGGTAAATTAGAATTTCAAATTATTGAAGAGGCAGTTAATGCAATTCATGAAAATCAAACAAAAGAATTCTCCTATACACTGGGGCCTGAATTTGAGCAATGCTGTGGTGGCAAAGTAGAACTAATTATTGAACCTATGAATCAATCCCCTGAATTGTTTCTGTTTGGAGCCGGACATATTGGCATTGCTTTATGTGAAGTTCTAAAAGATACTCCTTTTAATATCACTCTTTTTGATACACGAGAGAATTGGAAAAACACTATTGAAATAGATAAATCAATTTTATTTAGTAGTGTTGCATTCGATCACTACAAACAAACGATCAATTGGGGAGACAATTGCTACGTAGTTATCATGACACACGATCACAAATTGGATTTTGAAATTACCGCATTAGCCGTTCACTCCAAAACAAAATACATCGGATTGATAGGCAGTAAAACCAAGAAAAATAAATTTAATAATTTATTGATTAACGAATTGGGTTTTACAGCTGGAATCAAAGCAGTTCATTGTCCAGTTGGACTAGATTTAGGCGGAACCAACCCCAAAGAAATAGCAATCAGTGTGGCATCTGAATTACTAAAAGTGTATTATGGCAAATAATACCGTTTTTATTTTGCTTGCTGGGGGCAAATCAGAAAGAATGGGTATTGCTAAAGGTTTATTAGATTATAATAATACGTATTGGATTTTAGAGCAATTAGATCGGATTTCGAAAACACAAATCACAGAAGTCTACATTGGTTTGGGATTCCATTACCAAGACTATTTCAACGCTATTCCATGGCTAGTTGAGACACAAACTCATTTTATGTATTTCAAAGAAATGAAAGTGAGAGTCGTTATTAATGCAAATCCAGAACGAGGTTCTTTTTCAACACTACAAACTGTATTACAAAAAATAAAAACCAATCAAGCTGTTCTTATCAGTCCCATTGATATTCCAATTTCCAATGCAACGGTACTGAATGCAATAATTGAAATTAAAAATACCATTGTTCTACCCAATTTTAAAGGCAAAAATGGTCATCCTATTAAACTATCTAACGCCTTTTGGAAATCTTTAACGCCATTAGATCCAAAAGAAGAAAATACAAGATTAGACTTCCAAATAAAAAAAGTGAATCTGGACGAAATTACTGAAGTAGAAGTTAATGATTCGTCAATCCTGAAAAATTTAAATACTCAAAATGATTGGACTGACTATTTGAACTCCAAATAAAAATCAAGCAAAAAAAGCCCCGATAAAATATATCGAGGCCTATAAATTTTAATACAATTAATTACTTTATTAATTGTTGCAAAGGTTTCAATTGCTCCATGTCAATATTGGACTTTTTCAGCACTTGCATCATTGTTATTATATTTGTTGGATTCATATCTTTTCCAATTACCCTAACAACTGCAAAACCAGCATCTTTTTTATTGGCATAAAAAACAAATTCTTCAATATGATCATCAGCCCCTACATAGCTTACTGATGCACCTTCTTTACCAGAACCAAATCTCATCAACTGTTGGTACTTTTTATCTTTCAAAATAGCATCCACTTTAGCACGTTGAACATCAAACTGATTTTTATTTTTATCTGTTAATTTAAATGCTAAAATATTCATCTTATCAAAAGATTTCAAAGCGGATGATTCAGCTATCGACAACTTCGTTTTGTCAACATTTAAAATATTTGGAGAAACATCCATTACAAGGAAATCTTTATTCTCTGTGTTTTCTACAAAATATTTTTGTAGGGTGGGTTCTGAATTGCAGCTTACCAACAACAGGCATAAAAAACAAAAGATATAAACTGTTTTCATATTACTTTCTTCCTTTAGTTGCTTTCTTCAGGTCATCGCCACCAGGTATTCTCATTTTATCCGTTAAAACTGAAATTTCATTCAAGTCAAAATTACCTGTCAAAGACATTAACACCGTTTCATTTGTTTTACTTCCTCCTTCAATGAACATTAACAACTCTTTTATTTGACTGTCTGACGCACCTGATTTTACTAATATCTTTATATTTTTACCACTGTCATTTACACGCATTAATTCTTCTAATCCAGCTGTTTTTATATATTTATCGGCTGCTGATTTCATATCAGCTGTTGCTCTTGAACTACTTGTAGTGAAAACTTTTAAGTTGTCTAATTTTTTGATTAAATTCATGTATTGTTGCGTTTCCTTATCAGATGCATCAACTTTTACTTTACTCATCAAGTCAAACATTTTTTTGTTGACAATAATTGAAGTCACATCATCTTGTCCATCAAATTTATCAAAAGCCGATTGGGCAAAAAACGGAGTTGCTATTAATGCAATTACTAGTGTGATTATAAATTTTTTCATTTTTTTAGTATTTGTTATTGTTTAAAAATTAATTGTTTTGAATCCTCGTATTCTTGAATGTAGTTAACACTTACTATGCCAGTATTTACATGAGTTGATAACATTGCCAATGCTTTCTGTGTTTCCTTTAAAGCAACCTCTGGATTAGTATAGGTCCCTAGGTCTTGATTAGCAACTTTATTATCAAAATACATATACGTACTAACACCTAACATAATAACAACTGAAGCTGCAATAGATAACCACGCTACTTTACGTTTTTTAGATTGTAGTGGTATTTCAGGTGCAAACTTTTGAGTTGCCGCAATTGAAAAATAATCAAATAAAGGCTTGTATTGCTCTAAATGCTGCGCAACATTTGGAGAAGAAAAATAATTTTGCAACTCTTTTTCATCCATACTACTTGTTTCCCCTTCGAAATATTTTTCTAAAAGTATTTCAATTTTATTCCATTCCATAATTATTAATTTTTGTCATGCATTCTCTTATCGTTTTTCTTCCTCTTGAAAGCGCTACACGAATAGCCGTTTCATTCATTTGCATAATTTTTGCAATCTCTTCAAATTCATATTGTTCAATATCTCTCATTTGAATTATTAGCCGTTGTTGTTCTGGCAATTGGTTAATAATTTTTCCAACCCAATCAAGACTATCATCATCTTCTATTTTCTTTTCTAAACTTGGAGTAGTATCAGCATAATTATCATGAACAATTTTAATATTATTAACCCTCTTAGATTTTAACTGATCCAAACAATGGTTTTTTGTTATTGTCATTGCAAATGCTTCTACACTATTAAAACCATTCAGACTTTCGCTTTTATGCCATAGTTTTACAAGTACTTCTTGGGTAGCGTCTTCTGCTTCTTCCGTGCTAATAAGTAGACGCTTTGCCAATCGAAAGAGTTTGTCTTTGAAAGGAGAAGTCAGTTCCAAAAATTGCACTTGATTCATATGTTACTACTTATTTTTTCTATTTTACGATTTGCAATTCGCTTGGCATACAATTTAAATCAATTGCCCTTATAATATCAAGACGAAACAGTTTAATTTTTGTTACAAAAAAACAAACAATTAAAACTAAAGATAGTATTTTTACGTTCATATACATATTAAACCCCAAATATGAGAACAACATTCAAGTTTACACTTTTATTATTTTTAGCTGCTTTAACCTTCCAGAGTTGTCAAGATCAAGATGACACAGCAGCACCAATAAATTTAGAGGTTCAAGATTTTATCTGGAAAGGATTGAATCAATACTATTTATGGCAAGCAGATGTGCCTAACTTAGCCGATGATCGTTTTGCTTCTCAAGATCAACTTAATGTATTTTTGAGAGGATATCTTGTTCCAGAAGAATTATTTGATGCGCTAAGAGTGGATAAAAGTATTGATCGCTTTAGCTGGATTGTAAGTGATTATTTAGAATTAGAGCAGGCCCTTGGAGGAATCTCAAAAAATCATGGAGCAGAATTTGGACTTGTATACAAACCGGGAAGTACTACTGAAATATTTGGTTATGTTCGTTACATTCTTCCAAATTCTGATGCAGCGACAAAAAACATTCAAAGAGGGAGTATCTTTTACGGTGTTAATGGAACCCAACTTACTATAAGCAATTATCAAACTTTATTGGGAGCTGATAGCTATACTTTAAATTTAGCCGACTACAATGGAGGTGCTATTACATCAAATGGAAAATCAGTGGACCTAGTTAAAACAACGGTAGCCGAAAATCCAATATTAATAAACAAAGTAATTACAAATGGTGCACATAAAATAGGTTACCTGATGTACAATGGTTTTTATGCTGAATATGATACTCAATTGAATGCAGCATTTGAATCTTTAAAATCACAAGGTATTACTGACTTAGTATTAGATTTACGTTACAATGGTGGAGGTTCTGTACTTACTGCTACCCGCTTAGCCAGTATGATTACAGGACAATATACAGGACAAATTTTCGCAAAACAACAGTGGAACTCAAAGATAAACGACTATTTTGCCTCTAATAATCCAGAAGCCCTAAACAATAACTTTACAGACCAAATTGGGACAACACCTATCAACAGTTTAAATTTATCAAAAATTTACATCCTAACTACCAAAAGCACTGCGTCAGCAAGTGAATTAGTAATCAATGGCTTAAAACCCTATATGGATGTAGTACAAATAGGCGATATTACTACAGGGAAAAATGTTGGGTCGGTTACATTATATGACTCCCCTACTTTTGGAAAAGACAATAGGAATCCTAACCATCGTTATGCGATGCAACCAATAGTATTGAAGATAATCAATGCTGCTGGTTTTGGAGATTATTATAATGGCCTTACTCCTACTTACCAATTAAAAGAAAATTTAGGAAACTTAGACGTTCTTGGAAATAGTTCAGAACCTTTATTGAGTACGGCAATAGGAAAAATTACAGGAACAGGAAAAATGCTAAAACAAAACCCTGAACAAGATTTTAATTATTTTAAAGACACAAAATCGATTGACGGGTTACAAAACCAAATGTATATAGAGAAAGCACCAGAAGGGCTTTTAAAAGCATTGAAATAATTAACAGTAGAATATAATAAATTAGAATTCAATACGTTATATATAACCAACCTAATGTAAAAACTATGCTAGTTATGAAAAAACTTATTAAATCATTTTTAATTTTGATAGCTTTTACTTCTTTTGCTTTTATAAGCCCCAAAAATAAAGTACTAAAACAGATTAATGTAGTTATTGATGCTGGACATGGTGGAGAAGATTTTGGAATCACCCAAGATGATTTATCTGAAAAACAAATTGTAGAACAAGTGATTACAAAAATCAAGGCATTCAGTAAAAATAAAAATATCGTTTTTCATTTTACTCGATCGACAGATAAATTTATTCCATTACAAGATAGAACTGATTTTATAAATACAATCAAACCCGATTTGGTTTTATCAATACATGTGAACGCAAGTAAAAACAATACTACTTCAGGTATGGAATTTTATGTTTCAAAAGAATCTACTAATTATGAAAAGTCAAATACAATAGCCGAAAATTTTCAAACTAAGTTTTTAAATTCAAATTTTAAAGTTGCTGAAATAAAGAATGCGAATTTTTTTATTTTGAAAAACTCAGAGGTTCCAGCAGTTATAATGGAATTGGGATATTTAACTAATGAAATTGACAAAAAAAATCTTTCTAATAATAACGAACAAAATCAAATTGCAAAAAAAATAATAGAATGTATTGCTGAATTAAAATAATACCATTTTCAAAAGCAAAAATCCCACTCCAAGAATTAACTTGAATGTGGGATTTTTTTAACAATCTTGACTATTATATTAAAACAAAATATTCAAACCTACCTTAATATTTCTACCTTTTGTACTAAAACCTCTTGTCTCAACAAAATCTTTATCAAGGATATTATCAACAGCTCCAAAAATATTCATTCTATTTTTAATAAGATCATAACGAACATTAGCATTAACTAATTGATAGTCTTTTAAAATTTCTGAATTCAATACAGCGTTATACGATGGGGCTGGATAAGTAGTGTATTCTGTGTAGCGATCCGAAACAAATTGATAAGCAGCACTAAATGCTAAACGTGGTGTGGCCTGAACATCAATTCCAGCATTCACTTTATGTTTAGGATTTAAAATACGCGATTGTCGCTCTAATTCTGTAAAAGTATAGTTTACATTAAAACTTACTTTATCGTTCGGAGCATATACCACCATTGTTTCCACCCCTTTTGCCTTATTTAAACCATTTACGTTAAAATATTTGTAGGTCATTAAATCAAAACCAATAGCATCTGTCTCTTCTCTTGCAAAAGCAACTGACGTTAAAGTTACTTTTTTACCGAACAGACTCGCTTCAAAACCTACCTCAGCAGTAGCATCTTTCTCAGGTGACAAATTCAAATCTCCGTAAGGTGAATACAATTGATATAAACTTGGAGTTACAAATGCAGTACTATAAGAAGCTAAGATTTTCAATGGAAGGCTTTGCAATTTATAGGAAGGATTCACATTAAAAACCAAATTATTACCATACTTGCTATGAATATTCAAACGTGCTCCAGCATTTAAATTAAATCCAAACTCTGAATTATATACAGCAGTTAAATAAGGATCAATCATATTGAATTTTGCTAAACTACTTTCGATAGCATCATAATCACTTTTATTTGACATTTCATGGAATTGAAATTGAGCACCAGTAACGATAAACAATTGTGACGCAACATTGTATTTATTAAACACATCCGCATTTATACTTCTTGATTTGTAATACGAAAAGCTTCCGTAATTAAAAATCGATCTGTCAATCGAACTTGCACTTGAGTTCATCACAAATTCTCCTTTTTCATATTTGTACTTTGGAGAAAACCCAACTCTGTATTGTTCTGAGGCTGAAAAATTCATTTTATTATCCACAAATGATCCCGAATCAAAATCACTTTTCACTTTGTCATAATTAGCAAAAAAGTCCAAACTCAACTTTTTAGTTGGAGTAAATCCTAATTTCACTAACGAATTTATTCTTGAAAATTTATCTTTTTCAAAATCAACACCTTCATTTTCTGGCTTAGCTTCTGATATTCCTGTAGATTCAGTACTATTCAAGGAAGCAAAATAATTGACTTTATCGGTACGTCCGTTCAACGAAAAACCTTGATTATACTCCTGAGGTTTGTAATTCGTTTTATTAGCAACGGTTTGTGTACCCATATTCATATACACATTCCCAGCAATTTCTTTATTAGTTGCTTTTTTCAAAGTAATATTAATTACTCCCGTAGCTGCTCCAGAACCATATAAAGTACTTGCAGCCCCTTTCATAATTTCAATACTCTCCACTTGTTCTACAGGAAGCAAACGTAAATCATAGGATAAATTAATCCCCGACGCATCCGTGACTGGTACACCATCAATCAGGATTAAAACTTGATGTCCTCTTCCTCCGCGAATGTAAAGACCTAAATCCTTACCGTTACGGCTTTGGTTTCCATTAATTTCTACTCCAGCAACAGTACTTAAAACAGCGGCTAGAGATTGCCCTTGTTTTTTCTTTAAATCTTCAGCTGTAATCTTAACGATTACTTTTCCAGATTTTTCTTTTGGCAAAGCAAATTTTGAATCAGAAATTACAACCTCATCTAATTGATTTGACTTTTGTTCTTGTGCAAAACAATTCATTGCAAACAACAATGCAATCGCACTTATGCGAACGATTTTTTTGTTCATTTTAAAAATGTAAAATTTAATAAATTGGGGAGAAAAGCATAGAATGACCCATACCCAAACCTTTTTTCCCGAAAGTTTGATACTCGATGTAGTAGGCAGGTCTCCTGGCTTGCGTCTTGATGTTTACCTTCTCATTCGCCGTGGCGAACAATGGTTTTGTAGATAACAACAAGCTTTTTAGCTTACAGTTGCGGGTACAGCCCAAGATTACTCATTTAGAATTTTAGATTAAAATTCCAAAAAATTTACTTGATTCCCTTTTAATGTGCTTTGCAATAAAACAAACGCACAACCTCAATACGGCGGCAAAGATAAAACTAAATTCAGCTTTAAAACTAATTTGTAGAAACTATTGAGCATTTTTTTAAACAAAAGATACCAATTACTCACTAAACACTAATAAACAACTAGTTACAATTCTATTTTAACAACTGCACCAAAATTGACTTTATTATTAAATGCATCTTTTAGTGGTACATTAGTTACTTTACACAGGATACTTCTAATAACTCCTGCGTGTGCCACAATCACAATTGGTCTTTTAACGGTGCTTTTAAGTTCGTTTTCTAAAAAATCATTCACTCTATTATACAAATCAACAAAGGATTCTCCGTTAGGAACACTGACATTGACAAAGTCATTCATCCATGGTGCAAAATCATCAGGAGGAATCACATCCCACTTTTTCATTTCCCAATCCCCAAAATTCATTTCCATTAAACGAGCATCTGTAATTATTGAAGCCGAAAGATAATTAGCTAGTGTAGTACAACGAACTAAAGGACTGGAATACACAACAGCATCTTTTGGAATTTGGTTTTTTATTGAATCAAATAATTCCAAATACGGTTCCAAAATCTGAACATCCGATTGCCCATAACAAATTCCTTTTTCACAAACCGTCTCGGTGTGGCGTACTAAATAAACTTCCATAAAATAATTACTGATAAATAAAATACTACTTCACAAATTTGTTGGGTTGCGCCTAAACAATCACCTGTATAGCCATCAATCCATTTTTGGAAATAACGCGCCAAAAAAAATCGCGTCAGAAAAACTGGTACTAAAACCAAAAGGAATTGCCACTGAAAACAAGCCAAAATTACAAGTGGCAATAACCCAAAAAAGAATGCACCTACTACTTCTCTCCATGTATAATTTTGTGCAATAGGTTTGCTTTTACTGCTTGCGTCCTCTCTTGAATATTCATGAGTAAAAACAATCGAAATAGCTGCCAAACGACTGACAGCATGAGCCGAAACAAACAGTAAAAAAACAACTATTTGCGTATGAATATTTAATAAATCGATTGTAGAAACTATATGGGATAAAGCCTGAAATTTTAATAAAAACAATAAAACTACTCCTATCGCTCCATAAGCACCAATTGCACTGTCTTTCATGATTAAGAGAATTTTTTCTTTGGTCCATCCACCGCCAAAACCATCACAAACATCAGCAAAGCCATCTTCATGAAAAGCCCCCGTAACTAGAATAGAAGCAATCATAGAAACAATAACAGCTATTTCAAGACTTATTAAATAGCTAAACAAACTAAAAACACCAAATGCTATAACACCTACTATCCAGCCGATAACTGGAAAATAGCGAGAGGCTTTGTTTAAATAATCCGGGTTATGATCTATGTTTTTAGGACATGGAATCCGAGTATAAAACATTAAAGCCGTAAAAAATATATGTAATTCTTTTTTCATTTTATTAAGATTCTTTTTTTATCAAAGATGCATTGTAATGCATCGTAACATCGTATTTATGAGCCGCTAATCCCAGCACTTTCAAAACTAGCCATTTCATTTAAAAATGCCACAGCCGACTCAATAATAGGAAATGCAACCGCACAACCTGTCCCTTCGCCTAAACGCAATCCCAATTGTAAAACAGATTCAACTCCCAAATAATCCAGTAACTTTACATGTGCTTGTTCAGCTGAGCAATGGCAAAAAACAGCGTTCTTTATAATAACAGGATTTTTTTGATGAGCAATCAAAAAAGCCACACTACAAATAAATCCATCAACAAGAATTAGCATGTTATTTTCATATGCCGCTTGTATTCCCGCAGCCATTTGCATGATTTCAAATCCGCCAAAATACGCTAACTTTTCCTCTAAATCTTCTGAAGCCGAATAATTATCAACAGCGGTTTTAAGGATTTTTTGTTTCTGAATCAATTTTTCATCACTCACTCCTGTTCCTAATCCTACGCAATCTTCCAAAGGAATTTTAGTAATTAAACTCATCAAAACGGAAGCTGTCGAAGTATTTCCAATACCCATTTCACCAAAACCGATACAATTACTACCAGTTTTTGCAATAGCATCTACAACCGTGGCACCTTTAGAAAAACACAAATTCAATTCGGTTCTACTCATTGCAGGTCCAGTAGAATACGACTGAGTCCCCTTGCCTACTTTTGCTGAAATCAACTTGACATTAGGAGGAAAATCATAATTCACTCCAGCATCTACAATCGATAATTTAATATTATTTTGTTTGCAAAAAACATTTATTGCCGCTCCTCCTTCTAGAAAATTAGTTACCATTTGGCGTGTAACATCTTGTGGATATGAACTCACTCCATGTGTCGCAATTCCATGATCAGCAGCAAAAACTACAATATTGGGTTGAATTAGTTTGGGCTCTAATGTTTGGAAAACCTCACCTATTTGTTGGGCAAGTTTTTCAAGAATCCCTAATGAACCCGTGGGCTTCGTTTTAGCATCAATTTTAATTTTTAAAACTGCTGAAATATCATCTTTAGCATCTATTTTACCTTTTTTTTCCGTTGGTGTAATTTTACTCTTAGAATGCATCATCTTGATTTCTTCTATAAAAGGAACTTCTGATTTTTGTTTCCAGTTCAATTGTTGTAACATCGGTTGTTGGTCATAATTAGTTGCGGGTTTGCCTACACAGAAGTAACCTAATGCTTCAATATGTTCTGGTAATCCTAGTAATTGTTTGAACTGATAATAATTTAAAATCGAAATCCAACCCATTGAAAATCCCTGCTCTGTCAAAGACAACCATATATTTTGAGCAGCACAAACAGCACTAAATTTAATTGCTTCATTGCTTCCTACGGTTCCAATAGTGAAATTATTCAAAACTGAACGATCATAGCAAATCACGAGTCCTAGCGGGGCTTCTTCAATTGCTTCTAGTTTTAAAGCTTTATAATCTTCCTTTTGTTGTTTGCTATCGGTTTGATTTGCAGCTTTATTATTATAATCCAAAAACAATTCTTTAACCGCTTTCTTAATTTCGTCCGCCTTAACCAGATAATATTTAGTAGCATCGGTCAGACCTACGGAAGGAGCCCAATGTCCGGCCTGCAACGCTTTTTGAATTACAGCATCAGGAACTTCATCATTTGTAAAATGACGCGTGTCGCGACGGGATTTTAAAATTTTATCTAAATTGGTCATTCTAGTTTTATTTAAACTGATTTATTGATTCAATTTCTAATCGAAATCTTCCCAAACAATAAAACAATAGTCATTATACGTTTTGATCGAATAATTTGGTAGGCTTATCCTTTCACAAAAAAGAGGGCAATTTAAAACCAAAGTATGAAACTCGCCGTTTTCACCACAAGGATCTATTCCTTTTTCTTTTAGTTCAACTGCTAATTCCTTAGTCAGTATCTTACCCAGATAGCTTTCTCCCATGATCGTATTACAGGAAACAATCATAGTCTCGATGCCATTATCAATCATTTCGTTTACTAATATAATTCGGTCTTGTTGCCACAAAGGCAAAATACATTTCAGAGAGGCGGCTCCACATACTTTATCTTCCCAGTCTTTATGGGCTTGCAAATCGATATCGCCAAAAACGGCGGCATCCAAATCATATTTTGCTTTAAGCGATTTTAAAGTACTAATAAACTTTGCCTCATAATCCCCCCAAGTAGCAGGAACGCCTTCTAATGGTAGCTGCATTTTTTGAGCTTGTTGATTCAATATAGACAATGGCAATCCATGAGAACGGGATATTTTTCCATTTTCGTTCATCATATTCAACAACACTTTTGGAACTAAACCTTGATCAACTCCCTGCATCATTGCATAGCAACTGTCTTTTCCGCCACTCCATGACGTTAAAAACTTCATTACTGGCCTTTTATTATTACAGGAATTCCTGAAATCATTAAAACAACTTTCTCTGCTCTTTTTGCAATATGTTGATTCATCCAACCTTGCAATTCGGTGAATTTTCGTCCAATGTGAGTTTCAGCATGGATGCCCATTCCTATTTCATTAGTCACAATAATAATGGTTGTGTTTTCTTGATTTACGATAGCATCAAACTCTGCTTTCGCTTGTTCTAAACTCAATGCTACATCATTTTTAGTATCTACAAAAAAATTTGTCAACCATAGCGTAACACAATCTACGATCGCAACATTTCCGGAGAAATCAATTTCACTCAAGTGCTTCTCTTTTTCGATGTTAATCCATCGTTCGTCGCGGTCTTTTTGATGGCGATCGATTCTCTTTTGAAAATCATCATCCCATTTTCTTGCTGTTGCAACATACATGGGCTTCGCAGATAATTCTTTTGCTAAATTTTCAGCATAACTACTTTTGCCAGAGCGTTCTCCTCCTGTAATTAAATATATCATCTTTAATTATTAGTTATAAATTGTTAATTATTAAATAGATTTCAACCTATAAATTAGGCCTTAATTTGTTTTTTTTGGGTTTAAATTATATGGACAATGACGACAACCATTCGAACAACAACTTCCTCTTTTTAAATGAAAAAATGCTTTAAAAACATAATTCCCATTCTCTAAATAATAATCAATACCTTCAATCAAATTATTAGACTTAGGCAGCGAGGTCACTTTATTATGGAGAACAGTTTCCTGAGTCAATGTCTTTACATACTCCTCAATTTTATCTGAACAAGATTCTTTAAAACATTTTGGACAAAGACAATCAATTGCTTTTGTAGGAACAAATATCGGCGGAAAATCATTACACCAACATCTAGTTCCTTCTAATGTATCTCCACAACCAAAGTTAGTTCCACAACTTGAACACTGTTTCGCTTTTATTACATTCATGCTGTAAAGATAGTATTTGTTGATTTTTTTTGGCTAAAAAATAAACAAGATTTTTTTGTAATTTCTTTTACCTTTGCTTAAATCATAAAATAGCATCATGAAACTTTCTTCCTATAAAATTCTTTTAGTAGTGGTTCTTCTCTCCTTCATTAGTTGTAAAAAAGCAGATAAATCAGAAAGTAAATCCATTTTAAACGCAAAAAACGAAATTGAATATGCAAATAGCTTAGCCATATACAAGTACGAAGGCTTTTCTATAGTGAAGGTAATCAACCCATGGCCCAATGCTGAAAAAGATTTTACTTATATCTTAAAAGAGAAAAACAGCGCCATCCCAGATAGTTTGAAAAAATACAATACCATCCAGGTACCTCTACAGTCGATTGTGGTAACTTCTACTACGATTGTCCCCTATTTAGAAATGCTAGGAGTGGAAAATCGATTGGCTGGATTCCCACATACAGACTACATTTCTTCTAAAAAAACCAGAAAATTAATTGATAATGGAACCGTTAAAAATGTAGGGCAAAACGAAAAATTAAATATAGAGCAATTGATAGAAATGAACCCAGAGCTTATAGTGACTTTTGGTATTGACAACAATAATCCAATGATTGATAATCTTGCAAAAAGTGGCTTAAAAGTATGTATTCAGGCAGATTGGATGGAGCAATCTCCTCTTGGAAAAGCAGAATGGATAAAACTGTACGGCGCTCTTTTTGGAAAAGAGAAAGAAGCCAAAACTCAATTTGACGCTATTATTAAAAATTACAAAGAAGCGTTGGATTTGGTTTCCACCAAAAAACCAACAGCAACAGTATTATACGGTTCCATGTACCAAGATCAATGGTATGTGGCCAAAGCCAATAGTTGGGTTGCACAATTTTTAAAAGATTCAAAAGTCAATTACCTTTGGTCAGACACCGAAGGAACGGGTAGTATTGGATTATCATTCGAAAAAGTATTAGAAAAAGCTAAAACAGCTCAGTATTGGATTGCTACAGGCCCTTATAAAACAGTAGCTGAATTAGAAAAAATCAATCCACATTACAGTCAATTTGATGCCTTTAAAACCAAACAAGTATATACTTTTGAGGGTAAAATAGGCGCTACTGGCGGAACGATATACTATGAATCAGCCCCTAGCCGACCTGATTTAGTCCTAAAAGATTACATCAAAATTTTCCATGCTGATTTACTTCCAAATTATACTTTTACCTTTGCACAAAAACTAAACTAAACCCTCTCCATAAGACAGCATACAAAACGGATTTCCGATTCGTTTTTAAAAACTGATCCATTATCAAAAACACAATACAAATAAAAAAAATACTAATTGAATAATCAAAAACGAAATATCATTTTATTCTCTTTACTGGCTATAGGATTGGTCGTTTTGTTTTTTATAAACATCAGTTTTGGCTCGATAACAATTCCGTTCAAGGAAGTTTACAACAGCTTAACGGGAGGACAAGCAAGTAAATCCACTTGGGAATATATTATTATTAATTACCGCTTACCCAAAGCTATCACTGCTGTTTTAGTTGGAATGGGACTTTCTATCAGCGGATTGCTGATGCAAACTTTATTTAGAAATCCGCTTGCGGGACCTTATGTTTTAGGGCTGAGCTCAGGTGCAAGTTTAGGCGTTGCTTTTGTGATTTTAGGAGCTGCGTTTATGCCCTCATTTATCAGTACTATTCTATTGTCCTCTTACGGAATCGTTCTTGCGTCAACTATGGGAAGTTCTATCGTTTTATTAGCTGTTCTCCTAGTTTCTCATCGCTTGCGTGATACGATGGCCATTCTAATTGTAGGTTTGATGTTTGGTAGTTTTACCAGTGCCATCGTAGGAACACTTACGTATTTCAGCACGGCAGAACAATTACAAAAATTTACTTTTTGGTCTATGGGAACACTCGGTAATTTATCCTGGACCTCTATAACTATTTTATCGATTTCAGTTTTCATAGGATTACTATTAAGTCTATTTAGTATCAAACCCTTAAATGCATTATTACTTGGGGAAAACTACGCAAGAAGTTTGGGACTTAATTTCAAGAAAATGCGACTTACTATAATTCTTGCCACTAGTATTCTCGCGGGAAGTATCACGGCTTATGCAGGGCCAATTGCCTTTATAGGTTTAGCAGTTCCTCATATTGCAAAACTTATATTCCAAACTAGTAATCATTCGGTTTTATATTGGAGTACACTTCTTCTTGGCGCGGAAATCATGCTTGTATGTGATCTAGTTTCACAAATGCCAGGTTTTGATATAACTTTACCTATAAATGCGATTACGTCACTACTTGGTGCACCTATTGTAATTTGGTTACTAGTACGTAAGAGGAAAATGATGGGGTGATTGAACATAAAAGCGACTTTATTTTTTATCTTATTTAGAAAATTTAGGCAATACTGTACCTTAACTCCTTGACGGTTTTATATAAAAAGTTTAAAAGTTTAAAAAATAAACTCGAAAAAATTGATGAATAAAAACATCCTATCCACATCAAACCTAAGCATTGGTTACAAAACCAAAAGCGCAGTTACGACCATTGCTAAAAACCTCAACCTGAATTTACAGCAAGGGAAACTTATAGCATTAATTGGTGCTAATGGAATAGGGAAGTCAACTTTATTGCGCACTATTAATGGAATTCAAAAACCATTGGAAGGGGCTGTCTATTTGAATGATAAAAAAGTAACTGATTATGAACCATTAGAACTAGCCCAAAATCTAAGTATTGTTTTAACCGAAAAATTACCGCCTAGTAATTTGACGGTTTTCGAATTGGTCGCTTTGGGACGTCAACCGTATACCAATTGGATCGGAACTTTATCCGATGAAGATGTTGCTAAAATTAATGAAGCCCTTGAACTGACCAAAATCAGTCATTTGGCCTCCAAAAAGCATTACGAAATAAGTGACGGGCAATTGCAAAAAGTGTTGATAGCACGTGCATTGGCGCAAGATACTCCTTTAATTATTCTTGATGAGCCTACCACCCATCTCGATTTACTGCACAAAGTAGCACTCTTCAAATTGCTAAAAAAACTAACAAAGGAAACAAATAAATGTATTTTATTTTCGACACATGATATCGATATGGCGATTCAACTGAGTGATGAAATGATTATTATGACGGCAGAAACAGTCATCCAAGACGAACCGTGCAATTTGATTTCAAAAGGGAGTTTTAATACAATCTTTAAAGACGAACACATTACATTCGATTCCTCAAAAGGGAAATTTGTTATTGTATAATCACTATTTCGCACTAACAGTTATTAATTCCATAATGGACAACAGAATTATCACAAAACATACCCAAAAAGCAAAGTGTATCAATTTTACACTTTATTGTTTTGTAAATTAGTATACCTCATTCTTATTTCCCAAAATTCAACTTATCTACACTATTAAAACTAATCTTTAAAAATTTTAATTATGGAAAATTTGTGTACTTTACTCAAAAAAGTGGTTCTATTTGGAAGCTTATTTTTTCTCTATTCTTGCAGTCAGGACGAAATGATTTCTACTGATTTACAAACAAACACCTCCAAACCTTTTAATGTAAAAACGAATGCAATGAAGCTCAATGTATTCAAGGGACCTCAAGTAACACTCGGATACGGAAAAGTGCGCTCCTGGATAAGTGTTGATGGCAGTGGTAATCCAAATGAAATTGGAATTGAAATGACCGCTGAAGCTTTATTAAATCCAGAAAGAGACAAAAATAATGCACCGCTGGCAGGTTCAACAATTGTTATTCCGCTACACCTTAAAGCAAATCAGTTGACACCGTTTGATCATATCGGACTTAATTGGAATCCCAATGGCCATGAACCAGAACATGTTTTTGATGTACCCCATTTTGACATTCATTTTTATATGATCTCTCTCGACGAACAACTGGCTATACCAGCATGGTCTGAAAGCACAAATGAACTATTTAATAATTATCCTCCTTTGGGATATATGCCTGCTGATTATTTTACACCTCCTGATGGTGGTACTGCTGAAGCTCAAATGGGAAAACACTGGCTACCGTTAAACTTACCCGATTATTTGCCCTTTAGCAAAATTATGATCTATGGATCCTTTGATGGTGATTTGATATTTGTAGAACCTATGATAACTTTAGAGTATTTACTTTCTAATGAGGAATCTAGACTGAATTATTCTCAACCGGAACATTTTGCAAAAGCAGGTAATTACCCAACAAAATATAATATTTATCATGATGCCAAAACGGGCAGTACTTTTATAACACTGAGCGATTTTGTTATGCGAGATTAATTAAAAAAGAGGAAGCTTTTGATAAGGCTTCCTCTTTTTTTTTACCTTATTTCCCTTTTAATAAATTAACACTTACCGTGGCGATATTAGAATCTGGAAACCGTTTAAAAAATGAAATGTCTGGATACAAACCCGCTTCTGCAGCAATTTTATGCAATACAGGAATTTCTACAATATATTGATCCGAAAATCCATGAGTAGCATCATAAGCAGTTGCAGCCGTTTTCCCTAAATTAGCTGCAGTCAAAGCTGGAGGAATGGTATGTAACTCAATCATTAACAAGCCGTACTTATGCACATAAGGAGACCATTTATTAAAATGCTCTAGTAGATTATCTTCCACTACATTAGTACTAATCCTTTTTCCTCTGTGAGCAAAAGCACCAGTAGATTGGCTATCTCTTTCTGGAGAACGTTTTTTTGGTTCTTCCCAAATGCGGTTGTGATCCAAAAAAGTTCTCACATTCAGCACATCCTTTAAATCAATATTATAATTTCCCAATAAATCTTCGGCAAGCACATCTGGCCTACCGATATCACCCCAAATGACTTTAGCCCAAATATCCGCTTTTATTAAATTGGCTCGCGTTACTTTCAAAGCAGCTTGATTGTAATCAACACCTATGAGAAACAAAGGGTAGTCATCAAGTATTTTCCCTCGAAAGGTTTGCCTTTCGATAACATTAAAAATATGTTCTAAGAAAGCACCATTGCCACAGCCCATATCTAAAATTCCTTTGGGTTGATCTTCTATTGGTAAATTAAACAATTGAATAATAATCTCATCGACAACCTTGAAGTAACTGTCATGAGCTCCACCGCTACCCCATACATTCATTTCACGGTCTACATGAATTTCGTCCTCCCCATCACTTGTATTTCGCAAAACATTAGGATTACCAAAAAGCAAATCATCCATTTTACTAAATGTAGGCAAATAGGAAACGGTTACTCCATAAGCAGATGCTCTTTTGGCAAAAAACAAACCCGTTTCTGTAAATTGATAATTCCCGTTTTTTTGGGTAAACCAACCCAAATAAGTTAAAAAATCCAGGATGACTTTAAAATTTTCTGGTGTTTTATGAAACTCTTCTGGTCGGAATGAGATTTCCATAAAATACTTATGAAACATTCCGCTCATTCCTAGTCTGACCAAAGTAGGACCAACTAATACCCCTTCAATATGCATCAATATTTGATGTTGTACTTCCTTGATTTTGGAGTCTTCTGAAAATACTAGATTGTAGTTTTTTTTATATTTTTCAAAAATGACTTTCAGCCTTTCAAAAGGAGCTTCTTCAAATAACCTAGGATGAAATTGCATCGAAAACTGTAACAGGTCAACCACATCCTCATAAAGGTCAAAAAAGGAAAAGGCAATTTCGCTTGTATCAGTCAAGCTAAATTTAATTTCATCTGTAGTAGTATTGATATGGTATTTAAAAAAACCTTGCGAACATAAAACGCGCAAACCTATATTGAGATACCCTTCATTAGCCGAAAAATGATTGGTAAGATCTGCTAAACTTGCCTCCTTTTTATCCATCAAAAAAGCCAAAACTCCTTTTTTATGCAAAGAATAGGCTACTGGCGCAGTTACCAAACCATCTAAATGTCTAAAAATTGAACCACGCAGAGTAACTTTATCAATCATAAAAAGAAAATTTAAAATGAGTAGAACTCAGTTCTTATTGCAAATGAGGTACTCAAATATATAAAATTTCAATCGAACAATTGGGATAATTAGAATCTATATTGCTGCTATTACTTTAATTGAATTTGCCTTTTGGCTTCGCCAATTACAAATGCTACTGAATTGGCAATGTTGAAACTACGGATATTTGTTGACATCGGAATTTTTAAATGATTCTCGAATTGGGCCAAAACTTCTTTACTCAATCCCTTACTTTCTTTTCCAAAAACCAACCAATCACCATCTTGAAAATCAATTTCCAAATACGATCTTTCGGCATGTGAACTCATTAAGAAAACTCTTGATGTATCTGGAACTATTGACTTCCATTCGGCTACATTTTGATATTGCGTTACATCAAGATGTACCCAATAATCAAGTCCCGAGCGTTTTAAATTTTTATCATTAATTACAAATCCAAAAGGATGAACTAAATGCAAACGACTTTCCGTTCCTACACACAAACGGCCAATGTTTCCAGTATTATTAGGTATTTCGGGCTCAACTAAAACAATGTTCAACATTAGTAATTATTTAAAGATTGAAAAATTAAAAGATTTAAAAGATTAAAGTATTAATCTTTGGTATTAAAATCGGAGACTTCTATTACATCACCAGATTGTAAGTTGTCAAGATGTACATTCCCTATACGAACACGAACCAATCTTAAAGTAGGAAAACCTACAGCAGCAGTCATTTTACGTACTTGTCTAAACTTTCCTTCATTGACCGTGATCGAAGCCCAAGAAGTTGGACCATGACGTTCGTCACGAATTTTTTTCCCTCTAAGTCCAAAATTAGGTACTTCATGAATCAAACTGGCATTGCATTTTTTAGTAATGTATTTTGTCCCGTTGAAACCTATTTCTACCCCTTCTTTCATCAGGTCAACGGCGCTCTGAGTGATTACACCGTCCACTTGTACATAATATTCTTTATCTACTTTTTTAGATCGTATCATTTCGCTCATCTTACCATCAGTAGTCAGTAACAAAAGTCCTTCTGAATCTTCATCTAAACGACCAATTGCCATAGTCCCTAATGGAAAATCGTACAATTCCCCTAAGAGTTTCTTTTTTCTTTTCAACTCATAAATAAACTGACTTAAATAACCGTAGGGTTTGTGGAGGATAAAGTGTTGGTGGGGCATACTATTTGAACTATTTTATGCAAAAATACATTTTTAAATTGTCTGATATCAATTTTTAGGAATCTCACCCTTCTTTTGCTACTTTTACTATTCATAAAAAAAACCTTTCATGTCAAATATGCTTCCTTTTTTGTTTCTATTTATTATTGCCCTTGCTATAGGAGTCTTCATAGGAAAACTCATTTTCTCCGCTCGCTTTCAGTCTGAAAAAATCAGTTTAGAAGAAAAACTGATTGCTTTAAATTCTCACTTTGACCAACAGAAAGAACAATATTTAAATGATCGTACTACATTCGAAAAACAACTTCAAACTAGTTCGTTAGAAAAAGAAACCATTCGAAATGAAAAAGACAGTTTAGCGATTCAGCTTTCAAAAAAAGAAGTGGATTTCGAAAATCTTTGGGAACGCAATAAAGAACAAAAAGAAGAAGTAGAAAAACTACAAGAAAAATTCACCAAAGAATTTGAGAATCTGGCAAATAAAATATTAGACGAAAAATCCAATAAATTTACAGAACAGAACAAGGAAAATATGAAAAACATCTTGTCTCCTTTGCAAGATAAAATTCAATTATTTGAGAAAAAAGTCGAAGATACCCACAAAGAAAGTATTGATTATCATGCGGCTTTACGCCAACAAATTCTGGGCTTACGTGAAATGAATATTCAAATGAGCAAGGAAACCATCAATTTGACCAAAGCCTTAAAGGGTGACAGCAAAATGCAAGGGAACTGGGGCGAACTCGTTTTGGAGCGTGTACTTGAAAAATCTGGATTGGAAAAAGGTCGTGAATATGAAGTACAACAAGCTTTTACTACGGAGGAAGGAAATCGTGTTTTCCCTGATGTTGTAATCAATCTCCCTGATGGTAAAAAAATGATAGTCGATTCTAAGGTTTCTTTGACTGCTTATGAAAAATACATTAACGAAGAAGAGGATGATTTAAAAATTGGTTATTTAAAAGAACATGTCAATTCCATAAAACGCCATGTAGAACAATTAGGCAATAAAAATTATCAAGATTTATACCAAATAGAAAGCCCTGATTTTGTGTTATTATTTATACCAATAGAGCCCGCTTTTGCTATGGCGCTCAATGAAGACACAACTTTGTACAATAAAGCATTCGAAAAAAACATTGTTATCGTAACACCAGCTACTTTACTTGCAACCTTACGTACTATTGACAGTATGTGGGCCAACCAAAAACAACAAGAAAATGCTTTTGAAATTGCGCGTCAAGCGGGAGCACTATATGACAAATTTGAAGGTTTTGTTGCTGATTTAATTAAAATTGGTAAAAAAATTGACGAGAGTAAAACGGAATATAGTGGTGCCATGAATAAATTAGTAGAAGGAAAAGGGAACTTGATTACCAGTGTAGAGAAATTGAAAAAAATGGGAGCCAAAGCTAAAAAGTCACTTCCAGAAAGCATCATAAATAGAGCTGAAAAAGACGAAAATCAACTATTAAACTAGAAAAAATGAAAAAATTTTTAGGCATTCTTGTAGCAGTAATCATACTATCAATCATTAGTTATTTTACTTTTTTATACTACGCAACCTATAGCGAAGGTGTTCGATCTGGTGAGCTAATTAAATTTAGTCATAAAGGAATGGTTTTCAAAACTTGGGAAGGAGAAATTAGTCAAGGCATTTCAGGTGCTCAAATATTCGCATTTTCGGTTTTAGACAAAGACAAAAAAGTAATTACAGATTTGCAAGAGATGGAAGGACAATATGTAAAAGTATCGTATATCGAACGTTACAAAACATTTCCTTGGTGGGGTGATACTAAGTATTACATTGTAGAAGTCAAGAAAGAAACCTCCCCTTTTAAAATTAAATAAAACATGCATAATACTTTCAAAACAGTCGCATCATCAGATATTACAATTTCTGAATTAATGCTTCCATCGCACACAAACTTTAGTGGTAAAATACATGGTGGCTATATCCTTTCTTTACTCGATCAAATTGCCTTTGCTTGCGCATCTAAATTTTCAGGAAATTATTGTGTAACAGCATCAGTAGATACCGTAGATTTTCTAAGACCTATAGAAGTTGGTGAATTAGTCACTATGAAGGCAAGTGTCAATTATGTAGGTAAAAGTTCCATGATTATAGGAATTCGAGTAGAGTCTGAAAACATTCAAACAGGAACTGTTAATCATTGTAATTCTTCTTATTTTACGATGGTTTCTAAAGATAAACATGGAGCAAATGCAAAAGTTCCAGGTCTTATCCTTTCCAATTTAGAGGAAGTGCGTCGTTTTTGTAATTGTTTGAAACAAATCTCCTTAAAAAAGGAAAAAAATCGTCATGAAGAGGTGTTTAATTATAGCTCTATAGAAACATTAGCAAGTTTGGAAAAATACAATGTTCAAATCGAACTAAGCTAATTAACTGATTACAAACACTTAACCATTTGTAATTATTTTTCTTTTACTTTTCAGAATATTAAAATCAATTTAGTTCCTATTTCTCACCAATTAACCATTTGAATATAGTCAAAATTCGGCTGATTTTTCGTAACTTTAGGTAGAACAATATAGGACAAAACCTATGAAAAAAACGCTACTCTTACTCGCTTTGTTTATAGCAACCAACCTACATGCTCAAGAAAAAATGACTTCTACAAACGGAATCATTTCCTTTGAGGCATCAGTACCTTTTTTTGAAAATGTAGAAGCAAAAAACGAGACCGTAAATTCCTATTTAAACACAAAAAAAGGTCAAGTATCGTTTGTCGTTTATATTAATATGTTCCACTTTCAAAGAAGTTTAATGGAAGAGCATTTTAATGCTAATTATTTAGAAAGTAAAAAATATCCAAAAGCAACTTTTAAAGGTGTAATTGAAAAATTCGAAATAAAAAATATTGATTTTCATACGAATGTATATTACATAAGTGGGAAAATAACTATCCACGGAAAATCAAAAAACATAAGAGTGCCTGCTAAAATCAAAAAACTAGGTAAAGGTTTAGAACTACAATCCAATTTTACAATAAACACAGATGACTTCAATATTGCTATTCCCTATATCGTGAGAAATAAAATTTCTAAAGAAGTTACTGTTGCACTATATTCTGTTTTACAATAATACTGTTAAGGCAAACAAATTTTTATCGTTTCTTCTAAATTTTTATGCTCGAAATAAAAGCCAGTACTTTCTATTTTATCTGAAGAAACCCTTCTACCAGTCAAAACAATCTTAGCCATTTCACCCATCATTATTTTTAATACAAATGCAGGAATATTAGGTAGCCAAAGAGAGTGACCGCATAGCTTAGCTAAGGTTTTCGAAAAAATAGCATTGGTTGTATCGTCATTGATAGCCGCATTATATGACCCTTCCATTTTTGGATTAATAATAGCCTCCAGATAAATTCTACAAAGATCACTAACATGAATCCAAGGCATATATTGTTCTCCAGAGCCTAAAGCTGAACCTAAATTCCATTTAAAAAGGGGAAGTAACTTATTTAAAAAACCATCATTTTTACCCAATACTAAACCTGTTCTAATTTTTACAGTTCTGATTCCTAAATTTCCAACACGATCCGCTGCAGCCTCCCATTTTTTACAGGTAACTCCCAGAAAATCATTAGCGGGTAGCGTTTTTTCAGTACAAATGGCTCTCCCATTTATCGCTCCATAAATACCAATTGCAGAGGCTGAAATAAAAGCTTCCAGTTTTTTATCCTTCTTTTTTAGAACCGAATAAATCAATTGTAGGGATTGTTCTCTGCTATCAATAATCTCCGCTTTCCTTTTAGGTGTCCATCTTTTTTCGGCAATATTCTCTCCCGCTAAATGAATAATATAATCTGCATTAAGAACTGCCTCCTCTTCTATTTTTTGTTGGCTAACATCCCAAGTATAATAAAAGACATCCGCAACATTCTCTTTTTTACTCCTACTCAAAATAGAAACTGTAAATCCATTTTCAATTAATAAATCGGTCATGTGTTTCCCAATAAATCCAGTTCCTCCAGTGATTAAAACATTTTTTTTCATGGCCGTTCAGCTTTAATTATTTTATAATAAAACAAATATACGAAATAATTTTGTTTAAGTTTAACAGTATTTCGTTAAACAATACTTATCTTTATAATCTAATTTGAAATTTTCAAGAAAATGGCAACAAAAAAAACAGCACTTAGTAAAGATAAAATAGTTTCTATGTATATGGAATATACTTTAGAAAATAATGAAAAGCCAAAATCAGTTTATCAGTTTATGAAATTAAATGGCTATTCAGAAACTGAATTTTACGCCTTTTTTGGAACTCTAGAAGGAATCGAAAAAGAAATATATGTGTTATTTCTGCAAAAAACGGTTGAACTTTTACACAAAAACAAAGAATACGAAACCTATGATATGAAAAGTAAAATGCTTAGTTTTTATTTTACTTTCTTCGAATTATTAGCTGCTAATCGTTCTTATGTCGTTATGAGTTTGAAAGAACACCAAAATCAGTTAAAAAATTTGATGCAATTATCAGAATTAAGAGTTGCTTTCAAGGAATACGTAACTACAATTATCACTGATGAATATCGCATTAAAAACGAGAAAGCACAGGAATACCAAGAAAAAGCCATAAGCGAAGGTTCTTGGTTACAGTTATTGATGACTTTAAAATTTTGGCTGGATGACGCCTCGCCTGCTTTTGAAAAGACAGATATTTTCATTGAGAAATCGGTTAAAGCCACTTTTGAATTAATGAATATCAGCCCTATTGAATCACTAATCGATTTTGGAAAATTTATTTTCAAAGAAAAAATACAAGCCAAATAAATGAAAACAATTGATTATATCCCAACCTCTAAAATAGAAAGAGCGACGAAACTGGTGCAAACTGGTGCTAAAGTAGGCGTTAACTATTTAAAATATTACGGCGAAAAAATGGTGAATTCCGATTTGACACGTGACAAATTAAATGAAGACAATGCCGAAGACATATATGATGGTTTAAAAAGCCTAAAAGGAAGTGCACTTAAAGTAGCGCAAATGTTAAGTATGGATAAAAGTTTCTTGCCTCAAGCCTATGTAGAGAAATTTTCTTTGTCTCAATTTTCTGTTCCACCACTTTCGGCACCTTTAGTCTTGAAAACGTTTAGAAGTAATTTTGGAAAAACGCCTTACGAGATTTTTGACGAATTCAATTCCACTTCTGTAAACGCAGCAAGCATAGGTCAAGTACATTTGGCTATAAAAGACAACAAAAAACTGGCAGTAAAAATTCAGTATCCTGGAGTGGCCAACAGTATCTCATCGGATTTGGCGTTGGTAAAGCCAATCGCTATAAGAATGTTTAATCTTCAAGGAAAAGATTCTGATAAATATTTTAAAGAAGTCGAAGACAAATTGATTGAAGAAACCAATTATTTATTGGAACTGGAACAAAGCCAAGAAGTGGTTACGGCTTGTAGCCAAATAGAAAATTTGGTTTTCCCTAATTACTATCCCGAGTTTTCATCAGATAAAATTATCACGATGGATTGGATGACTGGCGTTCATTTATCAGAATTTAAAAATTCAAATCCTGAAATAGCCAATAAATTGGGTCAGGCATTATGGGATTTCTACATGTATCAAATTCATATCCTTAAAAAAGTACATGCCGATCCACATCCTGGAAATTTTTTGGTCAGTGATAACAATGAATTGGTTGCATTGGATTTTGGTTGCATGAAACAAATTCCAAATGAATTCTATGTTCCTTATTTTGAACTCATCAATAAAGA
Organism: Flavobacterium sp. WC2430; assembly: GCF_040822075.1. Classification (NCBI taxonomy): domain Bacteria; kingdom Pseudomonadati; phylum Bacteroidota; class Flavobacteriia; order Flavobacteriales; family Flavobacteriaceae; genus Flavobacterium; species Flavobacterium sp. WC2430. Next base: position 1,846,187 of record NZ_CP162007.1, on the reverse strand, counting down.
AGTGATAGATAACAAAGCTCTTTTTGAGAAAAAACTTTTTGAATTAGAAATCCTAAGAACAGATGACTCCAAAGAAGAAATTATTTATTTCACTCAAATGTTTTACGATTTATTATCGCTGTTTACCAAGCCGTTTCAAAGCGATACTTTCGACTTCTCAGACGAAGAATTCTTTAAAGATATTGCTCAATTGGGAGAACGTTTTTCAAAAGATACAAACCTTAGAAAAATGAATGGCAATAGGGGTTCTAAGCATTTTATTTACATGAATAGAACATTCTTTGGTTTGTACAATTTAATGTTTGATTTGAAAGCAACTATTGTAGTAAATGAATATCAAAAATACCAATCATGAAAATAATTCTCACCGAAATAGAAATCGATCGAATCATTGAAATGGCTTGGGAAGATCGAACCACCTTTGAAGCCATACAAATGCAATTTGGTTTAAAAGAACAAGAAGTGATTGACTTAATGCGACAAGAAATGAAAGCGTCGAGTTTTAAAATGTGGCGTCAACGCGTGCAAGGTCGAAAAACAAAACATGAAAAACTACGTGATTTTGAAAAAGGACGTTTTAAATGCAACCGACAAAGAAACATAAGTAATAATAAAATTTCAAAAAGATAGTAATTACATTTTATGAAAAACATACTCATCATAGGCGGAAGCAAAGGAATTGGGAACGCCATCTTATTGGAACAATTAGAAAGTAACAAAGTGTACAATATCAGTCGTACTGTTCCCAGTGTTACGCATCCTAATTTAATTCATTTTCCAATAAATGTGTTGCAAGACAGCCTGCCCAATATAGCAGAAATTGACACTTTAATTTATTGCCCTGGTTCCATTAATTTAAAACCAATAGGAAGTTTAAGCCTAGATGATTTTAGAAATGATTTTGAAATTAATGTCATTGGAGCTGTAAAAGCCATACAGCATTATTTACCTGTTTTAAAAAAGGGAACAAATCCATCCATACTCTTATTTAGTACCGTTGCTGCGAAACTGGGAATGCCTTTTCATGCCAGTATTGCCGCAGCAAAAGCAGGAGTGGAAGGATTAGTTAAATCGTTGGGAGCCGAGATGGCATCGGTAGTACGCATCAATGCCATTGCTCCCACGATTACCGAAACATCCCTTTCGGCAGGAATTCTTCGTAATGATCGAATGAAAGAAAATATGATAGAACGCCATCCTATGAAAGGCTATCTAAAACCAAATGAAGTAGCCAATATGGCTGATTTCTTAATCTCTGATAAAGCAAAATCAATCTCAGGTCAAATATTTGAAATGGATTACGGAATAGTCACTTTTAAAATATAATCACTCCAAATTTAAACCGCAACGCATGATAAAAGAAATGAAAAATTACGAAAATAACGAACAATACAATACTGAAACAACAAATCTATTAGCCGAAAATTACAAAACAATCATTCATGGTTTAGGAGAAGATGTTACTAGAGAAGGTCTGGAAAAAACTCCCGAAAGAGTAGCCAAAGCCATGCAATTTTTAACTCATGGTTACGCATCAGATCCGTTAGAAATATTAAAATCTGCTTTATTTACAGAAGATCATAGCCAGATGATTGTGGTAAAAAACATCGAAGTATATTCTATGTGCGAACACCATATGCTCCCTTTTTTTGGTAAAGCACACGTGGCTTACATTCCAAATGGAAAAATTGTAGGGCTGAGTAAAATTCCTAGAATTGTAGATGCATATGCCCGTAGAATGCAAGTTCAAGAACGATTGACAGACCAAATAAAAGATTGTATTCAAGAAGCATTAGAACCTTTGGGCGTGGCAGTAGTCATTGAAGCACAACACATGTGCATGCAAATGCGTGGCATTCAAAAACAAAATTCTTTCACAACTACTTCCTCTTTTACAGGTGCATTTGAAAAAAATAAAACTAGAAAAGAATTTATTAGCTTGATTTCTAATAAATTAAGTTAATTTAAACAAAAACTATGAAAATTCTCTTAACAGGCGCAACAGGTTATATCGGGAAGCGACTATTACCCATTTTAGTAGCACAAGGTTACGATATAATCTGTTGTGTAAGAGATAAAAACAGGTTCTATGTTCCAATTGATTTAATAAAAAACATCGAAGTTATTGAAGTTGATTTTTTAAAAGAAGAAACACTAAACAACATTCCTAATGACATTGATGCGGCCTATTACCTGATTCATTCGATGTCAAGTTCTGCTGATAATTATGATGAGTTAGAGCAAGCTTCGGCTGAAAATTTTGTGACTAAAATCAATACCACCCATGCCAAACAAGTGATTTACTTGAGCGGTATTGTAAATGACAAATCACTTTCTAAACATTTATCTTCTAGAAAAAATGTAGAAAATATTCTAAGCTCAGGAACTTTCGCCCTTACCACTTTGCGTGCTGGAATTATCGTTGGTTCTGGAAGTGCCTCGTTCGAAATCATTAGGGATTTAGTCAATAAACTTCCAGTAATGATTACGCCCAAATGGCTTAATACCAAATGCCAACCTATTGCCATCAATGATGTACTCGATTTTTTATCTAAATCACTGTTAAACCCCGTCACTTACAATCAAAGTTTTGATATAGGTGGTCCCGATATTTTAACTTATAAAGAAATGTTGTTGGCTTTCGCCAAAGCAAAAAACCTAAAGCGCTGGATATTTACTGTCCCTGTAATGACTCCAAAACTCTCCTCTTATTGGCTGTATTTCGTCACCTCCACTTCGTATAAATTAGCTTCAGCCTTAGTCAGTAGCATGAAAGTAGAAGTGGTGTGTCGTGATACAAAAATCAACGAACTACTACAAGTGCAACCTATGACTTACGAGCAAGCGCTTTTTAGAGCATTAATAAAAGTAGATGAGGACAAAGTAGCATCCAGCTGGAAAGATTCTTTGGTTAGTGGCCGTTTTAAAAGCAATATTTCAGAGTACCTTCATGTACCAAAAAAAGACTGTTTCATTGACCGACGTAAAATGGAAATTATAAATCGGGATTATACCATTCACCAAATCTGGTCCATCGGTGGAGAAACAGGTTGGTATTACGGAGACTGGCTGTGGTCTTTGCGTGGTTTTATTGATAAATTGTATGGCGGAGTGGGATCAAGAAGAGGACGAACTAACAAGCACGACATTCATGCTGGTGATGCACTGGATTTCTGGCGGGTTTTGTATGCCAATAAAGAAGAAGGTAAATTAATCTTATTTGCCGAAATGAAACTCCCAGGCGAAGCTTGGCTAGAATTTAAAATCATTGGAAATACGTTGTATCAATCGGCTACATTTAGACCACGAGGCATTTGGGGAAAATTATACTGGTATGCTGTTTTGCCATTTCATGGGTTTATTTTTAAGGGAATGCTAGAAAAGTTAATCAAATAGTTTTTGAAACATAATAAGTCATATAAGTTTTTTAGCAGTAAAAAAGTTTGTTTTAAACTCACATAACTTATACGTTAAAAAGAAAATCACTTCAAAATCCCATCTTTATAAGTAGCAATGGCTCTATCTCTAGCCATGGCATGATCAACCATAGGTTTTCCATAGCCCAAATCAAATTCAGGAATCCATTTGCGGATGTAGATGCCTTTTTCGTCAAACTTTTTCAATTGGATTTCAGGATTGAATACTCTAAAATAAGGTGCAGCATCGCAACCCGTACCAGCTGCCCACTGCCAATTCCCTACATTGGCAGACAAATCATAATCCAACAATTTTTCGGCAAAATAAGCTTCGCCCCATTGCCACTGAATTAATAAATGTTTACATAAAAAACTCGCCACCACCATGCGCACGCGGTTGTGCATATATCCAGTTTCATTAAGCTGACGCATTCCTGCATCCACCATGGGATAACCTGTAGTACCAGTGCACCAGCGTTTGAAATCTTCTTCATTATTACGCCACTGGATACCATCATAAGCCGATTTGAAATTATGATCCATCACTTTTGGGAAACTATAAAGGATTTGCATGAAAAACTCTCGCCAAATGAGTTCACTCAAGAAAACATCATTTTTATGTACAGCCCAATTGACTAATTTTCGAATGCTTACAGTACCAAAACGCAAATGTGGTGATAAATATGAAGTACTATCTACAGCAGGAAAATCTCGGGTTTCGTGATAATTAGAAATTTGCGTGAGATTGTGTGGCTTTACTTTTATAGTACTTTCTATAAAACCTATTTGTTCCAAAGTAGGAAAATCAAAATTGCTTTTATAAAAATTAGAATAGTAAAGGGAAGCATCAAATTCCGTTACTGGAGCGTTTGCTTTGTATTTTTCTAACCATTTATTTTTATAGGGTGTGTAAACCGTATAAGGCAAACCATCGGCTTTGGTGATTTCCAATTCTTCAAAAATCACTTGGTCTTTATAGGAATTTGCAGTGGCTTTATTTGCATTTAATAATGCACCAATAGCAAGATCCCGTTTCATAGCATATGGCTCATAATCTTTATTGAAAAACACTTCTTGAATATCAAATTCTTGAATTAACGATTGCCAAACGGCTGCAGTTGTTCCTTTTTTTACCAAAAGGGAACTTCCTAATTCTCGAAGCTGGGTATCAATTTTCGAAAGTGATTCGTGAATAAAACCAACTCGTGCATCGTCTTTTGGTAAACTATCCAGAATGGCATCATCAAAAATAAACAACAGAATTACAGGATAAGGCGATTGTAACGCATGAAATAAACCTACATTGTCTTCTAAACGCAAGTCCCGACGAAACCAAAAAACAGCTACTGATTGCTTGGTCATTATTTTGAATTAAAAAGTTGATCGACCATTTTTACTCGGTGAGCAAAAATTTCGTTTAGTTTTCCTTTTACGACAAGCGTATTCATGATGCGTCCTAAAATTCCTAATGGCAATCCATAATGCACTACATCAGTCATTTTTACTCCATTTTCGGTAGCTTCAAAAAAATGCTTGTGGTGCCAAAACGCATAAGGTCCAAAACGTTGTTCGTCTATGAAATAGCTATTGTCTTTTACCTTGGTAATTTCGGTTACCCATGCTATTTTAATTCCTGCTAAAGGCGATACTTTATACTGAATAATTTGGCCTGGATACATGCTTTTTCCATCGTAATCAGTGATTTGAAACCCCATGGTTTCAGGTGTGATCTTTTGAAGGTTTTTAGGGCTGGAGAAAAAAGCCCAACATTCTTCGATAGTAGCATTGACGTGTTGAACGGATTCTTTTTTATATAATTTCATGGTAAATAATTCTTTAAATGCTATGGTTCGCGTGAGGGATTGCAGGCGATATCCTCGCAGTCCCGACTTTTCGGGACGGAGAGATAAAGACGTAAAGCCCGACCCGCTTTTTTTTGCGGGTCACGCCAAAATAATTTTACATTTTATAATATTTGAAAGGAACAAATAGCATCCCGAAACACTCTCCCTCTTCCTTTCCAAGATGTTTGTGGTGTACTTTATGGGCTTTTCGCAAGCCAACTAAATATTTATTTTTGGTGTTTTTGAACCACTTAAAACGTTGATGAATTAAGACATCATGAATCATGAAATAGCAAAACCCATAAGCGGTAATTCCTAGGCCTATGAAGAATAAATAATTGATTCCGCCCTCGACACCATAATAAAAAAGAACAATGCTAGGTACAGCAAAAATGACAAAGAAAATATCGTTGCGTTCAAATGGATGTGCATATTTTGGCTGATGATGATCTTCGTGAAAATACCACATCAAACCATGCATAACGTACTTGTGTGTGAGCCAAGTGACGCATTCCATGATGAGAAAAACACTTATAAAAATTAAAAAAGAGATCATTGTTTTTTTATTTAGAAGTACTAGACTAATTTCAATTTATAGGTTACAAATGATTGTGCTAGCAGTCCGGCTTTGGTATAATTAGAAACTCGGATTCTTGCACTCCCAATTTCGTGATAAGGTGTTTTTTCCAATTTTTTGAGTAGTTTTTTATAATACACAAAAGCGGTATACACACCAAATTTAGCTTCAATAGGCAATTTTACAATCCCTTGATACGCTACTTTGAAATCTTCTTCAATTTCTTTGATAATAGCTGTTTTGTCTTTTTCGTCAAAAGATTTTAAGTCTACACCTGGGAAATAATTACGGTTTAAAACCAAATTATCATCTTTTAAATCTCGAAGAAAATTCACTTTTTGGAAAGCTGATCCTAATCGCATGGCTTCCCCTTTTAACTGCTCATAACGGACTGCATTTCCTTTCACGAACACTTTGAGACACATCAAACCCACCACATCGGCTGATCCGTAAATGTAGTCTTCGTATTCATCCTGCGTTTCATAATCTGATTTTACTAAATCCAGTTTCATACTTTTCAAGAAAGCTTGAATGAGATCATCTGTAATATTATATTCTTTTACCGTATGCTGAAATGAATTTAAAATAGGATTTAAACTGATTCCAGCTTTGTACGATTTATAATATTCTTTTTCGAAATCATTAATCAAATCGGCTTTATCAAAACCATGAAAAGAATCAACAATTTCATCAGCAAAGCGCACAAAGCCATAAATACTATAAATAGCATCTCTGATACTTGGTGACAGCATATATACTGCTAATGAAAATGAAGTACTATAGTTTTTTGTAACTAGTTTACTGCATTTGAAAGAGACATCATCAAATAATTGCTTCATAATAGTATTCTTTAATTTGCTTTTTCTATTAACTCAGATACTAATTTTCCGGAAATTAGTGCAGGTGGAACTCCAGGTCCTGGAACAGTTAATTGCCCTGTAAAATAGAGATTGTTTACTTTTTTACTTTTCAATTTTGGTCTTAAAAAAGCCGTTTGCAATAAAGTATTTGCCATTCCATAGGCATTGCCTTTGTATGAATTGTACTCAGATACAAAATCATTTTTGCAAAAGGATTCCTTAAATATAATATTTTTTTTAATGCTTTGCTGTGTTACGCGTTCAAAACGATCCATGATTTTATCAAAATATTCCTCCCTTAATTCTTCTGTATCTTCTATTCCAGGCGCCAATGGTATCAAGAAAAAACCCGTTTCCATTCCTTCTGGCGCAGCGGTTTTGTCTGTCAGTGAAGGGAAATTAGCATAAAACAATGGTTCTTTAGGCCATTGTGGTTTGTCATAAATATCAGCTGCATGTTGCTTAAAATCTACATCAAAAAATAAAGCATGATGTGAAATGTTTTTTATTTTTTTATTAAAACCCACATAGAACAATAGTGACGAAGGTGCAAAAACTCGGCTTTCCCAATATTTTGCTGAATAGGCTCTATGTTCCTTATCTAATAAAGTTTCGGTATGATGATAATCAGCACCACTTAAAACAATATCTGAATCGATGCGCTCACCATTAACAATAATTGCTTTGGCTGTTTTATTTTCGACAATTATTTTTTCAATGTTTCCATTAGTATGAAAAGTAACTCCTAGTTCAAGTGCTAAACTTTCCATTGCTTTAACCACGTCAAACATTCCTGTTTTGGGATGCCAAGTTCCAAGACCAAAGTCGGCAAAATTCATAAAACTATAAAATGAAGGCGTATCTGACGGTTTAGCTCCTAAGAACAAAACGGGAAATTCAAGAATTTGAATCAGTTTTTCATTTTTGAATTTCTTGCGAATATCTTTACTGATATTACTAAAAAAGGCTCCCACTTTCATTGCCGTCTCCACAGTCACCAATTCAAGAGGTGAAACTCCTGGTCGATAGACCAATTCTTTGATAGCAATGTTATAATTACTTTGTGCTTCCATCATAAAGTCATCTAAAATTTGGCCACTTCCTTTTTCAATTTTTTCGAAAGTAGTTTCAATTTCGATTAGATTATCTGCAATTGCAATAAAATCATCCACTCCATAATATACGCGATACGCTGGAGAAAGTTTTATGAGCTCGTAATAATCAGAAGTTTTTTTTCCAAAATCGGCAAAAAAACGATCAAAAACATCAGGCATCCAGTACCAACTTGGCCCCATATCAAAGGTAAAACCTTCTCTTTTTAACTGCCTTGCCCTACCACCTATTGAGGCATTCTTTTCAAAAACGGCAACCTGATGACCCATCTTTGCTAAATAGCAAGAAGCAGACAATGCAGCGAAACCCGAACCTATAATTGTAATTTTCTTTTTCATTTGTTTAGCAAATATACAAAATGTTTAAACAAAATATTAAATTTTATCTACTAAATCTGAAATAGAATTAAAAACAACAACTTTATCATCACGCTTTTCCATATGGATAAATTCGGCTAGTCGACCAATATACCAAAGTGACGTATTCTCGTCAAGTAACTGAGCTATCATTTCGTCAACATATTCATTAACTATGTTACGCTCTGGTTGTACAGTGAAATAAGATAAAAAGACTATTGATTCAAAATGTTTTTTGAGGTCCTTCAAGTTTTCTATTGGCATACTCTCACCAAGATAGATTGCTTTATAACCCTGTAGCACTATTTCATAGTTGATATACATTAAACCTAATTCATGTATTTCATTCATTGGAAGAGATAGGACAAAGACCTTATCGGTTTTAGAAGGTTTTTGCGTTTGCACTTTTTCAATATTTATAACTAATTTTTGTTTTATTAAATAGCTGATAAAATGCTCATGCGCAGGAGAAATAGTATCTGTTTGCCATAACAAACCCAGTTCATTCATAAGGGGAATAAATACTTGATGGAAAACTTCTTTAAATGACTTCTCGGCTATTAACCAATTGTATGTATTAAAAAAAAGCTCTTGATCGAAATTCATCATTGCCATTTTAAAAGCACTGATTGCATGATTTTTAGCATTTTTAGAAGAAGTTATTTCGCGTACAAGTGATGGGATTTTTTCTTCAGAATAGGCCGCGATTTTAGAAATTTTATAGCCGTGATCATGTAACAAAGTAATATTTAATAGCTTTTGCAAACTAGCTAAATCATACAATCTAATATTAGTATCCGTACGCATTGGCTGTAAAACGTTATACCTCTTTTCCCAAATGCGAATTGTATGCGCTTTAATACCTGAAAGATTTTCTAAATCTTTTATACTAAAAACATTTTTTACATTGTTTATCATTTATTGAAATTTAATAAACAAATATAGCTTAAAAAATTAAATAAATAAGAAAAACAATTATTCCATATCAACCAATTGAAATGCATTCAACTTTTCTAAATTCAAAACTGTTTTAGAATTATCGATACTTCTAAAATACATAGACTCGAACTTAGCACCATAAACGACTTCATCAAAAGTATATGAGGTACGGATGGCAACTGTATTACTAAACATATCATCAAAAGTTTTAATATAAACCAAAATTTCACCACGCAAATTGGCATAATCTTCTTTCGTAAAATTATAGAGTGGACTATCTTCAGTAATAGGGTGAACCAAGGTCCAGCTTAAATTTAGTGCACTTATTTTTTGCAGTTCAAGATCAAGAGAATAAAATCGATTTACCATTTTCCCATTCTCCTCAATATTCATTCCCAATGTAATTTGAGCTTCGGCATCACTAAAATTAGTATTTTTAAAAGGAGTTAACCTAATCATTAAACCTTTGATATCATCATACGGAGCGATAACTGCATTATGCGAAAATTTAAGAAAAGCAGTTGGTCTACTAAATCTACCGAAGAACAATCCCGTCGCAATAGCAAAACTCAACAAGCCAATAAGCGCTTCGGCTGCAGAAAGTGCACTAGTTAAGAAACCAGTAGGACTTATATGGCCATAACCAACAGTCGTAAAGGTTTGCGCACTAAAGAAATAAGCTTTCCCAAATTGTTCCCACTTATTATCTGATAAAGCAATTCCGTCAAGGTGTTCAACGCCAATTCCATAATAAATGGCCGCAAAAACAAAATTAATACTGATATAGAAGGACAAAATAATAGCCATGAATTTCCACGCTGACATTTCTATCATAGTATGATACCAACTGATGCGATGCAAAGCATGCATACCTCGTTTCTCAATGTTTGCCGAACCATTTTTATTTACAAAACGTCCTCCATAGCTACTTGCATTAGTACCAAAACCAGTATTTTGCTTTGCTTTAGCTCTCATATTAATTCTTTCTAATAACGCCATTTACTTGTAATTCTTTGAAAGTAAATTTAAACAAAAAATACAAGTACAATAAACCTATTGCATATTTAAAACAGTGCTTCTTTTTTTTAGCTAACTTTGATACTAAACTGTTTTAATAATCTAAGAATAGTGTTAAAAATGAAACTATTTTATTAGACAAAAAAAAACGTTTTACAGCCTCCTTTTATTAATTTATGACAATGGTATAAATAAGAACTGACGCTATGAAAACAGCAGTACCAAATAGTTTTTGGCAATTTGACACTACATATTGGTATGATAAATTAAACAGTTCCCCTAACGGCTTGCCCCAAAATTTAGCAGAGCAAGTGTCTCTTCAAGCGGGACATAATATAAAAAAAGAATCAGTATTTAGTAAGGATTTCTTTCTATTGATAGGACAATTTAAAAGTCCGCTAATGCTACTACTAATTGGAGCAGTTATTTTATCAGCCTTTCTAGGAGATACCTCAGATGTTTTTATAATCCTATTTATTGTATTATCTACTGGTTTATTGAGTTTTTTCCAGGAAAGAAGTGCAGGACATATTGTCGATAAATTACAATCTTTAATTGCTTTAAAATGCAGTGTAATCCGAGACGGAATGGTACAAGACATTTTTAGCTCCGCTATTGTCTCAGGAGATATTATTATTTTAAAAGCTGGAGATATGCTACCTGCAGATTGTTTAATTATTGAAGCAAATGAATTACACACTAATGAAGCTAGCCTTACTGGAGAATCCTATCCTACCGCAAAAGAAATAGGAGTTCTTGATGAAAATACTGAAATTGCTAAAAGAACAAATTCGCTATGGGAAGGAACCAGTATTGTAAGTGGCACTGCTAAGGCATTAGTAATCAACACGGGATCCAACACCATCTTTGGCACGATCACTAAAAATGCCAACACCACCGTTGAGACCAAATTTGAAAAAGGAATAAAAGATTTTGGTTTTTTTCTAATGAAAATTACACTGGTACTGTCTCTTTTTATTTTAATAGTTAATTTATTGTATCATAAAAACGTGATAGAGTCCGCCTTATTTGCTTTGGCTTTAGCCGTAGGAATGGCCCCTGAATTACTACCTGCAATTACCACAATCGCTATGAGTGCAGGCGCACAAAGAATGTTGTCTAAAAAAGTTATAGTAAAAAAGCTCACTTCAATTCAAAATTTAGGAGAAGTAAATTTATTATGTACAGACAAAACAGGAACCATCACTGAAGGTACTATTAAAGTAGTAGGAACAGTAGATAGTCTAGGAAATGAATGTGAATTTGTGAAAGAAATTGGGTATTGGAATGCCACTTTTGAAACAGGATATTCAAATCCCATGGATGATGCCTTAAAAGAATTAATAATCGATTCTAAAATTACTCCCATAAAAACTGGGGAAATTCCCTATGATTTCATCCGTAAACGATTAAGTATAGCAATAATTACTAAGAATGACACTTTATTAATTAGTAAAGGAGCCTTTAACCAAATTATTTCCATTTGCTCCACTATGCGTTTACCAAACGGCAATATTGAAAATCTAGAACAACATAAAGCTGAAATAGAAAAAAACTTTGAACAATATGGTATCAATGGATTGAGAGCTATTGGTATTTGCTATAAAAACATAGAGGCAAGTACAATTACAAAAGAAGATGAAACTGCTATGGTATTTGCAGGATTCATTTTACTGGAAGATCCTATAAAAGAAGGGATAACTGATGCAATTGAAAAATTAAAAAAACTACAGGTTAATCTAAAAATTATTTCAGGGGATAATAAAAATGTATCTAAATCTACAGCACTAAAGATTGGTATAAAAAATCCTGTAATAATCACCGGACAAGAGCTATATAAAATAAGTCCCGAGGCCTTAAAACAATTAGTAAAAAAAACACACATTTTTGCCGAAGTAGAACCACAACAAAAAGAACGAATTATTCAAGCTTTAAGAAAGACGTATACTGTAGCGTATATGGGCGACGGCATCAATGATGTATCAGCAATTAATGTTGCCGATGTTGGAATTTCTGTAGAGAATGCAGTGGATGTAGCACGAGAGGCAGCAGACTTTGTACTAATGGAAAAAGATTTAACCGTAATTATAGATGGTATTAAGGAAGGTAGAAAAACTTTTGCTAATACTTTAAAATACATTTTCATAAATACGGGTTCCACTTTTGGAAATATGTTTAGTGTAGCAATCGCTTCCCTTTTATTGCCGTTCCTCCCCATGTTGCCCAAACAGATTTTGCTAACAAACTTTATTACTGATTTTCCGTACCTAACTATTGCATCTGACAATGTAGACCAAGAGCAATTAAGAAAACCCGGTAAATGGAATCTCAAATTTATAAGAAACTACATGATTATTTTTGGGATACATAGCTCCATCTTTGATGTAATTACTTTTCTTATTCTTTTTTATATTCTAAAAGTAAAAGAATCCGCTTTTCAAACTGCGTGGTTTATCGAGTCCATACTCACAGAGTTGTTTATTTTATTTATCATTCGAACTCATAAAAACTTTTTTAAAAGTAAACCTGGAAAATACCTTTTCATACTTAGTGTCTTAGGATTACTAATAACGATTGCTTTACCCTACATTCCCTTCGCTGATAAAATTGGACTATCACCACTTCCTTTATTTAATTTAGTACTCATGCTTCTAATTGTGGCGACTTATATCATTACAGCCGATCTATTAAAAGTTTGGTTTTTCAAAAAGTACAGAAATTAATTACTATAATTTATTTTAATAGTAGGTTCCCTCCAAAAAAAACATTTTTTTTTAAAATAAAAAATAATTTCTTCTTTTCAAAAACAAAATAGCACGATTTATTTTTTTAAACATTTGAAAATCAGTATATTTATATAGATTGAATTTAGTATTCTAATAATTTAGTATATGTTTAAAGATCGATTAGAAGCTGCATTAATGCTAAAAGATAAATTAAAAAAATACAGCCATAGCAATGCTATTGTTTTGGCTGTACCAAGGGGTGGTGTGCCTATAGGTTATGTAATTGCTAAAAAACTACAACTTCCTTTAGACATTATACTTTCAAAAAAGATAGGGCATCCTAACAACAAGGAATTTGCTATAGGCGCAATAGCATTAGACTCTGTGATTATAGATGATCAAATAAGTGTTTCTGAGAGTTATATTCATAATGAAACTATACGATTACGCCAATTACTAGCGGAAAAATACAAGCTATATAGAGGCAATAACAAACCCCTTGATATTAACGGAAAAAATGTAATTCTAGTTGATGATGGAATTGCTACAGGAAATACACTCCTAGCCAGTATTGCCATGTTGCGAAAAAAGAAGCCTTCTAAAATAATTGTTGCTGTTCCCGTTTTACCTTATGATACAATACCCATTTTTGAACAAAATGCTGATGAATTAGTTTACATACTAGCCCCTCACAACTTTAGAGCTGTAGGTGAATTTTATCAAGAATTTAATCCAGTCAAAGACGAAGAAGTAATACAAATGCTACAGGTTATCGCCCCAAATCAATAAAGAATCAAGACCTACTAATTATTCATTTTAAAATTTAAAATCATGAAGAAATTAGAAATAAATATCCCTTTGACTTCAGTGACACTGAAAGGGGATTTAGTCATTCCTGAAAATGCAATTGGAATTGTTGTCTTTTCTCATGGAAGCGGTAGTAGCCGATTGAGTCCTAGAAACAGAATGGTTGCGGAACTACTACAAAAGCAAAACATAGGAACTTTATTATTTGATTTACTTACCTTAGAAGAAGACGAAGTGTATCGAAATAGGTTCAATATTGATTTACTCACGGGTCGCTTGATTGAAACCACAGAATGGCTTATGACCTATTCTTATGTAAAAAACATGCCTATCGGTTATTTTGGTGCCAGTACAGGAGCTGCATCTGCATTACGAGCGGCCGCTTATTTTGGAAATCTAATACAATCGGTAGTATCTCGAGGTGGCCGACCAGATTTAGCTTTGGGAGTACTGCATCAAGTAACAGCTCCCACTTTGTTGATTGTAGGAGGCAGAGATGTTCCTGTAATTGAAATGAATAAAATCGCTTTTGACGAACTGGATTCTATCAAAGAAATGAAGATAGTTCCCGGCGCAACCCATCTTTTTGAAGAGCCCGGAAAACTGGCTGAAGTAGCGAATCTAGCCGTAGTTTGGTACAAAAAACACTTGATACAAAAAAAGGAATATTCTTAATCTCAATTAAAAAACACATGCAATAAAATCCCAACTTTGGGATTTTTTTTTGTCTCATAAAATCAATTCTTTACAATACTCCCCAATAAATTTAATTATATTTGAGAATACAAATATTTGAAAATGCCTATTAAAAAAATCATAGAAAATTATCCTTATATTGCTTATAGCAAACCCATTTTAGAAGATAAAGCAATACTAGAACGCGCTAAATATTTTTACGAATTCATGGATACAAGACGCTCAGTTAGAGAATTTTCAAATTTTCCTGTAGCTCGTGAAGTAATCGAAAACATAATCAAAACTGCTTCCACTGCTCCATCTGGTGCACACAAACAGCCTTGGACTTTTTGTGTAGTCGAAAATCCTGAAATTAAAAAACAAATACGCATCGCTGCCGAAGAGGAAGAACTTCAAAGTTACGAATCTCGAATGTCAAGCGAATGGCTTGACGATTTGAAACCTTTAGGAACCGATTGGCATAAACCCTTTTTAGAAACCGCTCCCTATATCATTATTGTTTTTAGACGCATTTATGAGTTTGACGATGAAGAAAAAAAGAAAAATAATTATTACGTACAGGAAAGTGTAGGCTTAGCTTGTGGTTTTTTATTGGCCGCTATCCATGATGCTGGTTTGGTTTCTTTAACACACACACCAAGCCCCATGAATTTCATCACCAAAATCCTAAATCGGCCCGAAAATGAAAAGCCCTTTTTATTAATTCCAGTGGGTTATCCTGCAGAGGAATGTTGGGTTCCAGATATAAAAAGAAAAGAATTGGAAGATATTTGTGTTTTTTATTAAAAAAAAACTTTAGTAAATTTTCGAAAAAAAATCACAAGAAATAATAAATAACCAAACATCAAACGGAATTAAAAATGAATGTTAGTTCGAAATTCAGACAAATGTATTGGGCACGAGTTACTATTGGACTTGTAGTTGGAATAACTATGTCGATAAAGTTTTTGCAAATGTCAATAATGGAAAACGGAAGATTTAATTTTGAATATGCGCCTTTTTGGATTGGAATACTAATTAGTATTATATTGATTATTCAAATTATTTCAATTCTTACTTTACAAACGATACATGTTTATAATGATAAAATTGTAATCAAATATTTATTCTTTACTACTAGTAAAACACTACTTTATGATGCCATTTTAAATATTTAAAGAATTAAAATCCAACAAAAGGTCGAAAGTGGACCGGTAAGCGACGGTTATCATTTAAGTGCTATACATTTAACTAATGGCGAACAAGAAATTATTTCGCCCGATATATTTGAAAATTATACTGAAATTATTTATGCAATTCGCTCCAATTTAGATCAATATAAATAGCTCAATTTAGAAATTGGATTTAAAACAGCTTATAAATTTTTCTCAATAATAATAATAATAATAATAATAATAATAATAATAATAATAATAAACCAATAGATATATGGCCTCAGGATTTTTTGCCCTTTTAGATGATATTGCAGCACTTATGGATGACGTCGCTTTGATGAGTAAAGTTGCTACCAAAAAAACAGCGGGAATATTAGGCGATGATTTAGCTGTTAATGCAGAGAAGGCATCAGGCTTTGTTTCTTCAAGAGAAATCCCTGTTTTATGGGCCATCACAAAAGGATCTTTATTGAATAAGTTAATCATTTTGCCTTTTGCCTTTTTATTAAGTGCTTTTGCTCCTATTGTAATTACTGTTATTCTTCTATTAGGTGCATTTTATTTAGCCTACGAAGGTGTAGAAAAAATATACGAATACATTATTCCTCATAATCAAACGGAAAACAAAATTGAAACACAACCGCTAACCCAAGAGGAAATCCTCATTCTTGAAAAAGACAAAATTAAATCGGCTATTGTAACTGATTTCATATTATCAATAGAAATCGTCATCATTGCCTTAGGAACCGTTATGGGCAAACCTATTTTAGGTCAAATTATTGTAGTTACCTTCATTTCGTTCCTAGCAACCGTAGGCGTTTACGGAATTGTTACTCTTATAGTTCGAATGGACGATGCAGGAGTTGCCATAAGAAAAAGAGAAAGTACTATCGCGCAATTATTAGGGAATCTATTAATTCAAGGGTTACCAAAAGTCATCAAAACATTAGCATTTGTAGGCACAATCGCCTTACTATTAGTAGCTGGTGGAATATTTGCACATAAAATCGAACCCTTACATCATTTTCTAAATGGTGTTCCTGATTTTGTAAAAGAATTTATCGTGGGCTTACTAGCGGGTATTATTACTTTGGCTCTCGTTTTAATTTTAAAAAAAATATTTAAAAAGAAATAAAAATAATTATACTCTAAATAGAAAAATACAATGATTTCCATAGCATTAATTGACACTAAACATCCCTTTTACCCATTAGAACAAGAATTACGAAACAAAATTTTATTGAGACCTATAGGTGTTCCAGATCATGCTTGGGAAATGCACGATGAAAAATCATGGCATTTTGTCGCCGTTGAAAATGAAACTGTAATTGGTTGCGTTGTCTTGGTACCTTTAAATCCAGAGCAAACCAAAACGCAGCTAATGCAAATGGCAGTAGAAACCAATCAGCAAGGAAAAGGAATTGGGAAGTTATTAGTGAACCATTTAATTGCTTTTTCTAAATCCAAAGGGATTAAAGAAATCGTATGCCACGCCAGAGATAATGCCGTTCCTTTCTACCTCAGCTTGGGCTTTGAAATTTATGATGACCCTTTTGTAGAAGTAGGCATTCAACATTTCCATATGCGTATTAATTTATAAAATCAACACAACATGACTCTAGACAACACTTCTTATGCCGAGGCAGCAATGCTAATTAGAAAACCAATAGCTGATGTATTTCAAGCCTTTATCAATCCCGAAATCACGACTCAATTTTGGTTTACAAGTGCATCTGGAAAACTAGAAGAAGGCAAATCGATTGATTGGATTTGGGAAATGTACGGCAATCATACTGTTACCGTTAAAGTACTTTCTATAAAGCCAAACGAATCCATTGTAATCCAATGGGGAGATGATGAAAAAGCGATTGCCGAATGGGAGTTTAACGATTTAGGAGAAAGTAAAACCTTTGTAACCATAACGTATAACGGAATTCAAGGAAAGCAAGACGAGATGTGTGCGCAAATTAGAGATACTACCGAAGGTTTCACTTTGGTTTTAGCAGGACTAAAAGCATATTTAGAACACAATATTCAATTGAATTTAGTTGCCGATCGTTTTCCAAAAGAACTGAGAGAAGAATAAGAATGCTTTTCAGAATCATACTATTCTTTAGGAAAATACGGCATAAATAAAAGAAGTTAGTTATATTTGAGAATAAATAAAGTTTGACCACTGTCATACCTATCTAGCCAATTATGGGGTAATAAATCGGATTTTATCAGACCAATATATAAGTTAGTAGCAAGTTCAACACTAAAAACTAAATCAACAATATTAAAGCCTATGGATCTTTTAGAAAAAATGTTAACTCTTTCAATCGGCGGAACTACTGTGGGAGTCATAATTGTCTTTTTAGGGAAGTTTTTGCTTGAAAAAAGTTCTCAACTTCTGATTGAGAATCATAAAAATCAACTCGAAATATTTAAAACAGAACATCAAATTAAGTTTTCAAAGCTTCACGAAGAAAGGGCAGAAATCATAAAAATAATTTATCAAGATTTCTTTGAACTCGAAAATAAATTAGAACACATGACTACTTTATTTCAAGGTCCGGAATGGAAAACTGAAAAAAGCAGAGATGAGGATGCAATTAAAAAATATAGAGAAACTTTTGAGAAACTAGAAAATAGCAGAATATATTTTTCAGAGAGCTTATGTCTAAAGTTCACATCAGCATTAGAAGAATATCGCAAAATAATCCAACTAATGTTAAACGCAAAAAGTAAAGCTAAATATGAGACCGACGGAAGTGGATATAGATTTCCCGAAAATAAAGGATCTTTAGATTTATGGATTCAAGCTGAAAATAAAGTAAAAAAGGATATTAAAAATTTGAGATTAGAATTAGCGGAAGAATTTCGTAAACTGATTGGAGTATAGAAAACTATTTGCTCAAAAAAACAACCACCACTAAAAGTTACTACAACGTTAACCTTATAAACCTTTCAACTTCAATAACAACTAAATACCAAAAAAGCCCCAAACGGGGCTTTTTTACTATACTAAATTCAAGTATTATTTACTCAAATACATTTTTCTTCTAGAGTACAATTCGTAGAATTGATCGTCTTTTAAGTCATCAATAAACAAGATGCTTTCTCCTGTTGATTTCATCTCAGGTCCTAATGCTTTGTTTACATTATGGAACTTGCTGAAAGAGAAAACCGGTTGTTTGATCGCGTATCCTTTTAACTGTGGGTTGAAATCAAAATCAGTTACTTTATTGTGCCCTAACATTACTTTCGTAGCGTAGTTTACATAAGGTTCTCCGTAAGCTTTTGCAATAAATGGTACTGTACGAGATGCTCTAGGATTAGCTTCGATAATATAAACGGTATCGTCTTTTATCGCAAACTGAATGTTGATTAAACCAACCGTTCTTAATCCTAATGCAATTTTCTTAGTATGGTCTTTTATTTGTTGCATTACAAATTCTCCTAAATTAAAAGGAGGCAATGTTGCATTACTATCACCAGAGTGCACTCCACAAGGTTCGATGTGCTCCATAATTCCTATGATGTACACATTTTCTCCGTCACAAATCGCATCTGCTTCTGCTTCAATCGCACCATCTAAATAATGGTCTAAAAGCAATTTGTTTCCAGGAATGGTTTTCAATAAATTCACAACATGCTCCTCTAGTTCTTGCTTGTTGATTACAATTTTCATTCCTTGACCTCCTAATACATACGAAGGACGAATCAATAATGGAAAATCTAAAGTATCTGCTAATGCAGCAGCTTCATCAGCCGTTTCAGCAATTCCAAACTGCGGGAAAGGAATTTCTAATTCAGTCAATAAATCAGAGAAACGCCCTCTATCTTCGGCTAAATCCAAAGCATCAAAGCTAGTTCCAATAATTTTTATTCCGTATTTAGATAATTTTTCTGCTAATTTCAGTGCCGTTTGACCTCCTAATTGTACAATAACCCCTTCAGGTTTTTCGTGCTTAATAATATCGTAGATGTGTTCCCAAAAAACAGGCTCAAAGTATAATTTATCTGCCGTATCAAAATCAGTTGAAACCGTTTCAGGATTACAGTTAATCATGATGGTTTCGTATCCACACTCTTTAGCAGCAAGCACTCCGTGTACACAAGAATAATCAAATTCGATACCTTGTCCAATTCTGTTTGGGCCTGACCCAAGAACAATTATTTTCTTTTTATCGGTAACAACGCTTTCATTATCTACGAAACGAGTTCCGTCTGCTTTTTCAATTTCAGCTTCAAAAGTAGAATAGTAATAAGGTGTTTTCGCTTTAAATTCGGCCGCACAAGTATCAACTAGTTTGAATACGCGATTAATATCCATATCCATACGCAAAGCATGTACTTGACTTTCTAAACAGCCCACCATGTGTGCAATTTGTCTGTCGGCAAACCCTTTTTGTTTCGCTTCAAGCAAAAGTCCTTTTGGCAAGGCATCCACTTTATAGGTTGTAATTTCTTTTTCTAAAGTATAAAGTTCCTCATATTGTTTCAAGAACCACATATCGATTTTAGTAATTTCATGGATGCGGCTCAAAGGAATTCCCATGGCAATCGCATCATAAATTACAAATACACGATCCCAACTTGCAAAAGTTAGTTTCTCTATAATTTGTTCATAGTTCGTATATCCTTTTCCGTCCGCACCTAAACCGTTTCTTTTTATTTCTAATGATTGAGTCGCTTTATGCAATGCTTCTTGGAACGAACGTCCAATTCCCATTACTTCACCAACCGATTTCATTTGAAGCCCTAAAGTTCGATCCGCTCCTTCAAATTTATCAAAGTTCCAACGTGGAATTTTCACAATCACATAATCCAAAGTTGGTTCGAACAAAGCCGAAGTAGATTTGGTAATTTGATTTTGCAATTCGTCAAGATTGTATCCTAAAGCCAGTTTAGTTGCAATTTTAGCAATTGGGTAACCCGTTGCTTTAGATGCTAAGGCAGAAGAACGAGACACACGAGGATTGATTTCAATCGCTACGATATCTTCTTTATCATCTGGTGAAACGGCAAACTGTACGTTACAACCTCCTGCAAAATTTCCGATACTACGCATCATCAAGATCGCATAATCACGCATTCTTTGGAAAGTAGTATCCGATAAAGTCATTGCTGGTGCCACTGTGATCGAATCTCCAGTATGAATTCCCATTGGATCCATATTTTCGATAGAACAAATAATAACCACATTGTCGTTTTTATCTCTTAAAAGTTCCAATTCGTATTCTTTCCATCCCATTAAAGCCTTGTCAATCAAAACCTCATGGATAGGAGATGCTTCTAAACCTCTAGTTAAAAGTTCATCAAAATCTTCTTTTTTATAAACAATTGCCGCTCCTGTTCCTCCAAGTGTAAATGAAGGACGGATCACTAATGGAAAACCAAATTCTTGTGCAATTTCTTTTCCTCTTAAGTATGAAGTACAAATTTCTGCAGGTGCTGATGGTACTCCAATTTTTTTCAAAAGCTGTTTGAACTGCTCTCTATCCTCCGTAATATTAATGGCATTAACATCAACCCCAATTAATTTTACTCCAAAATCTTCCCAAATTCCTTTTTCTTCCGCTTCTAAACACAAGTTCAACGCCGTTTGTCCACCCATAGTAGGTAAAACAGCATCAATTTGTGGATGTGCTTTTAAGATTTCAATTATCGATTTAGTAGTTAAAGGCTTCAAATAAATATGATCGGCCATAGAAGGGTCGGTCATAATCGTTGCTGGATTAGAGTTTATCAAGATAACTTCTATTCCTTCTTCACGAATTGAACGTGCAGATTGCGATCCTGCATAATCAAATTCGCAAGCTTGACCAATAACAATAGGACCTGAACCTATTATTAAAACTGATTTTATGGATGTGTCTTTTGGCATTGTAATATAATTATATTTAGTTTTTTTGTTTAAAGTTTAAGGTTTAAGGTTAGTTACACAACATTAAACCTTTAAACATTAAACTTTTAATCTTATTTTAACGACAAGGTATAAAAAAAGGCGATACTAAAAAAAGTAACGCCTTATTTATGTTTATACAAACATTATTTTTTGTGTCTTGGGTCACAAGAAACAGTCAATTTATGTCTTCCTTTAGCTCTTCTTCTAGCAAGAACTTTTCTTCCATTCGCAGAAGCCATTCTGTCCATAAATCCGTGCTTATTTCTTCTTTTTCTTTTCGATGGTTGAAACGTTCTTTTGCTCATTGCTTTGTATCTTTAAATCTAATTTATATGTCTTCCTAATTTCGAATAACTGTTATTCTAAAACCGAGTGCAAATATACAAAGACTTTTTTTTCTCACAAGTAGTTTTGTAAAAATATTTTAAATTCATTTTACTATATTTGCGTTCCTAAAACAAACAGACTATGTTTCACAAGAATATCAAACTTATTATCGCTGGGCTTATCGTAATTACTGGCATTTGGCAATTTACTGAAAACAATATTGGAAACGGAATTTTCTTATTTTTATTGACTGCAATTCCTATTTTCCTTTACTTCAAAAACGAATTTATCTTACTTGCCTTCTTAAAACTACGTAAACAAGATTTTGAAGGAGCTAAAAAGTGGTTGGATTACATCAAAAAACCGGAATCGGCTTTAGTACAAAAACAGCAAGGATACTTTAATTACCTTCACGGAATCATGCTTTCTCAAACCAATATCAATCAAGCGGAGAAATATTTCAAGAAAGCGATTGAACTAGGATTATCTATGGACATGGATTTGGCTGTTGCCAAATTAAACCTAGCTGGTGTAGCCATGTCTAGAAGAAGAAAACTGGAAGCAACTAACTTATTGAACGAAGCTAAAAGACTTGACAAACAAGGCATGTTGAAAGAGCAAATCACCATGATGAAAGATCAAATGAAAAAAATATAATTATTTTATTTTCAAAAAAAACATCCGCAATTGCGGATGTTTTTTTTTGCCTAATTATTTTTCTATGAGCAAATAGCCTGCTATTACTATCAAAGTAACCGCAAAAATATTTTTTAACATTTTTTGATCTACGTGAATGGCTAGTTTACTCCCAAAGAAACCACCAACTATAAAAACCAAAGAAATGATTATAGCATAGCGCCAATCAACAAATCCTGCTTTGTGGTAATTGATGACCGCTAGCAAAGTTACCGGTGGTAATAAAGCGGCTAAACTTGTTCCTTGGGCTTGTTGCTGAGTAAAACCCATCAGCAATAATAACGGAACCATAATTATCCCACCTCCAATTCCAATCAATCCACTCAGTACTCCTGCTACTAAACCAATAGTCATTAATATTATAATTGTTTGAATAGTCATTTTCATACCGTTTTAAATTAATATCCGCTTAAAGGAATTTCTAATGTATATTTTTTATTGGTAGGGTTATCCAATTTCTTATCTCTAAGCCATGGATTATGAATTTTTAAAATCTTATAATTGATTCCTTGTGCTTTTGCAAAATCGGCCAAATCAGTAATTGAACTATCTATTTCTATTTTTTTTGTTGGAAGTAGTGCATACAGTTCTTCATTAGGCAATGTAAATCCAAATTTATCAGGATTTTTCATAATTTCCTTCAACGCTAATATCCTAAATACATATCGAGATGTTTCCTCAGTCAATAATAAGTCATAATAATTGGTTTCTTTTTGAATCTCCATTTGCTTGTTTACACCACCCATTCCACCGTTATAAGAAGCAGCGGCCAAGGTCCAAGTTCCAAATTTTGCTTTGGCACTTAAAAAGTAACTACAAGCAGCCTGAGTCGATTTCTCTAAATCATAGCGTTCATCAACACCATCATTCACTTCCATCCCACGTTCTTTGGCAGTTTCAGGCATAAATTGCCACACCCCTCTTGCACCTGCACCCGAAACGGCATTTACTAAACCACTTTCAATAACTGCTAAATATTTAAAATCATCTGGAATACCGTTTTTCTTTAAAATGGGCTCGATAATTGGAAATGCACGGTTGGCTCTTTTAATTGCTAAAATAGTCGAAGCATGCAGGTTAATATTTACAATCAACTCTCTATCCAAGCGTTCCTTTACATCAGAGATTTTTAATGGCGTTTGTTCTCCTGCAAAATTAGCTGTTGTTGGAAAATAACTTTCCGATTCCGCCTTTACTAGTTTCTTCTTTGATTCATCAGTGGTTGCAAAAATTAACAATCCACTCACAAAAATCAAAGCAGTCATTAAACATATTTTTTCTATTACTCTCATCTCTTTTTTATTTACATGTTCTTTTTAAACTAACAACAATCAATCCGTTTTTCCAACTGTATTCAGAATAATTGAAGGTAAATTAGTATTGAACCATTTGTATTTATTTAAAATCATAATGTGAGTCCCTCCTTTTACGACAATACAATCATTGATATATTTTATAGGAAAAACATCATCCATATCGCCATGAATATGAATTACTTTTTCATCAGGAATCGTTCTATCCCAAAGAATTACTTTTTCAACAGCCCATTGTAAATAACCAATATCCCTAACCGATAAAAATTTCTCATATAGTTTCAATCTATGATTTATTTTTTCTCCAAAAGAAAATTTTGCCAGATTTTCTATATTCAAAATTAAATTCATTGGAATCAATTTGTACGCTTTAGTCGTTTTAGCCACTTTCATCCTTCTAGGAAATTCCAAATTACTTTTGACACTCGAAATAATTACAACCTTCCTAACATCAATAAAAGCTGCCATTTCTTGCACTAAAATACCTCCAAAAGAAACACCTATTAAAACCGGATTCTCATGAGTTATTTTTTTAGAAATTCGTTGCGCATATTCAGATAAAGATTCCTTTTCTAATGGAATTTCCCATTCCAGCAATATCATCTCAAAAACATCCGTAGGAAGCGAAATCCGTTCAAAAATTAGAGAACTTGCTGCCAAACCCGGCATGAAATAAACAGGAATTTTACTCATAATTATTTGTACCAATTTTATTATCTCTATCCATCTCGTGATAATGAATTTTGCATAAATTTAATTTTTTTATTCAAACTAACTGAACTTCGCGCATTATATTAGCAATAAATTATGACTACTAAAACCTAGAGATTCGACTGATTTTAAAAAGAACCAAGCCACTATTTTTAAATTTAGAGTCGATTACTCAAAAAATAAAAACAAGCAGCATCTAATTCTAAAGATTCAAATTTGTTTTTTTTCGAATAAATAAAACGAAACTTAAGATACATTTAAAAATCATTTGATATTGACTATCAAATCAATACCTTTGCAAACAACGTCTCACCTAAAGTCAAAAAATTAAAACTCTTTATGACTTTATCAGAAACTATTTTTTTTATTTAGACTTCATTTAGAGTATCACACCTACAACTTACACTTTGAGGGTAAAAAAAATAAGGCACTTGTTTATTTATAATTAAAATAAAACTGTAATCGACGATTAAATATAAAAAAGAAACCATCGGAATTATTAATTTCAATGTATTTGAAATTAATAATAAAAAACCTCTGGTCGAAATAAATAAGAATACCCAAAATTGAGACTATGGATAATAACTATCCTATCTATAACTTTTTTAATATACTATATGGATCAAGCTATCATCATGGAAATCAAAGACAATACTTTTGCAAGACAATTTGAAACTACGCTAGACCAAGGATTGATTTCCGTAGAATATTCCTTTCAAGAGAAAAAAATATTTTTAACAAAAATAAACACTCCTGATCAATTTGAAAACGAAGAATTTATTGCGCAATTTCTTTCAGAAATTATGGCAATTGCTATTGATCGAAAATTAAAAGTCGTTCCCATTCTTCCTAAAATAGTTGTTTTTTTCAAGAAAAACCCTGAATACAAAGAGTTACTTCCCCCAGGAATTAGACTGTAAAACAGTATTTTCACATTCAAATTAATTTTACGGACGGCTTTTTTGTCTGTCAGAACGATTAGACTGCCTTGTTACTCTAGCTGATTGTCGCTCAGATTGTCTTATAGACGATCTTGACTGGGGAATTACCGAGGATTGACCTTGCTGTATTAACCCCCTATTTTCTCTTCTTATAGTTGGACTCGTTTGCCGTCTTGTTGTGGGTTGCGTTTGCCGTCTAGTCGATTCTCCATTTTCCCTTCTTATAGATGGATTCGTTTGTGGTCTCGTTGTGGGTTGCGTCTGCTGTCTAGTCGACTCTCCATTTTCTCTCCTTATAGATGGACTCGTTTGCCGTCTTGTTGTGGGTTGCGTTTGCTGTCTAGTCGACTCTCCTTTTTCTCTTCTTATAGATGGATTAGCTTGTGCTCTAGTTGAAGGCTGCGCTTGCTGTCTTATTGATTCTCTACTTTCTCTTCTTATATCACTTCTTGTCGCTCTGGGTGGCGCAACAGGCGTTCTATAATTTCTTCCTTCATACGTTCTATCGTACGTTCCTCTTTCTCTATTTCTAGTAACTACAGAAGAGGTTCTTCTTCTTCTTAAATAATAGGAATGATTTGAAGGAAATCTGATATAAGACGCTCTGTGATAAAATTGACTTTCATAATAATGATTATGAAAGCTCCAATAGTTGTAATATAAAATAGGAGACCATGGGGACCAATACGACGGAAAATACCCCCAATGCCACGGGGAAACATAAATGGAGAATAACGGAGAATACAGGTACATAATTATGGGCCAATCTGAAATATAAACAATCCCATTTCCATATACATAATTAGGCGCAATTATGGTTTTATTACCTATATAACCAGGATTTGGAGTTTCGGAAACTACCTTTACGGATGGTTCCAAAACATAATTTTTACCATACAATGCTTCATCACCAATGATTTGAACTACAACATTTCCAAGATTGTTTTTACTAACTTCAATTACGGCGACATCTTGATATTCGTAACTATTAATAGACACTCTCAGAACAATAGAATAAAAATCTCCCTGATTAAAACTAATCACAGATATATAATCAATCAAATTGTCATTATCCAAATCCAAGTTATTAATATTGGAGTTTTGCGAATTGAGCGTTCTTTCAAATTCCTCCAATGTTTTAGATTGTTGAAAAACATCCAAAACAGCATAAAGATTTAGATTATCTCCAGGCATACCCAAAGCAATCATTTCGTTTCCAGTTTGCGAAAGCAAGGAACAACTCCAAAAGCAAGTTGCTATAACTACCCATTTCAAAACAATTTTTCTCATGACTGTTCTTTTTGCTATGTACAAATACATAGAACAAGTTACAAAAAATAAACTTCAATTAATTGATTTACAAATATTTAACTAATTTTTAGATTAATACAAAAACAGCTATAAAACAAAAAAGCATACGTACTATTCGTATGCTTTATTGTTTATAACTGTTTTAAGAAAGTAGAACTTAATATATTCTACTTCTCAATTTCTCTCATACTTTCCATTTTCTTATTAGCTAAGAATCCAGTAATATCTTCAAAATGCTCCACTACTCTCTTGTTTCCAAATTCGAAAACTTTTGTTGCTAATCCATCTAAGAAATCACGGTCATGCGAAACCAAAATTAATGTTCCATCAAAATCACGAAGCGCATCTTTAATAATATCCTTCGTTTTCATGTCCAAGTGATTAGAAGGCTCATCCAAAATCAATAAATTCACTGGCTCCAACAATAATTTTATCATTGCTAAACGTGTTTTCTCTCCACCTGAAAGTACTTTCACTTTCTTAGTTACATCATCACCATGAAACATAAATGCACCTAAAATATCTTTAATCTTAGTTCTAACATCACCAACAGCTATATCATCTATCGTTTCAAAAATAGTAGCATTTTCATTTAATAAGGACGCTTGATTCTGTGCAAAATAACCAATTTGCGCATTATGTCCAATTTCAAGATTTCCTCCATCAATACCAATCTCTTTCATGATGGCTTTAATCATGGTCGATTTTCCTTCCCCATTTTTACCTACAAAAGCTACTTTTTGACCTCTTTCAATAACAATATTAGCATCTTTGAAAACAACATGATCTCCATACGCTTTTGATAAGTCTTTTACGATTACAGGATATTGACCTGAACGAACTGCAGCAGGAAACTTTAATTTTAATGCCGAAGTATCTACTTCATCCACCTGCACTATAACTAATTTCTCTAACATCTTTACACGCGATTGAACGGCATCCGTTTTAGAAAAAGTTCCTTTAAAACGATCAATAAAAGTTCTATTATCAGCAATCATACGTTGTTGTTCATCATATGCCTTTTGTTGGTGCATGCGACGGTCTTTTCTCAATTCTAAATAATGAGAATACTTGGCTTTATAATCATAGATACGTCCCATGGTTACTTCAATAGTACGATTCGTGATATTATCTACGAAGGCTCTATCGTGAGAAATCACCACAACCGCTTTGGCCGAATTAATCAAGAAATCCTCTAACCATTGGATACTTTCAATATCCATGTGATTGGTAGGCTCATCTAGCAAAATTAAATCTGGCTTTTGTAAAAGGATTTTAGCTAGTTCAATACGCATTCTCCATCCTCCTGAAAACTCAGAAGTTTGTCGATTGAAATCTTCTCTTTCAAATCCTAAACCCGTTAATATTTTCTCTACCTCCGCTTCATAATTCACCTCTTCAATCGCATAAAATTTCTCGCTCAAGTCTGAAACTCTTTCGATCAATTTCATATAGGCATCACTTTCATAATCCGTACGAATAGTCAATTGCTCATTGATTTCATCAATCTCTGCTTTCATACCAAAAATTTCTCCAAATGCTTTTGAAGTTTCCTCCATTACAGTAGCACCATCCGTTGTCAATAAATGCTGTGGCAAATAAGCTACAACAGCATCTTTTGGTGCCGAAATATTTCCTGTAGAAGGTTTGCTTTGTCCTGCAATAATTTTAAGAAGCGTTGATTTTCCTGCTCCATTTTTACCCATAAGGGCAATTTTATCATTTTCATTTATAGCAAATGAAACATCGCTAAAAAGTGTAGTACCACCAAA
This sequence comes from Flavobacterium sp. WC2430, assembly GCF_040822075.1. Classification (NCBI taxonomy): domain Bacteria; kingdom Pseudomonadati; phylum Bacteroidota; class Flavobacteriia; order Flavobacteriales; family Flavobacteriaceae; genus Flavobacterium; species Flavobacterium sp. WC2430. Next base: position 1,817,718 of record NZ_CP162007.1, on the reverse strand, counting down.
CTGTACTGAAATATCATTAACTGTAATCATTGTAATATAGATTTCTTGATTCGGTTGCTCATCAATTTGAAAACCGAGTTATTTTTAAAAAGTGCAAAGATAGAGTAAATAACTAATCGGTTTATTATAAAATGAAAGCTTCTAGAAACAGAATCAAATTCTCATCTCTAGAAGCTCTCAAAATAAATTATGAATTATTAATCTTCTTTCTTTTTATTAATGGTATGCCAAATATGTGCATTATAAACTCCGATATCTTCAGGATCAAAAACAGGATCTTTGCCTTCCTTTTTTTGTTTTTCATAATCTTTCAATGCGGCCAATGCTGGTTTTTGCAAAAGAATAATCGCTATAATATTAAACCAAGCCATTAATCCTACTCCTAAATCTCCAATATCCCAAGCCAATTTTGCTTGATTTATGGAACCATACATAATAACCAACATCATAACTAATTTTAATAAATGAGTATAAATAGGTGATTTTAAGTTTCTAGTTAAATAAGAAATATTGGTTTCAGCAATATAATAATAAGCCAAAATAGTGGTAAAAGCGAAGAAAAATAACGCTATTGCAACAAAATAAGACCCAAAACCTGGAAAAACACTATCCATAGCACTTTGCGTAAATCCTGGACCTACTGTTACATTTTGCGCCCCATTGTATAAAAACTCTGAAGCACCACTCGTTCCAAAAGCAGGATTTTGAACATTGTATTTTCCTGTTATTAACAACATAAAACCAGTAGCTGAACACACTAATAAAGTATCAATATATACCGAAAAAGATTGAACTAATCCTTGCTTAGTAGGATGCGAAACATTGGCAGCTGCAGCAATATGTGGCGCCGTACCTTGTCCCGCTTCGTTAGAATAAATTCCTCTTTTAACTCCCCATTGTACTGCAAGACCAAAAACAGCTCCAAAACCAGCTTCCATATTAAAAGCACTTTTGAAAACTAATGAAATTACTCCAGGAAGTTGATCATAATCAATTGCAATGATAACTAATACGATTAAAATATAACCAATTGCCATAATAGGCACTACGTACTCTGTAAATTTAGCTATTCTTTTTACTCCACCAAATACAATAAGCCCAAATATAATAGCCACTGCAACTCCAGAAATCCAAGTATCCAATTGAAATGCATTTTGAATTCCATCAGCAACAGAGTTTGCTTGAACCCCCGGCAGTAACAAACCTGCAGAGATTACCGAAACCACTGCGAATAAAATACCAAACCATTTTACTCCTAATCCTCTTTCAATATAAAAAGCAGGACCTCCACGAAACTGACCTAAATGCTTTTCTTTATAAATTTGCGCCAAAGTCGCTTCAACAAATGCCGTACTAGCACCTAAGAACGCTACCATCCACATCCAAAACATAGCACCTGGACCACCAAAGGCAATTGCGGTCGCTACACCTGCGATATTTCCAGTACCTACTCTACCTGCTAAAGACATTGATAAAGCTTGAAAAGAAGACACTCCTGACTCTGAGCTTTCGCCATCAAATAATAACCGAAACATTTCACGTATATGACGAACTTGTAAAAAACGAGTTCTTAAAGAAAAATAGAGTCCCGTTCCTAAACAGAGAACAATTAAAGCATTACTCCATACAATATCATTTAACACGCCAATAATCTCTTCCATATATTTATTTTAGATTAATAATTATTAAAAAATCAATAAAACAATCGTTTTACTCCTATTTTTTGATAAAACTAAAACATATAGATAAAAAAAACTAGCTTAAAGCCATAAAAAACGGCAAAAACTAATTATTTATCTAAAAATCAAGTTGAAATTTAAAACGATAATTTTATATATAATTTAACATTTTAACGCTAACCCATCACATACAAAAATGATTATCATAAAATACCATAATGAAGCCCAAAAAAAAGGCCTTATCTAAATTGATAAGGCCTTTAAAGTAATTAGTAAAAAAGTTATTCTTTTCTCCATTTTTTAGTTTCTTCAAAAACATGTTCTAATATAGCCGCTTCTTTTTCATCAAAATCAATATTTCTGCGACTCATGACTAATCGTGCCGTTTCAAAAGCTTTTTTAGTCATGTAAGTTGTAAAACCAGAAGCTCCTCCCCAAGAAAAACTAGGCACAAAATTACGAGGAAATCCACTTCCAAAAATATTAGCACTTACACCAATAACAGTTCCCGTATTAAACATGGTATTAATACCACATTTACTATGATCTCCCATAATTAAACCACAAAACTGAAGTCCTGTTCTTGCAAACCCTTCGGTTTCATAACTCCACAAACGCACCTCTTCGTAATTATTTTTTAGATTCGAATTATTACTATCAGCACCAATATTGCACCATTCCCCTAAAACAGAATTTCCTAAGAAACCATCATGTCCTTTATTAGAATTAGAGAACAATACTGAATTATTAATTTCCCCTCCTACTTTAGAATTTGGTCCTACAGTAGTGGCACCATAAATTTTAGCTGCCATCTTTACAACTCCGCCTTCACATAAAGCAAAAGGACCACGAATTACAGATCCTTCCATAATTAAAGAATCCTTACCTATATATATAGGACCCGTTGAAGCATTAAGCGTTACAAACTCCAACTTAGCCCCTTCTTCGATAAAAATATTTTCTGGAGCGATTACATTGACACTTTTTGGAATGGGTTGTGATTTTCTATCTTCTGTCAAGAATTCAAAATCCTCCCGAATAGAAGCATCATTTTTTGAAAAAATATCCCAAGTATTCATGACAGTCAAGCATTCTTCTTCATATTCAAAAACTTCATAGGAATCAAAATCTACTTCTTCTTGATTTTCATGTGTATAAAAAGCGATTACTTCATCCCCTTTAAAAATCGCTTGATTTGCTTCTAGATTATAAATCATTTCCACTAAAACTGGATTCGGAATAAAAGAAGCATTAATCATCACATTTTCTTCTAATTCTACCATAGGATATTTTTCTGACAAATATTCCTCAGTCAAAGTAGTGGTGGTTGATCCCAAATGCATTTCCCATTTTTGACGTATCGTCATGATTCCAATAAGAATATCAGCAACGGGGCGAGTAAATGTAAAAGGCAATAAAGCATTACGAGCAGGCCCGTCAAAAAGTATATAGTTCATTATATAAAGTTTCAAAAGTTACAATGGATCAAAGTTACAAAGTTTTTATTGGTTTCTTTAACAAGTTTACTTCTTATCCATCCCAATTTAAATCAATAAAAAAGCCTCCCGAAATGGAAGGCTTTAGTATAATTGAAAACAAGTTAAAATTATTTAACGTGTTTAGCGTATTTAGTTTTGAACTTGTCAATACGTCCTGCAGTATCGATAAGTTTGTTTTTACCTGTGTAAAAAGGGTGAGAAGTTCTAGAGATCTCCATTTTTACAACTGGGTATTCAACACCATCAACTGTAATTATTTCTCTTGTATCTGCTGTAGATTTAGTAATAAAAACGTCTTCGTTAGACATGTCTTTAAAAGCAACTAATCTGTAATTTTCTGGGTGTACACCTTTTTTCATCTTGTAATTCTTTTTATTTGTTTGGCTATAACTCCTTTTGAAGCTTTCCTTTTAACAGGAAAGGTATAAATTCATTATAACTTTTTATTTTATTCTGTTATTTTGAGTTTGCAAATTTACAATTATTTTTCAATAAACAATTCTTTGCTTCCTTTTTTTTACAAAATAGTAAAAAACTTTTTTTGCTCTTGAATAAATTGGGAATTACTATATTTGTGAATTAATTTATAAAAAATGAAAACTAATGATTAATGAAACCATTAAAAAAAACGGGGTCACTTTTGGAGTAATAACAGGTATTGGTTCAGCATTAATCACAACCTTAATATACACTATTGATTTAGAATTATTTACTTCTTGGTGGGTAGGTTTATTAAGCATGGCTTTTTATCTTGTTATTGCGATAGTTTTACTTTCGAAAACAAAAAAAGACCTAAACGGTATACTTACCTTTAAAGACGCCTTTACAACTTATTTTATTTCGGCATTAATAGGTATCTTAATTTCATTAACTTTCAATATCATCTTGTTTAACTTTATAGATCCATCGGCTAAAGATGCTATAAAAGAATTGACCATTAAATACATGGTAAAAACTATGGCTAAATTTAATGCTCCAGCATCTACAGTGAATGAGGCAATAAAGAACTTGCAAGAAAACGATCAGTTCTCTATAATGGGATTATTAAAAGGATCACTTACAAATATAGTTTTCATTACCATCTTTGGTTTAATTATGGCCGCCTTTTTTAAATCAAAATCGACATCACAAGAATAACATAAATGAATTTATCCATACTCATACCCCTTCTCAACGAAGAGGAATCGCTTACTGAATTGTACTCTTGGATCATAAAAGTGATGCAGGCAAACAATTATACTTATGAAATTATTTTTCTAGATGATGGAAGTACAGATAACTCTTGGTCAATTATAGAGCAATTTGCTACCGAAAACTCTAATGTAAAAGGAATTCGTTTCATGAGAAATTTTGGTAAATCACAGGCTTTACATGCTGGGTTTGCCAAAGCTCAAGGAGATGTTATCATTACGATGGATGCCGATTTACAAGATAGTCCAGAAGAAATTCCAGGTCTATATAATATGATAACTAGTCAAAATTTTGATTTGGTTTCCGGCTGGAAAAAGAAACGCTATGATTCAGTCGTTGCAAAAAATCTTCCATCTAAATTATTCAATTGGGCCGCTAGAAAAACTTCGGGTGTGGAATTGAATGATTTCAATTGTGGATTGAAAGCATACAAAAACATTGTAGTAAAAAACATTGAAGTTTCGGGTGAAATGCACCGCTATATTCCCGTTCTGGCAAAGAATGCTGGTTTTGGAAAAATTGGCGAAAAAGTGGTGCAACACCAAGCTAGAAAATATGGTGAGACTAAATTTGGAATGGAGCGTTTTATTAATGGTTTCCTAGATTTAATTACTATTTGGTTTCTATCTCGATTTGGGAAAAGACCAATGCATTTATTTGGAGCGATGGGTTCATTGATGTTCATCATTGGTTTCCTACTTGCAGGTTATATTGGAATTTCAAAATTATACCATATGTACAATAACATGCGTTATAGTTTAGTAACTGATAATCCATGGTTTTTTATTGCATTGACAACGATGATTTTGGGAACTCAGCTGTTTTTGGCTGGTTTCCTAGGTGAAATTATTTTGCGTACAAAAAGCAACGAGGGACGTTATAAAATATCTAGTCAAGTTAATTTTCAATAGGACCTAGCCCTGATAGCAGTGAAAATCCTTTATGTTTTTCCTTTAAAAACATAAAGATTGAAACGAATAGCAGGATACAGCTCCAAAAAAAAGGAGTTCTTTTAAAACTAAAACTAAAAACTAAAAATATGGATATTAAACAAAACATTCTAGATGCTGTGAATGAATGGTTAACGCCAACATTTGACAACACGACTCAAGAAGCTATTAAAGAAATGATGGCGACATCACCTAAGGAACTAGAAGAGAGTTTTTATAAAAGTCTTGAATTTGGAACCGGCGGAATGCGCGGTGTTATGGGCGTAGGAAATAACCGTATCAATAAATATACACTTGGAAAAAGCACTCAAGGACTGTCGGATTATTTACATACTTCATTTCCTAACCAACCTATAAAAGCGGTTATTGCCTATGACTGTCGTCACAATAGTGATACACTTGCGAAGGTGGTTGCTGATGTTTTCTCGGCAAATGGTATTCATGTTTATCTGTTTTCAAGTTTAAGACCAACACCAGAATTGTCATTTGCACTTAAACATTTAGGTTGCCAATGCGGAATTGTCCTTACTGCTTCTCACAATCCGCCTGAATACAATGGATACAAAGTGTATTGGGAAGATGGTGGCCAAATTGTCCCACCAGAAGATGAGGGAATCATCAATGTTATTGAGAATTTAAATTACAACCAAATCAAATTTACTGCAAATGAAGATTTGATAGAATATATAGATACTCAAGTTGACGCCGCTTTTATTAAATCGACTATCGAAAATGCGAGTTTTGGTACTTCGGCTGTTGCCAAAGAAAATTTAAATATCGTATTTACTTCTTTACACGGTACATCAATCACTCTTGTTCCCGATACTTTTGAGCAAGCTGGTTATCCAAATGTACATATTGTTGAGGAACAAAGAGTTCCAAATGGTGATTTCCCAACGGTAAAATCGCCTAATCCAGAAGAACCAGAAGCTTTAGCAATGGCATTAGCATTAGCAGACAAAACAAATTCTGATATTGTAATAGGAACTGATCCAGATTGCGATAGATTGGGTGTTGCTGTTCGTGATAATGAAGGCAAAATGACTTTGCTGAATGGAAATCAAACAATGATTTTGATGACTGCATTTTTACTAGAACAATGGAAAAAAGCAGGGAAAATCAATGGAAAACAATTTGTAGGTTCTACAATTGTTTCTACTCCTATGATTATGGAATTGGCATCGGCTTACGGTGTACAATTTAAAGTAGGTTTAACTGGTTTTAAATGGATTGCCAAAATGATAAAAGATTTCCCTGAACTACAATTCATTGGTGGTGGAGAGGAAAGTTTTGGATACATGGTTGGTGATGCTGTTCGTGATAAAGATGCTGTAGCGGCGACTTTATTAATATGCGAAGTGGCAGCTCAAGCAAAAGAAAAAGGAAGCACTGTTTATAAAGAATTACTACAACTTTATGTAGAACACGGTTTTTACAAAGAGCATTTGATTTCTATTACTAAAAAAGGGATGGAAGGTTTAGCCGAAATCAATCAAATGATGGTTTCTATGCGCGAGAATCCAGTTAAAGAAATTAATGGACAAAGAGTAATCATGTTAGAAGATTACAAATCATCTGTTGCCAAAAACTTACTTACAGGCGAGGAAGATATCATGGATATGCCAAAAGCAGATGTATTAATTTATTACACTGAAGATGGATCTAAAATTTGCGCTAGACCAAGTGGAACCGAACCTAAAATAAAATTCTACATCAGTGTAAATACAGAACTAGATGCTGTTGAAAACTTCGATAAAGTAGAAGCTTCATTGAACGAAAAAATAAAAAACATTATTGCAGCGATGCAATTGAACTAATTGTATACAACTCCATTTTTCTGACAGACCCGACAGACTTTAAAATTTGTCGGGTTTTAATGGTAAAAAAAACTTAAATGAATAATTTTAAAAAAATATTTTCTTTTGTAATTCCTTATAAAAAGTACGCCTATCTCAACATTTTTTTTAATGTTTTATATGCGCTTTTCAGTACGCTTTCTTTTATGTCATTGATACCAATGATGCAGGTCTTATTTGACCAAACAAAAAGAAATACTGTTGAACCCACTTATACAGGAATTGGTGAATTCAAACAATTTGCCGAAGATTATTTAAGTTATTATATCACCAACACAACAGATACTCTTGGTGTAGGTCACACCCTATCCATTATGGTCGCCGTAATTATCTCGATCTTTTTACTAAAAAACTTGAGTGATTATCTAGCCTTGTTTTTTATTACCTTTTTAAGAAATGGTATTTTGAAAGACATGCGTAATGCGATGTACAAAAAAACGATCGATTTGCCTTTGGCTTTTTTCTCTGAGAAAAGGAAAGGAGATGTTATTTCCAGAATATCAGCTGATGTGAATGAGGTTCAAACTTCTTTTTTGTCTATCTTAGAACTTGCTGTAAAAGAACCACTGACCATTGTATTTACTATAATTGCAATGCTCACTATAAGTACTAAATTGACCTTGTTTGTATTTATTTTTATTCCTGTATCTGGTTATGTCATTTCCCTTATTGGAAAACAATTAAAAAAACAATCTACTAAAGCACAGGAAGAACAAGGAATCTTTTTATCGACTATCGAAGAAACGCTTGGCGGACTGAAAGTAGTAAAAGGATACAATTCTGAAAAGTACTTTAATCAAATATTCACAGCATCTACACAACGCTTTTTTAAATTATCAAACAGCATTGGTAACCGACAAAACCTAGCTTCACCAATGAGTGAATTTATGGGAATTATGGTTATTGCTATTTTATTATGGTACGGAGGAAATATGGTTTTGATCGAAAAAACCTTAAACGGCGCTTCTTTTATTGCTTATATGGGATTAGCATATAACATTTTAACTCCAGCAAAATCAATCTCAAAAGCATCTTATAGCATCAAAAAAGGGAATGCCGCAGCCGATAGAATATTGGAAATCCTAGAACAAGAAAATGCTATTAAAAGTAAAAAAGACGCAGTAGAAAAAAATACTTTTGAATCAAATATTAGCATTAAAAACATAAATTTCAAATACGAAGATGAAATTGTATTAAAAGACTTTTCACTACAAGTAAAAAAAGGGCAAACAGTAGCGCTTGTTGGACAATCTGGAAGCGGTAAAAGTACTATTGCTAATTTACTGACTCGTTTTTACGATGTAAATGAAGGAACAATTGATATTGACGGAACAGATATAAAAGACATGAATCTTCAGTCTTTGCGAGGTTTAATGGGATTAGTTACTCAAGATAGCATTTTGTTTAATGACACTATAAAAGCAAACATTTCACTAGGAAAATTAGATGCTACAGATGATGAAATCATTGAAGCGCTGAAAATTGCCAATGCGTATGAATTTGTACAAGATTTACCAAAAGGAATACATACGAATATAGGAGACAGCGGAAACAAACTTTCTGGTGGCCAAAAACAACGTTTGTCCATTGCTAGAGCGGTATTGAAAAACCCTCCAATCATGATTTTGGATGAAGCTACATCAGCATTGGATACTGAAAGCGAAAAATTCGTACAAGTTGCTCTAGAAAACATGATGCAAAACCGAACTTCGATAGTTATTGCACACCGTCTTTCAACCATTCAAAAAGCAGATCTAATTGTGGTAATGCAAAAGGGAAAAATTGTTGAACAAGGTAAACATGAAGAACTTATTGCTTTAAATGGTATGTATAACAAATTGGTAACTATGCAATCTTTTGAATGATGCACTTAAATCACTAAATTTGATTTAAGGATTTACAGTATATTAAAATTAAAAATCTTTAAATTAAAAAATGTACCACAGTAACCCAAATATCAATCTTACCGAAGACCTTGACACCATAGTATGGAAATATTTAGATTTATCTAAATTTTTAGACTTATTGATGTCTAAAAAGCTATTCATGTCACGGTCAGATAAATTTGAAGATCAGTATGAAGGTACCTTCAGTGAACCTACATACGAAGAAATAAAAAGATTATCGATAGACAACCCTGATTTCCTAAAATATTACAAAACACATCGTGAAAAAGTGGCTATTAGCAGTTGGCATATTAATGAATATGAATCATTTGCTATGTGGCAAATTTTCACACAAAACAGTGAAGGACTAGCCATTCAATCTACTATAGGGAGACTACAAAATGCACTTGGGCCCGAAAATAATTACAAACAGTATATTGGTGAAGTAAATTATATTGACTACAAAAAAGAATACATTCCTTTTGACGATATGTTTTTCCCCTTTCTATTTAAAAGAAAAAGCTTTCAGTACGAACGTGAGGTGCGCATCATAACTGATGTTGCCGACAGTAAAATCATCTTAAATGATGGGCTAAAAATAAGCGTTGACATCAATCAATTGATTGAAAAAATCTATATCCATCCAAAATCGGAAAATTGGTATAAAAATCTAGTGATTCAACTGGTAAAGCAACTTGATTTTAACTTTACAATCGAAAAATCAGATCTTGAAAGTGATATTTTAATTTAGCTTTTAATTATATTGGCTGATAACTTGACACTTTCCATTCGTTGTTTGACAAATCTACATAATTGTAATGTACTACATCATTTTTATCGAATTGTCCATTCTTATTAGTATCCTCTACTGTTCTAAAGTACAAACGGTTTTTTGATTCGATTAAACTCCAGTCTATTAATTCCTGAAAATCAGGAGATATTTTAGTAAAACGAGCGCCGCTAATCTCACTAAGATATAAAGATTTGATATCGCTAGTATCTAATTTTCCATCTCTATTGGTATCTATGTCATACATGGTATACACCATAATTTGCTTTTTAGCTCTTTCAGAAACTGCTTTTAGGTAAGTAGCAGTTAAAATCAAAGCAGGCTTATCAGTTAAAGCATGAATCGAATCAGAATCTGTTTTTTGAAATTTTAAGTTTTGCAAATAACCGGTAATTTCATTCTCTCCATAGTTAGAAATGGTAAAACTTAAATCGATTACACTCGAAGAGCCATAACGTGCTTTCGTTCCTCTTTCATACACTCGCAAGTCTCCTACAGGATGAATTAAATAATCCGTTCCTTCCATTTGAATAGGTAAATCAGAAAGCGCCACTTGAGTAGAATCTACTTTAGTCATTTCTTTCCCTTTATTGGCAGAATCATAAATTACCTTCGGCTTCTCTACCTCATCTTTACAACTTGTTAAAAGTAAAACCGAAATGCCTATTAATGCTATATGTAATCTTTTCATAATCATGTACTATTAAAATAAAACCAAATGTAATCAATTTTAAAAATGCTTTTTATAATTAAATCCAATTTATGTCATAAATTGATCGAATAACTATAAGGCATCAACCGTTCGTTATTATAATTTAGCACTTAACTTTACATTAAACACCCTAGTGGTCATATAATTTGGAATCGCATATTCATTTTTCGAATACACATCTCGAACCCAAGTATTCGTTATCGCATTTTGATTATTAAACAAATTAAATATTTCTAATCCTATTGCGAGTTCCTTGAAATTCCCAAACCAATTTTTATACTGATTTCCAGCATTGTTATCAATAAAAACTTTAGAAAAACCTATGTCTACTCTGCGATAATCATTCAATCTATTTTGATACAAATAAGGATCAGCATACGAAGGAGAACCTCCTGGTAATCCCGTATTGTAAACTAAATTCAAATACAATTTCACACTAGGAATATTGGGCATATAATCCTGAAATAGCATTCCAAATTTTAGTCTTTGATCAGTTGGTCTCGCAATATAACCTATATTTTCACTATTCTCTTCGGTTTTTAAATAACCAAAACTCAACCACGACTCAGTACTAGGAACAAATTCTCCATTCAAGCGAAGATCTAAACCTTGCGCATATCCTTTAGCCACATTAGAAGCAGCATAACGTATTCTTACATTGTCTATTGTATAGGTATTTACATCCGTCAGTGATTTATAATACATTTCAGAAACTAATTTAAAAGGACGTTCCCACATTTTAAAACTAAAATCATTTCCTACTACAAAATGAATCGATTGTTGCGCCTTAACATTAGGATGCACTATTCCGTCAGCATCCCTAAGTTCTCTATAAAAAGGAGGTTGCTGGTATACACCTCCAGAAATCCTAAAAACCATATCTTTTTTCCAATAGGGCTTAATGGCAATTTGCGCTCTCGGACTAAAAGTAAACTGTGTGTTTCCATTTTCAATTGCTCCTTTAACTACCCAGCTATGCATACGAACACCTGCATTTAACCAAACTTCACTCTTCCCAAAATTCTCTTTTCGACTCCATTGTCCATAACCCGAAAAACGATTGATCGTATTAAAATTAGTTGCTCTCACATTTTGATAAGGAACTAGTGGCCCAGTGTATGAGGAATAGGGTTGGTCATTCTTAGGCAGGTCAATAATTGGCGGATTAATCGAAAAACCAGCAGAGTCAATGACTTCCCATTCTACCACTCGATCGCGAATTGATTCCCGTGTGTATTTCGCGCCCCATTCCAATTGATTTTTTTTCCAATCGTAAAATCCTTTAATTTCTGCATTAACAATTAAAGCGTCTAAATCATTTCTAGCATGATTGAGTTGTGAACCAATTCCTTCCGTATAAGCCACATCTCCATAAGAATCCGATCCAATATTAGAATTAACAGCTCCTAATCGATATTGCGCAAAAATGTCAAAATATTCTTGTTCCAAAGTATGAAAAATAGACCCAATAAGTTTCAGGGTTAATTTATCTGTAGCTTTAAATGTTGATTTAAAAGCACCAAAATAAGTATCATATCGATCTTTTTCTTGCCCTTCATAATAGACAGTCAGTGCCATAGGCTTGTCTATTGTTCCAAATTTAGTTTGGCGCGTTAATGGCTGGTAGCTGTATTTATTTTGAGACAAGTTCCCTAGAAAACTCCACTGCCATTTGGCCGAAGCCTGATAATTAATATTCGTTTGAATATCTGCAAATGTGGGAGTGTAATTGGTTTGTGTATCTTGGCTTTTAACCAACAGACTATTGTTTCGATATCGAACACCTGTAATTGCCGACCATTTTTTATTCTTAGAAACAGCATCTACAGAAACGCTTCCTCCAAGAAAGCTAGCTTCAAGTGTAGCGCCAAACTTTGTAGGCTTGCGATAGGTAATATCTAAAACGGATGATAATTTATCTCCAAATTTAGCTTGAAAACCTCCAGCTGAAAATTCTACATTTTGAACTAAATCCGTATTAGTAAAACTCAATCCTTCTTGCTGACCGGAACGAATAAGAAATGGACGATAAATTTCAATTTCATTGACATAAACTAAATTCTCATCATAATTTCCACCACGAACGGCATACTGAGTACTCAATTCATTATTCGAATTTACGCCTGGCAGTGTTTTTAATATTGATTCAATTCCAGCATTAGCTCCTGGTATGTTCTTAATTATTTCTGGTTCAATTACAGTTATTCCTTGAATCTGTTTCTTGTTGTTATTAGTCACAATAATCTCCCCCATTTGCTCTTGCTGGTCACTCATAACCAAGTTGAACACTTGTTCTTCATTTTCTTTTAAAATCAGCAAAAGTGTTGCTTTTTTTAATGAAACATGGCTAAATACTAATGTTACTTTTTGATTGGCAGGAATAGTAATTAGATAAAAACCTTGAGCATTAGACTGAGTACTGCGGCCTGAACAGAACACATTTACATTATCTACGGGCTTATTATTCTTATCGAGAATAACCCCTTTTACTCGCGAAGTTTGAGCAAAAGAAGACAATCCTGTCCAAAATAAAATCCAAACAAAAAATATTTTTTTGATATTCAAGCTGTCGATATATTATTATTTTTGACTTCTAAAAAAATGAGTATCAAAGGTAGTTGAATTTCCTACATTATCTACCACCACCACTTTTAAATCATTAGCACCTTCAGCTACGACACCATCACTAAAATTATGAGTGATTTTTTTTGTTTTGTTGTCGTATTCAAATAAAATCCAATTTCCGTTTAAGTATCCATTATACGATTTTATACCTGAACCATAATCATTTATCGAAAGCTGAATCGTATTTTGAGCACTTATCCATTTCCCTTCAATAGGATTCGCAATAGAAATTGTTGGTGGTACGGTATCCATTTTCAAAGCGTATTTGCCTAATGATCTCACTTTGGCAGTGAATACATTATCTTTTCTTTGAGTTGCATTATAACCTACTCTCCCATTATCAATATCGGCAATAAAAACTTTTCCTTTTTGCTCCTCAGAAAAAGAACTGTCTTCAATAGTAATAGTAAAACTAGAAAAAACAGGAACAGAGTCGTCGTGAAGATACAGAGTATCCCCCTTTACATCAAAGTTCATATTAAAATCCTCAAAAAAAGTTCCAGCTGGAAAGAAAACCGACATATTATTTTTTGAAAAAATATTGTCTTTATTCACTTTTACAAAATAATTAGAAACGACTGGTTCCCTATCTACTATAGTTGCCGATACATCATAACTAATAGGTATGTTGACTACATTTTTATTTCCAAAAAAATCAGAAACTTCAATGCGATAAATAGAGGCCAAGTTTGGCGCAACATTTATGACACCATTATTCTCATCTGTCTTTATAATACTTAATTTATAAGGATTGACCATAAATAATTTCTGAACCCTTTGCGATGTTTTTTTATACCTCGAATAATCAATCAAAGCATTTACATAACGCATTTCATCAAAAGAATAGGTGTCAAATTGATAACCAAACGTAGGCTTCCCATTAAGATAGGTTTGCACTTTATAAATTCCATTTTTATTAAATGAAACATTATCATAATCATCCGCGGTGACACCAAAACCAATTTTACCATTTGCAACCACTTTATTTGCTAAATAGGTACCGTCTTTTTGTAGAGATAAATTAAGAAGCAAAGGTCGCTTCGATTGATTCACAACCGTTTTATTATCCACTGGATAAACGTAAACAGCTGATAATAGTGGTTTTTTAGTATCCTTTAAGTATTTATCAAAACCAAACAGTAAAGGGTTTATAATTTTTTCGGTTTTGCTGTCGCGAAATTCAAAATGCAAATGGGGCCCTTCCGAAGAACCTGTATTACCAGAAAGAGCAATTGTTTGCCCTTTTTTCACCGTTAGTTCATTTGGCTTTAAGAACAATTCAATCTCAAAAGCTTGTTCCTTATAATGTCCTTTTTTTATATAACTCTCAATTTCATCTGTTGCTTTTTGCAAGTGACAATATACCGAAGTAAAACCATTCGGATGCGTAATATAAATTGCTTTTCCATTCCCAAAAGTGGAAATTTTTATTCTAGAAACATACCCATCTGCAACAGCATGAACCTCTAAACCTTCTCTTTGCAAGGTTTTAAAATCAAAACCAGCATGAAAATGATTGGGTCTCAGCTCCCCAAAATTACCAGATAACTGCACTGGAATATCAATAGGCAGACTAAAATAATCTTTTGGATACTCATTTTGTCCAAAAACAGAACCCGAAAATAATAGAAAATAAATAAAAAATCTCATGACTTACATTTTTGCTAAGGTAAAAAAACTAATTGCTTTCGCTTTATAAAAAAAGACAAATCGTAACCAATTACATTACAACAATTTGATTATTTTCTAATAAAAAAACAAATAAAATATTGTAATAATAAAAAGTAATACTAAATTTGTAATATTAAGTAATGAATAGGATATATAATGAGTGTAATTGCAGAAATAATTGATACTCTTGAAAATAAAGTTGTAAAACTAGTTCTAAAAATACAAAATTTAGAACAAAAAACTCAAGAATTACAGGTCGATTTAACAAAATCTGCACAAATCATACAAACTCAGTCAACTGAGATTGAAGCGTTAAAAGCGCAATATGAGACACTTAAAATTGCCAACTCATTACTGGGCAGTGACGATAATAAAAGAGATACAAAGCTTAAAATAAATTCATTAATTCGTGAAATTGATTACTGTATAGCACAACTATCAGATTAGTAAAAAATATGGACGAAAAGCTTAAAATTAAAATATCAATCGCAGACAGAGTATACCCCTTAACTGTGGAACTGTCTCAGGAGGAAGGACTTAGGAGTGCTTCTAAGAAAATTGATGTAATGATGAAGCAGTTTGAAGAAAATTATGCCGTTCGAGATAAGCAAGATGTATTAGCCATGTGCGCTTTACAGTTTGCTTCTCAAGTAGAACAAAAACAAATTGACAACGCTATTAATGGGGAAGAAACCATTGAAAGAATTAAAAAAATCAATGCGCTTTTAGATCAATATCTCGATAATTAAACGTTCTTTACAGAAACTAAGATACTGCCTACATTAGTTCACATTTGGTAAACTCAACACTAACAATTTAGAATGAGCAAATCATCGTTACTATAGCAAGCCAATTCAGTTTGGAAGCTTGAACAACGAGTTAGCTCAAAACTTGTCTTTTCGAGTTTATTCAATCAGCCTAATGTAGGCTTTTTTATATATAAATTTTAAACAAACATGGACATATTAACGATCGTTATTTCAGGAATAATAGGTATTGCGGGAGGTTTTGGGATAGCCAAAATCATAGAAAAGAGCAATATTTCAAATTTAATTAAAAATGCTAAAAAAGAAGCATCATCAATTTTAAAAGACGCTAATCTAGAAGCTGAAAATATAAAAAAAGATAAAATTCTGCAAGCCAAAGAGAAATTTATCGAATTAAAATCAGAACACGAACAAGTCATTTTATCTCGTGATAAAAAAGTAGCCGAAGTAGAAAAAAGAATTCGTGACAAAGAATCTCAAATTTCTAATGAGTTATCAAAAGCAAAAAAAGTAAATGATGATTTCGAATCAAAATCTGCTGAATTTTCATCTAAAATTGAAGTTTTAGATAAAAAGCAAGCCGAAGTTGAGAAAATGCACAAAAGCCAACTGCAACAACTGGAAGTAATTTCTGGTTTATCTGCAGAGGAAGCAAAAAGTCAATTAGTTGAAGGTCTAAAAGCAGAAGCAAAAAGCCAAGCAATGGGACACATTCAAGATACTATTGAAGAGGCAAAATTAACTGCACAACAAGAAGCCAAAAAAATAATCATCAACACCATTCAAAGAGTTGGTACTGAAGAAGCAGTTGAAAACTGTGTTTCTGTATTTAACATTGAATCAGATGACGTTAAAGGTAGAATCATTGGTCGCGAAGGTAGAAATATTAGAGCACTTGAGGCTGCAACTGGAGTTGAAATCATTGTAGATGACACACCAGAAGCGATTATCCTTTCTTGTTTTGACCCAGTACGTAGAGAAATTGCCCGTTTGGCTTTGCATAAATTAGTAACTGACGGTCGTATTCACCCAGCTCGTATTGAAGAAGTTGTTGCTAAAACTGCTAAACAAATTGATGATGAAATTATTGAAGTTGGTAAACGTACAGTTATTGACCTAGGAATTCACGGTTTGCACCCTGAATTAATTAAGGTAGTAGGACGTATGAAATACCGTTCTTCTTATGGACAAAACTTACTACAGCACTCCCGTGAAGTTTCTAAGCTTTGTGGAATCATGGCAGCTGAATTAGGACTTAACGTAAAGTTAGCTAAAAGAGCAGGTTTATTGCATGATATTGGAAAAGTACCAGATGCAGAAAGTGACTTACCTCACGCCTTATTAGGAATGCAATGGGCTGAGAAATATGGTGAAAAAGAAGAAGTTTGTAATGCAATTGGTGCGCACCACGATGAAATAGAAATGAAATCTCTTTTATCTCCAATTATTCAAGTTTGTGATGCTATATCTGGAGCAAGACCTGGAGCAAGAAGACAAGTTTTAGACTCTTACATTCAACGTTTAAAAGATCTAGAAGAAGTAGCTTACGGATTTACTGGAGTAAAAAATGCTTATGCCATTCAAGCGGGTAGAGAATTACGTGTGATAGTAGAGAGTGAAAAAGTTTCTGATGACAATGCAGCTACTTTATCTTTTGAAATTTCACAAAAAATACAAACAGAGATGACTTATCCTGGTCAAGTAAAAGTTACTGTAATTAGAGAAACAAGAGCGGTAAATATTGCTAAATAATATATAAAATACGCTTTTATTACAATTGCGGTATGATTCACTTATATAGAATCATACCGCAATTTTTTTAGATTGTCTATACACAGCAAATAGTGAAATTCAGACTCCTATTTTCTGGGATGGAAATTATTAATGACTTCCGACAAAAATTTACGATCTAAATGCAAATATATTTCCGTTGTAGTAATCGATTCATGACCTAACATCAATTGAATAGAACGCAAATCAGCACCATTTTCTAATAGATGAGTTGCAAAAGAATGCCGAAAGGTGTGTGGACTTATCTTTTTATTTAATTCTACCTTTAAAGCCAAATCTTTAATAATAGTAAAAATCATCGCTCGTGTGAGCTGACTTCCTCGCCTATTCAAAAATAAAGTGTCTCCAAAACCTTTTTTTATATTGATATGAATTCGAATTGTGTTTTTATAAATTTCAATATATTTTTTTGATAAATCACCAATAGGAACAAAACGCTGTTTATTGCCTTTACCCGTTATTTTGATAAACCCTTCTTCGAAAAATAAATCAGAAATTTTCAACGAAACCAATTCAGACACCCGAAGACCACAACCATAAAGCAATTCTAGCATCGCTCTATTACGCTCTCCTTCATTTGAAACTAAATCTATAGCTCCAATTAGAGAGTCAATTTCGACTACAGACAACGTATCAGGTAATTTCCTTCCTGTTTTAGGTGTTTCTATAAGTTCCAAAGGATTGTCATAACGATAATCTTCAAATATTAAATAACCAAAAAAACTTTTAAGACCCGAAATTATTCGCGCTTGTGAACGTGCATTGACTTCGCTAGAAATAGCATAAATAAAGTGCTGAATTGTTTCTTCGCTAATTTTTATAGGAGAAACTTCAATTCCGTTTGTTTCAAGATACAAACACAGTCTTTCAATATCGAAAGAATAATTCTGTATCGTATTACTTGACAGTCCTCGTTCAATTTTCAAATACGATTGAAAGTTTTTTATATAATTATTCCAACTCATAAATACAAAGTAAGCCTTTTATTTAATACAAAAACCTTCCAAAATTGGAAGGTTTTCAATAATATTTAAAATTTTAAAATTTATACCCTACAGCTATTTGAAACACGGAGTTTTTCGACTCTTTTTCCCCAGGGCCTATATTTTCTTGCAACCTTAATAAGCCCAAATCATAACGAACACCAAATATGAAATTTTTAGTAATATCATAATTAGCTCCAAAATCCACACTAATATCCGTTGTTTTAAAGAATTCTTTAACATCCACTCCCTCCGATTTTGCAGAAATTAAAAAACTAACTTGTGGCCCCAATTCAATGCTAAAAGAATCGGCAACATAGTATTTTGCCAAAATTGGAATGTTTATATAATCCAGTTTTAACTCCATACCTTCCGATTTTACTCCTTGACCAGAATACAAAACTTCTGGCTGAATAGCAAACTTATCGCCAATCATAAATTCACCAAAAACACCTCCTTCAAATCCAACTAACGCTTTTGAATTATCAACGTGGGTAACTGTTGCAATATTCAGACCTGCCTTAATACCAAAAGACATTTCTTTTTTATCCTGTGCATTATTGCTAGTTATTATAAATAACACTGCAATTGTAAAAATAATTTTCTTCATGATTTTAATATTTAAAATTAGAATATCAAAGTTAAATAACTAATAACTAAAAAGTTAATAACAATAATTAAACTCGTTGATAATCAACAAGTTACGACTAAAAACAACAAAATAAGACTTTTAATACTTTTATACTTACATTATTTTCATACTAGATCGAAAGCCCATATAGAAAAAACAGCCACACATTTAAAAAATAAGCTTATAATTTTGACATAAAAACAAATAATATTACAATAACTATTACATAAAAGAGTTCTAAATTGCTCGATATAAACAGACATTAATATTAAAACAATAACTTATGAAAAAATCAATTTTGATTGGGCTATTTTTCTTCGCCTTATCTAATAACGTAGAGGCACAATTAGTAAAATTCGGAATTAAAGCAGGGGTAAATTATGCAAATTTCGAAGGGTCAGACATACAAACTGACGCGATAACTAGTTACCACGCTGGTCTTGTA
Source organism: Flavobacterium sp. WC2430 (assembly GCF_040822075.1). Classification (NCBI taxonomy): domain Bacteria; kingdom Pseudomonadati; phylum Bacteroidota; class Flavobacteriia; order Flavobacteriales; family Flavobacteriaceae; genus Flavobacterium; species Flavobacterium sp. WC2430. Next base: position 1,798,242 of record NZ_CP162007.1, on the reverse strand, counting down.
GCAGAAATTAAACTTGTGGATAGTTTCTCAATACAACCCGAATTACTTTATTCTACTCAAGGAGCAACATATAAAAATGCTGGAACTGAGTTCAAAAATGAATTAGGTTACTTATCCATTCCCGTTTTGGCTAAAATTCATTTAAATAAATTTGTCAGTCTTGATCTTGGACCACAAGCTTCTTTTTTATTAAGTGAAAGGAATAATTTTGATGTAAGTAATGCTGAAACATTTGAATTTGCAGCAGTAGGAGGTTTAGGAGTTAATCTAACAAAAAGCATCTTCTTACAAGGACGTTATGTTTTAGGTCTTACAGAAGTCTCAAAAGAAGCTCAAACAAAAAACTCAGTAGTTCAAGTATCAGTTGGTTTTCTTTTCTAGAAAGTGAATCAAAACTAATTTTATCAAAACCGTTTCATAATTGGAACGGTTTATTTATTTTTACAAAAACATAAATTATGAAAATTAGTATTGTCAACGGTCCGAATCTTAATTTATTAGGAAAACGTGAACCAGAAGTGTATGGAAGTCTAACTTTTGAAGAATACTTTACTAGTTTACAAATTAAATTTCCAACAATAGAGTTCAGTTATTTCCAAAGCAATATTGAAGGAGAACTGATTGATAAAATCCAAGAATTTGGCTTTACTTACGACGGAATAATACTTAATGCAGGTGCTTATACTCACACCTCTATAGGAATTGGAGATGCTATTAAAGCAATAACAACACCCGTGGTAGAGGTACATATTTCAAATACTTTTTCACGCGAGAGTTTTAGACACCAATCTTATATTTCAGGAAATGCAAAAGGAGTTATATTAGGTTTTGGTTTAAAAAGTTACGAACTAGCTATCCAATCTTTTCTATAATTAGTCTAAACCTGATAATGGGGCTCTACATGAATTAAAACATGCCCCAATTCAGGAATTTCTGTTCGTAAAGTATCTTTTAATTTATGAGCCAAATCATGTCCTTCTCTAACTGAGATAGTTCCATCAACTATAGCATGAAGATCGACATGGTATTTCATTCCTGCCTTACGAATAAAACACTTTTCTGTATCAATAATACCTTCTACCTGTGAAGAAACTTTTCTTATTTCTTCAATTAAGTCATCATTCAAATGCTCGTCCATTATTTCACCAAGGGCAGGTCTAAAGATAAGATAGCTATTATATAAAATAAAACCTGAGGCAAAAAGTGCAGCCCAATCATCAGCAGATTCATAACCTTTTCCTAAAATTAAAGCAATTGATATACCTATAAAAGCAGCTATAGAGGTTATTGCATCTGACCGATGATGCCAAGCATCTGCTTTCAATGAAGAGCTATTTGTTTCAATACTTCTTTTCATTACCAACCGAAAAGAATACTCTTTCCAAATAATTATGGCACCCAAAACAAATAAAGTCCAAGACTTAGGCAAATCATGTGCTATTTGAATATTTATGATACTTTCATATGCAATAATAGTAGCCGATGTAATCAAGAAACCAACTACTAAAAAAGTGACAAGAGGCTCAGCACGACCATGACCATAAGGGTGATTTTTATCTGCTGGCTTATTTGAATATTTAATTCCAAATAGCACTAAAAATGAAGCAAATATATCCGTTGTCGATTCAATTGCATCTGCAATCAAAGCATATGAATTTCCAAAAAAACCTGCTAAGCCCTTAATTATTGCTAAACAAGTATTTCCAATAATACTAAAATAAGTAGCTTTTATTGCTTTCTCTTCGTGTGACATTTTAATTTTTTAATTAAAAAATCGCTTAAATAAAATCTCTTTAATGAATGCAAAAAGATTTATTTAAACGATTAAAATAGGAATTATTATATTTATTCTACACGAACTATATTAGCTCCGATTGCTCTCAATCGTTCGTCGATTCTTTCATATCCACGATCGATTTGCTCAATATTTTGAATAGTACTAGTTCCTTTACCAGAAAGAGCTGCAATTAACAAAGAAATTCCAGCACGAATATCTGGTGAAGACATTGTTGTAGCTTTCAATTGAGATTTAAAATCATGCCCCATAACAACTGCTCTGTGCGGATCACATAACATGATTTTTGCTCCCATATCAATTAGTTTATCCACGAAGAACAAACGGCTTTCAAACATTTTTTGATGAATTAATACATCTCCTTTGGCTTGAGTAGCAACTACTAAAACGATACTCAATAAATCAGGAGTAAATCCTGGCCAAGGCGCATCTGCAATGGTAAGAATAGAACCATCAATATCTGTTTTAATTTCGTATCCATCTTCATGAGCAGGAATATAAATATCATCCCCTTTACGCTCCAATGTAATTCCTAGTTTTCTAAAAGTATTTGGAATAACACCTAGATTGTCCCAACTCACATTTTTAATTGTAATTTCACTTCTAGTCATAGCAGCTAGTCCAATCCAGCTTCCTATCTCAATCATATCAGGCAAAATTCTATGCTCACAACCACCAAGTGCTTCCACACCTTCGATAGACAATAAATTAGATCCAACTCCAGTTATTTTTGCTCCCATGGAGTTTAACATCTTACAAAGTTGTTGCAAATAAGGTTCACAAGCAGCATTATATACCGTTGTTTTTCCTTTGGCTAAAACTGCTGCCATTACAATATTTGCAGTTCCAGTTACTGAAGCTTCATCAAGTAACATATCTGTACCAATTAAACCATTTTTAGCTTCAACACCATAAAAATGATCTTCACGATTGTAACGAAATTTTGCTCCTAAATTAATAAAACCTTCAAAATGAGTATCTAATCTTCTACGTCCTATTTTATCTCCACCTGGTTTTGGGATATATCCTTTTCCAAAACGAGCCAAAAGTGGACCTACAATCATGATAGAACCACGTAATGAACCGCCCTCTTTCTTAAATGCTTCGGTTTCCAGATAACCAATATTCACATCATCTGCTTGAAAAGTATAAGAACCTGCCCCGTTTTTTTGAATTTTAACTCCTAGATTACCTAATAACGTAATAAGTTTATTAATATCAATAATATCTGGAATGTTGTTTATAGTTACTTCTTCAGGCGTCAAAAGTACAGCACACAAAATTTGTAATGCTTCATTTTTTGCTCCTTGTGGAGTAATTTCTCCTTTTAAACGTATGCCTCCTTCTATTTTGAAAATTCCCATATGATATTATTATTAGTTTTATATATAATTTAAGATACTACTGCCATCTAGCTGATGAATATTATCAAACCAAATTTAGCTACTTGATATCTTATTTCTGATTGTTATTATTATTTTTTATGTACGGTTTTGATTTACCTGTTTTCGCATTTTTATTGCTTTGAATTTTTGGTTGACCAGCAGGAGTAATTTTATTAGATATTCGCTTATTAGTCCTTAATAAATCAGTCGTATTTAAAAGTTCCTCCGTACTTTGAAGCATATTCAATTTACCGTCGGATAACTCATACAAATGTTCAAAAATAACATCGTCTTTCACGGTATCTTTGTTCCAACTTAAATATGATTTTTTCATGTGATTGGCAATGACTTTTACCAATGCATTTTTCATATCCCCATCTTCCCATTTATTGGCAACATCAATCATATATTTAATATTGTTACCGTAATACCTGTATTTTGGAAAATTTTGAGGGTATTTTAAAACATCCGGTTTCAATTGCAAAACTTCACGCGAAGGTATTGGGTAAGGAGATTCAACATCTAATCTAAAATCAGACATAATAAAAAGTTGATCCCATAATTTGTGCTGAAAATCCAATACATCACGCAAATGAGGATTTAAACTACCCATTACTTGAATAATATACTTTGCTGCTTTATTGCGCTCTTCCACATCAACAATTGCTGTAGCTTGATCAATTAGTTTCTGTAAATGACGTCCGTATTCAGGAATAATCAAATGCGATCTTTCGGCATTATATTCTAAATGATGCACAACATCATTAGCATTTTCTTTTTGATACTTTGAATTCATATGTGAATTATTTTGAGGCTTTTCAATACAACAATAGATGTGCAAACAAAACTGTTTACAATACACATTGTTATTTGATATTTATAATGAAACGATACCTTTAATAGTAGAGACTTCTAGGTATTTATCAATAATTTCTTGAGAATCTTTAACCTGAACATCAACTGATATACTGGTAAATTTACCTGTTTTTGATTTTGTCGTTTTAATAACCGCTCCCATGCAATCAAAAGCAAATTCTACACGTTCAACATTGTCATTTTCAGTTGGAACAATAAATTTAAATAAGTACAAAGCAGGCCAAGTATTACTCATGTCCAACTCTACTTTTAATCTATCATAAAATTCTTCGGTCTTCTTATCCATTTTTTAATTAAAATTAAAGCAAATATACGGTTTCAAATGTAATTTATGAATTATGGATTATTAATTTTTCTTAAAAACTATAATTTTAATGATAATGATTTTTTCAAATTCCAATAAGTTTAAGTAAGTTTGCGCCTTATTTCTAAAAAGTGCAAAAAGAAATCATAGTAATTATAGGTGGTCCAGGAACTGGGAAAAGTACGCTAATTGAAGGATTAAAAGCAAAAGGTTTTTGTTGTTATCCTGAAATTTCAAGGGAAGTTACTTTGGAGGCCAAAAAGCAAGGAATTGAACAATTATTTCTTGAAAAACCACTATTATTTAGTGAACTCCTTCTTGAAGGAAGAAAAAAGCAGTTCACAAACGCACAAAACGAACCACATGACATTGTTTTCATTGACCGTGGTATTCCTGATGTATTGGCTTATATGCACTATATTGGAGACAGTTACCCCGCATCTTTTGATGCAATCTGTAGAGAACATGTCTATTCGAAAATTTTCATTCTTCCGCCTTGGGAGGAGATTTACATAAGTGACGAAGCACGTTATGAAAACTACGAACAAGCAAAATTAATTCAGGATCATCTTATTGAAACATACCAAGGGTATGGATACAATCTTATTGAAGTACCAAAGGAAACGGTAGATAAAAGAATTCTTTTTATATTAGACAAAATTTCTAATTAATTCGTAATTTAATTTCTGAATTATGGATTGTTAACATAATATTCAAAATTCAAAAATTGATGTCTGAAGCATTACAAATTCTTCAAAAATATTGGAAGCATAATCGCTTTAGACCACTACAACAAGAAATAATAGATTCTGTTTTAAGTGGACAAGACACCTTTGCATTAATGCCCACTGGAGGAGGTAAATCAATATGTTTTCAAATTCCTGCAATGGTAAATAAAGGAATTTGCCTTGTTATTTCTCCATTGATTGCATTAATGAAAGATCAAGTTGCCAACTTGCAAAAAAGAGATATTAAAGCAATAGCTCTCACTGGCGGCATAAAATCTAATGAAATGATTGACTTATTGGACAATTGCCAATTTGGAAATTATAAATTCCTCTACTTGTCACCTGAACGTTTACAGTCTGATTGGATCTTAGAAAGAATAAAAAATCTTCCCATAAATTTAATAGCTATTGACGAAGCACATTGTGTTTCACAATGGGGACATGACTTTCGACCTGCATATTTAAAAATATCCGGATTAAAAGCCCATTTCCCAAATATTCCTTTTCTAGCCCTAACCGCTACGGCCACTCCCAAAGCAAAAGTGGATATCATAACTGAATTAGGACTGCATAATCCTAAATTATTTCAAAAATCTTTTGCTCGAAAAAATATCGCATATATGGTTTTTGAAACCGATGATAAGCTCTTTCGGATTGAACAAATATTAAAAAAAAATCCACAGTCCTCTATCATTTATGTTCGAAATAGAAAATCTTGTTTAGAAATTTCAACACAATTGCGTTATCTAGGATTTAAAGCCACATTCTACCATGGTGGACTTTCATCCAAAGAAAAAGATAAAAACATGCAGCTGTGGATGCAGGATGAAGTTCAGGTCATTGTAGCAACAAATGCCTTCGGGATGGGTATTGACAAATCTAATGTAAAAACAGTAATTCACATTCAACTACCCGAAAATTTAGAAAACTATTATCAGGAAGCTGGTCGCTCAGGAAGAAATGGCGATAAAGCGTTTGCCGTACTACTCACAAATCCATCTGATATAGCTCAAACCGAAAACCAATTTATAAACATATTACCTGATAAAGCTTTTTTAAATTCCATTTACATCAAACTTTGCAACTACTTTCAAATCGCTTATGGAGAAGGAATAAACGAGCAGTTCTCTTTTAATTTAAATGCTTTTTGTCTAAAATATAAGTTCCCTGTCCTAAAAACATATAATGCAATGCAGTTTTTAGACAGACAAGGTATTATTACTTTATCACAAGAATTCTCAGAAAAAATCACATTACAGTTCATTATTCCTTCAAAAGAAGTAATTCGCTATACCAGTTTAAATCCACATGACGAAGAAATTCTTTTAGCAATATTAAGAACCTATCCTGGTATTTATGAGATACAAACGGCATTTAACTTGCCATTAATTGCAAAAAAATCGAATCATCCTGAAACACAAATTTATGCTGTTTTACAAAAATTAAAAGAAAAAGGAATTATTGATTACCATTCCAGAAACAATGATTCCACTTTAATTTTTAATGAAATTCGGGAAGACGAAAGAACTATAAATAGAGTTGCTAAATATTTAGAAAATCAAAATACCTTAAAAAAAGAGCAATTTAAATCGGTTTTAAAATACATAAAAGAAGACAAAGTTTGCAAGAGCAAATTGATTTTAAATTATTTTGGAGAAAAAACCACAGAGGATTGCGGTATCTGTTCCTACTGTATTACCAAAAAAAATAAAAAAACGAATACAATACATATTTCTAAAGAGATTCTTTTGATAATAACTAATGAGGAATTAAATTCTAGAGAAATCCAAAATAGGATCAATAATAAATCAGACGATGTTATCTTTGCAATTCAGCTACTATTGGAAAACGAAAAAATAATATTAAAACCTAATAACAAATATATCTTAAAACTATAATGGAAAAATTACGAATTGTATTTATGGGAACTCCGGAATTTGCCGTTGGAATACTTGACACCATAATCAAAAATAGCTATACTGTTATAGGAGTAATAACCGCAGCGGACAAACCTGCAGGTCGCGGACAAAAAATAAAATATTCAGCTGTAAAAGAATACGCTTTAGAACATAACCTTCCTTTATTACAACCTACAAATCTAAAAGACGAAGGATTTTTACAAGAGTTAAAAAATCTAAATGCAAATTTACAAATCGTCGTTGCCTTTAGAATGCTACCCAAAGTTGTTTGGGAAATGCCTAAACTAGGCACTTTTAACTTACACGCTTCACTCCTGCCAAATTATCGTGGTGCGGCTCCAATTAATTGGGCTATTATAAACGGAGAGGAGAAAACGGGTGTTACTACTTTTTTCATCGATGACAAAATAGACACTGGAGCAATGATTATGAGTTCTGAGACAGCTATTGATCCAGAGGAGAATGCTGGACAACTGCACGATCGATTAATGCATTTAGGAAGTGATACGGTCATTAAAACTTTAGATTTAATTGAAACTGGGAATGTAACCACTACTATTCAAGAAGAATCATCTGATATAAAAACTGCTTACAAACTAAACAAAGAAAACTGCAAAATTGATTGGACAAAATCAGCATCAGAAATCAATAATTTAATAAGAGGTTTAAGTCCTTATCCAGCTGCGTGGAGTTTCTTTTCGGATAAAAACGAAGAATGGAATATTAAAATCTATGAAGCTAAAATAATTGATGAAGACCACTCTTATGAAATTGGAAGCCTAATATGTACCAAGAAAGAAATGAAAATTGCAGTTCAGAAAGGGTTTATTCAAGTTTTGAATCTACAGTTTCCAGGTAAAAAGAGAATGAAAACATCTGAATTACTAAATGGAATTACATTTTCAGAACAAGCAAAAGCCTATTAAGACTACTAAAATCGGGGCTTTATTACAAATCATTACTGAAAAGTACTGTTTTATGAACAAAAAAAATAAGTTATTAACAAATCGTGCTAAAATCAACGAAAACGCTTGCGAGGTAGGTATTTCCTGCTAAATTTGTGTATTAACAATTTTTTTAACCAACAATTAATAAAACTATTATTATGAACAAATCAGAATTAATCGATGCTATCGCTGCAGATGCAGGAATTACAAAAGCAGCTGCAAAATTAGCTTTAGAGTCATTTTTAGGAAACGTAGGTGGTACTTTGAAAAAAGGTGGTAGAGTATCTCTAGTAGGTTTTGGATCATGGTCAGTTTCAGCAAGAGCTGCAAGAGACGGTAGAAATCCTCAAACAGGAAAAACTATTCAAATTGCTGCTAAGAATGTTGTAAAATTCAAAGCAGGTGCTGAATTAGAAGGTGCAGTAAACTAATTTAAAGTTTTCACCCTAATATAATCAAAAACCCTCCTGATGGAGGGTTTTTTTTTGTATTTAAACGATTAAATTTGGTTTTTTTTAGTTTTTTTTCTTAAATTTAATAAAAAAATTACAGAAATTATGATTTCAGAAAAATTAATAAAAGGGCAACTTCTTATTGCTGAGCCTTCTATAATTGGAGATTTATCATTTAATAGATCTGTGATTTTATTGGCTGATCATAATAAAGAAGGTTCAGTAGGATTTATCATCAATAAACCGCTGAAATACACAATCAACGACTTAATTCCAGAAATTAGTGCCAAATTCAAAATTTACAATGGAGGTCCAGTTGAACAAGACAATCTTTACTTCATTCACAACATTCCTGACTTAATTCCAAATAGTATTGAAATATCTAACGGAATATATTGGGGAGGCGATTTTGAATCAACAAAAGACCTTATTAATAGTGGCAGAATAAATAAAGGAAATATTCGATTCTTTTTAGGATATACAGGTTGGGATGAAAATCAATTAGAATCCGAAATGAATTCAAACTCTTGGATTATTGCACCTAATAGCTATAAAAATAAAATTATTGGTAAATCACCAACTCATTTTTGGAAAGAACAAATAATGGAATTAGGAGGCGAATACCTTATTTGGTCAAATGCACCAGAAAATCCATACCTAAACTAAGTACTACTTACAATCTCATTTAACTTTTGCAGTAATACCTTTGAATGGTTTACAGCAAAGTCTTTCTTTCGGTATTTAGTTATTGGTTGTATTCCCTTGATAACATTAGTAATAAACAATTCATCGGCTTTTTGCAGTTCAAATGGAGAAATAACTTCTTCAACAACTACTAAACCTGTAATTTTTTTAGCTAATTCTAAGATTTGCTTTCTCATAACACCATTCAAACAACCTTCTGACACTGGAGGTGTGATTAGTTTGTCCCCTACAACCATAAAAAGATTACCCTGAATTGCTTCAACAACATTCTTCGTATCGTTTAATAACAAGCAATTGTCCAACCCGTTTTCGTGAGCATAAATACTTGCAGTTGTATTTAGCATGCGATTTGTGGTTTTTATAGAAGATAACAATTGCTTAGTCACATAAAAATCTTTGTATAAATCGACTTCATAATTCGTCTTTTCGAATGAATACAAAGCGCTTTCAATGGAAGTAGCATGAATCAAAAATGAAATTTCATTGGTTTGTGGCAGATAAAAACCACCATCATTTCTATAAACGGTAATTCTTGCACGTGATGAATTTAATACTGAATTAGTACTTGCTAAAGAAAGTATTTGTTCTTCAAAATACTCCATAGTGAAATTCATAGGAATCTCCATTCTTACCACCCGCATAGAAGCCATAAGCCTAAAATAATGATCTTCTAGAAATAGAATTTTAGAATTTACTATTTTAACTGTTTCAAAAACGGCATCGCCAAATAAAAAAGCACGATTCTGTGTCAACACATTTGTGTCTTGGGACACAATAATTCCATTAAAATTAATCATAAAAAAACCCTGATTTTTGTTCAGGGCAAATGTAAGTTATAAAATACAATTTTACTATACCGATCCAATTAGATGTTTAAGATCTGAAATTTGATTTTCCCATAATAATGACGCTTCATCAACCTCGTCTTTATCAGCAAAATCAACTACCATTAAAGAAACATCTTTAGTTAACTCATCTACAAGGATGTGCAGTTCAAAAAAATACTCGGTATCTTTATTATTACCATCAACCCATTTAAATTTTACTTTTTCTCCGGATTTTTTAGAGGCAAGCCTCGCTTTCTCTTCTGAATCATTCCAAATGAAAGTAAAAAATTCACCACGAGAATTTACATTATCTGCAAACCATTCTGACAATCCAGATGGAGTTGAGATATATTGATATAACAATTGCGGCGAGGAATTGATTGGGAACTCTATTTCGTAACGTACTTTTTGATCCATGAGCTACTTTTAATTTTTTTCGAATATATAGAATATAAGCCCGAAAAAAAAACGTTTTTAAAAATATTTTTTTTTCTTTAAAATATGCTTGCACGCATTAATATTATTTCTATATTTGCACCCGCGTTCAGGAATTGTTATTCTTGAAACTTTGGCGAGGTAGCTCAGTCGGTTAGAGCGCAGGATTCATAACCCTGAGGTCACGAGTTCAAATCTCGTTCTCGCTACGAAAACAAACCCTTAAACAACAACTGTTTAAGGGTTTTTTGTTGGAATTAATTCCTCACTTAGTTAGGAACTCAATTGAGGAATTTAATAAAAAAAGAAGGCTATATCCCCATAACATGAACAATACAAAGCCAGACCTCAGGTTAAATATTACTATTTCTTTTTTAAATAAAGAAAAAAGTATTGCACTTTAAGGTCTGCAAATTCATTGCCCAAATTGTATTGTAAAAATCTATTGTGACAAAATTAGTTTTTGATACAAAAAAAATACCAAACACTAAGCAAAAAAGGTGAAAATGGAATATAGTTTTCATTTTTACCTTTTGAACTTTAACCAAATATTTACCCATGTTAAATAAGTCTTTCTTAAACTCTTTAAACTAATATCCTTTTCAATCCCTGTATCTTTATGATAATGTCCAAATATTAAAACAAAAAAAAAAGACAAATTATATCTGAAAGACTTTAAAATTTACTCCTTTACAAATCAACGGCGATTATCGCCGTTAATAAAGCAATATGTAAACTAGATAATTCTAAAACATCTGACTAGATTTAGTGCATTATAGAGCACTAAATAATAAAAACACACTAACATCAGAATAAAAAACATTATTTAGTGCTATTTAACGCTCTTTTTGTTGAATTTAATAAAATTTGCATTATATTTGTATTAAAAAGAGCCACATAATGCACTTTAAAGAATTAATAAAAATAATAAAAGACCGTAGAGAAGTACTGCAGGTGACACAAGAAACCTTGGCAGAGTCATCTGGCGTTGGCTTAAGAACCTTAAAACAATTTGAAAGCGGAAAAGGAAATCCAACACTACTTACTTTAGGAAAGCTGGCTGATGCCTTAGGTATGGAGGTATGTCTAAAAGTTAAAAATCTATCTGTAACAAATGAGAAAGGCAAAAATATTATATAAAGATGAAGAAGCAGGTATATTAACCCAACACGATGATGGTTCATTTACATTTCATTATCATGATTATTGGATTGCAGACAGCTCTAAACCAGGTATAAGTCTAACTTTACCTAAAAGCAAACAAGAATTTCATTCAAAATTCTTATTCCCTTTTTTTTACAACATGCTTCCAGAAGGTTCTAATAGACAAGTAGTCAGTAAATATAATAAAATTGACCTCGATGATTATTTTGGATTGCTTATGACTACCGCAAAAGACGATAGCATTGGTGCCGTTAGAGTTATTAAAATAGAAAAACAATGAGTTTACCTGAAATACAATATTGTCCCGGTACTTTAGCTGAAGGTTTTCAAACTTATAGCAGAACCTGTTTGAATAAAGTGTTCCAGGGTAAAAAGGTACATCATGTATTGCCTTATGATTCTCCTGCATCCAATTCTGAAACAGATGATTTATTTGAAGAAAACAGAAAACGTATTTCCATTTCAGGTGTGCAGGAAAAATTTTCTGTATTACTTGAAAAAAACAAGTTAAGACTTATCAATGAAGGAGAACGTGGTACCTATATCCTAAAACCAATTCCAAGTATAGGAAAAAAATCAGACCAAATGCCTTCTAACGAACACTTAACCATGCAAATTGCCCGCCAAATTTATGGAATAGAAACTGCTGAAAATGCACTGATATTCTTTAAAAATGGTTCCCCAGCCTATATTACCAAACGATTTGATGTAAAAGATGATGGCACAAAACTCGCTCAAGATGATTTTGCATCCTTGGCCGAAAGGACACCACAAACACATGGAGAACATTATAAATACTTAGGAAACTATTTAGAAATATTTCAATTAATGCAGAAATATTTACCCGCTTACAAATTGGAAGCTCCTAAAGTTTTAAAAATCTTGATTTTCAATTATCTGTTCTCAAATGGCGATGCTCATTTTAAAAACTTTTCTTTGCTTGAAACCCCTATGGGAGACTATAGATTAAGTCCTGCTTATGACCTTCTAAATAGTCGTATCCATATAGAAGACAAAGACTTTGCATTAGATGATGGACTATTACCTAGGAATTTAGGGCAAGGGAAAATTAGCCAACAATTTGCCATACTGTCAGAGCAAGCAGGAATTAGTTCAAAAATTTTTAATGACGTTATGAATTTGATGTTATCACAGTCGGATAATGTAGAAAAATTGATAACAGCTTCTTTTCTGAACGATACCACAAAAAAAAATTATAGACAATCTTATCAGGGTCGCTTAAAACAATTAACGAAAAGATAAGTTGGAATCTTTTATTACTAAAAAATTTGCTACTAACCACTTTGTAATACATTTCAGTTGCCACTCATTTGCCAACGTTCTTGGGTAAAATTAAAAAGTGAGGAAAAGGAGTGAGGAAAAGTAGAAAAAACGATAAAAACCTATTTTCACCAAAAATACAAACCACTAAATACCAGTAGATTAATAAATTTGAAAGATCAAATTTCAATTTTCATAACCCTGAGGTCACGAGTTCAAATCTCGTCCTCGCTACAGATTTAAAGTCATGTAAATCACGGATTAGTGCAAACTAATCCGTTTTTTTATCCCTAAACTTTTAGTACTTTTACAAAACGTACACGATTTACCTATAAAATCAATCTAATCATTACCAAACACATAAGCTAGAAATATCGATATAAAGACAAGGTGTAAACTTTCCAAATCACAAAAGAATAGTATGTTTATTATTCTGTCTTGCCCTGAAATAACTTGTCGTTTTTAGATTATAATCCTAGAATTCGCTTACATCAAAACAAATTAGACCAATTTACTAATGACAAACCCAGTTCTTCAGTTGATTTCTTTGATTTTAGTATTTCATCCTGTGCCACTTTTATTTGGCTTTTATTTTTGAAATTTGTTAAAACAGAAAAGAAGACATTCTGCTTTGAATTGCAAAAAAAACATTAAAGAATTTAACAATCCAAATTAATTATGAGAATGTAGCTTAACTGAATGTGTATATTTACATATCCAGTGCTTTATTACGTACTTATTCAGAAAAACAACCTTACTGCATGAACCATAAACAAATAATAATATTTTAACTTTGAGCATTGTTCTCTAAACAAAAGATAGAGTTAAAAGATACACAAATCAATCAAAAAGGCTGTACAGTCCAAGAATGCAATACAGATTATATCAATCAATGTGGGGGTTCTCCTTTGTATTCTATTTATCTTTTTGAAGGTACAGGCAAAATAAGTGTCGATTTAGTAGAATATTCTTTTGAAGGTAAAATTGGATACTGGTAGCATTGATGACAGTCTGCGCCTTTTTCGGAATTCTGCTTGTCCTTTATTCCCCATTCCCTCTTTTAATAAATATTGCAATTTCATTTACATTTACATCCCTTTGCCTTATTTTTACGCGCACCACCTTAATTCCAATAACGTCATCTGCAATGTTGCCAGTTTTATTAGGAACTAACTCGTTAGTTTATCCTGTTTCTGTTTTCATCATGAGTCTTTTGGTCGTTTCCGGACAATGGCTTATGGAGAAAAATGCATTGCGCAAGGTTATTACTTTCGATAGAAAAAAAGATCATTACAAACACAGTCCGAAGCATTGGATGAAATTACTGTTTTGGGTAGTACTCATAGCTGTAATTCCGGTATATTTTGGGAAAATATATTTTATAGTTCCACCATTGATGGTCATGTTTATAGAATTCAGTCCATCATCATCATCAGGCTTTCGCAATCGTCCGCTACAGGTTTATTTAGTAATCCTAATTTCTGCTATACTAGGAACACTCTTTCAGCACTATTTGCATACAATATTGGGATTCCCACAAATATATACGGTCTTATTGCTATTTTTATGCCTGTTTCTTCTTTTTGAAATTGTCGGTAAACCATTTGCGCCAGCTTGTGCCATTGCTCTTGTTCCAATGATTATTCCACAAAAAAATGTACTGTCTTATCCCTTTCAGGTTGCCGTTGGGTCAGGTATATTTCTGTTTGTAGCCATGTTCTTATTCTTAAAATGTTACCGTTGGAAACGTGAGCATCTTCTAGTATGTTTTATACCTAAATTTATCAGATTCAGAATGGAACGCCCAAAGCGAAGAGAGAGATGTTAAGTCTGTTTAATACTACTATTTTAAAACAGAGTGTATTATAGGTTGGATGTTTATGAACGTAACATTGTCCCTTATTTTTTTAAAACTAATCGGATTTACACTGCAAGAAAATATAATATCTTAATTATTTATATAAAAAAACTCGGAATCACTTCCGAGTTTTTCTGTATAAATACAAATTAACTGTTATCGCCAACCGCCACCTAAAGCACGGTATAACTCAACATTAGATAATAATTGCTCTTTTTTTATCGAAGCCAATTCTAGCTCTGCTTGCAAAAGATTGCCTTGCGCAATAACTACTTCCAGGTAAGTTACCATACCATTTTTAAAAAGCATGTTTGCATTTATAATTGCTTTTTGAAGTGTTGTTGTTCTTAGTTTTGCAATCTCAAATTGCGCTGCTTGTTTTTCAATTTTAGTCAATGCATTTGAAACTTCACCTACAGCTACTAAAACAGTTTGTTTGAACTGTAATATTGATTGCTCTCTTTCTACTTTAGCTATTTCAAATTGTGTTCTTAATTTTTTGCTGTTTAGTAGTGGTGCTGTCAATCCGCCCGCAATAGAACCAAATAATGAAGCTGGAATATTAAACCAATTGTTTATTTCGAATGAATTTACACCAGTTCTAGCCGTAATATTCAAAGAAGGATACAAACTGGCCTTCGTTACACCAACTCTTGCATTGGCCATTTTTACCCCCATTTCAGCACTTTTTACATCTGGTCGTTTACTCAATAACTGAGATGGAATTCCAGCAGAAAGATTGTCTTTTATCACTATAGTTTCCAGCTTGCTCTGTCTATCTTTAGCCTCTGGAAAAGTCCCTGATAATACACTTAATGCATTCTCTTGAATTTGAATATTTTGCTCTAATTGTGGAATCAATTGGGCTGCAACAAGTTGTTGTGCTTCTGTTTGTTGTTTTGCAAATAAATTCACCTGTCCGGCTTCATATTGAAGATTTACAATAAAAAGAGTACTGTCATTCAATACAAGTGTTTTCTTAGCAATTTCTAATTGTGCATCTAGCATCAACAAATCATAAAACCCTTTTGACACACTTGCAACTATTGCTGTTTGCAATGCTTTTTTGGCTTCTGTTGTTTGCATATAAGCAGCTAATGCACTTTTTTTCTGGTTTTTTATTTTACCCCAAATATCTGCTTCCCATGACAAACTTAGTCCTGCCGAATAGTCTTCTAAATGTTTTTTACCCAGAAATTGATTTGTACTTATTCCATTTAAGCTATTATCTGATAATCTGTTCGAGGAAGCTGTTGCAAAAGCATTGAGCTCAGGAACATTTCCCCATTTAGTTTGCTTGAATTGTAAATTGGCAATAGCCATATTTTTATCTGCAATTTGCAAGTCATTGTTTTTCAATAATGCATCATCAATTAACTTTACTAAATCGGATTCTGCAAAAAAATCTTTCCATTTAATATCAGCCGTATTTGTGGTATCTATCGAAGTGGAATTTCTGAAATTTTCAGGAACTCCAATTTTTGGAGTTTCCTGAGAAAATGATGTGAAGGCTGTAAAAAGAGATCCTATTACAACACTCCTTTTTATATTTTTTATCATAAGATGATTTTTTAAGATTGCTATTGATACAGATTATTTTTTTGAATGGCTTTCGTTGTTTATAACTGCCAAGGGTTTACCAGTAACTTTCTCTTGCAAATGCTGGAAAACAATAAACAATACCGGAATAATAAATATTCCCAAAAGAACTCCAGATATCATTCCACCAGCTGCACCAATACTAATCGAATGGTTTCCTAATGCTGATGGTCCTGTTGCGCGCATCATTGGAATAAGTCCAACTACAAAAGCAAATGAAGTCATGATAATTGGGCGTAAACGCAATTTGGCTGCTTCTAATGCAGAGGCCAAAAGCGATTTCCCAGCCCGTCTCCTTTGAATCGCATATTCAACAATAAGAATGGCATTTTTAGCCAATAATCCGATAAGCATGATTAAGGCAACTTGAACATAAATGTTGTTTTCAATTCCAGTTAAACCAATGGCAAGGAATACTCCAAAAATTCCTGTTGGTATTGATAAAATAACGGCTGCAGGAAGAATATAACTTTCGTACTGTGCTGCTAGTAAAAAGAACACAAATAACAGACTTAATCCAAATATAACAGCCGATTGTCCTGAAGATGTAATTTCCTCTTTGGTAAGCCCTGAAAATTCAATGCTGTATCCTTTAGGTAATTTTGTTTCGGCTACTTCTTGTACTGCTTTTATGGCTGCACCTGTACTAAATCCTGGAGCAGCAATGGCATTTACACTTATGGAATTAAAAAGGTTATAACGAGAAGCTGTTTCTGGTCCATTAACGGGTTTCAATTTTACCAAAGTAGAAACTGGAACCATCTCGCCTTGTCTATTTTTTACAAATATTCCATTCATAGATTCTACATTGTTTCTTGAATCCACATCAGCTTGAACTACAACTCTATAATATTTCCCAAATCTATTAAAATCAGAAGCTTGTGCGCTACCAAAGTAGGCTTGCATGGTTTGCAGAATATCTCTAACATTCACCCCTAGTTGTTCTGCTTTTACATCATCTACTTCCATTTCAAGTTGAGGATAATCTGCTTTAAAACTTGTAAAAGCAAATGCAATTTCTGGACGTTGCATTAATTCACCAATAAAAGTAGTACTGACACCACTAAATTTACTTATGCTTTGTCCTGTTTTGTCTTTTAAAACAATATCTAAAGCATCAACATTACTAAAGCCTGGAACTGTCGGGAAAGTAAACACAAAGAAACCTGCTCCCTTTATTCCAGCTAGCTTTTGTCTAACATCGCCCATGATAGCATTAATATCCGTAATATCACCACGCTCTGCTGCTGGTTTCAATAAAATGAATATTACTCCTGCTGATGGACTGCTTGATTGTGTAAGTAAGTTAAACCCTGAAAGAATGTTTAATGTCTTTTTAGACTGCATATCTCCCAGTGTTTTTTCTACATCTAGCATAACCGTTTTGGTTCTCTCTAAAGATGTTCCCGCTGGCATCGACATTGATATAGCTATAAAACCCTGATCTTCTGATGGAATGAAACCTGTCGATGTTGTTTTCACCATGTAAACAGTCGCCAAAATTACAACTGCCAATCCACCAAGGCTCACCCATTTAAACTTAATTAAAAAGCGAAGACTCTTTACATATTTATTTGTCAGTTTATCAAATCCTTGGTTAAACCCAATGAAGAATTTTTCCTTGAAATTTTTAGGTTTCACCTCTTCTCCATCTACATCGTGTTGAATGTCTTTCAAAAATAAAGCTGCCAAAGCTGGGCTAAGTGTTAAAGCATTCACTGCCGAAATCACAATGGCAATAGCTAATGTAAAAGCAAATTGTCTGTAAAAAACACCTGTTGAACCTTCCATAAAACCTACAGGAAGAAATACCGCCGACATTACTAAGGTTATCGAAATAATCGCTCCCGTAATTTCACTCATTGCAGAAGTTGTAGCAGCTTTTGCAGATAATTTTTTACTGTGCATTTTCTCATGAACCGCCTCAACAACTACAATGGCATCATCTACAACAATACCAATAGCAAGAACTAGCGCAAATAGCGTTAACAAATTGACAGAGAATCCAAATACCTGCATAAAAAAGAAGGTACCCAAGATAGAAACTGGAACAGCAATTGCTGGAATTAAAGTAGCTCTAAAATCCTGAAGGAATAAAAACACTACTATGAAAACCAAAATAAAAGCTTCTATTAAAGTGTGTTTTACTTGATCTATTGATAAATCTAATGAGTCTTTAGTATTATACAGAATTAAGTGTTTTACATCTTTTGGAAAATCTTTGGATGCTTTTTCCATCATTGCTTTAATCGCAATTTGAACATCACTGGAGTTCGAACCTGGCAATTGATAAATTGCAATATTAAGCCCTGATTTTCCATCAATACGCGTACTACTTCCATAAGTGTAGGAACCAAACTCAATTCGGGCAACATCTTTTAAACGCAATACAGACCCGTCCGCATTCGAATGAATTACAATATTTTCATATTGTTCCGGTTTATTTAATTTTCCTTTGTATTTAATTACATATTCAAAAGATTCCTTGCTACTTTCCCCAAATCTACCTGGTGCAGCCTCAAGGTTTTTGTCTTGAATAGCTCCCATAACTTCTTGTGGAGTTAGATTATAACTAGCCATTTTTGATGGGCTTAACCATACGCGCATAGAGTAATCTTTACTTCCTCCAAAAATCACTGCCTGCCCTACTCCAGGAATCCTTTTTAAATCAGGAATTATATTTATTTGAGAATAATTAGCTAAAAAAGTTTGGTCGTATTGCGCTTCATTTTCGGTGTATAAATCAACCACCATCAAAAGACTATTTTGCTTTTTGGTTGTTGATATTCCAGCTTGAACTACTTCTGGAGGCAATTGACTCGTAGCTTGAGAAACTCGATTTTGAACATTTACCGCTGCTTGATCAGGATTAGTTCCTAACTCAAAATTAACAGTAATTACTAATGAACCGTCATTACTCGCAGTAGAACTCATGTAACTCATGTTTTCTACACCATTGATAGCTTCTTCAAGAGATGGCGCAACGGAACGTAAAACTGTTTCCGCATTGGCCCCAGGATAAAGTGCCACAACTTGTACAGCTGGAGGAGCAATATCTGGAAATTGTTGTAAAGGGAGCGCCCTTAATCCTATAACTCCTAGGATAACTATAAGAATAGCTATTACCGTTGACAGTACTGGTCTGTCAATAAATTTTTGTAACATATTTTATATTTATTAAATAGTTGAATTAATTTTTAGCTACTACTTTTTGGGAATTTTCAGGGATAATTGTAGCACCATCAGGCAAACTTTCAAAGCCTTTTAATACAATTCGATCACCCGTTTTAAGCCCTTCTTTTATTATATAATTAGTACTGCTTTTTCCTGAAATAAGTATAGGCTGTCTCGCAACACTATTCTTTTTATCAACAAGAAAAACAAAAAATTTATCTTGAATTTCTATTGTAGCTGCTTGCGGAATTACGATCGAGTTCTCGTGCTGCATACTAATTTTTATTTTCCCAGTATTTCCAGAACGCAACAATCCGTTTGGATTAGAAAACTTAGCTCTTAGTGTAATTGCACCTGTAGTTTTGTCAAATTGACCATCGACCATATCGATTTTTCCAGTTTGAGAATAAATGGAATTATCTGATAAAATTAAAGATACCGGTGGCAAATTCTTTAATTTGTCATTTATGGTTTTACCTTCATATTGAGTTTTAAAATTGATAAAATCATTTTCACCTAGAGAAAAGTATGCGTAAATATCTCTAGTATCCGATAATTTCGTCAAAGCTTCAGGATCAGCCGTACTAATTAGACTTCCTTGTTTTCTTGGTATCCTAGCAATGTAGCCACTCACAGGCGCTTTAATTATAGTGTACCCTAGATTAATTTGTGCATTGGCCACAACAGCTTGTGTTTGAGCAACAGTCGCTTTAGCAATTTCTAAATTTGCTTTCGCAATTTTTAATTGATAGTCCGAAACCACCTTATTTAACACAAGCGGTTTCAATTTTTCTACTTCAATTTGAGCATTGATAACCGTAGCTTTAGCAGCATTTAAACTTGCCGATGCACTATTAAATTGCTGACGGTATGAGTTGTCATTGATTTTAAACAAAGGCTGTCCTTGAGAAACATAGGCTCCTTCATCAACATAGATTTTATCTAAAGTTCCGTTAACTTGAGATCTGATTTCAACATCAGTTTTCCCTTGAATGGCTACTGGGAATTCTGTGTCAGTTGTTGCCGATTCATAGGCAATGTTTAAAACGGGCAATGTTGCTAGTACATTTACTGGTGCACTTTCATTTTTATTACCACAACCTGTTAATATTAAAGCCACTATGCTTAGAGTAATAATTGTTTTCATGTTTGGATTGGATTTGATTTTCATTAAATTATAATTGATTTTCATTACTTATTCTGAAACGTTCGTTCCAGAATTAGACGTGTTTTTAGAGGATTTAAGGTTAGTAAATAATTATATAATTCTGGAACAATCGTTCCAGATATTATTCTGATTTTAAATGAAATAGTAATTATTTCAGATAGTACTTATTGGAACAAACGTTCCAGAATATAAGCAAAAAAAATGCTAATTTGTAATGTGTTTAATAAGGTATTCTGACATCTTTTTGATCTTTATAGGATCTCGATGTAAAATGTATGCTTGTTTCCAGCCTGTAAAAGTGGTCAAAATGTATTCTGCAATTAATGAAGCATCTTCAGTGGTCTCTAATTCTCCCTCATCTATTGCTTTTTGGATAACTTCTGTTAAAAAGTCAATATAAATATCATTATTCCTACTCAATATTTTTCTTACTTCTGCATCTTCAGGAGCAATTTCAAAAATAGTCTTTACTCCTAAACACCCTTTTTCGCAATCTACAACCCAAGCAGCTTTATCATAAATAATATTTTTAAGCGCTTGCAAAGGAGATTTTTCCTGAGCAACTTTAATTTTCGATTCTTGAATCGCATTTTCGGTATAGCTAGTAACACACTTTATAAATAAACAATGTTTATCTCCAATGGTGTTATATAAACTACTCCTATTGATTTGCATTGCATCAACTAAATCCTGCATAGTAGTACCATGATATCCTTTTTCCCAAAAGACATTCATAGCTTTCTCTATGCTTTCCATTTCGTTAAATTCAACATTGCGAGCCATAAGACATTAAATATGATGCAAATATATAAATATTCTGGAACACACGTTTCAGAATATTTATATATTTTTAAATTTTTATTAAAATATAAATAACTATCACTATTTCAGTAAGTTAAAATTCAAATTATTCCGTGATAAATTATTAATTATAGAAAAATCTTACTTTCTTTCACCAATTTGTTGTCTCCACATAGCGTAATACAATCCCTTTTCATCTAATAAATCTTGATGCTTTCCTTGTTCTATAATTTGCCCTTGTTCTAATACAAATATTTTATCGGCATGCATTATAGTTGATAAACGGTGTGCTATCAAAACGGTAATTTGATCTTGTTTGGATGATATGCTTCTTATTGTTTTAGTAATTTCCTCTTCAGTAATTGAATCTAGTGCAGATGTTGCTTCATCAAATATTAATAATCTTGGATTTCTCAATAATGCTCTAGCAATTGACAATCGTTGTTTTTCTCCTCCTGAAACTTTAATCCCACCTTCACCAATTGTCGTATACAAACCGTTCTCGGCTCTCTCCAATAAGTTTTGACAAGCTGCTTTTTGTAAAACATCATAGATCTCTTCATCTGTAGCAGTTGGCTTAACAAATAGTAAATTATCTTTAATTGTTCCTGAGAATAATTGTGCATCCTGAGTAACGAAACCTAATTGCTGTCTTAATTCAGTCAAATCAATATCTTTAGCATTTCTTTCATTATAAAAAATAGATCCTTCTGCGGGAGAATACAATCCAACTAACATTTTTACTAAAGTAGTTTTACCACTCCCTGATGGTCCAACAAAAGCAATCGTTTCTCCTGCCTTAGCTTCAAAAGAAATATCTTTTACAGCATAAGTACTTGTTGAAATATGTTTGAATGAAATATTCGAAAACTTTAAGTTATTGATAGCGCCAATAGTTTGGGGATGCTGTGGTCTCTTTTCACTTTTTGAACGCATCAAATCTCCAAAATTATCCATAGAAGCTTTAGTTTCATTATAAGTAGCAATCACATTACCTAATTCTTGCAAAGGATTAAATAAAAAGAAAGAAAAAAACATTAACGTAATTAAATCACCTGGCTTGATAATTCCTTGAAAAATGAACATATATAGCGCAAAAACTAAACCTGTTCGCATAAAATGAACAGTTGTACCTTGAATAAAACTCAGTGAACGAATAAAGCGTACTTTCTTTAATTCTAAACCTAAAATCTTATTAGTTGTACTGTTTAATCGATCAACTTCCTGTTCTGTCAGTCCTAAACTTTTAACCAATTCTATATTTCTTAAAGACTCTGTTGTTGCTCCTGCTAATGCAGTAGTTTCTCCCAGTATTTCCTTAGAAATTTTTTTTATTCTTTTACCTAAAAAAGAACTTACTACTGCTATAACTGGTACAGTGGCAAGAAAAATTGGTCCTAAAAGCCAATGAATATTTATTGCATATATTACAACAAATGTAATTCCGATAAGACTTTGAAAAACCATCGAAATAGATAAAGTAATAAACTTTTCACAGTCTATTTTTACTTTTTGGAGTTTGCCTAAAGTTTCTCCACTACTTTGATCTTCAAATTCTTGAAAAGGAAGCTGTAGAGCCTTTTGGATACCGTCGGTATACATATGCGCACCTGTGCGTTGAATAATGATGTTGGTGAAATAATCTTGAAAATTTTTGGCTATTCGCGAGAGCATTGCAGCACCTAACGAAAGTCCTAACCAACCCAAAACTACTTTGACAAAAGCAGAATAATTATGATTAAAATTAGTAACCCCTACTCCACATTCATTAAGCAGTTTACCAATTATTATGGAGTCATAAAGTGAAAAACATTGATTGATAGCTGCTAAAAATAAAGCCAAAAACAATAATTGTTTATGCGCTTTAATATAAGTATATAATATTTTCATTGTATATAATCTAAAAAAAGAAATGCAAAATTAGTACGTATTTATTTAATAATTTCATATAATCATGTTAATAAACTGATTCACTTCGCTAAATTATTTTTCATTGGGTATTTTTAACTCACCAGTTCCATTACTTTCATATTTTATATTCCAATCAGTGATTGTCTTTAAAATAGGCACTAATTCTAACCCTTGCTTTGTTAAAGAGTATTCTACCCTTGGTGGGATTTCTTTATAGGCAGTTCGTGTCAAAATACCATCTTCTTCTAATTCTTTTAATTGCTCCGTTAGTACCTTCCTAGTTATTAAAGGAATAATAGTATCCAACTGCCCAAAACGAACCGTTCTTTCTTGAATAACATTTATAATAATTGGTTTCCATTTGTTCCCAATCTTACTAATTGCCCTAGTTAGAGGACAATGAGAACTACAAAATCTTTCATCTCTCACTTTTGTTTTTTTTATGCAGCTCCCCTTAGGGTAAATACAATTTAACTAAATAGTATCTTAAATACACTATTAATAGTATCTTTTCGGTACAAATGTAAAATTAATAATTTAAAATACTTTAAAATGATTTAACTAATTAATAAAGTAATTATAATAACAGGAGCTTCTAAAGGAATTGGAACTGAAATTGCAAAATAAACGGGAGCCGAAAGAGCAAAGAAGGAGCTAATGCAGTTGCTGCTGAAATTGCAAAAAATGGCAGAACAGCGGTAGCCATTCAAGCTAATTTGTCTAATTCAGCAGTTGTAAAGAATCTATTTGAAGCAACTAAAAAAGTATACGGTTCATGGGATTTTTTATAAATAATCTGGGTGTCTATCAATTTACTCCAATTGAAAGTATTACCGAAGAGGAATTTTACCATCAATTTACTACGTCCTTTTTTAGTTACTCAAGAAGCCGTTAAATTATTTGGAGATATGGAGGAAGTATTATAAATTATGAGTACAGTAGTGAGTAAAAATCCTTTTCTAATGGGTTTCATATATTTAGCTACTAAAAGCACATTAGACTCAATCACTCCAAAAAGAACTAGGACCAAAAAAGATTCATGTTAATTCAATTTATCCAGAAATCATAGAAACCAAATAAACTCATACCATGGGATTCATTGGATCAGACTTTGAAAAACAAGCAGTTGCAAACACCCCTATTGGTCGTGTTGGTCAACCAACTGACATTGCTAAAGTGGCTGTATTCTTAGCTTCAGATGATTCTTCTTGGATTACTGGTGAAAGTATAAGCGTTTCTGGCAGTCTTAAGTAATTACAATAATTCCTTCTAAATCAATTAGTTTAGAAGGAATTATATATTAAAAAAAGAAATAACTTTACTTATTTTGTTTTTATTACAATAACTCCACTTGAGCCCCTAGAGCCATAAATAGATGCTTCCGCTCCTTTTAAAACGCTAACTTTTTTCACATTGTTTGGCGAAATAAAATCAATACTAGATACGATTACACCATCGACAACAAATAATGGATCCGAAATATTTCTCACAGAACTTATCCCTCTAATAGATATACTATTATTTCTTGAAACTGTAACCCCAGGTAAACGGCCTCGTAACAGGTCATAAATAGTGTTATAAACTACTGCATTTTTGTCCGTTTCAACACTAGAACCTTTAGCGGTATTTACCTTATATTCATTAGTTTGCTTAGAATACACCATTTTCAATACTCCTCCTTTTTGAATTCTTTCTCCTGAAGGTAGTGGGGAATTAAGAAACATGAAATTCATAACTTTTTCATTACTGAATTTATTAGACAATAAACCATACTCATTAGAATAAACATTTATTGTAGCTACATTCTGGGGAAAGGATAATTCAAAATTTCCTTTTCGATCCGTTTCAACGTTCGAATAAATAGAATCTAAATAAATTTTAGCATTAGCAACAGGTTTATTATTACTGTTTACTACACTGCCCGAAAGTTTATTTTGGGAATACCCAATCCCAATAAAAAAAAACATCATAAATAAAACTACTCTTGAAATTTTCATAATATATAATTTACAAATATTGTTAAATATATAAAAATAACACATAAAAACAACAGTCCTTAAAAAAATAACATTAAAAAAAAGAATAATTAAATATTTAATAATATTAAATAGAAAACTAAAGCATTTATAAACGTTAACTCAACTTCAATAGATGTAACATTATATGTTTTGGTAATATTCCCCATCAAACGGCACTCCTCTTTTAAGAGATTATGAAGGTGGATACGCTGAAATAAATTTAAAAGGAGGAGTCTCTCTTACCTCAATTGGTATTGATTATTTTACTGGCTTAGGTACAACTACAAGAAACATTCTAAATTAATTTATTCCAGTTCGCCACGGTTTTTTTTTGTAAATGACAGTGCTTCTGGTGAAACAATAACATCTAAGAACTCTCAAAGCTCTTTTATTAAAGAAGGTAATGTTGCCTCCAATATTATGTACAAAAATAAGACAGCAAATGACTTTTTTTGGTACAATAATACAGATGACAAAATTAAAAAACTTAAGTATTAGTAAATACGTTTAGGATTTGACTCCAATAATACGATCCACCTTAAAGACTTACTAGGCTTTATGAATGGAGAAAATTAATTAATAATTCAATTCGAACTCTTTTATAATCCAAATTTAATTTACCCAATTAGAGTAAAAGCAGATTCTAGTTTTAAAAAAGTATTTTTTTTTCGCGCAACTGGTCAATTAATCACTAATTGAAATATTAAAAATCAATGCGAAAAATAATACAGGTACCAATAAAAAAAATAAGTAACAAACTATATATTGCAAAAATTCATAATTCAGTAGACTTAAAGTAAAAATCATAATTCCCTAAATAGATTCCATAAAACATACTTTATTCTATTCATTTAGAATTATTTTTTATGTAAAGCCACAGGTATAGCATATATTTATTTTAAAGAAAATACTTACTAATTACCAATTTTAATGTATTTAGTCGGTAAAATATGCGTAAAAACGTAAAAACAAAAACAAATAAATTATATTTGATTCAGATTTTTTTAAATTAACCTTGCTATAAAACTATTTAATACTACCTACTTTTTTCAGTTATATTTTTTTTAGGAAGTTAAGATAAATATTCATTGTGTTTAAGACCCAAACTACTATGAGAAAACTTTACTTTAAAAACATAATTTTAAATTTACCAATAGTAATAATTTCATTATTATTGATGTTATCTATTGATATGAAGGCACAATCATTGACATCACCTCAAGTCAATTTTACACAAAGAACTTCATCCGCAACGCCTGGTACTACTGTATATAATCTAAAAGGTGATTTCACCATGTTGGGCAACACAAATTTGACCCTTACAAATTATAACAATACAACAAATAATGAAGGGAATTCGATGAAATACGTCGATATTGATGGTGATTCCAATACTTTAAATTCTTCTATGGCTACCCTCGAACTCTCGAATTCAGGAGAAAATAGCTCTAGCCAAAATTGCTCAAAAATCGTTTACGCGGGACTCTACTGGACAGGAAAATCTAACGATAATAATGAAACATTTTCAGTAACAAAAGGCTCAGTAACAAAAAACTATGATAAAAAAGTTATTTCTATAAAAGGACCAGGTGCAGCTGCATATACAGCTATTACAGCAAAACCTAAAGCTCCAGATTATGATATTCGTTTCCCAGGATCGGCACAGAGTGGTATTTTTATAGGTTATCAAGAAATAACAGACTATGTAAAAACATACGGACCAGGTGCATATACTGTAGCCGATATTGCTTTAATAGAAGGGACAAACAACAATCCTGGTTACTCAGGTGGTTGGGTAATGATTGTTATTTACGAGAATTCGGCAATGAAAAGTAGAGCAGTCACACTTTTTGATGGTTATGCATATGTTAATGGTCAACGCTCTGGAGGTGGTGAATATGGAACAATTCCTATTTCAGGATTTACAACTGTAGGTGCTGGTCCAGTTAATATGAAACTTGGTGTAATGGCAGCTGAAGGTGATGTTGCTACAAATTCTGGAAGTGATTATTTAGCTGTACTAAAACTTAATGCGGACCCTAATGTTTACAACGCGACAAATTATTTGACCTTAAATCATGCCGGTAATACCACTAATAACTTTTTTAATTCGTCGATTTTTCCAGTCCCTGCTGCAGGCAAAAGCAACCCCATTTTACAAAATAATACGGGAGTAGATTTCAGTATGTTTACCGTTCCTAATGCTGGAAACACAGTTATTGGAAACAATCAAACTTCTACCACCTTTAGATTTGGTTCCACGTATGAAGTGTATACCATATTTGGATTCGCCATGTCCGTAGATACCTACATTCCAGAACCAGAAGGATTTATGGCAATTAATTCAATTAACGCCGTTACCACTCCGCCACAACCCTATTCTGTATTACCAGGTCAGGAAATATCATATACCCTAAATATTAAAAATAAAGGAACAGAAGCTATTAATAATAATATAGTCACTATTCCAATATCCAATACTATCAATTTTATAGTAGGAAGTATCAATAGTACAAAAGACGCTACGGTAACCACGACAAATCTGCCGTATTATGATAATACTAGCCATTCAATTATTTGGGACATGGGTACGTTACCACTTCCAGCAGACCAAAATACTTTATTGGCAACAATCACTTTTAAAGTAAAAGCCACAGAAGATTGTGCTATAATAGTTAATAATAGTTGTAACTCAGTAATTTCAGTTAGTGGTACAATAAATGGAACCGGAGCAGTATCTGGTGTAGCCGTTAATAAAGCCATTTTTAAAGGATTTGATAACACCTCAGGATGCCAGGTTCCTATTACGGCTCCTACCACTGTAACTTTGGATAATTCAGGAAGCCCCTGTTTTACAGCATTAGCAGGTCCTGACCAAGTAGTATCCTGTGGTGGTGAAATTGTTAATTTGGCAGCAACATCAGGAACAAGTGGAACTTGGTCTATTGTTAGTGGTCCTGCAGGTGGTGGAGAAGTATTTTCAAATAATACAAGTACAAACTCTACTTTTTATAGTCCTAATGTTGGTAATTATTTATTAAGATGGACTACAAGTTGTGCAGGTACAAAAGATGATGTTTTAGTGACGTTTGTTAATTGTAACATTTTGAATTTTGATGGAATTGATGATAATGTTACTTTTAAAAATAATTATGGTTTAAATACTGGTTCATTCAGTATAGAAACTTGGGTAAAATCAAATACTACGAATGGGAACAAACAAACTATACTTTCTAAAAGACTTGGCACAAGTACAGCTGATGGTTATGATTTAAAATTAGTAAATAACATTATCTCTTTTAACTGGAATAATGGAAATACAATAGCTTCAAACTTTACTATTAATACAGATAGGTGGTATCATGTTGCTGTCACTTTTAATGGTTCAAATTACAAATTATATATCGATGGAATACCTGTACAAAATGCTGTTTCAGGAGTTAACCCCATTTTAAATAATAGTGCTAATTGTATTTTAGGAGCGATGGATCAAGGTAGTGGTATTCCATTCAACTATTTTAATGGGTGGATGGATGAACTTCGTATTTGGAAAGTGGAATTGACCGTTGATCAAATTCGGCAAATGATGAATCAAGAGATCCAAAATAATGGTGGAAATGTAAAAGGCGCCATTGTTCCACTAGATATTCCTGGTTTAACTTGGACTAATTTAGATGGCTATTATCCAATGAATCCTGTAAATGATGTAGTTAACGGATTTGTAGTAGGTAAATCTACATCAGCTATTAATGGGAAATTAAGAAATATTGGTACGCAACAACCAGATACCGCTCCGTTACCTTATACCTCAAGAATAAGCAATCAAGATTGGTCACAAGATGATACTTGGACTTATTATGATGTTTGGGATGTCCCAAATAGTTTAGCAATAGATGGAACTACAAGAATAGACTGGAATATTGTTAAAACATCACATTATATTACTTCTAAAGGTAACAAAACTGTTTTAGGATTACTAGTGAATAGCAATACCATAAGTGCAGAAAATGATTCAAAAATACAGGTTTCGAAATATTTGAAATTAAATGGAAAAATAGACCTAGTTGGAAAATCACAATTAATACAAACCGAAGGAAGTATTTTGGATGTTACCAGTAGCGGATCACTTGAAAGAGACCAACAAGGACAATCAAATAAATACAATTATAATTACTGGAGTTCGCCTGTGAGCCCTATAAATACAACCGCTAACAATACCGATTATACTGTTGGAGGTGTTTTAAAAGATGGGACAAATGCTGCTACACCAACAGCAATTAATTGGGTAGGTGGATATGATGGATCCCCAACTTCTCCAATCAGTTTAGCTCGTTATTGGGTATATAAATTTGATAACTATGCAAATGCTTACGCAAATTGGGTTCAAATAGGCGAAACAGGCTCGTTACGTGTAGGACAAGGTTTTACTCTCAAAGGAAGTGGAGGAGCTGGAGCAACTCAAAACTATACTTTTATAGGAAAACCAAATAATGGAACTATTGCGACAAATACTGTTAGTTCAGATCAACTATTACTAACTGGAAATCCCTATCCTTCAGCCTTAGATGCAGATGCATTTATAACGGATAATTCGGCTTCCATTGATGGAACATTATATTTTTGGGAACACTACACAACTAACAATACCCATATTCTTAGAGACTATGAAGGAGGATACGCAGAAAGGAATTTAACGGGGGGGGTTCCTCCTACGTCTGTTGGTGTGGACTACATAAGTGGATTAGGTACTACAACTAGAAGTATCCCAAATCGTTATATCCCTGTTGGACAAAGTTTTTTTGTAAATGGAAAAATTGGATCAACGGCAACAACTGTAACCTACAAGAACAGCCAAAGAGGTTTTATTAAAGAAAACGAAAGCACTTCCAATTTAATGTTCAAAACAAAACCTGGCAAGGACAAATATTGGAATAATAATGAAAGTGATAAAGCAGAAAAAAAGAATTATAAAAAAATTCGTTTAGGATTTGATTCTAATAATACTGCACATCGCCAAACACTATTGGGCTTTATGGATGAAAAAGCAACGATTGAAATGGACTATGGTTATGATGGACTTAATTTTGATGAGTACCCAAATGATATGTATTTTATGTGTGGTGAAAATCAATTAGTTATTCAAGGTGTAGGTTCATTTGACAAAAATAGTTCCTACCCCATTGGTGTTAAATCGGATACTGAAGGAAAAGTGGTATTCATGATTGATAGCTTAGAAAATTTTGACAAAAATCAAAATATATTTATCTATGACAATTCTAATAACACCTACCATGATATAAAAAATAAAAACTTTGAAGTGATGATCCCAATCGGAGAATATAACGATAGATTTTCATTAAGATTCACTGATAAAACTTTGAGTACTAATAATAGTAACAACAATATAGACCTAGAAGTAGATAGTATTAATATCATTCATTTTCCAAAAAGGAATAGTATCGAAATTTATAACAATTCGGATCATACAATTATTAAAAAAGTAACTTTATACAATGTATCTGGTCAATCAATTATTAATTGGGATATAGAAAATCAAAATAGGCAAAACATTCAACTTCCAGTTAAAAAAATAAGCTCTGGTATTTACATTGTAAAAATTAAAACTTCAGATGGAGAAATAAGTAAAAAAATTATAGTGCCATAATTCCTGAAAATAAATTAAAAAACTGTCTATTATGACAGTTTTTTTTTGCTTCATAAAATCTTAATCTGCAGGAAAAAGCAATATAAATAGTATAAAATAAGTAGTTCATCGGGAGATAAAATACTTTAATCGAAAATATGCTTTTTATGGCAAATACAAGTTTATAATTGCTTAATTTTAAGAGATATAACACCTAAAATACATTTTTTTTAGCATTTTAAAACACAATTCTAGTAGAGCAAAACAAATACAAATCAATGTTGAAAATAGCAAATAATTGATTTATTTCTTAAGGAAAACACCACTACATTATAATTATTTAATTACTAAAATAGCCATATCTCTACTATATGTACATTTTATTAAACTGCTAAATTGTTTAATTCAAAATGTTGATATCATGAAAAAAAAATACTTATTTATAATAATATTCTATTTCATTTCATTTCACAGTTTCGGACAAGATTGTTTAGAAAGAAGCCTCTCAGATGACGTAATATGTATTGGTCAAAATGCTTCGATTATTTTGTCAAATAGTGAAATCACTATGACTTATCAATTAAGAATAGGAGCTTCTGACATTGGAAGCCCTATAGCCGGAACTGGTTCAGATATCACATTTACAGTATCGCCATCAATAACTACAATTTATTCCGTTTTTGCTACTTCAAATACTGCTTCAGTTTGCGACATAACATATGCAGATGTTTCTACCGTAACCGTAAATAGTCTTTCAGTTGCTCCTACAACTATCTCTGGAATAACTACTATTTGCAACGGGCAATCTACTACACTAACAGTTAGTGGAGGTACGCTAGGTACGGGAGCTATGGCTGAATGGTTTTCGGGTTCTTGTAATGGCATTGCCGTAGGAACTGGAAATAGTATTACAGTTTCTCCTATAAGTAATACCACTTATTATGTCCGTTATAATGGGTCTTGCAACGTTACTAGCTGCGCTTCTACAGCGGTAATCGTTAATTCAGTTCCAGTTCCAACTGTATCAATTGGTGTAAGTCCAGGTAGTAATATATGTGCTGGAACATCTGTGACTTTTACAGCTAATCCTACAAATGGAGGAACATCTCCTTTATATCAATGGAAAATTAATGGAACTAACATCGGTTCCAATAGTTCGACAGCAACTTTCACCTCATCGTCATTAGTTAATACAGATAAAGTAACGGTTGTCTTAACCTCTAATGCTACCTGTGCTGCTCCGGTAAACGCTACTAGCAATCAAATTACAATGACTGTTAATGATCTATTAACTCCTTCTATAAGTATTTCTTCTTCATCAACAACAATCTGCCCAGGAAACAATATCAACTTTTCTGCAGTAGCAATAAACGGAGGAAGTACACCTTTCTATCAATGGAAAATAAACAACAGTAACGTTGGAATTAATAGTCCTAATTTTTCCTCTACCACCTTAATTGATGGAGATGTTGTTACTGTAGAATTAACTTCAAACGCAATTTGCGTTTCTCCAACAAAAATTACAAGTAATAGCATCCCAATAACAGTTAATCCCGCAATACCAGCTACCCCTTTAGCTGTATCGGGAATTAGTACGCAATGTCCAACACTAAATAATCAGGCGTATACAATTGCAGCGGTAACAAATGCTACTATTTACAATTGGACTGTGCCTTCTGGATGGACAATAACTGGAGGACAAGGAACTACTTCAATAAACGTAACAACTGGAAATAGTGGTCAAAATGGTAATATAAGTGTTACAGCGGGCAATAGCTGTGGAACAAGTTCGGCAAGCAATCTGGCTGTAACTATTATACCTAATGCAAGTATTGCTTCAGTTTCTGGAACAAATGCAATATGCATTGGCAATACTACAACATACTCAGCAAATTCTGTTATATTAGGCGGTGGAACTGGCGCTTGGAGTAGTTCTAATACCGCTGTAGCAACAGTAGATTCAACTACAGGCCTAGTAACTGGAATAGCAACAGGAAATTCAAACATAATCTACACGATAACTGGTGGTTGCTCAGGTACTAAAACGGCCCAACAATCAATAACGATAAATCCCGATGCCAATATTGCCTCAGTTACTGGGACAAGTCCAATATGTA
Organism: Flavobacterium sp. WC2430; assembly: GCF_040822075.1. Classification (NCBI taxonomy): domain Bacteria; kingdom Pseudomonadati; phylum Bacteroidota; class Flavobacteriia; order Flavobacteriales; family Flavobacteriaceae; genus Flavobacterium; species Flavobacterium sp. WC2430. Next base: position 1,765,134 of record NZ_CP162007.1, on the reverse strand, counting down.
TTTCTGGAACAACAACTTTTACTGCAAATTCAGTTACACTCGGTGGTGGAACAGGAACTTGGAGTAGCAGTAATGCAGCAATTGCTACCGTAAATTCATCAGGTCTTGTAACTGGAATTGGAGCAGGGAATTGCAATATCGTTTATACTATCAGTGGCGGTTGTTCAGGAACTAAAACTGCCCAACAATCAATAACGATAACACCAAATGCTACTATTAGTTCCGTAACTGGTACAAGTCCGATATGTATTGCAGGAACAACCACTTATTCTGCAAATTCCATTGTACTCGGTGGAGGAACGGGGGCTTGGAGTAGTAGTAACACCGCTGTAGCTACTGTTGATTCTTCAACAGGTATAGTTACTGGAATTGCTGCTGGGACAACCAACATAATTTACACTATAACTGGCGGTTGTTCAGGAACTAAATCTGCCCAGCAAACGATAACAATTACCCCAAATACAAGTATTGGCTCCGTTACTGGTACAAGTCCAATTTGCATTTCTGGTACAACAACCTACGCCGCAAACTCAGTTGTTTTAGGTGGTGGAACTGGCGCTTGGAGCAGTTCAAATACAGCTGTAGCGACAGTAAATGCATCAACTGGAGTTGTCACAGGAGTTTCAGCAGGAACTTCAAACATAATTTACACTATTTCAGGAGGTTGTTCAGGAATTAAAACTGCACAACAATCAATAACCATAACCCCAAATGCAAGTATTAGTTCCGTTACTGGCGCCAGTCCGATATGTATTTCTGGAACAACAACTTATGCGGCAAACTCAGTTGTCCTAGGTGGTGGTTCTGGAACTTGGACAAGTAGCAATACAGCTGTAGCGACAGTTAATTCATCAACTGGAGTTGTTACTGGAGTTTCCGCAGGGACTTCAAACATAATTTACACCATTTCTGGAGGATGTTCAGGAACTAAAACAGCTCAACAATCGATAACTGTAAATCCAAATGCAAGTATTGCTTCCGTTACTGGAATCAGTAATTTATGTATTTCAACCTCAACAAGCTTTACTGCCAATTCCGTAATTTTAGGTGGTGGTACTGGTACTTGGAGCAGTAGCAACAACTCGGTTGCAACTGTTAATGCTACAGGGCTTGTTACCGCTACAGGAGCTGGAACTTGCAACATAACCTATACCATAACAGGAGGTTGCGGTGGCAATGTATCTGCCTCTCAAGCCGTAAATGTATTTTCAGGTATTCCAGGAACACCAGCGACCCCAACTGGCCAATCATCTATTTGTCCTGTTGCTGCAGGGTTGATATATAATGTGGCGGCCGTTGTTGGTACTTCAAATTATATTTGGACTTTACCAACCGGATTTACAATAACAGCGGGCTCAGGTACAAATTCTATTACGGTCACTGCGACATCTTCCACAATTACAGGCAATATATCCGTAAAAGCAAGTAATACTTGTGGATCAAGTGCGTCAAGTCCTAATTTAGCAGTAACAGTTGGTAATTTTGCTTATGTAGATGCTGGTGTAGACCAGACCGTTTGTGCAACATCACCGAATGTATCATATAGCGCAGCTGTTGGCGGTGCTATAAGCGGTAACAATGATGTACAATGGACATCATCCAACGGAGGAAGTTTTACAAATGGAGGAAGAAAAGCCACAGGAACTTATACGCCTAGTGCAGCGGCAATAGCAGCGGGTACAGTGACATTAACTATTACAACCGATGATCCTGCTGGTCCATCATGTGATGCAGTAAATGACCAAATGATAATAACAATAACACCTGTTGCTAGCATAGCTTCTGTTACAGGTACAAGTACTTTGTGCACCTCCGGAACAACAACCTACATAGCCAACTCTGTAGTTCTTAGCGGTGGTATTGGCGCTTGGAGTAGTAGTAATACTGCTGTAGCTACTGTTAACAACACAGGAATAGTAACAGGAATCGCATCAGGTAATTGTAATATTATTTATACTATTACTGGAGGCTGTGGCGGAACTAAAACAGCCTTTCAATCTATAACCATTAATGCAGCGCCAACTGTTAATGCAGGTGGTCCAGATACCGTTTGTCAATCTAGTACCCCATCAGCCATTACATTATCAGGAGCAACTCGTTCTGGGGGAGCAACAGCAGCAGCTTGGTCCATCACTTCTGGAGGAGGATCTTTATCATCAACCGCACCTACGTCAAATCCAGCATCTGTGACTTACACCCCAGCAGCAAATTATAGCGGAAATGTAATTTTAACTTTGACTTCAGATGCACCAACAGCCTGCTCTCCAACTAGTGCAACAAGAACGATTACTATTAATGCGTCACCTACTGTAAATGCTGGAGGACCAGATATTGTATGCCAATCTGCAACACCATCTGCCCTAACTTTATCAGGGGCGACTATTGGTGGTGGAGCAACTACTGCTGCTTGGTCAATTACTTCAGGTGGAGGAACATTAAGTAGCACTGCACAAACCGCATCACCAGCAACTGTGACCTATACTCCAGCGGCAAACTCTAGTGGGGTAATTACTTTGACTTTAACTACAAATGCTTTAAGTTCTTGTTCACCAATAAGTGCTACAAGAACTATTACCATAAATGCCGCATCTTCTGTAAATTCTGGAACTAATCAAACCATTTGTCAATCTGCGACTCCATCGCCCATTACATTAGCTGGAGCATCAGTTGGTGGCGGAGCGACTACAGGAGCTTGGTCAATTACTTCTGGAGGAGGAACATTAAGCAATACTGCACAAACCGCATCACCAGCAACCGTGACATACACTCCAGCGGCAAATTATAGTGGAGCTGTAATTTTAACCTTAACTACAAATGCTTTAAGCACTTGTTCAACCGTAAGTGCTACAAAAACAATTACGGTTAACGCGCTATCAACTGTGAATCCTGGTTTGGATCAAACCATTTGTCAATCTTCATCCCCTTCAGCAATTACCTTAACAGGAGCTTCAATAGGTGGTGGAGCCACAACTGGAGCTTGGTCAATCACCTCTGGAGGAGGAACATTAAGTAGCACCGCACAAACTGCAACTCCGTCTAGCGTTACCTATACTCCAGCAATAAACTATAGCGGAAACGTAATTTTGACTTTAACTACAAATTCAGCTACATCATGTAATCCAACAACTGCCACAAGAACAATAACTATTAATGTTGCTTCTACTGTAAATCCTGGTTTGAATCAAACGATTTGTCAATCCCCATCCCCATCCCCTATTCAATTAACTGGAGCATCATTTGGTGGAGGCGCTACAACTGCGGCTTGGTCCATTACTTCAGGAGGAGGATCATTAAGTAATACTGCACAAACTACAACTCCTGATCTTGTTACTTATACTCCAGCAACAAATTATAGCGGAAATGTAATTTTGACTTTAACTACAAGTGCCTTGACCTCATGTACTGCTACCAATGCGACAAGAACAATCACAGTTAATACTGCACCTACAGTAAATGCTGGTGGCCCCAACATTGCATGCCAATCTTTATCACCATCATCAATAACCTTAGCCGGAGCTTCAATAGGTGGCGGAGCAACAACTGGAGCTTGGTCAATTACGTCTGGAGGAGGAACATTAAGTAGTACTGCGCAGACCGCAACTCCAGCGACCGTTACTTATACTCCGGCTATAAACTATAGCGGAAATGTAATTTTGACATTAACTACAAATGCCTTAACTTCCTGTTCTCCTATTTCTGACACAAGAACAATTACGGTAAATACGGCATCAACTGTTGATGCAGGATTAGATCAAACCATTTGTCAATCTGCAACTCCCTCAGCAATTATTTTAACTGGTGCTTTTATTGGTGGTGGAGCAACAACAGGTGCTTGGTCAATCACGTCTGGAGGTGGAACGTTAAGCAATACAGCTCAAAATGCATCACCACAAACAGTAACTTATACACCTGCCTCAAATTTTAGTGGAACCGTTATCCTTAAACTAACCACAAATTCAGCAACCTCATGTACTACCGCAAGTGCAACAAAAACTTTCACAGTAAAAAAAGAAGTAATAATTACCACTCAGCCGTCCAACACGAGTATTTGTGCCAGTTTCCCTGCAGATTTAAACGTTGTCGCAATTGGAGATGAATTAACCTATCAATGGTATAAAGGAGCTTTTCCAGGAGTAGCAGTTTCCAATTCGGGAAATATTTCTGGGGCACAATCATCAAACCTTCACTTTAACCAAGCTAGTTTATCAGATGATGGTATTTACTACGTAATTGTTAGCGGTGCTTCAGCTTGTTCTCCGGTAATCTCAGCGCAAAGAACACTAAATGTAGACCAAGCGATAATTGTATCTAACCAACCTATTACACAGTCGATATGTAGTGGATCTACTATTACTTTAACAGTTAGTGCTGATGCAAATGGTGATATGCTCTCCTTTCAATGGAGAAAAAACGGTACAAACATTGGAGCGCCAACGACATCAACAACGAACTCTTCATTAATTTTAAATAATAATACTATAACAGCTACCTATGATGTTTTGATTTCAGGGCCATCGGGTTATACCTGCTCCTCTGTTCAATCAACTACTGCCACAGTAACTATTTATCCAATACCTACAATCAGTGGCACACTTTCAGTTTGTGAAGGCGCTAATACCCAATTGAGCGGTTCTGCATCCCCAAATGTGAGTTCTCCTTGGTTGTCATCAAATACTGCTGTCGCGACCGTAAGTAACACTGGATTAGTAACAGGTATTCTCGCAGGTTCAACTACCATTACGTACACTAATTCAAATGGATGTAAAATTACAGCAACGGTAACTGTTAATCCAACTCCAAATGCAGTCGTAACCAATGGCTCGCAAACTATTTGTTCCAGCACATTAATTACACCTATGGTCGTTTCTGGAAATGTTCCATCAACTATTTTTAATTGGACAAGAGATAATACAGGAACCGTGACAGGAATCGCGGCTAGTGGTAGTGGGAATATCAGTGGGAATTTAGTTAATACAACTTCAGCCCCAGTTACAGTAACCTTTACTATTATTCCATCAACTGCAACTTGCATTGGTATTGCCATAACTTCAACCGTAGTGGTAAATCCAACTGCTCAAGTTAATCAACCACTAGATCAAATACTATGTAACAGCAGTTTCATTACTGCAGTTAATTTTGGAACTACAAATACCGGAGGAACAACTACCTACAGCTGGACAAACAATACCACTTCAATAGGTTTAGCAGCATCCGGATCTGGAAACATAACTTCATTTTCTGCCATAAATAATGGAAATTCTCCTGTGATTGCGACAATAATAGTTACACCAACATTTACAAATGGTGGAGCCAGCTGTATTGGTGCTACAAAAACTTTTACCATTACTGTCAATCCTAAAGCAAATGTAAACAAGCCATCACCAATTGATGTTTGTAATGGGAATACGGTCGCAGCAATTACATTTGGATCTTCAAATTCAGGAGGAACTAAAACGTATGCTTGGACAAATAATAATCCTTCAATTGGTTTAGGAGCTTCTGGAACTGGGGATATCCCTTCATTTACAGCAATAAACAATGGTAGTTCTCCAATTACAGCTACCATAAATGTAACTCCTACATTTGACAACGGAGGAATTAAATGTAATGGTCAAGCTGAAACATTTGTAATTACTATTAACCCTACAGCAGAGGTTAATCAACCAAGTAATTTGACTTTTTGTAATGGAAATGCAACTTCTGCTATTACTTTTGGAACTACAAATACTGGTGGAACCACAACCTATAATTGGACAAACAACACCCCTTCAATAGGTATAACATCTGGAAGTGGTAGCATCCTCTCTTTTAGTGCAATAAATAATGGCACGACTCCCGTAATCGCAACTATTACTGTTACTCCATCATTTAATAACAGTAGCATAAATTGTACGGGGCCATCTAAAACATTTACTATAACAGTCAACCCTACCCCTACTGTAACCGTACCTTCAAACCTAACCGTTTGTAATAATGGGGTGGTTCCTGCAACCAATTTCACTTCATCGCCAGCTGGAGGTACTTTCACTTGGACTAATAGTAATCCAAGCATAGGATTAGCAGCTTCTGGAGCTGGAAACATACCTTCATTTAATGCTACAAACTCAGGAACATCAGCTATAAACGCAACAATAACTGTTACTCCAACGGTAAATGGATGTACAGGAACCCCAAAAACATACACTATCAAAATTGATGCCTCCTCAACGGGTGGTATTGTTAGCTATTCGGATGGGACAAAAACGAAAACCGACTGTCACTCCGCATCTGGACAACTTACTTTATCTGGACATACTGGTACAATTCTATATTGGGAAACTTCAATAGACGCCGGAAACACATGGACCAATATTGCTAATGGTGGTAATACAACCTATAACTATTCTACTATAACAACAAATACTATGTTTAGAGTGGCCATACAAAACGCCTCTTGTACAATAGTTAAATCAGATGTTGCGATTTTATTTATTATTCCAAATATCAAACCATCCCCTGTGAGTGCATTACCTTCCACAATATGCGAAGGTGATTCAACAACATTAACCTCAAGTGCTAGTTACTCTACCAGTCAAAATTTACAAAATGGTGGACTTTTCAATACTGCTCAACCTGTTGGTTGGTATGTAGATGGAGGGAATTTCAATGCTTCCGGCGACAACGGAAACAACCATACCTGGCTGGAAACTAATGGAAATGCGGGGACTGAGTACGACACAGCATCTAATGATAAGTTTGCTATTGTAAGAGGTGCAATCGACTCAAGGTTAGAAACGCCAATTTTTGATTTGGTCGGACTAACAACTGCTAATTTGACTTTTGACTATGCCTATCAATTAGCATCGGGAGCAACTGGAAAAGTAGAACTTTCTTTTGATGGAGGTGCTACATATCCTGTAACCTTGATTACGTATACTGGAAATAAAACGCCTTATAATAAATTTACTAGTGCAATGAGTATTAATTTGGATGCTTATTTAGGATATTCTAATTTGAGAATAAAATTTAATTTTCACGGGACAGTAAATAGTGTTAATGCTTTTGGAGGTAGTTCATGGGCAATTGATAATGTCAAAATTCCCCAAGCACCAGTTCCTACCTTAACATCCCAGTGGCAAAATTTAGGTACAGGGGCAATCATTAGTGTGAGTAATGCTACAAATGTAACTGTAACTCCTGCAATAACTACAACTTATGCAGTAACCTCGTTCCTTAATGGATGTACCAGCTATGGAATTGATGGGACAACATATGTAACGGTTACCGTAAATAAAAGACCACTTGTTACTGCTTCTCCAGCAACAATCTGTTCTGACGACATATCAAACATTCCGTTGTCAAGTGCTGTTGTAGGTACCGAAACATCAACAACATTTACTTGGACTGTAGTACAAACTGGAGTGACAGGAGCAACTGTGGGAAGTGGGAATACAATTGCACAAAAATTGACAACAACTGGTGCTACATCAGGAACAGCCGTCTATACGATTACCCCAACATCCAAAGGATGTTTAGGTACGGCAAAGAATATTACCGTAACTGTAAATCCACGACCAACCGCAAACATAGGACCAAACCAAACGATTTGTTATGGGGGTACTGGTACTTTTAGTATTGCCTTAACAGGTAAAGCGCCTTGGACTTTTACGTATACAAATGGCACAACGCCTACTACAGTAACTACAAGCGCCAACCCCTATGTATTTACCGTCCCAAATATTATTGTGAATACAACCTATATCGTTACGGCGTTAAGCGATGCAAATTGTAACCCTGCAAAACCATCCGATTTAACTGGATCAGCAGCAGTAACAGTTCTAACGGGAACAGCGGGTATCTGGACTGGTTTAGTAAGTACAGACTGGTTTGATTGTAAAAACTGGGAACAAGGCCTTCCTTCTTATACAATTGATGCTCAAATACCTACTACTCCATCTGGTGGATTTGGCATGCCAGTTATTGACAACACTTCTCCATTTGCCCCTTTATATAGTGGTATTGCAACTGCTAGAGATTTAATTGTTAATCCTGGAGCTTCTGTCACTATGGTTAACACTAATAATTCTGAATTACAAATAAGCCGTAATTGGAGAAATAGTGGTGCTTTTATCCCCGGGACAGGAACAGTTACTTTTAATGGTGGAACTGCTAATCAAATTCAAACTATAAATCTAGGAATAAAAACAAACGAAACTTTTTATAACCTAAAAACCAATACAACAGGAACAGCTAAAGGCTTAAGTGTTGTAAATCAATTTGAATTAACTGTACAAAATCAACTCAACTTATTAAAAGGAGATGTCCGTTTAACAGGTGAAGCGCAACTGGTACAAACTATTGCTACATCAAATCCAACCGGTGGACAAGGTGTATTGTTAATAGATCAACAAGGTCAAAAAAATAGTTTCAATTACAATTATTGGTCTTCACCAGTAAGCCTTAATAACATAAATTATTCTATATCAAGTGTATTAAGAGACGGGACTGATGTCACCACTAATCCATTTAACCCAACTGTAATAACGTTCCTTGATGGTGCCTTTAGTGCCGACTTGCCACAAACGAATCCAATAACTGTAAGCAACCGTTGGTTATGGGCTTTTAATTCACCTGCATTATCAGATCCTTTATTAAATTATTATCAATGGAAATATGTTGGTAGTACAGGGACAATAAACATTGGAGAAGGATTTACGATGAAAGGAAATGGAGGAGTTGCTCCTATTTCTTCTTTACAAAACTATGTATTTGTTGGTATTCCAAATACTGGAACAATTCAATTAAAAATAGATCCAGAGCAATCCTATTTGGTAGGTAACCCCTATCCATCTGCCCTTGACGCTAAACAATTTATAAGAGATAATTTAAGAGATTGCACTGGTTGTACAAATAGTAAAAACGTATTTAATGGAGCTCTCTATTATTGGGATCATTTTGGATTATCAAATAACCATTATTTAGCTGAATATGAAGGAGGTTATGCTACCTATACCCTAATGGGAGGTGTAGCTGGAATCAATGATAGTTCGTTAACGGTCAATGATGGTTCAACTGGATCAAAAATTCCAAAACAATACATACCCGTAGCACAAGGATTTTTTGTAGATGCCTTTTTAGATACTGACATTTCTGGTTCAGAAATCCCAATATCTGTTGAAGGAGGTACATTACTTTTCAAAAACAGTCAGCGACAATTTGTTAGAGAGAGTTCCGGAAGCTCCCTATTTATGAAAACAAATAGCACTACTAAAATAAACAGTCCCGAAATAGATGATAGGTCAAAAATACGATTAGGTTTTGACTCAGCAATAGGTTCACATCGACAATTACTTATTGGTATTGATACCAATACTACAAATCAATTTGATATTGGTTATGATGCTCCCATGTATGATTTAAGCGATGATGATATGTATTGGGAAATGAATAATACTCAATTTATAATACAAGGAGTTCCTAATTTTAATGACGATCAAATTATACCAGTAGGTATTAATGTGGCTAATGAAGGTGAAATAACAATTAAAATAGATGCAATGGAAAATATTCCCAATTCACTAGAAATCTATTTATTTGACAATATAACTGGGATTTATAACGATATAAAAAACAATGATCTAACTCTATCACTTACACCAGGAGCGTATACAAATCGCTTTTCTTTGCATTTTGCAAATAAAACCCTTAGTGTTGACAAAGTTAAATTGAATGATGGAATACTAGTATATTTTACCAATGACAATAAAATACTAAACATTAAAAATAATTTTGTAGATAATACAATAGAAAAAGTATACCTTTTCAATATTTTAGGTCAAAAAATAGAAAATTGGACTATTGATGATGGTGCGCAAGCTTCTATCAAACTACCAATTAAAAATGTTAGAACCGGAGTGTATATTGTGAAAATTCAAACTTCGAAAGGCAATTTTAGTAAGAATATTATTGTCCATTAATCGACGAAATATTAACTAAATTTTGTAAAGTTGAACTGAGAATTGTTTTTATATTTGAATCGAAAATTCGAATATAAAAACAATATAGAGTATGAAAAAAATAATCACCCTTTTAGCTATAGCTTTATTTACTATAAACGCAAGTGCTCAAGATGCAAAACCGGCTAAAAAAGAAAAAACAAAAAAAGAATCTTGTTGCATGGCAAAAGAATCTGATGCAAAGACTATGAGTGCAGAAGATGTTGCTAAATGTCAAGCAAAATGCAAGGCCGAAGGAAAAAAATGCAGTGCCAAAACAAGTAAAAAAGAAGGTAAAAAATGCTAATTTAAAAAGTATAAAATATTTTTTACAAAAGAAGGCTCTAACTAATTTAGAGCCTTCTTTTTTTACAAACTAGTAAACAACTTATTTTTATTTTATTCTAACACTCCATTCAAAATCCATTTCTGACACTTGAACTCCCTCTTCATTCGTCCCTATGGATTTCATCCAGAAAGTTTGTCCCTCTCCTGTAGCAATTGTTTCTTTGATTGCTTGCGCTATCAAGTGCCCATCCTTACATACAAATGTTATTCTTCCAGTTGCTTTTTTTGTAAAATTTCCTTTATTATTGGCCACTAACATGGATATTTTTTTTCCGCTTTTTTTAATTTGATAGATTACTAATGCTCCTGTTGAAAGCTCAGCAGCCATAGCCTGAACTGCAAAATACATCGAATTGAATGGATTTTGATTGATCCACCGGTGTTTTACAGACACCACACATTTATTCTCATCTATTTCTTTTACCCTTACTCCGCAAAGAAAAGCAGAAGGCAATTTGAAAAATAGAAATTTATTAAGTTTAGAGGCTGTAAGGTTCATTATTGCTTGTTTTTTTGCTAATATACAAAAAAATACTATGCGTACATATAAAAATAATTTGTTAAAAATATGTTAATATTTACTACTATGCGATACAAGATACTGTCTTTTGAACATATATTTGCATAAGAAATTACTAGGTAAGCTAATCGAAATTAGTTCTGTACTTTCAATCATCAATCAAAAATCAAAAAAATGGAAACAATTACCGAAAAAAATGCCGCTACTTTTACACACATAAGTACGTTAACACAATACTTTATTCCTTTTGGGAATTATATTTTTCCAATATTAATTTGGTCGACAAAAAAAGATCAGTCCGAATTTGTAGATTATAATGGAAAACAAGTACTTAATTTTCAATTGAGTTTGCTATTGTATTCGTTAGTCCTTATTGCTATTGCAGTACCTGTTTTCTTAATCACTATTTTTAACAATGTTCCTTTTGATGCTATCATTCATGATGATAATTTTGTTATCAATAATTTTAATTTTGACAACAGTATTGGTCTATTAACAATTGGAATTATGGCTGTTATTATTTTTGGCTGTTTGAAAATAGCAGAGTTCTTTTTAATTATCTATGCAGCAATAAAAACATCAAACGGAGAACGTTTTAAATATCCAATCACAATTCCATTTATAAAATAACGAGCCTATCCCTGATGAAAGTGACATCTCCCGATTTTATTTATCGGGAATACAACGGACAGCAGGAAATAGCTTCTAAAAATAATCATCAATCATCAATCAAAAAATGAACAGTTTAATCAAAAAAACAAAAATCAAATTATGAACATTGAAAACACAAAAGCACAGATGCGTAAAGGTGTTCTCGAATTTTGCATCCTATCTGTTTTAAAAGAAAAAGATGCATACACATCGGAAATACTAGACACTTTAAAAAACGCAAAATTACTCGTAGTAGAGGGTACTATTTACCCACTACTGACTCGACTAAAAAACGACGGACTATTAAGCTACCGTTGGGAAGAATCAACATCAGGACCACCAAGAAAATATTATGGTCTTACTGAAATAGGACAAACCTTTTTAAACGAATTAAATGGTACTTGGACAGAATTGTCTGATGCCGTAAATCTAATCACAAACCAAAAATAAGAGTCATGAACAAAACTGTAAATATAAACTTAGGCGGAATGTTCTTTCATATAGATGAAGATGCATACCAAAAACTAACTCGTTATTTTGATGCTATAAAGCGTTCTCTATCCAATTCATCTGGTCAAGAAGAAATCATCAAAGACATTGAAATGCGCGTTTCGGAATTACTGAACGAGAAACAAAAAAGCGACAAACATGTTGTGGGTTTAAAAGATGTTGACGAAGTGATTACGGTCATGGGACAACCTGAAGACTATATCATTGAAGAAGACAATAAAACAAATCAAACCTTTACAGAAACTTCTAATAGAAGAGTAAAAAAACTATATAGAGATAAAGAAAAAGGAATGATAGGCGGTGTAGCTGCTGGACTTAGTCATTATTTTGGAATTGATACGGTATGGATCCGACTTTTATTAATAATATCAGTTTGGGGATTTGGAACAGGTGTATTAGCCTACATCATTCTTTGGATTGTAACGCCAGAAGCAATAACAACATCCGAAAAACTAGAAATGACTGGAGAACCAGTTAACATTTCGAATATCGAAAAAAAAGTTCGTGAAGAATTTGAAAACGTTTCTGACAAAATTAAAAATGTTGATTATGACAAATACGGTAATCAAATAAAGTCGGGAGCAAATAAAATAGGAAGTTCATTTGGAGATTTTATCCTATCTGTTTTTAAAGTATTTGCTAAATTTCTAGGTATCCTATTAATCATCACAGGATTAACAACATTAATCTTTTTACTGATAGGCGTATTCACATTAGGCTCTTCCACTTTTATTGATTTCCCGTGGCAAAGTTTTGTTGAAGCAGGAAACTTTACGGACTACCCTATTTGGTCATTTGGACTTTTAATGTTCTTTGCTGTAGGAATTCCTTTCTTTTTTCTAACACTATTGGGTTTTAAATTATTGGCTCCAAACATGAAGTCAATAGGAAACATTGCTAAATATACATTATTAGCACTTTGGATAATTGCAGTAGCATTAGCAATCTCTATTGGAATAAGACAAGCAACTGCATTTGCAATTGATGGTAGAGTGGTACACAAAGAAAATATAATATTACAACCTACTGACACTTTGTTTATTAAATTCAAACACAATGACTATTATGCAAAAAATGTGAATGATAGAAATGATTTCAAAATTACCCAAGACTCCACTGAAAATGATGTTATTTATTCAAATGAAGTTAGTTTTAAAATCGAAAAAACAGACGAGAAAGTACCCTATATTCAAATAGAAAAAGAGGCAAAAGGAAAATCTTTATCTGAAGCTAAAAAAAGAGCAAAAGAAATTAAATACAACTACAAAATAATTGGAAATCAATTAATACTTGATAACTATCTATTGAGTGATTTAAAAAATAAATACAGAGATCAAGAAATTGAAGTCACATTATACTTACCCGAAGGAACTTTATTTAAAGTGGATTCAAGTGTGCAAAACTATGATAGATCTAATGATGAGTTTTTTAACTTACACTACAGTTCAGATAAATATCTTTACCAAGTAATGGACACAAAAGTAAAATGTTTGGATTGTCCAGCTGATGAAGATGAGGATAATGATGTTGATAATAATGAAGACGACCACGCTACAGTAACAATTAATAAAAACGGGGTTTCAATTACGAATGATACTATAATTAAAGGGAACAATGATATCAAAGAGTTGAAAATAAACAAAGACGGTATCATCATTAAAACTAAATAATCATGCTAAAAATCATCACCATCATCACAAAATTTATACTGGTTGCGCTAACTGCATTATTGTTTGCATCCTGCAACTATTCTGTAAATTCAAAATCGATAAGAGGTAGTGGAAACGTTACTACTGAAAAAAGGACTGTAGAAGGAGACTTTAAAAGTATAGAAGTAAGCAATGCTATTGATCTTGTTATTGAGCAAGGTGATAATAAGGAAATTAGTGTTGAGGCGGATGATAACTTGCAAAATAGCATTACTACAAAAGTTGAAAATGGAGTACTTATTGTTGCATGTGATTACAATTCATTTATTAATATTGAGTCGAAAAAAGTCACTGTTAAAATGCCAATTATTGAAGAATTACAAGCGTCAAGCGCCTCCTCAATACGAAGTATCAATACGTTGAAAGGAGAAAAAATTAGTCTTAGAGCTTCTAGTGCTGCAACTATTGATGTGAAAATTGAATCCGATAATATAGCTAGCAAATCAAGTAGTGGTAGCACTATTTCAATGAATGGTATGGCTCTTAACTTAGAAGCAATAGCTTCTAGCGGAAGCACAATCAATGCCAAAGAATTATTAGCCAATGAAGTGAGCGCAAAATCATCTAGCGGATCATCAATACATGTTCATCCCATAGTAAGTTTGAAAGCAAAAGCTTCGAGCGGTAGCTCTATCACTTATAATAATACGCCACATTCAATTGAAAAAAACTCTAGCTCTGGAGGTAGCATTGATAGAGATTAGCTTATCTAATATAGAATTATCACCAAAATCATTCATTAAAAATGGATGATTTTTTTATATTTGTAAAAACCATAATTTAATGTCATAATGAAAAATTACATCGCTGTACTTCTACTTCTTATATCTACAACTATAACATTGGCGCAAAGTAAAGAAAAAATAAAAGGATCTAAAAAAGTAACTACTGAGCAAAGAGAAATAGGTTCTTTTAAAAGTATTGAAGTTGAAGATAATATTGAAGTATACTTAGAAAGAGGAGAGAAAACAGAATTAAAAATTGAAGCAGATGACAATTTACATGATATCATTTCAATTGACTTAAGAGATAATGTATTGCGTGTTTACACTAGTAAAGAAGCAATTCGATACAAGAAGTTAATAGTAAAAATAACTTATACCAAAGACCTTAATTCAATATCTGCAAAAAATGATGTAGCAATAAATGCTATTCAAGAAGTACAGATTGATACTATTGCCTTTAAGACATTTGATAATGCTCAACTATTTTTAAATGTAAATTCAAAAGATTTTCTTTTAGAGTCAAATGATAAATCGAAGGTAGAGTTAAATCTAAAATCAGAAAAATCTAAAATCGTATTAAGTCAAAATGCCTCTTTAAAATCTTTAACCACAACTCAAGATTTCATTTGTGATTTATATCAAAAATCAGAAGCTAAAATAGAAGGTAGCGCAACCAATGGCGTTATCAGAATTGATAGCAACTCCAATCTAACTGCCAATAAATTAACTATAAAAAATATTGATTTAACAGCTGAAGGATATTCAACTGGCTCTGTTTATGCCGAAACTAGTATCAGCATAGCTGCTTCTGATAAATCAGAGATACAACTTTTTGGGGAGCCAAAAATTGAAATGAAAAAATTCACTAATGAGGCTAAGCTACTTAAAAAGGTGAAATAATATCTTCTTGTATTTTTATAAAAAAAGTCCCAATTTATACAAATTGGGACTTTTTTTTATTGCCATTATAGCATTGTATTATTCTTTGGAAGCTAAATATCGCTCCGCATCTAGAGCGGCCATACATCCTGTGCCAGCAGCAGTAATTGCTTGACGATACACATGATCTGCAGCATCACCAGCTACAAAAACACCAGCTACATTCGTTTTAGAAGTACCAGGAGTATTTATAATATATCCAGTTTCGTCTAATGTAAGAAAGTCTTTAAAAATATCTGTATTGGGCTTATGACCAATTGCCACGAAGAAACCTGTTGCTTCAATGTCAAAAGTCTCATTTGTAGTTTTATTCAACGCTTTTACAGCAGTTACCACTTGTTCATCACCTAAAACTTCAACAGTATCATGGTTCATTAAAATAGTAATGTTCTCTGTTTTGCGAACGCGTTCTTCCATGATTTTTGAAGCACGGAATTTTTCACTACGTACTAACATTGTTACTTTTTTACAAAGTTTAGATAAATAATGTGCTTCCTCACAAGCCGAATCTCCAGCTCCTACAATTACTACTTCTTGATTTCTATAGAAAAATCCGTCACAAACAGCACAGGCAGAAACTCCTCCACCCATTTTTAAATAGTGTTGTTCAGATGGCAGTCCTAAATATTTAGCCGAAGCACCAGTAGAAATAATCACCGTTTCACAGTGCAATTCTTTAGTATCATTAATCCATACTTTATGTACATCTCCAGAAAAGTCTACTTTAGTAGCCCATCCATCACGTACATCAGTACCAAAACGTTGTGCTTGCGCTTGCAGTTGAACCATCATCTCTGGACCAGTAACTCCATCTACATAACCTGGGAAATTTTCTACTTCATTAGTTGTAGTTAATTGACCACCTGGTTGTATTCCTTGGTATAAAACAGGATTCATGTTTGCTCTGGCTGCATATATTGCTGCAGTATAACCTGCCGGTCCAGAACCTATAATAAGACATTTAATTTTTTCGATTGTATCTGACATAATAAGGATATATTATAATTTTAAAAGCACAAAAATAAGTTTTAATTGCTGGAATATTGAACTTGCGCAATTAGTTTTTGTTATTCTACAATAAAAAAAACCCTTCTGTAGGAACAGAAAGGTTTTTTTGTCGGGGTGGCAGGATTCGAACCTGCGGCCTCCTGCTCCCAAAGCAGGCGCGATAACCGAGCTACGCTACACCCCGAAAGCGGGTGCAAATATAGAACTATTTTTTGCTTTTGCAAAACTATTTCAGAAATAAGAAATAATTAATTTAGAATAAAAATAATACTTTAAAAATCTCCCTAAATTATATATAATAAACGCCTAGCCCAGATGGTAGTGAAAAGACTCGCAGTACTTCCTGTTATTTTTTCTTGCTATAAAAGAGCGACTAAAAGAAGCTCCTTTTATAGCATTAGAAAAAACACTGAAGTACAAGAACTTGAAACAAACAGCTGGAATAGCTCCTTAAAATTAACGCTCCTTTTTTTTTTAAATGAAATAGTTCAATTGACAACTAATCAAGCTTTAACAAATGTTAACAAAATAGATTTTTAGAAACCATAATTAATTGTATTTTTACGGTTCAAAATTTAGAAAAATAAATGGGCAAAATCATTGCGATTGCTAATCAAAAAGGAGGAGTTGGAAAGACAACGACATCAGTAAATCTTGCTGCATCCTTAGGGGTTTTAGAAAAAAAAGTACTACTTATTGACGCTGACCCTCAAGCTAATGCTAGTTCAGGGTTAGGTATTGATGTGGAAAGTGTAGAAATTGGAACCTATCAAATTCTGGAACACAGCAACACTCCCAGAGAAGCTATAGTAAAATGTTCTGCGCCAAATGTGGATGTAATTCCATCTCATATTGACCTTGTTGCCATCGAAATTGAATTGGTAGACAAAGAAAATAGAGAATACATGCTTAAAAAAGCATTGGAAGATATAAAAGACGAATACGATTACATCATTATAGATTGCGCACCATCATTAGGATTGCTTACTTTAAATGCATTAACAGCGGCAGACTCTGTTATTATTCCAATACAATGTGAATATTTTGCACTCGAAGGTTTAGGTAAATTATTAAATACTATAAAAAGTATTCAAAAAATTCACAATCCAGATTTAGACATTGAAGGTTTGTTATTAACTATGTTTGACTCTCGTTTGCGTTTATCAAACCAAGTTGTAGAAGAAGTTCAAAAACATTTTAACGATATGGTTTTTGACACCATTATCCAACGAAATGTAAAACTGAGTGAAGCACCAAGTTTTGGTGAAAGCATTATAAACTATGATGCAACAAGTAAGGGAGCGACTAACTACTTACACTTAGCTCAAGAAGTTATAAAGAAAAACAGTAAATAGTTTTATGGCAAAAGCAATAAAAAAACAAGCCTTAGGAAGAGGATTATCTGCATTATTAAAAGATCCGGAAAATGATATAAAATCCGTAGATGATAAAAATGCTGATAAAGTTGTAGGAAATATTATTGAGCTTGAAATTGATGCGATTGAAATAAATCCATTTCAACCAAGAAGTAATTTCAATGAAGAATCATTGCGAGAACTCGCTACGTCCATCAAGGAACTAGGCGTTATTCAACCTATTACCGTACGAAAATTAGATTTTAATAAATACCAATTAATTTCAGGGGAGCGTCGTTTACGTGCTTCTACTTTAGTTGGACTTACAACAGTTCCAGCATATATTCGTATTGCAAACGACAATGAATCATTGGTGATGGCATTAGTTGAAAATATTCAACGTCATGATTTAGATCCTATTGAAATCGCACTTTCATACCAACGATTGATTGATGAAATTCAATTGACTCAAGAGCAAATGAGTGAACGTGTTGGGAAAAAACGGTCTACTATCGCTAATTACTTGCGCCTTTTAAAATTAGATCCAATTATTCAAACAGGTATTCGTGATGGCTTTATCAGTATGGGACATGGTCGTGCTATAATAAATATTGAAGACCTTGACATTCAAACTGATATCTATCAAAAAATTGTAAGTCAGAATCTTTCCGTTCGTGATACAGAAGCATTGGTGAAAAACTATCAAGACAGCTTGAAACCAAAACCAGCTACAAAAGCAAAAGCAGCTTCTTTTGAAATTGAAGAGTCACAAAAGAAAGTGTTCTCTACTTATTTTGGAAACAAAGTAGATGTAAAAGTAGCAGGAAATGGTAAAGGAAAAATCACAATTCCTTTTCAATCCGAAGAAGATTTAAAAAGAATCATCGAATTAATAAAGGGATAGTGAATAAACTTATTTCCATAGGAATACTTTTCTTTATTTTAGGAAATGCTACTGTTTTTGCTCAAGCAAAAAAAGAGGCTGTTCTAGTCGCAAAAGATACTTTAAAATCAAATAATATCGATCCTTTAACCCCAGCAAAGGCGGCTTTTTACTCCGCTATTTTACCTGGTTTAGGTCAAGCATACAATAAAAAATATTGGAAAATCCCACTGGTATATGGTGCTATTGGTACTAGTCTTTATTTTTATCTAGATAGTAATAAAAAATACCATCAATATAGAGATGCATACAAACGAAGATTAGAAGGATATAGTGACGATAATTTCACTTATTTAGATAACGCTAGATTAATTTCTGGTCAAAAATTCTATCAACGCAACCGCGATTTATCCGCTTTATTCGTTGTAGCATTTTATGCTTTAAACATAATAGATGCTAATGTTGATGCAGCCTTAATACAGTTTAATGTTGATGAAAACTTATCAATACGTCCAATTATTTACCCCAATGATGTAACATTCAAAACAAATGTGGGTCTAACTCTTAATTATAATTTTTAGAGCACAATAAAACTATTGGTTTCTCTATAATTTTTTTAATTTATAAAATACAAAACAAATGAAAATTGCGCTTTTAGGATATGGTAAAATGGGTCAAGTAATTGAAAGAATCGCGCTGATAAGAGGGCATGAAATCGTTTTGAAAAAAGACGAGCATAATACTTATGAAGGGCTATCAAATGCTGATGTTGCCATTGATTTCAGCATCCCAACTGCAGCTGTAAGCAATATTTCAAATTGTTTTGAAAACAATGTACCAGTAATCTCAGGAACAACTGGATGGTTAGAGCATTATGAAGAAATGGTTGCCTTATGTAATGAAAAAAACGGAGCCTTTCTATCTAGTTCAAACTTTAGTCTGGGTGTAAATATTTTCTTTGAACTCAATGAATATCTG
This sequence comes from Flavobacterium sp. WC2430, assembly GCF_040822075.1. Lineage (NCBI taxonomy): Bacteria > Pseudomonadati > Bacteroidota > Flavobacteriia > Flavobacteriales > Flavobacteriaceae > Flavobacterium > Flavobacterium sp. WC2430. Next base: position 1,745,534 of record NZ_CP162007.1, on the reverse strand, counting down.
GCCAAAATGATGGCGAAATTAGACAGCTACAGCATTGAGATGGAGGAAATTCACCATACTCAAAAACTAGATGCCCCAAGTGGAACTGCAATCTCTTTAGCCAAAGGCGTTATTGAAAACAGTAATTACACCAACTGGACATTAGAAACTCCTGAAGCTAACGAAATTCATATTGAAGCGAAACGAATTGGAACTGTTCCGGGCACACATACCGTGACTTACAATTCCGTAGTTGACAGCTTAGAAATAAAACATACCGCACATAGCCGTGAAGGCTTTGCTCTTGGAGCTGTTATCGCTGCTGAATGGATTTTTGGTAAAAAAGGAGTCTTCTCGATGAAAGATGTTCTGGATTTAAAATAAACGTATTACATCTATTTTTAGAGGTTTTCAATTTCGAGAAAAACAACCTTAAAAATTAAACTTTAAATAAAAAATTATGACACTATATCATTGGTTTGTATTTTTCTTATTCATCCAAGTTGTCCACTTTTTAGGTACATGGAAGTTATATGAAGCGGCCGGAAGAAGACGTTGGGAAGCTGGAATACCAGTTTACAATGCTATCGTATTGATGAAAATCATTGGTCGCCCAACTTGGTGGACTATATTACTTTTCATACCCATTATTAACTTAATCATGTTTCCAATTATTTGGGTTGAAACATTAAGAAGTTTTGGAAAACGCTCTACTCTAGATTCTTTTTTAGGAATAATCACTTTTGGATTATACATTTACTATATTAATTACACCCAAAAATTAAATTATGTATCTGACAAAAGCACAACTTCTGAAAACAAAACAACTGATACATTAAGTTCTTTACTTTTTGCCATTATAGTAGCGACTTTAGTACATACTTATTTTGTTCAACCTTATACGATCCCAACTTCTTCCTTAGAAAAATCGTTATTAGTAGGCGATTTTCTATTTGTAAGTAAAGTAAATTACGGGGCACGGATCCCTATGACTACCGTAGCATTACCAATGGTTCATGATTCCATACCTTTTATTAAAACCAAATCATACCTTAATTGGCCACAATTGCCTTATTTAAGATTACCCGGTATAGAGAAGATCAATCGTACGGATATCGTGGTTTTTAACTGGCCAGTAGATACGGTTCATTATTTCTTTGAAGCTAAAGGAAAACCCGGAGTTATCAAACCAATTGATAAAAAATCAAATTATGTAAAACGATGTGTGGGAGTACCTGGCGATAGTTTATCTATCAAAGATGGAATTGTCTACATCGATGGTAAAATCTTGCAATTACCTGAACGTGCTAAACCTCAATTTTCATATACTGTAGCATTAGACGGAAAAACACCAATTGATTTTGAATATTTACTTAAGGATCTTGATATTACGGATGCTGTTTATTTTAAAAATAACGAAACAAAAGATACACTACTTTTCAGAGCGCTTACTGCTGCAGGAGCGGAAAGATTAAAAAATGTTCCTGGAATAACTTCAGTAATCAGGGAAATTTCTAGAACTCCAGAAGCTGCTATATTCCCTCAAAACACCAAATGGAATCAAGATAATTTTGGTCCAATTTATATTCCACAAAAAGGAAAAACGGTGGCACTTACAGTGGAGTCATTGCCTTTTTACAAAAGAATCATTACGGACTATGAATTGAAGAATGATAATGGTGAAAAAAATGACCTTAAGGTAACAGGAAATGAAATTCGATTGAACGGCGAAGTTGTAAAAGACTATACTTTCAAACAAAACTATTACTGGATGATGGGAGACAACCGCCACAACTCTGAAGATAGCCGCTATTGGGGATTTGTTCCAGAAAATCACATTGTAGGTAAACCTATATTCATCTGGATGAGTTGGGATACCAATGGAAAAGGATTGAACAAAGTTCGTTGGAATAGAGTCTTTACAACCGTAAACGGGGAAGGACAACCACAGTCGTATTTTAAATATTTCTTAATTGCATTAGCTGCTTTCTTTGCTGGTGAATATTTTTGGAAAAAAAGAAAAGAGAATAAAAATTAGTCAAAAGTTTCAAAGTCGGAAGTCATAAAATACTCTTTTAAGAGCAACTTTAGGACTTCCGACTTTATTACTTTATAACTTTAGACAAATATGAACACTTTACTGTACCCAACCTATTTTCCTTCAATTAGCCATTTTGCAGCGATGCTTCAGGCACAGAAAACAACATTTGAAATTGAAGATAATTTCCAAAAGCAAACCAATCGCAACCGAACTTATATCTACAGTCCAAACGGAATTCAACTCTTAAATATTCCCGTTAAGCACTCCAAATTAATCCGCCAGAAAACGAAAGACATTCAAATTGAACCTGAGTTTGATTGGCAAAAACAACACTTCAAATCACTAGAAGCAGCTTATAGAAGTTCCCCTTTCTTTGAATTTTTCGAAGATGATATTCGTGTTATTTTCGAAAAAAAATACAAATACTTAATGGATTTAAATTTTGAAACCATAGCTGTTGTTTCGAAATGTTTGCGAATGAAATTAGAATTTGATACTACTACTGAATACTTTCATGAAGTAGATAACAGCATTATAAAAGACTTTAGATTTTTGGTAGAAGGGAAAAAAGACGTTTCTTCTTTTGAAAAGTATCCGCAGGTTTTTGATGATAAATATGGCTTTATCAATAACCTAAGTGTTCTTGACTTGTTATTCAATGAGGGTAAATTCACTACTGACTATTTAAAAGCCCAAACTATTATACTCCAATGACAGATCTATCACAAAGATAGTTTGACCATAATAGGATAATGATCTGAATTATCAAAATCAGAGAAGCTTTCAAATTTCTTAACTGTCATTTTTTCATCGGCAAAAATATAATCAATTCTCGCAGGATAATACCTGAATTTATACGTTTGCCCAAAACCAGTACCTGCTTCCTCAAAACTATCTTTAAGCGTTCCTTTAATGTTTCTATACACATAAGAAAAAGCACTGTTATTCATATCTCCGCAGATAATTATAGGATACTCACATTGTTTCTTATGCTCTTTTAAAATCTCTGCTTGTTGCTGTTGCAGTTTAAACGCCTTACTGATTCTTATCAATAACATTTGTGACTTATCCTGATTTATCACATTTATATTTTCAGAAATTTCGTTAACATCCGGCGTGATTTTTATAGATTGAAGATGCATGTTATAGACTCGAATAATATCCTTACCCTTTTTTATGTCAGCATAAATTACATTATTATTCGAATTAGGAAATACAATATCGCCTTGATTAATAATGGGAAATTTAGAAAAAATCGCCTGCCCCGTTTTAATTTTATTGCCCTCCATAAAAATATATTTATAGCGGTACACTTTCAAGTCAATATTTGCCGAAGAAGAAAATTCCTGAATACACAGAATATCTGGGTTTTTTTCATTGATAAAAGTCAAAATATCACCCGGAACATCTTCTTTATCTATCCACTTGAATAAATTAAATAAACGAACATTATAGCTCATTACTTTAAAGTCTTTGTCATCTTCAGGATACACTTTAGAAGAAAATTTATAAAATTTATTAATAAACGTGATCCCCATCAAAAGTACTAATCCAGACAAAATCATTCTTTTTTTGAATTGGAGCCCCCAATACATAAAAAATAATCCATTCAATATAAAAAACATTGGCATGAAAAGTGTCAAAACAGACAAAATCGGAAACAGCTTTGGCGCTAAAAAAGGCAAAACATAGGCCACAAAGGTGACTATTGTCAGAACAATATTTAAAAAAAACATTCCTTTATTGAACCATGAAAGGTTTTTCATATTAGTATTTATTCAGTTAATTACTTTGCTAAATTAATAACGCAAAATTGCTTCTTTTATTTACGAAAAATACTATAAAAGTACTACTTCCCTGCTTTGAACAGAAATTCTTTTTCTTCTTTTGTTAAACTATCATATCCAGACTGACTGATTTTATCCAAAATTTCATCAATTTGTTGCTGCGCTTTATCTTTTGTTATAATTCTAGAAGCAGTCTTACCTATAGGCTTAGTATAGTTTTTATGTACTTTTTTGAAAGGTGTTTTGGGTGACACCTTAAATAAATTAGTAAAAAAATCAATGACTCTACTTACAATCGTACTCAAATCAGTTCCGTTTTGAAGTAGTTTTATAAAGACAAAACCGAACAGTGCCCCAGCTAAATGCGAGATATGACCACCGGTATTATCTAAACGAAATTGCATGAGATCAAGTATAAGAATAACAGCAGTAATGTGCCACAATTTTACATTTCCAATCAAAAGCAAACGTACATTCATTAAAGGCTGATAGGTTGTCACAGCAACCAAAATACCCATAATAGCAGCTGATGCACCTACAATTGAGGCACTAATTCCAAGTAAATAATAGCCTAAGACAAAGGAAAACCCTGCAAATATGGCGCTTAAAATATAAACTCCTAAATACTGTTTTTCAGTGAAAAAGGTTAAGAATAATCGACTAGAGAAATTGAGTATTATCATATTAAATAATATATGAAAAAAGTCAAAATGAAAAAAAGAATAACTTATTAGTGACCAAGGTTTCCATATAAAATCAGATGGAATAGAAGACAAACTAACAAATTGAAGAAAATCAAAATTAACATTTACTAATCGTAAAATCCCTGGTAAAACATAAGAAATCAAAAAACAACCTACATTCCAATAGATTAATCTATTAGCTATACCTCCTAATTTGTATTGAATTTTTAAGTCGTCTAGAATATTCATTTTTTATATTTAGAATTTACAAATAACCCCTATTAATTCCAACGATTGCCATCAAACTGATTTTTTTTCCAATACCATGAAATCAAAAACCCAAATAAAGCACCACCAACATGCGCAAAATGGGCGATTCCTGGCCCACCACTTCCAAAAATAGATTGTCCAGAAACCCCTAAATACAAATCTACTAAAACTAATCCTGGAACAAAATACTTTGCTTTAATTGGTATAGGAATAAACATCAAAGCCAACTCTGCATTAGGAAACATAAATGCAAAAGCGACAATAACACCGTAAATAGCTCCAGAAGCCCCAACTACAGTCCCCATATAGGCACTAATAAAATTTTGAAAACCTGGACTATTCAAAATTGGCACAATTTCATTGCTCCCTTTCCCATTCAAAACAGCTAAAACTTCTGCTTTTGAAAAACCTTGATCAATTAATGTATTCATTCCCTCCTGAAAATAGTAATAGTTTATTCCTGTATGCAATAGCGCCGCTCCTAAACCACAAGAGAAATAAAAGAATAGAAACTTCTTACCTCCCCAATAATGCTCTAAAGCCGAACCAAAAGAATATAATGCAAACATGTTGAAGAAAATATGCATAAATCCTCCATGCATAAACATATGCGTGATAGGTTGCCAAAATTGAAAATTAGTGTTTTCCGGGAAATACATCGCCAACATTTGGTAAGCAGCGTCTCCAACAATTTGTGTTCCTATAAAAAATAGGATATTAATTATAATTAATTGTTTTACCGTTTCGGTTACATTTCTCATAGTGCAAATTTTTTATCTAAATCTTCCACACGCATCGTGATGAAAGTCGGTTTTTGAAAAGGGGAAACATTGGGATCTTTACAGGCAAAAAGACCGTTAACCAAGTTTTCTTGTTCTTTTATTGTTAAAGTAGTCCCTGTTTTCACAGCCAAACTTTTGGCCATTGATTTTGCTATTGTATCATTTTGGCTAAAACTACTTTCAGGAATTCCATCCTGTAAATCACTTAATAATTGTTCTAACACCATCGAAACTTCACTTTCAGTCACATTGACTGGAATTCCAGAAATAACCACATGATCTGAATTAGTTTCTTCAAAAACAAAACCAGTGTTCACTAAAGAAAGCTTTAGCTCTTCAATAAGATCCATCTCAGTGGATGAAAAAAACAAATCCAATGGAAATAATAATTGCTGGCTTGATGCTTGATGAACCGTCATATTTGTCAAAAACTGCTCATACAAAACACGTTGATGCGCCCGTTGTTGATCTACAATAACCATTCCCGATTTTATAGGCGAAACGATATATTTTTTATGAATTTGGTACGAATTATGAACTGCTTGCTCTACCTCTTCGTCATTAAACAAAGACCCTGTGACTTCATCACTTTCAAATGAAAAATCAGTATTACTTGTAAAAACATCAGAATCTTGTTTTAAACCCACATACAAACTTTCCCAATTGGCCGTAGATTCTGGTTTTTTATAACTAGAATAATGTTTATTTACTTTGTCATCCGAAAATGGATTAAAAGTGCTATCAACCTGAATTGTAGGAGTTTCTCCTTTAGCATCTTTATAACTGTACGGCGTATCCAAGTTTGCATCACGATCAAAATCCAAAACTGGTGCCACATTAAACTGCCCTAAACTGTGTTTAATGGATGCTCGTAAAATGGCATACAATGCATGTTCATCGTCAAACTTAATCTCGGTTTTTGTAGGATGAATATTGATATCGATCGTATTAGGCGGAACCGTTAAGTATAAAAAATAACTCGGTTGTGCTCCATCTTTTAAAATACCATCGTAGGCAGCCATAACGGCATGATGCAGATAGCCACTTTTTATAAATCGGTCATTAACAAAGAAAAACTGTTCTCCCCTATTCTTTTTAGCAAATTCAGGTTTACTTACAAACCCTTGAATAGTTACAATTTCAGTTTCTTCTTGAACAGGAACTAATTTTTCATTGGTTTTACCCGAAAAAATAGTGACAATTCTTTGTCTTAAACTAGCGGAAGGTAAATTGAACATCTCACTCCCATTATGATAAAAAGTAAAATAAATATTGGGATGTGCCAATGCGACACGTTGAAACTCATCAATAATATGACGGTATTCTACGGTATCTGATTTTAAAAAATTACGACGAGCTGGAATATTAAAAAATAAATTTTTAACCGCAAATGAAGTTCCTTTAGGTAGAACAGCCACTTCTTGTGACATAAATTTACTGCCTTCCACTACAATTTGAGTTCCTAATTCCTGTTGATCTTGCTTGGTTTTCATTTCAACATGCGCAATAGCAGCAATAGAAGCTAATGCTTCACCTCGAAAACCCTTTGTGTGTAATGAAAATAAATCTTCGGCTTGACGGATTTTTGATGTAGCATGACGCTCAAAACACAATCGAGCATCAGTTACATTCATCCCTAAACCGTTGTCAATAACTTGAACCAAAGCTTTACCAGCATCTTTTATGATTAACTTAATATCTGTAGCTCTAGCATCAACCGCGTTTTCGAGTAATTCTTTGACTACTGAAGCCGGTCTTTGCACCACTTCTCCAGCAGCAATTTGGTTCGCAACGTGATCAGGAAGTAATTGGATTATACTCGACATTAATAAATATAAGTTTTAAAGTTTAAGGTTTCCATTTTTTAAAACCGTAAGCACAAATTTAATGAATTTCTACTCGGTTTAATAGTCCGTTCCATCATAAATAAAACAAAAAAAACCTATACTATTTTTAGAACAGTATAGGTTTCATAATTAAATATTTACTTTTTTATTCTTCTAGTTTCAACGGCAAATCTTCGATTTGTAATTGACCAGAAGACAGTAATGTTTGTTTCTTATACTCATGCGCCAAAGAGGCTTGTTGACGAATGTAGGCCATTTTAATAGCCGCAATTGCCGCTTCAGTACCTTTGTTTCCGTGAATACCACCACTTCTATCTATTGACTGTTGCATCGTATTATCAGTAAGGACGCAAAAAATAACTGGAATATCCGTTTGAACATTCAAATCTTTAATTCCTTGAGTTACGCCCTCACAAACAAAATCAAAATGTTTGGTTTGTCCCTGAATTACACATCCAATAGCGATTACAGCATCTACATTTTGGGTTTGCAACATCTTCTTGCATCCATAAATAAGTTCAAAGCTGCCTGGAACATTCCATCTGATGATATGATTCGCAGGAACTTCATTGTCTAAAAAAGCTTCATGAGCTCCATTATAAAGCCCTTCAGTTATTACTTCATTCCATTCAGCAACAACAACTCCAAAACGAAAATCTTTCGCATTAGGAACTGCATTTTTGTCATAAACGGATAAATTTTTATTTACTGTTGCCATTTGATTGTCAATTTTAATATTATTTTTTTGATTTCAGATGTTAAAGATAGCTTGTTGGATCAACAATCTAAAATCTACAACAAGTAATCTTAAAACTTTTTACTATTGAGCCAATCCAATTAAACCATCAACAGAAGTCGCTTCAGGAGATGAATCAAAATTATCTTTGATATCAGTAAAATATTTCAATGCATCTTCTTTTTTACCTAGAGCCAAAGCTGTTTTTCCAGCTTTCAATAAGAAACGTGGAGTAGTAAAATCATTTTTATTTGCTTCTATTGCTTTAATATAGTTTTCCAAAGCTTCTTTTGGTTGGTTCTTTTGAGAATAAGCATCACCAATTGCTCCTTTTGCCAAAGCTCCCAATACAATATCTTCTGATTTGAATTTACTCAAATAATCAATCGCTTCTGTATATTTACCTGTATTTAAGTACGCCATACCCGCGTAGTAATTAGCTAAATTTCCCGCATCAGTTCCTGAATATTCATCAGCAATTTTTAAAAATCCAAATTTACCTTCAGATCCATTCAATGACAACTTATAAAGTGAATCACTTGCAACACCATCTGTAGCTTGTTGGAAATTTTGTTGTGCAACAAACATTTCCTCAGCAGCTTCCGTTTGTTTTGGTTCAGCAATAAATTTTTGATAAACTAAATAACCAATGGTTACCAAAGCGACAGCTCCTACAATTCCAATGATGAATTTTTGGTTTTTGGCAACAAAATCTTCTGTTTTTGAAGCAGTTTCATCTAATGTAGAAAATACACCTGCTGTAACACTGTCTTTTTCATCAACAATTACTTCTTCAACTCCATCTTTTACTTCTTTCTCTTTTGGTGCTTTATATCCTCTTTTACTGTAAGTAGCCATTTAAATTTAATTTAGTGAACCGCAAAAATAAAATTTTTATTCAAACCGACGCAAAAAAAAAGGAATTTTATATTTATAATAAAAAAAATAAGCTTTTATACAAGTACTGCTTCGGTAAAAAGCAAAACATTTAAAACAGAAAAGCGCTAAATACCCTTTATATCGATATTTTTCAATAATTTGCGCCCACTTTAAAAGTCATTTTAAAAAACAACAAACTCTTCCATGCCAGCAAGCTTTAAAAGATGTATTTAAAAAAAATATCCTTATTCAATTACAAAAATTTTTCAGAAGCCAACTTCGAGTTTGACGGTAAAATAATTTGTTTTGTAGGTAAAAACGGTATTGGTAAAACCAATGTATTAGATGCTATCTATCATTTATCGTACGGAAAGAGTTATTTCAATCCTTTGGCTGTCCAAAACATCAAACATGGCGAAGAATTTTTCGTGATTGATGCTGAGTTTATAAAAAATGAACGGTCAGAGCAGGTAGTATGTAGTTTAAAGAAAGGACAGAAAAAAGTATTAAAACGCAATGGCAAGGCTTACGATAAATTTTCAGATCATATAGGATTCATTCCTCTTGTTATAATATCTCCCGCTGATAGGGATTTAATTGTGGAAGGCAGTGAAACCAGAAGGAAATTTATGGACAGTGTCATCTCTCAATTGAACCCAAATTACCTACAACAGCTGATCCAGTATCAAAAAGTAATGAGTCAACGCAATGCACTATTAAAATATTTTGCACTGAATCATGTTTTTGAAAATGACACTCTTTCTATATATAATGAGCAACTCAACGGATTTGGAGCTTATATATTTGAAAAGAGAAAAGAGTTTATAGCTGAATTCATCCCTATTTTCAATGCACACCATCATGCGATAACAGGTTCTCAAGAAACAGTACAACTTGTATATGAAAGTCATTTATTCGAAAAAAACTTATTGACTCTTTTACAAGAAAACATTAATAAAGACAGAGCTTTACATTACACAAGTGTTGGGACACATAAAGATGATTTATCCTTTGAAATAGACGGATATCCCATCAAGAAATTTGGATCTCAAGGCCAACAAAAGTCTTTTCTTATTGCTTTAAAACTAGCTCAATTTGAATTTTTAAAAAAACAAAGTGGGGTAAAACCTATTTTACTATTTGATGATATCTTTGACAAATTAGACGAAAGTCGAGTTGCTAAAATTATTGAAATGGTCAACAGTGAAACCTTCGGACAATTATTTATTTCCGACACCCATCCTGAACGGACCGAAGCTATTGTAAAATCAACGCATCAGTCCTATAAAATATTTAACTTATGATTTGCATTTTATGACCTTCGAATACTTATAATTTACTTAATTTAGCATTTCAATTTTTTAAATACTATTTGTAATGAAATTTTTTCAAATTTTTACTGTACTCGTCTCTTCTATCATTTTATCATGTAATGGACAAACATCAAAAAATATTAAAACAATTGATGCTCCAGCTTTTGCAGAAAAAATAAAAACAACAGAAAACCCCCAAATTTTGGATGTACGTACCCAAGAGGAATTTGCATCAGAACATATTGAAAACGCAAAAAACATCAATTGGCTTGGGAATAGTTTCGTCAAAGATGCAGAAAATCTTGACAAAACAAAACCCGTTTTTGTGTATTGTAAAAGTGGTGGAAGAAGTGCAAAAGCAACTGAAAAACTTCAAGAATTAGGCTTTACCAATATATACGAACTCGAAGGAGGTTTTTTAAAATGGGATGCTGCAGGGCTATCAAAACCAACAGATAAAATCGTAGGAATGAGCAGTCAAGAATACAATAAATTATTAAATACGGATAAAAAAGTCTTGATCGATTTCTATGCAGAATGGTGTGCTCCTTGTAAAAAGATGGCTCCTTATCTTTCTAAAATGCAAACCGAAATGAGTGATAAAGTAGTTATCATTCGATTGAATGCGGACGAAAACAAAACGTTAATGCATGAAATGAAAATTGAGGAACTTCCTACCTTACTGCTTTATGAAAATAAAGAACTAAAATGGAAACATGCCGGTTTCATAAGCGAAGATGATTTAAAAAAAACAATTATAATAGCCCCAAAATGCTATCAAAAGATACCTTACAATTCCTAGAAGACTTGAAAGCCAATAACAATAGAGATTGGTTCCTGGAAAACAAAAAAAGATACGAAGCAGTCAAAAAAGACTATCAGCAATTCGTTTCTGATTTTCTTGACGTTATGAAACCTTTAGATCCAGCACTAGAGATGCTTGAAGTAAAAAATTGTACCTTTAGAATCAATAGAGACATTCGATTTTCTAAAGACAAAACGCCTTATAAAACACACCTTGGTATTTGGTTACCTTGCGGCAGAATAAAGGGTCAAAATAGGCCTGGCTACTATGTACACATTGACAAAGGAGGTAGCTTTATTGCTGGAGGACTTTATTCGCCAGAAGCAGAGGAGCTAAAAAAAATACGCAAAGAAATTGCATTCTTTCATGAGGATTTAGAAGAAGTTCTTAATGAAAGTGAATTCAAAAAAATCTTTGTAGATTTTGACAGAAATGAAAGAAGTATCTTAAAAAATCCACCAAGAGGTTATGAAAAAGACCATCCTGCTATTGAATTATTAAAATTAAAAAGTTTTGAAGCTTCTCATAAAATCAATTATGACGATGTTACTAAAAAAGATTTTATTTCTAAAGTGAGTAAAAAACTGATCCTACTAAAACCCTTAAACGAATTCATAGGTAGAGCTTTATCTACTGATTAATTTTAATCGCCCAGATGAAAAAAAGAAAAATACTTTTTCTTGGAGAAACTTATAGAGCCGATGCCATCACTTGGACAAATGGCCTTAAAGAGTTTGGTGATTTTGAAATTGTCAGTTGGGAATTAAAAACTCCAAGTGATACATTCTTTAATCGAGTCATTCGTATTTTCGAATTTAAATTTTCTTTATTTAAAATAAAAAAAATCATTCAGCTAGAACAACCAGACATGGTTATTGCAGAAAGGACTACGAGTTATGGCTTTCTAGCGGCTTTATGTGGTGTAAAACCCGTAGTGATCGCACAACAAGGACGCACTGATTTATGGCCTGAAAATTCCCCTTTATACCCTTTAAAAAAAGTAATACAAAACTATGCCTTTAAAAAAGCTACTCTTATTCATGCTTGGGGCCCCATAATGACGGTTTCAATGGTCGAAGCCAATGTAGACATGAATAAAGTAATGGTCCTTCCAAAAGGAATTGATTTAAATAAATTCGGAAATAAAAATACGGCAAAAACTGAAAAAATTTGTGCTATAGTTACCCGTTCTTTATTACCCGAATACCGTCATGATATTATTTTAAAAGCTTTTGCTATTTTAAACCAAAAAGGAATTGATTACGTACTTACTATTGTGGGCGACGGAACAGAGCTACCTAAATTAAAAGAATTAGCAAAAAAATTAAATATCGAAAATAAGGTTCATTTTACAGGAAGGATACCTAATACCGAGTTGCCAAAACTATTACAGGATTCAAATATATACATAAGCATGCCTACAACTGAAGGCGTCTCTGCATCCTTATTTGAAGCAATGGCAACACTTTCCTATCCAATTGTCACTGATATCCCTGGCAACAGGAGCTGGATACAACATCGTAAAAATGGACAACTTATTACTGTTGATAATTACAAAATGCTTGCTGACGAATTATTATGGTCTTTTAAGAACCAGGAATATAGAAATAAAGCCATACTAACAAATCGAAAATTTGTTGAAGAACATGCTGATTACAATACCAATATGGCTATCATAGCTAGCAAATACCATGAATTAATAAATACCGCAAAAAATAATTAGCTATGTGTGGAATTAACGGGATCTTTCATTTACAATCCCAAAGAAAAATAGACACTCACGTCATTACAAAAATGCGTGACTCATTAGAACATCGTGGTCCAGATGATAAAGGTATTTTCGTGGAAAATAATATCGGACTAGGACACCGACGATTATCCATCTTAGATGTTTCTGCTGCAGGACACCAACCCTTTTTATCCGATGACGAACGATTTGTCATGGTGTACAATGGTGAAATTTATAATTTCAAAGAATTTTATCCTGAGTTAAAGAGCAACGGTTTTGATATAAAAACAGGATCAGACACAGAAGTTCTGTTAAAACTATTCCAATTGCATGGTTCAAAAATGCTTCATCGCTTAAACGGGATGTTTGCATTTGCTATTTGGGATAAATTAAAAAAGCAATTAACAGTTGTACGAGATCGAATGGGTGTTAAGCCATTATACTGTTCTTTTTACAATGAGAGTTTTTATTTTGCATCCGAACAAAAAGCACTTTTCACTGCTGGATTACCTCTAAAAGTAGCGCAAGATGGAATTGAAGAATATATTTTCAACCGCTTTGTAGCTGGCGATAACACCTTATATGAAAATATAAAAAAGGTTTTACCAGGGCATATAATGACTATCCACGAAGGTGGAAAAGTAGTCAACGAAAAATGGTGGGATTTAATAACTGAGATTCAAAACCAACCCAGAATTGAAAATCCTATTGAATGGTTTAGAGAAACCTTTGATGATTCAGTAAAACTAAGAATGGTGAGCGATGTTCCTGTTGGAATTTTACTTAGCGGAGGACTTGATTCTTCCTCTATACTTGCGTCATTAAACGAACAAAAATATAAAAACATTGAAACTTTTAACATCGGATTTAAAGAGGAAGAGCACAACGAATCTCATTTAGCCAAAATGTTAACTGAAAAGTTCGATTACCGTTTTAACACCTTAAAACTGGAAGATCAAGACTTATATGAAAACCTAGTTAAAGCTACTTATTTTCAAGACGAACCCATAATGCACCTAAACGAACCGCATCTTTTGGCTATTTCTGAATTAGCAAAACCAAAGGTAAAAGTATTGCTCTCTGGTGAAGGAGCCGACGAATTAATGGGAGGTTATGTACGTTACAAAGCATTACAATTTCCAAGCATACTAAGTTCAATTTCAAGTATAGGAAGTCTAGGCGGGTTTGAAAAAAAACCACGGTACGAAAAACTAATTCGATATGCTAAAATCAGCAAAAAACAAGATCTGATTATGTATAATAGTTGTAATATCTATCCTGAAGACATTTCGAAGGTGTATGGTATTCACAACGAGCCCAAAAACGAATTCAGACGTAAAACGTACAAAGAAGCAAAAGAATTATATCCCGACAATTTAAGACGACAAGCGCTTTATTTTGACCAACAAACCTATTTGCGTTCTTTATTATATAGAAACGATCGCGCCACTATGGGCGCTTCAATTGAATGTAGAGAACCTTTTCTAGATCAAAGATTGATTGCAGGTTTAGGTTCATTGGATGATAAATGGCTATTTACAGGTAAAAAAGGAAAATTCATTTTAAAAACGGCCATGGAAAATCGATTACCTGAAGCTATTTTAAAATTTAAAAAAGTAGGCCTTAGCGCACCTTGGGGAGATTATTTAGTAAAAAGTCCCGCTTTTAAAGATGAATTAGAATCGTTTTCTAAAAGTGAAATTTTTAAAATACCTTATTTAGAAAATATAAATAGTGCCAAACTTATTAAGAATTTACAGCAAGGAGACACAAGAATGGTTTCCTACATAATGCCCTTATTTATGATGCATATCTGGATGAAAAGTTATACAACTAAATTTTAATCGTTACTTTTGGTCTCAAATTACAACATTAAAAAAGAAATTTCTTTTATGGAAATACTACATAATTTCTCCCTAAAAAACTACAATACATTTGGTATAGAAGCCAGTGCAAAACAATTTGTCAACGTACAAAATGTTACTGACCTTAAATCTATTTTAAAACAAAATAAAACCGCAAAAAAATTCATACTTGGTGGCGGAAGTAATATGTTATTAACACAAAACATCAATGCACTAGTACTTCACATTGATTTAAAAGGAAAAAGAATAATCCAAGAAAACGATGATTTTGTTTGGGTGGAAAGTCAAGCTGGAGAGAACTGGCATGAATTTGTATTATGGACTATTGCACAAAATTTTGGCGGACTTGAAAACATGTCCTTAATTCCCGGTAATGTAGGAACAACGCCTATCCAAAACATAGGCGCTTATGGAACAGAAATCAAGGACACCTTTGTTTCTTGCGAAGCGGTTACGATTGAAAATCAAGAAATAAAAAATTTCATAAAAGAGGAATGTCATTTTGGATACCGTGAAAGCATTTTTAAAAATGACGCCAAAGATCAATACATCATTACTTCTGTCGTTTTTAAACTGACCAAACGCAATCATAAAATCAACACTTCTTATGGTGACATTTTGGGAGAATTAGAAAAAAACAACATCACTAACCCCTCATTAAAAGACGTTAGTAATGCGGTAATTGCAATTCGACAAAGTAAATTACCGGATCCAAAAGAACTAGGAAATAGCGGAAGTTTTTTTAAAAATCCAATTCTTTTAAAAACAGATTTCGAGAAAATACATCAACAATTTCCCGAAATGAAATATTACGAAGTCTCTGAAACGGAAGTTAAAGTACCTGCAGGATGGCTTATTGAACAAGCTGGCTTTAAAGGGAAACGTTTTGGTGATGCCGGAATTCATAAGAACCAAGCACTGGTATTAGTCAATTATGGCAATGCCACTGGACAAGAAATTCTAGCCGTATCAAAGACCATTCAAGATACTCTTTTTAAGACTTTTGGTATTCATATTGAAGCCGAAGTAAACGTTATTTAGTTTTTATTAAGCATTAATACTAGTTACAAAATGTACACTCCTGATATTTATAAAAATGAGAATCAAGAAGAAATCAAGCAATTTCTTCAAGAAAATAGTTTTGGTATTCTAATCAATCAAACAAACGGGAAACTATGTGCTACTCATATTCCTCTAGAGCTCGATATCAATAAAGACGGAAAACAAATTTTGCACGGGCACATTGCCAAAGAGAACCCACAATGGAAAGGATTTGAAGAAAACGATAGTGTTTTAGCTGTTTTTTCGGGACCACACAGTTACATTTCCTCATCGTGGTATGACCATGAAAACGTTCCTACTTGGAACTATCTAGCCGTACATGTATATGGGAAAATTAAGATAGTAGTAGGAGAAGAAGCTATAAAATCTTTAAAAAAACTAGTTGACAAATACGAGAAAAACTCAGAAAACCCCATTAGAATAGAGGACTTATCTTCAAAAACAATGAGGCAAGTCCGCGGGATTGTAGCTTTTGAGATAGAAGTTACAGCAATTGAAGCTACCAAAAAACTATCTCAAAACCGTGATGAAAAAAACTACGAAAACATCATTACAGAGTTAGAAAAAACACAAAATAGAGATTCCATTTCAATAGTAAATGAAATGAAGAAATGCCCTAGATAAATTCTTTTAAAATTCAATAATTTAAAATTAAGAATTCATAATTCTATTCATACCTTTGCACACGATTTAAATAACTCATTAAACTCTGATGCTTATACTGATTCTTTACTTTTTTATTGTTATTGTCGCTATTCAACTTTCGTATTATTTGGGTGTTTTTGGGAAATTTGCTTTCGCAAAAGCGCAAAAAATAACACCTAAAAGAATTCCGATTTCGGTAATTGTTTGTGCCAAAAATGAAGAAGAACATGTGGCGAAATTTATTCCGTTGCTGGCAGAACAAAACTATCCTGATTTTGAGATCGTCTTAATAGATGATGCCTCTAGTGATGGTACTTTGGAGCTCTTTGAAGCTTTTGAGAAAGAATATTCTAATATTCGCTTGGTAAAAGTAGAAAACAACGAAGCTTTCTGGGGTAATAAAAAATATGCCCTAACACTGGGTATAAAAGCGGCCAAAAAAGACTATTTGCTTTTTACGGATGCCGATTGTTATCCAACATCGAAAGAATGGATAACCGCAATGAGTTCCCAATTCACTATGCAAAAAACAATTGTTTTAGGGTATGGCGGATATGAAAAAATCACTAATTCATTACTTAATAAAATAATCCGTTTTGAAACGCTGCTTACTGCTATTCAATACTTTTCCTGGGCAAAAATCGGACATCCCTATATGGGCGTTGGTAGAAACCTTGCGTATAAAAAGGAGGAGTTTTTTAATGTAAATGGCTTTATTAATCACATTCAAGTTCGTTCTGGAGATGACGATTTATTTATTAATGAAGCGGCCACCTCTAAAAACACAACAATTGCTTACACACCAGAAAGTTTCACTTATTCTAAACCAAAAACGTCCTATAAAGATTGGTTAATCCAAAAAAGAAGACACATCGCCACAGCCAGTCATTATAAAAAGATAGACCAGTTGCAGCTAGGTGCATTTTATTGTTCCCAATTATTATTTATCATTTTACCTATTATATTGTTGAGTTTCCAGTTCCAGTGGATATTAGTATTGGCATTATTATTCATAAGATATCTATGTGCTTGGATCGTTGTGGGATTTTCAGCAGGAAAATTAAAAGAAAAAGATTTAAAATATTGGTTCCCAGTCGTTGAAATACTACTTATATTCACGCAGATTAATATTTTTATATCTAATATTGTATCAAAACCAGTAAATTGGAAATAACAAATCAAATAGAGAAAGCCAAAAAAGGAGATCAAGCTGCCTTTACCTTTCTTTTGAATCACTATTGGAATGAAGTATATGGTTTCATGCTTAAGCGCACCGAAAATGAAACCAATGCTGAGGATATTACTATTGAAACCTTCTCTAAAGCATTTGACAAAATAGCGTCTTACAATCCAGAATTTCAGTTTAACACCTGGTTAATTAGCATTGCTAAAAATGTACATATTGATTTATTACGCAAAAAGAAATCTAGTCTTTTTGTAGAGATCACTGACAAAGAAGATCAGAAAGCTTACAATATAGCAGATACGACCCCATCTGCTGAAGATGAATTGATTACAGAGCAAAATCTTTCTCGCTTATTGCAATTCATCAAAGAATTAAAACCTCACTATCAAGAGGTAATTCAGTTGCGTTATTTTCAAGAAATGAGTTATCAAGAAATTGCCAATGCAATTGACGAGCCATTAAGTAATGTAAAAGTAAAATTGCTTCGCGCCAAAAAATTATTGGCCGAGATTATCAGGGACAAAAGATAATTAATTTTCTATTTTTAGTTAAAAAAATAAACAAATAAAAATTACTTAAGATTATCATTGTTTATTTTTTAAAATATTAACTTTTTTAAACAATAAATTTCCTACCGTTTTCGTTCTGTTAATAAACACCATATGCTTATGATTTAAATGCTACCTAACCATTAAATCCATAAATTATGTCAAAACAAAGCCTTTACGAAGCCAACTGGATTAATCTAGTTTTCGAAAACAGAAACAAAGAATATGGTGCGTATCAACTGCGTAAGGAAAATGCCAAAACTTCTATATTGGCGCTTTTTATGGGAGTACTACTTTGCGCTTCACTTATCAGCATACCCCGAGTTTTAAGTTTTTTTAATCTAATTACTACTGCGACAACAACAATTATTGAACCCATCGACGAGATCATTCAACTAACAACGGTACAGCCACAAGTAAAAAAACAGGAAGAAAAGATTCTACCTAAAACTCTTACCCAAAAGCCATTAGAATCCATTGACAAAAAAACACTCGCAAATCCTATTATAGTTAAAGCACCGCTTGCCACCCCAAATCTTGCTACAACTGTTGAAAGCACTACAATAATTAAAAACACAACTGATGGAACTGGAACTATTGGTACTAGCACAACTCCTTCTCAAGGAAATGGCACCGTAATCAGTACACCGGTAGATTATGGTGACACTGTAGTAACAACTGCAATTCTAGATAAAATGCCTGAATTTCCAGGTGGAATAAATAAATTCTACAATTATATTGGTAAGAATTTTGAAAGTCCAGAGGTAAATGGAGAAAGTAGCATTCGGATTTATGTTTCATTCGTAGTTGAAAAAGATGGTAGTATGTCTAATATTCAAGTAAAAAACGAGCCAGGTTATGGATTAGGTAGAGAAGCAATACGCGTTTTAAAATCAATGAGAACCAAATGGTCTCCAGGCATGATCAATTCAAAAGCCGTTAGAACCTCTTACAATCTACCCATTACCGTGCAAATGCATTAAATACATTTAGAAAGCAGAACTAGTACGTTCTGTTTTTTTATTATATAAATAATAGTCAAGCAACTACATCCCTAGCCCAGATAGAAACGTTATCCTTTTATAAAGGGTACTGTTTTTTAATAGTGCCCTTTATAAAAGATTTAGCGGATAGCTGGAAATAGCTCCTAAAAAACAAAACCTTTTAAAAAAACTTTCGGTAAGCTTCACAGTTTAAACAGTCTATTTTAAAACAACATTCCTTATCTTTGTACTTTGAAAATTGATTTATGGAAACTGTTTTAGAAAATACTTTACCGGTTGGAAAGCCTAAATGGCTTAAGGTAAAACTCCCAATAGGACAAAAATATACTGAACTTCGAGGCTTAGTTGATAAATATAGTTTAAACACCATTTGCACATCAGGAAGCTGCCCAAATATGGGTGAATGCTGGGGTGAAGGGACTGCTACATTTATGATTTTAGGAAATACCTGTACGCGTTCTTGCGGATTTTGTGGTGTAAAAACTGGAAGACCTGAAACGGTGGACTGGGATGAGCCAGAGAAAGTAGCTCGTTCTATAAAAATCATGAACATCAAGCATGCTGTAATTACAAGTGTGGATAGAGACGATTTAAAAGATGGTGGATCTATCATTTGGATAGAAACAGTAAAAGCCATTCGTAGAATGAATCCTAACACGACTTTAGAAACTTTGATTCCTGATTTTCAAGGTATCGAAAGAAATATTGACCGTATTGTAGAAGCCAATCCTGAAGTGGTTTCTCACAACGTAGAAACGGTACGCAGATTGACTCGTGAAGTGCGTATTCAAGCAAAATACGACAGAAGCTTAGAAGTATTGAGATACTTAAAAGAAAAAGGGATAAATAGAACGAAGTCGGGAATTATGTTGGGACTTGGAGAGCAAGAAGAGGAAGTTTTTCAAACCATGAGAGACCTTCGCGCTGCAAATGTTGATGTAGTAACAATAGGTCAATACTTACAACCGAGTAAAAAACACTTGCCAGTTAAAGAATTCATAACTCCGGATCAATTTGCCATTTATGAAAAATTTGGTTTAGAATTAGGTTTCCGACATGTTGAAAGTGGACCACTTGTACGTTCATCATATAAAGCACAAAAACATATTTTATAAGTAGTTCATTTGTTTAATCGGTTAATCGGTTAACCAAATAAACGATTAAACGAATACATTTGAAAACAAGAATTGCAATAAATGGTTTTGGAAGAATAGGTCGAAATTTATTTCGATTACTTTTAAACCATCCTGACATTGTTGTTGTTGCTGTAAATGATATAGCTGATACAAAAACAATGGCACATTTATTAAAATACGACAGTATTCATGGAGTTTTGCCTAACTTAGTACGTTCTGATGAAAAGGGAATTATAGTTGATGACAACCATTTTTTATTTTTTCATGAGAAAAACATTTCCGATTTAGACTGGAAAAATATAGGCATTGATTATGTTATAGAATCTACGGGTAAATATAAAACGCATGAAGAGCTGAGCAGACATATTATTGCTGGTGCAAAAAAGGTGATTTTATCCGCTCCGTCAGAAGTAGATACTATTAAAACAGTAGTATTAGGCGTAAATGAACATATTCTTGACGGAAGTGAAACCATTATTTCGAATGCAAGTTGCACTACAAATAATGCCGCACCAATGATAAAAATAATTAATGAACTATGTGGTATTGAACAAGCATACATCACCACAATTCATTCCTATACAACAGACCAGAGTTTGCACGATCAGCCCCATAAAGATCTACGCAGAGCTCGTGGCGCAAGTCAATCCATTGTACCTACAACAACTGGAGCGGCAAAGGCATTAACGAAAATTTTTCCTTTATTAGAAGGTAAAATTGGAGGGTGTGGTATTCGTGTCCCTGTACCAGATGGCTCATTGACCGACATCACATTTAATGTAAAACGTGCCGTAACAATAAGCGAAATCAATGAAGCTTTTAAATTGGCCGCTCTAGGTGACTTTAAAGGGATCATGGATTATACGGAAGACCCAATTGTTTCAGTTGATATAATTGGAAATAAAAACTCATGCCTTTTTGATGCGCAGTTAACCTCTGTAATTGATAAAATGGTAAAAGTAGTAGGTTGGTATGATAATGAAATTGGATATTCATCTCGAATAATTGATTTAATATTATACACTAAAAACTAATTCGAAAAAAAGCTTTAAATGAAATACTTTTTGGTTTATCTCGTTTTTTTTAATTCATTACTATACTCTCAAACTAATGAGAGTAAGGATAGTATTGAGTTTTACACAAACTTAGCCCATGAAAATATAAAAAACAACAAATATAAAAACGCCCTTTTTTATACTCAAAAAGCAATAAATTTCAGCGAAACGAGTGGTAGCATAATCGACCAAGCAAATCAAACATTTAAATTAGGGGAGATTTACTATACTTTAAAAAAGTACAATGATGCGATCGAGATTTTTTCAGAAAGCATCGCTTTATTTGAAACTACAAAACCAACCCTGAGTTATGCCAATACTTATTATTATCTTGGACTTTCTCATATTGGAAAATCAAATTATAGCGCAGCCGAAATTTGTTTTAATAAAGCCCAATCTATTTATAAAGCATTAAAAATTGATGATTATGATGAACTTATAAATCTTCAAAAAGGAATTATTCTCAAAAACAAAGGCAATAAAATAGTAGCCTCTTCTATTTTTAATACCATAATTGCAAAACCAGACAACCCTGCATTTTTAAATACAAAAGCCGAAGCCTCTTATCAAATAGGTCTTATTGAAGAGGAAAATAATCGCAACAATTTAGCCTTAACTTACTACAATAAGGCATTAGAATTAAATTCAAAACAAGATAATCTTGAACAAAAATCGAATATACTTCTAGCTTTAAGTTCAGTATATGAAAAGATGTTAGATAAGAGTAATGCATATACTTATCTAAAACAACATTTAAATTTAAAAGAAAGCATTGCTATTTTAAATAACGAAAAACTTGGAATAGACGATTATGAAAATTTCAAAGAAACGCAGCGACTAAAGAAAATTGAAAAAATAAACAAACAAAATTTAGAGAAAGCTAAAACCAATAAATTCTCTAAACTGATAAATATTTTATCCATTTCATTAATCTCAATTTTATCCCTGTTGAGCTTGTCTCTTTATAAGAACAATATTATCCGTAATAAATCCAATTTATTACTAAAGGAAAAAAATAATGAGTTATTAATAGAAAAAGAGAAAACAGAAAAAGCATCTAAAGCAAGATCTGAATTTTTATCTACTGTGAGTCATGAACTGCGTACTCCTTTGAATGCCATAAATGGAATTACCCATTTACTATTAGAAGAGAACCCAAAAAAATCGCAATTGCATTATTTATCTTCTTTAAAATTTTCAGGGAATTACCTAGCCACCTTCATTAATGAAATATTAGAGATTAATAAAATTGATTCTAACAAAGTTGAAATTGAATATATCAACTTCAATATTAAAAATTTACTAGAAGATATAAAAAACTCTTTGAAAGGATTAGCTAAAAGCAACAATATTGACTTTACCTTAGAAATTGATTCAAACATTCCCGATAATTTGATTGGAGATCCAACAAAATTATCACAGATATTTATGAATTTAATCAATAACGCACTTAAATTCACAAAAGATGGAAAGGTAAATGTAAGTGCAAAAATGACTTCCTTAGAAAATAAAAATGCTGTTTTATGTTTTAAAATAACAGATACTGGTATAGGAATACCAAAGGATAAGCAAAAAACGGTATTTGAAAGTTTTTCTCAAGGATCTGTAGAGATAAATCGTAAATATGGTGGTACTGGTTTAGGATTAACCATTGTAAAAAAATTAATAAAAATTTTAGGTGGCCAAATAAAGCTAGAAAGTGAACTTGGTAAAGGTTCTAAATTTTCATTTGACTTAAGCTTTAAAGTAGATGACCAACAATTACCAGTTGTTGAAAAGCAAAAAATGTACGAAGACATTATTTTTAAAGATAAAAACATATTATTAGTTGAAGATAATAAAATCAACCAAATGATCACTCAAAAAATGTTAGAATACAAAGGCGTTATTTGTAAAATTATTGACAATGGAGAGGATGCAATTGAATCCGTAAAAAACAATCAATATGATTTAGTTTTAATGGATGTCCATTTGCCTGGGATAAATGGAACTATTGCAACCCAAAAAATCAGAGAATTCAATAAAACACTTCCTATAATAGCTTTAACTGCAATTTCACTAGATGAAAACAGAGAAATGCTTTTATCTTATGGAATGAATGATGTAATCACAAAACCTTTTGTACCTGAAGAGTTCTATGCTTCAATAGCAAACAACCTTTCAAAGTCTAGTATTTCATAATCAATTCTCTAATTAACTTTCTTACATTAGGTTCTGCATTTTGCGCCGCTTCTAAAACTTCATCATGTGATATACTATCGATGTTATCTTCATCACCAATATCAGTAATTACTGATATCCCAAAGGTTTCTAAATCCATGTGACGCGCTACAATAACTTCAGGAACAGTAGACATTCCGACACAATCTGCACCTAAAATTTTCACCATTCTATATTCAGCCAAAGTCTCAAAACTAGGACCTTGTAGTCCTAAATAAATTCCGTCTTTCACTTCAATATTTAAATTTAAAGCCAACTCTTTGGCTTTAGCAACCATTTTCCTAGAATAAGGTTCACTCATGTTCACAAATCGAGGTCCAAAACGTTCGTCATTTGCTCCGCGCAAAGGATGTTCGGGTGTGAAATTTATATGGTCTTTTATAATTACAATTTCTCCAATTCTATAATTAGGATTTACTCCACCAGAAGCATTGGAAACAATCAATTTTTTTATTCCCAAAAACTTCAAAACACGAATTGGAAAAGTGACTTCTTTCATAGAGTAGCCTTCATAAAAATGAAAACGCCCTTGCATAGCGACCACTTTTTTGCCTCCAATAGTTCCAAAAACCAATGCTCCTTTATGACCTTGAACTGTGGACACAGGGAAATTTGGAATCTCATTATAAGGTAGCGTAAATTCAACCACAATATCGTCTGTAAAACTCCCTAATCCTGAACCCAAAATCACTCCATACTCTGGATTGAAATGATTAATATTATTTATATAACTAACTGTTTCTTGAACTTGTTCCCACATAATTTAGTATTGTTTTTTTAAACGCTTCACTTTCACCTAGAAACTTACTTTTAATTGGTAAATAGAAAAGTTTATCTTCAGGAATACTTTCTTTTAATCGAACATAATCCTTTTCGGTAGTAATAATGATTTTGTTTAAAGATAAGTTTTTAATTTCTAAAATATCTTTTGGTGCAAAATGATGATGATCTGGAAAAGTTAAACATACTGTATTTTCCGCTGACAAATAATTAAAAAATGGTTTTGGCTTAGCAATTCCTGCCAATAGCACAGTGTCAATACCTTTAATTTCGCTTACTGCTATTTTTTTATTTTTAGAATACACAAAAGTATCATATTCAACTCCTGTAAAATACAGTTCTTGATTGGGTTCCAGTTTTAAATTAGTTCTTATGCTTTGTTTTTCGTCAAGCGAAAGATCTACTGAACACTTAGTTACAATAACAATATTAGCCCTTTTAGCTCCACTCCTACTCTCTCTTAAATTTCCTGTAGGAAGCATAAAATCATCCGAATATAATTCTCCATAAGTGGTTAGCAAAATATAAAAACCTGCTTTTACTTTACGATGTTGGTAAGCATCATCTAATAAAATCACTTCTGGTTTTTGCTTTTGCAAAAGTAATTGCTCTATTCCGTTTTTACGATTGGCATCAACAGCAACAAAAATATTTTTAAATTTTTGATAATATTGAAAAGGTTCGTCGCCTAAAATCTCCGCATTAGAAGAAGCGTCGGCCAAAATAAAGCCTTCTGATTTTCTTTTATAGCCTCTACTCAATGTAGCTACTTTATAAGAGTCTGAAAGCAAACGAATTAAATATTCTATCTGTGGTGTTTTCCCGGTTCCCCCAACACTTAGATTCCCTACAACAATAGTGGGCAAATCAAAAGAGTAGGATTTCAAAACTCCTTTATCATACAGAAAATTCCGAATACTCGTGATCAAACCATATATAATAGCAAAAGGAAAGAGTATTTTTCTCAGTAAATTCATTTTACGAAAGTATAATAAATTATCTTTGAAATAAATATTTTGTCTCTTTTGTTTAAAGTTTAAAGAGAGTCAATCATCAAAATTCAAACTGAAAACGCTAAACTCAAATACCATGAAAATAAAAGAAATCCTTTTAGTACTGGAAGAAATGGCTCCACTCGCCTATGCTGAAGATTTTGACAATGTGGGTTTGTTAGTTGGTAATCAAGAAACCGAAGCTACTGGAATTCTAGTTTGTCATGACGCATTAGAAAATGTAATTGAGGAAGCCATTGCTGAAAAATGCAATTTGGTTGTTTGTTTTCATCCCATACTTTTCTCAGGTTTAAAAAAAATCACTGGAAAAAATTACGTAGAACGAGCTGTGATCAAAGCGATAAAAAATGATATTGCCATTTATGCTGTGCATACTGCTTTAGACAATCATCCTGAAGGCGTAAATAAAATATTTTGTGATGCCCTTGGATTGAAAAATTCCAAAATCTTAATTCCTAAACAAAATTTTATCCGTAAACTAGTCACCTACACTATTCCAGAAAATGCCGAAAAAGTGAGAAATGCACTTTTTGATGCTGGTGCAGGACAAATAGGAAATTATGAAGATTGCAGTTTCAACTCTAAAGGGATTGGTACTTATATGGGCAATGAACATAGCAATCCACAATTAGGAGAACGCTTTGAATTTGTAGAAGGAGAGGAAATCAAAATTGAAGTTACTTTTGAAAAACAGTTAGAATCAAAAATCTTAAAAGCCCTTTTTAAAAGTCATGCTTATGAAGAAGTGGCTTATGAAGTGTATGAACTTCAAAATAAACATCAAAACATCGGATTAGGAATGATTGCCGAATTTGAAGTTCCCATGGATGAAAAAGATTTTTTAAATTTAGTAAAAGAAAAAATGCTATCCGATGGAATTCGACATTCTACATTTACAGGAAAGCCAATAAAAAAAGTGGCTGTACTGGGAGGATCTGGCAGTTATGCCATAAAAAATGCAATTTCAGCTGGAGCCGATGCATTTTTGACGGCCGATTTGAAGTATCATCAGTTTTATGAAGCCGAAAATCGACTACTTTTGGCAGATATTGGACATTTTGAGAGCGAACGCTATACAAAAAATTATATTGTTGATTTTCTTCGGAAAAAAATCCTTAATTTTGCAATCATTTTATCTGAAGAAAATACAAATCCAGTTAAGTACTTATAAGAATATGGCGAATACGAAAGAATTAAGTGTTGAGGACAAGTTAAGAGCAATTTACGATTTACAATTGATTGACTCTAGAATTGACGAAATTAGAAATGTAAGAGGTGAACTTCCTCTTGAAGTGGAAGATCTAGAAGATGAAGTTGCTGGTTTAAGCACCCGTTCTGAAAAATTGAAAAGCGAACTTGAAGTAATCGAGGACCTTATCAAATCAAAAAAGAATGCAATTGACGAGCACAAAGAGAGCATTAAAAAGTACACAAAACAACAAGAAACTGTTCGTAACAACAGAGAATTTAACTCTTTAACAAAAGAAGTTGAGTTTCAAGAACTTGAAATTCAATTAGCTGAAAAGCATATTAAAGAAATGAAAGCTTCGATCGAACATAAGAAAGAAGTAATCTCTCAGTCAAAAGAAAGATTAGAAGTAAAATCTAATCATTTGAAACATAAAAAATCTGAGTTAGATGCTATCATGGCAGAAACTGCTAAGGAAGAAGCGTTTTTAACAGAGAAATCTGGCGAATACCAAAACCTTATCGAAGAAAGATTATTAGCTGCTTACACTAGAATTAGAACTAGCGTTCGTAATGGTTTAGCAGTTGTATCTATCGAAAGAGGAGCTTCGGCAGGTTCATTCTTTACTATTCCACCACAAACTCAAGTGGAGATAGCTTCAAGAAAAAAAATCATCACTGATGAGCATTCAGGAAGAATATTAGTCGACAGTTTATTAGCCGACGAAGAAAAAGAGAAAATGGAAAAGTTATTTTCTAAATTTTAATTATATTTAAGTCCCGATTCACATCGGGACTTTTTTATTATGAAAAAAACACTCTACTTCCTTTTTACAAAGTCTATCGGATTATACATTAATTTTTTAAGTTTTGTATCTCCTGATAAAGCCACACAATTAGCCTACTCTCTTTTTAGTGAACCCAGAGAAGGCAGGTTAACCAAATCAAAACTTCCCAAAATCCTTCGCGAAACCGAAAGCAGAACGTTTAAACATAACGATGAATATTTCCAAACTTATACTTGGAAGGGAAATGGCACTATTATATTACTAGTACATGGATGGGAAAGTAATGCTTCTCGCTGGAAAAAAATGCTCCCTTATTTAAAAGAATCAGGAAGTACTATAATTGCAATAGATGGTCCAGCCCACGGATTGTCTAGTGGAAAAGAATTCAACATTCCTCAATACGCTACATTTATTGATATAGTAGTCAAAGAATTCAAACCTCAATACCTTATTGGGCATTCACTAGGAGGAAAAACCTGCTTGTACTACCAGTCTAAATATCAAAATGATAGTATTGAAAAAATGGTGATTTTAGGAGCGCCTAGCGATTTTAAAATTATTCTCAATAACTATATCAAGATGCTTAGCTTGAACTCTACCATTTCTAAAGGTCTAGAAACACATTATTTAGACCATTTCAAACTTCAGCTAGAACATTTCTCTGGAAAAATATTTGCATCTAAAATAAAGACCAAAGGACTCATTGCTCACGATACTGAGGATACGGTTGTTTTATTTGAAGAAGGAAAAAAAATTGCCAGTACTTGGAAAGATTCCATTTTTATTGAAACAAATGGTTTGGGGCATAGCTTACATGGTGATGAATTATACAAAAAAGTTTCGGAATTTTTATTCGAATCTAAATAGTCCCACACGATCCCTTTCCGACTCTTTTTATCAACTTAAGCAAATAAACAAACCACCAGATAAACGATTACACAATTTAGTGTTACTTTTGCACTATGGAAGAAAATCTAAAACGCCTCAACAAATTCATCGGAGAAACCGGTTATTGCTCCCGTCGTGAGGCAGACAAAATAATTGAAGAAGGTCGTGTAACCATCAATGGAGTTGTCCCTGAGCTAGGAACAAAAGTTTCCCCCGATGACGAAGTGCGTATAGACGGCAAACTCATTCGTGAAAGAAATGAAAAACCAGTTTATCTTGCTTTCTATAAACCTGTAGGAATTGAATGTACTACAAACTTAGACGTTCGCAATAATATCGTAGATTACATCAATTATCCTAAACGTATTTTCCCTATTGGCCGACTAGATAAAGCCAGTGAAGGATTGATTTTCATGACTAATGACGGTGATATTGTAAACAAAATACTTCGTGCTAGAAACAATCACGAAAAAGAATATACGGTAACCGTAAACAAGCCCATCACCGATCGATTTATTGAAAGAATGGGAAATGGAGTACCCATTTTGGACACAGTTACCCGAAAATGTAAAGTAGAGCAAATCAGTAAATACATTTTTAAAATTATACTTACCCAAGGATTAAATCGTCAAATTCGTAGAATGACCGAATATTTAGGGTATGATGTAACAGCATTAAAACGCATCCGAATTATTAATATTTCCCTAGATGTACAAGTAGGAAGATACCGCGATTTAACCGATGCCGAAATAAAAGAATTAAATGAGCTTATTGAGCCTTCTAGTAAAACAGAAGAAGCAAGTTTACCAAAAGCAGAACCTGCTAAAAGACGAACAGAATTTATCAAAAGAGACGATCCTAGATTTAAGAAAAGAGGGGATTATTAGTTTTAAAAAAAATATACACTTAAAGAAAAAACACAAATTTCACTAATTTACACGAATTGTTTTGTGCAAATTAGTGAAATTTGTGTTTAATTTATTTTCGAAATTGTTTTACTGAATTCTCCTCCTTCTTGCTTTAACGATTTTATCATCAATTAAAACAGCCTCATAGATTTGTTGTTTCAATGATTCAACATCAATTTCTTGAGTAGAAGTAAAAATCAATTTTGAAGCAAATTTTGCTGTAGCAAAAGTCTCATCTAAGAAATTATCTCCTTTACAAAAACCTATTGCTACACCAGTAGTTACTTTTCCCCATGGAACGGAAGCGGGCCATATATAACAAATTCTAGAATGACGATAATAAAAAGGGACATTGTAAGCCAATTTCTCTTTTAAATCTGGCATACATTCTAAAATAATTTTACGTAGAAAAAGGACAATTTCTATTTCCTCTTCTGGTAGCTGATCTAGAAATTCATCAATAGAACCAAACTGTATTCCTTGTGGGTTTCCCATAATAAAAAAGCCTATCCGTCGCGGCGAATAGACTGTATGTTTTTTTAACTGTTTCTAGCTATTTTCATTTCCCTTGCCAATAGCGTATTTTTCAATAACATGGCAATAGTCATTGGTCCTACTCCTCCTGGAACCGGAGTGATGAAAGAAGATTTTTTACTTACCTCATCAAAATCGACATCACCCGTGATTACATATCCTTTAGGGTGTGAAGCATCTGCAACTCTAGTAATTCCAACATCAATAACTACAACACCTTCTTTTACCATATCCGCTTTTAAGTAATTAGGAACTCCTAATGCCGTAATGATAATATCAGCGTTTTTTGTAAATTCTTCAATATTTTTAGTTCTACTGTGAGTCAATGTTACTGTTGAATCACCAGGATATCCTTTACGACTCATCAAAATACTCATTGGTCGTCCCACAATATGGCTACGCCCAATAACTACAGTATGTTTCCCCGATGTTTCTACTTTATAACGCTCTAATAATTGCATGATTCCGAATGGAGTAGCTGGTAAAAACGTTTCCATTTCTAGCGCCATTTTTCCAAAATTAGCAGGATGAAAACCATCCACATCTTTATTTGGATCTATTGCCATCAAAATCTTTTGCTCATCAATATGTTTAGGCAAAGGCAGTTGAACGATGTATCCATCTAAATCGTCATCGGCATTCAACTCCTTTATTTTTTCTAATAATTCAGCCTCTGTAGTAGTTTCTGGCAAACTTACTAAAGTAGAGTCAAAACCAATTTGCTGACATGAACGCACTTTACTACCAACATAAGTTAAACTAGCCCCATCATTACCAACTATAACTGCTGCTAGATGCGGTACTTTGCCTCCATTGTTTTTTATCTTTTGTACTTCGGCAGCGATTTCGCTTTTAATATCTTCTGCTGTTTTCTTTCCGTCTAGTAGTTGCATTTTAATTTAGTTTAAAAAGTTTAAAGTTTACAATTTAAAGTTTCTTGGATCGCCTTTAATTTAAAACCTTAAAAAATAGTTTTGTTTAATTGCTTGTTTACACTATTAAAAAAGGTTTAAAACTTCAATATCTTGAAATTTTAAACCTAAGTCTTAATTTATCTTTGCATTCCTCCAGGCATTCCGCCTTTCATCCCACCCATCATTTTCATAAGATTTTTTCCTCCTGGACCTTGCATCATTTTCATCATCTTGCTCATTTGCTCAAACTGTTTCATCAATTGATTTACTTGCTCAATTTTTGTCCCAGAACCTTTGGATATTCTAGCTTTCCTTTTCACGTCTATAAGAGCCGGTTTGCTTCTTTCAGCAGGAGTCATTGAATGAATAATTGCTTCAATATGCTTGAATGCATCATCTTCAATTTCTACATCTTTCATCGCTTTTGAAGCTCCTGGTATCATTCCTACCAAATCCTTCATATTACCCATTTTCTTTACTTGCTGAATTTGAGATAAGAAATCATCAAAACCAAATTCGTTTTTAGCAATTTTCTTTTGGATTTTTCTAGCTTCTTCTTCGTCAAATTGTTCTTGAGCTCTCTCCACCAAAGACACAACATCTCCCATCCCTAAGATACGCTCTGCCATACGAACTGGATAGAATACATCAATTGCATCCATTTTTTCACCTGTTCCTACAAACTTGATTGGTTTATTTACAACAGTTTTAATAGAAAGTGCAGCTCCACCACGTGTATCTCCATCTAATTTAGTCAGGATTACACCATCAAAATTTAAGATATCGTTAAATGCTTTTGCTGTATTCACAGCATCTTGACCTGTCATGGCATCCACAACAAATAAAGTTTCTTGTGGTTGAATTGCTTTATGAACGCGAGCAATCTCGTCCATCATTTCTTTGTCAACAGCAAGACGACCTGCTGTATCGACAATTACTACATTGAAACCATTTGCTTTTGCATGCTTGATTGCATTTTGAGCAATTTCAACTGGGTTTTTATTTTCTGGCTCTGAGTATACCTCAACACCTATAGAATCTCCCACTACATATAATTGCTGGATCGCCGCAGGACGGTAAATATCACAAGCAACCAAAAGTGGTTTTTTATTCTTTTTTGTCAATAAATAATTAGCTAGTTTTCCAGAAAAAGTAGTTTTACCAGAACCTTGCAAACCTGACATTAAAATTACTGTAGGTGTTCCTGAAAGATTAATTCCAGCAACATCTCCACCCATTAATTCAGTTAATTCGTCCTTAACTAATTTCACCAATAACTGTCCTGGCTGTAAAGTCGTTAAAACGTCTTGTCCTATTGCTTTTTCTTTTACTCTTGTAGTAAAATCTTTGGCAATTTTAAAATTCACATCGGCATCAAGTAAAGCACGACGCACTTCTTTTAAAGTTTCGGCTACGTTTACTTCGGTGATTTTTCCGTGCCCTTTTAATATATGAAAGGCTTTATCTAGTTTATCGCTTAAATTATCGAACATGTCATTGTTGTTTTAGGAATTGCAAATATAATATAAAGTTAGAAAGGTACAAAGGTTCTGAGACACAAAGGAACAAAGGAAAATAGTTCTTTTGAAATACTGATTTTTTCTTTGCAGTTTTTGGTTTTGCGTTAGGGATAGAAGTGAAAATCCTCCCGATTTTTTTCGGGAGATTATAACGGATAGCCCGACCCTGAAGATTTTTCTTCTTCAGGGTAACGCCCCAATATAGTTACATTCTCTCAGGAACATTAATTCCTAACAATCTAAAAGAAGCAGCAATGGTATCGGCTACTTTTTTAGACAATTGTACTCGGAATGTTTTTTTACTCAATTCTTCTTCACCTAAAATAGGAACGGCTTGATAGAATGAATTGTATTCACGCACCAAATCATAAGTATAATTTGCCAATAAAGCTGGACTGTGATTATGAGCCGCGTTTTGAATTACCTCTGGAAACAATTCCAGTTGTTTCAACAATTCCTTTTCTTTTTCGTGAAGGGAAACTGCTTCGGATTTATTAGAAAAATCAAAATTTGCTTTGCGAATTATTGATTGAATTCTGGCATACGTATATTGAATAAACGGACCTGTATTACCTGCAAAATCAACTGATTCTTCGGGATTGAAAAGGATTCGTTTTTTAGGATCTACTTTTAAAATATAATATTTCAAGGCTCCAAGACCAATTGTATTGTATAAATTGGCTTTTTCTTCGGAAGAATAGGTATCTAATTTCCCTAGGTCTTCGGCAATTTTTTGAGCTGTAGTAGTCATTTCGTTCATCAAATCATCTGCATCAACTACAGTTCCTTCGCGGCTTTTCATTTTACCAGATGGCAAGTCAACCATTCCGTAAGACAAGTGGAAAAGATTTTTTGACCAATCAAAACCGAGTTTCTTCAAGATAAGAAACAACACTTTGAAATGATAATCTTGCTCGTTTCCTACGGTATAAACCATTCCACCTACATCTGGGTAGTCCTTTACACGTTGAATTGCAGTACCAATATCTTGCGTCATATATACTGCTGTTCCATCTGAACGAAGAACAATTTTACGATCTAAACCTTCATCAGTCAAATCAATCCAAACAGAACCATCGGGATCTTTTTCAAAAACACCTTTCTCTAAACCTATTTGTACGACATCTTTCCCTAATAAATAGGTATTGCTTTCATAATAAAAACAATCAAAATCAACTCCTAGATTTTTATAAGTAATGGCAAAACCGTCATAAACCCATTGATTCATTTTTTTCCAAAGTGAAATCACTGCTTCGTCACCCGCTTCCCATTTTAAAAGCATTTCTTGTGCTTCTAGAATAATTGGCGACTGCTTCTTGGCTTCGTCTTCTGTTTTTCCCTCGCTCATTAATTGAGCTATTTCTGCTTTGTATGCTTTATCAAAAGCTACATAATAATTTCCTACTAGTTTATCTCCTTTTTGGCCTGTAGATTCAGGAGTTTCTCCATTTCCAAATTTCTGCCAAGCCAGCATCGATTTACAAATATGAATTCCTCTATCGTTGATAATTTGAGTTTTATAAACTTTTTTACCTGAGGCTTTTATAATTTCAGCAACAGAATATCCTAGTAAATTATTACGAACATGACCTAAATGCAAAGGCTTATTAGTGTTTGGAGAAGAATATTCTACCATTACCGCTTTTTCATCTGGATTTGGAGTGACGAAACCAAATTTTTCATTGTCTTTAATTTCATTAAAGAAATTCAGGTAATATTCATCCGAAATAACAATATTCAAAAATCCTGAAACTACATTAAAACGACTTACATCACTTACGTTTTCAACTAAATAGTTACCAATTTTATTTCCTAATTCTACAGGATTGCTTTTTACCACTTTTAATAATGGAAAAATAACCATGGTAATATCTCCTTCAAATTCCTTCCGAGTAGTTTGAAATTCAACTTTGTCAATTGTAATGTCAAATAAAGCGAGAATTGCTTTTTCTATAGAAGGCGTAAGAATTTGTGATAATGTCATTTTATATGTTTGTTATGAACTTGCAAAGATAGTATTTAATTAGAAAAATCATTTAGAAAATTAATATTGAAACCCATTATAGAATTCCTTAACTTTATATTCTAAACAAGGACTTTTTTATTAAAAAATAGTAATAATAGTAAGAATAATACTATATAAATATTTAACAATATCATTACGTCGCATTTATTTGTATTTTAACGGTTTATTGTAGATTTAAAAAATTCAATTAATAATTAGTATTATGAAAAAAACTCAACTGCTATTTTTATTATTATTTCAGGCAGTTTGTTTTTCACAATCAGTTACAATTAATACAACCACGTACACCACGGATCAATTGATCAACCAAGTATTAATTAATTCCCCTTGTGTGTCTGCAACAAATATCAACTACAGGTCAGGTTCATTTTACGGTGCTACAAATGGTATTGGATACTTTGAAAATAGCAATCCAAATTTCCCATTTACAAATGGAGTTGTTTTAACGACAGGCGATGTAACAAAAACTCCGAGTCCCAATACTACTATTTTAAGCAATGGTACTATGGCATGGGCTGGCGATAGTGATTTAGAAGCGAATTTACTTTCTCAATCCAGTATAACAATCAATTCTATAAATGCCAGTTACATTGAATTTGATTTCCAACCTAAAACACCCAATTTTGACTTCTCTTTCCTTTTTGCTTCTGAAGAATATGGAACTTCACAATGTAGTTTTTCGGATGCCTTTGCTTTTTTATTAAAAGATGTCACAGCAGGAGGACCCAATATAAATTTAGCTGTAATTCCTGGTACTAGTATTCCTGTTTCAGTTGCTACAATTAGAGATGCTACTTACAATTCTAATTGCCCATCAGCTAATCCTAGTTATTTTGGCACTTTTAACGGTAGTGGTTTTGGTCCTGCAATTAATTTCAACGGACAAACAATACCCATGGTTGCATCAGCAACAGGGCTAAACACCAGTCATGTTTATCATATCAAACTGGTTATTGCAGATGGAGGCAATAATACAGGTTATGATTCGGCAATATTTTTAAAAGCCAATAGTTTTAATATTGGACAAAATGTTTTGGGGCTTGATTATACGGCCGCAAACAATAGAGCAATTTGCCCTGGAAATACATTACCCACCTTATCAGCATCAGGTTTAAGTCCTGGAACTACAATTGTATGGAAAAAAGAAGGAGTTGACTTTTCTCCTCCACAAACGGGTACGACTTTAGACCTGAATACTATTCTCCCATTAATAAGTTCTGGAATTCATAATTATAGCGTCTCCTATACGGAACCTGGATGTACTGAAGTCACTGATGAAATAAGTGTCGAAATTTACCCTGCAATTGGAGTAATAAATACAGTTCCTAATATTTACAATTGCAATACTGGAGCGTCTTCTTATGACTTTTATTTAACAAAAAATACTACAATTATATTAGCCGGTAATGATCAAGCCACTAATGCAGCAGGAATTGTAGATGATTTACCTGCAGGAACTGTTATTTCATATCACCTAACTAATGCCGATGCCATTTCAAATAATTCTCCAATTTCAAGCCCTTATACCATTTTAAATTCTGAAAACGGAAAAACAATTTATGTTCGAATTCAAAATCCATCTACTTTATGTTACGAAATACGATCTTTTCAATTAATGATTGTGGCAAGTCCAACCATTTCATCTACACCCAGTGATATAGCACTATGCGCAAGAAATAGTACGGATGCTACGCCAAAAGCAAGCTTTAACTTATCAGCAGCAAAAGCAGCAATAATAGGTGCTCAAAACCCTTTATATACCATCCTAACCTTTCATTCTTCTTTAGCAGGGGCTACCAATAATTCTAATACTATAATTCCAAATTCAAGCAACATATTATTGTCTTCTAGTACTACATTGTGGGTCCGATTACAAAATATTTCTAGTAACAATTGCTTTGTTGTAACAAGCTTTCAACTTACTGTTACTCCCCTACCTCAAGTAGACGTCTTAAAAGATGTATTTGTATGTACTTCCTATACTTTACCTACGTTAACAGAAACAGGAGCACAATATTGGACAGGATCAAATGGGACAGGAACGCAGCTTTTTGCAGGAGACAAAATTTCTACCACAACTACTTTATATGTATTCAATCAATCTGGAATCTGTACAAATCAAGATTCTTTTAAAGTTACTATAGCAAACTTGGGAACAATAACACCCGCTTCATCAACCTATTGTACCGCATACAAACTTCCCAATTTAGCTTACGGAAAATACTATACTCAAAGTGGAGGTACTACAACTCCAGGGAACACTGAGTTAGCATCGGGAACAATAATAAATGCAGCAGGCTTAAATACCATTTATGTTTGGTTTCAAGATACTACCGTGTCACCCGCCTGCAATCAAGAAAAACCTTTCTCAATAACAATAATTCCTTTTAGTGCCTTACCCGAATACAATAATCAATTTAGCTGTAATACATACTTTTTACCTACTGACGCAAATGGAGGTACCTATTACACTGGTCCAAATAAAGGACTGCCTATTATTCCAGCTGGAACAATTATAGCTTCAACAACTCCTATTTATGTTTACAAAGAAACAGGAACGTCACCAACTAACTGTACTTCCGAAAAAACATTTACTGTATATATCGGTATTTCAGATATTAATCCTCCATCTGATGTAAATTCTTGTTCGGCTTATATTTTGCCTCCATTAAGTGTTGGTGAATATAGAACTGCGGCTGGAGGCGGAGGATCAGTTGTTCCGGCCGGTACTTCAATAAATACAACAACTACACTTTGGTATTATGTAACTGGAGAAAGCTGCACTGACAATTTACAGTTCACGGTAAATGTAAGCATAGCACCGCTGCCAATATTTAGTGACACTACCCCACAATGTGATGTGTATTATTTACCTCCAGTGGCACATTCGGGAAATTATTTTACTAAACCTCTAGGTACTGGAAATATGCGCCCCGTTGGATTTCCGGTTACGACAACACAAACTATGTATTTTTATGATAAAGCTGCATCAGGTTCGTGCTACGTTGAAGAAAAATTCTTAATTACTGTTAACCCATCTCCCTTGATAGATGCGAGACCAATTGAAGTTATAAAATGTGGTCAAAACTATGTCCTTGATGATTTAGCAAATGGAGAATATTATGAATTCCCCGGTGGTCCCACACCAACAAATCCAATATTACCTTCTGGATATATACTTACCTCATCCAAAACAATATATGTTTATGCCGCTGCGACTGCCCCTAATACTTGTACTTCTGAATATAGTATATCTGTATTAATCACTTTAGTAAATAAAATTCCAGATCAATATGCCTGTAATAATTATACTTTACCAGCAATTGTAGGACTTGGCGATTATTATACTGACACTAATGGACCTCAAGGAACTGGAACAAAACTAAGTCCTCCCTATTCACCAATAACTACAACCACAAAATTATATGTCTATGCTGAAGACAATACCCGAGTTTCCTGTTCTGATGAAGATGATTTTACAATAACCATTTACAACAGCCCCGTAATTGCTCCAATTGCAACAGTAACAAGATGCGAATCCTATACACTACCTAATTATGTTACTCCAATTAATAATTACTTTACACAATCTGGCGGACCTGCTAATACTACTAATACAGAAAAATTTCCTGGAGATATTATAACTGCTTCAACAACACTTTATGCCTATGCCGAAGTTGGAAGTTCGTCAACTGTAATTTGCTATGATGAAAAACCAATGGAGATCACAATAACTCCTAAACCGAATCCTATTCTTATTGTACCTCCAGTTTGTCATGATTTTGCTTCTGGCGTAGTTACCAATTCCTATATTTCAAGTGGCTTTAGTGCTCCCAGATATTCATTTGAATGGAATGATGAAAACAATAATTTACTAAGTACAGCTTCCGATTTTTCTACAAGTCAGCCTGGAAACTACACACTAACTGTAACTGATTTATCAATATTTGGTTGTACCTCAGACAATATTCCATTTACTGTTATCGAATCTGCTCCACCAAGTTCCATTACGTTTACCACTGATGGTTGGTTTACAGATAACCAAACCATTACTGTAAATGCAATACCAAGTACAGGAAATGCTAGTAATTTTCTTTATTCTTTAGACGGGAATACTCCTCAAAGCAGCAATACTTTTACAAATGTTAGTTCTGGAATTCACGAAATAAGCGTTAGCGATGCAAATGGTTGTGGATCTACTAATCCGATTATTCTAAGAATGATAAATGCTCCTAAATTTTTTACTCCAAACGGAGATGGCTATAATGACACTTGGAATGTAACTGAAATGCCAAATCAAGATAATATCAAGCTATTTGTTTTCGATAGGTACGGCAAGTTGCTAAAAGAACTTTCTCCTAATGGAAATGGTTGGGATGGAAATTATAATGGCTATTCGCTCCCTGCAGATGATTACTGGTTTACTATATTCTACACAGAAAACAATATATCAAAAGAATACAAATCTCATTTTTCTTTAAAACGATAAATAAAACTTCCTATCAAAAGAATGGCTTTCTAAATTAGAAGGTCTTTTTTTTTAATAAAAAAACATCTTTTTTGTAACAAAGTGAAAGCTTGTTAGTCTACTAAGTAAATCAATCAATTTTTGAATAATTATTTTTTTGTATAAAACAGTACTATGTAATACATGTTATTATAAAAAAATAATTACCTTTGCATCATCAATCAAATTTTCAATCAAAATCATCAATCATGAAAACAGTACTATTAATTTTAGTCTGCCTATTCGGAACAGTCGTTTCGATACAAGCACAAAACTCAGTCAAACCCAATCTTCTCGAAAACACAGGAAGTGTAACCGGAAAAGTTATTGACAAGAAAACTAATGAACCATTACCCTATGTAAATGTAATTGTTAAAGAAGCTGATAAATTCGTCACTGGAGGAATCACATCAGACAAAGGTATTTTTATTATCAAAAATCTAGATTTTAAAAAATACACCGTAGAATTTCAGTTTATTGGATATAAAACAGTTACTAAATCCATAACATTATCATCCGACGATAAATTAATCAACCTCAACACAATTACTATTGAAGAAGATGCTATCGAACTGAAAGGAGTTGATATTGTTAGTGAGAAATCTACTATTGAACAAAAAATAGATCGAAAAATCATTAATGTTGGGAAAGATTTAATCTCTGCTGGAGCAACAGCGGGGGAAATAATGAATAATATTCCATCGGTTAGTGTTGACCCACAAACCAATGCTATTAGTTTAAGAGGAAACTCTAATGTTCGTGTTTTAATTGACGGAAAACCTTCTAATATAGAGGCTTCACAATTATTACAACAAATCCCCTCTTCTTCAATTAAACAAATTGAATTAATCACCAATCCATCTGCAAAATACAATCCAGAAGGAATGAGCGGAATTATTAATATTATTTTAAATAAAAACAGTAAAATAGGTTTTAATGGTAGCATTAATAATGGAGTTACTTTTGGAAAAACGCCCAAACTAAATTCATCAATCGATTTAAATTATAGAAGTGGAAAATTTAATTTTTATGGAAATTATGGTTTAAACACAGGAAAACGATCCAATCATGGATTTATAAAAAGCAAAGAAGTTAACAAAGAAAACGATCAGCTTTTTACATTTATAAATAATAACACGTCGCATTTAGCAAAGGTGGGTTTTGATTTCAATATCAATGATAAAAATACGTTGTCATTCTACACTAATCAAAGTTTCTTCAAAGGAAATGGTAATGCGAGCACTGATGTAGATTACACAAACAATACTACAAATGTTGATGTAGTGCAGCTTTTCGACAATAAAAACAAGGAACGTTCTCAAACTTACAATTTCGACTATAAAGTAAAATTTAAAAAGGAAGGACACAGTTTAGAATTAGAAATGAATTACAATAAAAATAATGAACCAGAAAATGCCGTTTATTCTAATTATAACAGAGACACGCGAGCATTGACTAGTTCTTACACAAATGATGTAGAAACTATAGGTAAAAACACGATTGTCAATTTAGACTATGTAAATCCATTAACTGAAACTATAAAATTAGAATTAGGGTTAGAACATAGAAACGAAACAACTGATAATAGTTTGCTTAGAGACAGTAATCCAAATTCAAATTTTAGTTACGACAGAAAAATATCTTCGGCCTATGCCACTTTAGGGAAACAATGGAAAAAATGGAGTTTTCAAGCTGGAGCGCGTGTAGAAAAATACAATGTTGATGCCCTATTTAAAGAAGTATCAAAAGCAGATGGTGCCTTTAAAGATGATTTATTAAACGTTTATCCTTCTACATTCTTGACTTATAACCCGAGTGATAACAACTCATTTAACCTTAGTTTTTCAAGAAGAGTGGATCGTCCAAGCATCGGACAGGTCAACCCTATTAGAGAATGGAGTACTGCAACATTAGATTCTCAAGGAAATCCAAATCTTATTCCGCAGTTTACGAACTCGTATGAAATAAATTATACTAGAAAAACTAAAATAGGATCTATTACTTCAGGTGTTTTCTATAGAAGAATTGAAGATGAAATCACAAGAGTTATCTATACTAATCCAGATAACCCAAACAAGCAAATCTTATCCTTCGACAATTTCAACAACAACAATGCGTATGGAGTTGAAGTCTCCGGTAATTTAGATTTTAAAAAATGGTGGAGCGCTAATGTAAGTGTCGATGCGTATCAGAAAAAAGTAAAAGGAACTATTGAGAGCACTCCAGGAGTATATGAATTTGTTGAAGTCAATGCAAGTACATTTAATGCGCGCATCAACAATACTTTTAAAGCTACTAAAGACCTGCGTTTCCAATTATTTGGAATGTACAGAGGACGCGATTTAAGCCTACAGTTTAATAGAGAAGCCATGTGGAAAATGGATGTTGGAAGTAGTTACAATATCTTAAAAGGAAGTGGAACAATCAGTGCACGATTCAGCGATGTTTTTAACTCCATGCATTTTGCTTTTGCTGGTGACCGCCCTTATAAATCTAACGGGCAATTCAACTGGGAAAGCCAATCCGTTTATTTAGGATTCAATTATAGATTTGGAAGCGGTAAAAACAAAGCCATTCAAAGAAAACAAAGGGACAACAACGAAACCCAAGGTGGTGGTGGCCTTTTATAAGATTAGTTTTAATAGTTAGGTTCCAAAAGAAAAACCCAGAGTTTGCCAACTCTGGGTTTTTTGATTTAAAAACAATAGCAACTATAAATTTCTTACCATTTTATAATAGCACTAGCCCAAGTAAATCCACTACCAAAAGCAGCCAAAACTACCGTGTCACCAGATTTAATTTTCCCTAATTCCCAAGCTTCTGTGAGCGCAATCGGAATAGAAGCAGCGGTTGTATTACCGTATTTTTGAATATTATTAAAAACTTGATCATCATTCAATCCAAATTTCTTTTGGATAAACTGAGAAATTCTCAAATTAGCTTGATGTGGTATTAGCATATCAATATCTGATACTTGAAGATTATTTGCTTCCAACCCTTCATTAATTACTTCGCTAAAACGAACAACTGCATTTTTAAATACAAATTGCCCATTCATATATGGAAAATAACTTTCATCGTCTGGATCATTATCGGCTAAAATATCAGTAACCCAACGCCCACCCATTCCAGGCGCTTTTACAATAAGTTCTTCAGCATGTTGCCCTTCTGAATGTAAATGCGTAGAAAGAATTCCTTTGGTCAAATCTTCTTCTCTACTTAAAACCGCAGCTCCTGCTCCATCTCCAAAAATTACCGACACGCCACGTCCACGTGATGTCATATCTAAACCTGTAGAATGTACCTCAGATCCTATCACCAAGATATTTTTATACATTCCTGTTTTGATGTATTGATCCGCAACTGATAAAGCATACAAAAATCCTGAACATTGATTTCTTACATCAAGCGCACCCACAGTTCGTAAACCCAAATCACGCTGAACCAAAACTCCTGGACCAGGAAAATAATAATCAGGACTTAAAGTGGCAAAAACCACAAAATCGATATCTTCCTTGGCAACTCCTGCGCGTTCAATAGCAATTTCAGCTGCTTTTACACCCATTGAAGTTGTCGTATCTTCTCCTCTTATAATGTGTCTTCTTTCTTGAATTCCAGTTCTTTCTTGAATCCATTCGTCGTTTGTGTCTATAATTTTTGCCAAATCATCATTAGTAACCACATTGGAAGGAACATAATATCCTAATCCTGCTATTTTTGAATGGTACATAGTATTGTTTTATTAAAATAAGGTTGCAAATTTATAAATACGTTAAAATATTGGCTCACAAATTACTGATTTTTTATCAAATAGCAACTTATATTTTTTTGGAGCTATATCCTGCTATTCGCTATATCTTTTTCTTGTAGTTGTTTCGTTCCTCACAAAACAAGAAAAAGGATGCCGCTGCTATCAGGGCTAAAACGAATCGCGTGACAAATAAAAATTATGAAATCATCAACGTCACTTCTTGATTGAGGTCTAATGGACTGTCATGCTCAAAAAAGATAACTTTTCTATCAAATACTGCTTTTATTAAATAATGGCCTCCTTTAAAATATGATTGTTTTACCACTACATGCATTAAGCCATTATCTACTACTTTCAATTGATGCGGATAAAGCAACACCATTTCGTCTTCCCCATCGACAGGAACTAATTGAGATAATTTCAGCTCATTTACTTCGCCAAATAAGGATGCTACATATTTGTTGATAGGATTCATATACAAATCAAAAGAAGCTGCCTTATCAACAATTCTTCCGTTTTGCAAAACAATCGTTTCATCGGCAAATGAAAGCGCATCGGTGCTATCGTGAGTTGCTACAAGACAAGTAACTCCTTGCCCTTTTAAATACGCAAACAAATTGCGACGCAATGCATTTTTTCTAAAATTATCAATATGGCTAAAAGGCTCATCCAATAATAATATTTCAGGTTCCAATGCCAGAACTCTAGCCAGCGCCACGCGTTGCTGTTGTCCTCCACTTAAATATTTTGCTTTCACATGGGCGAATTCTGTCATTTCAACAATCTCCAGTAATTCATGGATTCGCTCTTGTTTTTTATCTTGAAAAACATTCGATAAATATTTACCCACATTCTCCGCAACAGTGATATAAGGCATCAAATCAAAATCTTGTGACAAATACTTCATGAATGGCATTCCTGGAACCAAGTTGTATTTTGGACCTAACACTTCTTCCTCATTCCATAAAATGTGTCCTTCATCTAAATCATACAATCCATAAATTAATTTCAAAAGCGTGCTTTTACCACAACCACTTTCGCCGATTATAGCAATATTTTGTCCTTTTATAATTGTAAAACTAGCATTGGTTAGCACTTGTTTTTCGGTATATCCGAATGTGATGTTTTGAACTTGAAGCATTTTTATGATAATGAAATTTGAGAGTACAAAGATAGATTTCTTTGTCAAAATTATTTTATGGAAACGATAATATAAATAAAAAAAAGTCGTCTCGTAATAATTACGAAACGACCTTTTTTAGAATTAAAAAATATTTTCTTTTAGTTCCC
Organism: Flavobacterium sp. WC2430; assembly: GCF_040822075.1. NCBI lineage: Bacteria > Pseudomonadati > Bacteroidota > Flavobacteriia > Flavobacteriales > Flavobacteriaceae > Flavobacterium > Flavobacterium sp. WC2430. The sequence goes on along the minus strand of NZ_CP162007.1, from coordinate 1,701,855 downwards.
AGCTTCAATCTTAGCGTCTTGTTGCATTTTATCATTTGCAGTAATAGCAAACTCAACGCGACGGTTTTGACTTCTACCTTCTGGAGTATCATTTGTAGCAATTGGATCAGCAATTCCTAAACCAGTAACATTAAATCGAGAGGAAGCAACACCTTTACTTACTAAATAGTTTCTAACTGAAGCTGCTCTTTCACCAGATAATTTTAAATTATAGTCTGCTGGACCAGTGTTATCAGTATATCCAAAAATAGTGATATCAGTATCAGGATATTCTGTAAATACAGGAATTAATTTATCTAAATTAGCTTTTGCAGTAGCTGTTAAAGTTGATTTATTAGTATCAAAACGAACTGCATTTTCATTTAAAACCAATTGGATTCCTTCACCCACACGTTTCACTTCAGCACCTGGAAGCACCTCATCAATTTGTCTTGCTTGTTTATCCATTTTATTACCAATGACTCCACCGGCAACTCCACCTACAACACCACCAAGAACAGCACCCATTGCTCCTTTACCACCTTTACCAAGATTGTTACCAAGAATTGCACCTATAACGGCACCACTTGCTGCACCAATACCAGCACCTCTTTGTGTATTATTTGTATTTTTAATAGCCTCGCAACTTGTAAAAAGTGTTCCTATTGACATTACTAATGCCAATGTTAGTATAGAAAAGTTTTTCATAATGATCTGTTTTATTTTTTTAATTAATTTTTAGTTTGCTCTTTGAAATTGGTACACTACATCAATAGCTTTTCCACCAACAACATTTCCTTTATCAACCAATTGGAACGAATTATCTCCTAGGTTTTCAACAAACAGTTTGTAACCTGCTCTTACTCTTTTTGCTTTTTCACCAGCATCCAAAACTTTCAATATGAATTCTTGATCCGTGTTAACAAACCAAGTGATTGGAGAACTAAAACCAGTACAATCAGCACTTGTTAAAGCCATATTTCCTTTATTATTATTCGAAACAAATTTCCATGTACTTCCTACAAAACATTTAGAATCGGCAATATCAAAAGAATTCACTTTGATATATTGTGATCCTGGATACGTCACTGAGGTCAATACCCATTCGCCTTTAATGGCTACCTGAGTAGTTTTATCCAATTTTTTACCTGTTACTGAACTCGTCTTACATGAGAATAGCACTAATGCTAAAGCTGTTAAAAAAAATATTTTTTTCATTGTTATTTCATTTTATAATTAAACTGATACAAAGATAATTGCTTAACCCTTGATTTGTGTTTCAAAATTAAATTATTTTGTTTCAAAATTAACAGTTACGACAATTTGTCACTTTAAAAGCAATTGGTATTCTATTTGAAAGAATATCCACAGATTGTAAAACCCTATAAAAAAATTATATATGACAACTGGAAAAATTAATGTTTCGGTAGAAAACATCTTCCCTTTAATCAAGAAGTTCCTATACAGTGATCACGAGATTTTTTTACGTGAATTGATATCCAATGGGACAGATGCAACGTTAAAATTAAAACATCTAACGAATATTGGCGAAGCCAAAGTAGAATATGGCAACCCAATTATCGAAGTAAAAGTAGATAAGGAAGGTAAAAAACTACATATCATTGACCAAGGTATTGGTATGACTGCAGAGGAAGTAGAGAAATACATCAACCAACTCGCTTTTTCTGGAGCCGAAGAGTTTTTGGAAAAATACAAAGACACCGCTAAGGATTCAGGAATTATTGGTCACTTTGGTCTTGGTTTCTACTCGGCTTTTATGGTCGCTTCTAAGGTGGAATTGATTACTAAATCATACAAAGACGAACCAGCTGCACACTGGACCTGCGACGGAAGTCCTGAATTCACTTTGGAACCAGCTGACAAAACAGAAAGAGGTACTGAGATTATCTTGCATATTGCCGAAGATTCATTGGATTTCTTAGAAGAGTCTAAAATCAAAGAACTTCTTAACAAGTACAATAAGTTCATGCCTATTCCAATTAAATTTGGAACAAAAACAGAAACACTTCCTAAACCTGAAGATGCTCCTGAAGATTACAAAGCGGAAACCGTTGAAGTAGACAATTTCATCAACAACCCGAATCCAGCTTGGACAAAACAACCTACTGAATTAGCAGATGAGGATTATAAAACGTTCTACCATGAATTGTATCCTATGCAATTTGAAGAGCCGTTATTCCACATTCACTTAAATGTAGATTACCCATTTAACTTAACCGGTATTTTGTATTTCCCTAAATTAGGTGGTGATTTACAAATCCAAAAAGATAAAATTCAGTTGTACCAAAACCAAGTGTACGTTACAGATAACGTAGAAGGAATTGTACCTGAATTCTTGATGATGCTTCGCGGAGTAGTCGATTCGCCAGATATTCCTTTGAACGTTTCTCGTTCCGGATTACAGGCTGATGGTGCTGTGAAAAAAATCTCAAACTACATCACTCGTAAAGTAGCGGATAAATTGAAATCATTATTCACTGAAAACCGTGAAGATTTTGAAGCCAAATGGAATGATATCAAAATCGTTCTAGAATACGGAATGTTATCCGAAGATAAATTCTACGAAAAAGCAGGTGCATTCGTTTTATATCCTACAGTAGACAACAATTATTACACACTGGAGGAATTAAAAGAAAACCTAAAAGACAAACAAACGGACAAAGACGGGAAACTGGTTGTTCTTTATGCAGGAAATAAAGAAGCGCAACACTCGTATATCGAAATTGCACAAGAAAAAGGATACGAAGTATTGCTTTTAGATTCTCCAATTATTTCTCACTTGATCCAAAAAATTGAAGGAGACAATAGAGAGATCACTTTTGTACGTGTGGATTCAGATCATATTGATAATTTAATCAAGAAGGAGGAAAACACCATTTCTAAATTATCCGATGAGGAAAAAGAAGGTTTAAAAACTGTTTTAGAAGCGATTGTTCCAAAACAAACGTACACGGTTCAACTAGAATCTATGGACAGCCAAGCCGCTCCTTTCATCATCACGCAACCAGAATTCATGCGTAGAATGAAAGAAATGAGCCAGTCAGGTGGTGGTGGAATGTTTGGGATGGGGAATATGCCAGAGATGTACAATCTAGTAGTAAATACTAATTCGCCATTAGCAACAACAATTCTAAACACGGAAGACAAATCAAGCCAAGAGCACCTTGTAAAACAAGCGCTGGACTTAGCTAAACTGTCTCAAAACTTACTAAAAGGAGAAGCATTAACCGCTTTTGTAAAACGTAGTTTCGAGATGATCAAATAATCCTCAACTAACCCTTCTAAAGGAGGGAAAATTAAGACCTGCTAGTGAAAACTGGCAGGTTTTTTTATGGAGCATAATGAATGATTCCCATAACAAGCCCTCGTCCTGCTGTACATTACAATCCGCACCAAAAAAGCTGCGGGATTTTCATTGCCATCAGGGCTATGGAGAGCGTTTTATTTCCAAAATACTATTTTGATATGAAAACCAACTATTAAAAACAATGTCAAGATTAATAATATAAATGGCATATATTTGATAGAATATAAAGTCTGACGGTTGTCAGACATATATACAAGTTATACCACATTTTAGAAAAAAAGATAATGGGAAAAGAATTATGGAAAACTGGACCAAAAGAACTATTAAAACATGGTCTTGAACATTTATCTTTAGATACCGAATTTGATTACAGAATGTCAATGATTTTAATTGACAACTCTGTTGAATTAATGATGAAAACGTATTTAGGACTACCTAAGAGGATTACGAAAATTGAAGGTGTAACAAGAAAAGTTTATGAAGAAGCAACAAGTAATTTTCCGAATTTAGTTGATGCTATCGAAAAATTTGCTGAAAACAAACTTATTGGAATTGAACTTGGTGAAATTGAATGGTTCCACAAGTTAAGAAATCAACTTTATCATGACGGTAATGGAATAACTGTAGAAAAAGAAAAAGTTATTGCATATTCTAGTATTGCAAAAATTTTATTCGAAAATCTATTTGATGAAAAAATTGAATTAAATGGAAAAAAATATGGAATAGATGATTTTTTACTATTCTGGACTGAGTTTAACAAGTTAACAATTCAACAAGGACCAAAAATATTTAGATATAAAAATTTTGCTGATCTTTTCAATTTAACAGAAGATGAAAAGAAAAAATTAATTGATATAAATAACTTCAGAAATAAATTGGTTCACAATCCAAGTGAAATAAAATTTGAAGAGTTAAACAAATACACAGAAGAGTTAAAAACATTAATTCTAAAATTAAGAAACATAGAAAACTAAAAACGTGATATGACAGATGGTTTGACAAGGTTGGTGACTTTAGTAAAATTACCGTTTCGCATCAAGTTTTCGTTAACCCTCTACGAAGTCTCCCGCCTTTGCAATACAAACTGAGAAACCATATTATTCCACTATAAAAGTCATAGCGAGGAACGAAGCTATCATACTAAAACACATCCACAAACAAAATAAATAAGCATATTGAAACGGAAATACTGGATGAGATTGCTTCATTCTTCGCAATGACCGTCAATAAACAACACCTAATGATGTAATACCAAAAAAATTTACAAACAATACCATTCCACAATAAAAGTCATAGCGAGGAACGAAGCTATCACACTAAAACACATCCACAAACAAAATAAAAAGTCAATTGAAGCGAAAATACTGGATGAGATTGCTTCATTCTTCGCATGACTGTCGATAAACAAGACCTAATGATGTAATACCAAAAAAATTTACAAACAATACCATTCCACTAGCTCTCGTTTGCCCCGATTCTCTGCTGCTTGTCTTCGACGAGTACCTACTTAAATTAGAAAACAACTCGTAGCGTTTGCAACGTGGCTACCAAAACAATACCTTCTCAAGTCATTTACAATTTTAGCAAAATTCTATTTTTTATTCGTATTTTCGTTTAGCCAATTCAGTCGTTTTCAAAAGCTAAAACGGTTATAGCAACGCAAACGTACTTCTAAAAAAAGAAATATGACAGCACTTTATAAAACAGCCAACTACCTTGAGCCAATGTTGTTACTCGAGTACGAAATAAACGCAAACTGCAATACAGTTTACAATGCGTGGACCGATATAAACCTATTTCAAAAGTGGTTTTATCCAACGGGATTTTCAGTCGCTCGAGCAGAAATGGTCCCCAATGTGGGCGGCTATTTCAGAATTCACATGAAGTCACCAGAAGGAGAAATTTATCCTACAAAAGGAGAATACCTTTTACTGGACAAACCAAATCGAATTGTATATAAAGATTCTTGGGATGATGACAGAGAGCAAAACGAACCCACTGTTGTTGAACTAATTTTTGAACCACAAAGCGAAAAAACGGTACTGAAACTATATTCAAGTTTTGCGACTGAGCAACAAAAAGATACTGTTCTCCATTCAGGAATTGTGGATGGTTGGAAAATGTTTTTTGACAATCTCAATAATCTATTAAAAGAATAAACAACCAACTTAAAAATTTGAATTATGGCACTGATCAATCCGCACATTAACTTTAATGGAAATGCCGAAGAAGCATTCCATTTTTACAAATCCGTATTTGGTGGAGAGTTTGCACAAATAACCCGTTTCAAAGAAATGTCAAGCCCTGAATTTCCAGTTTCAGAAAAAGAAGCAAATAAAATAATGCATATCTCCTTACCCATTGGCAAGAATTTTTTATTTGCCAATGATGTTCCAGAAAGTATGGGACGCGTAAATGAAAATGAAAACAGAAGTAAAATTTCAATACGTGCAGAAAGCAAAGAAGAAGCCGATAAATTATTCAACGGACTTTCATCAGGTGGACAAATCGAAATGCCTATTGAAGACAGCCCTTGGGGTTCCTACTTTGGTATGTTTAGAGATAAATATGGCATTGAATGGATGATAGATTTTGATCAAAAATAGGACAAAAACAACCAATAGAAAACCCAAAAATCATTTTCTAAACAATCCTCTAAGCAAAGCCACTTGACCTTGCATAACAAAAGGAGCAAAAAATACTATTCCTCTATAAAAGTCATAGCGAGGAACAAAGCTATCACACTAAAAAACACCGTCAAACAAAATAAAAGAAAGTTTATTGAAAGGGAAATAGATGTTGTATTACTTGTAATTTTAAAAACCTAAAAGTAGCACTTTTTAGTCTTTTGTATTAAAAATTAAAAACTTAACTAAAGAATTACGTACTTTGAAGCAACCATAAAAAAACAATAATGACCTTACACAAAGAAACTCCAGCTTTATTATTTTCGGCCACTTCATTAATCCTTTTGGCGTATACTAATCGTTTCTTGACCATTGCTACCATTGTTCGAGGTTTAAAAAAGACCTACGAGGAAAAAGAGAATAAAACCATATTACTAGAAATCAAAAACCTCAATTTGCGATTATCGTTAATTAAGTACATGCAGCTTTTTGGTGTATGTTGTTTATTTCTTTCTGTTTTTGCTATGTTACTCTTATTTCTAGATCATCAATTGATAAGCCTCTATCTTTTTGGATTGAGTTTACTAAGCTTACTCATCTCATTGGGATTGTCTTTTTGGGAAATTAGCATTTCAGTAAATGCTTTGCGTTTGCATTTGAGTGACTTAATGGAAGTGGGGAAAAAAGAATAAAAACAAAGTCTTGTCAACTAAAAAACTATCTTTGCCCGCTTTTTAAATTTAAAAAAATGTTGGAAAATAAAGTATTAAAGGGAGTATTATTAGTGGGATTTGGTGCAACGAGTTATGGCATGTTAGCCACATTTGTAAAGATGGCGTATTTGGAAGGATATACTACTGCTGAGGTTACCAGCTCCCAATTCATATTAGGAATTATTGGAATCTTACTCATCAATTTGTTCCAAAAAAATAAAAACAAAGACAAAGTAATCAAAGCATCCAAAAAAAACATTTTTCATTTAATGTTGGCAGGCACTTCATTAGGTATGACAAGTGTTTTTTATTATTTGGCCGTAAAATACATTCCCGTTTCCATAGGTATTGTTTTATTGATGCAAACAGTGTGGATGGGTGTTTTACTCGAAATGATTTTAGAAAAAAAAATCCCTTCAACCCAAAAAATCATATCGGTAGTTATTGTATTAACAGGAACGGTTTTAGCGACCAACTTAATCAATAACGAGGTGCAATTGGATTGGCATGGAATTATGTGGGGTATTTTGGCGGCAGCCTCATTCACAACAACCATGTTTACAGCAAATCGAGTGGCTACAAGTATTTCGTCCGCACAACGCAGTTTATATATGCTTCTTGGTGGTGCTATAGTTGTGTTTTCGTTTTCAATTGCAACACAAACCACTCCATTTAACTTCGAAATATTTCTAAAATGGGGAATCGTTTTATCTCTTTTTGGCACAATAATCCCACCACTTTTAATGAATGCTGGGTTTCCACTTACAGGAATTGGATTAGGAAGTATTGTATCGGCTCTGGAACTTCCGGTATCAGTGATGATGGCTTTTTTCCTTTTAAATGAAAAAGTAATCCTGATGCAATGGATAGGAATCTGTTTAATTATTGTAGCCATTGTCATAATGAACCTAAAATTTAAACCTATAAAAAACAATTCTTCTTTTTAACATTTCAGATTATTAATATATCGCAAATAAATTCTTAAATTCGCAAAACAAATACCCTAATTCTGATTTATCATGAATTCAAACTGGCACTTATACCTTATGGCATTCATCTATACTATTGCTGGTATTAATCATTTTAGAAGCCCAAAACTGTACAAAAAAATAATCCCCCCCTATTTACCCAATCCAAGTCTTTTAAATTATTTAAGCGGGATTGCTGAGATAATTCTTGGTATATCCTTACTCATTCCTGCCTTAACACATTATGCAGCCTGGGGCGTAATTGTATTATTAATGGCCGTTTTACCAACTCATTTTTTCATGTATCAAAATCACAAAGCACAAATGGGGCTTCCTAAATGGGTATTATTACTACGCATTCCATTTCAATTCGTTTTGATGTATTGGGCCTATTTATACACTTAAAAAACTATATTTATAGTACATAGATACCTTCAAAATTGAAGAATCTCAAAAACATTAAATGATTTTCATATTCGTTAACTATTCGACCTATGGAAATTGAAGTACGCAATAAATTGAAAAATTCAATAAAAATTCCTTGCCAAAAGCAAAAACTAGAATAGAATATTTAAATACATTAAAAAAAAAATACTCTTTTGACGTAAAGTAATTATTTTTTTTATTAATATTGGTATCTAATTTAGAATCAATTATTTTAATCATTAAAACCAATTTGAATTAATTTTCACGTGATGAAAAAGAGTAACCGAAAAGAACTGACCTGGGAGCAAACAGAAAAACTTGTTACATTGGCCTTAGAAGAAAAAAATCCTTTTGAGATTATCAAAAAAGAATTTGGTCTGGTCGAAAAAGAAGTTCTGGAAATAATGAAGAAGAAGATGCCTGCAGAAAAATTTGAGATGTGGAAAAAGAAAGCTACCGCAAATAAACCAAAACCAAAACCGCTGAAAATTGATGATTTTGATGAAGATTTGGATGGCAAATATTACATAAAAAATAAATTGGACTAACCAATTAAAAAAACACTCTTAATTAGAGTGTTTTTTTTTTATTCAAAAATAAAAACCATATAAAAAATATTAAAAAAACTTGTAACAAGATGAATACAAATAAGTCTAACAGTCAAAATCAAATTTAAAATGAAAAAGATACTTTTTGCCTTTACCCTAGCTTCCGTATTAGTAGGATGTAAAACAGCAAGCTCCGTAACCTCATCTTCAATTAAAGAAAACATTGAAGTAGCAATTAATTTAAATGACATCAAGGATGATAAGGTAATGGTGACAGTAAATGCACCTGCAATCACCACTGATGAGATTACTTTCCATATCCCTAAAACAGTTCCAGGTACTTATTCTGAGGACAATTATGGCCGCTTTATTACTGATTTAAAAGCATATGACAAAAAAGGAAATGCATTAGATCTAAAAAAACTAGATGTTAATTCTTGGTTAATTGCAAAAGCGAAGACTTTGAGCAAAATCACCTATTGGGTTAATGATTCCTTTGACACTGAAAAAGGAACTGAATTTGGTAAAGATGATGTTTTCTCACCAGCAGGTTCAAACATAGATTCGGGAAAAAACATCCTGTTAAACACCCATTGTTTTGTAGGGTATTTTACAAATTATATGTCTAATCCATACAAAGTTACCATTTCACATCCAGGTGAAATATGGGGAGCTACTTCAATGACTGACATTGATGATAGTAACACTAATGATGTATTTATCACATCCCGTTACGCAGAGCTAGTAGAAAACCCAATCATGTATTCAAAACCCGATCATACTTCTTTTACAGTTGACGGAATGGAAATTAATATTGCTGTCTATTCTCCCACTGGAAAAGTAACTGCCGAAAGTATTACTCCAGAAATGAAAACAATGATGACGGCGCAAAAACACTTTTTAGGAAAAATAAACACCACTAAAAAATACAGTGTTTTGTTGTACTTATCAACGATGACCGATACAGATGCTAAAGGATTTGGAGCATTAGAACATCCTACTGCAACTACTGTTGTCCTACCTGAAGTGATGCCAAAAGAAGAGTTAGTAAAATCGATGATGGATGTGGTATCTCACGAATTCTTTCATATCGTTACTCCTTTAAGTATTCATTCAAAAGAAATTCAATTTTTTGATTATAATGATCCAAAAATGTCAGAGCATTTATGGATGTATGAAGGAGTTACAGAATATTTTGCCAATTTATTTCAAATAAATCAAGGCTTAATTACTGAAGAAGACTTTTACAGTCGCCTTTCTGACCAAATAGAGCGCGCCAATGCTATGAATGATACGATGTCATTTACAACAATGAGTGCTAATGTATTAAAAGAGCCTTACAAAGATCAATACATAAATGTGTACCAAAAAGGATCTTTAATAGGGATGTGTTTGGACATTATAATTAGAGAAAAAAGCAACGGACAAAGAGGAATTCTTGATTTAATGCAAAAATTGTCCAAAGAGTATGGCGTTGCTAAACCATTTAATGACAACGAACTTTTTGCCAAAATCACGGAACTGACCTACCCAGAAGTGGGTGAATTTTTAAAAACTTATGTTGCAGGAACAACCCCAATTCCTTACGCCTCTTATTTTGCAAAAGTGGGGCTAACGCTAACATCTGAAAAAACACCAGGAAACATATTTCTAAAAGGACAAACACCCTACATTACAGTGAATCCTCAAACCAAAGAAATTGTCGTTATTCCCGAAATTGAATTAAATGCTTTTTATACTTCTCTAGACCTTAAAGGAGGTGATGTTTTAGTAGCCATTAACAACCAGTCTTACACACTTGACAACATCTATGAAATGATAGCTGAAAGTGAAAAATGGAAAGAGAATGATCCTATTACAGTGAAAATAAAAAGAAATGGTTCAGAACAAACAATTAAAGGCATTGTTAAACTTCCTTATGAAGAAAAAGAGGTTGTGAAAGCGACTGATTCAACAAAAAGTATCTTAAAAGAAGCTTGGTTGAAAGGCTAATTAAATAAAACTTTGACAAATCCCAATTTAGAAATAGATTGGGATTTTTTTTTATAAAATTACAAGAAGTTAATTCTTCCACTTTCCAACAATTTTCTTTATTTTGCACCAAAATAGATAACCAATGAAAAAAACAATTCTTGCATTCTTTTCACTAGTTCTTTTAGTGTCATGCAATAAAAACGAATCCAAAGAAAACGTACACATCACAGGAAACATTAAAGGCCTTAAAAGTGGAACTTTATACATTCAGAGAGTAGTTGACTCTTCCCTTGTTGCTATAGACACCATAACAATTAATGGTAGCTCTACATTTACAAGTGATATCGATTTAAAATCACCAGAAATGCTTTATTTATTTCTAGACAGAGGAGTAACGAATTCATTGGACAATAATATATTATTTTTTGCTGAACCAGGGAATATAAATATTGAAACTACTCTTGACTCTTATATTTCTGACGCCAAAATTACTGGATCTAAAAATCAAGAATTATTGGATGAATACAAAAAGATCAATTCTAGATTTAAAGATGAAAACCTTACTTTGATTGAACAAAAATTCAATGCAATAAAAAGTAAAAATGCAATTGCAATCGATAGCCTAAGTGCGAAACAAGATTCAAACATCAAAAGAAAGTACTTGTACGCTACTAATTTTGCCATAAACAACAAAGACCATGAAGTAGCTCCTTATATTGCCTTATCAGAGATCTATGACATCAATATTAAATATCTAGATACAATCCAGAAATCTATGACTCCTAAAGTGGCACAATCGCTTTATGGAAAGAAACTAACGGAATACGTTACTTCAATTAAAGCTCAGAAATAAAGGAATTGAATTTTCAGTTGAATACAAAAAAAAACGTCTCGCTAAAACGAGGCGTTTTTTTTTGTATTGCATTTTCAACTAAGACACCATAATTTTATTTGATAATAATATGAGTTTCATTTTAAAATAAAAAAACCACCTAACAAAAGTTAGATGGTTTTACGATGAGCCGGCGGAGGGACTCGAACCCACGACCTGCTGATTACAAATCAGCTGCTCTAGCCAACTGAGCTACGCTGGCGTCTCATTTCTCGGGTGCAAATATAATGATGAATTCCAAATCTCCAAACAAAATAACAATAAAATATAAATTATTTTATAGCGACCAAAATAGACGGTTTTAATTAGAAATCATAAAAAAACCACCTAACAAAGTTAGATGGTTTTACAATGAGCCGGCGGAGGGACTCGAACCCACGACCTGCTGATTACAAATCAGCTGCTCTAGCCAACTGAGCTACGCTGGCGTCTCATTACGGGTGCAAATATACATATGAATTCGATTTCTCCAAAATAAATCTGCACTTTTTTATCGTTTTTTTCGACTACAATTCGTTGATTTTAGCAATCAATTGATTTGCAGTTTGTTCCAATTCAACATTGATTTGTTTGAAGTGTGCTTTTTTATTTTCCACTTTTTTAGCGTTCACTTTAGTGATTAAAACGTCAAAAGCAGCGATAGCTTCATCAATTAAATCATTAGTTTCTGTTGTTGGTTTTCCAGTAGTTGAAATCTCAAACAAATAAACTGCTTCAATTATATCTCCTAAAACGTAGTTGATGTCTTTTTTTAAATTTTTAACGTTTGCCATTTTTCTTTAATTTTAATTTGCGTCTGCAAAAGTACACATAATCTTTCTATAACTTACTATGAAATGTAAATTTCTAAAATAGAAGCTTTTCCGGTGATAACATAATAATCCATTGCAGCTGGAATCAAAACAGTATCTCCTTTTTTATATGTGTAAATATTCATATCATATTCTAACTCAAATTCTCCATCTACACACATATATACTGTAAAACTATTTCCTGTTTTAGAAACAGTTACAGTATCTTCTAACGGAATAAAATTAGTTGTAAAATAAGGACAATTAACTATCGTGTTTGATACATTTTCATCCTTTTTGTAGGATCTATATGCTTCCACTTTATCATAGTTAATAGCTTCTAAAGCCAAATCAATATGCAATTCTCTAGTATTCCCTTGAGCATCTACTCGGTCAAAATCGTAAATACGATACGTAATATCTGAGGTTTGCTGAATCTCCGCAACTACTAATCCTGCTCCAATAGCGTGAACCGTTCCTGTCTCAAGAAAAAATACATCTCCCTCTTTTACTTCAACATCATCAAGAATGGACAACAATGTTTTATTTTTAAGATGCTCTAAATACTCATTTGCATTTGACTTTTCTTTAAAACCAACAATTATTCTTGAATCTGGATCCGCTTGCATGATGTACCACATCTCCGTTTTTCCAAAAGAATTGTGACGTTTTTTTGCTAACTCATCATTAGGGTGCACCTGAATAGACAAATCTTCACGTGCATCTAAATATTTAAAAAGTAATGGAAATTGTTTTCCAAAACGTTTATGAACTTCAGTTCCTAGTATTTCATTTGGTAACTCTTCAATTACTTCTGTTAAAGATTTTCCCTTAAATTCTCCATTAGCAATTACACTAACATCACCTTCCACTGTGGATAATTCCCAACTCTCCCCAGTAATTTTTGACTCAATAGGCTTATTAAGTATCGTTTTTAATTTTTCACCTCCCCATATTCTATCTTTCAATATAGGGTCAAATTGTAAAGGGTATACCATTTTATTCATTTTTCTTCCGTTTTTAAACGACAAAATTCACTCTTTAAGTAAATTATATCTAATACTATTTTGTTCTTTTATGATACTAATTTTTTTATAGACTCTAATGCTTTTACGATATGATTTTGCCCTTTTATACTGTTAAAAATCAGCTGAACAACCCCTTTTTTATCAACTACATAAGTAACTCTGCCAGGGAGCAACCCAAATAAAGCAGAAGGAACACCAAAAAGAGTTCTGATTTTTTTATCACTGTCGGATAATAAAACAAAAGGCAACTGATGTTCTTTTGCAAAATCTTTATGCGAAGCAACACTATCACTGCTGACACCAATTACCTCAGCACCTAAATCCGTAAATGCTTCGTATTGATCTCTAAAACTGCAAGCTTGTGCTGTACAAATAGAAGTATTGTCTTTTGGATAAAAATAAATAACAACTGGTTTTTTTCCAACAATAGTTACACTATCAAAATCTTCCCCATCTGTATTTTTTGCTTTAAAACTCGGAATTTTATCTCCCACTTGTAATGCCATTATTCTCCTTTATAGGTTACAAAATTTCGAGCTGTTTCATAAAGCACTACTTCTAAATCAAACTCTTGTTTAATTCTTTTTCGGATTTTATTCCAAATAACAACCACAATATTTTCAGCAGTGGGATTTAAGTTTTCAAATTCAGGAACATCTAAATTCAGGTTTTTATGATCAAATTGACTTTCGACTTCTTCATGAATAATGTCAGCCAAAATTTTCACATCCATTACAAAACCGGTCTCTTGATCAATTGCACCAGTAACACTTACAGTCAAATCATAATTATGTCCATGAAAGTTGGGATTATTACATTTTCCGAAAACCGCATCATTTTTTTCAAATGTCCAATCCTTCCGATACAACCTATGAGCTGCATTAAAATGCGCTTTTCTACTTATAGTAACTTTCATATTATTATCGTGTATTTTTTTTTAATTCAAAGGCTCAAAACTTACCTTCTATACTTTATGATCTTCTAGAAAATGATAAAACTCGTCAAAAATAATTTTAAACCAAACGGTATAAATTTCTGGATGCAACTGCATATCCTCTTGAACAGCATCGATACTCATCCATTTCCAAGATTCAACTTCTTCAGTATTTATTTCTGGACTTTCATTATAATAGCCGATCATCACATGATCCAATTCATGTTCCGTCAATCCGTTATCAAAAGGAGCTTTATAGATAAAGTGAAATAATTCTTTAAGCTCTGTTTTAAAACCCATTTCTTCAAATAACCTGCGACTTCCAGCTTGGACATTAGTCTCCCCTTCCCTTTGATGACTACAACAAGTATTAGTCCATAACAAAGGAGAATGGTATTTATGGTGTGCCCGCTGTTGCAACATTAATTCATTTTTACTGTTTAAAACAAAAACAGAAAAGGCACGATGCAACAAAGCCTTTTCATGCGCCTCTAATTTTGGCATCAATCCAATTTGTACATCGTCAGTATTTACTAATATTACGTTTTCTTCTATCATATTTATTTTTAGCATCACAAAAATACAAAAAAGATACAGAAAAAAACAGGCTTTAACGTTCTCTTTCATTTTCTTCATGAGCAAATAAAATAGCGTATTTCACTACTCTATTGATACCGTCCACGTCAATAAACTTTAGTACTTTTGATAATCTTAACGCTACATTACAATGAATTCTATACACATACGAAAAGCACTTTTAAGCGACCTTACAACACTTCTTGAATTCGAACAAGGAATTATTGAAGCGGAACGTCCGTACGATCCAACATTAAAAAAGGAAAAAATTCATTATTACGATATAGAAAAAATGATTGCAGCACCCGAAGTTGAAGTTTTGGTTGCTACGATTGACTCCATAATTGTAGGTTCAGGTTACGCACGAATAGAAACTGCAAAACCGTATTTGAACCATATAGATTATGCCTATTTAGGATTTATGTTTACCCATGCTGACTATAGGGGAAAAGGAGTCAATGCTAAAATTATTGAATCATTAAAAGAATGGTGTCGTACTCAGGATTTTGTTGAGCTTCGCTTAGATGTATATCATGACAATCCTTCAGCCATTAAAGCCTATGAAAAAGTGGGCTTCAAAAAACATTTAATAAACATGAGACTTGGCTTGTAAACATTTCCTATTAAAAACCAAAAACACTTTAAATACGTAACTATCATTAGTTAAAACTTATATAATTAGCTGTTAAATTGTAAAGTACACGACATTACTTCTTAAAACAGCTGCTTAAATTTGTACTATAAATATTTAATATTATTTACCTATGAAAACAAAATCTTTTTTTAGCCTTTTATTCTTTCTTCCATTGTTTGTAATCACGGCTTGTGGACAAACAGGAAAAAAACAAAACAAAATAGAAAAATCAACAACTATGGAAAATAAAATCAGTAAGCCAGAAAACCCTTATTATTCCAATACTGACACAACAAAATTAGACCTAACGGATGCTGAATGGAAAAAAGTACTTTCGGATGATGTATATGCTGTAACAAGACATGCTGACACTGAAAGACCATTTACAGGAAAATATTGGAACTCTGACGAAAAAGGAACGTATTATTGTGCCGCTTGCGGTAATAAATTATTCCGCTCTAGTGCCAAATTCGCAAGTAGTTGCGGATGGCCAAGTTTCTTTGAACAAGACAATAAAAAAAGTGTAATCTATAAAACAGATAACTCTTTAGGCATGGAACGAATTGAAGCACTATGCGGTCGATGTGGAGGACACCTTGGACACCTATTTGATGATGGACCTGCTCCTACTCACAAAAGATACTGTATGAATTCTATCGCTCTTGACTTTATCCCTGATACTAAATAACATGAAAAAAATATTTTTAATTTGCGTTTTGGCCACACTAAGTGCCTGTGGACAAAAAAAAGAAACAAAAATAATAGAGGAAAAACCATCTAATAAAAACAACCTTGAAACTATTACACTTGGTGGTGGCTGTTATTGGTGCGTGGAAGCTGTTTACGAAAATCTAAACGGAGTAAAATCGGCAGTATCTGGATTTTCAGGTGGGAAAAATGCAAATCCTAGTTACGAAGATGTTTCAACAGGAAGAACAGGTTATGTTGAAGTGGTACAAATCACTTATGACAAAACAGTAACAAATTTGAATGAAATATTTCAAGTTTACTTTACTGTTCATGACCCCACTACGCTGAACCGTCAAGGGGCTGATGTAGGTACTCAATACCGTTCAGTCATTTTCTATAAAAATGAAGAACAACGACTTGCAGCTCAAAATATCATTAACGAACTGAGCAATGCTAAAATTTATAACAGTCCAATTGTTACTGCTGTAGAACCGCTTACCACTTTTTATAAAGCCGAAGATTACCATCAAGATTATTATGCCAATAATAAAAACCAGCCCTATTGTCGAATGGTGATTCAGCCCAAAATTGAAAAATTTGAGAAGTTATTTAAAGATAAACTGAAAAATAAACAACATTAATTATCAAAACCGAAAAGAGATTTTCGGTTTTTTTTATGCTTTAAAAAAGGCATCATTATAACTTCAATTAAAGAATTTGTTTTTATTCTATTCCAATAATTACCACAAAACATTATTTTTTTGGAATGAAATTTGCAAGGTCAAAATCAAAATTTTATGAAACGCTTTTTTGTGTATATTTGAACCAAAATTAGCATACAGGAATTCATAAATTAGATTTTAATAGCAATACCTTTTTTAAAGTATAAAAACACAAAAATTAAATTCTTTAATATATGAATAGTAATGATTACATAGATCTATATAGGCAATTACCATCTCTATCTATCGTACTGGATCTTAATTTCAATATAGTAACTGTGACGGATAGTTTTCTAAAAGCTACTATGACCGAAAGGGAGAAAATTATAGATCAAAATATTTTTGATATATTTCCTGAAAACCCAAATGAAGAAAATCCTGAGTCCATAACTCATTTAAGAACATCCTTAAATAGCGTATTACAGAAAAAAATAGCTAACACAGTCGACTTTATAAAATATGACATCCAAATACCTACTGAAGAAGGCAGTCATTTTGAAGAACGCTACTGGAAAACAATAAACTCCCCAATTCTTGATTCCAAAAACAATGTTACGCTCATAATGATTATTGTTGAAGATGTAACTAAAAAAAAGAAACTCGTTTCAAACAATAAAAAATTAAAAAAAAGCTTAAATCTACTTGCTGAATCGTATGAGTTTTCCGAAGAAATCATCGGGACTATTATGGAACCGATGCTGGTTCTTACGCAAGATCTTAAAATTAAATCTGCCAGTAAATCATTTTGCCAAAAATACACTATCGATAAAGAAAAAACCGAAGGAGTTTCATTGTTTGAAGTAAATAACAAACAATGGGATTTTCCAGAATTTCGGAATCTTCTAACTACTATGCTTGCCAGCGGTAAAGACTTTCATAATGTAGAAATAACGCATGATTTTTCCTCTCTTGGAGAAAAAACAATTATACTTAGCGCGAATTATATTTTTCAAAAAATTCATGATGAAAAAATAATTCTATTAGCCATACAAGATGTTTCTGAAGTAAGACGACTCTCCATTAAACTTCAAGCTAAAGAAAAAAAAGAATTCGAAAAATTACTTGAGGTACAAAAGCAGGCATCTAAGGAGATTGAAGACAGTAATAAACGATTTAATATGATGGTGCTCCAATCCCCATTTGCAATAGCAATATTAAAAGGGAAAGATATGGTAGTCACCTTAGCCAACGACAGTATCAAAGAAATGTGGGGAAAAGGACAAAATGTAGAAGGCAAAAGATTCAATGATATTTTACCTGAACTTATAGACAAGGCCTTTCCTTTATTGCTCGAAAACGTTTTTAAAACAGGTAATCCTTTTTACGGAAACGAACTTCTTGCCCCTATAACGCATAATGGAATTATAAAAGACGCCTATTTTAATTTTGTTTACCAACCTTATTATGAAGCCGACGAAACAATATCAGGAGTTACTATAATTGCCTATGATGTGACTACTCAAGTTTTAGCAAAAAACGAACTAATTGAATCAAAAATTAATGCAGATTTAAAAACAAAAATTGCAGAAGAAGCGGTAAAATCAAAACAGCAATTTTTGTCAAATATGAGTCATGAGATAAGAACACCCATGAATGCTATTATCGGGTTTACTAATGTAGTACTAAAGACCCCTTTAGACAAATCCCAAAAAGAATACATCAATGCCATTAAAGAATCTGGTGATGCTCTACTTGTTTTAATTAATGACATCTTAGACATTGCTAAAGTAGATGCAGGCAAGATGATCTTTGACCATGTTCCTTTTAAATTATCCAAGTCTACTTCAACTATTCTTCTTCTTTTTGAACAAAAAATGAAGGAAAAAAATTTAGAATTGATCTATAAATGCGACTCTGCAATTCCTAAAGTTTTGATTGGTGATCCGATGCGTTTACGTCAGGTTATTTTAAATCTAATGAGTAATGCGATAAAATTTACTTCAAAAGGAAAAATAACTGTAAGTATCAAACTAGTAGATGAAGGTACCGAAAAAGTTACTCTTGAATTCTTAATAACAGATACTGGAATTGGAGTACCACAAGATAGACTAGCACATATTTTTAATAATTTTGAACAAGCAACTAAAGGCACTAGTACTTCTTATGGAGGTACAGGTTTAGGTCTTGCTATTGTGAAACAACTGGTAGAGTTACAAGGAGGATCAATTATCGCCCATAGTCAAGAAGGTAAAGGTTCAACTTTTGGGTTTATTATGAACTTTGAAAAATCTATTGAAATCAAAGAAGAACTAATAGAAGAAATTATTCCAATCCCAGTTATTAAATTTGAAGAGGCGATAACTAATAAAATAAAAGTCTTAGTGGTAGAAGACATGATCTTGAATCAACTTTTACTAAAAATAATACTATTGGATTTCGGATATGAAATTGAAGTCGCAGATAATGGCAAAATCGCAGTTGAAAAACTTCAAAACAATACGTACGATATTGTTTTGATGGATTTACAAATGCCAGAAATGAACGGATTTGAAGCTACAACTCATATTAGAGAAATACTAAAATCTAAAATACCAATTATTGCCTTAACTGCTGATGTCACTACTGCTGATGTCGAAAAATGCAAAGCAGTGGGCATGAATGATTATATTTCTAAACCTATTGACGAAATAGTATTATTCAATAAAATCAACAAACACATCTTCAATCAAAGCTAATTACAAAAAATAATATCCTTTTATTTTTATAAAAACCTTTTAAGAACGGAAATAGAATTCTAGAATTCTATTTCCGTTCTTTGCAGTACAAAAAAATAAAAAATGAAAGCATTAACTTTTTCAACATTTGGCACTTCAGATGTTCTTGAATATATAGATATCCCTAGCCCTACATTAAAAGAAGAGGAGATTCTTGTGGAAATGCGTGCTATAGGAGTAAACTTCGCAGATGTTTACCGAAGAAAAGGCAATTATCATCTTGTAGGAAACCCTCCGTTTATCGCAGGATACGAAGGAGCAGGAGTTGTAGTAGACGCAAACGGAAGTACTCATTTTAAAATTGGAGACCGAATCGCATTTGCTGACGTACCGTATGCGAATGCCGAATTAGTAGCTGTACCTCTTGACCACGTCATTCCTTTACCAGAATCTATTTCTTTTGAAACCGCTGCAACTGTACTTTTACAAGGCCTAACAGCGCATTACTTAGCAACGGACAGTCATAAAACTCAAAAAGACGAAACAGTATTAATTCATGCTTCTGCGGGAGGAGTGGGACAATTTCTAACTCAAATAAGCAAACTTTTGGGTGCAACAGTTATTGGGTTAACCTCATCAAGTGAAAAAGCGACTGTTTCCTTAAAAAATGGAGCAGACAAAGCATTCTTATATACCGAAGACTGGAAAGAGCAGGTGCTCTCCTTTTATCCAAACGGAGTCGATGTGGTTTATGACAGTGTAGGCAGTACGTTAAGCGATAGTTTTGAAGTAACTAAAAATTGTGGACAAGTTGTATTCTTTGGAATGGCTGGCGGAGATCCTGATTTTATCAATCCAAGAATGCTAATGGATACCTCCAAAACACTTACAGGTGGTGACTTATGGAGTTATTTAACCTCAAAAGAAGAACGAATTAAGAGAGCACATCAATTGTTTAACTGGATTAGTAAGGACCAAATTACAATTGCCAAACCAACCGTTTTTAAACTTTCTGAAGGAAAAAAAGCACACGATTATTTAGAAAGCAGAAAAAGTACTGGAAAAATAATTCTTGTTCCTTAAAAACAGAATACTACTAATTTTAGAACAAACCTCGACTTATTACTAATTCGAGGTTTTTTTATGCAGACTTTCCCCAATCATCAAAGCACATTTCTCCCCGTCAATGGCAGCTGATATTATTCCGCCCGCATAACCTGCTCCTTCTCCGCAAGGATACAATCCTTTTATTTGAAGGTGTTCATAGGAAATAGGATCTCTAGGAATACGAACAGGAGATGATGTTCTTGATTCAGGAGCATGTAAAATAGCTTCATTTGTTAAATACCCACGCATGGATTTCCCAAATTCAGAAAAACCTTCTCTTAATATTTGAGTTAAGAAGCCTGGGAAAACCTGCCCCATTTCTACCGATGTCGTTCCTGGTACATAAGATGTTTTTGGAATATCAGATGATACTTTATTTTGTGTAAAATCAATCATGCGTTGTGCCGGTACTTTTTGGGTTTCACCTGCAAGATGCCAAGCTTTCTGCTCAATGCTTTTTTGAAATTCCATTCCAGCCAAAGCGCCAAATTGAGCAAAAGGTTTGAAATCTTCTAATTTTAATTCGATGACAATCCCTGAATTGGCAGTTGCTTGATCTCTTTTTGATGGAGACCAACCATTGGTCACCACCTCACCAGGACTAGTAGCACAAGGTGCAATTACACCTCCCGGACACATACAAAAAGAATACATTCCTCTACCTCCTACCTGCTTCACAATACTATAAGGTGCAGGTGGTAAAAGTGCCCCACGATAATCACAACTGTATTGAATGCTATCAATTAAAGATTGTGGATGTTCCGCTCTTACGCCCAAGGCAAAAGGTTTTGCCTCAATAAATATTTTTTTTCTATCTAATAGTTCATAAATATCACGAGCGGAATGCCCCGTGGCCAAAATTAATTTATTAGCCAAAATTGTATCTCCATTTTGAGTTACTATTCCTTCCACTTCATTATTCTTAACCAAAATATCAGTAACTCTGGTTTCAAATAAAACCTGACCACCACATTCAATAATTTTCTCTCGAATATCTTGAATAATTTGTGGCAATTTATTAGTTCCAATATGTGGATGTGCCTCTACTAAAATATCTGGTGTAGCACCATAAGCGACTAACAATTCTAAAATTCGGGTTACATCACCACGCTTTTTAGAACGGGTATATAATTTTCCATCTGAATAAGTCCCAGCTCCGCCTTCTCCAAAACAATAATTAGAATCTTCATTTACAATGTGGTCTACATTAATCGCTTTCAAATCACGACGACGACCACGAACCTCTTTTCCACGTTCGATTACGATTGGCTTCAAGCCCAACTCTATTAATTGCAAAGCCGCAAAAAGACCTGCAGGACCTGCTCCCACCACTAACACTTCTTGTGCGCTGGCAACATTTGGATAATAAGGAAGTTCCAATTTTAATTCCTGAAAAGGTTCCCCTTTCAAATAAACAGCCACTTTCAAGTTAATCTTTATTGCTTTTTGACGTGCATCAATAGAACGTTTTAAAATAACAACATGCTGAATTTCATTAACAGAAACTTTAATTTGTTTCGATAAATGGTCTTTTAGCAACGATTCATTCGCAGCGATTTCTGGGGTTACTTGTAAAAGGAGTTCTTGAGGCATTTTATCTTTTTTAATCATTGCATTACTGTTTCATTTTTTCGAAAAACAAAAACATTTGCAAAAATAGTATTTTGAAGTGGAATTAGTTGATTATTATAAAGTCCATTTTCAAAATAGAGCTGTACCTTTGCTACTTTGAAACTTTGAACCTTAAAAATAATGTCTAGAAAAATAAAAATGATATGGGATTTTCGTGGGCCTGCCGCTTCAAAAACGGCGGAACATCATGAAATACATCTTAAAGAATATATTGCAATTGAAAAATTACCTTTGAATATAACTGGCTTCGAAATCCGTAATGAAATGCACGCCATTGCTTTTATGGTAGTAACGGATGAACATATGACACAAGTTCGTGATGGTTTAAAACCGCATCGCGCTGAGTTGTTTTAGTATCCAATAGTCAGCTTTTAGTGATGAGCTTTAAACAACTGAACACTAAAAACTGATTACTGCACGCTTATTTTAATTAGCTACTTCGCTAATAAATTTGATGCGCATCAAGCGCAACTCATCAATATCATAGTCCCCTTCAAATTCTTTCAAGGCACCTTCTATATTGTCAGATTCTGATTCCATAAAATAATCATGAATTTCTTCTTGCTGCTCTTCATCAAGCATATCATCAACCCAATATTTAATATTTAGCTTCGTTCCTGAATAGACAATTTGTTCCATCTCCTTTATAAGCAGGTCCATTGTTAATCCTTTAGCCTTAGCAATATCATCTAGCGATAATTTTCTATCAATATTTTGAATGATATACAATTTATTAGCTGAATTTACTCCTGTAGATTTAACAACTAAATCATCAGGGCGAATAATTTCATTATCAGCCACATATCGATTGATTAGTTCGATAAAATCAGCACCGTATTTCTTAGCTTTACCTTCACCAACTCCATGAATATTAATCAATTCATTTAGAGAAATTGGATATTTCAAAGCCATATCTTCTAGCGAGGGATCTTGAAAAACTACAAATGGAGGAACCCCAATTTTCTTAGCTACTTTTTTTCTTAAGTCTTTCAACATTCCCATTAAAACCTCGTCAACAGCACCAGTTGATTTTGAAGCCGTTACAATAGCCTCATCAACTGATTCATTGTATTCATGATCTTCGGACATCATGAAAGAGCTTGGATTTTTTATAAAACCCAAACCTTTTTCGGTTATTTTCACAATACCATACGTCTCAATATCTTTAGTCAAATATCCAGCAACAAGAACTTGCCTCAATAAAGCCATCCAATATTTTTCGTCAAAAGCAATTCCAGTTCCAAAAAAAGGCTGAACATCAGTTCTATGAGCCTTAATCACAGCATTCACTCTTCCAATTAAAGTAAAAACAATCTCTTTGGACTTGTATAAATGTTTGGTATCTCTTACTATTTCCAGTAGTTTCACTACTTGATCTTGGGCTTCAATTTTAACCTTCGGATTTCTGACATTGTCATCCATATCGGCTCCTTCTCCTGTTTCACTGTCGAACTCTTCACCAAAATAATGAAGTAAAAATTTCCTTCTTGACATGGAAGTTTCAGCATAAGCCACTACTTCTTGCAATAAAGCGAATCCAATTTCTTGTTCAGCAACCGGCTTACCCGACATGAATTTTTCGAGTTTTTCTACATCCTTATAAGAATAGTAAGCTAAACAATGACCTTCACCTCCATCACGACCAGCACGTCCCGTTTCTTGATAATAACTCTCCAGTGACTTAGGAATATCGTGATGAATGACAAATCGAACATCGGGTTTATCAATTCCCATTCCAAAAGCGATTGTTGCAACCACTACATCAACATCTTCCATAAGGAACATATCTTGGTGTTTCGCACGGGTTTTGGCATCCAATCCAGCATGATAGGGAACAGCACTTATACCGTTTACTTGCAAAACTTCGGCAATAGCTTCTACTTTTTTACGGCTTAAGCAATAAATAATTCCCGATTTTCCTTTATGTTGTTTTATAAACCGAATGATATCCGATTCGATATTTTTTGTTTTTGTGCGTACTTCGTAATATAAATTAGGTCTGTTGAAAGAAGCTTTAAAAGTTTTAGCATCGCACATGTCCAAGTTTTTAAGAATGTCTTCTTGGACTTTTGGAGTAGCAGTAGCGGTAAGTCCTATCACAGGAATATCACCCAACTGCTTTATAATATTTTTTAGATTTCTATATTCTGGTCTAAAGTCATGTCCCCACTCTGAGATACAATGGGCTTCATCAATAGCAACAAATGAAACCGTTACACTTTTAAGAAAATTTACATTTTCTTCTTTAGTCAAGGATTCTGGAGCTACATATAATAATTTTGTTAATCCAGATGTAATATCTTTTTTAACTTGTGCAATCTCTGTTTTCGTAAGGGAAGAATTTAAAACATGGGCAATACCAGCTTCCGAAGACAAACTTCTAATGGCATCCACTTGGTTTTTCATTAAAGCGATCAAAGGCGAAACAACAATTGCTGTTCCTTCTTGTGTTAAAGCGGGCAGTTGATAACAGAGTGATTTTCCGCCACCTGTTGGCATTATAACAAATGTATTTTCTTTGCTAAGCAAACTTTTTATCACCTGTTCTTGTAGTCCCTTAAATTGGCTGAAGCCAAAATATTTCTTTAATTCTTTATGGATGTCAATTTCGTTTGAATTCATTCTTTATTGTATGGTATTATGTGGTATTTTGTATAAATTTGCATTACATAAAGATACTAATTTCTTTTACACTTACAAATTTTAAACATTCTGTTTTGATATCTAAAGAAAATATATTGGCAACCGCCAAAAAAACCATCTTAGCTGAGAGTAAAGCAATTACAAAATTAACTGATTATTTAGACGACAATTTTTCAGACGCCACACAAGCAATCTACAATTCTAAAGGAAGATTGATCGTAACAGGAATAGGAAAAAGTGCCATCATAGCTCAAAAAATGGTGGCTACTTTTAATTCAACTGGTACACCATCAATGTTCCTTCATGCTGCAGAAGCAATACATGGCGACTTAGGAATGGTACAAAATGATGATATCATTATTTGCATCTCCAAAAGTGGAAATAGTCCAGAAATAAAAGTACTTGTCCCTTTATTAAAACGTTTTGGCAATACTTTAATTGCTATTACTGGTAATACAACCTCATTTCTTGCCAAAGGATCTGACTTTATTCTAAATACAACAGTAGAAACGGAAGCTTGCCCTATCAACTTGGCTCCTACTAGTAGTACAACTGCACAATTAGTGATGGGAGATGCTATGGCAGTATGCCTCATGGAAATACGTGACTTTAAAGCAGAAGATTTTGCTAAATACCATCCTGGTGGTGCATTAGGTAAAAAATTATTACTTAAAGTAAAAGACATGCTCGAACATACACTAAAACCGATGGTTAGTCCTGATACTCCAATAAAAAAAGTTATTTTTGAAATTTCAGAGAAGCGACTTGGAGTAACTGCCGTAGTAGAGAATGATAAAGTAATTGGAATAATCACTGACGGTGACATACGTAGAATGTTGAATGAAAGAGATACATTTGCTGATTTGACTGCAAAAGATATTATGACAAAAAACCCTAAATTAATTCAATCAAACGATATGGTAGTAGACGCATTCAATATTTTGGAAGACTTCTCAATAACACAATTGGTTGTGGTAGATCATGAAGAATACAAAGGAGTTTTACATTTACACGACATTTTAAAAGAAGGAATAATATAATGGCAAAGAAAAACCAAAACGAAATGTCGTTTTTAGATCATCTTGAAGATTTAAGATGGTTATTAGTAAGAAGTACAATAGCAATTATTATCATGGCCATAGTAACTTATTTCATAAGTGACTATCTCTTTGATGTTGTAATATTTGGTCCAACAAGACCTACCTTTTTTACCTATACTTTTTTCTGTGAATTATCGCATTCTATAGGTTTTGCAGATAGTATTTGCATTACCGAAATGCCTTTTATCATTCAGAACACAGAAATGGAAGGGCAAGTGAATGTGTTCATATGGATTTGTATACTTGCGGGATTTATTTTAAGTTTCCCCTATATACTATGGGAAATATGGAAATTTATCAGTCCAGCACTTTATACAAATGAAAAGAAAAATGCTAAAATATTCATCTTCTTCTCTTCTTTACTTTTCTTTCTAGGAGTGCTTTTTGGATATTTTGTTGTGATCCCTATGTCAGTAAATTTTGTTGCAACCTTTACTGTGAGTGATGTCGTGAAAAATCAATTTACACTAGATTCTTATATTGGAATGGTTAAAACATCCGTATTGGCTAGTGGTTTATTTTTCGAATTACCTATAATTATATATTTCTTAACCAAGTTAGGACTTGTAACTCCTACTTTTTTAAGAACATATAGAAAATATGCAATCGTATTGGTACTAATCATCGCGGCCATTGTTACGCCTCCTGATGTGGTGAGTCAAACTATTGTTGCTATCCCGATGTTATTAATCTACGAAGCAAGTATCTGGATTTCAGTATTTGTTGTTAAAAATAAAAAAGAATAAAATGGCTGCTATAATAGAAGAATTCAATGAATACCGTTCTAGAATGAACGAAAAATTACTGGCTGACAATAATAAAATTGTAAAGCGAATATTCAACTTAGATACCAATGCCTATGCGGCGGGTGCTCTTAATGTAAAAACCAAAGAACTCTTAGGTCTTGTTGCTTCGGCTGTTTTACGTTGTGACGATTGTGTAAAATACCATTTAGAAACCAGTTATAAAGAAGGGGTAACCAAAGAAGAAATGATGGAAGCAATGGGAATTGCGACATTAGTTGGTGGAACTATCGTTGTCCCTCATCTACGTAGAGCGTATGAATTTTGGGAAGCATTGGAAGAAGAGTCTAAATAACTGTTAACAGATTTATATATTGATTCGTTTATTCGTTTATTTGTACGATTAAACAAATCACCGATTAAACAAATAAACAAATCAATATGATTTTAAGAGCCGAAAATTTAGTAAAAACATACAAAGGAAGAAGTGTTGTAAAAGGCATTTCGGTCGAAGTAAATCAAGGCGAAATCGTAGGTTTATTAGGACCCAATGGAGCTGGAAAAACAACATCCTTTTATATGATTGTTGGTTTAGTAAAGCCCAATTCAGGTAATATTTATTTGGACGACTTGAATATTACGGATTACCCCATGTACAAACGAGCACAACAAGGAATTGGGTATTTAGCTCAAGAAGCATCGGTTTTTAGAAAACTAAGCATTGAAGATAATATATTAAGTGTGTTACAATTGACTACACTTTCAAAAGAACAACAAGAAGCCAAAATGGAAAGCTTGATTGCCGAATTCAGCTTAGAGCACATTCGTACCAATCGAGGAGATTTACTGTCGGGAGGAGAACGTCGCCGTACTGAAATTGCGCGTTGTTTAGCAACCGACCCTAAGTTTATTTTACTTGACGAACCTTTTGCTGGAGTTGACCCCGTTGCCGTAGAAGATATTCAGAGAATTGTAGCCCAGTTAAAAAATAAAAATATCGGAATTTTAATTACCGATCACAATGTTCAAGAAACATTAGCTATTACTGATAAAACCTATTTGATGTTTGAAGGTGGCATCTTAAAAGCGGGTATTCCAGAAGAATTAGTAGAAGACGAAATGGTACGTAGGGTCTATTTAGGCCAGAATTTTGAATTACGTAAAAAGAAAATTGAGTTTTAAAAAAAGGGTTCAGTGTTCAGTAAACAAAACAGTTGACATGAAATTCCAAGACCTATTAGCGTATCAGAAATCATTTTCATTAGCCATGAAATTTTTTGAAATCACAAAACTATTTCCCAAAGAAGAAATGTATTCATTGACGGACCAAATGAGACGTTCTTCTAGAAGCGTATAGAAAAAGAGTATATCCTAGACATTTTCATAGTAAATTAACGGATGCTGATGCTGAAAACTCAGAAACACAAGTCTGGTTGGAGTTTTCACTTAAATGTAATTATATAGATAAAAGTGTTTATACTGAATTATCAAATGAAAGTAATGAAGTTGGGAAACTAATTAATTACATGATTTTAAATCCCGAAAAATTTGGTGTACAATCCTAAGACAGTACTTACTATTGATAATTTTCTAATAACTATTCAGCAATAAACGCTAAATACTTTAAACTTAAACACTGATCACTGCGATACTGATCACTGAACACTACTCAACAGTAATAAACCGCAACTGCTGTATATCACCATTGTAAATATTAACATCGACATTCCCTTTTATTCCCTTAATTGAAGCTTTCTCCGTAAATTGCCAAAACAACCAGTTAGCATCTATTTCTTCCCTGTAAAAATTATAATTAGCAATCCAAAAAAGGTAATCCCCAAACTCTTCTTTTAAAAAATCTTCATAGTATTTTTCGCCAGTATAAATAATTGGCTTTACCTTATAATGCTGCTCAACTACTATCAACCAGCGTCTTAATCCAATTTTCAAACGTTCCAACGATTGATTTTTTGGTAATTTTTCAATATCCAAAACAGGAGGCAAATCACCTTTTTTCAAGGAAACCGTTTTTATAAATAAAGCGGCCTGTTCCAGAGAGTTCTCGTTAGGTCGATAATAGTGATAGGCACCTCTAATGAATTTGTTTTTTTTGGCACCAAGCCAATTGTCTTCAAATCCTTTATCCAAACGGTCATTTCCAACGGTTGCTCTAATAAAAATAAAATGAATTGGATATTTATTTTCCAAAGAATCCATCTTTTCCCAATTGATGTCACCCTGATATTCGGAAACATCAATACCTACAACTTTGTTTTCTTTTTTTTCTAACACCTGATAATTCCGAACATCAGAAATTCGCTTTTCCTCTGCTTCTAATTGTGACGCATGATTCGATTTAAAGCTAAAATAATAGGCCAAACCATCTCGATAATGATAGGCAATTGTAAAAACAAAAAGTATAATAAATAGCCCAATTAAAAATCGAAAAAGTCGTCCAGAAAAAATGGAAGAACGCTTCTTGTACTTACGAATTACAGTTGTTTTTCTTTGTCTAACGATTTTTTTTCTCATCTAACTTAAAGATGTTACTCACTACAGATAATAAAACATAACCAATGATAATTAAGGGAATTCCTAAATACTGAAAGAAAATCAATAAAAAAAAAGAAAGAAACAAAAAGACAATTTGAAGTGCATTGTCTTTAAGATTGAATTTTTTAATTTTTAAAGAAAATAAAGGAATCTCGGCATTCAAAATAGAAGCACTAAAAAGTGTAATAGCCAATAAAACCCATTGATTAGTCAGAAACTCAAGAACAAATAATGAATCTGAATATTTTAATACTAGAGGCAAACTTAGAATAAACAAGGCATTCGCAGGAGTTGGCAAACCAATAAAAGAATTCGTCTGACGGGTGTCCAAATTAAATACCGCCAATCGATAACAGGATCCTAAGGTGATAATAAACCCCAAGAAAGGCATCCATGGATTAGATGAAATTTCATGTTGGCTATTAGTCAGTAAAAAATACATAATATACCCCGGCACAACGCCACTAGTTACCATATCCGCTAATGAATCCAATTGCAAACCCAAAGGACCGGACACTTTAAATAATCGAGCAAAAAAACCATCAAAAAAATCAAAGAAGATTCCAAGGCAAACCATATAAAAAGCCATTTCAAAATCCTTTTCAGACACTAAGACCATAGCAATACAGCCACAGAATAGGTTTAGCAAAGTAATACTGTTTGGAATGTGTTTCTTAATATTCATTGTAATTGTATTTTATAATCTAAGGGGACAAATTTACTATAATAAGTGAATGCAGCGTTAGTTTTTAAAAGAGATTGTTAACAGCCTTTTCGACTTTATCATTTATTTAAGCAATGAGAGAAATAAGCTCGCTAAAAAATTATATTTTTGATGAAATTTAAACAAGCATCCGTTTTGTTAAAAATAAAAAGATTCAAAAAATATCAATTTATTCTTCTTCTTTTAGCTTGTTCCCTAAATTACGGACAAACTGTTAGAAAATATTCCAATGAGTTTATGAATATCGGCGTTGATGCTGCTGCCTTAGGCATGGCGAACACGGCTGTAGCATCAACCGATGACGTTAACGCTACCTATTGGAATCCTGCTGGACTAATCAGTTTAAAAGACAATCAAATTGGATTAATGCATGCCAATTATTTTGCCAATATTGCACAATATGATTATATAGCATATGCGAGTCCAATAGATGACCGCAGCGCTTGGGGTGTTTCCTTAATCCGTTTTGGCGTTGATGATATTTTAAATACAACTGAATTAATAGATAGCCAGGGTAATATTGACTACAATCGCATCAGTCTTTTTTCCACAGCCGACTATGGATTTACTTTTTCTTATGCTCGAAAATTGCCCGTTCAAGGATTTCAATATGGAGTAAATGCTAAAATTATTCGACGCATCATTGGCAAATTTGCTGATTCTTGGGGATTTGGTTTTGATATTGGGTTACAATATGAAAAAAATGACTGGAAATTGGGATTAATGGTACGTGATATCACAACCACATATAACGTATGGAATATTGACGAGAAGGAATACCAAAAAATTGCAGATGCAGTTCCTGGTCAAAATCAAGATCTCCCAGAAAGTACAGAGATTACGGCCCCAAAAGCACAATTGGGTCTTTCAAAAAAATTCATCATTCGGTATGACTATAGTCTTTTGGCTGCAGCCAATTTAAATATGCGCTTTTCAAAGACAAACGATATTTTTTCGAATGATTTTGTTAGTATTGATCCTGCCTTAGGTTTCGAATTTGGCTACTTAGACTTAGTTTTTTTACGGGCTGGCGTAGGTAATTTTCAAAACATCCAACAATTGGACAATACTAAAAAAGTAGGATTTCAACCCAATATAGGACTCGGATTTAAGTATAAGGGAATTCAAGTAGATTATGCCTTAACCGATTTAGGAAATCAAAGTGCCGCTTTATATTCCAATATTTTTTCACTAAAAGTGGACTTATCTCTTTTTAGAAACTAATTTTTACTTCGATACAATTTAAAAAAATGAAAGCATCAATTTTAAAAAAAATAATTTTAACCTTCACTTTTCTAAGCACTATAAACGCTACTTTTGGGCAGACTGCTATTTTATCCGAAAATGCAAAAGTCAGTGTTTTGACCTGTGGGACGGGTAATGAATCCTACTCCCTTTTTGGACATACTGCCATCCGAATTACAGATGCTCCCAATTTTATTGATATCGTTTATAATTATGGCGCTTTTGACTTTAACACACCTAATTTCGTACCTAAATTTGTCAAAGGAGACTTACAGTATTTTGCAGTCACTCATTCTTTCAATGATTTCATGAATGAATACAGATATGAAAAAAGAGCCGTTTACGAACAGGAATTAAATATTTCACTAGTACTAAAACAAAGATTATTTGATAATTTAAATACGTCATTAGCATCTGGCGAAAGTCATTATACCTATAAATTTATTGACAAAAACTGTACCTCGATGGTGGTGGACGTGATTAATAAAACACTAGACACTACTGCAGTTGTAAAAAACACAGATACAGATATTACATACAGAACAATTCTTTACCCCTATTTTGAATATCACTTTTATGAGAAACTAGGAACGAGCATCATTTTTGGAAAAAAAGTAGACGAGTTGGGCACGAAAATATTTTTACCTCTAGAGCTACTCAAAAGCTTAAAAACAATTCGTTTTCAAAATCACCTTCTCGCTAATGAAAGCAAAATTCTTTTGGAATCAAATGAAATACAGGAAAACTCATGGTGGAATAATACATATACGTACTTACTACTTCTTGGTCTCATTATTTTAATCAATAAAAAAGGAATAAATCAATTCTTTTTTTTAACGATGGGAATATTGGGATTATTCTTTATTTTTATAGGGTTTTATTCCTCTCATCATGAATTAGGTTACAACTATAATATTCTCTTATTCAACCCTACATTATTAGCACTTGCTTATTTTTATTTTAAAAACAACCGAAAAGGAATTTTAAGCTTAGCTTTTTTCAACCTATTTTCTTTAGCGATTTACCTCCTTATACTAATAAACAAAGCACACCTGATGATTGTTATGCCTTTGATAGTAACAACGGGAGTAATAGTAATAAGATTGGTTATACAAAACAAACGAACATCGATTATCGTTAACCGTTAACTGTTTTCCGTTCTTCCTATATCGGTCAACGAGTTTCGGTCAACGAAAATCGAAAATCGAACAACGAACATCAATTATTGTTAACCATTTTACGGCCATCGTGAAGCGAAAATTGGTTTACGAATAACGTAAATCGAATATCGAACTTCGAACATCGGTCAACGAACATCAATTATTGCTAACCATTTTACGGCCATCGTGAAGCGAAAATTGGTTTACGAACAATGTAAATCGAGCATCGAACAACGAACTTCGGTCAACGAATATCGAACTTCGATCATCGAACATCGATCATCGGCCATCGAAAAACACTATTGTCCTCTATAAAATAAAACGGTAGTTATCGTTTTAAGCGTAATATTCAAATCCAAATAAAAGCTACGGTGTTTTATATAGTAAAGGTCATACTGTAGCTTAATCAAACTATCGTCAATCGTTTCACCATAAGCATAATTCACCTGAGCCCAACCTGTAAGACCAGGCTTTATGACATGTCTAGTTTCATAAAAAGGCATGATTGCAGCGATTTCCTTTACAAAATGAGGACGCTCAGGACGGGGACCAATAACTGCCATCTCCCCTTTTAAGATATTGACAAACTGGGGCAGTTCATCTATTCTTGTTTTCCTTAAAAATTTTCCAAAACGAGTAATTCGAACATCATTAGTAGTCGCAAAAACGGCTCCGTTGGATTCCGCATTTTTCACCATCGTTCGAAATTTCAATATGGCAAATACTTGACCATCTTTACCTATTCTTTCTTGAGTATAAAATAATTTTCCTTGATTGGCTAAAGCATTTCCCACGAGTATAAATGGAATAAAAACAACACCAATGGCTAATCCAATTAAAGAAATTCCAATCTCAAACGCTCTTACAACAGACAGATATAATTTATTATGATTGCTCCTGCTAAATGGAAAAAAACGATAAAAATCTCTTGCCATATATTGCACAGGAATCCGATATGTTTTACTCTCATAAACCTGTGTATATTCTCTAATAACTTTACCTGACTCTAGAAGAGCGAGCAATTGAAGGTATAATTCAGATGTAATTCCTTGTGTATTTTTTGACGCGATGACAATTTCCGAAATACCATTTAATTTAACAAATGATGCCAAGTCATCTCTTTTTATATGTTGTACATAATGATGCTGCTCAAAGTCGTCATTCACTAAGGTATCGGCACTAACATACGCTACTATTTTATAATGAGGATCAATGTTTTCCAATCCTAGGATTAACTCTTCTACTTGATCTTTATCGCAAATAAGTACCGCATTTTGAAGAAATCGATTGGACGCCAAAAACTTAACGTAAAACAACCGCCAAAGAATTAAAGTAAGAAAAATAACGGCATAAAAAACTAAAATCTGCAATCGATTAGAAGGTAAAACAGGTGAAAAAAAGGGAGTAAGGAGATAAACGAGAACAGTGGTAGAAACGGTTAGCAAGGTGCTTTTTAATATTTGATATTCATTACTGGATACCTGTAAGTTATACATCTCAAAAATAGTTCCAAAAACATTAAGGTAGATGACTAGGAACAAAGCCCAATACAAATTTCCAACCGAATATTTCAAATACTCTAAGTCGAATAGATTTCCTACTAAATATAAAGCCGTTACTGCAAAAACAATATCAAACAGATAAAGAATTGTTTTTCTTTCTGAGATTTCAAAATGAATTTTGTTTTTGGACATACAGTCGTTTGTGGTTATTGTTGCAATTTAGTGATTTTGTTCAAAAATAGTTACAAATACAATTAAATCTATCAACAACAACATGTTCAAAAATGCTTTACAAATATTTTTTCATCTTCTATTAAATAATGATCAGTACGAAATCGATAGACGCAATGTAGTAGACGCACCAAGAGTAAGGAGTGAAATCGGATTTAATCAGTAGAAAAAAAAGGAAAGCAAAATAAAATGAAGCGCTGTAGTCTGACCAATAAAAAATCAATAATAATAATACTAAATTTCATTTTCTTTTTTACCACCGCCAATTTGCACATTCAACAAAGACAAGGAGTAGACAAAGGCGGGCACCGCGGTTCGCATGGCGGCATGATTAATCGTAAAAAACCAAAAAGCGACAAAACACAATAAAAACATATTGAACTTGTTATTAAAATACAGAACCAAAGGTGTTAAAAATAAAATCAACAATCCTAAGATCCCTAAGGAACCGTGTTCTGCTAGCATTCGGGTAATTTCATCATGGGACAATACAAAAACACCTGTTTCTGCTTCACGAATTTCGACTCCTTTCCCCACTCCTACTCCAAAAACAGGATTATTTAAAAACATATTAATCTCAGTTTGAGCCACATCCTCCCTTCCTGTAAACTGGCTTTTTTTAACTCTTCCGGCTGCATCCTGATTGGCATACCGTTTATTGATTAAACCACCTGTCTGAAAGGAAGTATAGCCCCAAATCCCCATCATGGCTACCCCTATAATGATGATGATGTAATTGAGCTTTACTTTTCCTTTATAATTCGATTTAAAATATAAGAAAAGCAACAATAAAACAATCATTAAAAAACCAGTAATCATCCCTCCTCTTGAGAAAGTAACCATTCCTCGATAACTAATATTAAAAACGATGACTAAGTTTAGTACAACCATAAATTTGGTATGGGACTCCAAAATAATCCTAGAAAAGAAAATAAACATCCCCAAACCCAAAAAAGTAGAGACCTGATTGGGGCCAAAACCACCTGACGTTTCAAAATTAGAGGCAGTTCCCGTAACAACATCTTGAATGTTGGGAGTATAAAAAATCAAATAAACGGTACAGGAAATAATTGGCAGTCCTATAAAAAGAAGGATTTTATTTATCCTTTCTAAGGATATCTTACGCTTATAGGAATATAAAGAGGCAATAGCCAAACAAACAGGACCTGAGATATTAAATACAATTGTATTCCTAAGATTGGTATTGAAGCTAATCACAAAGGTCGAAAGTACAACGCTAGGAACCAATAGCAATAAGAAAACCCAATAAGGTGACGCTCCTTTTGAAAAGCCACTATAAAACATTCCCAAAAAAATAAAAATCATTACTCCATATTTTGAAAACTCATAGGTGATATTCCCTCCAGTCATTCGCAACAGTACCTCAGCACCTACTAAATATGCCGCTACCAGCAAAGCTTCATGGTTTCTATTTTGGGTTTTGATTACATAATAAAGTCCTACTATAAAAATAGAATACCCATATAGTTTAGCAGTAAAGGGCACCAAATAAATAACAAATCCAATAAAGACATGGAATAAAATTAAATAGAGATAAGAGGATTCTTCTTTTTTCATTTCAAAATTGTGGTTTGCACCCAATTCAAATAGGGCGTAATAACGGCTTGTTCAGAATAGGTTTCTAAAATAGTATTATATAGGGAGTCTCCCAGTTCTATTCTTAACTTTTCATTTTCGATCAGTAGCAATAAAGCATTATAAAACACTTCTACTTCTTGAGCAGGAACTATAAACCCATTGACTCCATTTTGAATAACTGATGGGATTTCACCTACGGCTGTCAATACAACAGGTTTTTTATACAAACCATACTCCAATAAAGTTACTGGTAACCCTTCGGATTGAGAGCTCAGAATTCCAATTGTACTTTGACTCAAAATAGATGGTATATCAGACCTAGATCCATATATAAAAACGGATTCTTCTAACTCCATTTCAAGAATTCTGGTTTTTAATACATTAGAATAAGCATCTTGATTATCTTTTCCTACTAAATGAAAGGACCAGTTGGGCTGTGATATTTTCAATCTTTTTGCCACCTCTACTAAAAAAAAATGATTTTTTTGTTCCCTCAAATTGGCCAAACATACGATTCGCTTGCCTTCGATTCCTTCTAAAATAGTTCCCCCTTTTAAAGGCATTTTAGCTTCGGATGTAAAATTAGGCAAATACAGCGCATTACTAAAATGCATTTGGTTATTTGCCCAACCCTTTAATTTTTGGTTTACCGATATAATTCCTGCAAAAAAAGGAAGCACCGCTTTTAATATCCTACTAGGCCGTTTGTTTAAAAACTCACTATCCCCATAATGATCATGCCATATTAATTGTAGGGAAGGAGATACCAACTTTAAAAGAAATGCGGTAAAAAAGGAAGTACTATGCGCCTGTATAATGGTAATTTTATGCTGATTAACAAAGGCTTTTAATCGAAATAATGCTTTCACATCAAAGCTTCCTTTTTTATTTAGAAATAGATAAGTCACATTCTCATTAAGTTCCTGTAAAAGAGGTCCTTCTTGCCTAGTCGCTATTATTCCTGAGAATGCCACTTTTTTAGTTAAAGCATTTGCATAATGGACAGCCATACGTTCCGCTCCTCCTGCGGCTAACGAATCTATGATTTGCAGTATACGCATCTATTGTTTGTTTGTATTTCCAAATATATCTTTTATTACCATTATTATAAAATTATAGTCAAATATAATAATCCCTAAATTGATAAAATGGCTTTTATTTATAAAAACGAATCAAAAATCACTTTACTATAAGATTTTTAAGTTTACTATTCGTAGTATTAATCCGTATTCTTAAGTAGTTTTTTAATTTCTCTTTCAAAAACATCTAAAGTATAATTTCTAGACCATGCTGTTGCTTTAATTTGTTTATCATCATAGTCCTTTTGATTTTTTATTAAGCCCATTAATTGGTTAGCATCCTTTTCTAAATCCATTTCTAACAAAATGCCTCTATTGCCATAATCCAACATAAAAGGGACACAAGAAACGGAAGTGGCTAAAGGGACACAACCCCAAAACATGCCCTCGGCGATGGCCTTGGGCCAACCTTCACTTTCCGATGCTAAAAGCACAAAATGACTTTCTTGATACCCTTTTTGAACCCTTTCTTTAGATTGATTCCCTTCAAAATGAATTAGAGATTCCAATTCCTTTTCTAGTACATATCGCTCCAATTCTTTTCGCTCAATACCTTCTCCAAACATCCGTAAAGAAACAGCAACACCTCTTTTGGACAATAATGCTACCAATTGAATCGCATACAAAGGATTCTTCCCTTTCACTAATGTACCTACAAAAATAATTTTAATAGTACTTTTTAACTCTTTTAAAACTATTGGCGTTTTGTCCGCCTCTTTATAAGTGGCTGTAAAAAAAGGCTTGATATTTTGGGTCATTTCTTCCCATTCTCCATACACTAAAACCTGCATATTTCGAGTCAAAAAAGCATTGCTTAAAATCCATTTTTGCAATTGATAGGTCCAAGGTTGTTTGGATTGTGGATCCCAATTCCCTGCATATTTGGCTGTTTTGATTTTTTTTGGAAATAAAATTTGCACCAAGCAGGCTAATAAACCTATATTACCTGGACAGCGCAAATGAATGTGATCCGTTGCTTTCATAGCCTTAAAAAGAATCCAAATTAAAACTGGAAGTTTCAAAATAGTATTCAAAATAGATTTAACAAATAAAATATCAAAATTGGATACGGATATAAATTCTATATTCTTGTGGGTGTATGAACAGTCTATTGCCGTTTTATCCCCTAAAAAAAAAGGAGCAACAACCACTAATTCATCCACATTCTCCCCCCAAACATTCATTTCTCTAACGTAGGGAGCATAAGCATTATACAGATTATCCTCTTTTGAGTGTAGAACATGAGTAAATATTGTGAATTTCATTTTATTAATCTTAACTTTTTATAATTATTATTTAACCAATACTGAATTATAAATATATTTTGCTTGTGCCATTGGTGTGCAATAAGTGTCAAAATAAGATTTCCCTTTCTCAGCAACTAATTCATGTTCATTAGGATGATCTACAATTGTATCTATAACTTTTTTAAACTCTATTGTTTCTTCTATAAAATAGACTACGGAACCTTGCTCTAATTTATAAGGCAATTCAATTTTAAAAGGAAAAGACAATACAAATAAACCTTGATTCAAATATTCAGCAAGTCTCCAACTTACCGCTCCGCAAACTGCTGGGTTATTTAACGCTACTTTAGATTTAGCACTCCACTTTGAAAACATTTTAGGAGAATATTTCTCATTATTTAGCTCATTGTCAAACCCATAGTTAGAACCATCGGAACGAGGAATAAAGCCCCCTTTAAATTTTATTCTATAATCTGTTTTACAAAAACGAATAAACTCAGCACGAATTTGATTAGTTTCTGGCTCCTTTTTCCAAATATTAGAAGAGAAAAAAATGAAATTATCTTTTTTAAAACTTTTTTTATATTGACTATATAGGGGCCTTCTTAAAAGAATATAAATTTGTTGTGCCATATCTTTAAATTTCAAATAACGAAATAACCCTAAACCAAAAATACGACAGTATAGTAGCACAATATTTACAGGATAATGAGGATAAAGAGGCTTAACCTTTTGCTGTTTATAAGAATCATGATCGATAAGTTTGTTCGTCACAAAATAAACACTCGCTATGTCATATAATTCTTGCTTTATCCCAGTAGGGTCATCATTATCGATTACTGCGATAGTATCATTAACCTTAAATATCAGTATTGGTTTGTTATTGAACTTAATAAAATTCTTATCCATTTTGAATTTAACCTTGTAGGTTTGATGCAGTCCTAACAAATAGTAAGAAGAATAATAATTAGGAATATTCATTAATTGTATTGTCTTCATAATAAATTTATTACCAATGGAAATAGAAAATGTTTTTATATATAGTTTTATTCAAAAAAATCACTTCGGCTTATTAAACCATAAACTCAACCAACCTATAGTACGGCCTATAGCCTCAGTAAAACCTTCTTTTTTATTATTTGTAGTAAGAACATTACTATATCGTATCACTATTAAAAGTAAAGTAATTCCATGCCATTTTAATTGATGATTAAATAGTGGTTTAGGATTTTTAGTACGCCAAACATACCATCCATTGCGCACTACCATTTTTCCATATTGAAATTGATTAGGTCGTCCAGAAGCTTCATGATAATGATTCAATTTTGCGGCAGTATTCAAGTATAACTTCCCTATTCTAGAAACCCTCAAGGTAAAATCGGCATCCTCATACAATCCATATCCCTCAAAATAAGTGGAGAATCGCAACGTTTCAAATACTTTTTTTCTAAAAGAAGAAACGCCTCCCATCAACATTTCCACTTCGTACGTTTTTCCGCTTGGTGGCAAGAAACCTACACTGCGTCCATGAGAATACAGTGATGAATATCCAGGGGGACAATCACTGTCCAACCCCATTTTTTTTCTAAGAATGAAGCGACTACCATCCTTTCTTTTCCAACCATCAAAAAAGTATTCATCTATTTTTGGCTGGTAAATTGCTCCTACAAATTCACATTTTATTTCATCAATAATAGCGCCTCCAACACCCAAAGCTTCAGGGTAAATAGTGTAGGTACTCAACAATTGTTCAAAATAATCCTTTTCTAAAACTATATCGTCATCTAAGAAACAAATCACTTCTACCTCCTCTCCAACTCTGTCAATTCCAAAATTTCGTTGCTTAGTTAACCCTCGATGTTCCGCAGGTACCAAGAAATAGTTCAAATTATTAAAATGATTCTCTTGTAAAACTGTTTCTGTTTTCTCATTAGTCGACCCATCAATAATCAGGATTTCATCGGGATTGACTGTTTGCTCCTGAACCGATTGCAACAATTGCAACAAGGGCTGGGGACGCATATAAGTACAAATGATGAGGGAGAATTTCATTTTATAATTTCTTTAAATAAAGTATGAATACTACTAAAATAACCTTCCCTATTTAAGGAGGCTAACCACAAATTACGGTTATTAACCTGCATTTTTTCAAAATCTTTTTCATTTATAGTCGAATGAAAATCAATTAATTGATCTTCAAAATCATTTTCTTTAGCTATTATGCAATGGTTTTTCCAATCAATAATATCATCCAAAGGTAAACGAATATCAGTGTCAATTACAACAGGAATTCTTCCCATGGCTAAGGTTTCATAGAGTCGGACCGAAAAGTTTCCGGCCCCCCTTAAACAAAAAACATAGGGATTGTCATATATATTTTCAAAAAACTCAAAAGTAGATTTCACTTTTTCTACTTCAGTTATAACACCTGCTCTGTATTTTTTTCTGAAAATAAAATTGGTTTCAATTTTATTGTTTTTCTGCAAAGCCGTCAAAAATCGATAGCGTTTTATACTTGAAGGATAAAAGGGTTGGTAATCCTCAAAAACGTGTTTAGTCATACGTGTTAAATTGTGGTACAGAAAGATTGAAAATTCTTTAGCCCATTTAGTTATAGATCCATTAGCATGTCCCACAAAACCTATCGAAGGTAAAGAAGATTTTGCTATGGGCAGAAATTTCAAATTTAAAGTTTGGTAGGGGTCAATAATTAATGATGGAACAATAAATGTTTTTTTTCCTAATTTACTATCAAAACCGCCTAATCGAAAAGTATAAACATCAGCATTCAATGTAATTCCAAAATCACCAGCAGTGTAAACCCAGACAATTTTATTAGCTCTATTAGCTCCATCAATAAAATTATAAAGCCATTTCTGTTTGCCGTTTTCAAAAAAATAAGCAATCTGAACTGGTACTATAACTACATCCGCCTTTTCAATAGTTTTTACCATTTGATACTTTTTTAAAAGAGTCAAACTATTGATATAACATAAATCCAATAATAATGGAAAAATAATTTTCCGAAATTGGGGTGTAATAAATGATATGTCTGTGTAAATTTTAATCATTATTTTTAAGCATAGTAGCCCAATTAACACTTGCATTCCAATGTGCATTGGTTTTCTTTAAAAACCAAATCGGATTTTGAAAAATATTTACCTTAAATAAAGTATAGAAATAAACAGTTTTATAACCTAGAAGCTGCTGCTGTGTTCTATAAACCAAATTATTAAGCATAACAGTGGGAGAGGGTTTAGGAACAACTGCATCATTACTCCATAAAAAAGTAGATTTGATTCTAAACCCGCCCATAGGGGCTTTTAAATGAATAATGGTAGGCTCAGGAAAATAAATTACATCTACTCCACTATTTCTTAATTGCATTCCAAAGTCAAAATCTTCTCCATAACCAAATTCATATTTTGAATTAAACTGCAATTTTTTTAAATAGATACTTTTAATAATACTATTTCCTGAACCAAAAATAGTAGTTTGATGTACTCTATCATAACTATTTATTTCGAATGTCTGTGGATAATCTGTTACTATTGCTTCAACTCCATATTGCAAAATGTTTTTAAAGGCTTTTTTTATTACATTTTTTTCAAGCTTATTATCATCATCGTTTAAAAAAACCCATTCACTAGTTACTTTTGACAATGCAATGTTACGTGCATTACAAGCCCCAGCTTGATGGGTAAAAATATGCTCTATTTTAAATGGCCATTTTTCATCATAAATAAAGCTTAATTCAGAGACACTCCCCTCTTGCGGA
This sequence comes from Flavobacterium sp. WC2430, assembly GCF_040822075.1. Lineage (NCBI taxonomy): Bacteria > Pseudomonadati > Bacteroidota > Flavobacteriia > Flavobacteriales > Flavobacteriaceae > Flavobacterium > Flavobacterium sp. WC2430. The sequence goes on along the minus strand of NZ_CP162007.1, from coordinate 1,660,028 downwards.
TTTTGTTCTACAATAATTACATTATTAGGCAGATGGCTTTGTTCTCTCAAGTCATAAAGAACATCTTTCAAATATTTTGCTCTACCAATTGTTGGAATAATAACATCAATTTTATCAGAATTGGATACCTTGTTATTTGAACTTACTTGGATAATATCTAAAACTTTTTTATCCCATTTACGACTTTTAAAAAAAAAACTAAAAAAGAATGGAAATAGCTTTATTTTTCTTTCATAAATTAAAAAGCTAGCAAACAATACGAAAATCCATTTTATTCCAAGATGTTGTTTTACAAATTTAAAAAGAATATAATTACTAGATTCATCGCAAGGAATATCAACAAGCTTTGTATTGAATAATCTAGGATCTGAATAACAAAAAAGCCCCATAGGCATAGCTCTTTTAGCTAATGAATTAAGCAGATAGCCAAAATCTTCTTTTCTATTGATCACCTGACTACCTATAGCATTTAAAACTTCAGCGTAAACTACACCTACAGCATCTGACATTTGCCAACTAAGAAAAGTAACTTCCTTATTTGATCTTAATATGGAACCATTGTCAACATACCCTAAGTTATTATTAATTAAATTAGAAACATAAGGATTATATGAAACCATCATTTTTTTGTGGTGTATAATACTTTTTATCCCTTCAATATTTAAGTAGGACTCCCATTTCAGATCACACCAAACCAAGATTTCATCAGGGTGTTTTTTAGCTAGATTGAATAGTACCATTCCAATAGAAAAATATTTCATATTATTTAAATCTACCGCACCATCAACTCGTTGAACTGTTTTTTTATTATGGTAAATGATTATCATTTATTTAAATATTTATTCTTTTAAAATAATAAATTCTTTATTGCCTACTATTGTAGCATATTTTGAAAATTCACTACAATACATTTGGTCCAGTTTTAACAAAAATACAATATCACTTTTTGTCATAAAATAAAAATCAATAAACGTTTTATAATGAGATTCTAAATCATTGTCATTGTCTTTCATTCCAATATGTTTGGGACTTCCTTCTAAAACAATATAGGATGTATATTGTTTTACATGTTTCAAAAAAACAATACTATCAGACAAAACATAAATTTTTTTATTAGGGTAAGCTAAAACAACTTCTTGTATTTTTTCAATTAATATATTAATTAATTCTAGCTTCCTCTTTTCATCTAAAACAAAATCTGTTGAATCTTTGAAATCCCCCATTAATGCAGTAAATCGGGAATGAAAAACAATTCTATCATCAGTGGGGAATTTTTTAATTTCTCTATTTAATTCATTGGAAACACGAAATAATTCATTGTAGTTAGTTTGCCAAATATGATGATTTTGAACCTCTGTATTTTCGTTATAAATTATATGTAAATAATCTATATTACTATAAACTAAAAAGGTTTTTGATTTAGAATTTTTAATTACCTCTAATGGATTTACTGAAAAATTATCCATTAAATAGATTAATTTTGTATTAAACGGATTGTATTTCAAATCTTCACTCTTTATTTCCCAATTAACAATATTGGGTTTTAAAAAATGTAATAATTGAAATGGGTGATTAAATTGTATATAAAAATCATATCCAAGAATTTTAGCCACTTCATAGAATGAAATAATTCCTTTTAGTCTATCAACTAAACCTCCATGAGAAAAAAGACCATCAAAACAAACGATTATTTTCTTATTAGAATTATTTGATGAAAAACTAATTTTATTTCCATAATAAATCATTAAAAGCGAATACTTTTGAAAAAGACTTATATTCTTTCGCCATTTTTTATTTATCATTTATCTCAACTAAAGTTTGATAATATTTAATACTTTTTTGGGCTATTTTTTCAATATCAAAAATTGTCTCCACACTAATTCTTGCCATAGCACCCATTTTTGATCTCAGCTCTGAATCATTTAAAAGTATTTCTATTTTTCTTGCATACTCTTCATGGTCAGTAGGATGAACTAAATAGCCATTTACTCCATCTTCAATAACTTCTTTTCCCCAACCAATACTAGAGGCAACGATAGCTTTTTGCATAGCCATCGCTTCCAACCAAGAAACTGGCAAGGCTTCAGCAAATGATGGGAAAACACAAACTGATGCCTGATCAATAACCTCTTTTATATCAGCGTAACGGACACTCCCTAAATAAGAAGTGTTGGCTAACGCTTTTTCAGAAAACAACTTTTGCATCATTTGCCAAGTAGATGGTGAAGCAGAAATAACATCAGATACGTCTCTGCCTATTAAAATGAGTTTTACAGTAGGATTTGTTTTAATTACCTCGTTAAATATTAGAGGTAATTCAAGTAATCCCTTTTTTCTAATTAGACTACCAAAATACAAAATTGTTTTATTAGTATTAGTGCTACTATTAATATTACTAGTGAATGTGTTCGTATCTATACTATTGGGAATTACTTTAAACTTTCTTTTTAAACCAAAAAGTTGATTAGTTAAATTAGCCGTAAACTGACTAACAGAAAGTAATCCATCCGCTTTTTGCAATGCTCGTTTTTCATGGAACTTATTGTTAGACTTCACTGGACGCTGATCTAAATGACAAAAATAAGTGTCCGAACCGTTCAATCGAATTACAACAGGACACTTTTTAGGGGATATAAAAGAAGTAATTCCAGTCCAATCTGGTGCTTCTACCAAATCAATTAATTTGTTTTTATATAAATCATCAATTATTTTTTGAATTTTTTTTTGGGTAAAGTACCAGGATAGCCCTTTAAATTTCACATTCTGTATTTGTTGAATACAAACCCCGTTATCGTCAAATATACCTTCTCCTTTTTGACCATAAACCAAAACCCGAACAGAACAACCTTGCGCTAAAAGTCCTGTAGCCAAGTTTTTTATACTTGTACCTATGCCTCCCGAATTACCTGTTCTAGGATGTGGGTATTCTGGAGTTAAAAAGGCTATTTTCATCGTTTATTTATTAAAAAATGGTTTAAAATTTTAGAGGTAAACAATCGCGCTCCTGTATCATTCATATGACCACAGGAAGAGAAATACTGATCTCCTTCAACCACATTTTCATAATTGTGAATTTCGGGATAGACTTTGTTTACTTTTTGAAAATAATCCAATCCTTTGGTATTAGTACACATGGGGGTCATAACAGCGATCAGGTTAATGTGATTTGCTTTGCAAAGATGCTTTATTTCCTCGTAGTATTTATTATGCAATGGTTTTAGATTGGTTAGGTCATTCTTCATATTTGCATTTGGGTTTTTACCCAGCGGATTGTATCCTAAGTGATTCAAGATTTTTGTGGGTTTTTGTCGAGCGACATCAAACATTTCCCTAAAACCAATTTGGGGTGCAAAAACAATATACCTATAAAATGGGATGTAATATAATGCCCAAAAATCCTGCTGCTGGGCAAAATGGGCTTCGATTACTTTAGAATTATGAATATAAGGCATAAATTTAGGTGCAACACTCTCAGACTCCTGCTCATTCGACAAATTTAAATCGGCTTCCAGTATCACATTTTTAATTTCATATTTCCTTTCTATAATTAATTTCAGGAGTAAAGAAGTCTCAAATAAATGTCCGCCACTCATTCCATAATTAAAAGTCTTTAACCCTTTTTTTTCAAACATTGAAGCTACAAAATGATTATTAGCTCTAGAAGACCCTAAAATTACTACATCGTAAGATCTAGCCTTTGAGTTATAAACATAGTCTATTTTTCCTCTAGTAGAAGACTGTAAATATACTTTTGTATAGGCTATATCTAATACAACTAACACAAAAAAGATGAGTAGAAGTATTTTGATAGTAAAAATTAAAAACCGTTTCATCTTAAATTATAATATTATATTTTATTAAAAGCACTCGATTTAACACAAACAGTGCGCTTGTTAGGTCGAGCGCAGTCGAGACCCTATTTTAATAAACTATCAATCTCGACTGCGCTCGATTTGACAGTTCCATATGCTTATGCTCGATTTGACAGCTCGACTGTAGCAAGTCCTGAGCGAAGCCGAAGGGCTCGATTTGACAAACAAACATAATAAAATACGACTGTCAGGTCGAGCGCAGTCGAGACACATAGTCAAACTATTCTTCTATATCTTCAATATCTGGTTTGAATTGATGATGCGTTGCATTTCTGCATTCAGATAAATCTTGTAATCTGTCAAAATTTCCATCAATTAACGCTTGCTTCTTAACCCTACTCCATTTTTTCAATTTCTTTTCAAACTCAATAGCCTGATTAGGATCTATAAAATCTTGGTAAAAAACTAATGCAACTGGTCTTCTATTATGCGTATACGCGTCGGGATATTTGCCTGCATCATGTTCCATAACCCTCCTTTCAATATCAGAAGTTACTCCAACATAGAGCGAATCATCCTTACAAAGAAGAATATATACATAATAGAATTTCATATACTGTTTTTAAAATTAACGAATCTCGACTTTAGCAAGTCCTGAGCGAAGCCGAAGGATTCGATTTGACAACTCAACTAATTTTGTCAGGTCGAGCGCAGTCGAGACCCTTTTTTACCTCAACCAATCTCGACTGCGCTCGATTTGACAGCTCAACTGTAGCCGTCCTGAGCGAAGCTGAAGGATTCGATTTGACAGCTCGAGTGCATTCGATTCTAAACACATATCAAAACTGAAAATAAATAAACTCTTTGTAATCAGAATACGTTCCTAATGCTATAAGAGCCACTAGACAAAGCGTAATTTTCACCCAACTGTATTTTCCAGAGATAGGTTCAATTTTAGTTTTGGAATTCCATTCAACCAGAACAAAAAGTAATATCATCCCTATTATTTCATAACTGTATCTTTCGTTTTCTAAATATTGTGGTATAAAAGTACGATTAGTAAAAATCCGTGCAATGTAATCGAAAGCGATTTCAATGGAATTTGCTCTAAAAAATATCCAAGCCAAACAACTTAACCCGAAAGTAACTAAAATATTCCAAAGTACTTTTATAGAACTTAAATTCCATTCTAAGTTAACCGTTTCTATATTAGAGCGGTTTTTATTTAATAATAATAAGGGTAAAAAATACAAGGCATTGATTAATCCCCATGCTATAAAGGTCCAATTAGCCCCATGCCAAAAGCCACTCAATAAGAAAATAACAAAAACATTTCGTACTTGTTTTAGTTTGCTTCCTTTGCTTCCACCTAGTGGAATATATACATAATCGCGAAACCAGGAGGACAAGGATATGTGCCAGCGACGCCAAAACTCAGCGATGTCTCTGGAAAAATAGGGATAATTAAAATTCTTTAGTAAATCAATACCGAAGAGTTTAGACATTCCTAACGCCATATCAGAATAACCAGAGAAGTCACCATAAATTTGAAAAGCAAAATAAATAGCCCCTAAAATTAATGATAATGAATTCATAGAAGTATAATGATCAAAAATAGCATTGGCATAAGTGGCACAGGTATCTGCAATGACTACTTTTTTGACCAAACCCCAAATAAACTGATAAACACCTTCTTTGGCTTTTTCATAATCAAAGGTTCTCTTTACTTTTACTTGTGGTAATAAATGGGTGGCTCTTTCAATAGGTCCAGCGACTAACAAAGGGAAATAACTAACGAATAGGGAATAATCTACAAAATTGTGTTCCGCTTTGATTTTTTTTAGATAGATATCTATAACATAGGAAAGTCCGTGAAAAGTATAAAAAGAAATTCCCACTGGCAAAACCACATTGAGTAATAAAGGACTGGAATGCAACCCAAACCCATTTAATAACTCAGAGAAAGAACTGGCAAAAAAATTATAGTATTTGAAAATACCTAAAAACCCAAGGTTGACGCTGATACTCAACCAAAACCAAAATTTTCGATTAGTGTCTGACTTTGATTTTTCAATTTGAATTCCCGTATAGTAATCCAAAAATGTGGAAAAAACCAATAAAAACAAAAAACGCCAATCCCAACAGGAATAAAAATAGTAGCTCGCTACAATTAATAAGCTATTCTGAGTACTTTTATTTTTATTAAAAACAAACCAATAAAACACAAAAACAATAGGGAGAAATAGGGCAAAAGATAACGAATTAAAAAACATATTAAGTATCGCTGTTGTGAATGTAAAAAGAAGACAAATCTTTATTGATAACTGAAATTGAAGGGCTCAAAACGGTATGAGAATCTGGAACATCATTTGTCACAACGGCATTGGCTCCTATAGTTACATTATTTCCTATACATATATTCCCAAAAACACAGGCTCCTGGCCCTATAAAAACATTATTGCCAATTGTAGGTACTCCAATACTAGTACCTGAATTACTTACTCCAAAAGTTATTCCTTGAGAAATGTTGCAGTTATCACCTATTACGGTATCTCCATGTATCACTACATTACCAAAATGACCAATATAGAATCCTTTCCCGATTTTTGTTCTATACGATATATCAAATCCATACTTCACCTTTAAGTTACGGAGCCAAAGAAAAAAAAGAAAAAACAAAGGTCTATTAATTCTTCTAAAATGCTGTGCCAAACGAAAAATAGTCATGAATTTCAGACCAGGATTTGGCATAATTAGGAAGGTCTTTAAGAGTATCCAAAAGGTTACTTTCTTAATTCCACATCTTTTATAATCAGATAAAATGGTCGATTTTAACATATTTCCTTTTTACAAATTTTATCAATAGCCTCCCAAATACGTTCAGAAGCCTCTTCGGCTGGATGCTGATTAATTTTTTCAAACCATTCTTGCGCTTTTTCTACCACTTTTAGAGCTTCATCACTCAACATCAGTTCAATTTTGTCCGCAATTTCATCTGGAGAATTCAACCAAACTACTGCATCGTCAGGCATAGAACGAAAATGAATATAATTGTATATTTTATCCACTGCAGACAAACTATCACTTGTGACCGGATTATAATTCATATAAGCACACGGTTTTTTATGAGCGGCGTAATCAAAAACCATAGAAGAACCTAAATTAACCACTAGCTCAGTATGTGCGATTATATTTAACTGCAAAATGAAATCGTCTTTTGTAGGCAGAATAGTATTCCATTCTTCTCCAACTTTAACCCAATTAGGTATAATTGCAGTAACTATATCTTTGTTTTCTTCTAAAATAGAATCAAATCTATCTGAAAAATCCACAGGACACCTCCTAAAAACAACCCCCAATTGAATTCCTTTTTTATTTAAAACTCTTACTGCTTTAATTACATCTAAAAGGTAATTTGGATCATAAGGTGAGGTTGTTATATCATCTCCAGAATAACAAATGTATTTCTTGCTACTATCTAAACCATTTTGCTTAAAAAATATTTCTTTATCAATTATATTGTCTTTTTGAAAATGATTTTCAAACTGTGGTGTTCCAGTTACTATGATTTGGTTTTCGTTTATATATGGGTAATAATATAAAAGTTCTTTTTTCATATGGGAACTCCAAACAAAATAAAAATCTGTTTCTACTACCATAGTACCTTTTGGCAAATTATCCCAAGAGAAAATAAAAGTACCTGTAGGTATTTTTAAATCCTGAGCAGCTAATAATGGTGCAATTGCTAAACTTATTCTTTGATTGGTACAAAAAACAAGAGCCGGTTTTTGCATCTTTAAAAGGGCATACGATTCAGAATAAAAATTGGTTTTCCTTTCTGTTTTTTTGATGAGATTTCTTAGCTTTTTCAGTCCTTTTTCAGAATCAAATAATTGAATTAAAAAATGGATGGTATAACTTTTTATTCTCGACTTAAAGCTAGCATAGGAAAATGGAAATCGATACGAATCGTAAACATTATCCTTTGCTTTTCGAATATTACAATTAAGTTCAATTCCATTTCGAGCATTCTTGAGCACTTCTAAAAAAAGGCTAGGCTTCTTTTGTTGGAGCTTAATTTCTTCATAACCCATTTTTGATAAATCAAATGGAGTATTATTCCAAAAAATAAAATCCATTTCAGTCGCAACTTTACCTCTAGTATAAAAATCTGTAAAGGCAAAATTACGAAGTCCAACTCCATCTGGCAATAAAATAAATATTTTTTTATTTGACATTAAATATCTCTAAACTGTTTTTGGTTATTTACCGTTCAAATATCGTTTATTAATCTGATTGGTGATATTAATTCATATGAAACTATTCCATTTTTTTGATCATTTCACAGATACTAATGCACTGCCAAATATGAAAACTGGATTGTTTGTTACCTTTAAAATAAGCTAACAATTCTTTATGCAATTCTTCTTGATTGAACCAATTTGAATAATCAGAATTTTCAATAGAAAAAAAATATTGGGCAACCCACTTTTTCAAATCTTTTCCTAACCACTCCCGTTGAGGGGTCTGTAAGGGTCTTTTGGGTGTAAAAACCAAATCATTTGCTAAATATTCTGAAGCGATTTCACGTAACATAAACTTGGAAACTCCGTTTTTTATTTTAAAATCCAACGGTAACGAAAAAGCAAATTCTACTAATCTATAATCTAAGAATGGTTCTCGCAATTCAGTGGAAAATAGCATCGAAATTCGATCATTAAATCGTAATGCTCTTGGGATTTTGGTATATAATAAATCCCGGTATTGTTTATTCAACACCTCATCTTCAAAAGGCGCTGGGTATATTGGTTTTTCGGCTTTTGCCAAAAAAGATTGGGAAAGTAAATTTGTTTTATATGGCGACTCTTGAACACCTTGAATCGTCGCATCGTTTTTTTGAGTGTAATAATCATAACCGGCCCACTGCTCGTCCATACCTTGACCATCGAGCAGTACCAATACATTATCTTTTCTGGCTTGCTCAAATAATTTGGCATAGGCCAAAGTTGGAATTCCACCGTAAGGTTCATCTTGTTGCCCTTCCATTTTTTGTGCAAAATCAGGAACTTCATCCGCTTGCAACAACACTTTCGTTAACGGATTTTTGGTTTTGGCAACCATCATTTCTACCCAAGGTAACTCATCATACTCTGGATTATCCGTGTAAAAAGTATAGGCATTAATTTTATTATTATTATTTCCCGAACTATTAACCATCGCTAATAAAACAGAACTATCTAAACCCCCACTAATATTGAAACCAACTGGAACGTCTGATCGAAATCGTAATTTAATACTATCTTTTAAAAGCATTAAATAATGATTCTTAGCTTGCTCATAAGTTAAATTCATAGATTGTTTTGCTACTTCCTCTTCAAAAAAATACCATTTTTTCAGTATTAATCGCTCGTTTTGAAATTCCAAAAAATGCCCCCCAGGCAATTGTGCAATTCCTTCCCAAAAAGTTTCGTCAATATTTCCATACGAGCCATAGGCAAAATAGGAGGCCCAAACCTTCTCGTTTGGAGTTTTTGAAATCCCTGCAGCATGTATCGCTTTTATTTCAGATGAAAAATAAAAGGAGTTATTTTGCCTGCTATAAAAAAAAGGTTTGACCCCAAATCGATCTCTTGCAGCAAATAACTTTTTGTCTTGAATATCCCAAATTGCAAACGAAAACATACCATTCAACTTTTGTAGGCATTGCTTACCATAGATTAAAAATGCCGCCAATAAAACTTCGGTATCTGAATCTGTTTTAAAAACATAGTGTCCTTTCAACTCGGCTTTAAGTTCTATATAATTATAGATTTCACCATTAAAGACGAGAACATAGCGACCAACTGGATCCAAAAAAGGTTGGTTGGATTGTGGAGATAAATCTATAATAGCTAGCCGATTATGCCCTAAAGAAGCAAAACCTCCATCAATATAGGTACCAGTTACATCTGGACCCCGATGGTGCTGACTTAACAACATCGCGTCCAACTGGTAATTGTTGAAATCACCAACTATTCCTGCAATTCCACACATTATTTTTGATTGTTTTTTATCATTAACTCGGCCTTTTCCCAATCGGCTAACGTATCAATATTTACATACAATTCTGGAGTAGATTCAATGAATGAAGTACTTCTTCCATACAAAGAATGCTGTTTCAATAAGACTTCGGTTTTCATTATATAAATACTTCCGTCTCTATGATAGGCCTCTGGGAGGTCTTGTCTTCTGCTGATAATTTTTTCTTCGCCAGTGGCAATTTTTAAGTTCCCTTCGGGGTTAACTTCAAAAGTCCAATGTGGATTGTATTCATGAGGTACTTTTTGTACTGAAACTAGAGAATCACAGCCACTTGCGATAAATTTTTCAATGGCTTTATCTAAAAATACAAGAGTTCTAAAAGGACTCGTAACTTGTAGTAGACAAACAGCATCAAAAAAAATGCCCTGATTCTCATACCATTCTAAAGCATGAATAATGACATCAATTGTTGGTGTTTGATCTTCAGCTAATGCTGTAGGTCTTATAAATGGCGCTTTAACACCCAAACTCTCGGCAACACTAATTATCTGGTTATCATCACTAGACAAAATTACGTCTGTCAAATAATGTGATTTCAAAGCAATTTCAGAAGTAAATTGAAACAATGGTTTCCCATTTAACAATTTAATATTTTTCTCTGGAACGCCTTTCGATCCGCCACGAGCTGGTATGATCCCTAAAATTCGCATTTTATGTTGGTATTATTTATACTAAAACTAGGTTTTATTTTAAATTTATTTTTCATTAGGTAATTGTTCTGGACTTTTGATAAATTACAACATCAACTGTCAGAAAAAATCGATTATCAGACTGATCAGAGCTTACCCTGAGTTTTTATCGAAAGGTCCCTGTCAGACTGAGCCTGTCGAAGTCCTGTCAGACTGAGCAGAGCCTGCCCTGCGTTTTTACCGAAGGGTTAAAGTCTTTAATACATAATGGTTTTATGAAATTGCAGAGGCAATTGCATTAATAATTCAGCTATTTGCGTACCCGCATTTCCATCTCCGTAAATAGTTGAAGAGAATAATTTTCCTCTTTTTACAGATTCCAAAATAGCATCTTCAATGCTATCCTGACAATAATCAACATCGATACTATTTCCTCCTCGATCTCTCCTGTTTTGACGAGAACCTATGTTTACAACAGGAATACCTAAAAACGCGCATTCCCTTATTCCTACACTAGAATTTCCAATTAAACAATCGCTGTGTTGCAATAATTGTAAAAAATCTTTACCTTCCATATTCTTAAAAAAATGAACGTTGGGCAACTGATGCAGCTCTCTAAAAGCACGAATTCCTGTTGAAGTTCCATCCGCTCCAGCATCTACGTTAGGCCAAAACCAAAGTGTGGGTTTATTTAATTTATGAATCGCTTCCAGAGTAGCTTCAACATGTTTTCTAGAATCCTGGTATTCGGTAGTTACCGGATGTTGCATAACGACTAAATAGCCTTCAGACAATTCTGGTTTTGCCCCTACTCCTCCATATTTTTCATACGGATCAAAAGCAAGTGTTTTACTTCGTAACACTTCATCAGCCAAATCAATAGAAGGACATCCTGTATTAAAAACCATCTTAGGGTCCTCTCCCAATTTGATGACTCTTTCTTTAGCATTTTCAGATGCTACAAAATGATAATCTGCTAATTTCGTGATGGCATGTCTTACTTTCTCATCAATATTTCCAGTGACTTCCCCCCCTTGTATATGAGCCAAAGGGATATTCATATAGGAAGCCGCAATGGCAGTAGCCATCGTTTCAAATCGATCGGCAACTGTTACGACAATATCTGGTTTAAGATTATCAAAAACGGTAGATAGTTCCAAAATTCCAATTCCAGTTGTTTTAGCCGCGGCAGTTAAATTCTCCCCTTCCAATACATTAAATACTTTTGCAGCAATGATAAAACCATCTTTTTCAATATAATTCACAGCAGAACCGTAGCGATCTAATAAAGCGGATGCGGCAACCACTAATTGTAATTCCAAATCAGGATGATTTTGAATCGCCGACAAAACTGTTTTTACGCGACTATAAGAAGGACGCGCCGTTATTACTACAACTATTTTTCTTTTTGCCATTTTAATTTTATTATTCTTGGGTTTAAAAGTAGACAAAAAAGCGGACAGGTAAAAACGTTATTTAATTTATAAAATAGAACATTCTGATGCCAAACTGAGCAAGCTTTTCAAAGCGGAAACCACGATCTATAAAATATACATATTAATTAGCACTTGTCAGTCTGAGCTTGTCGAAGACCTTTTACGCCCTGAGTTTTTATCGAAGGGTCAAAGTTTTTAATATAGAAATAGGTTCCCATTAGTTGAAAAAAAATATTCGACAGACTCAGCGTGACAATGTACTACAAAATGTCAATCTGATTAACAATTGTCAGACTGAGCGTAGCCTACACAGGGTTTTTACCTAAGGTATAAAGGTCTTTCGTTTGACAAAACACTTCGACAAGCTCAGTGAGACAACTCATAGTCATATATATCTAAATTTACAATTGTCCGTCTGAGCTTGTCGAAGTTATTTTATTTTGTAAATCACTCTGACAAGTTCAGTATTACAATGCAAAACAAAATGCCAATTATGAAAACATCTGTCAGTCTGAGCTTGTCGAAGGCATGTCATCCTGAGCTTGTCGAAGGACGTCTTTCCCAAACTCAGTATAGTTTTTGGAATATTGCACTAGCTTATCCCAATCTTCATTGATCAGGGCTTCTTTCTTCCTTCTACTCCATCCTTTAATCTTTTTCTCTACCATAATGGCTTGTGTAGGATCGGTGAAAGATTCAAACCAAACTAATGCAACCGGGCGTCTGGAGTAAGTATAACCATTTGATTTTAAGCCGCTATTGTGCTCGTATAATCTCCTATCAACACTATTAGTTATCCCAGTATAATAGGAATTATCTCTACATTTAACAATATAAACATAATAAAGTCTCATCATTTTGATATTGATTTAAATGTAAATAGGTAAGCATCAAAACAGTTCGACTAGCATAAACGATCACTTGTCAGACTGAGTAACGACCACCTTGCGTTTATATCGAAGGGTCAAAGACCTTCTCCAGCTATAAACACTTCGGTTCATAAACAAAACGCTTCGACAGGCTCAGCGGGACAACACCTAATTCTATATCAAATATCCTCTTTATTTACATGTGTCAGACTGAGCTTGTCGAAGTCCCCCTCATTCAAAAAATCCCATTGATTTAAATCTCGATTCAAAACCATCCCGATAACCTCCTGAAATCGCAGGGCGTCAATCCCAAACCCTTTTGGTTTCTTCGCTTCTAAGTCATCAAAAGTAATAACATGATTTTTAGGTAATTTTTTATTTACTGCTAATGATTTTTCAAAAATTTGTTTGAGTTCAGAAAAATGAGAATTGTTATTTTTATCAATAGGGTTTGACAAGGCGATTGCAACATTTTTAACTGCTACAACTAATGCTGCGGTTTCTTCAATGGTTAATGATGATTTACTATCTGGCCCAAAAAGTTTCCTATCAAAAACAACATGAAATTCAAGAATACTCGCTCCCATAGCGGTAGCTGCAATACAAGTTTCCATGCGGGCAGAATGATCTGAAAAACCTACAGCTACCTTGTATCTTTCTTTTAGTTCTTGAATTACATTCAGACCATAGTGTTCTGGCATAGTAGGATAGGTAGTCGTGCATTGCAAAATAGAAAAATTAACCTGTCGCTCTTTCAGGAAATCGACAGTTTGATCTAATTCGGCATACGAACTCATGCCCGAAGACAAAATCACCGGTTTACCAGTTTGTGCAATTTTCTCCAAAATTAAGAAATTAGTCACCTCACCGGAACCTATTTTATACTGTGTGACTCCAATTTCTTCAAGCCAATCTACTGCCAAATTACTAAAAGGGGAACATATAAAATCGAGTCCTACAGCATCACAATGTTGCTTTATACCTCTCCATTGATCTAAAGAAAAACCCATTCGTTTCCAATATTCAAACCGAGTTTCATCCTCCATAGAAAATTTTACTCGAAAAGGTTCGTGTTCACTGCTTTCTGCCTCAGCAATATGCAGTTGAAACTTTACTGCGTGAACACCAGTTTTGGCAATCGCATCGATATACGAATATAAAATACCTAAACTGCCCTCGTGTGCCTGACCAATTTCAGCTATAATATAGGGTGATGGTTTTTTTAAAAACATATTGAGTATTGATGGATTGTGCATTTTATTTTTTACTAACAAAAGTACTTTTTTTATGAGTAATAAAGTGAGTTCATAAGTATTTTAAAAAGTCAACTAATGGACTAATAAATGCAATAAAAACTAAAGTTGTAATAAAACAAACTAAAACTTTGGACTAGGAAGACTGCTAATCTTTTTTAAGACTTTGGCCTCCACAGGATTTCTATATTTGATTAATCGAGGTAAATAAAACAGTATAATTAGCATCGTTTTAAAATAAATTTTAAAAAACACCCAGTCTCTGAACGCATATTTTATAAAATTATGCCAAAACAATCTTGTAATTTTTATAAATGGAAAAGGATAGTAAACGAGATAATAATAAGTGACATTTTTTAGTTGTTTTTCAAATCTAAAATAATTCCCTCCTGCTTTTATTCGCAACTCCATGTTGACACGGTGATTCACAGCGATTCTATTGGTGTAAAGGATATCATATCCTTTTGCTATAACTTCAATGGAAAGACAAGATTCTTCTCCATAAATGTCAACCCAAACGGGAAAACCATTGGTAGACTTATATACTTCATTTCTAATGGCAAAACCACAACCAACAAATTCATTACAAAAATACTCTTCCAAAAAGTGTTTTTTTAATACTAATGCTTCGATATCCGAATTAAAAACACCTTTTATTTCCTGAAAAGCAAGAATACCAACATTAGGATTCTGCTCGAAAAGAGTTTTGGTTAGCGTTATAAAATCCGTTTGCAAAGGATGTGCATCATCATCTAAACCAATCAGAAATTCTCCTTTAGCTTTAGGATAGAGTGCATTTCTGGCAGCTGAAGCCCCAATTGATTTTTCAGAAACTTCCCATGTCACCCATTCAAATTGAGTTTTCAAAAATTCAGATCCGTCACTACAGCCATCAAGAAAAACTAACACCTCATGGATTAAAACATCAATTAAATTTTTTATTTTGTTTAAAGTAAAAACTAATTCTTCCTTTCTGTTTTTTGACACAATGAGTATAGAAATTTTCATTTTGGAATAATATTATTGAAATTATTTACCATTGATTTTGGTAATTTTTTCCATTTATAAAACAACTTCAGAGCTGAGTCGTTTAATAAAACCTTAGTAAACATTATATTCTTTAATTTAAACTTAAAAGTGCTAGTTAATTTATGTTTAGTAAAATTGGAATCAATTTCAATCCATTCATTCTTATCATGTTTACTTTCAAACATCCAATCTTCATAAACATTCCCCATGTGATAGGCATAATTATCGTATGTAGTGACTCTCCAATAATCATATTTCAGTGGCATCATATCAAGATATTCTTCAGAACCTCCTCCTAATTTATAATTTAAATATAATTTCAATTCATTGAACATTTGTTTTTTGTAGGTTGCTACAAAATGCCCAGAACCTACAAAAACCTTAATCTCATTTTTTTCTAATCCTAAACTGAATTTAAGGTAATCCTTATTATAGCTTTTATCCCAGCCAATACTATCATAAAATCGAATCAAACCTTTAGTTGAATTGATTGGAATAAATTTTAGATTTTTATTAAACAAATTGTCAAGAATAATGTTTCCACACTTATTTTTAAACATATTAAATTGTGGCACAATACCCACTACGCCAGCTTTTGGGAATGCTCGAAATACTTTCGTTGTTTCATTTTGCCAATTATCTAAAAACAACACATCTGCATCTGTAATAGTAACCAATTCTATATTATTTCCAGCTAAACCTTTTAAAATTGCATTTAGCTTCCCAATATTTTGAACATGAATTACTTCATGTATTTTATTTTGTTCTAATAACTCGTTCAAATATTCTTTCACAAAACTACCACTACCATTATTTACAATTGTAATAAATGTTTTATTATGAATTGTTGCAAATAACGACGATATACAAAGTTTGAAAATCGAAAAACTATCCTTAAAGTATTCATCCTGATTTGGTATATAGACGGGTATAATAATCTGATGTAAATATTCAGATTCTTCTTGTTGTTGGTCTTTATGTGGATTGAAGCCTACGCGCATTTAGTATTTAAAAATATTTTTTAATTTTAACTTCACCCTCTTATTTAATTTACTCAATTTATATGACAAATTATCTTTCTTTCTTTGATTAACAAAAAACAATTTATTTTGTTTAATTAATATTGGATAACTCCTTTTTAATTCTTCATAAACGAACCATTTTTTTTTATCCAAATAGGAAGAATTTAATGAACAATATTTTGTGTTGTATAATACTTCAATAACTTTCCAACTATTCAAGAGACTCATTGCTTTTTGCAAAGAATTAAGTATACTTAAATTATCACCAGTCTTTTGCCTGTGACGAATATAAGTGTCATTGCTGAAAATAATTTTAGTGGAGTTATGAATAATTCTAAAAAAAAACTCGCCATCATCATTTAAAGTCAAATTTTCATTCCAATGACCAGAAAAATCAATTAAATCTTTACTTATCAAAAAACTTTCAGGAGCATAATACCCTCCAATTTCCCCTATTAACTCAAAATATTCTTTTGAATTATTAAAATCTCTATAATCCTTTCTATCAAAATCTAAAACAATAGCATCATTTACCTCTTTGAAATTAGTAGTTATACAAACAGATATTACTTTTCCATTCTTATTTTTTAAAGATTCTATTTGCTTCTCTAATTTATTGCTTGCTAAAATATCATCCGAATCTAAAAACTGAATATATTCCCCCCTGGCTATTTGAAGTCCTAGATTTTTTGAAACACTGGCCCCTTGCTGCAATTCTATAGGTTTAGAAATTGTTATAAATCTATTATCTCTATTTGAATATTCTTTGAGAATAACATTTGTCTCATCAGTAGACCTATCATCAATAATAATACACTCCCAATTGACATAAGTTTGTTCTAAAACACTATCAAGCGTTTCGCTTATTAGGGTTTCACGATTGTACGAAGGTACAATTATGGAAATTAATGGGTTCATAATTTAAGTTAATAAGCTAAATGTATACCGTTTAATTTTTTGGATATTAAAATTCAAACTATTATTTACTAATAAAGTCACAATCCATTTTTGAATAGATTTTTTCAATTTTTAATTGATTGTAATTATAATTTAGTCTTTGTTCAGCGATTTCATTATTGAGTATCATCGCCTGCTTTACTAATTTTAAATTAGTCAAAGCAAAAATAATTTTTTCATTAATTTCATCTATATCATTGGGATCATTAATAAGTAATCCATTTTTGTTGTTTTCAATTATTTCAGCAGAAGCATCACCAGGATTAGATTGTATTGGAAAAGCCTGCATAATTATCGCTTCTAACAGCGTATTTGGCATTCCATCAGAAATACTATTTCCAATATATAATATAGATCTACCCATCAATTTAATCAATTCCATTTGAGATAAATCATGTCTCCCAAAAGTCTTAAATGGTAATTTATTAAAATCAATAAAATCAATAACTTCTTGATGGGCTCCAAAAACAACTACTTCATAATTGATATAAATTTCATTAGCATATTGTAGTGCTTTTACGACATTCAATCCTCTTCCAAATAAATGTTCATACCCTTTTATCAAGATTATTTTTCTATCTTCAAATGGGAGAGTATACTTTTTATAATAGGCTAAATCATAACCTCCACCTGTAGGAATTACACCAAAAAATCTGCTCTTAAAACCTAATACTTTTGCAATCTTAAAATCCCGCTCACAATCCGTATGCAAAAAATCAATTCTTGCCAGCATACTTTTTATTGTTTTAAGATCCTTTGGAATTTCTCTATTATAATACAAATCATTACCCCAGCAAGAGTACAACCATTTAATATTTCTGTTTTTAATCATTGTTTTTAAAATGGGATAACTACAGGTATGCATTTCAAAACTGTGAATAAGATCTGGTTGAATTTCTTGAATAATTTTATCTAAATATTCATTTGCTGTAACCTCAAAGTAAGGTTTTAGTAAATTATATAAATTCGAATAATTTTTTCTTAAAAAGTACTCTCCTTTTATATATGGAATCTTTCTCTTTTTCCAATTAGTAAATTGGTGCACTTTAGTAATCGTATTTAATGCTCCATTATTAGTGACATCAAAAAAATATAATTCATGAGGGCTATCTTTAAGATTTTCAATCCAACGAATTGCGTGGATGGAATGCATGGAAACAAAAAGAATTTTCATAAATTAGATTTAGTAATAGTACCAGATAATCCAACTGTCATTGTTGATTTATTAAAATTTAGCGGAGCTTTATCTTTTAAATACAAATACTTAATTATCGGTTTTCCTACAACTCTCATTATTATTTTTTTATTTCCCCACAAATATTTATTTATCCATAAACCAAACATTTGTGCCATTGCAGCATTATAACCACCCATAGGTTTAATTTTAATATTGGTAAAACCATTTTTTCTAAAAATTTCTTCTAGAGCATAAGGTGTATATCTATAATAATCATATGGAACTTCATGAAATGACATCAAAAAAGGGACCGTAAAAAAGAAAATACCACTTGGCTTTAAAACTCTTTTAACCTCTAGTAAATACAAATCTGGATTGAGCACGTGTTCTAAAACTTCAGTTGATAAAACTACATCAAAAGTATCATTATCGAAAGGCATTGTAATTCCATCCCAAAGAAAATCTGGTTGAACATTTTCATAACTGAGTCCTGATTCAATATCTAAACCTATATAACTTGTTATTTTTTTATTCTTAAGGATTATTTCTTTATAAGGCATAACACCACAACCTGAATCTAATAATTTTCCTTCAAATGATGGAATTACGATTGAAATTGCCTTTAAAATTTCATTTCTAATAACAAAACTATCAAGATTATGTACCGATAAGCTAAAGTTTGTAAACTGATTTGGCATTCAAATTTAATTTTAAAAAAAGTAATATTAGGTTTTAAACATTCAAAAAAAAATCCATCATAAATTTATTATTAAAAGCTATAATTTAATTTAACATAAACCTTCTAAAACATTTAGTAAGCTGAAACAAATCGAAATTGATTGTATAAATATAAAATAATTCAAACCACTCACTATATTTCAGCTTTCTATTCTTTCTTATTGCAATCTCATAATACAGTAACAATTCTGTTCTTTGATTTTTTTTAAATAAATTGAATTTATTTAAAATACTTTTTTTCATGAAACAAATAGAAGCAATATTTTTTAAATTTTCATCCTCATTATTTCCAGAAATACTTCGATCAGAAAATCTAATAAACACATTACTATCATTTATAGTAAATATAGGTTGGCTATTCGAAAAATCCAACCAAGCTGCATCATCACTGTGCCAAGCCAAGGGAAAATCATGAAATCCATATTTCAAATAAGAAAATTTAGAAAATACATATTCTGATAACGTACTCCTTGTCAATCCCTTAAATCGCCTATAATAGGAATCAGTCGCTTTCTCCCATACCGGATGTGTAAAGGAATCACTTATAATTCCGTCCAATTTCATATTTACAGACTTTGAAGCAAATCTAATTACATTCGATTTATTATTAAACACTTCATGATTTTCATACCAAGAAGCAACAACAGTTGATTCTAAATAATCATCATCTCCTAATATCATTATCCATTCTTCACTTTCTATTCTAGCAATACAGCGTTCCCATTGTTTTACTAAAGATGTACTTCCAAAATTACTATCAAAAAGATGATATACAAAATCAAATTGTCCTTGAAATTTCTCCAATATATGAGTAGGATTTTCTGGACTGGCATCATCTCCAATATATACTTTAAAACGCTTATCAGTTTGATTTGCCAATGACAGTAATGTTTCTTCGAAAAAAAATAGTTTATAATAAGGGATAACTATAGCTAGCATTATTATTTCTTTATTTTATACAATCCAAAAACAGAAAAACCAAAAAAAGTAGTACAAAAAGCATCAATTACAAATTTCTCACTTTTTAAATTTTCAGAACATTTTTTATTGCTGTCTATAACTTCATTTAGCTCCATAAAAGACCCCAATTGTTTAACAAAGAAATCAGCATGTTTTAAACTCATATATTCGTTCATATTTTTTGTCTTTGTTCCATCTAATTGTCTCTGTCTAGATACCTGTTTTATCCTATAATAAAATTGTACTGTATCTAAACAAAAAACGGTTCCTCCATCTTTTAAAATTGAAATCCAAAATTCCCAATCCTCAATACCATGAATCATATTTATATCATAGCCACCTACTAGCTCCCAATCCTTTTTTCTAAATAATGCAGAACAAAAAATCATATTTAACCTTGCCAAATCTTGAATTGAAAAGGGGGGTAAGTTCCAAGGACCACTCTTTTCGCCAAAATATTCAGCTTTACAGTATACTAATTTTAATGTACTATCCTTTTCGAATGCCTTTATTGCAAAATTAATATAATTACTCCCAATTTTATCATCAGCATCTAGTGGCAAAACAAACTCCCCAACCGCGTGAGTTATCCCTAAATTTCTAGCACTGCCAACTCCTCCATTCTCTTTAAAAAAATAGTGAAATCTCGAATCTTTTAGGACCCAATTTTTAGCAATTTCTTCCGTATTATCAGGACTTCCATCGTTTACAATAATGCATTCCCAATTTTGATAGGTTTGATCAAATACGGATTGCAATGCTTCATCTAAGTATTGTACTTGATTGTAACATGGAACAATTATGGATACTATACTATTCATTTAAAACTTATTTAATATTCCCAATTTTATCAACATATTTATTTTGGTTGATTGTCTAAGATTTGAAATTAAATTTCTTATTGCTAATAGTTCATGGTTATCTTCAATAAAAGCAGGGAATTCCGCTTTTAAAATTCGCTGCTTTTCCTCAAAAATTAAATCTTTATTTTGAGGATCAGAACTTAAACCGTCAAAATGAAAAATTGACAAAGTCTCATTTATTCTTAGATAGGAACAATTAAATTTACATATACTTTCCACAAAAAATTTCCAATCGGAAACAATTTTTAAACTTTCATCGTACATTCCTATTTTTCTAAATAAAGAAGCTTTAATAAAAGTTGCGGGATGAGGTAAGGTATCTTTTGAAAAGTAGGAGAATGATAATTGATCTGGATATTTTTTTAATAATACCTTGTTATTATCAATAACATTAAGGTTAAAGTAAATAATATCTTGTACTGTTATTAATTTAAAATTTTGTTCTAGTATTGTATCACTAATCAAATGATCCCCACTATTCAAAAACAATAAATACTCTCCAGTAGCTTTAAGAATACCTTTATTCATCGCATTATAAATGCCGTTATCAGGTTCACTTAACCAATAATGTATATACCCACTTTGACTCTTAATATAAGCGGTACTCCCATCTGTAGAACCACCATCAATAACAATGTATTCAAACTCTTTACAAGTTTGGTTCAACACACTCTCCACAGTTCTTTTAAGCCCTGCTAGGTTATTGTAGTTTATCGTTATGATAGAAATTTTTTTATTCATCATTAAGACACCTTAATTATTATTAATAATTTGACTTAGATTTACTGCAAAGTTTTTAATATTATTTGAGTAATCTAAATCATATTTGAGCTTACCAATAGGGTTATTAATAACCTCAACCATTTTCTCTGCCAAAGCATTATAATTAAATGGTGCAAAATAATAGGCCTTATCTTCCAGTTGCTCTTGATGAACTGCTATATCAGAAACAATTAATGTTTGATTTAATGCTTTTGCGTCTTCTATAACCGTACTCCAGCCTTCAAATAAAGACGGTTGAATTATAGCCTCTGCATTTTTCATCAATAGCAACTGATCCATTCTATCAATAAACCCAAGAAAAACAATTTCCTTTTCTAACTGATAATCTACCACTTTTTGCTTCAAATTTGTAGTGTAGTCTGGATTTCTATAATCATATTCTTTTCCTGTAAAAACAACTTTTACAGCAATTCCTTTCTCTTTTAGGATTTTAACCGCTTCAATAATTGCGATTTGATTTTTGTGTTGCCAAAATTGATTAGGCGAAAAAAAATAACTCCCTTCAACACCATATTTAAATTTCACTTCATTAACATCTTCTTGCTTTAATTTAGGATGCACAACTGCAAATTGTATTACTTTTTTACTGTTTTTAGAATGAGGGTAAAAAGAATTAAAATCGTTTAAAGCTGCTTGACTACTAAAAACTATAGGATAATTTAAAACTATCATATTTTCACAACATTGATTCCGGCGTTTCACTTCTTCCAGAGAAAAAAAATCAGGCAAGAATTTCTCCTGTAAATCCGGTATCCAAAAGATCAAATTATTGATGTGCTTTAAATTTTCAGGGATATGATAAAGCGGAAAAATCCAGTCTAGATTGACCTTCCTTTCAACAATTTTCTTATTAAAAATTTTTAATGAGACTTTATTTATTACCCTTTCAATTTTATTATAATTTAACGGATACTCCAAAAACTTTAAGTGAGAATAACCCGTTTGCTTTTTTAATTCCTGAAAAGAAACTTTACTAGCACTTAGAATACTCAATTCATTTTTTTTATTTTCAGGAAGAAAATTCAGAGACCTAATCAAGTTTTGAATATAATAGGCACCTCCAATCCAATTTTCATTATAATTGTAAATAATCCCTATGCGTTTTCCTTTAACCATTCAGCATATTTTTTTAAGCCTAAATATAAATTAAACTGAGGTTTAAACCCTTTTCCTTTAAGGATTCCCATATCAGAAAGCCAGTTATTAGGGTCTCCCAATTTTACCTCTCCGTTGAATATTATTTCCTTATCAGGTGAAAATGAATTAAAAAAAACTTGTGCCGCCTCAGCTATTGTAGTTTCAACATTACTGGCAACATTATAAATGGAACCATGAAAAGCAGATTCTTGAATCACTAAATCAATAATTTGTATAAGATCATCAATATAAATAAAATCTCTTGTTTCGTTTCCTGTTCCAAATAATGATATCACATCACTTTGAATTGATTTTTGATATAAATCCCAAAACAGTTGTTTTTTTAGTCGAGGACCATAAGCCGAAAAAACGCGTAAACTACATGTTTTCAAACCAAAAAACTTATGATACTCCGTTAACAATAATTCACTTTGTAGTTTATGAAACCCATAAGGTGACAACGGTTTACAGTTACTATTTTCTTTAATGGGCAAAGTTTGTGGATTACCATAAACAGCCGCACTTGAAAAATTGATAAACTTGCAATTGTTATTATAATCCCTAATAGCGACTAACATTTTTTGAACATTAATCACATTCAATTCAAAATCTTTCGAAGGATTCTCAAATGAAAAACCTACATGAGCAGAACCTGAAGCATTGATACAAACATCAAATTGATGTTCTTTAAAAATTAATGAAAAATCAGAATTTTGGCGTTCAATTTTATAAAAATTTTTATCCGTTGACTCGTTGACATCGGCTTGATATACATCAAAACATTTGGATTGAAAAAAATCAACGCAGTGACTTCCTATAAATCCTTTCGAACCAATGATAAGTATTTTCATTTTAAAAATCATTTAATTATCCGCAACTTTATTTATAAATTTAATTTTTAAATTCTTTTCTATTCCTTTAAATAAACCCATGATTTTGCACATAAAAATTATTTGTTATCATAGCTGTTTATTTACAAAATGATAAAATATCCTTACAAACTTAAAATTAAAATACTTTTTTACATTATTTTTTAATTTTAAATATCGTAATTTCTTTAGCTTTTTATAGTTCTTATACAAACTAAAATAGTGATTCGATTGCTTTTTAATATCATATTCTTGAAAAATCTTTTTGGAGCAAGCAATGCTCCTTTTTTTTAATTCATTTCGATTTTTAGACAGAAACTCAATTTTATCTGCAACCGAAATTACATCCCCTTTCTCTACTACAAAACCAATATCTGACGTTATAACACTTTTTATCCCTTCACTAAAATTATAAACGATAGGAACACATCCCACACTCATTGATTCAAGTAATGAAACTGGCAATCCATCAAGTGACGATGGCAGAACATAAACATCAGTCATTTTTAAAGCTTCTATCACATCTTCAGTAGTTTTTGGGAGTAAGAATTTAAAATTATCTTTTGATTTTACTTCCTTGATAAAATTTTGTTTTTCCTCTCCGTCACCAAAAATAATCCATTCTACTTCTATATTACGTTTCTTGAGTTCATCATCAATTTTTGGTAAATCATAAATCCCTTTAAGTTTAACATGTCGAGCTAAAAAAACTAATCTTAATTTATTATTTAAATTATGATTTCTTTCAAAATGCTGAACAATTACACCATGAGGGATGAAATGTATATCTTTCTTTCTATTTGGCAATAGTCCACATATCTCTTCATATACAGTTATATTATGAGTAATGATAACATCTATTATAAAATTATACTTTTTAGCCAAATAAATATAGGCATCATCTTGACAAATAAAAAAAATTGTCTTTTTTTTTCTTTTATACGTATTTAGAGTTGCTAATTCTGTGTCAAAGTTAGTAATAACAACCCCTTCTTTTTCTGATATTAATTTTTCAAGTCTTGATGAAACCTCGTTACTAGGTTCCTCAGAAAATTCAAAAACAATATTATTTTCATCCAATGCGACATCATCACTTCTCTTCGCATGCCAATGTAATGGGTTAAGATAAATACATTTAATATCAAAAAAGTTATCAGGTCGATTATCTATCATATTTCTATGAAAACTTGCCCCACCACCCATTAAATAGATACTAAAAACGAGTAGTTCTGGTTTAGATTGCATTTATTATTTTTAAATTATAAAACATATTTTATTAAGGATAATACATTGAAACATATCTTTCTTTTTAAGCCCTATTAACATAAGCTTAATTATTACGGTAATGCCTTTTTTATAAATACAGCGGGATTACCAGCCACAACTGTATAAGGCTCTACATTTTTCGTTACCACACTACCAGCACCTACTATCGCACCTTCTCCAATAGTGACTCCTTTTAATATTATAGATTTAGCACCGATCCACGAACCAGCACAAATTTTTATTGGTTTACATTGCACATATTCCCACTGTTGTATTCCTCTATCCTTCCAGTCAGCACAATCTTTTTTTCTGATTTTTCTACTTAAATTATGATTGTCTGAATCCTGAATTAAGCAATCTGTTGCAATTAAGACATCATCTTCAATAATAATTTCTATAGTCGAGAAAAGCGTTGAATTTCCAATAAAGACATTATTACCTATACTGATTTTTGCTGTTGCTGTTTCCGTTGAAATATTACCATAAATAAAGCAATCATTCCCAATGTGAATCGCAGATTTTTCAGGATATTTGACAGTAATTTTCGCTTTATTATTTGTGTTTTTACCTACAGTCAAACCCAATATTGTGTCCTCTTTTGTTTTCTCTTCAACAAAAAAGTATTGATATATAAGTTTTAATATTTTTTTAATTAAGTCTTTCATTAGCAAGCCATTTTAAATTATAAACAAGAATAGTGTAGTTATTCAACTTTTCATAATACTCTTTACATTCCAGAAATAAAACCTACTAACTTCTATTTTCTAAAATATATTAAGTAATTGATGAATCAATTAATTTTTCTTTTAAGATTCTTACAATTTGCTTAGTGTTTTTTTTAAAGCTAATGTACTGATACAATTTAATTTGGATAAAAATTAATAATCTAATATCATTTGACTTTAAAACTATACTATAAATATGGTTCGCCATGGCTTGATACATGAACTTTTTCCAATTATTTATAATAATCGGATTTAAAAATGTCGAAGCATCGACAGCAATACTATCTATAAAATCTAATTCCTTTATTTGAAGTTTTATATCTCTAATAAAAGTTGTATTCTCTTTATGAATTCTCCATGTAGATGAAATAGAAGGTAAATAAACAACTCTTCCACGCAAATATAATCTAAAAAGGGATTCAGAATCTGACCCCATTGAAGGGTGTCTATAAAAATCCAATTCACAGGCAAGCATTTTATTATAAATTGAAGTTTGATGATTTGCTAAAAACTGAGGGACTTTAAAAACATCTTTACCTTCAAATATATGATTAGTTTCTGCAATCTTTAGCTCTTTATTAAAATTATCTTTTTCGTAAAAAAAATTAATTCCAGCACCTACTACTACTATTTTTTCGTCTTTATTAAAAAAAGAAATTGCTTTACTAATATGTGTCATATCAATAAAGAAGTCATCTCCATCCAGCATTATAACATATTTACCATTAGATAAGTCATAAAGTAACCTCCTATAGTTTTTTACTCTACCAATATTTTTATCATTTTTAAAGTATGTGAAATTTTCAAAATTTACATACTTTTCAAGAACATTCTTAGTATCATCATTTAAGCTGTCATCAGATACTATAATTTCTATGTTACTATAATCTTGATTCAAAGCACTTTCTACAGCTTGTAAAATATACTTTGATTGATTATAAGTAGCAATCATTACTGTTACTAATGGAAACATATTTTAATTTTTATCTGTTTTGTTTTTTCTCGCAGACAAACATTTGAAAACCTGACTTAATATCGGCTAAATCATATTGCTTCTCACACTTCTCAAAAGGTATTTTATTTCTAGATTTAAAATTTTTAATTTTTAATTTTTTTAAAATTTTATCAAAAAAAGATTGTTTTTTTAAGTCACTAAAAAGAACAATATCTTGAAAATAAACTTCATTTACAATAAAATATTTACTAATAAGTTTATGAAAATCAATATAATTCCATTCAATTACATGATGAGGATTATATGGTTTTGTTGTAGTTATATTAACAATAGGCGTTGATATAATTAAAATACCTTTTTTTAGTAAAACTTGTTCAATATTACTTAAATATTTTTCGTAATCAGCAATGTGTTCTACTGTTTCGAAACTTGTAATAACATCATATTTTTCGGTAAATTTATATTCAGTAGCATCACCAACAACTCTAGAAATATTTTCATGTTTATATCTATAATTAGAATATCTTACAGCTTCCTCACTTATATCAAGACCAAATACTTTTTTTGCATTTCCTTCAACTGCCAAAAGATATGAACCATAACCACATCCTGAAGCTACATCTAAAACTACTTTATCTTTTACAATTTCTACTGCAAATTTATATCTTCTTAAATGTTCTTCCTCAACTTGTTCTAGCATAAAACCATAAATCCAACGCTCACAACCTTTATAGCATAGAATTTCCGAAAGTGCATTTATCTCTAATCTCTGACAAAATAATTCTTCTAAAACATCTGTTTTAATCATAATAAAAAATTTATTTAACTTTTTTCAGATAACCATTTACATTGAAAGTTGCATTTATTCCAAACATATCACACCATTTTCTTTCTACAATATACTCTTGATGATTCGGCAAAAATTCTCTTATTGCTTTTAATGGTCCACCCAAATATTCTCGTTCTAACCCTAATTCGTTAATAATACCATCTTCAATTATAAAGTATGAATCTTTAGAAACAATACTGTGAAATTTATTTAAAATCCCTAATGAATCTTTATAAGTATGTGATGCATCTTCAATAATTAATATTTTTTCAAATTCTTTAGTCAGTTTTAAATCATAATTTTCCCAACCTTCAGTAAAAAAATTAATTCGTTTATGATTTTTAACTTTTTCATCAACCTGATCCAATATATCAATTGTATGTAAAACTCCTTTTCCGTTACTATCCAATAAATCTGCAATATAAAGTGCTCCTCCTCCAATATTAGTACCAATTTCTATAACTAAATCAGGTTTTACTTCGAATATAATCATTTGATAAATCACATAATCAAAAGGGCATTTTATTGCTGTTACACCTTTATAAGTAATATTATGATGTCCTTTATCAATTGATTGAATTGATATTTTAACTTTTTCTTCTGTAGGAATTCTATTAATTTTAAACATTTTTTAAAGATATAATTTTTGAGTTCCACTTCATTAGTGGTCGAACTACTCCTGGCAATTCTCCAACATAATCACCTCTAGTGGGGCTATATTGTTTATTATCTATCATATTGAAAGCTATGGTATCTTTTTCATGAAAATGAACGACAAATGGATCATGAGTAACTATAGCAACCCCTACCAAAACTACCCCCTCCGATAGTAAGTTTTCTGGTATCCAAACTGTTGTTTCATAAATTCCGCTTTGTTTAAAATGATAATAATTATCAGTATTATTTTCATGAGAATCAAAAATATTAACACCACTACTATTATAAAAATTAAATGCTGAATGAATTTTATAACCACTTTCAATAACCTGATACTGCACTGTTACGCCAACAGATTCTGTCACTTGAAAATTTTCCTGTATCTCATATTGCAAATTATGAACTTTGGCTTCCAGAATTTTCACGATATTACAATTTTTTAATTTCCCTTCCCATTTTTTCATAGCAGTGGTACCAAAATCAAGTCTTAAATATGAATCAATTACCTTATTTGTTGAGCCATAATCTACAATTAATCCATTCCTCATTAAAGCAACTTTTGTACATAAACGCATTATAGAATCCATATTATGACTCACAAACAATACAGTCCTTCCGCCACCTCTAGAAATATCCTGCATTTTACCAATCGCTTTTTTCTGGAACTCCGCATCACCCACTGCTAATACCTCATCTACAATCAAAATATCTGGTTCTAGAAATGCAGCTACGGCAAAAGCCAAACGCACATACATACCGCTGCTGTAACGCTTTACTGGAGTGTCAATGTAGCGTTCACAACCTGAGAAATCAATAATTTCGTCGATTTTAGAAGTAATCTCTTTCTTGGTCATCCCAAGAATAGCACCATTAAGAAATATATTTTCACGTCCAGTCATTTCACCATTAAACCCAGTACCTACTTCGAGCAAAGAAGCCACGCGACCTCCAAACTTTATACTGCCTGTGGTAGGTGCAGTAACTCGAGATAGTATTTTTAATAAGGTAGATTTCCCTGCACCATTCTTGCCTATTATACCTAAAATCTCACCACGCTCTACTTCAAAATTAATGTCCTGTAACGCCCAGACATAGTCACTTTCCCCTTTTGTAGAACGATCATTAGTGTCTCCAATTTTTAAATACGGGTTTTCCTTGCCACGAACCTGATGCCACCATCGGTTCAAGTCGTGACTCAGCGTACCAGTACCTACCTGTCCTAGGCGGTATTGCTTTGAGATGTTTTCGGCTTTTAATATAATGTCTTTTTTCAAAGTTGAAATAGTTTAATCGTGTAATTGTTTATTTGGTTAATCGTGTAATCACCAATTTCAATAATAATAATAATAATAATAAATTTAAACCGTATCAATAAAACTCTTCTCCGTCCTGTTAAATACCAATATCCCCACTAAAAAAACAACTATAGTTACCACAAAAGTATAACCCAATCCCCAAATAGAAATATGTCCTACATTCAATAACATATAACGGGTTGTTTCAATTATATAAGCCAGTGGATTATATTGTACAAGCCAAGAATACTCTGGCATTTTTGCTGCAACCAATGCCATAGGATAAACTACCGCTGACACATACATCAGTAATTGCACCCCAAAACCAATTAGGTAACTAAAGTCTCTGTATTTGGTCACCAAAGAGGAAATAAACATACCTAATCCTAAACCCAGAATCCCCATTACTATAATTAATATTGGAAATAAAATACTGATTCCATTTAAACTAATGGCCGCTCCTTGGAAATAATAGTATAAATAAAAAGCGATAAATATTAAAAATTGAATCCCAAATTTCAATAAATTAGAAATTACAATGGACATAGGAACAATGATTCGTGGGAAATACACTTTCCCAAAAATTCCCGCATTAGCACCAAAAGTGTTCGAAGTCCCCGTAAGACAGGCAGTGAAATAATTCCAAACCGTAATACCTGCTAAATTGAACAGAAATGGAGGTACGGTACCCGTGTCAATCCCCGCCAAATTGTTAAATATAATAGTAAAAGTAATCGAAGTAAACAACGGTTGTATTAAATACCAAAGTGGCCCTAAAACGGTTTGTTTGTAAACCGTAACCACATCTCTTTTTACAAAAAGTAGCAGCAAATCACGATACTGCCAAACTTCCTTAAGATTGAGCGTGAAGAATTTGTTTTTTGGTGTTATTTCAAACAGCCAAGTGGTATTTGTATTTTCTGGATGATTCATTAGTGTATACTAAATCGTAGTTTTTGGTTTTGTCTTATCAAACGCGGTCGAGAGATGGAACAAATATAAATAATATCTAATTGGTATATCCTTAAAAACAGCATCTTATCCTATTTATTTCCGAATAACATTTGCATCATAATGACTGTGAAAAATTATAATAAATGCAAAAAACCGAAACTTCCAGACACGCTCCGCGGCTCTAACTGACAGTATGAGTCAAGGCCCATTTAGCAGTAAGAGTGGTTTTTTTACGAATATACTATTCCTTTATAAATTACAGCAATAATTAACAAATTAAAGAAAACTTTCGTAAATCAGAAATGGTTTTTTCTTTTTTCAACCTGATCTTTCATAACTGACAATTGAAAACTCCTAAACCCGCCCTTAAATAAAAAGCGTAAGAAAACAACGATGAAGTGAAGTGGCAGCAGTCCGCGAGTTGAGGACGAAGGACGAACGGCTCGGGCTGTGGAACGGCGCTTCAAGGTAGTTTTCAAGCTTTTTATTTTCAGGCTTGATTTTTTGTTTCTTTTGCATCAAGGCAAATTCTTTTGCATCAAGGCATAAGAAAAAAACTTTCATGAAAATCGACTCACCCGATAGCACTAATTTACTAAGCAAAAAGGACTTTTAGCAATGCTAATTTGGATTATTTTTCTCTGTCAAAATAAAATCCAGTCCTAAAAAAAATTAAAATTCACACTATTTACAAACACTGTTGATATTTAGTCTAAATAAATTTGCCGATTCAAATATGGAATTTTATATTTGCGCAGTTATTTTTAATTATTCTAAATAAATGAGAAGGAAATACTTTTTAATTGGATGTATTGCAGTGATAACACTATCTAGCTGTACTGATGATTCCCAATATAAGTCTGTGGTTAGCAATAAAATTGCAATTACAAAATTAATTTTATTTGATAGTAATCTATCTAAACTCATACGGCAAGCAGGCGCTTCTTATCATGCCGCTCAAACTGATTTTAGTGACCTATTGCACCCAGAGCTGACAGAAGGAGCTCTAACAGGAAGATTCTCAAGTATCAATTCTTCAAGGGTAGCTCACAATGTATTTGCACCTGAACATATTTACAATTCAACCGATCAACCATCATTCCGAAATATAGCACTTTCGGCACCTTACTTTCATAACGGTTCTTTTAAAACTGTAAAAGAGATCATTCCTTTTTATAATGTTCGAGATATAAGTCCATATGAATGCCCAGAACCTGAAGTATTTGACAACATAAACAAAACAGAATTAGGGAATTTTAAAATTTCCTTAGAAAAGAATCATTACTCGAACAATTACTAATCATTACCAAAAATAATCTTTTTATAATCTACAAATAACAACATGAATTTCAATAAAATAATAATTATAACGGCATTCGCTTTAATAAGCAATCAATTTATAAAAGCACAAGTAAAAACCGAGAATACACTAAAAGAAGTAATAATTAAAGGATTTAAAACGGTTAATGGAATTGGCCATTTACCTAATACTAAGGATGGGATTATTTATGCCGGTAAAAAAAGTGAAATTATCCTTGTAGATAGTCTGGATGCTAATAAAGCAGTCAATAATACCCGACAAATCCTTGGAAGAATTCCCGGACTGAATATTGTTGAGACAGAAAGCAGTGGATTCACTGCCAATGGGATAGCAACCCGCGGTCTTAATCCGTCACAAAGTGTAGAAATGAATACGCGACAAAATGGATACAACATTAGCGCTGATATATATGGTTACAATGAATCGTACTACATTCCACCTATGGAAGCAGTGAGTCGCATCGAAATGGTTAGAGGTGCTGCTTCCTTGCAATTTGGCTCTCAATTCGGTGGTTTAGTGAATTACGTCACCAAAGATGCTCCAAAAGACAAACCCTTCGAATTTATTACATCACAAACCATAGGTAGTTATGGGCTGTATAACTCTTTTAATTCTATTGGTGGAAACTATAATAAAATAAGTTACTATGGATTTTTACAATACCGTAACATGGATGGATATAGACCCAATAGCCAGCAAACGCAAGTTTCTGGATTTGGAAAAATACAATACAATCATTCGGATAAATTAAATTTTGGTGTAGAATATTCTTTGCTAAGAAATAAAATAAAAATGCCTGGAGGACTAACTGATAGTTTATTTTATGCCAATCCAAAAAGTTCAACCAGAACTAGAAACTGGCTAAAAAGTCCATGGAATATTATTACAGCCTACGCTAATTATACACCTAATGAAAACAGTACTTTAAGTGTAAAATCAACTTATTTATTTAGTGGACGTTCATTAGTTTGGAGAAATGAAGATGGAGGAGCCCAAGCCACAGATGATATAGATCTCGCAACAGGAGAATTTGTACCTAGAGAAGTAGGCATTGAAAAAATGCACAACACAACAACCGAAGTCCGTTATTCTCAAAATTATTCTTTAGGAAATCAAAAATCTACATTGGCAATTGGAGTACGTCAAAGTTATGCTTGGTTTAAGCGCCAAGGTGGCGGTGAAGGTACTACAAAAAGTGATTTTGACTTATCCATTACTGGCGATTGGGGATATGATTTAGATTTTACTACCACTAATTTGGCACCATTTGTAGAAAATATTTTTAAAGTATCTAAAAATTTCACTGTAACTCCTGGATTTCGATTAGAATATTTAAGAAGTACTTCAAAAGGACATAAAGAAGTAGAAGGTGACATTCAAATTACAAATGAAAATAGAAACAGAACTTTTGCATTAGCAGGGCTTGGATTAGAGTTAAAATCTGGAAGAAATACGAATGTATATGCCAATATCAGTCAAGCTTATCGCCCAATTGATTACAGCCAATTAGAACCTTTTGGAACAAGTTCAAAAATAGACCCCAACCTGAAAGATTCCAATGGATTCAATAGTGATTTAGGATATAGAGGAACCATAAGCAACTACCTTAATTTTGATATTGGCGGATTTTATATGGCGTATAACAAACGTATCGGACTAACATTAGCAACCAATCCAAATACTGGAGATTATTATTCTATCAGAAAAAATATTGCCAATAGTGTACACCAAGGAATCGAAAGTTATATCGAATTTAATATTCTAAAATACTGTAATTCACAATCTGATATTGGCTTAAGTATTTTCAACTCCTTTTCTTATGTAGATGCCAAATACACTACAGGAGAATTTAAAGGAAAAAGAGTCGAAGCAGCAGCCGAAACCATAAACCGTATAGGCTTAATTTTTAGCACTACTAAATTATCAACCACTTTACAATACAATTATGTTGGAGATGCTTTTGGAGATGCTTCAAATGCAATGACTAGCGAAGATCCAATTGCGGGTTACATCCCTTCGTATACAGTTTGGGACTGGAGCGCTTCCTATACTCTAAATAATTTTGCAATTAAATTTGGGGCTAATAACCTAACCGATAAAGCATACTTCACTCGTAGAACTGATGAATACCCAGGTCCAGGTATTATACCTGCTGTGGGACGAAGTTTCTACCTTGGATTTACTGCCAAATTTCAATAAACAAAATACCTATCTTTCTATTTCTAACCACACATATCTTTTTTGATAGGTGTGGTTTTTAATTTTAAAAGAGATCTTTTGATTCTTTAATCTCAATAAGAAAAGCACATGTTCAATTCCAACCTCCTCACACCGCCATTAAAGAAAAACCGTAAGAAAACAATGTTTGAAATTAAAAGGAGGACTGCCTGTGGCAGTCAGGTAGCAGCAGTCCGCGAGTTGAGGACGAAGGACGAACGGCTCGGGCTGTGGAACGGCGCTTCAAGGTAGTTTTCAAGCTTTTTATTTTCAGGCTTGATCTTTTGTTTCTTTTGCATCAAGGCAAATCGAAGATTCAGCGAACACCACTAACAAAAAAAGTACAGTGAGCTAAAAGAAAAAAAACTTCATGAAAACCGACTCACCTAGTTGCAAGAATTTGCAATCCATACCTACAAAAAACATCAAAACATCCAACTTCTACTACGCTCAATTGAGACAAAACGAAAATTTCACTAAATTTAGAGAATCCCTCTTTTATTATGAGAACAATTAATCCCTTTTTTATAGGCAGTACTCCCGGATGGGCAAGTATTCCATTTTAGCTATAAAATAAAAAAAGACACCTCTCAGCATCTTTTCACCCCTTTCCCCTACTCCTCCAACTATCATTTTTATCATAATCCCTCTTAAACTCATAAACCTTCCCTCTTATATAGGCTCCCAGCGGGACAATCACAATCACTATTAGTATCTCATACCATTCCATACCTCAAATATAGAAAGTATAGGATTTTCTTTTTTAGCAAGAAATCAAAAACTCCTTTTTTGACAACTAATAATCCCGAATTGACAAGTGCTACATATTGCTATAAAACAAAAAAAGACACCTCATCAGCATCTTTCTTATAGTGGTATTTGATTAAGATCAAACTTTATTTTTGGTCATTTCCTTTATTTATCTATCAACTTAAAAAACTCCGAAAGCTTTATATTTCTAGCCTCGCAAATTTTATTTAAAGTAAATAAGGTTATTGTATAATTTTTATCATTACAAATTCTGCGGGCTGTTTTTTCATCAATATTGTGATTTAATGCAAACTCAGTTTTTGCCTGAGTCTCACCAATCCACTCAGTGGAAACATAGTCGCATATTTTCCTATTTAAATCACCCATAAAAACAAAATAAGCCGTTAAAAATTAAATTATATCGGACAGTTGTCCGAATATGAAAAACATTTCCTATATTTGTTTTAGAATTAATATATTTGCGATTCTTCATATAAAATATTTGAAGCATTCGCTTTGAATCTCGTACTAGAAAATTGGCCTTTTCAAATTACCACGAGATGATAAGTACGATGCTCACGTCCCATGGCGTGGGCTCACTTATTTGTGGTAAGGTATGGCCAATACCTCTAGTGCAGTAAGCTGAGTTCCATGCCATTTTTTATGCCAATTATTTAGGCAAAACTCAACTTCTATTCTTAGCACTGCCTCTTCTTATTAGTCTCGCAATACCAATAATTATTGAATTAGTTGGGAAAGGCACTACCTGCGTTTGGCTGCAACAAACAACGGTAGTACGCTTTTCTTAAATAACCTTTAAAACCAATTGCCTATGCTATAAAAAACACAATCTCATGCAGGAAATAGTCACTTTTCGACACCCAGATTTAAACTTTAAATCAAAAAAAAAGGCCCTCTAACTCTTCTTGGCGGACGAATAGAGGACCATCGCTAACAAAACTAACGTTTCAATTAACTAACCCAATATTATGAAAAAAAATTCATTTTACAAGGGTGGATCGGCATTTTGGTACCTGATTATTATCGGGTTCTCATTATCCTATACCCCTGCTCTAGCCAACAAGCTACTGAGGCAAAACCACTCCTTACCGCAACAAATACAAATAAACGGTACCATTACGGATGGAATCAACCCCTTAACTGGTGTTACTATTTCCATAAAAGGAAAAGCAAAATCAACCGTTATTTCTGACTTTGATGGAAAATACACCATAGAAGCGAACCCAATTGATACGCTAGTGGTCACTTTCATAGGATTCAAAACGGCAACAATTTTCATAAACGGTCGTACAACTATCAACATACAATTACTGGAAGACATCACCTCCTTGCAAGAAGTCCGTGTCAACGCAGGCTACTACTCCGTTAAAGAAAGTGAACGCACAGGAAGTATTGCGAAAATCACTGCAAAGGATATAGAAAAACAACCTATAAATAATCCGTTAGCAGCAATGCAAGGAAGAATGTCTGGTGTAAATATTACACAAGCCACTGGAACACCAGGTGGTGGTTTTGATATTCAAATTAGAGGGATAAACAGCATTCGCACTGATGGAAATGCGCCGCTATATATTGTGGATGGAGTACCTTACAGTTCACAATCATTAGGCTCAGTAATGACATCGGGCAACATCTTGGCAGGATCAGCAAGTCCTCTCAACAATATAAACCCATCAGATATTGAGAGTATGGAAGTACTAAAAGATGCTGATGCTACCGCAATCTACGGTTCAAGAGGGTCCAACGGTGTCGTGCTCATAACAACCAAGAAAGGAAAACAAGGAAAAACCAAATTCGATATGAATACGTATTCCAGTTTTGGAAAACTAACTCGTACCATGGATTTACTAAATACAGCTCAATATTTATCCATGCGTAGGGAAGCATTTGCCAATGACGGAATTACAGACTATCCAGGGTACGCCTATGATGTAAATGGTACTTGGGATCAAAACCGTTACACCAATTGGCAAAAAGAATTACTGGGAGGTACTGCAAATACGAACAACATTCAAACTACAGTCTCTGGTGGAAATGCCGAAACTCAATTTTTGTTAAGTGGTACCTACCGTAACGAAACAACCGTTTTCCCTGGGGATGCAAAATATGAAAAATTGGCGTTTCACAACAGTCTAACGCATCGCTCCATTGACAATCATTTTAAAATGAGCTTTACAGCAGACTATGCTACTGATAAGAATACACTACCCGCAAACGACTTGATGTACCAAGCTACAATTCTGGCGCCAAATGCCCCAGCTCTATACGATGCCCAAGGAAACTTAAATTGGGAAAATGGCACTTGGAACAATCCGTTAAGCTATTTGGAAGGCAAATATGCA
This sequence comes from Flavobacterium sp. WC2430, assembly GCF_040822075.1. NCBI lineage: Bacteria > Pseudomonadati > Bacteroidota > Flavobacteriia > Flavobacteriales > Flavobacteriaceae > Flavobacterium > Flavobacterium sp. WC2430. The sequence continues at coordinate 1,623,081 of NZ_CP162007.1, read as the reverse complement.
GCCAACACAACCAACCTAATTGCTAATACTGTTCTTTCGTACAACATACTGGAAAACTTGGAAATAAAAACAAATCTAGGGTACACAGACTATCACATCTCCGAAAATCGGACATTTCCTTCTACCATGTACAATCCAGCGTATGGACTGGGCAGTGAGGTTTCCACGCTTATTATAAACAATGCCAAACGTAGCTCTTGGATTATTGAACCTCAGATCAATTGGAAGAAAACGGTAGGCAATTCAGAATTAATGCTATTGGCAGGCACAACTTTCCAGAAGCAAACCGGGCAACAATTGGCACAAATCGGATCAGGTTTTGCAAGTAACAGTTTACTACACAATATAGCTGCAGCTTCCTATTTAACAATTACTGACGATCAGTTAACCATTTACAAATACCAAGCGTTCTTTGGTAGAATCAATTACAATTGGAAAAGTAAATACATCATTAACGTAACTGGAAGAAGAGATGGTTCCAGTCGTTTTGGCCCTGGCAATCGCTTTGCTAATTTCGGAGCTATAGGTGCAGCCTGGATATTCTCAAAGGAGGCGTTCATAAATAATAATAGTTTCTTAAGTTTCGGAAAATTACGCACCAGTTATGGTACCAGTGGAAATGACCAGATTGGTGATTACCAATTCTTAGACACTTATGAGATTACTGGCAACAATTACAATGGTACTATTGGGATAAAACCCACTCGTCTTTTCAATCCTTCCTTTGGATGGGAAACCAATAAAAAAAGAGAAGCCGCAATCGACCTAGGTTTTTTCAACGATCGTATTTTCTTAACTTCAGCCTATTTTTGCAACCGTTCTTCTAGTCAACTAGTGGGTGTACCGCAACCAGGAACTACAGGCTTTTCTTCTTTACAAGCCAATTTAAATGCAACAGTTCAAAATACAGGTTTAGAACTGGAATTGCGAACGGTCAATTTTAGAAAGACAGCGTTCAATTGGACGACTACATTAAACCTGACACTACCTAAAAACAAACTCTTGGAATTCCCTGATTTAGAGGGGTCTACTTACGCCAATTCGCTGGTAATTGGTAAATCATTGAGTATCCAAAAAACTTACCACTACACAGGAATTGATCCAGTTACAGGTGTTTATCAATTTGAGGACTACAATGGTGACGGAAAAATTACGGGACCAGAAGACCGCCAATGGATAGAAGACACAACCCCTCAATTATTTGGAGGATTGGGCAACCAACTCAGCTATAAAAATTGGGCACTGGATTTTCTATTTCAGGGCGTAAAACAAAAAGGGCGTAATTACTTATACACGGCTTCTTGGATAGGAGATTTCTCTAATCAGCCACAAGCGGTTTTGAATCACTGGCCACAAAATGGTACCGATGCCGAAATTCAGCAATATACAACAGGAGCTAATGCAGCAGCATTGGATGCCTATTTTTTATACAGCAACAGTAACGCAACCATAAGTGATGCTTCCTACATCCGATTGAAAAGCATCAGTATTTCATATACTATTCCAAAAGAAGTTACAAAAGGGGGGACAGCAAAAATCTATTTACAAGGACAAAACCTCCTCACATGGACCAAGTACAAAGGTGCCGATCCTGAAAATCAATCCGCTTTCTACTCCCCTCCTTTACGTCAATTTACTTTTGGACTAAACCTTAGCTTTTAAAAATCAATAAATATTGCGATATGAAATACTATAAATTAATACAGTCAATGCTAATAATAGCATTAATAGTACTCCTTTGCTTGTGGCTGAATGGCTGCGAAAGTTTTACGGAGGTAGATTTGCCACAATCACAGCTTACTGGTACTGCAGTGTTCGAAGATGTTACAACAGCAAATGCAGCGCTTTCAAATTGCTATTCACAACTAAGAGAAAACGGCATGCTATCTGGAAACCAAGAGGGACTTTCTAATGGAATGGGAAACTATTCGGATGAACTAACCTATTATGGAAGTCCAAGCGCGCCTTTAGAAGATTTTTACAATCATACCGTGCTCCCTTCAAACCCTATGGTTAGTTCTTTATGGAATAATAGTTACAGTCAAATTTATGCAGTAAACGCACTTTTAGAAGGTCTTAAAAAATCAACTGCAATTCCCACAGAGGAACGCAATATCTTAAAAGGAGAAGGCTTGTTTCTTAGAGCATTTATTCACTTTTATCTACTAAATCTATTTGGAGATATTCCATATATCGAAACAACAGATTATAAAAAAAATAGTACCGTTTCGAGAATGTCCGAAGACGAAGTATATGAAAAAATAATAGCCGACTTAATGCTATCCAAAAGCGTATTAACGGATAATTACTCTTCTACAGAGCGCATTCGACCAAATAAAGGGACAGCTACAGCAGTACTAGCACGAGTCTACCTGTACAGAGGAGCGTGGCAACTAGCCGAAGAGGAAGCCTCCCAAGTAATTAATACGAATACATACCTGTTGGAAGCGGATTTAGATAAGGTATTTCTAAAGGAAAGTCCGTCAACAATTTGGCAATTACATCCAGGGATTTCGGGGCTGAACACGCATGATGCGCATACTTTTATTTTTAGCAGCGGCCCTCCTCCAATTACTGCTATAAGTACCAATTTACTAAACGCATTCGAAACTGGAGATCAAAGAAAGCAACATTGGTTGGGCAACGTGACGGACGGTACTCAAACATGGTACTACCCATACAAATACAAACAAATCTCCAATACAGGGAGCTCTCAGGAATTTGCAATTATATTGCGATTAGAAGAACAATACCTCATCCGTGCAGAAGCTAGGGCTCATCAAAATAATTGGATTGGTGCTTTAGCTGATTTAAACCTAATTCGAAACCGAGCAGGATTAGCAGATACGGCGGCCAACACGCCCCAAAACGTGTTGCTGGCTATTCAACAAGAACGCAGGGTCGAATTATTCACCGAATTAGGACAACGCTGGTTTGACCTAAAAAGAACAGAAAAAGCAGATGGAGTCTTAAATGCTTTAAAACCAGGATGGAAAAGTACCGATAAATGGTTACCCATTCCTCAAACGGAATTACTGTTAAATAAAAACCTACATCAAAATCCAGGATATTAAAATGAATAAGAGGATGGAATTAAAAGGGAATACGAACTGGATTTTTCTCCTTTTGATACTTGGGATTGGCTCTTCTTGGAGCCAATCCTTTTCAAAAAGGCAACTTAAACCCGCAGACTATGCATTATGGAGTACCCTCTCAGATGAAAAAATTTCAGGGGATGGAAATTGGATAAGTTACAAGCTGAATTATCAGTCATCAAAGGACACATTATTTATACAAAACACGCAAACTGCAAAGAAACATTATTTTCCAACAGCCAAAAATGGTCTTTTTAGTCCAGATAGTAAATGGTGGATTGCTCAAGATTCAAAGAAAGGAACGGCATTACTAAACTTAAAAACGGGTGTATTGCAATGGGTTCAAAACGTTTCTAAATATGAGTTTGTAGCTGGAGGAAAATATATAGTACTAACAAAACAAGAATCACAGAAGGAAGAGTCTCTCCGCATACTCCATTTACAAACGGGTAAAGAACAGACGATCAATGGAGTTTCAGAATATCGTTTTAATGGGGATGGTACTCTTTTAGCCTACATAACACCAAAAAAAAATACAGTGAATCTGATTCGAATGAATTCCAATTTTAATAGTGAGACACTTGTTCAAGAAAAAGAAGGGGATTTTAAATACCTTACGTGGAATAATAAAAGCGATGTACTTTCATTTTTATTAGAATCTAATAACGAAACCGCTAAACTAAAAAACCACAAGATATACTACATATCCCAATTCGAACAAAAACCTAAAATAGTAGTTTTAGACCCATTATTGTCGACAGATTTCTTTAAAGACAAGCACATTGTAATTCCCTTTGCTCGCGTACCGCTTGAAATTTCAGAAGATGGTAAACGAATCTTCTTTAGCCTAGCTGCTGCAGTTCCTCAAAAGGAGGAAAACGAAATAGTACAAATATGGAATAGTGTAACAACAGACGTACATCATGGACAACAGTTAGACCCTTCCAATATTCCCAAATTAGCAGTATGGTGGCCAGAGGAAAACAAAATAGTCCAAATAGGAACAGATGATTTGCCAAACGTTTTGTTAACTGGCAATCAAAACTATGCATTGACCTTTAATAACCGGGCCTATGAACCTCAGTATGAATTTGAAGCAGTGCCCGACTTCTACCTGACCAATTTGACTACAGGGAAATGCAGTTTAATTGTAAAGGAACAGCTCCATTCCATTGGAAATATAGGAGCAGCACCACAGGGCAGGTATATCAATTATTTTAAAGATAAAAAATGGTGGATATACGATTCTATATTGGAAAAACAGACCAATGTTACAACACTAATTCGATCAGCCGTTTACAACTTAGAATTCGATCAGCCTGGAGCAACGCCACCTTATGGTAGTCCAGGTTGGACACAGGATGGTAAGCTTATTGTGTACGACCAGTATGATATTTGGACAGTAACTCCAGATGGGAAAAAAGCCAAAAGACTAACCCAAGGTCGGGAGCAAAAAATTCGTTTCAGAATCTACCAAAATTTAAATGAAAGCAACATGATCACTACCTCATCTGATTTACCAACCCGTACTTTTAACTTTACTAAAGGAACGATACTTGAAGCCTTGGGCGATAATAAAGCCTCAGGATATTATTACTTGGAAAGCAATGGGCATTGCAAAGTGATGGTATATAAAAAGGCAAGAATCAGCATGCTGAAAAAGGCAAAGCAAACTGAAAAATATTTATATAAAGAAGAGTCGTTTGCAATCTCACCTCAATTACAGCTTTGGAGCAAAACCATGAAAAAAGACCAGTTGGTATTGAAAACCAATCCGCAGCAGGATAAATTCTTCTGGGGACAGGCTGAATTGATTTCCTATACAAACCAAAAAGGGCAACCCTTGAAAGGAGTACTATTTTATCCTGCAGGTTTTCAATCTAGTAAAAAATATCCTATGATTGTTCATCTATACGAAAGACAATCCGGGATGATGCATCATTATAGTAATCCTACACAATACAATTCGGATGGATTTAATCCAACTAATTATACATTCGATGATTATTTAGTATTCTATCCAGACATTGCCTATGAAGTAGGAACACCAGGACAATCTGCCGTTTCATGCGTACAAGAAGCTATTAATACAGTTGTAGCAAAGGGCATTGTAGAATCCAATCACATTGGGTTGATAGGGGGTTCCTTTGGTGGATATGAAACTGCCTATATTATTTCACAAACTAATAGGTTTGCAACAGCAGTCGTGGGTGCCGCCTGTACAGATCTAGTCAGCAATTACCTGAGTATGGAATCCAGTGGCGAGCGCTCCCATATGTGGCGCTATGAATCCGCACAATTGCGAATGGGTGCCTCTTTGTTTGACAATTACGAAGGATATATTAAAAACTCACCTATAGCACACGCTTCCTCCATAAATACTCCAGTGCTGATTTGGACAGGCCAGCAAGACCCTAACGTGAATTGGACGCAAAGTATTGAATTGCATTTGGCGTTACAAAGACTGCAAAAACCACATACGTTTCTGGTATATCCTGGTCAAGGGCACGCTATTGGCAAACCCGAATCACAGATAGACCTAGATACAAGACTAAAAGAATGGTTCGATTTGTATCTTAAAGGAATCCCTTTTTCAAAAAAAACAATCTAAACTAAGAATTGCTTCCACTAATTTCATCTTTTTATAATAAGAAACTCCAAATTTTCGACTCCCTTTAGGGACGGGGCAAAACGAAAATAATCAATGCACTTTCTCACAACTAAAACGCGAGTTTAAAAGGATAAAGCACAATATTTTCTATTCCCTTTAGGGACGGGGCAAAACGAAAATGAGATATACACTTGTTCACTCCCTACTATTGAATGGTCTGTGAGAGGGTAAAAAACAATGCCGAACCTGAAATTTTCAAGTTCGGCATTGCCATTTCCCCTAATTAATATAGGGTTGTTGAAGTCCTACTGAATCTTTTTGTAAAGAGCCTGAGGACAAGCTGTACCTGCTGCATTTAGTTTGTACAACTGTTGAGCACCATTAGTACACATTTGTGGATTAAAAATATCCGAACAAACAACACTTGTTTCGGCACAAGTAGATGGAATTCGTCCGTTAACATCAGCGTAAGTGCTGACATTAGTTCTGGAAATGTTGGCTGCAAAAGCCCCTGCTACTGCTAAAACAATAGCTGCAAAAGGCAACGCCTTTTGTACAATACGTGTTTTCATAATATTTAAATTAAAAGTTTTTGATCTACTCTTTTTTACAGGTTTTCGATCGATTTCCTGACACCGCGCAGTATATTTTTATAGGCCTATTCTATCTCCCTTTTTTGATTTAAAATTTGCCGGATGAAACCCTTTAGTATACAAACGATACGTAACAATTTTATGACCAATTAATGCAACTACTAAATTATCTACAACCTGAAAATGTTCCATCTTATGTTGCTCTTCATTATTAATATAAAAGCTGAAATCATAACGTTTATGCCTAAAATCATAAACATCAATAATAGAAGCAGTTCGCCACATTTCTTCCGGCTCATACAATCCCATTAAACCAGCATTCACAAAAAGGTAATTCCCATAAGTTGAAGTGCCTTTGTTAACTAATAACGGAGGGGCTGAAAGTTTGCTTTGATTTCTAGAATGAATGTAAGCTACTTTAATACGAGCACGACTAGTCGTATCAATAGTATGTCCTATATAATTTAGCTTTAAATTAGTATCTATGACAAGATATTGATTGCGATAATAGTAGGTATAAATAACTTTCTGAAGTTGTTCGTTATACAAAAGCATCCCGTCTGTATCGAAAAGTCCATCAATTTGTTTTTGCAATAAATGAGGAGCTAATCTTACTTGAATGGTATCACTAATCCTTAAAAGTCCTAAAATAGAATTATGCATTGTACTGCTTACAGCTCGAAAAACAAAAGTTTTCGAATTAATGGGCTCAGATAAAGAAAAATAAGCTTTGCCTTTCATTAATTGTGATGCTTTCCAATCTTTGATACTTCCACTCAAAATAGTTGGGACTGTTCCATCAAAAACATAGAAATAAGGAGGTTTAACCTTTAGAGCAATTCTTCGAAAAGCAATATTTTCATTTTTAAGCTGTATCACGAATCGCTCTTGATGTTGCAAGCTTGTATCTAAAACAAGTATATTTAACGGGGCAGTAATATTACCTAAATATATTTTCCCATCAGCTATTCCCGCTATATAATAAGAATTAAACTGAATATCCATTTCATGTGTTTTTAATATTGGGTGGTGAGGAAAACGACGAATAAAATTGTTGCGATGATGTATAATATCTTCCGATACTATAAAAAGTAAAATCACAACGGAAATGCTGCAAACAAATACGATTGGAAGAGCTATAAAAATAGATTTCCATCTTTTGATTTGTGACGTTGTTTCTTTTTGTTCTAGTATTAGAATCCCACCTAAAGCTAACAAAACAAATACAATATTAAAAATTAGATGTTGAGTCCAATTCATCTTTTCAAGAATACCCCCACAGGAACAGGGAACAAAAGAGCTGAAATTTAAAATAATGATGATATAAGTAGTAAATAGAATCATCAAACTAAAAGCGGAAAAGAATCCAATAAGTCGATATTTTGGAAAAATCAGAAGTAAGGAAATAAGCAATTCAATAATTGGGACAGCCCACGAAACCCAACTAGCAAAAGCACTTAGTAAGGGTGATTGCCCTAGCTGAACCTGAAAATTCTCAAAATCCAATAGTTTACTAGCTGCTGCATAAACAAACAATAATATATACAGCAAACAAATACTGTTGAGAAAAATACTTTTGGCGGTGACACTTAGTTTCATATCGGAGAAATTTAAATTTAATCCGATATAAAATTCCGTAAAACAAATAAATAAAGGGTAGCAAATCGGGAGTAAAACTTGTCAATACAGGAGCTTTTTTTTACTGTAGAGCGCTCCTTGACAACTTGGTTGATCTTTTCCGCCACAGCGGATCATAATGACCACTTTTCTTAAAAATAGAATGTCCTGCACTAAATCCTCACAACTCACTCTTCACAAATCACAAATCAAAACCCCACTAATTCTTACCGTTAATTAAACTCATCAAATTTCCGTTTCAATTCATAAGGCGAAAAACCAAATCGCTTTTTAAACGATTTAGAAAAATTGGGATAATTATTAAAACCATTCATCACCGATATATTTTTTAAAGGAATTGCTGTATGTTCTAACATAAAATAAGCTCTTTTCAGTCGTTCATCATTATAGAACTGATAAATACTGGTTTTAAAAAAATGACGGAAACCGTCTTTTAATTTATGTTCATTAGTACCAAACTGACTGGAAAGAACTTTTAATGACGGCAGCGGGTCATCAAGATGCCCTAATATATAGTCATAAAGTTTCTGAATCAAAAGGGCATCAGCTTTTCGGTTTTTAATAGGTCTCTCATGATCATTTTGATAAACCATAGAATTATAAGATTCTTGACCAATAGGTGTAACAAGATTTAATATAATTTCGGTGCGATTTAATACGTTTCCAATACTACAAGAAATAGAAACAGCTAAATGTTCTTTAGATATGAAGTCTAACACCATTGTTGTTGGCAACAAAACACCAATATCAAATATTTCTTGAAGTTGTTCTAAAGATGTTGTAGTAATAATGCTCGCCAACGGCTGGTCTATTAAATCAGAATCCACATAACCTAAAAAAAAAGTAATTACTGGAGTAAAACTTTTGATAAAAAAAGAAGCATCCAAGACAAAAGTGGTTTGCGCTACAAATTGATTTGTTTTACGGAGATTAACGTATCCAAGGGGGAAAACCGACTCTTTCATCTCTTCGGCAACCATATTAATCAGAACAATAACTGTCTCCAATTCGTCATCACAAGAGCTTAAAGGAATACGGCTATTAAAATTGCCACGAGCCATTTCAAATAGCATTTGATGTATCATAACAATACGTTCTTGGTTATACGTTCTCTCCATAGTAAATGTAGTATTGTCTTTACCCAATATTCTTTCTTCTTTTCTTTGAATACTAAATAAACAGATTCAAATAAGCCAAAGCATCCTCCTCTTTAGTGAAAATTTGCGTGGGAACGGATGGCTTACTAATTTCTAAATAAAAAGTGCTAATGGCCAGCATTACTTGCTCATGCACAATAAGACCAACAGCCACTGCCAAGATGGATCCCGTTTGTGCCAAATAATCCCTTCCTGCTTTCTCCGTCCCTACAACACCTCGAACATCACACAAAATAGGGTAAGACCTTTCGTTTTGAAAATGAATTCGATCAGTCACAACACATTGGGCAACTTTAATATTAATAGTCGTATTGGGCTTATAGTTAAAAAAAAGAATGCCATCGGTAATCCAAAATCGAGCATAGTCATTCTCATAAAGATCATGGGCTGCAATCATGTTCTAAAAATTTAATAATAAATAATTTAACAAAAATATAAACATTTGTAAACACGATTGTTGTCAATTCGGGATTATTTCTTGTCTTTTGATGTTTTTTGTTGTCAATTCGGGAATTTTACTTGTCAAATTGGGAGTATTAAAGAGCGACATGAAAATACTTTCATTTTTTATAATGACTTTTAGAGCTCTATTTTTTATTACAATCCAAAAAGAACAAACCAATGGCAAAAATCAAACACAACAATTTCATCGATACTGTAAATGAGGTGCTATCAGGAGCAAAAAAAGAAGGTGTTTTGCACTTATATGCTGAGAACAAAATACTGACAGGCAGAACCATACAAATTAAGGATAAGAAAATGTTCCATTTCGGTACAACAGGCTACTTGGGCTTAGAACAAGACAATAGACTAAAAGAAGCGGCAATTCAAGCCATTCGCAATTATGGCACACAATTTCCTCTTTCCAAATCATATATTTCACATCCACTATACTATGAGTTAGAAAGTAAAATCGAACAAATGTATGGGATAACACCTATTATAACTAAAAACAGCACACTCGGACATTTAGCGGTAATTCCTACACTCATTAGAGATGAAGATGCGGTAATTATGGATCACCAAGTACATTGGAGTGTTCAAAACGCTTGTCAACTTTTAAAACTAAGGGGGATTCCGGTAGAAATGATAAGACATAGCAATTTAGAAATGCTAGAAGATAAAATAAAACAGTTCTCCACTAAACACCATAAAATCTGGTACATGGCTGATGGGGTATATTCTATGTTTGGTGATTACGCACCCATTCCAGAATTATTGACTTTAACGCAAAAATACATACAACTAAACCTTTATTTTGACGATGTGCATGGAATGAGTTGGAAAGGCAAAAATGGAACTGGTTTTATTTTTGACGCGATTGGCGAATTACCTGAAAATTGCATTGTGGTCAGTACACTAAGCAAAACTTTTGGCGCCAGTGGCGCCACAGTGTTTTGCAAAAATCAACAACTCAGGGATAAAATTAAAAACTTTGGTGGGCCACTTACTTTTTCTGCACAACTGGAACCCGCTTCTGTAGCAGCCGCAATCGCTTCGGCTAACATTCACCTTTCACCAGAAATTACAGTATTACAATCTGAATTATCAGAAAAGATAGAATATTTCAAATCATTATTAGAAAAAACCACCCTTCCAATGATTGATCTGAACAACTCACCAGTATTTTTCTTAGCTACCGCCATGCCATTAACTGCCTACAAAATGGTACAAAAGCTCTTTAACGAAGGTTTTTATGTAAATCTTGCAATATACCCTGCTGTTCCAATCAAAAATACGGGCATACGAATTACTTTATCGCGTCACAACCAAAAAGAAGAAATAAAAGCACTAGTAGAAGCAATGGAATTCTATTACCCGAAAGCCTTGGAAGATTCAGGTAATAGCCTTCAAAAAGTAAAAAAAGCTTTTGGCATCCCTGAAATAATACCTCAAAGAGAAGATGTTGAACTAAAAACAGACTTAGTAGTACAGTATGAAACATCCATAAAAAAAATAGACAAGCAAAACTGGAACGAACTTTTAGGAAAACAAAGCACATTCGACTGGGAAGGATTATCTTTTTTGGAAAATGCTTTTTCAAATAAAAATTCCACGGAAAATAATTGGGGATTTCATTATTATGTTATAAAAGACAAAAACGGAATTCCGGTATTGGCAACTTTTTTTACTTATGGACTTTGGAAGGACGATATGCTGGCATCTGAATCAATTTCATTGCAATTAGAAGAAAAAAGAAAACAAAATCCATTATACATGACCTCAAAAGTCTTAGGAATGGGTTCCTTATTTACAGAAGGGAATCACTGTTACATCAATAAAGCACACCCTTTAGCAGAAGAAGCCATAATACTGTTACTGGAACAGGTGGAAATAGTATACCATAAATTGGATGCTGACATGCTAGTGTTAAGAGATTTCGAAGAAGACGAAAAATTGAATCATATTTTTCACAATCACGGTTTTCTAAAAATAAATATGCCGGAAACTTGCATCATACAAAATAACAAATGGGATAGTATGGAAGAATTTTCAGCTACTTTATCCTCTCGCTCTAGAAAACATTTTATAAAAGAAGTGCTGCCTTTTGAAAAGGCTTTCGATATTGTGATAAAAGATAAATTAACAAAAGAAGAATTAGAACAGGCTTATACACTATATCAGAATGTAAAAAACAACAATCATGCTATAAATACATTTACCTATCCAATAGAAGTATTTAAAAAAATGGAGAGTAATCGGCAATGGGAATTTATACTGTTATATCTCAAAAATGAAGAGAAAAAAGAAATTACAAACCCATTAGTCGGAATTCTATTTTGCTATAAAAATACAGGAAACACCTATGTTCCAGCTCTAATAGGAATGGATTATTCCTATGCAAAAAAATTCCAACTCTACCGACAACTCCTTTTTCAGGCAATCAAACGAGCTCGGCACTTAAACTTAAATAAAATTGATTTCGGACTATCTGCAACTTTCGAGAAAAGAAAACTGGGAGCCACAGTAATTCAAAAAGTAGCCTATATTCAAGCCCGAGATAATTTTTCAATGGAATTAATGGGCACAATTCAAAACGAAGATAAAACGCACTAAGTAGAAAAAAGAAATTAAAATGTATTGAAAGCCACTCAATGCCTTCCATTTTGTCATACCAACAAAGGAGAAATGGCTTCACTTTCAATATTTTGTCTTTAAAGTAACTACACTCTACATGTTTAACTCAGAACATGGAAAACGGATTACTAATCCCGGATTACTCAACACTGAACACTGATTACTCAACAATAAAAAACTGAACACCATCCAATGAATTACATAAAACACCTCACTGGTTTTTTTGATCGTACCATACAAGACCACCACCTAAATCCTACACATATAAGCCTTTATATTGCATTATTCCAATACTGGAATGTAAACCATTTTCAAAATCCTATAAGCATATCCAGAGAAGAATTGATGCTAATAAGTAAGATTTACTCAAAAGCAACCTATCACAAATGCATGAAAGAGCTAAATGAAAAAGGATATATTAAATACGAACCCTCATTCAATCCATTCAAAGGCAGCATGGTAATTCTATTTAATTTTTCAGAAGACCAGAACCAGTTCAAAAAAGAGTAAACCAAAAAAAATCTTTAATAAAAAACACCAATAAGAAAAGTATACGTTCAATTAAAACCTTCTCAAAACGCCCTTAAAGAAAAAGCGTAAGAAAACAATGTTTGAAATTAAAAGGAGGACTGCCAGTGGCAGTCAGGTAAATAAACACGAGCTAGTTTTCAAGATTGCAGTCCCGATAGCTATCGGGATCAGGCTGGAGTGTCTATCTTTGTTGTGACTAAATAATTAAGCCCATAAATAGTATATTTGAATTATGGGAAAAGTTTATGCAAACGACTTTAAAATTATGATTGTAGAATTATTAAAGTCTGGTAAATCGCTAAAAGAGATTAGTGAAGAATATGGTTTAAATGACAGTATGCTACGAAGGTGGCGAAGAGAGTTTGATTCGAAATCAGGAGATTTTTCTAAGAAAATTGAACTATCTGCTGTAGAAGTCGAATTAAAGAAACTAAAGAAAGAGCTTCAAGATGTTAAATTAGAACGAGATATTCTAAAAAAGGCGGTGAGCATCTTTTCCAAGAACGACAGATAAGGTATAAATTCATTTCTGAAAATAAGAATCAATATCCTGTTGAGAAGATGTGTTACTGTATGAAAGTCAGTAAAAATGCTTATTATCATTGGTTAAAAAGCTCTTTATTAGATTATAAAAAATCTGACACATTAGTTTTAATGGAAAAAATTGAGCAGGTATTTTATGAAAACAAAGAGATTTATGGTAGTTATAGAATACAAAAGAAGTTAGAACAAAGTCATTTATATTATTCTCGTTCTTACATTGCGTTTTTGATGAAAAAACTAGGATTGAGAAGTGTTTTAAAAAGAAAATTTATTATTACAACAGATTCTAATCATACTTATCCAATTGCAAAAAATATACTGAATAGAGATTTTACAAGTAATCAATTAGGACAAAAATGGGTGTCAGATATTACTTATGTTAGAGTTAATGACCAGTGGAATTACCTAACAACAATAATGGATCTAGCAGATAGAAAAATTATTGGATGGACATTAAGCGAAGATATGACAGTTGAAAACACCATCTATAAAGCTTGGTTATTAGCTAAGAATACTAGAAAAACAACTCCAGATCATATCTTTCATTCTGATAGAGGTGTACAATATGCTTCTAAAAAAATGAATCAAATATTAGATAAAAATACTAAAACTACTCAAAGCATGAGTAGAAAAGGAAATTGTTGGGATAATGCTGTAGCTGAAAGTTTTTTTAAAACAATAAAATATGAATGTTTATATAGGTATAAATTTAATACATATCAGCAATTATATGATTGTACATCTGATTATATACAGTGGTACAATACACAAAGATTACATTCTAGTTTAGGTTATAAAACACCCTTGCAAAAAGAAATAGAGTTGAGAGATTTATTTAAAATAGCGGCTTGAGTAAATTAGTCACAAATTTTGTAGTTATTCCAGGCTTGATCTTTTGTTTCTTTTGCATCAAGGCAAATCGAAGATTCAGCGAACACCACTAACAAAAAAAGTACAGTGAGCTAAAAGAAAAAAAAAACCTTCAAAGTAAAAATCACGTTAAATAAAAACAATTCCAATTTACCAGAATCAACTCTTCCTACTTGTGTGATCTCACCTTCATCGAGATGACAAACTACAATGGAAGTATACATTCAATTTCAACCTCCTCACACCGCCCTTAAATAAAAAGCATAAGAAAACAACAATGAAGTAAAGTGGCAACAGTCCGCGAGTTGAGGACGAAGGACGAACGGCTCGGGCTGTGGAGCGGCGCTTCAAGGTAGTTTTCAAGCTTTTTATTTTCAGGCTTGATTTTTTTGTTTCTTTTTTGATCAAGCAAAAAAGAAAAGAACACCCTTCAAAGTAAAAATCACGTTAAATAAAAACAATTCCAATTTACCAGAATCAACTCTTCCTACTTGTGCGATCTCACCTTCATCGAGATGACAAACTACAATGGAAGTATACATTCAATTTCAACCTCCTCACACCGCCCTTAAAGAAAAAGCGTAAGAAAACAACAATGAAGTAAAGTGGCAACAGTCCGCGAGTTGAGGACGAAGGACGAACGGCTCGGGCTGTGGAACGGCGCTTCAAGGTAGTTTTCAAGCTTTTTATTTTCAGGCTTGATTTTTTTGTTTCTTTTTTGATCAAGCAAAAAAGAAAAGAACACCCTTCAAAGTAAAAATCACGTTAAATAAAAACAATTCCAATTTACCAGAATCAACTCTTCCTACTTGTGCGATCTCTCCTTCGTCGAGATGACAAAGTACTCAATAAAACATTTTTTACTCCTCCTCCTTTATATTTTTAAACAAGAAAAAAAATGAACAGTAGTACACCCGTAATTCTTCCATAATAATAAAAATCAAGCTACGAGTGACAAGCTACGAAGGACGAGTAACGAGTAACGAGCAACGATTTTCGATAAACAAAAAAAGCCCATTCCTTTCGGATTGGGCCTTCACTTCGTTTTAACTTTCAGTTATAAAAACCACATTAAAACTATTTCTGGTACTTCTTTATTATAAATTTAAGTACCATCGATATTCCAAAACTGACTATCGCTCCAACAGCAGCCAATAAAACAGTTTTCAAAACATCCTCCGAATGCAAATTCGGAACAACACTCAAGAAGGTGCCTCCTGCCGTACCCATCAGAGTACGATTACTCGTTATCATCGCCTACGGGATAAGGAACATCTCCATAAAAGGTAGTAAGTTGACTTACTGCAGATAGCACACCTCCAGCTACAGCCAGATACCCTCCGATCGAACCAATAACAACAGGCAAGGCAACTGGCGCGCTAATGATAACGCTACCTAAAGCTGCTAATACCAGTCCAAAAGTTCGAAGGTGTTTGAAAAATTTTGGCGTTGGAGCTTTTGCTCTATTTAGTATATTCATAAGTGAAAAAATTAAGATTGAACAATTAACGAAACGATTGCGGACTGATCCAAAGCTTGATATACTACATTTTTAACTTTAGTAAAAGCCAATCGGGATTCCAAACCTGAACCAGCCCCCGAAAGATGCGTTACTGGAGCAATACAACCTTTCAATTCACGGATAGCATTATTAGCAGGATGCAACAAAATAGAACTTCTATTTTTTACAGCAACAACTTCAATATGCCATTGAAATTTCCGATTGTATCGCTTCCGCAATAAATAATACCCTTCTGGAATACAGGAAACGCATTTCTCATTTGCTCGCCATGGCAATTCAATTGTAAAACAAATAAATTGGCCATCACAAACTAGTTTTCCATTAGTCCCCTCTGGGAAATAAGTTCTGGACAATACCAAAACCATCTTACAATCCACTTACTTGAACCAATGCCAATGGATTATAAGCCCCATTTTTCAAAGGATACATCCTACCATTAACCTCTTGGTAATATTCCACTCCAAGAGCCAAAAATAAGGGACTCACACTATTTGGTGTTACTGAATTCAAATGATTGATGACAGCAGTTGGGGTCATGTCCCACGGAAGAATAGCTGTTTCTGAATTGGAAGTAACAAATGTATCAGCCTCAAAATTGATTTCAGCTCCTGCTGAAATAATTTTGAAATGGGTAGTGCCTCCAGGAGCAGCAATCATATTAGCGGGTATAAAAGAAGCTAAATTAACAGTTATTTCCCCTGTAACTCGATCAATTGACCCTAAAAACGGAGCAAATAAACTAGTCCCTAATTTTCCGCCTACATTAAATTCAAATCCCACAAGCAATTCTGCTTCACCGTCAATAACATTGCGTAAGCCACGTTCATTGACCAAGTCGGCTTGGATCACTTTGATCATAGATTGAGTAAGTCGGCTCACCATTCGGCTGTCGGCAGAATTCAATAGTAAAGTCCGTAATGCCGTTCGCAAAGTTTTACCTGCCTTACCAGCGCGTCCAAATTCAGCACCATTTTCACGTGTACGCTGAAAAGCGGGATCATTAGCAATTCTACTTGCATCAACCCCTCCTTTTTCACGGGCCATATGACCGTCTTTGGTTTTGTAAAAAGTAATATCTCCAATAGTACCTTTTAATTTAATTATTCCTTTTTGTCTTGCCATAATCTTTAAAATTTAAGTTAAAAAAAAATTCACTACTCGTTCATCCTGAATATTCGTTGCAACTAAATCGGGAATGATTTCAGTAAAGTTTCAATTAATTAAATCATATTTCAAAAAGCAGATGTCAATAATGGTACTAAAAGGCCTACAATTACCTATTTTAGTCAATTCATAAGTGATTAATTTTCATAACTTTACATAAGTTTTCAAATCAAAAGGAGGCAAAGGACTTTTATTAGGGATTAAAATAAAAAAATGTGATTGCAAGTAACATCAGGGTATGTATTTATCCAAAAGATGTACAACGTATTACTGGTAAAACATACAGACAAGCACGGTTATATCTGCACAAGATAAAAACCACCTTGAAAAAAGAACCACATCAACTACTCTCCATTCAAGAGTTTTGTGACTATTCAGGGCTTCAACTGGAACATGTTTTGCGTTGTATAATTGGATAACAATTGAAGTCATAAAAAAACGGCTGATGCACTTTTCTAAAAACACAATACCTGTTCAATAAGCAGTTCAAATAATAATAAAAGCTCATCGAACAACGAATAACGGTCATCGAGCAATGCTAAACGAACATCGGTCAACGAAAAACGGATATCGAAAAACGATAAACGATCAACGATCAACGAACAACGATCAACGAACATCGGTCAACGAACATCGGTCAACGAAAAACGGATATCGAAAAACGATCAACGATCAACGAACAACGATCAACGAACAAAGATCAACGAACAACGGATAACGAATAACGAACAACGAACAACGAATAAACATGGCAAAAATACTAGCACCCTTCTTAATCAAAGGAACCATAGACGACATTAACTTTGTAGTCACTGCAGACGGAAATAACTATGCAAGGGCGAAGGGAAAAACAGGCATAACAGCCAAAGAATTTAAAAACAACCCCATTTTCGACAGGATACGAAATCAGGGGCAAGAATTTGGAGGCTGTGTAAGAAAATCGGTTATATTTCGTCAACTGGCATCCCGTTTCAATGAACGGGCAAAAGAGGGAAGTTTTGCTGGTAGGGCAAACAAACTGCTGTTCGAAATTCTACAAGAAGACACAACCCAGCCACAGGGAAAAAGAACGCTGGCGGAAGGGTTAAAAACAACGAATGGGAAGGATTTTTTATTACTTTTTGAAAGCAACAGTCTGAGACCACTGCAGAAAGTCCTAAAAATAAAAGAACAATCGGATCTAGGCAATCAAACAATTATGCTGTCTAAATTCAAGGCGAAGAAACATTTAGACTGGCCTGAAGAGGCTACACACGTACATCTCGCTATGGCTACAGCCAATTGGGATTTTGAGAACGACACACACGACACTTGTTACAGCGAAGAATGGATTCTGGATAAAGAATCCGTAAAACAAAACATAATAATATCAACTAATAAACCACAAGGAAATGATGTACACCTAACGTTTCTATTCATCGGATTTTCGAAAATAGAACGAAAAAAACACAAAATACTGCACCGAAAAAACAACACCTCCACAATAATAGCACACTATAATCCCACAGCCTGATGACAATTGGGCTACAACTCATTACGCAAGGAACAAAGTGTACTGCTAACTGAATACTAATTACTGAACACTGATCACTGAATACTGAATACTGAATACTAATCACTGAACACTGTTTACTGAGCACTGAACACTGAATACTGATCACTGATCACTGGACACTGATCACTGAACACTGAACACTGATCACACTGAATACT
Source organism: Flavobacterium sp. WC2430 (assembly GCF_040822075.1). Lineage (NCBI taxonomy): Bacteria > Pseudomonadati > Bacteroidota > Flavobacteriia > Flavobacteriales > Flavobacteriaceae > Flavobacterium > Flavobacterium sp. WC2430. The sequence goes on along the minus strand of NZ_CP162007.1, from coordinate 1,604,566 downwards.
GAACACTGAATACTGATCACTGATCACTGGACACTGAACACTGAACACTGAACACTGAATACTGATCACTGGACACTGAACACTGATCACTGAACACTGAATACTGAACACTGCCCCCTTGAACACTGATTAATTTTTTCTACATTTGCAGAATGCTTACATTTTTCAAATCAAAACCCGTACTTAAAGACTTAATTCCGGACAATCATATTGATATCCACTCGCATTTGTTGCCAGGTATTGATGATGGTGCTCGAACAATTGAGGACAGCTTGCGATTAACAAAAGCGCTTCAAGGTTTTGGCGTGACGCAATTCATCACGACTCCCCATATCATCCAACATGTATGGGACAATACCCATGACCAAATTATTGCTAATAAAAATAATACGGTAGCAGAACTGGAAAAAAATAACATCCATTTGCCTTTTAAAGCAGCAGCTGAGTACTTAATGGATGATGAGTTTGTACGACTATTTCAATCTCATGATTTATTGACATTGAAGGACAATTATGTATTAGTAGAGATGTCCTACATCAATGCGCCTATTCAATTGTACGCTATTCTTTTTGATTTACAAGTAGCGGGATACATTCCGGTATTAGCACATCCTGAAAGATATCTGTTTTATCATAATAATTTTAATGAATACCAAAAATTGAAAAGAGCCGGTTGTTTATTTCAATTGAATTTATTATCAACAGTAGGGTATTATGGTGCCGAAATAACCAAAATTAGTGATCAATTATTGCAAAAAGGAATGTATTCCTATGTGGGTTCTGATGTTCATCATAACAATCACATTGCCTCTTTTGACTTAAAAGTAAAAATAAAAGATACCACGCCTCTAAAAGAAATAATAGCTAATAATCAATTTTTTAAAATCGATTAAGTAGTGTTTTATTTGTTCTAGTGCACATCCAAAACTTCATAACTGGAATTCATACTTTTAAACTCGGGTACAATTTCTTTCATTTTTGAAACCATGGCATCTTTTTCAAAACGATTGGCAATTTGAATGAGTTCTTCAATATCAGTATGCAACGTTTCATATTCATCTTGAATCTCTTCTGCAATCATAATTTTATTATGGTAAGTAGGAATCGTTTTTGAAGTATCGTTTAATAATTCCTCATATAATTTTTCTCCAGGCCGTAGCCCTACTACTTTTATCATGATGTCTTTGTCAGGAATAAAACCTGCCAACTTGATCATTTTTTTTGCCAAATCAATAATCTTGACGGGTTTCCCCATATCAAAAATATAGATCTCCCCTCCATTCCCCATAGCCCCCGCTTCAAGTACAAGTTGACATGCCTCAGGAATAGTCATAAAATACCGAATAATATCAGGATGCGTTATCGTTACAGGACCACCACTAGCAATTTGCTTAGTAAACAAAGGAACTACTGACCCATTCGAACCTAAAACATTTCCAAAACGAGTAGTGATGAATTTTGTAGCTTTTAATGTGTTTTCTTTTTGACTTTTTAACTGCAGAGATTGCACATATTTTTCGGCAATTCGTTTACTGGCTCCCATGACATTGCTAGGATTTACCGCTTTATCAGTAGAAACCATTACAAATTTTTTAACTTTATATTCACAAGATAAATCAGCTAGATTTTTAGTTCCAACAATATTAGTAAGAATGGCCTGAGATGGGTTTTCTTCCATCAACGGAACATGTTTATAAGCCGCAGCATGAAAGACGACTTGAGGTCCATACTGCTTAAAAACATGGTTCATAGATTCTTTATTTCTAACGTCAGCTACTATGGTAATTATTTTAGACTTAAATACATTTTCATTCATCTCTAGAAACAAATGATGTAAAGGTGTTTCTGCTTGATCTAAAACGAGTACTGTTCGTGGATTAAACAGCAATACTTGCCTAACAATTTCACTCCCAATGGATCCTGCTGCTCCAGTAATTAATAGGGTCTTATCTTTGAGTTGCTTAGATATGGATTTACTATCTAAGACAATAGGTTTTCTTTCCAATAAATCTTCAATTTGTAAATTCTTTACTTTTTGAGAAATTTCTTTTTGATTCTCCCAATCGGTAATTAATGGTACCATATATACCCTATAATTAAATTCTAAGCACTGATCTACAATTACCAATCGCTCTTCTTTTGACAAGCTTTTATCTGCTATTACTACTCCTTCGGCGCCAATGGAGCGCATTAAAATAGGCAACTTTTTCTTTTGAATGAAAATAGGCAAATCCAGCATTCTTTTGGATGAATTCTGATTATTCTTATCTACAAATCCGACTATTTTAAAACGGGCTGGCGTTTCCAATTTTAATGCTTTGGCAACAGAAATCGCATTGGCGTCTGTACCGTAAATAATGGTTCTTGATAAATTGACATCACTCGTTTCCGAAAAATAACGCTCAAAAGTTTGCTTGACAATAACACGATATAAAAATAGCCCGCAAAAAGAAAGTACCATATTGATGAAAAGTGCCGTATTCAGAAATGCTTTTTTTCCAAATAGAATTTCAAAAGCAAAATTCAAAACAAGAAACACGATCAGCACGGCCATTTGTGAAAACAGCAATTTTACAGCATCAATATAAGAAGAATGCCTAATTATTCCCGAATAGGTTCTAAACAACCAAAAAAAGAAAATATTAACCCCAAATAAAGATGATATAAAAACAACACTATGAGGCGTTATGATGTAATCCAATCCTGTGCCCCTAAAAATCAAATAGGTAAAGAAAAAAGAGATCATAAGAACTACAAAATCCATCATTACAATGATCCACCTTGGCAAATAACTTAAATTATGAATATTAAATCGCAGATTTTCTCGAGAGAAAAAATGAGATATAAATGATGTTGAACCTGATTTTGTATTATTACTCAAAATAAAAATATTTTTTTTTAGACTAATGCTATATAATATATCAAAAATAAGACATAATGAATCGAAAAAAAAATGATACAATTCATTATAATTACGTATATATAAATGACCAAAAGTGAATTATAATAAATAATTCAACCTTTCATTTTACTAACTTACCGATTAAATAAATTAATTAGTACTGATTTAATCCTAGAACGATCCTCTTCAGAAAGTGCGCTGCCAGAAGGCAGGCAAAGTCCATTATAAAAAAGGGATTCGGAAACGTTTTTCCCATAATATGAAAAGTTAGAAAAAACAGGTTGTAAATGCATCGGTTTCCACAAAAGTCGGGATTCTATATTTTCTTCTTCAAGACTTACTCTAATATTTTCATTGGTGATTCCATTGGTTTTTTCGGAATCAACTAGTATTGTACTCAACCAATAATTAGAATAATAATCCGCATTGGGTACTGAATAAACTGAAACTCCTGGAATATCCTGAAACAAATCAACATAGAAATCATGCATCATCCTTCTCGATTGTACATGTGCATTTAGTACTTCCATTTGGCCTCTTCCAATTCCTGCCAGAACATTACTCATTCTATAATTGTATCCAATTTCACAATGTTGATAATGGGGCGCGTTTTCTTTGGCTTGAGTGGCCAGAAAAAGGGCTCTATCTTTAAGTTCTTTTGTTTTTGTAACCACTGCACCACCTCCAGAAGTGGTGATAATTTTACTCCCGTTAAATGACAATACACTTACATCTCCAAAAGTGCCACAACGTTTTCCTTTATAACTGCTTCCTAAAGCTTCCGCACTATCTTCAAGAATAGGTATTCCGTACTTAGTTGCTACTGCTCTAATTTCATCTGTTTTATAAGGTACACCATAAAGTGTAACGGCTATAATTGCTTTAGGAGTTTTCCCTTTAGCGATTCGGTCAATAATAGCTTCTTCCAGAGCAATCGGGCATAAATTCCAAGTATCCTCCTCACTATCGATAAAAACAGGTATTGCTCCTTGGTATAAAATAGGATTTGCCGAAGCTGTAAATGTAAAACTTTGACAAAGGACTTCATCTCCCGCTTTAACTCCTAATAAAATTAATCCCAAATGAATAGCCGCAGTTCCTGAAGTTAATGTGGTCACATATCCTGAGCCTAAATAATTTTCCAAATTAGCTTCGAAAACATCAATATTAGCGCCCATAGGAGCGATCCAATTCGTAGCGAAAGCTTCCTGAATGTATTTTTGTTCGTTTCCTCCCATATGTGGTGGAGAAAGCCAAATTTTGTTTTTAATCATTTTATGATCAATAAGATTCACACAAAAACTATAGAAATTCCTCTTAAAATAAAGTAACCCTAATAGTTTCAAAAATTATTCTAATATCTCCCCAAATACTGTGGTTATAATAATAGTCAAGATTCAACTTTACTTTATCAGGAAAAATAACACTGTCATTATAAAGCAATGGATTCTCTTGTTTATTCAAAATAGAATCTTCATTCGAATATTTTATAGCTGCAATACTGGTTAATCCTGGTTTCAATTCCAATAGTTTCCGACGCTCTCCTTCTAATACATCATAATATCCTGAAACATCTGGTCTAGGGCCAACAATACTCATATCCCCTTTTAAAACATTTAATAATTGAGGCAACTCATCAATTTTATACTTGCGAAAGAATTGTCCTGTTTTTGAAATAGAAATAGCACCAATAGCCGATGATTTTCTAATAGTTCGGACTTTAAAAATTTTAAATTGAGTTCCAAATTGACCTATTCTTTCTTGAGTAAATATACCATTGGTACGAGTATCAATAGCTGCTATTATAACAGATATAATAATTAACCAAAATAAGAAAGCCAATAAAAACAGAGCGAAAACAATATCAAAAACACGCTTTGCCATTCGAATAAAATTTTTACAGGTCCATTTTATTCATTTTTCTAACTACTAAAGCTCTCAATAATAAATAAGCAAGAGTCAACGTAAGCAGTAACTCTAGAATGAAAAGCCCTGATAAATTGCCTTGATTATCCATATAAATAATCAAACCATTAATACCCAATTGTAATCCAGCATAAATAACAGCAACTAAAACATGGGAAAAACTCATCTCATTTGCTAAATATTGATACAAATGAGAACGATGGGGTTCAAAAATATTTTCTCTTTTTTTAATTCGGTTCAAAATCGTTACAACAGCATCGATACCATATACCGAGAAAAAAAGTATATATCCGAATTGGTTGGTAACTATAATGGTTTTAATCATGAAATACCCTAAGAACAAAGCCATGCTTATGCTTCCTACATCTCCTGCAAAGGTTTTGGCTTTTTTTCTAACATTAAATATTCCAAAAACAAAACAAGACAATCCCATGGTAATCAACAAAGGCAAACTGGAAACTTGTGTAGGTAAAACCGAAAAACTAATAATGGCAGTAAGCGCATACAAAACAGTAATTCCATTAATTCCATCCATAAAATTAAAGGCATTAACCCAACCTATTAGCAATACAAATACAATGGGGAGTATCCATAAAGATTCCGTAAATAAATTTAAATCATAAAACACCAATCCCACAGCAATAACATGTGACGCAAAACGAGGTAATTGAGATAACGGTTTAATATCATCTATAAAACTAACGACCGCAACGATTACAACTGCCAATGCTATTTCCCAAGACACATAGCCTAGAATAAATGCAATACAAATAGCAATTGGAAAAATAATCCCACCTCCTCGTAAAGTTATAGTAGTATGGGAAGATCTGGAATTGGGTTTATCAATAATATTATATTTATCGGCAATTTTGAAATAAAGAAGCTCAATCCCAACCAATACAACGAGTAATGCAATATATATCATATTTTAAAATATAGGTATTATAGGTAATCTAAAAACTCTGAATCCTGAACACTGATCACTCTAATCACTGCCTACTAATTACTGATCACTAATTACTTACAATTTATGTTTTAATAATTCTAACAGATACTCGCCATAACCCGATTTTTTCAAAGGTTCAGCAAGTTCTTTTAATTGTTCTTCTGAAATAAAACCTTGTCTCCAAGCAATTTCCTCAATACAACCCACTTTCAACCCCTGACGTTCTTCAATTACTTGAACAAATTGTCCTGCTTGCATCAAACTATTAAATGTTCCCGTATCTAGCCAAGCCGTACCTCTACTTAGGATACCCACTTTCAACGCTCCTTTTTCAAGATATACTTTATTTACATCCGTAATTTCGTATTCCCCACGAGCACTGGGTTGAATGTTTTTGGCAATTTCAACTACTGAATTATCATAAAAATACAACCCTGGAACTGCATAATTTGATTTTGGAACTAATGGTTTTTCTTCAATAGAAAGTGCATTTAAATTTTTATCAAATTCCACTACTCCATATCGCTCTGGATCCGAAACATGATAGGCAAAAACAACGCCTCCCTCAGGATTCGTATTAGATTGCAATAACTCATCCATATTAGAACCAAAGAAAATATTATCTCCTAATACTAGTGCAACACTATCATTGCCAATAAACTCTTCCCCAATGACAAAAGCTTGCGCTAATCCATTTGGAATAGCTTGCTCAGCATAACTAAATTGACAACCTATAGCCGAACCATCACCCAAAAGTTTTTTGAAATTAGGTAAGTCATGTGGTGTCGAAATAATTAATATTTCATTTATACCAGCAGTCATCAAAGTAGATAATGGATAATAAATCATCGGTTTATCATACACTGGCATCATTTGTTTACTCATTGCTAATGTAAGTGGATGCAAACGAGTTCCAGAACCCCCTGCTAATATAATTCCTTTCATAATTTTTTTTGTTATTAGTGATTCGAAAAGCGTAATTCGAATTACATTCTTATTTATTATTTACATATCTGATAAGACCAAAAAGCATTTTTTTAATCTTTTCAATTTGACTTAGATAAATTTCAATCGAATTTATAAACTGTAATCGATTGGCTAAAATTAATTGCGTTTCTAGTTCAGATAATGAACCCATAGCGATATATAAGAACTGTATAAATTCTTTGTCTCCTTTTCTACCAGCACCTTCAGCAATAGTACTGGGAATAGAAACTACTGCTCTCTTAATTTGGCTTGACAATCCGTATTTTTCATCTGCTGGGAAATTTTTTGTTAACGCATAAATATCTTCTGCAAGCACCATCGACTGTTTCCATACATCTAAGTCTTTATGATCTTTCATTTGCACTAATACTGTCTATTTGGAGTTTCGAATTACGGATCACAATTAACGAATTACTTGTACTGTTTTTCATAATACGTAGCATATTCTCCCGAAGTAATATTATTCAACCAAGTCTGGTTTTCTAAATACCAATTTACCGTTCTTTCCAACCCTTGTTCAAAAGTTACTGAAGGTTTCCATCCTAACTCTTTATTGATTTTACTGGCATCTATAGCGTATCTCAAATCATGTCCAGGACGATCTTTTACATAGGAAATCAATTGCTCTGAACTACCAGTGGCACGACCTAACTTCTCATCCATGATTTTACAAAGCAATTTCACCAAATCAATGTTTTGCCATTCATTAAATCCACCAATATTATACGTATCATGATTTATACCTTCATGAAAAACCAAATCAATGGCAACAGCATGATCTTCTACAAACAACCAATCACGAGTATATTTCCCATCGCCATAGACCGGCAAAGGTTTGTTTTGAATAATATTATTGATAAACAAAGGAATTAATTTTTCTGGAAAATGAAAAGGCCCATAATTATTCGAACAATTGGTCAACACATAGGGCAAACCATACGTTTCTCCATAGGCACGAACAAAATGATCGGAACTGGCTTTAGATGCCGAATAAGGGGAATTAGGATCATAAGCAGTGGTCTCCGTAAATAATCCTTCAGCACCTAAACTCCCATACACCTCATCAGTACTAATGTGATAAAAGCGCTTTCCTTCATAATTTCCTTGCCAAGTTGTTTTGGCAGCATTCAATAAGTTCATAGTCCCTATCACATTTGTTTTTACAAAAGATAACGGATCAGTAATAGAACGATCCACATGCGATTCAGCAGCCAAATGCAAAACGCCATCAAATTGATGTTCAGCAAATAAAGCATCAATAAAAGGGGCATCTACAATATCTCCTTTGATGAAAGTATAATTGGACTCCTTCTCTATATCAACAATATTCTCTAAATTCCCTGCATAAGTCAAGGCGTCCAAATTGAAGATGCGGTATTCTCGGTATTTCTTAACGAAAAGGCGAACTACGTGAGATCCAATAAATCCCGCTCCACCTGTAATTAATATATTTTTCATATTTATATAATATTTGTCATTATGAATAAATGAACAACATTAAACTTTAAACTTTAAACAAACTGCTAAACTCTCTTTATAATCAGGAACTACAACATTATAAACCCTTTTAATTTTTGTTTTATCCAATAAAGAAAAAGCAGGACGTTTTGCAGGGGTAGGATAAGATGCCGAAGGAATTCCTTTTACATCACAAGAATATCCACCAATCTCTTGAATCGCCAAAACAAATTCGTACCAACTGATCTCCCCTTCATTCGAGTAATTATAAATACCTGGAATCCATTCAGAAAAAGTTACGATATCCATCATAGCCTGAGCCAAATCGGCAGCATAAGTTGGTGAACCTATTTGATCATTTACCACACTAATACTATCACGTTCTTGCAACAAACGTTGCATGGTTTTCACAAAATTATTCCCAAACCGACTATAAACCCATGAAGTTCTAATGATAATAGTATTTGGATTTACTTCAAGACAAGCCAACTCTCCAGCTCTTTTGGTGGCACCATATACATTAATAGACTGCGTTAAAGCTTCTTCTGTTAATGCGGTAGAAGAGGTACCATCAAAAACATAATCCGTAGAAATATGAATAAGTTTTACTTTATTCTCATTCGCATATTGCGCAAGTACTTTAACTGCTTGATGATTAACAATGTCAGCCAATTTTTGTTCCCCTTCTGCTTTATCCACTGCGGTATAAGCACCGCAATTTAATATGAAATTTGGACGAATTAACTCCAATTGAATTTTCAACTTAGACAAATGATCCAATGAAACTTGAGTTCTATCCCCGAAAACCCATTCATATTGCCAATAGTTTTCTGACAACACTTTCAACTCTGAGCCCAACTGTCCAGTGGCTCCTGTTACTAAAATTTTTTTCATTTAATTTTTAATAGTTTCAATTTCAAACACACTTCTAGTACGCTAACCTCAAACAACTAATCACTGAATACGGATCACTCCTTCTCACAGTCATATTGCGTTTATCGCACATCTACTCATAACCGAAAACTCCTAACACCCCCTTAAATTAAAAATGTCAAAAAACGACGATAAAACGGCGTGGTAGCAGTCCGCGAGTGGAGCCTTAAAGGCGAACGGCTCGGGCTGCGGAACATAGTTTTGAGGTAGTTTTTATGTTTTGAATTTTCAGGCTTGATCTTTTGTTTCTTTTGCATCAAGGCAAATCGAAGATTCAGCGAACACCACTAACAAAAAAAGTACAGTGAGCTAAAAGAAAAGAACACCCTTCAAAATAAAAAAACATCAATAAGAAAAGTATACGTTTAATTAAAACCTTCTCAAAACGCCCTTAAAGAAAAAGCGTAAGAAAACAACGATGAAGTAAAGTGGCAACAGTCCGCGAGTTGAGGACGAAGGACGAACGGCTCGGGCTGTGGAACGACGCTTCAAGGTAGTTTTCAAGCTTTTTATTTTCAGGCTTGATCTTTTGTTTCTTTTGCATCAAGGCAAATCGAAGATTCAGCGAACACCACTAACAAAAAAAGTACAGTGAGCTAAAAGAAAAGAACACCCTTCAAAATAAAAAAACATCAATAAGAAAAGTATACGTTTAATTAAAACCTTCTCAAAACGCCCTTAAATTAAAAGCATAAAAAAACAACGAAAAAGTAAAGTGGCAGCAGTCCGCGAGTTGAGGACGAAGGACGAACGGCTCGGGCTGCGGAACATAGTTTTGAGGTAGTTTTTATGTTTTGAATTTTCAGGCTTGATCTTTTGTTTCTTTTGCATCAAGGCAAAAGAAAAAGAAATGCGCTCAGTGATCCTGAAAGCAGCCACGCCCCCCATTATTAGCGATAACTTTGCGGATTTTGTGGTTAAGTATTAATACCTACCCCCACCCCAATCTTAAACGGTTAAACAGTTAAACATTTTTTAAACTTTAAACTCTTCTTAAAACTCCCAATCGATTTGATCAAAACCAGGCAAAATAATATCTTTTTCTGAAACGATTACTTCATTTGTATCTACTTGCCAATCAATTGCCAAACTAGGATCGTCATAACGAATCCCTCTTTCGCTTTCTTTATGATACAACTGATCTACCTTATACATCACTGAAGCGGTTTCACTCAAAACTGAAAATCCATGGGCAAATCCGTGAGGAACCATCAATTGCTTTTTATTCTCGGCACTTAAAATGACGCTGAAATGCTTTCCATACGTCGGTGAATTTTTACGTAAGTCAACGGCTACATCTAGGATTTCACCTGCTAAAACGCGTACTAATTTCGCTTGTGCAAATGGATTAATCTGCAAGTGCAATCCACGAATTACCCCTTTTGTTGAAAAAGATTGATTGTCTTGAATGAAATTGTACATTATTCCATTTTCATGAAATTTTGCTTGGTTATAGGCTTCAAAAAAGTACCCCCTAGAATCTTCAAAAATGCTTGGATTTATTACTACTAAGTCTTTTATAAATGTTTTTTCAATCGTCATTATTGATCTTATTTTTTAAATGATTCAAATGTTTTTAACATACCCTCTTTTGATTCAATGGGCAAAATTTTATCCATAGCTCTTACAATTTTAGAATTACTAACAACATAATTCTCCGTTAATTTTTGCAATCTTTCTGAATTGAGTGGTAAATATAAATAATCACCTAGCCTCGCTAACCCTTTAATCCAATAGGATGGTATATTTAAAATTCTGTTTTTCTTACCTAAACTACTTCCTAATAATTGTATTAATTCATTGGTTGATAAAGATTCATTATCTGATACTTGATAAACTCCGGATGGAATTGCCGTATTTTCTAATAACTCTTTGATAACAAAACAAAGATTTCCAATACTTAAAAAAGAACGTTTGTTATCAAAATCGCCTAATGGCCATGGTAATCCTTTGGAAACTAATTGATATAATAAATTTAAATTTCCTTTATTTTCTGGCCCATGAATCATACAAGGCCTTAAAATATAAACTCTTTTACCGTACGGTATTTGCTGAGATAAAATATACTGCTCGGCTTGCTGTTTAGCAATTCCATAATGAGTTTTGGGATTAGGAATCACATCTTCTGTTAATTCCCCTTGAACACTATCGGCTACAGCCTTAACAGTACTCATGAAAATAAACACCGAAGCATTAGATTCTAAGAATGAATCAAACAATTGCTTTGTCAATTCAAAATTAGCTTCATAATAATCTTTGGTATTCGACACCTTTTTTAAATCATGGACTTTCCCAGCCAAATGAATTATGGCATTTTCTTTTAAATCAAATTTCTGATTGGGGATATAACGAACTGTAAAAGACTGTATCGTGTGTGTGTCTTGTAAGTATTCTTTTAGATTACTCCCTACAAATCCAGAAGCCCCGGTTATTGCTACTTCCATTTTAATTAATACCTTTTATCCATAAATCAGATTCTTTCTCTACAAAGAGACAATGCAGCCAACCTTCTATAGATAGTTTTTCATATAATTCATTATTAATATTTTCATAACTTGAATTAAAAAAGTTCTTATCTAAAACAATATTATTCCTGTCAATTAAATAAATATTTTTAGTATTATAAAAAGAGTATCTTTTTATCTCACTATTAGTAGTTATTATTTTTTTTCCAGCCCCAATAGCTTCAAATGTTCTCATTGTGAGTCCTTTTTGTCCAGGATGATTAATATCTAAAATCACATTTGATTTTTTATATAATTCTAAAATTTGATTTGTTGTCAAACTCTCAAAACTTAATTTATTATAGTCAAATAATTGAAATGATTTATCAAATATTTTTTTATAGAAATACACTAAACGCCCATGGATAAAATAATAATAAAAAGAAGTTAATTTATTTTCATTGCACCAATTTATAACTATGTTAGTTATTCTATACCTATCTGAATGAGCAGTTCCTAAAAAAAGCAAATCATATTTTATTTTATTATCTGTTGTTTTTTTTATTTCATTATAAGAATCCAAATAAAACAAAGGCCTAAAATTCAAGTTGAAATTAATTGCATCATCTGGGTCAAAAGTGAACTTTTTATCAAAATATTTTAAAATTTTTGTTGGATGACTCTGATTTTTGAAAGAGTCCCAAGTATAAAAAATAAACTCACAATCGGGATGACTTTTTTTGAATGCTTCAAGAAAAAATTCTGGTACTACCTCTCCTCTATTTACAAACAAATAATGATAGGTATCATTATTTGTTTGTAAAAGAATTTTTTTATAGTAAGTATCTATTCTATGTTGATAAACACTCCTTTTTATCCTTATTATTCCTTTAACAAAATTATTATTAGACGGCCTTTCATCATAATAACTAACTTGTGCGCCGGAATCAACCAATTTTTTTATAATCTCCCTTTCAAGATTGAAAGTTTGTACCGAAAAAAAAAGGATGTTTTTGTTATTTAACTTATTCTTTAATATCATTTTAATAAGCCTTTAGACTTCATTTCTTCAAGAGATAGACTTAATTTATCTTCTTGTATTTCCTGTTCTAATACCCAAGAGGAAAATTTCTTGATACCCTCATTAAAATAGACTTTAGGTTCAAAACCTAAACGCTCTTTTATTTTTGTCAAATCAGCATAGTTGTGACGGATATCTCCTATTCTAAATCTACCCGTTACAGTCACCGAAACAGTAATTGCATATGCTTTTATCAAAGAATTTGCTACTTCAAGCACATCTATAGGCACACCTGTACCTACATTAAAAACATGACCATTCGCTTCTTCTTTTTCAATACCTAGAATAGTTGCTGCTACTACATCATCAATAAAAACGAAGTCTCTTGTTTCTAATCCGTCTTCAAAAATTTGTATTCCATTATTATTTCTAATTTGAGTAGAAAATATGGATAATATTCCAGTATATGGATTTGATAATGATTGTCCTGGACCGTACACATTTTGATACCTAAAAGCTACAGGTTCAATCCCAATTGTTGGGCAAACAGTCATGATCATTTGTTCTTGATTTTGTTTGGTAATACCGTACACTGATGAAGGATGAATTTTAGACTCTTCATCTGTAGCGACTAATTCCAAGTTGCAAAAATCATTAAATTTGACTTCAAAATCTCCCGCAAGCATATCTCCTTCGACTCTGTGTTTAGGATATACGGGGCCAAGTTCAGGGTGAATGTATTTCCCTTCACCATAAATAGAACGAGATGAAGCAATGACAATCTTTTTTACTTGATGTTTTTTATTAGCAAGTATATCTAACATAATTGCAGTTCCTTGAATATTGACTTCAACATATTTTTCAATACAATACATAGATTGGCCTGTACCCGTTTCAGCTGCTAAATGAACAATTATATCTTGATTTTCAATCGCTTTTTCCCAATCAGATCTAGAAGTAACAGTTCCTTTAATAAAAGTTACTTTTTCTTTTATACTGATATACAAAGGAGAAGTCTGCTCAGGATTTTCACCGTGAATTTGTGGTGAAAGATTATCTAAAACCGTTAGTCTGTATCCTTTTACTATTAAAGCTAAGGCGAGGTTGCTTCCTATAAATCCAGCACCTCCCGTTATTAATATGTTTTTCATTTTTGCTTTTATTATATTTTTTCCCATCTCTGAGTACTAAAATTAAATTTTTTAACTGGTTTAGCTGGTGAACCAACTGCTATAACATATCTAGGCAAGTCTTTTGAGACTACTGAATTAGCTCCTACGATGGTGCCTTTACCTATAGTTACCCCAGGCAATACAGAGACAAACTCTCCTAGCCAAACATTATCTTCAATAATTATTGGTTTAGATGACAAAGGTCTATCTATGGGTATACTATCTGGAACACTATCATTCTCATCCCCAGAATAACTCCCATGTGTACAATCTGATATGAAAATTTTACTAGCCATCAAAACGTTATCTCCAATAATCACATTATTCATTGCCGTAATATGCACATAGTCATTAAGTTGTACGTTTTTACCAAATTTCAAAACAATTTTTTCGCTTTCTGGAAATGCCTCAATTCTACATCCTATTCCCGTAGTTAATTGATATCCAAAATCAATATTAGATTTATTTCTAACATCAAATGGCAAGCGAATTAGCCTTGATTTTCTATAAAATAACTTTGTATGTATATATGATAAGACCAATTTTATTAATCCTTTAAATCCGTATCTCTTTAGCATATTATCTAAATTTTACAATCAATATTCTCCTAAAATATTTTAAAATGGAATAAAAAACAGCAATCAAATAAGTAAATAAGGAAATGAAATTTTGTTGGTATGCAAAAGATAGGTTTCTAAGTTCTCCTTTCTCCATTTCTTTGAGATTGGCACTTAAACCACTAACACCAAAACCTACTTTTCCTTGTCCGTATAAAATTAATTGCTCATTTAGTAAAACACAGGTGTAATTTTTAGCAACTCTCATGAAATAATTACCTTCTTCGGCATATTTTTGAGTTTCATCAAAAAAACCAACTTTATTAATTACCTCTCTTTTAAACATAACAGTTGAAGGTTGAAAATAATTTTTAAAAATTAATTTGGATAATGATATAAATATAATTTTAGGCTCTTCTTTACTCGCTTTAGTAATTAATCCCCCAACAAAACCAATTTCAGGATTTTTAGAAAACACATCCATTTGCTTTTCGGATTTATCAATCAACCACTCATCGTCAGAATCCAATAAGGCAATATAATCTCCTTTTACTAAAGCTAGCCCTTTATTTCTTGCAGAGGAAACTCCACCGTTCTCTTTATTTATTAATTGTATGTCAATAACCGAACTATTGTTTTTAATGATTTCTTCTACAATTCTTTGCGAATTGTCTTTCGAACCATCGTTTACTACGATTATTTCTATTTTTCCTTTATAAGTTTGATTCAATACAGAAACTATACAGGTTTCTATTGTAGATTCAGCGTTATACATTGGAATTATTACAGAAATCATAATTTTAATTTAAATATTAACCAATCTATTAATTGGTAATCTCATTTCAATTTAATACTATTTTAAAAAAGAGGCTTTCTTATAACCCCTAGCTTTTCAAATGCAATCTCTTCTATTAAACCCATTTTTGAACAAAACAATCGATATGCTTCTCCCGCTCCATCATATATGGATGATTCTGATTGGCAGTCATCAACAATTATTACTCCTCCAGGCACCAATAATTCGTATAACCTTGGAAGCACAGCTTCTGTAGGCTTAAACAAGTCAACATCAAAAAGGCAAAATGCAAGCTTCCCAATAACTGAATAATCAAATTCTTTAGCATCGCACTTAAAAACAGTTGCATCATTTATACCATGTGCAATTAATGTTTTTGTATACCATTCCTTGCTGTTTGATCTATAATATAAATAATTATCTACTTTACCTCTGTTATTTTGTTCATATAGAATGTCTTCTTTTGTAAACCCAAAAAACGTATCAATTGCATAAAAACGTCTTTTTACAGGCATATTTTTCATGAATTTATTAATTACCATAGATGTTGCCCCTCCACCAACACCAATTTCTACAACAGCTCCATCATTTTTGACTTCATCTAAAGTATTAAGAATGAAATTCAATTGTGAAATTGACATATCAAATTTCATTACTGGAAGGAAGTATCGATATAAAGGCAATTTAAAAAATAAATATTTTACTAATCGAAGAATTTTATTTTTCATATTACATTAATTACTAATTATTTAAAATTTAAACTGTGACTTTTTAATAGTTATTCAATCTTCCGAATTATTCTTGGGAATTATTACTGAAACCTTATAAACCATAATTAAATACTAAAAATTGTATTCCACTTGTCCATTATCTCTTCTTCTCCCCAATTACTACTTCTTGCAAAAGCTTTCTCTGAATATTCTATTCTTAAATCAAGATTTGACATTAACTCAGTAAGCTTATATACAAATTCATCTTCGTCCCCTAATGGTATTAAAACTCCACTATTGTCATTCAATATTTCATCAGGTCCTGTAGGACAATCAAAAGCTATTGTAGGCAATCCAAAGGAGACAGATTCAACCAAAACCATTGGGAACCCTTCACTTCGTGACGTTGAAACATAAATAGAAGAACTTTTATAATAGCGCTCTACGTCAGATACGGGTGATAATATCCTCACATTTGGAATAGCATTATCTGCAATAAAGTTCATCAATAGCTCCTGGTTTTCTCCCCCTCCAACTATTTTCAAATCCCAATCCTTAAGTGTTTCAATTTTCATTATTTTATCCCAAATCCTCAATAATGCCAATTGGTTTTTATCATTCGTTAATCGTCCAATATTCAGCACTGTTTTAGAATTCAATTCACATCTCTCATAGGGTAAATTAGATCTAAAATGGGGTATCAATACAGAGGGAAAACCCCTTTCTTTATACCAATTACAATCAGCTACAGTTGGTACTATATGAACTGGATATTTCTTATACAACACCGTTTTCATCCATTGATAGATAAAATTAAAATTGGATCGCGATCCATGTTCTGTTACGACTACCTTTTTTTTTGGTATTTTGGCTACTATCGTTTCTAAACAAGCATAAGGACTAATGATATAAAAAAAATCAGGATTTAATTCTTTAAATTTTTGGCTAAGCCTTTTTCGAACACCAAATAAATGCTTACCTAAAGTTAATACTCTACTAATACGACTATCCATATTAAGTTTAAGTTCGTAATCAAGGCTCACTATCGCAACATTTTCTGGCAATTCATAAAAAGTTGTCGGATTATCTTTCACTAATACAGTTACCCTGTAAGTAGTTGAAAAGTTTTTAGCCAAAGTAGCTATAACTCTTTCAATTCCACCTGAAGGAGTCATACTATTAATATAAAGTACAATATGTTGCATTATTTATTATTTAATTTATAAAATGTCCTAAGTGTCACCAAGAACATGTTATTAGGAGATTATTCTATGAAAATTTATTATTTTCTAAAACTAAACTTCCAAGAAAGCACATCTCCTAGTCTAAAATTATTTTATTGGTTACCATTGATAAGCAAACCATTTTTATCATTAGTAGATTGACTGTACCCTTAATTATTTGGGGTAAGCTACTAATATATTGTGTTCCCTATCAATATTTTATTTTAATTGGAATTTTTCAGAATATTTTTGAAGATTAAAAACTATATCTGTATTGTTCCTTGCTTGATCTAACTTTTCATAATACGAAACAATTAATTTTTTATTATCTAATATACCTTTTATAAATTCATTCATTTCATCCATACTATCAAATAATTTCCCAATAGCCCCAAATTTTTGAAAATTATATTCCCATTGCGTATTTTTTAATGCGATCATGGGCTTTCTGAATTTAATACAGTCAAAATAACTCCCACTTGAAATTAAATTATATTTATCATCTTCATTAAAAAAAACCAATAAATCACTTTGCAAAATTCGATTAGAATAGGCTTCTGGATCCATTAAATGATGGGCCCCTAAATCTGGAACATCAATTAATTTGTTGAATTTAATATTTTCATTTCTACCAATGATACAAAGTTTTAATTGTTCATTAATGATTTCTTTAGAAAAAGTATCTGCAATAAAATTCAAATAATGAGAATTCTTATTCAGAGAATTAACTCCTACAGTGGAAATAGTTAATGTCGAATACATTTCAGGGCTCCCTTGACACGACTCCTGACCATAATAATACGGTAAATCCATAGAGATAAAATGAGGTAACTCTGAATTCAATCTCGCACACAATTTTTTATAAACAAAGTCCGAAATAATAACAAACTTTAAATTTGTCTTAAATACAGAATCAAATTTATACAACATCATTTGGGCTATACCATCTAATTTATGAGAAAGAGATGGTTTTGAGGATAAATTCTGCAATTCCCCATGTAAGAATGCAAATACAGGAACTCTTTTAATTAAAAACAGACTATGGATTTTTAAAAAAATATTCGAATATGATCTAGATGAAAGCAAAAACACCTTTACACCTGATTCATTTTTATACGTATTTAAAATTGAAATAGTCAATTTTACAATTTTAAAAATGATATGTAATGATGAATTAGAAGTGCTAATTTCTTTAAATTCAATTTTATTTCTAAATTCTTCGGGAATGGAATTATAATAATCAATACTTGAGAAAAAAACCACTTTTTTATTCTGAGCTAATTCACCGTAAAGTAAAGATACAAGAAAAGTCATGTGCTCATTAGGTTTCCTAAACGGTTCAATAAAAATAGTCATGCAAATATTTTTTTTAATTTTTAATCATAATTTGTCTATAAAATAACTTCAGGAACGACAAGACCAAAAGATAAAATAAAAGCTGCCCAAATTCAGCTGGCACGCCACTCATCAAAGGACCAAATAATAATATATAAACAAATTCTCTATACACCTTACCAAATAAAAAAGAAGCTAATTGTACCATAAAAACAATTACAACTATTATAAATACAATGTTCATTAATAAAACATGTATACCCTTGATATAAGACAATAATAAAACACCTGGAAGAGCATACATTACACCATAATCACTCCCTGCATTTGGATCATAAATATTGGTAAAAAAATAGGTGTAACTTTTTAACTCATCTCTGAAAAATCCTCCAAAAAAAGGCCTAAAGAATTCAATAATAAAATCCAAATCACCAATATTCTTTTTTGCCGTTACAATTTGATGGTAGTGTTCAAAAAAAAATTCTACTGCACTCAAGCTAGACACCCTTCCAATTAACTTAGCCAATACAAATTTCACTAATTCCGTAGTGTCAAAAATCTCTATTAATTTAGCTTCGTCACCGTTTCGCAATGATTCCCTGTAATCAAAAAGCAAGGGGATAAATTGAAATGTTAATAAGAAAATAACACTAAAGATAATCAGCTTCTTTAAACTGAAACTCAATTTCCCAGATAAACTATAAATCAAAATTAGAAAAAGAAATACAAAAACAGAAGCTCTGCTCAATGATAAAATCATAAGCAAAACAATAACTATTATATTGTTTTTTTTGGAAAATAAATTAGAAACAATAAAATATCCTGAAATAACATAAGCGTCAATTCTATTTACAATAACAATAAATGGCTTAACAAAAAAAGGAACTTGATAAATGTCATGACTGGCTAACCGCCCAACCTTATACTTTAAAGCTAAAAAAATATTAATGAGTAATAACGAAATTACAACTGTGTCAAAATATTTTATCTCACCTATTGAGGAATACTCTTTTATTTCTTTTTGCTTTAAATAGAGATATAAAAAATAAAATGGGCAAATGGAAGCAATAAAAGACAGAAATAAAACAAACATATTTATATCTTCAAAAGCAGTGAAATCTCCATTTAAACTACCTGCATAAAGTATGTGAACTACACTAATAAACTGTATCAGTATACTAAAATAAAAGACATTTTTTAATGGAATTAAATTATTATTCAACAAAAGTAATTTCTATATTATTAATGACTTAACTAATTAAAAAAGTTTGTTTTTACTAATTACATACTTACAATAAAAAACTTCAGATATTCCTGAAATAACAGTCGCTATTACAATTACGTAAATATCCTTATAAATTAACACTCCAATAAGTGAAACTAATATATAAACGAAGAAAGCAACAAACTGATTATAGGTAATAAAATAGTACTTATTTTGAGGAACGAAAATAAAATTAATATAACATCCAACTACTAACCAAGTCAAAATAGTAACACTCAACATAAGAGTCAGATTATACGCTGGCATCATACTTTGCCCACCAAGAAACAAAATAGCATATTTTGCAAAAAGAGCTATCATTACAATAACAAACAACCCAAAATATATTTCATAGTTTATAATCTTTTTAACTAACGATTTATTAATTTTTTCTGAAGAAACTACTTTAGGAAATAGAGCACCGTTGATACTCATTGCCAATGATTGGGGTAACAATATTAACTTTGAAGCCAAATCAAAATAAGCAACCCCATTCATACCGATAAATACTCCTATAATAATGTTAGTACTTTGTTGACGAATGATACTCGTGGAAGAGGACCAAAAAAACGGTAATGCTTCTAAAATAGTTTTTTTTACCTCTATAAAAGAGGTTAATCTCATATTCAATTTCTCAACAAATAAAAGATAACAAAAAATAGATATTCCACTAAACAAGGTAGACAATGTCATTATAATAGAAAATAAATCCAAATCGTTCGGGCTACTTATAAAAAAAAATATAAACGGCAACGAAAATACTTTGAAAATAATTTGGAAATAAGTAACAATTTTCATCTTTTGGACCCCCTGAAAATACCATGTAGGTACTAAAACACTTAAAATAGTTTGAAAATAAACTATAAATAAAATGGCACTATATTTCTCAAGTGATTGAACAAAAAAAAGAACACTAAAAAAAAGAACAGAAGAACCAATAAATAAATACAATTTTGATGTTAACACATCAGAAATGGTTTTAGATTTTAATTCAAAATTTTTAGGTTCTTTAGAAATTTTATTTAAAGATGGAAGGTCAAATCCAAAAGAAATCAAAACAATAAAATAAGTAATTATTGACAATGAAAATACATAAGTTCCATAATTTTCAGCCCCTAATTTCCTGATAACAAAAGGATAGATAATAATATAAAACAGAGAATTCAACAACTGCAAAACAGTCATGAAAAAATAATTCTCAATAATCAATTTATTATATCGTAATTTCGAAATAATTAATCTTAATTTATTCATGAAAAAAGATCGTTTTTTTTCTCATCTTAGATTTTTAAGCTTAAATAAGCACTGTTAATAAGTGTTTTAGAACTGTAAAAGTTCAATAATGAAAGGTAGATATAAAAGGCATTAAAGATGAAATTGTATAATGAACTTCAATTAGAATTAACTTAATATCCTTTTCAAAATTACACCCAATACCATTAAAAAACCAAATATAAAGCCACCCATAACAATCCCTTCAGATTTACCAAATTTTTCCTTTGCTAATGGTAATATAGGCCTATCAATTATTTGAATTAAAGGTGTTTCTTTACGCAAAGTCACTTTAGCCAACTCTGATTGTTTTACCAACTCTGTCAAAATCGCGGTATTGGCTTGCACATCAACCTGTCTTCTGGATGAAGGTGCTCGACGTACATTCATCGCTGGGTTCAACCCAAAAGTATTATCAATTGCAACGGCTACACCAGTAATAGCTCCATTTAATTCTCTTCGTATGGAATCTGTTTGTCTTTCTAAAATAAACATATTCTCACGAGATTTCTTACTTTTTGTTTGTATATAAAAATCGGAAACGTTATTAGCCAAGGCTTCACAGAAAAATTTGGAAAAAAGCTCGTTTGTTGAAGCGACATCTATATTAATTATTGCAATTTTTTTATCCCTTTGACCAACTGACAATGCGGTCTTAGACAAATTAGTATAAATTAACCCTAAAATACTATCGTGTACACGAGTAAAGTTTATCCTTTTTGAATTTGGTAAAAACTGAATAGCTGCATATTTGGGGTTGCTACTCCATTTGTCTCTCCATTCGTTATTCTGAATGTACATTTCAGCTAAAGAAATAGTCTTCCCTTTGAAAACTACAGGGCTCATTAAGGTTTGTTCAACCATAGAGCGTGACTTAAACAATTCCGTTAAATTAGACCCTGTAAAAATACTACCACCTCCGCCTCCAAAATCGAGTCCTAATGAACTAGCTAAACCTAGTGCACTTCCTAAGCCACCACTTCCACCCTTTTCATCTTCTAATGCAAAAGACAAACTAGCCGTATAAATAGGCTTTTTTATAAATGAATAAGTTAACCCTAAAGCAGCTCCTACAACAGCTGCCAGCAGAATGACTTTCCATTGGGAAAGCAAATAAAAATACCACTCTTTGGCTTTATCAATGAGTTCTTTTAGCGTAATTTCTTGGCTGGCTATTTTCTTATTATCCATATTCATATCCAGTTATTATTTAAAAGTAGTAATAATTAATAACGCTAAGCTAGTAATAACACTCCCTATACTAACCCATTCTCCAGTACTCAGCTTTTTAACATCTGGCTTTTCTGGCACAATGATTTGGGAACCAGGCTTTACCTTAGGATATGATTTTATAAAAAAATAAGTGTGAGTAACAGCGGCTTTTCCATTGGGGTAAATAATATAGGCATTCTTTTTCCACCCTTTGGCGTCAACTCCACCCACTGCATTGATATAATATCTAAACCCTTTACCATTATCATATGGAATCTCCGAAGTCAACAATACATTCCCCGTCACTTTTACGCCTTCATTAAAGGTCGCAACCTCTATTTCATCACCAGGAAACAGCGTAACATTAGTATTACTATTTTTATTTTTAACAATCGATTTCCAATCTACAGGTATGACCGCAAATTTCAAATCTTCTTTTAGTTTTTTCTCTAATTTATTTTGAATACTGTCTTTCTTACCCAAATTCAAATTGATGCTTTCCAATTCTTCAATTTGTTTTGCTTTTATAGGTCGTTTTATTTTCACACCTTCGCTATTTGCTACCGCCGTCAAACCTCCTGCTCGTTCAATAATATCAAATACTTTTGTGTTTTTATTAGCCAAAACATATTTTCCTGAATAATTTATAGCTCCACTTATAGTTACCATTTCTGGTTTATCATACACTGCCATTCTACGAATATTAACCACATCAAAGGGGCTCAGCTCAAAATTTTCGGCTTGTTCATTATTATTCGGACTGATTTCTATATTAAACAATTCAGCTTTGTTAGGATTCGCATTGTCAATTTCTTCCGAAATAATCATTCGAGCCACTTCTACTCTCTTTGAAGCGGAACCAGTTAATCCACCAGCTTGTACCAGTAAATCATTTAAAGTTAATCCTTCATAATAATCATAAATACCTGGCTTTTTAACTTCGCCATCAATGGTTATTCTATATTCTTCTACAAAATCCAATATAGAATAAACCGTTACCACATCTTCTTTATTTAAGACGATATCTTCTTCCAGATTTCCTTTTAATGCCTTATCTAGATCAACATTCAGTATCTCCGTTGTTAAATTTGATTTTAACCTAATGATTCTTGCCCTTTTACTATAAGCATTTTCTTTAAGCCCATCGGCTTTTATAATTAAATCAGAAATGCGCATTCCTTCATAAAAAGAATAAGTATCCGGTCTAAAAACTGCACCTTCAATTTTAATACGGTTTTCAAATCGATTTAAAATTTTAGTAATTCTAAAAATATCACCCGATATTGGCTTATAAGTATTAAACTCCGAAGAAAGCACATCTTTCAACTTAAATTCTTTGGCAGTCTTCTGTAGTACATTAACAGAAGCTGTATAGGCAAACTCATTAAAACCTGAGGCAAAAGATAGCAAGTCAGAAAAAGTTTCTCCTTTTTTCATTTCAAAAATACCAGGACGTTTTACTTGCCCTTCTACCGTTACTCTTTGAGTATAAGCAGGAATGCGAATCACATCATTGTCTTTTAACCCTACATTATCAGATTGATCTCCTCCAACCAAAAATTTATAAATATCAACATTCCTGTAAACTTTATTGTCTCTTAACAATTCAATATTTCGATAACTTCCATTTTTCCCTGGGCCACCTCCTAAAAAGAGAGCATTATAAACAGTTGCTAACGAGGATATAGAATAATTCCCTGGTTGCCTACTTCCTATTAACGTCACCTTTATCGTTCTTATTCGACTTAGACTGACCCCTACTTGTGATTGCCCTGAAGCAACACTAGTATATACCCTTGCGATAGCACCCTTTATTTTTTGGGTAGCCGCTTCTATCGTCATCCCTGAAACAGGAATCTCTCCTACATACTGAATATTAACCTTCCCTTCAAATGATACTGGTATAGTAGTATTAAATTCTTGCACACCATATACACTGAGTTGCAATTCATCACCTGGGCCCAATATATAATTCATAGGTGTCGCTAATTTCAAATTAGGTTCAAAATTCAATGTTGGGTTATCAAAAAGCTCTGAACCAAAAATTAGAGAATTAATGGTGTCTTTAACTTTTTTATTGACTATTTTATCTTGTTCTCTTGTGATCTCTTTGGCTTCTAATTCTCCCTTAAGTCCATTTTTTTTATCAAGATTTGACAAACTAGAATGCTCTCCCAATCTAATTTTTAATTTAGCAAATTCACTTGCAGGCATGCCTTTAGACAAAGCCATTGGTTCCGCTTGTTCAATAGAAACGTTATTTGATTGCAGCTGAGCTTTTATCTTAGCGATATCACTATCGGATAAATAATCCACTTTTATCGTGCTCAAATCTTGAGCCTTGAATAAATCTTGAGCTACAAGTGATGATGATTGAAAAAGTGCCAATAGCAATACAATCGCAATAAATATTTTTTTCATGTTTAATTAAAATTAGTATTAGTCAAATTTTAAATCTTACGTTTTAGATATAAAAGGATAATTCGTCTTAAAGTTAAGTTAACTATTAAAAAAGAGTACACGGCTTCGCCCTAGTAAATCACATTTTTTGTGAATACCTTTCTCAAATTTCCACAAATTTATACTAAAAAAATAGGAATAGCTATGATTGTTAAGGGAAATAGACAAACAAAAAAATAGAGATTATAAAAACAAAATAGAAGAGAAAATAAAGGCAGGGTAGCTAAATATCTTAAAAAAAAGGCAAAACCTTCATTTTCAAAAACATGCATTATAACAAAAAAAAACTCACGAAATACAGTCATTTCGTGAGCTTTTGATAAAATTTAAATACCCTGGCCTAATTACATCTTAAATATTTTTTTATACCAAGAATCTTTCTCCATTTTTATTCCATAACCATAGCCATAGCCATAACCTTTCGTAGAATCAGTATCATTTAAGAGCAGACACATGTTTGGCAATTTATTTTCTTTGTATAACGTATTGGCAATATTCAACATGCGTTTCTCCAAAAAGTTAGCACGTGCCACATAAATGAAAGTATCAGCATGTTTAGCAATTAATAAAGTATCCGTTACCAAACTAACTGGTGCGGTATCAACGATAATATAATCGTATTTTGTTTTTAATTCCTTAAAAAGCACATCAACATTTTTACCCATTAACAATTCAGCGGGATTAGGAGGTATAATCCCCGCTGGAAGAATATGAAAATTTTCATATCCAGCATATTTCACAATTAAATCTTCTAATTTCAAATCTTTAGAAGACAAATAATTGGTAACTCCTCTTTCTGGTAATGTCAAATATTCATCTAATCTAGGATTTCTAATATCCATACCTATTAACAATACTCTTTTACCGGATAGAGCGAAGGTAGCGGCTAAATTTACAGACACAAATGTTTTTCCTTCGCTAGGAAAAGTAGATGTCAAAAACACAGTTTTCGCCTCACCATCCGGAACTTTGGTAAACATAAACTCCAGATTAGTTCTTATAATTCGCAACGCCTCGGCCGAGCTTGTTCTACTTCCAGATTGTATGATTTCAGAAGGAGAATCGGATGTAGGTACATCCCCAATAAATGGAATCATTGTTTTTCCCTCTAGATCCAAACGACTTTTTATCTTGGTATCTAGTAAATCATCGGTATAGATTATCCCAAAAGGCACCAATAACCCTAACAAAAGTCCTGCCAAATAAATAATATTTCTTTTAGGTGAAACAGGCATTTTATCTCCTCTAGCAACATCAATTACACGAGCATTAGGCTCTGTCGCAGCTAATGAGATCGCTGTTTCTTCTCTTTTTTGCAATAGATACAAATACAACTCTTCCTTCACTTTTTGTTGTCTGGCAATGACCCTAAACTGACGTTCCTGTACAGGTATTTTACCAATTTTAGCATTCAACAGCCCTTCTTCTCTGTTCAAATCTCTTTTTTGAATGTTTAAACTCGATTGCATGCGCAATAAACTCGTTTGTACATTATTTTTTAAGGAGGCAATTTGCTGATCCATTTTAACAACAGAGGGATTTTCAAGAGTGGCCGATTTGAGAATTCGATTGCGGTCTAAAACCAATTGGTTGTACGAACTAATTAACCCTGAAGCATCTCCCTCACCAGTAATAATATTGGTTGGCAATAAATCGGAATTCGTACTTTTTTTAATAAAACCCAATAGGGAAGACACCACATTCAACTGTATCTCCGTTTCTACTCCTTTTTTATTGTATTCGTTAGCCCCTTCAATAAACAACTTGGCTTCCGATTCGACATCAGTTACGTTATTAGACTTTTTAAAAGTTTGCACGTCTTGTTCTACACCGTCCAGTTCCTGAGTAATTAATTTCAGTCTATTAGCGATAAAAATAGAAGTATTCTCCGAGATGAAATTTTTATCTGCTGCAGCATTTTCATTATAAATCTGAGTTAAATTATTTAAAAACGCTTCTGCTTTTTTAATAACTGGATCAGTTATAGAAATAGCTACTACACTACTCGTTTTACTAACTGGTTCTACTATAAGTCGATCTTGAAAACTTTGAACTATATCTTCTAGAGGACTAACATGTATTCTAATCGTTTTCCCAGTTTTACTTGCAGGATAGGTATCATTTATTAATTTACTAATAACCAAATCACCAAATTGAGTCTTAATAGGCTTATCATATTGAAATTGACTTGTATTGCCCAGTACAACTGAGGAAGAATCAGTTTTCATTTGATCTATCAATTCAAAAGTTGACGCACTTAATTCCTTAAAATCTAAGTCAAAAGTACTTTCATAAAATTTATTTTTTTTATCCAAAAAACGAACAGAAATGGGCACATCCTGATAAATTTCACGATCCGATATTTTTCCATTGACGATCAAACTCGTATTTAAATCCAGTTTTTTTACCGTGATTTCGACTAAGGTTCTTGATTTTAAAATTTCAATTTCATTGTCCAGATTACTTTTCAAACCTCCACCCACGCCCAAATCAGCAAAAGCAGACAATTCCGAAAGCATGCCGCCTTTTTTCTCATCTTTTACTAAAATTGTTGTGGTGGTTTGATATTGAGGTACGGTATATCTTAAATATAAAAAAGAGCCCAGTAAACCCAAACAAATTGCCAAAGCAAACCATTGCCAATGAACCAAATATTTGTTAACAAATAATTTTAAATCAAAATCATTCTCAAAATCATCTTCAAAATTGTTATTATCCATGTAAAAAAATTATTTTGTAGTCGTAATTAATAAAGTGATCAAAGTGATTAACAAGGAGGATATGGAAATTATCACTCCAGTATTAGGTCCAATCGCCGCTCCGTTTATTCTGTTTTTGTTAGGCTCTACATAAACCACATCGTTTTGAGCCAAGTAATAAAAAGGGGAGTTGATAAAATCTGCATTGGTAATATCTACTCTATTATAGGATTTCACTCCATTAATTTCTCTAATAATTAAAATGTTATTTCTTTTACCATAAATAGTTAAGTCTTTTGCCATGGTTAAAGCTTCAATTAAAGTGACTCTTTCCGATGCAACAGTGTAAGTTCCTGGGAGATTTACTTCTCCTTGTACCGAAACTTTGAAATTCATGATACGAAGGTTAACTATTGGGTTTTTAATATAAACGCCTATTTTCATTTGCAACATTTGAAGTAACTCGGTGCGACTTAATCCTCCTACTTTTAATTTACCTAACACAGGGAATTCAATATACCCGCTAGCATCTACTAAATACAACTGCTGTGTTTGTTGTCCCGTAACCAAATCTAGTTTACCTGCATTTTGAACTGATATCGATTTCAGATTAAAAGGTGCTGCAATTTCAGGATCTTCGGCAGAAACAATAATCATCAATAAATCGTCTGGTTGTATGGTAATTTCATACGAATTTCCTTTTTCTATAGACGGTGTACCATCAATATCCTGATAATAAACTATATCTTTTCTAGAAGCACAAGAAAAGAAAAGTATAGCAAAAAAAACGGGAACCATTTTCTTAAACAAAGAAAAGTATTTCATAAGTCATTAATTTTTAAATGCCACAAATATAGGCATTATTTTTTTTTACAGATAAAAAACCTTATTCGGTTTTATCTACAAAGCCAAATTGATAAAAGTCATTTCCAATTGACTATCGAAACCAAGTATAAAAACTCACTAGTTCATAAAAAACACATCTGCTAATTAACTTAACTAATAACTGCAGATCTTTGTTACGAATTACAGAATATTGAATGTTATTACTGTCCAATTCTCAATCTTAACCTCAGAACACTATTCACTTCTCAGCTCTAATACGCTTTTTCTTCCCCTTTAAAAATATTGTAAACGGTCAGGTAAATTATTTTTATATCCAGTAATAAGCTCCAGTTCTCTATATACCATATATCATAATCTACTCGGTCTTTCATTTCGATCAACTCTTTCGTTTCTCCACGATAGCCATTGACTTGAGCCCAACCCGTAATTCCTGGTTTGGCATAATGACGGACCAAATAATTATTGATTAATTCAGAATACTTTTGGGTATGTCGCAACATATGTGGACGGGGTCCTACAACAGACATATTCCCTATAAAAACATTAAAAAACTGAGGCAACTCGTCAATATTGGTTTTGCGCATAAATGCCCCTATTTTGGTTACTCTTGCATCGTTCTTGGTAGCTTGTTGATAATCTGAACTAGCATTTACCTGCATGGTTCTAAATTTCCAGCAAAGAAAAGATTCATTTTCTTTTCCAGAACGTTCTTGCTTGAAAAAGATGGGACCAGGGGAATCCATTTTCATTAAGACAATGATGATAGGAAATAGCCATGGAAAGATCAATACAATAACCAAAATAGAAAAAATTAAATCAAACGCTTTTTTTAACAACAGATTAATAGTACTCTCTAGCGGTTCTTTTCGTAACATTAATACTGGAGTGTTCTCATAGAAAGTAATTTCTACTTTACGGGACCGAGTGTATTGTTGAAAATCAGGTACGAATTTAATTCGGACCATATAGCGTTCACAGAGGGCTGTTAATGTATTGATAATCTCTATATTGTCGATATGCAACGCTACATACATCTCGTCTACGTTTTCTGTAATAATATACGCTTCAATTGCATCAAAATCACCCAAAATGGGCCCCGATATAAAGGCGAAAGGGTCTACTATTTCGTCGAAGAAACCAAGGATTCGATAGCCAAACGTTAAGTCCTTGGATAATATTCTGTTTATATTTTCACCTGCATCATTAGCCCCAATAATAATGACATTCTTAAAATTATACCCTTTCGATCGAATGTATTTCAATATTTTCATAAAGGAAACTCTTGAAATAAAAAGCATAATAAAAAAAACAACATAAAAATAAAACAAGCGTACCCGAGAAATTTCATGAAATTTTAAAACAGTTACAAAAATAGCAATTAAGGCAGTATGAATAATGAGATGTTTAAACATTCGAATCAATATCGTCTCAATTCGTTCTACCCGTATAATTCTATAGGCATCTCTATACAATAATATAACAATCCAAAACAAATTGGATAAAAGCGAAATGGTTTGCACCTCTTTTAGATCAATTCTATCTACTGAACCATACCGCAACCAAAAAGAAAAAGTTATGGCAACATTCAATAATAACAAATCCCATACAACAAAACAAATTTTAAAGTAACGGGAAATACGTAAAGAGGCAAGGTTTTTTAAGATGGACATATACGATTCAAAAATTATAAATTGGTACTAGCATATAATAATCAAATATCATTTTTTTAAATATTGACTTAGCGCTTGTAGTTTCTTTTGAAAAACGGCACGAATAGGGTTGACATTATGGAACTTATAAATAGCGTAATCTTCTTTTAATACTTCAAAAGCTCTGGAATAGCTTGTACTTAAGCCACCCATTCTCATTTTTACAATGTATTCATTTAGATAACTTAGTTTGATTTTGTATTTAAATAAATAGCGTAATAAAAACTCGGTATCTGAGGCAATCTTAAAATTCAAATCATAAACCCCATATTTTTCCATTAGCGATTTCTTTAAATAAACGGTGGGGTGCAACGGTAACCAGCCTGATTTTAAATTATTAAAATTATAGGCACCCCCAATGCGGTTGCGAACTAATTTCTCTTCAGCATCATTGGTAACATAGACCCCATTCCCATAAATCCCTTCTGTTTGGGATTCATTCTCAAATTTGGTGGCAATTTTAGAAACTACCCCAGTATCATAAAAGGCATCATCCGAATGCATCAAACCAATGACATCACCAGTAGCCAGATGTAAACCCTTATTAATAGCATCATACATGCCTTGATCTGGTTCTGAAACGTATTTAGAGATCTTATCCAAGTAAGATTCAATAATGTCTTTTGTCCCATCTGACGAATTCCCATCTATAATAATGTATTCGATATTGGGATAATCCTGATTCAAAACACTTTCTATCGCTTTTGCAATAGTAGCTTTGCGATTGTAACAAATAGTAATGATAGAAATGCGCATAATTTTATTTTTTACCAACGATTTTTGATTAATTGTGCTGGGTTCCCTCTGAAAATTCCATTTTTTTCTAGCGATTGCGTAACCACAGAACCTGCTGAAACAACTGAGTCAATACCAATCGTTACATTAGGACCTACAAAGACACTAGCACCCACCCAACACCCATCTTGAAGAGTGATTGGCCCGTTACGATATGGCATCGAAGGTATTTTATAGTCATGATTTCCTCCACAGAGAAAAGCGCGTTGACTAATACAAACATTATTGCCAATGTAAAGCTGCTCAAAATTCAATAAAAAGGCTTCTTCACCAATCCAAACATGATTCCCTACAACTAACTTCCAAGGAAAATGAATATTGACTCTTGGCTTAATAACAACACCTTTTCCAATAGTAGCTCCAAAACAACGCAAAATAAACACTTTGATTTTAGATGGAAATGGGAATGAAGACAGAAAAAAAAATATCTTTAATAAATACCAAAGAATTTCAATTAGCTTATTTACACCTCTATCTAAACCACTACTAGCATCAAAACTTGATAAATTTATTTTTGAATTCATAAAAAATTACTTATTACTTTCAAAATACTTCAATAATATAGACAACTACATATGGTAAACAAAAATTATTAATGCTTGATAATTCTACGCATTGAGTTTGCAATTTTTAATGTTCCAGGAATGTAACTTAAAACATATTTAGAAATATACATTAAGATAGTTGGTATATAAATTTTATTATAATACTGCTTTTGAATAACTACACACTCCTTCATTAGCTTTAATGACAACCTATAGTTAAACGTTACCCCATTACAAATAAATGAGACTAAAACTAAATCAAGACGAAAAGTACATGATGGATTATACTTATCGTTATTAAAAACTCTACAAAAAAACTCATAATCACCTAAATACTTAAAATTTTCACAATACAAACCAACCTTTTCAAATAATTCCTTTTTTATAAATGTACTTTGATGAGGTATACTTGGATATTTTACCAAATGATTCAAAAAATCAGAAGGAAGAGACCAATTAATTTTAATACCATTAATATTTAATTTCGATATGTTGTAAAATATTAAATCTGTCGTATTTAGTCCAATTAAAAAAGATTGGTCCAATGACTTAAGTAAACTATCACCAGCGTTTAGAAATTGTAAATACTCGCCTCTAGCCATTAATGTACCTTTGTTCATTGCATCATACATATTTCTATCAGATTCGTGAATCCATTTTAAATATGGACAATCTAAATTTTCTAAAAAAAACATAGTTCCATCTGTTGATTTACCATCAATAACGATCCATTCAACTGCTTCTCCTAAGGAAGATTTAATACTATTGTAAGTTTGAATTAGACCATTTTTGTCGTTGCGAACTACTGTTATTATTGATAATTTTATTTTCATAATATTTAATTGCTAAAAAAGGTAATAAAAAGGCTACAAAAACATATTGCAATGTCATAAAAGCACCTGAATTATTTAGATTTAAAAAAGATAGAATGATAAAAGATTTTATAATTTTACTGTTAGTCTTAATATAATTTAAAATTAAAGAACCATAGATTATAAATCCAATTAGGCCAAAATATCCTAAAATTAGGAAAAAACTATTACTAATTTTTGTTTCTGCAAAACCCATCATTTTTTTTTCAACATAACTGTCAAATTGGCCAAAAGTTAAACCTAAATAATAACCATCTTCAAAAATTAATTTATATACTATCTTAAAAGGCAGTGTTACACGCATAAAACCCGATGATATATCATCAGAGCCGCTAGAAAATTCATTTAATCTAAAAAATAAAAACAAATCATTTGAAAAGAAAATTAGAAAAATGAAAGTAAATAAAAAAATTACGAACAATATTAATGATGAAGCTTTATTTTTGTAATTAAGGCTTAATAATTCTAAATACACTATAATACTTAATGAAACATATGCGAATGCTGAATTTACAAAAAACAAAATTCCTAGTGTTATGAATAAATTTAAATTTAATAACTTGAAAGTTTTACCTAAATATAATCTTGTCCAATAAACATTTAAACATACAAATCCTAAATAGCTTGGCTCAAGATAAAATCCTTTCATTCTATATTTAGCTATTTCTAAATCAAGTTGATAATAAAGTTGATACTCCCCAAAAAGGTTAAAAAAAGTTCTGTAACCCAATATAATAACAAAAAAAAACTGAATTAGAACAACTATTAATAAGATTTTTTGAAAACTATAGAGTGTATTGTCAATAACTATTCTTGATACTTTTAATGGTTTTCCGAAAGCTCTGACAACCAAGAAGTAACTAATAACAAACTGAGCATAAGTGTTAAAAAACTCAACCCAATTAGTAATATTTAGAGATACAAACGGCAATAAAAAAATTAAAGCCAAATAACCCAATTCTTTTTGGATATGTTGTTTTGAATTAATCTGAAAAGTTGAGAATACCCAAAAAGGAATTAAAACAAAAGCCAAAGAAATATCGAAATTAGCAACTTTAGCTATTTTTAGATGTAACGATATAAGAATTGTAACCGTTAATAAAAACCATTTTTTTCCCTTCATATCAATAAATTAATTATTGAATAGTTTAGTATACTCTTCAACCATCCTAGTTTTATTATAAAAAGACAATGCGCTGTTTCTTTTAACCTCTCTCAAATCTTCATTTTTGATAATGTCAATAAAATTTCCACTTGATAATGCATCTACAATTTCTAAAGAGTTTTGAATTCTTTTTCCTAACCAAGAATTTTCTGCTTCCATAATTTCTAATGCACCTTTCGATTTTGTATAAAAAACAAAATTACCAACGCATAACGCATCTACCAAAACAGTAGGGTAAATATCTATCGATGAAGAGAAAAGATAACAATCCACCTTTGTAAGTATATCAATATATTTTTCTCTATCAGAAACATATCCATGATCGATTGCATTTCCATGTTCTTTAAAAGGATTATTCTTACCAATAAAATGAATCTGCACTCCTGAACTTAATAAACTTTCAATTAATACTAAATCAATCTTACCAGGTTGGGATAAATCAACTGCTGAAACACATATTTGAATTGTATTACGGATTTGATAATTTCTAGTAATGTTTTCAAAAGGGCTTGTTTCAATTGCATTTCTAATAACTTTTATAGTATGATTTGGGTAAACTACTTTAAGATCATTGCAAATCCATTGTGCAGGTGAAACAAAAATTAAATTAGGAATACATGAAAGTGCATTAATTTTGTTTTTACGTTCATTAGCTGCGATTGAAAATAATGATGAAGGATAATAATTCAGGTTTGGACATTTTTCACATCCTTTTTTCCATATATCACAATCATAAATAAATGCACATCTACCCGTATAATGCCACGAATCATGGGCTACCATTATTATTTTTTTATTTTTCCCTTCTTCTCTAAATATTTTAAATAAAAAATCAAAATTTATAAAATAAGAATGTAAAGTATGACAAATCACAACATCTGCTGATTGTATTTGTTTGGTCAACTGCTTCTTAAGAGGACTGAATAAATCTTTTCCTATAATTTTATGAAAAAATAAATTAATATGAGGTATGATTGGAAATATATATCTTGAAAATATAAAATCTTTATCAATTAAGTTTTCTTTCAAGCCTCTTTTCCCATAACCAACTAAATACTTAGAATTAAAACCTTCCTCTTTGAGGCCACTATGTAAAGTTTTTGCAATATAAGCAGCACCTCCTTTATTATATAATGTCGAAATTGTCAATATATTCATATCTATAATCTAAAAAGTTCTAATTACTTTAGCTGGATTTCCGACTACAACTGAGTTAGAAGGAACATCTTTAACAATTACTGATCCAGCTCCTATAATTGTATTATCACCTATATTTACTCTACCTAAAATAACCACATTGGCACCTATATCAACATTATTCCCTATCACTGGTGCACCTAGGCAATTTCCTTCTTTATCGGTTTTATGACCAAGAGTAGTATTATGTCTTAATACAACATTGTTCCCTATTACAACCTTAGGGTTTATAACCAAACCTACACCATGATGAATCATTATACTGTGTCCGATTTTAGTAGTATCAGGTATTTCAACTCCGAGAAACCATTCAATAAAGAACCTATATAATATCCTAATAGGAAATCCTATAACCTTCAACAACTTATATCTATTCTGAGCAAAAAAACTTGTCAACCTAAAACTAAAAACAATAATAAATGGTTTAGGATTTCTATAGGTGAAATTATTTTTAAAATCTAGTTTGAAAGCTTCATAAAAATTAACCGAGGAACTTTTCTTATCCATTCTATAATTTATATTTTTAAAAAATATTAGTAAAAAAAAAGGAAAACATTTTAAGTTGTAAAATTAAATCAAACTTCATTTTAAAAGAATATGTACCAATTTTATAAAACAACATAACTTTAAAAGATTGCTTATCAAATATTTTTTCTGTTATATTAGCTTTTAAAATTTCTTTTAAAAGTGTTATGAGAATTGAAAAATCATCATTTATTAATATCTCATTATTAATAAAACTTAGAAAAATATACTTTTCCCTTTCATTAAAATTTAAACCCAAATTATCTAACCATCTTAATTTTACTTTATCAGCATATTCATTTTGGGAATTAAGCCCAGCATTCGAAATTTGCTCACTGTGAGTCCTATTCATCATCAAAACTAAATTAACATTAGCAAGATTCAATTTTAAACTAGCTCTACACCATAATTCATAATCTTGAGATTTAGAAAAAACAGAATCATAATATAAATTGTTAATTATAAAATCTTCTTTTCTAAACATTACTGAGGAATGTGACATTCTATTTCCAAAAAATAAACTTGCTTTTAATAATTTTGAATTTGAAAGATACTTATATTCTTTATTTTCAATTCCAAAAGTCTTTGTCCACGATCCAACAATTGAAATTGATTCATTTCTATTTAAATAATCAACTTGTATTTCAAATCTATTACAAAATGCTATGTCATCAGCATCCATTCTAGCTATGTACTTCCCTTTTACAATTTTCAATCCTTTATTTAGCGACTTAGTAAGTCCAATATTTTCAGAATTATTGATTAATAAAATACGATCATCCTTTAAAGTATATTCTTCTAAAAATATTTTATTAACACTATTTTCAGGATTATCATTTATTATTATAAATTCAAAATTCTGAAAAGTTTGAGTTAATATTGAATCTATTGACTCTTTTAACCACTGGACGGGTTCATTATAAACACTCAATAAAACTGAGACTTGTACAGGATAATTCATATCTTATTATCAATAATTTTTGCTGGATTACCTACAACTATAGAATTTGGAGGAACATCTACAAAAACTACAGAACCACATCCTATTACTGAATTTGAACCTATGGTAATTCCTCCAAATATTACAGAATTTGCAAATATTGTAACATTATCTCCAATTATTGGATAAGCTGCATCCTTATAATTTTCAGTATCTTTAGTACCTATTGTAACATTCTGATAAATTATACAATTTTTCCCTAAAACAACTTTCTTTCCTATGACAATTCCCACAGGGTGTGGAAAAATAACCTTTTGACTATGTAAATATTTAATACCAACTGTTAAATGATTACAAAAATAAATTCTGAATTTTTTGTAAAGTAATAAACTATAAAGTACCCCTATTACAAAAGAAGAAAAGGATTTAATTAAATTTAATATTCTTTCAAACATTTTTCTATATTATTTTGAATTTCTTACATTCTTTATATCTGTAAATTGTTTCAACTAAAAAGGATAATACAAAAGAAATACTGATTAATTGTAAACTATTTATTTTGAGAAAATAATAAAAAACAAAGATAAAAAGAACGTAAAAAATTCCTGAATAAATCATGCTTTTTAATACTGATGAATTGTGTCCATAAATTATAAGCGCGTTGCGACCTAACAATGCTCCCATGATATAAATCGGAAAAACAATTGCTAAAATTCTTAAAATATTAATTGAGTCGATCATCTTTTCTCCTCCAAGTAACCTAATCAAAAGGCCTGAACTTATTTGTACAGCTAACATTAATATTAAAGATACAGCAAGTGAAAATTTAAGAATTTTATTTAAGAAAATTTTATCTTTTGTGATACTCATTTTTGGATATATGGATTGGCTAATTATATCTAAAAATGAAATAAATATATTAACAATTTTAAGAGCTAAATCAAAATAAGCTACCGCTGAATATGTAAAAAAATATTTAGCTAAAATAATATTCAAATTAGTTTTAATCGTATTAACACTAAAGGATAGTGCCATTACGTAGCTTTTTTTTATGTAATGTAACATAGAAATATTACTTTGCAATCTAAATTTAATGTTATCTTTTCTCAAATAATATAAACCAATTATACATGAAACACCAACACCAATCAAATTAATTAAAGGAACTAAAATATAATCATTCTCTTTTTTAATAAAAACAACTATACAAAACAAAACCAATAGCTTATTTATTATTGATATTATCGCTATGTTTTTCATTTTCTCAAGTCCTTGAAAATACCATGTAGGAAAAAGAAATTCGTTCAAACAAACCCAAATAGAAAAAAAATAGAGTTCTATTTCTTTTTTTGGTACATCAAAAATTAGAATATATACCAACATGATAATTATCGAAAAGAAAAAAAGAAAAAATTTTACTTGAAAAATTGAACTCACTATTTTACTTAACTTAGTAATATTATTCCTGTGTATGCTTACCTCTTTTGTTCCTATTATATTAAAGCCAAAACTAACAATAATAGCAAAATAAGCCATAATTGCCTGGGCAAAAACTACTTTTCCATAAGAATCACCTCCTAATCTTTTGATTAACAAAGGATAAGTAATAATTGGAATTAATAGATTTGACAATTGCAAAATTGACAGATACGAAAAATTTGAAATAAGTTTATGATTCTTACTATTTAATATTTTCTTTATCATTAGTTTTTTAAAATTTTAATGAATTCAAATCTTAAATAAATTGTAATTTAAATACCAAGAAATAAATTTGGAAACTCCCTCCTTTAATTCGGTCTTTGGTATATACTTTGTTTTTTTATTTAAACAACTTGTATCTGCATAAGTCATTTTAACATCACCATCTTGCATTGGATAAAATTCTTTTAAAGCTTTGATATTTAATGAGTTTTCTAAGCAATAAATAAACTCCATTAAGTCTACAGGTTTTGAATTGCCTATATTAAAAATTTCTGCCTTTGGTTTAATAATTGGAATCTTTGTTATTAACCTCTCAATACCTTCAACTATATCATCAATATAAGTAAAATCACGCTGCATGTCTCCATTGTTGAATATTTTAATGGATTTTCCTTTCATAATGGCATCTGCAAATAACATAGGAGCCATATCAGGTCTACCCCATGGTCCATAAACCGTAAAAAACCTGAGTCCCGTAGTAGGCAAATTATATAGATGGCTATACGAATAGGCCATTAATTCATTGCTCCTTTTTGTAGCTGCATATAAACTTACAGGATGATCTACTCTATCTTCTTCTGAGAATGGAATCTTCGCATTTGCTCCATATACTGATGAACTAGAGGCATAAACTAAATGCTGAATATTGTTATAACGACAGCATTCTAAAATATTTACAAAGCCAACTACGTTTGACTGTATATAAGCGTGTGGATTTTCTAAAGAGTAACGGACACCGGCTTGAGCTGCTAAATTAATCACATGAGTAAATTGCTGTTCTTTAAAAAGTTTTTCTAATTTAGATAAATCTACTAAATCTATTTTTGCAAAATAATAATTTAAATAGGATAAACTTTGTACTAGATTACCTTCTTTAGTTATCTCATCAATAATTATTCCTGACTCCTTTAATCGATTAAATTTAAGATTTACATCATAATAATCATTGATATTATCAATCCCAATAACTTCTATTCCTTTCTCAATAAGCTTATTTACTAAATGAAAACCGATAAAACCCGCCGCACCTGTTACTAATATTTTCATTTACCTTTTTTTTAAAAAAAACAATCAATTTTTACTTTTAAATTAGTCAAAATAATTTAAAGTAATACATCCACCATCTTTTAACTAATACAATTTCAAGTCACTCGCCACCATTTCTTTAACCATAGCCGCTAAGTCGTACTGTGGTTTCCAACCCAACTGTGTTTTTGACTTCGTAGGATCTCCTATTAAGAGATCCACTTCAGTAGGACGGTAATACTCTGGATCAACTCTAAGTACAACAGTACCTATCGCTATCTGATACAAAGGATTGTTACAAGCCGCTACTTTAGCAATTTCATTTTCTTGCTCTCCTTCAAAAGTCAATTCAATGCCTACCTCAGCAAAAGCCATAATAACAAAATCTCTAATATAGGTAGTCACACCGGTTGCAATTACATAGTCTTCAGGGATATCTTGTTGTAAAATACGCCACATGGCCTCTACATAATCCTTAGCATGTCCCCAGTCTCTTTGAGAATTCAAATTTCCCAAGTACAAACAATCTTGTTTTCCTTTAGCAATAGCAGCTGTAGCCATGGTGATTTTACGGGTTACAAAAGTCTCCCCACGTCGTGGCGATTCATGGTTGAAAAGAATACCGTTACAAGCAAACATATCATAAGCCTCACGGTAGTTTTTAGTAATCCAAAAACCATAAATTTTTGCGGCACCATAAGGAGAACGAGGATAAAAAGGAGAGTTTTCATCATAAAAACCTGCTGCGTTTTTATTCTCAGCCAATCCGCCATACAATTCAGAAGTAGAAGCTTGGTACACTCTCGTTTTTTTTCCTAAACCTAAAATCCGAACTGCCTCCAAAATCCTCAAGGTTCCCAATCCATCTACATTGGCAACATATTCAGGGGAATCAAAAGATACCTTTACATGAGACATCGCTCCTAAGTTATAGATTTCATCGGGTTGTACTTCCTGTATGATTCGTATAATATTAGTAGAATCGGTCAAATCACCATAATGCAATTTAAAATTAACATGCACTTCATGTTGATCTTGATAGATATGATCGATACGTTGCGTATTAAAAGAAGAGGCACGACGTTTCACACCATGAACCATATATCCTTTTTCCAATAATAATTCTGCTAAATACGATCCATCTTGACCTGTGATTCCTGTTACTAATGCTACTTTTTGTATATTGTTATCCATAATATTATTGCTTGTTATTCGTGTTTTTGTTATACGATGGTAAATCGTTTATTTGGTTGATTGTTTAATCGTGTGTTGTGATTGAAATTTTGTTATACGATGGTGAATCGTTTATTTGGTTAATTGGTTAATTGTTTAATTGGTTAATCGTTTATTTGGTGAACTGGTTATTTGGTTAATCGTTTAATCGTGTGGAAATATTTAAACCTTTCCTAACCGATTAAACTTTTCCTAACCGATTAACCTTTTTAAACAATTAAACTTTTTCTAATCAGTTAATCTTCCTCTAAACAATTAAACCTTCCCTAACCGATTAACTTTTTCCTAACCGATTAACCTTTTTTAAACTTTCTTCTTCAACGTCTCTTTATTATTGATTTGATATTTATAAAGTGAATTCAATTTATTTAGAATAGCATCCAGTTTTATTCTAAGTTCCGTATATCTATCTTCATTAATATATTTCATATCCAAGGCTGTATTCAAATGATCTATCGTTTCTAGCGCCGTTGAATAGGACATATTAGTAAAATGGGCCTGATCAAAATTAGAAGATCTTCCAGAACCCTCTGCTAAATTAGCAGAGATACTCGCTGATGACCTATTAATTTGACTGATTAAATCAAATCTTTCTTCTTTTGGAAACCCTTGACTCATCAACTTTATATCAATTTTGAACTTTCTGGCCAGTTGATATACTTCTAATTTTTCGAAAGAATAGATGTGGTAGCTCAAATCGGTTATTTGTTTAATTGGTTATTTGTTTAATTGAACAAAAGTTTAATTGGTGAACTGGTTAATTGAACAAAGGTTTAATTGGTGAACCGTTGAATTGTTTAATTGAACAAAAGTTTAATTGGTGAACTGGTTAATTGTTTAACCGTGTGTACTTAATGAGATTCAGTTAAACGATTAACTTTTTCCTAACCAATTAACCTTTTTTAAC
The DNA here is from genome assembly GCF_040822075.1 of Flavobacterium sp. WC2430. Classification (NCBI taxonomy): domain Bacteria; kingdom Pseudomonadati; phylum Bacteroidota; class Flavobacteriia; order Flavobacteriales; family Flavobacteriaceae; genus Flavobacterium; species Flavobacterium sp. WC2430. Next base: position 1,563,788 of record NZ_CP162007.1, on the reverse strand, counting down.
CAGTTAACCTTTTCCTAAACGATTAAACCTTTACTAACCGATTAACCTTTTCCTAACCAATTAACCTTTTTTAACCAGTTAACCTTTTCCTAAACAATTAAACCCTTTACTAACCGCTTAACCTTTTTCCTAACCGATTAAACGATTAACCAGTTAATCCTTCCCTACATCTTCACTTCCTTAAATTGATCAATATTCTCTAAAAACCAAGTATACGTCTTCTGTATCCCTTCTTCTAATTGCACTTGATGTTTCCATCCCAAAGCATGCATTTTAGAAATATCCATTAATTTTCTTGGTGTACCATCTGGTTTAGTACGATCCCAAATAATTTCTCCTTGATGTCCAATGATCTTTTGAATCGTTTCTGCCAATTGCTTGATCGTTAAATCCTCACCCGTTCCTACATTATATAAATAATCTGGCAGTTTGTTTTCTAATGCAAAAACAACTGACTGTGCCATATCGTCCACGAATAGAAATTCTCTCATTGGTGTTCCGCTGCCCCAAAGAGTAACTGGCGCATTATTATTCATTTTTGCTTCATGAAATTTACGCATCATCGCAGGTAAAACATGCGAAGAAGTTAAATCAAAATTATCGTGAGTCCCATACAAATTAGTAGGCATTAGGCTTACATAATCTTTATTGAATTGTTTTCGGATGGCCTGACAGGCTTTTACCCCAGTTATTTTTGCAATCGCGTACCATTCATTGGTGGGTTCTAAAGTATCCGTCAATAAATATTCTTCTTTTAAAGGTTGTGGAGCTAGTTTAGGATAGATACAAGAACTTCCCAAAAAGATAAATTTCTCTACATCAGACTTCATTGCTGAGTCGATTAGATTATTCTGGATTTGCATGTTTTCCATAAGGAACTGATATGGAAAATCATTGTTGGCCAATATCCCTCCTACTTTTGCAGCAGCATCAATAATCACTTCAGGTTTTTCTTTAGCCATAAAAGCGGCCACTTCTTGTTGGTTTCTTAGATCCAACTCCTTACTGGAAGATCCAATAAGATGGGTATACCCTTTTTCAGTAAGGGTGCGCCAAATCGCGCTTCCCACCATACCTTTATGTCCTGCAATATATATTTTAGTCTCTTTATTCATAATTTTTTAATTCAATAAATCAGAGTTAGTTCTTTCTAGTGCGCTATACACGCTTTTAACATCTTGTGAGAATTCTTTTTTCAAAATTAAATTGGCAGTAGGAGTATAAACAAATATGGTGTCTTTAACTCCAATGAAAGCAGTATAGTTGTTAGTACCAATCACCATATTTCCGTTTTCATCTACTTTATGCCCAATAGTCAATAAATAATCGTAAACCGATTCAAATGAGCCCAAATCAGACCACGCAAATTGGGATCCAACTACTTTAATTTTTTTACTTCTCTCCATTACTGCATAATCAATACTAATAGAAGGAATGTCCATGGATAAATCCAAATCTAGATTCCCCGCTTTATTATTGTCCCAAGCAATTTTGGACTTTTCATATACTTCGGGGTGAAACGATTTTAATTCTTCCAATAACACACTGGCTTTAAAACAAAACATACCACTATTCCATAAAAAGTTGCCTTTAGCTATAAAGGCAGCTGCCGTAACTTGGTTGGGTTTTTCTCTAAAAGAAATGACATCATCTCCTTTTCGTTCAATGTATCCATATCCAATTTCAGGTTTTGTTGGTACAATTCCAAAAGTAACAATATACCCATTTAATGCCTTATCAACAGCTTCATTAATAGCATCTTCATACATTTCCATCTCATCAATGATATGATCTGATGGTGTTACAATCAATATATCATCTGGTTCAGATGCAAAGGCTGCAAAAGCAATAGCTGCTGCTGTATTTCGTGGAGTAGATTCAATTATATCTACATATGCAGTATTCGATTTTTCTAAAACATTCCTACTCAAATGACAATTATCAATATTCCCCACCACCATCACTTTATCAGCAATGTTGCGGTTGCGATCTACCGTCATTTCAAATAAAGACTTACCGTCAAAGATATCTAAGTATTGCTTAGGCTGACTTTTACGTGATAAAGGCCATAACCTACTCCCTACTCCACCAGTAAGAATCACGTGCGTAATTGATTTTTTGTTTTCCATGTTTTATTATAGACTCTTTGTTCTTTGCTCTTTATTCTTTCCTCTTTGCTCGATTAACGCTTCCTACAACCTTCCGTCTACATTATCTCCCAAAACGCCCTTTACATCATACAACAAGCTCGTTTTATTTTGCAATTGCGATAAATCCATATCTAAAAATTCGGCATGTGCCACAGCCAGAACAACTGCATCAAACTTTTGATTGGGTACCATATTTGTGGTGACCAACTTGTATTCCTTTTTGACCGCTTCTGGATTAGCCAATGGATCATATATAGTGACTGTAATACCATAATCGGTTAAAGCAGCAATCACATCCACAATCTTTGTATTGCGAACATCGGGGCAATTTTCCTTGAAAGTGATTCCTAGCATTAAGAGCGTCGCTCCATTTACTGTAATCCCTTTCTTGATCATTAATTTTACTATTTGAGAGGCTACGTATTCTCCCATACTATCATTCAAACGTCTACCCGCTAAAATAATTTCAGGATGGTACCCCATTTCTTGTGCTTTTTGAGCTAAATAATAAGGATCAACTCCTATACAATGCCCACCAACTAAACCAGGTTTAAAAGGAAGAAAATTCCATTTGGTTCCTGCCGCTTCCAAAACGGCCTGGGTATCAATATTTAATAAATTGAAAATTTTAGCCAATTCATTTACAAAAGCAATATTAATATCCCGTTGTGAATTTTCAATTACTTTGGCAGCTTCGGCCACTTTTATGGATGGAGCCAAATGCGTTCCTGCTGTAATTACAGACTGGTATAAACGATTCACTTTTTGCGCCGTTTCTGGTGTAGAACCAGAGGTCACTTTAAGAATTTTATCAACAGTATGCTCTTTATCTCCAGGGTTAATTCTTTCAGGGGAATACCCTACAAAGAAATCAACATTAAATCGCAAACCTGAAATTCTTTCTAAAACAGGTACACATTCTTCTTCTGTTACTCCAGGATAAACAGTAGATTCATAAATGACAGTATCTCCCGTTTTTAATAGTTTACCTACTGTTTCACTGGATTTATATAAAGGAGTCAAATCTGGCCTATTATTTTTATCAACAGGAGTAGGAACGGTTACAATATAATAATTACAATTAGTCACCTCTTTTAAAATAGATGTGCAGTATAGTCCAATGGCGTTAGTAGTATCATTTAAAAGTACCTTAGTTAATGTTGTAGCATCAATTTCAAGGGTGGCATCATAACCTGCTTTTAATTCTTTTACTCTGGATTCATTTATATCAAACCCAATTACAGGATGCTGAGTAGCAAATAATCGTGCTAGAGGCAAACCAACATAACCCAAACCGACAACTGCTATTTTCAAATTTGATTCCATAATTCAACTAATAGATATTAGCTTTTAGTACTAATAATACAACGCTTCGCGATCCATACTCCCAAAAAAAGAGAAGGAAAGTGAAATAATTTTAAGTTTGCAAATATAGCTACTTTATATCGGTCTTTTTCTATCTTTTTCATTTGAAAAGGATTCGAAAAACCCCAAAAACCAAACGCAAAAACACAACGGTCTTATTATCAACAACATAAAACGAATACACTCCTTTTTAAACAAAAAAATATCACTAAATTTAGTGATATCTTAATATGGATAAAAATGTTCCATTCTTGAGTATCCGAACATTTTTCGAATACTGATTTTACAGCTATAATCCTACTTTAAACTCATTTTCAACACCAAACTCAGAACTAATCTTCTCCCCACCCTCAAATAAACATTCAATTACAACTCGATGACCGATGTTCATTGTTCGATTACCGTTGACCGATGAATCGATATTCGTTGTTCAATGTTCACTTTTCGATGGACGGAAAACGGTTAACGATGAATCGATATTCGATATTCGCTTTTCGATGGATGCTTTTCGATGGACGGAAAACGGTTAACGATGAATCGATATTCGATATTCGTTGTTCGATGTTCGCTTTTCGATGGACGAACGGCTCGGGCTGCGGAACCGTACTTTGAGGTAGTTTATAAGCCTTTGATTTGCAGGCTTGAAATCGAAGATTCATGAATACCAAAAAAACAATAACAACCCATGAATATTTTTTTTTCTTTTTTGATCAAGCAACAAAGAAAAGAACTCTTTCAAAAAAACAACGTACTTCTCAAAACTCACTATAACTGAACATTGCTTCCTGCAAACTGAATACTCCTTCGCACCACTCCTCTCCCGCCCTCAAATAAAAAGCATAGAAAAACAACGAAAAAGTGAAGTGGCAGCAGTCCGCGAGCAGAGGACGAAGGACGAACGGCTCGGGCTGCGGAACGGTACTTTGAGGTAGTTTTTAAGCTTTTGATTTGCAGGCTTGATCTTTTGTTTCTTTTGCATCAAGGCAAAAGAAAAGAACTCCTTCAAAAAAAACAGCTTACTTCTCAAAACTCAATATAACTGAACACTCCATTTTGGATCAAGGCAAAAGAAAAGAACTCATTCAAAAAAAACTACCTATTTTAAACTCATTTTCAATACACAACCTAATGATTCTAACACAAGAACATAATGTGTATTTTTAACTTCTTGAATAACGGCTTCTTGAGCTGTAAATGGACCGGACTCCAAGGTGATTTTATCCCCAACCTGAAGTGTAGTAATAGCAATATCAACTTTATTAGGCTTGTCAAGCCAAGATTTTATAGTGCTAATTTCATCGTCTCTTACAATAGCAGGTTTTCCTAACCAGAACAAGTACCGCACAGCGCCAGGTGATTGAAATACTAAATTCCTATCTTCATCGGCTATATGGACAAAAACATACGAATTAAAAAGAGGCACTTCCACCTTTTTCTTTCTATCTGACCATTGATGTATTTTTACAATCAAAGGACAATAACATTCAACACCAGCATTCGTTAACTGTTCAGCTACTTTTTTCTCCCATTTCGGTTTTGTATAAACAACATACCAATTCATTCTACAACTTGTATTAAAAAACATTAATCTTTAACGCATTGGATGTAATTATTAAAACGGTTGTTCGAGTTATTTTTTATGTAATGAAACGTATCAAAAAACCACTCGAACAAACGAAAATTATCATCAAAAATAATTACAACCTTAAGAACCAATTCCTTGATAAACAAACCCAATAGATTCTAATTGTGCTCGATCTAATATATTTCTTCCATCAAATACAAAAGCGGGCTTTTGCATCCCATCATAAATTTTTTGCCAGTCATATGCTATAAATTCATCCCATTCCGTCAAAACGGCTATAGCATGTGCTGACGCACAAGCTTCATAAGGATCTGAAAAAGAAGTTACATTTGCACTGTTTTTCTCAGAAGTTCTTGTTTCAAGATAATCCAAATCAGCTAATACTTTTCTAGAAGATACTTTAGGATCATAAACTGCAATTTGAGCTTGTTCATTTATTAAATCATCTGCAATATAAATTGCCGCAGATTCTCTTGTATCATTGGTGTCTTTTTTAAAGGCCCAACCTAAAAATGCTATTTTTTTATCGGCAACCGTATTATAAAGCGTTTGAACCATTTTATTAGAAAAACGCCTTTTTTGGTGGTCATTCATTATAATAACTTGCTCCCAATAATCAGCCACTTCATTCAATCCATACGATTTAGCAATATAGACTAAGTTTAAGATGTCTTTTTGAAAACAAGAACCTCCAAAACCAACAGATGCTTTAAGAAACTTAGAACCAATTCTACTATCCATCCCAATTGCTCGAGCTACTTCGTTCACATCAGCTCCTGTTTTTTCACAAAGTTCAGACATCGCATTAACTGATGAGATTCGTTGTGCTAGAAAAGCATTAGCTGTCAGTTTAGATAATTCAGAGGACCAAACATTAGTAGTTAATATCTTATCGGCAGGAACCCAATTTGCATAGACATCAACTAGTGACTGTATGGCTTTTTGCCCCTCTACTGATGTGTCTCCACCTATTAATATTCGGTCAGGATTCAACAAGTCAGTAACTGCAGTTCCCTCGGCCAAAAACTCAGGATTAGAAAGAATCTGAAACTGAACTCCATTACCTGTATTGTCTAAAATACTTTTAATTGCCTCAGCAGTTCTAACTGGCAAAGTTGATTTCTCCACTACTATTTTATTGTCTTTTGCTACACGAGCAATTTGTCTCGCACACAACTCAATGTACTTTAAATCAGCAGCCATTCCTTTCCCTTTCCCATAGGTTTTAGTAGGCGTATTTACTGATATAAAAATAATTTGGGCTTCATCAATTGCTTTTTCTACATTAGTAGAGAAAAACAAATTTCTTCCTCTAGCCTCAGCAACAATATCAGAAAGTCCTGGTTCATATATTGGAATATTATCTACATTTTCATCATTCCATGCGGCAATTCTTTCTTCATTTAAATCAACAACTGTAACCTGAATATGCGGGCATTTTTGCGCAATTACGGCCATTGTAGGACCTCCAACATAACCAGCTCCTATGCAACAAATTTTTGTAATACTCATTTTGAACTTTTTAATTTGTAACTCTATTTATTTTTTAATCTTTTATTTCAAATTTTTCCAATACCAATCTACTGCTTCATGTAATCCTTCTTGCAAAGAATATTTAGGATCATAACCTAACAATCCTTTTGCTTTATCTATACTAGCCAAAGAATGAGGAATATCCCCTTCTCTGTCAGGACCATACTCTACTTCTATATTTGCAATTTTAGAATCGTATTTTGATAAATACTCTTTTAAATAACTTACTAAATTATTCAATGTATTTCGATCTCCATAAGCAGTATTATAAACGGTATTAATTGCTAAAGGATTCTGAGTTGTCATAGCCAATTCATTCATTTGAATTACATTATCTATATAAGTGAAATCACGTGAAAAATTCCCATCCCCGTTAATTTTTGGACTTTCATGCTGCATTAACTGCATCACAAATTTTGGTATCACGGCGGCATATGCCCCTTTTGGATCTTGTTTTCTACCAAACACATTAAAATATCGCAACCCAATTGTTTCTAATCCATAGGTTTTACTAAAGATATCCGCATACAATTCGTTAACATATTTAGTTATAGCATAAGGCGACAAAGGCTTCCCTATCACTTCTTCTACCTTTGGTAAACCAACTGAGTCTCCATAAGTAGAGGAACTAGCCGCATAAATAAATCGCTTCACTTTCGCCTCTCTTGAAGCAACTAACATATTCAAAAAACCAGAAACATTAACATCATTTGTCGTAATTGGATCATTAATAGATCGTGGAACAGAGCCAAGAGCTGCTTGATGTAAAACATAGTCAACGCCTTTCACCGCATTCGCACAATCAATTACATTACGAATATCTCCTTCTATTAATTTAAAATTAGGATGATTTATAAAACCCTTCAAATTGTACCTATGCCCCGTTGCAAAATTATCCAAACAAATAACTTTGTATTCTTTTTCCAAAAAATATTCGCACAGATTAGAGCCTATAAATCCAGCTCCACCAGTAATTAAAAGTGTACTTTTTGTTTCTTGTTTCATCTCTAAATACTTTAAATCAAGTTTTATACTTTACGGAATGTACTAATAACTTTTTGAATAATCGATTTTGGCTTGTCATCATCATGATATCCATTTGAATAAGGTCCATATCCGTAGCCATAGCCATAACCGTATCCATAACCCGCACCATATTTTGCCTTATTCTCAAAGCCATTAAAAATGATACTTGCATTATCCAGTTCTCCTCGTTTAATTCTATTGTTTAACAAAGTAATCATTTCTTTCTTTGAGAAATTTTGCCTAACTATATATAAAGTAACATCCGAATATTGAGACAGCTCTAATGCGTCGGACACAAGTCCAACAGGCGGAGTGTCCAAAATAATATAATCGTATTTCTCCTTTAATTCTTCCATTAATTTCCCCATACCATCTCCCATAAGTAGCTCTGAAGGATTAGGAGGAACAGGCCCTGAAAGAATAACATCAAGATAGGGAATCTGTGTATGATTTATTATTTCATCAACACTTTTTTGTTTAATTAAATAATTTACAATTCCCACATCATTCGCTAAATTAAATTCATCAAATAACTTAGGTTTTCTTAAATCCAATCCTATAATTACCGTCTTTTTTTCACTTAATGCAAATACAGTAGCAATATTTATCGAACAAAATGTTTTCCCTTCAGCACTGACCGAAGATGTTATCATAAGTGTTTTTGCACCCTCAACATTTTGCTGTTTGTATAAAAATTGAAGTGATGATCGAATAGCCCTAAAAGATTCTGACAAGGCTGATTTTGGCCTGTCATAAACGGCTAAATCCGTAATCTCTTTATTTAATCCAACAACTCCAATTATAGGGATTTTAGTTAACTTGCTGATATCTTCCGTATTTTGAATCGAATTATTAACAAAAAAAATAATAAATACAAAAAGCAAAGGAAACAGAATCCCAAGAAATAAAGCCAACACATAATTTACAGATGTCTTAGGTCCAATTAACCCACCGCCAATGTCTTTCGCAGGATCAATAAAATGAATATCCGATAAATTGGCCGCTTTAACAATATCTGCTTCACTTCTTTTTTGTAAAAAGGTACTATAGATATTATCACTTAAGTCATACTTTCTCTTTATTTTAATCAATTCTTGCTGATCATCCGGGAGCGCTTTAATCGTACTTTCCGCTTGATTAATTTTACTATTAATCATGGCCAAATCAAATTGCAAAGAAGATTTTGCTGATGCTATATTCACTAGCAAAACATTTTTAACAGCCTCCATTTGGTTGTCAAAATCCTTGAATATTTTCTCACTTTTTACAGCATAAGCCATTTCAGATCTTTGAGTAGATAGCGCAATCAACTTAGATATGTTAACAGCAATATTTGGATCTTCAATTCCTGCCACTGATGGAGCCGGTAGTCTAGAATAATCAACACTATTCTTCAAATAAGACTTTAAAGAATTATAATAGGCCATTTTACGAGTAATCTCATCTTTCTTTACATCAAATTCTAACATTTGATCCGAAAACTTACCACCACCTTCTTCAATATCGTATATATTTTTACCCTTCCTAAATGTTTTTAACTCATTCCCTGTTTCTTTTAACTGGGATTCCATTGCAACTAGCGTACTATCTATAAAACCTATTGTATTTGTAGCAAATCGATTTTTATCATCTAATTGTCTTTTAATAAGCATCTTTACAGTCGAATTCAAATACTCAACCATTCTTGCCTTATTTCCTCCCTGCATTCCCAAGGTAATTATAGATGCCCCTTTATCATCTGAACGAACATTTATACCTTTATAACGAGAAACAGTTCCGTCAAAATCATTAAAACGCACAAAATATTCATTCCCTTTATAAAAACCTGGGTTGCCTTTTATTAGTAATTTCCAATTTAAGAAAGGCAAGGAAACCTGTTCTCCTACTTTATATTTTTTTACAAATTCACCCACAGCCACAGCCGTGCTACTATAGGAGTTATCCGTATAGTTGATTATTGAAACAGCATTATTCTCAAAAGGGATTTTGATTTCATACTCGGTATCACTAAGAAATTTAATACTAATTAGATTACCTGCAATTTGCCCTTTTGCTTTATCAATACTTACATAAAAAGGTACAGCCCCATAGGCATCCACCATATTGTATTTCCCTTGAGTCAGATAATCAATGTAATACTGCAGTTTATCGACGACCAACTCATTATGGGAACGCGATTGAAGTGTAGTAGAAATAGTCTGAACCTGATCAGACGTTCCTCCCCAATTAAAAACTAAACTAGTATTGGAGGTAAAAAGAGGATTGCTTTCTTCTTTTACAGAAATAACCGTCTCCATACTAAACACCTTTTCCTTACGAATATTTACTTGGTAAGCAATCGTAAATGTAATCAGTAAGCTGATAAGAAACCATTTCCAGTAGCTTCCGATTTTTATCAAAAAACCCTTAAAGTCAAAACTTACTTGGTTTTCAAAAATCGAAAAATCTTTTATATCTAACATTCTTTGAAATGTATTTTAATTTTTTAATAATAAAAAAGTAGTTGTAGCCAATGATAATAAAGTTATAATCGTCCCTAAAGATTCTATACCCGTTTTTCCTGTTCCCCAAGTTTTTTGCTTGAGTGGCTTAACATATATATAATCATTAGGTTGCAAATAAAAATAAGGAGAATTCATTACATTGATATCCGTCAAATCGATATCATGCATCTCACTTCCAGTGGGAGATTGTCTTATTATGGTAACCGCTTTTCTATTTCCGGTAATCGTAATATCACCCGAATTAGCAATTGCTTCCATTATATTTACATGATCTTGAAACAAAATTTTAGTACCCGTACTACCAACTTCACCATTTATTGTGTATTTGAATCCAGCCAATCTAACGGTTACAAATATATTCGCTTCCTTTTTAAAATATTCTTCCAGCAATTGTTTCTCGATTTTAATTCTTATTTCATCAAGAGTATATCCAATAACATTTAGTTCTCCCAAAATTGGCATTCTTATATTCCCATGATCATCAACAGTAAAACCACTAAAATACAGTTCTGATTCAGACTTTCCAGCTTCAGCACTTTCAGTTGTGCTAAAAATTGCCACTAATTTTGGATCAATTGCTTTTATATTGATACTTAAAACATCATTTGTTTGCAATCGATATGGCTTTGACATAACTGCAGAAATAGAATTTTCGGTAGTTACACCGTCTTTATTTTGCAAATAAATTAAATCATGAGTAGAAATACACGAAGTTAATAACACACTAATACTTAGCAATAAATAGAATATATTCTTGTTCATTATTTTATTTTAGGTAACAAATATAGCTTTTCATTCACTATATTAAAAGTTTAGTTATTTTTAATATAAATTAATTATTTTTGAATGACTTTTCAAATGGAACTCTTTGCAATATACTTCTCCCCAAAGTAACTTCATCCGCATATTCAAGTTCATCACCAACAGCAATTCCTCGAGCAATTGTTGATACAACAACATCAGAATGGGCAATTTGTTTGAAAATATAAAAATTTGTTGTATCCCCTTCCATTGTGGAGCTTAACGCAAAGATTACCTCGCTTACATTTCCCAATTTTACCTTTTCAACAAGAGTACTAATTTTTAACTGACTAGGACCCACCCCATCAATAGGCGAAATTTTCCCTCCTAAAACATGGTATATTCCCCTAAACTGTCCTGTGTTTTCAATAGCCATTACATCGCGAATGTCTTCAACTACACACACAATTTGATGGTTTCTATTTATATTAGCACAAATTTCACAAGTAACATTGTCCGAAATATTATGGCAATTCTCACAATATTTGATATCCTCTCGCATATTTATTAATGCTTGAGCTAAAAAACCAGTTTGCTCTTTGGGTTGTTTCAATAAATGCAGTGCCAAACGCAAAGCAGATCTTTTACCTATACCAGGTAATTGAGCTATTTCGTTTACTGCTTTCTCTATTAATTTTGAAGAAAATTCCATAACTACAAATGTAACAAATTGTTTATTTAATTATTGGGTTATTTCTTGAATCCATCTTGTAAAACCGCACTTTTTTAAATAAACAAACTAACAAATATCCCATTAAACAAAAAATTGTATTTTGGCTCTTCAAAATACAAAAGATGACACCATTCGCAATTCTATCGCTTATCCTTATTTACTTCGGAATCTTATTTACGATTTCTCATATTACGAGTAAAAACAACAGTGGAAATGAAGCTTTTTTTAAAGCCAATAAAAACTCAAAATGGTATCTAGTTGCTTTTGGAATGATAGGAACAGCTCTTTCTGGGGTGACTTTCATCTCCGTTCCTGGTGAAGTAGGAGCACCTAGTGGAGAGCAATTTAAATATTTTCAATTTGTTTTGGGAAATGCCATAGGTTTTATAATTATTGCAAAAATCCTACTGCCATTGTATTACCGAATGAATTTAACTTCTATATATGGATATATAGAAAGAAGACTCGGAACCTACTCTTATAAAACTGCCGCTACTATTTTCCTTATCAGTAGAACTATTGGATCTGCATTTCGATTGTATCTAGTTGTTATCGTCTTACAGCGCTTTGTATTTGATTTTTATGGAATCCCTTTTGCTGCTACAGTATTAATTTCATTGGCATTAATTTTTGCCTATACCTATCGAGGGGGATTAAAAACAATTATCATCACAGATACTTTACAAACTCTTTTCCTCGTTACCTCCGTATTCCTAACTATTTATTTTATTTGCCAAAGTTTAAACCTGAGCTTTGTAGATGCTTTTGAAGAAGTAAAAAACAGCAATTATTCTAAAATATTTTTCTTTGACGATTTCTTGACCAGTAAATTTCATTTTATCAAACAAATACTAGGAGGCATCTTTGTGACCATTGCTATGGTAGGATTAGACCAGGATTTAATGCAAAAAAACTTGAGCTGCGCGACTATTGGCGAGGCCCAAAAAAACATGTTTACATTCACGGGAATATTTGTTCTGATTAATATATTCTTCCTAAGTGTAGGTGCACTTTTGTATATTTACGCCGCTAAAAATGGAATTGAAGTTCCTACGGATTTAGTTACGGGCAAACCAAGAACTGATTTGCTTTTTCCTGAAATTGCATTTCATCACTTGAGTCTTATTCCGTCCATTATATTTCTATTGGGACTGACAGCAGCGACATTTGCTACTACAGATTCAGCACTAACAGCACTTACGACTTCTTTTTGTGTCGATTTTTTAAATATGGATAAAACCGAAAATTTAAACAAACCTAATGTAGTGCGAACAAGACATTTTGTTCACGTAGGCTTTTCGTTTTTAATGTTTCTAGTAATTGTATTCTTTAATGCAGTAAACGATAGCTCAGTGGTAGGAATGATATTTAGAGTTGCTTCCTACACTTACGGACCATTATTAGGGCTTTATTGTTTTGGGCTATTTATGAAATCAAAAACAGTAATAGATAAGTTAGTACCAATAGTTTGCGTCTTATCTCCAGCAATTACTTTTTTAATAAGTGAGAATTCAAAAGCATTGTTTTTTGGATACGTTTTTGACAACGAATTAATCATCATTAACGGTCTGATTACTTTTTCTGGGTTACTTTTAATAAGCAAATCATCCACAGAAAAAATAACGTTCTAGATTTTTAGCCCTGATAGCAGTGGAAATCCTTTTCCTTTTTTCCTTTAAAAAAGGAAAAGATTACTTCGTCAGTTCGCTTTGCTCGGGTGTAACGGATAGCAGGAATTAGCTCCTATAAAAATTAATATCTATTAGTCGTCAATAGCACTAAAGTACAAGCTACCTCAGACTTTATATTGTTTAATTCTAAAAGTTGATACAACTCCGGATTCTCAGTACCTGGATTAAAAATCACACGTTTTGGCTTAGCTTCTACGATATAATTGTAATAATCACGTTGACGCGCTGGGTTTAAATATAGAGTAATTGTATCAATGTTTGACAAAGGAATTGCTTTAGTCTTGATTTTAATTCCGGCTACTTCACCATTATTTTGCCCAATTGCCAAAACAGAATGCCCTTTATCAACAAGCATTGTAATTGCTTTAAAAGCATATCTTTCTGGTTTTGTTGAAGCACCAAGAACTAAAGTTTTTTTATTTTTCATTGTATTACTATTATTATTTTTTGCAAAAGTAGTGAATTACTATAGCTTGTTTTCAATTAAATTAATATCTTTCCTTTTTTCTAAAGTAAAAACCGTTTTCTTTCTCTTTTTATTATAACATTTTCTTAATCTGAGGAACATCGTTTTCTTTAATTGAACAAACTAATTTCGCGAAAAAAACATGGAACTTTTTATTTATTTATTTGCTGCGCTTTTCTCCGTTTTAAACCCAATTGGAACTGTTCCTATTTTTGTAGGACTCACCATGGACGATGACAAAAAAGAACGTTCCAGAATTTCATTGTGGACCGCTATTAATGTTTTTATCATTTTAATTATCTCGTTTTTCTTTGGTGAATACGTTTTGTCTTTCTTTGGAATAAGTATTGAAGCATTACGTATCGCTGGCGGTATTATTATCGCTACATCAGGATTTTCATTACTAACTGGGAATTTTAATAAGAAAAGAGGAGTAAATAAAAAGGTGGAAAATGATGCACAAAAAAGAAACGACATTGCTTTAACACCTCTTGCTATTCCAATGCTAGCTGGCCCTGGTTCTATCTCATTACTGATTGCTTTTTATCACGAACACCAAAACATATCGGATATTATTATTTCTGTTTTAGCTATTTTAGCCGTTGCCATTGCTATTTTCATCACATTAAAAAGCGCTCATTATTTAGCAAAAATACTGGGAGCTTCAGGAATTGTAGCTATTTCAAGAATAGTAGGTTTTATTGTTATTGCAATTGGGGTTCAATACATTATTAGCTCAATCATAACAATTGTCGAAACCAATTTTATGAAGTAAAAAGAAGATAAAAAATAAAAATGCCCCAAAAAGTAATTCTACTTCTTGGGGCATTCTAAATTAAAGCCTTTTATGAGTTAAACTCTAGGCAAAAATATTTCTGCCATCATGCATCTGGCACTTCCGCCACCGCAAGCCTCTATTGTGTCTAAACTTGAACTTAGAATTGTAGCATGTTTTTGTAATTGTTCAATTTGTTTTGGTTTCAAGCTTTGATGCGCTGCAGCACTCATTACAAGGTATCTCTTATCATCCGCTCCACGAACTTCAAGCATATTTCCTGCAAAATTATTTACTTGAGCTTCTGTGATTAAAATGATTTCTTTACCATCCTTTTTTAGGTTTTCTAAAACCATTTTGCGTTCTTTCTTGTCATCTATACAATCTGCACAAATAACTGCAAAAGTTTCACCCAAACACATCATCACATTAGTGTGATAGATAAGTTTTCTCTCCCCATTGACCGTTTGAAAAGCTTCGAATAAAACAGGTGCATAATCAAAGTCTTCACAGAATTCTATAAACAACTCTTCATCGGCTCTAGGAGATAATGCACAATATGCTTTTTCATTGGCTCTATCCAGAAGTAAACTCCCTGTTCCTTCCAAGAAAAAACCATCTTCTTCAGCAGAAGTATAATCAACAATATTTTCGATTTTAAATCCTTTTTCTTCTAAATCATCCAAAATTTCCTCACGACGTTCCACACGACGATTTTCGGCAAACATAGGGTAAAGAGCCACATCTCCATTTTCATGAAAAGAAACCCAGTTATTTGGAAAAATACTATCTGGTGTATCTGGATTTAAAGTATCATCCACAACCGTAACATCAACACCAACAGCTCTCAGTTTTTCAACAAAAGTGTCAAACTCTTGTTGTGCTTTAGCATTTACTGTTGCTGGTAAAAGTTCATCCAGCACTTTTTGATAATAATTATTTACAGCCGTTTGTTCATTCATACGAAACGCCACCGGGCGAATCATTAAAATAGAATTAGTTGTTTGTTTCATTTTGATTATTTTAAATTATCGAGACGCACTACCATGCATCTCTACTGTAAATTATTCTCTAATTAATGGCAAAGTGGAACATCTCAACAAACCTTCCTGTTTTGAAATTTCTGCATATGGAATTTCTTCCACAATAAATCCATTCGATCTTAACCAGTCATTTAGCCTTGTAAAATTTCTTTCCGAGACTACCACATTTGTATCTATTGAAAATATATTCGAATTCATATGATACATTTCCTCTCTTGTAATATGAAATAAATTGTCTTCTCCGAATAAATCTACTAAATACAAATAATCTGATTCAGATCTAAATCCGCCTTTATAAATAATTCCTTTATTTAGACCAACTGATTGAAAACAACAATCTAGATGCAAAGCATTATCTCTTGCTTGCGTTTTAGATTTAACTAAATCAAATTCTTTGACAATCTTATTAGGAAACAAATCTTTAATAAATTGGACTCCTTCTTTATTTGTCCTTGCTGTTATATAATCCGCATAGTCACTTCCCTTGTAAGTACCAACAAAAATATAATTATTCCACAACATAACATCACCACCTTCTATATGTACATTTTCAGGAGGGCGTACCACTTTGATTGGATTAATTTGATCAATTATATACTGGATTGCATCCAATTCCATTTCACGATCAGGTAAAATATTGGATTTAATAAAAGTGTCATCAATAACAAATCCAATATCTCTAGTAAATATCTGATTACAATTATCAATTAACTCAGGTCTAAAAACTGTTACCTGGTATTTTTTCAGCACAGCATGAAAAGCCTCCATTTCAGCAACCATGTCTTCCTCTACTGGGTAAGTTCCCGCTAAAATATGCTCCAATGATTTAGGATCATATGCCTCATCAATTGAAGGAGTTGGCCCGTTACTAACTGCAGTCCCTAACACAACAGCTCTCAACTTTGAAGTCTCATTATTTACTTTTAATTCTAGCATATGTTTTTATAATATTTTAGACAAAGATAAAAAAAAAGCCTCACTAGTAGTGAAGCTTTTGATTCTGGTTTAATTTATTCTGGTTTCTTAAAATCTCTTAAGGCTGCACCAGTATATATTTGTCTTGGCCTACCAATAGGCTCTTTATTTTCACGCATTTCTTTCCATTGAGCGATCCAGCCCGGTAACCTTCCAATAGCAAACATTACAGTAAACATATCAGTAGGAATTCCTAAAGCTCTATAGATAATTCCAGAATAGAAATCCACATTAGGATACAAATTTCTTGACTTGAAATATTCGTCTTCTAAAGCAGCCGCTTCTAATTTTTTAGCAATTTCAAGAATAGGATCGTCAACTCCTAATATTTCTAAAACTTCATTAGCTGCCTTTTTAATAATTTTAGCACGAGGGTCAAAATTCTTATATACACGATGTCCAAAACCCATTAATCTAAAAGGGTCATTTTTATCTTTGGCTTTAGCCATATAAGCATCAGTATCACCTCCGTTTTTATGTATTTCTTCTAACATTTCAAGTACAGCTTGATTAGCACCTCCATGAAGAGGTCCCCAAAGCGCAGAAACTCCTGCAGAAATAGAAGCAAATAAACCCGCATGAGAAGAACCAACCATTCTTACAGTTGATGTAGAACAGTTTTGTTCGTGATCAGCATGTAAGATAAACAATTTATCTAATGCATCAATCACTACAGGATTTGCCTTGTAAGGCTCTGTTGGCAATTCAAACATTAAACGCATAAAGTTTTCTACATACCCTTTAGTATTATCATAATAATTTAAAGGATACCCCATGCTTTTTCTATAAGTCCAAGTCGCAATAACTAAAAATTTACCCATTGTTTTACAAACAGCGTGGTACATTTCCTTTTCATTGTCAACATTTACCGACTTAGGATTAAATGCAGTTAAAGCACTTGTTAAAGCTGCCAAAATACCCATTGGATGAGCTGTTCTTGGAAAACCGTCAATGATGTTTTTCATCTCTTCGTTAACCAAAGTATGTTTTCTAATATCAACTTCAAACTGCTCTAGTTGAGCAGCTGTAGGTAATTCTCCAAATATTAAAAGAAATGAAACTTCTAAAAAATCAGCTTTATCAGCTAAGTCTTCTATTGAATACCCTCTATAACGTAAAATCCCTAATTCACCATCTAAGAAAGTAATTTTACTTGTACAAGAACCTGAGTTTTTATACCCCGGATCTAAAGTAATAATCCCTGTTAAATCACGTAATTTGTTAATATCGATAGCTTCTTCATTTTCGCTCCCTTCAATTATAGGAAAGTCGTATTTTTTACCATCAATTTCTAATATAGCTGTTTTTGACATAATATTTTGCAAATAAATCTTAATATTTAATAATTTATCAAATCTAAGGATAATAACATTAAATAAAAAGATAAAACTATAATGATATTGTTAAATTTAATAAAAAAAGCCATTCGTATAAAACGAATGGCTCTCTATAATAGTAAATAAAAAATTTATTTTATTTTAAAAGCATTTAGACCTGGGAAATACGCAGTATTTCCTAGCTCTTCTTCAATTCTTAATAATTGATTGTATTTAGCCATACGGTCAGATCTTGAAGCAGATCCTGTTTTTATTTGCCCACAATTTAATGCAACTGCTAAATCAGCAATTGTATTATCTTCTGTTTCTCCTGAGCGGTGCGACATTACTGAAGTATATCCAGCATTTTTCGCCATGTTAACTGCAGCAATAGTTTCAGTTAATGTACCAATTTGGTTTACTTTAATAAGTATAGAATTAGCAATTCCTTTTTGAATACCTGTTGACAAACGTTCTACATTTGTAACAAATAAATCATCACCAACTAATTGTACTTTATCACCTATTTTTTCAGTTAATAATTTCCAACCATCCCAGTCATTTTCGTCCATTCCATCTTCAATAGAGATAATAGGGTATTTAGCAGCTAATTCAGCTAAATAATCTACTTGTTCAGCAGAAGATCTAATTTTTCCAGTTTCCCCTTCAAATTTAGAATAATCGTATTTTCCGTTTACATAAAATTCAGCAGCAGCACAATCTAAAGCAATCATAATTTCGTCTCCAAAAGTATAACCCGCATTTTCAACTGCTTTTTTGATTGTATCTAATGCATCTTCAGTTCCTCCAGGTAAATTTGGAGCAAAACCACCTTCATCTCCAACTGCAGTACTCAAACCTCTATCATGAAGCACTTTTTTAAGACTATGAAAAATTTCGGTTCCCATTTGCATAGCATGTGTAAAAGAAGTTGCTTTTACTGGAAAAATCATAAATTCTTGAAATGCAATAGGTGCATCAGAATGTGAACCTCCGTTGATGATATTCATCATAGGAACAGGTAAAGTGTTTGCAGAAACACCTCCTACATATCTATATAAAGGCAAACCTAATTCATTTGCCGCTGCTTTTGCAACAGCAAGAGAAACTCCTAAAATTGCATTAGCTCCTAAGTTTGATTTGTTTGCAGTCCCATCTAAATCAATCATTGTTTGGTCAATCAAGTTTTGTTCAAAAACTGAAGTACCGATCAATTCTTCGGCAATAACGGTATTAACATTTTTCACCGCATTTAAAACTCCTTTTCCTAGAAAAGCTTTTCCACCATCACGTAATTCTACTGCTTCATGTTCACCAGTTGAAGCTCCAGAAGGAACTGCTGCCCGGCCTAAAACACCATTTTCTGTAATTACATCTACTTCTATTGTAGGATTTCCTCTTGAATCGAAAATTTGTCTTGCGTGAATTTTGATAATAATACTCATACTACTTTATTTTAAAATTTAAAATACAAATATATTCTATCTTTTGTAATGATTTAATGAAAATAATGAATGTTATTAACGAAAACGTTATAATTATTTTTTAAAATATGTGATTCCTACTGTTTTATAAAAATTATAATGATAATTTATGACTATTTTTTTTATATCTAAAAAAAATAGCTCAATTAATTATAAATCGACAATTACACTTTCGCTAACTATAAGACACAAGTTAACATATATTTATATATTCAAATTGTTGATTACCAGTATATTATTATAACTTTATATAAGATATTTATACATTTTACAATTTTTTTAAGTTCATAAAAACACACTTAATTCAAATAAAATAAAGAAAATGAGAACTTTAAATGATTTAAAAAGAAAAAAATGCAATAATGCAATTGAAGATCTATTAAAAAAAACTTCCTCTCCTTTAGAAAAATCAGAAGATTTAGACCCATTAATTGATTTTATTGGTGACTCAAAATATGTCTTACTTGGTGAAGCATCACACGGAACCCATGAATATTATACATGGAGAGCCAAAATCACGCAACGTTTAATACAAGAAAAAGGTTTTTCCTTTATAGGAGTAGAAGGAGATTGGCCAGATTGCTACCGACTAAATCGGTACTCTAAAGGCTACATCGATTCTGGTAAAGACATCTATAATGTTATGAATGAGTTTAAGCGCTGGCCAACTTGGATGTGGGCAAATTGGGAAATAGCCGCATTTATTGATTGGCTTAAATCCTACAATAGAGACTTATCAGAGAATAAAAAAATAGGCTTCTACGGACTAGATGTATATAGTTTTAGAGAGTCCATGGCTTCTATAATCCAATATTTAGAAAAACACGACACAAAAGCATTGGCCATTGCAAAAAAAGCGATTGAATGCTACGAACCTTATTCCAAAGACGAAGGCCAGTCGTATGCAAGAGCCTCGGCGTTTGTGCCCATTTTATGCGAAAAAGAAATTCTGGATCTACTTATTGAAATCAGAAAAAACGTTCCAAATTATAACTCAGATGCTGAAAATGTAATGAGTACAGAACAAAATGCCTATATAGCTAGAAATGCTGAAAAGTATTACCGCGCAATGATAAAACGTGGTTCTGCTTCATGGAATATAAGAGATGAACATATGGTAGCTACTATAGAACGACTGCTTAAATACCATGGTACAAATTCAAAAATTATAGTTTGGGAACACAACACCCATATAGGGGACGCTCGTGCAACTGACATGGCATCCGAAGGAATGGTAAATGTAGGTCAATTATTAAAAGAACAATACCAAACTAAGGGTGTAATATCAGTAGGATTTGGCTCTTATGTAGGAAGTGTCATAGCAGGACGAAATTGGGGCGATGCTATGAGAAAAATAGAAGTTCCTAAAGCAGAAGAAGACAGCTGGGAATATCTCTTTCATAAAGCTTCTGAAGGTCAAAATAGATTATTACTAATGAACAAGGTAAGGCAAGAGAAATGCATGGAGAACTACATTGGTCATAGAGCCATAGGAGTCGTATACAATCCCGAACACGAACGATTTGGAAATTACGTCCCCACAATTTTACCAAAACGATATGATGCTTTTATTTATATTGATAAAACAACAGCGCTACATCCTATACATACTCTAGTTGATAAAAAACAATTCCCCGAAACTTATCCTTTTGGTATATAAAAAAAGGCCTAACATATAAGTTAGGCCTTCTAGAATAGAATACTAAAATTATTATTTATTAATATTTGCTATAAACTGATCAAATAAATAAGAAGAGTCATGCGGACCAGGACTTGCTTCAGGATGGTATTGTACAGAAAAACAATTTTTATTTACCATTTGCATTCCAGCAACAGTACCATCATTAAGATGAACATGCGTAATTTCTAAATCTGGATTGCGTTCTAGTTCCTCTTTATTTACAGCAAAACCGTGATTTTGAGATGTAATCTCCCCTTTACCAGAAATCAAGTTTTTTACTGGATGATTAATCCCTCTATGTCCATTAAACATTTTATAAGTTGAAATTCCATTAGCCAAACCAATTACTTGATGACCTAAACAGATTCCAAATAAAGGTTTATCATTTGCTAAAATATCTTTAGCAACTTGTATTGCACTAGAAAGTGGTTCAGGATCACCAGGCCCATTAGACAAGAAATAACCGTTAGGATTAAAAGAAGCCATCTCCTCATACGAGGAGTCAAAAGGAAAAACTTTAATGTAACAATCTCTTTTTGCAAGATTACGTAGAATATTTGTTTTAATTCCTAAGTCTAAAGCTGATATTTTATATGTAGCATTTTCTTCTCCATAAAAATATGGCGTTTTAGTAGAAACTTTAGAAGCTAATTCTAAACCTTTCATATCTGGAACATTAGCTAAGGCAACTTTCAATTCTTCAACAGAAGAGCCGTCTGTACAAATAACAGCATTCATTGCTCCGTTATCTCTAATGTAACTAACTAAAGCACGCGTATCAACATCTGAGATACAAATTAGGTTTTCTTTAATAAAATAATCCTCTAAACTTTGTGTAGCATCTTCACGAGAATAATTAAAACTAAAGTTTTTACAAACCAATCCAGAAATTTTAATACTATCAGATTCTATTTCTTTTTCATTTACACCATAATTTCCAATATGAGCATTAGTCGCTACCATGATTTGTCCAAAATAAGATGGGTCAGTAAAAATCTCCTGATATCCAGTCATTCCAGTATTAAAACAAACTTCCCCAAAAGTAGTTCCGCTGATTCCAATAGATTTTCCGTGAAAAATTGTACCATCACTTAGTAAAAGTATGGCACTTTGTCGTGTTGTATATTTCATTAGTAGATTTTATATTTTAATAATCTCATGGAATTAAAACTCATTCCATACGTAGTTAAATATTTTGCAAATTTAATTCATTAATACAATGGATGCAAACTTTTAAATTTTATTATAAAATAAAAAAGTTATAAAATAGCCCTGATGGTAATGACATCCTTTTACTTTATTCTTTATAAAGTAAAAGATAGAATGAACAGCAGGAAATAAGTGCAAAAAACTATTGTTTATTTGCTCCAAAAAAAAAAAAAGGATAAACTATAAATAGCTTATCCTTAAATTTTATTGAATGATTATTTTCATAACTATTCAGCTGCGTCTGTAGTTGTTTCAGCTTCAGCAGCTGGAGCTTCAGTAGCTTCATCTGCTTTCTTAGCTTTTCCACCACGACGGCTTTTCGCTTTTTTAACTTCTTTTTTACCACCATTGTAAAGTTCATTGAAATCTACTAATTCGATCATTGCCATATCAGCATTATCTCCTAAACGATTTCCAACTTTAATGATACGAGTGTATCCACCTGGACGGTCTCCTACTTTAGCAGCTACGTCTCTGAATAAATCAGTTACAGCATATTTGCTACGTAAATAAGCAAAACAAATACGACGATTGTGAGTAGTATCAGTTTTAGATTTTGTTATTAAAGGCTCAACAAATTGTTTAAGCGCTTTTGCTTTAGCTACAGTTGTGTTAATACGTTTGTGCTCAATAAGAGAACAAGCCATATTAGCTAACATAGATTTTCTATGTGCAGTCTGTCTGCTTAAGTGATTGAATTTTTTTCCGTGTCTCATGACGTGTATTTTTATACTTTCATCTTGATACTATCCGCTTTGGAGATCAAAATATGAAGTAATTTATTCTTTATCTAGTTTGTATTTTGCTAAATCCATACCGAAGTTCAAATTCTTCACAGCCACAAGTTCATCAAGCTCTGTTAAAGATTTTTTACCGAAATTACGGAATTTCATTAGGTCATTTTTATTGAACGATACTAAATCACCAAGTGTATCAACTTCAGCCGCTTTCAAACAATTTAATGCTCTAACAGATAAATCCATATCAACAAGCTTAGTTTTAAGCAATTGTCTCATGTGTAATGATTCTTCATCATATGATTCTGTTTGTGCGATCTCATCAGCCTCAAGTGTAATTCTTTCGTCAGAGAACAACATGAAATGGTGAATTAGAACTTTGGCAGCTTCAGTAAGTGCATCTTTTGGATTAATAGAACCATCAGTTTTTATTTCAAAAACTAATTTTTCATAATCTGTTTTTTGCTCTACACGGAAGTTTTCAATTGCATATTTTACATTTTTTACCGGAGTAAAAATGGAGTCTGTAAAAATGGTTCCAATTGCAGCATTCTGTTTTTTGTTCTCTTCAGCAGGAACATATCCTCTACCTTTTTCGATTGTTAAATCGAAGTTCAGTTTGATTTTACTATCTAAATTACAAATAACTAGTTCTGGGTTCAGAACTTGGAAACCTGAGATAAATTTTTGAAAATCACCTGCTGTTAATTGATCTTTACCAGAAACAGAAATAGTAACTGCTTCATTATCTATATCTTCAATTTGACGCTTAAAACGTACTTGTTTAAGATTAAGAATAATTTCGGTAACATCTTCAACAACTCCTGAGATAGTAGAAAACTCATGATCTACACCTTCTATGCGGACAGATGTAATTGCATAACCTTCTAATGCTGAAAGCAAAACTCTTCTAAGTGCATTACCAACGGTCAATCCGTATCCTGGTTCTAAAGGTCTGAATTCAAACTTACCTTCAAAATCGGTTGAATCGATCATGATAACTTTATCGGGCTTCTGAAAATTAAATATTGCCATAAATTTCGACTAAGTCAATTATTATTTGTTGTACAACTCTACGATTAATTGTTCTTTAATGTTTTCTGGAATTTGAAGTCTAGCTGGTACAGTTACAAAAGTACCTTCTTTAACATCATTATTCCAAGTAATCCATTCATAAACATGACTTGAATTAGATAAAGAACGTTCGATAGCTTCTAATGATTTAGATTTTTCACGAACAGCAACTTTATCACCAGGTTTAAGGTGATAAGAAGCAATATTTACTACATCACCATTTACAGTGATATGTCTGTGAGAAACTAATTGTCTAGCGCCTCTTCTAGAAGGAGCAATACCCATTCTAAATACAACGTTATCTAATCTTGCCTCACATAATTGTAAAAGAACTTCACCAGTAACACCTTTAGTAGCTGATGCTTTTTTGAATAAACCTCTGAATTGTTTTTCTAAAATTCCGTAAGAATATTTAGCTTTTTGCTTTTCCATTAACTGGATTGCATATTCAGATTTTTTTCCTCTTTTTTTAGCCATCCCGTGTTGTCCAGGTGGGTAATTTCTTTTTTCGAAAGATTTGTCATCTCCGAAGATTGCTTCGCCAAATTTACGAGCAATTCTAGTTTTTGGACCAGTATATCTTGCCATTTCTAAAAATTAAATTAAGGTAGAGATTATGAATTCAGGTCATATCCTCCGATAATCGTATATTCTACCTAGTTATACTTAAATATATAATTAAACTCTACGTCTTTTTGGAGGACGACATCCGTTGTGAGGCATTGGAGTAACATCGATAATCTCTGTAACTTCAATTCCACCGTTATGCAAAGAACGGATAGCAGACTCACGTCCGTTTCCTGGTCCTTTAACATACACTTTCACTTTTTTAAGTCCTGCTTCAAGAGCTACTTTACTACAATCTTCTGCTGCCATTTGGGCTGCGTATGGAGTATTCTTTTTAGAACCTCTAAAACCCATTTTACCAGCTGAAGACCAAGAAATAACTTCACCTTTTTTGTTTGTCAAAGAAATGATGATGTTATTGAAGGTAGCAGAAATATGAGCTTCTCCCGTTGATTCAACGATAACTTTACGTTTTTTTGCAGTTGCTTTAGCCATATTACTTATTATTTAGTTGCTTTTTTCTTGTTAGCAACAGTTTTTCTTTTACCTTTTCTTGTTCTAGAGTTATTCTTAGTTCTTTGCCCTCTTAAAGGAAGACCAGTTCTATGACGGATACCTCTGTAACAACCAATATCCATTAAACGTTTGATGTTTAAAGAAACTTCAGAACGTAATTCTCCTTCAATTTTGAATGCTGATACCGCTTCACGAATTGCTCCGATCTCGTCATCATTCCAGTCTTGAACTTTTTTATCTTGGCTTACTTGAGCTTTTTCTAAAATCTCAATAGCTCTACTATTTCCTAATCCGAAGATGTAGGTAAGTGCTATAACACCTCTCTTGTTTTTCGGGATATCTACCCCTGCTATTCTTGCCATAACTATCCTTGTCTTTGTTTAAATCTAGGATTCTTTTTGTTTATAACGTACAATCTCCCTTTTCTACGCACAATTTTGCACTCGGGACTTCTCTTTTTTACTGATGCTCTAACTTTCATTGTGAATATCCTTTAATATCTATAAGTAATTCTTGCCTTTGACAAATCGTAAGGACTCATTTCTAGTTTCACTTTATCACCAGGTAATAATTTGATGTAATGCATACGCATTTTTCCAGAAATGTGAGCAATAACGATATGTCCATTCTCTAATTCTACACGGAACATCGCATTTGATAATGCTTCAATGATCGATCCGTCTTGTTCTATTGCTGATTGTTTTGCCATAAAATTAAGCTACTGCTTTTCTATTTTTTCCACTTTTCATTAAACCATCATAATGTTTGTTTAACAAGTATGAATTGATTTGTTGAATTGTATCTATTGCAACACCAACCATAATGATTAATGAGGTACCCCCAAAAAACATTGCCCAAGATTGCTGAACATCCATAAGACTTACAACAATCGCTGGGAACACAGCTATTAGAGCAAGAAATAAAGATCCTGGGAAAGTTATCAAAGACATCACCTTGTCAAGAAAATCAGAAGTTTCAACTCCTGGTCTAACACCTGGAATAAAACCACCACTTCTTTTCAAATCATCAGACATCTTATTAGTAGGAACAGTAATCGCAGTATAAAAGTAAGTAAATACAACAATTAATGTTGCAAATACAAAATTATACCAAAAACCGAACATGTTACTAAAAGCACCAACAATAGACTGTGATGCATCAGATTTTGATAACCCAGCAACAGCAGCAGGAATAAACATAATTGCTTGAGCAAAGATAATAGGCATCACTCCTGAAGCATTAAGCTTCAATGGAATCCATTGTCTATTACCACCCATTAAATCTTGCTCATAATCTCCTGATGTTGTACGACGTGCATACTGAACTGGTATTTTTCTAATTGCCATAGTTAATAAAACACAAGCAATAATAACCAATAGCCAAATAATAATTTCAATAACCAATAACATTGGTCCTCCGTTGTTATTTGTCACCCTAGTTGTAAATTCTTGTATAAATGCTTGAGGAAATCTAGCAAGTATACCAACCATAATTAAAAGTGAAATACCATTTCCAATTCCTTTATCAGTTATTTTTTCTCCTAACCACATGGCAAAAATTGTACCTGTAACTAAGATAATTACTGAAGAAAATAAGAATTCAAAAGAATTAAACCCTAATAAAAATGCACTACTAGGTAAAGTTCTATATAGATTATAGATATAAGTTGGTCCTTGTACTAAAGTAATAACTATAGTCAACCAACGTGTAATCTGATTAATCTTTTTTCTACCACTCTCTCCATCATTTTGAAGTTTTTGCAAATAAGGAATAGCTATTCCCATAAGTTGAACAACAATAGATGCAGAAATGTAAGGCATAATTCCTAAAGCAAAAACTGACGCTTTAGAGAAAGCTCCACCAGTAAACATGTCTAAAATTGATCCAATACCACTTTTGGTTTGACCAGCTAAGCTATTTAATTGTGTTGCATCGATTCCCGGAAGCGTAACGTGTGCTCCAAAACGATAAACTAAAAGCAGGCCTAATGTAATTAGGATTCTGTTTTTTAGTTCTTCGATTTTCCAAACATTACTTATTGACTCAATAAATTTCTTCATAAATTGAAAAATTATATTGTTACAGCTTCTCCACCAGCAGCTTCAATAGCAGCTTTTGCAGTAGCAGTAAATTTGTGAGCAGTTACTTTTAATTTTGCTTTCAATTCTCCTCTTCCTAAAATCTTAACGATTTCATTTTTAGTTGCCAAACGGTTAGCTACATAAGTTGTCATATCGACAGCATCTGTAATTATACCATTATCAACTAATAATTGAAGCGTATCTAGATTCACACCTTCGTAATCTTTACGATTGATGTTTGTAAAACCAAACTTAGGCACACGTCTTTGAAGTGGCATTTGCCCTCCTTCAAAACCAATCTTTTTAGAATATCCAGAACGAGATTTTGCTCCTTTGTGACCTCTTGCAGAAGTACCACCTTTTCCAGAACCTTCTCCTCTACCTAATCTCTTATTTTGATTGTGCGTTGCCCCTTCAGCTGGTTGTAAGTTACTTAAATTCATAACAGTATTTGTTATTTAGTTTCCTCTACAGAAACTAAGTGTTTAACTTTGTTTATCATCCCAAGGATTGCAGGGTTTGAGTCATGTTCTACAACTTGACCCATTTTACGTAGACCTAAAGCTTCTAATCCTCTTTTTTGATCAAGTGGACAGTTGATTTTACTTCTAACTTGTTTTACTAATAATTTAGCCATAATTTCCTTGAATTAACCTTTAAAAACTTTTTCTAAAGAAAGCCCTCTCTGTTTTGCAACAGTATAAGCACTTCTCATTTGTAATAAAGCATCAAAAGTTGCTTTTACTACGTTGTGAGGATTTGATGATCCTTGAG
Source organism: Flavobacterium sp. WC2430 (assembly GCF_040822075.1). NCBI lineage: Bacteria > Pseudomonadati > Bacteroidota > Flavobacteriia > Flavobacteriales > Flavobacteriaceae > Flavobacterium > Flavobacterium sp. WC2430. The sequence goes on along the minus strand of NZ_CP162007.1, from coordinate 1,535,762 downwards.
ATTTAGATAATACATCGTGAATACCTACTGACTCAAGAACTGAACGAACAGCTCCACCAGCAATAACTCCTGTACCATGAGAGGCAGGAATTAAAAATACACGTGCACCACCAAATTTACCTTTTTGTTCGTGTGGTACTGATTGACCATTCAAAGGAATTTTTACTAAATTTTTCTTAGCATCTTCTACTGCTTTCGCAATTGCTTCAGAAACATCTTTAGATTTTCCTAATCCATGTCCTACAACACCATTTTCATCACCTACAACTACAATAGCAGAAAAACCAAAAGCTCTACCACCCTTTGTAACCTTAGTAACACGATTTACACTTACCAAACGATCTTTTAATTCAAGACCACTAGGCTTTACTAACTCTACATTTTTGTATTTACTATTAGACATACTATATTAGAATTTAAGTCCAGCCGCTCTCGCGCCTTCCGCTAATGATTTAATACGACCATGATATAAATAACCTCCTCTATCGAACGTTACTACATCTATTCCAGCTTTAATAGCTTTCTCAGCAACTAGTTTTCCAACTGCAGTTGCCACTTCAATGTTCGTACCTTTACCTATTTCTTTTTCTCTTGAAGAAGCAGCCAATAAAGTAACTCCGTTTACGTCATCAATAAGTTGAGCATAAATTTCTTTGTTACTTCTAAATACAGAAAGTCTTGGATTAGTAGCAGTACCACTAATCGTTTTTCTAATTCTGAATCTAATTCTTTGTCTTCTTTCAGGTTTCGTTAATGACATAATCTTATTTTTTAAGCTGATTTACCTGCTTTTCTTCTTAATACTTCACCTACAAATTTAACACCTTTTCCTTTGTACGGCTCAGGCTTACGGAAAGCTCTAATTTTTGCCGCAACTTGACCTAAAAGTTGTTTGTCAAACGATGTTAGTTTAACAATTGGGTTTTTACCTTTTTCAGATATAGTTTCTAAACTTACTTCTGGAGCAATTTCTAAAACAATATTGTGAGAATATCCAAGAGCTAAATCTAATTTTTGTCCTTGATTAGAAGCTCTATAACCAACTCCTACCAATTCTAATGATTTTGTAAAACCGTCAGTTACACCGATAATCATGTTATTGATTAAAGATCTGTACAATCCGTGTTTTGCTCTTTGGTCTTTGTGATCAGACGATCTATCCACTTGAACTTGACCGTCTTCAACCGTTACAGTAACGTCCGAAAACTCCTGTGTAAGTTGACCATTTTTTCCTTTAACTGTAATAATACCGTCTTTAACTTCTACAGTTACACCAGCAGGGATTACAATTGGATTTTTACCTATTCTTGACATCTTATAGTCTTTTTATTAGTATACGTAACAAATTACTTCTCCACCAACATTAAGTTGTTTGGCTTTCTTTCCTGTCATCAAACCTTTTGATGTAGAAACAATAGCAATTCCTAATCCATTAAGGATTCTAGGAATAGAAGCTGAACTTGAATATTTACGTAAACCTGGTTTACTAATTCTTTGGATATCTTTAATTACTGACTCTTTAGTATCTTTATCATACTTCAAAGCAATTTTGATCGAACCCTGAACAGCGTTGTCTTCAAATTTGTAACTTAAGATATAACCTTGATCAAATAAGATCTTAGTTATTTCTTTTTTTAGATTAGATGCAGGGATTTCGACAACTTTGTGGTTTGCAGCCACAGCGTTTCTAACCCTTGTTAAATAATCTGCAATAGGATCTGTATACATATGTATTAATTTGCGATTATGGTTTTCTCCAGACTTTCTTTCGAACCTTTAACCAATTAAAATTCAATTTTTTACCAACTAGCTTTTTTAACACCTGGTATCAATCCATTATTAGCCATTTCACGAAATGTAACACGTGAAACACCGAACTGACGCATATACCCTCTTGGTCTACCTGTTAATTTACATCTATTATGCAAACGAACTGGCGAAGCATTTTTCGGTAATTTCTGCAAACCTACGAAATCTCCAGCTTCTAACAAAGCTTTTCTTTTCTCAGCATATTTAGCTACCGTTTTTTCTCTCTTAACCTCACGGGCTTTCATTGATTCTTTAGCCATATCTTAATTCTTTTTAAAAGGTAATCCTAATTCAGCCAATAATGACTTTGCTTCCTTATCAGTTTGAGCAGAAGTAACAAAAGTGATATCCATTCCAGATATTTTGTTTACTTTATCAATATCAATTTCTGGGAAAATGATTTGCTCTAAAACACCAAGGTTATAGTTTCCTCTTCCGTCGAAACCAGTAGCTTTAATACCACTGAAATCTCTAACACGTGGTAAAGCTGAAGTAATAAGTCTATCTAAAAACTCATACATTCTTTCTCCACGCAAAGTAACTTTTGCTCCAATTGGCATTCCCTTTCTCAATTTAAAAGACGCAACGTCTTTCTTTGAAATAGTAGATATTGCTTTTTGTCCAGTTATCTTTGTCAATTCATCAACCGCATAGTCGATTAATTTTTTATCAGAAACTGCTGCTCCAACTCCACGGCTTAAAACGATTTTCTCCAATTTAGGAACTTGCATTACGTTTACATATCCGTACTCTTCTGTAAGAGCAGAGATAACTCTACTCTTATATTCTTCTTTTAGTCTAGGTGTATATGCCATTACTATAGTACTTGATTAGATTTTTTTGAAAATCTTACTTTCTTATCTCCTTCAACTCTAACTCCAGTTCTAGTTGCTTCCTTAGTTTTAGGATCAATTAGAGAGATGTTAGAAATTTGAATAGAAGCTTCTTTTTTCACAATACCACCTTGAGGGCTTTTTGCACTTGGTTTCGTGTGTTTTGAAACCATGTTTACACCTTCAACGATTGCTTTGTTTTTCTCACGGTCAACACGTAATACTTTACCTTCTGATCCTTTGTGATCTCCAGCAATTACTCTTACGATGTCACCTGTTTTTATTTTTAGCTTTATCATCTTAAAACGAATTAAAGCACTTCTGGTGCTAATGATACAATTTTCATGAATTGTTTTTCACGAAGTTCTCTTGCTACCGGTCCAAAAACACGAGTTCCTCTCATTTCCCCTGCAGCGTTCAAAAGAACACATGCATTGTCATCGAAACGGATATAAGAACCATCGGCTCTTCTCACTTCTTTTCTGGTACGTACAACAACTGCAGTTGAAACAGCTCCTTTTTTAACGCTTCCGTTTGGAGTTGTATCTTTGATAGAAACTACAATCTTGTCACCAACAGAGGCATACCTTCTTTTGGTACCTCCTAAAACACGGATAGTTAAAACTTCCTTTGCTCCAGTGTTATCTGCTACTTTTAGTCTTGATTCTTGTTGTACCATAATTATTTAGCTCTTTCTAGGATTTCAACTAATCTCCAACATTTTGATTTACTTAAAGGACGCGTTTCGCTAATTCTTACAGTATCTCCAATGTTACAGTCGTTTGTTTCGTCATGTGCAACGTATTTCTTTGTTTTCAACACGAACTTACCGTATAATGGGTGTTTTACTTTACGCACTTCTGCTACAACAATAGATTTATCCATTTTGTCCGAAGTTACAACACCAACTCTTTCTTTTCTTAAATTTCTTTTTTCTTCCATCTTTCAGCAGATTACAATTATTGTAACTCTCTTTTTGTAAGTTCAGTAGCTAATCTTGCAACTGTTCTTCTCACACTTCTAATTTGAAGTGGATTCTCAATTGGAGAAATAGCGTGAGCCATTTTTAGGTCGGCATATGCCTTCTTAGTTTGACTAAGTTTTTCTTGCAACTCCGCTGCAGAAAGATCTTTTATTTCTGATTGTTTCATAATATAATATAGATTATGCTTCGAAATCTCTAGCAATAACGAATTTAGTTTTTACTGGAAGCTTTTGAGCTGCAAGACGTAACGCCTCTTTTGCAACTGACAAAGGTACTCCTCCAATTTCAAACATAATTCTTCCGGGTTTAACAACGGCAGCCCAATACTCAACTGCTCCTTTACCTTTACCCATACGTACCTCAAGAGGCTTCTTAGTAATTGGTTTGTCTGGAAATATTTTGATCCATAATTGTCCCTCTCTTTTCATGAAACGTGTAGCAGCAATACGAGCTGCTTCAATTTGACGAGAAGTTAAAAACATTCCATCTTCATGTACAGATTTAATACCAAACATTCCATTAGAAAGTTCATGCCCTCTTCCAGAGTTCCCTTTCATTTTACCTTTTTGCACCTTACGGTATTTTGTTCTTTTAGGCTGTAACATTTTTCTTTAATTTAAAAATTACTTTCTTTTACGAGCGTCTGGTTTTCCACCTTTATTAAAGTTAGATTTCCCACGAGGAGAATCTCCACCTTTTCCGCCAGATTGTTTCTTGTCCATTCCAGCAAGCGGAGAAAGATCTCTCTTTCCGTAAACTTCACCTTTCATGATCCACACTTTGATACCCATTCTACCATAAGTAGTATGTGCTTCAGCTAATGCATAATCAATATCGGCTCTGAAAGTTGATAAAGGAACTCTTCCTTCTTTGAAACCTTCTGAACGTGCCATCTCAGCACCATTCAAACGACCAGAAATCAAAACTTTGATACCTTCAGCGTTCATACGCATAGAAGCAGCAATAGCCATTTTGATTGCACGTCTGTAAGAAATACGGCTTTCGATTTGACGACAGATGCTTGTAGCAACTAGATACGCGTCAAGTTCAGGTCTTTTAATTTCAAAGATGTTGATTTGAACCTCTTTGTCAGTAATTTTCTTAAGTTCTTCTTTTAACTTGTCTACCTCTTGTCCACCTTTTCCGATAATGATACCAGGTCTAGCAGTAGTGATAGTAACGGTTACAAGTTTCAAAGTTCTCTCGATGATTACTTTTGATACACTAGCTTTTGATAAACGAGCATGGATATACTTTCTGATTTTGTGATCTTCGGCAAGTTTATCACCATAATCATTTCCACCATACCAGTTTGAGTCCCATCCTCTGATGATACCAAGTCTATTTCCAATTGGATTTGTCTTTTGTCCCATCTTGTATTAAATTGCTTGTGTGTTATTAATAGATCCAAGCACGATTGTTACGTGATTAGAACGTTTTCTAATTCTGTGTGCACGACCCTGTGGAGCTGGACGAAGTCTTTTCAACATCATTCCTCCATCTACTGTAATCGTTTTAACAAATAAACCTGCTTCTTCCATATTAGCGTCAGGGTTTTTTGCTTGCCAGTTGGCAATTACAGATAAAACCAATTTTTCTAATTTTCTTGAAGCTTCTTTAGAACTAAATCTTAAGATGTTTAGTGCTCTTTCTACCTTCTGACCTCTTACCAAGTCCGCTACTAAGCGCATTTTTCTAGGTGAAGTAGGGCAGTTATTCAATTTCGCGAAAGCAATAGACTTATTAGCCTCTTTTCTCGCATCTGCTGTTTCTCTTTTACGAACTCCCATTGCTTCTTATTTTTTACCTTTATTTTTTGCTCCAGCATGACCTCTAAAAGATCTAGTTGGTGAAAATTCTCCTAATTTGTGACCTACCATGTTTTCTGTTACGTAAACTGGTACAAATTGACGACCGTTATGAACTGCGATAGTTTGCCCAACGAAGTCTGGAGTAATCATAGAAGCTCTAGACCAAGTCTTTACTACTCCTTTATTCCCACCAGCGATGTTTTCTTGAACTTTCTTGTCTAACTTATAATGAACGAAAGGTCCTTTTTTTAATGAACGTGCCATATCTTATTATTTCTTTCTACGTTCTACGATATACTTGTTACTCGGGTTTTTCTTAGAACGAGTTCTATAACCTTTTGCTGGTATTCCATTTCTTGAACGTGGATGTCCACCAGAAGAACGTCCTTCACCACCACCCATTGGGTGATCGACAGGGTTCATTGCTACAGGTCTTGTTCTAGGTCTTCTACCTAACCATCTTGTTCTACCTGCTTTACCAGATACAACTAATTGGTGGTCTGAATTAGAAACAGCTCCAATTGTAGCAGAACAAGTCAACAAGATTAATCTTGTTTCACCTGAAGGCATTTTAATTGTAGCATATTTTCCATCTCTTGCCATCAATTGAGCAAATGTTCCAGCAGAACGAGCAATTACAGCCCCTTGTCCTGGTCTCAATTCGATACAAGAAATTACAGTTCCTAGTGGAACTCTACTTAAAGGTAATGTATTTCCAATTTCAGGTTGAGATTCTGGACCAGAAACTAATTTCTGACCAACTTTCAATCCGTTTTGAGCAATTACATATGTTTTCTCACCATCAGCGTAAGCTAATAAAGCGATAAACGCAGTACGATTTGGATCATATTCGATTGATTTAACCGTAGCAGGAATTCCTTCTTTAGTACGTTTAAAATCAATAATACGATATCTCTGCTTGTGACCACCACCCGTATAACGCATGGTCATCTTTCCTTGACTATTTCTACCTCCAGAGTTTTTTATCGGCGCTATCAAAGAGCGTTCCGGCTTATCAGTTGTAATGGCGTCATAACCATTCACAACTCTAAATCGCTGACCTGGGGTAATAGGTTTTAATTTTCTTACTGACATTTTTCTATCTTAGATATTGTTGTAAAAATCAATTGTTTCTCCTTCTTTTACTTGAACAATTGCTTTCTTAATTGCATTTGTTTTTCCAGTAATTAAACCACTTTTAGTGTATTTTGTAGTTCTATCCGGTCTTACGTTCATCGTGTTAACACTCAAAATAGTTACTCCATAAGCAGCTTCAACAGCTTTCTTAATCTCAACTTTATTTGCTTTTTTGTTAACAACGAATCCGAAGCGGTTTAAAACTTCACTTTCTTTGGTTACTTTTTCTGTTACTATAGGTTTAATTATGATGCTCATATCCTATTATTTACTTAAATTTTCTTCAATTATCTCCAAAGAACTCTCTAAAAGAACTAAGTTATCAGCATTTAAAATAGCGTAAGTACTTAATTCTAAGCTACTTACTACGCTAGAGGCCTTTAAATTGCGTGAGGACAAATATACATTTTTATTCGTATCGCCCAACACAAATAGAGATTTTTTATTATCTAACTCTAAAGCTTTCAAAACATTAATGAAATTTTTAGTGTTTGGAGTTTCAAAACTAAAGTCTTCAAGAACGATAATATTTGACTCTTTTGCTTTAATAGAGAAAGCTGATTTTCTTGCCAAACGCTTCAAGCTTTTATTCAATTTAAATGAATAACTTCTTGGTCTTGGTCCAAAAACCGTTCCTCCGCCTTTAAACAATGGATTCTTTGCACTACCCGCACGAGCAGTACCAGTTCCTTTTTGTTTTTTAATCTTACGTGTACTTCCCGCAACTTCGGCTCTTTCTTTAGCCTTGTGCGTTCCTTGTCTTTGATTAGCTAAATATTGCTTAACATCAAGGTATACAGCGTGATTATTTGGTTCAATTGCGAATACTGAATCAGAAAGTTGAACTTTTCTGCCAGTATCTTTTCCGTTGAAATCTAATACTTTTACTTCCATTACTTGTGAATGATTACATAAGAGTTGTTATGACCAGGAACACATCCTTTAATAACAAGTAGATTCTTCTCAGTAACTACTTTTAAAACTCTAAGGTTTTGAACGTTTACATTTTCTCCTCCCATACGTCCAGCCATACGCATTCCTTTGAATACTCTAGATGGATAAGAAGAAGCCCCTACAGAACCTGGCGCTCTTAAACGGTTATGTTGACCATGAGTTGCTTGACCAACACCACCAAAACCGTGACGTTTTACAACCCCTTGAAAACCTTTACCTTTAGATACACCTTGTACATCTACAAATTCTCCTTCAACAAACATAGAGACATCAATAAGATCCCCTAGTTTTTGTTCTGTTGCAAAATTTTGGAATTCAACGACTTTTTTCTTAGCTACAGTTCCCGCTTTTTTAAAGTGACCTAAAGCCGCTTTTGTGGAATGTTTCTCGTTTTTGTCATCGAAACCAAGTTGCAACGCTTCGTACCCGTCAACACCTTTGGTTCTGACTTGGGTAACAACACATGGACCAGCTTGAATTACCGTACAAGGAATATTCTTCCCGTTCTCATCAAAGATACTAGTCATGCCGATTTTTTTACCAATTAACCCAGACATAAATATTAATTATTAATTATTAAATATAAAAATAGAACACATCATTTAAGTGAACCCTTATTTTTAAAGTGGTGCAAAAGTATAACTTATTTACACACAATCCAAAAAAAGTTTTCACTTAAACAAAGTGCCCTTAATTTTCCTTAGAAGATACTTAAACTTTGATTTCTACTTCAACTCCACTAGGCAATTCTAATTTCATTAAAGCATCGATAGTTTTAGATGAAGATGAATAAATATCAATTAATCTCTTATATGACATTACTTCAAATTGTTCTCTCGCTTTTTTATTAACGTGTGGAGAACGTAGCACTGTGAAAAGTTTTTTGTGAGTTGGTAATGGAATTGGTCCCGTAACTACTGCACCAGTACTTTTTACTGTTTTTACAATCTTCTCAGCAGACTTATCTACCAACATGTGATCGTAAGATTTTAATTTTATTCTGATTTTTTGACTCATTTTCTTAAAGATTAAGCGTTTCCTTTTGCTTTTTTGATAACCGCTTCAGATATATTTGAAGGCGTTTCTGCGTAGTGTGAAAATTCCATTGTTGAAGTTGCACGACCTGAAGATAAAGTTCTTAATGTAGTAACATATCCAAACATCTCAGATAAAGGTACATCCGCTTTAATTGTTTTCGCACCTGCTCTATCACCCATGTCATTAACCTGTCCTCTACGACGATTGATATCACCTACGATATCCCCCATGTTTTCTTCTGGTGTAATAACTTCCATTTTCATGATAGGCTCAAGAATTACAGCTCCAGCAGCCTTAGCCACTTCTCTGTATCCCATTCTGGCAGCTAACTCAAAAGAAAGCGCATCAGAATCCACAGGGTGAAAAGATCCATCCAAAAGAGTTACTTTCAAACTATCTACTTGGTATCCTGCTAAAGGACCAGTTTTCATAGCTTCTCTGAAACCTTTTTCAACAGATGGTATATATTCTTTAGGAACGTTACCACCTTTTACAGCATTAATAAACTGCAAACCAACAGGAGTTTTACCATCCACTTCATCAGCAGGCTCTAATCTAAATACGATATCACCGAATTTACCACGACCTCCAGATTGTTTCTTATATGTCTCTCTGTGTTGAGCTTCTCTTGTAAAAGCTTCTTTATATTCAACTTGAGGCTCACCTTGGTTCACTTCAACTTTGAATTCACGACGCATTCTATCAACAAGGATATCTAAGTGAAGCTCACCCATACCCGAGATAATAGTTTGTCCTGAAGCTTCATCAGTTCTAACAGTAAATGTTGGATCTTCTTCAGCTAATTTAGCTAAAGCCATACCCATTTTATCAACGTCAGCTTTAGTTTTAGGTTCAATTGCAATACCAATTACTGGCGCAGGGAATTTCATTGACTCAAGAATAATTGGGTTTTTTTCATCACACAATGTATCTCCAGTTTTAATATCTTTAAATCCTACTGCCGCTCCAATATCACCCGCTTCGATATAATCGATTGGATTTTGCTTGTTAGCATGCATTTGATATATACGCGAGATTCTTTCTTTATTTCCTGAACGTGTGTTCAAAACATAAGAACCTGCATCTAAACGTCCTGAATAAGCACGGAAAAAAGCCAAACGACCTACGAATGGGTCAGTAGCAATTTTAAAAGCTAAAGCAGCAAATGGCTCTTTAACATCTGGCTTACGCAAAATTTTAGTTTGATCTTCTTCTAACAATTCAGCGTCGTCAGGATGAATCCCTTCGATACCGTCTTTATCCATTGGAGAAGGTAAATATTTACAAACAGCATCCAACATAAATTGAACACCTTTGTTTTTAAAAGAAGAACCAGCAATCATTGGAATGATAGCCATGTCCATTACAGCTGCTCTTAATGCAATGTTGATTTCTTCCTCAGTAATAGAGTTTTCATCTTCCATGAATTTCTCAAGCAAATTCTCATCATAATCAGCTACTGCTTCAATAAGAATTGATCTGTATTCTTTCACTTCTTCAAGCATATCTTCAGGAATAGGCACAATATCGTACGTTGCTCCTAAACCTTCTTCATGCCAAACAATAGCTTGGTTTTTCACTAAATCCACAACACCTTTGAAATCATTTTCTTCACCAATTGGCAAAGTGATTGCAACTGCATTAGATTTTAACATATCTCTTACTTGTTGACATACCATCAAAAAGTTAGATCCTTGTCTGTCCATTTTATTAACAAACCCAATGCGTGGTACTCTATATTGATCAGCTAATCTCCAGTTAGTTTCCGATTGAGGCTCTACACCATCAACAGCACTAAATAAGAAAACTAAACCATCAAGAACACGTAAAGAACGGTTTACTTCAACTGTAAAGTCAACGTGTCCCGGGGTATCGATAATATTAAAGTGATACGGCAATGTTTCTGGTAACGGCTTACCTTGTGTAGTTGGAAAATTCCACTCACAAGTTGTCGCTGCAGAAGTAATTGTAATACCTCTTTCTTGCTCCTGAGCCATCCAGTCCATTGTAGCAGCACCATCATGTACTTCACCAATTTTGTGTGATTTCCCAGTATAAAAAAGAATACGCTCTGTTGTTGTTGTTTTACCAGCATCAATATGAGCAGCAATTCCAATATTTCTTGTATATTTTAAATCTCTAGCCATTTCTTATGAATTAAAATCTAAAGTGAGAGAACGCTTTGTTAGCCTCTGCCATTTTGTGAGTATCCATTCTTTTCTTAACAGCAGCACCTTCTTCTTTAGCCGCAGCTAAACATTCTGATGCCAATCTTTGAGCCATAGATTTTTCATTTCTTCTTCTAGAATAAAGTATTAACCACTTCATTGCCATAGAGATTTTTCTATCCGGTCTAATTTGCATTGGAATTTGAAATGTAGCTCCACCTACTCTACGACTACGTACTTCTACGTGAGGCATAACATTAGTTAAAGCATCTTTCCATATTTCTAATGATGGTTTTTCTGCATCTTGCTTTTTCGATTCTATAATGTCAATTGCATCATAAAAAACTTTAAAAGCTGTTGATTTTTTACCGTCCCACATTAAGTTGTTCACAAAACGCGTTACCAATTGGTCGTTAAACCTTGGATCTGGTAAAAGTGGTCTTTTCTTTGCCGCTCTTTTTCTCATGTCTTTTTTTTAATAAAATACTATACTTGTATAGACATAATAAATTACGCCATTACAAGAACATTACTTTAAATTACTTTTTTGCTTCTTTTGGGCGTTTAGCTCCGTACTTAGATCTTCTTTGCGTTCTTCCTGCTACTCCTGACGTATCAAGTGCACCACGAACGATGTGATATCTAACTCCTGGTAAATCTTTTACCCTTCCACCCCTAACTAATACTATCGAGTGCTCTTGTAAATTGTGTCCTTCACCAGGGATGTAGGCATTTACTTCATTACCATTTGTCAAACGTACACGCGCTACTTTACGCATTGCAGAGTTTGGTTTTTTTGGTGTTGTAGTGTAAACACGCGTACAAACCCCTCTTCTTTGAGGACAAGAATCTAAAGCAACCGATTTACTCTTCTTAGTTATCTGAGTTCTTCCTGTTCTTACTAATTGTTGAATTGTTGGCATAATTAATACTAAAAATTTATTATGTATATTTAATTCCCGCTTTTTACGGGGTTGCAAATGTATAAATTATTTTTTACTCTACAAACGTTAATCCATTAATTTTCAATAAGATTATTTTCCTTAATGAATTACATTTTAAACTTTAGATATTTATATTACTTTTATCAAAATTAATTTTCAATTGAAGCACCTACAAACCTATCTATTACTAATACTCCTAAGCTTAAATTGTCAAGCTCAGAAATTTCAATTAAAAATATCAGGAAACTCTTCATTAGAAACAAAAAAAATTGACTCCCTTACCTATTCGACCATACATATCAATACAAAATCAATAGAAAACGAGACAAACCTTGTTTTGGAGAAACTTTCAAAAAAAGGATACACCGAAAGTAGATTAATTAAATTGACGAAGACTAACGACACCTCCTATGTTGCGAATTTAAAAATAGGAGACAAAATAAAATACATACATATATATATAGGTATAAATTCAAAATACAAAAAACTCAATTTATTCGACCAAAAGAAGGACAGCTTAATAATGCCCTATTCAGAAATAGAATATTTTTTAAATGAAACCCTACATAAATTAGAACTAAGAGGTTACGCATTCACGAAATTAAAACTAAGAAATATTACAAAAAAAAACGACATCCTTTTTGCAGAATTAGACTTTGAAACAGAAAATCAGAGAAAAATAGATAAAATCGTCATTAAACAAGCAAACAACAACATTGATGATTATTTTCCAAAAGGATACCTTACCCAAATAAATCACAAATACAAGGACAAAACATACAATCAAAAAACAGTAACCTTAATTAATAACGATTTTGAAAACTTAGGGTTCGCAACCCAAATAAAATATCCAGAAATACTGTTCACAAAAGACAGCACCAAAATCTACATTTATCTCAACAAACGAAAGACAAACAATTTTGACGGATTTATAGGTTTTAACAATAACGCCCAAAATAAAATAGTACTTAACGGATACCTTGATTTAAAACTAGAAAACCTATTATTAACCGGAGAACAATTTACATTATATTGGAAAAGCGATGAAAAAAAACAAAAAAATTTCAAAACTAGCCTAGAGATTCCTTATATATTAAATAGCCCAATAGGACTACGGGCGCAATTAGATATTTTCAAACAAGACAGTATATATCAAAATACAAAAACAGCAATCGACATTGGATATTATTCAAATTACAAAACTCGTTTCTACCTAGGATACCAATCGACCACTTCAAGCGACATCCAAAATACAAATACCAATTTCATAAGTGATTATAAGAACTCTTTTATCACAACAAACATAGAATACAGTCATTACAATTACAACAACACTCTATTTCCATCAAAAACTACATTAATATTAAAACTAGGGACAGGAAAACGCGAAACAAATTTCAAAGACAAAAACACCCCAACAAATAAACAAGCGTTCATAAATCTAAACATTCAACATCTATTTAGCATAAATGAAAAAAATTTTATCAACATTAAAAATGAAAGTTATTACTTAAAAAGTGCTTCATACAATATCAATGAACTATATCGATATGGAGGAATAAATTCAATACGTGGATTTAAAGAAAACAGCCTGCAAGCAAATATAATGTCAGCTTTACTAACAGAGTATCGCTATTTAATTACACCACAGTTATACATACATAGCATACTAGACTACAGCATTTTAAAAGACCCTTTTAACACTGAAAAGAATAACAAAACAACAAAAATACTAGGAACAGGTTTAGGAATTGGAGCTCTAACAAAAGGCGGGCTCATAAAATTATCAATTGCAAACGGTAGTAGAAAAAACGAAGAATTCAAATTTTATAACACAATCATTCACATAAGTTATAATGTTAAATTTTGAATGCGTGCATAAAAAAGGTTTTCAATTATTAGGAAAGTTAACAATTTATTAAGAGTTTTGTCACACTAATTCAAAATATTTAAAAATGAAACTAAAGTTCAATGGAATCTTAGTACTACTAGTAGTACTTATGGCGCAACTAACTTTTGCGCAAGAGAGAGCTGTGACGGGTGTTGTTTCTGACAATACAGGTATGCCTTTACCAGGTGTAAGTGTATTAGTTAAAGGAACTAAAAACGGAGCACAAACTGATTTTGATGGTAAATATACTATCAAAGCATCATCAAGTCAAATCTTGATATTTAGCTACATTGGGATGAAAACCCAAGAATTAAAAGCTACATCATCAACTGTTAATGTCAAGTTAGAAAGCACTGCTATGGAGCTTGAAGGCGTTGTTGTAACTGCTTTAGGAATCAAAAGAGAGAAAAAATCTTTAGGTTATGCAACACAAGAGATTAAAGCTGAAGATTTAACAGCAGGAGCTGGAAGTGGAAATTTCATCAATGAACTTTCAGGTAAAGTAGCTGGTGTAAACATCAAAAGAAACAACAACTTTGGAGGTTCTTCAAGTATTGTATCTAGAGGGGTTAAGAGTTTAACTGGTAATAATGAAATGTTAATTGTAATAGACGGAATGCCTATTAACAACTCAAACATTAACTCAAATACTGCAAGTCAAACTACTGGAGCTGGTAACACTTATGACTACGGTAATGCTGCTATGGATATCAATCCTGAAGACATTGAAAGCGTAAACATATTAAAAGGAGCAGCAGCTTCTGCTTTATATGGTTACTTAGGAGGAAATGGAGTAGTAATGATTACTACCAAAAAAGGTAGAACAAAAAAAGGATTAGGTGTTACAGTATCATCTGAATTTGTTGCTGGAACTATTGACAAATCAACATTTGTTAAATACCAAGACAAATACGGTGCTGGTTACGGACCTTATTATGAAGATGCTTCTGGATATTTCTTATCAAGAGATATTGATGGTGACGGTGTTGAAGACTTAGTTGTACCAACTTCTGAAGATGCATCTTACGGAGCGGCTTTCAACCCTAACTTACTAGTATACAATTGGAATGCATTTACTCCATGGTCTGATAGCTACCAAAAAGCTACTCCTTGGGTAGCTGCAAAAAATGATCCTACTACATTTTTTCAAACAGCAACTTCTTTTAACAACTCTGTATCGTTAGAAGACGGAAATGACACTACAAATTTTGTGTTGAATTTTACTAATTCAAAACAGACTGGTATTTTACCAAATAGTGATATGAAAAAAAATAGTATGAGCGTTAAAGTAAACCACATATTTTCAGATAAATTATCTGTTAGTGCGTTTGCTAATTACAACACTCAAGGTACTGTAGGTAGAAATTCAACAGGATATAATGAAAACATTATGTCTAACTTCCGTCAATGGTGGCAAACAAACGTTGATGTTCAAGAATTGAAACAAGTTTACGAAAGATCTGGTGGACAAAACATCAACTGGAATTATTCTGATCCTTCAGATTTAACACAAATCTATTGGGATAATCCATATTTCATTAGAAATAAAAACTTCCAATCAGATGAAAGAAACAGATTCTTAGGTTACGGTAAATTAGACTATAAACTAACAGACTGGTTAACTGCTACAGGTAAAATATCTACTGATTCATACAGTGAATTACGTGAAGAAAGAAGAGCTTTCGGATCTATTGCAGGTGATTTTGGTATTAACAGATTAGCAGAAACTTCTGGGTATCAAAAATACATGAGAAACTTCTCTGAACAAAATTATGACTTTATCTTGACTTTCAAAAAAGACATCTCAGAAGACATTAGCTTCAACGGAGTTGCCGGAGGTACATCAAGAAAAACTAGAGTTATTTCTACATTGAACTCAACTCAAGGTGGACTTATTGTTCCAGATCTTTTTAGTTTATCTAATTCTGTTGCTGGTGTTCCATTTCCAGTAGAATCTGAAGTAAACCAAGGAATCAATAGTTACTACGCATCAACATCTTTTGGATATAAAGACTTTGCATTTTTAGATGCGACTGTAAGAAGAGATGCTTTCTCTACTTTACCACAAAACGAAAATGCGATTAATACGTATTCAGCATCTGGATCATATGTTTTCACAAATCACGTTAACCAACCATGGTTAAGTTTTGGTAAAATTAGAGCTGGATATTCTGAATCTCCACTTGGTACACCAAATCAATCATTAGTAGATACTTATATCAAAAATGACCCATTTGGAACAAATCAACAATATTCAGTTGCTTCTACAAAAAACAACCCTAACTTAAAAGCTGTAAAAACAAACACTCAAGAAATTGGTTTGGAAATGCAATTTTTAAACAGAAGAATTGGTTTTGAAGTAAGTGCATACAAAAACGTAAATGATGGAGAGGCAATTTCAGTTCCTTATTCTACATCTACAGGAAACAGTGCTAGATATATCAATGCAGCAACTGTAGAAAATAAAGGTATTGAGGTTCAATTTAACGTTACACCATTTAAATCAAAAAACTTCCAATGGGATGTATTTGTAAACTGGTCTAAAAACGAAAATAAAGTAACTAAATTAGTTGACGGAATTGAAAACCTTAGATTAAGTTCATTTGGTCAAGGTGTAACTCTTAATGCTGCTGTAGGTGAAGCTTATGGTGTGCTTAGAGGTACAGACTTTACTTACTTGAATGGTGAAAAAGTTGTAGGTGCTAACGGTAGATACGTTGTAAATGCATCAGCTAACAATGTAATCGGAGATGTTAATCCTGATTGGATTGGTGGGGTTCGTAATAAATTTACTTACAAAAACTTATCTCTTGGATTCTTAATAGACATGAAACAAGGTGGAGACATCTTCTCTCTTGATCAAGCTTATGGCTTAGCTACTGGATTATATGACGTAACTGCAGGTAACAATGAACTAGGAAATCCTATTAGAAATACTATCGCAAATGGTGGTGGTGTAATTTTACCAGGTGTACAAGCTGACGGAACTGCAAATACAGTAAGAACTCCTTCTCCTGACCAATATGGAAACGTATCAGGATATAGAAGAGCTCCTAACAAAGCGTTTGTTTACGATGCATCATTTGTTAAATTAAGAGAAGTTAACATTACTTATAGCTTACCTACTACTATTGTTAAGAGAATGAATCTTCAAGAAATGAAATTTAGCATTGTAGGTTCAAACTTATGGATAATAAGCAAAAACCTTCCTTATGCTGACCCAGAAAGTGGATTAAGTGCAAACTCAAACTCTGCAGGATATTCAATCGGTTCATTGCCATCAACTAGAAATATTGGTTGTAACGTAACATTTAAATTTTAAATTATGAAAAAGATATTTTTATTAATCTCATTTATAGCCTTAACGGTATCATGTACTGATGATATTACAGGATTAAATGCAGATACAAAGAACCCAACTACAACAAAACCAGAGTTTTTATTCACAAATGCTCAGAAAGGTTTAGTTGACCAGATGGTTAATGCATCAGTTAACAGAAATGTTTTCAGATTGTTTACACAATATTGGGCAGAAACGACTTATCCAGATGAAAGTCAATACAACTTGACTACAAGACCTATTCCAGATACTCATTTTACAATTCTTTATAGAGATGTATTAAGAGATTTAAAAGAGTCAAAAACTTTATTGGACAAACAAGTAACTGCAGGACCAACTGAAGCAGCTATTTTAGCAAACAAAAAAGCAATTGTTGACATCATGTCAGCATATACTTTTAGTGTTTTAGTGGACACATTTGGAGATGTACCTTACACAGAAGCTTTAGATATTGAAGGACATCCTCTACCTAAGTATGATGATGCTCAAACAATATACAAAGACATCATCAGTAGACTTACTGCGGATGTATCTTCATTAAGTTCTTCAGATTCTAGTTTTGGATCTGCTGATTTAATTTACGGTGGAGATGCTGCTAAATGGAAAAAATTTGCAAACTCTCTTAGATTAAGACTTGCTGTTAACATGCATGATGTTGATGCTGCTTATGCTAGTGCTCAAATTACTGCTGCAGTAAACGCAGGAGTAATGACAAGTAACTCTGACAATGCTGATCTAGTTTATTTAGGAGCAGAACCTAATGCAAATCCATTATATGTGGATATCGTTGCAAGTGGAAGAAAAGATTTTGTAATTGCAGATACATTTGCTGACAAATTAAATGCACTTGCTGACCCAAGAAGAGCTAAATACTTTACTGTAGCACCTGGTACAGCAATTTATAAAGGTGGTATCTATGGTACATCTAACAGCTACACTAACTTTTCACATATTAATGATGATATTTTAGATCCTACTTTTGCAGGAACAATATTTGATTATACTGAAACTGAATTCTTACTAGCTGAATCAGCTGCAAGAGGAGTAGCAGTTGGAGGTACAGCAGCAACACATTACACAACTGCAATTACAGCTTCAATGGAAAGCTGGGGTGTTGCAACTGCTGATGTTGCTACTTACCTAGCTCAACCATCAGTAGTATATAATGCTGCAAACTGGAAAAAAAGTATTGGAGAACAAGCATGGATAGGTTTATACAACAGAGGATTTGAATCTTGGATCTCTTACAGAAGATTAGATTTCCCAGTTTTATTAGCACCAGCTGCTGCATACAATGACCTTAAATCTGTACCAACAAGATATAAATATCCTGCTGCAGAACAAACGGTAAATCAAACAAACGTAAGTGCTGCTTCAGCTCTTATTAGTGGTGGTGATTTATTAACTACTAAAGTATTTTGGGATAAATTCTAATTATTTCATCACTTGAATAATATTAAAACCATCAGCGAAAGCTGGTGGTTTTTTTTTATATATTTGCACCATGGAAAAAGAACATCAAATATTTGGAATAAGAGCAATAATTGAAGCCATACAAGCTGGTGCAACTGTTGATAAAGTATATATACAAAAGGAAGCGAGTAGCGAACTAATGAAGGACTTAATGAAAGTGATGAAGCGTGGCAACATAAACTTCTCCTACGTTCCAGTAGAAAAACTAAATAGACTAACACCTAACAATCATCAAGGTGCAGTAGCTACAATCTCCCCTATCTCCTTTTTTGATTTAGAAACATTAATTAATACGGTTGTAGAAAATGGAAAAACCCCATTATTCTTAATCCTAGATCAAATTTCTGACGCACGTAATTTTGGTGCAATAATTAGGACTGCAGAATGTACTGGAGTTAATGGAATTATTGTTCAAAAAGCAGGATCAGCTCCTGTCAATGGAGATACTGTTAAAACATCAGCTGGTGCAGTGTTTAACATCCCGATTTGTAAAGTAGAACATATTAAAGACGCTATTTTCCTTTTGCAAGCGAGTGGAATAAAAACGGTTGCAGCAACTGAAAAAACAGATCAAAACATTTATGACATTTCATTAAACGAACCTGTAGCAATTATAATGGGATCTGAAGACCGTGGTGTAAACCCATCAGTTTTAAAGATAGTAGATGAAAAAGCAAAACTTCCTATGTTTGGGACTATAGGCTCCTTAAATGTATCAGTAGCTTGTGGTGCTTTTTTATATGAAGCCGTTAGACAAAGAAGTTAAATCCCTTATCCCTATTCTCACATCAATCAAAATACAAGAATAAATAAAAATGAATCAAAACTCTAGTTTTGATTCATTTTTTTCGTTTTCAACGATATCGTAATTAACAGAAAGATTTGAGGAATAATACGATTGAATTTCATCTTCTATTTCTCCTTCTATTTCTGGCACTGGTAAATTCACAAAAATTCCATTTTCATCAAACCGTTGCATAAACTTATCTTGGGTAGCATCAAAATCTGGTTTTTCCCAATCGTATTTTATTACTTTTTCATACTCTGGCGTTTTTAGAAAAATAGCCAATAAGAAACCCGTGATCAAACCTCCTAAATGACCTTCCCAAGAAATAGTTTCATCTACTTTAGGGAATACATACCAAATCATTCCTCCGTAAAACATAATGACCGAAAGAGACAATGAAACTAACCTATAGTATTTTGTCAAAATTCCTTTTAAGAAGATAAAACTAACTAAAACATAAATAAGCCCACTTGCTCCGATATGATAATTTTCTCTACCAATAATCCAAGTTATTAATCCTGATAAAAGTATGCCCAACACAATAACATAAAGTGATTGCTTGGAATAAAAAAACTGAAGTGCAGCCAACAAAATTAATAACGGAATTGAATTACTATAAAGATGATCAATATTGGAATGAATGAACGGACTAAATAAAATCCCTTGTAATCCAGAAAATGTCCTTGGAAAAATGCCGTTTTCAACAAAATCAAAATCATATCGAATCTCCAACCAATAAATAAACCAAAGGAAAAGCACAAAAAAAAGGGGTAGCGCTATAACTGAATTTGAATATTTAAAATCTTTTTCCATTTATAAAATTTTATTATAAAGTATATCACAAAAATACATCCAAAATTATACAAATGCTATTTTGTCATAGTTTAGAAAATAAATACATTTTGAAAACCAAATGATTTTAGCCCAGATAGAAACGGCATCCTTTTATGTAGTAGCGAGGCACGAGCAAACGGAATAAAAGATATAGTGGATAGCTGGAAAAAGCTTCAAAAAAAAATAGTAATTTTACAAAATGGAAGCACCATTAGCAGAACGAATTCGTCCACAAAAATTAGAAGACTATATTAGTCAGTCTCATCTAGTAGGGCCAAGTGGCTCCTTAACGCAACAAATAGCAAAAGGAATTATCCCTTCACTCCTACTTTGGGGACCTCCAGGAACGGGTAAAACCACATTAGCGCAAATAATAGCACAAGAATCCAAACGCCCCTTTTACATCTTAAGTGCAATCAACTCTGGTGTAAAGGACATACGAGATGTAATAGAAAAAGCGAAGCAAAGTGGCGGACTTTTTACCGCTAAAAATCCAATTCTGTTCATTGATGAAATCCATCGGTTTAGCAAATCACAACAAGACTCTTTATTAGCTGCAGTTGAAAAAGGATGGATTACCCTTATAGGTGCAACAACAGAAAATCCAAGTTTTGAAGTAATTCCCGCACTATTATCACGCTGCCAAGTATACATTTTGAATGCTTTTACAAAGGGCGATTTAGAAGCATTACTACAACGTGCCTTAAAGACGGATTCATTTTTAGCCACAAAAGACATCACTTTAAAAGAAACAGAGGCTTTATTGCGTCTTTCTGGAGGCGATGGACGTAAGCTATTGAATATTTTTGAACTTGTCGTAAATGCATCCGCTGAAGACAAAATTATAATCACTAACGAAAGGGTATTCGAACTTGTGCAACAAAAGACCGTTTTGTATGACAAAAGCGGCGAACAACATTACGATATAGTTTCTGCTTTTATAAAATCGATAAGAGGAAGCGATCCAAACGGAGCTGTTTATTGGCTAGCAAGAATGATTGAAGGTGGTGAAGATGTGAAATTTATAGCGCGAAGAATGTTAATTCTTTCTAGTGAAGATATAGGAAATGCAAATCCAACTGCTTTTATTATGGCTAATAATACTTTCCAGGCTGTAGCGACAATAGGCTATCCTGAGAGTAGAATTATTTTAAGTCAATGTGCCATTTATTTAGCAACTTCACCCAAAAGCAATGCTTCTTATTTAGCTATTGGAACTGCACAACAATTAGTGAAGCAAACCGGAGACTTATCAGTTCCTATACATTTGCGAAATGCTCCTACAAAATTAATGAAAGAGTTGGGTTATGGAGAAGATTACAAATATTCTCACGATTATGCCGATAATTTTGCAGAGCAAGAGTTTCTACCCCAAGAGCTAAGCAACAAAGCAATCTATGTTCCTGGAAACAATTCAAGAGAAAATACGACTCGGGAATTCTTAAAAAACCGATGGAAAAACAAATACGGTTATTAAATAAAAAAGCAGATTATCCCAAGAGAATAATCTGCTTTTTTTATTCAAACAGTTACGACTAAAACTTAACTGCTATTTTTTCTGAAAATAATTTGTCTTTTTTATAATATTCAAAATACCATTGCCCGTCTTTAGAAACTAACACGCCATTGTTGGAATCTTTTTCAGCAATAAAACAACTAGCATTAGAGGTTTTATAAACTTTCATTACCACTTTTGGAGTGGTATCGACTAATTGAAACCCATTAACAACAGGTTGTGCATATAAAAACCCTGTATCTTCAATTAATTCTTTTTTAGGAACAGGAACTAATTTCTCCTCCACCTTTATAACTTCTTTCACAGTTACTATATCCGAATTAGCACTAATAGTATTTACTTTACTTTCTACTATTTTATTAGAACCAACATACTTATAATTCAATGCGTAAACTGACATAAATGCCTTGTTTAAGGCTTCAGTATAGGCTAGTTGATAATCTTTTTCTTTACTCACTCCTGTCTCTGATTGGTAAATAATTTTACCATAACAATCTTTAAAAACCACATGCATTTTTGTAGTCAGAAATGACTTTTCTTTAATAACGTCAAATGACATTAAGTCACATCGTTGAATATTATCGCTAGGTAAAGGTTCATTATCATAGAAAGCTTCAAAGCCCGCTTTATTAAGGTTAAACTTTGATAATGTCGCTAAACGATATTGGTTTTCACTTTTCAAAAAATCAAATTTTAAAGGGATGATTACATATTTATAATTTGTCATCGACTGAGAAAATCCCAAAAAAGAAACTAACATAACCAGTAAAAGCAATACTTTTTTCATAATTTATAAATAATTTTTAATTTCTAATAAATGATTAATTTGTTTTATATGCTTTTCAACTGGAAAAACAGCTTCACTAAAAAAAATAGCATCCAATCCACTATCTAACGCTCCTTGAACATCAGCATCTAAGGAATCCCCAATCATAATACTATGTTCTTTTTTGGCTTTGGCCAAATCTAATGCATATTCAAAAATAATGGGATTTGGTTTCTTCACTCCTGCCATTTCAGAATTAGTAACCGTATCAAAGTAATTCGTTAATTTTGAATTACTGATTTTTCGATACTGAACATCTGCAAAACCATTCGTAATAATATGAAGGTTGTACTTTTCATTTAAATAATCTAAAATTTCAAATGTTCCATCAAAAAGGTGATTATTATCCGGTAAATATTCAATATATTCATCAGCTATAATATCAATTTCTTTATCTGAAATAGTATAATTCAATGCATCAAATGATTGCTTTAATCTATTGTAACGCAATTCCTGATGCGTTATTTTATCATATTGATAGAGTTTCCAACAAGCCTGATTAATAGGTACATATTTCTCAATAAACGATTTTATGGCAACAGTTGGGTGATTTCTATTAAATATGTTCTCAAAAGTAATTTCAGAATTCTTATCAAAATCCCAAAGCGTATGATCTAAATCAAAAAACACATCTTTTATATTATCTATTTTCATTTTATTCTTTTATTTTTTAAAATATTCCTTCGTCTACAAAACTAAAATAACTTGTTTCAGTAACAATTAAATGATCTAAAACTATGATCTCAAGACTAACACCCGCTAACTTCAATTTCTTGGTTATTTGCTTGTCAGCATCACTAGGAATTAACGTTCCCGAAGGATGATTGTGACATAAAATTAAACCAGTTGCTCCCAGTTCCAATGCGTTTTTAAAAACCAGCCTCACATCCACCAAAGTTCCAGTTATCCCACCTTTACTCAATTGTGCTTTTGAAATCACTTTATTCGAATTATTTAAATAAACAATCCAAAATTCCTCATGTGGCAATTCTCCTATTATAGGCTGCATTAATTCAAAAATCGCTTTACTAGAAGTTATTTTTACTAACTCTAACGCATCTTCAGTTCTTCTTCGTCGCCCTAATTCAAGAGCTGCAATAATAGAAATGGCCTTTGCCTCTCCTATTCCTTTAAATGTTATCAATTGTGAAATAGACAATTTCCCTAACGCATTCAAGTTGTTATTTACACTCTTTAAAATACGCTTGCTTAACTCCACCGCCGATTCGTTTCTACTACCAGAACCAATTAAAATAGCAATCAACTCTGCATCGCTTAATGCGCTTTTGCCTTTCAGCATCAACTTTTCACGAGGTTTGTCGTCTTCAGACCAATGGGTAATCGGAAAATTATTTTGCTCCACATTTAAAGATTTAAATTGATACAAATACTTATGAATTCTCTTTTAAACCCACATTTACAGTGGAATTTAAATGCTTTTTTTCATACAAATACTATTTCCCAAACCTTCATAAGGTGGGTAATTATCTATAATAAAATAACCTGCCCTTTGATACATCCCAATAGCCGCTTCTTGTTTATACAAGGTTTCCAAAACCGAAAAAGAAAAACCCAACTCCTTTGCCCAAGATTCTAATTCCTGTAACATTCTTTGTGCCAATCTTTTCCCACGTATTTCAGGAGAAACAAACATACGTTTTATTTCGATTGTATTTTTATCATATTTCTTGAAGCAAGAACAGGCAACTGCCACATCATCATTATAAACGATTACTACATTCCGATTTAATTCAATAATGTTGTTGCCCCAATAATTGGATTTCAACTCTGGATAGGTTTCCCACAAACTCTTGTCTAAATCTCCTACCAATGAAATAAAATCTTTATTTTCACTAGTCGTTTTTATAATTTTAATTTGATCTTCCATTCAAATGATTATTGTATTATTTTTTTGACTTCATCAAAATTCAATCCGCCATAATTACCAGAACTCATCAACAGCAAAGCAGAATTATCAAAATTTAAGCCAAACAAATACTCTTTAAACTCAATAGGATTCGTATATATAATTAAGTCTTTTCTATTAAAAGCATTTGCAATTTGCTCATATGTAACTTCCTCTAATTGCTTAATTTTAACTGCATCAGGCGAATAAAACACCACCGCTACATCAGCATGTTCAAGTGCACCTTCGTATTCTTTCAAAAATTCGGCATTTAAGCTGCTATACGTATGCAATTCTAAACAAGCCACCAAAGTACGATTGGGATATTGTTCCTTCACCGCCTTTGTAGTTGCAGCTACCTTACTAGGAGAATGCGCAAAATCTTTATAAGCAACACTCGTTTTACTTTCGGCAATTTTTTCCAATCGTTTTGAAGCTCCTTTAAAACTGGCAATTGCTTCATAAAAATCAGCTTCATCAACACCCATGTTTTGACAAATCCATTTGGCACCAGCCAAATTATTTAAATTATGTCCACCAAAAACTTCGATAGGCATATCTCCTTCTGGAGTTTCTAATAATGTAATTCCATTTTCAACTTTATAATTTGGAGTAGTATATGGCAGTTTACGGATTGGATTGGTAGCTTCTTCCGCTACCCTTTTTACTTCAGGATCTTCTTCATTGTACACTAGAATCCCCCCATTTGTAATTTTACCAATAAAAATTTCGAACTGCTCTACATAATTTTCATAGGTTGGAAAAACATTAATGTGGTCCCAAGCTATTCCAGAAATCAAAGCAATATTAGGTTGATACAAATGAAATTTTGGTCGTCTGTCAATTGGTGACGACAAGTATTCATCTCCTTCCAAAACAATAAAATCATTTTCTTCCGTAAGATGAACCATGGTATCAAACCCTTCTAATTGCGCACCTACCATGTAATCCACAGCAATATCATGGTAATGCATTACATGAAGAATCATCGAAGTAATGGTCGTTTTACCATGAGAACCGCCTATTACAACTCGGGTTTTATTTTTAGACTGTTCGTATAAAAACTCTGGATATGAATAAATTTTCAATCCTAATTCTTGCGCTTTTAATAATTCAGGATTGTCTGCCTTAGCATGCATTCCTAGAATTACTGCTTCAACATCTGGAGTGACTTTTTCAGGAAACCAACCCAATTCAGCTGGTAAAATTCCTTTTTTATCTAAACGTGATTTTGATGGTTCAAAAATAGCATCATCACTACCCGACACTTGGTATCCTTTATTATGTAATGCTAAAGCCAAATTGTGCATGGCGCTACCACCGATAGCGATAAAATGAGTTCTCATATATTTTTCTTAGGTGTTGAATTTAAATTTTTTATAATTAACAAAACTGCCTCTGCCTTTGCAGGTTCTTTCATTTTGTTTTTGTACAAATTAGCCAGCATTTGGTAACTTTTTACAGAATTCCCAACTGCAATTGCTTTTTTATATTGCTGCTCCGCCTTAACGTATCTCTTAAAATACTCATCTATATGCCCTTTAGACAAAAGTCCATCAACAGCTGAAAGTTTATATAATTCATTTGAATATTGTATTGCTTTTGTTTCACTTCCCCCTACAAATCCAGGCAACTGAATGTACAATTCAATTAATGCCCATCTGGATTCAATATGCCTCGGATTAAGTGCTATCGCTTTTTCAAAAGATTCTTTGATTTCATCTACCATCCCTAAAGCCCTAAATTTATTAACGCTCAAAGCTTTCATAGCTAAAGCACCACCGTATTTATATTGAAAATTGGCTTCTGACGGCTTTAACCCCTTTAATTTTTCATACAATTCTATAGCTTTATCCCAGGACTTATTCTGACCTGCTATATCTCCTAAATATTCAATTGTTTTTAAATTTGTTGGATCCGTTTTTAAAATACTTTCAAAAACAATTTCGGCCTGATCCAATTTCCCTGCCTCAAATAAACTTTGTCCTTTATCAAAATTAGATTGAGACAATACTACGAGTGGGAAAAATAAAATGAAGTTTAAAATGTATTTCATTTTTCAAAAATAAGGAAATTTTAAAGGAATAAAAATATTTTTAGCTTAGATAAAAAAGTAAAAAAATAGAGAATGCGATTAAAATAATAATGTATTAGAAAAGTTTAAAAAACCTTATCATAACATAGTCCAATTACTTTTGTTTTAACAATTTAAAATAGAAAAACTAAAAACAAAATCATTCTTGTCTCTTTATATAAATTAGGATTTATGAAAATATTTTATGCAATACAAGCTACTGGTAATGGACATATCAGTAGAGCAATGCAACTTTATCCTTATTTACAAAAATACGGAACTATAGATTTCTTTTTAAGCGGAAACAATACCAGCCTCGATATTAAGCTACCTGTAAAATACAAAAGCAAAGGCTGTAGTTTACATTACAGTAAATGTGGTGGCTTAGATTATTGGGATATTGTAAAAAACATTAAACCCAGACAAATTTACAAAGATGCTGAATCACTGCCTTTAAAAGACTATGATATAATTATAAATGATTTTGATTCTATAACCTCTTTGGCCTGTAAAATGCAAAATGTTAACTCGGTACAATTAGGACATCAAGCTAGCTTCATTTCGACACATACTCCAAGACCAGAAAAAAAGAGCCTAATGGGAGAAATGATCTTAAAACACTACGCTCCATCTCGAAAAAACATTGGCTTGCATTTTGAAAAATATGATTCTTTTATCCTTCCACCAATCATTAAAGATGAAATCATAGCATCAGAACCAACCAATTTAAAGCACATTACAGTGTATTTACCTTCCTTTGATAAAGATTGCTTAGAAAAAGCCTTTAATAGCATTCCTGGGATTCAATTTCACTGGTTTCTAAATACAGTGGAACAAACACACAAAATAGGCAACATTACCTATTTTCCTGTAAATCAAAAAAAATTCAATAAAAGCCTTATTACTTGTGAGGGAATCATTACTGGTGGCGGATTTGAAACTCCTTCCGAAGCTTTGTATCTTGGTAAAAAAGTACTTTCCATTCCTATTCGTAATCATTACGAACAAGAGTGCAATGCTGCTGCTTTAAAAAAACTGGGGGTTCCCGTTGTCTATGAAGTGGGGGATGATTTTAATACGATTATAGAAAACTGGATTGATTTAGATCTTATCTATCCAAAAATGCAGGCCAATAATATCCCCGAAACCCTCGAATACTTATTTGACACTTACAAAGACTAAATTATTATTATTATTATTATGGGCTGTCCCGCAAAAAAAAAGCGGGTCGGGCTATATGCTACAATCTTTATTGAGGTAAAAAAACCTCAATAAAGATTGTAGCATATAGCCCTCATCCAAAAAAAAATTCTGATATAATCACAATACTGTCAACTAATTACTTCCTTTTTAATAAAATGAGCCAATAGCAGCAATTTTATGTTTTTTTATTACATTAGCTACCAATAGTAAAAAACAAAACATGAAAACATTAGATCAATGGTTTGAAGAATACAGTTTAAGTCATAAAAACGTGACCAATAAAAAAATTCATTACCTCTGTGTGCCTTTAATCTTTTTCTCTGTCGTAGGATTGTTCATGAGCATTCCCAATCAAATATTAGAACCACTTGCTTCTCTCCATCCTATTTTTGCCAATTGGGCTTTTGTTGTCTTAGTGTTCGTATTGTTTTTCTATTTTAGACTATCATTAGCTATGGGATTAAAAATGTTACTATTTACAGCGCTATGTTTAGTTGGCAACTATATTATTTCACAAACATTTCCATTATTATGGTTTTCAATTGCTGTATTTACTATTGGTTGGATAGGGCAATTTTATGGTCATAAAATAGAAGGTAAGAAACCGTCATTCATTAAGGATTTACAGTTTTTATTGATTGGTCCAGCTTGGGTAATAGATTCTGTGCTTAAATTAAATTAAGAAGCATTTTACTAAAAAAACCCACTATAAAGCAATCGCGTCATAGTGGGTTTTTTATTTATAGAAATAGACTCTTTAGTCATTCAACATTTTCCATAGTTTGTCTTTCAACTCTGTCAATCCTTGTTGTGCAACAGAGGATATAAACATATAAGGAACATCTTTGAATGCTACGTCCAATTCTGTTTTAAGCTCTGCTTTTAATTCGTCATCCAGCATATCACATTTTGATATTACCAGAAGACGTTCTTTATCTAGCATTTCAGGATTGTATTTTGTCAATTCGTTTACAAGAATATCGTATTCCCCTTTAATGTCTGGTGTATCCACAGGAACAAGAAACAATAAAGTCGAGTTACGCTCAATGTGACGCAAGAAATAATGGCCTAATCCTTTTCCTTCGGCAGCACCTTCAATAATTCCCGGAATATCAGCAATTACAAAAGATTGAAAATCTCTATAGGCTACAATTCCAAGATTTGGTTTTAAAGTGGTAAAAGGATAATCGGCAATCTTAGGTTTTGCAGATGTCAATACCGACAATAAGGTTGATTTTCCAGCATTAGGAAAACCTACCAAACCTACATCGGCCAAAACTTTAAGCTCTAGAATAACATCCATTTCAACACCAGGTAATCCAGGTTGAGAGTATCTTGGTGTTTGGTTAGTAGAACTTCTAAAATGCCAGTTTCCTAAACCTCCTTTACCTCCTCTAGAAAGCACTTGTTTCTCTCCGTCTTCAGTGATTTCAAATAAGATTTCACCCGTTTCTTTGTCTTTCACTACTGTTCCTAATGGTACTTCGATAAATTTATCGTCCCCATCAGCACCAGTACTTCTATCACCACTACCATCTCCACCATTACCAGCTTTGATATGTCTTGCGAATTTAAGATGAAACAAAGTCCAAAGTCCTTTGTTCCCAACTAAAAACACGTGTCCACCACGTCCACCATCACCCCCATCAGGTCCTCCTTTTTCAATAAATTTCTCTCTATGCAAGTGCGTAGACCCCTTTCCTCCTTTACCAGAAGAAACAAATATTTTTACGTAATCTACGAAGTTCCCTTCAGTCATAACTCTTTTCTTTTACTTCGACATTGATCTAAAATACCTGACAGCCACCAGCTGTCCTCCTTTTAATTTCAAATCCTCTGTCATTTTTTTTTAGTATTCAATGTTGAGTTACCCTATTCACCACATATCTTATGCTTTAAAATAGGGCAATCTATTTTATTTTCGTAATGATTTCACCATTACTTTATCAATCTTTATACCATCCATATCTATGACTTCCAATTCAAATCGATGCCAAATCAATTTTTCACCTTGTTTTGGTATATGTGAAAGCTCAGTCATAATTAATCCGCTAACGGTTGTCACATCATAATCATTTATCAAATCATCTAATTCAAAATAGGTAAGAAAGTCATGTAATGAATAATGCCCATCAACCAGCCAAGTTCCATCTTCCCTTTCTATCAGCTGAAAATCTTCTTTATAAAAATCAGACGCATCACCTACTAATGCTTCTAAAATATCATTCAAGGTGATGACACCTTGAAAAACACCATATTCATCAGCCACAAAAGAATAATGAATTCCTGATTTTTTAAATTTCTCTAATGCTTTATAAGCTGTAGTATGCTCCATCATGAATGGCGCATCAGTCATAATTTTAGAAAGATCAATCGTTTCATCATCGATGCGCGCAAAAATGCTTTTCAAATTTACAACACCTACAATATCATCATAATCGGTACCATACACTGGATAAATAGAATGCAGATCTTTTATTATGTATTCCTTAATCTGACTCTTATTTGCATCTTGCTGCAAGAAAACCACTGATTTTCTATGCGTCATCAATGAATTTATCTTTCTATCTCCAATGTGAAAAACGCGCTCTACAATATCCTGCTCAATTTCTTGCACTTCTCCGCCTTCGGTACCTTCTTTTATAAAAGCTTTAATCTCCTCTTCAGTAACTTTACCATCTGCATTGGGTTTAATTTGTAAAACCTTCAATAGAAACTCGGTGGCATGAGTTAACAACCAGATAAATGGCGCCGTTATAATCGAGACCATTTTCATAGGCATTGCCACTGCTTTAGCAATAGACACAGGATGATTCATACCAATTCTTTTTGGTAATAATTCTCCTAAAACCAATGAAAAAAAGGTTAAAACAACCACAACTATTCCCACTGAAATAGTATGAGAGTACGGCTTTAAAATTTCAAAACCACTAACAAAAGTTTCTACATTTAAAGTGATTTTATCACCACTATAAATACCTGTTAAGATTCCTATCAATGTAATCCCTATTTGGACCGTTGATAAAAACTTATTAGGTGAATTGGCCAACTCTAATGCTATCTTAGCACTTTTGTTTCCTTTTTTAGCAGCCGATTCTAATCTATTTTTTCTGGCTGAAATTAGTGCGATTTCAGACATGGAGAAAACTCCATTTAATAGAATTAAAAAAAATATTATTAGTATTTCCATGTTTTTTTTAGCCCAGATGGTAGTAAAAAGTGCGCCACTTGTAAAACCTTATTTTTCTTGATAAAAAAGAGCGCCCAGCGGAAGCTCCTTTTTTATTTTAGAAAAATTGATTTCTAAGCAAGGACTTGCAACGTACAGCTGGAATTGCTCCTATAAATTATCAATTACCGAACTTAAACGCTCTGTAATTTCTTGAATTGTCCCAATGCCATTTACGGCATAAAACTTTCCTTGTTTATCGTAATACCCCATTAATGGAGCGGTTTTTTCATTGTATTCTTGGTAACGATTTCTAATTTTATCTTCATCTTGATCGTCAATTCTACCACTTGTTTTTCCTCTTTCTAATAAACGTTGAATCAGGATTTCATCATCGGCTTCAAGAGCAATTGTGGCAGCAACACTAGAGTTAATTGTCGTAAGAAAAGCATCTAATGCTTCGGCTTGAGATATTGTTCTAGGATATCCGTCAAATAAAATTCCATTAGTATCTGGATGTTTATTTACCTCATCAATTAGCATTTTAGTGGTCAATTCATCTGGCACTAAATCTCCAGCATCCATGTAGACTCTTGCTTGTTTTCCTAGTTCTGTATCATTTTTCAAATTGAAACGAAATACATCGCCGGTTGAAATATGAGTTAACTTGTATTTTTCTTTTAAAAACTCGGCTTGAGTTCCTTTTCCTGCTCCTGGTTTCCCAAATAAAACGATATTAATCATAGTGTGTATTGAGTGGTTATTCTTTTAATTTATATACTTCTGGTAAGTTTCTTCCTAGTCCATCATAATCTAAACCAAAACCAACTATAAATTTATTTGGAATTCTAATTCCAACATAGTCAACTTTGATATCTTTTTTATACGCTTCAGGTTTGAAAAATAAAGTTGCGATTTTGAAATGCTTTACGTTTTGCTTTTTGAATAATTCTTTCAGCTCTACTAAAGTATTTCCAGTATCAACAATATCTTCTATTATAACAACTGAACGCCCTGACAAGTCCTGATTTAACCCTATTAACTGCTTTACCTCATCCGTTGATGTAGTTCCCTCGTAAGAAGCCATTTTAATAAAGCTTAGTTCGCATGGTTTTTTATAGCTTTTCATAAAATCAGAAACTACCATAAAAGAGCCATTTAGAACTCCTATAAAGACAGGAATTTCATCTGCAAAATCATCTTCTATTTGTGCTACCATTTTTGCAATCGCAAACTCAATTTCTTTGGCAGAAATAAATGGAACAAATTGTTTATCGTGAAGTTGAATCATTATTTATATGTTTTAAATAATTTGCAAAGATACAGAATTCGAAATTGACAATAGGAAAATGAAGATTAATTTGTGATACGAATCTAAAACCAACAAATAACAAATAGACCTAAATACATAAAATAACAAAAAAAATATCTGTTAAAAAACACAATCATTTGAAAAACAAGTATTTAAACGTTAAAAATAAACAGATAAACGAAAAAAAATTTAACAAATTTTATTTATTCTTATCTTTAATAGAGGATGTTTAAAATCATAAAACTATGGCTTCATTAAATCCAAATACCGCTATTTTAGGTATAAAAAACGCAAAACATTTGTTGCGAAGAGCCACATTTGTGTATACAAAAACCTTAATTGATCAATATGCCACATTAACTCCTAATCAAGCGTTAGACTTGTTATTAATCGACTCTCCACTTATAGTACCATTACCTTATGACCCATTACCAACCTCTGCACCTGTGGGGTACTGGACAGAAAATATTAATTTAATTTACAACCCCAGCGATCAATATAGACAATCTCCTATTTTATCTGGCTGGTGGTGGTTTAATTCTATAAACAGTCCAACTTTAAAATTCAAACTTTGCCATTTCTTATCGACCCGTTTTACAGTAATAAAACATCCAGAAGTTTTTGGGTCTGCTACGGAGTTTTATGACTATCTCCGATTGTTATTATTCTATTCCTATGGTAATTATAAAACATTAGCCAAAAAGATGACACTTAATAATTCTATGCTTTACTTTTTGAGCAATACTTATAATGTCAAATCTTCTCCAAATGAAAACTACGCCCGAGAGTTTTTGGAATTATTTACAATAGGAAGAGGCCCTCAAATAGCAGTAGGTAATTATACCAATTACACTGAATCCGACATCGTTCAAGCCGCAAGAGTTCTAACGGGCTTTAAAAGACAGTCGAATAGATCCGTTATAGATTCCGAAACAAATATCCCTAAAGGATACAATGTGTTTTCCGACCATAATACCAGTGCCAAAATTTTCAGTAGTGCATTTAACAACACCACAATAACATCTGCAACAGACAGTATGTCAATGGATAACGAATTAAATAGCTTTGTTGAAATGATCTTTAATCAACAAGAAACAGCTAAAAATATTTGTAGAAAACTCTATACTTATTTTGTAAAAAGCAATATTAGTATCGAAACAGAAAATGATATTATAATTCCTTTATCACAAGAGCTTTACAATAACGGTTATGAAATTGTTCCAATAATACGAAAATTACTCATTAGCCTACATTTTTATGATTTAGATGATACCGACCCGACAGATGAAACCATTGGGGCAATGATCAAATCTCCAATTCAACAATTGTCGGAAACCTGTACGTATCTTCAGGCAACAATACCAAACCCTACAGTAGAGCCATTTGATTATTTCCAAGTGTTTTGGAACTTTGTTAACGGTACCTTTTCACTAAACTCTAATATGAAGTTATTTGAACCCGATACAGTTGCGGGACATCTTGCTTATTATCAGTCACCCGAATATGACAAAAAATGGATTTCTGGATCTACCCTAATTGCAAAATACAGATTAGGAGAATCACTACTTGATGGATTAAATAGAATAGGCAACAACAGTA
Source organism: Flavobacterium sp. WC2430 (assembly GCF_040822075.1). NCBI lineage: Bacteria > Pseudomonadati > Bacteroidota > Flavobacteriia > Flavobacteriales > Flavobacteriaceae > Flavobacterium > Flavobacterium sp. WC2430. The sequence continues at coordinate 1,502,153 of NZ_CP162007.1, read as the reverse complement.
CAATCGCTGCTAAAATCTCTATTTCTGAAGTCATAAAAAATAGTGGAATTATCTCAAATCCTTCTGACGCTCATATATTAACTTCCGAATTATCCAATGCCCTTTTTGCTCAAGAAGCAAATACAGAACGTATTTCTTATTTTATGAATTCTTTTTTGTTACAGGGTTTTGCTTCAAATTACTGGACTGACTCCTGGAATAATTACATCAGCACGAATAACAATACAGTAGTAGAATCCCGATTAAAACTATTAGTAATTAAAATATTAAGAGCTCCCGAATCTCAAATGTTTTAGCCTTTTTTCTGAATTAAAAAAACCTAAAAACTAAAAACATGAGAAGAAGAAATTTTATCCAAATAACTTCTACGGCTAGTGTATTGTCATTATTTCCCTCCGAAGTTTTCGCCCTTTTCAAATCAGCTGGAATGACTACCTGTCCTGATGTGATCTCTAAAAAAATCGTTTTAATTCAATTATCTGGCGCCAACGATGGTTTAAACACAATTATACCCATTAACCAGTATGATACTTATGCTTCGCTGCGCCCTAACATCAAACTCAATAATATTGGCGCTTCAAATGGGATCATTAATTTGGACTCCACATTAGCGCTTACGGATCAAGTTGGTTTGCACCCTTCATTGACTGGCTTTAAATCCTTGTACGACAGTGGATTTATGAGAGTCATTCAAGGTGTTGGCTATCCATTTCAAAACAAATCCCATTTTAAATCAACTGACTTATGGCTAACAGGTGGTGATGGAACAACAGCAAACAACTCTTTAACAAGCGGTTGGATTGGTCGTTTTTTAGAACATTACTATTCTAATTTTCTAACATCAAATTTCCCCTTAGGGATTCAGCTCGGGAACAGCGACAATTCTTTAGGTTTCTATGGTGAAGTAGAACACAACATGTCCTTAAATATTACGGGACAATCTCCATCTGGATTCTATTCAGTTGTAAATGGATTAGGAGGAAGTCCTCCTACTGCGATTCCAAAATCAGAATACGGTGATTTAATTCAATTCATCATTAATAATGATGCTGCTACAAATACTTATGCTCAGACCATATCCAACTCCTTTAATACAGGTTCAAATTCAATACCCTACCCAAATACAACATTGGCAAATCAACTAAAAACCGTAGCTCGATTTATTTCTGGAGGCCTTCAAACTAAAGTTTATTTAGTTAAACTAGGAGGATTTGACACTCATAACTTACAGGTTGCAGCAAATGACACCACACATTTAGGAGCGCATGCAGCACTCTTAACTCAATTATCAGAAGCAGTCAATGCTTTTATTATTGATTTAAATAATCAAAATTTAGGAAATGATGTAGTTTCGGTTACATTTTCAGAATTTGGAAGAAAAGCGGGGGAAAATGCAAGTTTAGGCACCGATCATGGTGAGATTGCACCTGTATTCGTTTTTGGCAATTCAATAACCCCAGGTATTTCGGGAACAAATGTAAATCTTTCAGAGGCTGTAGCGGGTAATGGTTATCAAATTAAAACGGTACAACATGATTATAGAAGAGTATTTAGTACTATTCTTCAAGATTGGTTTGGAACAAGTAATCAGACATTGGATTTAAGCTTTTATAATTACACAAACAATACAGGTTTTTCAAATAATAAAATTGTTGATTTGATAAAACCTCAATATGTTGTTAACTCTTCCTGTTATACTAATAGTACTTTATCAATAAATGAATTTAAAAAACCAGCTGAGGCAATAGTATATCCTAACCCTGCCTCAGAATTAATCACTATTAATCTACATAACAATAATGAAATTTATTCAGCATCCTTATTTTCATTAGACGGAAAACTAATTGCTAAATTTAACAATCCACAAATAGGGAATCAGTATTCAATTAATGTTCAAAATATCCCCTCTGGATTCTACTTTTTAAAAATCGAAACCGATAAGGGTTCATTATCAAAAAAAATAATTATTAGAAGATAGAAGCCAATAGTCAAACAACTATTTAACAATATTAAAATGTATCTTTTTTATTTTACTCATTTAAAAGTATCTTTGCATGCAACAAATAACAATACAATGAATTATTTTTCTTCTGATTTTAAATTGGGAATTCTAGGTGGTGGACAATTGGGTAAAATGATGCTATTCGATACCCGTAAATTTGACATACAAACCTATGTTTTAGATCCAAGTGAAGAAGCGCCAAGTCGTATAGCTTGTGATCATTTTTTTCAGGGTGACTTAATGGATTTTGAAACTGTTTATAATTTTGGAAAAAAAGTAGATGTGCTTACTTTTGAAATCGAACTTGTTAATCTCGAAGCTCTAATAAAGCTAGAGAATGAAGGATTAAAAGTATACCCTTCGCCTAAAACGCTACAATTAATTCAAAACAAAGGAATTCAAAAAGCATTTTATGCTGAGCATAATATCCCAACCGCCCCGTTCAAGCGATTTGACAATTTAAAAGCCCTAGTAGTTAAAATTTTAGATTCTAAAATAAAATTGCCGTTTGTATGGAAATGTACTGAGTTTGGTTATGATGGAAATGGAGTAAAAGTCATTCGTCAAATAGCTGATTTAGATCACCTGCCTAATGTAGAATGCATTGCCGAAGAAATGGTGCCTTTCAAAAACGAATTAGCTGTTATTGTTTGTCGCAGTCCATCGGGCGAAATTAAAACGTATCCTGTAGTTGAAATGGAATTTCATCCGGAAGCCAATCAGGTAGAATACGTAATTTGCCCTGCTCGAATTGACGACAAAGTGGCTGCTAATGCTAGAACTATAGCTTTAAACGTTTCTGAAAAATTCAATCATGTTGGATTATTAGCAGTTGAAATGTTCCAAACAGAAGACGATGAAATACTAGTGAATGAAGTAGCACCAAGACCACACAATTCTGGACACTATTCTATTGAAGCTAGTTTTACTTCTCAATTTGAAAACCACATTCGTGCTATACTAAATCTTCCTTTAGGAAATACAGATAGTAAAGTAGCTGGAGTTATGGTTAACTTAGTTGGCGAAGAAGGATTTTCTGGAAATGTTGTTTATGAAAACATTGACACTATTTTAGGATGGAACGGAGTCACTCCTCATATTTACGGTAAAAAACAAACCCGTCCTTTTAGAAAAATGGGACATGTAACTATCGTAAACCAAAACATGAATGAAGCCAGAAGAATTGCTGAAGACGTGAAGAATACAATAAGAGTAATCGCATAATATATTAAAAGATTGAAAAATTAAAAGATTGAAAAAATTGGTTTGACTCAAAAACAAGCTTCAATAGAAATCTTTAAATACTTAAATCTTTAAATCTTTAAATAATAAAAAAATGAAAGTAGCTATAATCATGGGAAGTATCTCAGATATGCCAGTAATGCAAGAAGCCATTGAAATCTTAAAAGGATTTGAAATAGAAACAGAAGTCGATATCGTTTCGGCACATAGAACACCTGAGAAATTATTTGATTTCAGTAAAAATGCACATACTCGTGGTATTTCAGTAATTATTGCTGGTGCTGGTGGAGCCGCACATTTACCAGGAATGGTTGCTTCAATGTCTCCATTACCCGTTATTGGGGTTCCTGTAAAATCAAGTAATTCTATCGATGGTTGGGACAGTATTCTTTCTATTTTGCAAATGCCAGGTGGCGTTCCCGTAGCAACTGTTGCTCTTAACGGTGCAAAAAACGCAGGAATACTAGCTGCTCAAATTATTGGAAGCCATGACGCTGCTATTTTAGAAAAAGTAATCCAATATAAAACAGGATTAAAAGATGCGGTAATCATAGCATCCGAAAGTTTACTTAAAAAATAACAGCTCCTAATAGCAAAAAAGGCTTCCCATTACGGGAGCCTTTGTTGTTTTAAAAAAATTGTTAGAGTTTATACCTCCTCTTCTATTTCCTCTAGAATACCTTCAAATTCAGAAGCGGTTATATCTTCATTATTAATCCAGTTCTCTGAAGTCACTAAACTGTAGTTTACATTATCTTCTGTATTCAATTCCCAAATAATACCTTCCGCTTCTGGGAAAGGAATGTTCTTATACATTTGATCGTCAAACAATCTTTTTATCAAATTCCGATCAGACAATCCGTTATTCAATAATTTCAGTACATTTTCGGCTGTCAATTCTTTCACTTCTCCATCAACTGGCGTCATTGAAAAATGAACAACTGAAGCTTTGGCATTAGGAAACTTTCCGTTATACGCTTTAAAAAGCAATTGATTGATATGAAACAAAGTCCCTTGCAAATGAATTTCGGGATACTCTTCACATACTTTATCAATTAACATATTATGAGAAATTTGCTCTATTTGTCCTTCATTTAATTCTTCAGACAATTTGTAAGCAAGCACTATTTCAGCCGCTTCGTTAGGCTCATAATCAGATATGGCCATTTCTAGTAATTCTGGTAAATTCTTTTTTTCTGCAGTAGCCGCATCTGGAAAATTGAATTTTTCTAGTAATTGAATAAAATCTTCATCAGACCAATACCCTTCCACTTCATTTACAGTATCGATACGCTTTATTATAATTTGGTAATTCATTTATTGTATATTATTTGCAATTGTTAATGATTAGCTTATTCAAAATCTAATCTAATTGTACAATTTAAGCTTTTTACCGCTTCTAACGAAATAAATAACATAACTATAACACAAATACTTTAAGGAGATGGAGCGCAAATCAATCCAATTTTAAACGCTCCTTTTTCTATAAATCGCTACATTTGTAGTTCAAAATATTTCGTTTCAAATAATGAAAACTAATTATAATACAATGAAAGTCTTAACTTCAAAATTCAATACTAAATACGATACTGCTCCTTTTTCTAAAATAAAGAATGAAGATTATCTACCCGCTTTTCTAGAAGGAATCGCATTGGCAAAAGCCGAAATTGACGCTATTGTCCAAAACAATGACACACCTACTTTTCAAAATACTATAGAGGCATTAGATTTTAGTGGATATACGCTGGATCGTCTTTCCAGTATTTTCTTCAATTTGAATTCGGCGGAAACCAATGACGAAATGCAAAAAATCGCTCAAGAAGTTTCTCCTTTACTCTCTGATTTTGGGAATGACATCACTCTTAATGCTGATTTATTTGCAAAAGTAAAAGCTATTTACGAACAAAAGGATAGCTTGAACCTTAACCCAGAACAGTCTACATTACTAGACAAAAAATACAAAGGTTTCTCTAGAAATGGCGCCAATTTACCTGAAGACAAAAAGATCTTGCTTCGAGAAATAGACAAAGAACTGTCTAAAACAAGCCTTAAGTTTGGTGAAAATGTTTTAGCAGAAACACAAGGGTTTCAATTGCATATTATAGATGAAAGCGACTTATCCGGCTTACCTGAAGGAACTATAGAAGCTGCTCGTTCACTAGCCAAGAGCCAAGATAGTGATGGATGGATTTTCACCTTAGATTATCCAAGTTATGTTCCTTTTGTCACTTATTCAGATAAACGTGAACTTAGAAAGAAAATGGCAATCGCTTTTGGCGCCAAAGGTTTTCAAAACAACGAATTTGACAATCAGGAAAATGTACTTAAAATTGCCAAATTGCGTTTTGACAGAGCACAACTTTTAGGGTATGCAACACATGCTCATTTTGTATTGGAAGAGCGTATGGCCGAAAGTCCTGAAAAAGTAAAATCATTCTCTCATGATTTATTGGCCAAAGCCAAACCTGCCGCTTTAAAAGAATTTGCTGAATTATCTGCTTTCGCCAAAAAACTAGACGGACTTGAACAACTAGAAAAATGGGATGGCGCATATTATTCGGAAAAATTAAAACAAGAATTATTTAATTTGGATGATGAAAAACTAAAACCGTATTTTCAACTAGAAAAAGTTTTAAAGGGTGCTTTTACCATTGCTGGAAAATTATACGGACTTACTTTTACTGAAATATTTGATATCGATAAATATCATGACGAAGTGGTGACTTATGAAGTTACTGATGCTAATAAGGAGTTAGTTGCTATTTTCTACGCTGATTTTTTCCCTCGAAAAGGAAAACGAAATGGCGCTTGGATGACTTCATTCAAAACCCAATTTATTAAAGATGGCGTAAACGAAAGACCACATATTTCTAATGTTTGTAATTTCACAAAACCTACTGAAACAAAACCTTCTTTATTAACTTTTAATGAAGTGACCACTTTGTTTCATGAATTTGGCCATGGATTACATGGAATGTTAGCCAATACTACTTATCCAAGTTTATCTGGAACATCAGTATATTGGGACTTTGTAGAGCTTCCAAGTCAAATCATGGAAAACTGGTGTTATGAGTCGGAAGCTTTAGCTTTATTCGCTACTCATTATCAAACTGGTGAAATGATTCCGATGGAATATGTTACTAAAATAAAAGAAAGTGCCAGTTTCCAAGAAGGCATGGCAACAATGCGACAATTGAGTTTTGGATTATTAGATATGGGATGGCATGGACAAGACCCTACATCAATTACTGATTTAAAAGCATTCGAAACAGAACAATTTGCCGATACACAATTGTATCCTGAAGTAGCAGAAAATGCTATGAGCACCTCTTTCTCACACATTTTTCAAGGTGGATACTCATCTGGTTATTACAGCTACAAATGGGCTGAAGTGCTCGATGCTGATGCTTTTGAATATTTTCAAGAAAAAGGAATTTTCAACAAAGAAGTAGCTGATAAATTCAAAGACAATATCCTTTCAAAAGGAGGAACAGAACATCCTATGATTTTATACAAACGTTTTAGAGGACACGAACCAAGTCCAGATGCTTTATTGAAAAGAGCTGGATTGATATAGATTTAAGATAAGTCGTTTTAGACATAAACCGAAGTAGTAATGCTTCGGTTTTTTTGTTTCAAACTGGGAAAATTATTGATCTCTATTCACCAAAACCACTGTTTTTAAAAGAAAACCACCATCAGCCACCAAAAAATCGGAATGCTTTCCACCCAAAAAGAAGTGTAATATTTAGATCGTGTTTCATTGGCGAAAGCCAAAAATAATGAAAGAGCGAGAACTAGAATTCCATTAACGATCAATTGTTCTTCAATAAAATTATTTTTTAAAAACTCTAAAAAATAAAAAGGAAGCAATAGCAACAAACCTACCTTTTTTGTTCGCTTCACACCTATTTGTTGTGGTACCGTTTTTAGATGTGGATCGTCATTTGCCAAATCCAATATCTCAAAAATAAGAATCAGCACAAAAACCAATATAAAACGTTGAATACACTTTAGATAAAAATCAAGTCCAAGTGAAATATGTGCATCTACTAATGGTAAGACCAGCGTTACTCCTACCCAACACAAAGCCACAATGTAAATTTTCACCCCTGCCCAATTTCTGGCATTCTTTCTATTGGGAAAAAAAGGAAGTGTATAGAGCAACGTTAAAGCAAGTACTCCTACAGAAACCATTTGTGTTATGAATTGCAATTTAAAGAAAAAATACCCCACAGCAATAAGAGAAAAAAAGCTTAAGCCGGCAATTAACTTTAGTTCTTTTCGCATGGTTCTTTTTTTGGCTCTAGCCAAAGCATCGTATTTTACGAAATTATATCCTACAATAGTGCCGAAAAAAGCAAAATAGGCCATAGATGTATCTTCAGATATGTTGAACATAAAATGAGTCATTCGCACCAATGCATATACAGAAAATGCAACGTGGATACTGCTTCTGATATAAAAATCCAATAGTTGTTTAAAGCTAATCATTAGACAAAATTAATCAATTGTGAGCAAATACCGCATTTAGTTGAAAAATTGATAAAAATTGAATGTTAAAACCCGAATTAGATTGTTTATAATACTTATTTTTGCATCACTAAAAAAACACAATATTACCATATATACATGAAAACAGACTCATTTGCTTTAAGACACTTAGGCCCAAGGGAAAACGATTTACCAAAAATGTTAGAAACCATAGGTGTTGAAACTTTAGATCAGTTAATATTAGAAACTATTCCTAGTGATATTCGTTTAAAGAAACCGTTGGAATTGGAGCATATTATGACTGAATATGAATATGCAAATCACATTCGGTTATTAGGTCGTACTAACAAAGTATATACATCATATATTGGTTTAGGATACCACCCTACCATTGTACCTCCAGCAATTCAAAGAAATATTTTTGAAAATCCAGGTTGGTATACGGCTTACACACCATACCAAGCCGAAATTGCTCAAGGACGTCTTGAAGCTATTTTGAATTTTCAAACCATGGTTATTGAATTAACGGGAATGGAAATTGCAAATGCATCGTTACTTGACGAAAGTACTGCAGCTGCAGAAGCGATGGCGTTGTTGTTTGATGTTCGTTCTAGAGACCAAAAGAAAAACAATGTATGTAAGTTCTTCGTTTCTGAAGAAATTTTACCACAAACTTTATCTGTTTTACAAACGCGTTCTGCTCCTATTGGTGTAGAATTAGTGATAGGAAATCACCAAGAATTTGATTTCTCAAAAGAGTTTTTTGGAGCTATTTTACAATATCCAGGAAAATACGGTCAAGTATATGATTATGCTGACTTCATCAAAAAAGCAAATAATAACGAAATAAAAGTAGCAGTGGCTGCAGATATTTTATCATTAGTAAAATTAACCCCTCCTGGAGAAATGGGAGCTACAGTTGTTGTTGGAACTACACAACGTTTTGGAATCCCAATGGGCTATGGTGGACCACATGCTGCCTATTTTGCGACAAAAGAAGAATACAAACGTTCTATGCCAGGAAGAATCATTGGAGTTTCGCAAGATGCTAATGGGAACCGCGCTTTACGTATGGCATTACAAACACGTGAACAACATATTAAGCGTGAAAAAGCAACTTCAAACATTTGTACTGCTCAAGTATTATTGTCCGTTATGGCAGGAATGTTTGCAGTATATCACGGTCCAAAAGGATTAAAGTATATTGCTAACAAAGTACACTCTTCTGCTGCAACTTTGGCGGAGGCTTTAAATAAATTAGGCATATACCAAACCAATACAGCATTTTTTGATACAATCGTTGTAAAAGCGGATGCTCAAAAAGTAAAAACTATTGCCGAAAAGAATGAGGTAAACTTCTATTATATTGATAACGAAACGATTTCTATTTCAGTAAACGAGACCATTTTATCATCTGATATTAATCAAGTAATTGCCATTTTTGCTGAAGCAGTAGGAAAAGAAGCTTTTGAAGTTTCGGAATATGTTTTAGAGAACAATTATCCGATGCTTTTAAACAGAACATCGGAATTCTTAACGCATGAGGTATTCAACAAATACCATTCGGAAACGAGTATGATGCGTTATATCAAAAAATTAGAACGTAAAGATTTATCATTAAATCATTCGATGATCGCTTTGGGTTCTTGTACTATGAAATTGAATGCAGCAGCTGAAATGTTACCATTAAGTATGCCGTATTGGAATACTATCCATCCATTTGCACCTTTAGATCAAGTAGAAGGATACACGAAGATGCTTAAAAAATTAGAGCATCAATTAAATGTGATTACTGGTTTTGCAGGAACTACATTACAACCTAACTCTGGAGCCCAAGGCGAATATGCCGGTTTAATGACTATTCGCGCGTACCACCAATCAAGAGGCGATGAGAAAAGAACTATTTGTTTGATTCCTGCGTCGGCTCACGGAACAAACCCTGCATCGGCAGCAATGGCTGGAATGAAAATTATCGTGACCAAAACAATGGAAAATGGTAATATAGATGTAGAAGATGTTAGAGAAAAAGCGATTCAATACAAAGATGAATTGTCTTGTTTAATGGTAACGTATCCATCTACTCACGGTGTTTTTGAAAGTGCTATTAGAGAAATCACTCAAATTATTCACGATAACGGTGGACTAGTTTACATGGATGGTGCTAATATGAATGCTCAAGTAGGTTTAACAAATCCAGCTACTATTGGGGCTGACGTTTGTCACTTGAACTTGCATAAAACATTCGCTATTCCTCACGGAGGTGGTGGACCTGGTGTAGGACCTATTTGTGTAAACGAAAAATTAGTTCCGTTTTTACCAACAAACCCATTAGTAAAAGTAGGTGGTGAAAAAGGAATTACTGCTATATCTGGAGCGCCTTATGGATCAGCTTTAGTTTGCTTGATCTCTTATGGATACATTTGTATGTTAGGTGCTGAAGGAATTACTAATGCAACTAAATATGCTATCCTGAACGCTAACTACATGAAAGCGCGTTTAGAAGAGCACTACCCTATCTTATATTCTGGTGAAAAAGGAAGAGCAGCTCACGAAATGATTCTAGACTGCAGAGGTTTCAAAGTAAAAGGTATCGAAGTATCTGATATTGCAAAACGTTTAATGGATTATGGTTTTCATGCTCCAACTGTTTCTTTCCCAGTGGCTGGAACGTTAATGATTGAACCAACAGAATCAGAAGATGTAGGAGAATTGGATCGTTTTTGTGACGCTATGATAGCCATTCGTAAAGAAATTGAAGAATCTTCTGTCGAAGAACCAAACAATGTATTGAAAAACGCACCACATACTTTAGCAATGCTTACTGCTGACACTTGGGTATTACCTTATTCAAGAGAAAAAGCAGCATATCCATTAGAATATGTAGCGGAGAATAAATTCTGGCCTAGTGTACGTCGTGTTGATGAAACCTATGGTGATAGAAATTTAGTTTGTAGCTGTGCTCCAATTGAGGCGTATATGTAAATTACACATTTTTATAACTTATATTAATGCCTCGATTGATTTCGAGGCATTTTTTTTATTCCTTTTACAACTACTTATTTTAGAAACATTTAATTAGAAAAAAACTCCCGAAAAAAAATTCTAATCGGAAAATCACAAATAGCATTGTAAAAACTACATCGTTTTCGGATATTTATTAAAAAATCATCAGTAAATTAGCCAAATAATTAATATCCTATAATTATATGCATGCATAGTAAATAACATAGCTGTAATTATTTTTTTATCTTTAAATTAGCCTAAATTTTTGGAAAATAAAACCATGAAAATAAAAATAACTGGAATAGGAAGTTATATTCCTGAAAAGAAAGTAAGCAATACTGATTTTGGAAATCATGTTTTTTTAAATGAAGACGGCACTCCATTTGGACGACCAAACGATGTAATTATCAATAAATTTAAAGGAATTACAGGAATTGAGCATAGGCGTTATGCTGAAGATCAATATACTTCATCCGATTTGGCTTTTTTTGCTTCTCAAAAAGCAATCGCTAATGCAGGAATAGACCCTGAAACTATTGATTACATTATTTTTGCTCATAATTTTGGTGATGTAAAAAGTGGCACATCACAGTCGGATATGTTACCTAGTTTAGCAACACGAGTGAAAAATAAATTACAAATAAAAAACCCTAAATGCGTCGCCTACGATATTCTTTTTGGATGTCCTGGATGGATTGAAGGTGTATTACAAGCTAATGCTTTTATTAAATCTGGCATGGCCAAACGTTGTTTAGTTATCGGGTCTGAAACATTATCTAGAGTTGTAGACGACCATGATAGAGATTCGATGATCTATTCGGATGGTGCTGGTGCCTCGATAATAGAAGCTTCAGACGATGAAACTGGATTACTTTCTTATGAAAGTGGAACTTATGCTATGGACGAAGCTAATTATTTATTTTTTGGACCATCCTACAATACGGAACTAGATCCTGACACGCGATACATAAAAATGCATGGTCGTAAGATTTATGAATTTGCCCTAACTACTGTTCCAGCTGCAATGAAAAACTGTTTGGATAAAAGTGGTCTTGGAATTGATGATGTAAAGAAAATTCTTATTCATCAAGCCAATGAAAAAATGGACGAAGCGATCATACAACGTTTTTACAAACTTCATGACAGACCAGTACCACAAGACATAATGCCTATGAGTATTCATGAATTAGGTAATAGTAGTGTAGCTACTGTGCCTACTTTATTTGACTTATTAATTAGAGGTGAAATAAAAGATCAAAAAATCAATAAAGGAGATATTCTTCTTTTTGCTTCTGTTGGAGCTGGAATGAATGTAAATGCCTTTATTTATAGATATTAATTTTTCGAAACACATTTATAAAAGGCCACTATTCTCATATAATAGTGGCCTTTTTATTAATAAATGATTCAACATGAAACAAACTGAGTTGAAATCTGCAATAGAAGAAATATATCTTTGTACATTTGCACTTTGGATAAACTATAACAAAAATGTACGAAAAAACGTTTCCTAATAAAAGATTCAAACATACTTTAGAATTTTTAAACAAACACATTTCAACTACAGAAAGCATTCTAGATTTAGGCGTTGAAAATCCTTTTTCAAAAATCATGAAAGAAGATGGCTATACTGTAAGAAACACTACTGGTGAAGATTTAGATCTTGATCAATCTATATTTTCAAAAGAAAAACAAGATGTAGTTACTGCATTTGAAATCTTCGAACACTTATTGAATCCGTTTACCATTTTAAGTGAAATAAAATCAGACAAACTTTTTATTTCGATCCCAATGCGATTGTGGTTTTCTCCAGCATACCGAAGTAAAACGGATATGTGGGACAGACATTACCACGAATTTGAAGATTGGCAACTCGATTGGTTATTAGAAAAAACAGGCTGGAAAATCATCGACAGACAAAAATGGACTAATCCAGTAAAGAAACTTGGAATCCGCCCTTTATTGCGCTATTTCACTAATAGGTATTATATTGTTTATGCCGAAAAGATAAAATAATGAATTACTACGTAGTTATTCCCGCACACAACGAAGAGGCACTTATTACTTTAACATTGGAATCCTTGATTTCTCAAACACTATTGCCAAAAAAAGTAGTGATTGTTAATGATAACTCAACTGATAAAACGGCAGAGATTGTTTTGGCTTTCGCCAAAGAACATCCGTTTATCACATTAGTCAACAAAGAGTCAAGCGCCATTCATTTACCAGGAAGCAAAGTTATCCAAGCATTCAACGCAGGTTTAGAATCACTAGATGATCAGTATGATATTATGATGAAAGCGGATGCCGATCTAATTTTTCCAAATAATTATTTTGAAACAATTGTCAAGCATTTTCAATCAGACTCCACTATTGGTATGGCTGGAGGCTTTTGTTATATTGAGAAAAATGGAGAATGGATTCTAGAAAATTTAACAGATAAAGATCATATTCGTGGTGCGTTAAAAGCATACAGAAAAGAAACATTCAAACAAATAGGTGGACTAAAAGCACAAATGGGTTGGGATACGGTTGATGAATTACTTTGTAAATTCTACAATTGGAAAGTAGTCACTGATGCTACTTTACATGTAAAACATTTAAAACCTACTGGCGCTAATTATAGTAAAACGGCTCGTTACAAACAAGGGGAAGCGTTTTACACTTTAGGCTACGGTTTTATCATTACTGCAATTGCATCAGCAAAACTGGCAATGATGAAAAAGAAGCCCCTCCTATTTATCGACTATCTAAGCGGTTTTTGGAAAGCAAAATCAGCAAAAACGCCTTTAATGGTTACAAAAGAACAAGCACGATTTATTCGAAAGTATCGTTTAATGAAAATGAAAGAGAAATTAATTGGTTAATTACTCTATTCTAAAAAGCCTGAACTCATAACACATAACTCATAACTTATAACTATTTTTGACTATATTTTAAAACTATGATGCTCATTCGATATTTATCACAAGTAGGGAAATATTTCTTAATGTTAGGGGAGATTTTCAATAAACAAACCAAATGGTCTGTAATGAAAAAACTTATATTTAAGGAAATAGATGATTTAATCATTGGTTCTCTTGGTATTGTTGCCTTTATTTCATTTTTTGTTGGTGGAGTTGTTGCTATACAAACAGCATTAAACTTGACCAACCCTTTAATACCAAAGTACTTAATAGGATTCGCTACTCGTCAATCTATTATTTTAGAATTTGCACCCACTTTTATCTCTGTGGTAATGGCAGGAAAAATGGGATCATTTATCACATCGAGTATTGGGACCATGAGAGTAACGGAACAAATAGATGCACTTGAAGTGATGGGCGTAAATTCATTAAACTATTTAGTTTTCCCTAAGTTAATGGCTTTATTATTATATCCGTTCCTTATTGGGATTGCTATGTTTCTAGGAATACTTGGTGGTTATATTGCTAGTGTTTATGGTGGTTTTGGTAGTAGTGCTGATTTTATTGATGGTATACAACGAGAATTCATCCCTTTTCATATTGCTTATGCTTTTATAAAGACCTTTATTTTTGCTTTGCTATTGGCAACTATTCCTTCTTTTCATGGTTATTATATGAAAGGTGGAGCACTTGAAGTAGGAAAGGCAAGTACAGTATCATTTGTTTGGACTTCCGTAACCATTATTTTGATGAATTATATTTTAACACAATTACTCTTAACGTAATGATAGAAGTAAAAAACATAGAAAAATCATTTGGTGGTGTCAAAATTCTTAAAGGAATATCAACTGTTTTTGAAACTGGTAAAACCAATTTAATTATAGGTCAAAGTGGTTCTGGAAAAACGGTTTTGTTAAAAAGTTTACTTGGTATCCATCAGCCGGAATCTGGGAAAATTTGTTTTGATGGTAGAATATACTCTGAACTCGAAGCAGATGAAAAAAGAGAGTTAAGAACCGAAATTGGAATGGTTTTCCAGGGCAGTGCTTTATTTGATTCCATGACTGTTGCTGAAAATGTGGGTTTCCCTTTGAAAATGTTTACTAGAGACAACGGAACTAAAATCCAAGAACGTGTCGATTTTGTTTTAAAAAGAGTTAATCTTACTGACGCTCATAAGAAACTCCCATCAGAAATATCTGGAGGAATGCAAAAGCGTGTGGCTATTGCCCGTGCCATTGTAAACAACCCTAAATACTTGTTTTGTGATGAACCAAACTCTGGATTGGATCCAAACACTGCTATATTAATCGATAATTTGATTAAAGAGATAACGGAGGAATACAATATCACTACCGTTATAAATACACATGATATGAATTCAGTGATGGAAATCGGAGAACGCATCTTATTTCTTAAAAATGGATTAAAAGCTTGGGAAGGAACAAAAGAAGAAATTTTTAGAACAGATAATCAAGCAGTAGTTGATTTTGTCTACTCTTCTAATTTATTCAAAAAAGTAAGAGAAGCGTATTTGAAGGAATAAATAAAAATACCATTTTAATAAAAAACGGACTTTGATTTAAAACCAAAGTCCGTTTTTTATTATTAACTAGGTAATAACTCTACCTCAGCATTTGGATTAAAAAGATACAATTTTCCAGAGTTAATTTCTAAACATTCAAACCTTTTAGTTCTTATTGCAATTTTCTTAAAAATCTTTCCATTTTGAATTCTAAAAACACTGCCATATGGAATTTCAAAAATATAATTTTTATCATTTTGTTTATCAAATTGCTTTAATGCCAAAGACAAATTAGCATCTGTATCACTACTAGCAGTTGGATTTTTAAAATGTCTAGCTATTAACGGTAATAAATGATTTGGAAAAATCTCAGGACGAATAAAAGGAACCATGAGTTGTTGAAACGAATATTTCCATTCTTGACCATGAGGTTTTATATTTCGACCAAACCTTTCAAAGGCCACCAAATGTCCTATCTCATGTATTAATGTAATTAGGAACTTATATTTATTCAAGCTAGAATTAACAGTAATCTCATGTTTACCATTTAATCCTTTTCTATAATCACCATGACGAGTTTGTCGCTCATTTACAATCTTAAGATGTACTTGATTCGCAACAATCAATTCGAAAACTGGTTTTACAGCATGTTCAGGAATATATCTAGCTAGAGTTTCGCTCAAAATAGTTGTTAATTTATGGGTTTGTAGAAGAAACTTCTAGTACTTTCCCGTTGTAATATTTATTTCCAGTCAATGTAAAATTGAAAATATAGTCCGCCATTTCACTTGCAGATATCGGAGCTTGATATCCTGGAAAAGCTTCAGCCAACATTTCTGTTTGAACTGAACCCAATGCCAAAACATTAAACGAAATTCCTCTTTCTTTATATTCCTCAGCAAGTAATTCAGAAAGCGTTATAACCGCTCCTTTACTAGAGCTATATGCCGCTAGTCCAGCAAACTTTAGGCTTCCTTGAATTCCACCCATAGAACTTATTGTTACTACATGACTCCCTTTTTGTAAATATGGCAAACAAATACGAGTTAAATTTGCAACCCCAAAAACATTGACTTTATAAACAGCTTCAAAATCATCTTGAGTTGTTTCTGAAAAAGGTTTCAATAACAAACTTCCCGCATTATGAACAATAGCGTCTACTTTTTTCCATGAACTAGAAAGAAAATCTTTTACACTATCTAAATCTGATTCATTTGATAAATCAACTGATAGACAGCTTATGTTTTTATGTTCTATAAGGATACGTGGGGTTTTTCTAGAGAGAGCCAATACTTGATGTCCTGCATTTGCAAATAATAAAGCCAACTCATACCCTATTCCTCTACTTGTACCTGTTACAATGATATTTTTCATTTAGCAAAAATAAACAAATCCATTAAAAAGTACTATTTAAAACAAGTGATTATTTTTCATCTGAATATAAAAAAATCTCAAATTATTTTTATTTTTGCAAAAAAATAACGCTACTAAATTCCTTTAAAATGACCGAAAACATCCCATTAGAAATTGCGTCACTTCAAGACATCGACGGTGTTTTATCATTACAAGAATTATATTTAGTTTCTAATTTAACAGAAGCCGAAAAAGAATTTGGTTTTGTGACAACGCCATTTACAAATGCTCAGTTGACTGAAGTCATAGAAAATAAAGGTTTATTTATTGCCAAAGACAATCAAAAAGTCATCGCTTATATTTTTGCAGAAAGCTGGACTTTTTTTAACCAATGGCCCATTTTTAAATACATGAGTTCCTTATTTCCAAATCTTACTTTTCAAGATTTTAATACTATTACTACAACCAATAGTTTTCAATACGGTCCTATATGCATTCATGCGGACTATCGTGGCAAAGGATTAATCAGACCTCTTTTTGAATTCATGAGAAGCCATATTGTGGAACGTTACCCATTGGCTTTGACATTTATCAATAAAAAGAATATCCCTTCCTTAAAAGCCCATAGTGAAAAATTACAATGGACTGTTATTGGCGATTTTCAATTCAATAGTAATGACTACTTCATTTTGGCTTATAACATGAAAAAAGCTATTTAATATATTTTTTAAAAACTTTATAGCTTTGTAAACAAGCCATAACGATAAAGAGCATTGGAATTATAACAGGTATTAAGTATTTAGAGAAGCTATCTGCGTTTTGAGATATTGTATTCAAGAAAAAAACCAAAGCTAGCATTCCTAAAAAAGTTCCTATTAGCGTTCCTAGAATGTAAAAAAACTTCCATTTTCCATTCACATGAATATATTTTCCATTTATCAAATACAAATTCCAACCCGTCCAAAAGGGAAGCTGCAAAAAGTTAATGCTACTTAAAAATAAACCGATTACAACAGGAGAATAGATAATGTATTTTTCTAAATAATGTTGATTCGAAACAGATTGAGTAGAATGAGAGTAGAAGGAATAGGCCAAAAGCAACAAAAAGAAAATACCAAAGATGTCAATTACCTTCATCAATTTTTTATTATTGGCTAATTTAGCAGCAAAAATTAAAGTGAAATAAATGACTAGAGCTTCAATAAAAATAACACCTAATAAATATAAAAGTAAATTATTTATTCCAAATTCAGTGTAAATTTCAAAGCCTATAAAATTCAAATATCCCAGTGGAATAGAACCCAAGAAGCTCACAACAAACCCCACAAGAATATTCTTTATTATTTTCATTGCTGTTAAAAATTGACAATTTTATTGCTCTGTTCTAGATGCAATCTGTATTCTTTCATCCCTACTTTATGATCAAGATATGGAACCCCATTTTTATTGTTGGCAACACTAATTTCAAACATATAACTAATGTGTCGTGATAGTTCTTTCCAAGCAAAAAACAAAGAATGTTTGGGATCATAAATATGCGTTGGCTCACTGGCTGCTCCATTTAATTCCACTATCGAAAAGTTTTTTCCGTTTTCTAATTCTTCAATCGTATTATACATGACATCCAATCTCCCAAAATAAAAGCCTGGTATTTGCAAGCACATTTCATTAATAACGGCTTCCAATTTTGGAGTTATCCAGTCACTCCCATCAATAAACTTAGCCCCTCTGGCATGATTGCCGTAGGGAACAAGATTCATTTTTTCACCTACAGCTAAAACGGTTAATAAACGATTACCGTATTCCTGCTGTAGTACTTTTAATTGCAATTCATAACGCGGATTTTCCTTTATTAACTCTTCGATTGTTGCAATACCGTTTCCTGTAATAATTAAAAATTCTTTGGAAACAATTCCTGTAATTTTTCCTGATTTTTGATTGGGGTATCGTACATAGAAAATCCCAACTTCATTTTGAAACGGAATTAAGTCTTGGATTACATAATCAAAATTGGCTTTGGAGGCATATTGCTTTAAATCAGTAATAGTTTCAATTTTCTTAACTCCTGAACCACGCAAACCAATATCAGGTTTAGCGATCAAAGGATATTTTATCCCCGAGGATTTAATTGTATTTTCTATTGATTCTAATGAAGTCCCTTCTCTAATTAATTCCGTTTTGGGATAATATTTTTGAGGGATTAAATCATAAATCGCTTTTTTAGATTCCATAATAAATCCTCCATTTTTTATCGTGGGATTAGACGCATTAAAGAAAAAAATTGATTTTGCTTTTATAGCGTAAAAAGCCCATTGAAAATAAATAGGAATATAGACCAATTGGAAAGGCCAATATTCCCAATGGGTTATCTTGTGTAGTAGTAATTTAGAATTTCTATTAAATATCACTTAGGGAATTTTTAAATTATAATAAATGAAGTGCACGATTCTTTTTGGGATATTAAATCATAATGACGAATAGCGACCTTATTTTGTTCAGTTATGGCTTGCGTAATACTTAGCGTTTTCATTTCATTATTTCGATTGATAACCAACCCATTTTGATGATTGTCTTTATCTGTATAGCGATGATACTGGTACATTTCTTTTTCTGAAATTGCCCCATTCTCCTCCAAGAAGGTATAAAACAAATCTGCTCTTTCTTTTCTAATTTCATCGGAATACAAAGTAGCCGAAGACCAGATGTGTCTATCATCTGCATTTAAAACAACCTCCTCTTTTTTTAAACCGTTCCATCTTAATTGAAAAAGCGCCCCATTTTGAAATAAAACTAAAGTAAAAGGTTCAATGTTATCTAAATCAATCTCATTCCAGAAATCCTTTGGGGATACTTCGCTTATGATATCTAAAACAATTAAACCACGGCTTCTTCTATAGGGAAGCTTTGGGATATGTTTTTCATTGGCACCATTCAATAAAACCAAAATAGTCCCATCGTCATCCACTGCGTACCAAGTCCCTCCCGCTTTTGGGTCTTTTGGATAAATGACATTTTTGCCTTTTACTATGTAATTTTTGGGCTTAATTGCACTGGGCCTTATCACCTTTTCATCGCGATTGGAGGTAATGATGACTTTGTTATCCACTTTTACAAAACTTACTGTGCACATTGATTTCTATATTCAATTGTTGAACGTGCCACTCCAAAATTGACATCTACTTCAATAGTATCAATTTGTAAAATCGCCACTTTTATTAAAGCCTGATGATGGATACAATGTTCCAAATTATAAAGCAATTCTCTGAAATAATTACTCTCAATACGAAGCTCTTCACTATCAATTATTTGCTGTAATTCTAACTTTTTATTTTCTTTTTCCAATGAATTTTGGACCATTTTAATTTGAGATATGGCAAAATCAGTATCGGTTTGAATTAATTTGTTCCGTGGTCTTTTATCATAATTCACTATCCCCAAATTATAATTATTCTCAAGACACTGAAACATCTCGATAATGTGCCTCGTATGTTCGCCAATAGTAGAATCACTTAGCGAAACACAAGGCTTAGCATATTCAGAATCTGGGAGTTGAACAAGCAAATCTACCAATTCATTCAAGCTCGTATTTATAGAAGGTATCAGCATATTACAATTTTAATTTTAACAAATTGAGTATTGTATTCTTATTTTGATAAACCAAAAGAGAACAACAAATAAAGGTAATTAGAGCCAAAATAAAAAGAGTTCCCCCGTCATTTTGCACTTCTATACCCAAAACAAATAAATGAGATGCAATAGCACCTATCATTACTCCCATGCCTATTAATGCCCCAATCCAAGTTGTTTTTGGATACACAATTAAAATCGACGCTATCAATTCGGCAATCCCTGAGCCTATTCTTCCATAAGGTTCCATCCCTAAAGTAGAGAAAATATAAACACTTTCTTCGGCACCAGTAAATTTAAAATACAAAGTTTGAATTAGAATTACTGCAACAATAAGGCGCAATAACCAAGTTATCAGTGGTGATTTCATAATTTTATTTTTATTTAAAAAACTTCTTCCAGTTTGTATCGGCTTTTGCCTTCAAATTGGATTGATCTTTATTCCA
Source organism: Flavobacterium sp. WC2430 (assembly GCF_040822075.1). Taxonomy (NCBI): domain Bacteria; kingdom Pseudomonadati; phylum Bacteroidota; class Flavobacteriia; order Flavobacteriales; family Flavobacteriaceae; genus Flavobacterium; species Flavobacterium sp. WC2430. Next base: position 1,481,555 of record NZ_CP162007.1, on the reverse strand, counting down.
GCTTTTCAATGTATTGTTAAAATAGGCATTATAAAACAAGTATAATTTACCTTCAACAATTTTAAATGTTGCGGGATCAATTTCGACTTTTTCACCAGAATCTCCCATTGCAAATGCACACCAACCTCCATATTGTGGTTCGTAAGTCATTGGGCTTTTTGCAAAAGCATCTTTGTTTTCTACTGATGAGAAATAATAATTCACTCCTTCATAAATAGATCCCAATTCTTTTTTCCCTTTTACTGCTTTACCTTGTTTAAAATAAGCAACAGGATCGTAGCCTTGAATAGCTACTTTCTTTTCTAGATTAAATTGTGTTAGTCTTTTACTCTCATTTTGTGCAAATGATAATAAAGAAATCAAACAAAATATTGCGGCAATTAAAATACGGTTTTTCATCTTACAAATCAATTAAAATATTATATTATACTGAATACTAACAACGTAAGCCCTTGTCAAACCATCTGGACGGATATCCCTAATTACAAATGGAGTTGCCATTGAGAGCTCTATACTGTTATGATTATTTATTACATATGTGGTTAATAAATTCCCGTTAATAGTTAAACCATCTGACCCTTTTATTTTTTCTCTATCTCCCTGAATAGTCTCATAACTATCCTCTCCTAGATGATAAATAAATAAAACATTCGGTTTAAAGATAAATTTTTTATTGGCAGTTTTTAGCGTATAAGTTGTTCGAAACAATGCATCTGACCTACGTTCAAACCTATTTGTAGACGGAAAATCATTAGTGCCTGAAAACTCTTTAAAATAGGAGTTTTTATTATTATTTATTACTGGGATTTGAATAGCTGAATTAAAATCCCAATTATTATATTTAAAATTCCCTCCAATAAATAAATCATAAGTTCCCAAACTTGATTGATAATCTAATGGCAGTGAATTTCCATCAATTTTTAAATCGGAATTTGTGAAAGGAATTTTAAAACCGAATAATGTACTCCATTGTTTATTATTCTTTGTTTCAAAGGTATAATTCCCTGACAGAAATGCATCTCCTAATGAAGTTGAAGTTCCAAATGCACCATTGGCACTAGAAAATGTCACCTTACTACTCAGCGCCCAGTTTTCATTTATTTTTCTAGTATAGGAAATAAATGGAGAAAAATAGGTTACATCAGCCTCACCATCACCAAAAACAGAAGCAATTCCTACACTATTTTTTAATTCTTTTTCGTCACTTTGAAAACCATGTCCTATTGAACATATTCCTGCATCACTACAACCTTGGGCGTAGCCAAAAGTAGAAACAGTAACCAGTATCAAAACAAAAAAATAATTTTTCATTTCTATTCTTTTAAAGATTTAGCAGCTGCAATCAAAAGATCATTTGTAATTCTATGTTTAAAATCCGGAGTAATAAATTCAAATTCGATTTCCTTATTTACATTCAAAATAAAAACAGAGGGAACGGGCAAAAAACTACTATTTACACCATCAGAACTTTTAGCCAACATAGATTTGTAATTTTCTGGAGCTTCAAAAGCAATTCCCATCGTTTTTGCAAGCTTTCCATTACTATCAGATAATAAAAGGTAATTTACTTTATCTTTTTCTACAGTAGCTTTCAAACTTGTTGGAGAATCTGGACTAATTGCTATTATTTGGTATCCTAAAGCTATTAATGCTGCTTCGGCTTCACCTAAAGCGGATAAATGTAGATTACAATATGGACACCATCCACCACGATAAAAAACTAAAACAGTTTTTTTATTACTAAATAGGGAGGCTAAATTAACATCTTGATTATCGACTGATTTCAAGATAACATCTGGGATTTTCTCACCAATTAACAAAGGTGAAATATCTGTTGCCGTTTTAGGCAATTCATTTTGGGCATTTACAAGCGATACTATTGCAAATAAAGCAAGGCTAAATAATTTTTTCATAGTGTTTCATTTTATTAATACAAAACTACTATGTAATTTAAGAAGCAATTGTCGCCTAGTTTGCAATTCAATAAAAATAACTACAAATTATTTATATCCGTTATAATTATTTCTTTTCTGTTGTAGGCAATTATACCGTTCGTTTCCATTTCATTCAATAACTGAGTAGCGGTTTGTCTTGAAGTACAAATGATTTGAGCAATATCGTTTTGAGTCAAATAATTTTCAATCACAATTCGGTTACCCGTTCTTTTTCCTTCGCTTTCACCCCAGTCTTTTAAAAACAATAGTAGTCTGGTTTTGGCATCTTTAGAAATCAAATTAGAGTAGCTGTTTTTTATTCGCTTCATTTTCAAACCTACAAATTTAGTATAGGATAAAGCCAAACTAGGATTGCTCAATAATAGATCTTCAAAATCCGATAGTAAAAAACTGCAAATAGCTACATCATCAGATAATACTTTGGCGTACTCATTGGCTTGATTGTCGGATTCTAAAGTTAGTTCCCCAAACAAATCGCCTTTTTGAATAATGTCTTTTATGGTTTCATTTCCCTCTTCGTCTACTGCCACTATTTTTATGTTCCCTTTTTTCAAAAGAAAAATTCGAGGCACATCTGAAGAACTGAAATAAATAACCTCTCCTTTTTGAGCCTTTTTAAACCCCGTAATAATACACAATTGCTTGATTTGTCCAAAACTTAAAGTCCGGAATAATTTATGATCGCGCAAGTACCAATATTTTAAATCATCGTACATAAAAGGAAACTTTTGGGTAAATGTACACTTTTTTAGAATTAAAAAACCACTAAGAAATAAGACCATTAAGATGATTTACATCTCAACTACTTACCCCTTAATGGTTAAAAAAAAATATTTTATAAAATTCAGGAAACTAACGTTCTTGAAATTACAATTCGTTGTATTTCAGATGTCCCTTCATAGATTTGAGTAATTTTAGCATCGCGCATCATACGTTCTACATGATATTCGGATACGTAACCATTCCCACCGTGAATTTGTACTGCTTCAATTGTAGTATCCATAGCGGTTTGTGAAGCAAACAATTTAGCCATAGCTCCAGATTGTGAAATATCCTTACCTTCATCTTTCTCAGATGCCGCTTTAAGAACTAACAATTTGGCAGCCATAATTTGAGTTGCCATATCAGCTAATTTGAAAGCAATAGCTTGGTGTTTGAAAATTTCTTTTCCAAAAGCTTTACGCTCTTGCGAATATTTTAATGCTAATTCATAAGCTCCTGTTGCAATTCCTAAGGCTTGAGAAGCAATTCCAATTCTTCCTCCATTTAAAACAGACATGGCAAAATTGAATCCAAATCCATCTTCTCCAATTCTATTTTCTTTTGGAACTTTCACATCATTAAATAGTAATGAATGAGTATCAGATCCACGAATTCCCATTTTCTTTTCCTTTGGACCAATATCAAAACCAGCCCACCCTTTTTCAACTATAAAAGCATTGATTCCTTTATGTCCTTTTTCAATATCCGTTTGAGCAATTACAATATAAGTTGATGCCGAAGATCCATTAGTAATCCAGTTTTTTGTACCGTTAAGTAAATAATAATCTCCTTTATCTATTGCAGTTGTTTTTTGTGAAGTAGCATCAGAACCCGCTTCTGGCTCCGATAAACAAAAAGCACCAATTACCTCCCCTTTAGCTAAAGGCACTAAATATTTCATTTTTTGTTCTTCATTGCAATATTTTTCAATACCCGCACAAACCAATGAATTATTTACTGACATGATAACCGCAGCTGAAGCATCTACTTTTGCAATTTCAGTAATTGCTAAAACATAAGAAATACTATCTAATCCTGACCCACCATATTTAGGATCGACCATCATTCCCAAAAACCCAAGCTCAGCCATCATTTTCACCTGTTCAGTAGGAAACTTTGAATGCTCGTCTCTTTCTACAACTCCACCCAACAATTCAGTATTAGCAAAATCTTTTGCCGCTTGTTGAATCATTAAATGCTCTTCGGTAAGATTAAAATCCATATTTTTATTGTAAATTAAATGTTGTTAAATTTGTTGCCAAAAGTAATTATTATAAATCATATTTCAAACGATTTCGTAAATTAAGCCAATGTTAAAAGAAAAGTATAATATTATAGGTGTCATGTCAGGCACTTCTCTAGACGGAGTCGATTTATCACAAATAATCTTCACTGTCGAAAATAACAAATGGAATTTTAAAATCCTAGAATCTGAAACTATTTCTTATGACTCAAATTGGATCAATTCTTTAAAATCAGCAGTAGATTATTCGACAACTAAATTAGAAAAATTAAATCAAGATTACACTACCCTTCTCGCTACTATTATTTCAAATTTTATAAAAATAAATAAAATTGAAAATCTTGATGCTGTCAGTTCCCATGGACACACTATTTTACATCAACCTCAAAAAGGCTTCACCTTACAAATAGGAAATTTACCTGAAATTGCTTCTTTAATTAATCAGACTGTTGTTTGTGATTTTAGAGTCCAAGATGTTCAACTAGGCGGTCAAGGTGCTCCATTAGTTCCTATTGGGGATCGTATTTTGTTTTCAGAATACGATTATTGCATGAATTTAGGTGGATTTTCTAATATTTCATTCGAAGAAAATAATCAACGTATTGCTTTTGATATTTCACCAGTTAACACCGTATTAAATTACTACGCCAATCAATTGGGATTCAATTACGATGATAAAGGGGAAATATCAAGATCCGGAAATACCAATGAAGCGCTTTTAAAGCAACTAAATGAATTGGATTTTTATCAAAAAAAACATCCTAAATCCTTAGGTTTTGAATTTGTAAAAGAAACTGTTTTACCCTTGATTGAAAGTTTCACTATTACTATAGAAGACAAATTACATACTTTCACAGAACATGTAGCGCTACAAATTTCTTTAGCACTACCAACTAAAACAGGAAGTTTTTTCATAACTGGCGGCGGAGCTTATAATGATTTTCTAATAGAGAGAATTCAATATCACTTACCCAAAATAGAAATCATAATTCCTAGTCCCAAAATTCTAGAATTTAAAGAAGCACTGATCTTTGCTTTACTAGGCGTATTGAAATTACGTAATGAAATCAACGTATTATCAAGTGTAACGGGAGCAAAAAAGGACCATAGTTCTGGAAAAATTTACTATGCAAAATAAATACACAAATACATAATTCGCATTATTCTATTTTTTATATTTGTACAAATTAAACATATCGCAACAAAATGAAAGATTTACTGAAGAAATTTGAAAATAAAGAACCAGTCATTGTATTCAATTGGAAAGACACTGAAACAGATGCAGAAGGCTGGACTGTGATTAACTCGTTGCGTGGTGGTGCTGCTGGTGGTGGAACAAGAATGAGAAAAGGATTGGATATAAATGAAGTTTTGTCGTTAGCAAAAACGATGGAAGTAAAATTTACAGTTTCTGGCCCAGCAATTGGTGGTGCCAAATCTGGTATTAATTTTGACCCAAATGACCCTAGAAAAAAAGGGGTTTTACAACGCTGGTACAAAGCCGTTTCTCCATTATTAAAAAGTTATTATGGAACTGGTGGTGATTTAAATGTTGATGAAATTCACGAAGTTATTCCAATGACAGAGGAATGTGGCGTTTGGCATCCACAAGAAGGGGTTTTTAACGGTCACTTTAAACCTACCGAAGCTGATAAAATAAATAGAATAGGTCAATTACGTCAAGGAGTAGTTAAAGTTATAGAAAATCCAAAATTCTCTCCAGACGTTGCAAGAAAATATACGATTGCCGATATGATTACTGGTTTTGGTGTTGCCGAAGCAGTTCGTCATTATTATGCTACTTATGGTGGCGATGTAAAAGGAAAGAAAGCAATTGTACAAGGTTTTGGAAATGTAGGTTCAGCTGCTGCATTCTATTTGGCCGAAATGGGTGCTAAAGTAATTGGTATTATCGATAGAGACGGTGGATTAATCAATGAAGAAGGATTCACATTTGAAGAAATAAAAGAATTATTCCTTAATAAAGACGGGAATAAATTAGTTGCTAAAAACATGATTCCTTTTGAGGAAATAAATCAAAAAATATGGACAATTGGCGCTGAAATTTTCACCCCATGCGCTGCTTCTCGCTTAGTTGCTCAATCTCAAATTGACAGTTTAATTGCGAGTGGATTAGAAGTAATTTCTTGTGGTGCTAACGTTCCATTTGCTGATAAAGAAATATTTTTTGGACCAATCATGGAAGATGTAGATCATAAAGTAAGTTTGATTCCTGATTTCATTTCAAATTGCGGAATGGCTAGAGTTTTTGCTTATTTCATGGAAAAGAAAGTACAAATGACTGATGAAGCTATTTTTCAAGACACATCAGAAATTATAAAAAATGCCATTGTAAAAGCACATGCTTTAAACAATTCTAAAACAAACATTAGTGCTACTGCATTTGAAATTGCTTTAAAACAATTAGTGTAATTTAATAGATTAAAAAGGCAATATTAATTCATTTTAAGTCCGTTTGACAGATCCGTTTTAAACCGAATCTATCAAACGGACTTTTTACATTTAAACTAAAATAAACAGCAAAAACAATTAATATTTGTTTACCATTTTTATCCTAAAAAATAACAATTTTTATAATATATTAGCGTTTCCATAATAAAGAAAATTTTATGAACATATTGTTACAAGCAGATACCTTATCTGTTGCTCGTGAAAGTTTAGCCGAAACGGTTCCTGTAGAAAAAACTTTATCTATAATTGAATTAATAACTAGCGGAGGATTAGCTGGTCAGATCATTATGACCTCTTTATTCCTAATGTTTTTTGTAGCGCTATACCTTTATTTCGAACGCTTAATGGCTATCAATGCAGCATCAAAAATCGATGTGAATTTCATGGGTCAAGTTAAAGAAAATATTAAAAATGGTCGCATTGACAATGCTAAAATAGCTTGTGCCCATTCTAAATCTCCTGTTGCACGATTAATTGAAAAAGGAATTTCAAGAATTGGAAAACCTCTTGATGACATCAATACTGCAATAGAAAACGCCGGAAAACTAGAAATTTATAAGCTTGAAAAAAACGTAAGTATGCTAGCAACTATTTCTGGAGCAGGTCCAATGACTGGTTTCTTAGGAACCGTTGTAGGTATGATTCAAGCATTTCATAAAATGGCAACAGCTGGAGGTCAAATTGAAGTTGGTGCACTTTCTGAAGGTATCTATACTGCTATGACAACAACTGTTGTTGGGCTAGTAGTTGGAATTATTGCTTTTGTAGGGTACAACCACCTAGTAGTAAAAACGGATAAAATTGTTCACCAAATGGAGGCAAATGCGGTTGACTTTTTGGATTTATTAAACGATCCTGCTTAAAACTAAGCATTTTAATAAAAAAAATAAAATCTACTTATGAATTTAAGAGGACGAAATAAAGTAAGTGCCGAATTCAATATGTCATCTATGACTGATATTGTGTTCTTATTACTTATTTTCTTTATGCTAACATCCACCATGGTAACCACTAATGCTTTAGATTTAGTACTACCAAAAGCAAAAGGAAAAACGGATAGTAATAAAAATATTGCCGTAAGTATCAATAAAAAATTAGAGTTTTTTATTGATAAAGAACCTGTTTCCGAAACTGAATTAGAATCAAAATTATTAGCATTATTTTCTGCTGATAAAACCAAAGCTATTATTCTAAGAGCTGAAGAAGGAGTGCCAATCGAAAAAGCCGTAAACGTTTTGGATATTGCAAACAGAAACCAAATCAAAGTAGTTTTGGCTGTTAGGCCAAAATAATTTTATTTGCATTTCAAAAAAAACAGATCTATTCTACATGAAATATTTAGAAACAGAAGAAGAAAAAAAGTCATTCGTTATCACATCAGTTCTTTTTGTGTTAATGTTCATCTTGTTTTTTTATTTAGGACTAACCTCTTTAGATCCACCACCAGAAAATGGAATAGCAATCAATTTTGGAACCTCAGAGTTTGGGTCTGGAGACATTCAACCTACCGAAGCCGTTCAATCAGCACCACAACCTACAGCTGCCAAGCAGGCTGCATCTAGTGAAGACGAAATACTAGCTCAAGATATTGAAGAAGCAGTTGTTATCAAACAGGTTAAAAAAGCGCAACCCACTAAACAAGTTGCTACCGAAGAGGTAAAACCAAAACCGAAAGAAAACCCGAAACCTTCAAAAAGCACTTCAGATGCCCTATCTAGTTTAATAAACGGCCCTAAATCCGATGGAAAAGCCAAAGGAGGAGAAGGAAATGACAATGTAGCAGGCGACAAAGGAAGCTTAAACGGAGATCCTTATGCCAACAGCTACTACGGTTCTGGAACAGGAACAGGAAATGGTAGCGGATGGGGTTTAAATGGAAGAAGCATTAGTTCTAGAGGTAAAGAAGTACAAAAATGTAATGAATTTGGAACAGTTGTCGTTCAAATAACTGTTAATCGAAACGGAAATGTCGTTGCTGCAAAATATACCAAAGGAACAACAAACACAAACCCTTGTCTTGTAGAACCCGCATTAGCGACAGCTAGAAAATACAAATGGCAACCTGACTCAAATGCTCCCGAAACACAAATAGGTTTCATCACTGTGAACTTCAAATTAGGAGAATAATATTTATTTGAAAATTGAACTCAATTTTCTAAACTTTGCAATAAAATGAATTATCAAGAAACTACAGAATGGATGTTCAATCAACTTCCTATGTATCAACTTCAGGGTGCATCGGCCTATAAAAAAGATTTAACAAACACACACCTCCTGATTAATCATCTTGCTAATCCACATAAAAATTTAAAATGCATTCATGTAGCAGGCACTAATGGAAAAGGATCCACTTCACACATGTTATCCTCCATTTTACAAGAAGCTGGTTACAAAGTAGGGCTATACACCTCCCCGCACTTAAAAGATTTTAGAGAACGCATAAAAATTAATGGAATAGATATTTCAGAAGAATTCGTCTGCAAATTTATCAATACAAATAAATCATTTTTTGAGTCCAATGAAATCAGCTTTTTTGAAATGAGTGTTGGTCTTGCATTTGATTATTTTTCGAAAGAAAAAGTAGATATTGCCATTATCGAAGTAGGAATGGGCGGAAGACTCGACGCGACCAATATCATTACCCCATTACTATCCGTAATTACCAATATAGGATTAGATCACACGCAGTTTTTAGGAAATACGCTAGAAGCAGTAGCCTTTGAAAAAGCAGGAATTATCAAACCTGAAATTCCAGTGGTTATTGGAGAATATACTCCTGAAACAAAAGAAGTCTTTATTAAAAAGGCTACAGAATGTAATTCTGAAATTTATTTTGCTTCGGACTTAATTTCAAAAACATTCCCATCTGATTTAATTGGTGACTATCAAGAATTCAATAAAAAAACAGTTCTTCAAACAATCAGTATTCTAAATACGCAAAATGAATTTAGTCTTACCCAAGTTAATATTGAAAACGGATTATTGAACGTTGTTAAAAATACTGGACTTCAAGGCAGATGGCAACAATTAGGAAGTTCCCCTAAAATCATTTGTGATACCGCTCATAATAAAGAAGGTTTATCTATTGTACTACATCAAATAGAAAAAGAAACATTTGAGAAATTACATATTGTCCTTGGCGTAGTAAATGACAAGGATTTGAATGAAATTCTACCTTTATTCCCAATTGACGCTATTTACTACTTTTGTAAACCCAACATTCCCCGTGGTTTAGAAGCGACAATCTTACAAACCAAAGCAGAGAAACACCATCTACACGGAAACATATATCGCTCTGTAACAGACGCATACGAATCCGCTAAGAATAATGCTACAAAAAATGATTTCATTTATATCGGCGGAAGCACTTTTGTAGTTGCCGAATTACCTTTAAACAAAGGGATATAGATTACAAAGCTATTTTTGTGTTAAAAAATATTTTAAAAAAATCTAAGTTTCTGACTGTTAATGTGTTAAATTTAATACTCGTTTTTAGTAATTAATCATTTAATACAAAATTATCATGAAAAAAAGCAGAAATTTAGTATTAGGAATGTTAATTTTAACGCTCCTATTGAGTATCAAACTACATGCTCAAGAAGATCCAAAACCCGTATTTGTTACGGTGACCACTTTACATCGCAACCTAGATACTGATCGAAAAGATTGGAAACAAACAGAACAAGAGTACTTTGACAAAGTAACTAGTAAGAATGATTTAATAATCGGCTCCGAACTATTAAATCATTATTACACTGAAAATAGCTCCGAAGTTTTACTCGTTTCAGTATTCAAAACATGGGAAGATATAGAGAAAGCCAATGACATTTCTAATGACTTGATTAAAAAAGGATGGCCTGATGAAAAATCCAGAAAGGCCTTTTTTGACAAATACACTAGTTATTATGGTCCAATGCATTCAGATGAAATATACACTACAGTAGCTGCTGGAAGCAAAGACCTTAAAAGTACATCAAAAGAGCCTATGATCGTATATATTAGAAAATCTCAATTGTCATTGAATGGACAGGGAAAAGGGTTAAAAGAATTCAACGAAAAAGTAACACTGAACAACCCCTATATAAAAGCATACTATCCACATCGTCATTCCTGGGGATCTGATAGCAGAGACTTCTTGGAAGCCTATTTATACGATTCCTTATCTGATTTAGAAAAAGCTAACGACAAACAAAATGAGTTAATTCAACTCGCATGGCCAAAAGAAGAAGATCGAAAAGCATTCTTTGCTGAATTAAACAAGGCCTTTACTGGAATACATGGCGATTATTTGTACCATAATGAGCCCACACTTTCCAAATAATTCCTAGAAACTTTTAAAACTCCACTTATCTTTGATCAAATGGAGTTTTTTTATTTCGTTTTTAAAATCCCAACAAATTAAAATTCAACAAGATATAAATCAAATAAAAAAAATAAAAAAATATTCATATAAATGTTTTGCGTAAGCGAAAAACTAGTCTATATTTGCACTCGCAATAAGGAAATGTAAAATTTACAAATTGTGTTAGGGCGATTAGCTCAGCTGGTTCAGAGCACCTCGTTTACACCGAGGGGGTCGGGGGTTCGAACCCCTCATCGCCCACAAAGAAACTCCTTAAGAAATTAAGGAGTTTTTTTTATGCTGTATTTTGAAAAATTATCTTCTAACGCTTAACAATAGATCATGTGGATAACCTAGAGAAATAGCAGTTAGCTGATCTAGCTGTTGGATCTGATCTGTTGTTAATTGCACGTTAGCAGCTTTAAGTCCATCATTTAAGTGCTCAACCTTACGAGCTCCAACTATCGGGAATGATTCTTTTGATAAGACCCAAGCAAAAGCCACCTGACCCGGAGTTACGCTAAGTTCTTTTGCAATTAGAAAAAGCTGATCAATTATAGCTTTTGTTAATTTGTCTTCGTCGTATTCATTTGATGTACCATTTATACGTCCAGTTTCTCCCTTACGATATTTACCTGTTAATAATCCGCCGGCTAATGGAGAATACATCATTGTTCCTAAACCGAATTGTGAAGCCATCGGTATTAGTTCGCGATCTGCTGTTCGCTGCAATAAGTTGTATTCAATCTGAATTGCACTTAAAGGTATTGAGTTTGCAATTGCAGCTGCTTTCCATGCAGGAAAGTTTGTTAAACCGGTATACAGTACTTTTCCTGAAGTAACTAAATCCTCCAAGCCTCTCATAATTTCATCAAGAGGAGTCACACCATCGTCAAAATGTGGCATATAAATATCAATATAATCCGTTTTTAGTCTTCGCAAGCTGGATTCCACAGCTTGTCTCATTGCTTTACGGTGATTTCCGTAATTACTGATTGCAGGATTGGCTTCGCTACTTTGCGTATATTTAGTGCAAATTATAAAGTTACTGCGCTGTTTTTCAATAAATTGACCTATTATTTCTTCGGACTCACCAAGCTGATATCGGTCGGATGTATCTATAAAATTTCCGCCGGCATCTGTATACGCAGTTAATATTTGCTTGGCATCTTCAATACTAGATCCATAACCTTTTCTATTTCCAAGCATTGCTGCACCTAAAATGATTTCACTTGCATAAAGCCCCGTTTTTGTTCCAAATAATTTTTGTTTCATTGCATTTATTTTATTTAACAAAATTAAATATAAGTATCAATCTGTACAAGTACGGCTAAATTTAGCCATATCAATACTATATTATTTTGACTTATATTTGAATTTCAAATGAATTACTATGTACCAAAAAAAGATACCAGTCTCGATGGATTGCGGTTTACACCTATTTATGGAGGTAATCAATGGAAAATGGAAAATAGCTTTAATCTGGAGTATCTATTCGGGTATAAAGCGGCCAGGAGAATTGCATCGCAAAATATCAAAGGCATCAAGGAGAGTTTTGGACACACAACTGAAACAACTTATAGATCACGGAATTATTTCTAAAATTATATTTAACGAACGTCTTTTAAAGGTTGAATATGAGTTAACACCCTTGGGAGAATCTTTAATTCCGGCTATAGAATTTACCGCCAAATGGGGCGAAGATCATCGAGAAGAACTAGAAAAATTAATAGTTTTACAGGAGTAATTTTTTAAATTATTCTTATTATTTACAATATATTAACTGTCGAATTATATCGAAAGTATCTTCAAATCCTGCATAAAATGGTTCGTAAACAGGTTCGTAAGGACCACCATTTTTAAACAACCTCTAAAGTCTTTTGATTTTAGAGGTTTTTTTATGGTTCGAAATAATCGAAAAAAATCACTTAGCTTTCTCGACACCAATATTTACTGAGAAAATTGATTCGAACATCGCAAGGTTCTTAGCTGATATTTTTTGCTAAAATATGCCAAAAATGAAAACTTCTTTAATTTGCATTTTTATATTCATTTGGTGTCATTCCAGTTTTTTGCTTAAAAAGACGGGTAAAGTGCTGTTGGTATTTAAATCCAAGTTCATCTGCAATTTCATTTATTGATTTAAAAGGATCAAATATTTTAACCTTTGCTTCATCAATAAGTTTTGATTGAATGTAGTCTAATGCAGTATTTCCAGTTTCTTTTTTAATTAAATCCCCAAAATAATTGGGCGACAAATGCAATTGCTCTGCACACCACGTTACACTGGGTAATCCTAATTTTCCTGGTAGATCGGAATTGAAATAGTCCTTAAGTAAACCTTCAAAACGAACTAAAATATCCCTGTTTACGGTATTTCGGGTAATAAACTGGCGATCATAATAACGCATACAGTAGTTTAGGAAAAGCTCAATATTTGAAACGATTAGTGTTTTACTATGTTTGTCTATATTCAAATCAATTTCAACAGCGATTTTCTCTAAACAATCATTTATTGTTGCTCTTTCTTTTTTTGATAAATGAAGCGCTTCATTAACTTCATATAAAAAAAAGGAATATTCTTTTATGTGTTTTCCAAGTGAAGTACCCACAATTAAGTCGGGATGAAATACAAGCGCTCTTCCGGCGGGTTTTATAAGCTTGCCTTTACTGTCAATTCCGTAAACCTGTCCCGGTGCAATAAAAATTAAAGTTCCGTCTTCATAATCATAAGGCTGGCATCCATAGCGCATATCTCCGCAATTTATATATTTTAGAAAAACTGCGTAAACACCCATATATCTTCGGAAATATTGATAAGTTGGTATTTCATCAAAATTAACAACACTTACTAAAGGATGCAGGGTATCAACCCCAACAGAGTCGTTGTATTGTTTAACAGTATCTATTCTTTCAACTTCTTCCATAATCAAAAAATTACTACACAAATTTAAAGAAACTAAATTACCTGACTGCGCCGTATAAGCAATATCAGTAAAAGTGGTAAATAAATCTGTATTCTGTCTACACTTAAATAGAAGTATACTGACGAAATTTGCATTGTAGTTTATCTATAATCATTTACAAGATAAATTTTATGGTTAGAATACTTCAAAATACAAAAATGAAATTTATGATAAAAGGAATAATGAAAAGATTAACTTTAATATCGATATTAATACTGACATCCTGTAATAATAAAATAATTCAACAAAAAATGAGTACAGAAAGCACTTCATCGCTTTTCGCTAAAGGAGAAAAATTAACAAACGGATATTTTACCGGAGACGCATATTTACAATTATTACTAGCTAAAGATAAAAACAACGACTTCGTAATAGGAAGTGTAACATTTGAATCAGGAGCAAGAACAAATTGGCATACACATCCAAAAGGACAGGTTTTAATAGTTACTGAAGGAGCTGGTTTATATCAGGAAAAAGGTAAAGTTGCAAAATCAATTAAAAAAGGAGACGTAATCAATATTCCTGAAAATGTAGAACATTGGCATGGCGCTTCGGCAACTTCGAAAATGGTTCATATTGCTATTACAAATTACGAAGGAGAAGTAAATGCCGTTTGGTTAAATCCAGTAACAGATATGGAATATTCAGAAGCAAATAAATAATTTAAAAAAATGAAAGAAGCAAATAATTTCGGAAAGCTTTTGCTAGCCATTCTTTTATTAAATATCAATATAATGATCGCACAAGATAAAAATACAGGCAGTTCAAATTTAAATTTCCATCAGAAAAACATGGCTAGTATCGTCGCATTGTCTGCCGTAGGAAATATGCAACAACTTAAAACAGAGTTAAATCTTGGTCTTGATTCTGGACTGACTATTAATGAGATTAAGGAAGCGTTAGTACAGCTTTATGCATATTGTGGTTTTCCGAGAAGCCTTAATGCAATCAATACTTTTATGGAAGTTTTGGAAAAGAGAAAAGCTGATGGGATTACCGATTTACAGGGAAGAGAAACATCTCCCATTAATACAGCAAATGACAAGTATAGTGTAGGAAAAGAAACACTACAAAAATTAACCGGACGAGAAGAAAAAGACCCCAAAACTGGCGCAAATGCTTTTGCTCCTATAATTGATGTTTTTTTGAAAGAGCATTTATTTGCGGATATTTTTAGTCGCGACGTACTCAATTATCGTCAGCGTGAGTTTGTTACAATTTCCATAATATCAGCAATGTCAGGTGTAGAACCTCAATTGCAGGCTCACATTTCCATAGGACTAAATACAGGAATTACAGAGATACAAATTATTGAACTTAGCACCATTATTGAACAGAAAATCGGAAAAGAACAGTCAGAAATTGTTAAAAATATTCTAGCGAAGGTCATCCAAACCAATAAAAAGATTAATTAAATTGAAGTTATAAATGAAAAAGTTAATTCATAATTTTCAGAATATTTTTCCAAATAGGTTATTCGTGTATTTAATATGTGCAACAATGTTTTTAACTTACAGTAATATGTCAGCTCAAAAAAAAGATATGCTGGTTCGTCTTTCGGAAATTGAAATTTACCCTGAGTATTTATCTGAATATTTAGCGATATTAAAAGAGGAATCTTCAGCTTCAGTAAAATTAGAACTTGGTGTACTGGCAATTTTCCCTATGTATCAAAAAAATGATTCAACTCAAGTAAGAATAATCGAAATATACAATGACAACAATGCTTATCAATCGCATTTAAAAACACCTCATTTTCAAAAATATAAAACAACCACAATTAAAATGATTAAATCATTAAAACTGGTAGACATGAATACAATAGATCCAGAATCAATGAAAATGTTGTTTAGGAAAATGATTGAATAAAAATAATTTTAGAAATACCGCGATTAAAAGATGAGATATAATCTTTAAAAAAAAACATTAAAGTAGTATTTTATAATTTTGAAGTTTCTTTAAATCCTGTAAAAAATGGTTCGTAAACAGGTTCGTAAGGACCACCATAACTTAGAAACCTCCAAAGTCATTTGATTTTGGAGGTTTTTTTATGTAAGATTTTTTTGAGCAATGCATCAAAATCACCCCCTACTACAGACTTTAAATTTATAGCTTCTTTAAATCATCAATCAACTCATTCACTTTATTCTCGTCTGTTGCCCATGATGTAATTAAACGTATAGCAGATGTATTTTCATCAATATCTTTCCACACATAAAACGCATATTTTTGACTTAATTTTTCAATTATATCTTTGGGTAAAATAGGGAATATTTGGTTTGTAGTAGAATTTGTTAAAAAAGAATATCCTTTATCTTTAATTGCATCTGCAATTTTCATTGCCATAGCATTAGCATATTTTGCTAAAGTAAAATACAAGTCCTCTTTGAATAACTCCAGAAACTGTATCCCCAGCACTCTTCCTTTTGCCAATAGCGCTCCTTTTTGTTTCAATAAATAATCAAAATCTGTTGCTAGTTTTACAGTATTAAACACAATTGCTTCACCAAGCAAAGCTCCATTTTTTGTTCCCCCAATATAAAACACATCGGTAAGTGCTGAAATATCAGACAAAGTCAAATCATTGTTTTCAGCCATTAGTGCATGTCCTAATCTTGCCCCGTCTAAAAAAAGATACAACTCTTCCGATCTGCAACATTCAGATAGCTCTTGCAATTCTTCTTTATTATAAATCGTACCTATTTCGGTTGAATTAGAGATATAAACCATTTTTGGTTTTACAACGTGTGGTCGTAATAAATGATCTTGCAACACTTTTTTAATATCTAATGGTCTAAGTTTCCCATCTTGTGTCTCAACAGTAATTACTCTGTGCCCTGTTGCCTCTATAGCTCCAGTTTCATTAGCATAAATATGACCAGTTTTTGCACTAATAACCGCTTCATGTGATCGTAGCAAGGTAGTAATAACAAGAAGATTAGTTTGCGTCCCTCCAGATACAAAATAGATAATTGCATTAGCATTACTCATTTTATTTCTTAAAATAGTTTTTGCTTGAGCCGAATAATCATCTTCTCCATAACCTATTTGTTGCACCATATTGGTTGCTAAAAGCGTATTTAAAATAGAAGGATGAGCACCTTCTGAATAATCATTTTTGAAATTATACATACTGATATCGTTTTATATGAAAACAAAAATATAGAATTTAAAAAACTTAAAATAGCAGATTGCAAACCTAATGGCATATTCTTATCTTTTTGAACTGTTTTTTGGAATTGCTTTGGCTTCATTTTGAACTTTGCTATAAATATCTCGAAAAATGGCTTTCATCCGAAAATCCGCATTATGTGAAATAGCTGAATTAGTAATCGATTTATTTTAATGAAATAAACTTCCCTTGTTCTAGCTTTTTTTCACGAATATAATCTGCGAAGTCCATATTAAAATACTCTGCAAATTTTCTTGATAAATAAACAAGATACAAGCCTAACTCATTTGCTAGTTTGTTCAAAAACAAATTTCTCCAGTTTTCATCATTAATAATCGATTCTATTTTCGAAGCCCAAGCTGGTTTTTGAGCTTTTTAATACGACTTATTTCTTACGATTTCAGAAAACGCCTGAACCACTAAACGATCAACCGCAATCTTAGTAGCAGTATCATTATTATAAGTTTCAAGATATAGCTTTTTAAAAATAGATTTTAAAGATGGATTTTGCAATTGCAAATCCCCTTCAATCATAGAAGGTATCATATCGTATTTCATAAACCAAGCTGCACGTAGTTCTACATGAAAAAAATCAACTTTTCTTGTAACACTTTTATTAAAAGGGAAGTTGATTTATATTTTCTCCAAAAGATAACCTTGTCCATAATCCTTAAGAAATAACACTCTTAAGATGCTAGAATATAAATTGTCTTTATCACAATTACTCTAACTGTATACGAACTCCACTGCCGACATAAAGTCAAACAAAAACTTAAAAATAAAAAAAACAGCAGCAAACTTTTCCTCACTACTGTTTAATAATTACATCTTTAATTTTGATTATTCCTGTATCCTTTTTTCAGGAATAGACATACAGCATTTACTGTGACTTTATTTTCTTAACCACAAAATATCATACGCACTGATGAAATTAATTTCTTGAATATCAAAATCCTCTCCAGTAAGTAAATTAAATAATTTTGTGCTTTTTAAATTTTCAAACACGTTACTATTAAAAAAAGTATCATAGTCTGAGAAATTCGAGATAACATATACTTCTTTCCCTTGAGAATCTGTTTTTTTATAAATTAACAAATGACTGTTTTCATAATCGATATATTGCAAATCATTGTTATCTGCGAAAGCTGGAGTTTGTTTCCTTATTCTAATTAATTGCTTTAACTGTTTGTAGACCTGAGCTTGTGCCGATGGAGAATCTTCTATATTTTCGACCAAACTCCAATTCATTTTAGAACGATGGAGCCAGCGATTATCATACTTTTTACTTTCATCATTTAAATAATCATAATTATTAGGCAAACCTACCTCATCACCACTATAAATCATTGGCAATCCTCCTAAAGACAAAATAACGGCATGTTGCAAATTAATTCTCTTTATGGCAATTTGAATTTCTTTCACATTATTTTCAATTAATGCTTTTTCTAAACCACATAAAGCAGCCATGGATCCCGAAATTCTAGCATTACCCGTTTCATGCTCAATCATAAATCGCTGCCCTAAAGCAAAACTCCCATTAAATCCATCACAATAATGTTTCAAGATATACAATCGGTGCTGTAGGCTATTAAGCCCTAATTCAGTCACTAATTTATCATCAAAACCAAATCCTATATCATCGTGACATCTTGCATAATTGATCCAAGTTGTATTTCTAGGTTTTGTAGGAACCGCTCTCATTGATTTTTTAAGCAAATTTGTATTGCGAGTAGCCATTGCTTCCCAACTTAAAGCCATGAAATTAGCGTTATAAGCGATATCACATTCATCCCCTTGTGATAATCCTTGTCCAAAATATTTTATAATCTCATCTGGAGCTACAATCGCTTCAGCTATATAAGCTACACCTGGGGAAACAATTTGCCCACACAATTTAAAAAGTTGCAATAATAAATGTACTTCGGGTAAATTTTGGTTGAATTTGCCAATTTCCTTCCACATAAATGCAACTGCATCAAAACGAAAAATATCGATTCCTTTATTGGCCCAAAACAACATAATATCAATCATTTCAGCCAAAACCATTGGATTCTTATAATTCAAATCCCATTGGTAGCCATAAAACAAAGTCATCACCCATTTATCATTTTCAGGTAAATAAGTAAAGTTGCCAGGAGCGGTATCCGGAAAAATTTCAACCATTGATTTCTCGTAGGCATTGGGCAAAGTTCGATCAGGAAAGAAATAGAAAAAATCTTTATATTTTGGATTCCCTTTACGGCCTTCTACAGCCCATTCATGTTCATTTGCACAATGGTTCAGCACTAAATCCATGACTAGATTCATATCGTTTTTTTGAAACTCAGTAACCAAAGCTTCAAAATCATCCATAGAACCAAACTTAGGATTCACTTCGCGATAATTTCGCACAGCGTATCCACCGTCATTTTCAAATTCTGGAACGTCTAAAAACGGCATTAAATGCACCGTATTAATACCTAAATCAAGAAAATAAGGGATTTTTGCTTTTAGCCCATTGAAATCAATATTGAAAAGATCAACATATAACATCATTCCAACGATTTTTTCACTTGAATACCAATTGGGATTAGATACACGGTTCAAATCTCGTTTCTTTTGAAAATCAGATCGATTTTCAAAATTTTTAACTAAAGACTGCATTAGCAATTGAAACGCTTCCTCTTTATTTGGGCTATCCGAATATAGTTTTTGAAATAAATCATTTATAATTGGAAAATTAGCTCCCAATCTAAGATGAAAATTAGTATCATTAATTTTCACTTCTTTCAAAAAAACATTCAATTTTGATAACTTTTCAGCCTGTTGCATGATTTTTAAATTATAAATATTTATTATTAAATAAAAAGAGATGTGTCTCAAAAATAAAGAAAAATGACCTAATAAAATAGTTAGTAAATACTTTCATTAGAACTAAATTGTTACAAAATTACCAGCCTTGAGTCAGTCCATTTTTAACCACTTCTTCATATTTATGTTTATCAAAACTATATAAATTAGGCGCTTTATGAGCAACATTACTTTTCTTTTCATCCAATTTAATCAAAATTCCTATCGCAGTTATTTTACGAAGAAAATTCCTTCTATCAAGCGTTCTACCAAGGATAGTTTCATAGAGTTTTTGCAATTCTGGAATCGTGAATTTTTCAGGAAGTAAATTATACCCTACTGGCATTAAATTCAATTCTACCCGCAGTGTTTCTAATGCTTTATCTAAAATTTCTTTATGATCAATAATCAAATCAGGAACAGCATTATGATCAATCCATTCTACAATTCCGTTTTTCCCTTCTGGATTGGGCATTGTTTTAAAAAAATCAACTAAAGCATAATAGCCTACAGTTACAAAACGGTTAGAATACCATTCCCCTTCTTCTAATGGAATAGAATGAAAATTTAAAACCTCTTGACTAAAATCTGAATTATTCCTTTTGACTTTTCCAAAAGTTGAAAACTGCCTCAAAAATATACCTTCCAATCCAGTCCTATCGTGTAAAACTGTTACTGCAGCCTGATCAATATCTTGATCTACAGGGACAAATCCTCCTGGCAAAGACCATTTTTTGCTATACTTGGTTTTTATTAGCAACACTTTAAGCTGGTTATCATGAAACCCAAAAATGACACAATCAATTGATAAGCCTGGTTGGTATCTTTCCTTGTTATCTAAAATATTTTTTAACATTAAACTCTTTTTCTGATAATTACACTTTCATCTCTTCGATCTTCGCAATTTAGTTTTTTTTATTTAAGAAAATAGAAGAAAGTATTATTTTCAAAGTTCACAATCTATTAAATAAGCTCAAATACTTTAAATATTTAAGAATATGGAATTATTTTAAATTATAATAAATATAATTCTTACAAAATTAACTAAAAGCATCATTCTGAAAACAGAAAAATTATCAAAAAAAGGAATGCAAATAAAAAAAACGTGTACATTGCGTCAAAATTACACAACAACTACAAAACTAACCATTTTAAAAAAACCACATTAATAAACCGATGAAAACAACCGCATTACATTCAAAACCCCACTACCCCATTCTAGACGGTTTACGAGGTGTAGCAGCTATTATGGTTGTTGCATTTCATATTTTTGAAGCACACGCTACAAGCCATCTGGATCAAATAATAAATCATGGTTACCTTGCTGTAGATTTTTTCTTCTTACTTTCTGGATTTGTTATTAGCTATGCTTATGATGATCGTTGGGAAAAAATGTCTATTGGTGATTTTTTCAAACGTAGACTGGTGAGACTTCAACCTATGGTCATTATGGGAATGATTATCGGGGCCATTTGTTTTTATTTTCAAGATTCTATTTTGTGGCCAACAATTCATGAGGTGCCTATTTGGAAAATGATTCTAGTTATGATTATAGGGTTTACATTAATACCAGTCCCTCCTTCTTTAGACATAAGAGGTTGGACCGAAATGCATCCTCTTAATGGCCCAGGCTGGTCCTTATTTTATGAATATATAGGTAATATTCTTTATGCCCTTTTTGTAAGGAAATTTTCAAAAACAGCACTTTCCATACTTGTATTCCTATCTGGATGTGCATTAATTCACCTTGCAGTTACTAGTGAAACTGGTGATGTTATTGGTGGCTGGGCAATTGATTCTACACAAATTCATATAGGACTCTCCCGCTTAATGTTTCCCTTCTTTGGTGGAATTTTACTGCACCGACTAGCGAAAATTACAACTATTAAAAATGCGTTCTTCTGGTCTAGTCTGTTAATTGTTTTTGTTTTAGCAATGCCACGAATTGGGGGTGGTGAAAACTTATGGCAAAATGGCCTTTATGACTCTTTAAGTATCATTATTCTATTTCCCTTAATTGTTTATTTAGGAGCTAGTGGTGAAATAAAAGGTAAAAATGCAGCTCGTATTTGCAAATTTTTGGGTGATATATCCTATCCAATTTACATCACGCATTATGCCTTTATTTATATTTACACTGGATGGGTTGCTGACACAAAAATTAAAATTAGCGAAGCGTATCCTTACAGCATATTAACTTTGGTTACAAGTATTATTGTTGCTTATGCCTGTCTAAAGCTTTATGATGAACCAACAAGGTTGTGGCTAAAAAACAAAATATTAAAATAACTCAAGCCTTATTCAAAAAACCGATAGTTTTCTATTAGAAACTATCGACTTTTCTGTTTTAAAATATTTTTCAAATAAAAGTTGCTCCTTTACAATTAGATGTTTTCTTATTTATTCAAAAGGAAAATTGATTTTGCAAATTCTTTTCCTAAATCAATATATCCATCACTTTTGTAGTGGTATTTGTCTGTATATTTATAAGTACTTGTAGTTCGTACAATGCTTACATGGGGTTCCATTGCTGCAAATTTTTCTTGTCCATATTGAACTAATTCGCCATAAGCCCAAATTTTCCCATCGACATCATCACCAGAATCCGATATTTTTCCAATTACTATAGGCAAATCATTATTTCTAAAAGCGGCTTGCATCAACTCCATCAACCTTTTTAAATTCGAATAATATTGATTGGCAATTAGTTCCGATTTATCGGCATCACTTTCTCCTTGCATCCAGATGATACCGCTTGGAATCAAAATATCTTCGACTCCATCACCGTTTATATCTTTCATGGCCATAGCGTCATTAACTGTTTTGAGGAAATAATCGTATTGATTGATTCCTTTTCCGCTTCTAAAATTAGGTTCCCAAGAACCAAAATAAGCAGTCCCACTACTATCAATAGAAGATCCATTTCTAGCATATTTTATAATTGCAAGTTTTTGATTTGGATATAATTCTTGTAGTTTTTTGGCAAACGAAAGCTCAATACCAAATCGATCCGAAAGCATATTGTTCTTTCCATCTGATTCAAATCCTGTTCCATGACCTGGCTTTAAAAAATCCCATTTTCCCAAACCTCCAGCTACATCATTATCCCCAACAGGGTTTCCTTGATAAATAAAAACATTTTTATTTGATTTATTTAAAGAATCTGGAAGCTCTTTCACATAACCAAACCCCTGCATATTGGACTGGCCGCCCAAATAAAATACCCTTATAGTATCTTTTTTAGTTTGTGCAAAAACCATAAATGGCATTATAAATAACAACAATGCATTTTTTAAATTGCTCATTTTATTCTAAAATCAATTCGTTAATTCAAAACTATCTCTCAAACGGATATCTGCCGAAGACGAACCAATCATCAAATCAAAATCACCAGGTTCAGTTATCCATTGCAATGCTGCATTGTAAAAAGACAATTTCTCTTTGTCAATATGAAACTGGATTGTTTTACTTTCTCCCGCATTTAATTTTATTTTTTGAAAATCTTTCAGTTCAATAATTGGTCTTACCACTGAACCCACTTTATCTCTTAAATACAATTGAACTACTTCTTCTCCAGCTATTTTTCCTGAATTAGTTATGGTTACCGAAACTTCAATTGTTTCATTGCTTTTTATTTTATTCTGAGATAATTTCAAATCAGAATACTCAAAAGTAGTATAACTCAATCCATACCCAAACGGAAATCTAGGACTGTTTTTCAAATCAGTATAAGCCGAAACATAATTTGTTGCTGTATCATTTGGAGCTGGCCTTCCTGTATTAAAATGATTGTAGTAAATTGGAATTTGCCCCTCTTCTCTTGGAAAAGACATTGGTAATTTTCCCGAAGGATTGTAGTCTCCAAATAAAACATCAGCAATCGCATTTCCTGCTTCAGTACCTAACCACCATGTATAAAGAATAGCAGGGACAGTATCAGCAGTATCATTAAAAATCAGTGGTCTTCCAGCATTGATTAAAACTACAACTGGCTTTCCAGTTGCCTGAATTGCCTTTATTAGTTCTTCTTGAACTCCTGGTAAATGAATATTACTACGGCTTTTAGCTTCTCCGCTCATATTCCAACTTTCACCAACACTTAAAACAATAACATCAGCTTGATTAGCTACAGCAACTGCTTCAGCAAAGCCTTCTTTACTATCTCCAGTTGTCTCGCATCCTTTGGCGTAAAGCAACTGAGTGTTTTTACTAACTTTATTTTGCAATCCTTCCCATTGAGAAACTACTTGTTTATCATAATTCAAATCAGGCAATTCAACAGCCCAAAATCCCATATTCTGTTTGTGTTCTTTAACTAATGGGCCTATGAAAGCAATCGTTTTAATCGATTTTGAAAGTGGTAAAATAGCATTGTCATTTTTTAATAAAACGATACTTTTTGCCGCAACTTCTCTTGCTGCCTTTCTATGTTCTGGATTATTTAATGCTGCTTGCTCCCTTTCAGGATTACAGTATTTATATGGATCATCAAATAAACCCAATTCGAATTTTTCATGCAAAATTCTTTTTACCGCATCGTCAATCAAAGCAATTGGCACTTTGTTTTCTTTCACCAATTCAGCCAAATGATAGCGGTAAGCATTACTTTCCATATCCATATCACTTCCTGCAGTTATTGCAGCCAATGCGGCTTCCTTATTATCTTTTACGTAACCGTGATTGACCATTTCTCCAATAGAACCCCAGTCAGAAACAACAAAACCTTGAAAATTCCATTTTCCTTTTAAAATATCTCTTTGCAAATATTTATTTCCAGTAGCTGGAATCCCATTAAGATCATTAAATGAATTCATAAAAGTTGCTGCACCAGCATCTAACGCTGCTTTAAATGGAGGCAAGTAGGTTTCCCATAACATTCTCTCACTCATATCAACCGAATTATAATCTCTACCTCCAACAGCTGCGCCATAAGCCGCAAAATGTTTTACACAAGCCATAACTGAATTCACATCACCTAGTTTCCCTTGAAAACCTTTAACTCTGGCAGCAGCAATTCTTGAACCAAGATACGTATCCTCGCCAGCGCCTTCCATTACACGTCCCCAGCGTGGGTCACGAGCAATATCAACCATTGGAGCAAATGTCCAATGGATTCCGCTTGCAGCCGCTTCAGTTGCTGCAATTCTTGCCGAAAGTTCCATAGCATCTAAGTCCCAACTAGCCGCTTCGGCCAAAGGAATTGGAAACGTAGTTTTGTATCCATGAATAACATCCTGTCCAAATAACAAAGGGATTTTAAGACGGGATTGCATCGCCAATTCTTGATATTGTCGCGTATATTGAGTTCCTAAAACATTCAACATCGAACCTATCAAACCCTGCTTAATTTCTGTTTCCTTATTTAGATTAATCGTTATAGGTCCAGTTGCCTGGTTATTACCAGTATATTGATTGAGTTGCCCAATTTTTTCCTCCAATGTCATTTGCTTTAGCAATGCATTTACTTTTTGATCAATTGATTGTTGTGCAATCCCTATAAAAGAAATCATCAACAAGATTAAAGTGGTTCTTTTTTTCATTTTTTTTTAATTGTAACTTTAATAATAGTATTTAGTTATAAACTTAATTACAAAACATATATTTAGACTTTTCTGCTTTAGATGAAGGTTTTACAATATGGTTTTGAAATTTGTTTCCTGCTAAAACCTCTTTTAAAAATTCTAAAACATAGTGCGGTTCTTTCTCAAATAAATAGCCTGAAAACTCATGCCCTCCACCACAAAAAGTAATTAATTCAATCCATTTATTAAATTGTGATGCATAATTATATACTGAATATGAACCAAACAACATCAACCATCCAGAGGAATTAGTTGGACAAGTATGGTGCGCAGCTGTTCCATAGGGAACTGTTCCGTCAGCACTACCATGAGCCAAAAGCATTGGAATACAGTTTTTTTCTGTAATCAAATTCAAATCCATAATGGCACCTGAACCTCCCATAAATCCAGCATATTTAAAATTATCTGGTAAATTATTTTCATATAAATTCATTAATTTATAATCCCAATAACTAGCCTGAAAACCAATTTCGGCACCTGCACTTATTCCACTTATAAATACTTTAGAAGCATCAATATTATAATTATCCGCATTTTTTATCAAATACGAAGTAGCTTGCCACATATCACTCACTCCAATTTGAATGGCTTTAATTTTTTCGGTCAAAATACCATCACAACTAAAGTTTTTATCTTTCATATATAAAGTATAAGAAATACTTGCTGCCGCATACCCATTTTGAGCTAGTAGTTTGCAAAACTCTTTTCCGCTAGTACGATCCCCTCCAGAAAATCCACCCCCAAAAGCAAAGAGTATTAAGGGTATTTTTTGATTGGTTTTCTTTTGAGGCAAATATAAATCCAAATCCAGTTTTATAGTGTCGTTTTGGAAATAAGTTATCGTTTTAACCTCTTGTGATATAGCATTATTGATAATAAAACAACTCAAAAACAGTGTGCAAAAAATCTTAAATCTCATCATTATTTTTTTATTTATTACCAAATATAAGTTGCTACCGCTCCAGAATTTAAAGTCGTAGTAACCCATTTATTATTGTATTTAATATTAAAAGTTTCATTATTTTCTCCATCATTCAAAACTAATAAAACAGTTTTTCCTCCAGAAGTTCTAAAAGCCACATTAGTCAGATGATCAATTAAATTACTAGCAATTCGAGTAGATCCATCAGGAATAAACTTAGAGGCATGACCAATAATGTAATATCCTACTTCTCTTTTAATAGCCCCATTTTTATCAATCATTAACGCTCCTTTACAAGTGCTACAACCACCTGGTGTAAAAGGTCTGTAGAATTCATCATTGGCTAAACCCCAAGATAGTGCATTTTTACTCCAATTTCGCATGGAACCAATCACCACGTTTTTTTCACTCCATCTTAAATCCGATTCAAAACTGCTCCCCGAACCTGTGTATTGTTCTGTGAAATATACTTCTTTATTAGGAAAAGCGTTGTGCACTGTTGACAGCGCACTGATGTCTCCTTCATACAAATGAAAAGCTGAACCTGTAACAAATGGCAATGCTTGAGGATCATTCAAAATGGTCAAAGGATATTCTGGCTTATTACAATTATGGTCGTAAATTACGATTTTTGTTTTTAAATTGGCTTTTTTGAAAGCAGGACCTAAGTTATTTTTTATAAAATCAGCTTGCATTAAAGCAGTCATTAACAAACTTGGATTATTCCCTGGGTGCAAGGGTTCGTTTTGAGGTGTGATAGCATCAATAGTAATTCCTTTTTCACTCATACGTTGAATGTATTTTACAAAATACTCCGCATATACTTCATAATATTGAGGAAGTAAACTGCCTCCTTTTGTATTTCCATTGTCCTTCATCCAAACAGGTGGAGACCATGGCGATCCCATAATTTTAATCGATGGATTTATTGCTATAATTTCTTTTAGAAGTGGAATCAAATCATTTGCGTCTGAACCAAAATTAAAATGCTCCAACTTCAAATCGGTTTCCCCCTTAGGCATATCATCATACGAAAAAACAGCCTCATTTAAATCGGACGCTCCAATGCTAATTCGCAAATAGCTAATCCCAATTGCATCCTCTTTAGTACCAAATAATTCTTGTAAAAGGGCCGCTTTTTTTGATTTTTCTAATTTATTGATAGCCATCACACTTCCTCCTGTTAAACTAAAGCCAAAACCATCAATCGTTTGGAATTTTTGAGAGTCATCAACATCAATTGTTGGATTCGAATTAGCAATAATATTGAATACCAAGTTTTTTTCTTGTTTTTGCAATAGCACCGATTGATCACTTTTAGTTATCCAAAAAGAAACTTCATTAGTAGTTTCCATTGTCTTCCTTGAAGGGCTACAATTGTATTGAAGGACAATTATAGGCAACATTAACAAAAGCTGTATCGTTTTTAATCTTCTTTTCATATTATTTTTTAAAGTTAAGTTCTACTAAAACCGGCAAATGATCTGATGGGTATTTCAAATCCTTGGAGTCACTCAAAACAGCATATTTCATTACATTTAAATTATTATTTTTTGATATAAAAATGTAATCAATTCTTTTAGTTACAGGCTCATTATGTTTAAAACCATTGAAAGTTCCTTCAGGTCCAAAAGGTTTATTCTGTGAAAGGTCCTTAGTATCATCCATTACTTTTTGCAACTTGATTATTCGATCCTCATTAGGTTCTGTATTAAAATCCCCCATGAAAATTACAGGATATTTCTTACTATTTAGCGCCGCAATTTTAGAAAGAATTAGCTCAATTCCCTTGGTTCGAGCCACTTCACCAATATGGTCCAAGTGAGTATTGAAAACCCAGAAAAACTGTTTTGTTTTGTTATCCTTAAAAAGAGCATATGTACAAACTCTATTACAAGCCGCATCCCAACCCATTGAAATTTCATTGGGTGTATCTGAAAGCCAAAAAGTACTAGAATCCAGTATTGTGAATTTATCTTTTTTAAAATAAATATTGGAAGACTCTCCTTTTCCAACCCCTTCTCTTCCCATGCCTACATTATTATATTTCAAAAGTACATTTGAGATATCAACAACTTGATTAGGGGTAGCTTCTTGAACTCCAAAAACATCAGGTTCATAGAATTGAATTTGTGATGTAAAAAAGTCTTTACGATGAGTCCAATCATTTTCTCCATCACTACTTACATCCAATCGGATATTGTACGTCATGATCTTTAATGATTGAGCAGGTAAAACCGTGCACATTAGACCAAAAATCAGAAGAAAAAAGATATTTTTTAAATTTTTCATTTTATCAAATTATATTATAGATAAGATTGTTCGAATTACAAAACAGCAGCCAAAATATGGACAATAATAAACAATAAAACCCTAATTATAAACCCTAACATAATCAATTTCAAAAGTAGAAGATGTGAAATTTGGATCAACATCACCTCCCCAAACGCCTCCCATAGCTAAATTTACTATTAGATAAAAGTTTTTATTGAATGGAAATTTATCCGAATTTTGAAAAGTATAATACAAGACATCATCAACATAAAACTTAATATCGGTAGCAGTCCAACTTGCTTTATAAATATGAAATTCTGTATTACTATTAGGAACTTTTATAATTCCTGTATCAGGCGTATTTCCTGATCTTCCTGGTGAATGCAACGAAGAGTGATTTTGATTTAAATTTTTTCCCACAGATTCTAAAATATCTAACTCTCCACAAGCTGGCCATCCTACACTACCAATATTACTACCTAGCATCCAGACAGCTGGCCATGTACCAACTCCAGTAGGTACTTTTGCTCTTATCACAATTGTGCCATAAGTAAATTCAAATTTTCCATTGCTTTCTATTCTTCCAGAAGTAAACTTCCCTTTACCATAATCTTCTCTAAGTGCTGTGATTTTCAAAAGGCCGTCTTCCACTTTTATATTCTTTGCACGGGTGGTGTAAGATTGAAGTTCGTCATTAACATAACCTGGATCCCAAGTTTGCAAATTCCATTTAGAGACATCAGGAGTTCCATCTACATTAAACTCATCTGACCAAATTAAATTTAAAGCTACATTAACCACCACCACAACCGAAGAACTAATAAAATTTACTCCATTATATGCTGAGACATAAACCGTAAAAGTATTAGTTCCTGCCGTTTTGAAAGTATACGAATAATCTCCAGAGGTTTGTTCAATCGTTTTTCCATCGACCAATATTTTATACGAAACCGCGTTATTCGCCGTGATTTTAAAATTCACTAGTCCGCTTCCATCTCCATTAGGATTTGCAGTAGATGTACCAACAACTGTAGCTTTAACCGATAAATTTGACGGCACAACTACAGGCACTTCATTTGAAGCTCCTCCATTGTCGCTACAAGACAGAAATGCGAATAGTAAAACAAAAGATAACAATGTTATTTTATAAGCAATGTTTTTCATTATAAATATTATTTTAAAGATGTTGATTTCTATTGATTGACCTTAGTGTAAATAGTTATTTTTTACTTTTTATAAATTCAAAATAATTAAGATTAAAACCTCCTTTGTCAAAAGCTACTTTGATTTTATTTATTCCTTTATTTAAATCTAATCCATGCAAAACAACCGTTTTCCATACCGCATCACCACCCGTACTTGGAAGTTTCATACCCGATGATTTCATTCCATTTTCCATTTCAAAATGTAGCTTCCCATCTGCTTTTGAACTTGCGTATCGAATTGCAATATCATACGTTTCTTTTGATTTTGAATCTAATGTAAATTGCAACCACTCCCCATTTTCTATAAATGAAACTTGGAATCCATTTGAAATTGCATCCGTACATGGTAAAATATCAACTCCGTCATTACGCATTGAATTTCCTTTATTCCACTCTTCAAAAGTTCCCGTATCCACTTTATAATTTACTACATCCTTATCAAAATAAGCAAATCCATTGGTACCCAAATCGTATTCGGTCGCAAAGATTTTTCCTAGTAAATTATGTTTTTTATAGGCCTTTGTTTCATTCGTTTGTACTTGTCTAAACATCGCATCAACGACATCTGGCTTGACGGTCACATTTTCCATTTTAAAATTTTCCGCTAACTGCATCAGTGCTATTTTAGCAAAATCTGGACTAGGTTTCATTCCGCCATTTTTCCAATATTGAAGTAAAACCTCATAATCAGGATTCTTTTTAACCGAGGTAATTCCTGCGATATTTTCTATTTTTTTCATTGGCCAAAAAGCCCAACCTATATTATTGGATTCTACTAAAGAAATAGCATCTTTGAACCAAACATTAGAATTTTCACCACTTTCTCCCAACCATATTGGAACATTGTATTGCGTTCTATAATCCAACATTTTCTGAATCGCACCTTGTGTATTGTGGTTCCAATATTTATGAAAACTCAAAGCCATGTTATCATCCCAAAGCGGAAAAATTCCATTATAATTGTTTCCCCAGCAATTGCCTTCAATAATAATTAAGTGATTCGTATCTACTTCTCGTATTGCCTTCGTAATATTAACTTGAAGTGCTCTTAAAGGCCCATTTGAAGTTTCATCACATCCATTATTATTGGTTCCCGTAAAATTCCAGTTGGGTTCATTTATAATATCATACCCACCAATCCACGGATTATCTTTATAACGTACCGCCACTTTCTTCCAAAAGGAAATCATTTTATTTCGATTGGCTTCGCTTTCCCACAAAGACGGCTTAGACGTATCATAATCGGATATATTAGCGTCTCTCCCTTGCCCTCCAGGAGCGGCGTGAAGATCTAAAATTAAATACATTTTATTTGCCGCACACCATTCTAGTAGATGATCAGTCATTGTAAAACCTTCTACAAGCCATGTATTCTCTCCTGCACTTTTTTCCTCTTCAACAGGTAAAGTATACAAGTTATAATGCATGGGCAATCGAACTGAATTAAATCCCCAAGCCGCAAGAGAATCAATATCTCTCTTTGTAATTCCGTTTTCTTTATATGCTTTATAGAAATCTTCGGTACTCTTTTCACCAATTAAATCAGTGATTTTTTGTTTTATAACATACTGTGGTCCTGCAAATTGATCGGTCTTGAGCATATAGCCTTCTTGAACCATCCAACCACCTAAACCTACACCTCTTAGAATTAGATTCTGCTCATTCCCATCAACAATATTTTGCCCGTTAGTATGTAAAAACCCTTGACTAAAAGACGCAATTGAGAACAATACTGTAATTATTAAAGCTCCTTTTTTCATATACTAATTTTGAGTTTAATGTGTTTTAAAATTTCATTACCATGTATAGGTTCCCACTGAACCTGCATCTAGGGAAGTTGTTATCCATTTTCCATTGAACTTAATATTAAATAAGGTGTTAACAGTACCGTCATTCTCAACAATTAGAACCTTTTTCCCTTCGGGAGTTATAAAAGCCACATTATTTAAATCACCACTAACATTACTTCCGACTCTTATAGAACCAGCCGGAACAAATTTAGAAGCGTGAGCAATAATATAATAAGCAACATTACGTTCCAAACTTTCACTAGAATTAACGGTTATGGCACCTTTACAAGTCGAACAACCACCGGAGGTGTGTGGGCCAAAAGAACCTGAATTTGCTAGGTTCCACTCTAATGCATTTCTACTCCAATTTCGCATAGAACCAATGATTATATTTTTTAAATGCCATTTTAAATCTCCTTTAAAATCCCCAGTAGAAGCCGTAAATTGTTCCGTAAAATAAATGCTTTTAGTTGGAAAAGTATCGTAAACCATAGAAAGTGCACTAATATCTCCAGCATATAGATGAAAAGCAGTTCCATTTACAAAAGCAGCTGCATCAACATCGCTTAATACGGTGTTAGCATATTGTATATTATCACAATTATGATCATAAGCAATAATTTTTGTAGTGATGTTTGCTGTTTTAAAAGCGGGTCCCAAATTTGTTTTAATGAAATTGGTTTGTTCTATTGCTGTCATCTCCATACTTGGATTGTTCCCTCCATGCAAAGGTTCATTTTGAGGAGTAATCGCATCGATTGTAATTCCTTCCCCTTTCATTTGTTGAATGTATTTCACAAAATATTGTGCATAAACTTCATAATATTTTGTTTGCAAGTGTCCTCCCACAAAACTGTCTTTATCTTTCATCCAAAGAGGCGCTGACCACGGTGTTGCTACAATCTTAATCTTTGGGTTAATCAATAGTATTTCTTTCAATAAAGCAATAACTCCATTTCTGTCAGGATCCAAGCTGAATTTTGCTAAAGCCAAATCAGAATCCCCAGTTGGTAAATCATTATAGGTAAATGGAGTAGCATTCATATCCGATGCGCCAATACTTATCCTGATATAACTGACCCCAATTGCACTTTCACCAGATCCGAATAATTCCTGTAAAAGGTTATTTTTCTTTGAAGAAGTCAGTTGATTAATGACATCCGCACTACCCCCAGTTAAAGTATAACCAAAGCCATCAACTGTTTGGTATTTTTGGGCTTCATTTACTTCTATACTAGCGTAACCGTTAGCCGAAGTTCCAAACCCCAAGACACCTGTTTGTTTTTGAAGTTTTACGCTTTGATCTCCTTTAGTCAACCAAAAATCAACTTCATTAGCCACTTTCACAGGAGGTACTGGTGTTGGCGGTGCTGGCTCTGAACCACTATCACTTGATGAAGAACATTTTACTTGCAGAACTATTGCCGTTATAAAAAAGGCAATCTTAAGTACTCTTTTTAAATACTGATTCATGTTGTTGTTTTTTAGTAGACTAATGTTTGAATAGCATGAGCTGGGATTTGCACTACTGTTTTCTCTGAAGCTATAAATAAATTATAGGTGACTTTTTTGTCACTTTGATTCATTACAATAGTGACCATTTTACCATCTGTATTCAAAAAAGAAGTACTTAACAAACTGCTTCTGCTAACTGCTGTACTTACTCTTTTGGCATTAGGACGAATAAATTTTGAAAAATGTCCGATGTAATAATAGGAAGGAGTATAGATTAATTCTCCTGTATTAGTATCCGCATGAATCGGTGCAAAACAGAAATTTCCAACATGATTAGGACCACCATTTTGATCCAATAAGATATTCCAGTCCGTCCATCCTACAGTTCCATTATTAAAATCATTAATCATAGAAATGCCATAACGCTCTGCATTAGGCCAAAATTGATATTTTTTAGCATCAAATTTCTCAATGCATCCTTCTGTAAAAAGTAATTTTTTATCTGGATACGCTTCATGTACTTTGCGTACATTATCAAACATTTGCGCTCCACCTGCCCAAGTTTCATACCAATGAAAACCCATACCCCAAGCATATTTTGCAGCTTCAGGATCAGAAAAAATAGTATTTGCTCTTTGATTCATTAAATCACGATTGTGGTCCCAAACCACAATTTTTTTATCTCCAAGGCCTTCTTTTACCATTGTTGGTCCCAGAAAGTTTTTCAAGAAATTGCGCTCAGCTTCAGCTGTATATACACAAGACTCCCAAGTTTGGACCGCCATTGGCTCGTTTTGTATGGTAAGCCCCCAAATAGGCATGCCTTCTTTTTCATATGCCTTAATAAATTTAGCATAATAACTAGCCCATGCTTGATAAAACTCTGGCAACAAAATGCCCCCTTTTAGCATATTATTTGTGCTTTTCATAAAAGCTGGTGGACTCCAAGGAGAAACATAGGTCAATAATTTACCGCCAGCAGTTTTGATTGCTTCTTTAAGCATTGGAATACGAAATTGCCTGTCATGCTCAATAGAAAAAGTCTTCAAAGACGTATCACCTTCCTTGATATAAGTATAACTTCCATTGCTGAAATCAGAACTATGAATTGTTGTTCGTAACAAAGAATAACCAATTCCTTTGTCTTTATCATAATATGCATTCATGAGTTCCTGCTGTTTATCTTTGGATAATTTAGCATAAACTTCAGCACTAGCATCAGTTATTGCGCCTCCAATTCCCATGAATTTTTGAAAAGTTTTAGATGGTTCCACAAAAACTGAAATTTCTGTTTCAAAAGGTTGTCCCGCAGGCTTAAAAACTAAATTATCTGTGGGAGTTAACCTTAAATCCGTACTATCTGCAGTAGTATATACCGTTATTTTTTTTCCATTAGTGATAAATCCTTGCTGTTCTTTTTTAAGCGAATGCTGTTGTGCAAAAGCAGTAAATGACAAGAACAAGACAAGAATTTTTAAACTATTTTTTTTCATTTATCGAATTTTTAATTTGAATATTATATTGTAAAAGTCTATAAATAAAGACTTTAAACAAAAAATAAATATAATTGTTATATTTGAATTTAAAAAATAGCCCATAATCCAAAGAGAATGGGCCATTTTACCAACTACATTTAAACCTAACTTAACTAACTTATTTACCTCTTACTTCTACATTTTTAACAATTATACCGCTTTGTGTAAAGGTGTTACCACCACATCTTATAACAAAATAAACTGTACCGGATTCTGCAAATTTCACAACATTACTAACGGTTTTTGTCACATCGTTTTTCACACATCCAACAACTGATAATCTACCCGAAAAAGCGGCTGTTGCACAGCCATCCCAAGTACTTAACCCCATTACTTTGTTATCTTTATATTCAACACCTGACGTAGGTACTGTTTTACCAACATATACTTCAAACCAAGTTTCATTGGAACCATTTAAAGATGAAACAAGCATATCTACCGTGTATTCTTTATCCTTAACAACCTCTATCGACTGATATATAGCCTCTTGATTCCAAGATCCAGAAGAATTAATTGTAGCACTTCCAGGATTAAAAGTCCATTTTGCAGCACCAGAAGGACTAAGATTTAGAACAGTCCACTTACTCTGATCCGCCACATTTTCAAATTTTCCTCCTTGAATGATATTCCCCGCAACTGGATCCGAGCTTGCTACTACAATATCTTGACTTGATGAATTCATAAAACCACCTTTCCCAATTGCAGTATGGGTTACAGTATAAGTTCCCGCATCAGGAAAGAAAACGGTCTCAATCATTTTACCTGAATAAGTACCTTCACCAATATCCCATTTTGAAGCAATTACATTTGTTTTTTGAGCACTTAATGTAAATTTGTTTACAGCTCCCTCAACTGGTTTGACAGTAAATGAAGCATCTACATTTGTATCTGTAAGACCATTGCCAACACCAACAGCATCAGGTTGACAACTATTTAGTGAACATAATGTAGCTAAAGCAAACATTAAGTAAACTCCTCTATTTAAAACTATTTTTAATTTCATCTTATTCATTTTTAATATTAGTTGTAATTAGGATTTTGAACAATTTTAGTATTTTCCAATTCTTTCAAAGGAATTGGCCAAATTTCATTTTTACCAGTTGTAAACCCTCTACTTGCTAATGTCGAAGCAGCTCTTCCTGTTCTTACTAAGTCAAACCAACGATGACCTTCTCCCGCTAATTCTAATCTTCTCTCAACTAAAACAGCATCCATAGAAACTGGTACAGAAGCTAAACCTACTCTTGCTCTAACCGCATCTAATAAAGCTTGTGCTCTTGCTCCAGTTGCACCAAGTGCTTCCGCTTCCATCAAATACGTATCAGCCAAACGGATTGCATATACATTTTGCTTATAATTTAAAACTGAAGCGCCTCCACCTGTAGAAACATCTGATGTTAATGGCATAAATTTTTTCAAAAAGTAACCTGTGTCTTTATATCCAGGAGAATAATCCGCCTGTCCTGCCGCTTTTAATGCTTTCATATCAACAATGGTTGCATCAAAACGAGGGTCTGATTTTAAGGCATCATACAAATTTTGAGTCACTGTATTGAAACTCCAGCCCGAAGCATAATCCGGAGCCGTAGAATTAGAAGGTCTAGAAAAACTCCTTGGCCCAACCATTACATTAACACTGTTTCCTTCATCTGATCCTGATCCCCAATTACCCCAATCTGCATTACTTTTATCTGTATGGGTAATTTCAATAATTGCCTCTGAATTAAACTTGTTATTTATAGTCCACAAATCCGCAAATTTATTTAGCAATTTATAACCATACATACTCGTGCCCCCTGGTGTTCCATTAACTGAAGCAAATGCAGCAGCTGCTTGAGTATTTTTCCCTTCATATAAATATACTTTTCCTAATAAAGCTTGAACTGAACCTTTAGAAAAACGTCCTCCTTCATTTGCTACATCACTTATTATATTAGGCAAATTAGGTAATGCTTCTGTCAAATCTTTTTCAATTTGAGCATAAACATCATCTGAACTAGCTTGTAAAACATTATATATTTCACTAGTAGCTATTGGTTCAGTAATTAATGGGACATTCTTAAAAGTTCGCACTAATTCAAAATAATAATAACCGCGCAAAGCCTTTGTTTCAGCAGTAAATCTTGCTTTAGTTGCATCATTCATCGGCACATTAGGCAATTTTTCAAGTAGAATATTTGCTCTAAAAATACCTTGATAAAAATCATTCCAAAAACTAGCAGGAATTGTAACTGGGCTTATCGAATAATCTGAAAAAGATTGAATTCCGGTACCATCAGTTGCACCACCACCACCAGCATAAAAGTCATCTGATCCTGCATTTAACATACAAATCATATTCTCAAATCCTTTTGACTGTTTACCTAAAACGTCATATACGGAAACCAGTCCTGAATAAGCTTCTGTTTCGTTAGTATAATAGTTGTCTTCTAATGCTGTCCCTTTTGGTTCTACATTTAAAAATTCCTCACTGCATGATGTTGCTGTAAAAAGCACAACAGAAGCAATAAGTGAAAATTTTATATTTTTAAGTTTCATAATAATATCTTTTATTAAAATTGTAAATTAACACCTAACATGAATGTTCTTGCTTGCGGATAAAATCCTCTATCAATTCCCATTACTCCTCCACCAATTTCAGGGTCATATCCTGAATATTTTGTGAAAGTGAATAAATTTTCGGCAGTTAAATAAATTCTAGTTTTGCTTAAACCTGCTTTACTAATAGCGTCGCTTGGCAAAGAATACCCTAACTGAATTGTTTTAAATCTTAAATAATCACCATCTTCAAGATAAAAATCAGAAGGATTATTAAAGTTTTTATTCGTGTCATTTGTAGTCAATCTTGGAAAAGTATTTGAAGTTCCTTCTCCTGTCCAACGTCCTAAAGCTGATGTTTGAAAATTGGCATTCCCAATATCTAACCTACGTAAACCTTGAAAAATTTTGTTCCCACTTGCTCCTTGGGCAAAAACTAATAAATCGAAATTTTTATAATCTAAATTAATAGTAAAACCAAAAGTATATTTAGGAATTGGACTACCTAGGAACTCTCTGTCATCTGATGTGATCTTTCCATCACCATTTACATCTTTCCAACGGAAATCTCCAGGTACAGCATTAGGTTGAATTAATCCACCATCTGCATTAGTATATTCATTAATCTCTGTTTGATTTTGGAATATCCCTGCCGTTTTAAAACCATAGAAAGCATTATATGGTTGCCCCACTTGAACTCTTGTAATAGGGTAAGTACTTGACTGAATAGTTTGCCCACCAGATAAGAAATCAATACCGTTCCCTAAATAAGTAACTTTATTATCTAAATAGGAAACATTCGCATTAACGGACATATTTACTTGACCAATTTTTTTACGGTACCCCAACTCTAAATCAATACCTTTATTTTGCATATCAGCTACATTCCCAACAGGATTTCCTGTAGAACCCACATAACCAGGTATCAAAACATCTTGCAAAATGCCTGTTGTCTTTTTATCATATAAATCTAACGAAAGATTAAAATTTTGAAATAATGTAGCATCAAATCCTATGTTAGTTTGACTTGTCTCTTCCCATTTCAAATCAGGGTTAGAAGGAGCATTCGGACTATTACCTATAGTTACAGAACCCGAATTCCCAATAGTGTAATTTCTTCCACCTCCAATTGTAGCTAAATATCTAAAATCACCAATAGCATCATTACCTGTAACACCATAACCACCTCTAAATTTCAGTTGATTAATTACATTGTTATCCTTCCAAAAATCTTCTTTTGAAGCTACCCAACCTAATGAGAATGAAGGAAAAGTTCCGTATCTATTATTTGATCCAAATCGCGAAGAACCATCTCTACGAATAATACCAGTTACCAAATATTTTTCTTTATAATCATAATTTAATCTAGAGAACAACGATGTTACAACATGTTCTGATCCAGTATACGCGTAAGAGTCAATCTGGTCTTTTGGAACACTATAATTAAATGAAGCATCTTTATAGCTAGTAACAGGAATATTATAATACGTTACACCGCTCCCACTAGTAATATTATCAACATAAGCACCCTGACCAACTAAAATACTGAAATTATGACTATTGATAAGTTTAGAATAAGAAGCTATATTTTCTATATTCCAACCAAAGCCAGTATTTGTACTTCTTGATATATTATTTTTGGCTACAATATTTGAAGCATTCAAATAAGATATTGGAGTAAAGCTTTCACTACCCCAATAAGCTAATTTTCCCCCAAGAGTAGTTCTAAATTTTAAGCCACTTATTGGCTCAACTTCTAAATAAGCATTACCAACAAAATTGTCAGACCAACCATAATTCCCTAATCTTGTTTGAATATACGCCAATGGATTAGACATTTCTTGACCCACAAAAGAGGAAATACCATAAGGATTACCATTAGCATCTCTAATTGCACCTGTATTTGTGTAAGGAGATTGATTTGCAAGAACTGGATCTCTTTCTACAATTGGTGTCAATGGATCTAAATTGATTGCAGAACTTAAAGGTCCTCCAAATTCACTATTAGTATTTCCTAACCCTACATTTTTCTCTCTAGAATATCCCAATGTTTGACCAAAAGTAATTTTCTTAGTGATTTTATGTGTGGAGTTTAACCTAATATTTTTTCTGATATAGTTGGAGATATCAGTAGCGACAATTCCTTCTTGATCCAAAAGACCAAAAGACAAATAGAATGTTGACACTTCATTTCCACCACTTAAACTTAATTCATGACCAACACGTTTTGCATTATTATTAAAAATCGCTGATTGCCAATCGGAACCTACTCCAAATGATGCTGGGTTTGAAAATTTAATATCTCCACCACCTGCTACTGAAGCCTCATTCATCAAAGTGGCATATTGAGTAGCATTTAATAAGTCTAATTTTCTAGCAGGAGCCGATATTCCAGTGTAACCATTATAATTGACACTGATTTTTCCAGATTTCCCTTTTTTTGTTGTCACAAGAATAACACCCGTCGCTGCTCTTGCACCATAAATAGCTTGTGAAGCAGCATCTTTCAACACCTCTATTGAGGCAATGTCAGATTGATTCAAATAACCTATACCGCCAGCATCAACCACTACTCCATCAACAACCCAAAGTGGCTCATTGTTTCCGAATGTAGTAATACCACGAACTCGAATAGTTGCAGAAGAACCAGGTTGTCCTGAGTTTGCAGCTATAGTCAAACCAGAAACTCTACCCTGTAATGATTGCTCAACTCTAGTAATTGGCAAATCTTCTAAGTCAGAAGCTTTAATGCTTGAAATAGCTCCTGTTACAACACTCTTCTTTTGAGTACCATAACCTACAACAACAACTTCATTCAAATCTTGAGATTGTGATGTTAATTTTATAACCACTTGAGAACGCCCTTTTATTGATTCTTGAACAGTTCCATAGCCAATATAACTAATGGCTAAAATACCATCTGAAGGCACTTGCATTTGAAACTTTCCATCAAAATCTGAAGAGGCTGATTTTGAAGATCCCTTTAATAAAATCGATGCCCCAGGAATTGGCATACCACTTTCATCATTTACTATTCCGTTTACCACAATGTCTTGCGCTTGTGCGTAAATCGAGAATAATAGAGATGAAAAACAAAAAATAAGTAATTTTGTTAATTTCATTTTTCTATAAATTTTGGTTAATTATTTAGTAATTTGAAACAATAGTAGGGTTATTTTTTTGTTATTAATATTTATTAATCACTACAAAAACACATCAAAGCCAAATAACGAACCAAACAAAAACACATCAAATAAAAATTAAAACTTTAATTAACAAGATTTTACAAAATAACAATAGCTGTTATCAAAAAGTTAAATCATTAAATAAACCCTACAATTATTAAAATTGAGGTATTTTAGCTAATAATCTCGTTTCACATTACAAAAACTAAGACTTTACAGCTGTCATTACAACTTATAACGAGCCAATACAATAATTATGAAATCTTCAAAATTCTACGTTTTTTTTGCTTTGTTTTTATTTTTCACAACGATAATTTTTGCACAGGTAAAAAATATTGGGCTGCCAGATATACGCAATTATAAAAGAACCGATTACAAAGGAGGAACGCAAAACTGGAATATTGATCAAGATAAAAACGGCAATTTATATTTTGCCAATAACAATGGGCTTTACCAATTTGATGGAACATCGTGGAGAAAATACATTTTACCAAATTCCACTGCTATCAGATCTTTAAAAATAGATAACTCTGGTAAAATATATGTAGGGGGATATAATGAGTTTGGTTATTTCAAACCTAATTCAAAAGGAAAAATGGAATACGTTTCTATATCAAAATTGATAAATAAAAAGCAAGTCAAGTTAATTGATTTCATTTGGAAAATACACATCGTTAATAAAGCAATTATCTTTCAATCATTTGGAAGAATCTATAGTTATAAGAACAATCAACTTAAAATAATTGAAGCTCCTAATAGATTCCAATTTTCATTCCTGGTAAACGACCACTTATACCTTCAAGAATCTTCTCTTGGAATAGTAGAATACAAAAATGGTATTTTAACCCCCTTAAAAGGCACTACCGATATCAATAATACTGAAATTTGGGGAATGTTCTCTTTGCCAAACAACCAATTACTAATCACAACTTTAACTAAAGGGCTTTTTATATATCAAAATGGAAAAATGGCTCCTTGGAATACGCAAGCAAATTCCTTTATTAAAAAAAATAGCTCTCTTGGTGGAGTAAAAATAAAAGATAATTATATACAACTAAATTCCGTACTAGATGGAATTATAATATGTGACCTAAACGGGAAGATCATACAACATATTAATCATACTAAAGGCCTACAAAACAACACTGTTCTAACTTCATTTATTGACAGTAAAAACAACTTATGGCTTGGCCTAGACAATGGAATTACTTTTATAAATGAAAGCTCTCCAATTACTTATCTTGGGTTCAGTTATGGCTTAAGTACTGTTTATGCTTCAGCATTATTCCAAAATAAATTATATGTAGCTACAAACCAAGGTGTATTTTATCAATCTTGGGAAAATACAATTAGAGAAGATTCATTTAAACTAGTAGAAGGCACAA
Organism: Flavobacterium sp. WC2430; assembly: GCF_040822075.1. Lineage (NCBI taxonomy): Bacteria > Pseudomonadati > Bacteroidota > Flavobacteriia > Flavobacteriales > Flavobacteriaceae > Flavobacterium > Flavobacterium sp. WC2430. The sequence goes on along the minus strand of NZ_CP162007.1, from coordinate 1,439,943 downwards.
CTGGTCAAGCTTGGAACTTACAAATAATTAATAATCAGTTACTATGCGCCCATAACAGAGGTGCATTATTAATTTCCGGAAATAAAGCAATTAAAACATTAGACAATAAAGGTTATTTTGGTTTTAAAGTAATTCCAAATAAAACAAACTTTATAATAGGAGCAAAATACAATGGTTTTGCCATATTTGAAAACACAGCAAGTGGATGGCAATTTAGAAACAAAATCGAAGGTTTTGAAAAATCAGCGAACACTTTTGAAATAGATGCCACGAATTTATGGCTGAAAAAGGATGCTGTATTATATAAAATGACTTTATCTCAAGATTTAAAGAATTTTGAAAACATAAAAACATTCGAAAACCTATCTAAAAAAATAAAAGGAATAGGAAGTATTCATCATTTAAAAAACAACATATTCTTTCAGACGAATAATCATTTTTACCAATACTCAAATCAACAAAAATCCTTTACTGAAAACAAATCTGTAAGTTCCATTTTCAAAAATATTCCAAACATCAATTCAATAACCGAAGATAAATATGGCAACATTTGGTACGTATTTAATGAGTCACTGGGTATGTTGAAGCTGAATAAAAAAGGGCATTATCAAAATAAAGTAGCAGAGTTTTCGAATATGACAGGAAACCTTCTAAATAATTACCTATCGGTTACAACAATAGATCCTTCAAATGTTTTTATTGGACTAACCTCTGGTTTAGCGCACTACGATCCCAATATTACTAATAATTTAAAAATCAAACCAAACGTATTTATACGTAGTTTTTCTTTTTCGGGAGATACTTTGGTATTAGGTAATGGTAATAAAACAATAGAGAATTACGAAATTCCATACTCTTCTAACCATGTCCGATTTACTTTTTCATCCCCTACATACGACAACATTGAAAGCGTAGAATATTCCTATCAATTAGCCGGATTTGACAGCAAATGGAGCAATTGGTCGACTATTTCAATAAAAGAATATACCAATTTAAGAGAAGGTGATTACACCATGAAATTAAAGTCGAGAAATAGTTTTGGAATACAATCTGAAGTAGCCATTATTAATTTTTCTATTTCGCCACCATGGTATAGACATTATCTGGCCTATTTAGGATACCTTTTACTTATTATTATAGCAATCTATTATATTCGTAAAAGAGTTCAAATGAAAATTCGTAAAAACAAATATTACGAAACCATCGAACAAAGGCGATTATACCTTGAAAAAGAAACGAAAATACGTCAAGAACAATTTGACCTAGAAAAAGAGATTGAAAAATTAAAAAATGATAAACTTCAAATTAAGATCTTAGCAAAAGATAAAGAGCTAGTAAATAACTCTTTACAAGTTGTGAAGAAAAACAAAATTTTAAACGGGATAATTCATAAACTAAAAGACATAAATATTGATACATTAGATGAATCGACAAAATCTCAATTTACAAAATTGAACAGAAGTATTACAAAAGAAGTAAATGCAGATAAAAGCTGGAAAGATTTAGAGAAACACATTAAAAATGTACATTTTGATTTTCTAAAAAGGTTAAAAGAAAAATACCCAACAATTTCACCACGAGAATTAGATTTATCAACTTATTTACTGATGAATATGTCAACTAAAGAAATTGCCGAAATCATGAACATTTCAAGTGGAGGTGTGGAGCTAGCACGTTATAGATTAAGAAAAAAATTAGAACTCAATAAAAAAGAAAACCTTATTGGCTTTTTAATGAGTATATAAAATAAAAAGGATATTATGACGTACATAATATCCTCATTTAAAAATGTGTAATAATTTTTTACTATATAAAATCCAATGTCCTTTCTAATGCCATTCCTCTTGAACCTTTGATTAGAACCATGCTATTTCTAATTTGCATCGTTTTTAAATAATTTGAAAAAGCATCAAATGAGTCATAAAAATAAAAATTACTCTTATCAATTCTAGTGTCATAAAATGCAGACCCAATAAAGAAACATCGAACCAAATTTTCTTTTAATAAAGAATCAATTAATTCCTTATGCTCTTTTGCACTCTCATTGCCAAGTTCAAACATATCTCCTAAAATCATTATTTTATTTGGCTTTTCTAATTGTAAAAAATTAGAAATAGCCACCGCCATACTACTTGGATTTGCATTATATGCATCCAAAATAATTTCGTTGGTCTCTTTTAACAAGAGTTGAGATCTATTATTTTCAGGAATATAACTCTCTAGCGCTTGTTTTATAGCTATATTATCAACTTCAAAGTACTTACCTATGGCAAGTGCTGCATTCAAATTATTAGCATTGTAAAGCCCTATCAAATGAGACTGAATTATAATGTTCGAAAATTCAATTTCCACAAAAGGATTTGCTTTAACTTCTGCAATACATACATCAGCATTTTCTTTATTTAGACCAAAAGAAAAGGATTTTAGCAACTTTGATTTTTCAACTTGAATTGGATCTTCCAGATTTATAAAAGCTAATTTATCGTTTTTTGCTAAGTATTGATACATTTCACTTTTCCCTTCAATTACGCCCGCAACACCTCCAAATCCTTCCAGATGTGCTTTCCCAAAATTAGTAATATATCCGTAATCAGGTTTAGCTAATTCACATAAAAATTCAATTTCTTTTTTATGATTAGCTCCCATTTCAACGATTCCAATTTCAGTTTCTGAAGTAAATGACAATAAAGTTAAAGGCACTCCAATATGATTGTTGAAATTCCCTACAGTGGCTTTTGTATTGTATCTTTTTGAAAGCACTACTTGAATTAACTCTTTTGTAGTAGTCTTTCCGTTGCTACCAGTAAGAGCTATAATAGGTAACTTTAAATAGCCCCTATGAAATTTAGCTAATTCTTGTAAAGCCACTAAACTATCATCAACAAGTACTGTTCGCTCATCAATATAATAAGACTTATCATCAATAAGCACATAAGAAGCTCCTTTTTCTAAAGCTTCGCTAGCAAAAGTATTCGCATCAAATCGCTCCCCTTTTATGGCTACAAAAAAAGAATTAACACCAATCTTACGTGTGTCAATTGAAACCGATTTACATTTTAAAAATAAACTATGAATGTATTGGATATCCATATAAAAAGGATTAAAAAAAGCAAAAGCCCTAATCAAAGGGCTTTTTACTTTTATAATTATATAAAAAAATTAATTTCTAGCTGATTTTCTTTTTTCTGCCTTAGGTCCTACTCTAGACATAGCACATCTAAATCCAATATAGTCAGTTGCCATATCCTGTGGAAAATACCTTCTTTGAGCTGGGTCTAACCAATACGCTCTATCTCTCCAAGAACCTCCTTTGTAAACTCGTACTTCATCGTTTATCAAAGTAGTTCTTTTACTAGACTTATCGTATTTTCTAACCATCATACCTAAACTGTCTGTAGTAACATTATGTTTAGGAGAATTATACATATTCTTATCCAATTTTGCTTTATCAGTATCTGACTCTGATTCACCAAAGTTATAATATTTTGAAGATTGCTTATCACCATCTCTATAATTAATATTATTACTCTTATCAAAATTTTGTCTCAAGTACGTTTCGTTTTCATCAACTGGCACTTGTGCAATTTGACCTGGAAAACTTCTTACAATAATTTTACCATTACTAAGAGTATCTTTTTTCATAGTCTCTAGAGTAACAATTTCTACTTTCCCATCTTCTCCAATTTTGTTTTTAGTGTAACGATTTCCTCTAAAGTAGTTAAAATCATTTGACTCATTATCAATAATTGGTCTGTAAACATCGGCAACCCATTCGGCTACATTTCCTGCCATATCATACAATCCAAAATCATTAGCTGGATATTTTTTAACAGCATTAGTGATATCAGCACCATCATCAGACCATCCTGCAATTCCACCGTAATCTCCATTCCCTTGCTTGAAATTGGCTAATTGATCCCCTTTACTTTGTCTTTTTCCAGAACGAGTATAACTACCAGACCATGGATATTTCTTTTGTCCTTTATAGATATTATATTCTCTTTGACCTACATCTGCAGCTGCAGCATATTCCCACTCTGCTTCAGTTGGAAGTCTATATTCAGGTAAAAGTATTCCTGAAGAACGTTGTGCATAAACATTTTTAGCTTCAACAACCTTACCGTCTTTACCTGCTTTAGGGCTTTTTCTACCAGCTTTAGATTTTAAAACAATCTCCTCATTACCACCATATGTCATTGTTGGAGCTTTTAAATACGTTTCTGTACTAAAAGAAGCTTCAGCTGTAACATCTTGCGATTTTGCATTCTTTTTTAAATAACCATTCTTTTCTAAAATTGCTTCATTTACACGATCGGTTCTCCATTTACTAAATTCAACAGCTTGAATCCAATTTACCCCAACTACAGGATAACTTGCATACGCAGGATGTCTCAAGTAGTTATTAGTCATGGTTTCATTATAACCCAATCTATTTCTCCACACTAAAGTATCTGGTGAAGCTCCTTCATATATATATTTATAGTTCTCTTCTGTTGGAGGAAAAACATTTTTCAACCAATCTAAGTACTCCAAGTACATAAAGTTTGTAACTTCTGTTTCATCCATATAAAAGGATTGAACATGTTGTTGTGTTGGTGTGTTGTTCCAATCATGCATAACATCATCTTCCACTTTACCCATTGTAAAAGTTCCTCCTTCAACAAAAACCAAACCAGGTCCCGCTTCTTGTTTTTTACTACTAGAAGCTTTCTTGCTATCTACATTCCAGCCGGTAGCTCTTGATGCATTTTTTGAACTAGATTTTTTACTACAACTAGCAAAACCTACTATCATTATCAACGATAACATCAATCGAAATGCCATAATTTTGTTTACTTTCATACTCTTTTAAAGGTAATAATTTAAGTGATGCAATATAATAATTAACGATTAACCTGCAACACCATTTTAAAAAATTTTGCGCAGTTCAACCATATTAAACTATTTCATACAAATCAAACGCAAATTTATACTATTTATTATTTATTTTAACACTAAAAGCTATATTTTTACTCATTCCAATTAATTTATTATTAATACAATTTAATAAATAATGCGAAAGCTACTTCTGATTACATTATCCTTAATTTCTTCCATTTTAAATGCCCAAACCGTAGATAACATCACCATCGAATGGCTTGATAAAACGGAGATGTCAATTGGAAATACTAAAATCAACATTCCAATCTTTACTGGAAATCAATTTCATTATGATACTGAAAAAAAGATTCTTTTTTACACTTTAAAGCTAAAAGCACCTTATTCTTATGATAAAAATGATGTTTTAATCTCAAATATAAATTACGAATCTGTTTCAGCAGAACAACTTGGCGACTTAAAGCTAGAAAACATACCAAAAGTAATAGCCCCAACTATACAAAATTTCAAAAGCCGAGGTGTTTTAGAATCTTTCCTGACCCTCTCTCCCATTATAAAGGACTCTTATGGATACAAAAGGATAAAATCTTTTTCTTACACCATCAATAACTCAACATCAAAAATTAATCAATCGAACAAAACCACGAAACTTATTTACAATTCCGTTTTGTCCTCTGGCGATTGGTATCGTTTTTATATTGAAAAATCAGGTGTTTATAAAATTTCAAAAAGTTTTTTACAAGAATTAGGGTTTCCAGCTAATGGAATTGATCCTAAAAAAATTAAAATATATGGCAATGGAGGAAATATGCTTCCTTTATCAAATAATATTGATTACCCAGATGATTTAATTGAAAATACTATTCAAATTATTGGTGAAGATGACGGCACATTTGACACTAATGATTATATCTTATTTTATGCTGAAGGAGTTGACACTTGGAATGAAGAAAGTCAAACTAATATAAACCTTTACGATACAAAGTCGTACTATTACATCACCTCTTCTGGAGACAATGGTAAAAGAATGGGCCAAATGACTCAACCTTTAGGCAACAGTACATTGAATCTAAACACATTTGACGATTATCAATATCATGAAACCGATTTAGTCAATATTGCCCACCTTGGAAGACAATGGTTTGGAGAGTCATTTGACATCAATCAAGAACAAGAATTTGAATTCAACTTTCCTAATATTGATTTAACAATCCCAATAAAAATTAAAGCCGTAACCGCTTCGGCCGCTTATACCCCAACATCATTTCAAGTTAGCGCTAACAGTCAAATCATTGGACAAATCAGTTTTCCTGCCATAAACACCAATTCTGACACTGAATTTTATGTTGGCAACTTACCCAGCAATGCCTCTTTCAACAGTGCTGAAAATGTAAAAATAAAACTAACATACAACAACAATGGTGTTCCTGGATCCAAAGGTTTTTTGGATTACATTGGCCTTTTGGCAAAAAGAAAACTTCAAGGATATGGCAAGCAATTCAATTTTCAATATAACTCTTCTAATGGAGAAATAGGCATTGTCAATTACAATTTTACTAATGCAAATGGAATTTCTCAAATATGGGATATTACTAACACCAGTAATATAACCAAAGTAAAAAACAACAATCAAGATTTATTTTCGTTTAAAGGAAATCTAGGAGAAACCAAGAAATACGTTGCTATCGATGCTTTAGACTACTACACTCCCTTAAAAGAGACTAAATCTAAAATAACTAACCAAAATATAAAAGGCACAATTTTCAATAATAACCAAGGAGCCTTTCAAGATATTGACTATGTTATAATAACTCCAAATGAGTTGAAAAATCAAGCAGAAAAACTCGCTGATTTCCATCGGAATTATTCCAAATTAAATGTAAAAGTCATTACTACAGAGTCTATTTATCAAGAATTTTCATCTGGAAAACAAGATATTGCAGCAATACGAAACTGCATAAAATACATATATGACAATGCTTCTACAGATGAAAAAAGGATCAAATATGTAAACCTTTTTGGAGACGCTTCCTATGATTATAAAAACAAAACCATAAACAATACAAATATAGTCCCTATTTATCATGCTTTAAACAGCAACACTATTGGAGAATCTTCATTTGCCTCAGATGATTTTTATGGTTTAATGGATGATAACGAAGGAAACATTATTTCCTATTTTGGTGGAATTGATATTGCGGTTGGCCGAATGCTTGTAAACAACCCTTCACAAGCAGAGGATATGGTTAATAAAGTAATTGAATACCATGACATCAAATCATACGGAAACTGGAGAAACAATTTCGTGATGATTTGTGACGACTCCGATCAAATATCTGATTCCAGCCTACAAAGCAGACAAAATAATTTGGCCGACAGAATCACGGCACAAAAACCTTTTTTTAATATCAATAAAATAATATTAGATTCTTATATCCAAGAAGCATCGGCTGGAGGTTTTAGATATCCAAAAGCGAGGACAGACTTTTTTAATGCATTCGAAAAAGGAGCACTAATCTTCAACTACTTGGGACACGGTGGCGAGGATGGATTATCGGCTGAACGAATTTGGGAAAAATCAGATAGCCAAAACCTAAACAATCAATACAAATATCCATTATTCATTACTATTACTTGCGAGTTTTCCCGTTTTGACAATCCCACCAGACCAACAGCAGGAGAATACACCTATTGGAACCCGAAAGGCGGTGCTATTGCCATGATTACTACTATTCGCGCTATTGGTCAATTTAGCGCAGAAAATTTCAACGACACTTTATCTCAAAACTTATTGTCTTTTGGTTCTAATGAGTACACCTCAATTGCAGAGGCTTTACGAATATCAAAAAACAGCAATCCGAATTCATCTACTAATGTCGTTTTTTATATTGGAGATCCCGCATTGTTTTTAGCTATTCCAAAACCGAAAGTAAAGCTTACAAAAATAAATGATATCCCAACAACTCAAACCACGGATGCATTTAAATCATTAGCTCACATGAAAGTAACTGGCGAAATAACTGATGAAAATGATGTTACGCTGACAAATTATAACGGCGAAATTTCATCTACTATTTTTGATAAGACAATCCCAAGAACAACGTATAACAACGACGGAAACAGCCCACCAATAAATTTCACTACACTCGGAGAAACCATATTTAGAGGAAATGCTTCTGTTAAAAACGGAATATTTGAATTTAATTTTGTTGTCCCAAGAGACATTAGAATCCCTCTTGACAATGGAAAAATAAGTTTTTACGCTAAAAAAGAGCAGGTTTTAGAGAATGAAACTGGCTACGACACGAATATTAAAATAGGAGGTATAAATGAAAATGCAGCCGAGGACAATATTAGCCCAAAAGTTAAGTTATATATGAATGACGAGACATTTGTTTCAGGAGGCATTACAAACTCATCTCCTTTTTTACTTGCTTTTCTCGAAGATGAAAATGGAATTAATACTGCAAGCGGAATTGGACACGACATTATAGCTATTTTGGATGGAGACATAAGCAACCCATATATACTAAATGATTATTACCAAACAAATATTGATGATTTTACAAATGGAAGTTTACGATTCCCATTACATGACATTTCGGTCGGATTGCATACTATTGTATTTAAAGCATGGGATGTTTACAATAATCCAACAACTACCGAAATTCAATTTTTAGTAGTAGGAGACGAAACAATAACTTTGACACATGTTTTAAATTATCCAAATCCATTTGTCAATTATACTGAATTTTGGTTTACTCACAACAGACCTTACGAACCACTAACAGTTCAAATTCAAGTTTTCACAATAACTGGAAAGGTAGTTTGGACAAAAAACCAAATCATAACAACAGAAGGTTTTTTATCTAAAGAAATCACTTGGGACGGAAGAGATGATTTTGGAAATAAAATAGGCAAAGGCGTTTATATCTACAAGCTCACTGTCAAGTCTAGCACAACAAATAAAAAAGCTGAAAAGATCGAAAAGCTTGTGATACTTTAATAATATAGTATATTTGTTTAATGAATTTTAACATCAAAATGAGAAAAATAATACTTATAACAACTAGTCTACTCACTTTTTCTTTTGCAAAAGCACAAGATAGAGTAATAACAACTGCAGTTCCCTTTTTATTAGTATCTGCAGATGCTAGAGCTGCTGGTATGGCTGATGTTGGTGTAGCCACTTCAGCAGATGCTTTTTCACAACAATGGAATCCTGCAAAATATGCTTTTGCAATTGATAAACAAGGCTTTTCTATAAGTTACACACCCTACCTTACTGATTTAGCCAATGATATTTCATTAGGACAATTAACCTATTATAATAAAATAAGCGAAAGAAGTGCTTTTGCTGGAAGTTTACGTTATTTTGGGTTTGGTAATATCGAATTAAGAGAAACTGGAGACCCAAATGAAGTTCCCAGAATTGTATCACCAAATGAGTTTGCACTAGATGGTTCTTATTCCTTAAAATTAAGCGAGAAATTTTCTATGGCTGTAGCAGGAAGATACATTCATTCTAATCTAAAAGTAGTTTCAGACAACGGTGATGCCTCTGCAGCAAATTCTTTCGCAATTGATGTTGCGGGTTTTTATCAATCAGAAGAAATTGCCTATAATGACTTTAACGGAAGATGGAGAGCAGGTTTTAATATTCAAAACTTAGGACCAAAAATAAGTTATGACAATGACGAAATTAGCACTAACTTTTTACCCGCTAACTTAAAGGTAGGAACTGGATTTGATTTCATACTTGACGATTACAACAAGGTAGCACTGAATCTTGAATTTAGTAAACTATTGGTTCCAACCCCTCAAAATCCAGATCTAAATGGAGACGGAACGATTACAGCTGAAGAAAGAGCTCAAAATAATGACAATTACCGCTCTATTGGTTGGGTTTCTGGAGTTTTTAAATCATTCGGAGATGCACCAGACGGATTTAGTGAAGAAGTTAAAGAAGTTACATATGCAGTTGGAGCTGAATACTTATACCAAGATTCATTTGCAATGAGACTAGGTTATTTTCATGAAAGTCCACTTAAAGGAGCTAGAAAATTTTTCTCGCTTGGAGCCGGATTTAAATACAATGTAGTTAAAGTAGATGTGTCTTATTTATTCTCAGCTTCAAAAGTAAAAAACCCTTTAGAAAACACCCTTCGTTTCTCTCTTACATTCAACTTTGGAGACAAATACGATGAATATTAATTTTTAATAAAATTTAAATTAAAAGTCCAAATTTCAACCCCTGAACTTTGGACTTTTTTTCCTATAAAAATATGAAAGAAATAACTATTACAAGCCATTTCTCTGTTTATAATTCAACACTTGAATTACCAATTGAAGTACAAAATCTTATGGAGCAAGCCATTTCAGCACGGAAAAATGCATATGCACCATATTCAAAATTTAGAGTTGGTACGGCTTTATTATTAGATAATGGAAAAATAGTATTGGGCTCTAATCAAGAAAATGCTGCTTATCCATCTGGACTATGCGCAGAGCGAGTAGCTATTTTTCAAGCCGGAGCAATATACCCAAATGCAAAAATCACAAAAATGGCGATTACAGCTGCTTCAGACACCAATAAAACAACAGAACCAATACCTCCTTGCGGTGCGTGTAGACAATCAATTGCCGAATATGAAATCCGCCAAGAGTCGCAAATAGAAATTTATTTCATGGGAGAAACTGGCGAAGTCTATAAATCACACTCCCTAAAAAACCTGCTCCCGTTATTATTTAACAAAAACGTGTTGTAAAATTGCTAAAAATTAGCTTTTTAATTTTAGTTCTTAGTTGGAATGTCCTATTTTTGCAATTCGCAAATTTGTGGGAGGAAACTATTTTGCGTTATAGGTACTAGTTGATAACACAATAAAACTTTAGCAAAAGAACAATTGAGATGAAAGAAGTTACAAAAGAAGTATATTTAAAGTGGTACGAAGACATGCTGCTTTGGAGAAAGTTTGAAGACAAGCTTGCAGCATTATACATACAACAAAAAGTTAGAGGTTTTCTACACTTATATAATGGTCAAGAAGCAGTACTAGCAGGTGCATTGCATGCAATGGACTTGACAAAAGACAAAATGATTACTGCATATAGAAATCACGTTCAACCAATTGGAATGGGTGTAGATCCAAGAAGAGTAATGGCTGAGCTTTTAGGAAAAGTTACGGGAACATCAAAAGGAATGGGTGGTTCTATGCATATTTTCTCAAAAGAGCACCGTTTTTATGGTGGTCATGGAATCGTAGGTGGACAAATTCCTGTAGGAGCTGGATTGGCTTTTGCAGATAAATACTTTGAAACTGGCGGTGTAACAATGACCTATTTTGGTGATGGAGCAGCACGTCAAGGATCTTTGCACGAAGCTTTCAACATGGCTATGTTATGGAAACTACCTGTAGTTTTTATTGTAGAAAATAACGGTTATGCAATGGGAACTTCTGTTGAAAGAACGGCTAACCACACTGATATTTGGAAACTAGGTTTAGGGTATGAAATGCCTTGTGGACCAGTTGACGGAATGAATCCAGTAAAAGTTGCTGAAGCGATGACAGAAGCTATTGATAGAGCGCGTCGTGGTGATGGACCAACTTTCTTAGAAATGAAAACATATCGTTATAGAGGACACTCTATGTCGGATGCTCAACTATATAGATCAAAAGAAGAAGTAGAAGAATACAAAAAAATTGATCCAATTACACAAGTTCTAGATGTAATTAAAGATCAAAAATATGCTACAGAAGAAGAAATTGACGCAATCGACCAAAGAGTTAAAGACTTAGTTCAAGAATGTGTTGATTTTGCTGAAGAATCGGAATATCCTCCAATTCAACAATTATACGACGTAGTATACGCACAAGAAGATTATCCATTTATACCTCATAAACTATAAAATCAATTATGGCAACAATAATTACAATGCCTCGTTTGAGTGATACTATGACGGAAGGAACGGTAGCAACTTGGCTTAAAAAAGTAGGTGACAAAATTAGCGAAGGCGATATCCTTGCAGAAATTGAAACTGACAAAGCAACAATGGAATTTGAGTCTTTCAACGAAGGAACTCTTTTGCATATAGGAATTCAAGCTGGTGAAACGGCGCCTGTAGATTCATTATTAGCAATAATAGGAAATGAAGGGGAAGATATTTCTGCAATTTTGGCAGGAAAATCTGAAACTCCTAAAGAAGATACTACAAAGAAAGAAACAACTTCTGAAACTAAAACTGAAGTAAAAGAAACAGCTGCTCCGGCCGCTTTACCTAAAGGTGTTATAGTGGTAACTATGCCTCGTTTAAGCGATACAATGACGGAAGGAACTGTAGCTACTTGGTTGAAAAAAGTAGGTGATAAAGTTGCTGAAGGTGATATTCTTGCTGAAATCGAAACCGACAAAGCAACAATGGAATTTGAATCTTTCAACGAAGGAACTTTATTATACATAGGAATTGAAGAGGGAAATGCAGCACCAATTGATAGCTTATTAGCTATTATAGGACCTGCAGGAACTGATATCTCAGGAATAGCAGAAAACTTCACAGTTGGAGGAGCTAAACCAGTAACAACTGAAGAGGTTGCAACAGCATCTGCTGCACCGGCAGAGCCAACAGCACAAGAAGCTTCTACTGATGGAAAACGTATTTTAGCATCGCCGTTAGCAAAGAAAATTGCTAGCGACAAAGGAATTCAATTGACACAAGTTAAAGGTTCTGGTGAAAACGGGCGTATTGTGAAAAGCGATATCGAAAACTACTCACCTGCTGCTGCAGCGCCACAAGCTGCTGCACCTGCTAAAACCGAAACTGCTGCTGCACCTGCACCAAAAGTTTTTGTTCCTGCTGGAGAAGTATTTACTGAGGAAATCAAGAATTCGCAAATGCGTAAAATCATTGCAAAACGTCTAGCGGAATCTTTATTCACTGCACCACATTACAACTTAACCATAGAAGTAACTATGGACGAAGCAATGAAATCAAGAGCAATTATCAATAATGTTCCGGATACTAAAGTATCTTTCAATGACATGGTGATTAAAGCTTGTGCAATGGCTCTTAAAAAACACTTGAAAATTAATTCACAGTGGAAAGAAGATGCAATTACCATCAACCACCATGTAAACATAGGTGTTGCAGTAGCTGTTGAAGACGGATTAGTTGTTCCTGTATTAAAATTCACTGATGCTATGAGTTTGTCTCAAATTGGTGGAAGTGTTAGAGATCTTGCTGGAAGAGCAAAAAGCAAAAAATTACTACCTTCAGAAATGGAAGGAAGTACTTTCACAGTTTCTAATCTTGGAATGTTTGGTATCACTGAATTTAATTCAATTATCAACCAACCTAACTCAGCTATCCTATCTGTAGGAGCAATCGTTGAGAAACCAGTGGTTAAAAACGGACAAATTGTTGTAGGTAACACTATGATGTTATCTCTTGCTTGTGACCACCGTACTATCGACGGAGCAACTGGAGCACAGTTCTTACAAACATTAAAACAATACATTGAAAATCCAGTAACCATGCTTGCATAAGTACTGATTCTGTATAAAAACAAAAACCCGTCTTGTATAACATGACGGGTTTTTTATTTGGGCATATCCTTGCTTCCACTTTCGTTACAGCAAGGTCTGGCTGTATACTATATCTTTTATTCCATTGCATTCCATAAAAGGATGTCGCTTCCATCCCTTATGCATTACATCACTTATAACTTATTTTTCTCCTCTATCCACTTCGACATGTATTTCGTACTTTTCAACGTATGATGTTGCAACAGCTCCCCCATAAAATTATTCATTCGATGCTGCGCTAAATTCTTCTTTAAACTTTCAATTCGTTCTTTGAAATTATCTTCAAATAAGATTCTTAAATAACGGCTCTTAATTATTTCAATTCCATTTCTTTGCGCTTCAATCCACCTCATTTCATCTTGGTATAATTGAACGGCTTTATCAGCAAAAGATTCTTGGTCATCTTCTACAAACCCATTCCATGACAACTGACCTTTCATAGATTCAGCACCAACAGCAGTCGTAACGCTAGGTGTACCACATTGCATTGCTTCTAATAATTTCCCTTTAATTCCCGCACCAAAACGCAACGGAGCTAAAACTACACGTGATTCTTTAACAACATCTCTTGCATTCGCTACACGCCCATTAATTAAAAAACCATCTTTTGCATTATTTAACTGCAATACTTTTTGAGAAGGATAAGCACCATAAATATTTAAAACAGCACCTGGTAATTGTTTTTTAATCGAAGGCCAAATAGCTTCTTTCAAATACTGAACCGCATTCCAATTGGGTTCATGATAAAAATTACCAATAAAAACAAAATCCTTTCGATCATCAAATGAAGGCAATACATTTAAATCTGGAACTTCATTGGAACTAAGCAAAAGAGGAATATAATACAACAAATTTGTGTCTATTTTGAAAACCGTAGTTAATAATTCCATTTCAAATTCTGAAATCATTAAAGATAGATCACAACGCAAAATACTAGCTATTTCACGCTTAGAAACATCTTCATTAAACAAATCTCCAAACTCAAATAAACGTCCCTCCTTGAAGGCCTTTTGCCGTGCTAAGCGCAGACAATGTAAGTCTTCGGTATCCAAAAGTCGTAACGCATTAGGACAGGTTTCGGCTACACGCCAACCAAACTGTTCCTCCATCATAAAACGATCAAATAAAACAACTTTAGGACCAAGTTCTTTTATAAAATCATCAAAACTACCACAATTTAAAGAAATTGCTTTTCTTTTAATCCCTAACAAATTAAGATCAACCATATAATCGCTCTCCATTGCAGGGCTAGCGAAAGTAACCTCATAACCATCTTCCTTAAAGAGGGAAATCAATTGCATCATTCTAGCACCAGCAGCAGAAGAATTAGGCTCTGGCCAAACAAAACCAATTATTAATAGCTTTTCAATCACATTCATAACTTATATCATTACAAATACAAAATAATGGTATTTAGACCGCATTACCATGATTTCGACAATAAATAAGAAAGAAAACACTAATTTTACAACTTTAAAACACAAATAAATGTTAGGATTAAAATTAGCAACCGATCCCCGTTGGGTAAATATAGTTGAATCAAATATTGAAGAAATATTGACGGACCATGCATGGTGTGAACAAAAAGCAGCTTCTAATGCGATAAGTCTAATAACCCAAAACTCGGAAAAAGAAGAATTAGTTACTGAACTAATGATCATAGCTAAAGAAGAAATAGAACATTTCAAAATGGTTCATGATCTTATCAAAGAAAGAGGTCTCACCTTTGGTCGCGAACGAAAAGACAGTTACGTTAATGAGCTTTTTAAATTCTTGAAAAAGGACGGAAGTCGCAATGATGCACTGTGTGAGCGTTTACTATTTTCAGCGATGATTGAAGCAAGAAGCTGCGAAAGATTCAAAGTCCTTTCTGAAAACATAAAAGATCAAGAACTAGCTGCATTTTATCGTGATTTAATGATTAGTGAAGCTGGACACTACACCACATTTTTAGCTTTTGCAAAAAAATATGCTGACAATGTTGATGTTGATAAACGATGGAAAGAATGGATTGAATTTGAAACTTCGATCATCATTAATTATGGTAAAAACGAAACAGTACATGGTTAAAATAAAAAAGCGAATTCTAAATTAGGATTCGCTTTTTTATTTTAACAGGAAGTAAAATTACTTCTTTACAATGATAAATTCCGAACGTCTGTTTAAAGCATGTTCCTCTTCGGTACATTTTACGCAATTTATTTTTAATTCAGATTCCCCGTAACCTTTTCCTGATATTTTATCTGCACTTATTCCTTTAGAAATTATATATTGAACAGTCGCATTGGCTCTTCTTTCTGAAAGATCCATATTATAATCATCTCTACCTCTAGAGTCAGTATGTGATTTAGCTACAATGACCAAATCCTTATTCTGAGACATTATATAAACCAACTTATCAAGTTCATCCGCACCAAGTGTTGTAATATCACTTTTATCAAATTTAAAATATATTGGATTAAAGATAAATTCTGTATCCGTAACAACAACATTAATAGGATCTAATTTAGCATCAACATTATATTCACCTCCATTACTAACTGCAATAGGAAATGTTTTTGAAATAAAACCATCTTTACTAATTTCAACAAAATATGATTTATCATTTTTGGCACTATACATCATAGTTCCATTTTCGTTTGTTAATTGTTTATCCAAAACCTTTTTATCTATATCAGAAACAACCACTCTCGCATTAGTTATAACAGAACCCGTTACAGAATTACTAACAATGGCATGTATTTTTCCATTTTCAACAACAGGTATCGAAGAGTAAATTTGGTCTTTACCATTACGATTACTTGAAACATAACCTATCTTATTTTTTTTATTAAAAGTAAAAGCAAAATCATCTTTTTCAGAGTTTACAGGTTTACCAATATTACTGGCAACTTCATTTTTATTTAAATCTATTGAAAAAATATCAAAACCACCAAGACCTGACAGTCCTTTTGATGAAAAATACAGAATACTTTCATCTGTAATAAAAGGAAAACTTTCATCTTGAGAAGTATTTACATTAGCACCCAAATTTTCAGGATCTCCAAAACCTCCATCAGCTTTAACTTTAACTTTCCAAATATCCAATCCACCAAAAGTACCAGGCATGTTAGATGCAAAATAAAGTGTTTCCCCATCTTTTGTTATTGATGGATTACTAACCGAATAGTTTTTACTGTTAAAAGGTAAAGGAGTTATATTTGACCATTTTCCATTACTATCAGTGGCTTTATATAAATTTACTTGACCAAACTTAATTCTTTTACTTTTATTTTTATCAAACATTTTTTCGTTGAAACTTTCGCTAGAGAAATAAACAGTTTTACCGTCTTGAGTCATAGTCAAAGGACCTTCATGGTAAGCAGAATTCAATTCTGAAATTGGAACAGGTTCCGAATAAGTAGCCTCTTTTTCATTATAATTTGACCTGTAAAGATCTAAGAAAGGCTCGTTATTCCATCCATAAATTTTTCTGCTTTCATTTCTAGAACTGGCAAAATATAATACATCGTTATATTGAATAGCTCCAAAATCAGATTTTTCAGAATTAATATTTAACTTCTTTAAGTCAAACAATTTTTCTTTGCTAGAAATTTTAGATAAATAATCAGAATTATTAACAAATTCCTTAGATCTAGGGTCATTGGGTTCCATTCCAACAAATATTTTCATTTGTTTATCTGATAAATCATACTTACTATTGGATTTCAATACTTGTGCATATTTATAATATGTATCCGCATCTTGCTTCGTCTGTAAAGCTTTTTCATACCAATTTTCAGATTCAGAAGTGTTATTCATATTATAATAACATTCCCCTAGTTGCTTAAAAACATAAGAATCTGAATTTCCGTTTTGAACTAACATTTTATAAGCATCCGCTGCTTTTACATATTCGTATCTGTCAAATAATTTATCTGCAGATTTTGTTTGATTATTTTGTGAGAAAATACTAATACTATTTAGTACAAAAAACAAAATTGTTGTATATCTTTTCATTAATTAAAATTTTGTATTAGAAAAATCTAGGTGAACGTGAAACCTTTTTTGGCGTAAATAAATCATATAAAATTATAAATTCATGAGAAGAAGGTGCAGTCACCTTTAAATCAGAAATTATATGGTCATAAGCATATCCTATTCTTAGCTCAGGTGTGATAGCAAAATTAACCATAGCACCAAAGCTATCTTCTAGTCTATAGCTCGCTCCTAACTCTATTTTCTCCATATATAAAAAATTTGCAGAAAGATCTAATGAAGGTTTTACATCAAATGCTGATTTCAACATAAAAGAAGGCTTAAATTTCAAATCATAATTAATATCAAACACATATCCCGCTGTTAAGAAATAATGAGAAACATCAGAACCGTACTCACGCCCATTATAATCTAAATGTGCTGACTTCATCATATTAGGAATTGAAAAGGAAACGTAGTATTTATCCGTGTAGTAAAAAAGACCAGCCCCTAAATTTAATGAAGCGTCATTTATGTCTTCCCCAAAAATACCTTCAGATGGGTCAGGTAGAGAAGATTGAATATCTCTAAGCGCCACTTTATGAAAAGAAACACCTGTTTTTAAACCAAAAGCCAATCTATGAGTGTCATTTAATTTTAAAGTATAAGAGAAATCTCCATACACATTTTGTTCAGTAACAGGGCCTATTTTATCTGAAATAAAAGACAGACCTAAACCTACATTATTACCTGCAGGAGCATGCCCTGAAAAAGTAAAAGAAGTAGGTGCATCCTCTATATTTACCCATTGCTTTCTATATAAAGCACCAAAAGAAATACTTTCTTTCGAACCTGCATATGCAGGATTAATAACATTCATATTATACATATATTGAGTATAATGTGGATTTTGCTGTGCCGATATATCAATACAGGCAAAAAGAACCAAAAGAGAAGTTAAAAATATTTTGTTCATATCCGTTTATTTTTCATTTTGTTGATAAAAAAGACCAACAATATATTTATTAAATTATAGTTTTTCTCTGATTAGATAAATCCAACCTGTTTTTGTTTTACCATTATTAAACTCAATAACGTAATAATACGTAGCACTAGGAAGTTCATTTCCTTTATCTGACTGGCCTTTCCATTGATCAGTATAGTTAGATTGATTATATACTTTGATCCCGTATCTATCAAATATTTCTAGTTTTTTTACGTCTAATAATTTTAAATCAAAATACTCATTTGAACCATTTCCATCAGGAGAAATTCCTTTTTGTATATTACAGTAAATAGATTCGACCTCTACGCTATTCGTTGTTTCACAACCATTAGCTACTGAAGATATTGTCAATGTATACGTCAGTGGAAACTCTTCAACAGCGGAAGAAGATGCTATCACATTAGAAACATTTAATATATTGGAATTTGTCCCAACTGTCAATCCAGAACTATCTTTCCATTGATAACTTACATCATTTGGATTGTATGAGCTTGCTAATGGACTTGCTGTTAAAACATAGTCTTTAGAATCGCAATCGCCCATAATCTCAAACTGGATTTGTGGTGGAACTGGATTAATTGTTTGTACTGCTCCAGTGTTTATACAAAAAATACTACTTGTAAACCGAACACTTATTGGATATGTACCTGGTAATAAATTTGTAAATACTGGACTGTCTTGATAACCATTGCCAATACTGTATTGTACATCATTTTGAGCAACAATTGTAATTGAACCTGTTTGCACTAAGCAAGTAGGCTGAACAATTTGTTGCACAGTTGGCACTAATGGTAATGGAGGAAGTGGATCAATAGTCACTTGCAATACACCTTGAACAGAGCATGTATTATCTGCAATATTTCTCACATACAATGTATAATTATTAGGTACTAAACCTGAAAATGAATTTGATGTTTGAAAAGTAGTACCATTCAAACTATATTCAACTCCAGTTTGCATTGTTACAACAATACTTCCTGAAGGAATTTCACATGTAGGTTGAACTACACTTGCCAATGTTGGAATTATAGGAGGTGTAGGTACTGGATTAATTGTTGTTGGTGTTGATGAAACATTTGCACAACTATTATCAGACACACTTCTTACATATAATGTATAGTCGTTTGGAATTAATCCCGAAAAGGAATTTGAAACCTGATATGTTATTCCATCTAAACTATATTCTGCTCCAGTTTGTGTAGTAATAGAAATAGTCCCAGAAGGTACTGCACACGTTGGTTGAATTACACTAGCAGTGGTTGGAACGACAATAACCTGTATTGGGTTAATAATTACATTTGTAGAAGACAGCGTTACACAAGTAATATCAGTTGTATTCCTAACATATAGTGTATAACTATTTGGCGCTAAGCCTGAAAACGAATTTGATCCTTGATAAATAACCCCATCTAGGCTATATTCAACTCCTGATTGCGAAGTTATTTTTATGGTTCCTGATGGTGTTGAACATGTAGGCTGAACAACACTTGCTGATGTAGGAATAACTGGAGGCAATGGTATAGCATATACTGTTGTTGTAGAAGAAGACATAGTCATACAAGTTGTGTCTCCTATATTTCTAACATATAATGTATAATTATTAGGCGCTAAGCTTGAAAATGAATTTGATGTTTGAAAAGTAATACCATCTAAACTGTATTCAACCCCTGTTTGTGTAGTTATTACTATAGTACCTGAAGGTGTTCCACATGTGGGTTGAACTACACTAGAAGTAGTTGGTACTACTGGCGGAGTTGGTATCGCATTTATAGTTATTGCTGATGGAGACATAGTAATACAACTCGTATCGCCTGTATTTCTAACAAACAATGTATAATTATTTGGTGCTAAACCTGAAAATGTATTTGATCCTTGGTAAGTCACTCCATCCAAACTATATTCAATTCCTGCTTGTGCCGTTATTGAAATTGTTCCTGAAGGTATCGCACATGTTGGTTGGGTTATACTCGCTGTTGCTGGTACAACTGGTGGTAATGGAGTCGCATTTATTGTTGTTGTAGACGCTGACATTGTCACACAAGTAATATCTGATAAATTTCTAACGTATAATGTGTAACTATTCGGTGCAAGTCCAGAGAATGAATTCGACGACTGATAAGTTGTTCCTTCTAAACTATATTCAACTCCTGATTGGGAAGTTATTGTTATAGTTCCTGATGGAGTGGCACATGTAGGCTGAACAACACTGGCAGTTGTAGGAACAACTGGCGGCAATGGTACTGCATTCACTGTTGTTGTAGAAGAAGACATAGTCATACAAGTTGTATCACCTGTATTTCTAACATACAATGTATAATTATTTGGTGTTAAGCCTAGAAAGGAATTTGATGCTTGATAAGTACTTCCATCTAAACTATATTCAACTCCAGTTTGTGCTGATATAACAATTGTCCCGGTAGGAGTTCCGCAGGTTGGCTGAACTACACTAGAAGTAGAAGGCACTACTGGTGGAGTTGGTATCGCATTTATAGTTATTGCTGATGGAGACATAGTAATACAACTCGTATCGCCTGTATTTCTAACAAACAATCTATAATTATTTGGTGCTAAACCTGAAAATAAATTTGATCCTTGGTAAGTCACTCCATCCAAACTATATTCAATTCCTCCTTGCGCCGTTATTGAAATTGTTCCTGAAGGTATCGCACATGTTGGTTGGGTTATACTCGCTGTTGCTGGAACAACTGGTGGTAATGGAACCACATTTATTGTTGTTTTAGATGCTGACATTGTCACACAAGTAATATCCGCTAAATTTCTAACATATAATGTATAATCATTTGGTGCTAGACCTGAAAATGAATTAGATGCTTGATAAGTAGTTCCGTCCAAACTATATTCTACTCCTGATTGGGAAGTTATTGTTATAGTTCCTGATGGTGTGGCACATGTAGGCTGAACAACACTGGCAGTTGCAGGAACAACTGGCGGCAATGGTACTGCATTCACTGTTGTTGTAGAAGAAGACATAGTCATACAAGTTGTATCACCTGTATTTCTAACATACAATGTATAATTATTTGGTGTTAAGCCTGGAAAGGAATTTGATACTTGATAAGTACTTCCATCTAAACTATACTCTACTCCTGTTTGTGTTGTTATTACAATAGTTCCTGAAGGCGTTCCACATGTAGGTTGAGTTACACTAGCTAATGTAGGTTCAACTGGTGGAGTTGGTATAGCGTTTATTGTTATTACTGATGGTGACGGAGTAATACAACTTGTATCTCCCGTATTTCTTACATATAATGTATAATCATTTGGCGCTAAACCTGAGAAAGAATTCGAACCTTGATAGCTTATTCCATCCAAGCTATATTCGATTCCTGCTTGTGCAGTTATTGTTATAGTTCCTGATGGTATCGCACATGTTGGTTGAGTTATACTAGCCGTAGCAGGAGTAACAGGAGGTAATGGTGCTTCATCAATAGTAGTTGTAGAAGCGGACATGGTTACACAAGTGGCATCTCCAGAATTCCTAACATATAATGTATAGTCATTAGGTGCTAAGCCTGAAAATGAATTAGATGCTTGATAAGTAGTTCCATCCAAACTATATTCTACTCCTGATTGGGAAGTTATTGTTATAGTTCCTGATGGTGTGGCACATGTAGGCTGAACAACACTGGCAGTTGTAGGAACAACAGGTGGCAATGGTACTGCATTTATTATTGTTGTTGTTGCAGACATTGTCATACAAGTTGTATCATCCATATTTCGAACATACAATGTATAGCTATTTTCTGGTAAGCCTGAAAATGAATTTGTATTTCTAAAAATAATGCCATCTAAACTATACTCAGCACCGAATTGAGCCGTTATAACAATTGTCCCAGATGGAGATGCACAGGTTGGTTGAACTACATTTGCTGCTGTAGGAACTAAAGGGACAGGAGGTGCAGGGTTAATTACAACAGGAGATATTGAACTAATACTGCAAGAACCGTCAGATGCCTTTCTAATATATAATATATAACTATTTGGGTTCAAACCCGAAAAAGTATTAGAAGCTTGATAAGTAGTTCCGTCAATACTATATTCAGCACCATTTTGACTTCCAATAGTTATTGTTCCCAATGGATTAGAACAGGTAGGCTGTACTAAACTTGAAGTTACTGGTGGTTCAAATAAATTTATTGTATAAAAATCATTACTATAACATGGTATTAATCCTGCTGATGAAAAAACAGCTGGATTAGGATCTCTTAGATTATAATCTATTCCTAAATTACCATAATCTAAATTACTCGAAATTTCAGGACTTAAAAAAGAGTTAGTTACACTATAACTTGTCTCATCCGTATCTTTCATTGTAAAACCAAAAAATTTAATATCACCAGAAGTGTAACCAATTAATGATTTTAAAATTTCTACCTCGAAACCTAAATTATAATCAGTAGCTCCAGTATTATTTTTATTAACCCCAAAAAAAGAGCCAGGTGCACTTGGGGTAGCGCTCCCAAGCGATGTTCTAACAGATTCTCCTGATTTTAATTCAACAATATCAGCAAAATAATTTGACTCTGTTGCATCAGTTGAAATAATTAAACAATAATCAGCTTGAAAGTAAGAATCAAATGTACTAGGATTATTATTAAAATAATTAAAACCCTTAACAGTGGCACCAGTTAGAACGTCTCCATAGTTAGACATATTAAAACCACCTGATTTCGAATCTAAAAATAACAAAAGACTACTGTTTTTATCCACTTTACCTGCAAGACCAACTACTAAGTTATTTTCTTCTGGACTAATTTTCAATGAATTTACATATGCTTTAGTAGCACTTACAGATAAAGGTGCTGTTAATACATTATCTTCAATTGGACCAGTTCCCCAAGCAGACTCAGTCATTGACCCATCTATGTTCTTTGCATATCTTGAACGTACACTTACTGTTTGTCCGTTCATAAGTAAATTTGTTGTATAAGTTCTACTAGATGACATAGCTTGTACAACAACTCCTTCTACTGAAAATTCAAACAAATCCCCGCCCCCATTCGCTGTAAAAGTTATAGGTGTATTCGGACATAATAAGTTTGTAGGGCTATTACTAGGAGAAACAGAAATACTAACAGAAGCCGGAGATAAATATACTGATGCGACAACAGGCACCCTAATACTTACATCATTTGTCGATTTAGATCTACTTTGTACATAAAACGTTTTAGTAGTTTTAATACTAGGACTATAAACAAAGCCTATATATAAAGGAGTAGTAGCATTTTGACTTGCATACCACTCAATTTGTTCATCTGTACTTGAACCATTTGCATATACATTAACTTGAACAAAACTTACACCGTCACCACAAGAACTTCCAGCAAATACTGTAGGAGGTGCTAAAAAAGCTTTAAGCCTTGCCGATTTCAAAGTTTTTTTATTCTTTTTTATTGTATCCGTAAAACTAAGATTTTTATAAAATGCTATAGTAAGGTTAGACCTAAATAGATTTTCATTGGTTTTTTTTGCAAGAATTTGATTTCCTAAAAGTGTCAAAAACAGTAAAAATAAAAGTAATTTATTTTTCATATAATAAATTTTGTTGTTAGTATAACATACTATAATTTAAAAAAAAAGAGTAAGAAAATAAAACATAAATGTATTGTTTTATTTTGTTTATGCACAAATATATTTAATATAAAATTAACATTATTAATATAATATCTAAAAAGTATTCATACTCTACCAATATTTAATAGAAAAACTAGAATAAAACAAAAAACCCCCTATCCGATTGGATAGGGGGTTCTCAAAAGAAAGGCGACGACATACTCTCCCACATAACTGCAGTACCATCTGCGCAGGCGGGCTTAACTACTCTGTTCGGGATGGGAAGAGGTGAGCCCCGCCGCAATAACCACCTTAAGAAGTTATAATTGCTTTGGGCAATTTTTCAATGATCATTTATCTTATGATAAAAATCAATTGAACAATATCTTAACATACTGAGATAAAGAAAAAAGTATTTTTTTAGAAAGTTTCCCCAGCCTCTTGCGAGGCTGGAAAGGTGTACATAAGCTTACGGATTATTAGTACTACTCGACTATGACATTACTGCCTTTACATCTATAGCCTATCAACGTGGTCATCTCCCACGATCCTTAAAAGAAATCTCATCTTGTGGTGGGTTTCGCGCTTATATGCTTTCAGCGCTTATCCCTTCCAAACGTAGCTACTCTGCCATGCCACTGGCGTGACAACAGATACACTAGAGGTTTGTCCAATTCGGTCCTCTCGTACTAGAATCAGATCCACTCAAATTTCTTGCGCCCACAGTAGATAGAGACCGAACTGTCTCACGACGTTCTGAACCCAGCTCGCGTGCCACTTTAATGGGCGAACAGCCCAACCCTTGGGACCTTCTCCAGCCCCAGGATGTGACGAGCCGACATCGAGGTGCCAAACCCCCCCGTCGATATGAGCTCTTGGGGGAGATCAGCCTGTTATCCCCGGCGTACCTTTTATCCTTTGAGCGATGGCCCTTCCATGCGGAACCACCGGATCACTATGCTCTACTTTCGTACCTGATCGACCTGTATGTCTCTCAGTCAAGCTCCCTTATGCCATTGCACTCTACGCACGGTTACCAAGCGTACTGAGGGAACCTTTAGAAGCCTCCGTTACTCTTTTGGAGGCGACCACCCCAGTCAAACTACCCACCAAGCAATGTCCCCCGCAAACGCGGGGTTAGGCCTCAGATAAACAAAGGGTTGTATTTCAACAATGACTCCACAACGCCTAGCGACGCCACTTCACAGTCTCCAACCTATCCTACACATCATTTATCCAAGGTCAATACTAAGCTATAGTAAAGGTGCACAGGGTCTTTTCGTCCCACTGCGGGTAAACGGCATCTTCACCGTTACTACAATTTCACCGAGCTCATGGCTGAGACAGTGTCCAGATCGTTACACCATTCGTGCAGGTCGGAACTTACCCGACAAGGAATTTCGCTACCTTAGGACCGTTATAGTTACGGCCGCCGTTTACTGGGGCTTCATTTCAATGCTTCTCCGAAGATAACATCTCCACTTAACCTTCCAGCACCGGGCAGGTGTCAGGCCCTATACTTCATCTTACGATTTTGCAGAGCCCTGTGTTTTTGATAAACAGTCGCCTGGACCTCTTCACTGCGGCCAGCATTGCTGCTGGCGACCCTTCTCCCGAAGTTACGGGTCTATTTTGCCTAATTCCTTAGCCATGAATCTCTCGAGCACCTTAGAATTCTCATCTCGACTACCTGTGTCGGTTTGCGGTACGGGTACTATTAACCTGAAGTTTAGAGGTTTTTCTTGGAAGCCCTTAGGTGCACTATCTCTTTGTCCGAAGACGCCGAGTACTATCGTATTTCCCCAAAACCCGTGGATTTGCCTGCGGGTCTTATAGGTAGGTACTTCAACGAACTATTCCGTCAGTTCGCGGCACTTTCATCACTCCGTCACCCCATCACAGTTAACAGTAGTACGGGAATATTAACCCGTTGTCCATCGACTGTCCCTTTCGGGTTCGCCTTAGGTCCCGACTAACCCACAGCTGATTAGCATAGCTGTGGAAACCTTAGTCTTTCGGTGTGCGGGTTTCTCGCCCGCATTATCGTTACTTATGCCTACATTTTCTTTTCTCACCGGTCCAGCATACCTTACGATACACCTTCTACCCTGTGAGAATGCTCCCCTACCACTTACAATAAATTGTAAATCCATAGCTTCGGTAATATACTTATGCCCGATTATTATCCATGCTCGTCCGCTCGACTAGTGAGCTGTTACGCACTCTTTAAATGAATGGCTGCTTCCAAGCCAACATCCTAGCTGTCTATGCAGACAAACCTCGTTCTTTCAACTTAGTATATATTTGGGGACCTTAGCTGATGGTCTGGGTTCTTTCCCTCTCGGACTTGGACCTTAGCACCCAAGCCCTCACTGTTAGTGAACATTATATAGCATTCGGAGTTTGTCAGGAATTGGTAGGCGGTGAAGCCCCCGCATCCAATCAGTAGCTCTACCTCTATATAACTTTATAACTAACGCTGCACCTAAATGCATTTCGGGGAGTACGAGCTATTTCCGAGTTTGATTGGCCTTTCACCCCTACCCACAGATCATCCCAAGACTTTTCAACGTCAACGGGTTCGGTCCTCCACTATGTGTTACCACAGCTTCAACCTGTCCATGGGTAGATCACACGGTTTCGCGTCTAACACTACTGACTAAAGCGCCCTATTCAGACTCGCTTTCGCTACGGATCCGTGGCTTAACCACTTATCCTTGCCAGCAACGTTAACTCGTAGGCTCATTATGCAAAAGGCACGCCGTCACCCCACGAAGGGGCTCCGACCGCTTGTAAGCGTATGGTTTCAGGATCTATTTCACTCCGTTATTCACGGTTCTTTTCACCTTTCCCTCACGGTACTGGTTCACTATCGGTCTCTCAGGAGTATTTAGCCTTAGCGGATGGTCCCGCCAAATTCAGACAGGATTTCTCGTGTCCCGCCCTACTCAGGATACCACTATCAATTATATCACTTACCTATACAGGACTATCACCCTCTTTGGTTCTACTTTCCAGTAGATTCTAGTTCGTTTTACATTGAATATCGTGGTCCTACAACCCCAACATTGCCGTAACAACATTGGTTTGGGCTAATCCGCGTTCGCTCGCCACTACTTACGGAATCACTTTTGTTTTCTTCTCCTCCGCCTACTTAGATGTTTCAGTTCAGCGGGTTTGCCCACCTATCGGTGTACTAGATCTTCAATCTAGTGGGTTGCCCCATTCAGGTATCTACGGATCAATCGGTGTGTGCCCGTCCCCGTAGCTTTTCGCAGCTTATCACGCCTTTCATCGCCTCTGAGAGCCAAGGCATCCCCCATACGCCCTTATTTTGCTTATTGTACCAATCTTAAAATTAATTAAGACCGTTTTTGTTTGTTTTTTACTATAAATAGTAAAAAACGCTTTCTACTTTTTATATTTTTCTTATCTCAATATGTCAATGAACTTTTTTCAATCGCTTAATCGTTTTTTTTCGTTTAATCGTTTAACCGATTTAACAAATCAACACATAAACTTTTGATTTGTGGAGAATAACGGAGTCGAACCGTTGACCTCCTGCGTGCAAGGCAGGCGCTCTAGCCAGCTGAGCTAATCCCCCGTTTCAAATTTTAAATCATGAATGGTGAATTTTGAATTAATGTATAATTCATACTCATACTTCTAAAATTTCCTTTTATTCTGAATTTATTTCAGAATCTATTTAAGTTTAATAGTTGTCTCGGACAGACTCGAACTGTCGACCCCTACATTATCAGTGTAGTACTCTAACCAGCTGAGCTACGAGACACTCTTATTCTTAAATTGTATTATTTGAACTAACAGCAAGAGTAATAAATTCTTAATCTTTGTTTCCACTTTCTCTTTTCGTCTCTTTCCCTACCGTGCTTATAAATAAGCTAACACTAAGGCTCTAGAAAGGAGGTGTTCCAGCCGCACCTTCCGGTACGGCTACCTTGTTACGACTTAGCCCTAGTTACCAGTTTTACCCTAGGCAGCTCCTTGCGGTCACCGACTTCAGGCACCCCCAGCTTCCATGGCTTGACGGGCGGTGTGTACAAGGCCCGGGAACGTATTCACCGGATCATGGCTGATATCCGATTACTAGCGATTCCAGCTTCACGGAGTCGAGTTGCAGACTCCGATCCGAACTGTGACCGGTTTTGTAGATTCGCTCCTGGTCACCCAGTGGCTGCTCTCTGTACCGGCCATTGTAGCACGTGTGTAGCCCAAGGCGTAAGGGCCGTGATGATTTGACGTCATCCCCACCTTCCTCACAGTTTGCACTGGCAGTCTCGTTAGAGTTCCCGACATGACTCGCTGGCAACTAACAACAGGGGTTGCGCTCGTTATAGGACTTAACCTGACACCTCACGGCACGAGCTGACGACAACCATGCAGCACCTTGTAATTTGTCTTGCGAAAAGTCTGTTTCCAAACCGGTCAAACTACATTTAAGCCTTGGTAAGGTTCCTCGCGTATCATCGAATTAAACCACATGCTCCACCGCTTGTGCGGGCCCCCGTCAATTCCTTTGAGTTTCAAACTTGCGTTCGTACTCCCCAGGTGGGATACTTATCACTTTCGCTTAGCCACTGAGATTGCTCCCAACAGCTAGTATCCATCGTTTACGGCGTGGACTACCAGGGTATCTAATCCTGTTCGCTACCCACGCTTTCGTCCATCAGCGTCAATATATTAGTAGTAACCTGCCTTCGCAATTGGTATTCCATGTAATCTCTAAGCATTTCACCGCTACACTACATATTCTAGTTACTTCCTAATAATTCAAGTCTAGCAGTATCAATGGCCGTTCCACCGTTGAGCGATGGGCTTTCACCACTGACTTACTAAACCGCCTACGGACCCTTTAAACCCAATGATTCCGGATAACGCTTGGATCCTCCGTATTACCGCGGCTGCTGGCACGGAGTTAGCCGATCCTTATTCTTACGATACCGTCAAGCTCCTTCACGAAGGAGTGTTTCTTCTCGTATAAAAGCAGTTTACAATCCATAGGACCGTCATCCTGCACGCGGCATGGCTGGATCAGGCTTGCGCCCATTGTCCAATATTCCTCACTGCTGCCTCCCGTAGGAGTCTGGTCCGTGTCTCAGTACCAGTGTGGGGGATCTCCCTCTCAGGACCCCTACCCATCGTAGCCTTGGTATGCCGTTACCATACCAACTAGCTAATGGGACGCATGCTCATCTTTCACCGATAAATCTTTAATAATTAAATGATGCCATTCAATTATACTATGAGGTATTAATCCAAATTTCTCTGGGCTATCCCTCTGTGAAAGGTAGATTGCATACGCGTTACGCACCCGTGCGCCGGTCTCTAATTCCGAAGAACTATACCCCTCGACTTGCATGTGTTAAGCCTGCCGCTAGCGTTCATCCTGAGCCAGGATCAAACTCTTCATCGTATATTATGCGAGAACCATAAATGATTCTCTATTTATTTTTGACTGAAGGTCTAGTGGTTTTTTCAAATCTCTCAATTCTATTACTCTTATTCTTTTGTCTTTGAAATCTCTCTCAAAAACGGCTGTCAATTCAATATGTCTAGGAACGTGTCTTATCTTGTTTGCCAATCGTAGCAACACTTAACGTGTCGCTCGAAGCGGGTGCAAAAGTAGATATTACTTTTAAACCTCACAAGCTTTTTTGAAACTTTTTTAGAAAATAAATTTCCTAATTAATCTCGTTTGCTTGCCAGTATTTTAAAGAACGTCTGCGTTGTTGCGGGTGCAAAAATAACACCTTTATACCGTTATTCAATACTTTTAATACCTTTTTTTTAACCTTTTCGTAACTTTGTTTTTAAGTTGTTGAAAATGTGGTTTTTGAAATTTAATTATTTTTAAAAATTAAAGAAGATTTAAATAGAAATGGAATTACTGATACCTATTCTATGTTTATTATATAGAATGCACTTCCATTATATAGTAGTATATAAACAAAACCGTTCTTTCAACCTAACATCCCTAGCCCTGATAGTAACGAAAATCCTTATCTGGCGGTGTTCGCCAGGTAAGATTGAAGTGAATAGCAGGAAAAAGCTCCTGAAATAATTACTCTATTTAATGACAAACCAATATTTTAATCGAAACGAATGGCTTTTACAGGAGAGATTTTGGTTATTATATAGGAAGGAATTAATAATACCAAGAAACAAACACTAATTGTGAGTAGGTTTAGTAATGCTATGTACCCAAAATTAAGGTAAACAGGAGCTTGGTCTACATAATAATTCTCTGGATTAAGTTTGATTATCCCAAAATACTTCTGAATCAATAAAATTGCGATTCCGATTAAGTTCCCCCAAAACAATCCACGTAGAATAAGATAAGAAGCATTATATAGGAATATTTTGCGAACCGACCAATTATTAGCCCCAAGTGCTTTTAAGATTCCGATCATTTGCGTGCGTTCAAGAATTAGAACCAAAAGTGCTACAACCATATTAATGGTTGCTACAACTATCATGACTACTAATATAACGATGATATTGAAATCAAATAATTGCAACCATTCAAATATATAGCTGTACTTTTCAATTATTGTTTTGGTGTCAAGAGTGGAGCCTGTTTGGTGATACACTTGATCTCCTACTGTTTTTATATTATCAAAGTCAGAAACAAAGACCTCAAATGCACCCACTTGATCCGCAGTCCACTTATTAATGCGTTGCATGTGGCGAATATCACCTATTATATAGGTCGCATCGAATTCCTGAAAACCAGAGTTAAAAATTCCTGTAATTTTAAATCGACGAATATTGGGTAGTTTATTCTGACCTTCTTTCATGAAGAACGTATTAAAAGCATCTCCTACTTTTAAATGAAGTCTATTAGCAAGAAATTGAGAAATAACAACATCCTCATTTAGCTTCTTAGAAAAATCAGGCAGTTTACCCGCAACGAGGTACTCCTTTATGTTGTCCCATTTATAATCCGGACCTACCCCTTTGAATACAATTCCTTCAAAAGCGGTTTCTGTTCTAATAATTCCTGCTTTACTAGCGATAGCTTGAATATGACTCACTCCTGGAACTGAAGTGAAATTTGGATAAAAATCTTGCTTTTTTGAAATGGGGACTAAAGTAACCTCCGACTGATTGCTATCAAAATTTGAAATAATAATGTGACCATTGAAGGCTGATATCTTTTCTCGAATTTTTTGTTGCAATCCAATACCAGTCGCCACAGAAATAATCATCATAATCATACCAATTGCGATAGCCGAAATTGCAATTTTTATAATTGGGGCAGATATACTACTTTTATAATCTTTAGCAGTGATGAGTCTTTTGGCAATAAAATATTCTAAATTCAATTTGATGAGTTTCTGATTTGGATTCAAAAATACAGCTAAAACACGAATTACACTAATTGACACTAATTTATTCTACTTCAGTAAATATGCTTTTATTTCTAAAAAAAATATCGTTTACAATCATTCCGTTTATTCTTTTATTTGCTTGCTCCAGCGCAATGGATAAAAAGAAAACTTCAAATTGGGACTGGACTAAAGATACTATTGCAACTGCAGTATATCCAAAAATGGATATATTACAAAATAAAGCGGACAACCTATTAAGCATTAAAACGG
Source organism: Flavobacterium sp. WC2430 (assembly GCF_040822075.1). Lineage (NCBI taxonomy): Bacteria > Pseudomonadati > Bacteroidota > Flavobacteriia > Flavobacteriales > Flavobacteriaceae > Flavobacterium > Flavobacterium sp. WC2430. The sequence goes on along the minus strand of NZ_CP162007.1, from coordinate 1,408,323 downwards.
GTGCAGATAATTTTGAACTCTATTTGCCTATGTTAAAAAACAAAAAAGTTGGCATCGTTACCAATCAATCAGGTATTTTATCTAATAAAATTCACTTAGTAGATTTTTTACTATCCAAGAATATCGATGTACAAAATATTTTTGCTCCAGAACATGGATTTCGAGGTACCGCTGATGCCGGTCAACATATAGTGGATGGAAAAGATTCTAAAACTGGGCTTTCAATTATCTCCCTTTACGGTGATAATAAAAAACCGAAAACAGATCAGTTAACTGGTATTGACATTATGGTTTTTGATTTGCAAGATGTAGGTGCTCGTTTTTACACTTACATCTCTTCTTTACACTATATTATGGAAGCATGTGCAGAAAATAATATTCCACTTCTTATTCTAGACAGACCCAACCCAAATGGCGGAATAGTTGACGGGCCTATTTTAGAGAAAGAATTCACCAGTTTTGTAGGAATGCACCCTGTTCCATTATTGCATGGAATGACCATTGGTGAATATGCCCAAATGATAAATGGTGAGAAATGGTTGAAAAATAGAGTTCAATGCAAATTGACTGTTATTCCTTGTTCAAATTACAATCACAATTTATCATATAGTTTACCTGTAAAACCTTCTCCAAATCTTCCGAATGATCAAGCGGTGAATTTATATGCAAGTTTATGTCTTTTTGAAGGGACAAATGTAAGCGTAGGAAGAGGAACTGAGCAACAATTCCAAATTTATGGATCTCCATTTCTACCAAAATCTAATTTTAGTTTTATTCCAAAACCAAATATCGGAGCACAAAATCCAATTTACAATGGCGTAATATGTTATGGTGAAGATTTATCGGCTATTGCCAAAGTAAACCAACTAGAATTAAAATGGATAATTAAGGCTTATAAAAACACAGACGATAAATCAAAATTCTTTAATTCCTTTTTTACCAAATTAGCTGGAACAAAAAAACTGCAGGCACAAATAGAAAATAATATTCCTGAAGTAGAAATAAGAGCAAGCTGGAAAGAAGGATTACTAAACTTTAAAGAAATGAGAGAAAAATATTTGATTTACTAATTAGACTTCAAAAAGCAAAACTTATAAAGGCAATTTCTTCTTCATTTCTTCCACAATATTAAATGCCGCAGGACAAATCGTTACATTATTTAATGTTAAATCCGTTATTTGCTGAAACTTCTTCCTATCTGTATGCGGAAATTCTCTGCAAGCTTTAGGACGTACATCATAGATAAAACAAGTATTATCCGTATCTAAAAAAGTACAAGGAACACTTTGCAATACATAATCCTGATCTTCATCGATACGTAAATATTGCTCAATAAACTGTTGTGGTTTTTGTTTTAAATATTTTGACACACGCTCAATATCTGCAGAAGTAAAAAGTGGGCCTGTAGTTTTGCAACAATTAGCACATTTTAAACAATCCGTTTTCTTGAACTCTGCATCATGAATATCTTGCATTACATAATCTAAGTTTTTAGGCGTTTTCTTTTTAAGCTTATCGAAATACTTTTTGTTTTCAATATGCTTATCTTTGGCTTCTTTAGGAAGATTGTTTAAAATATGTTTCAAGTTTAAAGTTTAAAGTTGGGCCACAAAAGTAACAAACTTGCAACCTGAAACCTGAAATTTTAAACAAAAAAGATGAAAGACCTTTTTGGCAAAGCCATCCTTGATTATCAAACAAATAATTCACCTGAGGATTTAATAACAGAAACAACTATATCCGAAGAAGATGAGATGAGTGTAGCTTACTTATTCCGTTCCTATAATGAAATGCCTAAAATGGAACAACACGCACTACAACTTGCCACCGGTAAAATTCTTGACGTGGGTTGTGGAGCAGGAAGTCACAGTTTATACCTACAAAACGAACGTGGCTTAGAAGTAACTGCAATTGACATTTCACCAAATGCTATTACAGCTTGTTCATTGCGTGGTATAAAAGACGCGCGCGTGCAGGATGTTATGACCTTAGAAAATGAAAAGTTTGACACTATTTTACTACTAATGAATGGAGCTGGAATGTGTGGCAAACTTACTAATATTCCAAAATTCCTATTACAACTCAAAGCCCTTTTGAATCTTGGGGGTCAAATTCTATTAGACAGTTCTGACATTATTTACATGTTCGATGACGACGAAGATGGAGGAAAATGGATTCCATCGAATAATAACTACTATGGTGAAGTTATTTTTAACATTGCTTATAAAGGTGAAAAGGAAAAACCATTTAACTGGATGTATATTGATTATAATACATTACAAAATGCCGCTTTCGCCAATAATTTAAAGTCCGAATTAATACTTGAAGGAGAGCATTATGATTATCTAGCAAAACTTACTTAATAAATTAATTTTATAACGAAAAACTGATGAAAGAAATAGAATTAGAAAAATTAAAGTATCCTATTGGAAAATTTGTCACCCCTGAATCATATTCAAGTGAATACATATCAAATAAAATAGCCGAAATAGCAACATTCCCAGAAAGACTAAAAAGAAAAGTAGAACATTTAACAGAAGAACAACTTGATACTCCTTATCGCAAAGAGGGTTGGACTATAAGACAAGTGATTCATCATTGTGCCGAAAGTCATATGAATTGTTATATACGAATAAAATGGACACTGACAGAAGATACCCCTACAATAAAATATTACCATGAAGATTTGTGGTCAGCACTTGATGACAGTTTAACAATGCCTATTTAACCTACCTTATCACTATTAGAAGGATTACATTTTAGACTAGCTTTTATCATGAAGAATTTATCTAATACAGATTTAGAAAAATCATTTATTCACCCAGAACATGGCGCTAGTTTTCAATTACGAGAAATAATAGGCACTTATGCTTGGCACGGGGATCACCACTTAGCACATATCACTGAATTAAAGAAAAGAAATAATTGGGACTAATAAAAAAGCCAAACAATGAAAATCATTGTTTGGCTTTTTAACTTTATAAAACGACTATCTATTGTTTCATATATTTCATCATAATTCCTTGTAAACTTCCTCCCCATTCTTTTGAGGCACCCATCATTTTCTTTGTAAAATCCCCCATGTTACCGTTTATCTTTTTCCCAATAGGGCTTTCATAAAATGCAATCATTTCTTTGATGTCTTTTTCACTATACATTTCAATATAGATATTAGCCAAAGAATCATATAAACTTGGTAATGTCGCATCAAATTCTTTTAAAAACTCACCTTGTTTGTCAGTAGGTATCATTTTTAGAATTTGTTCTTTAGCCACTTTCATGGAAGCATCACTACCACTCAAGTTTATTAATTTCATTACATCTGCTTTCGAAGCAGCTTGCTGTGCAAAACCCAATTGGAAAATAGAAAACAGAGCTAAAGCAAATAGTACTTTTTTCATAATAATTAGTTTATATTAAGGGATATTTAAATATTTATGTGTTTGCAAGGACACTCTCCATTTTGGATTATTCATCACATAGTCAACAATAAGAGGAGTCATTTCTTCTTTTTTACTCCATTCAGGCTGAAGAAATAAAATTGCGTTACCATTTACCAACTCCGCTTGTTCTTCTGCAAAAATGAAATCATGTTTATTATATATGATAACTTTCAATTCATGCGCATTATCATAAACGGTTTGAGTTGGCAACTTATTCTTTTTCGGTGAAAGACAAATCCAGTCCCAAGTTCCTGTCAAAGGATATGCACCCGAAGTTTCAATATGAACTTTTCGATCATTCTCCTTTAACTTTTCCGTTAGTAAACTCATATCCCACATTAAAGGCTCTCCACCAGTTACAACAACAGTTTCTGCATATTTACTAGCATTTTCAACTATCCTATCGACAGCAGTTGGAGGATGCAATTCGGCATTCCAACTCTCTTTCACGTCACACCAGTGACATCCCACATCACAACCACCTATTCTTACAAAGTACGCCGCGGTACCCGTATGAAAACCTTCTCCTTGAATGGTATAAAACTCCTCCATTAACGGAAGCATTGCCCCTTTATTTACTTCTAATTGTATTTCTTTTGATAACATTTTTGTAATTTAAAGTGCAAAGATAACTAATTTGAAAAGGAGTTAATTTATAATATGAAAATGGTTTTGTAAAATAGTATAATTACTAAAAACTAAAGAGCTCGTTATACAAAATAAAAAACCCGATAGCGTTAACTATCGGGTTTAAAAATATTATTATCTAAAATTAATTATTTCAGTAATTTCAAAGATTGAGTAGCGTATGCATTTTCAGGATCAATAGCTAAAGTTTTTCCGAAAAACTCTTTAGCTTTAACTTTATCAAAGTTAGCATATCCTGCTGCCATTGAGTTATAACATTCAATTAATTTAGATTTCACTGATGGTTTTGCCAATTCAGTTTCCCCTTTTTTAGTTACAATATCAATATACTGTTGGTAATACATAATCATTGCTTCATCATTCTCTAATAAACTATTTGTTCTTGCACGAGAAAGATAAACATCTTGAGTATCAGGTGATGCAGTAATAACATTTCCAAAAGCAATATCAGCCTTTTTCAATGCGATAGTATCTTTAACAATTCCTGGTTTAGTATTGTCAAAATAAATTGCATTTCCTAAATAGTAATTGTCATATAAATAACCATTTGATGCAGGGTTTGAAGTTGCAATTTCTAATACTGCAGCAGCTTCTTTATACAATTTTTGCTCGTAAAGACCTTTACCTACTTCTCCAAGTTCACTAGTTACAGCATTATCCATCTCAACACCTTTTTTTACACTTGCTATACCTTTTTCAAAAAGAGCTTGATCAACAGTAACACCATCAGCACTGATTGCTTTCTTAATATTAGCCAACCCTAAGTATAAATAATCAAGCGAAATCACTCTGTTAGTAGCACTAGCAGTAAATTCTCCCAATGATTTAATAGCCAAATCATAGTTTCCGTTTTGATAAGCAGAATATCCTAAATAACGATAGATTCTAGGATTTACTTTATCCAATTCTTTCATTTTATTAGCTTCAACTTCTAAAGCTTTATAATCTTTAGTCAGAATCAAGAAATCAGCATGACGCATACGAGAAGCTAATGAATAATCAGTAAGGTCCATGTATTTTTCATAATACCCTAAGGCTTCTTTAAAATATTGTTCTTGTCTTCCAGGAACATTAAGTCCCCAATAGTAATATGTTTCAGCTAATTCTCTGTAAACTGGACCATAATTAGGATTAGTACCTACAACAGCTTGATAAGCAGCTACTGCTTCAGTATAAGCCTTAGCCCCTTTTAATAAAACACCAAGTTGCATTTTTGCTCTAATTAAACTATTGTCAGCTTGAAAAGCATTACGGTACGCTGAATAAGCTGCATTTTGATTTTTATCTCCATAATATGCATCTCCAAAAGCTAAAAGAACTTGTGGTTCTTGACCACTCTTTTCTTTCGCTAATTCTAAAGTAGCAAGTGCCGCTTTATAATCTGGTTTTTCCGAATTCATGTATGCTCTTGCAACATAAACATATTCAGCAAAATCTTTTTTCCTTTTTTCGTTAATAGCAGCAGCAAATTTAGTTTTTGCAGCAACTACATTACCATTATCAAGATCAATCTGACCAAGACCAATATTATTTAAATGAGCATGATCTTTAGCCGCTAATCCGTTTTGATATGTAATCTTAGCAGAGTCAGCAACGTTTTGATAAAGATAAACATTCCCTAAAAGAAAGAAAGCTTCACCTTCAGAAGGATCCGATTTAATTATAGATTTTAAAGTTGTTTTCGCGTTTTGGTATTTTTCGGCATCAATTTCTTTCTTTGCTTGATCAATATCTTGAGCATGACTTACCGTAACTGAAGCCAGAAAGGCAACACTTAAAATTTTAAATTTGTTCATTTTAACTTTATTTGATTTATTCATATACATTTTCATTTTTCCTTTATTTTGATTTAGTTCTAATTATAATTTTTCTTCCAGGAGTACGAATTGGTAATAACCCAGACTTTAAAATTATACGTTGCCCAATATCTCCCGCCATAAATGAAGCAAAGCCCATTCCTAATCCAGAGTATCCCTGACAATTTATTATATACAAATCACGTGCCAAAGGATAAGTCCCTTCCGCCAAATTATTTTGAGTAGGCGAAACATATGTCTTCTCATTGAGCCCTTTTACACTTAAAACATTAAGTTTTTGTAAATACTCACTAACAGTTGATGTAGGTCGATACAACCAATTTAAACCAACTACACCTAACATTCCTTCATTTTCAGAAACGTACTTCAAAACTTCTTCATTCGTTTTAAAAGAATAAATTCCCTTTGAAGGATTTACATTTAAACCTGCAACTTCTTTCAAATAACGAAGGGTACTAGAATTAAGATTATCGAAAACCAACCCTTTGATTTTTTGTTGAGATTTACCTTGCATAAAAGAAACTACATCTTGCAACGCAATTAAAGTGTCATTATTGCTTTTATTTGAAACAAATGCAATTGCATCTGTTCCAATAATAGTTGTTTTAGGTTTAATTTTAACAGATTCAAAATATTTCTCTTCCTCTTTATTTAAGGTTCGAGCTAACACTACAATTCTTGTACTATCTTTTAAAAAAGATTTTATAACCTCATTTTCAGATTTTGCAATCAAGGTAATTTTAGCATTATATTCACTTTGAAATACTTCAATTTGTTCCTCAATGATCGGTTTTAAAGTCTCATCAACAAGAATAGAAGTAGAACCTTTTAGGATAGTTTCTTTATTCTTATTAGAATTTTCAGATTGTTTACAACCTAAAAAAGCCAATAAAAACAAACAAACAAAAATACTTGAAAGTTTAGCTGTCTTTTTCATTTTAATCTTTATTATCATTAATTATTCGCACAAACCTTATAAAGGCATATACTATTAGAAGAGCTCCAAATGCAATTCTATAATTCATTGGCATCACAATTGGAAAATTCTTCATAAATATAATAAATAATCCTAAGATGAAATAAAGAAGAAAAAACAAAATCCCTATAACGAGAAGAAATCGCTCTTTTAGCGATTTCTTCTGAATATTTCTATATATTTTATCCAACATTAATCCGCTGTTTGAATAGTAATCGGCAAAGAGTATAATACTCTAACCGGTTTTCCATTTTGAACACCTGGATTCCATCTCGGACATTTTTGTAAAACTCTGATAGCTTCTTTTCCTGTTCCGTAACCTATATCTCTTAATACTTTGATATCAGTTAATGAACCATCTTTTTCTACTACAAAAGTAACATACACTTTTCCTTTAAGACCTTCTTCTTCAGGTGCACGATAATTTTTACCAACGTAAGTGTAAAATTTATCCATACCCCCCGGAAATTCCGGTTTAACCTCAATACCTGCAGTGTTGTAAATTTGGTTATCTTCTTCAACAATTTTAGTTGGCCCAGGACCTACTGGCGCTACAGTCAAAACTGCATCTGGATCCCCTTTTACTGTTTCAGCACCAATCTTTTTGTCTTTAATTTCAGCAATTTTTGGTGGCTCTTCTGTCACTTCTTCTGCTTTAGCAACAACTGGTTTCACAAACTTCACTTGGTCCACTTTCGGTGGTGGTGGTGGAGGTGGTGGAACATTCAATTTAGGCTCTTCTTTTTTCTTAGGTGGTAACTTTATAGTAGTGATTTTTACATCTCTATCCATTTCTGAGTCATCACCTTTAGGGATTAAGTCTATGATAAGAGGAGCAGCTACAGCTAAACTAAAAAATATCGCACCAAGGATAAGTGCTCTAGTAGTAGTTTTTGTATTTGACTTTCTTAATTCATAAGCACCGTAAGTTTTATTACGTCCTTCGAATACGATATCAACCCATTGGTTTTTTAATATATCTAATTTCATCTTTCTTAATTATTAGGTTATTAAGAAAACAAGATTGCTCTTATTTTCCTTCTAACAATTTTGTTTCTTCAGGCGTAAAATCATTAACAATAGCATACGAACCATTATCCCCTACTTTAACAATTGCCATTTCATCAAGTATATCAACAACATTTTTATAGGTTGATTTTTTACTCGGTTTGATAATTACAATAATACCATCTTTAGGTTTCCCCTTAGCAGCAGAATATTCTAATACCATTCTGTTTCTAGCAATTAGTTCCTTACGGATACCATCTTTACCATAAGAAAAATCTTTAGGAGCGCCACCTTCAACAGGTGTAGCTAATAAACCAACATATCTTATAAGTTTATTATCTGCTCCTAACAAAAGAGTCATCGTACGATTTTCATCCACTTTGATATCTATATTTTTAGTAGGATCTTCATCTTTATCTGGCAACCCCAAACTCATCGATTGAGGTTTAGACAACGTAGTGGTAAGCATAAAGAATGTGATTAATAAGAAAGCCAAATCCACCATAGCAGTTAAATCTACTTTTGAGTTTTGTTTTTTACTTCTTACTTTGCCACCTTTTCCGCCTCCACCGCCGTCGGTATTTAATTCAGCCATTTTAGTGTCTTTTTTTTAATTAAAAATCTTCTGTTCTCAAACCAGTAACTAAACTAAAGCTATTGATTTTTTGATCTTGACAAATATCCATTACTTTTCTAATAGCTGGATACTCTTCTTTTGCATCGCCTTTTATAGCAATTTGCAACTCTTTGTCATTCACCTCTATATTTGCTATACGTGCATTGTAAATCCAATCTTTCAATTGATTATCAAGAGAATCCATAGGCACACCAGGCTGACCCGCTTTACTTCTATCTGCTGACTTCATTTCAATGATTTGCTTCAAGTTAGTAATTGGCACACCAAAACCTTCCATTAAAGAAAACATTTTTTTATCTTCATCTGTAAAAGTAACATTGTATTTTTCACCCATTAATTCCAAAGTTCTAACACGAACTTCTCTTCCTTTTAGGTCAAAAAACACTTTTCCTTTACCAACAGTCAACGTAGCCAAATCAGTTTCAGGTATTTTAGTCTGAACAGTAGATGAAGGTGTATCAACTGGTAACGCTTCAGGAATTTTAGCAGTAGCTGTCAAAATAAAGAACGTAAGCAAAAGGAACGCAACATCACACATGGCAGTCATATCAGTCGATGTTGACTTTTTTTTCATTTTTATTTTAGCCATTCTTTTTATTTTTTATTCTGATATCAATTATATCAAAAATTATTATTGTTTCAAACTTCCTCTGAATCTTCTGTAAGTATTTACAATTGTAGTACCTGCCTCATCAATAGAATAAGTTAAATCATCAATTTTCGCAGTAAAGAAGTTGTAAGCAACAATAGCTAAGATAGAAGTAGAGATACCTGTTGCAGTATTAATAAGTGCTTCAGAGATACCTGTTGCAAGAGCAGCTTGATCCGGAGTACCAGCAGAAGCTAATGCACCAAACGCTTTAATCATCCCTGATACAGTTCCTAATAATCCACCAAGTGTTCCTAAAGAAACTAAAGATGAAATAATAGTCATATTTTTCTCTAACATTGGCATTTCAAGTGAAGTAACCTCTTCGATTTCTTTATGGATAGTTTCAGAAGCTTCTTCGCTGTTGAATCCTTCTTTTTTAACATCTTGGTATTTTACCAAAGCAGATTTAATTGCATTTGCAACAGAACCTTGTTGTTTGTCACAAGAAGCAATAGCGTCATCAATATGACCTTCTTTGATACTTCCTTGTACTTTTTTCATAAAAGCATCTAAGTTACCTTTTCCAGCAGCTTTAGAAATCACGAAAAATCTTTCAATTGAAAATACGATAACCATTAATAACATTCCTAACAATACTGGTACTATAAATCCTCCTTTGTAAACTTGACCTAAAGTATTTATTGGGTGACCAGTTTCTGGGTTTCCACCTTCAAAATTTGTTGGAGATCCCATGATAAATTTCCAGATCAAAACACCAACAAAAACACATAATACAATAATGATACCCGAAACCATTCCTCCTCCGTTTGAACTGCTTTCTTTTTTAACGTTTGCCATTTTTTTTAATTTTAATAGTTTTAAATAATTTATTTTTAGTTATAATAAACTTGTAGTCCCGCAAATTTATATGTTTAGTTCAAATAAAAAAACTTTTTTTAATTTTATTCGAATTAATTTTAAACAAAATTAACTTAGCCCATTTTTTTCTTTGCCTTTTTATCAATATGATTCCACGAAATCGGTATTTTAAAAAAAAATACATATTATTTTGTGACAAAAACAAAGAAAAACCCAACAAAATATTGAAATCGATTAAAAATGCTTTTTTTAATTATTAGCAACAAAAAAGTAATAATATTACAGTAAACACTTAAATTATTAAATTTCAAATAATAATAATATATTGCAGATAATTAATTTCAGATAACATTATGAATAATACAGATAACTTTACAAAACATATAAACGAAGGGTATGCCTCTAAAGGCGAGAGCATTATCCTTGGTGGCGCTATACTTGACGGACAAGCTTTAGCTAATAGTTATGTAAAAATCCCACTAAAAACTCTGAATAGACATGGCTTAATCGCTGGAGCTACAGGAACAGGAAAAACTAAAACTATTCAAGTTTTATCCGAACAGCTTTCTTCTTTTGGTGTTCCAATCTTAATGATGGACATTAAAGGAGACTTTAGCGGAATTGCTAAAGAGGGTGAAGAAAAATCATTTATCACAGAGCGTCATGCTAAAATAGGAATTCCTTACCAGATATCCAAATTCCCAGTTGAGCTGCTTACGCTATCAGAACAAAATGGGGTGCGACTAAGAGCAACCGTTTCCGAATTTGGGCCTGTATTATTTTCAAGAATACTAGATTTAAATGACACGCAGTCAGGAGTTGTATCCGTTATTTTTAAATACTGTGATGATAACAAAATGCCTTTATTAGACCTTAAAGACATTAAAAAGGTAATTAACTATATCACCGAAGAAGGAAAAGAAGAAATTACAAAAAGCTACGGAAAGATTTCAACCTCCACTACTGGAATCATTCTTAGAAAAATAATTGAACTTGAACAGCAAGGCGCAGAACTATTTTTTGGTGAAAAATCATTTGAAATTGATGATCTTATGCGAATTGACGAAAACGGAAAAGGATATGTCAACATCCTTCGGTTAACAGATATTCAAGACAAACCTAAATTATTCTCTACTTTCATGTTGAGTTTACTTGCTGAAATATACCAACAGATGCCAGAAAAAGGAGATTCTGACAGACCAGAGTTGGTTATTTTCATTGATGAAGCTCATTTAATTTTTAATGAAGCCAGTAAGGCCTTATTAGAACAAATAGAAACTATTGTAAAATTGATTCGTTCAAAAGGTATTGGAATTTATTTCATAACTCAAAATCCAATGGATGTTCCAAGTGGTATATTAGCACAACTAGGTCTAAAAATACAACATGCTTTAAGAGCTTTTACAGCAAAAGACAGGCAATCCATAAAACAAACTGCTGATAACTACCCTAGTTCTGATTACTACAACACAAGTGAAGTTTTAACTAGTTTGGGAATTGGAGAAGCACTTGTAACTGCATTGAACGAAAAAGGAATCCCTACTCCACTAGTAGCAACAATGCTTAGAGCCCCAATGAGTAGAATGGACGTCCTTACTGAAAGTGAAATTCAGGAAATCAACAGCAAATCAAAACTAGTTAAAAAATATAGTGAGCTTATTGATCGCGAAAGTGCTTACGAAATACTTAACGACAAAATTTTAGCAGCAGAAAAAATAGCTGTAGAACAAGAGAAAGAAAAAGAAGAACAAAAAACGGTAGAAACAAAAACTAAATCTGGACCTAGCACTACTGAAGTAGTAGGTAAGTCGGTTTTAAAAGTCCTAACTAGCGCCACTTTCATTAGAGGTTTTTTCGGCGTTCTTTCGAAAATTATGAAGAAATAAAACTGGATTTGATTATAAAATAAAATTTTACAATTAATCAACAACCCTTTCTCATTTTAAAAATTGGAAAGGGTTTTTTTTATAAAACACGGGATGAAAAAATATTTCATTCAAAACGCTCCATTTGTAGTCCCAACAACTGACGGAAAATTAATTGAAGAACATCATGGCCTAGCTTCCACGAGCTATCAAGAGCTATCCATTGCTCATATGATTGCCCCTCCTAAATGGAGCGAACCATTTCAAACTCCTGAATTTGACGAATACACCTATATAATAAGAGGAAAAAAACAATTTATTATTGACAACGAAACTGTAATCCTAGCAGTTGGTCAATCTATTCATATAGAAAAAAACACCCGTGTCCTGTATTCCAATCCATTTGAGGAAGAATGTGAGTACATTGCCATTTGCAAACCTGCATTTGACTTTACCAAAGTACATCGAGAAGAATGAAAAAAATTCCTGCTTATATTTATAAAAATAAGCAGGAATTTTAATTTACAGTCTATTCTGTTTTTGAAACTTTACTTAAGTAATTCTAATATTTTGTCTTCAATTAGTTTACTATCCCAGATTTTTTCAATATTCTCGGTTTTCAACACTTTTTGCATAATTTCATTTTGTAAATCCCCAATAGCTAATGCCTCCGTGTATGGACGGTCACTAAAAGTAACTCTACTATATAAAGGAATCCATTTGTCAGGATGCTTATCTGAAAATAATTTTTCTATTTTCTTTTGCAAAAGAAAATTATCATCAGCCGTTTTAGAACTCATTTCCATGAAATTTCTATATGAAAGTTCTGCGATAGCGTCTGCATTCGGTTTACGAGAATCTTGGTATTCAGAAAAAATAGTCTCCCAATCATCTCCATATTTTTCAATCATTTCATACAACACTGAAATATCTTCAAAACCTGCATTCATGCCTTGTCCATAAAAAGGAACAATTGCATGGCAAGCGTCTCCTATCAAAGCCACTTTATCTTGATACGTCCAAGGAAAACATTTCATAGTTACCAACGTACTTGTTGGATTCTTGAAAAAATCTTCAGCCAACTTTGGAATTACTTCAATTGAATCTGGGAAGTTTTTCTCAAAAAAGAATTCCACATCTTTTTGTTCTTTTAAAGAATCAAAAGAGTTTTCGCCCTCAAAAGGCATAAACAAAGTACACGTAAAGCTCCCGTCAAGATTAGGCAAAGCAATTAACATATACTCCCCACGAGGCCAAATATGAAATGAATTCTTATCTAATTTATGAGTCCCATCGGAATTTGCAGGAATATTTAATTCTTTATACCCCATATTTAAAAACTCTTGTGAGTAATTAAACATACTTTGACGTTGCATGCGATGACGAATTCTTGAAAAAGCACCATCGGCACCAAAAACCATATCGTATTTTTTTTCTTCCCAAATTCCTCTTTCCGTTTCTCCAATATGTAACGTAGCTTCTTTCAAAGTTACATCCCAAATTTTTTGATCAAAGAAAAACACTGCGCCAGCCTCTTCAGCAAGATCAATCATCTTTCTATTCAAAATTCCTCTCGAAATAGAATAAATAGCTTCTCCTTCTTGTCCGTAATTTTGAAAATTAAGTTTATCAACTAAATGAATAGCACGCTTATCCATTGGGATTGCAATCTCTCGTACTGCTTGACCGACACCAACTCCATCTAAGGCTTTCCAACCTCGATTAGACATCGCTAAATTTATAGAACGTCCAGAAAATTGTATTTGTCTAATATCAGGACTTCTATCATAAATATGAACAATATGACCTGCTTTACGTAAGTAGATAGCTAATAAAGATCCGACTAAGCCGGATCCGACTACTGCTATTCTTTTTGGAGTTTGCATTATTTTTTATAAAAAGTTAAGCAAAATTACTGATTTATTATTTCAACGAGTTTAAAAAACTCAGTTTTTACTGGGCATAAAAATTAATTTTGTTGAAGTTTTAACAATTTCCTCTTTATTTAATTTCATTTTTCTAAATTTCCCTTGATTATACATCGCAGCTTGATCACTATAATGAGCGCTTAATGGATTCCCTGACTGACCTGTAGGCAAAATACTCCAACTATTTTCAATATCCGAAAAATCGACAATTCTTCTTGTTGACGGACCTCCCTTGACTACATATTTTTCTTCATTCGAATAATCAAACATTTGATTGTTGATTACCTCATTTGAACCCGAAACTTCAAATGGACCAACATTAAAAAACTTTCTTAGAACCGCTATTTTACCTAAAGGATGTTCATATTCTACCACATGTACTTTATTCCATGTCCAATCTGGAACTGAAGCCCCTAATTGTTTCTCTAAAGTGGCAACAGCTTCTTTGAAAGACTTTGATATAATTTCTTCCCTGCTTTCCATTTTGTTTTTAGTAGCAATATTATCCCACCAAGGTGAATTAGGATTCAGAAGTTGCTTAGCAATCATCTGTTTCATTACGTGAGTAGACAAAAACTGCTTGAAACCAGTAGCTCCAAGTTCGTCTTCAAAAGTATTTTTTAGATACAAATAAATCCATTTATTGTAAATTGTAGGTGCAACATCATTCAAATTACTCGTTCCTTTCCAAGTTTTCAAAACTGTAACCGCAGCTTGCTCATTATTAGAAAGGGATTTTAGGTCAAGATTTGCTATTAGGTTGCTCACAACTTCAAGAGCAACTGAAGAAGTATTATCAGTTATCATTTTACTGACTGCTTCTTTGTCCCAATCGAATTTAGGATCCAATAAATGGGTTATTCTTTTGGCTCGATCTTCAGGGAGATAATATCCTGGATACAAAAAACCATCTATAGCTTCTGGTTGATTATTGGCCGAATAAACGTAATTCCAGTCTGGATTTTCTGCCGATGGATTTTTGGAGAAATCTAAATACTCTGTTATATCGTCTTTACCTGAAGCACCATCTAAAATAAAATGTGTATCCACTCCTTGATTGTGCTTGTATAATTTCCCAGTTGCCCACCAAGCTAAATTCCCTTTTGCATCACCATACATAACATTTAATCCTGGGGCAGCAATTAGCGATACCCCTTTTTGAAAGTCGGTTTTACTTTTAGCATGAGAAAGCATGTAAACGGCATCGAGAATATGAATAGGCTGTTGTGTATAAATCCACGACATTGCCACTGGCTTTTTAGCATCTAGACCATCAATTAAATCATTCATGACAGGACCATGCCTAGTCACTTTAACATTTAAAACAACATCTGCGCTGTCTTTAACTTTTATTGTTTTTTTTCTAGTTTTATAATCCGAAAACCCTTCTGGTGTTTTATATTTATTTTCATCATTAGGATTATTTTCTTCTTGATACAAATCGATATCATCATTTTCAAACATGGTTAAACCATATGCATAATCTCTATTATGTCCCAATAAGGGATATGGGGTTCCAGCAAGATAACATCCATACAATTCAAATTCTGGCGTTACAATATGCGCTTCATACCAAGTTCCTGGCTGTGAGAATCCAATATGCGGATCATTTGCAAAAATAACTTTGCCACTTTTGGTCTTCTTTCCGCCAATAACCCAACTGTTACTTCCTATAAAAGGAGGAATAGGAGATTGATCTAATAATGCTGTAATAGATTTAGAAATAGCGGTATATTCCTCTGGATTTTCTTTTGCATTTTTAATTTTTACGGTGTTAAACGAATCGTCTAGACCAAAGTCTTTCAAATAATTCATTCCATATTTATTCTTGATATCAGTCATCAAAGGATCCGTTTTTTGAGCCATCGCAAAACTAAAAGACATATAGCCAAAAATATTATAAACGTCTTTTATTGTAAACTTTTCTTTTTTTACTCCCACCAACTGAAACTCAATTGGGGTCTTTCCTTCGTCAAGATATTGATTGATTCCATCAAGGTAGGCCATAGTCAATTGATAACTTGGGCTATTTTTATCTAAATTAGCAATCGCCTTTTCCGAAGCTTCTTCTATACCGAGCCCTGCAAAAAATTTATCATTCTTTAAGGCTACTTTTCCGAAAATCTCAGACAAGCGTCCAGGAGCTATGCGTCGCATTAATTCCATTTGCCATAATCTATCTTGAGCATGCACATAACCTAGGGCAACCATCGCATCCTTAGAATTTGAAGCATAAATATGAGGTACGCCAAAGTCATCAAAATAGACGGTCGTTTCTTTCTGAATATTTTTTAATTCTATTTTTCCATCATATTTTGGCCTTAGATAGATTCCATAGGCAAGTATCGCAATGGAAAGAATAACTACTAATGACACAACAAAGAGCAACGTTTTTTTGACTATTTTCATATTTACAGAAATTATACTGACAAATATAAACGATTTCACTATTAAACGAGATGAAATTTTATCTCAAAAAAGAGGAAGCAAACACAAAAACACAATTAATCTGTTTAATTTATTATAGAAAACAATAAACAAAAAGTATCTTTGTATAAAAACTTAAAATGAAACAATTATCAATATTAGATCTATCCAAAATGGGACGAGTAGAACGATTGAATTTAATTAATTCGTGTACTGGATATAAATCGGCTAATTTAATTGCAACAAAATCTATCGATGGAAAATCAAATATTGCTATTTTTAGTAGTATTACTCATCTAGGCAGTGACCCTGCCTTGATTGGATTCATCGTTCGACCTACAACAGTTCCAAGAGATACTTATAAAAACATTAAAGAGACTGGCTATTTTACTGTAAATCATGTGACCGAATCGATGATTGCTGATGCGCATCATACATCTGCCAATTATGACACTGGAGTTTCAGAATTTGAAAAGACTAATTTGGAAGAAGAATACAAGGATAATATAAAAGTACCCTTTGCAAAAGGAAGTCCCATTCAATTGTATTGCAAATATGTAAATGAATATTATATTAAAGAAAATGACACTATACATGTCATTGCATCCATTGAGGATTTATTTTTTGAAGAAAACTTGAGACATGATGATGGATGGTTACAAATCGACAAAGGAAATGTTGTAGCGCTAAATGGCTTAGATGGATATTGCTTACCCAAATTAATTGACCGATTCCAATATGCTAGAAAAGACACACCTACTCAATCATTTTTAAAATAGATTTAAAAAAACAGCACAAAAAAGTGGTTTAGATCATATGCCCTAAACCACTTTTTTTATAAACAACTTTATTTATTTTTTACTTCCATCTATAATCGCTCCAGTACCTGCACCTACACCAGCACCAGCAATACCACCAATTATAGCTCCCTGAACTTTTTTCTTACTAATAATAGCTCCAGTTGCAGCACCTACACCCGCTCCAATAACAGCGCCTTTGGCAGTACTACTCCACCCTTTCTTCTGAGTGGTAGTCGTGGTAGTGGAAGTTGTAGAAGCACTAGATGTTGCTGGCTGATTTACGACAACAACTTCTTTTTGAGATTCTACTTTAGCCATTTCAACTTGCATCGAATCAATCACTTTTTGTTTCTCTATTGCTACTTTCATTGAATCGATTGTTTCTTCCTTAGTTGCTTGAGCATCCATTTTTACTTGATTTTTACAAGAAAATAGCACAACTGATAATACTAGTATGTATAAAGCTTTCATGATTTTTAATTTTATTTATTAATACATTACAAAGAAACGGTTTAACCACCTATAATAACTTACATAATTCCGAGCAAAATTTATACAATTCTAATAACTCTATATCTATCTTAGAATTCCCGCTTTCAAAATTTGTCCAAAACTGTACATGTCCTCAAAGGAACAATACAAAGGAACCGGCGCTAGACGAATTACATTGGGCTCTCTCCAATCCGTAATTACCCCATTTTTCATTAGATAATCAAACAATGTGCGTCCTTCACCATGAAGAAGAACTGACAATTGACATCCTCTTTCAGATACGTTTATTGGAGTAATAATTTCGAAAGTACTATCTACTTCTTTATCTATTTCATGGAGAATAAATTCCAAATAAGAAGTTATTCTATCTCTTTTCTCAATTAAAGCGTCCATCCCTATTTCATCAAACATTTCGACAGAAGCTAAATAAGGAGCCAAAGAAAGGACTGGCAAATTACTTATTTGCCAACCATCTGCACCGTGAACAGGGTCAAAAACAGGTTCCATTTTAAAACGTCTTTCCTTATTATGTCCCCACCAACCTGCAAATCTTGGTAAATCTGGATTGTTATGGTGTTTTTCATGCACAAAACAACCCGATGCATTTCCTGGTCCTGAATTCATATATTTATAACTGCACCAAGCAGCAAAGTCCACATTCCAATCATGTAATTCCAGTTTAATATTCCCAGCTGCATGAGCCAAATCCCAACCTACAGTTGCACCTACTTTGTGACCTGCAGCCGTTATTGTTTTCATGTCAAAAACTTGCCCCGTATAATAATTTACTCCTCCTATTAAAACCAAAGCCAGCTCCTCTCCTACTTCATCAATTTTGGCTAATACATCTTCAATGCGAATGTTGTGTTCTCCTTTTCGACGTTTAATTTCGACTATAGCTTCCTCTGGTTTATACCCGTGAAAATGAACTTGAGATTGAAACATATATTGATCTGAAGGAAAAGCTTTTTCTTCACAAATGATTTTATATCTGGTTTTTGTAGGACGGTAAAAAGAAACCATCAATACATGAAGATTTACGGTCAACGTATTCATAACCGTTACTTCAGATGGCAAAGCTCCCACAATTTTACTTAATGGTTCAGCAAAACGCTCTTGGTAAT
Organism: Flavobacterium sp. WC2430; assembly: GCF_040822075.1. Classification (NCBI taxonomy): domain Bacteria; kingdom Pseudomonadati; phylum Bacteroidota; class Flavobacteriia; order Flavobacteriales; family Flavobacteriaceae; genus Flavobacterium; species Flavobacterium sp. WC2430. The sequence goes on along the minus strand of NZ_CP162007.1, from coordinate 1,389,687 downwards.
CCCACCACGGTTTCTTGGCATAAAAATGACCTTCAACAGCTAGATTTGCCCAATCGTCCATAACTTCATCAACATACGCCTTAGCTCTTTTGGGTTGCAGTCCTAAAGAATTTCCTGTAAAATAAATTACATTTTTCCCGTTTACTTTTGGAAAAATAAACTCTTCTCTGTATTTATTTAAGGCATCTTGCGCATCTAATTTTTGTGCAAATTCTTTAGTATTGTCGAAAGTCATGTTATGTATTTTATTTGTGTCGTAAAATTAGGTTTTATTTATTCTGCTACAAAATGGAGTATCTTAATATATTCCTATAAATAATTATTGAAATGTAAAAGCTTCTTTAAATATTTACAAACCAGTTCAATATTTAACTATATTTGATTGTGTTTAAAAACAAAACTATGCTTAAAAATAATTTGAATGTCCTTATTCTATCCATTGCAATGGTGATTTCTGCCTATTTATTTTCGAATGCTTTTCAGAATCGAAATAAAAATAATGATATTATTAGTGTTACAGGACTAGGTAAAAAAGATTTTGTGTCTGATTTAATTGTTTGGAATGGCTCCTTTTCTAAAAAAAGCAGTACGTTGAAAGACGCTTACGCCAGTCTTGATGCTGATAGAGAAAAAATAAAAACATACCTTACAGAAAAGGGAATCCAAACTACTGAAATGGTGTTTTCGGCAGTGAATTTCAACAAAGATTTTGAAACTACTTTTAATGAAAATGGCACGACCAGACAACAGATTTTTACTGGTTTTACTTTAACTCAAAGTGTAAATATCCAATCTAAGGATGTGAATAAAATTGAAGAAATATCAAGACAATCTACTGAGTTAATTAATTCCGGAGTTGAATTTTACTCTAGTGCTCCCGAATATTATTATACAAAACTTGCGGAATTAAAAATCAAGATGATTGCTGAAGCGACAAAAGACGCCAGTACAAGAGCAAAGAGCATTGCCGAAAATGCAGATGCCAGTCTTGGAAATTTAAAAAAATCAGATATGGGTGTTTTTCAAATTATTGGCCAAAATTCATCAGAAGATTTTTCTTATGGCGGCTCCTTTAATACGAGTTCCAAAAACAAAACCGCGACCATTACTGTAAAACTAGTGTATCAAGTAGACTAATTCATTCTAAATGCATTGTTGCGTGAGGGATTGCTTCGCCAGTTCGCTATCGCTCGTGTGAAGTGAAAATCCTTATTTATTATGGAGCGATAGCGAAATACTAAATAAGATTGTAGCGAATAGCCCGACCCTTGGGGCACGCCCCAAAAAAAAAATCTCGCCATTGCTGACGAGATTTAGTGAATTAACCTTTATTTCTTATTAGATGATCAACATGGCATCACCGTAAGAATAGAATTTATATTTTTCTTTGATTGCTTCTTCATATGCTTTTTTCATTAAATCGTGTCCGCAAAATGCAGACACCATCATTAATAAAGTAGATTTTGGTGTATGGAAATTAGTAATCATACACGTTGCTAAACTAAAATCATGAGGAGGAAAAACGAATTTATTTGTCCAACCATCAAAAGGATTTAGCGTTCCATGTGAAGAAACTGAGCTTTCAACTGCACGCATAGAAGTAGTACCTACAGTACAAATACGTTTTTTCTTAGCTTTAGCATCATTTACAATATCACACGCTTCTTGAGTAATTTTTAATTCCTCAGAATCCATTTTATGTTTAGATAAATCTTCTACCTCAACTGGATTAAATGTTCCTAAACCTACGTGAAGTGTCACCTCAGCAAATTTAATTCCTTTAATTTCTAATTTTTTCAATAAATGCTTAGAGAAGTGCAATCCTGCAGTAGGTGCTGCAACAGCTCCTTCTTCTTTAGCGTATATAGTTTGGTAACGTTCCGCATCTTCAGGAGTTACGTCTCTAGAAATGTATTTTGGGATTGGAGTTTCTCCAAGTTCTGTTAATTTTTTTCTGAATTCTTCGTAAGAACCATCATAAAGAAAACGCAATGTTCTACCACGAGAAGTAGTATTGTCAATTACTTCTGCTACTAATGAGTCATCATCACCAAAATATAATTTGTTTCCGATTCTGATTTTACGAGCTGGATCTACTAAAACATCCCATAAACGTTGTTCTGCATTTAGTTCTCTTAATAAGAAAACTTCAATTCTAGCACCCGTTTTTTCTTTGTTTCCGTACAAACGTGCTGGAAAAACTTTAGTATTATTCAAAATCAAAACATCACCATCATCAAAATAATCGATAACGTCTTTAAACATTTTATGTTCGATTGTTTGTTTTTTACGATCAATAACCATTAGACGAGCCTCGTCTCTATTCTCTGCTGGAAATTCTGCAAGAAGTTCTTTTGGTAAATCAAATTGAAAATGTGATAATTTCATCTTTATTTTTTTGTTTAAGTTGAACCCTAGGACCGAGCATAGGGTGACAAAAAGTTAATTGAAAATCAAATAACTAAGCGGATGCAAATATACGACTGTGAGATAGGCGTTGTCAAGTGTTTTGCTGTTTATTTTGTGCAAACAACATTACAGTTTAAAACCACAAAGGGTTAGATGCCATAAACATTGATAAATATTGAAAAACTTAGGAAATAATAAAATCTAGTTTTTTCATATCTTCCCAGAAATCAGGGTAGGATTTAGAAACTACTTCGGCATTTTCAATTATTATTGGCACTTTTAATGCTAATGGTGCAAATGCCATTGCCATTCTATGGTCATTATAAGTGGCGATTTTAATATTATGATAGATATTTGTAGATGCGATTAATGTCAAACTATCATTCGTCACCGAAATAGTAGCACCTAGTTTTGTCAACTCAATGCGTAGCGCTTCCAGTCTATCTGTTTCTTTAATTTTCAAGGTATGCAGCCCTGTTAAATGACAACCAATTCCTAGTCCTAGACAAGTAACCACGATAGTTTGTGCAATATCGGGTGTGTTGTTTAACTCTAAGTTTAAAGTCTCCGGTTTAAAGTTGGTGTCTTTTGTCAATGTTAACGTATTATTTTCGAATCGAGATATAACACCTATTTGTTTATAGATTTCAACCAAAGCGGAATCTCCTTGTAAACTATTTTCTTTATAACTACTTAATGTTATTGAAGCCGAATCAGCCAGAGCCACTAAACTGAAAAAGTAAGAAGCTGAACTCCAATCGGATTCTACTGTCATTACTTTTGGCTCTACTGTTGCTTTTGGAAAAACTTTAATTACATTTCCTTCAAAACTTGTTTTTACGTCTAAATCATTTAGCAAAGCCAAAGTCATTTTGATATAAGGAACTGAGGTGATCTCACCAACTAAATTTATTTCGATTCCGTTTTCTAATTTTGGTGCAACCAACATTAAAGCCGAAATGTATTGGCTACTTACGTTAGCTGGAATATTTACTTTTGAAGCGGTAATTTTTTGTCCTTTGATTCGAATAGGTGGATATCCTACTTCTTTTTCGTAAGTGATTTTTGCACCTAATTGTTCCAATGCTTCCACTAACACTTTTATAGGACGCTCCGTCATACGTTGTGAACCTGTCAACACCACTTCACGTCCTTCATTTACTGCAAAAAAAGCAGTAAGAAAACGCATCGCCGTTCCTGCATGATGAATGTCTACAATTTCTTCCTTTCCTTTCAATGCTTTTTCCATCACCTCACTGTCGTCAGAGTTGGATGTATTTGCTAATGTTATATTAGGGAAAAGTGCTTTTAACAATAACAGTCTATTGGTTTCACTTTTTGATCCAGTAACAGCAATTTGAGCTTGTAAATTGGAATGGGTAGTTTGTAACAGTAAATTCATGGTTTTAATTATGAGTTATGAATTATGAGTTGTGGCTGTAGCTTTGAACTCAAAAACTTTCGGGCGCAATTTACTACTCCTCAATTATAATTCATAATTTATAAATCACATTATTTAAGTTTATCGTTGTTTTTATGACGATCCTTATCACGAACCGATTTCAAATCCATTTTCTTATCGAAAGCCGCTTGTAAATCAATTCCTGTTTGGTTTGCCAAACATAAAACGACAAAAACGACATCAGCTAATTCTTCTCCTAAGTCTTTGTTTTTATCGCTTTCTTTTTCTGATTGTTCACCATAACGACGGGCAATAATACGAGCTACTTCACCAACTTCTTCGGTAAGTTGTGCCATATTTGTAAGTTCATTAAAATAACGAACACCGTGTTCTTTGATCCAGTTGTCTACGTCTAATTGCGAATTTTTCAAGTCCATTTTATATTTTTTTTAAAACAATTTTTTCGTTTTGTGCAACAATCATTTTTTGAAAAAAATCTTTTATCGTGTTATAGTAACTTGGAGCAATAACACTTTTATTAATTTCCCTAATTATAGAAATTTGAATTTTATCTCCTGAACTAGCCGAAAGAATACTAAAAACGGCCGTATTATCCTCAGTAGTTAATTTTATAGCTGTTGGTAATGATTCGACTTCATATCCTTCTGGAATTTCCAAGGTCAAATTGTACCGCATTTGTTTTGGAAATCCAAAATAGATTGGCATTTGCCTTTTTTCCATAACAAAAGGATTCTTTTGATAAGCAAAAAACAATAACGGATTAATAAACAACTTTCCTCCTATTCTTTCATAATGATTGTTGGACACAAAAGTAAATGTTTCAGTAATAGGATTCATTAAATCTGTTTCTCTATTTTCTATTTTGTAATCAGTGATGCGTACTCCACCCAATTCATTTTCTAATTTTTCAAGATAGGTATCGGTGTTGATAGCATTGTTTTTTTCTCTAAAACTATATGCCTCATAATTTGTTTTTTGAATTCTTAATTTTCCTGAAATTTTTCCTTGGGAATCAATATTTGCTAAAGCGGTATAATTGATATTCGATTGAAAAGTGGGTGCCAAAATAATTTCTTCCGACGTACCGTCTGCTCTAATCAGTCGCCCGTTCCAATTTAAAGCATTTAGAGGCAAAATATTTTGGGCGGTGTATTTTTGAGTAGCGTCTAATAAAACTTGTTTTCCCTCCCTTTCAACTGCAGCAACTACATAATTATAAACTGTTCGGTTCGGATAAACAGGAACTCCGTGATCTACCGTGCTTATTAAAACAGGATTTGCTTTTATTCCTGCTAATTTAAGCATGTCTATTAAAATGAAATTGATTTCGGCACAATTACCCGTTTTTTCCAAATAGGCTTTTTTCACTCCTTTATTAGTAAAATAACCATATTCGTTATTCCAATTCATTTTGTTTTTTACAAATTCAAAAATCACATTTAGTTTATTCTTTTCCTCAACATCTTTAAGAATCAATTTAATGTCTTGCATTAAAAAATCTCGCTCCTCCAGTTGCTTTCCAAAATCATTATCTTTAAAAATGGTTTTTGTCACTCCTTCCCAAGTCATCGAATAGTCCTTTACTTTTTCATTAGGAAAACGAGTACTTTCCAACTCATGATACAACGCTGTTTTATAGTTTATAATATTGTCAACAAAAGCCTCTTCTTTCAATGCAGGCATATTTTCAACACTATACTTGCTGTTTATTTGGCTATAACGAAAACCTCCCGATTGTCCATGCTCATCTTCAAAATTTTGACTTCCTTGCGCATATTTAGCCTCTGATTTTATTGTTGTATATCCTGTAAGAATTGGCTTGTATACAAAATATTCTGGAATTTCCGTATCGTATTCCGCGTAATTTACCGGAATATCATATTGAAAATTATAAACAGGAAATTTTACTAAATTTTCTGATTTAAGCAAATATTTGATCTCTATCACTGAGCCTACCTTTACATTTGGCAACAAAATTGATGCCTCAGCCCAATTCTTATTTATCTCATTCTTAAAAACCCCTTCTCCTTTAAGCTTTGTTTTAACTACAATGTCATTTTCCAGATTATAAGTTGCACAATTTGAAAATTTAACTACATCATCATTGTATTTTTCATACCCTACATAATAGGGAACTTGAAAAGTAGCCCAGCTTAAACCCTCTTTCTTATAAATTTTTATTCTAAAAGTATATTCATGATTTAAGATAAATCCATTATTTCTTCTATAAGTATAAAACGTCCTACCTTTCTTAAATATAATTGCGGCAGCTGCTGTTGAATCTAGTGGATGCACTTTCTGTTGCAATTCCTCTTGAGAGGCCTTACCGTATTCAAAATTCTGGGCGTCACTTTTCGAAAAAGAAAAAATAAATAAAAAAATAAACACTATTTTTTTTAAAGACATCTGTTATTAGATTTTTGTTAAAACAATTTTTTCATTCTGCTTCTCCATCATTTTTTGAAAGAAATCTTTTAAAGCATCATATAAATCAGGAGGAACAACAGCTAAGTTTATTTCTTTTACAATTGCAATTTGTATTTTATCATTGTCATATGCTATATTTATTGAATAAGACTCAACTGAATTAGCTGTTGAAATTTTTATGGGCTGCGGAACAGAAACTACTTTATATCCTTTTGGGATTTCAATGTTAATATTATACTTGTCCGTTTTTGGATATCCAAAATAAACAGGCATTAGTCTTTTTCCCAACACAAATGGATTTTGAGTAGTATTAAAAAACAACAAAGGATTTATGTATATTTTACCCGCTATGATTTCACAATGCTTGTTTGATGTGAATTTAAAACTTTCTATGACAGTAGATGAGTTACTAGTATCATTCGTTTTTTTATACTCATCAATTAGAATCCCACCTAAATCAGATTCTAATTTTTCAAGATATTTATCATCAGTCAATAAAGCGGTACTCTCTCTAAACCTTTGAGCTACATAGTCTGTTTTGCGAATTCTAGTTTGTCCAACCATTTTCCCTTGAGCATCTAAAGCAACTACAATATTTACATTTTCATTGGAATTTTTATCTGGTACTAAATTTATCTCTTGGGAATCTCCCTCTTCCTTTATTAAACGACCCGTCCAGTTTAAATCTTCTAATGGCAAAATACCAACTGAAGAATATTTATTGGAAGCATCCATCAAAATTTGTTTGCCATCAATTTCTGCTGCTGCAATAACTGAATTAAAAACAGTCCTATTTGGGTAAACTGGAACCCCATGCTGTATTGTACTTATTAATACTGGATCAGTTTTGATTCCAGCACTTTTAAGCATTGCAATTAAAATGAGATTTATTTCAGCTGTATTTCCAGTACCATCCTTATATGCTTTTTTAACTCCTTTATCTGTCAAAATACTGTAATCTCCATCAAAATTCATTTTAGCTTGAACAAATTTGAAAATGGTTTCCAGCTTATCTATTTCATTAGTAACATTGGAATTGAGTGCTTTTACATCTGCATCCAAATAATTGTCTTTATTGAGTTCTCTCCCGAAACTATTGTAATCAAAAATATTCTTAGCTACTCCATCCCAAGTCATTGAATAGTCAACTACTCCATCAAACGGAAACCGAGTAGTCTCTAATTCATGCTGAATGGAAGATCTGTAATTTTTTATATTATCAATATAAGCCTCCTCTTTTAAGGCAGGAATATTCTCTGCTTTATAGCTTGCCAATTGATATTTATACGGAAAATCAGATTGCTGATTGTATTTATGAGAAAATGATTCCGTTTCTTTTACAATCTTTGAAGTGGCTTCTACTTTATTATACCCCGTTAAAAGTGTTTTATAGATGAATACTTCTGGAATATCTGTTTGATATTCTGCATAATTAACAGGGATTTCATACTGGAAATTAAATACGGGAAACCGCACATTATTTCTAGATTTCACAGTATAATTGATTTGAAATATGGAACCCACTTTTACGTTTGGCATGGTAATTAATGTCTGATTCCAATATTTATTAATATTAGTTTTCAAATTACCCTCCGTTCTGAGCGGTGTTTCTTTTAATTCTCCATTTTCTAAATTATAAGTAACACAATTTGAAAACTTAACAATTTCTTCCTCAAACCCCTCTCTCTTATTGAGATAAATGACGCTAAAGTCGGCCCATTTTAAACCTTCTTTTTTGTACACTTTAAATCTAATATTAAAATCATGGTATAGATAAAAGCCATTTCCTCGTTCATACACAAAATAGGTTCTTGCTTTTTTAAAAATAATTGCAGCTGCTGCAGTTGAATCTAGAGGATGTACTTTCTCTTGCAACTCCTCTTTTGTTACTTTACCATATTCTAAATTCTGGGCGCTGCTTTTTGAAAAGAGAAGAAAAACAACTAAAACAATTCCAACTTTGCAATACTTCATTTAATTATACTTTTTTTAAAATAATTTTTTCGTTTTGTTTGTCAAGTATTTTTTGAAAAAACTCTTTTAATGCTTGATAATAATCGGCTGCAACAATAGCTTTACTAATCTCAGATGTCATAATAATTTGCACTTTATTTCCTGTATTGGCAATAACATACTTAAAAGTTCCTATTCCGTCAACACCGGCAATATTCAAGCCTGTAGGAATGGTTTCTACCACATATCCTTCCGGAATTTCAAGCGTAATATTGTATTTACTTTGAACAGGAAAACCAAAATCAACAGGGTATTCTCTTGATTCTTGTTTAAAAGGATTCTCTTTGACTCCTAAAAATAAGGACGGAGTAATATAAATTTTATCATTGATTCTCTCAAAATCCTTAGTGTCTTTAAATGCATACGATTCTACAATAGGTTTTGATAAGTCTAAATCATTTTCTCTTGTATATTCATTGACTTCAATACTATTGTTATCACTCTCTAATTCTTCTAAATAAGTATCTTCTTTCGTTGCTGCATTTTTTTGTCGGAACGACAATGCTTCTTGATCCGTAAATTGTTTTCTTAACTTCCCTGATATAAAACCCTCTTTACTTACAACAGCATTCATATTCACCGTTTCCCTCGAAAGCGTTGTTGGAGTTAGGCTTACTTCTGTTGATGTACCATCTTTTCTAATTAAGCGACCAAACCAGTTTAAATCTCTTAGAGGAAGCACATTTGGCAATGAAAATTTTTCGGTAGCATCCAGTAAAACTAATCCACTAGGTGTTTCTATTGCTGCTATTACATAATCAAAAGCAGTTCTATTTGGAAAGATCGCAACTCCGTTAGAACGTGTACTCAACAATACTGGATTAGCAGTTAATCCAGCATAACGCAACATAGCGGTTAACATTAGGTTAATTTCGGCAATATTCCCCGTTTTATCTTTGTAGGCTTTTTTAACTCCGTCATTACAAGAATATCCATAATAATTATTCCATTTTACGTTAGCCTTAACAAAATTAAAAATGGCTGCCACTTTTTCTTCTGGTGTATTTAGACCTGCGATTACAGCATTGACATCATTTTCAAAGTAACCCGTTTTTTCCAATTCCAAACCAAAATCATCATAATCATAAATTGTTTTTGCCACTGCTTTCCAATCGGTGGATAACGATTTCAGTGGTTGATTTGGATATTTAATAAGAGAAAGTTCTTGAATTAAACTAGACGTATAATTTTCAATATTATTAACATACGCTTCCTCTTTCATTGCAGGCAAGTTTTCAGCTAAATAAGTGGTTCTCGTTTCTTCGTACGATAATTTACTTTGACTGTAATTACTGGCTTGTCCTTTCATTAATCCAGCACCTTCATCTCTTTCCATTGTAGAAAAAAGAACTGCTTTTGCCTTTTTTTCAGCTGTTACTTTTGGAAATATAAATCCTTTATAATTAACATTAAAAGTATAATATTCAGGAATAAAAGTACGATACTCCGAGTAATTGACTGGAATACTCGCTTGAAAACTCCAGTCTTTTGGACTGCCTACATAAGGCGTTTTTATAGTATATTCAAATTCAATTACTGAACCTTCTTGCACATTGGGCATAGATATTTTTTTTTGACCCCAATATCGATTTACAACCTCATCAAATTCACCGTCTTTACTCAGTTTTGTTTTTTCGATTTTTCCATCGACAAGATTATAGGTAATCGCATCTGAAAAGGTGACATTTTCTTTGGAACTATTGCCTATATAGTATCTTACTTTTTGATTAGCCCAATCATATCCTTCTTTCTTGTAAATCTTAATTCGTGTTTGCACCTCAGTAGTCATTACAAATCCGTTACTTTTGGAATAATCATAACTAGTTTTTCCTTTTTTAAATAATACAGCAGCAACAGCATCATTGTCTTTTGGATGTGCTTTTTCTTGTAGTTCTTCAATAGATACTTTTCCTAATTCGAAATTTTGGGCATTTGTTTTATAAAATAGAAAAACAAATAAAACAAGCAAGAAAGTTTTTTTTAGATGCATTTGTAATTAGATTTTTGTTAATATTATTTTTTCACTTTGTTTATCAATCATCCCTTGATAATAGGATTTAAGCATGGAATAATATTCTGAAGATACGATTGCTTCATTTATTTGATGCGTAATTGCTAACTGAATTGAAGTATCAGATGAAGTGGTCATAAATTTAAAACTTCCTAGGTTATCTTCCATTGTAATCACAGTTGGAGCTGGAAGCTGTTCTACTTTATATCCCTCAGGAATATTAATATTTATTGTATATTTTTCTAAAAAAGGAAATCCATAATCAATAGGATATTCTCTTACTTCTTGTTTAAAAGGATTTTTTAGATCCGTAAAAAACAACAAGGGTTTTACATAAATTTTCCCTCCAATAAGCTCACTCAGATTAGTTCCCGAAAAAGCATAGGTTTCCATTATTGGTAATTCAAGATTTGCTTCATTATTTCTAGAATATTCCTTTATTTCAATACTATTGCTTTTGTCTTCTAACTTCTCTAAATAAGCATCTTCAGTAACGCTATTAACATCGTCCCTAAAAACCATTGCATTATAATCTGTTTGTTGTTTTCTTAGTTTTCCTGTTATAAGTCCATTAGCATCAATAGAATAATTCATCATTACTGTAGTATTGGATACTGATTTAGGCATTAGATTCACTTCATCTGATGTTCCATCTTTTCTAACCAACCTGCCAATCCAGTTCAACGCTCTAAAAGGCAAAACATTTGGTGTTGAGAATTTATCTGAAGCATCAAGCAATATAACCCCAGTAGGAGTTTCAACAGCAGCGATAACATAATTAAAGGCCGTTCTATTGGGAAACATAGCAATTCCATTAGAACGGGTACTTACTAAAACTGGGTTGGCAGTCAATTTCGCATAGCGCAACATAGCGGTAAGCATTAGGTTAATTTCGGCTACATTTCCTGTTTTATCTTTATAGGCTTTTTTTACTCCGTCATTACAAGAATACCCGTAATAATCGTTCCATTTCACTTTGCTTTTCACAAAATTAAAAATGGCTGACACTTTCTCATCAGTAGTTGTTAAACCAGCAATAACACCCTTTAAATCATCCTCAAAATAGCCTGTTTTATTTAATTCAGGGCCAAAATCTTCATAATCATAGATGGTCTTTACAACTGATTTCCAATCTGTAGATAACATTTCTAAAGGTTTGTTTGGAGATTTAATCATTGACAATTCTAACGACACACTACTAATATAATTATCGACATTATTGACATAAACCTCTTCATTCACAGCAGCAAGATTCTTAGCCACATAGTTTGTATTCGTTTCTTGATAAAAAGTCTTTCTTTCCGAAAATTTGGTTCCTTGCCCAATAATTATTTCCTTGTCAACCATAACTATTTCTTTGTTCTTTTTGTCAGAAGTAATTGTTGGAGTTACAAACCCTTTAAAATGGGTTGAATAAGTATAATATTCTGGTATATAAGTTTTATATTCAGAATAATTCACCGGTATTCTTGACTGAAAATACCAATCTCTAAGGGAACCTACGTTTGGAGATTTAATAGTATATTGGTATTCTATTACTGAACCTACTTTTACATTAGGCATCGTAATTTTCTTTTTACTCCAATATCTATCAACAACTTCTTCAAATTCTCCTTCACTTTTTAGTTTTGTCTTTTCTATTTTTCCATCAACTAAATTATAAGTAATTGCATCTGAAAAAGTGACTTTTTCTTTAAAAGAGCTTCCCATTCTAAATATTACCTGTTGATTTGCCCAATCATAACCTTCCTTTTTATAGATTTTAACACGAACATCAACAGTAGTAACTACAGTAAAACCAGCGTCATTTGAATATTCAAAATTAGTTTCTCCTTTTTTGTATAAAATTGCAGCAACTGCAGCTGTATCCTTTGGATGATTTTTTTCTTGAAGTTCCGCAAGGGAAACTTTACCTAGCTTAAATTCTTGCGCATATAAGCTGGAAGAAAAAGAAACCATAAATAATAAAAGAGTGAATAGTTTAAATTTCATTAGATTAGATTAGATTTTAGTTAATATTATTTTGGCGTTGTCGTTTCTTGATACTTGCTCTATAAAGAGGCGGTATTCATCGTATTCTGTATTGGAATACAATCCTTTTTTTATAAATAAACTGCGTTTATATACTATCGTATTCGCATCTTTTTTAATAAATTCTGTTTTATATTCCCCAAATTTATTTTTCAATTCAAAATTAGTTGGCAAGAATTCAATAGCAAACTCCTTAGGTAAAGCAACGGTTATTTGGTCAATATCAGCAAAACCTCTTTGAATTTCAAATGGGTTTTTTCTGTTTCTTATCCTTTTTACACTTGTAGTGTATTGGTTATAAGCATTTATGGCAAACATCATTTTACCTGACAATAAATTACCATAGTTTGCTGCACTTATTTCTACCTTTTCAGCAAAACTGACACTTGACTTATCATTTAAAAAAGATAAGTTGTTGATTTTTAAATTATTAATAGTATTCCAATACTCTTTATAATGTTGTTCTTTTTCTGTTGGCTGAAGATTTTCTATTGGTTCTTTTTGACTGTATTGCGACCCTTTGGATACTATTTCAATTTTACCAGCCAAATCACCATTAGCAGCCAAAGAATAATTTCCTGAACTGATTTGGCTATTGTATTTATCGATGTATTTTTGAGTATGTACTATTTCCCCTCCATCTGGTTTTATAACAAGTACATCTCTATCGTCAGTAAAAGTTCCTTGAAACCCAAAAGGGGCATCTTGACTTGTACATTCGAGCCAAGTATAATCATCTCCATTTGGGATGGCTAAAATCATATGATTTCCTTGCATAGACACAAATTGTGATTCAATATCTTTCTTATGACTATCTCCATATAAAACGGTATTATAGGACGGCACGCCAACTGTTTCTAAAAGTGCTTTTGTATAATTAGTCAAAGCCTTACAATCTCCATATCCTAAACGATCAACATCATTGGCAAACATTGGTTTCCAACCTCCAATTCCTACTTGAATACTAACATACCTAGATTTTTTTTGAACATAATCATAAATCAATTGTGCTTTCTTTATTGGATCTGTTTCATCTCCTATTAATGTTTTCATCTTTTCTTTTGTTCCTTCAGGTAGACTAGTTGTTCCTGATAAAATATCGTCATAATACCATTGTCCGAATTCTTTCCAAGTCTTCGCTCTTCCATCAACATCTTCTAAATGAAAAACCTCTAAACCCATCATGACTTTTGGAAACAGAGAACTATAGGACGGACTGTAATCTTCATGCTTTTGAACTGGAATATTAATGGCTGTATAGGACAATTGTGTTGAAGTGTCTACTGTTTTTTGAATATTGAAATTCGCAAAATTAAATTCCATTTTTTTGAACCCAAGTTTATCAGGATAACTTACATTCAATACACTTTTCTCTACACTTACAAAAAAATTAGATATTGGATACCACTGCGGAATAAAAGCCGTTGTAGAGGTTTCCAGTTTGCTTTCATAAACAACTGTAAATGGATATTGCGTAGGAGTATAATCTAAATAAATATAACGGCTATCAGAGAATAAAGTGCTTCCTCCAGCCGCACTATTATCTTTAAAATCTTTTCTTTTTATTTTTTTTATTTCTTTGCCACTTCCATCATAAATAATAGCTTCGATATCTTTGACTGTTGTTTTTTTATCGTAATTCTCTACCGCATCAATCTCCGAAAGTCCTTTTTCATTTAAAACCGTAATTATTCTTATTGAATTGATAGTCATATCTCGTTGGGAAGCAATAACAATATCTATTTGATTCAAGCGAACAACAGCGTTAGCATTTTCTTTTAAACTATCAGCAATAAGTGAAGCAGAATAGTCTATTTTTTGGGAGTGCACCGTAAAAGTTGTAATAACTAAAACGGCTACCAAAATAAATTTTATTTTCATAGGTTTTTTTGAGAGTGTGAATAATTACCAAACAAGGAGGATCGGATAAAGTAAGAAAAAACTAAAAGAGAGTTTTTACTTTATGTTATGGGAATTTTAAGTATTCGTGGCTATCAAAAATAGAATAATTCTGACAATAAACAAATTCTACTCTCTGTTTTTACTATCTATGATTATGGTAACTGGTCCGTCATTTAAAAGACTCACTTTCATGTCGGCACCAAAGATTCCAGTTTGGATTTTTTTGCCTAACTCCAACTCCAATTGTTGAATGAAATTTTCATAAATCGGAATAGCAACCTCTGGTTTTGCTGCTTTAATATAGGATGGTCGATTGCCTTTTTTAGTTGCGGCATGAAGTGTAAATTGACTTACAACAATTACGTCTCCATTAATGTCTTGAATCGAGTGATTCATGACGTGGTTTTCATCATCAAAAATTCTGATTTTTGTAATCTTACCTACTAACCAAGTTAAATCCTCTTGCACATCGGCATCCTCAATACCTACCAAAATCAACAGCCCTTTTTGGATATCGGCTATTACTTTATGATCTACTGTAACAGAGGCGGAAGAAACTCTTTGAAGGACTACTTTCAAATTAATGGTGAATTATAAATTATTTTACTTTTTTAAACTGCTTCTAGCAAAGATTATTTCCTAGATTCATCACTTTCCATTCTATCTTCATTATAAATATCGGTACGATAATGCTCGTCATCTCCTTCTAAAATTTTAAGGTAACTATTGTATCTCGACCATGCAATTTCATCTTTTTCTAAGGCTTCTTTTACAGCACATTTTGGTTCGTCTTTATGCAAACAATTATTAAATTTACACTGATCTTTTAATTTGAAAAATTCAGGGAAATAACCACTGATCTCGGCTTTTTCCATATCAACCATTCCAAAACCTTTAATTCCTGGGGTGTCTATAATGCTTGCGCCAAAAGATAAATCATACATTTCTGCAAATGTAGTCGTATGTTGCCCTTGTTTACTGGCATCTGAAATTGTTTTAGTTTTTAAGTGCAAAGACGGTTCCATAGCATTCACCAACGTTGATTTCCCAACACCCGAATGTCCCGAGAACATACTTACTTTTCCAATCATCATTTCTTTCAAGGCATCGATTCCTTTCATTTCGGTAGATGAAACTCTAAGGCATTTATAACCTACTTCTTGATACACATGTTGCATATACAACTGTTCGTCAAGTGTTGGTTCGTCAAGAGTGTCTATCTTATTAAAAACCAAAATAGTTTCAATCCCATATGCTTCTGCCGTTACTAGAAAACGATCAATAAAATTAAAAGTCGTTGGAGGATTGTTTACCGTAACTAATAAAAAAACACGATCAATATTTGACGCAATAATATGCATCTGATGGGATAAGTTGACTGATTTACGTACAATATAATTCTTTCTTTCATGAATATTATGAATTGTTCCAGTAACCGTATCCGATGATTCTTCGAGTTCATAATCCACAACATCACCTACAGCAATTGGATTAGTGCTTTTAATTCCTTTGATACGGAATTTCCCTTTCATACGGCATTCTATAAAATCACCTTGTTCTGATTTTACAGTGTACCAACTTCCTGTAGATTTATATACGAGTCCTGTCATGTTGCAAAGGTAAAATTTTGTTTCAAGTTTAAAGTTTAAAGTTTAAAGTTTTTACTAGTGTCTACAAATAAAAAATCCCCACAACTTTAATTCAAAAGCTGTGGAGATTACTATTATAAAATCCTAATTTTAATTATGCATTAAGTACTTTGTCTTGATGACCAATACTTTCTTGGTGAATTGCTTTGAACATTCTAAGAATAAACTCTTCTGAAAGGCCTTTTTTCTCCCCTTCAAGAATCATTTTTCCTAGAATTTCGTTCCAACGTGTATTTTGTAAAACTGCCACATTCGAGTCTTTTTTCACTTGACCAATTTCATCAGCTACTTTCATTCTTTTTCCTAATAACTCTAATAAATTAGCGTCAAGAACATCAATGTTTGCTCTTAATTTTGTCATTTTATTAGCATATTCATCTGTATCTCCACTCACTTTTCTTACTCTCAAGTCTTTGAAAATTTGTTTCAAAGCGTCTGGCGTTACTTGTTGTGCAGCATCACTCCAAGCGTTGTCTGGATCGATATGAGTTTCAATGATCATACCATCATAATTTAGATCTAATGCTTCTTGAGTTACTTCAAGAATCATATCACGGTTACCAGTGATATGAGATGGATCAATGATTAATGGTAAATCAGGGAATTTATTTTGCAATTCAATCGCAATTTGCCATTCTGGAATGTTTCTGTATTTTGTTTTTTCGTACGTAGAAAATCCTCTGTGAATTACTCCAAGATTTTTAATTCCAGCAGCATATAAACGCTCTACACCACCTAACCACAAAGCCATATCTGGATTCACTGGGTTTTTGATCAATACAATTTTATCCGTTCCTTTTAAAGTATCAGCAATTTCTTGAACCGCAAACGGGTTTGCAGTTGTACGAGCACCAACCCACAAAACATCAATATCATGCTCCAAAGCTAATTTACAGTGTGCAGCTGTAGCTACTTCAGTTCCCATAAGTAAACCCGTCTCTGCTTTTGCTTTTTGTAACCATTTCAAACCAATTTCTCCCACACCTTCAAATCCTCCTGGACGAGTTCTTGGTTTCCATATACCTGCTCTAAAAACACTTACATCTGAATCTTTCAATTCATGAGCAATTTTTAATACTTGATCTTCTGTTTCAGCACTACAAGGTCCTGCAATCACAAATGGATGAGTTAAATTAAATTCATTCAACCAATTTCTCATTTCTTTCTTGTTTTCCATCTTTTCTAATTATTTATTTTATTATTTTTTTATGTGTTGTTCTTCTCTATTTTAATCTATCATTTGAATGTGAATTACTTCTTTACATTCATTCCGTTCAAAATTTCTTTTATTTTATTGACACTTTCCATTTCGTTAAAAATGGCATTGTATTCATCCTGCACTAACAAATCTTTAAACTGAGTCAAATTGGCAATATATCCTTCTAAAGCTTCCACCACTTCCAACTTGTTTTGCTTAAAAATGGGTGTCCACATCGCTGGCGAACTTTTTGCCAAACGCACTGTACTTTCAAAACCAGAACCCGCCATATCAAATATATCCTGCTCGTCTTTTTCTTTGTTTATTACTGTTTTTCCAAGCATAAAAGCACTAATGTGAGACAAATGCGACACATAAGCAATATGTTTGTCATGTGATTTTGGATCCATATAACGTATTCTCATTCCCATTGTTTTAAAAAGGGCTAATGCTTTCTCCTGCAATTTAAAAGCAGTACGTTCTACTTCACAAATTATATTAGTCTTCCCATTGAACAAATCATGTATTGCTGCCGATGGCCCTGAAAATTCGGTTCCTGCAATAGGATGTGTTGCAATAAAATTTCTTCTTTTAGGATGATTAGCTACCGCTTCACAAATAGGCGCTTTGGTAGAACCCACTTCAAAAACAATAGAATTTTCTCCTACAGCATCCAATACATTAGGCAATAGCGTTAAAGCGACATCCACTGGAACCGATACAATTACAAAATCAGCATTCGATAGATCTTCCAATTGAGCGGCTTCATCAATAACCCCTAAATCCAATGCTTGTTTCACATGACTTTCGTTATGATCGATACCATAAATAGTGGCTGATGGATCTATGGTTTTAATGTCTAACGCCATCGATCCTCCTATTAATCCTATTCCTATTATATAAACTTTCATTTAATTAAATCTATCAATTGCTTCCTGTACTTTTTCTTCCCCTACACATAATGCAAAACGAATATATCCTTCTCCGTTACTTCCAAAAATTGTTCCTGGTGCAATAAAGAGATGTTTCTCATGCAAAATTTGGTCTATAAATTTTTCAGCTGAAGTTATTCCTTCTGGCAATTTGGCCCAAACAAACAATCCAACACCTTCCTTATATACTTTACAGTTTAATTTCTCCGCTAATTGTTCTGTCAAAACACGACGTTTCTTGTAAATTTCATTCATCGAATCAAACCAGGCTTTATCACTTTTTAAAGCAGCTATAGCCCCTTTTTGAATTCCAAAAAACATACCGCTGTCCATGTTGCTTTTTACTTTCAAAACAGCATCAATACAAGCTGCATTCCCCAGAACCATTCCTACTCTCCATCCTGCCATATTGAACGTTTTACTCAAAGAATTTAGCTCTAATGCTACGTCCTTCGCGCCTTCCACTTGTAACAAACTCATTGGCTTATCATTCAAAACAAAACTATATGGATTGTCATTGATTAATAAAATAGTATGTTTTTTGGCGAAAGCCACTAACTTTTCAAATAACTCCAAACTACCTCTCGCTCCTGTTGGCATATGTGGATAACCAATCCACATAATTTTAACTTTAGATAAATCTAATTTTTCTAAAGCGTCAAAATCAGGTTCCCAATTGGTACTTTCTTTTAAATCATAATAAACGGGAACAGCACCCACTAAATTAGTTACTGAAGTATAAGTAGGATATCCTGGATTTGGTATTAATACTTGATCTCCTTCATTTAAGAAAGCCAATGAAATATGCATAATACCTTCCTTAGAACCCATCAAAGGCAAAACTTCCGTATTGGGATTCAAATCCACATTATAGTTGTTTTTATAAAAATCAACCATTCCATTTCTCAATTCCGGTAATCCTTGATAACTTTGATAACCATGAGCATTTTCCTCTTTCACGGCAAGAACCACTGCATCAATAACTTCTTGTGAAGGTTGCAAATCCGGACTTCCAATTCCCATATTTATTATTGGATTCCCTTCGGATGCCAATTGTCTTACTTCTCTCAATTTAGAGGAGAAATAGTATTCTTCAATGATATCTAATCTTTTTGCTGTTGTAATCATTACTATTTTTTAAATTCTTTTGACCTTGATGAGTTTATAACTTTTGACTAATTATGGCTTTGTATTTTTATATTCGCCCAAAACTTTAAAATACTCTGCCATTATTTCTAATAACGATTTTGCTTTTTCGTAATCTGCATATTTTTCAAAAGTTACATCCACAAAAAAGGAATATTTCCAAGGTGTTTCAATTTTTGGCAAGGATTGAATTTTGGTCAAATTCATTTTGCAATCACTCATTACATTAAGTACAGCTGCTAAACTCCCTCTTTTATGATCCAATTCAAATTTCAAAGACGCTCTGTTAATATCTTCCTTTGCTACAAATGCATTCTCTTTTTTAATTATAACAAAACGAGTCATGTTATTTTTAATCGTTTGAATTTCTGGTGCCAGAATTTCTAAATCATACATAATCGAAGCCGTTTTACTGGCAATTGCAGCGATTCCTTTTAATTGTTTCTCCTGAATTCTACGAGCTGTTTCGGCTGTATCTTTATCTTCAACTAATTTTATATTAGGATATTTTTTTAAAAAATCCATACACTGTAATAATGCCATTGGATGAGAATGTACTTCAACAATATCTTCCAATTTTTGTCCCTTAAGCGCCATCAAATTTTGATGAATACTTAAATAATGTTCTCCAATGATGTGCAAATTATTCTTATCAATCAACGCATAATTAGGAATAATAGGCCCCGCGATTGAATTTTCAATGGCCATAACTGCCTGCTCCGATTTTCCTGACAATAGACTGTCCACTAATTCTTCAAATGACAGACACTCGTCTACTGCTATATTTTGCTCAAAATATTCTTGTACCACTTGATGGTGAAAAGAACCTAGTATCCCTTGAATTGCAATTTTTGTTCCCATTTATTCCAAAAAAAAATCCTGATTTTCATCAGGATTGTATATTATTTTTATTTGTTTCTTTTATTTCAAATAACCATAGCACAATCCTTACTTCCTATAAAAGAAGAAATAAGTGTTGCTAAAATAAAAACGGTTAATAGTTGACATTTTGATGTTTTTTTCAATGTTATCAATGCAAATGTATAAACATATTCAATACAAACACATAAAAAAATATGATTTTATCTAACAAAAAACGAATTCTTTGTGAAAGCGACTTTTGATTACCAAATACTTAAAAAAATAGGTTTTAATCCATTGCTTTTTAAATATTTGAAAAGTGCTTTGGGTTAAATTTATGACTAATAAATCAGTTTAGCGAGCTAATTTTACTGAAAGCCATTCTTTTCCTTCTGAAATACGCGTGATTAACATGGCCGAGACAACATCTCCATTCGCATTTAGCAAAGTTGCCATGGGATCAACTAATGTTCCTACAATCATGGCTGCAGGTAAAGCTTGTTCCATTGGAAAACCATAAATAGTTATTGCTAGAATCTCACCAATATATCCCCCATTAGGAATTCCTCCTTCAACTACCGAAACGATAACCGTAATCCCTAATGCTAAAAGTAAGGTATTGGGATCTGTAAAATCTTTACCAAACATGGCAAAAATTACAGCAATTTTTATAATAGATGACATACTTGATCCATCTTTATGCAAAGGAGCTCCTAATGGAATTGCAATATTACGGATATGAGAAGGAACATTCATTTTCTCTGTTGCCTCCAGATTTGCTGGAATTGTTGCAATACTACTGCAAGTTCCCAAAGCTGTTAAGGAAGGTGCAATATTATTACTCCAAAACACTTTCAATCCGTTATTTCCTCCTGCAAGGAAAGCATACAAACTAAAGAACACCACAAAGTAGAATCCACATACTGCATAATAAAGTCCTAATGGCTTAGCATAGGCTCCAAATAACTGCGGTCCAAAAATCCCTACTTGATACGCAAAATAAGCACCCAAACCTACCGGTGCCGTTTTCATAATCAAGTGTAGTAATTGTTTCATTACCTCGTTTCCTGAATTTAGGAACCCTCTAAAACTTTCTCCTTTCTCTCCCGAACGTAAACTGGCAAAACCTATTAAAAAGGAGAAAATGATTAAAGCCAACATGCTTTTTCTAGAAAGCAATTCGTAAAAATCATTGGCAGTCAGTAATTGAGTGATTTGTGATCCAGGACTAGCAGTTTGCATACTCTCCAATGGAATTTTGGAAATGATAATATCTTGATGAATTGGAAAAAGCAAAACACCTATTATCATAATTATAGCCGATACCAATACCGTACTTAAAAATACTCCAATAACGACTACAAATAACTTTCCTAATTTTTCTGATTTTTCTAAACTGGCAATTGACGACGCTATCGTAAAGAAAATCAATGGAATAATAGCCGTAAAAAGTAAATTTAGAAATATATCACCAAGTGGCTTAATCACTTCTACATCTTTCCCAAAAACCAATCCTAATATACTTCCTGCAGTTATACCACATAATAACCATATAATACCACTATAGGTTTTAAACAAACTCTTACTTTCTTCCATTTTTAGATTTGCTTTTTACAATTTTTTATAAATATATCATTCTATTTCTCAAATACCAATAATTAAAGATTAAGTAGTAATCCCTTTTTGATATTGTCTAATAAAAACAATAAATCAATCTTTTTCTTTTTACTTTTGCTACAAATAATTCATCATGTCAATAGCAGTAAATAATATCTCTAAAAGTTATGGTGCCCAAAAAGCACTTGACAACGTTTCATTTTCTATTAACAAAGGAGAAATTGTAGGTTTTCTGGGCCCTAATGGTGCTGGAAAATCAACTTTAATGAAAATATTGACGACCTATATCAATGCCGATGAAGGTACTGCGCAAGTGAATGGGAACGATGTAAACTCAAATCAAAAAGCAGTGCAGCTTTCTATAGGTTATTTACCAGAACACAATCCTTTATATCTGGATTTGTATGTTAGAGAATATCTTGCCTTTAATGCGGAAGTCTATAAAGTTGCTAAATCCCGAATCGAAGAAGTAATTCAATTAACTGGTTTAAGCACTGAAAGTCATAAAAAAATAGGACAATTATCCAAAGGTTTCCGTCAACGTGTTGGCCTTGCCAATGCTTTATTGCACAATCCAGATGTTTTAATTCTGGATGAACCTACAACAGGTTTAGATCCAAATCAATTGATCGAAATTCGTAATGTGATTAAAAACGTAGGAAAAGATAAAACTGTTTTCCTTTCCACACACATCATGCAAGAAGTGGAAGCACTTTGTGATCGTGTCATTATCATCAATAATGGTAAGATTGTAGCCGACAAAAAACTAGATAACTTAATTTCCGAAGACAAGGAACAAGTAATCGAAGTTGAATTCGATTATAAAATCGAAGAACAAGTGATTGCTAAAATCGAAAACATATCTTCTTATAAAAATACTCATGATATGATTTGGGAACTAACTTTTAAAACGGACAAAGACATGCGCCCTATAGTTTTTGATTTTGCTACAGCAAATGGTTTAAAAACATTACAATTGAATCAGAAAAATAAAAATCTAGAAGCCATATTTAGAGAAATCACAAACTAAGTTCCCATAAGAAATCTTATTACCAGAAATAAAAAGCTCGTTTAAAATTATTTTAAACGAGCTTTTTTAAAGATACTAAATATGATTTATGATTTTGGCAAAGGATCTCCAACCGCTACATCACAACGATGTCCCTCTTTTCCGTGTGCAGGATTTATACCTGCAGGTGTTTCCGTATCGGCGGTAGCAGTTGACAATAAAGTGGGCACTGGTTGCTGAACTGTATATTGTTGTGAAGCTTGAGTTGAATTTGAGCTTGTAGCGGTTGCGGTTGTTGAAGACGAATTTAACGGAGCACCAACAGCAATATCGCAACGATGATTTTTCTCTCCATGTGGTGGATTCATCCCTTTTGCAGTGACAGTTTTGGCTGGACTATTTTGTGTGGGGCCCATTGGAGTAGATTGTCCATTTGTAGGTTGTACCGCAACACTTTCATTTACTGGTGAATTAAATGGTGCTCCAACAGCAATATCACAATGATGATTGGGTTGTCCATGTGCTGGATTAATTCCTGCTGCAACTGAACTTGCTGTTCCATTATTATTTTCATGAAACAAGTTATGATTTTTAGGTACTATCGGTACCGATTGGCTTTGTAATCCTGAAGCTGCTTGTTGCGTAAAAGGTACAACTAACCTTGGGTCACCTTGTTCTTGCGCAACATCATTATTTTTACAAGAAATAATTAGTATCGCAACTGCAAGAAGGGAATAATTAAAATATCTCATACTAAAATCATTAAGAGCTGATAATCAAATATAAGAATTTAAAAACTCGTAAGCAAGCTCTAGAATAACTTCTCATTTGACCACTTTAATTCTTAAATTGACAACAGACTTTCCTTCATTTCGTTCATCACAATTTGGATATCATTTTCATTCGTTCTCCAATTTACAAAAGAAGCCCGAATTCCTTTTTTATTTTCATAAATCGTTGGTGTCATAAACACTTTTCCTTTATCATTCAAATGTGTCAAAAATAGATTTACTTTTTCTTGGTTATAGTCTCCCGCCAAAGTAAAACA
Source organism: Flavobacterium sp. WC2430 (assembly GCF_040822075.1). Lineage (NCBI taxonomy): Bacteria > Pseudomonadati > Bacteroidota > Flavobacteriia > Flavobacteriales > Flavobacteriaceae > Flavobacterium > Flavobacterium sp. WC2430. The sequence continues at coordinate 1,366,011 of NZ_CP162007.1, read as the reverse complement.
AACGTTATTCAAACGCGTTGGTGCTAATAATTCAAAATTTTCGTTTTCACTAATAAAAGCATCTAACTGTAATGCCATCGCCACACTATTTTCTATTATATCTTGATAGCCTTGTTTTCCATATGCCAATAATGAGAACCAAACTGGCAACGCTTTTAAACGTCTAGAGTTTTCGGGTAAAAAATTGAGGTAGTTAAAATTGTCCAGCGGATTCCCTAAATAGGGTGCATTAGAATTCTGAAAAGATTCAATTTGAAGATTTTTATGTTCTTCCTTTACCAAATAGAAAGCACTTTCATAAGGTACATTCAACCATTTATGACAATCCACTGTAATGCTATCCGCATTTTCCCAACCCCTAACCAAATGACTGTATCTAGGAGAACAAGCAGCAAAACCTCCAAAAGCTGCGTCGATATGCCACCAGAAATTGTATTTACTTTTCAGTTTAGTAATAGCATTGAAATCATCAAAATCAGCTGTATTTACGGTTCCTGCACTAGAGATTAAAATAAAAGGTTTCCCTTTTAAGCTTTCAATATTTTTTTCTAAATCGGCAATATCAATCGCTTCACGATTTCCTTCAATTGTTTTTATCTTTGTGAAATTTTGACTACCCATTCCTAACATTGCCAAACATTTTACTGAAGAGGAATGTGGAGTTGCAGACAGAACATGAATGGGTTCCGAAATTCCGTTTTTAGCAAAATCTTTTCCTAATTGACTACCAAACCATTGTCTCGCTACTGCTAAACAAGTGAAATTAGACATAGTCGCGCCGGTTACAAATCCTCCAAGATAATTTTTCGGTAAATCTAATAACTGCAACAACAGATTAATTGTTTCTATTTCTATCAATGCAGAAACACCTCCTTGTGCATTAGTAGCTTGTGTATTTTGATCATAAATGGTAGCCAACCAATCCCCAACAATAGAAGCTGGAGTTGCTCCTCCGGTTACAAATCCCCAATACCTCGGGCCCGTTTGTGAAACCATCAATGGCGCTAACCGTTCATTAAATTCTGACAAAGCTGACAAAGAACCTAACCCAACATCATTAAGATTTCGATCTGTTGTTATCTTATTTTTATTTGAAGTAGGTACAGTATCAATTGAGTTTAAAAAATCAATTCCTTGTTGCTTTACTTTTTCAAGAATATTTTTAACTTCATTTAAGTCTTGTTGGAGTATTGGGTTCATTTGCTTAGTTAATTTAAATTAAAAAAAAGTCCCGACAGGTATATAAAACCTGTCAGGACTAGTAGAACGACATCGATTTTATTTTATAATTAAAAAACCTTAGATGCTATTTGTCTAATATTTTCTGATTTTCCCATAGAATAATAATGCAATACAGGAACACCCGCCGCTTTTAATTCCAATGATTGTTGAATTGCCCATTCTATTCCCACTTGTTTAATCTCCGTATTATTTTTACACTGATCAATTGCATGAATTAAATCTTCGGGTAAATCGATACGGAAAATTTGAGGTAAAATTTGTAAATGTCTTTGCACTGCAATAGGTTTAATTCCTGGAATAATAGGTACTGTGATTCCCATTTCTCTTGCTTTAGCAACAAATTCAAAATATTTTGAATTATCAAAGAACATTTGTGTTACCACATAATCAGCACCTGCATCTACTTTTTCTTTCAGCCTTTTTAAATCGGAGATTAATGAAGGAGATTCCAAATGTTTCTCTGGATAACCTGCAACACCTATACAAAAATCAGCTTTGTTATCAACATGCATTACGTCATGTAAGTACTTCCCTTCATTCAATTGATGAATTTGAGACACTAAGTCAACAGCATAATTATTCCCACCTGCTTTTGCTACAAAAGATTGCTCATCTTTCATCGCATCACCACGTAATGCCATTACATTATTAATTCCTAAATAATGACAATCCACCAATAAATACTCGGTTTCCTCTTTGGTGAAACCACCACAAAGTACGTGTGGTACAGTATCTACTGTATATTTATGCTTAATCGAAGCACAAATACCCAAAGTTCCAGGACGCATTCTCGTTAGTTTTTTATCTAATAAACCATTGCCTTTATCCACATAAATATACTCTTCGCGAGAAGTAGTTACATCAATAAACGGTGGTTTAAACTCCATTAACGGATCAATATTATCGTATAATTCTTGAATCCCTTTTCCTTTTTGAGGTGGAATGATTTCGAAAGAGAATAACGTTTCTCCTTTGGCATTTTCTATATGTTCAGTTACTTTCATTATAAAGTCTTAAAGTTTGAAAGTCGAAGATCGAAAGTCATGTCCTTTGGACTTTATGACTTTTGACTTTATGACTATTATTTAATCTGCGATATTAGGATTCAACCATTTCATTGCCACATCGGTAGAAATACTTCTACGTTTAGCATAATCAATAACTTGGTCTTCTTTTATTTTTCCAAGTCCGAAATACTTACTTTCTGGATTTCCAAAATAATATCCTGAAACGGAAGATGCTGGCCACATCGCCATACTCTCTGTCAAAGTCACTCCTATTTCTTGTTCTACATTCAGTAATTTCCAAATGGTAGGTTTTTCTAAATGGTCAGGACAAGCAGGATAACCTGGTGCAGGACGAATCCCTTTGTAATCTTCGGCAATCATCGCTTCGGTACTCATGTTCTCATCTGATGCGTATCCCCAAACTTCTTTACGTATTTTTTCGTGTAGGTATTCAGCGAAAGCTTCTGCAAAACGGTCTGCTAATGCTTTGACCATAATCGAATTGTAATCGTCTAAATCTTTTTCAAATTCCGCTGCCCATTCATCAACACCAAAACCGGTAGTCACACAAAAAGCTCCCATATAATCCACTTTCCCATTGTCTTTTGGAGCAATAAAATCAGCTAAAGCGATATTTGGTGCTCCTTTTGTTTTTTGAGATTGTTGGCGTAACGTCAAGAACGTTTGTAATGGTTTTCCGTTTTCGTCCGTCAATTCAATATCATCATCGTTGATTTGATTTGCAGGAAAAATTCCGTAGATTCCTTTGGCTGACAGTTTCTTTTCTTTCAAGATAACGGCTAACATTTCTTGTGCATCCGCAAAAACCGAAGTGGCTTGCTCACCCACAACATTGTCGGTCAAAATCGCTGGATATTTACCAAACAATTCCCATGTTCTAAAAAACGGCGTCCAGTCGATATATGGAACTAGAATTTCTAAATCAACTTCGATCACTTGCTCGCCTATTATATTTGGTTTCACAGGCGTAAAATTATCCCAATCCAATTGCAATTTATTTTTACGGGCTTGCTCAATAGTCAAGAAATTTTTGTCTCGTGAACGATTCAAAAACGTTTCTCTAAATGCATCGTACTCCGCTCTTATATCACTTGCGTATATTTTCTTTTCACTATTCAATAAATTTCCAGCTACCGTTACAGCTCTAGAAGCGTCATTGACGTGAATTACTGTTTCTCTATATTGAGGCGCAATTTTTACAGCAGTATGCGCTCGTGAAGTTGTTGCTCCACCAATCATTACTGGTATTTTTATATTTCTTTTGTCCAATTCTTTAGCCAAATAAACCATTTCATCAAGTGAAGGCGTAATCAATCCACTCAAACCTATGATATCTACATTGTGTTCAATAGCCGCCGCGATAATTTTTTCGGGAGCCACCATTACACCAAGATCAATAATCTCATAGTTATTACAAGCAAGCACCACTGAAACAATATTTTTTCCAATATCATGTACGTCTCCTTTTACAGTTGCCATTAAAATACGGCCTGCAAAACTGGAAACACCATCTTTCTCTGCTTCAATAAAAGGCAATAGATAAGCCACTGCTTTTTTCATCACACGAGCTGATTTAACTACTTGTGGTAAAAACATTTTACCAGAACCAAATAAATCTCCCACCACATTCATTCCCGCCATCAAATTGATTTCGATAACTTCAATTGGTTTTGTAGCTACTAATCGTGCTTCTTCAACATCTTCCTCTATAAATTGATCCACCCCTTTTACAAGTGAGTGTGTAATTCTTTCTTGAACAGTTCCTGAACGCCATTCTTGAACAGCCTTTTCATTACTTTTTACATCTCCTTTTACATTCTCGGCAAAATCCAATAAACGCTCTGTAGCATCATCACGTCTATTCAAAATTACATCTTCAACATGTTCTAATAAATCTTTTGGAATCTCATCATAAATTGAAAGCATTTCTGGATTTACAATACCCATCGTCATTCCATTTTGAATGGCATGATACAAGAAAACGGAGTGCATCGCTTCACGAACAGTATCATTTCCTCTAAAAGAAAACGACACATTACTTACCCCTCCGCTAATGTGCGCATGCGGTAAATTTTCACGAACCCATTTAGTCCCTCTAAAGAAATCCAACGCATTCAAGCGGTGTTCTTCCATTCCAGTTGCAACTGGAAATATATTTAAATCAAAAATAATATCCTGCGCAGGAAAACCCACTTTGTTTACCAAAATATCATAGGAACGTTGGCAAATTTCAACTCGGCGTTCGTAATTATCCGCTTGCCCTGTTTCATCAAAAGCCATGATAATTGCCGCAGCACCGTAACGCTTAATTAGTTTTGCATGGTGAATAAATTGCTCTTCTCCTTCTTTCAAAGAAATAGAATTTACCACACTTTTTCCTTGTACTACTTTTAGACCTGCTTCGATAATATCCCATTTTGAGCTATCAATCATAATAGGCACACGAGAAATATCGGGTTCGGCAGCAATTAAATTTAGGAATTTTGTCATGGCATATTCGCCATCGAGCATTCCTTCATCCATATTAATATCGATGATTTGCGCGCCACCTTCCACTTGCTCTTTGGCAATACTTAGTGCTTCTTCGTATTTTTCTTCTTTGATTAATCGAAGGAATTTTCTAGAACCTGTTACATTGGTACGTTCTCCAATATTCACAAATACGCTATCAGGCGTAATGATTAAAGGCTCTAATCCCGATAATACAAGGTTTTTTCTAGTTTCTTGTGCCATTTTTTATTTTTATTTGTCCTGCAAGGTTTCTAAAACCATGTAGGTTTAACTTTTTATTTCTTATTATTTTGGGCGTGACCCCAAGGGTCGGGCTATTCGTTACAAGTCCTCGCTCTTCCTTCGTCAGGCTGTGGGCTTTTCACTGCTATCCCTCACGCGGGCATTATACTTCAATTGTCATTTCGAGGAACGAATTCTCTCGTCCTACAATCCTGCAAGGTTTTTTTTAACCTTGTAGGTTTATTTATCGATTCACTTTCTCAATTTATACCTACAAGGTTAAAAAAAACCTTGCAGGAAAAGCTATTTACTTATAATGTAGCAGTTATCCCCGTTTACATTGTTGCCGTCGAAACTCTTGGTTTATAATCTTTAGCTATATCAGCAATCAATCTGATATGTTCTGGTGTTGTTCCGCAACAACCGCCTATGATGTTTACTAAATTATCGTCTAAATAGGTTTTAATTTGCGCTTGCATCTCTTGTGGCGTTTCATCGTATTCTCCAAAAGCATTTGGCAATCCTGCATTAGGATGCGCTGATACATTGAAAGAAGTATTTTGTGATAAAGTCTGCAAGTATGGTTTCAACAAATCGGCACCAAGGGCACAATTGAATCCTACACTCAATAATGGAATATGCGAAACCGAAACTAAGAAAGCTTCTACTGTTTGCCCAGAAAGTGTTCTTCCCGAAGCATCAGTAATTGTTCCTGAAACCATGATTGGAATATCAATATTGCGTTCGTCTTTTACTTCTTCGATGGCAAAAAGCGCCGCTTTGGCATTTAAGGTGTCGAAAATAGTTTCTACCAACAATAAATCACTTCCTCCGTCGATTAAAGCTTCTACTTGTTGCTTGTAGGCAATGCGCAAATCATCAAAAGTTACAGCTCTATATCCTGGATCGTTTACATCTGGTGACATACTTGCCGTTCTGTTTGTTGGTCCTATTGAACCGGCTACAAAACGAGGTTTGTCTGGATTTTTGGCTGTAAATTCATCGGCTACTTCACGGGCTAATTTTGCCGATTCATAGTTTAATTCATATACAATATCTTCTAGATGGTAATCGGCCATTCCGATAGTCGTTCCAGAGAAGGTATTGGTTTCAACAATATCAGCTCCAGCTTCAAAATAAGCAGCATGCACCGCTTTTATGGCTTGTGGTTGTGTGAGTGATAGTAAATCGTTGTTCCCTTTTAGAGAATGTGGAAAATCTTTAAAACGCTCTCCACGAAAATCTTCTTCGGAAAAATTGTAGCGCTGCAACATGGTTCCCATAGCTCCATCGAGGATGAGTATGTTTTTTTTAATGGCTTCTTGAATACTTGACATAACTTTTTATTTCTTGTAAACCACAATGATTTGTTGTGATTTATACTTTTGATTATTAATTACAAAAGTTCACTATTGTTTCTTTTTAGCCCTGATTGCAGTGAAAATCCTTTTTATCCTGAATTTAGTTCAGGATCCTGAACTAAATTCAGGATAAAAAGATTGAAACGGAAAGCAGGAAGGATGATGGTAAAAAAGCACCAATCATTCGCTCTAAAAAAATATCGATATGTTGTCAAGAAAAGGTTTGAGAAATACTGTAAAAGTATTCTTGTGTTATCTATCTTGGATGCTGAAACAAGTTCAGCATGAAGTAGAATGTAGCACCTTCTTTAAAGATAAAGGGTTGCTAAGGTTTCATCGGGTCTTTCCCTCCGCCTTTCGTGATAACTTTCAATAAATATAGGAACAGTGCAAAGTAAAGACATAGCGCTAATACTTGCAAGTATTAGCGCTATATTTTTTAACTTGAATGTGATAAATTGTTATACTATAGCTTTTACCACTGCTTTTGGCGCTTCTTTACGAGTTCCGTCAAAACCATCAACACCAGAAACTGTAGTATATTTCAACACATATCGTTTCCCTGGATTGATAATTTGGTACGCTGCCTGGCACATTAATGTTGCTTCATGGAAACCACAAAGAATTAATTTTAATTTACCTGGATAGGTATTCACATCTCCAATGGCAAAAATACCCGGAATATTAGTTTGATAATCTAAAGCATTGTTTACTTTGATTGCATTTTTTTCAATTTCTAATCCCCAATGTCCTATAGGACCTAATTTTGGTGTAAGACCAAAAAGAGGAATAAAGAAATCTGTTTCAATTTTACGATGTGCTCCATTTTCATCAATGTCAATTGATTCAATATGTTCTGCTCCGTTAATTCCTACGACCTCAGCAGGGGTAATCATACGAATTTTTCCGACATCTTTTAATTCTTGTACTTTTTCAACAGAATCTAATGCACCACGAAATTCGTTACGACGGTGAATCAATGTCACCTCTGAAGCTACATCCGTAAGGAAAATACTCCAGTCAAGCGCTGAATCTCCTCCGCCAGCAATTACTACTCTTTTATTTCTAAACTCTTCCGGATCTTTGATGAAGTATTTAATTCCTTTATTTTCATAGAAATCAATTCCATCAATAAGCGGCTTTCTAGGTTCGAAACTTCCTAAACCACCTGCAATTGCAATTACTTTTGCATGAAACTCAGTTCCTTCATTTGAAGTTACAATAAAACTTCCGTCTTCTTGTTTTTCAATTGTTTCAGCACGTTCTCCTAGTGTAAACCCAGGTTCGAATTGCTTAATTTGTTCCATTAGATTATCTACTAAATCTCCTGCTAATACATCAGGAAATCCTGGAATATCGTAAATAGGTTTTTTAGGATATAATTCGGATAATTGACCACCTGGTTGTGGTAAAGCATCTAATATATGGCATTTTAATTTTAATAATCCTGCTTCAAAAACGGCAAATAAACCAGTTGGACCGGCTCCTATTATAAGGATATCTGTTTCAATCATGTTCAATACTTTTATTCCTCCCCCTAGCCCCCTCCCAAGGAGGGGGAGACTGGGTAGAGTTTTTTTTGTTATACTTGTTCTTACTTATTATTCTTTTCACAAAGGAACGAATGAATATCTCAAAAATAAATGATAAATATCATTCGGATTCTTTGTTCTTTAATCTTGACCCTATTATCTCGGTTCTATTCTTTATTCTTTAACGATTCTGTAATTTCATTCATCTTCTGAACTTTCTCTTCGAAATCTCCTTTTAAGGTTTTGCGATATTCGTTTAGATTTTCGACCATTTTATTGATGTCTTCTGGAATAACCTCTTCAAAAAATTCTCGTAATCTTTTGGCTGTTGTTGGTGATTTTCCATTGGTTGAAATAGCAATTTTCACATTCCCTTTGGTCACTATTCCTCCCAAATAATAATCACATAAATCAGGCGTATCGGCAATATTACAAATGAGATATCTTTCTCTAGACAAATTGTAAATCCTTCTATTCACTTCAAGATCATCCGTACAAGCAATAACCATATGCCGTTTTTTGAGCATTTTTTTCTTGAACTTCCTATCGGTCAATGTAACCGTTTCGTGCTTATCTGCCAATGTTACCAATTCAGGTAAAAATCGTGGTGCTACCACCTCAACATTAGCATTTGGACTTGATTTTAACAAAAAACTCAACTTCTCTAGTCCTACATTTCCTCCACCAACAATCAAGACACTAAGATTGTGTAGTTTTAAAAATACGGGATATAATTCATTCCTTTCCATAAACTAATAGTTTGTTATGATTGGATTTTAACTCTTTGTAAAACCCTTTCCTTTTCTTACTATCACCTACTACCGCACCTATTACAATAATGGCTGGAGAACTTAATTTTTGTTCAACAACAATTTTTTGAATCGTGTTTATTGTTCCAATTCCTATTTTTTCCTCTGGAGTCGTACCGTTTTGAATGATCGCTACAGGTGTTTCACCTTTGGATTCTTTTTGGAAAATAGCAACAATTTCTTCTAATTTGCTCATTCCCATCAGTACTACTACAGTAGCTGAAGATTGAGCTGCCAAGGCCACATCAGTTGATAATTGTTGAGCCGAGGTCGTTCCTGTTATTACCCAAAAACTCTCCGAAACTCCTCTTTTTGTCAACGAAATACCTTGATATGCTGGAACTGCGATAGCCGATGAAATTCCAGGAACAACAAATGTAGGAATTCCAAAGCTTTCTACATACTCTATTTCTTCACTTCCTCTGCCGAAAATGAAAGGATCTCCTCCTTTAAGACGAACGACATGACCATAAGTCAAGGCATTATCTACAATTAGTTGGTTGATTTGGTCTTGTGTGTAAGCGTGACATCCTTTCCTTTTTCCGACAAATATTTTTAAAGCCCTCTTTGGAGCATAACTTAATAATTCTTCATTAGCCAAAGCATCGTATAAAACCACATTAGCTTCAGCCAATGCTTTCGCACCTTTTATAGTCAACAAATCTGGATCTCCCGGACCTGCACCTACTAAAGTTACTATGGGTTTTATAGTATTATGCATTTGCTAAATCTTTGGCTCTGTATGTTTCAATATTTTCAAAAAAAGCAATTGCTTCTTGAATGTATTTTTGTGCAAACACTTCAGATGGTTCATTTTGATTGATTTGATACACCAAGTCTTTAAAACTAGAATCTAAAATAATTTTGTTTGTTTCAACAAAAACAGTATCAAACAAATTGATGATTCCTGCATGGTGATTTGTTTTTTGGTTTTCAGCTAATAACAATGCTTTTGCTCCATTTACAAATCCTGCATATGCCAAGTAAATCGCATCAGCCCATTTTTTGTCTTCAAAAGCTTCTTGGGCGAAAGTCAATTTGTCTTTGGCTTCCAAGATTAAAGTAGCTACTAAGTCAATTACAACTCCAGCACATTCTCCTACTCCAACCGCTTTTACATAATTATCGGCATTTCCCCAGTCGATAAAATCTTCGTCTGTAAGATTGGTAACATCTGCTAATGGTTTAAGGAACTCATAAAAATATTTTTCCCCTTTTGCATCATAATAATCTAAAAACGACAATCCGTTCGCATTTGCTTCGAAATCATTTAAGATATAACGCAATGCATCAGGTCCTCTACGACTTGGAATCTTAATTACTTTATCCGAAAAACGACCTTTTCCATCACCTAAAATCCCACCTCCAAGTAACACTTGCAACGCTGGCGCTACTAGTTTACCAGAGTTGATAGACATTCCTTGAAAACCAATTTGCGACATGTTGTGTTGCCCACAAGCGTTCATACAACCACTAATTTTTATAGTAATTTCTCTGTTGTCTTTGTATTGAGGGAATTCTAATTTCAACACTCTTTCTAATTCTTCGGCAATTCCTGTACTGCTTGCAATACCTAAATTACAAGTATCAGTCCCTGGACAAGCTGTAATATCACCAATAGTGTCATAGCCTAAAGCTACAAAATCTAATTTGGCTAATTCTTGGTAGAAGAACCCTAAGTTTTCTTCTTTTATATTTCGAAGAACAATGTTTTGTCTTAGTGAAAAACGCAGTTCATTAGCTCCGTAATTTTTAATTAAGTTGGCTAAAATTCTCGCTTTATCCGTATAAAAATCTCCTAAAAGTACTTTGATACCAATTGCAACGTAACCTGCTTGTTTTTGAGCAATTACATTTGATTTTTTCCACGCTTCAAATGCAGCTGTATCTTCGATAGTAACTTTTGGCACTTCTAATAAAGTGGCTGGAATAGCACCATCAAAATCAGTGGTGTCAATTTCAACTGTTTGGTAAGACAATGCTTTTTTCTCTTCGTCTACCAATCTCAAAAATTCGTCACGCCCCAAATCTTTGATTAAGAATTTCATACGTGCTTTTAAACGTTTGGCTCTTTCTCCATAACGATCAAAAACTCTTAAAACCCCTTCTGTTGTTGGGATAATTTGGTTTACAGGAATAAATTCTGATAATAGTTCAGCGTGGCTTGGCTGAGAACCTAATCCTCCACCTAACATTACTTTGAATCCGCGCTCACCATTAACAATTTTTGGAATAAAACCCAAATCATGTAGGTAACTTAGTGCCGTATCTTTATCAGAAGACGAAAATGACATTTTGAATTTACGCCCCATCTCTTGACAAACAGGATTTCTCAAGAAAAACTGAAACATGGCGTGTGCATAAGGCGAAACATCAAACGGTTCGTCAACATCTACTCCCGCTAATTCACTAGCCGTAATATTTCTCACTGTATTACCACAAGCCTCACGAAGTGTAATATCGTCTATTGCCAATTGTGCCCAAAGTTCCGGAGTTCTATCTAAACTCACATAGTGAATTTGAATATCTTGACGGGTTGTAATATGCAAGCGTCCAGTAGAATATTCATCTGAAACCTTTGTAATACGCTCCAACTGTTCGCTGCTCACTTTACCATAAGGTAATTTGATACGAATCATTTGCACCCCTTCTTGACGTTGACCGTAAACACCACGTGCTAAACGAAGACTACGAAAACGTTCGTCATCAATTTTACCGTCTTTGAATAAGGCTATTTTTCTTTCTAAATCGATTATCTCTTTTTGAACAATCGGATTCTCTATTTCGGTTCTAAAACTTTCCATCTGTGTTGGCTTATTAGCTAAGTACTGTAATTCTTAAATCTGGATTTTTTTATTGGCTAAAGCCAAAAACTAACGGATAAATCCAACTCCCGCAGTTGTATTTGTTGCTGCATCAATTAAGATAAAAGCACCATTTGATTTGTTATCGTTGTACGCATCAAAATATATTGCTTTGCTTAACTTGATGTTTACTTCTCCTATTTCGTTAATCGCTAATTGAGACGCTGCTGTGGTTCCTGAAAAATCAGTTGCAATTACATTTTTCACGCTGTCAATTTTAGCTAAAACTCGGTTCGTGTTGTGCTGTACAAAATATTTTGCTCCCGGAACTAGTTTTTTACTGTCCATCCAACAAACTGTTGTATTAATATCTTTTTCTACTTTAGGCAATTCAGATGATTTTACAATCATATCTCCTCTAGTTACATTGATATCATTTTCTAATTCGATTGTAATTGAAGAGCCAACTGAAGCTTCGTCAAATTGTTGATCAAAAAAGTGAATGTTTGACACTTTAGATTCTGTTAAAGAAGGTAAAACCGTTACAGCATCTCCTACTTTAATATTGTTCCCGTATAATTTTCCAGCATACCCTCTAAAATCGTGGTACTCTTCGGTTTTTGGTCTAATAACGGTTTGCACAGGGAAACGTGCTTTTCCTTTTTCATAAACATCTGCAGGCTCTAAAGCCTCTAGGTGTTCTAGGATTGTTTGTCCTTCGTACCATGGCATTCCGCCTAATGATTCCACCACATTATCTCCTGTTAAAGCGCTCAACGGAATATAACTTACGTTTTGCTCTTTAAAAGTACTTTTAGCATTTAATGCTTGAAAGTCGGCTTTAATTTTATTGTATACTTCTTCCGAATAATCAACTAAGTCCATTTTATTAACAGCAACAATTACCTCTTTTACTCTCAATAAATTATTGATAAAAAAGTGACGGTAGGTTTGCTCAATCACTCCTTTACGAGCATCAATCAAAATGATTGAAACTTGTGAAGTTGAAGCTCCAGTAACCATGTTACGTGTATATTCTACGTGACCTGGAGTATCTGCAATGATGTAACTTTTTTTAGCCGTAGAAAAATAAATATGCGCCACATCAATTGTAATTCCTTGTTCTCTCTCGGCAACTAAACCATCCGTAGCCAAAGAAAAATCTAAATAATCATATCCTTTTTGCTTGCTGCTTTTTTCTATTGCTTCTAATTTATCTGTAGTTAAGGATTGCGTATCATATAGTAATCTCCCGATTAATGTACTCTTTCCGTCATCTACACTTCCTGCTGTTGCTATTTTTAAAACTTCCATCAGTTTCTATTATTTTAAATTATAAATTTTGAATTTTAAATGGTAATCGTTGCTTGAATTTTAAAATGAGTGTCTTTTCATTCAACATTTAAAATTCAACATTTAAAATAATCCTAAAAGTATCCTTGTTGTTTTCTTTTCTCCATCGCTGCTTCTGAACGTTTATCATCAATTCTAGCTCCTCGTTCAGAAATAGTAGACAATCTGATTTCACCTACCACTTCAGAAATTGTCGCTGCATACGAATCGACTGCTGCTGTACAGCTCATATCTCCTACTGTTCTAAAACGAACAATTCGCTCTTCAATTTCTTCGTTTTCTTCTTGATAAACAAAAGGAGAGTGTGACCAAATCATTCCGTCTCTCAAGAAAACTTTACGTTTGTGTGAAAAGTAAATCGATGGAATCTCGATTTGTTCTTGTTCGATATAACTCCATACATCCAATTCAGTCCAGTTTGAAATAGGGAAAACACGTACATTTTGTCCATTTTCAATTTTACCATTCAATAAATCAAACAATTCAGGACGTTGGTTTTTTTCATCCCATTGACCAAAATCATCACGAACAGAAAAAATACGTTCTTTAGCTCTTGCTTTTTCTTCATCTCTACGCGCACCACCAATACAAGCATCAAACTTGAATTCGTCAATTGCATCAAGTAAAGTTGTTGTTTGCAGACTGTTTCTACTCGAATATTTACCAGTTTCTTCTACTACTTTTCCTTCATCGATAGCATCTTGCACATTACGAACAATTAACTCCAACCCTAGCTCTTTAACCAATCGATCTCTAAATTCAATAGTTTCAGGGAAATTATGTCCTGTATCTACGTGCAATAAAGGAAAAGGAATTTTTGCAGGGAAAAACGCTTTTTGAGCTAATCTCACCAATGTAATTGAATCTTTTCCTCCAGAAAAAAGCAATACAGGCTTATCAAATTGAGAAATAACTTCTCTGAAAATGTATATTGCTTCACTTTCTAATGCGTTTGTTTTTAATATTGAACTCATTTTTATTATTTTAAGATTAAATGATTGAAAAATTTAAAGATCTCAACAATCATTTATAATTTATAATTCACAATTTATAATTACTTCTGATGTAAACCACATTCTTTGTGACTTGATTCCCACCACCATCTTCCAGCTCTTATGTCTTCTCCTTCTGCAATTGCTCTTGTACAAGGCGCACAACCGATGCTTACAAAACCTTTTTTGTGTAATGCATTTTGTGGTACATTATTATCGTCTATATATTTTTGAACTTCTTCTAAAGTCCATTTTAACAAAGGATTAAATTTTATAATATTGAAATTGGCGTCATATTCAAAAAATTGCAAATCATTTCTGTTTTCAGATTGTTCCGCTCTTAAACCAGTTATCCAAACTGAATTTCCTTTTAAAGCTTTAGTTAATGGCGCTACTTTTCGAATAAAACAACACTCTTTTCTATTTTCAACCGACTCGTAGAAGCTATTTGGTCCTTTTGCATTTAAAAGATTTTGAACATCTGACGCTTCAGGAAAATAAACTTCAATGTGTTTTTTATATTTCTTTAATGTTTTATGAAAAACATCGTAAGTTTCTTGAAACAAACGCCCAGTATCTAAAGTAAAGATATTAATAGCTACATCGCTATTTGCAATTAAAGCGGTTATAACTTGGTCTTCTTGCCCAAAAGAAGTTGAAAAAACCACCTTATCTTTATATTCATTAGCCAAAAAGCTAAAAGTTTCCTCAATCGAGAAGTCTTTTGTTTTTTCTATTAGCGTATGTACTATTGATGCACTCATTTCACTTTTTTTAATTAAAAAATCTATTACCCTATCGGTTTAGTAGATTACTATGCAAAAGTAGTACTTATTTCTAAATAACAAAATATTTTTTTCGTTTTTTGTGCTTAATTTTAATTTGGTACAAATATTTTTCTCATTAGTCTATCTTGCCTATAGGATAATTATAAAATAGTTGTTATTTTTGTCCAAAATATTTTTTTTTATGGATTTTCAAATAGGATTAGTAGTTGCAGGTTTAACCGTCGGTTTCATTGTTGGACTGACAGGTGTAGGAGGCGGTTCTTTGATGACGCCCATTTTATTATGGTTTGGTATCCCTCCAACAACAGCTGTAGGGACTGATTTATTATATGCTGCTTTTACTAAAATGGGTGGGGTTTATGTTCACCATAAGAAAAAAAATATCAATTGGACAATTACAGGTTGGCTTTCTCTAGGTAGTGTTCCCGCGGCATTACTAACTCTATGGATACTACATAGCATAAAAACAGACATTACAGCACTAAATGCAGTAATCAAATACAGCTTAGGTTGGGCATTACTATTAACCTCTATAGCCGTTTTGTTTAAAAAGAAACTTTTAGTTTTTTCTCAAAAACATTCTGGTGACAAGTTTCACAGTGAAAGTAAAACTCAAAATGCACTAACCGTTGCCATTGGTGTATTGCTAGGGGCAACAGTAACCCTGACTTCAATAGGTGCTGGAGCACTAGGGACAGTCACTTTATTTTTTCTATACCCAATTTTAGCAACACCTAAATTGGTTGGTACCGAGATTGCGCACGCAGTCCCTTTAACGCTTGTAGCAGGTTTAGGACATGCAACAATGGGTAATTTAGATCTTGGATTATTAGGTCAATTGTTAATAGGTTCTCTTCCTGGAATTTATATAGGAAGTATGCTGAGTGGGAAAGTACCCGATTTATTCCTTAGAAATGCTATAGCAATAATGTTATTCTTCGTTGGATACAAACTAGTTTTTTAGATTAAGCGAGAGTTTAATAAAATAAAAGAGTAAAAAAAGACCATTTCATTGCTTGAACACAATGAAATGGTCTTTTTTTGATTGTATATTACTTAAAAAGCAATGTCAGCCAAGGAATTGTTTTCGAGTATCTTCAGTGTATTATCCCTCACTTCTGTCATTAATTTACGCACTGCACAAGCAGCTTCATCAGTACAGTCATCACATTTTTCATAAAAATTATGACTAGCACAAGGCAATAAAGCGATTGGCCCTTCGAGAATACGGTACACTTTAGCCATATTGATCTCTTTCGGATCTTTGATTAAATAATAACCGCCCCCTTTTCCTTTTTTGGCACCCAAAAAACCTGAATGACGCAAAAGCAACAAAATACTTTCTAAAAATTTTATCGAAATGTTTTCACTTTTTGCAATATCAGCAATAGCAACAGGAGTTTGATCTTCTTGGCGGGCCAAAAAAGTCAAAGCTTTGATTCCGTATTTTGTTTTCTTTGAAAGCATGTTAAAGAGTTTTGATTCTTTAGTGAAGAATAGCGATTTTTGATTTAAATAATCAGTTAACACTTGAATAAAAACAAAAATATGTTATTTTTAATACAAATCACATAAAAAAAACGATTTTTGATTTACAGAAAATCTGAAATCAAAAATCGTTACTCTACATTCAATAATCGTTACGAAAGTGCTTGCTCTAAATCGGCAATAACATCGGCTACGGTTTCTAATCCTACTGAAACACGCACTAATCCATCAGTAATACTTACTGCTAATCTTTCCTCGACAGATAATTTGGTATGCGTTGTTGATGCTGGATGCGTCACGATTGTTCTTGTATCTCCTAAATTTGGCGAAAGCGAACATAGTTTTATTTTATCCAAAAACGCTCGTCCTGCTTCTAGTCCGCCTTTTATTTCAAAAGCCACAATGTTTCCACCCAACTTCATCTGTTTTTGAGCAATTTCATATTGTGGATGCGATTTTAAAAATGGATATTTTACTCTATTTATATTAGGATGCTGTTCTAAAAACTCTGCTACTTTCAATGCGTTTTCGCAATGTCTATCTAAACGAATCGCCAATGTTTCTAAACTTTTTGATAATACCCAAGCATTAAATGGTGATAACGAAGGACCTGTAAGTCGTGAAAATAAATAGATTTTTTGAATCAATTCCGCATCACCAACTGTTACTCCTCCCAAAACACGTCCTTGACCGTCCATTAATTTAGTTGCAGAATGCACCACCAAATGCGCTCCCCATTTTATAGGTTGCTGAATATATGGAGTTGCAAAACAGTTGTCAATAATCAAAATCAAATTGTGCTTTTTAGCAATAGCCCCTAACAGTTCCAAATCTATAATATCAACTGCGGGATTAGTTGGTGATTCAGCAAAAAGAATCTTCGTATTAGGGTTTATACAACTTTCAATGGTTTCAGGTTTATTGATATCAAAATACGTTGTTTCAATATTCCACTTTGGAAAATAATTTACAAACAATGAATGCGTTGCTCCAAAAACACTACTAGAAGACACAATGTGATCTCCTGATTGCAACAAAGCTGCAAAAGAAGAATAGACGGCTGCCATACCAGATGCAAAAGCAAATCCCGCTTCAGCACCTTCCATTTTACAAACTTTGTTTATGAATTCGTTAGTATTGGGATTGCTGTAACGGCTATAAATATTCCTATCTTTCTCCTCAGCAAAAGAAGCACGCATGTCTTCAGCATCTTCAAATACAAAACTTGATGTTAAGTACAGAGGAACTGAATGTTCTAAATATTGTGTTCTTTCTAATTGGTTACGTATGGCTTGTGTTTCAAAACCGTATTCTTGTTCGCTCATTTTTATTTTTGTTTCAAGTTTAAGGTTTAAAGTTGTTGGAAATGAAAAATTCAACGCGCTCCTTCTTAAACGAATAATTATAAATTTTAAATTTTAGCTAATTCAACATTATTCAAAACCACTTTATAGTGAATTGTTGCTGTAGGTTCTAATGTTTTAGAAACGGAACAATATTTATCGAAAGACAATTGTGCTGCCTTGGCTGCTTTATCTTCTTTTATGTTTCCTTCTAAGTAAAAAACCAAGTGAATATCTTTAAAAGGTTTTGCTTCTCCTACTTGCACGCGCTCTCCCTCAACCTCAGCTTTGAACGAAGTAATTTCTTGTCTTTGTTTTTTTAGAATCGAAATCATATCGATGGCGCTACATCCTGCAACTCCCATTAACACTAATTCCATCGGACTTGGTCCTTGATCATCGCCACCAAATTCTGGACGGCTATCTACGTTTACAATATGCCCACGTTCGTTTTTTAATTCGAAATGGAAATTGTCATTTACTCTATTTAATGTGATTTTCATAGTTATGCATTTATTTGAACGCGGATGAAACGGATTTGCAAACGCGGATTTTATTATTTTTTTAAATCTGAAATCAAAAATAGTTACTCTACAATCTTAAATCATTACCCTTTATCCGATAATCTTAATATATCTCCAAAAACTCCTCTGGCAGTAACTGCTGAACCTGCTCCAGCTCCTTGAATTACAATTGGTCGATCTCCGTACGACTCCGTATAAATTTCGAAGAAAGAATCAGAACCTTTCAATCCTCCTAAAGCGGTATCCGAAGGTACGGAAACTAATTTTACTTCCAAAATCCCTTTGTCATGCTGCAAATCTCCTGACAATTCTCCAATGTATCTCAAGACATGATTTGGCTTTTGGTCTGTTTTTATTTTATCGTAAATAGGATCAAATTCTTTCAGTTTAGTCAAGAAATCAGCGGCACTTCCTTCACGTAAATGCTCTGGAATTAAATTCTGAATATCAATTTCTTCAAATTCGTTTTGTAAATCCAATTCTCTTGCCAAAATCAACAATTTCCTTCCTACGTCATTCCCACACAAATCCTCTCTTGGGTCTGGTTCAGTATATCCATTATCAATAGCCTCTTTCAATATTTCGCTAAAAGGAACATCCTTAGCCGAGAAATTATTGAATAAATAACTCAATGTTCCTGAGAAAACTCCTTTTATTTTAGTAATATTTTCACCGGAAAGATGCAATAATTTTATCGTGTCAATTAACGGTAAACCTGCACCAACATTGGTTTCATACAAATAATTCTTTTGATTATCAGCCAATACTTTTCTAAGTTCTTTATAAAAACCATAACTCAATGTATTGGCCACTTTATTGGAGGAGATTAAATCAAAACTATTTTCGGCAAGCGGAATATAGTTCTCTACAAACGTTGCACTAGCTGTATTATCAACGGCAATCAAATTCTCTAGATGGTGCTCATTTGCGTAAGCAATTACATCATCAATCGTATATGAAGCACCGTTAGTTTGAATTTCATTTTTCCAGTTAGCCGAAACTCCATTTTTATTCAAAAGGACATTTCTAGAATTAGCAATAGCAAACACATTCAACTTAACGTCTTTTCTTTTTTCGATGGCTTTGGCCGATTCTAAAATTTGATTGATTAATGTTCCACCCACTAATCCATGACCAAAAATGGCAATGTTAATTTTCTTGGCCACTCCAAAAATCTCTCCGTGAATTACGTTCAATGCTTTGTTTAGTTCTGATTTTTTAACCACTAAACTGACATTCTTACCTGTAACAGTATTGTTGAATAAAATAGGAACAATTTTGTTTTTTATCAAAGCCGTATAGGGCTTATGAAAAGTACTTAGATCTTGCCCAATAATCGAAATCACCGATACATTATCAGTCACCGTGATTTTATTGACATCCTTAGAATAAAAATCATTTTCGAATTCTTTTTCTAATTCGATCATGGCTTTTGTCGCTTTATCAGCAGCAACCACAAGACCAATTCCTCTTTCAGAAGAACCTTGCGAAATAATACTTACACTAATATCATTATCACCCATCACTCTAAAAATACGCGCATCAACACCCGTTTTTCCTAGTAATCCTCTTCCTTCTAAATTTACCAAAGACACATTTTCTAAAACAGACAATGTTTTAATTCCTGCAGCATTAGAGTTAGAAGTAATTAACGTTCCTTTATTTTCATGATTAAACGTATTCAGAATTCGAAGTGGAATATTTTTTTCTAATAACGGAATAATTGTTTTCGCATGTAAAATGTTCGCGCCAAAATTAGCCATTTCATTCGCTTCGTTATACGACAACGATTCAATCTTCTTTGCGTCTAAAACCAATTCTGGATTAGCAGTATAAATCCCATCAACATGCGTGAAATTTTGTAATTCCTCGGCATTAATATAATTAGCAATTAATGAAGCAGTATAATTACTTCCGTTTCTACCCAAAGTGGTTGTTTCTTGTTTCCCATTAGAACCAATAAAACCAGTAAGTACTAGAACGAAATCTTTATTTTCTTTAAAAACTTGGATAATATTCTTTTTAGAAAGAGCGTCTAATGGTTGTGCATCACCAAAATTTGAGTCAGTTACAATCAACTCTCTTGTATCAGCCAGCTTTGCAGGAATGTTTTTTTGATTCAATAAAAATACCAATAATTTTGCCGAAAGCACCTCACCTTGCGCTAAAACTTGGTCTTTGATTTTAGGGCTATAATCGCCAATTAAACTTACCCCTTCAAATAGTTTGTCTAGTTTATCATATTCAGCCGAGAAATCTACTGCGTCAAAACCGTCTTTTTGATAGGTTTTAAAACTTTCTAGTAAAGGCTTATAGTTTCCGTTTTTGGCAGCGATGGTTAAAATATCATCAAGCTCATCTGTTGCTTTGCCACGTGCCGAAACTACAACAGCAATTTTTTCTTCTTGCTTTACTTTACTTTCAATAATATCCAAAACTGTATTGATTCCTTCGCCGTTAGCCAAAGATTTTCCACCAAATTTTACTATTTTCATCTGCTTTTTATTTTTAAAAACAACTTCTAATAAATTGTCTAATTGTTCGTATTCCATCAAGAAGGCATCGTGCCCGTGTTGTGAGTCAATCTCACTATAGAATACATTATTTTTAAATTTTTTAATTTCATTGTAGGTTTCTCGATTTTCTTTTGCTGTAAAAAACAAATCCGAATTGATTCCTACAATGTATATATTGGCATCCACTTTTGAAATAATCGATTCTAAAGACTCATGATTCCGAGTAATATCAATTGTTTTCAACAATTGATTCATCATTTTATAAGCAGATAGTTGAAACCTTTTTTCTAGTTTTTCTCCGTGGTAATTCAACCAACTTTCTACTTGAAATGTTTCGAGTTGCACATTGATATCCCTATTAAATTTTTCTTTGAAAGATTCAGGTGTTCGGTAGCACAACATGGCGTGAATACGCGCGTCTTCAATTGGTTTTTTAGAATTATTAAGGATTTGCTCTTGCAAATAACAATTAGCAATCAACCAGTCTGTCGCTTTCCAATCAGTAGCAATAGGAATAAAGTTTTGTGCCAATTTAGGTTCCAAAGCTAAAATTTCCCAAGCAATTCCACCACCCACAGAACCGCCAATGAGAGCAAATAAACTATCAATTTTCAAAAACCGAAGTCCTTCGATGAAAATCCTAGCAATATCTCTGGCGATAAAATCTCTGTAATTCTCTATGGTAGCCGAATTGAAGCCATTACCTGGTACATCAAAAGAGACGATCGTATATTTTCTAGTATCAATAGTTTTATCGACACCCACGATATCATTCCACCAACCTGATTCTCCAATAACTTGTGAATTTCCGGTCAAGGCATGGTTTATTAAAATAATGGGAGCCGTATGCAGCGGAGCACCAAAAATTTGATAACTTAAGTTGAGGCTAGCGTATAATGCACCATTATGGGTGGTGAAATTTTGTAAGGTAATATGTGTTGGTTTATTTTCCAATGTCAAATCTTTTATTGATTTTGATTTGTATTTGGAAATATTAGAAAGAAAAAACTAGGGAATTACTAGAGAATTTCTTGTTGTTATCTTTCCACTTTTGGGAGTGGTAGAATGCAGCACCTTCTTCGATTTCTCAAAGGGTTGCTAAGGCTTCATCGGGTCTAATCCCTCGTCCTTTCTTTATAACATTTCAATACGTTTGTGAACTTAATGATGCAAATTAACTACTAATTTTTTAAACAAACAAATTTTAAACATTCTGATTTTTAGCTAAAAATATATTTAACAAAAAAACGCAAGGCATCGCTGAATATAACTATTCAGAAATTACTCGCGTACAAAAGGGATGTTGAACAACTTCCAATTAAATGAAAAGTGTATCATTTTCTTTTGAATACATTAAAAGTTGTAATGAATTAACTGCTTTTTTAGATTTTTTTGAGTCTGGTATTTCCATTCCCAATCTTGGATTCACTAATTCATCAACAACTAGTCCGTTGTCCGTATTTTTTTTGCCTCTTAAATTCCTTAGAAACCCCAATGTTCTTGAAAATTTGTTAGTTGTATTCATGATAATTATATTTAAGTTAGTTTGTTTTCTCTTTATTATTTTAAAAAAATTTAGATACCAGAATAAAAAAAATCCTTTTGGACAAAATACCAAAAGGATTCAAGTTATATAAAACTTATACTTTTGGAATCAACAGACCTTATCGCAAAACATTGCGACAACTATCTGAATCTTTTTATTTGAAAATATTTTCATTTATTTATTTTTATGAATCGTACTATTTGTATAAATTAAAAAAGCCTCCCAATTGTCTTGGGAGGCTTTTGCTATATTATATATAATTTAAAGCAATAACTAGCTCCCGAATTTCTTCGATAGGACTACAAATTGTTTACAAATATTAAAATTCATCTTTGATATTTTTTACTGAAACAAATATCTTATTTAATTCTGTATCTTCCAAATAATTCACAACTATTTAACGATATTTTCATCTTTAAAATGAAAAACAGAGATACTATTAACAAATAACAGTGATAATGTTATGAAATCAATTACTTTTCCGTTTTAAACTGGCACTCCTGTTACTTTTTTAAAAATCACTACCTCAAACCAGTTGTACTATTTAATTTGATTTTTAATTTAAAAAATAGTTAAGTTTAATTTGCAATTCAAAATGGTTTCATACATTTGCACCCAAATACAAGAGGAAAAATTTGAACTGATTGCAACCTCTTCATAATGAAACGAATTCATTATGAATACTGAAAATTTTTCAGTAGAAAAAATGCTAAAGCAGAAACTCTCCTTTAGCTCGATATTTGCAATTATTTTTCCTCGCTTAATTTTAAAATAAAAATTATTATGGCTTATTTATTTACGTCAGAATCTGTGAGCGAAGGACATCCAGACAAAATTGCAGATCAAATTTCAGACGCATTAATTGATAACTTTTTAGCATTTGACGCTGATTCAAAAGTAGCTTGTGAAACTTTAGTGACTACAGGTCAAGTA
Organism: Flavobacterium sp. WC2430; assembly: GCF_040822075.1. Classification (NCBI taxonomy): domain Bacteria; kingdom Pseudomonadati; phylum Bacteroidota; class Flavobacteriia; order Flavobacteriales; family Flavobacteriaceae; genus Flavobacterium; species Flavobacterium sp. WC2430. The sequence goes on along the minus strand of NZ_CP162007.1, from coordinate 1,343,019 downwards.
ATTTTAGCAGGTGAGGTAAAATCAAATACCTATTTAGATGTACAAAACATTGCTCGTGAAGTAATCAGAAAGATCGGTTACACCAAAAGCGAATATATGTTTGAAGCCAATTCTTGTGGTATTCTTTCGGCAATTCACGAACAATCAGCAGATATTAATCAAGGTGTTGACCGTTCTAATCCAGAAGAACAAGGAGCGGGTGATCAAGGAATGATGTTTGGTTACGCTACAAACGAAACAGAGAATTATATGCCATTGGCACTTGATTTATCTCATAAATTATTACAAGAATTAGCCCTATTAAGACGTGAAAATACAGCAATCACTTATTTACGTCCTGACGCTAAATCTCAAGTAACACTTGAATATAGTGATGATAACATCCCAACTCGTATTGACGCGATTGTTATATCAACTCAACATGATGATTTTGACGAAGAAGCGATTATGCTTGCTAAAATCAAGAAAGATATTGTGGAAATCTTGATTCCTAGAATCATTGCAAAAAACCCAAAAAGCGCTCATTTATTTAACGATGCGATTCACTACCACATTAACCCAACAGGTAAATTTGTAATAGGTGGACCTCATGGAGATACTGGTTTGACTGGTAGAAAAATCATTGTGGATACTTACGGTGGAAAAGGTGCTCATGGTGGAGGTGCATTCTCAGGTAAAGACCCTAGTAAAGTAGACAGAAGTGCTGCTTATGCAACTCGACATATCGCTAAAAACTTGGTTGCTGCTGGTATTGCTAGTGAAATTTTAGTACAAGTATCGTACGCTATTGGTGTTGCTAAACCTATGGGAATCTTTATTGAGACCTACGGAACATCAAAATTGAACTTGACTGACGGTGAAATTGCTAAAAAAGTAGAAGCAATCTTTGATATGCGTCCTTACTTTATTGAACAACGCTTAAAATTAAGAAACCCTATCTACAGTGAAACAGCTGCTTACGGACATATGGGACGTACACCTGAAACGGTAACGAAAACTTTTTCTGCTCCAGGAGGATTAACAAAAACTGTTGAAGTTGAGTTGTTCACATGGGAAAAATTAGACTTTGTTGACCAAGTTAAAACGGCTTTTGGATTGTAATTAATTTAAATTCAGTTATACAAAAAACCCAGCTCTTTAGCTGGGTTTTTCATTTTGCACCAGTTATATTCTTATAAAATAAAAAAAATAGTATAATGCTTTTTTTGTAATTTGCCTGCATTATGAAAAACTTGATTGTATTATTTTTTTTTAGCTCGATCGCTACTGTTTTTGGACAGAACAAAATGCTATTTGCTTCAAAGTTAAATTACATTGCAATCGATGCTGATGAATTTATAGGTTACGACCAATTTGGTTTTCATTACACCATTAAAAATAATGTGTTCACCAAAACTAAAGACGGTGAATCGTTAGACTATAAAAATATTGCTTTAGGAAAAATCTCAAAAGTGGACATTCAAAATCCTTTGAAAATTATTTTATTTTACGAAAACTTCAATTCGGTTATCATTTTAGACAATCAATTGAATGAAATTCAAAAGATAAACTTTTCAGAAAACCCAACTCCAATAGTTACAAATGCAGTAGGAATAGCTTCCCAAAACCAATTGTGGGTGTACAATAGTTTGAATCAGCAAATAGGCTTATATGATTATTTAAAAAACGAATATAAATCTATCTCAACTTCGTTTCCTGAAAGTATAAAATACTACCAATCCAATCTTACAACATTTTATTGGGTCGATAAAAAAAACAATTGGTATTCTTGCAACCGTTTTGGCAAAATAACTACAAAGGCAAAAACAGTCAATTTTGATCAAATAGCGATCATCAACGAAAACCAATATCTTATTTCTAATAATTCAACCCTCAGTATTGAGGATATATATAAAAATGAAAAATATGAAATTGAAATTTTAGAAAAAACCTTTAAAAATTTCAGCTACAAAGACCAAATTTTATCTATTTTTACATCAGAGGGAATTACAAATTATAAAATCACAATACCATAATGCACATAGCAGTAGCAGGAAACATTGGATCAGGAAAAACAACTTTAACACGTTTATTAGCAAAACATTTTAAGTGGGAACCCCATTTTGAAGATGTTGTCGACAATCCTTACTTGGATGATTTCTATCATCAAATGGAACGTTGGTCTTTTAATTTACAAATTTATTTCTTGAATAGTCGTTTCCGTCAAGTAATGCAAATTCGTGAAAGTGGTAAAAAAATAATTCAAGATAGAACCATTTATGAAGATGCTCACATCTTTGCTCCCAATCTTTATTCTATGGGATTGATGACAAATCGTGATTTCCAGAATTACAGTTCTCTCTTTGAATTAATGGAATCAACAGTTAAAGCACCCGATTTATTGATTTATTTAAGAAGTTCCATTCCTAACTTAGTGGGCCAAATACATAAACGGGGTCGCGAATACGAATCCACAATTTCTATTGATTATTTGAGTCGCTTGAACGAACGCTATGAAGCATGGATTCATACTTATGATAGAGGGAAGTTACTTATTATAGACGTTGATAATATTAATTTTGTCGACAACCCAGAAGATTTAGGAGGCATCATACATCGTATTGACACCGAAATAAACGGATTATTTTAGTCCTTTCCCCGACTCTATTGCTAGGAAAAAGGAACCATAACTCAATTAAAATATATAACGAAAAATGCCTCACTTTCATGAGGCATTTTTCGTTATAAGTAAATAGCATTACTTCAAAGCATCAATTTTTGCCTGAACCTCAGCATCCGTGCCTTCAAAAACTTGGGTATCTATTTTTCCATTAACAGTTGTAGTTACTGTTCCTACAACAGTTCCGTTTACACTTGTTTTTTCAATCATTATTTGTTTAGAGACTTCTTCATGCATCATTTTATTCCCTGACATCATGTGTTCACAAGATGGATTTGTACATCCTTTTGCAATACATTCTTCTTTAGACATCGAAGTACATGCCCCAGTTGTCATACAACAACTAGCCTTAGAATCAGAAATAGTATGACTACCATTACCTAAAATTGGTGCCATAACTAATCCTATCAAACAAGTAAGTTTAATTAAAATATTCATAGATGGCCCTGAAGTATCTTTGAATGGGTCACCTACAGTATCTCCAGTTACTGCTGCTTTATGCGCATCAGATCCTTTATACGTCATTTCTCCATTAATTAGAACACCTGCCTCAAAGGATTTCTTAGCGTTATCCCAAGCACCACCAGCATTATTTTGAAAAACAGCCCAAAGTACTCCAGAAACGGTTACACCAGCCATATAACCTCCAAGCATCTCCGCAATCAATTGGTTATTATCGCCATAAACTACTTTACCAAGTATTACAATTGCAATCGGAAAACCAATGGTCAAGATTCCCGGCAACATCATTTCACGTAATGCGGCTTTTGTAGAAATATCAACACATTTTGCATATTCGGGTTTGCCAGTTCCTTCCATAATTCCAGGAATTTCTTTAAACTGACGACGCACTTCGTACACCATATCCATAGCAGCTTTTCCTACCGAATTCATCGCTAATGCGGAGAAAACCACTGGTATCATTCCACCCACAAATAGCATGGCCAAAACAGGTGCTTTAAAAATATTAATTCCATCAATCCCTGTAAAAGTTACATATGCAGCAAATAAAGCCAATGAAGTCAATGCTGCAGAAGCTATAGCAAAACCTTTACCAGTTGCCGCTGTAGTATTCCCTACAGAGTCTAAAATATCTGTTCTAGTACGTACTTCTTTTGGCAATTCGCTCATTTCAGCAATTCCACCAGCATTATCAGATATCGGTCCAAAAGCATCAATTGCTAATTGCATCGCTGTAGTCGCCATCATTGCCGAAGCTGCTAAAGCCACACCGTAAAATCCTGCAAAAGCATATGAAGTCCAAATCGCGGCTGCGAATAATAAAACTGTTGGAAAAGTAGAAATCATTCCTGTTGCTAATCCTGCAATAACATTAGTTCCAGCTCCAGTACTTGATTTTTGTACAATTGCCATTACTGGTTTTGTACCCAATCCTGTATAATACTCCGTTACTGATGAAATTGTTGCCCCAACTACTAAACCTACGATAGTAGCGTAGAATACGCGCATTGAAGAGATATCCTGTATTCCTTCACCAAAAAATTCCATTTTCATTGTTGTAGGTAACATATATTGCACTAAAAAATAACAAGCAATGGTAGTTAAACCAATAGAAACCCAGTTCCCGATGTTTAACGCTTTTTGGACTTGAGCTTCTTTAGCATTCACATCAGTAATTTTTACCAGCATCGTTCCGATGATGGAAAACAATATTCCGAAACCAGCAATAGCCATCGGTAATAATATAGGACCGATTCCTCCAAAGGCATCCTCGATTTTCCCACCCATATCTTTGATAACATAATTACCCAGTACCATAGCCGCTAAAACGGTAGCTACGTAAGAACCAAATAAATCGGCCCCCATACCTGCTACATCTCCTACATTATCCCCCACATTATCAGCAATAGTTGCTGGATTACGAGGATCATCTTCAGGAATACCTGCTTCTACTTTACCTACTAAATCAGCGCCAACATCGGCTGCTTTAGTATAAATACCACCTCCTACACGAGCAAACAAAGCGATAGATTCAGCACCAAGTGAGAACCCCGCTAATGTCTCTAGAACAATTGTCATGTCTTCATTAGAAGTCCAAACCCCATTCATGAAGTAATGAAAAAAGAAAATAAAGAAAGAAGTTAACCCTAGAACGGCCAAACCTGCTACACCTAATCCCATTACTGTGCCACCACCAAAAGAAACTTTTAAAGCTTGTGGCAAACTAGTACGAGCGGCTTGTGTTGTTCTTACATTTGTTTTAGTTGCTATTTTCATTCCCATATTCCCCGCAAGGGCAGAAAAAAAAGCTCCAAAAACAAAAGCTACCACGATTAATATATTTGTAGTCGGTACAAAATAAGAAACACCTGCCAATGCAATACTTGCTCCTATTACGAAAAATGTTAATAACCTATATTCTGCTTTAAGAAATGCTAATGCTCCTTCGTAGATATGATCTGAAATCTCTTTCATTTTTCCATCTCCAGGATCTTGTTTTAAAACCCAAGCTCTTTTAACCCACATAAACAGAAGTCCAACAAATGCCATTACTATTGGCAAGTAAATCATAATTGTATTCATAAATTCGTTTTGGTTTTTGGTTAATAATCAATAGTATAGGAAACGAATTTAAATAAAAAAAGCAATACTCTTTATAGAATATTGCTTTTTTTGTAAAATTTATAGGATAAAATTATTTAATACTAAATAATCCCTCTGGTTTGTTTTCGATTTGATTAAAACGATCTGTACATTTTTTTATAATGTCATACGCTTCACCTACATCTCCCCATCCACCAACATCAACTGTTTTGTTTTCAAGATCTTTGTATACTTGAAAGAAATGTTCAATTTCTTTTAGTAAGTGTGGATTCATATCAGACAAATCATTTAATGAATTCCAAATTGGATCTGAAACTGGTACGCAAATTACTTTTTCATCTGGTCCTTTATCATCTGCCATGTGGAAAACACCAATTGGCTTTACTTCCATTACACATCCTGGAAAAGTTGGTTCATTTACTAAAACCAATACATCAAGTGGATCTCCATCTAAAGCTAAAGTTTCAGGAATGAAACCATAATCAGCTGGATACATCATTGAAGAGAATAACATTCTATCAAAACGCATTCTTTTTATTTCGAAATCATACTCGTATTTATTTCTACTTCCTCTTGGGATTTCGATTAACACATCGAAAGTTGTTATTTTGTCTGCAGTCATTTTATTATATTGTCTTAAATTCTATATCTATGCGTGAGCAAAAGTAAGGTAAAAACACATTTATTACAAGAATTATTTATCTTAAAACACAATGAGACAAAAGCTTTACAATTTATCAACGAGAAAGGACAAAAGTGTTTTCTTTAAATAATAATGTTACAATTAAAAAGAATATTACCATCGCCTTTGAACTCTATTTTTTTAGCCCAGATAGCAGTGAAAATCCTTTTCTTTTTTTCTTTAAAAAAGAAAAGATTGAAACGAATAGCTGGATATAGCTCCAGATACTGAAACAAGTTCAGCATAAATTAAAAATAGAAACCAAAAGATCCTTTCACTGAAAAACGCTGTGTATCTGGTGTATTTAAATAACTTCCTCTCCAAGCAAAATCGATTCTAAATACTTTGAAGATATTACCGATTCCAGCACTATATTCCCAATACACATTTTCTGGAGCTACATAATTTAAACCCGAAGCGTTAATGGCTCTATTGGCATCTGAAATGGTTCCATAAACACCTTTTGCCCCTATTATTTCTCTCCAGTTGAGTTTTCTCATAAATGGAATTCTAGAGAAAATTCGTCCTCCAAAGTTATGTTCCCATTGTAATGTAGCATATTGATCTGTTACAAACTCATAAAAATTAAGATTGCTAAACGTATTTTCAATTGTAAAATAAGTTTGATTTCCTGGAATCACACTCATCAAACCAAGTGGAATAGTACCAAAAGTTTTACCCACTTCCATAATCACATTTGAACGACCTAGTGGTCCTATAATTATAGGTTGCTTATAATACAATTGAATTTTTTCGTACTTAAAATCACTATTCAACAAACCTTTAAAACCATGACTGTAATTGACATAAAAACGACTAAATGGACTATCAACATTAGAACGTTCTACTCCATAACCAATTGTTTTCCTATTAGGTGTATATTCAACCTGAAAATTAACTTCGGATTGTTTTACATCACTTTTAATAGATGTATTTGTTGCATCTGTAAAATAATCCAAACTAAAAGTAGGAGATGCAGACTCTAATGTTCTATATGAAAAACCAGCTTGGAACGTAAGATTTTTAATGGGTTCCATTTCGACACCCACATTTGTCAGGTTTATATTAGTCAATTTACCATTACTTCCTGATGAAAAAACAGATGACGAAGCAAAACTTCTACCCAAAACATCATTTGTTGTGGTTAAACTTGCTCCAATTTGTTCAATATCTCTTCTATTACCCCCAGAAATTATGATTCTCTTTTTCTTATCCACCATCCATTTCCCAGACAGGCCATACTTGAATTTATTGTCATCAAAACCATAAGCAGTATACCCTTGTAATCTCCAAGCATCATTAGGCCCAAAATAAGTCCTTCCTCCTGCTCTCAAACGCACTCCTTCTACTTCATTGTAACCAAAAGAAGAAAAAATTGGACCATAATCAAAATGACCTATGGGTATATAACCGCTCCCAAGTACCTGAACTAAACTATAAATTTGCTTAAACTTCTTGACGGTTTGCAAGGTATCCAGCATTTTATAAACCCCTTTTTCATCTTTATTCAGATTTTCAAACCTGTTTTCTTCCCAGAATTCATCTGATTTATTGTAAACTTCATTATCAATATAATTTACCTCATCTTTATAAAAAGCAGTAGGTTTTTCTATATTAAATTTATGATTTTGATACAATGTAGTTCGCTTACCATAGACCCCCTTTGATTCGTCTTTTTTATTCAAGGCAAAATCCGACATCATATAATCTCGAGTTAAGAGAAAAATAGAGTCGTTTTGCACTTCAAATTCTTGTTCGATATAAATATCTTTCACCCAGTTAATATTGGCGCTTTTTGTCACTGCCATATTAATTTTTTTAATTGCAAATGTGGTATCACTAACCCAAAAGTCCCCCTTGAAAGTCAATTCGTTTTTCCGTCTCGGATAAAATAAAATATTATAGCACCATTTTTTATCAATATACGCGCTATCTCTTAGGATATAATTATAGGTATCTATCCCCGTTTTAGACAATGGACTGGTAAAACTTTTATCAAAAAAAGTGAGGTGATTATTATAAATATCGTAATCCGAATACAAATCTTTCACAAAAGATAAAATTTGTTGATTGTCACTAAATCCAGAGTTTTTATTTGCTTTTATTTTCTCTTTAACCTTATTAATTTTATTATTTCCATAAACATCATATAAGGACTCATTTATAAAAATGGGCAGATACGTTTTCCCTGTAACGTTTGAAGTATCTATGTGATTAAAAATAAACTCCATTCCTTTGAAAAGTTTATTCTTCATAAACGCACTATCAATTGTGTTCATGTCAAATTCTACTTTTTCATATTTCTCCATTTGATATTGATCAAATTGAGAAAGACCATTTTTACGTTTTCTCTCCCAAATTTTTCGAAGAATATCAAGAGCAGGATTGTTTTTTTTTGAAGTTTTTCCAGTAAAAATAACAACCTCTTTTAAACTTTCGGCTTCGTTTATTTGTACTTTAAAATCATAGTTAATTAATTTTGGCAAAGAAATTTCTTTATCCGAATATCCAACCGAAGTAACAATTAAGGCGGTGTAGTTTTTAGCAGACTCGATATAGAAACGCCCGTCTTCATTTGACAAAACACCAGTATTAGAATCCTTAAAAATTACATTTGCAAAAGGAACTGGTTGATTTGATTTATCAACAACAATCCCACTAACTTTAGTTTGCCCTATTATGACATTTGTTAACAACAACAAAAACAATAGTATATTCTTCTTCATAATTCAACTTTAAAAAAAAAACTTCATCACACTAACGCATGATGAAGCCTTTATAGTATTTGTAAACGTATTATTTTTTATACATCACTTTTTTAACCGCTTTAATTACATCATCAGCGTTTGGCAACCATTCCTTCAACAAAACTGGAGAATATGGTGCTGGAGTATCTGCAGTAGTAATTCTTTGAATTGGTGCATCAAGAAAATCAAAAGCACGTTCTTGAACTACATAAGTAATCTCAGAAGCAACACTTGCAAAAGGCCAAGCTTCTTCAAGTACAACTAATCTATTTGTTTTTCGTACCGAAGTTAAAACTGTTTCATAATCTAACGGACGAACCGTTCTTAAATCTACGATTTCACAAGAAATTCCTTCTTTAGCTAATTCTTCAGCAGCTATATGTGCTTCTTTAATAATCTTACCAAAAGAAACGATAGTTACATCAGTCCCTGCACGTTTAATATCAGCAACTCCTAGTGGAATCGTATATTCTCCTTCAGGAACCTCGCCTTTGTCACCATACATTTGCTCTGACTCCATGAAAATAACGGGGTCATTATCACGAATCGCCGCTTTTAATAATCCTTTTGCATCATAAACAGTAGATGGAACTACTACTTTAAGACCAGGAGTATTAGCAAACCAATTTTCTAAAGCTTGCGAGTGTGTTGCTCCTAATTGCCCTGCAGAAGCAGTTGGTCCACGAAAAACGATAGGCACATTGAATTGTCCTCCTGTCATTTGACGCATTTTGGCAGCATTATTAATAATTTGATCTATACCAACTAAACAAAAATTGAAAGTCATGTATTCTACAATTGGTCTACAACCATTCATTGCTGAACCCACTGCAATCCCTGTAAAACCAAGCTCTGCAATAGGAGTATCAATAACTCTTTTCTCTCCAAATTCGGCTAACATTCCTTTAGATGCCTTATAAGCACCATTATATTCAGCAACTTCTTCACCCATTAAGTAAATAGACTCATCATGACGCATTTCTTCGCTCATTGCTTCGCAAATGGCCTCTCTAAATTGTATCGTTCTCATATTTGATATTGTATCAGTGTAATTTTCGAAAAGCAAAAATAAATATTTAAAATCATTTAATGCAAAATTACAACAAAATAATGATATGTTATTTTCAGTAATTTGTTATATCATCCTGATTAATAAAGAACCCAAATATATACTCATTTCATTTCCTAGTTCCGAAATCGTAATAGTTAATTGAAAATATTATGCATGCATAGTATATTATTCGAATTATTATTTTAAATTTGTAACAGAAATTAAGAAAATAAAACATACAACCATGAAAATATTAGTTTGCATCAGCCATGTTCCTGATACTACTTCGAAAATTAATTTCGTCAATGGCGACTCAGAATTTGACACCAATGGCGTACAATATGTAATCAATCCAAATGATGAATTTGGTTTAACTAGAGCTATTTGGTTCCAAGAAAAACAAGGAGCTACAGTAACTGTTGTCAATGTTGGAGGTCCAGAGACGGAGCCTACGTTAAGAAAAGCGTTAGCTATTGGTGCAAACGAAGCAATTCGAATCAACGCCAATCCAACTGATGGTTTTTTTGTTGCTAAACAACTAGCCGAAGTAATCAAAACTGGAGGTTATGACTTAGTTATAGCAGGAAAAGAATCACTAGATTATAATGGAGGAATGGTTCCTGGAATGATTGCAGGAATTTTAGGCTATAACTTCCTTAATTCATGTACAGATATTACAGTTGATGGTACAAATGTAAAAGCAGTTCGTGAAATTGATGGAGGTAAAGAAACTGTCTCAACTAGTTTACCATTAATTATTGGTGGTCAAAAAGGATTAGTTGAAGAAAAAGACTTACGCATTCCAAACATGAGAGGAATTATGACCGCGAGATCAAAAGCTTTAGCAGTTGTAGAACCTGTTGATGCTCCAATAAACACAAAGGCAGTAAAGTTTGAAAAACCAGCAGCTAAATCAGCAGTAAAATTAATTTCTGCAGATAATTTAGATGAGTTAATCGACTTATTACATAACGAAGCAAAAGTAATATAATTTTAAATTATGAATTTTAAATTGTGAATTAACATTCTCAAATACATTTAAAATTTATAATTCAACATTTAAAATAAAAAATCATGTCAATATTAATATATGCAGAATCAGCAGAAGGAAAATTCAAAAAAGTAGCTTTTGAATTGGCTTCTTATGCAAAAAAAGTAGCTGAAACATTAGGAACAACTGTGACAGCTGTCACTGTTAACGCAGGAGACGTTTCAGAATTAGCAAAATACGGAGTGGACAAAGTATTAAAAGTTAGCTATGATAAGTTGAGTGGTTTTACAGCCAAAGCTTACGCTGATGTTATTAAACAAGCAGCACAAAAAGAAAATGCTAAAGTAGTTCTACTATCTTCAACAACTGACAGCATTTACTTATCTTCACTTGTAGCAGTAGCTTTAGAAGCTGGTTATGCTTCAAATGTAGTTGGACTTCCAGTAAGCACTGCTCCATTTCAAGTAAAAAGAAATGCTTTTTCAAACAAAGCATTCAACACAACAGAAATCACAACGGATGTAAAAGTATTAGGACTTGCTAAAAACTCCTACGGGATTTTTGAAAATGCTTCCACATTAACTGAAGAAAATTTCAACCCAACAATTGGAGAAAATGATTTTAGTGTAAAAGTAGAATCAGTAGAAAAAGTATCTGGAAAAGTATCTATTGCAGATGCAGACATTGTAGTATCTGCAGGTCGCGGATTAAAAGGACCTGAAAATTGGGGTATGATTGAAGAATTAGCATCAGTTCTAGGAGCCGCTACAGCATGTTCAAAACCAGTTTCTGATTTAGGTTGGAGACCTCACAGTGAACACGTAGGGCAAACAGGTAAACCAGTTGCAACGAACCTGTATATAGCAATTGGAATTTCTGGAGCTATACAGCATATTGCAGGAATTAGCTCTTCAAAAGTAAAAGTTGTTATCAATAGCGACCCAGATGCACCTTTCTTTAAAGTTGCTGATTATGGAGTTGTAGGAGACGCATTTGACATCGTACCCAGATTGATAGAAAAACTAAAAGCATTCAAATTACAACACTCTTAATAATACTATATTGTTAAATAAATAAGCTGCCTGAAACAAGATAATTGTATCTTTGTAAACAGGCAGTTTTTTTGTGTCCTTTTTTTTTATTAAAATTGCACTGAATTTAACAACAATTCCCAATCTCTAAATAAGTACTTTGTACTATTCATTTCAGCAATTATGAGCTTAGTAAAATTATCCATCAAAGGAATTTCATACAGCCAAACACAAAATGGAGCATATGCTTTAATTTTGAATGAAGTTGATGGTGAGAGAAAGTTACCTATCGTAATAGGAGCTTTCGAAGCGCAATCAATAGCAATTGCACTAGAAAAAGAAATCAAACCACCACGTCCATTAACACACGATTTGTTTAAAAATTTTGCTGAGAGATTTGATATCGTGGTGAAACAAGTTATCATACACAAACTAGTTGACGGCGTTTTTTATTCGAGTATTATTTGCGAAAGAGACAAAATAGAAGAAATAATTGATGCAAGAACATCCGATGCTATTGCTTTAGCATTGCGTTTTAATGCGCCCATTTATACTTATAAAAATATTCTTGACAAGGCGGGTATATACTTAAAAGCAAACCCACAAGAAGCTGACAAAGATTCGCAAGAAATTGATGACATTCTTTCAAATCCTGAAACTTTTGGACAAGAAGAAGAAAGCAGTCAATCAAACAGAGCCTATATTAAACACAGTCTACAAGAATTAAGTGAACTACTAGAACAAGCTGTTGCTCACGAAGATTATGAAAAAGCAGCAAAAATTAGAGACGAAATTTCAAAAAGAGAATCGTAATTAAAATAAGCAATAGGCTATATATTTAAAGCAAATAAACTTCAGCACAAAGTATAAAAAAATGAAGCAATATTTAGATTTAGTACAACACGTAATGGAAAACGGTTGTCAAAAAGGAGACCGAACTGGAACTGGTACAAAAAGTGTATTTGGTCACCAAATGCGTTTTGATTTAAGTGAAGGGTTCCCCATGGTTACTACAAAAAAGCTACATTTAAAATCAATCATTTATGAACTACTTTGGTTTTTAAAAGGAGATACCAATATAAAATATTTACAAGACAACGGTGTTAAAATTTGGGATGCTTGGGCTGATGAAAATGGTAATTTAGGCCCTGTTTATGGGCATCAATGGCGCAATTGGAATAGTGAAGAAATAGATCAAATAAAAGATCTAATTACTGAACTAAAGACCAATCCAAATAGCCGAAGAATGATCGTTTCAGCATGGAATCCATCTGTTCTACCAGATACTTCAAAAACATTTGACGAAAATGTAGCCAACAATAAGGCCGCACTTCCTCCCTGTCATGCATTTTTTCAATTTTATGTATCAAACGGCAAACTTTCTTGCCAATTGTATCAAAGAAGTGCAGATATATTTCTAGGAGTTCCTTTTAACATAGCTTCCTATGCATTGCTTACCATGATGATTGCTCAAGTTTGCGATTTAGAAGCTGGAGAATTTATCCATACTTTTGGAGACGCGCACATTTACAACAATCATTTTGAACAATTAGAACTACAATTGTCTCGCGAACCAAAACAATTACCAAAAATGATTTTAAACCCTGCTATAAAAGACATCTTCCAATTTGGTTATGATGATTTTACATTAGAAGGCTACGAACCACACGCTCTAATAAAAGGAAGTGTTGCTGTATAAAAAAAATGTTTTAGAAGCCTACACCTCTAAAACACTATTTTCAGCTCCAGCAAATTCATTCCATTTGAAAGAATCAGCTTCATCATCATTAACGAAAACACCGTCAATTACATATTTAAACTCATAAGAAGCACCTTTATCCACATTAAAGACTCCTTTAAAAGTACCATTTTTCAACTTACTTAATGCACCTTCTTCTGGACACCAATTGTTAAAATCTCCAACAACTGAAGCATTACTTGCCTCTTTTGCTTCTACAGAAAAAGTAACTTTACAAACTGGTTTCGTTTTTATAAATTGTTTCTTAACAGACATAACTATTTCATTTTTAATATTATGCGACAAAGAAAACAAATTCATTTGAACTTTTAACAATCGGCACGAACTTTTAAGAGTATAGTCTAAAGAATGTTAAATTATAAACAATTTTCTAATCATTCAAATGTTAAATTACATAAAAAAAAAGAGAAAACGTTTTCTTAATAAATATTACCTTAGCTGAATAGTGACTTTAAATTTAAAATTTTATCTTTATAAACTAAAATTCAACTTATGGAAAGGGGACAACATGAATTATATGAATATGCCAGGAAAAGATTAAAACAAAAAAAAAGGCTGTATTTTCATTTTGTTGTTTTGTTTTTAGCTAGTTTATTTTTATTCGTTTCTACTAAAATTTTAAATTTTGGAATTAATTCAAACTGGTATATCTGGATAATTACGATTTGGTTTTTCTTATTTCTTTTACACTTTATTAAAGTATACATTACCGATCGCTTTATGAATAAGAACTGGGAACGAGACCAAATAGATCGTCTTGTTGCTTTACAGCAAAAAAAAATAGAAGAATTACAATCACAAATAACCGAAGAACCCTCTAAACTAGCACAATAGAAAATGATTATAATGATTGCGGCAGCCGCTGAAAATAATGCCCTTGGAAAAAACAATGAATTAGTTTGGCATTTACCTAATGATTTCAAAAGATTTAAAAACCTTACTTCGGGACATCATATCATTATGGGAAGAAAAACATTTGAAAGCTTCCCAAAGCCACTTCCTAACAGAACACATGTTGTAATAACCCGTCAAGAAAACTATACCCCAGAGGGATGTATTGTAGTTAACAGCATGGAAAAAGCAATTGAAATTTGCCCAAAAGAGGAGAACACGTATATAATTGGAGGAGGAGAAATATATGATTTAGGAATTCCCTTTTCAGATAAAATAGAACTGACATTGGTTCACCATACTTTTGAAGCCGATGCCTTTTTCCCAATAATAAACAAGGAACAATGGGAGATAATAAATTCTGAGTTTCAACAAAAAGACGAAAAGCATCTTTTTGATTTTACTTATCAAACTTACATTAGAAAATAAATAAAAACACCCCATTTTACTGGGGTGTTTTTATTAAACTCAATGATTGGGAAAAAATGATTTACTCTTGAAACATAATTTGATAACATAATAAAAAAATCACAAATGTCAACAACACTCCAGAAATGAAGGTGATAACATTTGCTGTTTTCTGAGAATACATCTCAAAAAAGCCTTTAATACCAAATACCACGAAGGTACTAAAGACAAAGAAAATTAAAATTTCCAAAAACAAATTTAATCCTAAGAACGTATGTTGCGCTAAAAATACATTACTGTTTTTTAAAACAGCACCATCAAAACAGCTCACAAGAACAAGTGAAATTACTAGCGCAAGAAGTAACCACTTGATTTGGATCATTAATTCCCTTTTAATCATTGAATAATATCATACTTTTATTTTGTAAAATTCGGCAATATTAATGGACGCCACAATACCCACTTTTAGTGATATTTCGTTTTTTTTATTAATAATAGATTCTCATGATTGCGGCAAAACGAAACAAAAAACTGTCCTAAAACTTTTATATATTTTAGAATAGTCAATTACAGTTCAAAATAGATTGTATTATATTTGTAAAAAAATAAAAAATGTCAAAAAACATAACTCCATATAAAGACTCTTCTCTAGGCAAAAAAGAACAAGTTGCAAAAATGTTTGATACAATCTCTGGTAATTACGATAATTTGAATCGTGTTATTTCCTTTGGAATAGATGTTAAATGGCGTAAAAAAGTTTTAGATATAGTATCTAAGGCAAATCCAAATGTAATTTTAGACATTGCAACAGGAACAGGAGACTTAGCTATTTTAATGGCTCAAACAAAAGCAACAAAAATAATAGGACTAGATATTTCTGCTGGAATGCTAGAAGTTGGCGTAAAAAAAATAGCCGATAAAAAACTTTCTAATACAATTGAAATGGTATTAGGAGATTCAGAAAAAATGCCCTTTGACGACAACTTTTTTGATGCAATAACAGTCGCTTTTGGCGTTAGAAATTTTGAAACTCTTGAAAAAGGACTTGTTGAAATCCTAAGAGTATTAAAACCTAATGGTGTTTTTGTTATTTTAGAAACATCAGTTCCAGATAAAACTCCTTACAAACAAGGCTACAATTTTTATAGTAAAAACATACTACCACTTATTGGAAAGTTATTTTCAAAAGATGATGTTGCCTATGGTTATTTATCTGAATCAGCAGCGGCATTTCCATATGGAGAGGCTTTGAACAATATTTTAAGAAAAGTTGGGTTTATAGATGTAGTAGCTATGCCACAAACTTTTGGAGTAGCTACAATTTATTCCGCTTCTAAAAAATAATATTGATTGTTATTTAGCATCTATATGAAAAAAATTGCTCTCTTAATTTTACTTGCTTTATCTATTAAGGGCAACTCTCAGTTTAAAAAAAGCATGTTTGGAAAAGACCCAATAATAAATTTGGAGAATTTTCAAAAAGCACGAGTATACTATGGATATTATTTAGGGTTTAATTCATTTGACTTCAAAATAGACTATAAAACCGTAGGCCCTGACATTCTTGTAAAAAGAACAACAGGGTTTAATGTAGGGATAATAGGAGATCTAAAGTTACAGGAGTATATAAACTTACGATTTGAACCTGGATTATATTACACAAAGAGAGATTTATATTATCCTGGCTTCACAACAAAACTAGACGCACTAAGAGAAGTAAACAGCACTTACATTCATTTCCCACTATTATTAAAATTCTCTTCATTGAGAACTGGAAATGTGCGCCCCTATTTAGTAGGTGGAGTAGCTTCCACTTTGAATTTATCAAGTAATTCGAAATCAATAGACGATAATAAAGAACAAAGATTTAGAGTAAAACCTTGGACCACGAGCTACGAAATAGGATTTGGTATTGATATATTTTCGGAATATTTCATATTCTCTCCTTCCATTCGAGGTTCATTTGGTATAAATGACGAGTTGATTCGCGATAATGATCCTAACAGTCCTTGGACAGGAAATATTCAATCCATAAAAAGCAGAGCCGTATTAATTAATTTTTCTTTTCATTAATTAAAATACTATTAAGTGATTCCAAAAAAAACTAATTATCTTCTAAATTCGCTTAAAATAATTGCAGTCGCTGTTGCAACATTTAAACTTTCCGTTTTTCTAAGATCTCCAAAACGAGGAATAGAGAGTCTTTTTTGGATTATTTCTTCAAGTTCATCAGAGATACCGTTAGCTTCATTCCCCATTACGATGATTCCTTCTTGAGGCAAGGATTCTTTATAAATATTAGCTCCATCCATAAAAGTACCAAAAACAGGCAATTTTGTCTGAGAGAGAAAGTCATTTAAATCAATATACCTTACATTTACTCTCGTTATCGACCCCATTGTAGCTTGCACTACTTTGGGATTATAAATATCCACCGTTTCCTTTGAACACACTATTTGATTAATTCCGAACCAATCACACAATCTCAAAATGGTCCCCAGGTTTCCAGGATCCCGAATACTATCCAAGGCTATAATCAAACCTGATTCAACAATATCTTTTTCTGCAGGCATTTTAAAAACAGCCAAACAACTGTTAGCTGTTGATAAAGCACTAATTTTTTTTAAATCATTTTCATGAATTAACGTTTTCTTGTTTATCAAAACATCCTCAAAATCATTTTGAGTAGTATACAAATGGTCTAGTTCAAAATCAGATTGCAACAATTCCTGAATCACTTTTACCCCTTCGGCAAAAAATAATTGATTTACTATTCTATACTTTTTTTGCTGTAAACTAGTTATAAGTTTTATTTGGTTTTTACTAACCATAAAAATATGTACTTTTGAATTAAATATTTTAGAACACTTGAAAAAAATCTCTACAAAAATAACAGCATTTATTCTAATTGCAATATTTATATGCGCTTGTAATGCTGAAAAAAGAGTTCCTGATGGAAAAAAGCTCCTTACTAAAAATCAAATCATAGTAAACGGGAAATCCATCAAGGAAGAAAATGTATTTACACAACTATATCAAAAACCAAACAGTACATTATTAGGATTTCGTTTGCGATTGAATCTATACAATTTAGCGAATTTAAACCCTGATTCAACATATCAAGCTAAATTTACAAATAACCCAGGAAAATACGAACGAAAATCTAAATGGCTATCCGCGAAACAGGTGGACAGACTTGGTAAATCATTCTGGTATCATGGTATTCATGATTTTTTAAAAAAAACAGGTGAACCGCCTGTCATAATTGATCAATCTAAAACTGATAAATCAGTATTGCGTTTAAAATATTATTATTTTAACAATGGTTTTTTTAATGTAAAAGCATTATCCAAATTAGACTCTATAAAGCCAAAAAGAGGAAAAATAGAATACAACATTACTACAGGATCACCCTACTTATTAGATTCCTTAAAGACATCTATATCTACTCCTGCTTTAGACTCCTTATACGAAACTGCTAAATCCAACACGATAATAAAATCAGGCAAACAGTATAAAACAATCGATTTTGAAAATGAAAAAAATCGCATTACAACTCACTTTAGAAATAATGGGGTTTATTATTTCCAACCTACCTATGTGACTTTTGATATAGATACCATTAAAAAAGTAAACCAGGCTAACGTTAATTTAATTATTAACAACTATTCTTATCAAGAAAACGACTCAACAAAAACGGAGCCTTTTAAAATGTATACAATTAGTGATGTTAATATATACACTGATTACGCACCTAACAATAATAATCAAAAAATCACGGATAGCACCACTTACAAAAACTTCAATTTATACAGTCATAAAAAACTAAGATACAAACCACATGCAATTACGGATGCAATTTTCATAACAAAAGGATCTCTTTTTGCTGACAACAAAACGGTTTTAACTACACGTTATTTAAATAATCTTAAAATTTTCAATTACCCTAGCATTCAATATGAAGTAGATAAAAGAGACACAACATACAGTTCCTTGATAGCTAAAATATATTTGACTCCTCGAAAAAAATATAGTTTTGGCGCATCAGTGGATGTAACACATTCCAACATTCAAGATATAGGTATCTCGTTCAGCCCTTCACTATCAATACGTAATGTATTTAATGGTGCCGAAACTCTTGAAATTTCAGGTCGTGGAAATATAGGATCATCAAAAGACCTTGCAAACCCAAACAATCAACTCTTTAATGTATCAGAATATGGAGTAGATTTAAAATTAAATTTTCCAAGAATTTTCATGCCATTCTCTACTGAAAAAATCATCCCAAAGAGCATGATTCCTTCAACACTTATGGCCGTAGGATTTGCCAGACAAACAAATATTGGATTAGATAAAGAAAATTTCACAGGTTCATTTTCTTATAATTGGACACCTAAAAAAAACAACACTGCCCGTTTTGATCTATTCAATGTACAGTTTGTTCGAAATCTAAATCCAGAAAACTATTTCAATGTATATGGTTCCTCCTACAATGCATTAAATGAAATTGGTAAAATTTATAATACAGAAGCATCTTATGTTGATAATGGCGATTTAATTATCGAATCGGGAACTTCTGGATTTATAAAGAATGTATTAAATGAGAGTACCGCATTAACACCGTCAGATGATGCCTTTAAATCGGTAAAAAGCATTGAAGAAAGAAGAGTGAGACTAACCGAAAATGATTTTATATTAGCAACAAGCTTCACCTTTAGTAAAACGACTAAAACAGACTTACAAGACAATACTTTCTATCTTTTCAAAACAAAAATCGAATCAGCAGGTTCTCTTTTATCACTTATTTCAAAAGCAGCAAATCAACCTAAAAACGAAAATAATAATTTTGAACTTTTCAATTTAGAATATTCAGAATATATAAAAACAGAATTTGACTATATCAAACATTGGGATTTAAGCAAAGAAAAAGTATTTGCTGTAAGAACCTTTTTCGGTATAGCAATCCCGTTTGGAAATTCAGATAATGTTCCTTTTTCAAGAAGTTATTTTTCAGGAGGCTCTAATGACAACAGAGCATGGCAACCCTACAGTTTAGGACCAGGAAGAAGTGGAGCTACTAATGACTTTAATGAAGCAAACATGAAAATTGCATTTAGTAGCGAATTTAGATTTAAAATATTAGGCGATTTTAAAGGAGCCTTATTTGCTGATGCTGGAAATATTTGGAATGTATATGATAATGTGACTGACGAAAAATCAGTTTTCAAAGGTTTTAAAAGTCTGAAAGATCTTGCATTAGGATCTGGATTTGGATTAAGATATGATTTAAGCTTCTTCGTAATTCGATTTGATTTCGGTTTTAAAACCTACAATCCAGCTAATGAAACTGGCAAAAAATGGTTTCGTGAGTACAATTTTGGACACTCTGTTTTAAATTTTGGAATAAATTACCCCTTCTAATGCTAATTAATTCTTATTTTTGCAGTCTTAAACTAAAAACTAAAAAAACAACTAAAAAAAATTACAATGGCACATAACATCAAACCGGGCGTAGCTACAGGAGATCAAGTTCAAGAAATTTTCAATTATGCAAAAGAAAAAGGCTTTGCTCTACCTGCAGTAAATGTTACTGGTTCAAACACAATAAATGGCGTTCTTGAGACTGCAGCAAAATTAAATGCTCCAGTAATCATCCAGTTTTCAAACGGAGGAGCTCAATTTAATGCTGGAAAAGGACTTTCAAATGCAGGTGAAAAAGCAGCTATCGCTGGTGGAATTGCTGGAGCATTACACATTCATACCTTGGCTGAAGCTTATGGAGCAACAGTAATTTTACATACGGATCACTGTGCTAAGAAATTATTACCTTGGATTGACGGATTATTAGATGCATCTGAAAAACATTTTGCTACAACTGGAAAGCCTTTATTCAGTTCTCATATGATCGATTTATCTGAAGAGCCTATCGAAGAAAACATCGAAATTTGCAAAGGATACCTAGAGAGAATGAGCAAAATGGGAATGACACTAGAAATCGAACTTGGAATTACAGGTGGTGAAGAAGATGGTGTTGACAACTCAGATGTTGATAGCTCAAAACTATATACTCAACCAGAAGAAGTTGCTTATGCTTACGAAGAATTATCAAAAGTAAGTCCTAAGTTTACAATTGCGGCAGCTTTTGGAAATGTACATGGTGTTTACAAACCAGGTAACGTAAAATTGACTCCAAAAATCTTAAAAAATTCTCAAGATTTCGTTCAAAAGAAATTCAACACTGGAAACAACCCAGTTGATTTTGTTTTCCACGGAGGTTCAGGTTCTACTTTAGAAGAAATAAGAGAAGGAATTAGCTACGGTGTAATAAAAATGAATATCGATACTGATTTGCAATTTGCATTTACAGAAGGTATTCGTGATTATATGGTTAAAAATATTGATTATTTAAAAACCCAAATTGGAAACCCAGAAGGTTCTGATGTACCAAATAAAAAATACTACGATCCAAGAAAATGGATGCGTGAAAGCGAAATGACGTTCAATGCAAGATTAGAACAAGCATTTGCTGACTTAAACAATGTGAATACGCTATAAAAAGTATTCCGTACTCAGTTTTTAGTATTCAGTAATAGGTTACTGAGTACTAAAACTGACTACAAACATTGACTTGACTGATTACTTGATTACTGAACACTGAACACTTAAGAAATGGCTTGGTTTAAAAGAAAAGAAAAAGGAATTACTACTGCTACCGAAGACAAAATGGATGTCCCAAAAGGACTTTGGTACAAATCTCCAACAGGAAAAATTATTGATGCCGATGAGCTAGAACGCAACTTGTTTGTTAGTCCTGAGGATGGTTTTCATGTTAGAATTGGTAGTGCTACCTATTTCGAAATCTTGTTTGACAACAATGAGTTTGTTGAATTAGATAAAAACTTAACTTCCAAAGATCCTTTGCATTTTGTTGATACAAAAAAATATGCAGATCGATTAAAAGATGTTATGGAAAAAACCAAACTTAAAGATGCAGTGCGTACTGGAGTTGGTAAATCAAAAGGAAAAGATGTTGTTATTTGCTGTATGGATTTTGCTTTTATTGGCGGATCTATGGGTGCAGTAGTTGGAGAAAAAATTTCAAGAGGGATTGATCATGCTATAAAAAATAAACTTCCATTTATTATGATATCAAAATCTGGTGGAGCAAGAATGATGGAAGCTGCTTATTCCTTAATGCAATTAGCAAAAACTTCTGTTAAACTAGCACAACTGGCAGACGCTAAACTTCCTTATATCTCATTATGTACGGACCCAACTACAGGAGGGACAACCGCTTCTTATGCTATGCTAGGAGACATTAACATCTCTGAACCTGGAGCTTTAATTGGATTTGCAGGACCACGTGTTGTAAGAGACACAACTGGTAAAGATTTACCAGAAGGTTTTCAAACGGCTGAATTTCTTCTTGAACATGGTTTCCTAGACTTTATAACAGCTAGAAAAGAATTGAAAGACAAGATTAACTTGTACATTGATTTAATTCAAAACAATACTATAAGATAGTTTTAAAACTTCTAAAACAAAAAATCCCATCTGTGCAGATGGGATTTTTTTGTTTTTATTAATTATATTATTATTATTATTGAAAACCTAAGTCTACATCCCAGTTCGAATCGCTTCAACAGGATCTAATTTTGACGCTGTAATAGCAGGAAGAATTCCGGAAATCAATCCTATTAAGGCAGCCAATCCTGTCCCTAACATAATATTTCCCATACTTAGAACAAATTCAAAGTCTAATACTTTCGTCAAAATAACAGAAATAATCCACACTAAAATCAAACCAATTACACCACCAATAACAGACAATATAACTGCCTCAAATAAAAATTGAAACAAGATAAATCTATTTTTAGCACCTAAAGACTTTTGAATTCCAATTAAATTTGTCCGCTCTTTTACAGAAACAAACATAATATTAGCGATTCCAAAACCACCAACAAGTAATGAAAAACCACTTATTATCCAGCCCACAACATTCATCTGCCCAATAATACCATCAATAAGATCGGTAAAACCAGATAACACATTAATAAAAAAATTATCAATCTCCCCCGCTTTCAATCCCCTCATACTTCTTAATTTATAACTCACTTCCGCTTTATAAGCATCCATATCAACCCCTTTATTAGGCTTTAACAAAATAACTGGAGTCATTGCATCATTGTTATCTCCATATAAACGCCTTAAAAAATTAACGGGTAAAAAGACAGATGTATCATTACTATCCCCAAACAATCCTGCTCCTTGTTTCTTTAAAACTCCAATAACAGTAAATCTTTGTCCGTATAAACGAATGTTTTTTCCAATTGCATTAGAATTTTCGAAAAGTCCCTGAGCAATTTCATAGCCTAAAACGATAACAGCTGTCCCAGAATTAGACTCTGATTCATTATAAAAACGACCATCTTCAAACTCAAGACCTTGAATATCGATAAACTCACTAGATACAGGAACAACATTTACATCGCTCACTAGTTTAGATTCATATTTTATAGATTCGCGCTTTACAAATAATTGATACCCTACTTGGTCTGTATTATTCAATGACTCTTTCAAATATGTATATTCATCAAATTTAACATTGGGAAACTGCTCTCTTTTCCATTGCGGTATATCAGAGGGCCCAAAAGAAAAACGCATTAAATAAATAGTGTTTTTATCTAAACTACTTAAATCCTTTGTTATTTTTCTATCTAAAGAATCAACTGCAGCCAGAACTGCAATTATGGATAAAATCCCGATAGTAACACCAAGCAAAGAAAGAAGTGTTCTTAACTTATTGTTTGTTAATGCATTTATTGCAAAACCAAAACTCTCTTTCAATAATCGTAGATAAACTAGCATAAAAATACATTTTCTATTAAAGTAAAATTCTATAAATTAAATTCAAAAACCTAATGAAATAAATATTCATTGTAATTCAGCATCATTATTTCATCATTTATAAAAATAACAGTATAATTTCTAAATTATCTCTTTTTCAAATAGTCCAATTTTCACATTAAAAAACTATTTTTGCACTTTATAATTATAACTACACATGAACACAACAAAAACAATTCAATCTGCGTTAATTTCTGTCTTTTCAAAAGAAGGCCTTGAACCAATTGTAAGACTACTAAATAGTCAAAATGTTACACTTTATTCAACAGGAGGAACTGAAGATTTTATAAAAAACTTAGGAATCCCCGTTATCCCAGTTGAAGATGTTACATCATACCCTTCAATTCTAGGTGGAAGAGTAAAAACATTGCATCCAAAAGTTTTTGGTGGAATTTTAAATCGTCAAGACAATCCAAGTGACGTGCAACAAATGGAAGAATTTAATATTCCGCAAATTGACTTAGTAATTGTTGATTTATACCCTTTTGAAAAAACAGTAGCCTCTGGAGCAAGTGAATCTGACATTATTGAAAAAATCGATATTGGTGGAATCTCTTTAATTCGTGCTGCTGCAAAAAACTTTAAGGATACTGCCATTGTAGCTTCTGTAGATGAATATAGTTCTCTCTTGGATTTAATTACAAAACAAAATGGAGCAACCACTCTTGCCGATAGAAAATTATTAGCAACAAAAGCATTTCACGTTTCTTCACACTACGATACTGCAATATTTAATTATTTCAATACTGACGAAACTATTTATAAAGAAAGTATTTCTAATGGTCAAGTTTTAAGATACGGTGAAAACCCACATCAAAAAGGATATTTCTTTGGTGATTTTGACGCCATGTTCAATAAAATACACGGTAAAGAATTATCATACAATAATTTACTTGACGTTGATGCTGCAGTAAATTTAATTAATGAATTCAAAACTGACGGTCCTACTTTTGCAATATTAAAACACAATAATGCATGTGGATTAGCATCTAGAAATACAATTAGCGAAGCGTACAACGCAGCACTGGCTTGTGACCCAACATCCGCTTTTGGTGGAGTATTAATTGCAAATACAAAAATTGATGTAGCAACTGCTACCGAAATTAATAAATTATTTTGCGAAGTTGTTATCGCACCTGAATATGATGCAGATGCAATTAGCATTTTACAAGAAAAGAAAAACAGAATTATATTAGTTCAAAATGAAGTCGCTTTACCAGCAAAACAAGTGAGAACTTGTTTAAACGGATTGCTTATTCAAGAAAGAAATAATATCACAGACAATAAAGACGATTTAAAAACCGTTACCCTAACAAGTCCTACTGAACAAGAAATTCAGGATTTAATTTTTGCATCTAAAGTTTGTAAAAATACTAAATCTAACACGATCGTTTTTGCTAAAAACGGAACACTTATTTCTTCTGGAACAGGACAAACCTCAAGAGTAGACGCTTTGTTACAAGCAATTGAAAAAGCAAAAACATTTGGATTTGATTTACACGGCGCTTCAATGGCAAGTGATGCTTTTTTTCCATTCCCAGACTGTGTGGAAATTGCAAAAAAAGCGGGTATAACAGCCGTAATTCAACCTGGAGGATCGATAAAAGACGAATTAAGCATCAACTATTGTAATGAAAATAAAGTTGCAATGGTATTTACTGGAACACGTCATTTTAAACATTAATTTGTCTAACTTTGTATGCTCCTAATTTTTAACTTTTAAACCCCTGAAAAACTTATGGGATTTTTTGATTTCATGACCGAGGATATCGCGATAGACCTTGGAACCGCAAACACTTTAATCATACACAATGATAAAGTTGTAATAGACAGCCCATCAATTGTTGCCAGAGATAGAATTTCTGGTAAAATAATTGCTGTTGGTAAAGAAGCCAACTTGATGCAGGGTAAAACACATGAAAACATTAAGACAATAAGGCCTTTGAAAGATGGTGTAATTGCCGACTTTGATGCTTCAGAAAAAATGATTAGTATGTTTATAAAAAGCATACCAGCATTGAAAAAAAGAATGTTTACTCCTGCGCTTAGGATGGTGGTTTGTATTCCATCAGGAATTACCGAAGTGGAGATGAGAGCCGTTAAGGAATCTTGTGAAAGAGTAAATGGTAAAGAAGTGTACCTAATCCATGAACCTATGGCTGCGGCAATCGGTATTGGAATCGACATTATGCAACCAAAAGGAAACATGATTGTAGATATAGGTGGTGGAACTACTGAAATTGCTGTAATTGCGTTAGGCGGAATCGTTTGTGACAAATCAGTAAAAATTGCTGGTGATGTTTTCACAAATGACATCGTATATTATATGCGTACACAACACAACCTTTTTGTTGGAGAAAGTACTGCTGAGAAAATAAAAATCCAAATTGGTGCTGCTATAGAAGATTTAGAAACTCCTCCAGAAGACATGTCTGTTCAAGGAAGAGATTTACTTACTGGTAAACCAAAACAAGTAGAAGTTTCCTATAGAGAGATAGCAAAAGCATTAGACAAATCAATTCAAAGAATTGAAGACGCTGTAATGGAAACTCTATCACAAACCCCTCCAGAATTAGCTGCCGACATTTACAACACAGGTATATACCTTGCTGGTGGTGGATCAATGTTAAGAGGTCTAGATAAAAGAATTTCTCAAAAAACAGACTTACCTGTTTATATTGCAGAAGACCCTTTAAGAGCAGTAGTTCGTGGAACAGGAATGGCACTTAAAAACATTACAAAATTTAAAAGTATCTTAATTAAATAAGACCTTTCTTAGATGCACAATTTCATTAAACTCTGAAAATAATTTTTAAAGTTTAATGAAATTACATCTTGAAACAACATAACAAACTTAGAAATGCAGCAAATATTTAATTTTATATTTAAAAACAGTAATAGAATACTGTTTTTGCTGTTATTATGCATTTCGTTTTCGTTAACGATACAATCTCATTCTTATCACAAAAGCAAAATAATAAGTTCCGCTAATTTTTTAAGCGGGGGTGTTTATGAGAAAATCAATGACGTAAGTGAATATTTCAATTTGAGAACACAAAATGATGCATTAGCAATTGAGAATGCTAGACTAAAAAGTCTATTATTTAAAACTGTAGACTCTTCTGCCATCAAAAATTTTGAAAACCAAAAAACAACCTTGCCTGAAGATATCATTGTATCGAAAGTAATCCACAATTCCTATAACGTTCATGAAAATTTCCTGACCTTAAACTCTGGCTCTCTTCAAGGAGTTAAATCAGATATGGGAGTCGTTAACAACCTTGGAATAGTGGGGATAATTGATAATACTTCTCCAAGCTATTCTACAGTTATAAGCATTTTGAATGTAAAGTCTCAAATCAATGCTAAAATTAAAAAATCAAATCATTTTGGATCTTTAGTTTGGAATGGAAAAAGTACAGGTTACGTTCAATTGATAGACGTTCCTAGGCTTGCATCTGTAAGAAAAGGAGACACTATCGTAACTGGTGGACAATCAGTAATCTTTCCAGAAAACATTAACATTGGTACAATTAACAAAATTTACATTGATAATCAAACCAATTATTATACTTTAGATATTAAACTTTTTAACGACATGACTAATTTAGGCCATGTTTATATCATAAAAAGTAAAGATAGAGATGAACTTAATAACCTAGAAAAAACAACGAAAAATGAATAGCACTTTGTTAGTCAATGTTTCTCGGTTTATTTTATTATTAGCCATCCAAATAATTATATTTAACAATATGAATTTTCTGGGGTTTATTATTCCACTTCCGTATATCTTATTTATAATATTATACCCCGTGAACGGGAACAAATCTGGCTTACTTTTTGCTAGTTTTTTATTGGGTTTGACAATGGATCTTTTTCTAAATTCAGGCGGAGTTCACGCAACTGCTTGTTTAGTCCTAGCATACATGAGACCGTCCATTTTTAAATTTTCATTTGGAGTGAGTTATGAATACCAGACCATAAAAATCAATGATGTTTTAACACCCGAAAGGTTTTCGTTTATATTCCTTTCTGTTATTATTCATCACATAACAATGTTCTTATTAGAAGCTTTTCAAGTCAGTTTCTTTTTGGACATACTAATCCGAACTCTTTTGAGTGCGGTTTTTACCATAATTAGTTGTATTATTATCATTTACATTATTAAGCCTAACAAACGATGAGAAAATTATTGCTGCCTTCTTTAATTATTGTTGCAGCATCATTGCTAGTGATTCGGATCTTTTATTTGCAAGTTATCAATGATACCTTCAAATTAAAATCCGATAATAATGCGATTAAGATAAAATACGATTACCCTGAAAGAGGTTATATCTACGACAGAAATGGAAAACTATTAGTAGCAAATCAAGCGTCATACGATATCATGGTAATTCCTAGAGAATTAAAGAATATCGATACTTTAGAGTTCTGTCAACTACTAAATATCACCAAAGAAGATTATATTAAAAAAATTGCAAAAGCTAAAATTTACAGCCCACGCTTGCCTTCTGTTTTCTTACCTCAGTTAAACAAAAGTGAATTTGCTGCTTTTCAAGAGAAAATACGAAAATTTGAAGGTTTCTATTTTCAAAAACGTTCTCTACGCGACTATGAAGTCGATTTTGGAGCAAATGTTTTTGGTTTTATCACACAGGTTAATGACAAATTAATAGCAAAAAACCCATATTATAACAGCGGTGACTTAATAGGAAAACAAGGAGTAGAAGAAAGCTATGAAAACATTTTGCGCGGAATTAAAGGGGTGAAATACTTTCAAAAAGACAAATACAATCGTGAAATAGGCTCTTACAAAGACGGAAAATACGATACGATTGCCGTTCAAGGAGAAGATATCAATTTAACTTTAGACGCTGAACTTCAAAGATATGGAGAACAGCTAATGATAAATAAAAGAGGTGGAATTGTAGCTATTGAACCTAGTACAGGTGAAATATTAGCACTAGTAACTGCTCCATCTTATGACCCTTCTATTTTAGTTGGTAGACAACGTTCTAAAAATTACACCTTACTATATAGAGACTCGATAGCAAAACCGCTATATGATAGAGGATTACTAGCGGAATATCCTCCAGGATCACCATTTAAAATCCTGACTGGATTGATTGGACTACAAGAAGGTGTTATTGATGAACAAACTTCTTTTATGTGCCATCATGGTTTTAGTTATGCACGAGGTCGTTTTATGAAATGTCATGGTTTTGGCCCTCATAATTTACATAATGGAATCTATAACTCTTGTAATACTTATTTTGCAAATGTGTATATGCGTACCATAAACAAATTTGTAAAACCAGCCTATGCAGTTGATGTATGGAGCGATCACGTGAAAAGTTTTGGATTGGGTGATTTTATGGGATACGACTTACCTACTGGAAAAAGAGGAAATGTTCCCGATTCTAAAACATATAAGAAAATTTACCCTAATGGTGGATGGAGAAGTACAACGATTATTTCAAACTCTATTGGACAAGGGGAAGTTTTAATGACACCAATACAATTAGCTAATATGATGGCTACCGTAGCAAACGAAGGATACTACTATACGCCTCACATTATAAAAAAAATAAAAGGAACAAATATAGATCCTAAATTCAAAGTAAAACATCAGACCACCATTGACAAAAAATATTTCAAACCAATGATAAGTGGCTTGTTTGACGTATACAATTTAGGAACAGCAAGAGGACTTAATGTACCTGGTATTGACATTTGTGGTAAAACAGGAACAGCTGAAAATTATGCCAAAATTGATGGGAAAAGAGTAAAACTAGAAGATCACTCTATTTTTGTTGCCTTTGCACCAAAAGACAACCCTAAGATTGCAATTGCGATCCTTGTCGAAAATGGTGGATACGGAGCTACGATTGCAGGTCCAATTGCGAGTTTAATGATTGAAAAGTACCTAAGAAAAAAAATAACAAGAACCGATTTAGAAAAGAGAATACTAGAAAGAAGCTTAAAAGACCGCTATGCAAAACTAGGTGGAATGAAAGAAGCAAGCGCCATTGAAACAACACCTAAAGATTCAATATCTAAATTAAAGGTAACGACAAATTCAACTGTTCAGATAGACTCAACAAATCAAAATTAATAAGCGATTCGTTTCAAATGAAAAACCAAAGTATAAAGAAAAATCTTGACTGGACATGTGTCATCATTTATAGCGTATTAGTGATAATGGGATGGTTAAACATCTATTCATCATCACTATCCTCTATTGAAGATACTTACCAAAAACAGCTTGTTTTTATCTTACTAACGATTCCTTTAATATTTATAATACTAGCCATTGACGGTAAATTTTATGAAAAATATGCCAGTATTATTTTTGGATTTGCTTTACTTACTTTGGCAGGGCTTTTCCTTTTTGGAAAAACAATAGCAGGACAAAGATGCTGGTATGCCATCGGAAGTTTCACTATCCAACCTTCTGAATTTGCGAAAGCAGCTACTTCACTAGCGATTGCAAAATATTTAAGTGATTCACAAATTAATCTAAAAGATGTAAACAGGCAAATACAAGCACTTGCCATTGTTTTTCTTCCAGTACTACTAATCTTACCACAGCCCGATCCGGGAAGTGCCCTTATTTATAGTATTTTTATAATTGTTTTATATCGTGAAGGACTTCCATCATGGTATGTATGGACTGGTTTTGTTACTATCCTTTTATTTGTATTAACGCTTGTCTTAGAACCTCAATATGTTATTCTATTAGCATTATTAGTTATTTTAATCGTTCATTTTAAATCAAGGCTTGGCGATAGAAACATAGTCTTAAGTGCGATTCTTTTTTCAGTCATTTCTGGCTTTGTTTTATCCGTAAACTATGTATTTCAAAATGTATTCAAACAGCATCACCGCGATCGTTTCAACATTTTATTAGGAAAAACTGTCGACTTAAAGGGAATTGGATACAATACGAATCAATCTGAAATTGCAATTGGCTCAGGTGGATGGCTAGGAAAGGGGTTTCTTGAAGGAACTCAAACCAAAGGAGGTTTTGTGCCAGAACAACATACTGACTACATATTTACCACTGTAGGAGAAGAATGGGGCTTCGCAGGTTCCCTAGTGGTAATTGCGTTATTCGTGAGTTTATTTCTTCGAGTAATTTACCTTGCCGAAAGACAAAAAACAAAATTCAGTAGAGTATATGGCTATTGTGTAGCTGGAATTCTATTCATCCATTTCTTTGTAAATATCGCTATGGTAATCGGTATTTTCCCAACTATTGGTGTCCCATTACCTTTCTTTTCATACGGAGGTTCAGGTCTTTGGGGATTCACTATATTGCTTTTTATCTTTTTAAAGATGGACGCTAACAAAGTGAATGAATGGTAATTCTAGAGATTATAAAATACTAATTAAAAATCCAAGATTTATAATCAGTTCGTTTTTCTAAACTTGATTCTAATTGATCGTCAAGTTTAGGAAAAAAATCGATTCCAGTTAATTGTTCTATCCTATCGACAGAAACTACATAAGTATATAATGGTTTATCGCTCTTTTTATTAGGAATTAAAAAAGCAATCATTTTATAGTTACCATTGGAATCATCTAAAATTATTTTATAAAAATATTCTGGAACTACTACCCTTTCTGCTCCTATAGTTTTCCTGGTTTTTTGAAGAATTCCTCCCGTTACCACATAAACGCCGTCATATCGTGAGGCCCAATAACGTACTTTTTGCTCTAATCTATTCCAAATCCCGCCATTAAAATCATGGTCTTGAGGTGAAATATTCGAAGTAAAGAAAGTATCATCATAAGCCTCTTTATCAAACTCCATGTCACCAGCCGGACAAAGATGCCCTTTGTCATATCCACTTTTCTTATAATTTTTCCAATTTGCAGAGCCTGTTTTCACTTTTGGATCTACAATAAAAAAAGGTCGTTTATAATTGTTATTCTTCACATACTCTTTCTTTAAGTCATAGGCCAACCATTCAGCCTGCTCCGCTTCTTCATTATATGAGAGTGTGAAATAAGAATGTTTAATGACTTGGTGAGTTGTAGATGTAGGTAAGTAATCGAGAACAGTTCTACTAGTTAACTTTTCCGTTGAAGCTGTAGTAACCATCTCTTTTGGGCTATTTACTTGTTCTAAAGAAAATGAATCTACCTCTTTATTATCCATCTTACAAGAAACAAAACCACCAATTAAAATAAATAGTACTGCTTTAAAAATGTGTTTTCCCATGTTCTTAAATAATTTCTATAAACATAAGAATAAATAATAAGTATTGAAACATATTAAAAAAGGGTCCAACTTTATGTTTAAAGTTGGACCCCGATCTAGATAAATGAAAGTTTTTTTTTAGGATTTAGCCAGTTTTTCTTTTTTTAATTTTTCTGACATATTTTTCTTCACAATAGGCTTAGATTGCAAATCATCCAAAACATTCAAAGCTTCTTCTACATAAATATCTTTAGATAATCCTTCATGCCAACGATCTCTTTTCTCTTTCAAAATACTGTCTTTATCCATTTGAGCTACTTCATAAGGTAACGAAGAAAAGTGCAATGTATTTTTGTATTGCGAAATAGGTCTGTATTTTTTAGACTTCTCCTCTATATCATTTTGAGCAATTTTAAACTTATCTATATTCAAACTATAGGTGTTATCTTCACTTCTGCTATCAATCCATTTTGCATTTTCTTCAATTAATTTAAACTGGGGGTTTTGCTCAATTCTTGTCTTACTATTTAAAATAGCCTTATTAAAGTTCTCTGTTTTATTCCAAACAGTATAAGTAGCTGGATCTATTTTATCCCATGGCATAGCATTATCAACATCGCGTTCACCCATTTTTAAATAAGCATATCGATCTGGCATAACTACATCACTACTCACTCCATCTAACTGAGTTGAGCCTCCATTAATTCTATAAAATTTTTGAGTAGTTGTTTTTAAAGCACCTAAATCTCCTACTGAACTGTTACGAACAAACTGATTTAAATCAATTACATTTTGTACTGTTCCTTTACCGTAGGTTTGTTTACTACCAATAATAATTCCTCTTTTGTAGTCTTGAATAGCTGCCGCTAAAATTTCTGAAGCTGAGGCTGAAAAACTATTGACCATTATCACTAAAGGACCGTCCCATTCTATTTTACTATCTCTATCGAATAAAACCTCTTTCTTTCTTCCAGCAGATTTAATTTGTACAATTGGACCTTGTTCAATGAATAATCCAGCAATATCAACAACCGTTGATAAAGATCCACCACCATCATCACGTACATCCAAAACGATTCCGCTAACTCCTGCTTTTTTAAGTCGTTCTACTTCAAGAGCGATATCTTTACCTGCATCTCTACCGTCTTTATTTTCAAAATCGATATAAAACTTAGGCAAATAGATTACACCATATTTCAATCCGTTTTTCTCTACAACACTTGACTTGGCGTATGTCTCCTCAATTTCTACAATATCTCTAATTATAGAAATAACTTTAATTGTTCCATCCACTTTTTTTACGGTAAGACGAACTTCAGTTCCCTTTGGCCCTTTTATTTTTTTTACAACATCATCAAGACGCATTCCTACCACATCTACTGGCTCCGCATTTCCCTGTGCTACTTTCATTACTAAATCTCCTGATTCTAATTGTTTGCCTCTCCATGCTGGACCACCAGAAATTAACTCAGAAATCTCTGTAAAGTCGTTTTTCTTTTGTAAACGAGCACCTATGCCTTCTAACTTCCCACTAATACTAACATCAAAACGCTCTTTTTCTTCTGGAGCAAAATAATTAGTATGTGGATCAAAACGAGCCGTAATTGAATTAACATAAACAGAGAACCAATCATTCCTATCCAAATCATTCATGAAACCAAAATATTCATCAAGTGATTTCTTAGCACTTTCACGAGTTTCTTTTTCTAATTCAGCAACCGTTTTCACCTTACCTGTATCAGCAGATGTATTGTTTTTTTTATAAAAATCATCGTCAATTTTATCTCCAGATTTTAAGCCAACTAAACTATCAGAATCAGCTGATGCCGTAATTCCTTTACTTTTATTCTCTTGAATTCTAAGACGGTCTGTCAAAGAAGATAGTGTAGATAATTTAATTTGTTTGCGCCATCTATCCTTTAATTCAGCATTATTTTTAGCATAAGGTGCTTTTACATAATCCGTGTTAAAGCTTTCATCAACTGAATAATCAAATGGCACTGCAAGAATATCTTTGTATAATTTTTTACTTTCCTCCATTCGTTTCATCAAGCGATCATACGTCAAATTAAAGAACGTTAAATCCTTATTGATCAATTCATCATCTAATTCAGTTTCATACTTTGAAAATTCATCGATGTCTGATTGAAGAAAAAATCGTTTTGAGGGATCTAAAGCTTGAATATAATCTTTATAGATTCCTTTTGAGAATGTATCATCAATTGCCGCTGGGTTATAGTGTCCTTTTTCAATAACAAAAGTTAATAATTCTAAAAGTAATTTATCTTTATCAGGATCATTCTCGTTAGAAGATTTAATTTTAAAAGCAAATAATGTAGCCGAAAGGAAAACAATTGCAAGGAGTATTTTATAATTTCTTTTCATAAAGTTAAGAATAGTATTCATCCAAAATTTTTAAACTAAGTTACGGTAAAAACTGTGCCAACAATAATAGACACGCCATAATTTTTTGTTAAAGATATAAAAAATGATTTTTGTTTTCTCTTTATATCTTCGCCAATCACTATTTTTTGTTTTACTTTGTTTGATAAAATAGATCCCAATTTTCATTCCATTTTGAAGACTAAAAATATAAAATCATGACTCAAGTTAAACCCTTAATTTTAATTACAAATGACGATGGTGTTTCGGCACCAGGTATCCGAGCATTAATTGACGTTATGTCAGAAATTGGCGAAGTTGTAATTGTTGCACCTGACAAGCCACAAAGTGCAATGGGACATGCTATTACAATCAACAATACATTATATCTAAATAAAATTTCAAAGGACACAGATCGAATTACGGAATATAGTTGCTCTGGTACTCCAGTGGATTGTGTGAAGTTAGCTGTAAATGAAATATTAAAAAGAAAGCCTGATTTGTGTGTTTCTGGGATTAATCACGGGTCAAATTCATCCATTAATGTTATTTATTCAGGTACAATGAGTGCTGCTGTCGAAGCAGGAATTGAAGGCATTCCAGCCATTGGGTTCTCACTCTTAGATTATGATTGGAATGCTGATTTCGAAACTATTAAACCATTTGTAAAAAAAATAACAACAGAGGTTTTAGAAAAAGGATTGCCAAAAGACGTTGTATTGAATGTAAATTTTCCCAAATTAAAAAAAGAAAACATCAAAGGGATAAAAATTTGCCGTCAAGCAAAAGCACTTTGGGTTGAAAAGTTCGACAAAAGACAAACACCGCAAGGAAGAGATTATTACTGGCTTGCTGGAGAATTTGTGAACCAAGACAAAGGTGAAGATACTGATGAATGGGCGTTAGGAAACGGATATATCTCAGTAGTTCCGGTACAATTTGACTTAACTGCTCACCATGCAACACAAGAACTTAACACCTGGAATTGGAATGAATAAAACAGACTTATTTATTGGGTTCCTAATTGGACTTTTAGCTTCCTTTCTTGGTTGTTACTTATTTATTGTTTTTGCAACTCAATATAATTTTATTTCGGGTGTACAAATTATGAAATCGCAAGGCTCTTTGGGTAAACTTGTTACACTCGGTTCCATTTTGGACTTAATCCTATTTGCTATTTTATTAAAATCAAACAAAGAGGTGATGGCTAGAGGTGTCGTTTTGTCTGTTATTATTTTAACAATAATTACCGTGTTCCTATAAAATAAGAAACAATTTATTTGATTGATCCCTATTCTATACCTAATTTTGAATACTGAAGTTTTTATTAAACTCAAATCATAAAAATGAAATACTACATTCTAGCCGGAGAAGCATCAGGAGATTTGCATGGGTCGAATTTGATAAAAGAACTATTCAAACAAGATACTAGCGCTCAAATAAGATGTTGGGGTGGTGATTTAATGCAACAAGCCGGAGCCGAATTAGTTTCTCATTACAAAGAACGTTCTTTTATGGGCTTTGCAGAGATTATAAAAAACCTCTCTTCTATCTTAGAATTCATTAAGCTTTGTAAAGAAGATATTCAAGATTACAAACCAGATGCTTTAATATTTATTGACAATTCAGGATTTAATCTCCGAATTGCAAAGTGGGCAAAACCTGCAGGATTCAATACCTTTTATTATATAAGTCCTCAAGTATGGGCGTCCAGACCAGGTAGAGTAGAAACCATAAAAAAAACTATTGACCATATGTATGTGGTATTGCCTTTTGTAAAACCCTTCTATGAAAAATACAATTATGACGTAAGTTATGTGGGACATCCATTAATTGACGCCATTCATAATCACCCTGCTATAGACTCTGCAGTTTTTAAAAGGGAGAATCAATTGAGTGAAAAACCAATAATAGCATTACTGC
Organism: Flavobacterium sp. WC2430; assembly: GCF_040822075.1. NCBI lineage: Bacteria > Pseudomonadati > Bacteroidota > Flavobacteriia > Flavobacteriales > Flavobacteriaceae > Flavobacterium > Flavobacterium sp. WC2430. The sequence continues at coordinate 1,306,817 of NZ_CP162007.1, read as the reverse complement.
CAGGTAGCCGTAAACAAGAAATCACTAAAATGCTTTCGGGAATGTTAAGCATTGTTGATGATTTTCCAGATTACCAATTTGTAATTGCAGGCGCACCCAGTCAAGATTATTCTTTTTACAAGCAATTCATACAGAATGAAAACATAAAATTCATCTCGAATAAAACCTATGATTTATTGAAGAATGCCACAGCAGCATTAGTCACTTCAGGTACAGCGACACTAGAAACTGCGTTATTTAAAGTTCCCGAAGTAGTATGCTACAAAGGAAGTTGGGCTTCATACCAGATTGCTAAGCGCATTATTACACTAAAATATATTTCGCTAGTCAACCTAATAATGGATGAAGAAGTGGTAACTGAATTGATTCAAGAAAACTTTACAACTAAAAATATTAAAAAAGAATTGACAAAAATTCTAGAAACCAATTACCGAAAACAACTTTTGGAAAAATATGACTCGTTAGAAAAAAAATTAGGTGGAATTGGAGCTAGTGAAAAAACCGCTGGGTTAATCATTAAGGATTTAAAAGCCATTTTATAAACTTAACCTTAAAAAACTAATTTTGAAACAAGTACTCTGCTTTCTTCTCCTGATTTTTTTATTTACTTCATGTAAAACTTCTTCGAAAATTGTAACAACGAAAGGCAAAGACAACAGCAGTTTGTCGACTAGAAAAACGAACCAACTTATTGACAATATAGTAGAATCAGCAACAGATAATATTGGTGTGAAATACAAAACTGCAGGAACAACCAGATCTGGTTTTGATTGTTCTGGATTAGTGTTTGCTACTTTTGAACACTATAATATTACACTCCCTCGAACTTCTTTTGAGCAATCTAAAACAGGAACCGATTTAGGAAAAAACACTGACAAAGCACATAAAGGAGATTTAATATTTTTTAGAACCAACAACAGATCCCAAATTAATCATGTGGGAATCATTACAGAAGTGACTGATGACGAAGTGAAATTTGTTCATGCCTCTACTTCCAAAGGAGTAATTATCTCTTCAACAAAACAACCTTACTACCAAAAAACATTTGCTCAGATCAATCGAATTTTAGAATAAAAAAAATAATTTATTTCTTGTTAAAAAGCCGTACTTTAGAACTATGAAAGTACTGCAATTCCCTTTGGCCCGAATTACATTTGGATTTATTCTAGGAATATGGATTGCATTTTATTCAAAACCCGATTTAAATTTTCTTTTCGGATTACTCTTTCTTTCCTTTTCCCTTTTTACAATTAGTTATTTTAGGATTAAAAAAACTATTTATTTTGGAGTAAGCACTTACTTAGTAGCATTCTGTTTGGGAACAATTACTCAAGTAGTACATACCGATTCCTATCAAAAAAACAATTACACCCATTCCCTTTCTGTTTTTGAAAAACCGCAATTGCTATCGATGGTCATTCGGGAAAAATTAAAAAATACGAATTTTAATGACCGATATATTGCAGTAATAAACCAAATTGGCTCAGTGAAAAGTTCCGGTAAAATAATTTTAAACGTACATAAAGACAGCTTGAATAACACATTTGAAACAGGAACCCGTCTTCAAATTAAAGGTGCTTTATTTCGAAATAGAAATCCTGACAATCCCAATCAATTTGATTACAGAAACTATTTGGATCAAAAACAGATTTATGCTCAACTTTTTTCTGATAAAGAATCAATAACTATTGGATTAATAATTCAAAAAGACATATGGTATTATATATCTAAATTAAGAAATACCATAATTCATAATTTAGAAAAAAATAATTTCAGTAAAAAAGAGCTCAGTGTGGCTATTGCCTTAATAATGGGGCAAAGACAAGACATCTCACCTGATATAATTCAAGACTATCAGTATGCTGGAGCAATACATATTTTGTCGGTATCTGGACTACATGTTGGTTTTATTTTGTTGTTCCTAACTTTTATCCTTAAACCGATTCCAAATACAAAAAAAGGCGCTTTATTAAAATTGGTAATTATCATAACATGCTTATGGATTTTTGCCCTAATTGCAGGTTTGTCCCCATCGATTGTACGATCGGTGACTATGTTTTCCTTTGTAGCCATTGGATATCATTTAAGAAGATCCGTTAATATCTATCATACTTTACTAGTTTCTATATTACTGATACTTCTTTTTCAACCTTCCTTTTTATTTGATGTCGGTTTTCAACTGAGTTATGTCGCGTTGTTTTTTATTATCTGGTTTCAACCCCTATTAGCCTCCTTATGGTCGCCAAAATATAGGATTAATAAATATATTTGGGGAGCACTTACCGTTTCATTTGCAGCACAAATTGGCACACTATCGTTAAGCATTTACTACTTTCATCAATTTCCAGGCTTATTCTTTATTACAAATCTAGTTATCATACCATTATTAAGTTTCATCATGGTAGTAGGCGTTTTAGTCATGATATTGGCTGCTTTCAATTATGTTCCTTTCTTATTAGCTAAATCATTAGAGTGGAGCATTTATTATTTAAATAAAATAATCTCCACTATCGCTTCATTTGAAGAATTTGTAATTCATGACATTCCACTTAATTTTTATTTATTATTAAGTTCTTACCTTCTAATAATTGCAAGTATTATTTGGTTCAAAAAACCGAACTACAACAAATTAATCCTTGTACTAATTTCAATCATTGCTTTTCAAGTTTCATATATAAAAACAAAATGGGACGTTCAAAATCAAAACGAATGGATTGTTTTTAACCAAAAAAGAAAAACAATAATTGTAGAACGCCATGGAGAAAAGGCAACACTATTTACAAATGACACTAAAATAAAACCCAAAAACAACACTATGCTTAAGTCTTACTTAGTAGGTAACTTTAGTGCTGTAAAAAACAATGAAAAGCTAAAAAACCTAGCTTATTTTCACAGAAATAAAATTCTAATATTGGATAGTTTAGGATTGTACCCAAAAGATATAAGACCAGATATTGTCATCCTTACTCAATCCCCAAAAATCAATATAAATCGAATGTTAGCCATCCTAAAACCAAAAATAGTTGTGGCTGATGGATCTAACTATAAAGCCATTCAAAACAATTGGAAAGCAAGTTGCTTAAAGCAAAAAATCCCTTTCCACGCTACTGCTGAAAAGGGATTTTTTAAACTAAATTAAACTTATTTTTTTTTAATGATTCCATCTGCTACTGCAAGCCAAGCTGTAGGGCCTCCAGGAACATATCCAGTACTTCCTAAACCTTCAAAGTTCACTTTACCATCTTTGTCAATACCGTTAGCAAAATGAATAGTAGGAAATCCTTGAATAGCAAAAGCTTGTTGTAAATCATTATTTTGTTTCTTTATTTCGGGAGTTTGAGGTGTTCTTCTTGGATAATCTAATTCAACTAAAACAACATTGTCCTTAGCCCACTTTGCAAACTCTGGTGTTAACAAAACTTCTTTTTGCAAACGGATACACCATCCACACCAATCACTACCCGTAAAAAACAATAGTAAAGGTTTGTGTTCTTTATTTCCAATAGCAATAGCTTCTTTAACATCTGTATGCCATTTCAAATCTTGTGCTTGTGTAGCAACAATTCCTATAAAGAATACTGCAATTAAATATATATTTTTCATAACTGATTTATTTTCTACAAATTTAAGCAAAAATAATACCACAAAATGTCGCCTACTTTACTCCGTGCATTAATTTTTTCATTAATGGAGACAATAGCACCATCAATAACCCTGCTCCTACAGGAACAATTGTAAAAATAAGGAAAAAAGTAGTTAAGTTATATTGCGCTGTAATGGTTTCAATCATACCTCCCATGGAACCTGCTAATTTATTTCCCATACCAATAAACAAGTAGTAAACTCCAAACATAATTCCAATCCAACTTGCTGGAACCAACTTACTCACATAAGACAATCCTACAGGAGAAATACACAATTCACCTAACGTATGAAATAAATACGCTGCTATCAACCAAAACATACTTACCCTAACAACAGAATCAGTATCAATACCCATACTTCCATATGCTAAAAAACCGAATCCCAACCCTAGTAAAGTAAGTCCTAAACCAAATTTCATCGGTCCAGAAAGATTGTATTTACTTTCCCACCATTTAGAAAAAATAGGGGCAAAAACTACAATAAATAAGGAGTTTAAAATTCCGAACCAAGTGGCTGGTACTTCTGTTTCTGGCGAATTATATTCTCTCATTACTTTCCAAAGTACAATTCCCCAAATGATTACAAAACTTAAAGAAAGTATAAGATTTCCCGTAGAGTATTTCTTAAACGTTTTAGAAAACAATTTAATCAATACATAAGTAATTATTAATAAAGGTATAATCGTCAATAAGGTATCCGCAATTTTGAAAATGGAAGCATTGCTTCCAAATAATTCTCTTTGGGTAAATTTTTCAGCAAAAATGGTCATTGACCCTCCAGCTTGTTCAAATGCTGCCCAAAAGAAAACAGTAAAAATAGAAAAAATGATTACAGCAATAATTCTGTCTCGAATGACTTTTGGTGTTGTATTCTCTTTCGCTGCTTTATCTTTTGATTCTTGTTTAGAAGCAGCTGTTGGTTTTAAACCAATATCACCAAAAATATTTTGGGTAAAATAGAATTGCAACATCCCGAAAAACATAAATATACCTGCTAAACCAAATCCCCAACTCCAAGATATTTTTTCTCCTATATAACCACAAAGCATGATTCCTAAAAAAGCACCAGCATTAACTCCCATATAATATAAAGAGAAAGCGCCATCTTTTTTTTCTTCATGCCCATCATAAGCATTAGAGATTATAGAAGTCATATTTGGTTTAAATAAACCATTACCTATAATTAAACATCCAATACCAATATATAAAAATAAAGGTGTCTCGACTGCCATAGAAGCATGACCCAAAGTCATTGCCAACGCACCTAAAATAACTGCCCATCTATACCCTAAATATTTATCAGCTAAAAAACCTCCAATAACAGGCGTAAAATAAACAGACATTGTATAGGTACCGTATAAACCCAAAGCATCCTCAACACTCCAAGCCCATCCTCCTTTAATAAGAGATGTAGTTAAAAACAAAACCAATAAAGCACGCATTCCATAATAAGAAAAACGCTCCCACATTTCAGTAAAAAACAACACAAACAACCCTGCCGGATGTCCTAAAACATTATTTTCGAAAAACTCATCTTTAGTATTTTGACTCATGGTGTTCGTTTTATTTAGGTGTTTAAATTATAAATTATTTTTCGTTATCCTCTGCGCCATGAGTTAATCGTTTTAATGGTTTTAATAACATTAAAAACAACGCACCAATTATAATAGTAAAAACTAAGATTCCTAAAAACACAGCATATTCTCCTAATTCACTTGCTGATTCACCAATGATACCAGCCACTTTATTTCCTAGCCCAGTCGCTGCAAAATAGACACCCATCATTAATGAAGCATATTTAACAGGCGATAGTTTGGTTATAAATGATAAAGCCACTGGAGAAATACATAGTTCCCCGATGGTATGAAATAAATAAGCCATAACCAACCATAACATACTTGATGAACCCACTTTTTCAAATTCCATTGTAGCAAAAACCATGAATAAAAATCCAAATCCCATGATTACAATACCAATTGCCATTTTGAAAATTGAAGAAGCTTCTTTTCCTTTTAATTTACGTTTAGCCCAATAAGATGCTACAATAGCTGCAAATATAATGATAAACCCTGCATTTAAACTTTGGAACATAACCGTAGGAACCTGCATTCCTAAAAGCATTCTATCTGTTTTTGAATCAGCATATAAGTTCATTAATCCTCCAGCTTGCTCATAAGCACCCCAGAAAATAATCACCATAATAAAAGAAAGAAGTAAAACTAAAAAACGATCTTTATCTTTTTGCGAATCTAATTCTTTGTAGATCATCATCATTAAAGCAGCGATTACTGTTAAAAACACAAACAACAATCCAAATCCCCAACCTAAACTATACCATCCAAAAACAGAAACTACAGTAAGAATTCCTGTAATAAACAATTGTGTTTTTGATTTCAATAAATTTTTAAAAAGTAAACCGTATGAACTTTCGTCAACTACAGCAGTCTCTTGAACCTCAAGATTTCCCACATGCGTTAAGTATTTTTGACCCCATAAGTAAACAACTAATCCTAATACCATCGCAATTCCTGCTAAACCAAAACCAGCATGCCATCCCCATTGAGCAACAACAAATCCAATCACCATAGTTGCTAGTAGTGAACCTGTATTAATCCCAATATAGAAAATACTAAAACCTTTATCTCTTCTTATGTCTCCTTGAGCATATAACCCACCTACCATAGTTGATATATTAGGTTTTAACAACCCAACTCCTAAGATCACCAAACCTAACCCTGTATAAAAAGCCCATGTATCAGTTAGTACCAGAACACCATGTCCTATACAAAGGATTACTGCACCTAATAAAACGGCTTTCTTTTGTCCCAATAATTTATCAGCAATCATTCCTCCTGGAATAGACATCACATAGACTAACATTGTGTACCAACCATATAAAGCCAACGCTTCTTGACTAGTCCATCCTAAACCTGGTCCTCTTGCATCTCCCAATGTTTCTGTTGTCATATACAAAACCAGCAAAGCTCTCATTCCATAATAGGAAAAACGCTCCCACATTTCGGTGAAAAACAATATAAACAACCCAATTGGATGTCCGAATAAGGTCGATTTAGAATGATCTACTGTAGTGGTGTTTGACATAATTTATTTTTAGATTACTATTTTTTTTATTTAACTTCTTGCATTAATTTTTTAATAATTGGAGCTGAGAAAATTAAGATGACTCCTGCTATAATAGAATATATGGCTAATTCATAATATCCTTCGGTATAGGACTGAAGCTTTGTTACTAAAGTTGCTCCATTATTTCCTCTAGACATTTCCGCACCTAATTTACCCGCTGCAAACTGCCCAAAAGCACTAGCCAAAAACCACAATCCCATCATCATTCCAAAAAGTCGTTTAGGAGAAAGTTTTGTAATTATTGACATTCCTATCGGTCCTAAGCATAGTTCTCCTAATGTTGTGATTAAGTAAGCAAATGTAAATACGTTCAATGATGTGATCCCGTTTACATCAGCAAAAAAGCGAGTGTAATAAAAGATATAGAATGACAATCCTAGAAACAAAAACCCGATTCCAAACTTAATTACCGTATTAGGTTCTATTTTCTTTTTGGCTAACCACAACCATAACAGCCCTACTAAAGGGCTAAATATAATTACAAATAATGAATTCGAACTATTATTGACCACATTTGGGTCAATCTTAAAGAATAATAAGCTGTCATTAAGATTATCTTTTGCAAAAAGAGAAAGAGAACCGCCACTTTGTTCAAAAATTGCATTAAACAAAAAATAGAAAAACACAAAGAGGAAAGCAGCTAAAAGCTTCTTTTGTAGGGTAATTTGCTTTAAATTAATAACTTCAAAAGCAAAGTATAAAAGAGCAATAACACCAATGGTATACATAAAGTAGTCTGTATAATCCGTGTTTTTTACCATTATAAATATAAAGGGTATGCATACTAACGAACCAATATACACTGCAATTTCTTGCATTTTTCTTTTGGATGCATCCAAAAGTAATAAAGGAGAATTCCCAATGGGACCAAGATGTTTTTTAGTAAATAAAAAGGTAAAAAGACCCAGAATCATTACTACCGCAGCAGATAAAAAACACAGTCTCCAAGAATAATATTTACCTAAATAAATACATAATGCACCTCCTAAAAGACCTCCTATATTAATACCCGCATAGAACATTCCATAACCAGCATCTCTACGATGATCACTCTCGTGATACAACTCTCCCACCATGGAAGAAATATTTGGTTTAAAAAAACCAGTGCCAATTATCGAAAAAGCGATCCCATAATAAAACAATTCTTGAGGAGAATAAGCAATTAGTAAATTCCCTAAAATCATAATAATACCTCCAAAGAACAAAGACTTTCTAAATCCTAAAATTTTATCGGCAAAAATACCCCCAATAAAAGTAAATGCATATACAAAAGCCTGAATGGCTCCATATTGTAAATTGGCAGCATCGTCTTTTAAGAAAAGTTGATCGACCATAAAGAAGGTCAAAACTCCCCGCATTCCATAAAAACAAAACCGTTCCCACATCTCTACCATAAACAAATACCACAATTGTTTTGGGTACTTGCCTTCAAAGTTTTGAATCTCTTCTAAAGTTGGACTTATCGTATTCATTTACAGATTATAGATTTTCTTTGATAAAGTTAGTCATTTTATTGAATAACTGTATTCTAGTCATTCCACCGTAAATCCCGTGGTTTTTATCTGGATAAATCTGTGAGTCAAATTGCTTGTTAGCTTGAATTAAAGCTTCCATCATTTGCATAGAATTTTGAACGTGTACATTATCATCTCCACTTCCATGAATTAAAAGAAACTTCCCTTTTAGTCTATCCACATAATTAATTGGTGAATTATCATCGTATCCACTTGCATTTTCTTGTGGTGTTTGCAAATATCTTTCGGTGTAGATACTATCATAGAATCTCCAGTTTGTTACTGGAGCAACTGCAATTGCCATTTTAAAAGTATCATTTCCTTTAAAAAGACAGTTAGAAGCCATAAATCCACCATAAGACCATCCAAATATTCCAATTCTAGATTTATCTACATAATTGTAATTCCCTATTACTTGAGCAGCATCAATTTGATCTTCTACTTCATATTTCCCTAATTGCAATTGAGTTACTTTTTTAAAATCGGCTCCTTTAAAACCAGTTCCTCTACCGTCTACACAAGCAACAATGTACCCTTGCTGTGTCAACATCATAAACCAATAATCATTGGCACTATTCCATTGATTTGCGACTTGTTGTGATCCTGGTCCTGAATATTGATACATAAAAACAGGATACTTCTTAGTTGCATCAAAATCTTTTGGTTTCATTATCCAAGAATTTAGCTCATGCCCCTTAGCTGTTTTTAAAACAAAAAACTCTTTGGTAGGTACATCATATTTTTTCAGGCTTGAAGCCAATGCTGCATTATCTTCAATAACCTGCAATTGTTTTCCTGACTTGGCGTCATTTAGCGTATATCTAGTAGGTTGCGTTGTACTAGAAAATGTATTGATATAATATTGAAAATTCGGACTTAGTGTCGCGTCATTTGTCCCAACTTCATTAGATAAAACTTTTTTATTTTTTCCACTCAATGCAATACTGTACACTGCTCTATTGATTGAACCATTCTCTGTAGATTGATAAAAAAGGGTACTTGTTTTTTCATCAAAACCGTAATAGGACGTTACTTCCCAATTCCCTTTGGTCACTTGGTTTTTCAACTTTCCATTTTTATCATAAACATAAATATGGTTGAAGCCATCTTTTTCACTAGTCCAAATAAAGCTGTTATCTTTCAAGAAAGTTAGATTGTCAGTAACATCAACGTATGCTTTGTCTTTTTCATTCAAAACCACTTTAGTCGTTCCCGTTGTTCCATCAACAAATAGTAAATCTAAATTATCTTGGTGACGATTTAAAACCTGAGCTGATAATACATTAGGATCATTAGTCCATTGCATGCGAGCAATATAAAAATCATTGTATTTCCCTAGATTGATTTCTTTAGTTGCATTTAAAGTAGCATCATAAATATGCAACGATACGATTGAATTTTTTTCACCTGGTTTTGGATATTTGAAGGTTTCAATAGTAGGATACAACTCTTTTCCAAAGATGGACATCGAGAATTCAGGAACTTCGCTTTCATCAAAACGGATATAAGCCAGTTTTTTACTGTCTTTACTCCAATCAAATGCTTTTACAAAAGCAAATTCTTCTTCATAAACCCAGTCCGTAATTCCATTTATAATGGCATTTTTCTTACCGTCGGTAGTAATTTGAGTCGTTTTCTTTGTTGCCAATTCATAGACAAAAAGATTATTGTCTTTTGCATATGCAATTCTCTTCCCATCAGGAGAGAATGTTGGCTCTTGAATTTGAAAATCAAACAACTTAGTCAATTCTTTGTTAGTCGTATTATATAAATAATAATCCGCTGTAAAAGAATGACGAAAAATTTGATTCGTGTTACAGGCTAACAAAATCATTTTCTCCGAAGCATCAAAAGTATAACTGTCGATCATTGGCAAATCTGCGTGATCTTTAGTATCAATTAAAGTGGCCGTTTTTTTCAAGCTAGCAAAATCATACAAATCAATTTGCATGCTTCTGTTTGCGCGATCCAAATTCAAAACGGTATATTGATTTGAATTTTTCATGGATTGCAATTCGTCCATTCCTTTGGCACGAAAAGTTCCGTTATAAATTTCAGTAACATTTATTTTTTGTTGCCCAAAAACAGTGAAACACAAAAATAAAAATAAGATCGAAAATTGTTTAGATTTCATACTATTGCTTTATATGTAAAAAAGAGTCCAATTTTAGTGAAAATTTTACAATTATCTCACATATGATATGTTAAATGTTAAAAATAAAGTCCAGAAACCTACTTTAATGCAGATAATTTAATGAGTAACAAAACGGCTAAAAGCGTATCTTTGCAGCTCATTATATTATAATCAACTGAGAATGAATAACGCTGTTGCAGGATTTTCTAAATTATCCAAAGAAGAAAAAATAAACTGGATTGCCAAGGAATACTTTTCAACTCCGTCTGAAGCAATCGAATTGCTAAAAAACTACTGGAATACAGATGAAAAAATACAGAAATTACATGATGAATTCATAGAAAACACCATAACCAATTTTTATATCCCTCTTGGAGTTGCACCAAATTTCTTAATCAATGGAAAATACAGCACCATTCCAATGGCAATTGAAGAAAGTTCAGTAGTCGCAGCAGCATCAAAGTCAGCTAAATTTTGGTCCACTCGTGGTGGATTCAAAGCAACTATTATTAATCATGAAAAGAATGGACAAGTTCACTTTATCTATAAAGGAGACGAATCTAAACTAGCCTTATTTTTTGCACAAGTGAAATCTAAATTTTTCTCTGATACGGAAAACATCACCAAGAATATGCAAAAAAGAGGTGGTGGAATTCTCGATATTTTACTTAAAAACAAAACAGACTTACTCGAAAATTACTTTCAACTTCATGCGACTTTTGACACAAAAGACAGTATGGGAGCTAACTTCATCAATTCTTGTTTAGAGCAATTTGCTAAAACCTTAAAAGAAGAAGCTATAACTTATGAATTGTTTACAGAAACGGATAAAGACATTCAGGTGATCATGAGTATCCTTTCTAACTACGTACCCAACTGTATCGTTCGTGCCGAAGTTTCATGCCCAATTGAAGATCTAGAAGAAAAACATATAGAAAACCCTAAGGCATTTGCGGAACGATTTGTACAAGCGGTTCAAATTGCTGAAGTAGAGCCTTACCGTGCCGTAACACACAATAAAGGAATCATGAACGGAATTGATGCCGTTGTACTAGCAACAGGAAATGATTTTAGAGCTGTGGAAGCGGGAATACATGCTTATGCAGCAAAATCTGGGCAATACTCTAGTTTATCCCATGCAAAAGTCGAAAATGGGATATTTACTTTTTGGCTGGAAGTTCCACTAGCATTAGGAACTGTAGGCGGACTAACTTCACTTCATCCATTAGTCAAACTATCATTAGAAATGCTGGAAAACCCTTCAGCACAAGAACTAATGCAGTTTGTAGCCGTTGCTGGATTGGCACAAAACTTTGCCGCCTTGCGCTCCTTGACTACAACAGGCATACAAGATGGTCATATGAAAATGCATTTAAATAATATTTTAAATCAATTTGATGCTAATGAAAATGAACGCATCACCATTAGAAAGCATTTTAAACACCACGCCATTTCACACAGCGCAGTGGTTGATTATATAGAAAAATTACGAAAATAATTTTCAGGAGCTATTCCCGCTATACGCTTAATCTTTACTTGATTAAAAAAATCAAGCAAAGGATATCGCTGCTATCGGGGCTATAAAAAAACACTGAACTAAATTCAGCATAAATGAAGAAAACATTTTACAGCAACGGAAAATTATTGATAACGGGAGAATACCTTGTTTTAGATGGTGCAAAAGCATTTGCATTACCTACAAAATTTGGCCAGAATCTAAATGTTGAAGAAGGAGAAAATCAAGAATTTTCCTGGAAAAGCTACAACGAAGATGGAACAATCTGGTTTCAAGACACCATTCCTTTTTCGGAAATTATAAATCCTATAATTGCTGCAACACCATCTGTAAAAAGTACTTTAATTACCATACTAAATGAAGCATATAAAATGCAACCTGCATTTATAAATACATCTAAAGGGTATCAAATTACTACTGAACTGAGTTTTCCAAAAAAATGGGGACTAGGAACCTCTTCTACTCTTATTAACAACATTGCCCAATGGCTACAAATTGACGCTTTTGAACTACTTAAAACAAGTTTTGGAGGTAGTGGCTACGACATCGCCTGCGCACAAAATGACAGTCCTATTACATATCAGTTACAAAAAGGAAAATCTAAAGTTGAAAATATAAAATTCCGACCTGATTTTACGGATGCCATTTATTTTATTTATCTCAATAAAAAACAAAATAGCAAAACGGCTATTGCCAATTATCAAAATAACAAAGCGGAGGATATAGAAAAAAGTATAATTACGATTAATAAACTAACAACTGAAGTTTTACAAGCTAAAGCAGTTACCTCTTTTGGACACGCATTAGAAAAACATGAAGCTGAAATGAGTTATGTTTTAGAAACAAGTACTGTAAAGGAAAGCTTATTTTCTGATTTCAACGGACAAGTAAAAAGCCTAGGAGCTTGGGGCGGAGATTTTGTAATGGTTGTTTCAGAGGTGAACCCAAAAACGTATTTTAATTCTAAAGGATTCAATACGATCCTTACTTACGACGAAATGATATTGAAATAACTATTAATTATATCAAAATAAAAACTCTTAATTTCAATGCATAAAAAAACTCGATACTTAGTATCGAGTTTTTTTATGAAATAATAACTAACTATTTATTAGTAATTGAATTGCTTTCTATTGTCTTTAATTTCAGCATTATCTTTCAAAGCAGGTAAAACTCTGTTTACATCTCCTGCAGATTGTGCTTTCATTTGTGCAACATACGTAGCATGATCTTTTAAAACTGGCGCTTTAACAGTACTTATATTTTTCACAACATAAACTCCTGTATTTCCTTCTATAGGAACCGATAATTTATTTGCTGCTAAAGCAAATGCAGTACCAACAACCTTAGGCTCTTGACCAACTCCACCAGTTAAAACTGGGTTTTGCAATGTAACATCAGAAGCTTGTTGAACAGTTGAACCAGCTGCTTTTGCAATAGCTTCAAGTGAACTTCCTGTCATCTTCGCTTTTATCAACTCCGCTTTTTTCTTATTTTTAAGAATAGACTCAACATAAGATCTTGCTTGAGTAACTGAAACTAATCCTGAATTGTCAATATTTTTAACCGTTGCAATAACATGACCTAAATTAGGTACTTCAAAACGTTTTACTGCACCAACTTTAGTACCATCTTCAAAAGCCCATCTTACAATAGCTCTTTGATTTCCTAAAGGTCCAAAATTTTCATCCATTACGCTTACAGTAACAGGAGCTGCAACTGTTAGAGCCATATCTTTAGCAACTTTTGTAAACCCCTTATCAGTAGCATCCATTTCAAATTTGGTCGCTTGTGTAAATACTTTATCAGAAGTAGCTTCTGACGCTTCAATTTTTTGAGCTACAGTCGCTAAACGGATTCCGTCTTGCTTATCTGTAATTTTGATAATATGAAATCCAAAAGGAGTTTCAACCAAACCTACTTTACCAATACCATTATTGAAAACAAAGTCATTGAATGGTTTTACCATTTGGTTTGGACCAAAATATCCTAAATCACCACCTTGTTGTGCTGATGAATCATCAGAGTTTGTATAAGCCAACATCAAGAAACTATCTGGATTAGCATTTACTTGTGCTAAGATTGCTTCTGCTTTCGCTTTTGCTTCTTCTTTCGTTCTTTTCTCTTTTTGATTAGGAACTTGTGTCCCTTCATAGCTAATTAAAATGTGACTCGCTTTTGCATTTACACCTATTTTTTTACCCATTGATTTTGAAATACAATAGTACTTTCCAAAAACATAAGGACCATATACTTCTCCCGGAGCAAGGTTATACAATTGATCTGCATCAATAGCTGGCAAATCTTTTTTAGCAATATAAGTAGAATCATAAGGAACATCTGAATTTGAATTCACAAACTCAATTGTATTTTTAGCTGATTTGAATCCTGATAATGTATCGTTTTTACCAGTAGCCTGGTTATAAACCACACTTCCTGATAACAATGCATTTATTTTAGATTTAACTTCAGCCTCATCTTCTTTCGAAGCTTTATCTTCAATTAAAACATATTCTACTTCACGAGACTCATCAGCCTTAAATTTTTTCTCGTTTTTCTTCATGTATTCCACAATATCAGCATCAGTAACTTTAACATCACTGTCTTTGATAGTTGAATATAAACCAGCTACAAAAGCAAAATTCACTTTATTAGCTTCCATTTCATATCTCAATTTCCCTTCACTTTCAGTTGTGTAGATAGCTGATTTAATCAATGTATTATAAATTTGATACTTCGCATTCAGTTCTGCATCTTTCTCTCTGTCTTTTAAATATTGTGCTTGAGAAGGATTTGACTTGAAATATTCTTTAAATTTAGCCAAATCAAACATACCTGCAGCATTTAAAAACATTGGGTTTTTACCAATATTTGGATCTGCTTTTAAAACTTCTAATAAGTGTTTTTCTCCTACTCTTAATCCTAATTTATCAAATTCAGATGTCAATAAAGCAACAGAAACTTCTTGATCCCATACTTTATTAGCTGCTGCTGTAGAAGTGATACCTTGACCACTTTTTTCAACATTACTTACTTTAATTCTAAAATCTTCAAATGAAATATCTTTTCCATTGATACTTCCTACATCTTTTGATGTACTGTTGAAACTACCACTTTTAAATAAATCACCTATGATAAATGCAAATAAAGCCAATGCGATAACTGCAATCATTAAAGCGGAACGTTGTCTAATTTTTGATAAAACTGCCATTTTTATTGTTGTTAATTTTATATTCAGTTTGCGAAAATACAATTATCTAATTAATAATTATACTAGTAGCGTTTTATTTTACAAAAAAAATATTTTTACAAAACAAATCACTCTTTTACGGTCATATTAACCAATTCAATTTTCTTATTTGTAGCTTCTTCTATCACAAAATGATAGTTTCCAATGGTAATTACCTCTCCTTTTAGAGGAATTTCTTTTGTGAAATCAACAATAAAACCGCCTAAAGTTCCGTAAGAATCACTTTCAGGAATGTTCAATTTATACGTTTGGTTTAAATACTCTACATCAAATCGTGCTGAAAAAAGGTAGCTATCATCTCCAAGTTCTTTTTCGATTAATTCCTCATCCGAATCGTGCTCATCTTCAATTTCACCAAAAAGTTCTTCCACAATATCTTCTATCGTGATAATACCTGATGTACCTCCATATTCATCTAGCACTACAGCGACACTTTTTCTTTTTTTAGTAAGCAAATTCATGACATCCTTTATATATATTGTCTCTGGAACAAATTCGACTGAAATGACTACTGATTTGATACTTTTAGGTTTTTTGAATAAATCAAATGAATGAACATAACCCACAATTTCATCCAAAGAATTCTCATAAACCACAATTTTAGAATAACCTGTTTCTATAAACAACTCTTTGAGCTCTTCTATAGAGTCAAACAAATCTATTGCAACAATCTCCGTTCTAGGACTCATTACATCTCTAGCTTTTACACCTGAAAACTCCAATGCATTTTGAAACATTTGAATCTCTGAATCGACTTCATCATTATCCTCCACCGTACTCATTTGTTCCGTGATGTAGTTCCCTAACTCCACTTTACTAAAATAAAGCTGCACTTGATCACCATCAGTTCTAAAGAATTTTTTTAGAATAAAATCAGAAACCCAAATGAAAAAAGTAGAAATGAAATAGAATAACTGATAAAAAAAATAAGCAGGTATTGCAAAGAATTTTATAAGCACATTAGCATAAATCTGAAAGAAAACCTTTGGCATAAATTCAGCCGTTATCAAAACAATTAAGGTTGATAATAGGGTTTGCAAAAATAAATTTGATAAATCTGAAAAATGAAATTTAAAAGAATCTACCCAACGCATTAACAAATCCCCCATGAAAAAACCATACACTACTAATGCAATATTATTACCAATAAGCATGGCAGCAATAAACTTAGAAGGTTTTTCAGTAAGTTTAGTAAGGATTTTTGAAAGGAAATTATTTTGCTTTTTTTCTATTTCCAGATAAATCTTATTGGAAGAAATGAATGCTATTTCCATCCCAGAAAAAAAGGCACATAGTATTAAGCATATTATTATAATACTAATTTCCATGGATTATAATTTATTATTACGGTCTCCCAATTTTTTTGCGAATTTCCTCCTGAAGAAAAACATAAAAATAGCCAGTCCGGCTATCATAAAACTTAACCAAGGTCCAGTTTCAGTATCATTCCACTTTACAATCCCTTCATACATAAAGTACAATGCAAAAATAAGATAAATGTAAGGCGTGTATTTTAAGTAACCCATAATATTATAATTTGAAATTTATTCGGCTGAATCAAATTCGCCGGTAATTCTTTGTGAGTTTATAACTTTAAAATCTTTACTAAAGTCAATTCCTTGTCCATTAGAAGACCCTTTAGCATCTGTAAATTTAAACTTTTTTTCAGTAAAAAACCACTCGTTTTTCTGATCGTAGTACAATTGCTCCGTCTCTAACGTTTGCCCTTCTTGAGAAGCAATCTTAACTTTTCCTTGCAAATCAATTATACCCGTGAGACTATATGAAACCGCATACTTAGATGTTATCCGGGTTTTTTTAGCTTTGTTATCAAATAAAGTAACATCCACCCCTTTTGGAAATTCAGTAAAAGGAAAATTAACACTTCCAAAATCTAACATTTTAGGACTTATTAAAATCAATTTTATAAGACCTGAATCTGTATATTTTAAATTCACAATGTCAGCATCGCTACTTGGAGTGAATTCAGTAAAATTTATTTTTTGAACTTCTTTAAAATTACTTTCACAACCAAAAAACAGAGTCACAGCTAAAACTGTGACTACTGGAAACATGCTATATTTTTTTAGTAAAGTCATTTAATAAACATAACAAGTTAGCTGAATTTATAAAAAAGGTGTATTTGTAGTAATTAATTAAATTTAGACTTAACAAACCATTTGTCATTCAATGAAAAACCTAAACTAAATTTCAAATAATTTTCTTGAACTAAACCTGCGGTAGTAGTCCCCTTTTTACCTAGTTCAACCCCAAGGTTTACATTAGAGAAAACTCCTGTTATTGGAAAACCAAGTCCTGCCGTTACTCCCATATCATTTATAGATTCACCATTAACAACTAGACCTGTTTTTTCGTATCTAATACCTCCTCTATACACTATTCTTTTTGGATAACTAGAAAATGAATTGTAGTTTGGAATAAAGTACCCACCTAAACTTACACTTCCATATTTCCCATATCCAACATTACTTGAAGCATTATAATCATTAGCCTCTCCTGGATTTTTTTGATACGCTATTTTACCTCCAATAAGCCATTTTTTTGACTCCCCAATTCCTGCACTTAAAGATATTTTACTTGGGAACTTCATTGTGACTTTACTGTTTTGCTGATCTAAAACATCTACAACCGCCACATCAAATCCTGAATTGTAAATTACCGTAGAAATATTTCTCGTGTTTTTAGAATTCAGTGAACTTTCTAATGAATAATTCAAACTAGTAAACAAAGTAAGTTTTTTAGTTAAATTAGTTTGATACATCGCACCAATATTAAAATTCACTCCAGACAAATCAGCTGTATTCAGTTCACGAGTTCCAACTGGAACACCTGTGATAAATTCTAAGCTACTTGTAGAAATTTTACCAAAATTATAATTTACATCTGCTCCCAAACTAAAACCAGAAGTCACTTTATATCCAACCCCTAAAAAAGCTTTATTTAATCCCCCAGTACCGCTATATCTTCTATTATTAGCATTAACATCTGCTGAAAGCGACTCTATTTTATAACCAACAGATGAATAAGGAATTAAACCAAATCCAACACCTACTTTGCCTAAAGGCAATCCAACGGCTAAATAATCCAACGTAGTACGTTTTGCACTTTCAGATTTTGAATCCGATTTTAATTTATTTGTTGCATAAGTCCCGCCAAGAGCAAAAGTAGTCAGCTTTAAATTAGCAAAACTGGCAGGATTCTCTAAATTAATATGAATACTGTCTTGCTCAACAGATACACCACCCATAGAACGACTTTCTGCCGTCCCTCTAAATCTTACATCTCCAATTCCATAAAAAGAATAAGGCGATGAAGTACCTTCTTGAGCAAAGGAAACTAGTGATAAAAGCAAACAAGCGCTTATTATAATTTTTTTAATCATTTTTGATTTTATATTGAAATGTTTGATTCAAACTTTCTAAAAGAAAATTTGAATTGGCAAATATGGTATTTTTTAATCGTTTAGCCAAAAATTCTGTGTCTCCACCCGTTAAAATTATTATAAAATTTAGACTTAGTCCTTTATATTCATCGATAAAACCGTCAATCTCATAGACCAGTCCGTTTACTACCCCTGAATGAATCGACTGAGAAGTTGAGTTTCCAATAAAATCTTTAGGACTTTCCAATTCTAGCAACGGTAATTTGGAAGTATAATTATGCAAGGCTTCATATCGCAATCGCAATCCTGGCGTTATTGCACCACCTCTATAATTATCATCCTGATCAATAAAATCATAAGTTACACAAGTTCCTGCGTCGATAACCAACCGATTTTGCTTAGAAAACTGCAAAGTCGCTCCCGAAGCAAGCACCATTCTATCAATTCCCAACGTTTGAGGCGTTTCGTATGCATTGACAAAAGGAAAAGAATCCGTATGAGAAACAAAATGGATGCAAATCTGTTTTTCAAATACCAAAAAAGCCTCTTTTCTAACATTTCCAACAGACGCAACCACTAAATGGGTCACTTTTTTATAAGTATTTAAAATATTTTTAATACTTTTTTCAAGTTCAATGGCATTAAAAACAAAATACTCCAAAGCAGTATTACCCTCAAAAACAGCACCTTTTATTCTCGTATTCCCTACGTCAATGGTTAAAATCATAATTTAAATCTTTGTTTGGCGAAGGTACGAATTGATTTTTTTAAAAAAATGTTTTGGATATACTAAAAATCATTCTATATTTGCACCCGCAATAAGCACGGTACCTTAGCTCAGATGGTAGAGCAATGGACTGAAAATCCATGTGTCCCTGGTTCGATCCCTGGAGGTACCACAAAACCCAAACAGCAATGTTTGGGTTTTTTGTTTTAAATCTATTTAAGTACCCTTCCTCTTTTTACTTCTTACAAAAAGCGTCTTAAATATCTACAAGCCTCCATTTATTTATCTGACCTAAACTAATTCCATAATTAACCCACACTCTAATAAATTCTTTTTTTTTGCTAATAATCATTCTATTTGCTGACAAAAATGAAAGGTTCGCATTTATTTTTTATTATTAATGATAAATTCAGAAAATAATACTTGCTAATTTAATATATTTATGCAAAATTTATATACATGGAGATTTTAACCTGTCCAAAATGTCAAAACAATCAAATTATAAAAAGTGGTGTAATCAACAGTAAACAAAGGTATTTATGCAAAAAATGCAATTACTTTTTCACTGTAGCTAAAATGGGCAAAAAGATAGATGATTATTATGTTACAAAGGCATTACAATTGTATTTAGAAGGACTGAGTTATAGAGAAATCGAGCGTATTATTGGGGTTTCACATGTAACTGTAAGTAATTGGGTAAAAAGTTTTAACATTAAAAAACCATCCCATGCTAATTACCATCCTACTTATAAGATATTTAATCATTTAGAACTAGTAGAATACATCAAAAAAAAGGAATTATTATCTGGAGCCGGTATGATAATAACCGAGTTAGGAGACAAATTTATGCTTATCAAGTGGGAACGTTTTAAAGATTAACTATAGTACTTAACAAGTATATATATCATAATTTTTTTTATTAACAA
The DNA here is from genome assembly GCF_040822075.1 of Flavobacterium sp. WC2430. Classification (NCBI taxonomy): domain Bacteria; kingdom Pseudomonadati; phylum Bacteroidota; class Flavobacteriia; order Flavobacteriales; family Flavobacteriaceae; genus Flavobacterium; species Flavobacterium sp. WC2430. The sequence goes on along the minus strand of NZ_CP162007.1, from coordinate 1,286,559 downwards.
AAAATTAGAATTTGGCACCGTTATAACCAACCACCTTACCAACCAAACCTAATTAATTATGAAAAAAATATATTTGATTACAGTTATACTGTTAATCAGTTTAAAAGGATTTTCGCAAGGATCTCCCGATTACGGAGCCGGAATGAAATTCAACTTAAACGAAGAGGGCTCAAAGTACCTTAGGGTAATCTCTTGGGCACAAATATGGGGACAATACAATTCTGACCGCCCATTAGATGGAAACGGGAATGAACAAGCTGATTTAGATTTCAGCATAAGAAGAGCTCGTGTTTTAATGTATGCACAAATAAACAAAGATTTTTTAATCGTAACACATTTTGGCCTAAACAGTCTTAACGCTTCTAACATAACTCCTACTGGAAAAGGAGAAAGCTCTCAGCTATTCTTACATGATGTTTGGACGCAATATAGCCTTGGCAAAAACAATGCGATTGGAGCAGGTTTGCATTACTGGAATGGAATTTCTCGATTAAACAACCAAAGTACTTTAAACATAATGACCTTAGATAATCAGCGTCAAGCATGGGCTACCCTAGGGCTATCCGACCAGTTTGCTAGACATATAGGGGTATTTGCAAAAGGTGTATTAGGTAAATTTCAATATCGCGTTGCAGTAAATGGAGCCGCAACAAATAACTTACAAGCAACAACTGTACCTACAAATGGAGGTGCGGCAACTTATACCGGCGCTCGATTACTTGGATCCAAAGAAGCAGGAAGAACTTATGCAGGTTATTTTGAATACGGATTTTTAGATTCAGAGAGTAACTTTTTACCATACAAAGTAGGAACTTATCTAGGGACTAAAAAAGTATTCAACATTGGAGCAGGATTCTTTTCTCATCCAAATGGATCTGTGATTGCAGACCTTAGTGGAAATCTAAGTGGTGAAAATGTAACTATTTTTGGCTTAGACGCATTTTACGATGTACCTGTTGGAAAAAATGGCGCTGCAGTTACCGCTTACGCTTTATATCAAAATACAGATTACGGAAAAAATTATAGACTTGGAACAACTTATGAAACGGGATCAATGATTCACGCACACCTAGGATATGTGCTTCCAGGAAAATCAAAAACACGTTTTCAGCCTTATTTATCAATTGACGAAAGACAAATTGACGCTTTAAATGATAACGCTTCTCAAATAGGCATTGGTGCTAATGCTTTTTTTAGTGGCCATAATTCTAAATTAACACTAGAATACCAATCTTTAAAATACGCCACAGACAAAGCTGTAAACACAATCACGCTTCAAGCAATGATTTATCTATAATTAACAAACCAAAAAAACCAATAATTTATGAGTACTAAATCAACAAAAGGAATTTGGAAAGTAATTTCCGCATCCTCAATGGGAACAATGATAGAATGGTATGACTTCTATATTTTTGGAAGTTTAGCCGTTGTCATTTCAACTAAATTTTTCCCAGCCGATAACCCAACCGCAGCCTTCTTAGCAACATTAGCAACATTTGCAGTTGGTTTTGTAGTGCGCCCATTTGGAGCACTTTTCTTTGGAAGATTAGGGGATTTAATTGGAAGAAAATACACTTTCATGGTTACTTTATTACTAATGGGTGGAGCAACATTTCTTATAGGTTGTATCCCTAGTTATGAAACAATAGGATTCATGGCACCAGTTTTAGTCTTAATATTAAGAATGCTTCAAGGTCTTGCACTTGGTGGAGAATATGGTGGAGCTGCAACATATGTAGCTGAACATGCACCTGTAGGCCAAAGAGGGTATTGGACGTCATGGATTCAAACCACAGCAACAGTTGGTTTATTTATTTCTTTAATGGTGATTTTAGCTACAAGAAACGTCCTTACTCCTGAACAATTTGACGAATGGGGATGGAGAGTTCCATTCTGGGTTTCTATAATCATGGTAGGGGTTTCTTATCTAATTAGAAAAAACATGGATGAGTCTCCCGTTTTTGCAAAAGCAAAATCAGAAGGAAAAACAAGTACAAATCCATTAAAAGAAAGTTTTGGAAATCGTTACAATTTAAAATTTGTTTTATTAGCTTTATTTGGAGCTACTATGGGTCAAGGAGTTATTTGGTACACCGGACAATTCTACGCCATGAGTTTCATGAAAACGGTAATGTCAATCGACTCTTCTCAAGTAGATACTTTATTAGGAATTGCATTGATATTAGGAACTCCATTTTTTATTGTATTTGGTTGGCTAAGTGATAAAATAGGCCGAAAATACATTATGATGGGAGGAATGCTTTTGGCTATTTTACTATACAGACCTATTTATAAACAAATGTTTGAAACAACAAATGTGAAAAATAAAACAGAATTAGTTGCTAGCACAAAAATAGTTTCTGAACTGAAAGAGAACAAAAAACAAACCATGGATTCTATTTATACAACTAATAAAGAGTATTCTGATGGCACCACTTTGCTGGAAATAAAAACCGTATCTTTAGAGGACGGTAAAGCAATGATAATTGATGGAAAACCTAAGATAGAGACAAAAACAACAATCAACATCAATTGGGATGACAAGTGGGTATTGATATTCTTAATATTTGTACAGGTTATATTTGTCACCATGGTTTATGGACCAATTGCTGCATTCTTAGTAGAAATGTTCCCTGCAAAAATTAGATATACCTCTATGTCATTACCATATCATGTAGGAAATGGAATTTTTGGAGGATTACTTCCCGCTATATCCACTTACTTAGTTATTAACGGCAAAAATGCTGGCGATGCTGAGTTTTATTTAGAAGGACTTTGGTATCCAATTATCATAGCCTCTGTATGCTTTGTAGTAGGAATGGTTTACATTAAAAACAAAGACACAAAAAACACTCACATTTAAAAAAAAAGCTATGAATCAAATAAAAAGAGTTTTAGGATTAGTTTGGATTGCCTTAGCATTAGCCGCTGCTTATTTTTGCATCTTCACTTTTGGGTTGCCCAAATTTATGTCAGGTAAACAAGACGATTTAGTATTTGGAATTATTATCCTTTTCATACTTACACCATTAATAGTTTTAGGGTTAGGTACATTTGGCTATTATGCTTTAATGGGTGACTACGACGAAAAAAAATAACAACCAAACCATTTTTTTAATACGCAGTCTCTACATTTACATGTAGAGATTGCTTATTTTAATTTCCATTAAAATCCCTTGATTCATATATTAAACAAGGCATAAAGATGGTGATACGCTAATTCTGTTGTAGAGCAAACAGTTCTTTAATATGAAAAAAAGACACGAACAAAAGTTGGTTATCCTTTCAATACTAATGTTATTAGTATTGAACATTCCTCTTTTACTTTTATTTGACAGCTCAAAACCCCTTTTTGGCTTTCCAATCGTGTATATCTATATTTTTTCGGCTTGGCTTTTTTCAATTGCTATAACCTTTCTAATCATAAAAAAATATTATGAGTAGTATAGGCCTTTTATTTATTTTAGCACTTTATGTGTCCATACTCTTTTATATTGCCTATTGGGCAGAAAAAAGAAGCCACTCTAAATGGACAAACAATCCCTACATCTATTCCTTTTCACTAGCTGTCTATTGTACTGCTTGGACTTATTATGGCAGTATAGGTCTTGCTGCAAATTCAGGATTAAGTTATTTACCAATTTATGTAGGTCCAATCATAATTATACCCACTTGGATGATTATCCTCAAGAGAATTATCCGAATTTCAAGAGTGAATAAAATATCCAGTATTGCCGATTTTATTTCCCTTCGTTATGGGAATAGTAGATTTCTAGGAGCATTAGTTACCTTGATTTGCATTTTTGGGATTGTTCCCTATATCGCTTTACAACTAAAATCGATTTCAGATACTTTTCATATTGTCACTAAAACACAATCAAATTCTAATATTTTCAATGATACCACTACCTATGTTTGTCTTGCTTTGGCATTATTTGCTTCTTATTATGGGACGCGCTATGTAGATGCCTCCGAAAAAAGACGTGGAATAGTAACGGCAGTAGCTATCGAATCCATATTAAAATTAGTTTTCTTTTTGATCATCGGGATTTACGTAACGTATTTTGTTTATGATGGTTTTGGGGACATTTACACTAAAGCAGCTATTCTTGAAAATTTTGAGAAAAAAAATTCTATCGGCGGGTTGAGTGAAAGCATTAATTGGTTTTTTCTTTGTGTATTATCCATGTTTGCTATTTTTCTATTACCTCGACAGTTTCATACCGCAATTATTGAAAACAATAAAGAAACTCATATTCGAACAGCGATTTGGTTATTTCCATTGTACTTATTACTTTTCAATATTTTTGTATTCCCAATTGCTTGGGGAGGAAATATTTTATTTGAAGGACAAGGGTTAAATTCAGATACGTATTCCTTATTAATCCCTCAATTTTTCAATAATAGTACGCTTACCGTATTAGTATTTCTTGGTGGGTTTTCGGCGGCAATATCAATGATTGTTGTTTCATCTATCGCCTTAGCTACGATGCTCAGCAACAATCTTTTAATTCCTTATGGATTCATAGGTTCCTTAGAAAATTATTTACAAGAAAAAAACAGTAAACGAATCTTAAACAGTAGAAAAATAGGTATTTTTTTACTTATCCTTTTGGCATATGCTATCTATAAAATTTTTATTCTGGATTACACATTGGTATCTATTGGATTAGTATCTTTTGTGATTATTGCACAATTAGCCCCTTCTTTTTTTGGTGCTCTATTCTGGAAAAGAGGTTCTAAAAATGGTGCTGTAACTGGAATTATACTTGGTTTCACTATTTGTTGTTATACACTTCTTGCTCCATATGCTATTGGAATTACAAAATCGACCAGCTTATTTATTCAAGAAGGACCTTGGGGCATTGGACTACTGAAACCATTTCAGCTTTTTGGATTAAATTATTTAGACCCCATTCCGCATGCAGTTTTTTGGAGTTTATTATTCAACTTAATGAGCTATGCTGCCATTTCTGTCAGTTTTAAAGGAAATTACAGAGAACGCAATTATGCCGAAATGTTTGTTGATATTGATAAATACATCACCAATCATGAGAATGCTTTTGTATGGAAAGGAACGGCATACATATCAGACATTCAAAAAGTGTTACAACGTTTTCTGGGTGAAGAAAGAACCAAACGTGCACTCACTATTTTTAATTTAAAATACAATATCGATAAAAACATTACAACAGCCGATGCTCGATTTATAAAATTTGCCGAAAATTTATTAACGGGTCATATTGGTACGGCTTCCGCAAAAATCTTAATATCAAGTGTAATTAAAGAAGACAAAATCAGCTTAACCGAAGTACTTCGAATTCTGGAAGAATCTCAAGAAAATATTATCATCAATAAAAAACTGACGGATACTTCGAATGAATTAAAAAAAATATCCCAACAGTTAAAAAATGCCAATCAAGAATTAATAAATAAAGACATTCAAAAAGATGAATTTCTTGACACAGTCACACATGAATTAAGAACACCAATTACAGCCATTCGAGCTGCAAGTGAAATCCTTCATGATGATGAAGACATTCCCGAAGAACTAAAAAAACGTTTTTTACAAAACATCATTTCCGAGTCAGATCGATTGAATCGTTTAATCGATAAAATTCTGGATTTAGAGAAATTTGAAACTGGGAAACAAAAACTGTATTTATCAAAAAACAACATTTCTAAAACAATAAAAAATACTTTAGAATCGGTAAAACAATTGATAAAAAATAAGAATATTGAGGTAGAATTTCATCAAGCTCAAAAAGAAATAAAAGCCTTTTATGATGAAGAACGGATTGTTCAAGTAATTCACAATTTATTATCGAATGCTATAAAATTTTGCCCTGAAAAAGAAGGGAAAATTACTATTACTATAGTCGAAAATAAAGATGTTATTGAAGTCCAAATTCACAATAATGGCAAAGGAATTAAAGAAGAAGATTTTGAAGCTATTTTTGATAAATTCTATCAATCTAGAAACCAAAATGTCAAAAAACCTATTGGAAGTGGTTTAGGTCTAGCCATTTGCAAACAAATAATTGAACATCACAAAGGAAAAATTTGGGCCAAAAAGACAAAGACCGAAGGAGCCACTTTTATTTTCACATTACCTAATTACAATACTACTGAAACTACACTGCCATGAAGAAAATTTTAATTGTAGATGACGAACCTAATATTGTTATGTCTTTGGAGTATACTTTCAAAAAAAATAATTTTGAAGTTTTCATAGCACGTGACGGTCAAGAAGCCTTAGACATTTTACAAAACCAACTACCTGACATAATCATTCTCGATGTAATGATGCCACTGGTGGACGGTTTTGCCACATTAGAACAAATAAAAAAAGATGATCGATTACAAAATTGCAAAGTGATATTCCTTTCTGCAAAAAACAAAGAAAAAGACATAGAAAAAGGCCTCTCATTAGGTGCTAATTTATATGTAGTCAAGCCATTTTCATTAAAAAAATTAGTAGAACAAGTACACGATTTATTGCAATAATTTAGAAGTAACCAAATCATGAATTACAACGATTTTTATACCAAAAGCATCATGCAGCCCGAAGATTTTTGGGCAGCACAAGCAGATACTATTGAGTGGTACAATAAACCACAAATAATTTTATCGAAAGATGAAAAGGGTTACCCCCTTTGGTATAAAGATGGGGAACTGAACATTTGTTATTTGGCATTAGACAAACACATACAAGATGGCTATGGAGATCAAACGGCAATAATTTATGACTCTCCTGTAACTCAAACAGTCAAAAAATATACTTTTGAAGAAGTTAAAACAGAAGTTGCCAAACTTGCTGGAGGCATGCAATCATTAGGATTAAAAAAAGGAGACACGGCTATAATTTATATGCCTATGATTCCTCAGGCCGCTTTTGCAATGCTAGCATGTGCCAGAATTGGAGTAACACATTCGGTTGTTTTCGGCGGATTTGCTCCGCACGAATTGGCAATTAGAATTGATGATTGTAAACCTAGACTAATTATTACTGCTTCTTCAGGAATTGAAATCGACCGTCTCATAACCTACAAACCATTAGTAGACGAAGCAATTGAATTAGCATCGCATAGACCTAAAAAAGTAATTGTATTCAATCGAAAATTAGGCGCTAAAGTTCCGTTTAAAAAATACGATGTTGATTATGATGCCTTAGTGTATGGCTCAGAAGAGACCCCTTGTATTCCTGTAAATACTTTACACCCCTTATATATTTTATACACATCTGGAACAACGGGAAAACCGAAAGGAGTGGTAAGAGATACTGGTGGTTATGCTGTAGCACTGCAATTTTCAATGCAATACATCTATAATGTAAAAAAAGATGAAGTGTTTTGGGCGGCCTCAGATGTGGGTTGGGTTGTGGGTCACAGTTTTATTGTTTATGGCCCCTTAATCAATAGAAATGCTACTGTTATTTTCGAAGGAAAGCCTATAAAAACGCCAGATGCAAGCACTTTTTGGAGAATTATTGCAGAGCACAAAGTGAATGCCATGTTTACCGCTCCTACTGCAATTCGAGCTATCAAAAAAGAAGATCCTAATGGCGATTTTATAAAAAAATACGATTTAAGTTCTTTAAAAACACAATTTTTAGCTGGTGAACGTTGTGATATTGCTACTTTAGAATGGTATTCAAAACACATATCTGTTCCCGCGATTGATCATTGGTGGCAAACAGAATCGGGTTGGCCTATGATAGCTAACATGATGGGAATAGAACAATTACCAGTTAAACCGGGTTCGGTAGGTAAAGCTGTTTGCGGGTACAATATTAAGATTTTTAGCGAAGAAGGAATTGAAGTAGCCGCAAATGAGCAAGGATATGTAGTTATACAATTACCCTTACCTCCTGGAACCTTACTTGATTTATGGAATGACAACCCTAGATTTAAAGTGGGTTATTTAACCCAATTTCCTGGATATTACTTCTCTGGAGATGGTGGTTACAAAGATAATGATGGTTACATTTTTATCACTGGAAGAGTCGATGATGTTATAAATGTAGCAGGGCATCGCCTATCCACTTCTGAAATGGAAGAAATTGTTTCATCCCATCAATCCGTTGCTGAGTGTGCAGTAATAGGAATAAATGACGCACTAAAAGGGCAAATACCTCTAGCTCTTGTAGTTACAAAGTTAAATGAAGATATTGAACATTTTCAATTAGAGCAGGAAATTATAAAATTAGTCCGAAAACAAATTGGAGCAGTAGCATCATTAAGAAACGTAGTGATTGTAGAACGATTACCCAAAACACGATCGGGGAAAATTTTAAGAAAATTATTGCGTAGTATTGCAGACGGTGATTCTTTCCAAATTCCATCTACTATAGACGACGAGGTTATAGTTGAGGAAATCGATGCTATTTTAATAAAATATGAGATTGGCATTTATAATAAAAAATAACACTAACTATATTAAAAATTACAAAAATGAGTCGTTACAAAATAAATAATCTAGAAGAATACTTTAAAGAATATAAAAAATCAGTTCGTGAACCTAAAAAATTCTGGGACAAAATCGCATCAGAAAACTTCACTTGGTACCAAGAATGGAGTAAAGTTGTCGATTTTAATATGGCTGAAGCCGAAATAAAATGGTTTGAAGATGCAAAAGTAAACATTACTAAAAACTGTATCGACAGACATCTTGCAAAAAAGGGTGATAAAACGGCTATCATTTTTGAACCTAATGATCCAAAAGAAGAAGCATTACATATTTCTTATACTGAATTGCATCAACGTGTTTGTAAAATGGCAAATGTGTTGAGAGATCAAGGCATTCAAAAAGGGGATCGCGTGTGTATTTATTTACCCATGATTCCTGAACTAGCTATTACCACTTTGGCTTGTGCTAGAATTGGAGCCATTCATTCTGTTGTTTTCGCAGGGTTTTCGGCTTCAGCTGTAACAACTAGAATAAATGACAGTGATTGCAAAATGGTAATTACGTCAGATGGTGGATATCGTGGTAACAAAACAATTGACTTAAAGGGGATTATTGACGAGGCTTTAATAAACACTACTTGTGTCGAAAAAGTGTTAGTGGTAAAAAGAACCAAAACGGATATAAAAATGAAAGAAGGTCGCGACCAATGGTTGCAACCCCTTTTAGATCAAGCATCAGATAACAATACTGCTGAAATAATGGATGCCGAAGATCCTTTATTCATTCTTTATACTTCTGGCTCAACTGGAAGACCAAAAGGAATGGTACATACCACCGCAGGTTATATGGTCTATACTGCTTACACATTCAAAAATGTATTTAATTATGAAGAGAACGATGTTTTTTGGTGTACCGCAGATATTGGTTGGATAACCGGACACTCTTACATTCTATATGGACCATTACTAAATGGCGCAACTACAGTTATATTTGAAGGCGTACCATCCTATCCTGACTTTAGTCGTTTTTGGGAAATTATCGAAAAACATCAAGTAAATCAATTTTACACAGCTCCTACCGCAATTCGTGCTTTGGCAAAAGAAAGCTTAGATTATGTACAACGATTCCCACTTAAATCTTTAAAAGTAATTGGCTCAGTTGGAGAACCAATCAATGAAGAAGCTTGGCACTGGTATAATGATCATGTAGGAGATAAAAGATGTCCAGTGGTAGATACTTGGTGGCAAACAGAAACGGGAGGAATCATGATTTCACCAATCCCATTTGTTACCCCAACAAAACCAACTTATGCCACGTTACCATTACCTGGAATTCAACCGGTATTAATGGATGAAAAAAGAAATGAAATTGAAGACAATCAAGTAGTAGGGTCTTTATGTATTAAATTTCCTTGGCCAGGAATTGCCAGAACGATCTGGGGCGATCATCAACGCTATAAAGAAACTTATTTTTCAGCCTTTCCAGGCAAATATTTTACTGGGGATGGTGCTTTGCGTGATGAAGTAGGGTATTACCGAATTACGGGTCGTGTAGATGATGTAGTTATCGTATCCGGTCATAACTTAGGAACAGCTCCTATTGAAGACGCCATCAATGAGCACCCAGCAGTTGCTGAGTCCGCTATTGTAGGTTTCCCACACGACATAAAAGGAAATGCATTATATGGTTATGTTATTCTAAAAGAATCAGGGGAATCTCGCGACAGAGAAAATTTGATGAAAGAAATCAACCAACAAATCTCAAATCAAATTGGTCCAATTGCCAAGTTAGATAAAATACAATTTGTTTCTGGTCTACCCAAAACACGTTCAGGAAAAATTATGAGAAGAATTCTTCGTAAAATAGCCGAAGGAGATTATTCTAATTTTGGGGATACCTCTACATTATTAAATCCTGAAATTGTGGATGAAATAAAAAACGGCAAAATTTAATTTTATAATTTTTATTATAGCAAAAAGCGACTTCATGAATGAAGTCGCTTTTTTTATAAATAAGAAAAGCTGTCTTTTCAGAACAGCTTTTCAAACAAACCAAAACAACTTAATTATTTTTTAATAAACTTCATAACTTTCACTTGATTCTCTTCGGTATACGCTTTAACAACATATATTCCCTGACCTAAATCGCTTACCCCATATTGAAAAGTAGCATTTTTATTCGTTTTGAAACTCTTCATCAATTGTCCTGTAATAGAAAAAATTTCTACTTTAGTTACATCACTGTTGAGTGTAAAGTAATTTTCGACTGGATTAGGATACAAATAAATTGAATTATCCTTATGTTCGAAATTAGCAATTGCCAAAGCAGCCACTTTATTTCCGTATATTCTAAATTCTCCAGCTGGAATATTAATTGTAGCACTAACGTTTGTAACATTAATAGAAGTATTATCCATCAAGTTATACCAAGTTCCAATATATGGAAAGCCCGTTGCTACATTTTGAGCTGACAGGTCAAAATTAGCCAAAATTAACACATCTTTAAGTTGCGTCGATGCCAAAGCACTGTTGGTAATCTTAATATTTGGAGTCAGCGAAGTCCCACTAGCCATAGTTGCAGTACCTACGAAAACGGGTTCATTTATTTTTAAAGCAATCATTTTAGCCCAATCCGTATAGATTTTACCTCTGCCAGCATCCCCTAACCAATTATTAACCCATTGTGGTTGTGGTTTAGTATCTAGTTTACAATCTCCAGCCGTTGCATCAGAAGAAGTGTTTACTGTTCCATTGTTACAAGAAAAAATGGACAAATCCCAACCCAATTCTCCGAAATGCCAAATCATCTTTGGTCCTGGAACTAATAATGTAACCGCACCTAAAGCTGACATTCTAGTAAGAGCAGTACTTGGTGTTTTTACATTATAACCATTTAGATTAGCCCCATATTGTATGTTTTTATACATCAATCGTTCTTCATCGTGACTTTCAGCATAACCCATCAATCTATTTTTAGTAAATCCATGAGCCTTACTGTTCATTCTAGAAATATCATTATTAGAATTGTATCCCATAGTCAATTGATTGTAAGGATCAGTCATCTTTCCCCACATCATTATCCCTTTACTAGGTGATTCAGTAACTCTATAATTTGCCCATTCCTTTTCTTCAGTATCTGTTCCTAAGTGTTCAAAAATAGTATAATGTGTTGGATCCAAACTCCACGAATAATCCGCATAATCTTTCAAAATCGCAACTCTGTCCGCTTGATACGCATTTGTGCAAGACTCATCATTTGCAGTACAATTTTGCGTAAACCCTTTGGTTAAATCCCAACGAAAACCATCAATTTTGTACTCTTCAATCCATTGCTTCACCACTCTTTTTACATAATTTTTTGTCAATAAAGAAGTATGATTAAAATCCTCACCAACACTATAACTGTGTTTAGCTACTGTATTAAAATAAGGATTTTCGGCAGTTGCGCTTCCAAAGCCATCCCCATCTGGATCATTCATCCACATCCTTACCATTGGATTTCTTCCAAAAGCATGATTTAAAGCTACATCAAGAATAACAGCAATTCCGTTTTGATGACACAAATCAATAAATTCTTTTAATTTATTTGAAGGTCCGTAAAACTTATCCAAAGCCATGTGAAAAGAGGTATTGTAACCCCAACTCTCATTACCTTCAAATTCCATTACGGGTAATAATTCAATTGCATTTATTTTTAAATTCTTGAAGTAATCAATTTTATTAATCAAATCTTGAAAATTTCTATTTGCATCAAAATCCCTTACTAAAACTTCATAAACAACTAATTTTTCTTTCTCTGGCTTTACAAAATTTGTAGTTGCCGTACTCCATGCATAGGGAGCTTGACCCGTTTGTAAAACAGTTACCTCTCTCTCCTGGCCTACTGGATAAGCAGGAAGATTAGGATAAGTTGAAGAAGGAATATAAGGATCGTCATAAGGAGAAAGAACTAATGTCGAATAAGGATCAGCTGTTTTTACTAATGCTGGAGAATTGGCAATTGGGGTTGTTTCACCCACCCAATATTGGTAACTATAATTCGTTCCAGAAACTAATCCGGTCAATTCCAACCAGAATTTTCCTGATACTGGATCCTTTTTCATTGCATAATTAGAATTAGGTTGCCAATCGTTAAAGGTCCCCGCAACATATATAAAATCCTTCAATGGAGCATCTAAAACTAATGTCGCTTTTGTAGGATCCGTTGAATTGTAATTAATTCCATCTAATAATCCCGAAGGCATTGCCACAGATGCTACTCCTGGATTTACAATAACCGAAAACTTTTTTAAAACTGAAGTGGCTCCTTGCGTAATTTCCAATACATAATTCTGGTTTGCAGTTATATTAGTATGGCTGTAAGTATAATTTGCAGTTGCACCATTTGTATTAATACTAACCCCGTTTGATTTTAAGTTATAGCTTGCATTTCCGCCAGTATTAGATGCGCTGATAGTAAAATTGCTACCCGATGAAATTATCGTTGAGCTATTTTCAGTTGGAGAGGTCAATGTCGCTTGAAAAGCACCAACATTAAAAAAAGTATCAGCGGTTTGCATATTTCCAGCATCATTCCTTAAAACCACACATATCTCAGTAATAGAGCTTGTCGTTGGAACACCGAAATAGGTATATAAATCAGGTGTTAAATCTAATTTATAAGTAGTTCCAGAAACCAAAGTTAATTTAGGTTGTGTAGTATTATTTCCCCAAGTACCTTTCACGTTTTGCCATCTTGCTCCATTCACCGTCAATCCAATATGCGCATAGATTGTACCTGAATAAGTAGCTAAAGTAGTTCCTGTTTTATTAAAATTAAGAGTAACGATTCCATTTGCGATTGCAGGTGATGGGTTACTAGTAAATTGCGCAAAACTTAATGAGGAGATTAAAAAAAGTAATAATAAAAGTAAAAATTTCTTCATGGTTTTTTGGTTTTAATAGAAAAGGCTACCGTAAAGATAGCCTTTTCAAATATTAAAAAATATTATTGCTTAACCATAGTATAAGTATAAGCTCTAGGGTTACTTAAATCTAAAGTAATCAAATAAGTCCCAGCAGTAGTTCCAATATTTGTACCTCCACCTTCAAGAGTTCCATCGGCTCCAGTATCACCAAAGTTATAATCCCAATTGTTATTAGCTCTAAATTTCATTCCATTATCTGGAGCTGATTGAGTAGTTAAAGTAGCTATTAGAGTCCATTTTTTTGTAACTTTATCATAAGTCATTGGCGTATCAGCATCCCAACCTCCTGGTGTAGCATTACCTACAATTCCCCAAACTTGTTTAGTGGCTTTGTAAGTTAATTTTTCAGTATCAACTTCCATTTTATAATATCCTGCAGCAGGAATTTTAAGATTATCAGGTCCAGATAACAATAATGTTCCTGGTGTAGCTCCAGCAGCATATTCTCCAGGTTGTGACCATGCAGGAGCGCTAGTAAATTTATATTCAGCATTAGCATCATTAAAATTAATGTACCCTTCAAAATCAACCTTTCCATAACCCGAAGCCGCTAATTTAGGAGATGAAGCAGGATCCCAATCTTTAGCATAACCAGAAGCTTCTGCATATCCTCCTGGTACCCATAATTTAGGGCTTTCGGTAGTATAAGGAGTTACAACAATTCCTATTACATTAGAAAACATATTTGTTGCTCCTACAGTTGCTTTAACTCTAACTTCCATTTCAGCAGGAGAAAATGGAGTAGCATTAAGTGCCAATGCAGCTCCGTTCATTGATTCTACTGATACCGAAACCTGATTATCAGAAGGCAAAGCACTTCCTATTTCTTTAGGAGTTTTAAATTCATTCCCCTTAGTGTCCATTTCGACTACATAGTTCACTTGAACATCTCCTCCAAAATTAGCTGATTTCCAAGTAAAACGTTCTGCTTGTGCAGCTGCATTTTCTGGAGTCAATATGTAAGCCACCCCGTCTGTTGGAGCCGTTAAAACTGGTGAATCAACACCTTCGATAACTGGTCTATCTTGAACGTCTTCAACGCTACATGACAAAGCAACTATCGCAAATAAAGCAATTATTGATCTAGTTATATTTTTCATTTTATATATTTTTTAAATTATTAGTATCCAGGATTTTGTTGTAACTTTTGATTTGATGCCAATGCAGTTGCAGGAATCGGGAATAAATTTCTATACGATTGTGTTGGAGATCCACTAGCGGCACCACCTTTAAAAGGCCATAAATAAGCTCCGCCAGTAAATTTACCAAAGCGAATTAAATCCGTTCGTCTATGTCCTTCCCAGTGCAATTCTCTTGCTCTTTCATCAAGAATAAAATTCAGGTTTAAATCACCTTCAGAGATTGTTGCTCCTTTTGCTCTTGTACGCAAAGCGTTAACGTATGTTGTTGCAGTAACCATATTAGCACCTGCTGCACCTCTAACGGCGCATTCAGCATACATTAAATATGCATCTGCTAAACGGAAAATAGGAAAATCTGAATCTGAAAAATCTCCAGATTTATCAGAACCTTGTACTCCGTTGACATCAACATTTCTAAATTTTTGAATTGCATATCCATCCGTAAAAGTTCCTAAATCTTTTATTTCTTTAGTTTGACCGTCTGTATAAAATTGTCCACGTGTATCAGTCGTATTTGCGTCAAATTTATCTACAAAAGCAGCTGTAGTTCTTATTCCTGCCCAACCACCGTTAATACCAAATTGTGCAGCATTCATTGAACCACCTACCGCAGCGTGAGTTAAGAAAGTTGTTCCCCCATACGTTTGGGTATGAATACCATCAAATGCAATGGCAAAAATGAATTCGTTTTGAGCTCCATTTTTATCATTATCAGCAAAAAACAATTGGTTGTAATTTGCATGTAGACTATATGCTGATCCATTTATTTTAGTAATTAACGGCACTGCTTCAGCATAATGATCTACACCAATATATACTTTTGCATTCATATACAATTTAGCCTGTAACATCCAATCAGCAGCTTGATCTACACGATACTTCTCATTTGTTTTTGGCGCTTTTAATTGCCCTGCTATTGCAGTTAATTCTTCGTCAACAAATTTGTATAATTCTGCTCTAGTAGCATAATCTGGATAGTAAAAATTAGTTGGAGAATCTTCAGTAACCAAAGAACCACTACCAAACGTATCAATCAAATGCCAATACGTCATTGCTCTCAAAAAACGAGCTTCAGCTCTGTAAGTAGCAATCTCGCTTTTTAAAGTTGCATCTACACCTCTAGCTGCCAATTTCTCATCAGTAGTTTGGCGCAAAAATTCGTTACAGTTCACAATTTGAAAAGAGAAACGAGCAAAAGTAGCGTTAATAAAACTATCCGAAGATGTCCATGATTGCGAATGAAAATCTTTAATAGTTCCATCATTCCATCCTATAACTGCCTCATCAGTTGTTAATTCCTGCATCATCCAATACCCTCTAATGTATTGACTTGTTCCCTCGTCGATTCCTGAAATATCAGGTTTTCCTGCAGGACCTTGCTGCCCTGAAGTGGCAAAACCTGCATATAGTTTGGCCAAATTTTGCTTATACGATTCCGGCGTGCTGAAAAACTCATCACCAGAAACCGAATCTCCGTTGTCAGGAGATTGGATTAAATCATTGGTACATGATGGAAATGTAAGGACCAACAGTAACAAAGAAATACCCAATAGTTGTTTATATATATTTTTCATTTTTCTTATTATTTGTATTAGAAATTAACGTTTAAACCTAACGTAAATGTGATTGGTCTAGGATATAAATTTTTATCAATACCTCCAGAAATCTCTGGATCTAAACCATCATACTTAGTGATTGTTAAAATGTTTTGTGCAGATAATGTTAATTTAACTAATGATGTAGC
Source organism: Flavobacterium sp. WC2430 (assembly GCF_040822075.1). Taxonomy (NCBI): domain Bacteria; kingdom Pseudomonadati; phylum Bacteroidota; class Flavobacteriia; order Flavobacteriales; family Flavobacteriaceae; genus Flavobacterium; species Flavobacterium sp. WC2430. The sequence goes on along the minus strand of NZ_CP162007.1, from coordinate 1,270,298 downwards.
ATTTTCTTTTTGATTAAAAGTATATCCAACACTCACATTATCCAATCTGATAAATGAAGCATTTTGGATGTAATAATCTGAATGCAATTGAAAATCATTTGATTTAGTAAAACCGGTTTCTAAAAGGTTAGCAACTCCGTTATTTAAATCGGTATTTCTCGTTAAAACATTATTATAAACCCCTTTATTAGAATCTACGTTGTTATAATTATAATTACCCCATGAACCTCTCCAGTTCATTCCCATATCCCAGTTTTTATAAGTTACACTTGTATTAAAAGCATAAAAGACATCAGCTGCTGGTTTATGAAAACGGTATTTATCACTTTCATTAACGATACCATCTTTATTTCTATCGATAAAAACGCCTTCAAGTGGTTTACCATCGGCTCCATATGCTTGCTCATAAACAAAGAATGAATTTGGCGCATAACCAACTTGATGACTTTGAATGTAGTTTCCTGTACCTCCGTCAATTGATCCCACATCAGTTATACCAGGAGTGTTGTCTTGAGTCGTAGTTAATTTAGTGATTTTAGAATCTTGAAAAGTTACATTCCCACCAATAGTCCATTGAAAATTATCATTTCTCACTGGAATAACTTCAGCAGCTAACTCAATTCCCTTGTTGTCGATTGTCCCAATATTATAGTTGTCTTGATTTGAGAAACCAAAGAAAGCCGGATTGTAAGTAAACAACAATAGATCTTTAGTAATTCTTTGATAAGCATCAGCACTACCTGTTATTCTATTATTGAACAATCCAAAATCAAGACCAACGTTTACTGTTGTTGTTTGTTCCCATTTCAAATTGCTATTGTACGGCTCTGGTCTATAAGTAGTATAAAAAGTATCCCCGATTTGATATTGAGCAGCATTATTAGACGCTAAATACAACGGAATTGAAGGATACGATTTACCAATATTTTGTTGTCCCGTTATACCCCAACCTCCTCTTAATTTAAGACTAGAAATAGCTTCCACATCTTTCAAGAAGTTTTCTTCGTTTAATTTCCATCCCACAGCAACTGCTGGGAAGTTTGACCAACGGTAATTCTCTGTAAATCTAGATGTACCATCTCGTCTCAAAGACATTGTCAATAAATATTTATCTGCAATGGTAATGTTTGTTCTTGCAAAAAACGATTGCAAGTTGATACGTGTTGGCGTAAACAACTCATTATTAGTCACTCCTCTTTCAAAATTATAAGAAGACTTGTTTTTTGATTCTTTAAAATCTTGGTACGTATATCCCCCTGTCACATCAAATTGTGTATCAATAGACTCAACCTTCTTATTGTAGTTTAAGTACAAGTCCATTAATTTATTATCACGAGACTCTAAATTTTTATACGTATTGTTATATCCTGAACCTGAAAACCCATTACGGTAATCTGCCGCTGTATTACCATATCCAGTTCCAGTCATTTGATCATATCCAAAATTAGCTACGGCTTTTAAGTCTGGAAAAAAATGCAACTTATAATCCAACTGAACGTTTCCAATACTTCTATAGAAACTACCATAGTTGTTTTGTTGTTCGATTTGAGAAAGTGGATTAACTCCCGCTAATTGATTGATTTCAGTAGGAGAAGTTTGCCATTGAAAATAAGTACCATCAGCATTTCTAACTGGTTGTGAAGGATCAAAGCTAACCGCTCCACCAACAGCACCTGTAGTACTGTAATTACTTTTTATAACAGATGTATTATTATTTATTTCAATTTTCAAATGTTTATCAAAGAAATTCCCTGTAACATTAGCTCCAAGAGAAGTTCTTTGCATATTATCTCTTTTTAAAATTCCATTCAAATTAGCATATCCTACAGAAGCTCTGTACACTACATTATCAACACCACCACTTAAGGCAACATTATGATCCGTTCCAATTGCTGTTCTATAAATTTCATCTTGCCAATCTGTATTAGCAGTACCTACAAGTGCTTGTTGAGCTGCATTTCCATTTGCTGCAACAAACTCTTTAAATTGAGTACTTGATAATGCATCTACTTTTTTAGTAATTTCAGAAACCTGAAGATTACCATTATAAGAAACTTTCAATTCTCCTGCTTTTCCTTTTTTAGTAGTAATAATGATTACACCATTAGAAGCACGTGATCCATAAATTGCAGTAGCAGAAGCATCTTTTAATACTGAAATAGATTCAATATTATTTTGATTAATAGTAGATAATGGATTTCTACCACCCTCTACACCACCATTTGCAACTGGTACACCATCAATTACATATAATGGATCATTACTTGCTGAAAGTGAAGACCCACTTCTAATTCTAATAACTGGGTCAACTCCAGGTGAACCACCACCATTAATAATTTGTAAACCAGCTACTTTTCCTTGAATCATTTGATCTGCAGAAGTTACAGGCCCCTTGTTAAAATCTTTTGCTGATAAAACGGTTACGGCTCCAGTTGCATCTTTTTTCTTAACAGTACCATAACCTACTTGGATAACAACTTCTTTCAATTGATTTTCATCTTCTTCTAAAGAAACTGTCAGTGCTTTTTGAGCAGCATAACTAACAACGGTATTTTTATATCCAATAAAAGAAAAAACGATTTTATCGCCTTTCTTCACATTTACTAATTGAAATTTACCGTCGAAATCAGTGGAAACGCCATTAATAGCGCCTTGTACATTTACATTTACCCCAGGAATTGGTTGTCCTGATATTTTATCAAGAACTGTCCCATTAAGAGTATTCTGAGCCAGAATACTAAAAGGCAATAGCAGTACTAAAAATAACAACTTTTTATAAATTGTTTTCATACTTTTTGTTTAAATTAATTTGTTTTTATTGAACTTTACTTATACTTCGAGCGTTAAATTTATGTAAATTTTAACGTGCTCGACAAAGTCACTTTTATATTGGGTTACGAAAACGTGATAGTGTTGAAAAGTTTCTACTTTATTTAATTTTATAAGGGTTAAATTGCCATAAATTATATTAAAATAGATTTTTATTATGAATACCAAATAATTCCTTAATTGATCCATGAAAAGAAAAGTAACACTTAAACAAATTGCAAAAGAACTGGACGTCTCCATTTCAACCGTTTCAAAGTCACTTAGAAATAGCTTGGAAATTGGAGAAGAGACTAGGTTAAAAGTGCAAGCTTTTGCTAAATTTTACAATTACAAACCTAATAACATTGCACTAAGCCTAAAAAACAGAAAGACAAAAACAATCGGGATCATTATCCCTGAAATAGTACATCATTTCTTTTCGACCGTTATCAATGGGATCGAACAAGTTGCCAATGAATATGGGTACAGTGTAATTATATGTCTCTCTGACGACTCTTTTGATAAAGAGGTCCTTAATATGGAACTATTAGCTAATGGAAGTATCGATGGATTTATTATGTCTCTTTCTAAAGAAACCCAATTAAAAGGAGACTTTCATCATATTACCGAGGTGATAAATCAAGGAATGCCCGTTGTAATGTTTGATCGTGTCACTAACGATATTCTTTGTGACAAAGTTATTATTGATGACAAATCTGCAGCTTACGAAGCCGTTCAAAGTTTAATAGACAAAGGCAAAAGAAAAATAGCACTAGTAACTACAGTTGATTATGTAAGTGTAGGCAAATTAAGAACTGACGGATATACCAAAGCGATATTAGACAATAACATCCCTTTCGACGAAAACCTAATTATCAAAATTGAAGATATTGATACATGCGAAATCATTATTGGAAAATTATTGGAAGACAAGGCCATTGATGCAGTTTTCGCCGTAAATGAACTTTTTGCCGTAACTTGTATAAAGACAGCCAGTAAAATTGGCTTAAGCGTTCCTGAAGATTTTGCAGTAATTGCTTTTACGGATGGGATTATTTCAAAATATTCTACGCCAACTATTACAACTGTAAGTCAAAATGGAATAAAAATGGGCAATAAAGCGGCAAAAATGCTTATTGACCGATTGGAATTAGAAGAAGACGAAGAGGAAAATTATAAAACTGAAGTGATAGAAACACATCTTATAGAGAGAGAATCCACAAATTAGCTTTTTAATTCTATATAATTCATTACTACAACCTTGTAGTAAAATATTTCCCTATTTTTTAAAAGTTAAAAATAGAAGTTTGGAAAAAAATTTTATATTTACACCCACCTCAAAGCTTTTACTTTTACTTCGAAAATAAGAACAAGTTTTGATAAGCATCGCGCTTATCGTATTATTAATATAAATTACGATAATGGAAAAGCGTAAGTTAAGTTTCTGGCAAATTTGGAACATGAGTTTTGGATTTCTAGGAATACAAATGGGATTTGCATTGCAAAACTCTAATGTTAGTAGAATATTTCAGACTTTAGGTGCAAACATTGATGACATCCCTATTTTATGGGTTGCCGCTCCTTTAACTGGATTAATTATTCAACCAATTATTGGTTATTTCTCTGATCGAACTTGGACCAAATTAGGACGAAGAAAACCTTATTTTTTAGCAGGAGCAATTTTAGCTTCGGCAGCTCTATTTGTTATGCCAAACTCTCCAGTGTTATGGATTGCGGCAGGAATGCTTTGGATTATGGACGCTTCGATCAATGTCTCTATGGAGCCATTCCGTGCATTTGTAGGAGATAATCTTCCTGAAAAGCAACGTACCATGGGGTTTGCTATGCAAAGTTTCTTCATTGGTATTGGTGCCTATTTTGCGTCAAAATTGCCTTTGATTTTCACTCATTTGGGTGTTCAAAACACTGCTCCTTTAGGTATTATTCCAGACTCTGTAAAATATTCCTTTTATTTTGGTGGTATTATATTTATAGTTACTGTTCTATGGACTGTAATTACGTCCAAAGAATATTCTCCAGAAGAATTAGCCGCTTTTGAAAAATACAAAGAAATCACGTTTGTAAAAGAAGATCATTCAGCAGAATGGTTTACCTCCAACGGAAAATCTCATTTAACTAAGGGAACTCTATTTTTAATTGTAAGTATCCTATTTTCATTTGTAATTTATCATTTTGATTTAAAGAAAGATTTATACGTTTTATCTCTTGGGCTTATTGGCTTAGGTGGTCTCGCAATGGTTGCTTCAGGATTAATGCAAAAAACCAATAACACCAAAAATGGTTTTGTTACCATTATGAATGATTTTCAGTTTATGCCAAAAATCATGAAACAGTTGGCTTGGGTACAATTCTTTTCTTGGTTTGCCCTTTTCTCCATGTGGATTTACACCACTCTTGCCGTAACACAACATATTTACGGAACGACTGATACCACATCAGTTGCCTACAATACAGGAGCAAATCAAGTGGGAGAAATGTTTGCTAACTACAATTTAATTGCCGCAATCGCTTCTTTTTTATTGCCCTTATTAGCAAAATACACGAGTAGAAAATTCACCCACTTTGCTGCATTAGTTTGCGGTGGAATTGGTCTTATATCTATCTATTTCATAAAAGAACCAACAACATTTACTATGGAATGGCTTCCAATGATAGGAGTTGGAATTGCATGGGCAAGTATTTTATCAATACCCTATGCTATGTTATCTGGCTCTTTACCTTCTGCCAAAATGGGATATTACATGGGAGTTTTTAACTTCTTTATCGTAATTCCGCAACTAGTTGCTGCATCCATTCTAGGATTTTTAGTATCCCAAATTTTTAACAATGAACCCATATACGCATTATTAATTGGTGGAGCTTCCATGATTCTTGCCGGAATTATTGCTCTTATTATTAATGACGAATCCAAAATTACAATCAATGAATAAAAAAGCATTCATATTCGACCTTGACGGAGTTATAGTAGATACCGCGAAGTACCATTATTTAGCATGGCAAAAAATTGCACAAGAATTAAATATTGATTTCACACTAGAACACAATGAACTATTAAAAGGAGTAAGTCGTGTACGTTCTCTTGATATTATATTAGAATTAGGAAAAGTAGAAGCGTCACAAGAAGATAAAAACAAATGGTTGATTCAAAAAAATGAAGAATATCTCACCTATCTTGTTGATATGGATCAAAGTGAAATCTTACCTGGAGTAATGCCTATTCTACAGTTTTTAAAAGATAAAAACCAACCCATAGCATTAGGATCAGCAAGTAAGAATGCAAGACCTATTCTTGAAAAAACAGGAATCATACATTATTTTGATGCTATTGTTGACGGGAATGATGTTACCAATGCCAAACCTGATCCAGAAGTTTTCTTGATAGCAGCAAAATTATTAGGATCAAAACCAGAAGATGCTATTGTTTTTGAAGACTCTGTTGCTGGTGTTCAAGCAGCCAATATTGGTAAAATGACAAGCATAGGAATTGGCGAAGAAAAAACACTTCATGAAGCTAAGTATATTTTTGAGGATTTCACTCATATTGAATTTGCTTTCATCGAAAAATTGATTAATAAATAAAGAATTGAAATTATTGGAAAGCTAATTTTCAGTATTTAAATAAAATTAAAAAAATGAACCAAGATTATATAAAACCAGACAATTGGTCCATCATTGAAGAAGGATTTGATTCAGAAAGCGTAAAATCATCAGAAAGCCTTTTTAGTATTGGAAATGGTGCTATGGGACAACGTGCTAATTTTGAAGAAAATTATACTGGCTCTACTTTTCAAGGAAGTTATATTGCTGGGATTTATTATCCAGATAAAACTAAAGTGGGTTGGTGGAAAAATGGCTACCCTGAATATTTTGCAAAAGTATTGAATGCACCCAACTGGATTGGAATTGATATTGAAATCAATGGCGAGAATTTAGATTTAAACACCTGTGTTGAAGTAAACCATTTTCGTCGTGAATTGAATATGAAAGAAGGATGGTACAACCGTTCATTTGAAGCCAAGCTAAAAAATGGTACTGAAATCGCCGTAAACGTACGTCGCTTACTTTCACTGGATTTGGACGAAGTAGGTATCATAAATTATGAAATTACGCCATTAAATAAAGACGCAAAAATAGTTTACAAACCGTACATAGATGCAGGTGTAACAAATGAGGACGCCAACTGGGATGAAAAATTCTGGGAGCCACTTGAAGTAAAACATGTAGGCAACGAAGCTTTTGTTACAGCACAAACCTTCAAAACACATTTCAAAGTGACCACTTTTATGCAAAACAGCATCTTAGAAAATGGTCGAAACTTAAATATTTCACCTAGCAACTTTGAAACAGGTACAGACAAAATTCAAAGTAGTTATGCTGTTATTGTCGCTCAAGGCAAAAAATCATCTATTCAAAAAATAGGGGGATATACCGTTTCTTTAAATCATACAAATACTTTTACAGCAGCCGAAAAAGCAATCCAACTTGCTTTAACAAAAGGGTACGATCAATTGTTACAAGATCAAATTGATGCTTGGGCAAAAATTTGGGAAATGTCAGATATTACTATTGATGGTGATGTGAAAGCACAGCAAGGTATCCGATTTAATATTTTCCAATTGAACCAAACTTATTTAGGTAAAGACAGCCGATTAAACATCGGTCCAAAAGGATTTACTGGAGAAAAATACGGAGGATCAACCTATTGGGATACTGAAGCGTATTGTATTCCATTTTATATGGCGACCAAAGACCAACAAGTAGCTCGAAACTTATTGACGTACCGTTACAATCAACTGGATAAAGCAATTGAGAATGCCGAGAAAAACCTTGGATTCAAAGATGGTGCAGCATTATACCCGATGGTTACCATGAATGGTGAAGAGTGCCATAATGAATGGGAAATTACGCATGAGGAAATACATAGAAATGGGGCTATCGCTTTTGCAATCTTCAATTACCACCGTTTTACTGGCGATTATTCTTACATCCCAGAAAAAGGATTAGAGGTATTAATAGGTATCGCTCGTTTTTGGCATCAAAGAGCGAATTTCTCCAAAGACAAAAATCAATATGTTATTCTAGGAGTTACAGGTCCTAATGAATATGAAAACAACATCAACAATAATTTCTACACCAATTATATTGCTAAATGGTGCATTGATTATGCGCAAGAACAAATTCAGAAAGTTTCTTTAGAATACCCATCAGATCATAAACGTATTATTGAGAAAGTAAAATTATCTGATGCTGAATTGCAAGAATGGAAGAAAGTAGCAGGAAATATGTATTTCCCAAAATCAGAAGAACTAGGAATCTACTTGCAACAAGATTGCTTTTTAGATAAAGATCTTGTTCCTGTAAAAGACTTAGACAAATCACAACGCCCGATCAATCAAAAATGGTCTTGGGACAGAGTATTGCGTTCTCCTTATATCAAACAAGCTGATGTATTACAATGTTTCTATTTCTTTGAAGAGCATTTCTCTAAAGAGGAACTGAAACGTAATTTTGAGTTTTACGAATCGTTCACAGTACATGAAAGCTCTCTTTCGCCTTGTGTTCATTCCATTCAAGCGGCTTCCCTTGACAAAATGGAAATGGCATATACATTCTACTTAAGAACATCGCGACTAGATCTAGATGATTACAACAAAGAAGTAGAAGAAGGGTGTCATATTACATCAATGGCCGGTACCTGGATGAGTATCGTAGAAGGATTTGGCGGAATGCGAGTAAAAAATGACACGCTGCACTTTTCTCCAAAAATTCCAAAAGAATGGAAAGGGTACTCCTTTAAAATAAATTTCAGAAATCAAATTCTAAAAGTGGCTATCAATCACAATCAAACCACTTTTTCAGTAGATGGAACAAAGGAATTGACAATAATCGTAAATGGCAAACCAGTTGTTGTTTCCCCTACTCTATAACAATTTAATTGTAAAGAACTTGTAGATAATTCTTTCTCTTAGAAAAGGCTAATTTGCCTACAAACAATCCCAATTTTATTGGGATTGTTTAATTTAAACTAATACTTCTTTAGTAATCCTACTTTTCTAACCATCTACCATAAAATAATTTCAATAATGTTCAAAATATCCTTAAATATGAATAAATTTGGTTACACGCAGTCAAAAAACAAAGCTTTTATAAAAAAAATAACCCTATTCCTTTTTTTTATGTCCCTATCCATAAATGCTCAAATCGATAAAATCGAACCTCCATTTTGGTATGCGGGAATGCATAATCCAAATTTACAGATTATGTTTTATGGCAAAGACATAGCTAAATATCAAGTCACCGTTTCAAATGAAACCAAAATAATCAATGTCAAAAGAACAGAAAATCCCAACTATATTTTTGTGACTATTGACACACAAAAAACACCTTCTACCGATTTAGTTTTTAGCTTTAAAAGCAACAACAAAGAACTATTTACTCAGAAATATTCCATCAAAAAAAGACGTAAAAACTCTGCTCAACGCAAAAGTTTTGATGCCTCTGATATGTTATATTTATTAATGCCCGATCGTTTTGCTAATGGAAATCCAGACAATGACAGTAACGACAACACTGTCGAAAAATACAATCGTGATTTACCTGGTGGAAGACATGGAGGAGACATACAAGGTATTATAAACAATTTAGACTACATTTCATCGCTGGGAGCAACAGCAATATGGAGTACACCACTTTGTGAGGATAATGACCCCGCTTTCTCTTATCATACTTATGCGCAATCTGATGTTTATAAAATTGACCCTCGTTATGGAACCAATGAAGATTATGTTCGTTTGTCATCAGAAATGCATAAAAAAGATTTGAAATTAGTCATGGACTATGTAACCAATCATTGGGGAATTGAACATTGGATGATGAAAGACTTGCCAACAAAAGACTGGGTACATCAATTTGATAATTATACGCAAACCAATCATAAAAGATCAACAATCACCGACATCAACGCCTCTGAATTTGATAAAAAAGTATGTTTAGATGGCTGGTTTGTTCCCTCAATGCCCGACTTAAACCAATCAAATCCTTTGGTGTTAAATTATTTGAAACAAAATGCAATTTGGTGGATTGAATATGCAAATGTAGATGGCTTTAGAGTAGACACCTACAACTATTCTGACCCTAAAGGAATTGCCTCTTGGACAAAAGCAATTACTGATGAATACCCAAATTTTAATATTGTAGGGGAAATTTGGATGCAAAGTCAAGCTCAAATGGCGTATTGGCAAAAAGACAGTAAAATTGGAGCCATCCAAAACTTCAATTCAAACTTACCAAGTGTAATGGATTTTACGTTACATGATGCTATTGAGAGTGTTTTTAATGAAGATGATGGAAATTGGAACAAAGGGATGGTGAAAATGTATGATAATTTTACAGAAGATTTTTTATATCCAAATCCAAATAACATTATGGTTTTTGCTGAAAATCATGACACCAGTCGATTTAACGAACTCTACAATAATGATTTCAACAAGTATAAAATGGCAATGGCCTTGATAGCTACTGTACGAGGAATTCCTCAATTATATTACGGTAGTGAAATAGGAATGAGAGGAGATAAAAACAAAGGAGATGCTGATATTAGACAAGATTTTCCTGGAGGTTGGAAAAATGATGAAAATAATGCATTCATAAAAGAAGGAAGAACAGACTGGCAAAATCAATACTTCGACTTTACTTCGAAACTTTTTAATTGGAGAAAAACCAATGAAGCAGTTCATTTCGGAAAAATGACCCACTATATTCCTGAACACAATGTCTATGTTTATTTTAGATATACCGAAAACAAAACGGTAATGATTGTTATCAACAATAGTAAGGAAGATCATACTATAAAAACAGATCGTTTTCAAGAAAACATCAAAACCCATAAAACAGGAAAAGATATCTTAACTGATCATTCTTATGACTTATCTAATGAAATTAATATAAACAGTAAATCTGTTTTGATATTAGAATTAGAATAGTTTTAGCTACTTGATACATCTCTTTAATTTACTTTTCGAATAAAAATATGAAAAAAAACACAGCCCTCATTTTACTTTTTACAATGGCATTCTTTGCTAGTTGTTCCAGTACAAAAACAATTAAGAAAAATAATTCAATAAGTGAAACCCCATTTGTTTGGGAGTCAGCAAGTGTTTATTTTTTATTGACTGATCGTTTTAACAATGGAGATAAATCCAATGATTTAAACTTTAACAGAAATAAAACTGCTGGAAAACTTCGTGGTTTTGAAGGGGGAGATATTCTAGGTATTTCTAAAAAAATTGACGAAGGGTATTTTGATAAATTAGGAATAAATGCCATTTGGTTTACACCTATTGTAGAACAAATACATGATGCCGTTGACGAAGGAACTGGCTTAAGCTATGGCTTTCATGGCTATTGGGCTAGGGATTGGACTGCTTTAGATCCTAACTTTGGAACTAAAAAAGATTTGGCCGCTTTGGTTCAAAAAGCACATGCACATGGCATTCGTATTATTCTAGATGGCGTGATAAACCACACTGGACCAGTAACAAATGATGACACTATTTGGCCTTCGGATTGGGTGCGAACAGGGCCACAATGTGATTATAAATCCTTTGAAACTACAACCGTTTGTACCTTAGTAAAAAACCTTCCAGATGTAAAAACCGAAAGCAATCAAGAAGTTACACTTCCTCCTTTTTTAATCGAAAAATGGAAAAAAGAAGGGCGTTATGAAAAAGAAGTCACTTCATTGGATGCATTTTTCAAAAGAACGGGATACCCTAGAACCCCAAAAAATTATATCATAAAATGGCTAACCGATTATATCGCTGAATACGGAATTGATGGTTATAGAGCAGATACGGTTAAACATACTAATGAAAGTGTTTGGTCCGATTTTAAAACACAATGTAATTATGCATTTGCAACTTGGAAAAAAAACAATCCTACGAAAGTACTAGATAACAACTCTTTTTACACGATTGCTGAAGTCTACAATTACAACATTAGTGCAGGTAAATATTTTGATTTTGGAGATAAAAAAGTAAACTATTACGAAAACGGATTTAACAACATGATCAATTTCGAATTCAAATGGGATGCACAAAAAAACTATGAATTTATATTCTCTAAATATTCTAAAATCTTAAACGGAGAATTAAAAGGATATAGTGTTTTAAACTATTTGTCTTCACATGATGATGGAGGCCCTTTTGATGCAGCAAGAACCAAAAACAAAGAAACTGCAACAAAATTATTGCTTTCTCCAGGACTTGCACAAGTCTATTACGGAGACGAGTCAGCGCGTTCTTTAATTGTCGAAGGTACCGAAGGCGATGCCACCTTGCGATCCATGATGAATTGGGACGATATAACAACAAATTCTGATACACAAAAAGCACTTTTACACTGGCAAAAACTAGGACAGTTTAGAAAAAATCATCCCGCAATTGGAGCTGGAGTTCACCAAGAAATTTCTGCGCAACCTTATACTTTTTCAAGAACGTATTCCAAAGGAAATTACACCGATAAAGTAGTTGTAGGACTGGATTTGGCAATTGGTAAAAAAGAACTTTCAGTAGGAACCGTATTCTCTGAAGGGACAAAGTTAAAAGATGACTATTCTGGAAAAGAAGCTACGGTAACAAATGGAAAAATTACTATTGATTCCCCATTTGACATTGTTTTATTAGAAAAATAAACAGTTCCATAAAATATGAAAAGCACAATCCAAACACGGTTTGTGCTTTTTTATTTTAGCTACCTTTGTAAAAAATCTATACCATGTTAAAAATTGGGCATCGAGGTGCAAAAGGGCATAAACCCGAGAATACCTTAATCGGTTTTCAAAAAGCCATCGACCTTCATGCTAATCGAATTGAGCTCGACGTTCATTTAAGTCTAGATAATGAATTAATGGTTATTCATGATGAAACAGTAGATCGAACAACTGATGGTAAGGGATTTGTAAGTGAATTTTCGCTTCCAGAATTAAAACGCTTCCTGATAAATAAAGAACATCATATTCCAACATTATCAGAAGTTTTAAAATTAATTGATCAAAAATGTGACATCAATATTGAGTTAAAAAGTTTTGAAACTGCAGATAAAGTAGTGGATCTAATTGAAAAATACGTTTCAGAAAAAAACTGGATATACAGTCAATTTTTGGTTTCTAGTTTTGATTGGAACGCTTTACAAAAAGTGGCTGCTGCAAACGCACTAATTCCTATTGGGGTTATAACAGAAACGGATTTGGATCTGGCATTGGCTTTCGCCAAAGTTATCCAAGCAAAATCCATTCATCCTTATTTTCATTTGTTAAACAAAGAAAATACGGCCCAATTACAAGAAAAAGGATTTCAAGTATTCCCTTGGACGGTCAATGAAACTGAAGACATAAAAAGAATAAAAACATATCAAGTAGACGGAATCATATCTGATTTTCCCGATAGATTATAAATTTTGCTTTAAGCAAAAACAACAAAAATATGAATCAAGATTTTGATATAATAATAGTAGGTGGTGGTGCAGCAGGATTTTTTACAGCTATTAACATCGTAGAGAAAAATCCAAAACTAAAAGTAACCATATTAGAACGTGGTGCCGAAGTATTGCAAAAAGTACGCATTTCAGGTGGTGGAAGATGTAATGTGACACATGCTTGTTTTGAACCCAATGAATTGGTGAAATTCTATCCACGTGGAGAAAAAGAATTACGTGGTCCCTTTCATCAGTTTTGCTCGGGAGATACTATCGAATGGTTTGAAAAACATGGCGTAGAATTAAAAATGGAAGATGATGGAAGAATGTTTCCAGTCTCCAATTCGTCACAATCCATAATTGATTGTTTCCTGACGGCAACGCAAAAACTAGGAATAAAAATCTTGACAGGACAAAGTGTGCAATCTATTTTCAAGAAAGACAATATTTGGAAAATAGAAACGCAAAGCGAAAATTACATTGCGGAGAAATTAATTCTTGCCACCGGAAGCAACCCAAAAATATGGGAAATGCTACAAACCTATGGTCATGCCATCGTGAGCCCCGTTCCTTCCCTATTCACTTTCAATATCAAAGACAGTAGAATTAAAGAATTACCTGGAGTAGCAGCATTAGCAACCGTAAAAGTAAAAGATACAAAACTAGAATCTACAGGTCCATTATTGATAACGCACTGGGGTATGAGTGGTCCAGCTGTTTTAAAACTATCGGCTTGGGGAGCGCGAATACTACATGATAAAAACTATCAATTTACCATATTCGTGAATTGGCTGAATGATATTGACACAGCAGATACCGAGAAAAAACTAAAAGAATTAAAACAGGAACACGCCAAGAAAGCGGTTTCTAAAAAATCACCATTTGACTTCCCCAATCGTTTATGGGAGAGCTTAGTTCTTGCTTCTGGAATTGAAGCCGAAACCAAATGGGCTGATTTATCAAAAATACAATTGCAAAACTTAGCCAATCAATTGACCAATGGAACTTTTCAAGTCAATGGAAAAAGCACTTTTAAAGAAGAATTTGTAACCGCTGGCGGAATCGATTTGAAAGAAATCAACTTCAAAACCATGGAAAGCAAATTGCATGAAAATCTTTATTTTGCTGGAGAAATAGTAAATATTGATGCCATTACAGGCGGATTTAATTTCCAGAATGCTTGGACAAGCGGATTTATATTGGCGAATGCCATTTAACCAAAACGAAACTTTATCTATTCAACCACCAAATACTTCCATTCAACACCATCGCAAAACTGACCCAAGCCAAATACGGTATAAATAGAAAACCCGCGATTTTATTGATTTTGGAGAATTGAGTATAGGTTTCGAATATCATTAACCATAACAAAATAATCTCAATTCCTGCTAACATTGGGTTGTGCAACCCAAAGAATAAATACGACCACAAAGCATTTAAACCCAACTGAATTACAAAAAGAACTAAAGCCTTTTTTACTAATTCTTTTTCAAAATCAATACGGTCCCAAACCAGCCCTGCTGCTATACCCATCATAATATAAAGCATACTCCAAACAGGAGCAAAAATCCAATTGGGTGGATTAAAACTAGGTTTTACTAATGTAGGATACCAAGTCAAGATACTTCCACGAGTAACTATTCCCGAAAAATATCCAACAACAAGACAAGTAACAACAACGGTAAGTATTTTAGTAAGCTTATTCATTTTAAAATTTATTTGAGGATTCAAAATTAATCAAAACTTCTCTCTAATTCTAAAAAATAAAAAATTGATAAATAATAAGATAAATGAATTGTAAATAAAATTTTAAGAAAATGGAGCAACATGATAAGAAACCAATGTCAACAAATTGACGTTAACTTAAATGAACTCTTTTACACATTACAATTTCCTTCTTTGAATAATTTCAAACAATTCTTTTTTGTAGGTATCGCCAATAGGAATACATTTTTCATTAATAAAAACGCACAAAGAATCGGTTTTTGAAATATGACGAAGCGAAACAATAAATGATTTGTGCGTCTTTACAAATTCAGAAGTGGGTAAAAAATCCTCAATATTCTTTAAAGTATTATTGGTGATAATTTGTTTGTCTTTTAAATGGATCGCAACATAATTTTTTAAACCTTCTATATAGCAGATGTCTTTTACGTAGACTTTTTCAAAATTATTCTTCCCATCTGTTTTAATAAATATAAACTCATCAATTTCTTTTAGAACTTCTTTTACCTCAGACCGAAAATTATTTTTCACTTTTAAAACAGCTTCATAAAAACGTTCAAATTCAAATGGTTTTAACAAATAATCGATTGCATCTACTTCATAGCTTTGTAGTGCAAATTGCGGATAAGCAGTAGTAAAAATAATGTTTGTTTTGCCTTTTACAATTTTCGATAACTGCAATCCTGTCAAATCTGGCATTTGGATATCCATAAAAACCAAGTCAATATTTTGTTGCTCTATTTTTGATAATGCTTCAATTGAACTTGTTGTAGTTGCTATTAGATTAAGAAAAGGAACTTTACTAACATATTTTTCCAGCAATCGGACAGCAGGTGGTTCATCATCAACAATGAGGCATTTTAGTGTTTTCATGATTTAAATTTAAATGGCAGTTTTAATATTGTAGTAAAGATAGCATTAGATTGATTGTAACACAAGACATAATCTTGCTTGTAAATTCCACTAAGTCTCCGTTCTAAATTTTCCTTACCAATGCCATTGTTAGTGTACTTTTCTGAAGAAGAAATTTTGTTTGAGGTCTCTACAATTATTTCTTTTTCAGAAATTCTAATATTAATTTTTGCAGGATTTCGTTTGTCATTTGTAATTCCGTGTTTAAAAATATTTTCTACAAAATGTATAAAAACTAGCGATGGCACACTTTGCTCTCCTACAACTCCATCAACAGTATATTCTAGAAACAAGGTGTCTTCAAAACGTTTTCTATGCAGATAAATATAATCTTCAATGAATTTAATTTCTTTACTCAAAGGCATAAAATCATTTCCTGCTTCGTACGTCACATACCTAAGAAGATCGCACAAACGATGGATGTCTTTGGCTATTTTGGGTTGTGCATCAATCAAATCTGTATAAAAGGTGTTAAGCGTATTGAATAAAAAATGGGGTTCTAATTGTGATTTAAGAAAAGTGAGTTCTGCCTTATTATAGTCTAACTCCAGCTGGTGTATTCGGTTTTGATTGGTTGCATATTCAAAGAAAAAATACAATAAGGTACTGTATAAAATGCCTTTAACCGCAAAATAAGAATTATCAAAAGTATAGTAAAAGAATGCTCTAGACTCTTCAAAATAATTATGTTTTCCGGTGAAATGATATAAAATAACTTCTTCAAATAAATAACGAATACGTCCAAAAACAATAACAAGGAGTACTATTCCCACTGCAAACCTCAAATAGTGCTTTTTCCTTAATGTAAAAGGACAGACAACAAAAAAATTTAGTGAATAGATCGTAAAAGTTGCCACATAAATAATCAAACGATTAAAATTTAAAGGCAAATGAAAGTTACTTAAAAATCTTTCACTACCTCCGTATACATAATCTGCAAAAAGATCCATCAATACAATTGTAAGCACTAAAGCAAGATGAAAGTACCACTGTTTTTTATTTATTTCCATGGGATGAATTTACACATTATACTGTTAATCACTATTTTTTTTGGACCAACTAACGAATCCGTTGTACAAACTGACTTTTTATTTATAAAAATAATGAAATGATTGGTCTTTTAGGTTTCGTGTACTAAAAAACCACTATGGTGTAAAACGATTTATATCATCCCTTCTCTCTTATACATTTGCTCCAAACAAAAATACAGAACATGAAAACTACTATCGCGATTTTTTTATTATTCAATATTAATTTACTGTTTGCGCAGGATACAAACCTTACAGGAACAGTTTTAGCAAAAAATAGTAAAGAGAAACTAGCATTTGCAAACGTTTCTGTTTTTGATGCTCACAATAATTCCTTTATAAAATACGTAGTAACGGACGAAAACGGGAATTATGAAATTCAATTAAACAACACAGCCTTCTTTGTTCAGATTGACTTGTTGGGCTATAAGACATTCAAATCAAAAACATTCGCAGAGACAAGTGGTAATCTAAATTTTGACTTAGAAGAAGATGCTGTTTCTCTTAATGAAGTAGTTATAATGCAAAATAAAAGCCTTATCAAACTCAGTAGAGACAAAATGATTGTTGATGTAGACAAAGCAGGTTTTGGCAATGGTAATGATGGTCTTGAAACTCTAAGCAAATTGCCAGGAGTTCGTTTAGACAAGGATGAAAATGTAGTTTTTAGAGGAAACGCCAATATTCAGATTATGATAGATGGCAAACCATCACTACTAACAGGTGAGGAACTAAAGCAATATTTAAAAATGATGGATGGCACAAATATCAAATCAGTAGAGATTGTTGCTAACCCTTCAGCAAAATATGATGCATCAGGAAGTGCAGGAATTTTCAATATTGTGCTTAAAAAATCGGCTGCTAATGGTTTAACCGGAAATGTAAAATCATCTGTAGGTTACGCCGAATTTATAAAAAACTACAATGGTCTTAACTTATACAATAATACCGAAAAATGGAATACTAAATTGGGATTGAATTATGGTTATAATGAAGGAGTCAATCACAGAACGATAAACCAAACTGTAGTAAATCCAGATCTTACCACATTCCTAAAACAAAAAAATGACTGGTTGCCCGTGTCTAACACCTATTCTGGAAACTTTGGAGCTGCACGAAAATTAAACACAAATTTAAATATTGGAGCTTCAGCAAATTACAGCATTTATAAAAGTGACGAACTAACCAACGGTCGCACCGAAGAATTTGACAACACAATTTACAATCGATATACTATTTTGAAAACAGATAATGCTATTTTAAGCCATACCTTAACGGGGACTATTTTCTATAATTTTGCCTCAGATAGTCTGGATACTAAACTCGATGCTCAAATTAATTATGCTAATTATCAAAATGATAGTGACCGCATCACTTCCAACTCTTATTTCAAAGCAAATACTAACGAAACTTACAAAGCCGATGAGTTTGTAAAATATCAAAATCCAACAAATTTCAATATCATAAGCGCAAAACTAGATTATGAGAAAAAAATAAATAAAACGTTTAGTATTGAAACTGGTGGTAAATACAGCTATGTCAATAATGACTATACAATTGTGTTACAAGATAGAAATGATCAAGGAGAGTATACTTTAAATACAAATCGAAGCAATCAATTAATCTATAAAGAATCTATTTTCTCTGGATACGGAATTACTAATTTTGCAAAAGGTAACTTTGATATTCAGGCTGGATTAAGAGCAGAATATATTCATTATGACGCAACTTCTTTAACCTCAAATACCACAAATAAGAACAATTATCTATCGCTATTTCCTTCTTTCAGCGTTAACGGTAATTTTAACGATAATCAATTTAAATTTTCTTACAGTCGCCGTATTCAGAGACCGCGCTACTTATATCTTAATCCGTATTACGAATACATTGATACGTACAATGTTTCTGTAGGCAATCCAAGTTTGACACCTGAATTTACCAATGCCTTCGAATTAGTTTGGATTAAAAAGCAAAAAACATCGCTTTCCTTATTTGCTAATTTCTCTACAGATGAAATGTATCAAATTATTGAATATAATAAGGATACAAAAATTACAACGTTGTACTATGATAATATTGGGAGTTCACAAAGTATCGGACTTTCTTTTAACACAAGCTGGTCACTAAAAAAATGGTGGGAAGCTCAACTGAGTACTGAAGTTTCTTTTGTACAAGCACAATCTGATATAGAAAATTATCAATTTAGTGATAGCGGAATTTCCTATAGCGGTGCAATAAACCAGTCTTTTACAATTGCAAAAGATTGGAGTGCTACATGGAACAGCTTTTACAGTAAGAATGGTAATTATGGAAATACTACTTTTAAACCGTCCTACGACATGTCTTTTAGCATGAGAAAAGATGTTGCTAATAAAAAAGTCCGCCTGAACTTAAGTGCCCAAAATGTGCTAAAGAAAAGTCAGTGGATACAAACTACTAAACAAGATAATATTACCACTAACTGGGTTAACCGATGGGAAACAAGAAAAATCACACTATCAATTACCTACAATTTTGGAACTGCAAAAAAGAAAGAAGTAAAAGATGCTGACCTTAATGATGAGCAGAACAGATTATAGTTGGTTAGCACAAAATTGTTTAACACACTCATTACAGAAGAAAAACTTAGAGATTGACGCACATGTTGAAATTGAATTTGCATATTCTAAAAAGATACTCCAAAATCTAGAACTGACAATAACAATAAGGTAAACAATTAATTTAGTTTAATCCTATTACTACTAGATTAAAAAAATCTCCTAATCTGCGGTCAAAAAAAAGTATCTTTGCGTAAATTTTATATTTCATGTTAACAACAAACAATTTTATCCCTAAAGCTTATTCTCATACTATAGAAAGTGGTACATTCCAGTGGAGTGCTCCCAGCAATATCGCTTTGGTGAAATATTGGGGGAAAAAAGAGAATCAAATTCCAGCTAATCCATCGGTGAGTTTTACCTTGAACAACTGTAAAACTGTTACTACGCTAGCTTTCGCCAAAAAAGACATTTCGACTACGCTTAATCCGGCAAATAATACTTTTTCTTTTGATTTACTTTTTGAAGGCAAACCAAAAGAGGACTTCAAGCCAAAAATTCTAAAATTCTTAGAGCGAATTGAAATATACCTGCCTTTTTTGAAGGAATATCATTTTACTATAGACACACAAAATACTTTTCCGCATAGTTCAGGAATTGCGTCATCAGCTTCTGGAATGGCTGCACTTGCCATGAATTTCATGAGCTTAGAAAAAGCACTAAATCCAACAATGACTGAGGATTATTTTTATCAAAAAGCTTCTTTCCTCGCAAGACTGGGTTCAGGTAGCGCTTGTCGTAGTGTAAAAGGGCAAGTAGTTGTATGGGGAAAACAAGCTAATATTAAAGGAAGTGCTGATTTATACGGAGTCGAATTTCCAAATGCCATTCACGAGAATTTCAAGAATTACCAAGATACTATTCTACTCGTTGACAAAGGCGAGAAACAAGTTTCGAGCACTGTAGGCCATGATTTGATGCACAATCATCCCTATGCTGAAAGAAGATTTGCCCAAGCGCATGAAAACCTAGACAAACTAATTGCGATTTTTGAAAGCGGGAATTTGGAAGAATTTATTAAAGTGGTCGAAAGTGAAGCGTTGACTTTACATGCCATGATGATGACTTCAATGCCCTATTTTATTTTAATGAAACCGAATACCTTGCAAATCATTAATGCGATTTGGAAATTCAGAAATGACACTAAAATCCCAGTGTGTTTTACACTTGATGCAGGAGCAAATGTCCATGTATTGTATCCCGAAAACGTTAGCGAAAAAGTTTTGCAATTTATTAAGAACGAATTAGTTGGCTTTTGCCAAAATGGGCAGTATCTTTGTGACGAAATTGGAAATGGTGCTGTATTAAATTAGTCTATTTTTTTTGTTTATCTTTATTTTTTAAAGATTTAAAATTATGGATATTGAGTCTGAAAAATTAGAAATAATTAAATTGTTGTTAGACACTAATGACAAGACTATAATTGAGGCAATAAAAAACATTTTCGAATTACAAAAGAGAGTTGTTTGGAACGAATTAACACCTGAGCAACAAGAAAAAATTGACTCTAAAATTCTAGAAGAGAATCGAGGAGATCAAGTAGATTTATAAAAAAACAAGAAATAATTACCAACCCCAAATTGTTAATTCTTAAATAAATATGAAAGGACCATTATTTTACTCAAAAATATTACTCTTTGGAGAATACGGAATTATTCGCGACTCTAAGGGTTTATCGATTCCTTATAATTTTTATAATGGAGCATTGAAAAGAAATGAAAATCCATCGGCAGAAGCTATTGCATCAAATGCTAGCTTGAACCGTTTTGCTGTATATCTTGAAACCTTACAACAAGAACAACCCAATCTTGTAACATTTGACCTAGCTACTTTAAAGCAAGATATCAAAACAGGAATGTACTTTGACTCCAGTATCCCGCAAGGATATGGTGTGGGAAGTAGTGGTGCACTTGTTGCGGCTATTTATGATAAATATGCGCAAGACAAAATCACTGTTCTTGAAAATTTGACACGTGAAAAACTATTGCAATTAAAAAATATATTTTCTCAAATGGAGAGTTTTTTCCACGGAAAAAGTTCTGGTTTAGATCCTTTAAACAGCTATTTGAGTATTCCTATTTTAATAAACTCCAAAGACAACATTGAAGCAACTGGAATCCCAAATCAAAGTTTTGACGGGAAAGGAGCTGTATTTCTGCTGGACTCAGGAATTGTAGGAGAAACGGCACCTATGGTTAATATCTTTATGGAGAACCTAAAAGACAAAGGATTCCGTACGATGTTGAAAAATCAGTTTGTAAAATATACTGACGCTTGTGTAGAGAATTTCTTGGGTGGTGACATGAAATCTTTGTTCATGAATACTAAAAAATTATCAAAAGTAGTTTTGAATAACTTCAAACCTATGATTCCAGAGCAATTTCATGCCATTTGGCAAAAAGGAATTGACACCAATGATTATTATTTAAAATTATGTGGTTCTGGTGGAGGCGGTTATATTCTAGGTTTTACCGAAGATTTAGAACGCGCCAAAGCATCTTTACAAGATTATAAATTAGAAGTGGTCTATCAATTCTAATAGAACCTGAAAAATAAATTTAAAGCTTAAAATTCTTTGTGGTTTTAAGCTTTATTATTTTAAAAAAGTATGGCATTAAGCAGAAAGTATAAGCTTTTATTAATGAAGATAGTCAGTTTATTCTCAGTAGTAAGAGGATATAATATCCCTATCATTATACTAGCGCAGTATCTTTCGGCAATTTTTATTCTGGCACCAGAGAAAAGAGCCATTGCTATTCTATTGGATTTTAATTTGTTTTTACTCGTATTTGCATCTGCTATTACCATTGCTTCCGGCTATATTATCAATAATTTTTATGACAGCCAAAAAGATCTAATCAACCGTCCTAACAAATCAATGCTAGACAGATTAGTTAGTCAATCCACAAAACTAAAAGTTTATTTTGCATTAAACTTTTTAGCTGTATTGTTAGCCATATTTGCTTCTTGGCAAGCTTTTATATTCTTTTCAGGATACATTTTTCTAATTTGGTTTTACTCTCATAAAATTAAAAAATATGCAGTTGTAGGCAATCTAACCGCTACAGTAATGGCTGTCATTCCATTTTTTGCCATTTTACTGCATTATTATTACAACCTCAGTTTTGAAGAGATTGAAAATTACAAAGGCCATTTTGCTGTAATTTTTGCACATGCTTGCTTTTTATTTTTACTATTACTTATTCGAGAAATGATTAAGGATTTAGAAAATTTAAAAGGAGATTTGGCTAATGATTACCAAACCATCCCAATTCGTTTTGGAGAAACGGTTTCTAAAAAGATAATTACTGTTTTGACACTTTTAACTATTTTTCCAGTTTACGTTTTAGTAGACATCTACGACGTTGGTTATATGGATATTTACTTTTATTGTTGTTTTATTATTCTAATTTTCTTCATACTATACCTGTGGAAATCCAATAAAAAAGAACAGTATTTATTACTTCATAATGTTTTGAAATTCCTAATTGTTGCCGGTGTTTTTTGTATTGTATTGATTAATCCATCTGTATTATGGAATGGTAAAAAACTGTTGTTACTTCTATAAGAAAATCATTCTAGCAGTCTCTAATCATTATACTTGTTTAGCCCCGATTACTTCACATAATATTTATTTTAATTGGAGTTCAGTGAACCTTGTTTACAACGGCATCCTTTTACTTTTTCCTTTAAAAAGTAAAAGATAGAGTGAAAAGCGGGAAATTGCTCCAAAAAAACGAAACAAAAACCTATTAGATAGATCGTTAGCGTTTTATAATTACCATATATCGATTGTCAACTATATAAATACTATCTTTGCACAAATTATAGAATATTATGAATAATAAGGAAGGCAATAATAAAAAAAGCGGTGCTAGACCTACGAGTTCTAGACCTAGCTCTAATAAGCCAAAACCTGCGATGCAAAAAAGGGCACAAGGGCCTAAAAAAGTAAAAGTAAATACTAAGGTTGCTGAAGTCGTTTCGGATAAAGTAGAGAAAAAACCGAATCAGGCTCCAAAGAGACCTAAGGTAAAAGATGAAATTCGTTTGAATAAATATATCGCAAATTCTGGTGCTTGCTCACGTCGTGATGCTGATATTTACATTCAATCAGGTACTGTGAAAGTAAATGGAATTGCCGTTACCGAAATGGGATATATGGTAAAACCAGGTGACGTTGTTAACTTTGACGGGGTAAAATTAACTCCAGAGAAAAAAGTATACATCTTATTGAACAAGCCTAAAAACTTCACGACAGCTCTTGACGAAGGTCAAGAATTTCGTAATGTTTTGGAACTGGTAAAAGGTTCTACAACTTCAAAAATTGGAGCTGTAGGGAGAATGGATAAAAATACGACTGGTCTATTATTGTTTACCAATGACACAGACATGATTCGTAAATTTACTTTACCTAGTCAAAAATCATCAAAAATTTATCAAGTTTCTCTTGACAAAAACTTAAAATTTGAAGATTTAGAAAAAATCAACAAAGGACTTGTTCTTGATGGACACCGTGTTTTTGTAGAAGACGTAAGTTATATTGAAGGAGAAGCAAAAAGTGAAATAGGTTTAAAACTGAGATCATCAAATGTAAAAGTAGTTCGTTCTATTTTTGAACATTTTAGTTATGATGTTTTAAGAATTGACCGTGTTTCATTTGCAGGTTTGACAAAGAAAAACTTACCAAGAGGAAACTGGAGATTACTTACGGAACAAGAAATAATCAATTTAAAGAACGTTTAATTCTTTATTTTTTTTCACTCATAAAAATCCCATTCGTGTTTATCGAAATGGGATTTTTTAATAATAGACCACTATGACACCCGAAAAACTACAATCAATCGCCTTTAAATGGTTTGAGACTTTTAATAATAAAGAATTAGAAAAACTGTTGGCACTATATGATGACGATGCCCTACACTTTAGCCCTAAACTAAAAATACACCAACCAGAGACTAATGGTTTTGTATCAGGGAAAGAGGCTTTACGCCAATGGTGGCAAGGAGCATTTGACCGATTGCCTAGTTTAAACTATAAAGTAACCTCACTTACTGCCAATGGCGATCGTGTTTTTATGGAATACATACGAACGGTAGATAACGAAGAGGAAATGCTTATTGCGGAAGTACTTGATATTAGAAACGATAAAATTGTAGCTTCAAGAGTCTACCATGGATAAATTATTGTTTTATCAAATTTTATTATAGCTTTACATAACATTAATTCAAGTAAATCATGAAAAAAACGCCTGTAGTTTTAATCGCAATTCTGATTTCAGTACTTTTAGTTAACTGCAAATCGGGAAAAAGAAAACAAGATTTCTCTAGAGTTACAAAAAAATATTTTGATGATAAAAATGCATTAGATCCATTAAACGCCACTCAAAATGGGCAAAATGAGTATAATGATCAGCTCGTATTTGAGATGACTGATAGTTATCGAAAATCACAATTGGCATTTTTCAATAAATACGAAACAACATTAGATTCTGTTGATGTGAAAGACTTATCCGCAGAAGAAATAAATAGTTACGAAATCATTAAATGGGAGGTAGAAATCGGAAAAAAATTATTGGATCAACCTACCAATTTAATGCCTATTCACCAGTTTTGGGGAACACACTTGACCATGGGA
The DNA here is from genome assembly GCF_040822075.1 of Flavobacterium sp. WC2430. Taxonomy (NCBI): domain Bacteria; kingdom Pseudomonadati; phylum Bacteroidota; class Flavobacteriia; order Flavobacteriales; family Flavobacteriaceae; genus Flavobacterium; species Flavobacterium sp. WC2430. The sequence continues at coordinate 1,245,097 of NZ_CP162007.1, read as the reverse complement.
CAATATGCAGGAGGCACAAGTGGACAACCTTTTAAAACAGAAAAAGACTATACTAATTTCTTAAAAAGAATGGACTTATATAGTGTTTGAATAGACTCAGCAATGGTTTACATGAAAAACGGGATTGAAAAAGGAGCTGTTTTACCTAAATCCTTAACGGAGAAAGTAATTCCGCAATTTGCCGAAATGGCGACTCCCAACATTGAAGATAATTTATTCTATTCTTCCATAAAAATAATGCCACCAACTTTTTCTGAAGAAACCAAAAAGGATTTTACAGCAAAATACACTGCAATAATTAATGAGAAATTAATTCCAAAGTATAAAAAAATGGCTGATTTTCTTAAAAACGAATACTTACCTGCCTCACGAACTACAAGCGGAATAGGAAGTTTGCATTTTGGAAAAGAATTGTATACTATCTATGTAAAGCAGTGGACTACAACCGAAATGACTCCTGAGGAAATTCATGAATTAGGCCTTAAAGAAGTAGCTCGTATTAATGCTGAAATGGAAAAGGTAAAAACCCAAGTAGGATTTAAAGGAACTTTACCAGAATTTTTTGAGTATGTAAGAAACAACCCAGAATTAAAACCTTTCAAAAAACCAGAGGAAGTCATCGCTAATTTTGAAAGAATCTATAGCATCATCAAACCAAATGTTGACAAGTTGTTTTCGCTACAACCCAAAACAAAATTTGAAATTAGAAGAACCGAAGCATTTAGAGAAAAAACAGCTAGTGCAGAATACATGCAAGGAACTGCTGATGGTTCTCGCCCTGGAATTTTTTATGTTCCCATCCCAGATGTAAAAGAATACAATATGTATGGTGATGAAGACTTGTTTTTGCATGAAGCAATTCCTGGACATCATTTCCAAATTTCATTACAACAAGAAAACGCTAGCCTTCCTGATTTTAGAAAATTCAATTGGTTTGGTGCCTATGGAGAAGGTTGGGCGTTGTACACAGAAAGCCTAGGAAAAGAATTGGGATTATACACTGATCCGTATCAGTATTTTGGGAATTTAGGAAACGAAATGCACAGAGCAGTTCGATTAGTAGTTGATACTGGATTACATAGTAAAGGTTGGACTAGAGAACAAGCAATCAAATATTCTCTAGAAAATGAAGCCGAAAGCGAAGCGAGTATTACTACCGAAATAGAACGCTATATGGCTATTCCTGGACAAGCTTTGTCTTACAAAATTGGGCAGATGAAAATCATAGAATTACGCAAAAGAGCTCAAGATAAAATGGGCGACAAATTTGACATTAAAAAATTCCACGAAAAAGTTTTAGAATCAGGTGTTATGCCATTAGCTTTATTAGAGAAAAAAATTGATGCATGGATAGCTGAAAAATAGCTTTAATTCACATATTAAAAAGAATACCAAAAAAGTCTCATTGAAATTAAACAACGAGACTTTTTTTGTATAAAATAATAAATAGAAATTTTAATTTATAGTAATTTTATCGGCCATTGTAGAAACAAAAAATGATAATGAGCGAAAAAAACTCTTTAAAAGAAATTGGTAAATTATTTTTAAAATTAGGCGTAATTGGCTTTGGAGGTCCTGCAGCTCATATTGCCATGATGCGACAAGAAGTGGTAATAAAAAAAAAGTGGCTGACTGAACAACACTTCTTAGACCTTATAGGAGCAACCAGTTTAATTCCTGGTCCCAACAGCACCGAAATGGCTATTCATATTGGTCGTGAAAGAGGTGGCACAAAAGGATTACTTGTTGCTGGAATATGTTTCATTTTGCCCGCAGTGCTTATCACTGGATTTTTTGCCTATTTCTACAAAGAATACGGGCAACAACCCGAAGCCCAAGCCTTTTTATATGGAATCAAACCAGCGATTATTGCTATAATTCTAGCAGCTATCTATCCTTTAGCTAAGAAATCAGTAAAAACGAAAGAACTGGCTCTCATTGGAATCCTAACATTGGTTTTATCGCTATTGAAAATTAATGAAATCTACTTACTTTTTGGAGCTGGATTAGTAGCTTTGTTGTATTCTAAAATTAAAAGTCCACAAACATTCAATATAATTCCGCTTACATTATTTCAAGTCACAAAAACGACCATAGTAACAGCAACCAACTGGAATCTATTTTTGATATTTTTAAAAATTGGGGCAATCTTATACGGAAGTGGCTATGTCCTTTTTGCTTTTTTAGATACCGAATTAGTTTCAACTGGCATTATATCAAGAGCAACCTTAGTAGACGCCGTAGCAATTGGTCAATTTACGCCTGGACCCGTTTTCTCATCAGTTACTTTCATTGGATATCAAATTAATGGTTTAGTAGGCGCTGCTATAGCAACAATAGCCATATTTATTCCCTCCTTCTTATTTGTAGCTTTGTTAAACCCATTGGTTAAAAAACTTCGGGCTTCACCTTCCATTTCTATTTTTCTTGATGCAGTTAATGTTGCTTCTGTTGCTATTATTGTAGCAATCTGTTGGCAAATGGGTAGCGATTCCATTTTAGACTGGCGCACCTTACTTATTGCCATAACCAGCGTTATAGTAACATTTGGCTTTCCGAAAGTCAATAGTGCCTTTATTGTAATTTATGGCGCACTAGCGGGATATTTATTATTGTTTATGGGGTAAACGAGGATGCATTCATCATAAAGAGTCAAAAATTCAAATATCAACCCCTTTATTCAAAAGTATTTAACAAAAAAAAAGCTTCTCGATTGAGAAGCTTTTTAAGTGCGGATAATAGGACTCGAACCTACACGCCTTGCGGCACCAGATCCTAAGTCTGGCATGTCTACCAATTTCACCATATCCGCGTGTAATTGTGGGTGCAAATATAATCATATCTTCCAACATTCAAAGTAATTTTTCAAAAAAATTTTTATTCAATTTTTTGTACTTTTGAGACTCAATAAAAAACACATAAATGGAAAATATAAAGTCATACGTTCAAGAAAACAAAGATCGTTTTATCAGCGAATTAATTGAATTATTAAAAATACCATCTGTAAGTGCTGACTCTGCCTACTCACAAGATGTAATAGACACATCTGAAGCTGTAAAATTAAGTCTTGAAAAAGCGGGTTGCGATAAAGTCGAAATTTGTGAAACAGATGGCTATCCAATTGTATATGGTGAAAAAATAATTGACCCTGCATTACCAACTATCTTAGTATACGGACATTACGATGTTCAACCAGCGGATCCAATTGAATTATGGACCTCTCCTCCATTCGAGCCTGTTATAAAAACAACCGATATTCATCCTGAAGGAGCCATTTTTGCACGTGGTGCTTGTGACGACAAAGGCCAAATGTACATGCACGTAAAAGCTTTTGAATATATGATTCAAAACAACAACTTGCCATGTAACGTGAAATTCATGATTGAAGGCGAAGAAGAAGTGGGTAGTGTAAACCTAAAAACATTTGTAGAAAACAATACCGAGAAACTAAAAAACGACGTCATTCTTATTTCTGATACAGGAATGATTTCTAATCAACAACCTTCTATCACCACTGGACTTCGTGGTTTAAGCTATGTAGAAGTGGAAGTTACAGGACCAAACCGCGATTTACATTCTGGACTTTATGGAGGTGCCGTAGCAAATCCAATTAATATTTTGGCCAAAATGATTGCGTCCCTTCATGACGAAAACAATCACATTACTATTCCAGGATTTTATGACAATGTAGAAGAGTTGTCACTAGAAGAAAGAGCTGAGATGGCCAAAGCGCCTTTTAGCTTAGAAGATTATAAAAAAGCACTAGACCTAAATGACGTTTATGGTGAAAAAGGATATACAACAAATGAAAGAAATTCCATTCGTCCTACGCTTGACGTAAACGGAATCTGGGGTGGTTACACTGGAGAAGGTGCAAAAACCGTTATCGCAAGCAAGGCTTTTGCCAAAATCTCTATGCGATTAGTTCCTAACCAAGACTGGGAACAAATCACAGAATTGTTTACCAAGCATTTCATTAGCATTGCTCCTGCTGGCGTTACCGTAAAGGTAAAACCGCATCATGGAGGTCAAGGATACGTAACACCTATTGACAGCATTGGCTACAAAGCAGCAAATATGGCTTATACCGAAACTTTTGGAATTCCTGCCATTCCCGTTCGTTCAGGAGGAAGTATTCCTATCGTTGCCTTATTTGAGAAAGAATTAAAAAGCAAAACCATCTTGATGGGATTTGGATTAGACAGCGATGCCATTCACTCTCCTAACGAGCATTTTGGGATTTTCAATTACTTAAAAGGGATTGAAACCATTCCGTTATTTTACAAATATTTCGTGGAGCTTAGCAAATAAATTATATTTCAATAAACACACAATCCGTTCAGAAATGAGCGGATTTTTTTTTGGGGCGTTCCCCGCCGAAAAAAGCGGGTCAGGCTTTCCGCTGCAATCTTTTTATTTTATGAAAAATAAAAAGGATTTTCTCTTCAATCCTTAACGCAAAAATAAAACTTTATATTTTAGATAAAAAAATCTATCATATAAACAATATATCCGTTTCTATTCGAAACGGATATATCTAACTAAAAATCTAAAAAACTAAAAACTAAAAAACGGCATCGGGTTTATACCCAAAATAAGGCATGGTTTGCTCTTTGAAAACAACACCATATTCTTCTAATTCTTTTAAAATAGGTAAATACACTTCTTTATTTATAGGTAACTGCACACCTGGAGTAGTTATTTTTCCATTCAATATCTGTAAAGTTGCCATAGCCACAGGCAAACCTACTGTTTTAGACATGGCAGTATACGTTTGATCATCTCCAATACATACCATTTTGGAGTCAATTTGTTGTTTTACTCCATTCAATTCATACCCAAATTTATGGTACATCACAATCATGTCTTTATCTTCAGGTTGAAGCGTCCAGCTATCACTTAATATTTTTTCCAAAATCTGGGCAGGAGTAGCATTTTTAAGACCTACAATTTTTTTGTCATTGAATAAATCCAACTCCAATAATTTATCCCACATAATATCATCTTGATCTATTTTTAAAATTAAACGGGTTTTAATTTCAACAGAATCCGTGGGATGATACGGCAAAAATGCATTGACAAATTGACGATAGCTCATTGTTTCTGAATTTTCCAAAACATAACTATCATCCGTCATTCCCAGCTGCACAAACATATTCCATGCTTTTGAAAAACCTACTTTACGTATCGTTCCTCTATACAATGTAAGTACATCATCTAGTCCATAAACAGATCGGTATTTTAAGGAGTCTCTATTTGAATACGCTTCAAACCGACCGTAGCCTTCTACTTCCAAAAACTCCGTTCTTCGAAATAAGTTACAATACGGAATGTATTTATACGCTCCTTCTTGAATAAATTTAGCAGCACCACCTTGTCCAGCCAAAACCACATTACGAGGTGCCCAAGTAAATTTATAATTCCAACGATTCGTATCTGATTCTGGTGCTACTAAGCCACCACAAAAAGACTCAAACAATAACATTTTACCACCACGTTCTTTAATTTCATCAATCACTTTCATGGCGCTCATGTGGTCTATCCCAGGGTCAAGACCAATTTCATTCATAAAAATAAGATCATTTTCTTTGGCTGCAGCATCCAATTCCTGCATGGCATCACTAACATAAGAAGCAGTAACCAAACTCTTTTTACATAGAATACAATCTCTAGCCACTTCTATATGTAAATGAGCTGGTAACATCGAAATTACTATATCTGCTTTTTCTATGGCCTCTTTCCTTTGACTAGCATTAAAAATGTCCAAAGCAATTGCCGTAGCATTAGGATGATTATTCGTTTTCTTTTGTGCTAAATCCAACGCTATATCACCAATGACAAGATGCAAGTTTTCTTTCTCGGATTTATTTAAAAGATATTGTATCAATGAAGATGCCGATCTACCTGCACCAATAATTAAAATTTGTCTCATGATTATAAAAATATAACACAAACATACGAAAATGTTGTATTTATAACAAACACTTATTGCGTAAAAAATTAAAATAAAATACATAAAAAAGTATCCGAAAATTTCTTTTAGTTTGGCGATTTATGAAATACTTTTACATAAAATTTAAAAATAATGAATAAAAAAATAATTTCAACGGGAGCCCTTTTGGGTATGATAGCAATTATATTAGGTGCTTTTGGCGCTCATGCCCTAAAAAAAACACTATCAGCAGATCATCTTATCACTTTTGAAACCGGTGTACGCTATCAAATGTACCACGCCCTATTTTTAATCTTAATTGGGACCCTAATTGAACTAAGCGAAAAAACCAAAAGAATAATTTACAATTTGGTGATTTCTGGCGTTGTTTTATTCTCAGGATCCATTTATTTATTAGCTACAAACGAACTTACTCCTTTTGATTTTAAAAGTATTGGTTTCATAACTCCCATCGGCGGACTCCTATTAATACTGGGCTGGGGTGTCTTATTAATGAATATTATCAATAAAAAATCATAAAATTAAGATAATCAAATCGTATCTTAAATATATGTTCTACTTTTGCAAATAATAAATTAAACTACACAATACATAATTTTATGAATAATAACACACCGTTTACGCAATCGATTTCGCTAAAAAACTTAGGAATCGAAAACGCAAAGATTCATTATCAATTATCAGCCAACGAATTACATGAAATGACCTTAGCTTTAGGCCAAGGAATTGAAAATTCAACAGGAGCTTTAGCCATTAACACTGGAGAATTTACAGGACGCTCTCCTGAAGACCGATTTATTGTAAAAGACAGCATCACTGAGAATCAAGTTTGGTGGGGAAAAGTCAACATCCCTTTTGAGCCAACTGCGTTTGATGCTTTGTATAAAAAGGTCACAACGTATTTATCTAACAAGGAAGTTTTTGTAAGAGATTCTTATGTATGTGCAGACCCCAATTACCGTTTAAATGTAAGAGTAGTTACTGAAACACCTTGGGCCAATTTATTTTGCTACAACATGTTTTTAAGACCTGAAGAGCAAGAGTTAGAAAATTTTAAACTAGAATGGACCGTAATATGTGTTCCTGAATTTATGGCTGATCCAGCTACTGATGGAACTCGTCAAAGTAATTTTGCGATTTTAAATTTCACAAAAAAAATAGTACTTATAGGAGGAACTGGATATACTGGAGAAATGAAAAAAGGTATTTTCTCCGCATTGAATTTCATTCTCCCTGTAGATAAAAACACATTACCTATGCACTGTAGTGCTAACGTAGGTGATAATGGCGACACCGCTATTTTCTTTGGTTTATCTGGGACAGGTAAAACTACGTTATCTGCAGATCCAAAAAGAAAATTAATTGGGGATGATGAACACGGTTGGACTAGCGAAAACACAGTTTTCAATTTTGAAGGAGGTTGCTATGCCAAAGTAGTCAACTTATCCGAAGAAAATGAACCTGATATTTTTAGAGCCATTCGTAAAGGGGCTATCTTAGAAAATGTGGTTTTCAAAAAAGGAACAAATGAAGTTGATTACAAAGATGTTTCCATCACTCCTAATACAAGAGTAAGTTACCCTATTTATCATATTGATAATATCCAACCAGGATCAATAGGTAAAAACCCTAAAAACATCTTCTTCTTAACAGCAGATTCTTTTGGAATCTTACCTCCTATTTCAAGATTAACACCAGGACAGGCTGCATACCATTTTATCTCTGGATATACTGCTAAAGTAGCTGGAACCGAAGCTGGTGTAACGGAACCTCAGCCTAATTTTTCGGCTTGTTTTGGAGCGCCTTTTATGCCTTTGCATCCTACTAAATATGCAGAAATGTTAAGTAAGAAAATACAAGATGCTAATGTGAAAGTATGGTTAATCAATACTGGCTGGACAGGTGGCGCATACGGAACTGGTAGCCGCATGAAACTGAAATATACTCGCGAGATGATTACTGCCGCTCTTAATGGAGAACTAGACGCAGTCGATTATAGAAATCATGTTGTTTTTGGAATTGCAATTCCTCAATCTTGCCCTAATGTGCCTAGCGAAATATTAAACCCTAGAAACACATGGGAAGACAAAGATTTATACGATAAAAAAGCAATTGAATTGGGACAAAAATTCAAAGCTAATTTTGCCAAATTTGAAGAATTTGCCAATGCCGAAATTATGGCTGGCTCACCCCAAATATAAGTTAATTTTTAATTCAAAATTAAAAAGAGCTGTTCTTAGGAACGGCTCTTTTTTGTTTTACAAAAGTCCCTAACCAAAAACTAATCAGTGAATTATACCAAAATTGTTTTTTTGGCGTTACATTTGCAGTCATCAATCAATCAAATTAATCAATCATGTTAAAACAATTTTTTATTGTTTGCTCTGGGGCAAACAAAAACATCCTAGAAGGATGCTCAGAAGGAGAACAAACCAAATATGTAGGTATTGGTGCTACTGTTTTCTTTACAGCCGTAATGGCATTTATTGCAAGTACTTATGCTTTATTTACTGTTTTTGACAATGTATATCCTGCACTAATTTTTGGATTAGTCTGGAGCTTACTAATCTTCAACCTGGATCGTTTTATTGTTTCTACTATTCGAAAAAGAGACAAAATAGGCAGTGAATTTCTTCAAGCGACACCTCGAATTATTCTGGCGATTATCATTGCGATTGTAATATCTAAACCTTTAGAAATTAAAATATTTGAAAAAGAAATCAATACCGTTTTATTGAAAGAGAAAAATGCTATGGCACTTGAAAATAAAAAAGAAGTAGCTAATTACTTTAAATCGGATTTAGACAAAAACAAATCAGAAATCGAACGTTTAAAATTAGAAATAAACAACAAAGAAAAAGAAGTTAACAGCTATTACGAAACTTACATTGCAGAAGCCGAAGGAACTGCTGGAACTAAAAAACTAGGTAAAGGTCCCGTTTTTAAAGAGAAAATTGCCAAACACGATCTAGCAAAAAAAGAATTAGATACTTTGCAAAAAAACAATATGGCCAAAATTGCTGTATTAGATAAAACTACCAAAACGCTTCAAACTGATTTAGATAAAAAAGTTACCGAAACCCAACCCATTATTGATGGATTTGATGGTTTAATGGCCCGAATTAATGCTTTGGATAAACTACCTTGGATTCCTTCTTTCTTTATCATGTTATTATTTCTAGCTATCGAGACCTCTCCTATTATTGCTAAACTACTGTCACCAAAAGGAGAATATGATTTTAAACTAGAAGATTTAGAAACGGCACTAAAAGCTACCTTAGAACAAGACAAATACCAACGCAGTCTGTTGGTTAAAACAAGCGCATCCATGCATGACAAAGTATATGAAGATATTGCTCAGGATAAAAATCTCTATAATTTACAGCGAAAAAACACAACTGATTTATTAGAATTACAATCTAATAACTTTGTAGAAAAGCAAAAACGCACTTTATAACAAAACAAAACCCGACAATTTAAAAGTTGTCGGGTTTCGTTTTTATTTCCATTTTAAGAACATTACATATGACTTAAAATTTCTTTTTTATAGTTATCATATTCGCCTTGAAGAATCAAACCATTATCTAAAAGTTTTTTGTAATTCTGTAGTTTTTCAAACAACTCATCTTGTGACAACTCACTTAAGGTTTTGTCTTTTGAAGTTTCATTATAATGTTGATTGTCGGTACTGAAATCAGGTTGAGAAACGGGAATTATTTCAGCATAATTAGTCACCTCTTCTGTTTCCATTTCTTCAATTTCTTCCACTACTCCAACAGGTTGCTCCTCAAGAATTTCTTCCGCAACACCACTAATATTTATAGTATTCCCTGTTTTTATAAGGTCCATTTGCTCTTTGGCAAAAGTATATAACTTTCTAGCCTGTGTTTTTGGGATATAATCGATTGAAATAGTCAATTCACTCTTGGTCGAAAATGAAAATTCAGAACCTAAAATATTTTCTTTCACAAAAGCGTTAGCCACATCTTCCCAGTCATAATCAATAAAATCCATAGACAATCCTAGATTTTTAGGTTTGCATAAAATAATTCGCTTATTGGTTAAAACGATACTATCTGGAAAAACCGTAATAGCTGGTTTTTTTTGAACACCTATATATCCTATTTCTTCATTTTTCATCAATAAGTCATTCAGCTTTGAAGTGATTTTTTCGATAGCTTTAGGATCTTGTTCCTCGTTTAAAAATTTCTTGATTTGTTCTTTCATTTTAAGCTGAATTTATTTCCAATTTGTTCTTGGATATTGAATGTATTTCATCATCCAGAAAATCCAATGCAAAAGTAATACCTAATTCTATATTTCCGTAATTTCATTTTGCATTTTCTTAGTTAAACTTTTAAAAACCAAATCATACGAGTGATCTATTAACTCTTTAACAAGCGTATCTGGAACTTCTTGATTTATAGCAATGGTATTCCAATGTTTCTTATTCATATGAAACCCTGGCTCAATAGCTTCGTACTGCGCACGTAATTCCTGTGCATAATCCGGATCACATTTTAAATTGACAGACGGCTCGCCAATTTCCCACTTTTTTAAAGAACTTAAAGCAAATACTTTCCCCCCAACTTTAAAAACTAAAGTGTCTTCATCAAAAGGAAAATGGTCCGTCACACCTTTTTTAGACAAGCAATATTGATAATAACTTTCTAAATTCATAATTTTATTTTTTACCTATTTCACCTAAATGTGTAAATTTAAATCCAGTATCATATTTTAACCCATATCCAAACATTCTATCCATGGAAGAATGGGCAAATAAAATAATCCCAATAAGCTGAACAACTTGATTCGAACTGTAAATTCCAACTAAATAAACAAGTACAGCAATACCTCTATGATGAAATAAATTATAGGCCACAGCTCCAGATTTATTACCAAAAGCATAACCAATCATAGAGAAATCAGGAACCAAAATCAGAACCAAAAACCACCACCAAGCATAATCCAGTTGGCTGAAAAGAAAGATTCCAAAAACGAATAAGCCTAATTCTTCTAGTTTGAGTATTGTTTTCATTTGATTGTTTTTTCCATCATCTTTTCTGGACATGCTAATGCATTGAATCCAAATTTTTTATATAAAAAATGGGCGTCAGATGTGGCCAAACGCCAAATCTTTACCTCTTGCAGTTTAGATTCTTTCATCATCGCTTCGATTAAAAGAGAAGAATACCCTTTGCCACGATGTTCCTCAGTGATAAAAACATCCATCACATAAGCAAAAACAACATAATCCGTAATTACTCTGGCAAAACCAATTTGCTTATCATTTAAATAAATACCAAAACAAAACGAATGATCAATCGTCGTCTGAACTTCTTCGATTGTACGTCCGGCAGCCCAATAAATGTCTTTCAAAAAGTGCTGAATGAAAGGAACATCTAATTTACTTTTTACTGTAGAAATGGTTATCATATTTTATACAAAACGGGTTTACTGGGACTGGCATCATTTTCAAAAGAGGCAATTTGTAAGTTCAACAAATAACTTCCATCCTGCACTTCATCAGCAACAAAAATCATTTCGGTTATTGTGCAATCCAATCTTGCATCTGCATTCAAATTTTTAACATCCGTTACATTCCAAAAGGCTTTGTGAGCCAAAAGTTTCCCCTCATCTTTTTCTTTATCTACACTTGGTAAATCAATCAATAAATGTTGAATGCCGCTTTCGCAAATGAAACCTGCCGCATCTTCAGCCAAATAGGGCGGATTCGTATGGGAGTATTTTTTGGAAAGTTTGTTTGCGTTATTAGGTAAAGTTCTAATTACAACAGCTTCAGGTGTTTTCCCATTTAAGGCATTTTCAATCTGATTTTTAGTGACTACCAAATCACCATTAATCAATTCCGGCTCTACTGAAATCAATTCAGCTATATAAAAGAATTTTTTCAAAGATTGGTTTACACTATAAAAATCATGGGTAATATGACCCAAGCATTCCGTATGCGTACCGTGTCCGTGCGGATTGAATTGAATGTTATTGAAATTAGTTGAAGACATTCCTGATGCAACTTTCCCTATCCATTCATCAAATTTCACGGGTTCCATTACGGGTTTACTAATATACCACGCAATTGGATTTTCATCAGTATTAGTTAGTGGAATCGAAATATCAATGGGTTTTGATAAATCGACTTGAAATGTTGTATTGTTGTGTTGAATGGTAGTTTTCATAGTTTTGTTTTTACCGCAAAGAGCGCATAGGTATATGCAAGGTTCGCAAAGGTTTACTTAAAGATTATTTGCAATTCGTTTTATGCCGTCCTTTATCAAAACAACATTAAAATTAATCAATAAACCTAGTTTGCAATTGGTCAATTTAAGATAAGTCAGTAATTGAGCAAAATGAATATCATTTAAAGCATCAACTGATTTTATTTCCAAAATCAATTTTTCCTCAATAATAATATCAAGTCAATATCCAATATCTAATTGAACATCCTCGTAAATCAAAGGCAATGCTTTTTGCTTTACTACGTTTAAACCCGTTTTCTTGAGTTCATAATACAAGCATTCTTCATAAGCACTTTCTAGTAATCCAGGACCAAGCGTTTTATGCACTTTGAGAGCGCAGTCAAAGACAATTTTTGATAATTCATTTTCAGTCATATAAGAAAACTTTGTGACCCTTGCGTATACCTTTGCGAACCTTGCGGTTAATTCATTTACTCCAAATTTAAGTAAAACAAATCACTTGCAATTCCATCTGTCAGAAACTTTCCTTTTTTAGTAGGTTTCAAAATATTATTTTCTACCGAAAGCAAATCATCATCCAAATATTTTTGTCCTTGTTTCTTTAAATAATCCAAATAAGTTGGTCCAAATTCTGATTCAATTCTGTCTAAAGAAACGCCCCAAATCGTTCGCAATCCTGTCATAATATACTCATTATATCGATCAGAAAGGGATAAAATTTCAATCTCATTTGGCAATTGATCCAAATCAATTGACTTTATATACAACGGATTATTAGCAATATTCCAACTACGAGAAATCCCATCATAACTGTGAGCTGAAGGTCCTATACCAATGTACTTTTTACCTAGCCAGTAAGCCGAATTATTCTTTGAAAAGTAATCTTCTTTACCAAAATTGGATAGTTCATAATGAATAAAACCATTTGCTTGAAGTGTTTCCACCAGAATCATAAAATGTTCTTGAGCGACTTCGTCATTTGGCTCTGCTATTTTTCCAGTTTGAATTAACTTTTTCAAAGCTGTTTTGGGCTCTACCGTCAAAGCGTAACTAGAAATATGAGGAATACCAAAAGACAAGGCCGTTTCAATATTTTGCTGCCATTTTTCATTACTCATTCCCGGAACTCCATAGATGAGATCAATCGAAATATTATCAAAACATTGCGTGGCTTCTGTCAAACATTTTCGGGCTTCCACCGAATTGTGCGCGCGGTTCATCATTTGTAAATCATCTTCAAAAAAAGACTGAATTCCAATGCTCAACCTATTGATTTTACTTTTCGAAAGTTCCAAAATTCGTTCACTTGACAAGTCGTCCGGATTGGCTTCCAATGTGATTTCAGGATCTTCTATTACTGTATAATTTTCATAAACTGTCGCAATCAAAAAATCAATTTCATCCGAACTCAAAACACTTGGCGTACCACCTCCAAAATAAATAGTCTCCACCTTCTCGTTACTTGATTCACTTTTGCGTAAGCGAATTTCTTTGGCCAAAGTCAAAACCATTTCCTCTTTTTTCTTCATGGAAGTCGAAAAATGGAAGTCGCAGTAATGACAGGCTTGCTTACAGAAGGGTATATGAATATAGATTCCGCTCATTTCTTAACTCGTTCTTCGTTTTGTTTTACAAAAGCATCCCAACCGGTATAGCTTTTCGTGCCTACGACTTTTCCAGAATTAAAAAAATGACAAACGGCTGCAGCTAATCCATCGGTTGAATCTAGATTCTTGGGTAATTCTTTCAATCCTAATAATTGCTGTAGCATTTTAGCCACTTGCTCTTTACTGGCGTTTCCGTTTCCGGTAATAGCCATTTTTATTTTCTTGGGTTCATATTCCGTTATTGGAATATCTCTTGATAATCCCGCAGCCATAGCTACACCTTGAGCACGACCTAATTTTAACATTGACTGCACATTTTTACCAAAAAAAGGCGCTTCAATGGCAATTTCATCAGGGTGATGTGTATCGATTAATTCAATAGTGCGCTCAAAAATGATTTTTAGCTTCTGATAATGGTTATCGTATTTAGACAATTGCAATTCGTTCAATTGTACAAATTCCATTTTTTTATTGATAACACGTATTAAACCAAACCCCATTATGGTGGTTCCTGGATCAATTCCTAATATGATGCGTTCGTTTGCCAAAAGATTTGTTTAAAGTTTAAAGTTCAAAGTTTAAAGTTTTGTTTCTTTGCACTCATGATTTCAATTCCTCACAAAACTAAGCAATTCCTCGTACTTCTAATCAAAGTTTTGATTGTGGGTGGCGCATTTTATTTCATTTACAATCAACTCGCCAATAATGACAAACTAGACTGGGTTCAGTTTATAGTTAAATTCAAAAAGAACCAATCTGTACTTGGAATTGGTTTTATATTACTTTTGAGTGTTTTGAATCGTTATTTTGAGATTTTAAAATGGCAAAACCTGGCTTCCTATATTAAACCTATTTCCCTATCTGAAGCTACTAAACAAGTTTTGGCCGCGTTAACAGCGGGAATTTTTACGCCAAATGGTGTAGGTGAATATGCAGGAAAAGCATTGTACTATGAAAAACAAGATACGAAGCAAGTAGTATTCCTTAACCTGATTTGCAATGGTATCCAAATGGTATTGACAGTAATCATAGGAATCTTTGGCTTGTTGTATTTTAATGCTAAATACAATGTGATTACTACAAAAACGGTTGCCATTATTTTTGGAGCATTTTTACTAACATTTATAGTGTTATTTTCAGTGAAAAAAATTGCGATTAAAGGCTATTCTATCGAAAAACTGATTCATAAAATCAATGAAATACCAAAACGAATTCACCAGAAAAACATAGTATTAGGCTTTTCCCGTTACCTCGTTTTTTCGCATCAATATTATTTTCTATTCTTGGCTTTTGATGTCGACTTACCTTACTTGACTTTGATGGCTGCCGTAACTAGTGTTTATTTCTTAGCTTCCTCGCTACCTACTTTTCAGTTTTTGGACTTTGCAGTAAAAGGGAGTGTAGCCATCTTTTTCTTTGGAATATTAGGTGTAAATGAATGGATTGTCATATTTGTATCTACACTGATGTGGTTTCTAAATGTAGTTTTGCCAGTATTCATAGGTAGTTACTATGTGCTGAGTTTTAAATCCCAAAAAATTGCATAATGCTTATTTTAATCATCATATTATCCATTTATTTCATAACCATTGGTGCTTTAATTTATGGCTTTACAAAAATAAAAAAGCATGATGCTATTGGCTTAGAACCAAAGACGGAATTCACTATTATTGTTCCGTTTCGAGATGAAACCGATAACTTACCCCTTCTTCTGGCTAGCTTATCCAAACTCAATTATCCAACAAACTTATTCAAAGTAATTCTGGTAGATGACGATTCTAAAGAAAAATTTCTAGTTCCAACTTTCACCTTTCAGGTTTCGGTACTAAACAACATCAGAAATTCAAAATCACCAAAAAAAGATGCTATCGTAACGGCAATGAATACCGTAACAACGGATTGGATTATTACCACTGATGCTGATTGTGTAGTTGATAAAAACTGGTTATTAATTCTCGATAATTACATTCAAACGCATAAGGTTACTATGATTGCTGGTGCTGTGACTTACGATTGTCAAAACACTTTTTTACATCAGTTTCAACAACTAGACATCGCCAGTTTACAAGGCGCCACAATAGGAAGTTTTGGAATAAATAAAGGATTCATGTGCAATGGTGCCAACTTGGCCTACACCAAATCCTTTTTTCAAAAATTAAATGGTTTTGAAGGAAATGATAAAATTGCCAGCGGTGACGATGTCTTTTTATTGCAAAAAGCGATTGTTGCATTCCCAAAGCAAGTGCATTATCTAAAATCAAAAAATAATATTGTAGTTACAAAACCTTTGGACGATTGGAGATCCTTATTTTATCAAAGAGTGCGTTGGGCTTCAAAGACAAGTTCGTATCAAAGTGTTTTTGGAAAAACACTAGGTATAATTGTATTTACTGGTAATTTAGCTTGCATTTGGACTCTTGGATATGGGCTTTTACACTTTAGCAGTAGTCTTCTTTTTTTAAATTTGCTTGCATTTAAAATTATTGTCGATGCCATTTTAATCTTGCAATCCAATCACTTTTTAAATTCAAAAAAAACATCTTATCTTCTACTGAGTAGTTTATTCTATCCTTTTTTTAGTGTTAGTGTGGCCTTATATTCTCTATTTGGAAAATACGAATGGAAAGGAAGACCCTTTTCTAAATAGTTTTTTTATTTCTAAAAATTAAACCTGTCAAAGTAATGGCAATCACCATTGGAGAAATAATACTCACAACGGCATTCCCGATTTTTTCCAATTCTGTCCCAAAATAAAATCGCATCGCAATCAAAACCATAGCAAAAAGTACAGCTATCGACCAGTAACTCAAGTTAATTCTTTTGATATCTTTATTTTCTTCGGGCAAATTATAAATATAATATGCAATCCATATCAAACCAATTATTGAGCTAACATGCTGTGCAATCTTATATACAGGGATCCCGTAAATTTCTATATTAAAAAAAGAAAAATTTTGAACCATAAAGCCATCCCAATGTGTCATAGAATCCCATAAAATATGAGATACAGCTCCTAAAAAGAAACAAATTAAAACGGTGAAAATATTATTTTTAAAATAATTAACCCAATTTGATTCTTTTAATTCTTGCATTCTTTTTTGAAAAAAAACAGGAGTATTCTCTATAAATGGTCTTTTTATAATTTCATGAAAAGTAAACATCACTATAAAGCCCAAGGGAAAATCAATTAGAAATATACCAAGCAAAGTATGACTGATCTCGCTTTGCATTCTCATTCGGAAGAAATACTCAAAATCAGGTGACATAGAACCTACTATCAAAGCGGTAGCTGACAATTTTTTGTTTTTTAAAAACGGTAAAATAATAGCTGGATGTGATAAGGTAAAAGGCATTATTTATTCTACTTTAAGAATTACTGGAAGAATAAATTGTGTTGTCACAGGTATTCCTCGTTTTATAGCTGGATTCACTTTAGGAAAATCAACGAGTCTAACATGCAATATACTATCAATTTTTATGGTGTCATAAGCAACTGAATCTTTAGGAAATAGTGGCTCAAATTTCATTTTTGCATTTGGAAATATCGTGACTTTTACTTCGATAGTGTCTAATTCAGGATACAAGATTGAAAGGGTATCACTGCTTAATTTTTCCTGTATTAGTTGAGTTAAAAAGATAAAGAAACACTGTTCTCTGCGCTCCTTATTCTCCAATTTATCACAATCAACAAAAGAAGGAAATTCATCGACTTCTTTCCAATTGATGGCTTTCAACTCTTTTTGCAACAATTCTTTTTCCGAAGGCACTTGCTTTTCGAAATATTGGCAGGAAGAAAAAAGTAAGAATACTAAAAAAAAGTAATAGTGCTTCAATGTTTTGGTTTTGAATTGGGCTAATATTTTATAAAAATACAATTATTATTTATGTGATGCTTTCGAAAGCAAATAATCTTGATAGCTTTCGGCGAACCATTTCCTTTTACTTACCTCAGCAGCTTCTTTTTCCGCTGGATATAAAACTGCCAATCTATCGGAGAATGCTCCAATTTGAATGGTATAATTATAAAACTCTTTCTTTGTTAATATGAAATCAGGCAGTCCTTTTTTACTAGAAAATTCAAAAAAAAGTTGATCAAATTGTTTCAATGAAAAATTAGAAACTTTCTTTTTATTCGCAATATAAATAGAATCTTTCAACAAGCTATCTTCGGTATTAATGGCTTTCGTTTGAGCATAAAGCGTTCCTGAAAAAATATTGAAAAACAACATTAACCCTATTATTAATTTAATTTTTCTCATATTCGTTTCTAAATTAAAAGCTATTATATTAATGCAAAATTACTAAAAAATTAAATTATGGACATACTACTTTTAATCATTGGTTTTATTTGCATGATTATAGGTGTTTTTGGCAGTTTTATGCCTGTAATTCCTGGATTAAGTGTAAGTTGGTTTGGCTTATTATTACTTTATTTTACAAATACTATTCCCGTAAATTACTGGGTTTTGGGAATTACATTACTAATTACACTCCTTCTTTCTGTTTTAGATTATTTCATTCCTGCCAAAGGCGCTAAAAAATTCGGGGGAAGTTCTTATGGAATTTGGGGAACAAATATTGGCTTATTTATCGGACTCCTTATTCCAATCCCTTTTGGGTTTATAATAGGTGCTTTTCTTGGAGCCTTCCTTGGCGAATTACTATATGATTCAAAAAACCATACGCGCGCACTAAAAGCTGCGACAGGATCATTGATAGGTTTTCTGGTTTCTAGTTTTATGCAGTTTTTAGTTGCAATCCTTTATTTGGGATTGTTTATTTCGATTGTTTGGCAATACAAATCGGCCTTGTTTTAATTTCCAAAACAGTTTAAAATCAAAAAAGCCATCCCGAGAAACGGGAAAGCTTTTCATTGGTCTAACTACTAAACCCGGTCTCGTTGCTACCAACTCGACCAAACAACACAACTAATCTTAAAAACCTTTTAGGGGCAAAAAAGCCTTTCCGTTAAGAAAGGCTCTCCCCAATATGCGGTCTGGACGGGACTCGAACCCGCGACCCCCTGCGTGACAGGCAGGTATTCTAACCAACTGAACTACCAGACCCACTCATTATTGCGGTTGCAAAGATACAATAGAACTCGAATAATACAATAGTTTATGCTTTTTTTAAATAAAATAATAAAGAAAAAACACAACCTTCTGATTACTATTGTTTTAAAACCAAATAAAAGTAAAATCACTTCAAAAACAAGCTTTAAATTGGATTCCTATCCAATAGCTGTTAATTAAAAATGCCCTTAAATCAAAAAAGCCATCCCGAGAAACGGGAAAGCTTTTCATTGGTCTAACTACTAAACCCGGTCTCGTTGCTACCAACTCGACCAAACAACACAACTAATCTTAAAAACCTTTTAGGGGCAAAAAAGCCTTTCCGTTAAGAAAGGCTCTCCCCAATATGCGGTCTGGACGGGACTCGAACCCGCGACCCCCTGCGTGACAGGCAGGTATTCTAACCAACTGAACTACCAGACCAGCTGCGTATTGCGGTGGCAAAGATACAATAGATTTCGAGTTACACAAACGTTTTTACTTAAAAAATAGCTTTTTTTTCGAAGTATTATCCAAAGTTTTGTTTCTCAGCCAAGTATGTCATTAGTATTTTTTCAAAATCTTCACTTACACTTACAGGAACGTACTTAATTCTATTTTGAGCACAAGTTAACGCTAGTTTTTTAAAGTACGATTGCATCTGTTTTTCATATTCCTGCTTCACATTATCGGCAAAAACCGAAATTTCTTCCCCAGTCTCTACATCAATAAACTTTCTTGGTCCATTGTCAAAGTCAAAATTCAATTCGGTTTTATTATCCACCACATGAAACAAGACTACTTTGTGTTTATTATGCTTCAAATGTTGCAAAGCATTTAACAACACTTCTTCCTCACCCATTTGAAACATATCCGTAAATAGAATAATCATCGAACGGCGATGTATTTTCTCCGCTATTTGATGTAAAAAAGTAACCGTATCCGTACTTTTTTTAATTGTAGGGGTAACCAACAAATTCTCCAATGTATTCAGAATCATTCTATGGTGACGATCACTCCCTTTTTCGGGAGCATAGTACTCATAACTATCCGAAAACACGCTCAAGCCCACCGCATCTCTTTGCTTCTTTAAAAGATTCATTAAGACCGCTGAGGCCAAAACAGAGAAGCCCACCTTATTTTCGTAGAAATTTTGATCTGCTTTTAATTTGGGATAATGCATGGACGAAGAGTTATCAATAATAATATGACAACGCAAATTAGTTTCTTCTTCAAACCGTTTTGTATACAATCGATCCGTTTTGGCAAACAACTTCCAGTCAATGTGTTTGGTGCTCTCGCCCACATTATACACCTTGTGTTCTGCAAATTCAGCCGAAAAACCATGAAACGGACTTTTATGCATGCCCGATATAAATCCTTCGACCACTTGGTTTGCCAACAATTCGAGATGTTGAAAACTGGAAATTTTCTCTATTTGCGATTCGATCTTCATATTCCAAAGTTATTAAAAGATTGAATGAATTAAAAATTAAAAGATTACAAAACGCAAACGCACAATAAATAGAACCACAGAGGCTCAAAACATATTTATCGGATACAAAAAAAGGCTTGACTTGCGCCAAACCTTTAATCTGAATTTATTTAAAAATTCTATAATAAATCATAATCTACCGATTACAACAAAGCGTCCAAACTATCTGCGTAAGTTTGCTTAGGAGCTACTCCTACTTGCTTTCCTACTACTTCTCCGTTGTGAAAAACCAAAACTGTTGGGATGTTTCTCACTCCGTATTTTGCAGCAAATTCTTGGTTTGCGTCAACATCAACTTTCCCAATTACCACTTTCCCGTCGTATTCAGTACTCAATTCGTCAATGATTGGTCCAACCATTCTACAAGGTCCGCACCATGCTGCCCAAAAATCCACCATCACTGGTTTGTCTGATTTCAAAACTACTTCTTCAAAAGTAGCGTCTGTTATTGCTAAAGCCATATTATCTTTATTTAAAGTTTAAAGTTTTAATCGATTTCAAAACTAGAGTACAAATTTAGAAATTAAAAACAAACCAAACACTATTCGTAAATTAGTTTTGATTATAAAAGCATTGTAATTCGTTATACCTCCAAAATCTTAGATTTATTGTGAAATCTTTAATCTTAAAAAACCTGCAAATGAATTGTTTTCTTGTTTTTATGAAGCTATTCCTGCTGTCCGCTATATCTTTTATGACCTGATTGCCTCGTCCCTCGTCAAAACAGTCCATAAAAGGATGCCGCTACCATCAGGGCTAAAAAAGAGATAACCTACCACTCCTTTTTATGAAATCAACTCACTGCTTATAGACTATATCTTAACCCTAAAGTTAAACCAACACCACTAATACTAATATAAGAACTTAAATCATCTGTTGGCTTTGAACTATCAAAACCAGATGCGTTAGTCTCTTGATTGTTTGAGTTACGATCTAAATGATCCGAATAATTAGTATATCGCTCAGCAGTAGTTACATATAGCGGATGCCCCTCTGACAAAGTCAAACGGTCCGTACCATTATAAGTATAGGCTGTTACTTCCTTATCTTTACCATGAACTGTAAAATTACGGTATTCAATTTCTCCAAAAGCGGCTAGTTTTCCGGAAATTTTATAGGAAGTCCCCAATGCAGCAAGGAACCCTACGGTCGGATTTGGCTTAATTACATCTTCACGATAAATCACAGCTCCATTAGATATTGCATTGGTTTTAATATCTAGTTTACCACTAACTGGCACAATTACACCCACTTTTGTATACGGTTCAAATCCTTTTACTTTACCTAAATACAATACTAATGCAGGAGCTAAATCTAGTGCTTTTACCTGACCTTTAGCTTGCAAAACCGTTACATCTTGAGAAATAGTCTCTACCATAGTTTTACTATTGCTCGCATAATAATTAACCCCCATTTCAACACCTAAACGATCCGTAAAACGGTATCCAATTGACAAACCAGTTCTAAATCCTTCTCCAAACGATCCTGTTATACTTTCTTTCGAAACGAGCACTCCATTTTCATACACTTGTTTTAATGGTTCTCTACCGTTAACACTTGGAAACTCAGTCGCAGCGGCTTGTACAAAATACGATCCTCCTAATTTAAAATACCAACTTTCCTTCTTTTCAGTTTGACCAAAAACAGACATTGTAAAAGCTATAAATCCTAATAAAAATAGGTTCTTTTTCATGTTTTCTATATTTAATTTACTACAAATTTAAATTAAATTTGTAGTAAATTAAAGTCATTTTAAAACATAAATTATTAATACAAATACCCCAAGTTATTAGATAAATTAATCCCTATTTGAGTACGATTTAACATATTAAAACATTAAAAAACCAAAAATTTAACCGTTAAAAAAAGTCCTTATTTATTAAGTTACTAATTCAACTTGAAATTAATTTGTAATTTTTCTAATTCAAATAACAATTCATTTGAAATCTTAATTTTAAGCCTTCTACTAGGCATGGTCAACTTAGTCACTACTTTAATTTCTTCCACTTCAGTAACGCTAATCGCCTTATTTCCTACTTCATCTGACACCTCAACATCTTCGTTTTCTTCTACAAAATCTTCTCCTTCTGGCAGTTCAGCAACAGTTTCTACAATTTTTTTAATCTTTTCCAATTCCATAATTTCAAAAGAAACTTGACCGTCTCCCTTATTTTCCTGAAAAAGATGACTTAATTTATGGATAAACTCTGCTTGTAAATCGGTAATATTCAATAAAACAACCAATTTTTTAGCAAACGTATCCAATACATCTTGTAAATATTGAACTAACATAAATTGAATTCTTGGCTCACTCCTTTTACCCGTATCTTGATTTACCCAGCCTTCTTTTACTAACACTTTCATATAAGTAAAATTATTTTGAATGAAGAAATGCCTGAATTTTAAATATTCTTCTCCAAAAATCTTGAACTCGTAACTTTCGTCATATCCTTCCAAATTGAATATCCCCCAGCCTTTCCCGTTTTTGGCAACTCGATGTTGCACATTATTTATAATTCCTCCAAAGGTCAAATTTTTACCTACATGAAGTTCTAAGTTTTTAAGCGCTTCTAACTTAGCATTGCAAAAATATTTCATCTCAAATTTATAATCATCCAATGGATGTCCCGAAATATAAATTCCAACTACTTCTTTTTCTTTAGCCAGTTTTTCCATAGTGCTCCAATCTTCACAAGGCGGCACAATAGGCTCATCAATTTGAACATCACTGCTTTCGCCAAACAAACTTACCTGTGAGGAGTTTTCGTTCTCTTGAAACTTGGCACCATAACGAATGGCTTTTTCATAAAAAGTAATTCCATCGCCATCATCATGAAAATATTGAGAGCGTAAAGTCCCTTCAAAAGAGTCAAAACCACCTGCTAGAATAAGATTTTCTAAGGCCTTTTTATTGGCAGCACGCAAATCAATCCGTTTCGTTAAATCAAAAACTGATTTATATCGACCGTCTTTTCTATTTTCAACAATAGTATTCACGGCTCCTTGTCCCACTCCTTTTATAGCTCCCATCCCAAAACGAACCGCATAATTATCATTTACAGTAAATTTATAGTACGATTCATTGACATCTGGACCTAAAACTTCTAAGCCCATACGTTTACATTCCTCCATAAAAAATGAAACTTGCTTGATATCACTCATGTTATTGGAGAGTACTGCTGCCATGTATTCAGCCGGATAATTCGCTTTTAAATAGGCCGTTTGATACGCAATCCACGCATAACAAGTAGAGTGTGATTTATTAAAGGCATATTCCGCAAAGGCTTCCCAGTCTTTCCATATTTTTTCTAATTTATCCTCAGCATGCCCTTTGGCTGCAGCCTGATTAATAAATTTAGGCTTCATTTTATCCAATACATCCTTTTGCTTTTTTCCCATTGCTTTACGTAAAACGTCAGCATCACCCTTGGAGAAGTCGGCTAATTTTTGAGACAAAAGCATTACCTGCTCTTGGTAAACTGTAATCCCGTAAGTATCTTTCAACAGTTCCTCACAAGCATCAAGATCATATATAATCTCTTCTTCTCCATTTTTCCTTTTAACAAAACTTGGAATATAAGCAATTGGTCCAGGACGATAGAGTGCATTCATGGCAATCAAATCGGGGAAAACTGTCGGTTTCAATTCCTTCATGTATTTCTGCATTCCAGGACTCTCATATTGAAATATCCCTACCGTTTCTCCACGTTGAAAAAGCTCGTACGTTTTCAAATCATCAATTGGAAACTCGTCCGGATTCAAATCGATATTACTTCTATATTTAACTAGTTTAACCGTGTCTTTTATTAAGGTCAGGGTTTTCAAACCCAAGAAGTCCATCTTTAACAAACCAGCAGTTTCAACAACGGAGTTGTCAAATTGGGTTACATATAAATCGGAATCTTTGGCCGTAGCTACAGGCACAAAATCGGTAATATCACTAGGCGTAATAATTACACCACAGGCGTGAATCCCTGTATTTCTAAGATTTCCTTCTAACACTTTGGCTTGCTGAATCGTCTCTCCACCTAATCCATCTTCCCCAGCCAGCTCAATTAGTTCTTTTATTTTATCATATTCTTCAGGGCGAACCGCTTTTTTAATAAGCGCCTCATCCTCATTCAGGAATCGTGCTAAGTTCCATTTGGACGGCATCATCCCAGGAATTAGTTTTGCAATTTTATCCGCTTCAAACAAAGGCAAATCCAACACACGAGCCGTATCACGTATCGCTGATTTGGTTGCCATTTTTCCGTAAGTAATAATTTGCGCTACCTGTTTTGACCCGTATTTTCGAATCACATAATCCATCACACTGCTACGTCCTTCATCATCAAAATCGATATCAATATCGGGTAATGACACACGATCGGGATTCAAGAAACGCTCAAAAAGCAGGTTGTATTTTAAAGGGTCAATATTGGTGATTTTTAAACAATACGCCACTACTGATCCTGCAGCAGATCCACGCCCAGGACCTACAGAAACCCCCATTCTTCTCGCTTCGGCAATTAAATCTTGTACAATCAAGAAATAACCTGGATAACCTGAATTTGAAATAGTTAATAATTCAAAATCCAAACGCTCCCTTACCTCTTCCGTGATTTCTGGGTATCGTCTATTAGCTCCTTCGTAAGTAAGATGTCTTAAATACGCATTTTCCCCTCGAACTCCACCATCTACTGCATCTTCAGGAACATTAAATTCTACTGGGATTTCAAACTTAGGCAGCAAAACTTCCCGTGCCAGATTGTAAATTTCGATTTTATCAACAATTTCAGTTAGATTCGAAATCGATTCTGGCAAGTCGGTAAAGAGTTTTTTCATCTCCTCACCGGTCTTGAAATAGTATTCTTGGTTGGGTAACCCAAAACGATAACCCCGACCACGACCTATAGGTGTAGTTTGTTTTTCACCATCTCGCACACAAAGTAAAATGTCATGTGCATTGGCATTGGCCTTATCAATATAAAAGGTGTTGTTTGTAGCTACAATTTTCACCTCATGCTTCCTCGCTAATGAAATCAAAGTGGTATTCACCCTATTTTCATCTTCTTGATTGTGACGCATTACCTCAATATAGAAATCATCTTTAAATTCTTCTTTCCACCACAATAAGGCTTCTTCAGCTTGGTTTTCACCAAGATTTAAAACTTTATTTGGTATCTCTCCATACAAATTTCCTGATAAAACAATGATGTCTTCTTTGTACTGCTGAATGACTTTTTTATCAATTCTGGGAACATAATAAAAACCTTCAGTATACGCGATTGAAGACATTTTAGCCAAGTTATGATACCCTTTTTTGGTCTTCGCCAAAAGTACTATTTGATATCCATTGTCTTTTCGAGACTTATCTTTGTGATCTTCACATACAAAAAACTCGCAACCCACAATTGGTTTCATAGGAACCTCAGTTGGTTCTTCACCATCAGCAATTAAAGTTGCATTCTTAGCTTCAGCTGCTTTATTATGATTTAAAACATCTCTAACAAAGTGAAAAGCTCCCATTAAATTCGCATGATCCGTCATCGCGACAGCAGGCATTTTTTGTTGCGTAGCCGCTTTCACCAATTGTGCAATACTAATAGTTGATTGCAAAACCGAAAACTGGGTGTGATTGTGCAAATGTACAAAGTCAGTATCTACAAGTACTTTTTTATTCTCAGTAAGTTCTTGTTTAGAAAGAGTAGCTGCTTCTTTTTCGCCAAACTGCTGACGAATTTTATCTGAAGCTTCTTTTAAATTAATATGTTTTAACCCAATAAGTTGAATTTCCCTTGGATTCTTTGATTGAAAATCCTGAAAATAACCAGCTGGAACATCTAGTTTTTCCTTAGTAAAACTTTCTCTTCTAATCAATTCAAAGAAACATCGGGTAGTTGCCTCTACATCGGCAGTAGCGTTGTGCGCTTCAGAGAAAGGCCTATTGAATAAATACTGATGTAATTCGGTTAGCGTTGGCAACTTAAAACGTCCCCCACGACCTCCTGGGAGTTCCAGTAATTTTGCAGTCACTTCCGTACAAGTATCAAGGACAGGCATGGAAGCCATTGGACTTTCTACCCCTAAACGATGGAACTCACAACCCATAATGTTGACGTCAAAACCTAAGTTCTGACCTACAATAAATTTAGCTTTACCTAACGCTTCATTGAACTTCTCTAAAACTTCAGCTAAAGAAATCCCGTTTTCCTGAGCCAATTCGGTAGAAATTCCATGAATTCGTTCTGCATCATATGGTATATTAAAACCTTCGGGCTTGACCAAATAATCTTGATGCTCGATGAGTTTTCCCATATCGTCATGCAGCTGCCAAGCGATTTGTATACATCGAGGCCAGTTGTTTGTATCGGTTATAGGGGCATCCCAACGCTTTGGTAATCCTGTGGTCTCCGTATCGAATATTAAATACATAGCTGTAAATGAGGTGATTGCAATTTGTGTGAATTACAAAAAATGAATGTCAAATTTAGTTGTTTTTTTAAGTAAAAACTAACGCAAGTTATCAACAAAAGAACGCTACTATAAAAATCTTATTGCTCTTCACAATTCGTAAATTAAATTCAATTTCAATACTGCTAAACTCAAAAAAGGAAGGGCAAAGTCACAAAAAATTGCACTGCCATTTTTTTGGATGTCGTAGTATTTACTTAAAAAAAACAAATACAATCAAGTCGAAAAAGCAATTTTAATTCTACTAAAAATCAAATAAAAAGAGGTCTACTCCAAAAATAAAAAACAAACAATAATTGATTATTCTATACAAAAATACCTAAATATTAGTTTTTTAATCATAAAAAAGTTTGCTTTTAGTGTTTTAGGCATTAAATCATCAAAACTTTAAAATCCCGTTACCTCTTTTTTAAACCATCCGCGAAAGAAAATAAAAATAAAAATAAAAACAGTTTACAAAACACCAAATAGACAAAAGTAAGTGGTAAGCAACCGTAAAAACAGTTTGGGTATCGTATATAATGAAGAATCGAAATTGACAACTTTAATTGTTTTATTAAATTTGCTCTCCATGTTTACAATTTTAGAAAGTTAACTTGATTGGAACTAAAGAAATACACTTAAAAAATATTAAAAATGAGTACTACATTATTTGACAAAGTATGGGATTCGCACGTGGTGCGTAAAATTGAGGATGGACCAGACGTGTTTTTTATTGACCGTCATTTCATTCATGAAGTGACTAGTCCTGTTGCTTTTTTAGGTTTAAAAGAAAGAGGAATTAAAGTTTTATATCCAGAGCGCACTTTTGCTACTGCCGATCACAATACACCAACAATAAACCAACATTTACCAGTTGAAGATGCTTTATCAGCAAATCAGTTGAAAGCATTAGAGGATAACGCTGCTGAATATGGTATTTCACACTGGGGACTAGGTCATCAAAAAAACGGAATCGTTCACGTAGTTGGTCCTGAAAACGGAATTACTTTACCTGGTGCTACCATTGTTTGTGGAGATTCACACACTTCTACTCATGGAGCTTTTGGAGCGATTGCTTTTGGAATCGGAACTTCTGAGGTAGAAATGGTTATGGCTACTCAATGTATTATGCAGCCAAAACCAAAGAAAATGCGTATCAACGTAAACGGAACTTTGAGTAAAGGTGTAGGTCCAAAAGACGTAGCACTTTATATCATTTCTCAATTGACTACTTCTGGAGGAACAGGTTATTTTGCTGAATATGCAGGAAACGTTTTCGAAGACATGTCTATGGAAGGTCGTATGACAGTTTGTAATTTAAGTATCGAAATGGGTGCTCGTGGTGGTATGATTGCTCCAGACCAAAAAACATTCGATTTCCTTGAAGGTAGATTATATGCGCCAAAAGGAGAAGCTTGGACAAAAGCAGTTGAATACTGGAAAACATTAAAAACAGATGCAGACGCTATTTTTGACGCCGAATTAAACATCGACGCAGCAGATATCGAACCAATGATTACTTATGGAACTAATCCAGGTATGGGAATTGGTATTTCTAAAAGTATCCCAAATGCTAGTCAAGTTCAAGGTGGAGCTGAAACCTATAAAAAATCATTAGCCTACATGGGCTTTGAAGAGGACGATGTAATGATAGGAAAACCTATTGACTTTGTTTTCTTAGGTAGTTGTACAAATGGTCGTATTGAAGATTTTAGAGCTTTTACAGAAATTGTTAAAGGACGTAAAAAAGCAGATAACGTAACAGCTTGGTTGGTTCCAGGATCTCACGTTGTCGAAGCACAAATCAAAGAAGAAGGATTATTAGACATTCTTACTGAAGCTGGTTTTGTACTGCGTCAACCAGGATGTTCTGCTTGTTTAGCAATGAATGATGACAAAGTACCCGCAGGAAAATACGCGGTAAGTACTTCAAACAGAAACTTCGAAGGGCGTCAAGGTCCAGGTTCAAGAACTCTGTTAGCTTCACCAATCATGGCAGCAGCAGCGGCAGTTACTGGAAAATTAACAGATCCAAGAGAGCTTTTTTAGGGAGGCTATTAGCTTTTGGCTTTTAGCAATTGGCAAAACCATATAGTAAGAACCAAAAACTATAAAATGAGAGACTATAAAAATTACACTGTTTGGCAAGATGGACATCAGTTAACAATGATAATTTATAATCTCACCAAGCATTTTCCAAAAGAGGAATTATTCGGATTAACAAGTCAACTGAGAAGAGCCACAAGTTCTGTTCCAACAAATATAGCCGAAGGCTGTGGAAGAGAATCGGATGCAGATTTTAGAAGATTTCTCATCATGGCACACGGATCAGCGACTGAAGTAGAATACTTATTATTTTTAAGTTTTGAATTAGAGTATACTTCAAAAGAAGCTTACGAAGATTTTACAGAGAAAATAGTTATTCTTAGAAAACAGTTACGAAAATTAATAGAAAAATTGAAATAACCCGCAAACGCTCAATGCAATAACTCCGTTTTTCAAAGGACCAAATGCTAAAAGCAAAAGCAATAAAATAACCGGCAAACGTTTAATGCAAAGACTCCGTTTTTCAACGAGCCAAAAGCTAAAAGCCAAAAGCCAAAAGCAATAAAAACATGGCATACGATAAATTTAACATCCTTACCAGTAGTGCAGTGCCACTACCTATAGAAAACGTAGATACAGATCAAATCATCCCTGCTCGTTTCTTGAAAGCTACTAAACGTGAAGCCTTTGGAGACAATCTCTTCAGAGACTGGAGATACAACGGAGACGATACTCCAAAAGCAGATTTCGTTTTGAACGACTCAACTTACTCAGGAAAAATCTTGGTAGGAGGGAAAAACTTTGGTTCAGGTTCATCACGTGAGCACGCTGCTTGGGCGGTTTACGATTATGGATTTCGCGCAGTAGTTTCTTCGTTCTTTGCAGATATTTTCAAAGGAAACTGTTTGAATATTGGTGTTTTACCTGTTCAAGTGAGCCCTCAATTTGCTGATGCAATCTTCAAAGCAATTGAAGCGGATCCAAAAACAGAATTAGAAATCAATTTGCCGGAGCAAACGATTACTTTGAAAGCTACTGGAGAAAAAGAATCTTTTGATATTAATGGATACAAAAAGAACAATATGATCAATGGTTTTGATGATATTGATTATTTACAAAATATCAAACCAGAAATAGTAGGTTTTGCAGATAAACTGCCATACTAAAAAATCGAGTTCAGTATATTTAGACCTGACAGATTTTTAAAAGCTGTCGGGTCTTTCTAAATTAAGCAAATCAGTATAATTGTTTAAAATTATTCGACAAAAAATAAATTTAAATAATTCAATTATAAATGAAAGCTAACAAACACATACAAAGAGACGAAGAAGCTAATAAAATATTTGATAATAGAAGTCTAAAAAAAGATTACAGGCACTTGATTCAAATTTTGAAACCTGGGATGAAGGTTTTAGATGTAGGTTGCGGGACAGGTACAATTTCGAAGGATATTGCCAATATTATAGGACCAAAAGGAAAAATAACTGGAATAGACAATACAGAAAATTTTATTTTAAGTGGCAAAAAATCGTATGGTAATAGCGTAAATCTAGAACTTATTCATGTTGATTTATTTGATTTCCATCCAAATGAAAAATTTGATTTAATTGTTTCAGCCAGAACATTACAATGGTTGAGCAATCCAAAAGAAGCTTTGATAAAAATGAAATCATTATTAAAGTCAAACGGACAAATTTCGATTCTTGATTATGACCACATAAATATGATATGGAATCCATCCCCACCAGAAAGTATGCAAACATTTTACAATACGTTCTTAAAATGGAGAGCAGATGCTGGAATGAATAACAGAATTGCAGAAGATTTACCTAATTTATTTAAAGAAGTAGGTTTTCATTCGATTGAAAAAATTAACTCAGATGAGTTTTACAATAAAGAAGATTCCAATTTTAAATCGAAAATAAGTATTTGTTCAAAAGTGGCAGGCTCAACACAAATGGTAGAAGAAGGTTATTTAGACAATAATTTGCGATTGAAAGCCATTGAAGAATATTATAATTGGATAGAAACAGAAGCGATTTCGATGACAATGAAATTAAATGAGGTGAGAGGAAAAAACCAATCACCACAACAATAATTTTCCTTTAAAAGGAATTTAGAACAGGAATATGGAAAAAAGAAAAATTGAAATAATGGATACGACACTCCGCGATGGTGAACAAACCTCAGGAGTATCTTTTTCTGCCGCAGAAAAACTAACCATTGCCCAATTATTACTGGAAGAATTAAATATTGATCGAATAGAAATTGCTTCTGCTCGAGTAAGCGAAGGAGAATTTCAAGGCGTAAAAGGCATTATGGCTTGGTCCAAAGAAAAAGGGTATACGGACCGCATAGAAGTTTTGACTTTTGTAGACGGCGGATTATCAATTGAATGGATGAAAAAAGCAGGAGCCAAAGTTCAAAATTTATTGACCAAAGGCTCATTGAATCATTTGACACATCAATTAAAAAAAACTCCCGAACAACATTTTTCCGAAATTGCAACAGCAATAACTTTAGCCTCAGCAAATAATATTGAAACAAATGTTTATTTAGAAGACTGGAGTAATGGAATGCGTAATTCACCCGAATATGTATTTCAATATTTAGACTTTTTGACTAAACAACCTATCAAAAGAGTCTTATTACCCGATACTTTAGGAGTTTTAATTCCTTCAGAAACTTTTGAATTTATTTCAAAAATCATAGCAAGATACCCAAATACCCATTTTGATTTTCACGCTCATAACGATTACGATTTAAGTATTGCCAATGTTATGGAAGCGGTAAAAGCTGGAATTCAAGGGCTACACGTAACGGTAAACGGAATGGGAGAACGTGCTGGAAATGCACCGCTTGAAAGTACCGTTGCAGTTATTAATGACTTTTTACCTCAGATAGAAATTGGCGTAAAAGAATCTTCTTTATACTCTGTGAGTAAATTAGTAGAGACCTTCACTGGATATCGAATTCCTGCTAACAAACCTATTGTAGGAGATAATGTTTTTACACAAACCGCGGGCATCCATGCCGATGGAGACAATAAAAACAATCTCTATTTTAATGATTTACTTCCAGAACGTTTCGGGAGAAAAAGGCAATATGCGCTAGGAAAAACTTCTGGAAAAGCCAATATTGAAAAAAACCTTCAAGAATTAGGACTGAAATTAAACCAAGAAGATTTAAAACTAGTTACACAACGAATCATTGAACTAGGTGATAAAAAAGAAACGGTAACCAAAGAAGATTTGCCTTATATTATTTCGGATGTACTGGACAGTCATTCCTATGAAGAAAAAATTTCGGTAGAATCTTATTTACTGTCACACGCCAAAGGAATGCGCCCTTCAACTACATTGTGCTTGAAAATTGATGGCGAAATAATCGAAGAACACGCACAAGGTGACGGACAGTTTGACGCTTTTATGAATGCATTAGCGAAAATATATACTAGCAAAAAATTGGTTTTACCAAAGCTGATTGATTATGCAGTACGTATCCCTCCTGGTAGTAGCTCAGATGCTTTGTGTGAAACCATTATCACTTGGACCAACAATGGAAAAGAGTTTAAAACGAGAGGACTAGACTCTGATCAAACTGTTGCTGCAATTATAGCAACTCAAAAAATGCTTAATGTTTTTACCAACTAAAGCCTTATTTTTACAAAAAACAAGATAAAATCAGTAATAAAAAAATACAATAATGAAATATACTATCGCACTTTTGGCAGGAGACGGAATTGGACCTGAAGTAATCAATGAAGCTGTAAAAGTTTCGAATGCCATTGCAAAAAAATTCAACCATGAAATCACTTGGACACCAGCTCTTACTGGAGCCTGTGCAATAGATGCAGTTGGCGTTCCTTATCCAGATGAAACACATGAAATATGTATGGCTGCTGATGCCGTTTTATTTGGTGCTATTGGTCACCCAAAATACGATAATGATCCTTCTGCACCAGTTAGACCAGAACAAGGGTTATTGTTGATGCGTAAAAAACTAGGTTTATTTGCTAATGTTCGCCCTACTTTCACTTTCCCTTCTCTAATTGACAATTCTCCTTTAAAAAGAGAACGTATTGAAGGAACTGATTTGGTTTTCTTAAGAGAATTAACTGGAGGGATCTACTTTGGAGAAAAAGGAAGAAGAGACGGTGGAGAAACCGCTTTTGATAACTGTGTTTACACAAGAGCAGAAGTACAACGTTTGGCAAAAAAAGGTTTTGAATTAGCAATGACACGTACAAAAAAATTGTGTTGCGTTGACAAAGCTAATGTTCTAGAGACTTCTCGTTTATGGAGAGAAACTGTGCAAGCTATGGAAAAAGATTATCCTGAAGTAACTGTTAGCTATGAATTTGTTGATGCTGTTGCAATGCGTTTGGTACAATGGCCAAATTCGTATGACGTATTGATTACTGAGAATTTATTTGGAGATATTTTAACTGATGAAGCATCTGTAATTTCAGGATCTATGGGATTAATGCCATCTGCATCAGTAGGAGAACACACTTCGCTATACGAACCAATTCACGGGTCTTACCCGCAAGCTACTGGATTAAATATAGCAAATCCATTAGCAACCATATTATCGGCAGCAATGATGTTTGAAGATGCTTTTGGTTTAAAAGAAGAAGCGGAAGCGATTAGAGCTGTAGTTAATAAATCATTGGAACAAGGAATTGTTACCGAAGATTTAGCACCAAAAGGAGCTACAGCATATAAAACAAGTGATGTTGGAGATTGGTTAGTCGCTAATCTATAAAAATAATAATTCCTTTTAGAGATACACTGTAGTGCATCTCTAAAAGGAATATATCAAACAAAAAAGGGGACAATTTACATTGTCCCCTTTTTTTATAGTTGTTAAAAAGAATATTAATATCCTCCTCTGTTTCCACCACCACGGTTATCTCCACCACGGCTGTTTCCACCATAACCACCACGAGAGTCACCTCCACCACGGTTGTTATTAAAACTTCTTCTTTCTCCTTCTGGTTTTGGCTCAGATTTGTTAACCACAATAGCACGTCCTTGAACAGTAGCTCCGTTCAATTCGTCAATCGCTTTTTGAGCTTCATCATCATTTGTCATTTCAACAAAACCAAATCCTTTACTTCTTCCAGTAAATTTATCAGTAATGATTTTAACTGAATCAACTGCTCCGTAAGCCTCGAAAGACTCTCTTAAATCTGCTTCCTCAATACTGAATGGAAGGCTTCCAACAAAAATATTCATATGTACTTATTTATAATAATTGCAACAAATGTAGTCTAATTTTTTTCTAAACAACTATAAATTAGCTTATTTATGTTTTTATTTTGATTTAAAAAAAAAACAAACTACTAAAACTAAACCCTAAAGTGTATGTTAAAATTAACCTCCCACTACTCCTACTGGACTGTTGTAGTTATAGGTATCTTATAAAAAACTCCTTGTTGGAAATTTAAAACTGGTCCAGCCAACGGATTATTGTATATATTTTCCGCATTGAATTTAAAAGTCCCCGAAACGGTATTACTTACAGCATCATATTCGGTAATCTTAATTTGACCGTCACCAATTCCAGAACCAGTGGCAAACGTAATAGACCCATTACTATCTGTTAAGACATAAGTAGCCGTTTTAGAAGAACTAGTTCCTAAAAGGTAAGTTTGAGGCAACTTAGATGTTGTTTTAAAAGTAACAACTTCATTTCCAGAGTAAGCTTCAATAATCAAAGACCCATTAGCGCCTAACGATGCTTTCGTTTGGATAGCACGCCAAAAAACGTTGTCTTTTACTCCTTGAAAAGAAGGATTATTAAACCTTATATCTTCTTGACAAGATATAACGGAAAATAGCACGATAATAAACAGAAAATGTTTTTTCATAAAATGCGTCTTTAAACAAACAAAAGTATAACATTATACATTAAAAAACAGAATTAGGAACCAAAAAAACCATTAAAAAAGACCTAAAGCATTCTCTTTCATAATAATAACAACCTATTAGTTATTTCAAATAAATTTAATATCTTTGCACCCTTAATTAACAGAGGTCGAGTACCTCAAAATTTAATCATACAAGATTATGTCAGTAAAAATTAGATTACAAAGACACGGTAAAAAAGGAAAACCTTTTTACTGGGTTGTAGCAGCAGATGCTCGCTCAAAAAGAGATGGTAAATACTTAGAGAAAATCGGTACTTACAATCCAAACACAAACCCAGCAACTATCGACTTAAACCTTGATAGCGCAGTGAAATGGTTGCACAATGGTGCACAACCAACTGATACTGCTAAAGCAATTCTTTCTTACAAAGGAGCTTTATTGAAACATCACCTTGATGGTGGTATTCGTAAAGGTGCCTTAACTCAAGAACAAGCTGATGCAAAATTAGCTACTTGGTTAGAAGCAAAAAACGGAACTGTTGATGCTAAGAAAGATGGTTTAACTAAAGCACAAGCTGATGTTAAAGCAAAAGCTTTCAAAGCAGAACAAGATGTAAATGCAAAACGTTTAGCTGCAGCTGCACAAGCAGAAGCTGACGCAATTGCTGCAGCAAATCCAGTTGCTGAAGAAGTTGAAGCTTCAAATGAAGAAGAAGCTCCTGCTGCTGAAGAAAACAACGAAGAAACTCAAGCATAATTTTATAAGCGACGATGCGTAAAGAAGATTGTTTCTACTTAGGTAAAATCGCTAAAAAATTTAGTTTCAAAGGGGAAGTTCTTGCCTATTTAGACACGGATGAGCCTGAGTTATACGAAAACTTGGAATCAGTGTTTGTTGAATGCAACAAACACTTGGTTCCTTTTTTTATTGAAAATAGCTCACTACACAAAAACGATTTTCTTAGAATTCGTTTTGAAGATGTAAATACAGAAGAAGAAGCGGAAGCCTTATTAGGAAATGACCTATACCTTCCTTTGAAAATGTTGCCAAAACTTACCGGTAATAAATTCTATTTCCATGAAGTAATTGGTTTTGAAGTGGAAGACAAACGCTTAGGTTATGTTGGAGACATCCAATCCATAAACGATACTACTGCTCAACCTTTATTTGAAGTTCTCAAAGGTGATGTAGAAATTCTCATTCCTATGATTGATCATTTTCTTGTAAAAATTGATCGTGAGAATAAAAAAGTCATCATGGACCTTCCTGAAGGTTTGATCGAAATGTACCTTTAAAATATTTTCCATAATTATTTTTTGAACCATTACGAGATTAAGAAAATTAAGAAAAAAACTTAATGAGCCTTAATATCTTAATGGTTTAATTATTAAAAAATCAATGGTTTGACTAAATTTTCCTTTAAACAATTCTCTCTTGAACAAGACCGTTGCGCCATGAAAATTGGCACCGATGGAGTTTTACTGGGCGCCTGGACTTCAATTGAAAACAATCCCTTTAGCATTTTAGACATTGGAACAGGAACAGGTGTAATTGCCTTAATGCTGGCACAAAGAAGTCAAGCAGAACAGATTGACGCTTTGGAAATTGACGAAGAAGCCTATGAACAATCGGTTGATAATTTTGAAAACTCCCCTTGGAGCGATCGCTTATTCTGTTTTCATGCTGGCTTAGATGAATTCATAGAAGAACCGGAAGACGAATATGATTTAATCGTTTCCAACCCTCCCTTTTATAGTGAAGATTATAAAACCGAAACTGACCAAAGAGATAAAGCACGCTTTCAAGATGCGATGCCTTTTGAAGATTTAATAGAAGCAGCCGACTTATTACTTTCTGAAAACGGAATTTTATCTATCATCATTCCTTTTAAAGAAGAAGCGAATTTTTTGGCTTTAGCCAAAGAAAGCGAATTGTATCCTATGAAAATCACCCGTGTCAAAGGAACACCTACTACAGAAGTTAAACGCAGTTTGATGGCTTTTACACGAAACGAAATTTCTGATTTTCCTATCGACGAATTAATCATTGAAACAGCCAGACATGTATATACACCTGAATACATTGAATTAACAAAGGAGTTTTATTTGAAGATGTAATTCAAAACCTCGTTTTTCTCCATTACAAAAGTTAGTTTTTCTTATTCAGAAAATGCTTTTAACTTGTTGTTTTTTCAAATTCTTACCATTCCAATACTATAAAATGTTATATAGGATTGTTTTTTTATTCAAATATAAAAATATAACAATTTATAATGGTTTTGTTATATTTCTTTGCGTAAATTTGTTTTTTAAAATTACCATTTGATCCATTCTAAAAAAGAATTACAAAAGGTACATAAACGCTATTTAATTACTAAAC
Organism: Flavobacterium sp. WC2430; assembly: GCF_040822075.1. Classification (NCBI taxonomy): domain Bacteria; kingdom Pseudomonadati; phylum Bacteroidota; class Flavobacteriia; order Flavobacteriales; family Flavobacteriaceae; genus Flavobacterium; species Flavobacterium sp. WC2430. Next base: position 1,208,034 of record NZ_CP162007.1, on the reverse strand, counting down.
AAATAAAAGCTACCTATGAAACCAGATTTATTTCAAGCGCCAGATTATTACTTATTAGACGATTTATTGACAGAAGAACATAAACTAGTCCGTGATTCTGCACGTGCATGGGTAAAAAAAGAAGTTTCTCCTATTATTGAAGAATATGCGCAAAGAGCGGAATTTCCGAAACAAATCGTAAAAGGTTTAGGTGAAATTGGTGGTTTTGGCCCTTACATCCCTGTGGAATATGGTGGTGCAGGTTTAGACCAAATATCATACGGATTAATCATGCAAGAAATAGAACGAGGTGATTCAGGAGTACGCTCTACTTCATCAGTTCAATCCTCTTTAGTTATGTACCCTATTTGGAAATACGGAAACGAAGAACAAAGAATGAAATACCTTCCTAAATTAGCGACTGGTGAATTCATTGGTTGTTTTGGATTGACAGAACCTAATTATGGATCTGACCCCGGAAGCATGATCACCAACTTTAAAGATATGGGAGACCATTATTTATTAAATGGTGCCAAAATGTGGATTTCTAATGCCCCTTTTGCAGACATTGCTATTGTTTGGGCAAAAAGTGAAGAAGGAAGAATACATGGATTAATAGTTGAACGCGGAATGGAAGGATTTACTACTCCTGAAACACATAACAAATGGTCACTACGTGCATCAGCTACTGGTGAATTAATATTTGATAATGTAAAAGTTCCTAAAGCTAATTTATTACCCAACAAATCTGGATTGGGAGCCCCACTTGGTTGTTTAGACTCTGCTCGCTATGGTATTGCCTGGGGCGCTATTGGTGCTGCAATGGATTGTTATGATACGGCTTTGCGTTATGCCAAAGAAAGAATACAATTTGACAAACCTATTGCTGGAACTCAATTGCAACAAAAAAAATTGGCCGAGATGATTACTGAAATCACAAAAGCGCAATTATTGACTTGGAGATTGGGTGTTTTAAGAAATGAAGGAAGAGCAACTACAGCTCAAATCTCAATGGCTAAAAGAAACAATGTAGACATGGCTATTCACATAGCTCGTGAAGCGAGACAAATTCTTGGCGGAATGGGAATTACTGGAGAATATTCCATCATGCGACACATGATGAACTTAGAATCAGTAATTACTTACGAAGGAACACATGACATTCATTTATTGATAACAGGAATGGATATTACTGGAATTCCAGCATTTAAATAATGTGAAAAACTATTAAAGTATTTATAAAATTGATAGCAAAAGCTTCTTGGAAACAAGAAGCTTTTTTATATTTACACCCAAAATAAATTTTATGAATATTCAGCATATCGAGGACACAATTACTCCTCAAAAAAAAATATTATTACAACACCCGTTATACGAGAAAGTAAAAACAATTACTGAATTACATTGTTTCTTAGAAAACCATGTCTTTGCTGTTTGGGATTTTATGTCCTTATTAAAAGCATTACAATCCAAGTTAACCTGCACTACTACGCCTTGGTTTGCCACACCAAATCCTGAAACAAGATATTTAATTAATGAAATTGTACTTGCCGAAGAATCTGATTTGACGTTAGATGGTCGCAGACAAAGTCATTACGAAATGTACATAGAAGCCATGAAAGATTGTGGCGCCAATACAATGGAAATTGACAATTTTTTAACTGAGTTAAATTCCTTACAAAACATTTTTGTCGCGATAAAAACAAGCAACTTACATCCTAATATAAAAGCATTTCTCGACTTTACATTTCGTGTTATTGAAGAAGGAAAACCACATGAAATTGCTGCCGCTTTTACTTTTGGAAGAGAAGATTTGATTCCGAATATGTTTACCGTAATATTAAAAAACTTTCAAACTAATTTCCCAGACACTGATCTAAGCAAATTGATTTATTATTTTGAAAGACATATCGAATTAGATGCCGATGAGCACGGTCCAATGGCGATGAAAATGATTACCGAACTTTGTGGTGACGATGCTCAAAAATGGGCCGATGTAGAAGAAGTATCAATACTAGCTTTAGAAAAGAGAATCGGTCTATGGGATGCCATAGAAGAAACAATTAAGATGAAAGTAGAAATGGCTTAAAATTTAAAACCAATAAAAGCAGAACAACGTAACTAGTATTAGAATTGATTTAATCCCAATTTTCAAACTAATGAAAAACAAAATTCTAATACTAGTTCTGTTTCTACCCCTTCTTTTCGCAGCAAGTTGCAGCACCGAAGCTGTTATCACAGAAACAACACCAATAGCAACCCCTTCCTCACAAACAGAAGGGAAATCCTATAGCTATTTAGCCCTTGGCGACAGTTACACGATAGGGCAAAGCGTATGTGAAAGTTGTCGATTTCCAGAACAACTCAAGAAAAACTTGAGCAATACAAATCCAACTAATTCCTACCCATTAACGATTATCGCACAAACGGGCTGGACCACTTCCAATTTACTTTCGACAATTGATTCCCAGAATCCTCCTTCAACGTATGATTTAGTTACACTATTAATTGGCGTAAACAATCAATATCAAAACAGGCCTTTTGCTTTGTATGAAAAGGAGTTTCCCGAATTAGTTACTAAAGCTATTGCTTACGCAAAAGGTGATAAAGCAAAGGTGATCGTGGTGTCTATACCGGATTATGCTTACACTCCGTTTGGTCAACAAACAGGCAATCAAGGTCGGATTTCAACTGAAATCGACGCCTACAATGCTTTTGCAAAAAAGTATTGCATCGACAATGGGATTGAGTTCATTAACATTACTGACATCACTCGAGAAGGATTAACCGATCCCAATCTTGTAGCACAAGACGGACTACATCCATCTCAGCTCGCTTATTCTAAATTTGTAGAACGTATTTTACCTAAAGCAATTACTGCCATTAAAAAATAAAAAAGTCCCGATGCTATCGGGACTTTATATTAACTTTCTGGAGCCAACTCCAGTTCTAAACCTTCAAGACTTTCAGTGATTGGGATTTGACAACCCAAACGGCTGTTTGGTTTTACATAGAACGCTTCAGATAACATCGCTTCTTCATCATCTCCCATTTCTGGCAAGGCAACGTCATTAAGAACATAACATTGACATGAGGCACACATGGCCATTCCGCCACAAGTTCCTTCTACTGGAAGTTCGTATGCTTTACACAGTTCCATGATATTCATGGCCATATCAGTAGGAGCTTGCAGATCATGCACTACTCCTTCTCTATCTTTGATTTTTATTAATACATCCATAAACAAATTATGAGTTATAAGTTAGTTAGTTGTGTGTTATAGGGTTTGCATGAGGGATAGAAGCGAGCTACCAAAGTAGCGCGTATAGCCCGACCGTTTTCATAAAAAAGGCCTATCACTGCAAAGTGGATTAGCCTTTTTTATGAAAAGGGACATGCCCAAAAAAATTATAGGATATTGACAACAGTTTCAATTTGGGGCGCAAACTTCTTGATGGTCGTCTCCACTCCTGCTCTAAGCGTCATTTGGTTTACACTACAGCTAGTGCAAGCTCCTTCCAGTCTAACTTTGACATGTTTGTCTTCCTCTATGGAAATCAATGTTATGTCGCCACCATCTGAATTCAAAAAAGGTCTAATTTCTTCGAGTGCTTTTTGAACTTCTATTGTTAATTCTTCTGTTGTCATTTTCTTTATTTAAAGATTGAAAGATTAGAAATCATTTCAAATAGTCTAATTTTTTATTTTTTTACTGCAGAACAACCTGCCATAGTCGTAATTTTAACTGCTTCAGTAGCTGGTAAATTTTCATTTCTACTCACTACTTCTTGAACTACATTACGTGTTATTTCTTGAAAAACAGACTCAATTAACGATCCTGTTTGCATGGCAGCAGGACGACCGTAATCACCCGCTTCGCGAATCGATTGTACGATAGGCACTTCTCCAAGGAAAGGCACTTCTAAATCGGCAGCAAGGTTTTTAGCTCCTTCTTTACCAAAGATATAGTATTTATTTTCAGGAAGTTCTTCAGGTGTGAAATACGCCATGTTCTCCACAATACCCAATACTGGAACATTTATTGCTTCAGACATGAACATGGAAACTCCTTTTTTAGCATCAGCCAAAGCTACAGCTTGCGGTGTACTTACGATCACCACTCCTGTAATAGGCAATGATTGCACTATAGAAAGGTGTACATCTCCTGTTCCTGGAGGTAAATCGATTAACATGAAATCCAATTCTCCCCAATCAGCATCAAAGATCATTTGGTTTAATGCTTTTGAAGCCATAGGACCTCTCCAGATTACTGCTTGACTTGGTGCCGTAAAAAATCCTATAGAAAGTATTTTTACTTCGTAACTTTCTACTGGTTTCATTTTTGATTTCCCGTCAATAGTAACCGAAATTGGTTTTTCGTTTTCTACATCAAACATGATTGGCATAGACGGTCCGTAAATATCAGCATCAAGGATACCAACTGAGAACCCCATTTTGGCCAAAGAAACAGCCAAATTTGCCGTAACAGTAGATTTTCCTACTCCCCCTTTACCAGAAGCTACTCCAATAATATTTTTTATTCCAGGAATCATTTTTCCTTTTATCTCAGGTTTGTCTGGAACCTCTACTTTACTGTTGATTTTTATTTTTGCTTCAGCAGATACCAATTCAAGAATTGCTTTTTTGATGTCGTCTTCAGCACGTTTTTTTATGTGCATTGCAGGTGTATGTAAAACTAAATCCACTACTACCTCATCGCCAAAAGTGATTACATTTGCTATTGCTCCACTTTCCACCATGTTTTTTCCTTCTCCAGCTATAGTAATTGTTTCTAAAGCTTTCAGAATATCTTTCCTGTCTAATTTCATTTTTAGTTTATTGTTTTCCAAAGGCGTTTTAGCACCCGAATATTATCTTTATTTAAACTGATTTCAGATTACAAAGATAACGGATTAAGTTCTTATTCTAAAGGTTTTTGTATTGCATTTATTGATGCGCAGATTAACTGTAGTTATGGATTTAAAAAACACCATTTCTCGAAAGAAAAATGAAACAATCCTAACTATCTTAGGACCTCGGGCTCCCAAAAATGTTTTTCGAACTCGATGATTTGATTTTCGATTACTTGAATCCCTTCGCTTTCTAACAACTGCTGCATTAGATTCGTTCCGTCAAAATGGAATTTCCCGGTAAGCAATCCTTTTCTATTCACCACTCTATGCGCAGGTACATCCTCCATATTGTGCGACGCATTCATGGCCCATCCCACCATTCTTGCTGAACGAGCTGTGCCCAATGCTTTTGCGATAGCACCATAAGAGGTTACTCTCCCATAAGGAATAAGTCTAGCAACAGCATAAACACGTTCAAAAAAATTATCGTTTGACATGACTTTATGGGGTAATAAGAAAGGTACTTTTAGGTTGTTTCTTTATTTTTCTAAATAAAATCTTATAATATTAAACAAGGTAATGATAGAAATAACACCAGTAATACTACCAATGATCGTGTTCATATTTTTTAACAGATAATCCGCCTTATTTTCAATGTTTTGAAAGAAACGAATATAACAGTAAAAAACAAAAGCAGAACCCAAAACTACACCACTGACAAAGGTAAAAATAGTAAGCGTATCAAAGGTAAAAAGACCGTAAGATGCCAATGTAATACTGATGAAAACGTAATAAGGAATGGGAAAAAAGTTCAAAGCAGATAATAACATCCCTAAAAAGAAACGTTTCTTTTTACTTTTCTTGTCAATTTTAGCTTTCTTGATTTTTGGTTTTTTGGCTATCCATAAAAAATAAACCGTCAAAGCACCAAATATACCAAACCCAATTTCTCGGAACAAAATGACAATATCTGGACGTATATTTATAATAGTAGCAAATAGAATCGCTAGATAGGCTTGAAAAAAAATGATAATTATAGCCCCAAGAACAAACCAATAGGCATTTCTTCTCCCCTCTTTTAGATTCACTTTGGCAGCCGTCATATTGATTAATCCCGGCGGAATAATCCCTATAACTGCTGTAATAAATCCTAAAAATAAGGGTAAAATAAAATTCATTTATTGGTTGTCAAACATTCAAAATGGGTTACCTATTCCGGCAAAAAACGTATTATTATTCTTTAATTTTAAATCGAATATACGTAATTGCTTTGTTAACTTCCAAATATTGTTTTTCGTAAAAGGTCTGAAAAGCAGTAACTTCCTCTGGACTTCCCTCATTTACATAAACATTATGATTGGCATACAATACTTCGTGCCCTTCTCCATGTAGCAAACCGAGTGTGTATCCATGCATAAATTCACTATCCGTTTTCAAGTTGACAACACCGTCTTTTTTAAGTATTTTTTTATACAATTGCAAAAACTCCGAATTCGTCATACGGTGTTTTGTTCTCTTGTATTTTATTTGTGGATCTGGAAAAGTAATCCAAATTTCATCTACTTCATTTTCGGCAAAAATATGATTGATTAGTTCTATTTGTGTACGAATGAACGCCACATTATGCAACCCAGTTTCTACAGCCGTTTTAGCACCACGCCAAAAACGAGCTCCTTTAATATCAATTCCAACGAAATTTTTATTTGGATATTTTTCTGCTAGTCCAACGGAATATTCTCCTTTACCACAACCTAATTCCAGCACTAAAGGATTGTCATTCTTAAAGAATTCAGTATTCCAGTTCCCCTTTAAAGGAAACAAATCTCCTACTACCTCTTCCCTTGTTGGTTGAAAAACATTTGTAAATGTTTCGTTTTCCTTGAATCTCTTTAACTTATTTTTGCTTCCCACGATTTTTTGAATATTTGCGCAAAATTAAGGAAATATATAAGACCGAAGTAATTCGAAACCGATTATTTACCTCGTTAACTTCAATTACAAAAAAACTTCTCGATACCTTTTGTACTTATTTAAACTGCTTATATAACAATCTAAGTAAAAAAATAAATAATGACAGTTGCAAACTACAATTACAATCAAAGTCACAATTTGACTTAAAATAGGTAAATACGACAAAAAACCTATACTGTATCGAGAAGTTGGTTTAGAAAACTAAACCCTATTATTCAGTGCATTCAATTGGAAACAAGGTTTCGTCATGTTGCGATAAATCCAAACCAATAATTTCTGATTCCTCAGAAACACGCATAGGAATAATTCTATTGGTAATTTTGAATAAAATATACGCACCAAAAAAAGTAAAAATTGACACCAGTACTAAAGCCACCATGTGATGCCCAAAAACACCCCAACCGCCATGAAGTAAACTAGCCTCTTCACCATGAGCAAAAATAGCAGTAAGAATCATTCCCATAATTCCCCCAACACCATGACAAGCAAATACATCTAAGGTATCATCAATTCTATTTAGAAATTTAGCATGCACCACAAAATTAGAAACTATCGCTGCAATAAATCCAAAAAACATACTCTCTGGAACTGATACATAACCAGCTGCTGGCGTAATGGAAACCAAACCAACGACCGCACCAATACAAGCACCCAATGCCGAAACTTTTCTACCATTAATTCGATCAAAGAAAATCCAAGTTAGCATGGCTGCTGCAGAGGCTGTAGTAGTCGTTGCAAAAGCCATTGCTGCAACTCCATTGGCTTCTAAGGAAGAACCTGCATTAAAACCAATCCAACCAAACCACAGCATTCCCGTTCCTAATAATACAAAAGGAATATTGGTAGGTACATGATTGCTATTGTTTCTTTTACCTAAAACAATTACTCCTGCTAGTGCAGCAAACCCTGCGCTCATATGTACAACCGTTCCTCCCGCAAAATCTTTTACCCCAAAAAAGGAACCCAAAATTCCGGTAGGATACCAAACCGCATGACACAATGGAGCATAAATAAACAGCGTAAACAAACATATGAAAAGTAGATACGAGATAAAACGAACCCGCTCCGCAAACGAACCTGTAATAATTGCAGGTGCAATTACTGCAAACTTCATTTGAAACAAAGCATACAACATAAAAGGGACCGTAGTAGCAATCTTTTTATGTGGTAAAACACCCACATAATCCATAAAGGTAAAAGTGGTAGGGTTACCTACAAAACTATAAAAACCGGTACCTATATGTATTCCCATAGGTTCACCAAAAGCCAAGCTAAATCCCACAACAACCCATAACAACGTAACAACTCCCAAACAAATAAAACTTTGCAACATGGTCGATATTACATTCTTCTTTCCTACCATTCCTCCATAAAAAAAAGACAATCCAGGAGTCATGATTAAAACCAAACAACAGGACGTTAACATCCAAGCAACATCAGCTGGAACAATTTGATCCATAGTTCCAAATTGCAATAGAACAGGATTCTTTTCGGTTACTGCTGGCCATAAAACTCCAGAAATACAAACAATACTTATAATTATAAACGAAATAACCCAGCGTTTCTCAATTTTCATTTTAATTTAATTTACCCTTTCAAAATAGGGGGCAAAGGTAAAAAAAAATTGAATTTTATTAAAAAAACAGAGCTAAAGAGGGGAGCAAGAATTGATTTAAGTCAAATTAATAATTTATAGTACCGTTCAATACGAGTACTTGATTTTACGACCGTAATTTGAGCCCTTTTTTGAGAATTATGTTTAAATTAAATTCACATCCAATTTAAAAGAGTCTATTTACTTCCTTTTTCCAATATCTTTTTAATTAATCCATCTTCAATAGGTGCTTTTATTTTAATTACAGCATCAACATCATCATTTGGAATAGTCATAGACAAAACATACTGTTTTATTTTCCATTCCGTTCCTATTTTGACTAAAACACCTGAACCGCGGCAAATTCTCATTTGTGTATTCAGTAATTCATCAAACCAAGCTGTTTTACCCGTTTCATCAAAATAAATATGACGTTCCAACATTGTAAAATTCCACGTCTTCCTTGAATCAAAAAAAGGTTTTGCCCACACTTTAAAATCAGCTTTATTCCAATTCTCGGTAGCATCTGTGCCAATAAAAATGGCGTCAGCAGTCATCATACTAAAATAAGAGTCATATTTTGCATCAGCAGCAGCTTTGTGCCATGAATTCAGCATCCAATTAATTTTGTCTTTCTCTTTATTTTGACTTGGACTGTTTGTTGTAAAAGAGGCAAACAATAAAAAACTTAAAAATAGTACCATTGTATTTTTCATAACAAATTTGATTTTTATCAAAAATAGGAATATCTAATTTAACTGTGGAAAAAATAATAGCTATTAATCAAAACTGACATAATTGACCATTATTATATATTTTTTGGATATTAGTCCTTAATGCGCTAATAGCAACTTCAAATGAATACAATTTTACTTATTTTTACAGCATCCTATTATCAAGAAAGTCCCCAAGTATGAGAAAGTTATTCTTTTCATTTGCCCTTATGGCTTCTATTCTTTTCCTTACAATCCTATCCTGCAAGAAAAAAGAATACAAATCCATTGCTATTATTACGGATGACCTTGCCTCTCCTTTTGACAGCACATTAGTACAAACTTTTTTTGAGAAACACCCTAAACTGAAAGACTACCAAGCCGAAGTACTACAACTATATCGCAAACACCAGTACCATTATATTTGGTATGACAAAAGTGGCGTCAATGAATTTGGTAATCTGTTGAATAATAAAATCAACACTCTCGAAGAGGAAGGAATTGAAAATTCAGTTCCATATAAAGACGAAGTAGATTTAATTTACGCCAATCCCACGAACTCGAAAAAGCCAAATATAGAAACCGAGTTATTAAACTCCGCCTTGTATTTCTATTACACCAACACTGTTTACCATGGACTCGACGCCACAAAATCTACAGAAATGGAATGGCATCTACCTCGAAAAAAACAATCGTATGTCAATTATTTAGATTCCCTATTAACCAATCCTGGATTAATCAACAAGAATGAAAAAGGGCTAATTGCCCAATATTTTCTATTAAAAAAGGTATTAAAAAAATACCGCGAAATGGAAAAAAAGGGAGGCTGGAAAACGATTTCAATAGATTCTACTGTTACTTCTTATAAAGTAGGCGACAGCGCCAAAGTCATCGCCCAAATAAGGCAGCGTCTATTTATTTCTGGCGATATTAATACGGATTCCAAAAGCGCTATTTACGATAAAGAATTATCTAAAGGCGTCTTGAAATATAAAAAAAGAATGGGCAGTTTTGCCAGCACCATTATTTTACAAAAACACATTAAAGAATTGAATATTCCTGTAACGGAACGCATAAAAACCCTTACTATTAATATGGAACGCTGCCGATGGATTTCGAATGACATCTTTAAAGCCAAAGAATTTATTGCTATCAATATCCCTTCCTACCAATTGAGTTATTTTATAGATGGAAAACCGGCGCTACGATTAAAGGCTGTTGTAGGGAAAGCACTGAATAAAACGGTCATTTTTAGTGCGCCTATGAAATACATCGTCTTTAGTCCTTACTGGAATGTTCCCAAAAGTATTCTTGATAAAGAAATCCTTCCTGGGATTGAGAAAAACGAAAACTACCTTGCAGAACACAATATGGAATGGCACAACAATAGTGTCCGTCAAAAACCAGGTCCAAAAAACTCATTGGGACTCATCAAGTTTTTATTCCCTAATTCTAATGACATCTATTTGCATGACACCCCATCAAAAAGTTTGTTTAACCGAGAGGACAGAGCCTTTAGTCATGGATGCATTCGCATACAAAATCCTAATTTACTAGCCGAAACGATTCTTAGAAACAATACCAAATGGGATGCTGCAAAAATTGAAGAGGCAATGAACAGCGGAGTAGAATCTTGGTACACACTAAAAAATAAAATCCCTGTTTACATTGGTTATTTTACCGCTTGGGTAGATGAGGACAATACGGTTCACTTTTATGACGATGTTTATAAAAGAGACGAAGCCTTAGCATCTTTATTGTTTGTAAAATAAAACCGTTCCTTTTTAAGGTCCAAAAAAAAAAAAGACACTCCTTTACTGAAAAGGAAGTGTCATTTTTTTTGAATTTATATTTTAACCCTTAAATTTTTTTTAGTGTGCCTTTTGTTTTTCAAAAGCAGTAGTTAGGATCTTCTTCATCTTGTCTAAAGCACCATGAAACGCTTTTTCAGTAACATCCGCATAATCAGAAACTACTAAAGGTTGCATTCCTGCAGGACGTGCTTCTATAAGACATTTTTTATCATGAGTTCCCACTTTTTCCCCATTTTCATCCGTAAAATGAACTTCTATACGTGTAATTTTATCTTCAAAACGAGATAGTGATTTTGCTAATTCAGTAGAAAAATAAGCTTCTTGTCTATCGTGTCCTTCTACATTTTTGTCTGTGTTAATCTGTATTTTCATAGTATTAAATATTTTAAGATTGTCTTTCAAAACTAAGGTTAATTCCCTCAAAAAACGAAGCAATTAATAAAACATTATGAAAAGAAAGCTAGATTTTCGAATAAAAAACCAAAAAACAATCCTACCGTTAATTCCATCCTAATACACTTTCAAATTCCCAATACTTTTCTTAACTTTAAGAAACGTTTTTGCCATGAGACCTTTTTTTTGGTTACTTATCGTTTTATTATCGGACTATGCTGATGCCGCAATTCACCGTGATACTACAAAAAATGTCACGGACAAAGCTTTGTATTGCATTTCTAACTCTAAGGAAATTACTACCAACAATTCCCTCGTTACTATTGACTTGATTACTCTCAACCGTTTTTTTAATACCTATTCCAATTTAAAAAAATACCGATCAGATGTGATTCTTTTGTACAAAAACCGAAACTACAAATCCATTTGGTATTATGATAAGCAGCTTATTGAGTTTGCGAATGTATTATATTCGAAAGTCAACCAACTTGAAAATGAGGGATTGAAGTTCAACTTGGCTTACAAAGATAAAATTCATTCTATTTTTAATACTGAATTAGCAATTGAAATTACAAAGACCGAAAAAGAACTGCTACTGTCCACACTATATATCTATTATGCTAAAAAAGTATTTCATGGTATCGACAGCCAAAAAATTCATGAAACGGGCTGGTTTTTACCCCAAAAAAATGTTTCCTATAAAACGCTACTGGATTCGTTATTAACCCGTCCGCAATTGTTAGATAAAAATGAAAAACAACTTTTTGGGCAATATTACAAACTGCGAGATGCCTTGAAGCAGTACCGACAAATTGAAAAAAATGGCGAATGGACACCCATTGAAACCGAATCTGGAGTCAAAGAATACCAGCCAGGCGATAGTTCAAAAACCATTGGACAAATCAGGCACCGACTGCTCGTTATGGGTGATTTGAATACCGATTCTAAAAGCAATATCTATGATGCCGAACTGATGTCGGGCATGTTGAATTTCAAAAAAAGAAATGGTTACAAACCCGATTATCCCATAGGTTCCCAACACCTCAACCGCATGAACCTCCCCATCGAACACTACATTAAAACCATTATGGTTAATATGGAACGCTGTCGATGGATTCCTCCCAAATTAGCAAAAGCGGACGAATTTATTATTATAAACATTCCGTCGTTTACTTTAATCTATAAAAAAAACGGTCAAAATATTTTAGTTTCTAAAGTCTTCGTGGGCTTCAACCTAATGGAAACGGTACTTTTCAGTTCTAGTATCAGCCGTGTGGTTTTTAGTCCCTATTGGAATGTTCCCCAAAGCATTCTCGACAACGAGATAAAACCTGCTATGGAAAAAGATTCAACTTATATGACCAGGCACCATTTTGAATGGAACAAAAAAAGTCTCAGACAAAGACCAGGACCTGACAATGCATTGGGAGTCGTCAAGTTTGTTTTTCCTAATACCTATAGCATCTATCTACATGACACTCCTTACAAACTCAATTTTAATTATGATTTTCCTCGATTCAGTCACGGTTGCATTAATATGCAAAAAGCCAAAGAATTAGCGTACTTGATTTTAGAAAACAATCCAGATTGGCCTTTAGATAAAATAAATGAAGCCATGAATGGCGGAGTAGAAATAATATGTGTACTAAAAAAACCAATTCCCATTCATATTGGCTATTTTACTGCTTGGGTAAACGAGGGTGGAGAAATTAATTTTTATTTTGACATTTATTTCAAAGACAATCAACTAGCCGAACTGCTATTTGACACTAATTTAGACTAAAACACCTACTGTTAATAAGGAATCAGAACCTTATATTCATCTCCCTTTTTTGTATCTTTATAGCTGATTATCAAATAGTAACAACATGAAACGCTTCCCTATTTCATTCCTTTTTTTTGCTGGGTTCTTTTTTTTGTTGGGTATGACCAATGAGTCAAAGGCCACCACTAAAAAAGTGTTGTTACTAAACCTAGCTGTCAAATACCAAAGAATCCCTGCTTTTCCACTTACCCCATTTGATAGTACGCTGATTGCTCCTTTTTTTAAAAAATATTCCAAATTCAATTTCCTCAAGCCAGAGGTGATGGAACTCTATAGTAAACACCAGTTTCACTATTTATGGTACGACAGCAAGGGCATCAACGAGTTTGCTGATTTATTGTATAACAAAATCAACAACTTGGATCAAGAAGGGGTGCGCATCAAGGTTCCGTATCAACAAGAGTTGCGCGACATTTTTCAGGATGAAGAGAAAATGAACAAATCAAACTTAGAGGTAGAGCTCTTACTGTCCACACTATATTTTTTTTATGCTGACAATGTATTCAAAGGATTGGACATCCAGAAAAGTACGGAACTGGGTTGGTACTTGCCTCGAAAAAAACAATCCTATGTGAACCGCTTGGATTCATTATTACAAGATCCTGCACTGATCAATAAACCAAACAAAGGGGTTTTAGGGCAATATTATTTATTAAAAGAAGCGCTCCAAAACTACCGAAACATTGAAAAAAAAGGAGGATGGAATCCCATTGAAATTCCCAAAAAAATGAAATCATTGCAACTAGGCGACACCTCGGCTGTGGTGCTCCAAATTAGGAAACGGCTTTTTATAAGTGGGGATTTAAAAACAGATTCTCAAAAAAACGTGTTTGACAATGAGCTCCTAACTGGTATTTTGAAATACAAAGAACGCAATGCTTTTACCACTGACTCTGTCCTACTGCCCAAACACATCAAAGAAATGAATGTTACCGTGAGTGAACGCATTAAAACCATTATGATTAATATGGAGCGCTGCCGATGGATTTCCCCTAGCTTAACTCAAAACAACCGCTACATTATCGTGAATATTCCTGCTTTTACCCTTACTTTTTTCAAGGACGGCAAGATTGCATTGCTCTCCAAAGTAGTGGTGGGAAAGTCCATGAATAAAACCGCGGTTTTTAGTGGACAGATGAGTCAAATTATTTTTAGTCCGTATTGGAACGTGCCTCCCAGTATTTTAAGAAAAGAGATTTTACCCGCTATTGCCAAGAATTCCAACTATCTCGCTAAAAACGATATGGAATGGGTTGGCAACCGCGTAAGGCAGCGACCCGGAGAGCAAAACGCCTTGGGGAAGGTGAAGTTTGTATTCCCTAATTCACATATTATTTATATGCACGATACGCCGTCCAAAAGTTTGTTTGAACAAGACACAAGGGCTTTTAGTCACGGATGCATTCGTGTGGCGCGACCTCGTGATTTGGCGATTATGGTACTCGAAGGAGATACCAACTGGCCTATAGAAAAAATTGACGAAGCCATGAATCGAGGGGTCGAAAAAACATACAACCTCAAGACCAAAATCCCTGTTTACATAGGCTATTTCACCGCTTGGGTGGATCAGGAAGGGCTGGTGCATTTTTATGACGACATCTATGCTCATGATGAAAAACTTGCTGAATTGTTGTTTACGGATTGATTTTTGTTTTTGTGAAGGCTTGTGATGGAAGGCAATAAATAGTTCCAAACAAAAAAGGGGTTTCTTGGTTTTATTATTTACTCTTTTTTAGGGCATCGAGTAATTCTACCATGTCAACCACTCCATAAGTGGAGGAATAATCAGATACGGCATAAGGCAATATGAGGTTGTTGTTATGGATAATGGAACCGCAGGAATAAACCACATTTGGCACATAACCTTCTCGCTCGTCTTCTAGTGGGGCAAGCAAGGGCTCGGCCAGTCGGCCAATTTCCTTTGAAGGATCGTCAAGATCAAACAAGGAAGCGCCCAGACAATAGCGTCTCATGGCGCCTACTCCGTGAGTGATTATTAGCCAACCTTCGGCGGTCCAGATGGGAGAACCACAGTTTCCTATTTGTGTGAATTCCCACGGATATCGGGGTTGCTGGATGAGCATAGGATTATTCCATTCCGTAGGTCTGTCTGAGTACATGAGGTAATTATTGACCCCATCGATTCTAGAAAGCATGGCGTACTTGCCTTTTATTTTTCTAGGGAACATCGCCAGATTTTTATTTTTTGCCCCTTCTCCATACAAAGGCATGATATGAAAGGAATAAAAGTCTTCGGTTGAAATGAGTTTTGGCATAATCACGTGGCCATTGTAGGCTGTATACGTTCCAAAAATCTTGTGTGATGTTCCATCGTCAAAGAATCGTACAAAACGCGCATCTTCAATTCCACGGCTTTCGGAGTCTGAAATGGGGAATATAACCCGTTCCGTGATATCAGAGTCGTGCTTGAATTGTATGTCATAAAAAGAATCTGCCAACCAGATGATTTCTTCCAATGCGCTGCGCTGATCTTGGCTTATAGATGGATCATCTAGTACCTTATTGATGGCGTTTTTTATGATTTCATATCCAAATTTCTCAGGCATGTCTTGCAATATCATGGCCGTGTATTTATCGGGCGTATTCATCTCGGCTAATTTCTTGACAAATCTATTTTTGTCAAACAAGGATTTGTGTACAATCTCGGCCTTATCGATATTAGCACCTATCTTCATCATTTGGAGGTCGTTGTTTTTATCGAGAATTCCTCTTCTAAAAACGACCGAAGAAATATGGCCTTCTCCTGTGGCCCTAAAAGAAATAATAACCCGCCTTTCCTGTTTTCCCAGAAAAGACTGATCGAAATCCTCCATCATGGAAGGATTGAAAAAAGCAGCCGATTCGATGGCGTATTCCATAGTGCAGTACGAACCAATGAGCATTTTTCGTTCCTCAGAAATGCCGTCATAGTTGATTTGCATTTCTTCAATGATGCCACGAATGTTTTCACAATGCTTGAAGAATATACGTGAAATATTACGGTGTCGTCTAGCAAACTCACGCAGTGTATGTTCCAGTGTATGAATGACTTGTTTTTCGTCTAACACCATGATATGACTTACCATATCGCGGGTTCGCTGCTCGCCATTCATAAAATAGCGAGCCACCACTCTACTGGAATCTGGGGTGAATTTTACATTTTTTCGGGTCACAGCAACTCTCATAGCTTCATTTTTAAAATAAAAATAAGTGAGGCTTTTAAATATTGTAGTAAAAAGTCTTTTTAAATACGGTGCGTTATTCGCCTTATTGTAGCCAATACACTTTCATTATCAGGACATTAAAGATACTAAAAAAGTTTAAAATAAGCTCTATTTAGGGATTTTTATCTATTGTAGTTCAGGTAATTAAATAACGAGGAGGGATTTGATAGTTGTAGTTTGTGAGAGTTATTTTTGTCAAAACGTAAAGCGACTCCGTTTCTCGCCATTTCAAGGAAAGAATCAATCTTATTATCCTTTTCTATTTTCTTTATGTGATCTCTCTTGCGTCGAGATGACAAAGAGAGCTTGATGACTAGTAACAAAAAAACGCTACTCTTTCGAATAGCGTTTTATGAAAATAAAGTTGTTGATTCCTCTTTGTCCCTAGCCCTGATGGGAGCGGCATCTCTCGATTTAGAAAAACAAGGGTTTTTTCAAGCCGTAGTTTTTATTTATCGGGAATACAGCGGACAGCAGGAAAAAGCTCCTAAAAATAAATGAAATACAAATCCTAGTTGTCTTCTTTTTACAATTGGGTGATGCCCATGTTGTATAAGGTAAAGGCTTGGATATCGACGTTTTCCTGAATGGTTGCCGCCACCGATTTTCCTGCGCCGTGACCCGCTTTGACATCAATGCGAATTAAGGTTGGGTTGCTTCCCGCTTGTTTTTCTTGCAACTCAGCAGCAAACTTAAAGCTGTGTGCTGGCACCACTCGGTCATCATGATCGCCCGTAGTGACCATCGTCGCGGGATAGTGTGTGTCTGCTTTTACGTTGTGCACTGGTGAGTACCCTTTGATGTATTCGAACATTTCTTTGCTGTCCTGCGCGGTTCCGTAATCGTACGCCCAGCCCGCTCCTGCCGTAAAGGTATGGTAGCGCAACATGTCCATAACGCCCACGGCCGGCAAAGCGACTTTCATCAAATCAGGACGCTGGGTCATGGTGGCTCCTACTAGCAAACCTCCATTTGACCCACCGCGAACGGCAAGAAAGTCTGAGGAAGTATATTTTTGAGCAATTAGATATTCGGCTGCAGCGATGAAGTCATCAAAGACGTTTTGTTTTTGCATTTTGGTTCCGGCATCGTGCCATTTTTTACCGTATTCTCCTCCTCCACGCAAGTTAGGAACAGCAAAAACACCTCCGTTTTCCATCCAAACGGCATTGGCAATACTAAAACTAGGCGTTAAACTCACATTGAATCCTCCGTAACCGTAAAGCATGGTTGGGTTTTGTCCGTTTTGTTTTAATCCTTTTTTGTAAGTGATAATCATGGGGATTTGGGTTCCATCTTTCGACGAATAAAATACTTGTTTTGACTCGTAATCGTCGCTGTTGAAATCTACTTTTGGCTTGGCATACACCGCTGATTTTCCTGATTTGGGTTCAAATGAGAAAATGGTTCCTGGCGTTGTGTAGTTTGTAAATGAATAATAGAGTGTTTTGTCGTTTATCTTTCCGCCAAAACCTCCTGCTGTTCCCAGTCCCGGCAACTGGATTTCACGCATCTTTTTGCCATTATAATCGTACTGCTGCACTACTGATACGGCATCTTTCATATAATTTGCAAAAATGTATCCGCCTCCTGTTGATGGAAATAAAACATCCTGAGTCTCGGGGATAAAATCGTTCCAGTTTTCTTGTGTTGGATTTTTTATATCTACCGTTACCACGCGTTTATTGGGTGCTTTCCAATCGGTAACGATAAAGAGTTTACTTCTTTGATTGTCAAGAATGGTATTATCACTATTGAAATTATCAACAAGCGTCACAATAGGACTATTAGCCTTTCTTAAATCTTTGACGTACAATTCGTTTCCATAAGTCGAATTGGCCGCTGTGATGACCAGGAAACTGTCGTCTTCGGTCACATAACCGCCTACATATCTTCGCTTTTGGTCGGCACCAAAGATAACTTTATCCTCTTTTTGAGCGGTTCCCAGTTGATGAAAATAGAGTTTATGTTGGTCCGTTTTGGCCGAGAGTTCGCTTCCTTTTGGTTTTTCGTAACTAGAGTAATAAAACCCTTTGTTTCCAAGCCATGAAATGCCACTAAATTTGACATCGACAAGGGTATCTTCAATTACTTTTTTGGACAAAGCATCCATGATAATTACTTTTCGCCAGTCACTACCGCCTTCAGATATTGCATAGGCTACTTTAGAACCGTCCTTGGAAAAATCCATTCCGCCTAGAGAAGTTGTTCCATCTTTAGAAAAGGTATTGGGATCTAAGAAAACTTCTTCAACACCTAAAGCATCTTTGCGATACACCACCGACTGATTTTGTAGTCCGTTATTTTTAGAATAATAGGTGAATTTCCCTTCTATGGATGGCGCACCTATTTTTTCATAATTCCATAGTTTTTCCATTCGGTTTTTTAGTGCTTCTCGAAAAGGAATTCGGTTTAGGTAGCCGTAAGTGACTTCGTTTTGTGCTTTTACCCAAGCTGCGGTTTCAGCAGAGCGGTCGTCTTCTAGCCAACGATACGGATCATTGACAACTGTATCAAAATACTGATCTACTACCGTTCCCTTTGGAGTTTTTGGATATTGGATTGGATTGTTATTTTGTCCAAAAGTTGCTATTGTGGGTAATACCGCCATGATCAAAATTAGTTTTTTCATTAAAAAAAGAATTGGTTAAAACAAAAATAGGAAAATAGTTCGTGTTCCTTGGATGAGAAACATTTTAAAAAACATTAGTCTATAAATGTGTGTTTTTGTTACGAAAAGGAATCTAGCATTGCGTTTTTTTAAACATAGAAGTCATAGAAGTTTTTTTGTTTGGGTGAAAAGTAATTCGAGAAGAGTACATCAAAAAAACCATATAAAAGCTTGTTAAAAATAGAAAGCATTTATATGGTGACTAAACTTATATGACTTATATGATAAACAACTACTGCAACCACAAATCTCTAAAAGTCCTATCCTTGTCATAATCCTTAGCTTGCTTTTCAATATTGAAATACCGGTGCTTCCTTGGATCATTACCTACTCCTGCCAAATAGGCCCAGTTTCCCCAGTTACTGCAAACATCATAATCTATCAATTGCGATTCAAAGTAGGCAGCACCCATGCGCCAGTCCAAATTGAGTTCGTTACAAAAATAACTGGCTACATTTTGTCGTCCTCTATTGCTCATAAAACCTGTTTGTTTCAATTCGAGCATATTGGCATCAATAAAGTCAGCATTGGTCGTCCCATTTATCCATTGTGAAAGCAACTTTACATTCATTGCTTTTGAATTGACTTTATCTGTTTTTATTCCTGAATACAAGAAAAATTTTGTTTGGTATTTCTTGAACATAAATCTGAAAAAATCGCGCCACAACAACTCAAAAACCAACCAATAGGTAGAATCATTGACACCATTTTCATTTTCGTATTTTTTTATTTGATGATAAATGGCTCTTGGAGAAATAGAACCCAAAGCCAGCCAAGCCGAAAATTTTGACGAATAATCTGCGCCTACCATCCCATTTCTGGTTTCTTTATAAATGGAAAGATTTTTTGTTTCAAAAAAATAATGGTTCAACCGGTTCATCGCTTCCGTTTCCCCACCTTTAAATTGAATTGCTGCCCGCGAATCTATTTTAGAAAATGATAATCCTAACTCTTTTAAAGTTGGCAAAACCAGTTCAGGAATCCTTGGAGACGCTATTGTTAATGGCTTTTTAAAAATGGATCTTACAGCCGCATCTTGCTCTGTTTTTTTTCTAAAAACGGTAAACACATCCGGAATATCTTTTATCGAAAAGGGTAAATCTTCGGCATGATAGAGCGTACTGGTGCTGAAAGTTTCCAGTTCACAACGCAATTTGAACAATGCTTCCTGTACTTTTTTTTCGGTTTGCTTTTCTACAAATGCCACTTCGCGTTTGGCAAATACCTTATGAACTTTGAATTGAGCAACAACCTTTGGGATTTCAATCTCTGGTTTTCCTTTTAAAATAAGTAGTCCAGAACCTATTTTGCGCAAACTGGCATCTAAATCCCGTAAGGATTCCAATAAAAACTGCGCCCGATAACTCCCCGTTTTTTTAAAACCATATGTTGTGGTTTCATAATGGGAATCATCAAAACAATAAATGGGCACGATTTGTTCACTTTGAGCGATGGCTTTTACAAGAGCCTCATTATCAAATAATCGTAAATCGGTTTTAAACCAAACAATAGCCGTTTTCATTATAAATTATTTATGTTTTTTAAATAGTAATCTGCTTGTTCCAATAGAGAAACCTTGGCTTCGGGTTGCATTTTTTTCCAAACATTATACATCATCCCAATACGGGGATTTTTGCTTAATTTCTCTTCGTTTTTATCATGAAAATTCCAATACAAACTGTTAAATGGACAGGATTTATCTCCCGTTTTCAGTGCTTTTTTATAATAACAAGAACCACAATAATGACTCATTTTATCGATATAACTAGCGGAACTAACGTAGGGTTTTGTGCCTACAATCCCACCATCAGCATACTGGCTCATGCCTAGTGTATTGGTAATTTCAACCCATTCAATAGCATCCATATAAACACCTAGATACCACGCGCCAACCTCATCAGGATGCACCCCCGCCAAAAGGGCAAAATTGCCCGTTATCATCAATCTTTGAATGTGATGTGCATAGCCATAATTTAATGTTTGGTTAATGGCGTCCTTCAGGCAATTCATTTTTGTATTGCCTGTCCAATACCAATTAGGGAGTTTTCCTTGATTGTCGAAAAAATTCAAATTGGCATATTCAGGCATTTTAAGCCAATAGATACCGCGCATATATTCCCGCCAACCAATAATTTGTCGCACAAATCCTTCCAGTTGATTGTATTCTATTTCGATAGGTCTTTTTCTCCATTCCGAAGTGGCTTTTTCAATCACTTCTTGGGGAGAAATCATTTTGATATTCATCGAAAAAGAAATTCGAGCATGATATAATGACCATTCATTTGGCATCATGGCATCTTGATAACTCCCGAAAAGTGGTAAACATTCTTCCACAAAAAAATCCAAAAGTTCTAGTGATTGCGCTCTATTGATAGGCCAAATAAAATTCTTGGAATCTATATTTCCGATGGTTTCGATATTGGTTTGGGCAATTTCATTGGCTATAGCCGAAACATCATTGTTAAAAACTAGCGGAGCAATTGGTTTGTGATTTTTTGGTAGTTTCTTTCGGTTTTCAGAATCAAAATTCCATTGTCCGTTTATTGGATTATCGCCTTCCATTAGAACATGATGTTTTTTTCGCATGGCACGATAAAAACTTTCCATCAGAAATATTTTCTTGCCTTCGAAAAAAATCCCAAGCTCCTCTCTTGTTGTAAAAAAATGTTCCGAATCGACAACAGAACTTGTAATCGATATTGCTTCACACAATTTCTTTAAATTTACATCTACTCTATATTCATCAGGAAGTTGGTATTCGAAATGAGTAAAATTATTTTCGCCAATTAAAAATTCAATGTTTTTTTCGAACGAATGTAAGTTATTCGCATCGTTTAAATGAATGTAAATTACATTGTGTTTTTTAGTCTTTAACTCTTTTGCAAACGCTTGCATTGCTGCAAAAAATCCTATAATTTTTTGGACATGATGGGTGGCATAATCCGTTTCAGTACGTATTTCCATCAATACGTAAGTAACAGAATCATCTACCGTTTTGAACCAAGAATGGTTGCTATTCAATTGATCACCAATAATTAATCGTATTGTTTTTTTCATTTTACTTATTCATTCTGCATTTATCACTACAATATTTTACATCGTCCCACACTTTTTCCCATTTTTTGCGCCACGAAAAAGGTCTTTGACAAACCAGACAAATCTTTGTGGGTAAATGTTGCTTTTTAACAGTTTTCATTATCAAAATTTAGACAGTTTCTTTTGTATTGGCTTCTTAGGTCTTTTTCTTTTTTACTTTTCGATTCGGATTAGAAACATGTTTTTTCAAAATGCGTTTCCCTTCTTCTTTGACTTCGTCTTTTTTTCGAAAGCTCCAAACGATGTCACTGGCATATTTTCTGGTTTCTTCAATATTTACAATAGGATAGGGATAATCATTTCCTATTTCACAATTATAGAATTGTTGTTCGATTGCATTTAACTTCCATGGTTCATGAATTAAATTGGCAGGGATTTCGGCTAGTTCCGGCAACCATTGTTTGATAAAAACGCCTTCAGGGTCATGATCTTCGGAGTTTTTAATTGGATTATAAATTCGGATGGTATTTATCCCTGTAGTTCCGGACTGCATTTGGATTTGAGGATAATGAATTCCCGGTTCGTAATCTAAAAATTGTCTTGCTAAAAAATGTAATTCCCGCCAATCCTGCCATAGATTAAAAGTAAAAAACGAAACAATCATGGCTCTCATTCTAAAGTTGATATAGCCCGTCGCCACTAAACAGCGCATGCAAGCATCAACAATGGGTACTCCTGTTTTTCCTTCTTGCCACGCTTTGATATACACTTCATTTTTTGGCTTGATTAAAACATCATAAGCGCTATTTACATTTTCAAATTCCATTCGACATTCATCCTCAAATTTTTGCATAAAATGACAGTGCCAATGCAATCTGGAAACAAAATTAAGAATGGCGCGTTTATTCTTGGAGTTTTCATAATGCTGATTGGTATACTGATAAATCATTCGCATACTAATATTTCCATAAGTCAAATAAGGTGATAAGCGGCTGCATCCTTTTCTGCTCAAGGCCGGTTTAGAAATATGTTTACTGTAATTGACATATCGCTCTTTTACAAAACTATCGAGGTAACGCCAAGCCCAATATTCTCCTCCTTGTTGAAAATTTTTATCTCTGGTTGTAATCGTTTCAGGAAGTTTTTTCAGATTTAAATTTTGTATGGTATCTTCATCCAATTTAATTAAATTCAAATGCGTCTCATGGAGAATTTTGGGTTCAGCACGCATGACATTCTCCCAGCGTTTATCCCAGTGTTGTCTTGATTTTAATTTTCGAATAACCCCGTGCATTTGTGACTCGTTCCAACTGATATTATTTTTTTGGAAAAAATCTTGCATGGCTAAATCCCTATCAAAAGTGATTTTGTTGCCAATTTCCTGATGTGAAAAAACCGTTTTTATCTCATACTTAGATGCCAATTCTGAAAAAACCGTTTGAACTTCATTGTGAAAATAATAGAATGTAGCATTTATAGCGTTCAGCTTAGTTTGTAAATCTTGAATAGATTCATAAATAAAGCGCCAGTGACGAACATCTGAATCCGGATAATTCATTACTGTGGGCTCAAAGCAATAAAGCAACAATAACGGCAACCCTGAATTGTGCGCACTAAACAATGCTTCGTTGTCTATAAAACGCAAGTCACGCTTGAACCAAACTATATTTATGGCAGGGTTTTTCAGGGTTTTTATTTTTTGTTTAATCTTTTATTTTAATTGCTAAACAAATATACAAAAACTTAAATTTAAAAAAGATTGATTTTTAATTTATAAATACCAAAGGCACAAAATCAATTTATATTTTGATTTTGTGCCTTCTAAAATAAAATTGAACAAAAACTTATTATGTTTCTATTTCAATTAAATATTAAAATTTACTCCAAGTACAATGTTCCTTCCTATGTTTGGAATTCCGTCATTTTTAAGACGTGAAAGGTGAGCGATATATCTTTTGTCAAAAAGATTGTTTCCATTTAAATTAACATCAAAAACTGTTCCGCCTAATTTTACTGTTCCGCCTAAACCAAGATTTATTAATGTATATCCGTTAGATTCAGTTTCAAATCCACTAACATTGTTTTGGTTTAAGGTGGTACTCACATTAAAAGTTGCAAATCCATCTTCAAGCCAATCCTTGATTTTAAATTCGCCTTTAAAAGTATTATTCCAATTATTCGCAGGAATTAAAGGCAAATAATCTCCATTTTGCTTCTTGCCTGTAACGGTTTCAAAACTGGTTTCATAATGCAACCAATCTAACGGATGTGGATGAAAATGCATACCAATTTCGCCTCCATACAATTTAGCATTGTTTTGAATATAATTGAAAACATCATTATTATCTAACACTGTTCCTGCAGGCGACGTATAAATATAGTTATTGATATGGTTGTAAAACCCATTAACAAAAAACTCAAAATGATCGGTTTTATATTCCAAGTTCAAATCCGTTTGTATGTTTTGCTCCGTTTTTAAATCTCCATTTCCTATTTCGTATCGATTGGTTCCCTCATGCACTCCATTAGAAGTAAGCTCGGCTAAATTTGGCGCTCTAAATCCAGAAGCCAAATTCAATCTAAAAGTCAAATCATTGGCAAGATTTGTTTTGTAACCTACCGAGGCATTAAAACTATCAAACGATCTATCAATTGGTTTAAAATAACCTTCCTCACCTTGATTTCCATGCTCATCAGTAGTTACTTGTCTGTTGTCAAAACGCAAACCTGCCTGTAATACATTAGTTTTCCATTCGTAATTCACCGTTCCAAAAACACCAAAATCATTAGTAATTGCATCAGGAATTAAATATTCGTCTCCTAAATTCGTATTCGTTTGATGCATTCCTTGAATCCCTACAATCGATTCCAGTTTGCCTATTTTTGGCAAATGATATTTAGCATCGTAATTAAAGGTTTTCAGTTTCATATGTAAACCGGCCACATTACTATCTACAAACTCTGAACGATCATTTGCGATGTATCCTAAATCGACATCCAGTTTTGAATTTTTGAAGTAGAAAATAGAGTTTAAACTCAGTAAATTATTAAAAACTCCTTGTCTAGGAAAACCCGTCTTTTTGCTCGAAGATTGAGATGCTATTCCATCTTCAGGAATTCCCAAATCCAGTTTATTGAAGTTATAACGCAACACACTAGAAAACGTTGCATTACTATATCCAATTCCTGTTTTGAAATCGGTTTCATTGTATCTCGTATTGGTTACACGATCTCCTCCAGAAATACGGTAATCCGAATGGGTATTGTAACTACCTCGAGCTAGGAATTTCCAGTTTTCAGTAGATGTTTTTACTCCTAAAGAAGAGTTACTCCCTAGCGTTTTTGAAAATAGTTTTTGACTAAAATTAGCTTTAATTGTATTGGCATCAGCAAATTTTTCAGGATTGAAATACAAAACCCCACCCAGCGCATCGGAACCATACAACAAAGAGGCTGGTCCTTTGATAACCTCAACACTTTCTACTCCCGCGTCATTTAATCCTAAACCATGCTCGTCTCCAAACTGTTGATTTTCCATACGGACTCCTTGAGAATAGACTAAAACACGATTGCCACTCAAACCACGAATCACCGGTTTCCCGATAGATGTTCCCGTTGAAACTTGAGAAACTCCGGGAATAGTGGCCAACCCTTCTATCAAAGTAGCTGTCCCTTTTTGCTGCAATGATTTGATTGTCTCGTGCTCCACTTTCATTACGTTTTGGGATTGAATTTTATTGAAAGCGGTAGAAACAATTACCTCATCCATTTGAAAAATACTTTCTTCTAAGATGACATCTAGTGTATTCTCTTTTTGTACTTTTTGAATGGTTTTATTTTGAGTAGTGAAACCGACGAAGGTAAAGTCCAGTTTTAAATCCCCATTAGGAAGGTTTGTTAAACTGTATTTTCCATTTGCATCTGTTGTGGTTCCTTTATGCAATTCTGGAGCAGAAACAGAAACTCCTTTTATAGGCTGATTTGCCAAATTAAGTACAGTTCCTGAAACGGAATTTTGGGCATGTAGTAGTGCCGAAAACCCTAACAATAGCGTAATTATAATTTTTTTCATTGAAAATGATTGTATTCTCATGGGTGCCAAAGTAACAGCACTCCATGCGTGAGATTGTTTTTAATTGTATTTGAAATTATAATGCGATTTAAACAAAGGCAATTCATAAAAACCCGAATAGTCTAAAAACTAAGGATTGAAATCGTTTATCACGAATTGAATCACTCAATTTAGAGCTTTATGATTTAAAATTATCTTTTAGTTTAAATAACAGAGCAGTTTAAACAATTAAAGTTGGGGGACCACGATGGGAGTATAAGCTTCCTGAAAAGGAGATAACAGTCTCGCCATTTTCAAAAAAATAAGGAAGCGACTGGTAATTAGAGTGTAGTGCGTAATAAAACTGTAGCGGAGAAACATAGGAACCGAATGTAAAATGACATACTTTACAATCATCTAAATTATGATGTTGGTGGGTTATTTCGGTATGGGTAACATTGTATTTGTGGTGGCATTCTGTTTGCGAAAATTGCTTTACAAAGTGTTCATAGGTATGTAACGATTGAAATAGTATCGAAAACACTATAATCAACGCCAAAGAAAGACTGAGTAGGAGCTGTTTCTTTTTCATACACTACAAATGTAGGAAAACATCAAAAAGAAAACCATCTAAATTAACAAAACATAAAGAATTATTAACGTAGATGGTTTAAGATAGTTGTGTATTGCTAATTATACCAATTTAGCTGCAATAAGGTATTCCGCAATTTGAATTGTATTAGTAGCTGCACCTTTACGTAAATTGTCAGCAACAATCCACATATTTAGTGTATTTGCTTGGCTTTCGTCACGACGAATTCTACCTACAAAAACTTCATCTTTACCCTGTGCGTACATGGGCATTGGGTACGTGTATGTATCATTGTTATCTTGAACTACTACTCCATCAGTATGGTACAAAATGTTTTGAATATCCGAAACCACAAAATCATTAGAGAATTCCACATTTACCGCTTCACTGTGACCACCCACGATAGGCACACGAACAGCAGTTGCAGTGACTGCAATTGTTTTGTCATCAAGGATTTTTTGAGTCTCACGAACCAATTTCATCTCCTCTTTTGTATATCCGTTTTCTTCAAAAGAATCACATTGAGGAATCGCATTTCTATGAATAGGATATTTGTAAGCCATCTCCCCTTGCACGCCTGCATATTCATTTTCTAATTGTTGTACTGCTTTAACTCCAGTTCCAGTTATAGACTGATAAGTAGAAACGATTACACGCTTAATGTTGTATTTTCTATGTAGTGGCGCCAAAACTAAAACCATTTGAATAGTTGAACAGTTCGGGTTAGCAATAATTTTGTCGTCTTTAGTTAGAGAAGCAGCATTGATTTCAGGAACAATTAATTTCTTAGAAGGATCCATTCTCCAAGCAGATGAATTATCAATAACTGTTGTTCCGGCCGCAGCAAATTTTGGAGCCCACTCTAATGATGTATCGCCACCTGCAGAGAATAAAGCAATATCAGCTTTCATGTCTACGGCAGTTTGCATGCCCACTACTTTGTATTTTTTTCCTTTGTATTCAATTTCTTTTCCAACTGATCTTTCAGAAGCAACAGGAATTAATTCTGTAACTGGGAAATTTCTTTCTGCCAAAACTTTTAACATTACTTCGCCCACCATTCCAGTAGCGCCTACAACTGCTATTCTCATCTTATATTTTTATTATTGAATATTAATTTTGAAGTACAAAAGTAAGTAATATTCAACTCGAAACAAGAGTATTCACAAAAAATAACAAAATGTTACAAATTAAACAATTTGTAATTAAACGCTGATTTACACCCAAAAAATCAAACCCTTTTCACACTTAATAAAAAGAAAAACCGCCTCAATTAAGAAGCGGTTAAGTTAGAATATATAGTATAGCGGCATTATTTTTTCAATAAATCTCTAATTTGAGTAAGCAATTCTTCTTGAGTTGGTCCCGCTGGAGTGGCAGCAGCAACTACAACTTCTTCTTTCTTTTTCATTTTTTCAGCAGCTCTTAAGACGATAAAAACAAACAAGGCAATTATAACAAAGTTGATTACAGCTTGAACTAAGTTACCATACGTAATTACAGCAGCACCTGCCGTTTTTGCTGCAGCTAAGTCAACATAACTGTTACCATCTAATGTTATGAATTTTGTAGTAAAATCAATTCCACCAGTTATTAAACCCACAATAGGCATAATAACATCATCAACTGCAGAACCTACAATTTTACCAAATGCACCACCAATAACTACAGCAGTTGCTAAACTTAACACATCACCTTTCATTAAAGAGGCTTTAAAATCACTGAAAAATCCCATAA
Organism: Flavobacterium sp. WC2430; assembly: GCF_040822075.1. Lineage (NCBI taxonomy): Bacteria > Pseudomonadati > Bacteroidota > Flavobacteriia > Flavobacteriales > Flavobacteriaceae > Flavobacterium > Flavobacterium sp. WC2430. Next base: position 1,179,581 of record NZ_CP162007.1, on the reverse strand, counting down.
TTGTTTTCTTTAGGTTAAAAATATTTTTGAACTTCTAAATTAATAAAAATTTAACATTCCTTAATAAATTATCGATAATTATAATAAATTAACGATAAAAAACACGTTTTACCCGTTGTGAAATACTCGTTAGAATTTCATAAGGGATTGTCTGTAATTTTTTTGCAATATAAGATACCGTTGGGTTTTCTCCAAAAATAATTACCAAATCACCTTCTGTACAATCAATTTCTGTAACATCAACCATTAACATATCCATACAAATGCTACCCAAAATAATTGCCTTCTCGTCTTTTATAGTAACAAAACCGAGTCCGTTTCCCCAAGCTCTAGAAATTCCATCGGCATAACCTATGGGAATTGTGGCTACCTTGGTTGTTTTACTAGCCATGAATTTTCGTCCATATCCTACACTTTCACCAGCAGAAATAGTTCTAATTTGTGATATAACCGATTTTAAGGTACCTACATTTTCTAAGTACTTTTGTTCGGATGGATCATTAGAAACACCATAAAGCCCAATTCCTAAACGAACCATGTTAAATTGAGAATCGGGGTAATTACTAATTCCTGAGGTATTCAAAATATGTCGGATGGGATTTATTTCTAATTCAGTACAAATTTTAGAAGATAATTTTTCAAACAGTGCAATCTGCGCCAAAGCAAATTCACGATGTTTCAAATCGTCGCTAGTAGCCAAATGAGATAAAATGCTTTTCACATAGACCGTATCATGTCCTTTCAACGTTGCAATGAGCTCATCAATTGTGTCTTCTTCAAAACCCAAACGATGCATCCCTGTATCTAGTTTAATGTGAATAGGAAAATGCTTTAGTTTTTTTTGGGTTGCAATCTTCAAGAAAGCATAAAGCCCTTTTAAACAATAAATTTCTGGTTCTAGTTGATGTTGTATAATGGCCGAAAAACTAGTGTTCTCTGGATTCAAAACCATTATAGGCAAATGAATCCCCCCATTTTTCAACGATATTCCTTCATCGGCGAAAGCCACACCCAGATAATCTACTTTATGATGCTCGAGTAATTTAGCAATTTCAAGTCCGCCATTACCATAACCAAATGCTTTTACCATGACCATAATTCTCACCTTGGGATTCAGCTTTGACTTGAAGAAATTGAGATTGTAACTAATGGCATTTAGGTTAATTTCTAAAACTGTTTCATGCGTTTTCTCTTCTAATAATTGAACGATTTCTTCAAATTGAAAAGAACGTGCTCCTTTGATCAAAATAGTTTCGTTTACAAATTCAAGATTTTCAAAATCAGCAATAAATTCGGCTGTATTTTTATACGTAATGCAATTGGCAAATTTATCTTTAAATGCTGATATAGTTTCTCCAATTCCAATAATTCGATTGATATTATTGGAAACAATTAAGGTGGCAACTCGGGAATATAACTCCTCATTTGCCAACCCGCTTTGAAAAATATCCGATAGAATTATCGTTTTCTTTTGGAATTGTTTTTGACTCTCCAAGAAATCCAATGCTATTTTTAAAGATTGAAAATCCGAGCTGTAACTGTCATCAATAATACTACAATTATTGATTCCGTTTTTTACTTTCAACCGCATTTCTACAGGATAAAGTAATAACATTCTTGCCTGAATTGTTTCGTTGTCATAATTGAAATATAACAGGGTCATTAAACAGGACACAGCATTCTCAATGGATGCGCTATCTAGAAAAGGAATCTCTAATGTAAACTGATTCCCTTTGTACTTATAATACAATATTATGCTTTCGCTTTTTATTTCTTTTTTAAATACAAAAACATCTACATCTTCATTTTCAAAACTCCAATTGAACTTTTTTGATGTTGGTAGAATATAGTTGTCAACTAAACTATTCTTTTGATAAATAACAACTTCAGCCCTTTTAAAGAGTGTTAGTTTTTCCTTTATTTTTTCCTCTAAATTTTGAAACCCTTCATCATGCGAAGAGCCAATATTTGTCAAAATTCCAATTGTAGGTCGAATTACCTTTTCCAGTTTTCCCATTTCATTCACAGTGGAAATCCCTGCTTCAAAAACCCCTAAATTATGTTTTTCATTAATAGCAATTACAGACAAAGGCACACCCACCTGTGAGTTATAACTTTTAGGACTCCGAATAATATTAAAATCGGGACTTAATAAAAAATTGAGCCATTCTTTTACAATTGTTTTTCCATTACTGCCTGTTAAACCAATAACTGGAAAATGAAATAAATTGCGGTAATAAGACGCAAATTGTTGCAAAGCATCCAAAGTATTTTTGACAACCAAAAAATTAGCTTTACTCTCACAACCCTCAGGAATATAATTCACAACAAAATTATGAACACCAATAGCAATCAATTCTTTAATATACAAATGTGCATCATTATTAGGCCCAACTAACGCAAAAAACAAAGTATGCGAACTATTTTGCAAGGATCGACTATCAATAGAAACCGTATCCACTGCAGCATCCGAATCAGTGCCAAACCATTTGGCTTCAAGAATTGGTATTATGTTTTTTATTAATATACTCATTTATAGCTAACGTTTTAAACGTATGTTTTTACGGATTGGTTAATCTCTCTCAAAAATAAGACTTCTTTTTATAATGCTAGCATTCACTTTACAACAATTTAATTCAAATTCCTTTTAAATTAAAATCATTATCAATTCTAGAGTAGATTTGATTTCCTATTTTACTAGATTTCTTATCTTTGCTACGCTAACCAAATATAGAAGTCTTGAAAAAAATCCTTCCCCTATTTTCTTATATCTTGCACCCTATTTTTATTCCTGTTTACGCCACCTTGTTCTATCTTTTTTCAAATAATTCTTACTTTTTAAATAAAGAAAAATATTTAGTTTTACTACAAGTTATAATAATCACCGTGTTCCTTCCGATTTTGTTCTTCTGGGGGTTGCGCTCAACAGGGAAAATCAGTTCGGCAATGGCGCCGCTTCTCTCTGAACGTAAAATTCCATTAGTACTTCAATGTTTTTTAATCATTTTTTTGGTTCGCACCAACATCACAATCGAACGTTATCCAGAATTGCATTTTTTCTTTTTGGGGGCTTTATTAAGTACTCTAATAGCGTTGCTTCTTTTATTTGCTAAAATGAAAGTAAGCCTGCATATGATTGGAATAAGTGCTTTGACATTTTTTGTATTGGGTTTAAATTTACACTTTCAAACACAAAATATTTTTTCGATACTATTTTTAATTCTGATGAACGGTTTTATAGCTTCATCCCGATTAGAAATGAACGCACATACCGTTAAAGAATTAATTATTGGCTTTTTAATAGGTGCACTTCCTCAAGTATTGCTAATGTACTTATGGCTATAGAATGTAAAAAATAACTCCAATATTAAGTGATTTAATACCTAGTTGCTCCCCATTAATTTGAGCCGTTTTTTTGAAAATTGAGTTTAAACCATAATAAGCATAAACATTTATTGTATTGTAGCCCGAAGACACATACAATCCATATAAAAATTTATTGAAATCTTTATTTCCTGTAATGGTTGTTTTTCCATCTCCATCACTAAAAACAGATTTATCATAAATTAAATAACTAAACTTAACTCCTCCATAAATTCTCCAAAACTTATGACTCTCATAGGTAGAGGTTCTCCATCGAAACTCAACAGGTAAGTCAACTAATAGCTGGGTAAATTTATTTTTGCTATACGTTGCTTTAGAATCAATTATTGCATAAACTGGCAATTGATTCGTGCCTGTAATCGCTAAATTTTGATTGTAATTATTGTATGAGAAACCCAATCCAGATGCAATTGCAACGGTTCTGTCTTTATTTATTGGCATATCTCTAAGAAACCCCAAAGAAAGTCCTGTTGAGAATTTTTTTTGAGATAACCCAGCAGGCTTTTGTTGTAAAGTATTGTATGTAAACCCAAAATAAAACTGATCTTCTCTATATAAAGAATCAATCTTTATTGGTGCTTTTTCCTTTAACGACACACTTTCTTCTTGCGAAAAAGCATTAAAAAAGGGAATTAAAAGGAAACAACTTAAAAAAAATCGCATAGTCTTATTTTTGTTTGATGACATAATCATAATTAAATACATTCTCAACTATTGCTATTCTTTATAGCAGTACAAATATAGGATTTTGACAGCTTTATGCTACCTAATGTTTTTAAAAAAAACTGTCATTTATATAAATGCAAATACCCCACTAAATATATTTAGTGGGGTATTTGCGTTGAGTTATAAAACTCCGTACGATTCTTTTAATTTATCAATTCGTAATATCTTGTAGGAGCCATTTTTTTAATTCAAAAAACCGCATACCCTGATACCGATATAAATTAAAAAACCATCAAAATCAATACTCCTATGGAAAGACTAGCTGCCATAACAAAAAAGCTTCCTATGTATAAAAACATCTCGTTTTTTTTATTTTCCATTTTCATTAGTAAATTATTATTCGTTAGTATCCAATTTTTTTGTTAGTTAAATCTACGAAATAATCCGTTTAAACAACAAATTAAATCGATTAAATACATTTATTTTTATTTTAAATACGTTTTTTCTTATATTTTAATTTTATACAACTACAAGACATACTACAATCCCAACAAAAGAAATCTTGAACTCCTAATTGACTCAAAATAATCACTAAAACTTTAAAAAAAATTAAATTAAAGAGACAAAGCTTTTAAAGAAAAAACAAACATTCCACATTTAGAAATACGCAACACAAAAATCAAAACTAAAGATTGTCTTTAAGCAATTGTTTATTAGATAAATATATCATTAGTCCGTTTTGGAAAGGTTAAAAATTAAAGCCAAAAAAATTCCAAAAAGAAAGCCTATTTTTATTGTGGAGAGGAAGTCATTAATTAGGTAGTATCATAAGGAGAGTATTTCACAAAGAAACAATCGTTTCTACATGCCAAACTCCTTTTTGCCTTTAAAATAGACGAGCAAAAAGACAATAAAAGCTATAAAACAAAAAATGCTCCCTTTTTAGGGAGCAATAATCATTTTGCAGAGAGGATGGGATTCGAACCCACGATGCAGTTACCCACATACTAGCTTTCCAGGCTAGCTCCTTCAACCACTCGGACACCTCTCTTTTTATTTGAGGATGCAAATAACATGAAAAAAAATGAGTTAGAAAAGCAAAATCAATTTATTATGCAATTTCTCCTCTCAAAGAGGTTTCAAAAACTGTTTTAAAAGCTTTTGGCGCAATATCATGTCCTAGTAGATACATTAGTTTTGTAATGGCAGCCTCAGTGGTAATATCTTTTCCAGAAATGACTCCAATTTCTTTTAAAACGGTACTTGTTTCATATTGTCCCATATTCACGCTTCCGCCCGAACATTGAGTAACATTAACAATATGTATCCCGTCTAAAATTGCTTTACGCATTAGGTTTAAAAACCAATCTTCGGTAGGAGCATTTCCTGAACCATAGGTCTCTAAAATAATTCCTTTTAAATCTTTTATTGATAAAATACCTGACAAAACTGTTTCACTCATTCCTGGGAACATTTTGACAATAGCCACATTATTATCCATTTTTTTATGAAGCTGCAAAGGCTTGTCGCTGATTTCTGAAAGAAACAATTCAGGATATAATTTTAAATGTACTCCTGATTCCACTAATTCAGGATAATTAGGAGATGTAAAGGCTCTAAAATGTTCCGCATTAATTTTAGTCGTACGGTTTCCTCGGTATAATTTATATTCAAAATACAAACAAACTTCTTTAATAATTGGCTTGCCATTTTCTAATAAAGAAGCAATTTGAATTGCGGTAATTAAATTTTCTTTGGCATCTGTACGCAAATCACCAATAGGCAACTGAGAACCTGTAAAAATGACTGGCTTAGACAAATTCTCTAGCATAAAACTCAATGCAGATGCTGAATAAGACATCGTGTCTGAACCATGCAACACTACAAAACCATCAAAAGAGTCATAATTTTCTTCAATAACAGAACCAATATAACACCACTGTTCCGGATTCATATTTGATGAATCAATAGGGTCTTCAAATGAATAGGTTTCAATTGCACAATCTAATTGTTTCAATTCGGGTATGTTTTTCAATAATTTACTGAAATTAAACGCCTTAAGCGCTCCAGTTTCAAAATCTTTGCTCATCCCGATTGTACCACCAGTATATATCAATAAAATCCTAGCCTTCGTATTCATTAAATGTGTTTTAATTGATTAACAACTGGATTAGCATACATATTCAAAATCCCTTGCAAAGCCACCGGGTTTTCGGCATCTATCCTCATCTCTAATCTACGTTCAAACAGTGATTTTTCGTTTTCAGTATACAACTGAGTATGTTGATTTGTTTTATTCAAAATATCATAAGCAATATAGTTTGTAGGCCATAACTTATAATTCTTCAAGATTGAATCATCAATTACTTGTGCTAAAGCTTGTATTTGCTTATTTGAATTTTCAAATTCATTTTTAATTGCGTCCAGTTCAGTATCTAAAACATCCCCAATATGAATATGAATTCTTTTCTTTGGTCCCATTACACCACTTAGTAATGTCATGAAATCCTCGTTTTTTTCCTTAATATAAACTTCATTATTGGCCTCAGCCATTAACTGCGGAATTTTTAAAACATCCGTTGGATCATATTCGTAAGAAATAGAAACAGGAACAATTTTTATTTTTTTAAAATAATCCATTAAATTTGACTCATCAGAACCCATTCCAAGCATTTTTAAAACACCAGGATTTGTCTCGTCATTACCATCTTTTGTCCTACCTTCTCTTTGCGCAATCCAAACAGAACGGTTTTCATGTTGTAACAAGTGTCCAATATACTCCGAAAGTGTTTTTGAACTTAGCAACATTTCTCTTGGTGTCAAACCTCTTTGAACCAAAAAATTACGATTCAGTTTTGCTAACGTATTCAAGAAATCTTTCTTAACAAGATTATCTCCAATTGCCGAAGCTGTCATTACTAATCCATGTTCAAACAATGCAACATTCAGTAAGGTCGTATCCAAAAGGATATCTCTATGATTAGAAATAAACAAATAAGACTCTCCTTTGTCTAATTTTTCAAAACCAGAAGTTGTCAATCCATCAGAACTTTTTTCTAATACTTTTTGTATCGTATGATAAATAAAATTACATTGAAAATCACGAATAGAATGTGTTTTTCTAAGCTGTTCTTTCCAAACTTCATCTTCTGAATCAGGGAAAGTGAAATTCATCATAGCTTTCATCATAGGATGATTCACTACATCTAGAATGGCATCATTAATTTCGGAATCATAAAATGGCCGAATAGCGTCAAATTTTTGCATTTTGGTAATTTTAAGTGGGCAAATGAACAAAAAAAATATCAATTTATAGTGAATTTAGCTTTAAATACCGAAAATTGCTTTAGAATTTTCAGTTGTTATCGCAGCAATAACTTCTATCGGAGATTCATATATCTGAGATAATTTATCAGCTACATTTAACAAATAACTACTTTCATTTCGTTTTCCTCTATAAGGAATAGGGGCTAAATAAGGAGAATCTGTTTCTAACACAATATTTTTTAAATCAATTTGTTTCAAAAACTGATCAATTTTCCCATTTTTAAAAGTCGCAACCCCACCAATTCCTAGTTTCATATTATACGAAATAGCTTGTAAAGCTTGTTCTTGCGTTCCCGTAAAACAATGAAAAATTCCAAACAAATCATCTCCTTTTTCTTGTTCTAAAACTTCAAAAACTTCATCAAAAGCATCTCGGCAGTGAATCACAATGGGTAACCTGTATTTTTTGGCCAATTGAATTTGTTTACTAAAAGCGTCTTGCTGCTCCTTTAAATGGGTTTTATCCCAAAACAAATCAATTCCAATTTCTCCTATAGCATAAAACTTCCTTTTGGCTAATTCTTCTTCTACGTGTTGCAATTCTTCCAGATAATTATCTTTTACATAGGTAGGATGCAATCCCATCATCAAAAAAACAGTTGAAGGATGTTTCTTTTCTAAATCATACATTGCATTTGTACAACTAGAATCTATGGCAGGAATAAAAAAACGAGAAACTCCAGCTTCAATAGCTCTTTGTATCATTTCCTCTCGATCTTGATTAAATTCTTCTGAATATAAATGGGTATGCGTATCCGTTAGTATCATTCTATTAATTTAAAAAGGCAAAGTTACTATTTTGAATTGTTGTTTTTTTAGATTCTTGGTAATTTAGATTACTTTTGAATATCAGTTTCAAACTATGAAAAACCTCCACGAAGTCTTAAAAAAGGAAAAATATAAAAAAATTAAATTTAAAATTACTAAAACACAACATCTTTTATTAAAGGCAAGAATTAATGGTGTTAAAGGAAATTTTATTTTGGATACGGGAGCTTCCAATAGTTGCATTGGATTTGAAAGTGTAACCTTATTTCAAGTCGAAGCTGAGGACTCAAAAACATTGGCTTCAGGAGCAGGAGCTACAGGAATGCAAACACAGATGGCTTCGAATAATACGCTCCAATTGGGCTTCTGGAAAGATGTTGAATTCAATTTGGTGATTTTTGATTTGTCTCATGTCAATGAAGCATTGATTCAGCATAAATCAAAACCAGTACATGGTATCATTGGCGCCGATGTATTGATGAAAGGAAAAGCAATTGTAGATTATTACAACCATTGTTTGTATTTACTATAATTAAAAAAAACTGCCTCAATAATTGAGGCAGTTTTTTTTTAAAATTTCAAACTAGTAAATTATAGTTCAAAAGCTCTTTTAGGATTGTTGTCTAACAATAATTCCATTGGGTTTTCTAAAGCTTCTTTCACAGCAACTAAGAAACCAACAGACTCACGACCATCAATAATTCTGTGGTCATATGAAAGTGCTACATACATCATTGGGTGAATTTCTACTTTCCCATTTACTGCAATAGGACGCTCGATAATGTTGTGCATTCCAAGAATTCCAGATTGAGGAGGATTGATAATAGGTGTAGACAACATAGACCCAAATACACCACCATTAGTAATAGTAAATGTACCACCAGTCATATCATCAACAGTGATTTGTCCATCACGTGCTCTAATTGCTAATCTTTTGATATCCGCTTCAACACCACGGAACGTTAAATTCTCCGCATTACGAACAACAGGAACCATTAATCCTTTTGGTCCAGATACTGCGATAGAAATATCACAGAAATCGTAAGCAATTTTATAATCACCATCCATCATAGAGTTCACATCTGGATATAATTTTAACGCTCTTGTTACTGCCTTTGTAAAGAAAGACATATATCCAAGACCTACACCAGCATGTTTTGCTTTGAATTCGTCTTTATATTGATTACGGATCAAGTTGATTGGCGTCATGTTTACTTCGTTGAAAGTAGTTAACATAGCCGTTTCATTTTTGGCAGCAACTAAACGCTCCGCTACTTTACGACGCAACATTGATAATTTAGTGCGCTCACTTCCACGGCTTCCTCCTGTAGGAGTTCCCATTGATGGTACTGCATTTACAGCATCATCTTTAGTTATTCTTCCGTCTTTACCAGTTCCTGTTACAGTTGTTGGAGCTATATTTTTTTCGTCTAATATTTTTCTTGCTGCTGGAGAAGGCGTTCCTGAAGCATATGTCGCTGCTGGAGCTGCTGCTACTGGAGCTGGAGCTGCTTTTGGTGCTTCGGCAACTGGAGCTGCTGCTGCTGGTGCAGGAGCTGAACCAGATGGTTTTGCTGCCGCAGTATCAATTAAACAAACTACTGCCCCTACTGCTACTGCATCACCTTCTTCTGCTTTTAATGTGATAATTCCACTAGCTTCTGCAGGTAATTCAAGAGTTGCTTTGTCAGAATCAACCTCAGCGATTGCTTGGTCTTTCTCTACATAATCTCCGTCTTTTACTAACCAAGTTGCAATTTCAACTTCTTTTATAGATTCCCCTGGTGATGGGACTTTCATTTCTAAAATCATCTTGTATAATTTTTAAATTATGAATTTTATTGTTTGAGTTGTTATTGAAACAACTACTGTTTATTGTTTGTTTTATTTTTTAGCCCTGATGGTAGCGGCATCCTTTCTTGTCCTGAATTTAGTTCAGGATCCAGAAACAAGTTCTGGACAAGAAAGATACAGCGTACAGCAGGAAATAGCTTCTAATTGAATAAATTTTTATCAAAAACCATTTTTATCGCATCGGCCTGACGACGTTTTGCTCTTGTGTAACTTCCTGATGCTGATGCTGAATATGCTTTTAACGAAGCTAATCTCCATTTTACCAAGTTGAAGTTCATCAACATAAAGCTGTAAGCTCCCATGTTTTTTGGTTCTTCTTGTGCCCAAACATAATCATCAGCATTAGGATATAATGCAATAATCGCTTTTAATTGTTCTACTGGTAACGGGAATAATTGTTCGATTCTAACTACTGCAACATCTTTACGACCGTTATTTTCTCTTTCGGCTGTAATATCATAGTAGAATTTTCCTGTACAAAAAACCAATGTTTTCACATCTGCTTTATTTACTGCAGTATCATCTATCGTTTCCTGGAAACTTCCGTTTTCTAACTCTTCAATGGTAGATATACATCTTGGGTCACGCAATAAACTCTTAGGTGTAAACACAATTAATGGTTTACGGAATTTTGTTTTCATTTGTCTTCTTAGCAAGTGAAAGAAATTCGCTGGAGTGGTACAGTCGGCCACAAACATATTTTGTCTTGCACAAAGCTGTAAGTAACGCTCCATTCTTCCTGATGAATGTTCAGCTCCTTGCCCTTCATATCCATGTGGCAATAACAACACGATACCGTTTTGATTATTCCATTTATCTTCTCCACAAGAGATGTATTGGTCAATCATGATTTGAGCTCCATTGCTGAAATCTCCAAATTGAGCTTCCCAAATAGTCAACGTATTAGGATTTGCTAAAGCATAACCATAATCAAATCCCAGTACTCCGTATTCAGATAAAAGAGAATTAAAGATATTAAAATTTCCTTTTTTACCTTCTAAGCTATTGATTAATGTTACCTCTTCTTCAGAATCTTCCACTTTTACTACGGCATGACGGTGAGAAAAAGTTCCTCTTTCTACGTCTTGCCCAGAAATACGTACATCATATCCTTCTTGTAATAACGAGCCATAAGCTAAATGTTCCGCCATTCCCCAATCTAATTTATTCGTTTCGAAAAACATCGTTTTTCTGTCGTTGATTAGTTTTTGGATTTTGCTGATGAATTTTTTATCCGAAGGTAAATTACAAACCGCATTGGCTACTTGAGTCAAACCTTCTTTTGAATAAGAAGTTTCAACATTTTGCAACATTTGTTTATCGGTAACTTGCTCAAAACCTAACCATTCATTTCTCATAAATGGAGTTATAATGGTCAAATCTTTTTTACGAGATGCTTCCAAATTCTCTTCCATTCTAGATTTGTATTCAACTTCTAGTCCTTTTACAAAATTAGAATCAATAACACCATCTGCTAATAATTTCTCTGCGTAAAGATCCCTTGGGTTTTTATGCTTCGCTATAATTTTATACAATACGGGTTGTGTAAAACGAGGTTCATCACCTTCATTATGACCGTATTTTCTATATCCTAATAAATCAATAAATACATCACGACCAAATTGCATTCTGAAATCCAAAGCAAAATCAATAGCATGAACTACCGCTTCAGGATCATCTGCATTTACGTGTAATACTGGTGACAATGTTACTTTGGCCACATCCGTACAATAAGTTGACGAACGAGCATCTAAATAATTTGTAGTAAACCCTACTTGATTGTTAATTACAATATGTATGGTCCCACCTGTTTTGTATCCATCTAACTGTGCCATTTGCACAATTTCGTAAAGTATCCCTTGTCCTGCAATCGCAGCATCACCGTGAACGGCGATTGGTAATACTTTAGAAAAATCATTTGGAAAATATTTATCTTGTTTTGCTCTTGTAATTCCTTCAATTACCGCACCTACTGTTTCAAGGTGAGAAGGATTTGGAGCCAAATTGATATTGATTTTTTTACCTGTGCTCGTGATCTTATCAGCAGTGAGTCCTAAGTGGTACTTAACATCCCCATCAAAATATTCTTGATCATAATCTTTCCCGTCAAATTCTCCGAAGATATCTTGAGTAGACTTCCCAAATATATTTGCTAAAACATTCAAACGGCCACGGTGTGCCATTCCCATTACAAACTGCTCCACTCCTTTTTCGGCTGCTCTTTCGATTAAAGCGTCAAGTGCAGGAATAATAGACTCACCCCCTTCTAGTGAAAATCGTTTTTGTCCTACATATTTAGTATGTAAGAAATTTTCAAAAGAAACGGCCTGATTCAATTTATTTAAAATTGATTTCTTTTCGTCTGCAGAGAAATTAGGCTGATTGTCGTTTACAGTTAGTTTATCTTGAATCCATTGAATAATCTCTGGTTTTCTAATATACATATACTCCACACCAATGTGTTGACAGTAAATGTTATCTAAATGTTTTATTATATCTGTTAATGTACAAGGAGCTATACCTATTACTTTTGCTGCATCAAAAACAGTATTTAAATCTGCAGTTGAAAGACCAAAATTAGTAATCTCAAGTGTTGGCTCAAATGTTCTTCTGTCTCTTACTGGATTAGTTTTGGTGAACAAATGTCCACGAGAACGATATCCTTCAACTAATTTCAAAACATTAAACTCTTTTTGAAGTTTTTCAGAAATTTGAGAATAGTCAACGTTGCCTGAGGTTTCACTGATTATATGCTGAACTGGATTTTCACCGTTATAAGTTTCCATTCCAAAGTCAAAACCTTGAAAAAAACTTCTCCAACTTGGCTCAACGCTATCTGGATTCTCTAAGTACTGATCGTATAATTGTGCAAAAAATTCTGTATGTGCTGCGTTTAAAAATGAAAACCTATCCATAATATTTATTGAATATACTTTTTGTTAAAATAGTTTGGCAAAAGTACAATAATCAACTAAATTTACATTTACTTTTAAATACATTTTATGTATTAAAATGTTAAAAAACTAGATACTTATGAAAAAAAGTGCCTTTATGAGGGTTTCAAAATCAATTTCACTTACCATTATCTTATTTGTTTGCAATAATTTAATTGCTCAACAACAACCTTCTACTCGTAAATCAAGAAGCGATTTTTGGAATCATGTACAGTTTGGCGGTGGCCTAGGTTTAGGTTTTGGATCTGGCTACACAGACATTTCAATAGCACCTAGTGCGATTTACAATTTTAATGAATATGTAGCTTTGGGATTGGGCGCACAATATACTTATATAAAACAGCGAGATTATTACGCCTCCCATTTGTACGGCGGCAGTATTATAGCCTTATTCAATCCTATCAATCAAATTCAACTCTCAGTAGAATTAGAAGAATTACGTGTCAATGTAAATTTAGACGGTTCTAATAGTAATTCTCAAGATTATTGGAATACTGGTTTGTTTTTAGGAGCCGGTTATCGAGCCGGAAATGTCACTATTGGTGCACGTTACAATGTATTACAAGACAACACAAAAAGTGTTTATAGTGACGCCTTCATGCCTTTTGTAAGAGTTTATTTTTAAAATGAACTAACTAAACTTATTTCTAAACCACACTTTTTGCCATTCTCTTTTTAAAACTAAAAAAGAAACCTGTTCCGCAAGCGCAACTAGATCTGAACCATCTAATCTTTTTATCTCTTCTTCAGACACATCAATAATATAAAGAAGATTCAGATATTCGGCAAATTTATACTGAATTAATCTATAGATTTTTTCATGCATTTGAATTTTCAATTCATTAGGTGAGATACTCATTGGGAAATCAATTCCTTCATTTGCCAAATTAAAATCCTTATTAATTTGTTCAATTAACTTAAGATACAATGATTCCCCTTCGGCCTCAGATAACAATAAATCGGTATTTTGTGGAGCTATAAACATCTAAAGTGATTTGTATTTGCGATTCATTGAATTCTTTCAACAATACTAGTTACGCACTAGACCTTCCTATCCATTAAGTTTTCACCAAAGCTCTTTAAGATTGCTTTTTTATCGGCAGTGATATTCATTTTTTCTAATGTATCAAAAGCCTTAAAAGTATATTCTTGAATAGCATCTTGAGTTGCTTTTGATGCACCAGATTTATTAAAAATATCTTTTGCATGATTGACTTTTTCTACATACTCATCTGGTTGAGTTGAAAACAAAGCCATCAATTTATCGCGATCCTCTTTAGAAGAAAAAGAAATTGCTTTCAAGTACAAATACGTTTTTTTATTTTCGATAATATCTCCACCCACTTGTTTTCCAAAAGTCTCCGGATCTCCAAAAGCATCTAGATAATCATCTTGCAACTGAAAAGCCAGTCCCAAATTTAATCCAAATTCATAGATTAAGTTTGCATTTTCATCTGAGGTTTGAGCAACTATAGCGCCCATTTTCATTGCAGCAGCAACAAGAACAGCCGTTTTATACTCAATCATTTTGAGGTATTCCGGAATAGTAACATCAGTACGTGTTTCAAAATCCACATCCCATTGTTGCCCTTCACAAACTTCAAGTGCTGTTTTGCTGAACAACTTCGCTAAGTCTCTAAAAACTAAAGGTTCGTATTGCTCAAAATATTGATAGGCTAAAATAAGCATTGCATCACCGGATAAAATACCAGTATTAATATCCCATTTTTCATGTACTGTTACTTTACCACGTCGTAAAGGAGCATCGTCCATAATATCATCATGAACTAAGGAGAAATTATGAAAAACTTCAACAGCCATCGCTGCAGGAAGGGCTTTTTCATAATTGGCATTAAAAACTTCTGTTGCCATTAGCGTTAATACCGGTCGCATTCTTTTTCCTCCTAGGCCTAAAATATAGGTAATAGGATCGTAAAGATTCTTTGGCTCTTTAGTTATTGACTGTTTTTGTAGGAAATTTATAAAAAAATCTTGGTACTGAAAAATGGCATGCATAAAAAGTAATTTTTGGCTAATTTACTGCATTCACAATTGAATGCAAACTCCTTTTGTTAATGAAACGTTAAAAAAATGGAAAAACAATGGAAACTATTTCGGTATTCAAAGTTTCCATATTACATTTGCCCTCGAAATCAAAACTAGGATTTAAAGTTATGAATACTACTCTACCACTATCAGCAACAAAATGGACTATTGATTCAAATCAATCTGACGTTTTAATAAAAGCAAGACATTCAATAATTGCATATATAGCCGGATCAATTAATAAGTTCAAAGGACACATCGACATTCATGAAAATGCAATTGAAGATGCATCTATTGAATTTTGTTTAGATGTAAACAACAAGGATACAAAACTGGAGCAAATGGATACTCATTTACAACTAAATGATTTTCTAGATATCAATGAGTTCCCATACATCCATTTTAGATCTACATCTTTTCAAAAAATAAACAACAATATTAATTTTCTAAAAGGAGAATTAACAATCAATAATATAACAAAAATAGTTGAACTAGATGCTGAATTTATAGGCATAAAAACTTATAACGGTATCGAAAAAGCTGTTTTTGAAGTGGTTGGTCAAATACAACGAAAAGATTTTAAATTAAGCTCGAACTCTTACAATCACAATGGAGGTATAGCGATGGGGCAAGATATAAAGCTGATTGCCAATTTAGAGTTTTCAGTGTAAAAAGTAAATGAACATGAAAGAGAAAATAATAAAAAAAGCAAGTGAAATGTTTTTAAAACTAGGTTTTAAGAGCATCACAATGGATGATATTGCTGGAGAAATGTGTATTTCAAAAAAAACAATCTACAAGTATTTTTGTAATAAAGAATTACTGATTGAAGAAAGCACAAATGCCATTCATAAAGAAGTACATCAGATTATCGATCAAATAATTACGAATAATTACAACGCAATTGAAGAAAACTTTGAAATTAGAAAAATGTTTAAAGAAATGTTTAAGTCATCCGACACCTCGCCTGTCTATCAATTGAAAAAACATTATCCAGAAATATATGAAAAAGTAATAGATAGAGAAATAAATGAGTGCAATGCCGTTTTTAGAAAAAACATAGAGGACGGAATTAAACAAGGTTTATATCGAAAAAATATTGATACTGAAAACTATACAAAATTTTATTACAACCTCATTTTTAGTATCAAAGGAAGCATTAGCTCAGAAAAAGAAGGTCAAAAAATAGAGCTTGAAATATTAGAATACCACACCAGAGCCATGGCTACTCAAGAAGGACTTATTGAACTAGAAAAACACTTACTTAACCCAGAAATATAATGAGAAAAATAATCATATTAACATTCTTAACTTTTGCCATTACAGCAAAATCGCAAGAAATTAAATCGC
Organism: Flavobacterium sp. WC2430; assembly: GCF_040822075.1. Taxonomy (NCBI): domain Bacteria; kingdom Pseudomonadati; phylum Bacteroidota; class Flavobacteriia; order Flavobacteriales; family Flavobacteriaceae; genus Flavobacterium; species Flavobacterium sp. WC2430. The sequence continues at coordinate 1,163,232 of NZ_CP162007.1, read as the reverse complement.
TAACGCTAAAAGATGCAATAACTTATGCATTAGAAAACAAAGCAGATGCAAAAAAAGCGAAATTAAAAGTTGAAAATAGCGAATACCAAATTCAAGAAGTACGCGCTAGAGCTTTACCACAAATATCCGCTAATGGAGGGCTTACTTACAATCCAATTCTTCAAACTACATTTTTAGATGCAGGATCTTTTGGAGGTACACCTGGACAAACAATAAAAGCAAATTTTGGACAAAAATGGAGCTCAACAGCTGGACTTTCCTTGACACAAAATTTATTTGATCAGTCCGTATTTACTGGATTAAAAGCTGCCAAATCAACTCGAGAATTCTACCAAATTAATGAACAATTAACAGAAGAACAAGTTATTGAACGCGTAGCTAATAACTATTATCAAGTATATGTACAAAGACAAAATTTAAATGTGCTTGACAGCACTTTTATAAATACAACTAAAGTAAAGAATATTATTAAAGGACAATTTGATAACGGACTCGCTAAGAAAATTGATTTAGACAGGATATTGGTGAAAATTTCAAACATAAATACACAACGTCAACAAGTTTTGAATGCCGTACAAATTCAAGAAAATGCCTTAAAATTTTATATGGGAATGCCAATTGAGACTAAAATTGAAATTCCCCAAGCTGCATTTGAAGTAAGTCCCCAATCATTTACTGAAACTCCAAACACAGAGACTCGAACTGAGTTTTTGTTAATGAAAAAGCAAGAGCAATTACTAGAATTTCAAAAAAAGTCAGTAATAGCAGGTCTCTACCCAACACTATCTCTTACAGCGGGATATAACTACATCGGACAAGGACCAAAAATGCCTTGGGGAGGAAAACCTACTGACGGTGTATATTGGTCTGATTTCTCTTCCGTGGGATTGAATTTAAAAGTACCAATTTTTTCAGGTTTTGAAACCCGATCAAAAATAAGAAAAGCAGATGTGGAACTTCGATCTTTACAAGAAGATTTAAAGGATACAAAATTGTCTCTTGATCTGGATTATGCTAATGCCAAAACACAAATAGACAACAGTATGATAACTATTCAAAATCAAAAAGCAAATGCGCAATTGGCAAAAGAAGTTTTAAGTAATACTAAAAACAATTATGTTCAAGGTTTAGCTTCTTTAACAGATCTACTGGACGCAGAAAACGCATTTACTGAAGCACAAAATAACTATACAGCTGCAATATTAGATTACAAACTAGCAGAAATACAATTAATCAAATCAAAAGGAGAACTAAAAACACTTATAAATAACTAATAAAAATGAAAAAAAACATACTAATCGGAATAGTAATTATAGCTGCTTTAGGACTTATAGCATATACTCTAACAAGTAATAAAAAAGAGAACGAAGCAAAAACTGCTATTGTTGCAGAAAAAAACGCTAGTGTTACCGTAAAAATAAACCCTGTAAAAACAGAAGAAATTTCTTTGGATTTTTCTGTAAATGGTAGTTTTGAACCATTTCAAGAATTAAACTTCTCTGCCGAAAAACCAGGAAGAGTTGTTAGAGTACTTGTGGATGAAGGTTCAAGCGTTAGAATAGGTCAAACATTAGCTATTGTACGAAGCGAATCAATAAATGCTGATTTACAAACTGCTGAGGCAGCATACCAAAATGCAGTAACGGATTACAATCGTTTTGAAAATGCTTATAAAACTGGTGGTGTTACCAAACAACAATTGGATCAAGCAAAACTAAGTTTAGTAACTTCTAAGTCAAGATTACAGCAAGCCAAAGTAAATATTGGAGACACAAACATCAAGTCAACTATAAATGGAATTGTAAACAAAAAATACATTGAACCAGGTTCAGTATTAGGAGCTGCAACTCAAATGTTTGAAATTGTAAATGTATCTAAATTAAAACTAAAAGTATCCGTAAACGAAAGCCAAGTTGCTAGTTTAAAGCTAGGAAATGCAGTAAACGTTACAGCTAGTGTTTACCCTGACGTTACCTTTTCTGGTAAAATAACTTTTATCGCACCAAAAGCAGATTCAAGTTTAAGTTTTCCAGTAGAAATAGAAATAGCAAATAATTCCAACAATGATTTAAAAGCTGGTATGTATGGAACTGCTGAATTTGCTTCAAAACAACAAAAACAATCTATGATGACCGTTCCTAGAAATGCTTTTGTAGGAAGTGTGAGTAGCAATCAAGTTTTTGTAGCTGAAAATGGAATCGCCAAACTAAAAACCGTTACTGCTGGAAGAATTTTAGGAGACAAAGTAGAAATCATAAATGGGTTGTCAGACGGTGAAAATGTTATTGTAACTGGACAAATCAATCTACAAGACGGCAATAAAGTGGAGATCATAAAATAATTTAAAAAATGAATTTTAAATTTTAAAATCCATTTCACGACTTACAACTAAAAAATATGAAATTAGCAGAAATATCTATAAAACGTCCCTCGTTAGTAATCGTATTATTTACGATTCTAATCCTAGGTGGACTCTTTAGCTATAGCCAATTGGGCTACGAATTGATTCCTAAATTCGAACAAAACGTAATTACTGTTTCAACAATATATCCTGGAGCTTCTCCAAGTGAGGTAGAAAACACAGTAACTAAAAAAATTGAAGATGCAATTGCTTCTTTAGAAAATATTAAAAAAATTGATTCTAAATCATACGAAAGTTTGTCAATTGTATCGATCTCTTTGAATTCAAATGCCGATGTCGATATTTCGATGAACGACGCACAGCGTAAAATAAATGCCATAATAAGTGATTTACCAGATGATGCTAAAGCACCATCGCTTTCTAAATTCTCATTAAGTGATTTACCAATTATGACTATTGGTGCTAATGGAAAAATGGATGAAGCCGCTTTTTATGATTTGATTGATAAAAAAATAGCTCCTGTATTATCTCGTGTTACTGGTGTAGCACAAGTAAATATTGTGGGTGGTCAAGAACGTGAAATTCAAGTGAATTTGGATGCCGTTAAAATGCAAGGTTATGGTCTTTCCATTCCCCAAGTACAGCAAACTATTTTAACTTCCAACCTGGATTTCCCAACAGGAAACATACAAACACGGGAACAAAAAATATTAATTCGTCTTGCTGGAAAATATAAAAGTGTTGAAGAATTAAGAAATCTTGTGGTTTCTTCAAATGGTGGAATTCAAATTAGATTAAAAGACATCGCTGATGTTCAAGATGCACAGAAAATTGCTGAAAAAATATCTCGTGTAGACCAAAAAAGTGCAATTATTTTACAAGTAATAAAACAATCTGATGCCAATGCAGTTGCAGTAAGTGAAGAATTGGTTAAGAGTATCAACCAATTAGAAAAAGATTATAAAACGAATGATGTAAAACTAGAAATAGCTAAAGACAGTACAATATATACTTTAGAAGCAGCAGATTCTGTACTTCATGATTTATTAATTGCGGTTATCTTGGTAGCCTTTGTAATGTTGTTTTTCCTGCACAGTATTCGTAACTCATTAATTGTAATGGTTTCAATACCTGCTTCATTAATTGCAACCTTTATAGGAATTTACCTTTTAGGATATACGTTAAACTTAATGAGTTTATTAGGACTATCACTCGTTGTTGGTATATTAGTTGATGATGCAATTGTGGTGTTAGAAAACATTTACCGTCACATGGAAATGGGTAAAAACAGAATTCGAGCTTCCTATGACGGTACAGCTGAAATTGGTGGAACAGTAACTTCGATTACTTTAGTAATTGTGGTGGTGTTTTTACCAATTGCAATGAGTTCTGGTCTGGTTTCTAATATCATTACACAATTTTGTGTGACCGTGATTATCTCAACATTGCTTTCCCTTTTGGCTTCCTTTACCATTATCCCTTGGTTGTCTTCTCGTTTTGGAAAATTAGAGCATATTGAAGGTAAAAACTTGTTTGGAAGAATTATTCTTGGTTTCGAAAGCTATTTAACACGTTTTATCAACTGGATTTCAGGTTTACTAACTTGGTGTTTGGATCATTACAAAACTACATTAGCAATTGTTCTATTAATATTTTTTAGTTCTATTGCGCTAATTCCTGCAGGATTTATTGGTGGTGAGTTTTTTGCAGCATCAGATAGTGGTGAGTTTTTAGTTCAAATTGAAATGCCTAAAGATGCGTCATTAGAACAAACTAATTTCATGACCCAAAAAGCAGAATCATTTTTGAAAAAAGAACAATATGTTTATAGCCAAATTACAACAGTTGGACAAACAAGTGAGGGAATGGGTGCTTCACAGGCCACTGCTTATAAATCGGAGATTGATGTAAAAATGATTGACCAAAAAGAGCGTACAGATGGAGCATCAGTTTATGCCGCTAAAATCAAACGCAAATTGGAAAAAGTATTAGTTGGAGCAAAAGTAAAAACCGTTCCAGTTGGTATTTTAGGAACAGCTGAAAATGCAACACTTGGATTAATTGTTACGGGACCTTCAGTAGAAAGTGCCATGAAGTTTGCTAAATTAGCAGAAGCTGAATTGCGCACTATTCCTGGTACAACAGAGATCAAATTGACTGTTGAGGATGGAAATCCTGAAATCAATGTTCAAGTAGATCGCGATAAAATGAGCGCATTAGGACTAACTCTTCAAACCGTTGGTATGACAATGCAAACTGCATATAGCGGTAATACTGATGGTAAATTTAGAGCAGGAGAATATGAATACGATATCAATATTAAATACAATGCTTTTGATCGAAAAAGTATTACAGATGTTAGTAACCTAATTTTTATCAATAATGCGGGTCAACAAATTAAACTATCACAATTTGCAACTATTAGTGAAGGTTCTGGTCCTAGTCAATTAGAACGTAGAGATAAAACAGCATCTGTTACCGTTCAAGGACAAAATGTAGGAGTTCCTGCTGGTACTATTGTAGCTGAATGGCAAGTAAAACTAGATAAATTAGAAAAACCTGTAGGTGTAAATTACATTTGGGGTGGTGATCAAGAGAACCAAAGTGAAGGTTTTGGAACATTAGGTATTGCTTTATTAGCAGCTATTATACTGGTTTATCTTATTATGGTTGGTTTATATGATAGCTTTGCACATCCATTTGTTGTATTGTTTGCAATTCCCTTATCGTTTATTGGAGCTCTACTAGCCCTAGCATTGACTAACAATACATTGAATATATTTACCATTCTTGGTATCATTATGTTAATTGGATTAGTTTGTAAAAATGCGATCATGCTTGTCGATTATACCAACCAGCGAAGAGCTGCTGGTGAAACAATAAGAACAGCATTAATTCAGGCCAATCATGCACGACTTCGTCCCATTTTGATGACGACCATTGCAATGGTTTTCGGAATGTTCCCAATTGCATTAGCTTCTGGTGCAGGTGCAGGATGGAAAAATGGTTTAGCTTGGGTAATCATTGGTGGACTTATCAGTTCTCTTTTTCTTACGCTAATCGTAGTTCCTGTGATTTATGAAATCATGGAAAAAATAATTGCTAAGTTTAGTAAAGGAGAAAAAATAGATTACGAAGCAGAAATGGTTGCTGACTATGAGCATAAAGAATTGAGTGAAGATGGATTTAATCCAAAACATACACTGTAATACCTTAATTTAATTTATAATTCTAAAAACCTGTTCATTAATTTGGACAGGTTTTTTTTATACTAAAATCCTAGAAAGCAAAAAAGTCTGATACATTTAAAACACATACAAAACCGCAATTTAATGATAATTGTACATTCATCTGAGTTCTACAATTACTAACTACTAAGTCGAAATTATGTCTAATACTATTTTCTAAACTTCAAAATCGATTGCTGCATTGTTCGGGCATAAAAAAAGGCTTTCATAAACATGAAAGCCTTTTTATTGAATTATATTTTTTAATTAATCTACGTTAACTAAATTATCTTTTTTCCAGTTTTTAACAGAAGCAACTCTATTATCCGAATAATCAACTTCACTTAGAACGGAATCATTCCAGTAAAACCATTTACCTACTTTTTGTCCTTTATCATATTCAGCTACGGCTAATTTATTCCCATTGGCATCAAAAGAAACCCATTGTCCTTGCAATTTTCCGTTTTTATAAAATCCTTCTTGTTGTACTTGTCCATTTTCATGGTGATAAGTAACTTTCACCATATTTCCAACAGCTTCTAATTTTGGTTCTTTATTTTGTGCGAATATCATACCTGAAATTAACACGGCTGCAATCATTATATATTTTTTCATCGTATAAGGTTTTAATTGTTATCTCCACAAATATAACGATGTATTTACAATTAAAAAACTATTTGATAACAATTTAGTAACATTGGACGAAAGCTTAACATTGGAAATTGAAAATATATTAACTTAGAATTACTAAAAAATCTAATTTCTCAATTCATTGTTCATAATTAGTCCTAAATTTGCAGCTGGGTCAAATGGCCTACTGTTGAAATAATATAAAATTGTAATAATGTATAGAAGTCATAATTGTGGCGAATTAAATGCCTCACATATAAATACTGAAGTAACTTTAGCTGGTTGGGTTCAAAAATCTCGTGATAAAGGATTTATGAATTGGGTTGATTTAAGAGACCGTTATGGAATTACACAATTAATTTTTGACGAAGGTCGTACCGAAAAAAGCGTATTTGAACTAGCAAAAACTCTTGGACGTGAATTTGTAATTCAAGTTAAAGGAACGGTTATCGAACGTGAAGCCAAAAACAAAAACATTGCTACAGGAGAAATTGAAATTTTAGTTACTGAACTAAACATTTTGAACGCCGCCTTAACACCACCTTTCACTATTGAAGATGAAACAGATGGTGGTGAAGACATTCGAATGAAATACCGATACCTTGATATAAGAAGAAATCCTGTAAAAAACAGTTTGCTTTTTCGTCATAAAGTAGCCATGGAAGTTCGAAAATATCTTTCTGACTTGGATTTTTGTGAAGTAGAAACTCCATACCTAATTAAATCAACACCAGAGGGAGCTAGAGATTTTGTTGTACCTTCTCGAATGAATGAAGGACAATTCTATGCTTTACCTCAATCCCCACAAACCTTCAAACAATTATTGATGGTAGGTGGAATGGACAAATATTTCCAAATCGTGAAATGTTTCCGTGATGAAGATTTACGTGCGGACAGACAGCCAGAATTCACACAAATCGATTGCGAAATGGCATTTGTAGAACAAGAAGACATTTTAAATGTTTTTGAAGGACTTACCCGTCATTTACTAAAAGAAATAAAAGGAATTGAAGTAGACAAATTTCCTCGTATGACGTATGAACATGCCATGAAAACCTACGGGAATGACAAACCAGATATCCGTTTTGGAATGGAGTTTGGAGAATTAAACGAAGTAGCTAAAAGCAAGGAATTCCCGGTTTTCAATGCTGCTGAATTAGTTGTTGGAATTGCCGTTCCAGGAGCTGGAAACTACACCAGAAAAGAAATTGACGCATTAATCGAATGGGTAAAGCGTCCACAAGTTGGTTCTTCAGGAATGGTTTATGTGAAATGTAACGAAGATGGGACTTATAAATCATCTGTAGATAAATTTTATGACCAAGCTGATTTATCCAATTGGGCAAAAACTACAGGAGCGCAAGCTGGAGATATGATCTTTGTACTATCTGGTCCTGCTGACAAAACAAGAGCGCAACTAAGTACCTTGCGTATGGAACTAGCTACGCGATTAGGTCTAAGAAATCCTGCAGAATTTGCACCATTATGGGTTGTTGATTTCCCATTATTGGAATTTGATGAAGAATCAGGACGTTATCATGCTATGCATCACCCCTTTACTTCACCAAAACCGGAAGACATGCACTTATTAGAAACCAATCCTGGAAAAGTTCGTGCCAATGCATATGACATGGTTTTGAATGGAAATGAAATTGGAGGAGGTTCTATACGTATCCATGATAAAGGAACACAACAATTAATGTTTAAATATTTAGGATTTACTGAGGATGAAGCCAAAGCACAATTTGGATTCCTAATGGACGCATTCCAGTTTGGAGCCCCGCCACACGGAGGATTAGCTTTTGGATTAGATCGATTAGTTGCTATCTTAGGAGGTCAAGAAACAATACGTGACTTCATTGCTTTCCCTAAAAACAATTCAGGTAGAGATGTGATGATTGATGCGCCGTCTCCTATTGACGAAACACAATTAAAAGAACTACACATCAAATTAAGCTAAGGTATTTAGTCGGTACTATTTGTTGGAAAACGTTGAATATCAATTATTTTAATAAAAAAAATGACATTGATAGTATTCGTATTATATTATATATTATATTTGCCTCATTATAAATTATTATTACTATTACAATGCGTACAGGTACAGTTAAATTTTTCAATGAGTCAAAAGGTTACGGATTCATTACAGACGAAGAAACAGGAAAAGACATTTTTGTTCACGCTTCAGGAATCAACGCGGAAGAATTACGCGAAGGTGACAGAGTTAGCTATGAAGAAGAAGAAGGAAGAAAAGGAAAAGTTGCTGCGAAAGTAGCAGTTATCTAAGCAAAAATTATTTTTTGCCTACGAATGTTTAAAACGTTTCGATTTATTTCGAAGCGTTTTTTTTTGATTATACTCAAGCCGAAATACACTACTATTTATAATCATTAAAAATTAATTAAAAAACACATTTTCAAATAAACTAATTTCATTCATTAACTTGTGTTTTAATTCCTTGAAACCTATCTTTGTCACTTATTTTAGTCCCTAAAAATAATAATTATGCAATCTGATCAACTAAATTATATTCCCATTTTAATACAGTTTTTATTAGCTGTAGGATTTGTAGTAGGAACCATTATCGTTTCTGGCAAATTAGGACCAAAAAGAAAGTCAGAAATCAAAGACAAAAACTTTGAATGTGGCGTCGAATCCGTTGGTAATGCACGTATTCCTTTCTCTGTTAAATATTTTCTAGTTGCTATATTATTTGTTCTATTTGATGTGGAAGTAATTTTCCTATATCCATGGGCAATTAACTTCAAAGAACTAGGAATGGAAGGAATGGTGAAAATGGTAATTTTCATGCTTTTACTGTTGGTTGGATTTTTCTATATCATCAAAAAGAAAGCGTTAGTTTGGGAATAAAGAATAATTTTAAATATTGAATTTCAATTCTATATTTCTAATATATAATTCAAAAAAATAAAAAATGAGCGATTCGAATATAAAAATGGTTGCCCCGCCAGAAGGTGTTGTAGGAGAAGGATTCTTCGCTACAAAACTGAATGATGTAGTAGGAATGGCTCGCGCCAATTCACTTTGGCCATTGCCTTTTGCAACTTCATGTTGTGGAATTGAATTTATGGCTACTATGGCATCACATTATGACTTAGCACGATTTGGATCTGAGCGCGTTAGTTTTTCTCCCCGTCAAGCGGATATGTTAATGGTAATGGGAACTATTTCTAAAAAAATGGCTCCAATTTTACGTCAGGTATACGAGCAAATGGCAGAACCTCGCTGGGTAATTGCTGTTGGTGCTTGTGCTTCTTCAGGAGGAATTTTTGATACGTATTCTGTATTACAAGGTATAGACAAAGTAATCCCTGTAGATGTATATGTTCCTGGATGTCCACCAAGACCAGAACAAATAGTAGATGGAGTAATGAAATTACAAGAATTAGTTAGAACAGAATCTGTAAGAAGAAGAAGTTCTCCAGAATACCAAGAATTATTGGCTTCTTATAATATCAAATAACAAAATGGCTTTAGAAACAATAGAAATTCAGGATAAATTGACAGAGACATTTGGTGCTACGGTCTTCAATTTTAATCAAGAAAGAGATGTGTTTTCATTAGAAGTAGCTTCCGACAAAATAACGGCAGTGATCCTTTTTTTGAAAAATGACCCTATATTGCGTTTTCACTTTTTAACTGATTTATGTGGTATTCATTATCCAGATAACGAAGTAGACAGACAATTTGCAATTGTATATCATATGCACAATTGGTACGAAAACAAACGCATAAAAATTAAGGCCTTTATTAATGGTGAAAAACCAGAAATAAAAACAATATCAAATATTTTCTTAAGCTCCAATTGGATGGAAAGAGAAACGTATGATTTTTATGGAGTTAACTTTGTTGGTCACCCTCAATTGAAACGTATTTTAAATATGGATGAGATGATTTCTTTTCCAATGCGAAAAGAGTTCCCAATGGAAGACGGCGGAAGAACCGATAAAGACGACCGTTTTTTCGGTAGAACAATAGACAATTGCTAAAAACAGAATATATAATTTTTCACATTCTATAAATGTCAGAACTATTATTACCACCAGAGCATCGATATGCTAAAATAATAAAAGAGAAGCTAAACGAAGATGGAAGCGAGCTTTCAATTCTAAATTTAGGTCCTACTCACCCCGCTACGCACGGAATTTTTCAAAACATTTTGTTGATGGATGGGGAGCGAATTTTAGAAGCCGAACCAACTATTGGTTATATTCATAGAGCTTTTGAAAAAATCGCTGAAAACCGTCCTTTTTATCAAATTACACCACTTACTGACCGAATGAACTATTGCTCCTCTCCTATTAACAATATGGGATGGTGGATGACTTTGGAAAAACTGTTGGATATTGAAGTTCCCAAACGTGCTCAATATTTGAGAGTTATTGTAATGGAGTTAGCCAGAATTACAGATCACATTATTTGCAACTCTATCTTGGGAGTGGACACTGGAGCCTATACTGGTTTCCTTTATGTGTTCCAATTCAGGGAAAAAGTATACGAGATCTACGAAGAAATTTGTGGTGCTCGTTTGACCACTAACATGGGAAGAATTGGTGGTTTCGAAAGAGACTGGTCACCAGAAGCTTTCAGAAAACTAGACGTGTTTTTAGAAGAATTTCCTGCAGCTTGGAAAGAATTTGAAAACCTATTCGAAAGAAACAGGATTTTTATTGATAGAACAGTTAATGTAGGTGCAATTTCTGCTGAACAAGCTATGGCTTATGGCTTCACAGGACCTAACTTACGTGCTGCAGGTGTCGATTATGATGTACGTGTTGCACAACCATATAGCTCTTATGAAGATTTTGACTTTGTAATTCCTGTTGGAAAATCAGGAGATACTTACGATCGTTTTTGCGTTCGTAATGCCGAAGTTTGGGAAAGTTTGAGCATCATTCGTCAAGCATTAGCAAAAATGCCAGAAGGAAATGATTTTCATGCAGATGTTCCGGACTATTATCTTCCTCCAAAAGAAGATGTATACACTAATATGGAGTCATTAATCTACCATTTCAAAATTGTAATGGGAGAAGTTCCAATTCCAGTGGCAGAAATATATCATCCTGTTGAAGGTGGAAATGGGGAACTAGGTTTTTATTTAGTAACAGACGGAAGTCGTACTCCTTATAGATTGCATTTTAGAAGACCTTGTTTTATTTATTACCAAGCCTATCCAGATATGATAAAAGGTTCATTACTATCAGATGCGATTGTTATTTTATCAAGTTTAAATGTAATCGCAGGAGAATTAGACGCATAAATTATGAAATGTACCCCTTACAAACAAGAAATAAATATGACTGACGAGTTGATGAATCGCATCAATGAATTAATTAGTCATTATCCCGCAGACAAACGAAAATCAGCTTTATTACCCGTTCTACACGAAGTGCAAGATGCTCATGAAAATTGGCTTAGCACAGAATTAATGGACAAAGTCGCTGAAATTATTCAAATTCTACCAATTGAAGTCTATGAAGTAGTTTCGTTCTACTCCATGTACAATCAAAAACCTATTGGAAAATATATGTTTGAATTTTGTCAAACTTCTCCTTGTTGTTTAAAAGGAACTGAAGATTTGATGGACTATACTTGTGAAAAATTGGGTGTTAAAATAGGTGAAACCACTGCTGACGGTCTATTTGAAGTAAAAGGAGTTGAATGTCTAGGTGCTTGTGGATATGCACCAATGATGCAATTGGGTGATTTTTACAAAGAAAACCTTACCGAAGACAAAATTGATCAGTTAATCGCTGATTGTAGAGATAATAAAATAATATTACACGATAAATAAGATGTCAAAAAAAATATTATTAGATAAAATAAACGTTCCCGGAATCAAAACTTACGAAGTCTATCGTAAAGAAGGTGGCTACGCATCTGTAGAGAAAGCAATGAAAGCAATGACTCCTGACGAAGTTGTTGAAGAAGTAAAAAAATCAGGACTTCGTGGTCGTGGTGGTGCTGGATTTCCTGCTGGAATGAAATGGAGTTTTATTGATAAAAAATCAGGAAAACCAAGACATTTAGTTTGTAATGCTGATGAATCAGAACCAGGGACTTTCAAAGACCGTTATTTGATGGAATTTATTCCTCATTTATTGATCGAAGGAATGATTACTTCTAGTTTTGCATTGGGTGCAAACCTATCGTATATCTACATTCGTGGAGAATACATGTGGGTTTATAAAATATTAGAAAGAGCCATTGCCGAGGCGAAAGCAGCCGGTTGGTTAGGAAAAAATATATTAGGTACAGGTTACGACTTAGAACTTTACGTTCACTGTGGTGCTGGTGCTTACATCTGTGGTGAAGAGACTGCATTAATTGAATCATTAGAAGGAAAAAGAGGAAATCCTCGTATCAAGCCACCATTTCCAGCAGTTTCTGGATTGTGGGCAAATCCTACTGTAGTAAATAATGTAGAAACAATTGCTTCGGTGCCATGGATTGTAAACAATTCTGGTGATGAATATGCACAAATAGGAATTGGAAGATCTACGGGAACCAAATTAATTTCTGCTTCAGGACATGTAAAAAACCCTGGTGTTTATGAAATTGAATTGGGCTTATCTGTTTATGAATTTATGAATTCTGACGAATATCTTGGAGGAATGAGTTCTGACAGACCTTTGAAAGCTTTAGTACCTGGAGGTTCATCTGTACCCATTTTACCAGCTGATTTGATTTATAAAACAGCAAATGGTGATGATCGTTTGATGACGTATGAGTCTTTAAGTGATGGTGGATTTGCAACAGGATCGATGCTAGGTTCTGGAGGATTTATCGTTTACAATGACACTTCTTGTGTTGTACGTAACACTTGGAACTTTGCTCGTTTTTACCACCATGAAAGCTGTGGACAATGTTCCCCTTGTCGTGAAGGAACAGGCTGGTTAGAAAAAGTATTGTGGCGTATTGAAAACGGACAAGGTCGTGAAGAGGATATTGATTTGCTTTGGAGTATTCAAAGTAAAATTGAAGGAAACACGATTTGCCCACTTGGAGATGCTGCTTCATGGCCAGTAGCAGCAGCTATTCGTCATTTTAGAGATGAATTTGAATACCATGTTCGTTTCCCAGAAAAAATAAAAAATAGAAATCACTTTGTAGAAGAACCATTTGCTCAAGTAAAGCACTTAGTAACAAAACAAACAGTTTAAAATAGTTTCAAGTTTCAAGTTTTTTTTAGTTTCAAGTGTAACAACCTGAAACTTTAAACTTTAAACTAAAAAAACAAAAGTAAGAAATGAAAGTAACAATAGACGGTCAAAGCATAGAAGTAGAACCAGGAACAACTATCCTGCAAGCAGCACGTATGATTGGTGGTGAATCTGTTCCCCCAGCGATGTGCTATTATTCTAAACTAAAAGGAAGCGGTGGAAAATGCCGTTGTTGTTTAGTGGAAGTAGCTAAAGGTAGTGAAGCAGATCCAAGACCTATGCCAAAATTGATGGCTTCTTGTGTAACAGGATGCATGGATGGTATGGAAGTAAACAGCAAATCTTCGGATAGAGTAAGAGAAGCGAGACAATCTGTAACTGAATTTTTATTGATTAATCACCCTTTAGATTGTCCAGTTTGTGACCAAGCGGGAGAATGCGATTTACAAGATTTAAGTTTTGAACACGGAAAATCAAAAAGCCGTTTCATAGAAGAAAAAAGAACATTCGAACCAGAAAATATCGGTCCAAATATTCAATTACACATGAATCGTTGTATTCTTTGTTATCGTTGTGTAATGGTTGCTGATCAATTGACAGACAATCGTGTACATGGAGTTATGGACAGAGGAGATCATTCGAATATTTCTACTTGTATCTCCAAAGCAATTGACAATGAATTCTCTGGAAATATGATTGATGTATGTCCAGTAGGTGCATTAACTGATAAAACCTTCCGATTCAAATCAAGAGTTTGGTTCAACAAACCCTACGATGCCCATAGAGAGTGTACTACTCCAGGATGTTGTGGAAAAACTACGGTTTGGATGTTTGGTGACGAAATTCAAAGAGTTACAGGTCGTAAAGATGTGTACCATGAAGTAGAAGAATTCATTTGTAATGAATGTCGTTTTGACCACAAAGATCCAGCGGACTGGGTTATTGAAGGACCAAGAGAATTTGATAAAGATTCGGTTATCAATCAAAACAATTACACACAAAAATTAGACACGGTACATATCGCTACAGAAGAAGGAATTCTAAAAGGTAGAGAACAAGATCGTAAAAAGATAAGCATGCCTGCTATCCCATTGGATAAAGAAGATCAAGAAAAATTTAATCACGGAAATCTTTAACCTATGATCGATAGTACTATAATTATAGAAAAAAGTGTCATCATCTTAGTTGTTTTTGCAATTACAATGATAATGGCGATGTATTCTACGCTTGCTGAACGTAAAGTAGCAGCTTGGCTTCAAGATAGAATTGGACCAAATAGAGCTGGTAAAGGTGGAATTCTTCAACCGTTAGCTGATGGTTTAAAATTATTCTCGAAAGAAGAATTTGAACCTGACACAAAAAATAGATTTTTATTCTTCGTAGGACCAGCAATTGCCATGAGTACGGCTTTGATGACCAGTGCAGTAATTCCTTGGGGAGATAAGTTTCACCTTTTTGGTAGAGACATTATTTTACAAGCGACTGATATTGATGTAGCCTTATTATATGTATTTGGTGTAATGTCAGTGGGAGTTTACGGAATCATGATTGGTGGATGGGCATCTAATAATAAATTCTCTTTGATGGGAGCGGTTCGTGCTGCCTCACAAATGATTTCTTATGAAGTTGCTATGGGATTGTCTATTATTGCTTTGTTGATGATGACAGGAACATTGAGTTTGAGAGAAATCGCTGCGCAACAACCCGGAATGCACTGGAATGTGTTTTACCAACCATTATCATTTTTCATATTCTTAATTTGTGCTTTTGCTGAAACAAATAGAACACCATTTGACTTAGCGGAATGCGAAAGTGAATTGATTGGTGGATACCATACGGAATATTCCTCTATGAAAATGGGATTCTACCTATTTGCTGAATATGCAAATATGTTTATTTCTTCTACCATTATAGCTGTTTTGTTCTTTGGAGCTTACAACTATCCAGGAATGGCTTGGGCAGTAGAACACTGGGGAGTGAATATTGCTAACGTAATAGGAATTGGAGTTTTATTTGGAAAAATATGTTTCTTCATCTTCTTTTACATGTGGGTAAGATGGACTATTCCAAGATTTAGATACGATCAATTGATGCATTTAGGTTGGAGAGTATTAATTCCGTTATCAATCATCAATATTATCATCACTGGAATTATGATTTTGAGAGATCAAATCGCCATTTATTTAGGATTTTAAATAGCATCAAAAAAACGCCTAGCCCTGATAGCAGTGGAAATCCTTTTATCCTGAACTTGTTTCAGGATCCTGAAACAAGTTCAGGATAAAAGATTGAAACGAATAGCAGGAAGAAGCTTTAAATAAAAAATAAAAAATGTCAATAGAAGCCATATCCTTATCGGGAAGAAAAAAGCAAGTCTCTAATAAAGAGATGAGTTTTTTGGAAAGAATGTACATTGTTGCAATTGTCAAGGGTTTGATGATTACAATCAAGCATTTATTTACAAGAAAAGTTACGATTCAATATCCAGAACAAGTACGTGAAATGAGTCCCGTTTACCGTGGTCAACACATGTTGAAACGCGATGAGCAAGGAAGAGAAAACTGCACTGCTTGTGGATTATGCGCTTTATCATGCCCTGCGGAAGCAATTACCATGAAAGCCGAAGAACGTAAGCCGGAAGAAAAACATTTGTACCGTGAAGAAAAATATGCTTCGATTTATGAAATCAATATGTTGCGTTGTATTTTTTGTGGTTTGTGTGAGGAAGCTTGTCCAAAAGACGCTATTTACCTGACTACTTCAAAAGTATTGGTTCCTTCCAGTTATGAAAGAGAAGATTTTATTTTTGGAAAAGATAAATTGGTTATGCCATTAGATATCGCAATGAAAAATGCACAACTTAAAAACGCCAACTAATGTCAACTATACTTATTATATTTTGTGTTTTAGCTGCCATCACATTGTCAACTGCATTTTTGACAATCTTTAGCAGAAACCCAATTCACAGTGCGCTATATCTTGTTGTTTGTTTTTTCTCGATTGCAGGACATTATTTATTATTGAACTCACAGTTTCTAGCAGTAGTTCATATCATAGTATACTCGGGAGCAATTATGATTTTGTTTCTATTCACGATCATGTTAATGAACTTGAATAAAGAAAATGAAGTTCATAAACCTAGAATCACTCGTTTAGGAGCTATTGTTTCCTTTTGTTTGATTTGCTTGGTTCTACTTGCTGTTTTCATCAACTCGAAACCAATTACTGGTGAATACGATTTTACTGGTGAAGATTACCAATCAATAAAAGTTTTAGGAAAAGTACTATTGAATGAGTACATGGTTCCATTCGAATTTGCCTCTATCTTGCTTTTAGTAGCAATGATTGGAACGGTTCTATTGTCTAAAAAAGAAAAAACAGAGAAATAACATGAACAATATTTTAAATGAAATAGGCATCGAAAACTATATCTTCCTTTCTGTGATACTTTTTAGTATTGGAGTTTTCGGAGTGTTATATAGACGTAATGCCATCATCGTATTTATGTCAATCGAAATTATGCTTAATGCTGTCAATCTTTTGTTTGTTGCTTTTTCTACTTACCATCAAGATGCACAAGGACAAATTTTCGTGTTTTTCTCTATGGCTGTGGCCGCTGCCGAGGTTGCTGTAGGATTAGCAATACTAGTTTCGATATTTAGAAATTTAGGTTCAATTGACATCAATAATTTAAAAAACTTAAAAGGATAAATTTCAATGGATACAAGTTTAACTTTACTCTTATTACTAGCTCCTTTTATAGGATTTTTATTTAATGTTTTCTTCGGAAAAAGCATTGGTAAGTCGGCATCTGGAATACTTGGGACATTGACTGTCGCAACCTCATTTGCTACTTCGGTTTACTTTTTCATGCAGATAAGCCAAACGCATCAAGCGATCCAAATTCAATTGTTTGATTGGATTCAGATCAGTAATTTCAAAGTAGATTTTGGTTTTCTTTTAGACCAATTATCTATCTTATGGTTGATTTTTGTAACCGGAATTGGTTCGTTGATTCACTTATACTCCATCAGCTATATGCATGATGATGAGAATATGCACAAGTTCTTTGCTTACTTGAACCTGTTTATATTTTTTATGATAACGCTTGTAATAGGTAGCAACTTATTAGTCTTATTCATTGGTTGGGAAGGAGTAGGATTATGTTCATACTTACTTATTGGATTTTGGCATAAAAACCAAGACTTCAACGATGCTGCTAAAAAAGCATTTATCATGAATAGAATAGGAGATCTTGGTTTACTAATCGGGATATTCATTATTGGTTCGATGTTCTCTACACTTGATTATGCTACGTTAAAAACAGCTATCACGGGAACAACCAACTTAAACATCACTTGGATTTCCATAGCAGCCTTTGCTTTATTCATTGGAGCTTGTGGAAAATCGGCACAAATACCTTTGTACACTTGGTTACCAGATGCGATGGCAGGACCTACACCGGTTTCGGCATTAATACACGCGGCGACGATGGTAACTGCAGGAATCTTCATGATTACAAGACTGAATTACTTATTTGATTTGGCTCCAGATGTTCAAAATATTATTGCCATTGTAGGAGCAGTTACCTCACTAGTAGCAGCAACAATTGCATTGGTTCAAACGGATATTAAAAAAGTACTAGCCTACTCTACTGTTTCACAATTAGGATTAATGTTCTTAGCATTAGGACTAGGTGCTTATGAAGTAGCCGTTTTCCACGTAATCACCCACGCTTTCTTTAAAGCTTGTTTGTTCCTTGGATCAGGTTCAGTAATACATGCGTTACATGGCGAACAAGACATGAGAAAAATGGGTGGATTGAAAAAAGTAATGGGAATCACATTCTTTACTTTCTTAATCTCGTCATTAGCCATCTCAGGAATCCCACCTTTTTCAGGTTTTTTCTCGAAAGATGAAATCTTAATGGTTGCGTTTGAGCACAACAAAATACTGTGGTTCATCGCTTCATTAGCGTCACTAATGACAGCTTTCTATATGTTCCGTTTACTATACCTTACTTTCTTTAATGATTTTAGAGGTACAGCTGAACAAAAAAGTCATTTACATGAAAGTCCTTCTTTAATCACATTCCCATTAATTGTTCTAGCAATTTTAGCAACTATAGGCGGATTAATTAGTTTACCTACAAATAGCTGGTTGAACGAATACTTGGCTCCATTATTTACAAAAGTAGCTACTGAAGAACACCATTTTGGAACAACAGAATACACTTTGATGTTAATTGCTGTGATTGGTGGTCTAGTAGGTATTGGAATAGCTTATGCAAAATATATCAAACAAAATATCGTTCCTGAGGAAGATTCAAAAATTACTGGATTTGCCAAAGTACTTTATAATAAATACTATGTTGATGAAATTTATGATTCTATATTTGTAAAATCAATAAACGGTCTGTCAAAATTCTTTAGAGATAACGTAGAAACTTCATTATCGTCTTTAGTTTTCGGTCTAGGAAAAGTAACCAACGAATTAGGTTTTCAAGGTAAAAAAATACAAAACGGAAGTATCGGACGTTACCTTTTTGTTTTTGTATTAGGCATTTGTGCCATCATAACCTATTTATTTTTAGCTCAATAATTTTATACTATGAATGTATCTCTAATATTAATTATACTTTTAGTTGGCGCATTTGCAACTTATATCGCTGGTGATAAACTAGCTTCAAAAGTGGCTTTGTTCTTTGGAATAGCAGCATTAGGCTGTTCGATTGTATTGTTAAACCATTATAATTTAGGTGAAAACATAAGCTTTTTATGCCAATGGATAAATCAACCCAATGTTTCTTTTGCTTTAAAGGCAGATGGATTAGCAATTGCCATGCTTTTATTGACAACAGCATTGACACCGATCATTATTTACACTTCATTTGGTACTGATTATAAAAACGCGAAAGCATTTTATGCTCTTATCTTATTTATGTCATTTGCAATGGTAGGAACTTTCCTTGCAGCAGATGGCCTATTATATTATATCTTCTGGGAATTATCTTTAATTCCAATCTATTTTATCGCATTAATTTGGGGTAATGGCGATACTGAAGAGCGTAAAAAAGCAGTAGTAAAATTCTTTATCTACACTTTAGCAGGTTCCTTATTTATGCTTGTAGCTTTTATTTATTTATATCAAAAAGCAGGAAGTTTCTTGATAGAGGATTTATACAAATTAAAGTTATCAGCAACAGAACAATTATGGATCTTTTTGGCGTTCTTTTTAGCGTATGCTATTAAAATTCCAATTATTCCTTTCCATACTTGGCAAGCGAATGTGTACCAAAAAGCACCCGCTGCAGGTACGATGTTACTATCTGGTATCATGTTAAAAATGGGATTGTATAGTGTGATACGTTGGCAATTGCCAATTGCTCCGCTAGCGGCAAAAGAATACATGTATATCTTCATCAGCCTTGGAGTTGCAGGAGTAATTTACGGTTCAATTGTAGCACTGAGACAAAAAGACCTAAAAAAATTATTGGCTTACTCTTCACTGGCACACGTTGGACTAATCGCCGCAGGTACTTATACATTGACTATTGACGGATTACGCGGTGCGGTTTTGCAAATGATTGCACACGGATTTGTTGTGGTTGGGTTGTTCTTTATTTCTGAAATCATTTTCAGAAGATACGAAACCAGAACTATTGCCGAAATGGGCGGAATTCGCACACAATCGCCAAAATTCGCCTCGATGTTCTTGCTTTTAGTTTTGGCATCGGTAGCATTGCCTACCACTTTTAACTTCGTTGGAGAGTTTACCGTATTATATAGCCTTTCCCAAATCAATGTTTGGTTTGCCTTTCTAGGTGGAACAACAATTATCTTGGGTGCTTATTATATGCTGAAAATGTACCAACATGTAATGTTGGGGGAAACCAATAAAAAAGTATTTCTTGATGTAACGTTCAAAGAAGGTTTGGCTTTGGTTCTTATCGTTGGTGTATTATTCTTCTTTGGAATGTATCCAAAACCAATTACCGACTTGATCACTCCAAGTTTGGAAAATATTTTAACTCAAATTAATAGAATTAACTAGTCAAATAAAAAAAATGAATACATTAATAGCTATAATAGGATTAGGTGTTTTATGCCTTTTATTTGAAATTTTCGAATTAAGGAAAGCCATCGTTCCCATAACAATTATTGGATTATTGGCCGTTCTTGGTCTGAACATATCTGAATTTAATTCGCCTGAAGCCTATTACAATAACATGATTATTGTAAATAAGTTTTCCACTGCATTCTCTGGTTTGTTTATCATACTAACGATTTTCCTGGTGGCACTGAGTCATAAATTTTATGAAAACCATCAAACTAAAATATCAGATTTCATTGCCATAAAAGTGTTTCTATTGGCTGGAACGGTAGCTATGGTTTCTTTTGGAAACTTAGCGATGTTCTTCTTGGGAATCGAAGTCTTGTCTATCGCGCTATATATTTTGGCGGCAAGCAACCGATTGAGTGTAAAAAGTAATGAAGCGGGATTGAAATATTTCCTTATGGGATCTTTCGCTTCTGGGATTATACTGTTCGGCATCTGTTTGATTTACGGGGCCATGGGAACATTTGATGTTACAGAAATAAGCGAACTATCAAGGTCTGCAGAACTACCTGTTTGGTTTCCAATCGGAATCGTTCTAGTGACAATCGGAATGTTTTTCAAAATAGCGGCCGTACCATTTCATTTTTGGGCGCCAGATGTTTACGAAGGTTCCCCAGCTTTAACGACTGCTTTAATGAGCACTTTGGCAAAAGTAGTAGCCATCGCTACATTGTTTAAATTACTGAATGTTATGAATGCAGATCTGTCTGCTTCTTTCCAAATAGTTGTCGTGATCATATCTATGGCTTCCATGACGCTGGGAAATATTATGGCATTGCGCCAAGTAAACGTGAAACGTATGTTGGCTTACTCTGGTATTTCACACGCAGGATTCATGTTGATGACTTTACTAAGTGTGACCAATGCCGCAGGAAGTTTATTGTATTATACTTCGGCTTACGCACTTGCAGGAATTGCTGCTTTCAGCGTAATTCTATACGTGTGTAAAAATACCGAAAATGAAGACATCACCAATTTCCACGGATTAGGAAAAACTAATCCCTTATTGGCCGCAATTCTAACTGCCTCTTTATTGTCTATGGCTGGTATTCCAATTTTTGCTGGTTTCTTTGCAAAAATGGTTTTATTTAATCAAACGATTCAAGCTGGTTATATTGCTTTAGTAATAGTTGCTGTAGTAAATTCGATTATAAGCGTAGGATACTACTTTAAATTAATTCTTGCAATGTATACGAAAGAAGCTAATGAAACAAGAACAGGAACGCCAGTTGTAATATATGCTGTTGCGGTAATTGCAATTGTTTTGAATATTGCTTTAGGTTTATTTCCCTCATTAGTACTAGATTTACTAGCATAACAACATAATTAATTTCATACAAAAAGCCCCGTCAAAATATTTTGACGGGGCTTTTTGTATGAAATAATAAAAAAGAAATATTTCCTAAAGAAAAAAACAACTCCAACTATGCTGAAGTCCTTGTTTTTATTGTATTTGTATAAATAATATATATCCCAAATAATAGCGCTAAAATAAATAAAACTATAATATTATCGTCTATTGGAAGCCCTGGTGGAGGTGGTGGTTTTTTTCCAGTCGGAGACGGTGGACCTGAACCAGCACCATTGCCAGCAGTAAGGTCCATAATCCAAAATAGGAAAATGAATAAAATATAAAATTTGTTTGACACAATCTTCATTGGCTTCAAAAATAGTAAATTAGCTGACAAAAAAAAATCTATTTAACCTTAAATAACATACAATCTCCTTTAACATATAAAGATACGATTTTTTAACTAGTCTGGTTTTTGCGTATATTAAAAAACCCTTCAAAATAATAATTTTGAAGGGTTAATGTGGTCCCACCTGGGCTCGAACCAGGGACCACCTGATTATGAGTCAGGTGCTCTAACCAGCTGAGCTATAGGACCGGTTTAGAGTTTGCAATATTACTACTATTTTTTCTTTACTCCAAATATTTTTTACTTAGTTTTCTAGATAATTGCAATTATAAAACAATAAAAATTCAAAACTACTGATTATTAGAATTCTAAAATTATTTTATTTCTTGACATAACTCAATTAACACCCCATTTGTACTTTTTGGATGCAAAAAGGCTACTATTTTATTATCGGCTCCATTTTTAGGAACCTCATTCAACACTATAAAACCTTCTTTTTTTAATCGGGCAATTTCCTGTTCGATATCTTCTACATCAAAAGCAATATGATGAATCCCTTCCCCCTTTTTTTCAATAAATTTAGCAATAGGGCTATCTGGGTTTGTAGCTGCAAGAAGTTCGATTTTATTAGGGCCATTTTGAAAAAAAGAAGTCATCACACCTTCACTAGCCACTTCTTCTGATTTATAAGCTGGAGCTCCAAATAATTTTTCGAATAAAGCATTAGATACATCCAAATCTTTAACTGCAATTCCAATATGTTCAATTTTTCTCATTCCTCTAATTTTATTAAATAACTTTATCTTGTATAACCTGTTGTACAATACTCCAAATTTACTAATTAAAATCTCAAAAAAATTTTACCCAAAAATACAACTACAACTTATTTCATTATAGCATATGAAAGCGTTCTATTTCAATTCAAATTAGGCAATCATAATAAATCTATAAAAATTTCAATTACCGTAAATATAATTGTTATTTTGTATTATCAAATTCAAATTCTATATGTTGAAAAATAGCACACTCATTATATTTATACTTTTAGCATTATCACTAGCCAATTGTGCTAAAAGAGGAACTATAACAGGCGGTCTTAAAGACACTATTGCTCCCGTTTTAAAAATGAGCTTCCCAAAAAACTTCAGCACAAATTTTAAAGGCGATGAAATCAAATTAGTTTTTGACGAAAACATAAAATTAAAAAACCTAAACAAGCAATTAATTATTTCACCTCCTATGAAACAGGAGCCTCTAATATTACCTACAACTGCTAGTAAGTTTCTAACCATAAAAATAAAAGATACCTTACAACCCAATACCACCTACAGTTTTAATTTTGGTCAAAGTATTGCTGACAACAACGAAGGTAACCCTTACAATCAATTTAAATATGTCTTCTCTACAGGTGATTTTATTGATTCGCTAGCTATAGGTGGCAAAATAAAAGATGCTTACGATAAAGAAGTAGAGTCTTTTGTGTCTGTCATGTTGTATGAAGTAAATGATACTTTTAAAGATTCAGTTGTATATAAAGACACTCCAAGATATGTTACTAATACTTTAGATAGCTTAAAAACGTTTCGATTAGAAAACTTAAAAGCAGGAAAATATCTATTAGTAGCTCTAAAAGATAAAAATAGTAACAATAAATTCAACCCTAAAGAAGATAAAATAGGATTTAGAAAACAATATATTACTATCCCAAACGACTCCATTTTTGAGTTGGAGCTCTTCAAAGAAACACTAGATTACAAAGCTTTAAAACCTAGTCAAGCTTCTGGTAATCGATTATTACTCGGTTATGATGGCAAACAAAACTTAAAGAACTCAAAACCTCAAATCACGCTTAAAAAAGGTTCTGAAGTGATTCCAAACATCATTACACAAATGCCAAAAAAAGATTCTTTACAAATATGGTATAAACCTATAAAAGCAGACTCTTTGGCTTTATCTGTTTCCAGAGGAAAATACCAAGAAAATTTCATGTTAAAAGTTAAAGATCAGAAAAAGGATTCTTTAAGCATATCTACCTTGCAGAATGGGATATTAAACTTTAGAGACCGATTCACTTTAGAAAGCTCAATACCGCTTATTAAATTTGACAATTCAAAAATAAAGCTGATTACCAAAGATTCTACAGCAATAGACTTCACAACCGAATATGATGATTTTAATCAAAAACTATATTTTGATTTTAAAAAATCTCCTGCTGAAAAATACACCATTTCACTTTTACCGGGAGCGTTAACTGATTTTTATGAAAAAACCAATGATAGCTTAACCTATAATCTAACCACAAAAAATACTGCCGAATATGGCAATCTTCGCGTGCAATTACAAAATGTAAAACATTTTCCAGTCATAGTCGAACTCACCAATGCAAAAGGAGATATTATAGCCTCCGAATACACCGAGAAAAACAATGTAGTGGACTTCAATTTACTTGATCCCGCATTATTTACGCTCCGTATTATTTATGACGACAACAAAAACAAACAATACGACGCTGGTAATTATTTAGAAAAAAGATATGCCGAAGAGGTTATTTATTTTTCTAAAGAAATTGATGTACGTGCCAACTGGGATGTAGACCAAGTTTTTGATGTAAGCCTTCCTTATACGCCTGAGCCAAAAAAGAAAATAGATCCCAAGAAAAAATCTAGTTTTTAATTTATAATTTCAAAATTATCTTTATCACCTAAAAAATTAAGCTTTTTACGAACTTCTATTAATTTAGATTTATCAAGTATCGTTATAAAAACACCTTCTTGTTCCATTGGTTCAATCAAGGATTCTCCTAAGAAATCTAACATTTGTGAGTGACCTACATATTCATACCCATTATTATCTTTCCCTATTCTATTGACACCAATAGCATAACTCATATTTTCAATCGCGCGTGCTGCAAGTAACGTATCCCAAGCTTTAATCCTAGTTTTAGGCCAGCTTGCCACATAAATCAATATATCGTAATCCTCTAGATTACGAGAGAAAACAGGAAAGCGCAAGTCATAACACACCAAAGGACAAATTTTCCAACCTAGGTAGTCTACAATCAATTTTTGAGCGCCTCTAGAGTAGACTTTATCTTCCCCTGCGAGTGTAAATAAATGTCTTTTATCATAGTGCTGTATTTCACCTGAAGGAAACACAAATAACATGCGGTTGTAAAAGTTCGAGTTTTCTTCCATCACCACACTTCCCGTTATGGCGCAGTTTTTGGCTTTCGCCAAAACTTGCATCCACAACACTGTTTTGCCGTTCATGGGCTCCGCCACTTGGGCCGGTTCCATCGTAAAACCGGTTGTAAACATTTCAGGAAGTACAATGAGATTGACACTTTCCTCTATTGCATTGATTTTTTCTTCAAAATAATTTCTGTTTGCTTCTGGGTTTTCCCAAACTATGGCCGACTGTATTACTGCTACTTTCATTGTTGTTCGTTTTTATAAAGGTAAAAAAGTAATTTGTTTTGACGTATGTATATTCTGAATTTTGAAAAACAAAATGTATTTAAAACATGAATTCTTTCGGGTGAGGGATAGCAGTGGAAATCCTTTTATGAAATGCAATGGAATAAAAGATTGCAACGCATAGCCCGACCAGAGCTTTTGCGGAGGACACCCCAAAAACAAAAAACGCATCCAAATAAATGAATGCGTTTTTTATAGAGTTGCCTCAAAGCTTTTTACTTTACGACATTTGACTTTAGACCTAAATTATCCTTTCATGCTTGCAGACATGTATTCTCTGTTCATACGAGCGATGTTCTCTAAAGAAATTCCTTTAGGACATTCAACCTCACATGCTCCAGTGTTTGTACAGTTACCAAACCCTTCAGCATCCATTTGGTGTACCATGTTTAATACACGATCAACCGCTTCAATTTTACCTTGTGGTAATAAAGCATATTGAGAAACCTTAGCTGCTACGAATAACATTGCTGATGAGTTTTTACAAGTCGCAACACAAGCTCCACAACCAATACAAGCTGCAGCATCAAATGCTTTATCAGCATCGTCTTTGTTGATTGGAATGGTATTGGCGTCGATTGTATTTCCTGAAGTATTCACTGATATAAATCCTCCTGCATGTTGGATTCTATCGAATGAACTACGGTCAACTACTAAATCTTTTACTACTGGGAAAGCAGCTGCACGGAAAGGCTCGATTGTAATAGTATCACCGTCCTTGAACATACGCATGTGCAATTGACAAGTGGTTACTCCTCTATCTGGTCCGTGAGCTTCACCATTGATGTACAAAGAACACATTCCGCAAATTCCTTCGCGACAATCGTGATCAAATGCAACTGGCTCACCCCCTTTACTCATTAAATCTTCATTGAAAACGTCTAGCATTTCAAGGAAAGACATATCTGGCTCAATTCCGTCGATTTGATAATCAACCATTGCTCCTTTATCTTGGGCGTTTTTTTGACGCCATATTTTTAATGTAAGTTTCATACTATTTTAGTTTGAAAGTCATAAAGTCGAAAGTCGAAAGTCGCTTGACATGGAGTCATTTGACTGTAAGACTTTTGTCTTTCGACTAATTGCTATTTGTAATTTCTTTGAACTAGTTTAACGGCATCAAATACCAAATCTTCTTTATGTAATACAGCATCACTTGGTTTTCCTTTGTACTCCCAAGCAGCAACGTATGCGAAGTTTTCGTCATCACGTTTTGCTTCACCATCTTCCGTTTGATACTCTTCTCTAAAGTGACCTCCACAAGATTCGTTACGGTGTAATGCATCTTTTGCGAATAATTCACCTAGTTCAAGGAAATCGGCAACACGAGTCGCTTTTTCTAGTTCTTGGTTGAAACCTTTATCCGTTCCTGGCACTTTAACATCTTTGTAAAACTCTTCACGTAAAGCAGCAATTTCAGTAATTGCTTCATTAAGACCCGCAGCATTACGAGCCATACCAACTTTGTCCCACATAATTTTTCCTAATTTCCTGTGGAAATAGTCAACAGAATGTGTTCCGTTGTTGTTCATGAATTTCACAATTTGGTCTTTCACACCTTTTTCTGCAGCTTCAAATTCTGGAGAATCAGTAGAGATCGGTCCCATTTTAATATCTGGAGATAAGTAATCACCAATTGTGTAAGGCAATACAAAATATCCATCAGCTAAACCTTGCATCAAAGCAGAAGCTCCTAAACGGTTCGCTCCGTGATCTGAGAAGTTAGATTCTCCAATAGAGAAACAACCTGGAATTGTAGTCATCAAGTTATAATCAACCCATGTTCCACCCATTGTGTAGTGTACCGCTGGGTAAATCATCATCGGTGAAGTATAAGGATCTTCATCTACAATTTTATAATACATTTGGAATAAATTCCCGTATTTACTTTTTACAACTTCAGTACCTAATTTAGTTACAAGCGCATTATCATTAGAATCAAGTCCTTTTACATAGGTTTGCTCTTTTCCGTAACGTTGAATTGCTGCTGCAAAATCTAAATAAACCGCTTCACCTGTTTTGTTTACTCCAAAACCGGCGTCACATCTTTCTTTAGCTGCACGAGAAGCAACATCTCTAGGAACTAAGTTACCAAATGCTGGATATCTTCTTTCTAAGTAATAATCTCTTTCTGCCTCCGTTAAATCTTTGGCTTTTTTCTTTCCTTCACGAATAGCTTTAGCATCTTCGATTTTTGCAGGAACCCAGATACGTCCATCATTACGCAAAGACTCCGACATCAACGTTAATTTTGATTGGTGGTCTCCAGAAACTGGAATACATGTTGGGTGAATTTGTGTGTAACAAGGATTTGCGAAGTACGCTCCTTTTTTATGGATTTTCCAAGCCGCAGTAGCATTAGATCCCATTGCATTTGTTGACAAGAAAAATACGTTTCCGTATCCTCCAGAAGCAATGACAACTGCGTGAGCAGAATGTCTTTCGATTTCACCTGTAATCAAGTTACGAGCGATAATTCCTCTTGCTTTACCGTTTACGATTACTATATCTAGCATTTCGTGACGGTTGTGCATTTTTATTTTTCCACGACCGATTTGACGGTTCATTGCTGAATAAGCACCTAATAATAATTGTTGTCCTGTTTGTCCTTGTGCATAAAATGTACGAGAAACTAAGGCTCCACCAAAAGAACGGTTGTCAAGCAATCCACCATATTCACGTGCCAATGGAACTCCTTGAGCTACACACTGGTCAATAATATTAGTAGAAACTTCAGCCAAACGGTGCACGTTTGCCTCACGAGCGCGGTAATCTCCTCCTTTTACAGTGTCATAAAACAATCTAAAAACAGAATCTCCGTCTCCTTTATAGTTTTTTGCCGCGTTGATTCCTCCTTGTGCTGCAATAGAGTGCGCACGACGAGGTGAATCTTGAAAACAAAAAGCTTTTACGTTATATCCTAATTCTGCTAATGTTGCAGCAGCTGAACCTCCAGCTAATCCTGTTCCAACAACGATTACGTCTAAGTTACGCTTGTTAGCAGGGTTCACTAAATTAATATGATCTTTATAATCTGTCCATTTATCCGAAATTGGACCATTTGGAATTTTTGAGTCTAATGCCATTATAATTTAATATTAATGATTGAAATGATGAAATAATGCTACAAATACAAATCCTAAAGGAATAACAATTGCGAAACCTAATCCGAAATTTTTCATTCCTTTTGTGTATTTGTTGTTTTGTCCTATCGACTGAAAAGAAGAACTGAAACCATGTTGTAAGTGTAAAGACAAGAGTACAAATGAAATACAGTATAATGCTGTACGAACTGGGCTTTCAAACTTCTCCGCTAATTCATGAAAATATCTAGTGTCATCTAGTGGATTAAAAGCTACATATTTATAAACCATTTCTGGAACCCAGAAATCATAAAAATGCAATCCCAAAAACGCTAAAATTACTGAACCAGAAATAATCATATTTCTTGATGCCCAAGTAGAATTTGCAGCTCCGTTGTTTTTTGCATAAGCGATTGGTCTTGCGCTTCTGTTTTTAAAATCTAAAACAAATCCCATAATAAAATGAAAAACAACACCTACAATTAAGATGGGTTGAATTACAAATTGAACAAGAGGATTATTCCCCATGAAATGAGATATAGAATTGAATACGTCGGGACTAAACACCGAAGTCATATTGATAAAGAAGTGCTGTGCTAGAAACAACATCAGAAAAAGTCCTGAAAGCGCCATAGCCACTTTTTTAGCTATTGACGACTTCAATAATGCAGATTGTGCCATAAGTTTTGAATAAGTTTGTTTTGAAAAATAGGACAAAAATAAAGCAAATAGACTTGAACTACAACCTTTTCGTTGTTATTTATAATGATTTTAAAGTGTTTTAGCCAAAAAACTATTGAATTCCTAAAAAATAGGCGCTAACCCTTTATACAACGGCAAGTTAGTTAAACAAATGACAAAAAACTCATAAATATGTTTTTGTAAAATGTATACTATTAGCATCACAAAAAGAGCAAGAATTACTAATCTTATAATTATAACTGCCATTTCCTTTTAAATTAATAAAAACACAAAAAAGAGGGATTTTGTGCGTTTAAAAAATTGCATTCTGCCTGCGTGATTTTAACTTTACAAGTTAAAAAAAATCAAAATGAAAGTAGGAATTGATAGCATATCTTTTGATGTTGCCAAAATACATTTACCCATTACCACTTTGGCGAAAGCCCGAAATATTGAACCCGAAAAACTAGAAAAAGGCCTCGGATTATTGAAAATGACTTTAGCAGATGTTCATCAAGATACTGTAGTTTTTGGAGCTAATGCCTTAACTAAATTAATTCAAGACAACAACATCAACTTGAATGAAATTGCCCGTATATATATAGGTACCGAAAGCAGTATTGATAGCTCAAAACCCATCAGTTCTTTCTTGATAGCATTGATGGAACAAAAATTTGGAGAAAATACTTTATCTCAATGTGATGTAGTTGACTTTACTTTTGCCTGTATTGGTGGCGTAGACGCGATGCACAACTGCATTGATTTTGTAAAATTAAATCCAACAAAGAAAGCCATTGTTGTCACTACTGATTTGGCTAAATACGATTTGAATTCTACTGGAGAATACACACAGGGTGCCGGAGCAGTTGCGATTTTGATCGCGTCGAATCCAAGAATTATTTCTTTTGAGAATAACTGGGCAACAAGTACCAAAGGCGTTTTTGACTTTTTTAAACCCTACAGAACCATTTCTAAAGAAGCTATTACCAGAAATAACTCCAATGAACCTTGGTTTGATAACCTAGAATCCGAAATAGAAATTCACAAAGAACAACCTGTTTTTGATGGACAATATTCGAATCAATGTTATATGGATCGGACTCGTGACGCTTATTTTTCTTTCAAAAAATTAAAACAAACGGAGGAGACCATTTACAATTCATGGGAAAGTATTATCATGCATTTGCCGTATGCTTTTCAAGGACGCCGCATGTTATCTGAAATTTACACCTTAGACGCTAAAAACAAAACGATCACTGGAAACGAAGACGCTCAAGAGTACCAAAACAAACTAAAAGAAACCAGTAAATCCGAGGAATATAAGAATTTTGTAAACCAAAAACTACTACCTGCTGAACGGGCTTCGTCATTAATAGGAAACTTATACACAGGATCTATTTTTATGGGATTACTTTCTACTTTAGCTTATTTTCACGATACCAATAAAGAAATAACGAATTCTAAATTTGGTTTTCTTGCGTATGGAAGTGGCTCAAAATCGAAAGTTTTTGAAGGAACAATTCAACCAGAATGGAAAGCCGCTATTACAAATTGCAAGCTTTTTGAAACGTTAGCACAGAGTCACGAAATAGACTTTGACACGTATGAAAAACTGCACAAAAAAGAACAAAGCGCTAGTATTCAAGAACCAAAAAATGAATGGGTTTTAGACCGAATAGAAAAAGAAATTCCAAATCTTCTTGGTGCTCGTTATTACAAATGGGTAGATTAGTACAACGGAAAACCTCGATTGCAACTAGTTTACAATCGAGGTTTTTTTATTAAAATATTTTGACTAACTAAATTTAGCCATATACTGCTGAACAATTAAGTCGGTATTTTCATTCCGCTTTTTTTGCTCTAATTGAATGGGGGGTGACGCGCGTTCTTCGCAGTTTTTAACCGCACAAGTTTCACAAGTAACACCAACAATTTGCCTTTTAATACTTTCATTATCGATAAACTTGAATTTCTTTTTCATCGCAGGACTTATTAAAATCCCAACCGATATACTTCTCAAACAATCTTTCTTAAACGGATCATCGGTAGCTGATGAAAAAACCAAATACTCATTACTACTATTGTCATAACGGGATATTTGAGCGCCAAAATAATGACTCTTTTTTTCGGCAATAGCCGCTTCAATTGTTTTTACAGAAATCCATCTTCGGCAATAATGCTCATTCATTTCATTAGCATGAGGCTCTTGCTGATTGGTAATATGCAATTCTTTTTTTATCTGATAGGTATCCGCTCCTATTTTATGAGAAAGACGCAGGAAAAATAAGTTTTTTAACTGAAAATCCTTCGGTAGAATGTTTGTTAACCTTTGATAAAAAGATTCTGGCGACACATTAAATTGCCCCATCAAATCAATCATTTCTTGTGATGTTGGATTGCTCTTAGACAGAAAAATATTGAGCTCCCCTATAAGTTTTTTTCTTGGAATCAACAATGCGCCTGCAAAATAAGAGGCATAAAAATTATTCAAAACCTGATCAAAATTATCAAACTTTATCCAACTAAACGTATACAAACGATCTTGAATTTCTAAATAATTATAGGCAATTTCTTTTGCCAAAATAAACGCTTTTTGCTGTTCATCAATTTCTAGTGACAGCAATAAAGTTTTACTTTTAGGGACATAAATCGAACGCAAATCCCCTAACTCTTCTTGCTCCGAAAAAACAAGTTCCTGAATCGTATAGCCGTATTCTTCTTTCAAAATTGCCGTTAATTCATCTAACGAAATTTTATTGTTCATATCAATGTGAAACGCTTTGGAAAAATCCAAAACCTTTTGTTCTAAATCTTCAAAATAATTATTGTGCGCTTCTTGATAAGATCTCAAGGCGGCCAAGAAAAAACTTTCCCTACTTAAATTGTAGTGTTGCGCAATCTCAATAATCGTACTTATAAACGCATTGACTTTGGCTGGAGCATTTGCAATAATATCAATCAAATCATTTTCTTGGATTCCGAAGATGTCAAGTGGTATCTCTTTTAAAATTCCCGATTTCAAAATCTCACCAATAGGAGCCAAATTATTATCCAATTTCAAAGACACCATATGATCGTAAGAAACCTCTAGCTTTTCGGCTAGTAGAATAATCTTATCGGTCTTGGGATATTTTTTTCCCTTCTCTATTTCATTCAAATACGATTTAGAGAGCTCGGTGATTTTGGCTAAACCAAATAGAGACAAATTCTTATTCGTGCGTGCTTGCTTGAGTTTCAACCCAAAAATTAACTTGATGTAATCCTTTTCCATGTTCATATTTCAAATATACGCTAAAAAATAAAAACAGCAAAAAAAAGTTTTTTGCATTTTTAGCGTACGTTCGCTTGTTTTGTAAAAAACTTTTCGTAACATTGTCATGTAAAACATATTAACCATGAAACAATCAACCCACACAATTGAAAAAACATTGCGAATTAAGGCTAATGCCAATCAACAATTCCCAGATGTATTAACTGAAGATGCGATGGAGTATCTAACTAATTTGCATCATCAATTCAACAATCGAAGAATTGCATTATTAGAAGATCGCAAAAAACAACAACTATTATTTGATGCAGGCGCCTTGCCAACTTTTCCATTGGAAACAAAAAACATTCGTGAAAATGAATGGCTAGCCGCACCCACTCCAGACGATTTATTAGACCGTAGAGTCGAAATTACTGGTCCAGTCGATAGAAAAATGGTTATTAACGCTTTGAATAGCGGTGCAAAAACATTTATGGCCGATTTTGAAGACAGCACCTCGCCTACTTGGAGCAATCTAATGCAAGGACAACAAAATCTAATAGATGCTGTAAACAAAACCATCGTTCTTGAAGATGTTTCAAAAAATAAAAAATACCAACTGAATGATACGACTGCCGTTTTACTGGTCCGCCCAAGAGGTTTGCATTTGCAAGAAAAACACATTTTGATTGAAGATCAAGAAACATCGGGCTCACTCGTTGACTTTGGATTATATGCTTTTCACAATTTCAAACAATTGCTAAAAGACGGTTCAGCACCTTATTATTACATTCCAAAACTGGAACATTATCTTGAAGCACGCTGGTGGAATGAAGTAATTGATTTTACCGAGGATTATCTAGGTATGCAAAGAGGAACGATCAAAGTGACGGTCTTGGTAGAAACGATAACAGCGAGTTTTCAGCTTGACGAAATCATATTCGAATTAAAAGAACATATCGTAGGATTGAATTGCGGACGTTGGGATTACATCTTTTCATACATCAAAAAACTAAGAAATAACCCCGCTTATATTGTTCCAAATAGAGACCAAGTAACTATGACCTCACCGTTTATGAGCGCGTATTCGCAACTGGTAATTCAGCGTTGTCACAAAAGAAACATTCATGCAATAGGCGGAATGGCCGCGCAGATTCCGATAAAAAACAATCCAGAAGCAAACACAACTGCTTTCAATAAAGTAATTGCCGACAAAGAAAGAGAAGTTAAAAACGGGCATGATGGCACATGGGTAGCACATCCAGATTTGATTCCGCTTGCCATGGAAGTATTCGACAGAGAAATGCCAACAAAAAATCAGATTCACGTAAAAAGAACCGATTTACACATTACAGAGAGTGATTTATTAGAAGTGCCAAAAGGAACCGTTACAGAAGAAGGCATTCGAAAAAACATCAATGTTTCTATTCTGTACATCGCTTCTTGGCTCCATGGTCAAGGTGCCGCCGCTATTCATCATTTGATGGAAGATGCAGCAACAGCCGAGATTTCAAGATCACAACTATGGCAGTGGCTACAAAACGGAGTCACTTTGGACAATAACAAAAAACTGACCAACAATTATTACCATCGTTTAGCTATGGAAGAATATGAAAAAATTAAAAAACTAGTCGGAGAAGACAGCCACGAAAATGGAGAATATAAACTAGCCGAACAATTGTTAGATGTGCTCGTTGTAAATCCCAATTTTATTGACTTCCTAACTATTCCGGGCTACAAATACTTATAAACAAACCAAAAAATACCAAAAAAAAAGAAATTATGAAAACTAGAGAAGAAAGAATTCAAGCATTAGTTACGGATTGGATCACTAACCCAAGGTGGAAAGGTATTGAGCGCCCATACACAGCTGAAGAAGTAATCAACTTGCAAGGTTCTTATAAAATAGAACACAGTATTGCTAGAATGGGTGCTGAGAAATTATGGAAAAAACTAAACGCTCAAGATTTTGTAGCTGGATTAGGTGCCTTAACTGGAAATCAAGCCATTCAAGAAGTAGAAGCTGGATTAGAAGCTATTTATTTGAGCGGATGGCAAGTGGCTGCTGATGCTAATGTTGCCGGTGAAATGTACCCTGACCAATCTTTATATCCCGCTAATAGCGTTCCGTTAGTAGTAAAAAGAATCAACAATGCATTATTACGTGCCGATCAAATACAGGTTGTAAACGGAGAAGAAAATAAAAAAGATTATTTAGTACCGATTGTAGCTGATGCCGAAGCAGGTTTTGGTGGAAACCTAAATGCATTCGAATTAATGAAATCCATGATTGAATCGGGAGCTGCAGGAGTTCACTTTGAAGATCAACTAAGTTCTGCTAAAAAATGCGGTCATCTAGGCGGAAAAGTATTAGTTCCAACCCAAGAGGCCATTAACAAATTGATTGCTGCACGTTTAGCAACGGATGTTATGGGAACACCAACATTAATTGTAGCACGTACTGATGCGGATGCGGCAAATCTATTAACAAGCGACATTGACCCAAGAGACGCTAAATTTATTACAGGTGAAAAAACATCCGAAGGTTTTTTCCATGTAAACTGTGGTGTACAACAAGGAATTGATAGAGGGTTAAGTTATGCGCCATATGCTGATTTGATTTGGATGGAAACGAGCAACCCAGATTTAGCTTATGCAAAACAATTTGCCGATGCCATTCACAAAGAATTCCCAGGCAAAATGTTAGCATACAACTGTTCGCCTTCATTCAACTGGGCTGCAAAACTATCGGTTGCAGAGATGGAAACCTTTAGAGAAGACCTTGCCGCAATGGGATACAAATTTCAATTCATCACTTTGGCAGGATTTCATGCTTTAAACACAAGCATGTTTGAATTGTCAAAAGCCTATAAAGAAAGAGGAATGGCAGGATATTCTGAATTGCAAGAACGTGAATTTGCGTTACAAAAACACGGCTTCAAAGCGGTTAAGCACCAAGGCTTTGTAGGGACATCCTATTTTGATGCCGTACAAAATACCGTTACCACTGGAAGATCTTCAACAACAGCGATGAAAGACTCAACAGAAACGGCACAGTTTAAATAAAACAACTTACTAATTCAATTGCAAAACGCATTGGTTTAAAAGACTCTTTTTAAGCCAATGCGTTTTTTGTTGTTTTTTACTTAAAATTATCGAATTCATAACTAGAAACAATTTAAACTTAGTATTTTTGAATAAATAAAAGTAAAAAACAAGATCGTTATGAAATACCATCAAATTGACCGTGACTTATTTATAAAAAATCGCGCCAAATTCATGGCTCAAATGAAGCCTAAAAGTGTTGCTGTTTTCAACTCAAATGACATCTATCCTATAAGTGCCGATAGCACCATGCCATTTGCGCAACACCGTGATATTTTTTATTTAAGTGGCGTTGACCAAGAAGAAAGCATCTTATTACTTTTTCCAGATGCTCCTTATGAGCATCAAAGAGAAATATTATTCTTAAAAGAGACGAACGAACATATCGCCGTTTGGGAAGGGGAGAAACTTACCAAAGAACGCGCGTTATCTGTTTCTGGAATCAAAAATGTGTACTGGTTGCAAGAATTCGAGAAAGTTTTATTCGAATTAATGACACATTCTGATACGATTTATATCAATACAAACGAACACTATAGAGCGACAGTAGAAACTGAAACTCGTGAGGCCCGTTTTGTAAAATGGTGGAAAGAAAAGTATCCTGCACATGCTGTTGCTAAAAGCAATCCTATCCTGCAACGCATCCGTTCAGTGAAAGAAAGTGAAGAACTAGACCTTATTCAAAAAGCATGTGACATCACCGAAAAAGGATTTAGACGCATCCTTTCTTTTGTGAAACCAAATGTAATGGAATACGAAATTGAAGCCGAATTTATTCATGAATTCCTCTACAATCGTTCCAAAGGTTTTGCGTACACGCCAATCATTGGTTCAGGGAATAATGCAAATGTGTTACATTATATCGAAAACAACCAACAATGTAAAGCGGGTGATTTAATATTACTAGACGTAGGAGCCGAATATGCTAATTATTCTAGTGATATGACACGTACGATTCCCGTATCAGGGAAATTCTCTGACCGACAAAAAGCAGTTTATAATGCCGTATTAAACGTTAAAAACGAAGCGACAAAAATGCTTGTTCCAGGAACAATGTGGAAACAATACCATGTTGAAGTGGGTAAATTAATGACTTCAGAATTATTAGGTTTGGGTTTAATCGATAAAGCCGATGTGCAAAATGAAAACCCAGAATGGCCTGCCTATAAAAAATATTTCATGCACGGAACTTCCCACCACATGGGACTAGACACGCATGATTACGGAATCTTAACTGAACCTATGCAAGCCAATATGGTTTTCACGGTAGAGCCTGGAATTTATATCCCAGCCGAAGGTTTTGGAATCCGTCTTGAGGACGATGTTGTCATTCAAGAAAAAGGAGAGCCGTTCAATTTAATGCGCAACATTCCTATCGAGGCAGACGAAATAGAAAGTTTGATGCATTCGTAAGAAAATAGAATCAAGAGAAAAAAAAAGACGGTTCACAGCAATGTGAGCCGTTTTTTTATATTCAAAACCCAAATAAACAAACAACCATTAAACAAATAAACGATTAAACATTTTTTCTTGGGCGCATCCCGCCTCCGTAAACTCCGGCAGGGTCGGGCTGTACGCTTCTAGTCCTCGTCCCTAAAAAACGGGACTGTGGGCTATCCGCTGCCATCCCTTGCGCATTAAAACAACGTTAAATTTTCCAAAACAAGAATTCTAAAATCACCAAAAAATGTAACTTTATCACTCCATTTACGTCTTATAAAAAGAATAAAATACAATGAACCTTAATTCCTTAATGGTTCAAACACATAAATCATCTTTTAAAAATCAATACAATCAAAATTATGACAGCACACGAAATAGATTACCAGATTTTCGGCGAAGAAATGCAGTATGTAGAAATCGAACTGGATCCACAAGAAATTGTAATTGCCGAGGCCGGCAGTTTCATGATGATGGACAATAACATCCAGATGCAAACCATTTTTGGCGACGGATCAAAACAACAATCAGGGATTTTTGACAAGCTCTTAAGTGCAGGAAAAAGAGTCTTAACAGGCGAAAGCATGTTCATGACAGCCTTTATCAATCAGCATCACGGAAAAGGAAAAGTCTCTTTTGCATCACCATATCCAGGTAAAATCCTCCCAATTGATCTAACAGAATTTCAAGGAAAATTCATCTGCCAAAAAAGTTCGTTTTTATGCGCTGCAAAAGGCGTTTCCATTGGCATCGAATTTTCTAAAAAATTAGGTCGCGGCCTTTTTGGTGGGGAAGGTTTCATCATGCAAAAAATAGAAGGAGACGGAATGGCATTTGTACATTCAGGAGGAACGCTAGCCAAAAAAGAATTAAAAGCAGGCGAAGTACTTAAAGTTGACACCGGTTGTATTGTAGGATTCACCAAAGACGTAGATTACGATATCGAGTTCATTGGCGGCATCAAGAATTCCGTTTTTGGAGGTGAAGGATTATTTTATGCCACACTACGTGGTCCTGGAACTGTTTACGTACAATCATTACCCTTCAGCCGACTGGCCGATAGAATCATAGCCTCCGCACCCAAAGCAGGTGGAAACAGCCGTGACGAAGGAAGCTTACTAGGCGGTTTAGGAAATCTATTAGATGGTGATAATCGATTTTAAAAACTAACACTATTCCTCAAACATGTCATACAGACGTAGGAGGCATCTCACTAGTTTCTCCTATTATGTGATTTCTCCTCCGTCGAAATGACAAAATAACGACAGTTGTTAGAATTAGAAACTAAAAACTTACATGAACTTCTATACTTTATATCGTTTAAAAAACCATCTTCCCCCTACTATCCTGAAAACTTATAGGATTTAAACATAATTAAATTACTAATTTTGTAGCTGCTCAAAAACGAAAGTAAAAAGTGAATCACATACAATTCAAAAATACAAGTATTGCCTACTCGGATACTGGAAAAGGAACCGCAATAGTTTTCCTACATGGTTTCTTAGAAAATCAAAAAATGTGGAACAATTACATTCCTGTTTTTTCAAAAAAAAATCGGGTGATTACTATTGACTTATTAGGTCATGGCGAAACAGAATGTTTGGGTTATGTGCATAGTATGGAAGATAATGCTGATGCTGTTCATGCGGTCTTGGCTGAATTACGCATCCGAAAAGCAATATTTGTTGGACATTCTATGGGTGGTTATGTTGCTTTGGCTTTCGCCGAATTATATCCTGACACCGTTAAAGGCCTAGTTCTATTAAATTCTACTGCAAAAGCAGATAGTGAGGAACGAAAATTAAATCGAGACCGTGCCATCAAAGCGGTAAAACAAAGTTATATCAATTTTGTTCGTTTGGCTATTGCCAATTTATTTAGTGAAAACAATCGTGAAAGATTGCTGGATGAAATTGAAAATGTAAAAAAAGAAGCTTTAAAAACACCTTTACAAGCTATTGTGGCATCACTGGAAGGAATGAAAATAAGAGCTGACCGCGAAGTTTTACTGCATCTTACTCCTTATCCAAAAATGTTGATTTTAGGCGAAAAAGATCCTGTTTTAGACTACGAAGAAACCAAAGTTCAAGTTGAAAATACCAATGTAGAATTAATTACTTTTCCTGACGGACACATGTCACATATTGAAAACCAAGAAGAACTGACAGGCGTTTTATTACAATTTTTTAAGAAAATTTAACCAAAAACGTTGTGCCCTTTGTGGTTCAAAAAACTAAACTTTCTCTTCAAAGGCAACATCTACATCCAAAATTTCCTTTAAAAGCAACACAATTTGTTCTAAATAATTAGCCATAATAATATCGTTTATCACATATTCACTGTCTTTTTCCTCTTTAAAATTAAAAGGTAAAAATCCTGATTTTAAATTCTTAAACGAAATTATCCCAGCTTCAATAGGTTTTGAATCCGCTAGTTTTTCATACATGAAAGCATAGGCCAAAACCTGAATGATCTTATCGTTTTTAATTTCTTCAGTTAGTCCTTTCCACGTTTTCAAAGTCACACTCGACTTCTCTACTTTACCCGTTTTATAATCGATAATTCGGATAGTGCCGTTACGCTCTTCGATTCTATCGACATTCCCTTTTATCAATACAGAAAAAGGCAAGCTTGGGTGCGTTAACGTCCGTTCAAAAGTTTGTTCTAAGGCAATGATTTTGATCGCATCACCTGCTTTGATACTTTCTAACTCTACTTTTAAGAAATTAGAAACATTTCGTTTAGCTACTTCAAAAGCGAGTAGATTTCGCCCTTTTTTAATATCTCCTTCTTTGTATATGGCCTTGAATTGTTTGAGTACTTCAGCATCTATTTGCTTAAAGCAATTTTGAATATCATGTTCGGCTATGAATTTACCAATAAAAGGCTCATACAACACTTTTAAGGTTTCGTGAATAATAGTTCCTAACGTATTCAACGCAATATTTTCTTCAACTTCTTCGACTTCGCGAATGCGCAAAATCTTCTGAAAATAAAACTGAATCGGATTCCTGATATAGCTTGTCAATGCCGAAGGTGAAAAACCAACAGTGGCAATTTCCTTTAATCGCGTCATCACTGCTTCCGATTTTTGAATCTTCATTGGCGTATAAGCCGTTTCAGGTAGCACAGCATTGTATATTTCGTGCGTAAGATTATGATTGCGTTGCTTCTCCACTTCTAGCTGTGTAATAAAACGGCTTTTTTCACCTGCATCCAGTCCTTCACTTTCGGTGTTATACAGCAAATAGATGTTTTTTGCACGTTGCAGTAAATGATAAAAGTGATAGGTATAGATCGCATCTTTTTCTTTGAAAGTAGGCAATCCTAATTCACGTTTCACATCATACGGAATAAAAGAATTTTGTGATTTTCCCGCTGGAAATTTCCCTTCATTCATAGAAGTAACAATTACGGTATCAAAATCCAAAACCCGACTTTCAAGGACACCCATGATTTGTAAACCATTGAGTGGTTCTCCTTCAAATGAAACCTCCGCCAAATCAATTACTTGTTTGTAAATAGCATGTAAAGTGTCTATCTTGTCAATATGTTCGTGTTGAGAATAATAATTGATCAATTTATTGATGACCTTAAAAATAGCAAAAACAAAGGCTTTTGTAATTTTTTCTTCTTCATTATCATTACTCAAGTTGTTCTTAATGGTCAGTAATAAACTGGAAATAGTATCTAAAACTGCAATTGACCCTTGCTCCCATTTTTTAAATAATAGTAGAAACAAATCCGTAGGTTCAGGATTTAATTCCATCACCTTTTGATGGGTAATAAATGTATAGTTATTTTGATTGATGATAGTAACCAATCCTGATGTTTTGGCATAGGGTTCCACTAATGGATGTGTCAAAATATCCAAGACATCTTTGTAATACAACACATAATTTTTAGCATTACGAGACAGGGCATTGGTGTGCATCTTGAAAAGCTTTGCAATCAAAATTTGAGCTGGATTGTTTTTACTCGAATACCCCATGGTAATATTCAAAGCACCAACGGTTGAGGGTAGTGAATACAAAAGGGGAACTAACACATTTTCTTCACCAAGAATAACTGCTACTTTATCAAGTGAAGCTGAAGGGTTCTCGTTGATAATTTTTTCAATTATACTCCCAGTAATTTTGGCTTGACCAATGGTTTTGGGAGTACCAATAACGTGAATGTTTTTGGTTTGCGAAAAATCATTTACAATCCATTCAAAAGGATTAAATTTATAATGTTTCCAGTTCGCTTTAAATCGTCTTAAAAATAGCCCTGCATCGTGATACGGATCATTTAGAAAGGTTTGATCTGCGTCCCAATATATTTTGGCTTGATCAGCAGCAATAAGGTGTTGAATAATTTTTTCTTCAGAAGCATTTAAGGCATTAAAGCCTGCAAAAACGTAATGCTTATCGGTGATTGTTTTCGAAAAATGAATAA
The DNA here is from genome assembly GCF_040822075.1 of Flavobacterium sp. WC2430. NCBI lineage: Bacteria > Pseudomonadati > Bacteroidota > Flavobacteriia > Flavobacteriales > Flavobacteriaceae > Flavobacterium > Flavobacterium sp. WC2430. The sequence goes on along the minus strand of NZ_CP162007.1, from coordinate 1,121,601 downwards.
GATTTTCTACTGCTTGACGGTAAATTAAACCTTGATAGCCTATCCCTTTTTTTAGCAAATGAGCATATAATGATTGGTAGTAATTGGGCAGTAATTTCCAGAAGTCAATGTAGTTCTCTAGTAGTTGGGTTTTGTTCTCTACCTCTATTCCCCATTTTTTGATATCCTCAATGTCTTTTAGGTAAGACAAAACATGAGTAGGATCTAATAAATAACGGTCAATTTCATTGAAGTCTTGCAAAAGCATTTTGGCCCAATTTGCAAATAACTCAAAGGACTGTTGGCTTGAATTTTCGGTAACTGACAAATAAACTTCATAGAATTCAAACAATAATTCAATAGGATCTACCGTACGAATAGCCGCAATATCTTGAATAAAATCCTCAATACTAATAATCTCTGGAGAAAGTACATTAGAGCTTACTTGTTTTTTTAAGGCTTCGATTAAGAATATCTTGGCTCTTTTATTAGGTAAGACTACTATTGTATTCGATAATTTATCGGAATAATCTTGAATTAAAACATGTGCAATTTTATCTAAAAAAGAAGTATTTATCATTTCATAAAAATAAAAAAACGCCCCGATAAATCGAGGCGTTTTCTATAATTATTTTAGAAAAAATTATTCTTTGATTAAAGAAACTTCAACTCTTCTGTTGTTAGCTTTTCCTTTAGCAGTTTTGTTAGTATCAATTGGTTTAGTTTCACCAAAACCAGTAGATTTTAATCTATCAGTAGCAATACCGTTTTCGATTAAGTAATTTTTAACCGCTGCAGCTCTGTTTTCAGATAAAGTTTGGTTTAATGCATTACTACCATCACTATCAGTATGCCCTTCAATCATAAAGTTTGAGTTTGGGTATTCTTTTAAGATATCAGTAATAGATTGTAAAACTGTATAAGATTGTTTCTTGAAAGTAGATTTTCCAGAATCAAACAAAATTGTTTTACCATATTCGTTTAATTGTTTCATAACTTCTGCAGAAACTTCAGGACAACCTTTGTTAGCAACAGTTCCTTTTACAGTAGGACATTTATCATCTTTGTCTAATACTCCATCTCCATCAGTATCTGGCCAAGGACAACCTGCGTTTTCTTTTGGACCTGCAACAGTAGGACATTTATCATCTTTATCAGTAATTCCATCACCATCAGCATCTGGACATCCTTTTAAAGCAGCTAAACCAAATACATCTGGACAAGCATCATCTTTATCAGCGATACCATCTCCGTCAGTGTCAGGACATCCGTTTAATGCAGCTAAACCAAATACATCTGGACAAGCATCATTTCCGTCAATAATTCCGTCTCCATCAGTATCAGGACAACCATTGAATTGTTTTAAACCAGCAACTTCTGGACAAGCATCATCTTTATCGTAAATTCCATCTCCATCAGTATCTTTTCCTCCAAATTTGAAAGTAAGACCCGCGGTATGTTGGAAGTGAGATGGAGCATCAGGAGTACCTGAAGCATCTTCTCTATCACCAAATGATTTTTTATAGCTTGTTTCAAATGACAAACCTATGTTTTCAGTAAACCATAAAGTTAATCCAGCACCTGGATTTACAGTACCATAACTACTATCTCCAAAGAAAGTATAACCTCCACCAACGTGTAACGAAGGATCGATAACTTTAGAGTTAATTAAGCTCATGAAGCTATATTTAACCGTTGCGTCAATACCATAATACATTAAATCTCCAGGATTAGAAACAACCATTCCACGAGAATCATGACCTGTTGCAGTAGGGTCAAATTTTACATATTTTTCAATTTTATTCACAGATCCTTGAACACCAAAAGAGAAATTATCTCCTAGGTATTTAGATATACCAATGTAAGATACAGAAGGAAGAACATTCCAATTATCTTTAACAGCAAATGGCTGAGAAAAATGTTGATCCAACCATCCATTTCCACCACCAGCACTTGTTCTAGTGTCTACGGCATTAACTCCAAAAGAGATAGCCCACGGGTTGTTACTGTCTTGTGCGTGAGAGCTTAACCCCATCACCATCATTGCAGCAACTAAAATTTTGTTAAGATGTTTCATACTTAATTTATTTAATTACAATTTAGTTAATTACAAACAAAAGTAATGCGATATTTATTAATTACAAAACTAAATGTTAAAAAAAACCCTTTAAAATCACAAAAAGTGGCAATTTCATAACTTTCAATAATAATTATACAACATCTAATAAACGTCCAACCTCAATGAAAGCTGAAATCGCCTTATCTAAATGTTCCTTTGTATGTGCTGCAGATAGCTGAACACGAATTCTTGCTTTATCCTTAGGAACTACAGGGAAAAAAAATCCAATTACATAAATTCCTTTTTTCAATAATTCGTCCGCCATTGCCTGTGACAACTTAGCATCATATAACATAACTGGTACAATAGCCGAATCACCTTCTACAATGTCAAATCCGGCTTTTTTCATTCCGGCTTTAAAGTAATTCGTATTCCATTCTAATTGATCTCTTAAAGTAGTGTCTTTTTCTAAAAGCTCAAAAACTTTAATTGACGCCCCTACAATTGCTGGAGCTAATGAATTAGAGAATAAATACGGTCTTGAACGTTGACGCAACAATTCGATTATTTCTTTTTTAGCTGTAGTATAACCTCCCATGGCTCCACCTAAAGCTTTTCCAAGAGTTCCTGTTATAATATCTACCCTTCCCATTACTCCTTTTGCTTCAAGCGTACCTTTACCAGTTGCTCCAATAAATCCTGCTGCATGACATTCGTCAACCATTACCATTGCATCATATTTATCAGCGAGGTCACAAATTTTATCTAATGGCGCTACAACTCCATCCATTGAGAAAACTCCATCAGTTACAATTATCTTAAAACGACTTCCCGCTTCATTTGCTTTGATTAATTGTTGTTCTAGGTCTTCCATGTTACTGTTTTCATAACGGTAGCGCGATGCTTTACACAAACGAACTCCATCAATAATAGAAGCATGATTCAAACTATCTGAGATTATTGCATCTCCTTCTCCTAATAAAGGTTCAAAAACTCCACCATTAGCATCAAAAGCAGCCGCATACAAAATCGTATCTTCTGTACCGTAAAATTCCGAGATTTTTCTTTCTAATGTTTTGTGAATATCTTGTGTCCCACAAATAAAACGTACAGATGACATTCCGAAACCATGTGTATCCATAGCATCTTTCGCAGCTTGTATCACTTCTGGATGAGATGACAAGCCTAAATAATTATTGGCACAAAAATTTAAAACTGTTTCACCTGTAGAAATCGTAATTTCTGCTCCTTGTGGAGAAGTAATGATTCTTTCTTTTTTAAATATCCCGTTATCTTCTATTGTTTGTAATTCGTTTTGAAGATGTTCTTTTATCTTTCCGTACATTTTTTATCTTTTTATAAGTTTGGATTTTGCGAATAATTCATTTTTAAGCTACAAATTTACTACATCGATTTCTTTTCCGATGTAAATCAATGATTTTTTTACGACTTTATAACCCATTAACTCAATTGCATATTGATAATTTTCTAATTGCTTTTGATATTTTGCATTATGCCCCCCCGTTTTATAATCTAATAAATAGACTTCATTGTTATTATTCACTACCATACGGTCCGGTTTTATCGTACTTCCTTCTTTTTGAATAATAGTTTGTTCATTCAAAATGATATTCCCTTCAGCAAAAAAGAATTCCAATTCCTTATGATTAACAATATCCTGGATGGTTTGGTAGACCAACTCTTTTTGTCCAAAATTGATCAATCCGTTTTCAATCGCTTTCTCGACAGCCAAAACGACATCTCCTTTAGTTTTCACAAATGATAAAATTTCGTGTACGACATTTCCATACTCAATGGACTCTTGTTGATGCGTCCCCCACATTAATGCTTCTCGTTGGGCAATTTTTATATTCTTAGGATTTAAGGTTTCTGCTACGACTTCAATCTTTTTAGAAGCATCTACATGTTTTGAAGCGGATGACAGTTTTAACGGACTTCCAAATTCATATTCGAATTTCTCTGGTTCAAAACAATCTTTGCTATCTAAATAATTGATAAAGAAAGTCGACATATTATTCGTCTTCACCTCGCCTTTACTCGATAAATTCATATTCGAAATAATATACAACTGCTCCTCTGCACGCGTTAAAGCCACGTACAGAACATTAATATTATCCAGTAATTCTTCTTGCTTCTTTTGGTCGTAAACCATTTTTGCCTCTTCACCAAAACCCTCTACAGCCGCACTATTGTCAATTAAAACTTTAGGTAAACCAAAATCCATCTCGGCAGCTTCTAACCATAATTTATCTTTTGGTTTCCTACTGTAATCTTCCTCTGCAAAAGGCATAATCACTACTGGAAATTCCAGTCCTTTTGATTTATGAATGGTCATAATACGTACCGCGTTATTCCCTTCTGGTGACGGAATACTAAACTTCTCAGCGTTCTTATCCCAGAAATTCAAGAAATCAGCAATTCCTGCTTGATTACGAACATCACGTTCTAAAACGATATCAAGAAAATACTGCACATACGCTCCACCGCCTTTGGCGAGCTCTGGCGACAAAAATTTTGAAATCACAATTTCTACAGCCTCATACAATGATTTTTTTCGAATGTTTTGAAACGAAAGCGAGATATCAAAACTCGTGAGCCAATTCTCAAAATCCACTTCGTTTTTTTGTTCCATACCTTGGGCGATGAAATCATGAACCGCTAATTTATCTTGAACGTGCTCTGCGATGTAATGCAGAAAATACGCTTTTGCCTCTAAGTCAGCGTTATTTTTTAAGTATTTTAATAGGTGAATGATCAAGCGTACTTCAGTTGCGTTTTGAATCATCAAGGTTTCTGATGACAAAAGCGGAATGTTTTGCTCTGTCAAATAATTCGCAATCGCAATTCCTTGACTTCGTTTTCGAGTCAGAATCACAATGTCTTTGTATTGAAAGCCTTGTTTTAACGTTTTTTGAATCGTATTTAAGGTTGCCAAAACATACAAATCCGTTTTATCCAAAGTTTCTTCATCATCTTCCGAAGTTTCTACTTTTGGAATAAAAGAAATATTTACATAGCCACCAGTTTTATCATTCGTTTTTTGATGGCTATGATTTTCATACAAATCTTTATAATCCAAATGCTCGAATTCATTGGATAACAATTTGAAAAAATCATTGTTGAATTTGATTATCTGCGAATAAGACCGATAATTTTTATCTAAATGTTCGAGTCTTTTATCGGGATTATTGAACGGATTTTGGTCTTTACTCAATTCAATAAATTGTTCCGCTTTTCCGCCACGCCATCTGTAAATGGATTGTTTTGGATCTCCCACAATCATCAAAGTTCCTTTTACACCAAAATCATCCTGACCTGAAAGTGCATTATCAATCAGTGGAATCAGGTTCTGCCATTGCATTTCGGAAGTATCCTGAAATTCATCAATGAAAAAATGACGGTAGCGTTCTCCCAATCGTTCATATATAAAAGGAGCAGGTTGGTTTTGAATTTCCCGATGGATAATTGCATTAAATTCCGAGATGGAAAGTACATTTTGTTCTTCCTGAATCTTGGCTAATTCATTACTCACCGTGTTCAATAAAGAAAGTGGCGTGATATTTTTAAGAAAGGCTTTGTAAAAATCTCTTTTTTCGAAATTTGTATAAATCGTTGCTAGAATCTGGATTAACTCTGGAATTAGATTTTCTATTAAAGCACGATCTTTTGCCGTTTTATTGATTGCAATATCATCAAACTCATGAAACATTTTATTCTTAGGATTGAATTTCCCTTGCTGAATACTATTAATGTGATTTGGAAAAGTGCCTCTAGAAAAGGATTTGGTGTCAATCCCGTTTTTATCAATTAAGGTCAATGCTTCTTCAGCAAAAACAATAGTTTGCTTTTCTAAATCTTTGCACGCTTCAGACAGTTTGTTTTTTATTTCGACAAATTCAGTGATGGATTTATCTTGAAAATGCGTGATTTCGTTTCTATTATTTTCGTTTAAAACCAACCGACCGGTTTCGAGAATTTCACGAGAAATATCCCAAGATTTGTCATCATCGGTTTTTTCCATCGTGAAATCGATGAGCAATTTAGTTAATGTTTCATCTTCTCCGGCTTGGGCGATGATGGCATCAACAGCTTCTACAAGCAGATTTTCGGTATCCAAAGTAACTTCAAACGTCATAGGTAAATTCAAATCATGTGCAAAAGCGCGAATCACTTTGTGCGTAAATTTATCAATCGTAGAAATATCAAAAGCGGCATAATTGTGAATAATATGCTTGATGATTTGCTGTGATTTGGTTTTGATTTCAATGATAGATAATTCCGTATCAATTGCCAAATCCTGCATTAAATCTTGCGCTTTATTGCTTGGTTCTTCTTTGGCAAATTCAGAAAGACTGCCTACGATTCGGCTTTTCATTTCGTGTACCGCTTTGTTGGTAAACGTAATGGCGAGAATGTTGCGATAGGCATCATTTTTTTTGGCAACAAGAATTATTTTTAAATATTCTTTGACAAGTGCGTAGGTTTTTCCGGAACCTGCCGATGCGTCGTATATGGAGAATGAAGGTCTTTGCATATTGATTTTTGTTTAATCATCATTAAATGTAATACAAAGATTTATAACTTTCTATTGTTTTATAATCTTAATCATGTAAGCCAATAAATTCAACAAAAAAACCTTTGGACTTAGCCTTAGCCAAAGGTTTTTTATAATATTGAAATGTCAGACCAAATTTAAAAAACAAAAAAACTTAAACTTTTAATCATTTTTACTGATTTGTAATCGGTTTCGTTTAACCCAGTTTTTATTGTTGGTGCTGCGCGCATAAATAACACGTAGCTGTTGCCAAATGCTTTTGTGGTTATTTATTAGGATGATAATTTTATCTTTTTATTGCATAGCTTATTCCAAATAATAAAAATTTATGTTTTACGTTTTTAATTATTTCATTCTTTCTCTAAATGTATTTGAAAACCAACATTTAAATATATGGATCGATTTTCAATGTTTGGATTAAGTTTTTGAGTTGAATAATTTAATGCAACTTCAATACCAACACTACTATTCACAAAGAAAACAGTCCCCGCTTTAATTAAAAATGTATCTGATTTAAAATTGCTACGATGTAATCTTACAATTTCATAACGTACTTCCGAAAAAATATTTATTTGCTTTTCTTTTCCTAAAAAGTAATATCTAATAAATGGGGATATATTATTTGAACTTATGGAGTGGTCACCTCCTTTCGGAAAAATATAACTGAATTGGCCAGCCGCGCCGATAGCTAGTTTATCAATGAAAAAATATCCAATATTTGGTGCAATTCCTAAAGAAGTTGAAGATTCAGTAGTACTTCCACCAATTGTTGATTTAGAGCTTGACAATCCTGCAGTACCCCCCATCATCCAGTTTCCTTTGTTTATTTGAGCATTTGAAGCAACTGCAACTAATAAAGTTGCGATGAATAAAATTTTATTGATTTTCATTTTTTTGTTGATTTAAGTTATTGTAAAAAAAAACAATTGCATTGCCTGTAGACAATGCAATTGAAGTTATTTTATTTGTTTAAAATGATTTTCCCTGTAAAAATGTTAGTATCTGTAATCACTTTGAGAACGTAAATACCTGATTTTAATTTTTGTGAAAGTTCAATTTGTAATTCAGTTTGATTGTCAAATTTTGCTTCTTGCACTAAAATCCCATTTATATCAAATATTTGATAATTACCCGAATAGTTATCAGGCAGCATAGCATTGATATTGCCGTTTGTTGGGTTCGGGGTTATAAGTAAGGTAGCAGCCAAAATCTCAGTAGATTCAACTTTAACACTTGTTACTGACTTGCCTTTTGAGGATAATTTGGCACTAGGAGTACAAGGAGCAGGAGGATAAACAGTAAACGTTTTACTGCTTGACAAACCAGTACACAGATTTTTATTAGATACAGTAACCGTTGTAGGTCTGCCATTTCTATAATGCAATTCATCCCCTGGGCCCCAAAGAAATTCAGGAGAAACAGTAGTTATTCCATTGTTAAAGCCATTTGTGCTTACAAATGACAAATCGAATATTTCCGCAGTACATATTGAACCACCATTTGAAGATGTTACAGTAAAATAACCCTGAGGAGTTGGAGCAGTTGTGCTGTCTAAAATTTTAAATAAAATTGAAGGAGTTGTTGCTATACAACCACCAATAAAAGAAACTTCGGCATAAATATTTATTGAACTCCCTGTTGCAATCGCACTAGTAGGGGTTATAGTTGGTGTTAATGTATTTTGACCAGAGATAGTACAATTTGGAGCCACCCAATTAATGCTTGAAATTCCGCATTGAGTAGGAATAATCATTTGCAACCCACCACTTCCTTTGCATATATAATCATAGGGTGGAGTGGTACTATAATTTGGAGTAAATGAGGCTGTTCTATTTGTTTTTGGGATTGTATTGGATTTTGATTTTTGATACATAATACTTCCATTACTTCTCGAAACAACACAATCTACTGTAACAAGAGCTTGTAATGGATCTGGGCTAACTGTAATTGTCGGAGAACCTTGACCTGAAATTATAGTAGCCCCTGAAATTAACCAAACAAATTTATTGGCAGTTCCATAATTTGAAGCTTGTATAGAAACATTGTTTGAACAGCAACCCAAAATCGTCGGAGAAGAAATTGTTGGTGCAAAAATTCGATTAATATTTACGGTGTAGGTCAAAGGATGAATTCTACTTCCAGTAGGATAAGTATTGCCTAAAGCATCAACTGCATAATAACTAACATTTGCAACAATAGAAATGTTGGAGGTCAAAGAATTTGAATTATCTTCCCATCGAATTGGGAAATTTATACTTTGTGATTGGCCAATACTGTAAGTGTTTAAAGATTGTGAGTTATTACTATACGAGCCATATCCAGAATTATTCATATTAGAACTTCCGTCATTAATAAACCAAGAGGTTAATTTATATGAGCTACTACCAGCAGGATAATCGGATGATTTAGGCATAAAAGTAAAACTAAATTGATTATTCAAACCTACTTCGACACTCGATGGTGCGTTTACTGTTATTTGTGACCAAGTAAAATTAGTGAATATTACACTAAAACATAAAAAGATAATTTTTTTCATTTCATTGATTTTTGGACTGCCTACTATCTTTTTGGGCATCTGTTCGGCTAATTTTCCCCGCTACAATTTACCGTTATCGAATGTTAGAATACTAACCGTTCCTTACATTTCTTGAATAAATCAAAGGTTTTCAAGTCTTTTTTCAGGTAACGTTTCTCAAAGGTATCTAATAACTCTAATCCTCTCACAAATCTACCATAGAAAAAATCGATTACTTTACGGTTTTCCTCATTTGGGCAAATAAATTTACGATGAGCAGATACAAAACAAATTTTGACTTGTCGTAAATGATAATTAAAATTTGGAAAAATCAAAACAAATACAAGTTGGCAAACGCAATTTTGAGAAAAGTAATAGGTCTAGATTAGAAGCTGGCAGAGCAAATGCAACTCTTTCTACCTTGTGAATAATGTCAAAAGCCTTGAAAATAAATACAATCGAATTATTCAAGTTTAACGATTAATAGTGCTTTTGAAACTCGTAAATTTTCATTCAAAAACCTAAATTTATTTTCTTCCCAAATCCCCTAGGCCCTGATAGAAGTGGAAATCCTTTTATAAAGCTGGAAGCCTTTTGAATGCTTTCAGCTTTATAAAAGATTGCAAAGAACAGCAGGAAATAGCTCCTACAAACACAACTATTTTTAGGTTACTTTTAAAATTTGTCCCGAAACTTCGGGATAAAACTTAAAAGTAGTATTTTTGCAGCATGGAAACAAATAGACAGAAAAAAATAGGTGGGGTTATCCAAAAAGATTTGGTTGATATTCTCCAAGGTGAAGTGAGAAAAAACGGAGTAGCTAATTTAATCATTTCGGTATCCAAGGTTACGGTAACTACAGATTTATCAGTAGCTACAGTGCATTTAAGCGTTTTCCCTCAGGACAAAGCCAAAGAAATCTTAGAGGCGGTTAAGTCCAATGCTAAAAACATAAAACATGATTTATCGCAACGAGTGCGTTTGCAATTAAGAAAAGTTCCCAATTTGGTTTTCTTTATTGACGACTCTTTAGACTACATTGAAAAAATTGACAATGCGTTAGCCAATAGAGATAATCCTATAGAAAATAGAGATCTTTTGGACAAACGCAGATTCCAATAAAATTTGAATTTTCCCCTTTACATAGCCAAACGCTACATTCTTAGCAATAGTAAAAATAATGCTATCAATATCATCAATCGAATTGCCAGCATGGGAATTATTGTTGGCGCAATGGCTTTGTTTGTGGTTTTGTCCGTTTTTAGTGGGCTGAAAGTTTTTAGCCTTTCGTTTACCAATGATATTGATCCCGATTTAAAAATAAGTAGCACTTTAGGGAAATCATTTTTTGTTACTCCAGAACAAGAAAACCAAATCAAAAAAATAGAAGGCGTTGTTTCTTATTCTAAAATAATAGAAGAGCGCGTTTTGTTTGTTTTTGATGACAAGCAAGAAGTAACCTATTTGAAAGGCGTCGACCAAAACTTTAGTAAAGTCAACGACATCAAAAAAACACTTTACAATGGGCAATGGATTGAGCCTAATACAAATCAAGTAGTGGTAGGTTATGGCATTGCTCAAAAATTTTCGATGGGCTTGCTTGATTATAACAAAACCCTAGAAGTTCTAGTTCCAAAACCTGGAAAAGGAACAATTGAAAATGCGGAACAAGCTTTTAACAAAAGTGAAGTTTTCCCTATTGGCATTTACGCTATCAGCGAAGATCTAGATTCTAAATATGTTTTTTCTGATTTAGGTCTAGCCCAAGAATTATTGGAATACAAAAACAATCAGATTTCTGGCATAGAAATTAAAGAAAAAACTGGAGCCGATGAAAATGCGATTATAGACAAACTACAATCTATTTTCAACAATAAAATAACTGTAAAGAATCGAGCACAACTCAATGAATCCTTATATAAAATGTTGAACACTGAGAATATCGCAGTATATTTAATATTTACTTTAGTAATAGTGGTAGCTCTTTTCAACCTCATTGGTGCATTGATTATGATGATTCTAGACAAAAAAGGAAATTTGAAAACCCTTTTTAATTTAGGAACTGAAATAAAAGATTTGAGAAAAATATTTTTACTTCAAGGTACTTTATTGAGCGTTTTTGGCGGAATAATCGGATTAGTTTTAGGAATAATTATCGTTTTACTGCAACAACACTTCCAACTCGTTATGATTACTCCTACACTGGCTTATCCTGTCATTTTCTCTCTTGAAAATGTGTTAATTGTGATGGGGACAATAGTTACGCTTGGCTTTATTGCTTCATTGATTGCTAGTAGCCGAGTAAGTAAAAAGTTATTGGATTAAGATTTCAGATGTAAATAGAAAAATTCCACTAATTTATACAAATCAATTTGTGTAAATTAGTGGAATTCGTGTTTAACTATTTTATCAAAAATTTCTACACCACTTCATAACCAGCATATGCTTGCTCTATGTTATTTAAAATAGCAAACAATTCGGCAGGATTATCTTGTGTAACTAATTGTTGTTTGAAGGGTTTAAAAGAGTGAATTCCTTTAAAGTAATTAGTATAATGAGGACGGGTTTCAACAATTCCCAATCGCTCTCCTTTCCATTCCATTGCCCAGGTTAAGTGATTGCGCACGGCTTCTACTCTATCAGCAACTGTAGGTTTAGCTAAATGCTCCCCTGTTTTGAAGTAATGTTTGATTTCGTTGAAAATCCAAGGATACCCAATCGCGGCACGACCAATCATGATTCCGTCGATACCGTATTCATTTTTATATTGCAATGCTTTTTCTGGACTGTCGATATCTCCGTTACCAAAAATAGGCATGGTGATTCTAGGGTTGTTTTTTACTCGGGCGATGTGCGACCAGTCCGAATGGCCTTTATACATTTGGGCACGAGTTCTAGCGTGAATACTCAAAGCAGCAACACCAATATCTTGCAAACGCTCTGCCACCTCATCTATATTAATCGAATTGTCATCCCAACCCAAACGCGTTTTTACCGTTACTGGTAAATGAGTACTGTCAATAACGGCTTTCGTCAAGCGTATCATCAAATCCACATCTTTTAAGACTCCGGCACCTGCACCTTTACAAACCACTTTCTTAACTGGACAACCATAATTGATATCAATTAGATCTGGATTTACAGTTGAAACAATTTTAGAAGACAAAGCCATCGCTTCCTCATCACCTCCAAAAATCTGGATTCCAACGGGGCGTTCGTAGTCGAAGATGTCTAATTTCATTCGGCTTTTGATTGCGTCACGAATTAAACCTTCAGAAGAAATAAACTCAGAGTACATCAAATCGGCACCATGCATTTTACACAACCTACGATAAGGTGGGTCACTCACGTCCTCCATAGGAGCGAGAAGTAAAGGGAAATCTGGTAATTCTATGTTGCCAATCTTAATCATCTTCGTTTAATTTTGTGCAAAATTACAACATTTAGATGAATCGCAGAAAGTAGTTATCGAAAAGACTTCTAACTTAACCTATTAGTTTACTAATTCTAGGCTTTGAAGCTATTGATTTTAGCGTATATTTGCAGATTAATTGTCGTTGTTCGACGCTTTTGCGTGAGGGGTAGCAGTGAAAATCCTTTTCCTTTTTTTTAAAGGAAAAGATTGAAACGAATAACCCGACCCTTGTGGTCACGCCCTAAAAAATTGACATAAATAGAAGATGAAACATATAAGGAATTTTTGCATTATTGCACATATTGATCACGGGAAAAGTACACTTGCTGACCGTTTACTTGGTGCTACACAAACAGTAACCGCTCGTCAAGAAAAAGCACAATTGCTTGACAACATGGACTTGGAACGCGAACGCGGGATTACCATAAAAAGTCACGCCATACAAATGGAGTATACCTACAAAGGACAAGAATACATCTTGAACTTGATTGATACTCCGGGACACGTCGATTTTTCTTATGAAGTTTCGAGATCAATCGCTGCTTGTGAAGGTGCGCTTTTGATTGTTGATGCTGCACAAAGTATTCAAGCACAAACGATTTCAAATTTGTATTTGGCTTTAGAGAATGACTTGGAAATTATTCCAGTTTTAAATAAAGTGGATTTACCGAGTGCGAACCCAGAAGAGGTAAGTGACGATATTATTGATTTACTTGGATGTAAATTGGAAGATATTATTCATGCTTCGGGAAAAACAGGTTTTGGTGTCGAAAATATTTTGGCTGCCATTATCGAGAAAATTCCACCTCCATCAGGAAATGTTGACGAACCATTACAGGCATTGATTTTCGACTCTCATTACAATCCTTTTAGAGGTATTGAAGTTATTTTCCGTGTGAAAAATGGACAAATAAAGAAAGGTCAAAAAATTAAATTCATGGCTACTGGCAATGAATATTTTGCAGATGAAATTGGTACTTTAAAATTAAACCAGGTTCCAAAACAAGTGATTTCAGCTGGTGATGTTGGGTATTTAATTTCTGGAATTAAAGAAGCCAAAGAAGTAAAAGTAGGAGATACATTGACGGATGCGAAAAATCCAACAACAAATATAATTACAGGTTTTGAGGATGTAAAACCAATGGTTTTTGCTGGAATTTATCCTGTAGACACTGAGGATTATGAGGAGTTGAGAAACTCAATGGAGAAACTTCAGTTGAATGATGCTTCACTCGTATTTTTACCGGAAAGTTCAGCAGCATTAGGTTTTGGTTTCCGTTGTGGATTCTTAGGAATGTTGCACATGGAAATTATCCAGGAACGTCTAGAACGTGAGTTTAACATGACAGTAATCACTACTGTTCCCAATGTTTCGTACCATGCGTTTACTAAGAAAGATCCAACAACTGTACTTATTGTAAACAATCCTTCCGACTTGCCTGAGCCTTCTCGCTTGGACCATGTTGAAGAGCCTTTTATCAAAGCTACAATCATTACTAAAGCGGATTATGTAGGTAACGTAATGAGTTTGTGTATTGAAAAACGCGGATTGATTACCAATCAAACGTATTTGACTACAGAAAGAGTAGAGTTGACATTTGATATGCCATTAGCAGAGATTGTATTTGATTTTTATGACCGATTGAAAACAGTTTCTAAAGGATACGCATCATTTGACTACACGCCTATTGGGATGCGAACTTCCAACTTGGTTAAAGTAGATATTTTATTGAATGCTACAATTGTGGATGCTTTATCTTCCTTGATGCACGTTGATAATGCTTATTCTATTGGTAAAAAGATGTGTGAAAAATTGAAAGAATTGATTCCGCGTCAACAGTTTGACATTCCTGTTCAAGCGGCTATTGGAGTAAAAGTAATTTCGCGTGAAACCATTAAAGCTTTGCGTAAAGATGTAACTGCCAAATGTTATGGTGGAGATATTTCTCGTAAACGTAAGTTACTTGAAAAACAAAAGAAAGGTAAAAAACGTATGAGATTGGTAGGAAATGTTGAGATTCCGCAAGAAGCGTTTATGGCTGTATTGAAATTGAATGATTAAAAATTATTTTAAATTCTGAATTTTAAATTATAAATGAACCCTGATGATGTAAAAATTATCAGGGTTTTTTATAGAGCATTATTTATCCTGCAACCATACGAACAATCGTTTCGCATCTTCTAATTTAAACAGCTGTGTTCCTTCGTTCATTGTTGCTGCTGAACCGCAAGCTACTCCCCAACGAATTACTTCTTTCAAGCTTTTATTTTGAGACAATGCCCAAACCATTCCTCCTACCATACTGTCTCCAGCACCAACAGTACTTTTCTTAGCAACATTAGGAGCGGGAACATATTCATACACATCTTTAGTGACTAAAACTGCACCCTGAGGACCAAGAGAAACTACCACAATTTCCGCACCACCTTTGGCAATGATTTTTTTGGCAGCTTCGTTTACTTCCTCCATTTCGAGACGCTCCACTCCTATCAATTTTGCTAATTCTCCTACATTCGGTTTAATTAAATAAGCGCCAGTTTCTAATACTTTTTCTAAAGCTTCGCCAGCAGTATCAACAATGAGTTTTGAATTTGATTTTTTTGCGATTTCAGCCATTTTTTGGTAAAAGTCAATAGGTAACCCCTCCCTTAAACTTCCACTTAAAACGAGAAATTTAAATTCAAGTCCTTCTACAACTTGGATAATTTCATTTTTTTCAGTTTCCGTAACTGCAGTTCCAGGAAAATTAAAACGGTATTGCGAATTGGTATTATCATCAACAGCAACAAAACTTTCTCTTGTCCAATTTTTAGTTTCAATAGCTCGAAACGAAATTGACTCTTTATTTAGAATTTCTTTAATAATTTCGCCTGACGGACCGCCAGAAGCCATTACCGCTAAAGAGCTTCCTTCTAAACGAGATATCGCTTTAGAAACGTTTATTCCCCCTCCACCTGCATCATAAAGGGGTGCTTCACATCTTATTTTTTGTTCAGGAACTAATCCCGAAAAATGAGCACTTTTATCCAAAGCGGGGTTTACTGTTAGTGTAATTATATCAAATGATTTCATTGTAAACTTTTTTTAATTATTCTTAAAGATGCGAAAAAAAATTATATTCATAAAGTCAATTCTAAAATCTCTTCTACTTTATCTCATTAAAGGGTTACAACTTTGTACCTTTGCTTCTTTAAAATAAAGATAATGATTGAAGATAAAAACCCGCAACGTACTAGTATAGCTCAATTAGGAGAATTTGGATTGATAGACCATTTGACAAAAAACTTCGAAATAATCCAACCTTCCACTCTAAAAGGAATTGGTGATGATGCCGCTGTTCTTGATTTCAAGGATAAAAAAGTTGTGGTTTCTACCGATTTATTAATAGAAGGCGTACATTTTGATTTGGCTTACATGCCTTTGAAACACTTAGGGTACAAAGCAGTTGTAGTAAATATATCAGATATCTGTGCAATGAATGCAAAAGCAACTCAAATCACGGTTTCTGTTGCCGTTTCAAATCGTTTTCCACTAGAAGCATTAGAAGAATTATTTGAAGGGATTACTCATGCAGCCAATGAATACAAAGTAGATGTAATAGGCGGCGACACAACCTCTTCTCAAAAAGGATTAATTATAAGCATAACTGCTATTGGCGAAGCCAATGAAGATGAAATTGTTTATAGAAATGGAGCAAAACAAAGCGATTTACTAGTTGTGTCTGGTGATATTGGAGCTGCGTACATGGGACTACAAGTTTTAGAGAGAGAGAAACAAGTTTTTCAAGTAAATCCTAATTCACAACCAGATCTAGATTCTTATACTTATATAATTGAGCGTCAATTAAAACCGGAAGCCCGTAAAGACATTAGAACTTTATTACATGCTTTAGAAATAAAACCTACTTCAATGATTGATATCTCTGATGGGTTATCATCAGAAATTATGCATTTATGTAAACAATCTAAAGTGGGTTGTAATTTATATGAAGATAAACTTCCTCTTGATCCACAGTTCATCAGTGTTTGTGAAGAATTCAATATTGACAGCACCACTGTTGCTATAAATGGTGGTGAGGATTATGAATTGCTTTTCACTATTGCGATGGAAGATTTTGATAAAATAAAAGCAAATCCAAATTTCTCTATTATTGGACACATGGTTCAAGAAAGTGAAGGAATCCATTTAGTGACAAGAGCAAATACTCGAATTCCTCTAAAGGCAAGAGGTTGGGATGCTATAAAAGAATAAATAAAAAAAGCGACATCATTAGGTGTCGCTTTTTTTTATGTAATTTCCAATATTAAAATAACAAACCGATTTTTCTAGCTTCCCGAACCAATTCGATATCACTTCCATCAGTTACTTTTAATAATTCCTTGAGATTTAATTTTCGCGCTTCAATTGCGTTTAACGAAATTGGAATGTATTGAGGAATGTCTTTTGCTTTAGTTCCCTTTGACAAATGAAAAAGAATTTGCTTATCAAACAAATCTATTTCGATGTCATTTTCATGCGATTCTAACATCTCTAAAACAGATTTACTGTAATAAAATTCATTTTTGATCACTTTATCAAAAGCAAATAAAAGTTCATCAAAGGTTAAATCATTTTTAATTACTAACCCATTTGGATTTATATTACTTATGATTGTTTTAATTTTTAAAAACTCAGTAAACATAGTCAACAAAATTATTTTACAATTTGGCATGTTCTCTAAAATCAATTTTGCCAAATCCTCACCCGAATAAAGATTTTGTTCTTCATACGAAGGCATACTGATATCTAAAAAAGCGATATCAAAAATAGCCGATTCAGGATTAGTAATAACATGATAAGCTGACTCACAATCTTTTGCCTCTGTTATAAAAAACTCATAATTATCAGCATCATACCTAGTTATAGCATTTTTATATCCCTGTATAATGAACGGATGATCGTCAACTATTAATATGTTTTTTTTTACTTTTAGCATTAAAGTAGATTCGATTGTCATTTCTATGATGGTATTTGTATTTGTTCTAATGGAACTATAACAGTAATAATTGCGCCTTCTCCTTTTTTGGATTTTACATT
Source organism: Flavobacterium sp. WC2430 (assembly GCF_040822075.1). Lineage (NCBI taxonomy): Bacteria > Pseudomonadati > Bacteroidota > Flavobacteriia > Flavobacteriales > Flavobacteriaceae > Flavobacterium > Flavobacterium sp. WC2430. The sequence continues at coordinate 1,103,980 of NZ_CP162007.1, read as the reverse complement.
AAATATCCCATTACATTCTTTAGTTCGAGATAACATATTTTGCATTCCAATTCCCTTTTTTTTAACTCTGGCATTAAATCCAATGCCATCATCTGTTACCGTTAATACTAAATTATCGCCTTGTTTTCTCAGCTCAATATTAATATTTTCAGCGTTGGCATATTTATTAATATTTTGAAGTGATTCCTGAATGATTCTATATAAATTGATTTTTACAGCATTTACTAATAATTCCCATTTAATGTTTCTATCAATATTAGAAATCAATCTGGGCTTAAAAGTATTACGTTGTTTTTCAAATAAATTATCAACAATTGCTACGAAGTTATTAATTAATTCCGATTTTTCTCTATTTAAGTCGTGAGAAATTTCACGAATATCCTGTTCAATATTTTTTAATTCCGATAAATAACTAATTCTTTGTTCAATAGCCGTATCATCATTAAACCTATTTAGTCCATCTAAATTCATTCGCACCCCAAACATTCTCCCTAAAACCCCATCATGTAATTCTTGAGCCACGCGTTTTTTCTCTTTTACCCTGTTGGTCTCAATCGTATTTTGCTGCGAGATCATTAAGTTATAAATATCCTCATTTGCTTTTTGTTGCTGTTGTTTGTACAACAATTCTCTATTCTTGGTTTTTTGCGCTTTGATGATGTATAAAAACAATCCTAAAATAGTAAAGAAACTAAAAACATATACTAAATTCCTGTTTTGATCTGCTAAGCTACTGTTTTCATCCTTTATCTTGTCTGTTTCATATTCAATACGAGAAAATTTATCTCCCATACTGCGTTCTGCTTTTTGTAAATTTTCGTTGACATGGATATATTCTTTAGTATAAAGTGAAGCCTTTTCAGGTTCAATCAAAGCTATTTGCTTAAGAGCGACTAAAATATCTCTTGAGATATTAGTACTTTGAGCAAGTGACAAAGCTTCTTTGGAATATTGCAACGCTTTTATTTTATCATTTTTAGAAGCAAAAAATTCAGCTAAGTGAATTTTATTGATAAATATCCCAGCTGTTAATTGAAGACTGTCTCTTATCTTTAATGACTGATAAAATAAATCTGGAAGCCCATCATTTTCTCCCATTTTAAATTTAGAATAGGCTAAATTATCTAATAACATAGTGTATACGTATGGCTTCTGTAACTTTAGATTGGGTTGTTTTAATCCTTTTTGAAAATATTCTTTAGCAAGTAAGTATTTTCCAGAATTGAGATACAGAAATCCAATATTATTATAAGTAGTCGCTTTTGACTGAAAAACTACGGGTATAATTTCATCATCGCTAATTGCTAAAGCTTTATTATGATAGGTAAGAGCATTTTCATATTCACCTAGCTCTCCGTAATTTATCCCTAAAAGGTTGTAAGCATCATATAAAACATTATTTATTTTCTTTTCACCTTTAATTACACGCAATACATTGAAAACGGATTTTTCGGAACCTAAAAAATCACCTGCCTTATATTGCAGAGTGGCTTTGTTAATTAATATTCTACCCAGATTAAAGTTATCTCCTTGTTTCTCATACATTTTTTCCGCTTTATAATAAAACTGAAATGAACTATCGAGAATAGCTTGTGACTCATAATAATCACCCAAATAAGTATAGGCCTTTATTATATTTAAAGTATCCTTAGCATTTTCCGATTTCTTTAATACAAAATGAACCGTTTTATTAAACTCACCCCATTTATTTATGTTATAATAACGATTGGCTACTCTAAACAAATTCAATCTATTAAGAGAATCTTCCTCCTGATTGACAACGATGTTATATGCTTTTTGAGTATACAATAGTCTTTTCTCTTTGGCCAAACTAAAATCGTTGGCTAAGGAAAAATAAGTAGAAAGACTATCTTCTGATGAAGTTACAATGATATTTTCTGTTTTCTTTTTGGAACAACCCAAAAAAACAAACAAAATGAAAGAAAGTATGTAGTATTTAATTTTCAATTGCCGCTAATGAGTTTTACCAAAAATAGTAAAATAAAACTATTGACATAAAAAAAGGCTATCAAATAATTGATAGCCTACAATATAATTTAAACTTATTTTGATTTTTAGTCTACTTTTACATTTCCTCCTGCTGCTGCACCACCAATGATGTCCACTTTCACATTTCCTCCTGCTGCTGCACCACCAATGATGTCCACTTTCACATTTCCTCCTGCTGCTGCACCACCAATGATGTCCACTTTCACATTTCCTCCTGCTGCTGCTCCGCCAATAATATCTACATTATTTGTTTCTGGTGTAGTAAATGATGTTAATACCATTACTAAAGAGAATAAAGCGATTGTTAAGATTGATTTTTTCATAATTTGGGGATTTTATGTTTTTAAATTTATTTTACTTGTTTAATGACCTGCATATCAGCAGTATCACGATGTAAAAATACACAGGACATCCCATTTTTTCTTACAAAAAAGAGTCTCAATGGTAGAATGCTATCGTCTGATAGTGAATGATAGTCAAATTAGGGTGAATGACTATTTTTTAAATTTCAAGGTAATTCCCGTTAGAAATTTCAGAGATAATAAGGTCTATATTCACCTTATATGTTTTAGAAAACGGAAGTTTTGTAGTCGTGTTTTTAATATAACACAATGAATTACCCGTATGGATTCTTGAAATGAAGTGACTGTTAACAATATAACTGTTATGGATTCTTGTAAAAGGATAGGTTAATACGCCTTCAAAATGTTTTAATGTTTTGAAAGCGGTGACCATCTCTCCGTTATTTAAGTGTATATCAGTAGAGTTATTATCCGCTTGTAAATAACAAATATCTCTAGCATCAATATACCTGTAATCACCATAAGACTTAATACACAATACGAGAGGTTCTTCCTTACTAGTCGATTCATGCTGGACAAAAACGGTTGGTCGCTCTTCAGTAGAAACTGTTGGCTTCAAAATTTGAACTTCAGCTTCAGTATTTGATTTGTTTAATTTTAAAATAAATTTTACAAAATCAATACGTGCTAAAGGTTTTAAAAGGTAATCCGTTACCTCATATTGTATCGCTTCATAAGCTAAGTCTTTTTTAGAAGTGGTAACAATAATTTTGGGAACCACTTTTAAATACCTATGCAACTCATTAATAAGCGATAAGGATAAATTACTTTTTTTATTAGTTGGGTCAATTTCTAGAAAAACTAAGTCTGGCGTATTTTCTAATATAAGATTCAAACCATCTTCATAGTTATGGGCCGTAGCTACAAAAGCAAGCTCCGAAAAACTATCAGCCATGGCTTTTGTTTTCAAAACACTTTCTTGATTGTCGTCAATAATAATGTACGAATAGTTCATCTATAGCTTTTCCTAAATTATAGGTATATTAATACACACTCTAAACTAGAGAATACATCAAAAACAATAGCTTTATTATAGTAGTTTTGGGAAACTATTTTAAATAAAATCACCGATTTTTACTTCAGAAATTGTTATTTAACATTTTAAAAATACATGTTTACAGCATTTTAACTCTCTAATGTTAACATATTTTAAATAAATGTTAATACATTTTGATGAACTGCAAATAAATCCGATTAAGCGCATATTCAGTGGGACTGAAAGAAAACGAACAATGTCTTTTTTTTCGCTTTTTATTTATAGTGCATAAAAAAAGCTTTCCTATTGGAAAGCTTTTTTTATGCACTATAATAAGTGTTATTAGATCTTCATTAACCAGTTTTTCATTGCAACTTCATTTTCAATGATTTCTTTCAGATCCGATATTTTAACACGATCTTGTTTCATTGTATCTCTATGACGAATCGTTACCGTTTGGTCTTCGATGGTCTGATGGTCTACTGTAATACAAAATGGCGTACCTAATGCATCTTGTCTTCTATAACGACGACCTACTGCATCTTTTTCATCATAAGCTACTTGGAAATCCCATTTCAAATCATCAATGATTTTATGCGCAATTTCTGGCAAACCATCTTTTTTAACTAATGGCAAAACCGCTGCTTTTGTTGGCGCTAAAACAGATGGTAATTTTAAGACTGTTCTAGTTGACCCATCTTCTAAAACCTCTTCTTTTAATGAGGTTGCAAAAACAGCCAAAAACATTCTATCCAATCCCACCGAGGTTTCCACCACATAAGGGACATAGTTTTTATTTAATTCAGCATCAAAATACTGTAATTTTCTACCAGAGAATTTTTCGTGTGCTTTTAAATCAAAGTCGGTACGCGAATGAATTCCTTCTAATTCTTTGAAACCAAAAGGGAAATTAAATTCGATATCAGCCGCTGCATTTGCATAATGAGCTAATTTTTCATGATCATGAAAACGATAATTTTCTTTTCCTAAACCTAAAGACAAATGCCATTTTAAACGCGCATCTTTCCAAAACTCATAATGCTGCATTTCGTCTCCAGGGCGCACAAAGAATTGCATTTCCATTTGTTCAAATTCACGCATGCGGAAAATAAATTGTCTAGCAACAATTTCATTTCTAAATGCCTTTCCAGTTTGTGCAATTCCAAAAGGAACTTTCATTCTACCTGATTTTTGAACATTCAAGAAATTCACAAAAATACCTTGAGCCGTTTCTGGACGTAAATACAAGTCCATAGCAGTATCTGCTGATGCGCCTAATTTAGTACCAAACATCAAATTAAACTGACGCACTTCGGTCCAATTGCGAGAACCTGATTCTGGACATGCAATTTCTAATTCTTCGATTAAAGCTTTTACATCCTCTAAGTCTTCATTTCCTAAAGAGCGTCCCAATCGTTCCAGAATTTCTCTCTCTTTAGTTTTGTATTCAACAACTCTCGGATTTGTACTTACAAATTCTTCTTCATTGAATGCATCACCAAAACGTACTTTTGCTTTTTCGATTTCTTTAATTGCTTTTACATTCAGCTTTTCAGCATAATCTTCAATTAAAACATCAGCTCTATATCTTCTTTTTGAATCTTTATTATCAATTAATGGGTCATTAAAAGCGTCCACGTGTCCTGATGCTTTCCATGTCGTTGGATGCATTAATATTGACGCATCTAATCCCACAATATTATCATTCATCTGAACCATTGATTTCCACCAATATTCACGTATGTTCTTTTTTAATTCCACTCCGTTTTGTGCATAATCATAAACTGCACTTAAACCATCGTATATTTCGCTAGACGGAAAAATAAATCCGTATTCTTTTGCATGCGAAATTACATTCTTAAATATATCTTCTTGTTTTGCCATAGTAATGCAAAAATATAAAAAGTCAACTTAAAAAAAAGAAAATTGATGAAGATTGAAGCATTGATTTTCATATTTTTATAAATAAATTACTATTTGTATGTTCAAAAACATTATAAACCTATTCTTTCCTAAGGCGTGTGCTGGTTGTGATTCTTTATTAGTTGCCAATGAAAATACAATTTGTACCCTTTGTAGACATCATATCCCTTTAACAAACCATCATTTGAACCCCGAAAACGAAGCTTTTAAAAAATTCTATGGTAGAATTCCGATTGAATATGCGTCAGCTCATCTCTATTTTCATAAAAAAGGAATCGTACAAGAAGTAATTCATAAATTAAAATATAAGGGACAAGAAGAAATAGGTACTGTATTAGGGAATTGGTATGCCGATGATTTAAAAAAGATAACTATCCTACAAACTGCAGATATAATTATTCCAGTTCCGTTACATAAAAAAAAGCTTCGTGAAAGAGGCTATAATCAAGTCACCACTTTTGGGCTAGCACTATCTAACGAAATAAATATAGCGTATAATGACTCCATTTTAATTCGAAAAGTCTATTCCAAAACGCAATCCAAGAAAAATCTTTTAGGTCGAACAGAAGGAATTGAATCTGTATTTGATCTATCAACTATAGAAAAATATCATAACAAGCATTTTATACTAATAGATGATGTTATAACAACTGGAGCAACACTTGAAGCATGTTCACGTGCATTACTGAAAATTCCTGGTGCAAAAATCAGTATTATTTGCATAGCAATGGCACAATCTTAAAATCGAATCAAATACCCAACTAATGTATTTAAATAATATCCGTTTTCTTAGGAAAAATAAACACAAAAAAAACACATATCTTCTTGGTAATAGATTTTTTTAATGAAATTATAACTAAATAGAATTTCCAATTCCAAAGTTAAATGTTTAAATTTGAATAAATTTTATAAATCATTAAACAAATATATCATGGCTTTTGAATTACCTCAGTTACCTTATGCATACGATGCATTAGAACCTAATATTGATGCACGTACTATGGAAATCCACCATTCAAAGCATCATAACGCTTATACTACCAACCTAAATGCTGCTATAGCAGGTACAGATATGGAAGGCAAAACAATCGATAACATTCTAATTAATCTTGATATGAAAAACGCTGCTGTACGTAATAACGGTGGAGGATTTTATAATCATAACTTGTTCTGGACTGTAATGTCACCAAATGGCGGTGGACTTCCAACAGGAGATTTACTTGCTGCAATTGAAGCTGCTTTTGGATCTTTTGAGGAATTTAAAGCTAAATTCAGCAAAGTAGGCGCAACACAATTTGGTTCAGGATGGGCTTGGTTATGTGTTCATAAAGGTGGAAAACTTGATGTTTGCGGAACTCCTAATCAAGACAATCCTTTAATGCCTGGAATTGGTTGTGGAGGAACACCAATTTTAGGAATGGATGTCTGGGAACATGCTTATTATTTGCATTACCAAAACAGAAGACCTGATTATATTGAAGCTTTCTTCAATGTTATCAATTGGACTGAAGTTTCAAGAAGATATGCTTCTGAAAAATAGTTTTTTCACAAGAACATAAAATAAAAAATATCGAGAATAGACAAATGACTAGAAAGTTGTTTGTCTATTTTTTTTGCTCTAAACCCACTTTTTTCTCGTTTTTGAAGAACTTTATTCCAATAAAAAAGACGAACAAACTAATTAGCTTACTCGTCTTTATTATATGTCCGATTCTCTTTCTTCTTTTTTCTATTTTTCTTTTTCAGAAACTTTAATCCAATAAAAAAGGTGGAATTCCTTCCACCTTTTTTGCCCCAAATCTACCATAAACTTAACCTACTAATGTTATGGTGATTCAAATTTATACTAGTTGCTTCATCAATCCAAATATTTAAGACAAACAACTCATAAAACCGATAAATTACCTGTTTTAACAATTCTTAATATGCTCTTGCATCTTTTCCTTCGTAAAAATTCATAAATGCCCTATTTACTACTCTATTCCCTCCAGGAGTTGGATAATCCCCTGTAAAATACCAATCCCCTAAATTTTTAGGACATGCTATATGTAAATCTTCAACTGTTTGAAAAATAATTTTAACTTCAGCTTTGATTTCAGGAGAGCTTAACATCTCTGAAATTTTATCTGAAACTTCTTGTGGCTGAAAAGGTGCATAAATCTCAGTTACATAATTCACAACCTCAGTGTCTACAAAGTTTTCTTGCGCTTTACATTTAGCATATACTTCATCAACAATATGATATAAGTTTCTTTCTTTCAATAACTCCAAAGTTGCTTTAAAGGCAACTAATCCTTCTAATTTAGCCATGTCAATTCCATAACAATCAGGAAAACGAATCTGAGGTGCCGATGAAACTACAACAATCCTCTTTGGATTTAAACGATCCATCATTTTTATGATACTCATTTTCAATGTAGTTCCCCTTACAATACTGTCATCAATAATAACTAAATTATCAGTTGGCTTAATAACACCATAAGTAACATCATATACATGTGCCACTAAATCATCACGACTACTATCTTCAGTGATAAAAGTTCTAAGTTTTGCATCCTTAATAGCTACTTTTTCTGTGCGGATTTTTACTTTAAGAAGCTCTTGTAAAGTCTCTTTAGTTAGTATATTTCTATTTTCTAAAATAAAATTATTCTTACGTTGATTCAAGAAATCCTGAGCCGCTTCCACTAAACCATAGAACGAAGTCTCGGCCGTATTTGGAATATAGGAGAAAACTGTGTTGTCAGTATCTTCATCAATAGCTTCAAGAACAGCAGGCAATATCAATCTCCCTAAGTTTTTTCTTTCTTGATATATTTCGGCATCACTTCCTCTAGAAAAATAAATTCTTTCAAATGAGCATGCTTTTTTTACTGTTGGAACTAGAATTTCTTCCATTGTAACAGTACCGTTTTTCTTGATTATTAATGCATTTCCAGGCTCAATTTCTTGCACTTTTTCGAAAGGAACATTAAAAACAGTTTGTATAACCGGTCTTTCAGAAGCGACAACAACAACTTCGTCATCTTGATAAAAATAAGCTGGACGAATTCCTGCTGGGTCTCTAAACACAAATGAGTCACCATGTCCTAAAAGTCCTGCCATAGCATATCCTCCATCTAAGTTTTTAGAGGAACGTCTTAAAATTTTAGCGATATCTAGTCGCTCTGCAATTACAGGTGACGCCTCTCTTTTTGACAAACCTTCTTCTTTACAATCTTGATACAATTGCATCACTTCCTTATCTAGAAAATGACCAATTTTTTCCATAATTGTAACCGTATCCGCCATTTCTTTTGGATGTTGCCCTAATTCAACTAAGTTCTCAAAAAGCTCCTTAACATTAGTCATGTTAAAATTCCCAGCCAAAATAAGATTTCGATGCATCCAATTACTTTGACGTAAAAAAGGATGTACACTTTCAATACTGTTTTTTCCAAAAGTTCCATAACGAACATGTCCTAAAAACAATTCCCCCAAATAGGGAATGTTTTCTTTTTGAAGCGCTACGTTATCAGCATATTCAGGATGAGAAGACATCTCCTCATTTATTCTATCATTTATTTGAGCAAAGACGTCTTGGATTGGTTGCGCATTATTGGATCGTACGCGGCTAATGTAACGCTCCCCTGGATTAACATCCATTTTTATGCTTGCAAAACCAGCACCATCTTGACCTCGATTGTGCTGCTTTTCCATAAGGAGATACATTTTTTGTATTCCGTAAAAAGCAGTTCCGTATTTCTCTTTATAAAATTCAAGCGGTTTAAGTAGTCTAACTAAGGCTATTCCACATTCGTGTTGTAAAGCATCGCTCATTGTGTAGTTGTTTGTTGTGTTTATTTTTATAATATTAAACTCACTTTCGTAACCTTTAATATTTTATGTTTTGAAATTACAAAATTCCGACTTTTTTTGTTCTCCATATCTTAACCTAGCTTAAGAAAAACTTCTTTTAACTGGATAATCCTTACTTTTTATTTTGAACAAAAAAACCCCGTTTCCGAGGTTTGAATGTTATAATTCTATATCAAATTGTGTTAACGATTTAAATTGTTTCAATCTTGAAATTACTTCATTTTTATCTAAATCAACCATTCGCTCTGTACCAAATTTCTCCACACAGAAAGAAGCTAAATTAGATCCATAGATAATGGCATTTTTCATATTCTCAAAAGATACATTTTCACTTTGAGTAATAAACCCTGCAAATCCACCTGCAAATGTATCCCCTGCTCCTGTAGGGTCAAATACTTCTTCTAATGGCAAGGCGGGCGCAAAGAAAACTTGTTTATCATGAAATAATAATGCACCATGCTCCCCTTTTTTAATTACAACATACTTTGGTCCCATTGCTTGAATTTTGGCTGCAGCCTTAACTAAAGAATATTCTCCAGAAAGTTGTCTTGCTTCTTCATCATTAATCGTAATCACATCAACGCGTTTTATCACATCAAGCAATTCAGGTAATGCACAATCCATCCAAAAATTCATTGTATCTAAAACAACTAACTTAGGCTTGGTTTCCATTTGGTCCAAAACACTACTTTGTACTAACGGATGTAAATTTCCAAGCATTACTACATCAGCATTTTTATAATTTTCAGGTACTTTGGGTTGAAAATCAGCCAATACATTTAACTGCGTATCTAAAGTATCTCTAGAATTCAAATCGTTATGGTAGCGCCCACTCCAAAAGAATGTCTTACCTCCCTTAACTACTTCAAGACCAGAAATATCAATATTTCTTTCGGTCAATAAATCTAAATATTCTTGTGGAAAATCATCCCCAACCACAGAAACTATGGCAGATTGTAAATTAAAAAAAGCAGCCGATAGACCAATATAAGTTCCAGCTCCACCTAAAATTTTATCTGTTTTACCAAAAGGAGTTTCAATAGCGTCGAAAGCAACAGTTCCAACAATCAATAATTTGTTCATTTTATGAATTTCGAATTAAGGCGCAAAGATAGTTTATAAGTTTCAGAGTTGCAAAGGTTGAAACTCGCAAAATTTTCATAAAACTTTACCTTCTTCTTTCTCATAAAAAGTATCAACCGAAACCTCTTTTTGCATGGAAGCCATAACAGCAAGTTCATCACATCTTTCATTCTGAGGATGATTATTATGCCCTTTAATCCACTTAAAATCAACCTGGTGTTTTCTATAGATAATTAGTAGCCGTTTCCATAAATCGGAGTTTTTTCTGTCAACGAATTTCTTTTTCTCCCAGCCAAACACCCATTTTTTAACAACAGAATCTACTACATATTTCGAATCCGACACCACTAACACTTTTGTATTGGGATTTTTCAATTTTTCTAAACCTACAATTACCGCCAGTAGCTCCATTCTATTATTAGTAGTTCGTCTAAAACCTTCGTAAAATTCTTTTCTATACGTCTTACCCTCCACAACGCTTTCCATGACTACACCGTAGCCTCCTTTTCCAGGGTTTCCTTTTGCAGCACCATCAGTATATATATGTACTTCGTAGTCCATTTATTGAATTTTAATTTATCTAGCGATAAAAATGTATTGTTTTATTTTTTCAAAAGACCTCCTATAACTTCTGGGAAATACCTTTGCTCTAGATCGTGTATTTTTTCGGCAACAACTTCTGATGTATCCGTACCTAAAACAGTCACTTTCTTTTGAAATATAATCCCTCCTTCATCATAATGTTCATTAACATAATGAATCGTAATTCCAGTTTCTGATTCTCTATTTTCAACCACCGCTCTATGCACATTCATACCATACATTCCTTTTCCTCCATATTTAGGTAATAATGCAGGATGAATATTAATGATTTTATTGGGGTAAGCATGAATAATATTCTCGGGGAATTTCAATAGAAATCCGGCAAGAACGATCAAATCAGGTTGAATTGCCTTAATTTTTTGTAGTACTTTGCCTTCAAATAGATCGTCTTTAGAAAAAACTTCCGTCGGAACTTCGTGTTTACTTGCACGCTCAATAACCATTGCCTTAGAATTGTTTGTAAACACTGCAACAACAGTCCCACTTTCATTTTCCTTAAAGTACTTTATGATATTTTCAGCATTAGTACCCGATCCAGAAGCGAAAACAACTATTTTTTTCATAATCAACTCAATTTTAGTAACGCAAAAAAAGGAATAAAAAATGAAAATAAATAACATTGAGAAGCCTTTGTTTTAATTTATTTTATAATTTAGTTGACACATTTATTAACTTATTGGTTGTTTTAAAATAAAGTTTTTTATTTTTGCCAACAAATTAAATTCTAAAATTAAAGATTATGTCAGACATTGCATCAAGAGTAAAAGCGATTATCGTAGACAAATTAGGCGTTGACGAAAACGAAGTTGTAACAGAAGCAAGCTTCACTAATGATTTAGGAGCTGACTCATTAGACACTGTTGAGCTTATTATGGAATTCGAAAAAGAATTTGACATTCAAATTCCAGACGATCAAGCAGAAAACATTGCTACTGTTGGTCAAGCTATTTCTTACATCGAAGAAGCTAAAAAATAATAAACACACACTCGCTTGCAACTATGTAAGCGGGTGTTATTATTTTTTTAAATATGAAATTCGGGATTGAAGTTCAATCCAAAAGATATTTATAATCTAATACCCACGGCTTTTTTGTAATAACAATACAGTAAAGAAAGCGTGGGTTTTATTTGTTTAAAGATAACAAAATACATAAGTTATGGTATTAAAGCGAGTTGTTGTAACAGGTTTAGGTGCTCTTACTCCTATAGGAAATAATATTCAAGAATATTGGAACGCTCTTATTAACGGTGTTAGTGGCGCAGCTCCAATTACTTATTTTGACGCTACAAAATTCAAAACACAGTTTGCTTGCGAATTGAAAAATTTTAATGTTGAAGATTTTCTAGACAGAAAAGAAGCAAGAAAAATGGACCGTTATGCACAATATGCAATGGTTTCATCTGAAGAAGCAGTTCGTGATGCAGGGTTTGATTTTGAAAAATTAGACAAAGACAGAGCGGGTGTAATATGGGGTTCTGGAATTGGAGGACTTGAAACATTTCAAATCGAAATGTTGAACTTCGCCGCTGGCGACGGTACACCAAAATTCAATCCTTTCTTTATACCAAAAATGATTTCAGATATTGCCAGTGGTCATATCTCCATTAAATATGGTTTTAGAGGTCCAAACTTCGCAACCGTTTCAGCTTGTGCTTCTTCTACAAACGCCATTATTGACGCTTTTAACTATATTAGACTAGGACATGCAGATGTCATGGTAACTGGTGGATCTGAGGCCGCAGTAACAATTGCTGGTATGGGTGGATTTAATGCCATGCATGCACTATCAACAAGAAATGATGATCCAAAAACTGCTTCAAGACCTATGGATAAAGACCGAGATGGCTTTGTACTTGGAGAAGGTGCTGGAGCTTTAATTCTTGAAGAATACGAACACGCAATCGCTAGAGGTGCAAACATATATTGCGAAATAGGTGGAGGCGGTATGTCTGCAGATGCACATCACATTACAGCTCCACATCCTGAAGGATTAGGTGCTAAAAATGTAATGTTAAATTGCTTAAGAGATGCTGGATTGAAGCCTACAGATGTAGATGGAGTAAATATGCACGGAACTTCAACTCCATTAGGAGATTTAGCCGAATCAAAAGCAATTGAGCATGTTTTTGGCGATCATGCATACACCATGAATTTGAATTCAACAAAATCAATGACTGGTCACCTTCTAGGTGCCGCTGGTGCTGTTGAAACCATATCTTCAATTCTCTCCATGAAACACGGATTAGTTCCTCCAACAATAAATCATTTTACAGATGATGAAAATATTGACCCTAAATTAAACTTTACTTTTAATGTAGCTCAAAAAAGAGACATGAAAGTGGTTATGAGTAATACTTTTGGATTTGGTGGACACAACGCATGCGTATTAGTAAAAAAATTAGACTTGTAACCAACCTATGAGTATAATAAGAAAAATATTTTCGAAATCCCGTTCTCTAGAAGACGGGATTTTTTTTGATGCTATTCAAAAAATTTTAGGCTTTGCGCCAAAAAATATTGACCATTACAGAAAAGCATTCACACACCGTTCTTCAAATAAATTAAACTCAGAAGGCAACCCAATAAATTACGAAAGACTAGAGTTTTTAGGTGACGCCATGTTAAGTGCTGTAATAGCCGCACATTTATTCAATAAAGCACCACATGGTGATGAAGGATACCTCACAAAGATGCGGTCAAAAATTGTAAGTAGAGAACACTTGAATGAATTAGGAAAAGACCTAAATTTAATTCGCTTTATTGAAAGCAAAGTACCCGTGCAACATTTTGGAGAAAATATTCATGGAAATATTTTTGAATCATTAGTGGGCGCAATATATCTTGATAAAGGATATGAATATTGCGAAAAATTTATTCAAAAAAGAGTAGTTCTTCCTTATGTAGATATTTCAAGGTTAGAAGGAAAAGTAATCAGTTATAAGAGTTTAGTTATCGAATGGTGTCAAAAAGAAAAGAAAATATTCCATTATGACATTTATGAAGATAACGGCATTGATGGAGAACGTCTTTTTGGAGTTAAATTAAGTATTGATGAAAAAGTCATCGCAAAAGCAAGAGCAACATCAAAAAAGAAGGCTGAAGAAAAAGCATCACAACGTGCTTATTTTGCATTTCAAGAAAAAATGGATAAGAAATAATATTAAATCCATTAAAACTACAACGTTTTCGTTCATAAATTAACGAAATCATTACATTTTCCGTTCTTTAACTTCGATAGAAATACTATATTTACAGCATATTTTACATGAATATGGCTATTCATAAACTGGATCTTGGAGAATTTGACGAAATAGACTATAATCTTATTGCTATACATACTGCACTGGAAGATTATCGATTAGCGTTTTTTATCAATCAAAAACTTCCAATAATTCTAGGAAAAAGTAAGGATGAAGTTCAAATTAACATAAAAGAAGGAGAAACAAAATTTTCCAGATTTTATTATTATGACTCCGAAAATGCTGTTTCTTGGAATTTAATTCAAAATAAAAATGAGGTTTATCAGGATACAAAAGATACAGCTCAAAATTTATTTTCAAATATAACAATGGAGATTTCGACAAAAGTTTATTTGCTCCCAGAATTTAAAAAAGCAGATTATTTTTTAAAAATTGAAAATACTCAAGACACGATTAATGTGTCAAAAATTAAAGAAATATTAAATACCATTGAAAGTATATCTACCGTTTATACAGTAGATACAAATCAAATAAAATCAAAAAACAATTTAATTTTTTAATAAAAATGATTACAAACAAAAAAACCAAAATTGTAGCCACACTTGGACCTGCATGTAGTACCAGAGAGATTATAAAAGATATGATCGACGCAGGGGTAAATGTGTTTAGAGTTAACTTCTCACACGCAGATTATTCTGATGTTACAGAAAAAATCAATCTCATAAGAGGACTTAACGAAGAATTTGGATACACTACAGCGATACTTGGAGACTTACAAGGACCAAAGCTTCGTGTAGGAGTAATGAATGAAGGAGTAGTTGTAAATGACGGTGACTTAATTACTTTTACTACTGCTGAAGAAGTTCTTGGAACAGCACAAAAAGTGTTCATGAAATATAAAAATTTCCCAAACGATGTAAATCCTGGGGAAAGAATTTTATTGGATGACGGAAAACTTATTTTTGAGATTGTTGAAACTGATAAAAAAACCGAAGTTGTTGCAAGAGTAATACAAGGTGGTGAGTTGAAATCAAAAAAAGGAGTAAACTTACCTAATACTAAAATTTCTCTTCCAGCAATGACAGAGAAAGATATCGCTGATGCTATATTTGCAATTGGACAAAAAGTAGATTGGATTGCTCTATCTTTTGTGAAAACACCTCAAGATTTAAAAGATTTACAGGACTTAATTGCAGAACATTCAGAATATAAAATTCCGATTGTTGCAAAAATCGAAATGCCTGAAGCATTAGAAAACATCGATAAGATTGTGGCTTACTGTGATGGATTAATGGTTGCTCGTGGCGATCTTGGAGTTGAACTTCCTGCTCATGAAGTACCTCTAGTTCAAAAAGAATTAATACGTAAAGCTAAAATGGCTCGTATTCCAGTTATTGTTGCGACGCAAATGATGGAAACTATGATTACTAGCTTAACTCCAACACGTGCTGAAGTAAATGACGTTGCGAACTCAGTAATGGACGGTGCAGATGCAGTTATGCTTTCAGGAGAAACGGCTACAGGTAATTATCCAGTACAGGTAATTGAAAAAATGACACAAATCATTAAAGCAGTTGAAGACTCACCGCTTATTCAAGTACCACAAAACACACCACAAATAAAAACAAAACGTTTTATTACTAAAACAATTTGTCGTCACGCTGCCCTTATGGCTAATGCTATTCAAGCAAAAGCAATTTGTACCTTGACAAATAGTGGGTATACTGCATTTCAAATTTCAGCTTGGAGACCATCAGCACATATTCTAGTATTTACATCTAACAAAAGAATCTTAACTCAGCTAAGTTTATTATGGGGAGTTAAATCTTATTTCTATGATAAAGTAGTAAGTACAGATGAGACTGTTACTGATATAAATGAAATAGCAAGAGAAAAAGGATATGTTACTAAAGGGGACTTTCTTATCAACTTAGCTGCAATGCCTATAAAAGAAAAAGGAATGGTAAATACCATGAGAGTTTCTGAAATAGAATAAGCAAAGCTTATAATAAAAAAATCCGTCTTGTAAGAAATCAAACAAGACGGATTTTTTTGTGCTTCGTTTATTTTTCATTTATCTTTGATAAAAATTAGTTCAACTACTATGGAATTCAAATCAAAAAACCCTTTTTTAAATAATAAATCTTTTTCTGCTACAAGCAAAGATCAAGTACATCAGGCCACCGTCATTGATTACAATCAAGAAATGACTCTGTCTGGAACAATAAATAAAACACTGCTTTTATTCATGCTACTTACTGCTTCTGCGATGGTTATCTGGTGGATGACTTTCAATGGCATGAATCCAATGGTTCCAGCTTTTGGTGGCGCTATTGTAGGATTAGTGTTAGTTGTAATATCTGCATTCAAACCGCAATACTCTCCCTATTTAGCTCCTGGATACGCTTTATTTGAAGGACTCTTTATTGGTGGTATTTCAGCCATTTTTGAGGCTAAATATCCTGGAATTGTAATTCAGGCCGTTGGAGCCACTTTTGTAACTTTTATAGTTTGTTTGGCTTTGTATAAATTTAAAATCGTCAAAGTTACTGAACAATTTAAATCAGTGGTGGTAGCTGCTACGCTTGCTATTGCCACTTATTATCTTATTTCATGGGTATTCTCTATGTTCACGAGTTTCCAACCGGTACATTATGGTAATTCTATGATGAGTATTGGAATCAGCATTTTCGTAATTATAATTGCTGCTCTTAATTTATTTTTAGATTTTGACAGAATAGAAAAAGGAGTTCAGGAAAAAATGCCTAAATACATGGAATGGTTTGGAGCCATGGGGTTAATGATAACTTTGGTTTGGTTGTATATCGAATTCTTACGATTACTCTCTAAGCTTTCAAGTAAAGACTGAAAAAATAGCTCTCATAAAAACCCTTTCAAATTTGGAAGGGTTTTTTATGCTGCTTTTTCAAAAGCAATGAAGTGTGAAAATTCACCGCTTACATTATAGATGGGATAACCATTAATTAAACAGGTGTATATATCTCCATTTTTTTTATAGTTCAAAATCTTTTTTTCAAATGGTTGCTTAAGTTGAATTGCTTTTCTAATTTGTTTTGATACAAAAGCACTAGTCTTTTTCCCCTGAAACATACTTGGACTTTGACCAATCACTTCATCTGGTGTATAACCGTTCATTTTAGTGATGTTTTGCGAGGCAAAAACAATCGACAACTGAGCATCAGTTACAATAATCACTTCTTCTTCTGAAAGCTTATTTTTTATATCCCAATATGGATTCTTCCATTTATACATAGAGGCAATTTGCTCTAACATATTAAAATCTATAAATGAATTTTTCATATCATTTATCATGACACAATGAAAATCCCAAGAAGATACTGGAGTCGTTTTTATTCTTATACTCTTATGATGTTCAGCGACAGCATTTTCGTAGTGTTCAAAGTTAATCATGAGACTTATTTTTATCAAATATAATTGATATTCGAAAAATAATACACCAATAAGAATGTTTTAACTATTGTTGAACCTTACACATTCCCTAGCTTAAAAGGCAAATTTAAGTTGAACCACTACCGCTTTTTTAACTTCTGTATTTAGATTTCCCATAGCTATTCCAAGTAGACGAACGGAGTCTTTCATCTTTTCTTGATACAAAAGTTCTTTAACTGTTTCCAAAATCAGTCCTTTGTCCGAAATATAATAGGGCAATGTTTTACTTCTTGTTTGCTGTGTAAAATCACTATATTTAATTTTTAAGGTAACTGTTTTTCCAGAAATCGTATGTTTTTTCAATCTTTTTTCTAATGATGTAGCGATTTTATCTAATTGCTCAATCATGAAAACCTCCGACGAAAGATTAACGTCAAAAGTATGTTCTGCAGCAACAGATTTAGTTATTCGATCCGATTTAACTTCACTATTGTGAATTCCCCTAACTACATGGTAATAAAAGCCTCCAGACTTCCCAAAATGTTTCTCAAGAAACTCTAGTGATTTACTTTTTAAATCAACTCCCGTAAAAATTCCCAACTGATACATTTTTTCAGTTGTAACTTTACCTACACCGTAAAATTTACGAATAGGTAGTACTTCTAAAAAAGAAATAACTTCATCCGGATTTACTGTCTTCTGTCCGTTCGGTTTATTATAATCACTAGCAATCTTAGCAACAAACTTATTAATAGAAATTCCTGCAGAAGCTGTTAGCCCTACTTCCTTAAAAATACGTAATCTAATTTCTTCGGCTAATAAACTCGCGCTGGGGTTTCCCTTTTTATTTATTGTTACATCAAGATATGCTTCGTCTAGCGACAGCGGTTCAATCAAATCCGTATATTCTCTAAAAATTTTATGGATTTTTCCAGAAATCTCTTTATATCTATCAAAACGAGGTTTTACAAAAATAAGATCTGGACAATTTTTTTTAGCCATAACACCGCTAATCGCACTACGTACTCCAAACTTCCTAGCCTCATAACTAGCAGCAGCAACGACCCCCCTGTTTTCTGACCCCCCAACTGCAATGGGCTTCCCTCGTAGATCAGGATTATCCATTTGCTCTACAGAAGCATAAAATGCATCCATGTCAATGTGAATAATTTTTCTATTAATTGGGTTATCAAGCATGACACAAATTTAAATAGGTTTTACTTGAAAACATTCAAATGAAGGGAATTATTTGATACATTTGATGTCATCTTTTAGCCCAGATCGAAGCGACATCCTTTCTTGTCCTGAACTTAGCTCTTATCTTTAAACTAAAAATTAAGGACAAGAAAGATACAGTGAAGAGCTGGAAAAAGCTCCAAAAAAGACAAATCGATAAGAAATGATTGAAATAGAACGAAAATTTTTGGTTACCTCAGAAGCATTCAAAAAAGAAGCTTTTACTCAGAACAGAATTAAACAGGGTTATTTAAGCTCCGTTCCACAAAGAACTGTTAGAGTTCGAACAAAAGGAGATCGTGCATTTATGACCGTAAAAGGAGTTTCAAATAGCTCTGGAATGTCACGTTTTGAATGGGAAAAAGAAATTTCAATCGACGAAGCAACTAAATTACTTGAACTATGTGAAAAAGGGATAATTGACAAAACCCGTTTTGAGGTAAAAGTAGATAATCATACCTTTGAAATAGATGAATTTCACGGAGAAAACGAAGGCCTAATTATAGCCGAAATAGAACTTACTTCAGAAAATGAAAATTTCGAAAAACCATATTGGCTAGGACAAGAAGTAACAAATGACAAGCGCTATTACAATTCTTATCTAAGCGCTAATCCCTATAAAACATGGGGATAGTTATATAGTTATTTTGAAAAAACTTCAATAGTAACTGTCATAACTCCTATCCCTTTATTTTTAGCAATTTCCATAAAAGCTCTTTTAGAAAGATCAATTTCTCTTGATCTTACAAAAGGACCTCTATCAATAACTTCTACAATAACCGACTTACCGTTTGCCTCATTTGTCACCTTTAATTTAGTCCCAAAAGGGAATTTTTTATGGGCAGCAGTATACTTATTCATATCAAATGGGACTCCACTAGCAGTACGTCGACCATGGAATTTGTCAGCATAATAAGAAGCATGTGACCCTTTTTTATAAGGAAGCAATTTTCCCATTTTTTCTGTCAAAGTGTCTTTCTCCACTTCTTGCTGTGCAATTATCGTTTTTGTTTTTTTTACAGTGTCTTTTTGTATTGTAGGTTTTTGTAGAGATGTTTTTATCTTATCCGCAATGGAGCTTTGACTACTTGCCAAACCTATAATAGCTATTAAAAAAAACAATGTTATTAATTTTCTCATATTTCTTTTTTATGTAATGCATTTTTACAAAAACCGTACCTAGATAAAAAAAGCCCTGTAAAAAGGACTTTTTTTATTTTAAAACCACAAACTCCATGGTATTCTGCTTAAAATTAGTACTAAACCTAACGTATAAAAAATAGTAAATGTTTTAAATTTAGATTCGCTTGTTGTTAATTTTTTGTGCTTTGACCAACCTATTGTAATGAGCGTTATTGCAATAATATTAATCACTGGATGCTCTACAGCAGTTAATCTAAGTGAAGCATTTTTCATTACTTCACCCATTCCTGAATTAACAATAGCAGAAAATCCATTAGGTGAAACAAAATACAATATCAATCCAATCAACAATTGCGTATGTGTCCCTATCAATCCAAAAATAGCAATTTTTCTGTCTTTAGCAGTAAATTCTTTTTTCCCAACAAAACCAAGAATTGCATTAACAACTGCAACTACTAATAACAAAAGAGCCAAATATGCCCAACCAGAATGAAATTTTACAATAAATTCGTACATAGAGTAATTATTTTTTTTAAACAAATATAAACAAAAAAGCATAAAAAAACGGCATTACACTTAAAGTGAATGCCGTTTTAGTATTTATTAATTTAACTCTTAGAAGTTGTAACGCAAACTAAAGTTCCAAGTTCTTCCATATCCGAAATAAACTTGATTTGTAGTAGCAACACCATCATAAGTAGGTGTATTACCTGTAGCAAAGTTATTAGTTCTTGATTCAGAGATATAAACTTCGTCTAAAACGTTGTTTACATTTAATCTAAAACTAACAGAATCTTCTTTGTCTTTACCAACTAACATTTTATATGAAAATCCAGCATCCATTAAACCATAAGATGGCAATTGCAATGTTCCATCATTTTGTTCAGTTGTAAATTTAGTAGGGTCAATTGAAGCGTATAAT
Source organism: Flavobacterium sp. WC2430 (assembly GCF_040822075.1). Lineage (NCBI taxonomy): Bacteria > Pseudomonadati > Bacteroidota > Flavobacteriia > Flavobacteriales > Flavobacteriaceae > Flavobacterium > Flavobacterium sp. WC2430. The sequence continues at coordinate 1,083,252 of NZ_CP162007.1, read as the reverse complement.
TTATCAGCAACTCTATAGTTAGCATCTAAACTTACTCTTTCAAACACTTCATATCTTGCTCCAATACTAGCTGTATTTTGAGCAGCATCTCCTACTTTTAATTTATCTAAGTATAAAGTTGTAGAAGTACCACCACTTATTTTATTGTTTTCAGCATCGTATCTATTACTAGCTACGTTCCCTTTATATATCCAGTTTCCAATAGAAACCATTGCATTCAAGCTTAATTTTGGTAATGGCTTAGCATTCATTTCAAGCTCAACACCTGAGTGAATTTCTGTTAAACCATTAAAGTCATAATATCCACCAATATTATCAGCCGCTGAATCAGAATTTCTTTGGTATCTGTCTTTCCAAGAAGTGTAATACACATTTAAATTAGCACTAAACATTGAAGAACGGAAACCATATCCCCCTTCTAAACCTAACACTTTTTCATTAACTAAATTTGAAGCAACAATTGATTGATTGTTTGGATAAACCGCATTAAAGAATGGTTGTTTTGAATAAAACCCTGTGTTTACAAATACATTGCTTTTTTCGCTAATGTTGTAATTCACACCACCTTTAACATTTCCTCCTAATAAATTTTCAAATTTAGTTTTATAAAGAGGATCAGATGCTAAATAGATGAAAGTATCTTCTCTTTTGAAACCTTGCTCAGAAATTGCTCCTTGAAAGAATGCAGAAAGGTTTTCATTAGAATATTCTAATTGTGTAAAAGCACCTAACCAGTTTACATAACCATTGTTATTGTAAGCAATTTTTTCTTGATCTTTAATATTTACAAAAGGATTCAAGCTTGGTGTAGCATCGTAAGTTTTGTATAACACTCTTGATGGATTGTTTTTATCTGAAGTATCTTTAAATCCATCAGCACCAAGTAAGTCAGTCAAAACTCTGTAATGAAATCCAACATAAGATCTTGCGTCAACACCAAAATCAAGAGTCAATTTATCCGATAATTTTGTATTTAAATCTATAACTGCACCGTACCAGTTATGTGAATTCATAGACGCTCTTCTAATAAAACCACCAGTAGAACTTGAAGAACTTGCGATACGTTCTCCACCAACTGATTTAAGGTAAGGCACAGCAGTTGTACCTACTGAATTAGATTGACCTGTATTGTATTTAACAAACTCATCAATAGGAAGCAAACCATCAGCAGTTTTATAAGCTGAAGAATAAGGACTTTTCCCAATACTTCCAGTTCCTCCACCTCTACCCCATGAACCATAGAATACAGATGACAATCTTGTTTTGTCATTGATTTTATAATCCCAATTCAAAGAGGCAACTGGTTTACTATAGAAGTTTCTAGAAAAAGAATATTCTTCACCATTTTTGTAACCCCAATCTGAGTTGTATTTAATATTTGGCTCTCCATTTTTACCATATTTAATATATTCTGATAATGGATTTGCAAAACTTCTTTGGTGATGCCATTGAGGAGCACCTGTAAAAGTAAATTGAATATCATGTTTGTCATTTGGTTTATAACCAAAAGCAATAAAATAATTTTTCCCTTCAAATTTAGTTCCGTCAACATAACCGTCTCCAGTAGTTGAACTTAACAATACCGAAGCAGAAAGACCATTTTTCATTAAACCTGTAGAGTAAGAACCTTGTACTTTCAAGTAATTTGCATTACCAAAACCTGTAGAAACTGACCCACCTTCTTTCATTTCTGAAGTTCTAGTAACAACATTTATTGTTCCCCCAACAGATGAAATAGCTAATTTTGAAGAACCTAAACCTCTTTGTACTTGCATAGCAGAAGTAACATCAGAAAGTCCAGCCCAGTTGCTCCAATAAACAGCACCCGTTTCCATGTCATTTACAGGAACCCCATTTATCATTACCGCAACGTTTCTTTGATCAAACCCACGAATATTAATCCTTGAATCTCCAAAACCACCACCTTGTTTAGTAACATATACAGAAGGAGTATTTGCTAAGATTTCAGGAAATTCTTGAGTTCCTAATTTTTCTTGAATTTCAGATGCTTTAATTGTTGAAACAGCAACCGGAGTTTTTCTGTCTTTTGCAATTCCAAGAATAGTACTTGTAACAACCACTTCATCTAAATCGTTAGAATTTGAAGTTAAAACAATAGCGCCTAAATTTTTTGTAGCACCATTTGCAACAGAAAATTTGATTGTTTTAGGTTCAAAACCTATAAAAGAAATAACTAATTCTCCAGATGTAACTGTAGTATTAATTGAAAATTTACCATTAAAATCCGCAGATACTCCAGTCGCTGAACCTTTAATAGCAACATTAGCACCAGGTAATGAACCTTGACCATCAGTAATAGTACCAGTTATTTTCCCTTGAGAAAACGCACTTACAGCTACTAAAAACAGTAATCCAGAGAGTAACCAATTTTTCATTGTCTTCATTTTTATTTAGTTTATTATTTTTGGCAAAATTATAACATTTTTACCTTAAAAAGTTAACGCAATGTTAAGAAAATTTTCTTTTAAATTATATTTTTATAAATAAAAAATGGTTAAATCATCCATTTTACAGAAAATAATGCGAAATAAACCTCAATAACCCACTGAAAATAGCAATTCAGTAAAAAAAGTAAATATAAAATACAGAGTTGGGAAAAATAAAAAAACCCGAATTTTAGTAAAATTCGAGTTTTTTTATAACAAATTAAAAAAATATAATTTATTTATTCTTCAAAAAATAATTCAATAAAAATTCAGTTGAACTATCGTGACTTTTAACTTTTTCAGTATTGATTTCTTCCAAAATAGAATTAGCCAACTGTTTCCCTAATTCTACACCCCATTGATCAAAGCTGAAAATATTCCATATTACTCCTTGTACAAAAATTTTGTGCTCGTATAATGCAATTAACGAACCTAAAGAATTTGGTGTTAATTTATCAATAAGAATAGTATTGGTAGGTTTATTACCATTAAACACTTTGAATGGAAGAAGGAATTTAGCTTTATCGGCTGAAAGTCCCTGTTTATCAAATTCTGATTGAACTTGGACTGCCGACTTTCCTTGCATCAAAGCTTCAGTTTGTGCAAAAAAGTTAGACATTAATTTATCGTGGTGATCTTCATCTCCATATAATGGCTTTACATAACCAATAAAATCTGATGGAATTAATTTTGTCCCTTGATGGATTAATTGAAAAAAAGCATGTTGTGCATTTGTTCCTGGTTCTCCCCAAATAATAGTTCCCGTTTCATAATTAACAGGCTTACCGTCTCTCCCTACACTTTTACCATTACTCTCCATAGTTCCTTGTTGCAAATAGGGAGCTAGTTTTTGTAAATATTGTGTATAAGGAATCAATGCTTCACTTTCGGCACCAAAGAAATTATTATACCAAACACTTAATAAAGCCAAAATCACTGGCATATTTTTATCAAAATCTGCCGTTTTAAAATGATTGTCCATTTCATTAGCACCACCTAATAATTCATCAAAATTATCAAAGCCAATTGCTAAACTAATAGTAAGCCCAACTGCACTCCATAAGGAAAATCGTCCACCAACCCAGTCCCACATTGGAAAAACATTATCAGGATTAATTCCAAAATCGGTAACTTTTTGAATATTAGTAGAAACCGCAACAAAATGTTTCGCAACATCCTCTTGTGTAGCCGATTTTAAAAACCATTTTCTAATTGTTTCAGAATTCGTAAGTGTTTCTTGTGTTGTAAACGTTTTAGAAACAATTACAAAAAGTGTAGTTTCTGGGTCTAACTTTTTAACAACTTCATTTACATGATCCCCATCAACATTTGAAACAAAATGAACATTTAACTGATTGTTATAAAATTTCAAGGCTTCCACAACCATAACAGGGCCAAGATCGGATCCACCAATACCAATATTTACCACATCGGTAAATACTTTTCCTGTATATCCCTTTCTAGCTCCTGAAATTACTTCATTTGTAAAAGCTTTAATTTTACTTTTTACATCAAATATTTCTGGGACTACATTTTCACCATTAACATTTACAACAGCTGATTCCTTAGCTCTTAAGGCAGTATGAAGAACCGCTCTATTTTCGGTTTGATTTATTAATGCTCCTTCAAAATATTCAGAAATTGCATCTTTTAGTCCCACTTCATTTGCCAAATCCAACAATAAAGTAATTGTTTCTTGATTGATAATGTTTTTAGAATAATCAATTAAAAAATCATTCCATTGTAGATTAAATTTTTCAGTTCTTGATTTATCTTCTTCAAACATTTCTTTCATAGAAACTTTTTGCATTTCAGTAAAATGATTCTGAAGCTTCCCCCACGAAAGGGTATCTGTAGGATTTATTGTATTTAAGGCCATTTATATCGAGATTCTAATATTAATATTATTTTTTTGCAAAAATACAGAATTTAGTTTTAAATGATAAACACTTTTGATTTATATAACAATTTAATAGAAATAGGAAAGATAATAGGGCTACAATGAAATAGAGAGAACAAAATCAATTATAAATTGACCTGTTCTCTCTAAATTATGTAAACTATGATTAAAATTATAAATTAGCTATACTATCTAATTCAAACTTTAAGGGCTCTATATATTTTAAAAATCGAGTTTTATTAGCTCCATACATAGGCTCTCCATTTGGTAAGTTTAATTTTAAGGCATCGACTTGTTTTCCGTTTTTCCAAAATCGATAACACACATGAGGGCCAGTAGCTAATCCCGTACTACCAACTCTTCCTATCACATCTCCTTGATTTACATGTTGACCACGTCTCACCAATATTTTTGACATATGTAAATATTGTGTAGAATAAGTTCCATTGTGTTTCACCTTGACATAATTACCATTTCCAGCTGTATATCCCGTCTTTTCAACTATTCCCGAAGCTGTAGTTGAAATAGGCGTTCCTGTTGGCGCAGCATAATCAGTCCCCTTATGAGCTTTCCATCTGTGTTGTACAGGATGAAATCTACTCATTGTAAATCTAGAAGTAATTCGACTGAACTTAATAGGTGTTTTAAGAAAGAAATTTTTCAATGTTTTTCCCTCCTCATCATAATACTCAATTTTGCCCGAAGATTCGTTTTGAGCGAAAGGAAAGGCATATATGATTTTACCTTTATATTCAAAAAATGCCGCTTCCAGATCTTCTACTCCATCATATACAGAGTCATTGATAAATCTTTCCGTAAAAATGATGCCAAATCGATCCCCTTTTTTAAGTTTAAAAAAGTCAATGGACCAAGAATATATTTTTGTTATTTTATTAGCTAAAGCTGCTTCAACACTTGCATTACCTAAGGTTTCTGATAGAGATCCTTTTAAAACCCCGCCAATAGATCTTCTTTTAATGGTTATGGGCCTGGTTCTTTTATGAGCTACAACTACAGAATCACGTAAATCAAAAATATAATAATTTATAGCATCGGGTTGATAAATAAAAACCTGTAACTTATTTGTTTTATCCTTTGACCGAAGCATCGTATAAGGTTTATTAGGTCGTATTACCCTAACATCAAAAGTGTCTTTTACACTTTTGACAATCTCAAATACTCTTCTATCTCCAATATTTTGTTTATCTATAATTGTTCCAAAAGTATCCCCTCTTTTTACAGTATCTTGTACAACATTAAAATCAGAATAATTAAACCCAAAATCAGAATTGTCTGCAATTGGTTTTACGGTTTTAACCTTAACTACATTTTCGGATTTATCATTAGACTTATTACAAGATAGTATTGTGGTTAATACTATGATAATCATGAATACCTGCTTCAAACCGTCTCTTTTTTTTAATTCAACTTACTTTTCTACACCCCAATTAGCCAACTCTTCATCGCTCCATAATTCTGGAAAAAATATCCTTCGTTGGTATTTAGGGTGCATGTATTTTTTCCAATCACTTCCTCCAGTAGCTTCTCCATCTCCCTTACCGCTTTGATCGATGTATTTTATGGCAACATTTAAATGCTGCATCACCCAAGTAATATTTACCGTATAATCAAAATGACGCATTGCCTTTATAATTTCCGGTTTTTTTTGTTCTATTTCTGGTAGTTGTTTGAATTTTTGCCAAATATTAATGGTGCTATATTCTTCCATGTGACGCATGAAAATTCCTTTGTATTTTTTTTCGAATTCTTCTAGCAAATAGGATTTTTCACCTGTTTGATAATCTTTTCCGGCTGCTTGCCAATACAAATGTTCAAATGCATTTTCATAAGAATCTTTAACCTCTATTTTATTTCTAAAACGATAGTCAATAAGGTTAATTACATCAGTAGAAGAAAATTCTATTAAGCGATATTGTGCGCTTTGAAAACCACTTGCAGGAGTAAGAGTAGTTCTAAATTTCATATATTGATCAACATCCATGCCCTCTTCCATAATACCGAATGATGTGGTAAGCATATCAAAATAACGACTCACTCTCATTAATCGTTCTGAAAAAAATTCGGCATTACTATTTTGAGAATAACCAATTTGATTCATTTCCCAAAGAATCATTTTAAAAATTAATTCATTTACTTGATGATACATGATAAAAACCATTTCATCTGGGAGTGTCGTTCTTTGAATTTGTAAATTCAATAAGGCATCAGTTTGGATATAATCCCAATATGTAATGGGTTTTGACCAAAGTAAGCCCTCGAGTTGCGTTTCTGTTTTTTGATTTATGGAATCATATTTAAGTTCAATTTCTTTTAAAATTGCTTCTTTATTCGCATTAATGTTCATTAGTTTTTTATTTTAAACGGATTTTTTAATCCTTTAAATGCATCTAGATCTGCTTTGATTGACCCTACCGCAAGCTCTGCTTTTATTCGAATAGGCAATCTGTTGTCGTCGTCTGAAATCCAGACAGTTAAACTTTCTTGTTCTTTAAAAACACGTCCTGATTGAACTAATGGTCTAAAAACCATTGAAGACACGACGCCAAATTTAGTGGTAATATCTTGACGACCTATAAACTTTAACTTAAATTTTGTGGTTTCATCATCAAAAAACATATCAATCACGATCGATTCCCCAGGATTAATTTTATCAATACTTGGATAATTTCTTAAATAATAGAAAGCCGATAAGATATCTTGAGTATTTTTGGGAATTACAAAGGTTTTTTCATTCTTATTTTTATAATCTTTCACCAAAATCTTATTCGACGATTGATTAAAAAACCCTTCTTGACTTTTGGTATAGCCCCCTTCGTTTATTTTTCTTACAAATTGGGATGGATTCCCAGATTCTTTATCGATATAACTTTCGTATAAATCATCTACTTTGAAGAAAAATCGAGACATCCCTGTGGTATATCCTTTCCCAATTACATGAAATGCTTTTTTATTATTGACGGTGGCGTCTTTTACTTCAAGCGTGGCATAACCTGCATTGACAAACCCATAATGGATTCGAAACTTAAACCATTCACCCACATCATAGGCGTCATCATTATGAGAGTCAAAACTTACAGTTAAAATCAATATTAAGAATAGTATTATTTTTTTCATAACTTACTTTGTCTTTTACTGACTGTTCTTGCAAAAGTTGTTCCAAATATATTAAAACAAAAAAACTCAGTCAAATAATGACTGAGTTTTTATGCTATTAACTAACCAAAAAACTATAAATTATGAAATTTATATCAATACGGAAGGAAACCACCCCTTCCATTTTGCGAGTGCAAAGGTAGTCAACAAGTTTAGTTTTATATTCAAAAAAAAAAGTTTAACAAAACATTGACAAAATTACACTCGTTTGAATAGTTATTTTTTCACATTATGCAAAAAAAATCGCATTTTACAACGTTCCTCGCAATTGTTGCTCACGTTCTATTGATTCAAAAAGTGCTTTGAAGTTACCTGCTCCAAAACCTTTAGCACCCATTCTTTGAATAATTTCAAAAAATAAAGTTGGCCTGTCCTGTACTGGTTTTGTGAAAATTTGCAATAAATATCCATCTTCATCGGCATCAACCATAATGGCTAATTTTTCAATTTCATTGATATCTTCTTTCATCATACCCATATGCGCTCCCAAACGTTCCGGAATTGCTTCATAATAGGTATGAGGTGGCGCTGATAAAAATTCTACTCCTCTTGCTTTTAACTGGCTTACCGTTTTAATAATGTCATCAGTAGCGATGGCAATATGCTGTATTCCTGGTCCACCATAAAAGTCCAGATACTCTTCGATTTGAGATTTTTTCTTTCCTTCGGCTGGCTCATTGATTGGGAATTTTATTCTTCCGTTTCCATTAGACATTACTTTACTCATCAAAGCAGAGTATTCCGTATTGATTTGTTTGTCATCAAAAGAAAGGAAATTTACAAACCCCATTACTTCTTCATAGAACTTCACCCAAGTGTTCATTTCGTTCCAACCCACATTTCCTACCATGTGGTCAATGTATTTCAATCCTGTTGGCTCTGGATTATAATCCGATTTCCATTCTTTATATCCTGGTAAGAAAACACCATTATAGTTTTTACGTTCTACAAATATATGAACGGTTTCACCATAGGTATAAATTCCAGAGCGCACTACTTCTCCATGTTCGTCTTTCTCTACAGTAGGCTCCATAAAAGAACGTGCACCACGTTTCATAGTCTCTTCGTATGCGCTTGTAGCATCCTCAACCCAAAGTGCCGCAACTTTTACTCCATCTCCGTGTTTTCTCAAATGCTCATGTATTGGAGACTCTTGTGTTAACGGTGTAGTAAGTACAATACGAATCTTATCTTGTTTTAACACATAAGAAGTACGATCTCTAACTCCTGTTTCTAATCCAGCATACGCCAAGGACTGATATCCAAAAGCAGTTTTATAATAATGCGCCGATTGTTTTGCATTTCCTACGTAGAATTCTACATAATCCGTTCCTAATAATGGAAGGAAATCTTGCGCTCCTTCAAATATTTTTTCTAGTCCGTATTCTACTGATTTAACTTCCTTTGCCATTGTATTTATTTTTTTATGTGAAACCTACTTTTAGTACCCAGCTGTTGCGGATCAAATTGATTTACACAAATTTTATTGATTTGAAAATTGTTATTTATTTGCACTTAAGCCCTAGCCCTGATAGTAGTGGAAATCCTTTTTTAAGGTTTTTACCGAAAAAAAAGATTGCAACAGATAGCAGGAAATAGCTCCTTAAACTACTCCACCCACGACTTATAATATTGCCCATCGTCTAGTCCCATAGCTTCTTCGGTTACCATAAGTGGGCGAAAAGTGTCTACCATAACGGCTAATTCCTCAGTACTTGTGTGACCAATACTACGCTCCATGGCCCCTGGCGCTGGACCGTGGGGAATTCCTTTGGGGTGCAATGTGATGTGTCCTTGTTCTATATTGTTGCGGCTCATGAAATCACCATCTACATAATACAAAACCTCATCGCTATCAATATTGCTATGATTGTAAGGCGCTGGAATTGCTTTTGGGTGGTAATCATATAATCTAGGAACAAACGAACATACTACAAATGTTGAAGTTTCAAACGTTTGATGCACTGGTGGCGGTTGATGAATACGACCCGTTATTGGCTCGAAGTTATGAATACTGAATCCGTATGGAAAATTGTAACCGTCCCAACCCACAACATCAAAAGGATGCGTAGCATACACTACTTCATGCATCATTCCTTCTTTTTTGATTTTGATTAAAAAATCTCCTTTTTCATCGTGCGTCTCTAATTCATTTGGCAAAATAAAGTCGCGCTCACAAAATGGTGAGTGCTCCAAATGTTGACCCGACTCATTTTTATAGCGCTTAGGGGTATAAAACGGCGCAAATGACTCTACATAGAACAAACGATTATCTGTTGTGTCAAATTGAATTTGATAGATAATTCCGCGCGGTATGATTAAGTAATCTCCATACTCAAAAGGAATGTTTCCCATCATGGTACGCAATTTTCCTTTCCCTTTGTGGATGAAAATCATTTCATCAGCATCGGCATTTTTATAGAAATAGTCTGTCAATGATTTCCGAGGTGCTGCCAGTCCAATGGTACAGTCTTTATTGACTAGCATGGCTTTGCGACTGTCTAAAAAATCATCTGCGGATTTTAATTCAAACCCTTTAAGCAATAATGATTTTATGTTTTTCCCAATAGCAATTTTAGGTTCAACTGAGTAGGACTTATTGATTTCCTTTACCTGTGTTGGCCTATGGACATGATATAGCAATGAAGAGTTTCCATGAAATCCTTCAGTCCCAAAGAGCTGTTCGTAGTACAAACCTCTATTTGGCTTTTCAAATTGAGTGTGCCTTTTTTGAGGGAAAACCCCTAATTTATGATATAATGGCATGATTTTTTTGTTTTAAAGTGTAACTAATAAAGCGAGTAGGCTTTGCTATTCGTTATTCTAAATCAAAAAATAGTGACTTATTCAGGATTTCTCTTGATAAGGAATTGAAGATACTCTAATAAACCTGTCCATTTTGTTTTCATTATAACAAATATCGGAATTTTTAATGAAATAGATTGAATTTAAAATAAAAATCCGATGCTAAACCAAGTATACCCTTTTGCGTTTTCTGGTGACCATGAATATTTAATTTCTAAAGGACCAACAATAGTTTCTAAACCGTATCCTACTGCGTAACCCGAATATTTAGGAACTGATATCCAATCAACTGTTTCAAAAATATTACTGCCCAAATTGGCAAAATTAGCCGAAAAATTCAAATGGTTTTTTTTATAAAACTCATAATCAACCGTTCCTGTTGTTTTTATATAGCTATTGCCCGCTATACTTAAAAAATCATAACCATAAAACGGTCTAAAATTATTAATGGTATTGAAACCATACCCTCCTAATACAAAATTGAAATAAGGGACACTCTCATTACCAAATGAAAAACCTGCTTCGGATTGAATTTTTATTGTGGCATGTTTGAATAATGTGGCAGCTACACCAAAATCAGCTTTGGCAATAGAGAAAGGATTAAACTTTCCCGTATAATTTGATGACAAGAAATAGGACTGAATATCTCCCGAAAAATACAACCCTTTTTTCGGAAAGTCTTTGTTATCAAAAGTATCGTATTTCATATATCCAAAAACACTCAGATAACTACTTTTGTCAATTATAGGATCCGTATTTGCTAAGGTTTCCGACTTAATTTTTAAATATTTATACTCAACTCCAGCACCTATTAAAAATTTTTGAACAAACAGGGATTGAAAATAGGCTTGGCTTGTCAAATCCGAAAAATCGACAAAGATTGAATTTACTCCCAAAGCACCATAATCCAAACCACTGACCTCACTTGGTATGTTTCGACTAAATTGATTGAAATTAGACTTAAACCCCAAACTTAGATTGTATCCATTTTCGATATAATAATCAAAATTATATCGAAAATTATCCCCTAAAACAATATCTAATGAAGCAATGTCATTTTTAAAAAAAGTTTTTTTGCGAGTGAAATTTACCAAAACTCCACTTTTAAATAAATCATCGTAATGTAAACCAAATTTCAAATAAGATTTTATTGGGTTTTCTTTTAAATTAAGGTCTAAATCATCATCTCCAGCATTGGAATTTAATGTATAGTTTATAACACTAAAGTTATTAGTCGCATTAATGTTGTTTATTCCTTTTTCTAGTTGTTGGTATGTTATTTTTGAACCTGGTTTGAAACGCAACTTCCCTAAAACATATTCTTTTGTAAAATTATCTAATTCATTACAATTTATATTCTTTAATTGTAAACTGTCCGATTGAATTTTTAATTTAGGTTTACTGTAATAATTTGAGCCCTCCCCCAACACTTTTATCTTTTCATAAACTGAAAAAGTAGCATCTTCTCCTTTTTTAATTATCTCTTTTCCTTTATCAAATGATATCACACCATAGTCTTTTATATCAGGCTTTATATAAATGTCCGTTTTTTCAATATTACTTTTCATTTTTTCTATCGAATGAAGATTGGTAATTTGAACTAAAATTTTTGTAGCATCTTTAAGCGAGTTTCTGTCCCTTAAATCATCTTGAACATCCACCCCAATTATGATATCAGCACCCAATTTTCGAATTTCATCAATTGGATAGTTATTAGTAACTCCTCCGTCCACCAGAAGCGCTCCGTCAATTTCAACTGGAGAAAACAAAGATGGAAATGCAGAACTGGCAATCATCGCTTGCGCCAAATTCCCTTTATCTAAAATTACTTGTTTCCCTGTTTCTATATTAGAACCTATACATAAAAATGGAGTTGGTAATTTATTAAAATCTCTTACATGCCTTACGTTTCTAGTCAAGCTGCTTAATAAGTTAAAATTGTACATCCCTTTAGAAAGCGCTTCCGGTATACCAATTTTAAATTTATCAAAAGGCAAGACTAATGCATATAACTCATCATTCCTTTTTTCATAAAAATTTTTAGAAGACCTAGGAATGAAATCATTTATTAATTCATCAAAATTAGTGGATTGAAATATAGAGTCTATTTGTGATGCTGTATAACCTGAAGCATACAATCCCCCAACTACTGAGCCCATACTTGTTCCTCCAATATAATCAATTTTAACACCTGCTTCTTCCAGTACTTTCAAAACACCTATATGAGCAAATCCTTTGGCACCACCGCCACTTAACACCAAGCCTACTTTAGGTTTGTTTTGGACTTGGGAAAGCAATATAAAACTTGTAAAAAATAGGAAGATTAAAAGAATATATTTTTTCATAAATTATTTTGCTTTGTATCTATCTTACCATCATTTCGTTACAGATTTGTAAAAGTCGACAATTTTTTTTGCTTTTGATACTCCTATAACGTCAGAAATTTCTTTTTCTGTTGCTATTTTTAATCTTTTTACACTTTTAAACTGTTGAATCAATGCTAACATCGTTTTTTCTCCAATTCCAGGAATTGATTCTATAGATGAATTTAATGCTGCTTTACTTCTTTTGTCTCTATGATGCGTAATCCCAAATCGATGCGCTTCATTTCTTAATTGTTGTATTACTTTTAAAGTTTCAGATTTTTTATCTAAATATAAAGGCACTGAATCTCCTGGGTAAAACAATTCTTCAAGACGTTTTGCAATTCCTATTATCGCAATCTTCCCGCGCAATCCCAAATCATCAATGCTCTTAAGCGCTGCAGAAAGCTGCCCTTTCCCTCCATCAATAATAATCAATTGCGGCAGCGGCTCTTCCTCTTCTAGTAATCGTTTGTACCGTCTATACACCACTTCAGTCATCGATGCAAAATCATCTGGACCTTCAACTGTTTTTATATTAAAATGGCGGTAATCTTTCTTACTTGGTTTCCCATCTTTAAAAACCACACAAGCTGCAACAGGATTTGTTCCCTGAATATTTGAGTTATCAAAGCATTCAATATGTCTTGGCTCCACAGGCAATCGCAAATCTTTTTTCATTTGTGCCATGATTCTATTGGCATGACGGTCTGGATCTACAATTTGCAATTGTTTTAATTGTTCTATTCTGTAAAATTTAGCGTTGCGAATAGAAAGGTCTAGAATTTGCTTTTTATCTCCAAGCTGTGGCACAGTAACTTTTATATTTTCTCCCAAATCAACTGCAAATGGCACTAATACTTCTTTTGACAGCAATTGAAATCGCTCTCTCAATTCTATAATTGCCAGCTCCAACAATTCTTCATCCGTTTCTTCTAATTTTTTCTTGATTTCCATCGTATGCGAACGAATAATCGAGCCATGTGAAATTTGTAAAAAATTGACATAGGCTGCTGCTTCATCCGAAACAATGGAGAATACATCAATATTCGTGATTTTTGGATTCACAATAGTAGAGCGCGATTGATAATTTTCGAGAACTTCTATTTTTTCTTTTATTTTTTGCGCTTCTTCAAAATGCATGTTATGCGCCAAGTCCGTCATTACTTTTTTAAAGTCTTTCATGCTTTCTTTAAAATTCCCTTTTAGAATTTCGCGAATAGCATCTACTTGTTTTTGATACACTTCTAATGATTCATATCCTTCGCATGGACCTTTGCAGTTTCCTATATGATATTCAAGACAAACTTTGAATTTACCACTTTCTATATTGGACTTACTTAAGTCAAAATTGCAGGTTCGTAAGGGATATAATTCCTTTATTAATTCTAAAATAGTATTGACGGTTTTAAAACTAGTGTAGGGACCAAAATATTCTGAACCGTCTTTAACCATTCTTCTAGTAGCAAATATCCGCGAAAAAGGTTCTTTCTTAATACACAACCAAGGATAACTTTTATCATCCCGTAACAATACATTATATCTGGGTTGTAATGTTTTTATCAAGTTGTTTTCTAATAAAAGCGCATCGGTTTCTGTAGGAACTACAATGTGCTTTATCGTTACAATTTTCTTGACAAGTACATTCGTTTTTGCAGTATCATGAACTTTATTAAAATAGGAAGAAACTCTTTTCTTTAAATTCTTAGCTTTTCCTACATACAATATTTTTCCCTCTTTATCATAATATTGATAAACTCCAGGGCTATCAGGTAATGTTTGTATTTGAAGATCTAGCGTTGGGTTTTGCATTGTATTATTATTTCACAAAGATACACAGTGGTACATATTGACCTATTGTGATTGTATTAATTTGAAGTTAATTCTTGAATTCATTTCAAATTTACGAATTCCAAATAATAATCTCTACATTTAGCTTTTTTATTAAATATGAGAAGCACAAAAACAATAACAATTTTAGGAGAATCTATTTTACCAGGCGAAAGCAAAACCATTGACATGGAAATCGCAAAACTGCATAATACGGCAAAACTTAAAATTCCAATTATTGTTTCGCGATCAAAAATTGATGGTCCTATTGTCCTTTTTTCAGCTGGGATACATGGCGATGAAATCAATGGAGTAGAAATTGTTCGCCAAATAATTACAAAAAAAATCAATAAGCCTAAAACAGGAACTGTTGTCTGTATTCCCATAATCAACATGTTTGGATTTGTAAACATGTCCCGTCAATTTCCTGATGGTAGAGACTTAAATCGAGTTTTCCCTGGAAGTAAAAAAGGATCTTTAGCGAGTCGATTTGCCTATCATATTCTAACAGAAATAATGCCATTAGTTGATTATGCTGTAGATTTTCACGCTGGAGGCGCAAGCCGATTTAACGCCCCACAAATACGACTTGCACCAAATAATACAGAATTAAAAATATTGGCCGATGTTTTTAATGCACCATTTACCTTATACTCAAAAAATATTGCTGGTTCCTTTAGAAATTCAAGTTCGAAGCTAAACGTAAAAATGCTGCTTTTTGAAGGTGGAAAATCACTGGACATTAATGAATCAATCGCTGATGCTGGAATTGATGGAGTAAAACGAATTTTGTCACATTTAAACATGCTGGACCCCAAACATAGTATTGAAAAACAAGAAAAGAATACCATTTATATTGAAAAATCGGCTTGGATAAGAGCCAAGTGTTCTGGTTTATTACATGATAGTGGTTATATTGGTTCATTTGTAAAAAAAGGAACTGTCTTAGCAACAATTACTGATCCATTTGGGAAATTTGAACGCA
This sequence comes from Flavobacterium sp. WC2430, assembly GCF_040822075.1. Lineage (NCBI taxonomy): Bacteria > Pseudomonadati > Bacteroidota > Flavobacteriia > Flavobacteriales > Flavobacteriaceae > Flavobacterium > Flavobacterium sp. WC2430. The sequence goes on along the minus strand of NZ_CP162007.1, from coordinate 1,067,748 downwards.
AAGTAAAAGCACCCAATGACGGTTACATAATAAATGCCAATCATTCACCTATTGTATATCAAGGGGATGCAATTTATCATATTTCTAAAACTATTGGTGATGGAAAGTAATAAAAAAGAATTACGAACTAAGTATAAAAAGTTAAGACAAAATCTTAGTGAGATAGAAATTGAGGAGATGAGTTTGGCTATTGCCAATAGACTATTAGCACTCCCCATTTGGGAGAAAACGTATTTCCATATTTTTCTTTCTATTGTAGAACACAAAGAGGTCGATACTGAATTGATCTTACATCTTCTTTCTGGGAAAGATAAAGAAATTATTATTTCAAAATCTGATTTTACGACAAGAGAAATGACCCACTTTTTACTTACTGATAACACAAAAATAAAGAAAAACAAATACAATATTCCAGAACCAATTGATGGTATTGAAGTACCTTCAAAAAAAATTGACGTTGTTTTCATTCCTCTTTTGGCTTATGACATTAAAGGAAATAGAGTGGGATATGGTAAGGGTTTTTATGACAAGTTTCTTTCGGACTGCAAACCAGATGTAATCAAAATTGGACTCTCATTCTTTGAACCCGAAGAATTAATTACTGATATCTTTGAGGGTGATGTGAAATTAGATTATTGCGTGACACCAAATTCTTTTCACACTTTTTAAAATTGAATTCGTACTTTCGCATCAGATAAAATCTAATTCAGTTATGAAAACATTTAAATACTCAAGATTTGCTTTAACCTTTATGGTTATTGTATTTACTGCTTCAATATCAAGCTGCAGCATTCAAACCAGAACCAGCAGATCTACTTATAAAGCCAAAAAACTTCCGCCAGGTCAAGCTAAAAAAATATATGGTGGAAAAAGCGCTAAACGTTATGCACCAGGACACAACAAATAAATCTAATAAAAAACAAAGACCTATTCAAATATACTGAATGGGTCTTTGTTTTTTATTTTGCAAATTATTCGTTGAAGAATTAATCTAATTTATGGTGAAACGCTTTTTTATTGAAAAAAATCAATATCCCTACTCCAGTTGATATTGCCATATCAGCAACATTAAAAATAGCATTAAAGAAAGTAAAATCTCTTCCGCCCCAAACAGGAATCCAGCTTGGTAAACTTCCATGCCAAAATGGGAAGTAAAACATGTCCACTACTTGACCGTGAAACCATGTTCCATAGGGCTTTTCAGAAAATAGTGTAGCTAATTGTGCGTTACTATCGTCAAAAATAACACCGTAAAAAACAGAATCAATAATATTACCAAAGGCACCTGCCAAAATTAAGGCAATGGCTATAATTAAGTAATTAGAACTGTGTTTTCGCTCTACAGAGTCCCACAACCAATATCCAATCCCGCCCACAGCGACTAGTCTAAAAAGGGTAAGGAATAACTTACCATATGCTCCGGGTATTTTTGTCCCCCAAGCCATTCCTTCATTTTCAATAAAAAGAATTTTAAACCAATTAAAAACTTCTACTTCTTCCCCTAATACAAAATTAGTTTTTACAAATATTTTCGAAACTTGATCAACGATTAATACAATGAAGATAAGTAGATACGCTTTTCGTAATGACATTTTTTAATTTTTAAGTGGCGTAAAAGTAATAATTTTATCAAAAAAAACGCTCCCAATGGAGCGTTAAATATTTAAATTGAAAAAGCGCTTATCGTTGTAGATTTTTAGCTTCAATACTCATCGTTGCGTGAGGTACAATTTTTAGTCTTTCTTTACTAATCAATTTACCGGTTACCTTACACAAACCATAGGTTTTATTCTCTACACGGAATAAAGCATTTTTCAAATCACGAATAAACTTTTCTTGACGAATCGCTAATTGTGAGTTGGCTTCTTTAGACATGGTTTCGCTTCCTTCTTCAAATGCTTTAAATGTTGGAGATGTATCATCCGTACCATTATTTAAATCATTCATGTAGGCGCTCTTTATCAAATCTAAATCAGCTTGCGCTTTGTTAATTTTATTTAGAATTATTTCTTTGAACTCTGCTAAATCAGCGTCAGAGTATCTTGTTGGTGCATCTACCATATCCTAATTATTTAGTAATTTTTATTTTTGTTTTTATCTCGTCAAATTCAATTTCTATGCCATTTTCAATCTCTTCATCAAAAACCAATTCTTCTGTTAAGGTTTCTGATTTTATATATTCTTCATTAGAGCCTACAGCTTCTTTTAAAACATCATTTTGCTGTAAGTGTACTTTTATTTTATCTGTCACTTCAAATCCAGAATCTTTTCTAATGTTCTGAATTCTGTTCACTAACTCTCTTGCTATTCCTTCTTTCTTCAATTCCGGTGAGATAACAATATCAAGCGCAACCGTGATTCCATTTGAATTAGCAACCAACAAACCTTCAATATCTTGAGATGAAATCTCAACATCTTCTAATGTTAAAGTTATGCTTTTTCCACCAATAACAACATCTATAGTACCTTCACTGTCTAGCTTGTTAATATCATCTGCCGAAAACCCTTGTATCTGCTTAGAAATCAACCCCATATCTTTACCAAATCTTGGCCCTAAAGTTTTAAAATTAGGTTTAATTTGCTTTACTAAGACACCCGAAGCATCATCCAAAAGTAGTATTTCTTTAACATTTACCTCCGCTTTTATAAGGTCAGAAACCGCCTCGATTTCAAGCCTTTGTGCTTCGTCAAGTATTGGAATCATTATCTTTTGCAAGGGTTGACGCACCTTAATCATTTCCTTTTTACGGAGTGATAAAACTAGTGATGAAATGGTCTGTGCTTTCTGCATTTTACTCTCTAACATTTTATTAACATAGTTTTCAACCGAAATTGGAAACTGGGCCAAATGTACACTGTCATACTTTTCTGATTGTGTTGTTAAAGTTAAGTCTCTGTAAAGCTTATCCATAAAGAAAGGAGCAATAGGAGCACTAAGCTTACTTACCGTCAATAAACATGTATACAGCGTTTGATAAGCCGCAATTTTGTCTTGAGCATATTCTCCTTTCCAGAAACGTCTTCTACATAAACGAACATACCAGTTACTCAAATTTTCCTGTACAAATTCTGATATGGCACGTGCTGCCTTTGTAGGTTCATAATCAGCATAAAAACCATCTACTTCTTTTATCAACGTGTTCAACTCAGAAATAACCCATTGATCAATTTCTGGTCTTTCATTTACTGGAATTTCGGCTTCCTCGTATTTAAACCCATCTATATTAGCATACAAACTAAAGAAAGAATACGTATTGTATAAAGTCCCAAAGAACTTACGGCGCACCTCAGCAATTCCTTCTAAGTCAAACTTCAAGTTGTCCCAAGGGTTTGCATTAGAGATTATATACCAACGAGTAGCATCAGGTCCATATTCTGATAAAGTTTCAAATGGGTCCGCAGCATTCCCTAGACGTTTAGACATTTTTTGTCCGTTTTTGTCTAATACTAAACCATTCGAAACCACATTTTTATAGGCGACTTTATCAAAAACCAAAGTGGCAATAGCATGCAAAGTATAAAACCATCCACGCGTTTGATCGACTCCTTCGGCAATAAAGTCTGCAGGAAAATCTTTATTCTCATCAATTTTGTCTTTGTTTTCAAAAGGGTAATGCCATTGTGCATACGGCATGGAACCAGAGTCAAACCATACATCTATCAAATCAGCTTCACGCGTCATTGGTTTTCCAGAAGGAGAAAGCAAAGTAATTTTATCAACTACATTTTTATGTAAGTCAATTAAATCATAGTTACTTTCGTCCATATTCCCAATTTCAAACCCTTTGAAAGGATTTTCTTTTTGGAAACCAGCAGCTATTGATTTTTCTATTTCGTTGTATAATTCTTCAACAGAACCAATTAAAATTTCTTCTTGTTTGTCCTCTGTTCTCCAGATAGGCAATGGAATCCCCCAATATCTTGAACGCGATAAGTTCCAGTCATTGGCATTCTTTAACCAATTCCCAAAACGACCTTCTCCTGTTGCTTTTGGCTTCCAGTTGATGGTTTCGTTCAATTCGAACATTCTATCTCTAACTTCGGTGATTTTTATAAACCATGAATCTAGTGGGTAGTATAATATAGGCTTATCTGTTCTCCAACAATGTGGGTAACTGTGCACATATTTCTCTACTTTGAATGCTTTATTTTCTTCTTTTAACTGAATGGCAATCTCCACGTCTATAGAACGTTCTGGAGCTTCACCATCATTATAATATTCGTTTTTAACGTATTTTCCTGAATAATCACCCAATCCTTCAATAAACTTTCCTTGCAAGTTTACCAATGGCACTGCTGTTCCATCAGTATCTAAAACTAACATTGGCGGAATTTCTGGACTGGCTTCTTTAGCAACTTTTGCATCATCAGCACCAAAAGTGGGCGCTGTATGTACAATTCCTGTTCCATCTTCTGTCGTTACAAAATCTCCTGAAATAACTCTAAATGCATTCTCAGGGTTTTGATACGGAAGCACTAATGGCATTAATTGCTCGTATTTGATTCCAACTAAGTCCGCTCCTTTTGCTTCAGCGATTACTTGGAATGGTATTTTCTTGTCTCCTGCTTTGAAGTTCTCAAAGTCGGCTACATCTTCACTAGCGAAAAACCCTTTCCCAAATTGTTTTCCAACTAAGTTTTTGGCTAAAACTACATTCGTTGGTAAAAAAGTATACTGATTGAAAGTTTTCACAACAACATAATCAATTTTAGGACCTACTGTCAGCGCCGTATTTGAAGGCAATGTCCAAGGAGTTGTTGTCCAAGCCAAGATAAGAATCTCGCCAATTTCTTGCCAAGCAGCTGGCAAGGTATCATTAATTGCCTTGAATTGAACTACAACAGTCGTATCCGTTACATCTCTATAACTTCCTGGCTGGTTCACTTCGTGAGAACTCAATCCTGTTCCTGCTTTTGGAGAATACGGCTGGATTGTGTACCCTTTGTACATCAAATCTTTATTATAGATTTGTTTCAAAATCCACCAAACCGTCTCCATATATTTGGGTTTATAGGTAACATATGGATCTTCCATATCTACCCAGTACCCCATTTTTTCGGTCAAATCATTCCATACGTCTGTATAACGCATCACGGTTTTTTTACACGCCTCGTTATATTCTTCGATAGAAATTTTCTTTCCTATATCTTCTTTTGTAATTCCGAGTTCTTTCTCAGTTCCTAATTCTACAGGCAATCCATGAGTATCCCAACCTGCTTTACGCTTTACTTGGAACCCTTTTTGAGTTTTATATCTACAAAAAATATCTTTAATGGCACGAGCCATTACGTGATGAATTCCAGGTAATCCATTTGCAGAAGGTGGCCCTTCAAAAAATACGTATGGTGTACTTCCCTCACGGGTAGTTACACTTTTCTCAAATATGTTTTCTTTCTTCCAAAAATCAAGTACTTCTGACGCTACTGTTGGCAAGTCAAGTCCTTTGTATTCAGTAAATTTTGTGCTCATTTTATCCTTTTCTTTAATCGAAGTGCGAAAGTAAGGAATTTTGAATAATTAAACACAAATTTCACGAATTGACATGAATTTTGTTTATACACTTGGGTTAAAGTCTAAAAACTTCCTTTAATTTAAGAAAAAACTTCCTTTAATACCTCTAACGATTTTGGCCTTTTAAAACCGTCAAGATGGTAACTGTAGTATTCAATAAGTATTTTCAGCACAATTTGGCGTTCGATTACATGGAAGACTTTTTGATCGTTATCTAATCGCAAATCAATTAGTTTTTTAAACAAATTGGTTTCATGCTCTGTCAATGAACTGACCGCATGAAAAGGAGAAAAAACACCTTCGTTTACATCAAAAAAAGGCATATCTATATCGGATATATCAGGATAAAAACCAAGGTATTTTGTAGCTTCTAGCATTAGAATTAAATGAAAATTAGCTATTTCATCATGATGATCCAGCCAAAGCAAAGCCGCTTCCAGAAAGCTGAAAAGCGATTCGTTTTTTTCCTCTTCATGAATGGAATGGTACAATATTTCGGAAATAAAAATAACGATGGTACTTTTATAAATATCTGTATGAATGCTTGTAAATGGCGTGCTTAACTTAATTTCTTTGAAGTTTTCCAAAGTGCCTTTGTTCTTATGTACTGCTTCAATTTCTAGAATAGAAAGCGGTTGAAAATAAGCAATTTTCTGATTTGATTTTCTACCCGAAAAAGCATCCCGAACAAAATAGGATTTCAAACCATGCGATTGCGTAAAGCATTTCACAATCAAGCTTTTTTCTTGAAATTTTATCGACGAAATGACAATGGCTTTGGTTTTTACGAGCATTATTTTTGTTTAAAGTTTAAAGTTTAAAGTTTTGGATTGTAGTTAATGACCAAAATGTAAACTAAAAACTAATTATCTGATTATCATTACTTTCTTCACTTTGATTTCTACCCCGTCTTGTGCCGAAATAAAAATCATATACACTCCCGAAGCTACTTTATATTTCCCAAATGCAGTGGTATCCCACTCTATAGTTCCTCCTTCTGAAGTAGTTTCATAAACAAGATTGCCTTCTATATCAGTGATTTTAATATTTGCTTTATTAATTAATCCCGCAATTTTTACCGTTCCTTGATACTCAGGCCGAACTGGATTGGGGTACACATACGCTTGCGTCAAATCTTCATTTGCAGCAGTAGAAACTCCTTTAAAAGAAACCAATCCTTTGGCTGTAGCTATAAAAACTTCACCTGTTGCACTATTTATATCAATATCATTAATCACATTGCTTGGTAATGGTGAGTTGTTTATGGTAAAATGATATTTGGTTTCTTGACCATTTGGCGACACCATAAACACACCCGAATCTGCAGTTCCTATCCATTTATTATTAGCGCCATCTACTACAATATCAGTTATAAACTGCTCATACAACAATTCTTGAGCAAGGTTATTATCCAATATAATAATGGAATTGGTTGTCAATTGATTGTCGGTTTGAAAATTACCTACATTAGATAATACCCGAAGTCCTTTTGTCGTTCCTATCCAAAGTTGATTTCTATTGTCAACGGCTACTGCTCGCACATCCGAAATGGGCAAATTACCCGTATCTGGTCCAAAAGTAATTTTCTTAAATGTATTATTACTTTCATTAAATGCTATAACTCCATCTCGATTTGTCGTCATCCATTTTGTTCCATTGCGATCAATCACCATTCTACCAAAACTATTGTCTTGACTAGCATCTAAAATATTATCCATTGAAAAGCTTTGCCATTCCCCATTGGTTCCTAAAACTTTTAAACCGTTTTTAATCCTGCTGTTAGTAACCCATAGATTACCCGATTTGTCAAAAGCAGCTCCATTAATTCTAACATCAAAATAATTAGCTCCAGCAAAGGTTAATGTTTCTAAACCACTATTCGTTTGGTTATATAAAAAAGTAGGCACATCATTTTCAATCTTCAACAATCCCGAAAAGAAAGAACTAGCGAACACATCATTTTCATTACTTGGATTAATAGTCACCCTGCTTATTGATTTTGCTCCCAATACGGCATCATACGGAATATTTAACCAACCCGAAGACGAAAATTTACTCACTCCATAATTGTCTAATGGATACGGATTATAATCAACAGTATAATCCCCATATACAGCCCAAAAAAGATTTGGAGTTGCTTGAAGTGAAAAAATACTATTCCGTAGCGGCCCCATTGGTGTTATATTCTCAAAATCAGTAGCTGTAATTACTGTTGTATACAATCCATTTTGTTTTGTTCCAATATAAATTACATCCTCGATACTGGTAGCGCAACTAAAAATAGGGCTAGTACCCGGAATTTGATTGCTATTGATTTGACGTACTAGTACCAACTGTTTATTATAAATAAATATGCTATTGCTTGTGGTTACAATTAGATAAGAATCATTTGCCCTCATATCTAAAACAGGTTGAGAAAGAGCAATAAAACTTACAAAAGAATTGGTACTTGAATTGTATTTATGAATATCCCCTGAAGAATTTATAGCGATTAACTCCGTGTCAAAAGTCTCAATACTTGTCCAATTCCCCCCAGATACTTGTTGCCATTGTGCATAATCATTCAAATTCTTATTAGCAATTAAGGCTCTTCGAATCCCACTATTTGTAGACGCATAGATAAACCCATTGTAAATTGCAGTTTGTGAAACAATTATTTCGGCACCATTATCTCCAATAAAATAAGTATCTCCAAAAAGCATCGTTTCTAAATTAAATTGTACGATTCCAAAATCACAAGAAACATAAACAACCCCTTCATACTCCATAAAATGATTGACTGTTTTCGTGCTGGCAGGGAGTTGCTTGTTAATAATATCAACCACATTTAACATGTTCCCATCAGCTTCGTTAATTACAATGAGTAACCCATTTTCATAGCCTACAATTGATTTATTGAATTGCGAACTATAATACAGTGCGCTTATGGTTTGACCCGAAAGCCCATCAACAGTATTGGTTGTTTTAATAATGTTTGTGCTTGCGTTTCTAGAAAAAAGTGCATTTTCAGAAGCGGCAAAAATAGTATTTGAAGAAGCCGATACATCTTTAATTTCATTGTATGAAAAATAGCCCTGCCATGACAAATTGTTTTGAGCAAATGTCATTTGCATTAGCAAGAGTAACAGCAATAGTAAAACGTTTTTTTTCATTGTTTGGATTGCAATTGATTCACAAATATAGCACAAACGAAAGTATTCGTTTTTTGTTGGGATCAAAAAAAAGCCTTCTAACCAAAATTTGGCTAGAAGGCTTTAATCTATTATTTGAAAAAGATTAAACTACCCCTTGAGCTAGCATAGCATCGGCTACTTTTACAAATCCAGCAATGTTTGCTCCTTTTACATAGTCAACATATCCATTACCATCAGAACCATACTTAACGCATGAAGCATGAATATTTAACATAATCCCTTTTAGTTTCTCATCTACTTCTTCAGAAGTCCAACTTAATCTCAATGAATTTTGAGACATTTCTAAACCTGAAGTAGCTACTCCACCAGCATTAGATGCTTTTCCAGGAGCAAATAATAATTTAGCTTTTTGGATTACGTGAACTGCTTCTGGTGTTGTTGGCATATTAGCCCCTTCAGCTACACAAAGACATCCGTTTGCAACAAGTGTTTTTGCTTCGTCTTCGTTTAACTCATTTTGAGTAGCACATGGCAAAGCAATATCACATTTTACTTCCCATGGGCGTTTCCCTGCGAAATATTTAGCTTTTGGATATTTAGCAACATAGTCACTAATTCTACCTCTTAATTCATTTTTAATCTCCATTACATAGGCCAATTTCTGTGCATCGATACCATCAGCATCGTAAATATATCCAGCAGAATCTGACATAGTCACCACTTTACCACCTAATTGAGTGGCTTTTTCAGTAGCATATTGCGCCACGTTTCCAGAACCAGAAACAACAACTGTTTTACCTGCAAAACTATTTCCTTTAGTTTCTAACATACTTTGAGCAAAATAAACTGCTCCGTATCCAGTTGCTTCAGGTCTAATTAAAGAACCTCCAAAAGAAATTCCTTTTCCAGTTAAAACACCCGTAAATTCATTTCTTAGTCTTTTATATTGACCAAATAAATAACCTACTTCTCTTCCTCCAACTCCAATATCTCCCGCAGGAACATCCGTGTTAGCACCAATATGTTTAGATAATTCCGTCATGAAGCTTTGACAAAAACGCATTACTTCATTATCTGATTTTCCTTTTGGATCAAAATCAGCCCCACCTTTTCCTCCACCCATTGGCAAAGTAGTTAAGCTATTTTTAAATGTTTGTTCGAAAGCTAAAAATTTTAAAATACTTAAATTCACTGAAGGGTGAAAACGCAGTCCACCTTTATACGGTCCGATAGCTGAATTCATTTGAATACGGTATCCTCTATTTACTTGAGTAGCGCCTTTATCATCAATCCAAGCTACACGAAACATAATGATACGATCAGATTCGACCATTCTTTCCAAAAGCATTTTGTTTTGGTATTTTTTATTTTCTTCGATAAAAGGAATCACAGTTTCAGCAACTTCCAAAACTGCTTGCAAGAATTCCGGTTCGTTTGGGTTTTTTTTAGTAACCTCTTCAATAAAAGTAGAAATACTTTGTGACATGATTATTAGATTATTAACGTTTAAGAAAACGTTTTCGTTAGAGTGTACAAATATACATTTAATGCGACTATTTCAAATTAATTATTAAGTATGTTTTATCGATTTATCTTTTTATTAATCATTCTTGAAGAATTCAGCTTTTGAAGTTGTAGTTTAAACGAAAACGTTGCTTTTTTCTTAGCCATTTTAGGAATTTAATTACTTATTTTTAATTTTAATTTCAAAGGTTCAATGATGTTTTTTATATATTTGTCAAGACTTGAAATTTTAACTAAAAAATGCTTAAACAAATAACCTTAACTCTATTGATTTTATTTGGCTTTTCAAACAGCTCAAATGCTCAATTTGGCTTTTCGCATGAAGTAGGAATTATAGCTGGTCCAGTAGCTTTTCAATCTGACTATGGAGAACGTTATAATTTAACTACAAATGCTGGAAATACAGGTTTAGGGATAGGAATCATTCATTATATTAACTTTTCATACAAGGCATCTTGTAACTGTTATACTCCTGAAACTTATTTTAATGATCACTTTAAACTTAGAAGTGAATTGTCATACAACAAAACCGAGTTAAAACATTTTGGAGAATGGGTAAGCCCTGACAGAACTTCACTTGGTGCTGATCAATTGAGAGCAATGAGAGGAAGTACAGCTGTTACAAATATTGGTATGCAACTGGAATATTTCCCTTTTAGCATTCGAGATTTCACTTCTAGAATAGGTAGTCTAGGTCCATTTATAAGTCTTGGTGGGCAATTCAGTTATTACAATGCCACAGCCTCTTCCACATTAGGTCCTTTAGGCACACCATTAACTACTTTCCCTAAATACTTAACTCCTACTGACAATCGTCCCTATGGGTTTTCAAATGAAGGAGGTACAGTTTGGTCAGTAGTTTCAAGTGTAGGAACACGATATAAATTAACTCCTTTACGTGATTTAATGATTGACTTACGATTTCAATATTATTTTTCTAACTGGGTAGATGGTTTAAATCCAAACCCTGCTATTTATAAAGAAAACAAAGCTAATGACTGGTTAGTATGGCTTAATGTGGGTTACATTTATTACTTACAATAGACCACAACAATAGCAATAAATAAAAATAGGCTGTCCTCAAAAAGGGCAGCCTATTTTTATAAGTATATTTTCTACCTATATTATTTTGTTTTGCTGTTTAATAAAGCATCAATCAATCACCATTTCAGGAATATCACCTTCAATTATTAATTGCGCCTCTGTGGAAGCGACAATGTACTCTACCGTTACACCTGGAGCATGTTCTAGTAATTTAAATCCTTTTGGGGTTATTTCAAGCACGGCTAATTCAGTAACTACTTTTTTTACACAACCTACACCAGTTAGGGGTAAGCTACATTTTTTAAGAATTTTAGATTCTCCTTTTTTATTTACGTGCATCATCGCCACAATAATATTCTCTGCCGAAGCGACTAAATCCATTGCGCCACCCATTCCTTTTACCATTTTGCCTGGGATTTTCCAGTTGGCAATATCCCCATTTTCAGCTACTTCCATTGCACCAAGAATGGTTAAATCTACTTTTTGCGAACGAATCATTCCAAAACTCAAAGCGGAATCAAAGAAAGAAGCTCCAGGTAAAGTCGTTATGGTTTGTTTTCCTGCATTAATTATATCAGCATCTTCTTCTCCTTCAAAAGGAAAAGGGCCCATGCCTAGAACGCCGTTTTCACTTTGAAATTCAACAGCAATATCATTACGAACATAGTTAGCAACCAATGTAGGAATTCCGATTCCTAAGTTTACGTAATAGCCGTCTTTTACTTCTTTGGCTATTCGTTTTGCGATTTCTTCTTTTCCTAACATATACTTTATATTTAAACCATTAAGGAATTAAGGATAATTAAGTGTTTTATATAAAAGTAATCACCATAAATTTTGGGATTACAGAATCTATTATTTTTGTCTAACAGTTCTCTGTTCAATTCTTTTTTCGAATTTTTCACCTTGAAAGATGCGTTGCACCATGATTCCTGGAATATGAATTTCATTTGGGTCTAATGAACCCACTGGTAAAAGTTCTTCTACTTCGGCAACAGTAATTTTTGCACCACCAGCCATACAGGCATTAAAGTTACGAGCGGTTCCTTTAAAAATTAAATTCCCTGCTTCGTCTCCTTTCCATGCTTTTACGATGGCAAAATCAGCTTTGTAGGCTAATTCCATAATGTGCATTTTTCCATTAAATTCACGCACTTCTTTCCCTTCGGCTACTTCAGTTCCGTATCCTGCAGGGGTAAAAAAGGCAGGAATACCCGCTTGTGCTGCACGGCATTTTTCGGCTAAAGTTCCTTGAGGAGTCAACTCTACGTCCAATTCTCCAGAGAGCATTTGGCGCTCAAATTCGGCATTTTCTCCTACATAAGAAGAAATCATTTTCTTGATTTGGCGCTTTTGCAAAAGCAATCCAAGTCCAAAATCATCAACCCCAGCATTATTAGAAATGCAGGTAAGTTCTTTGGTTTCTTTTATAACAAGCTCGGCAATTGAATTTTCCGGAATTCCACACAAGCCAAAACCACCTAGCATAATGGTCATTCCATCTTGCACTCCTTTCAGTGCGTCTTGAACTGTATTTACTTTTTTATTAATCATATATTTTGGTTCTAATGATGTAATTAATAGTATAATCTCTAGCCCAGATCAAAGCGGCATCCTTTGTGGCTGGTGTTCAGCCACAAAGATAAAGCGTAGAGCTGGAAATGGCTTCTAAAAAATTTAAAATTCAAATTCATCTGTGTTTTGAACAGCTGTAGAATCTTTTACTTTTGGAGCCGAATAACAATCTACTTTTATAGACAGGTTTGCGGGTCTTTCAAATTCTTCTTTGGATACTTTGAGTTCCGAATCGGCATAACACAATTTCATGAAATAGGCCCAAACTGGTAAAGCTGCAGTGGCACCTTGACCATACGTAATGCTTTTAAAACGTGCAGAACGATCTTCGCAACCTACCCAAACACCCGTTACTAAATTAGGAACCATTCCCATAAACCAACCATCGGATTGGTTTTGTGTGGTACCCGTTTTACCGGCAATAGGGTTTGTAAATTTATAAGGATATCCTGTGATTCTATTGTAACCATAACCACCACCTTCGGTTCTTAATCTGTTTCCAGATCCCCCTTCGGTAACTCCTTCTAGTAATTTAATAATAGCAAAAGCGATGTCTTTATTTAACACATCGTGCGATTCTGGGATGGGCTCATAAATAATAACTCCACTTTTATCTTCGATTCGTGTTAAAAACTGCGGTTTAGTATACACTCCTTGATTAGCAAATGTACTGTAAGCAGCTACCATGTCTTCCACTGTAATATCTACAGCTCCTAAGGCTATAGAAGGTTGCAAAGGAATTTCGGATTTTATACCTAATTTATGTGTCAATTTAACTACAGCTTCTGGCCCTACTTTATCCATTAGTTTCGCCGAAATAGTATTAACCGAATTGGCTAATGCTTTTTTCAAAGTAATCATTCCTCTGTATTTATTATCAGAGTTTCTAGGCGTCCAAGCTGCAGTAACATGATGACGTCCTACTGGGATTGTAAAAGGTGCATCGATGATAGAATCACAAGGAGACATATTTAATTGCTCGATTGCAGTAGCGTAAACAAAAGGTTTAAATGTTGAACCTACTTGTCTAGCTCCTTGCCCTACGTGATCGTATTGAAAATACTTGTAATTGATTCCTCCAACCCACGCTTTTATATTCCCTGTTTGTGGTTCCATTGCCATCAAACCAGATTGTAAAAAATGTTTGTAATAACGAATAGAATCTATTGGAGTCATGATGGTATCTTTTTCTCCTTTCCAGGTGAAAACTGTCATTTTTGTTTTGACTTTAAAAGACGCGATTATTTCCTCGTCACTTTTATCTAATGATTTTAAAACGGACCATCTGTTAGACGACTTCATGGCTTGGTTTAAAATACGTTGGGTTTCGGCATCAGAAATATTTACAAACGGAGCGTTTTTATTGGTTTTAGCCTGAATAAAAAACTCTTGTTGTAAGTTGGCCATATGCGCAGCAACAGCTTCTTCGGCATGCAATTGCATTCTTGAATCAATAGTCGTATATATTTTTAAACCGTCTTTATAGATATCGTAATCAGATCCGTCTGGTTTTTTATTTTCATCAACCCATTTTTTCATATAATCACGTAAGTACTCTCTAAAATAAGTTGCAGTCCCTTCCCTATGGCTTTCTAATTTAAAATGTAAAGTGATGGGCATTGCTTGCATTTTCACTTTTTGGTCTTCCGTTATCATATGCGCTTTTTCCATTTGAGAAAGCACTACATTTCTACGGTTTTTTACCCCTTGTGGGTTTCTTACTGGATTGTATAATCCTGAATTTTTGAACATCCCAACCAAAATTGCTGATTCATCAGTCGTTAAGTTCTTTGGTTCTTTTGAGAAATAGGTTTGTGCAGCAGAACTCACCCCAACGGAATAATTACCAAAATCGTATACATTGCAATACATGGCAAGAATCTCGTTTTTAGTATATTGTCTTTCTAATCGGATGGCGATAATCCATTCTTTAACTTTTTGTACAATTCTAAACGGCAAAAATTTAGACCCTTCGCCGTGAAATAATTGTTTGGCAAGTTGTTGTGTCAAGGTACTTGCCCCTCCACTAGTTCCAAGACTTGCAATGGCTCTTAATGTTCCTCTTCCGTCAATCCCAGAATGCTCATAAAAACGTTCGTCTTCAGTTGCAACCAAAGCATCAACTAGATTTTTAGGTAAATCAGAATATTTTAATTGCGAACGGTTTTTCTGAAAATATTTTCCTAAAACAACCCCATCAGAAGAGATTATTTCTGTAGCTAAATTAGAATCGGGATTTTCTAGATCTTCAAAGGACGGCATAGAGCCAAAAATTCCCCAAGAAGCAAACAAGAAAAAAAGAACGACAGCTCCCATTCCGTAAAAGAAAAACCTCCAAAATGTTTTAGTATAATACTTGAAATCTTTATCTACAGTATTACCTTTATTATTGTTTTTATTAGCAGCCATATATCTATTCTATTCTTTTTTTTCTATTCTTAAACCTACTTCTGTTATTCCTTCCAAGCTTTCAACTCCAGGAACTTTCCCTGTTTCCCGTACCACCTGTTTGATATTGACTTTGTACTTTCCTCTGAAACGCACATTTTCTTTGTAAAACAATTTGCTTTCCTTAATATCCGTGAAACCATCCCCAAGTAATGTTCCATCGGGATCAGCCATTTGGTACTCTAAAGTATCTACTTTCGTGTAGCCATTTGGTTTTTCTAAGGTCACAATCAAAAAAAGATTGTTGTATTTATAATTGTTATTGTCTCTCAAGTTTATAAACAAATCATATCTTTTCGTAGAATCTAATTCCGGTAAATTAAAAGATATAATACTGTCTTTATGCCAGGCACTTCCAACGGATTTATACTCATCAAAAGCTCTTTTTTTATCACATGAAAAAAAGACTGCCGTAATCAAAAGCAATAAAAAGCTATTTCTTAGACTCATTTTTAGTAATAATTATTGGTTTTCTTGCTGGTGCAGGCTCTGTTCCAGTTGGCGTTTTTTGATTTGGATTTCCTTGTTTTTTATGTACCGGTTTTTTATTATTAGGAACAATTGCATTTTCCCCACCTTTTTTAGGAGCCGCAGTGATAACATTTTCACCTACTTTCTTCGGTTTTTTGTTCGGTCTTTTGCTTTTCTTAGGTTGGTCAAAACGAGTTAAACTCTCTTGTCCCATCGCATTATTAAAGTCTTTTTCTGTTTCTTGAATAATTTCAATAGCAAAATCTTCAAGTGATGAAACTTTGTTTTTCAGCTTATTCTCTGCAATGATTTCTTTGACTTTTTCGATTTTTAATACGTGCCAGTTTGCAAAATTATTGGTGTAAGCAAACCACATTAAGCCCTTAAAAATATCTTGTTTTTGACAGATAGCATCTCCTTTTTCAGTAACTAACTTCGTTTCGAAATCAGGAAACCCTTTCAACGCATCCATGTAAGTGTCTAACTCATAGTTGAGACAACATTTCAATTTTCCGCATTGACCAGCTAGTTTTTGTGGGTTTAAAGACAGTTGTTGGTACCGTGCCGCAGAAGTATTTACACTTCTAAAATCCGTCAACCAAGTAGAACAACACAATTCTCTACCACAAGATCCAATACCACCTAAACGAGCTGCTTCCTGACGGAAACCTACTTGTTTCATCTCTACTCTAGTGCTAAATTCTTTGGCAAAATCTTTAATCAAAAGTCTAAAATCGACTCTATCATTGGCCGTATAATAAAAAGTAGCCTTAGATCCATCTCCCTGAAATTCAATATCAGATATTTTCATTTCTAGTTTTTGGGCTATAGCCAATTCACGTGCTCGAACTTTCATAGGTTCTTCACGTTCGCGTGCAGCAGACCAAATATCAATATCTTTTTGAGATGCTTTTCTATAGATTTTAGGGATTTCATTACCGTTGTAATTCGCTCCTTTTTTCTTCATTTGAATTTTAACCAACTCTCCCGTCAAAGTAACAATTCCGATATCATGACCTGGAGAAGCGACCGTAGCCACAATGTCTCCCATCGATAAAGTTAATTTCTCCGTATTGCGGTAAAATTCCTTACGCCCATTCTTAAAACGAACTTCAACACAGTCAAAAGGCGCTTCCCCATTAGGTAAACTCATATTAGAAAGCCAATCGAAAACAGTTAATTTATTGCAGCTATCGGTGCCGCAAGTCCCATTATTTTTACAACCCTTAGGTGAACCACCATCAGAAGTTGAACAACTTGTACATGCCATAATTTTATATATAGTGTTGTGATAAACACAACTTATGTTCTTAAAACGATTAATTCGTAAAGATAGTATTTTTTAAGCGTAAGATGCAAAAGTTACAACTGACAAAGAATTAAAGTTTTATTAAAAAAAAAGACCTTTTCCATCTATTTGGAAAAGGTCTTA
Source organism: Flavobacterium sp. WC2430 (assembly GCF_040822075.1). Lineage (NCBI taxonomy): Bacteria > Pseudomonadati > Bacteroidota > Flavobacteriia > Flavobacteriales > Flavobacteriaceae > Flavobacterium > Flavobacterium sp. WC2430. Next base: position 1,050,608 of record NZ_CP162007.1, on the reverse strand, counting down.
ATGAATTTTTAAGAAATAAGGGGTTAGTCTATAATTTTATATAATTTATCTGACAAACGAATTCGGAAAGAAAGCTTAAAAGTACATGTATCTCCCACAACCGCTTTTTCAGCAACTTTATCATTTACAAGCATTTCAGATATTACTACTTTTTGTTCTCCAGTAGTTTCTCCTTTAATCAGCATTGTATCTCCAATTTTTATTTCATTTTCTTCAATCAAGAATTGACCAATGCTTGGTTTTGGATAAAAATGAGTTCCTTTCCCAATGTATTGTTTTTTAATTTTTGGCGTTTTTTTAGCCAATGCTTTCGATTTTGTCAAATCGGCAAGATTAGGAACTGCGGCCAAAGGGTCTTGATTGGCTTCTCTATTTTTAAAAGTCAACACATCTGATTTTCCTTTTTTGAAAATCTTATTGCCGTTTTTTATTCCTCTTCTAATTGCTTTTTGCTCTTCTTCAGGTAAATGAATCACATCCACACATTCGGCGGAACAACAACCCTCCATGGCTTGCGCACATTCTTCACATTGAATAAACAATAAATGACACCCTTCATTGACACAATTGGTATGCACATCACAAGGTTTTCCACATTGGTGGCATTGTGAAACGATATCGTCAGTGATTCTTTCGCCTAAGCGATGATCAAATACAAAGTTTTTACCAATGAATTTACTCTCTAGATTTTCTTCTTTAATTTGTTTGGCATAATTAATTATCCCGCCTTCCAACTGGTATACATTTTTAAACCCTTGATGTTTAAAATAAGCCGAAGCTTTCTCGCAACGGATTCCTCCAGTGCAGTACATTACTAGGTTTTTATCTTCTTTAAAATCTTGCAATTGTTCATTAATGATAGGCAATGACTCTCTAAAAGTATCCACATCAGGTGTAATAGCGCCTTTAAAATAACCAATTTCACTTTCGTAATGATTTCTAAAATCAACCACAATTGTATTTGGATCGTCTAAAATAGTATTGAATTCTTTGGCTTTTAAATGCACTCCAATGTTGGTAACATCAAAAGTTTCATCGTTTAATCCGTCAGCAACAATTTTGTCACGTACTTTTACTGTTAACTTCAAGAAAGAGTGATCGTCATGCTCCACGGCAATATTCAAGCGCATTCCTTTCATAAAATCATATTCTTCTATAGTCTCTTTGAATGCATAGAAATTATCTGCCGGAAGCGATAGCTGAGCGTTAATTCCTTCTTTGGCCACATAAATACGACCAAGAACCACTAGCGGGTCCCAAGCGCGGAATAAATCATTACGGAATTGTGTTGGATCCTGAATTTGCGCATAAGCATAGAAAGACAAAGTGAGTCTTTGTTTTCCGGCATCATCAATCATGATGGCTCTTTCTTCTGCGCTTAAAGTGTTATACAGTTGCATGCTATAAACGGTTTAAGTGTGAAAAATTATTTTTGCAAAAGTAGGGAAAAGTTAGAGAGTTTCAAAGTTGCAGAGAAATAGAGTTTCAAAGCGCAGAGTTACAGAGATGCAGAGAATTAAAGTTTAGGCATTTTATATCGCTTTTCGTCACTACAATATGTTACCACTCCAAGTGAAGCAATCTGGATTGACAATGAGTTCTGAATTGCAATTATTCAATTTTGACAAAGGAAATGGCACATTTTAGTAGGAGGTCTATTTGTAAGAAGAGGAGGACTTCAATTGTAAAAACTGTTGATTCTTTTATTGATTTGTAGGTGTTTTTAGTTTTACTAAAAATAAAAATGTTTATTAGCTTAAATATCAAACCATAAACCAATATCAACTAACTAAACCAAAAAACCATGAAAAACTTTATCCTTATTATTTTGGTACTTTTAAGTTCCGCCACCGTGTTTTCTCAGGAAAACAAAAACGATTTTGGAGGTTTAAAAAAGAATGCTATATCCTTTACTATTTTAGGAACAACCCCTGTAATTGGGTTGACTTATGAACGAATTATCTCGAACTATGTGAGTTTAGAAATTGGAGTTGGACTACCAAGTGTAGGTATTGGAGCCAAAGTTTTTTTTAGTAAAATCCAAGAGCAAAAAATGATGTTTAATACCGGATTAACAGCAACTTATGTTGATTTTGGAAATGGTTATTTACTTAACGGTAATGCTATAGTTATTTATTTACCCATCGGACTTAGTTATTACGGATTGAAAGGTTTTAATTTTGGAGTAGATATTGGACCTGGGTTAGACACTGGTAATGAAGACGGAACTATTCTAATTCCTTATGCTGGTCTTAAACTAGGAAAACGATTTTAATTGAGATAATTTGGTTTTTAGAGCTATTTTAATTAATCCGTTCACTCTTGCCAGCTCTACAATATCCTATTCTGGTGAACACTGCCAAAATAAGATATAGTGTACTACTGGATTTAGCTCCAAATAAAAAACCGCAACTTCACAAATTTTAAAATTTGCGAATCTGCGGTTAAAATCTTTGCGAACTTAGCGCAATACTTTGTGTTCTTTGCGGTTAAATACTAGCAATATTCGTTAAAAGCATCTTGTAAGTTCTCAGCAATCATTTCGGCTGGGCGACCTTCAATGTGGTGACGCTCTAACATGTGAACCAATTCTCCGTTTTTGAACAACGCCATACATGGTGATGATGGAGGAAAAGGAAACATGTGTTGTCTTGCTGCATCTACTGCTTCTTTGTCAACTCCTGCAAAAACCGTGATTAAATGATCTGGTTTTTTAGCACCTTCTAAACTCATTTTTGCTCCTGGACGTGCGTTTCTTGCTGCACAACCACAAACTGAATTCACAACTACTAGTGTAGTTCCTTCGGCTTTGATCGCATTGTCTACCGCATCTGCGCTATGTAAATCTTGAAAACCTGCTACTGTCAATTCAGCTTGCATTGGTTTTACCATTTCTTCTGGATACATATCTTTGTATTTTAAATATTAATGTTTGAATAGGCAAAGTTACGAAGTTTAAAAAGAACTCCCTTATTTGCTTTATAAAGTTTTGTTATTGTTTGATAGCCATTTGATTTTACTGGAATAAATACCTGCCAGATCGTATTAAAGCCATGACAAAAGGCATTTTAGGACATTTTAAAATTACTTTTATATCTTCATAGAGCGATGTTTCTTCGTCTAAGAATTTAAAAATCAAAACGGGACTCCCCTTTTTAAACATTGAAGAGAATATACTCGCTCCCAGTTCATTTTTTCGATCCAGAATATCCAATAAAAGCAAATCGTAAAACCAAAATTTAGTTTGTTTATGGAATTTCCTGAAGTCCTTTTCTTTTTGTAAAAAAGTGATTAAGGCAGTCGATTTTTTATCAGAATTCTTGAAGGTATAACCCGTACTGGCTTTAGTCCATCCGCCGGCGGTTCCAATGTTGAGGACGCGTTGGGTGTTTTTTTTCCAAAAAGGATAGCAGGTCATCGGGATGCTACCTTGTTCTTTTTCGATGATTTCATAATCCGTGATACCGAGTTTTGTAATGTAGTTTTGAATTTCATCTTCGTACTCGCTTTTGGCTAATAAATCATGCGAAAACAAGGTGTATTCCAGCAACGCTTCGGTTGTGGAAGTAGGCAAAACATACATAAAACGTGTATTCCCTTTTTGTTCTACCGAAAAATCCATGAAAGTCGCTTGCGCTGGATTGAAAGCCGCTTCTTTACTTTTTATAAACCAACCAATAAAATGCTGTTGCAAAACTGGATATTTAGTTTGGCTTTCGACGTCAAACTTTCTATAGATACTATTGAACAGTTTTTCGCCAGTAAAATTGTGGGTTTCGGTAGCAACGTACACATGCGTTTGGAGTTCGTTGATATCGGTCACTTTCTCATTAAGGAAGTCGATATTTTTTTGTTTCGAAATCAAATCAAATACTTGATTGTAAAAATCCAATCCCTTTACTCTATTGTATTGATACGGCTGTAATTCTAAATCCCGACTAAATGCTTCGTTGGCAAATAAAGCCAAATCCCATTTTTTAGTGATACTGTGCTCCCAAGTTGATTGCCCTTCATGCCAGAAACACCAAGTGCGATCATTGGTTTTCTTGGTATTTTCATCGATAAGCAAAATGGATTTTTCCCTAAAATTACCTGATTGAATCATTTTATAAACAGTCATCAATGCTGCTAAACCCGAGCCTGTAAAAATGTAATCGTAGTTTTTCATTTAGTTGCTATCCAATTTTTATCAAAAATAGTCAATTAAAGTTATATTTTAAATCGGAATGAATAGCCCAAAGACAAGAAATAATCGGGTGAAATTTTAGATAATCCCAGTCCACCTGAAATGTCTAATTGATGATTTGGGTTGAATAAGTAAGTGAAACCAGCGTCAAAGCGATGATCTGGTTTTTCAATTTGAGGGATAAAACCATAGAGTTCTACATATCCACCTAATTTTTCCGTAATCGAATACCCTGTTGTCAAGGTATAAACAAAAGTAGGTTCGGTCGTTTCCCCATTCCATTCGGCACCCAAGTTGTAACTCAATGCTTGTTTATCACTAATGGTATGTTGCATGGTAAAGCGAAATTCAGGAGTATAATATTTTTGTTTGTATGGATTTGACGCCAATTTTGGAATTGTAATATGTCCAATAAATGAGGTAGTGGGAATGATTCCTTTTTCGTCAATCAGTTTTGTTTTAAAACCCAATAAAATAGGATTTATACCTGTTGTAGTTGCATAATCTGTTTGGTTGCGATCGTGCTCCACTATCATTCGCAGCTCCGTATTGGGTGTGATTCCATAACGAACTAATACGGCTGCTGCCTGAATTTCATTTGCATTTTGTTTTGTTTTTTCAAATGAAAATCCATTTTCTAATTGCAAATAACCCAAAGGAGTAATAAAAGGACATTCGGTTTGATCTGGCCTGTCAGTTTGTATGGAAGGCATATTTTGTGCAAATCCAACATTGTATAACAAAATGATTACTATAATAGAAAGGTGTGATTTTTTCATTTTTTTAATAGCTTAAATAAATATTTAGACAAAACTAAAATAAATATTTGATAAAACAAAAAAACATAATTATATTTGCATCAAACAGTTATAAAATGGGTAAGTCGTTAGAAGAAGTAAACCAATCGGTTTCCACTCAAAATAAGAAATCAGTTTTCCGAAAAATATTGGCCTTTTTTGGTCCTGCCTACTTAATAAGCGTAGGATATATGGATCCTGGAAACTGGGCAACGGACCTTGCTGGAGGAAGTCAATTTGGCTATTCTTTGCTTTGGGTTTTATTGATGAGTAACATCATGGCGTTGCTTTTGCAAAGTTTAAGCGCGCGACTGGGTATTGTAACCCAACGTGATTTAGCACAGGCTTCACGCGAAACATACTCCCCGTTTATTAACTACATTCTTTATTTCTTAGCTGAAATTGCTATTGCCGCCTGTGACTTGGCAGAAGTTTTAGGAATGGCCATTGGTATTAATTTACTATTCGACATTCCGCTGATTGAAGGCGTAATGATTACCGTTTTAGATACTTTTTTGTTATTATTTCTAATCAACAAAGGCATCCGAAAAATGGAAGCGTTCATTATCGCTTTAGTATTGGTCATTGGGGTTTCGTTCATATTCGAAATGATTTTTGCACAACCAGAAATGGATAAGGTCCTTCTAGGTTTAATACCTTCCATGCCTAATGAAACGGCTTTATATATTGCTATCGGGATTATTGGGGCGACAGTTATGCCACATAATTTATATTTACATTCCTCATTAGTACAAACCAGAAAATTTGATCGAACTACTGAAGGCATCAAGCAAGCCTTAAAATACAATTTCATCGATTCAACCATTGCCTTAAACCTTGCTTTTTTTGTCAACGCCGCCATTTTAATTTTGGCAGCAGCCACATTTTACAAAATAGGAATGCATGAAGTAGCCGAAATTCAAGATGCGCATCGCTTTTTGCAACCACTTTTAGGAACTAAATGGGCACCCATTTTATTTGCCGTTGCACTTATCGCTGCTGGACAAAGCTCCACAGTTACTGGAACATTAGCAGGACAAATCATAATGGAAGGCTATTTGAATTTAAGAATCCAGCCGTGGGTACGTAGAATTATTACTCGATTAATTGCGATAGTTCCAGCCGTTATTGTCATTTCTATTTTTGGTGAAGGTGTAACCGGAAAATTGCTGATTTTTAGTCAGGTGATCTTGAGTTTACAATTGGGTTTTGCCATCATTCCATTAATTCATTTTGTGAGTGATAAATCAAAAATGAAAGGGTTTCACATTGGAATATGGACCCAAATTGCCTCATGGATCGTAGCCTCAATTATCGTGGTGCTGAACGCAAAATTAGTTTTGGATGAAATAAGTGGCTGGCTTGAAACTTCAGATAACCCAATGATATTGTGGTTAACAGTAGTTCCATTAGCAATAAGTTTCTTAATTTTGTTGCTGTTCATTGTGTTTAAACCTTTAATTACCAAATCCAAAACTGCATTCCACAATCATTCTCCGCACAACTTAAAACTCCGTTTTTCTAAATCAGAAACATATGATAAAAAGAATATTGCTGTTTCAGTAGATTTCTCGAGTGCCGATGAAGTGGCTTTAAATAGTGCTTTTGAATTAGGCGGAATTGCGGCCAACTATACATTAATTCATGTTGTTGAAACCGTTGGAGCGCTCATTTATGGAGAACATATTGACGATCACGAAACTTTGGTAGATGAAAAATTATTGAAAGAATATCAAGAAATGCTATCTGAAAAAGGATTCAAAGTCAGTATTCAGTTGGGCTTTGGTAAACCAAACAAAGTGATACCAGAAATCATTAATAAAGGAAATTTTGACGTTTTGGTGATGGGAACGCATGGACACACAGGATTCAAAGATTTGATTTTTGGAACTACAGTCGATAAATTGAGACATAAAATTTCCATTCCTTTATATATCGTTAAAAATTAATATTCATAGGAGCTCATTCCCGCTATTCGCTTTATCTTTATCTTTTTTAAAGAAAAAAAGATAAAGGATGTCGCTGCTATCGGGGCTAAAAAAAAAACAACAATGACACTTTCAGAAGAAAATTACCTAAAAGCCATATACCATCTTACCGTAGTTTCAAATGCTGATGTGAGTACTAATGCCATTGCGGAAATGATGGAAACCAAAGCCTCATCAGTTACGGATATGCTTAAAAAATTGGCTGAAAAAGACTTGGTTAATTATAAAAAATACCAAGGCGTTTCCCTAACAGAACCAGGTAAACTAGCTGCCAAAATGATTGTGAGAAAGCACCGCCTTTGGGAAGTTTTCTTGGTAGATAAATTGGATTTTTCATGGGATGAAGTGCATGATATTGCCGAACAATTAGAACACATCAAATCAGAGAAACTCATCAATAAACTAGATGATTTTCTAGGCAACCCCACCGAAGATCCACATGGAGATCCGATACCAAATGCGCAAGGGGAAATATTCAAAATCGAAAAACAATTACTTTCAGAACTTTTGGTAAATCAAAAAGGAATGTGTGTTGGTGTTAAAGACACCTCATCTGAGTTTTTAAAATATCTGGACAAGCAAGAAATTGCTTTGGGTTCTAAAATTGAAATTTTAAGTAAAGAGACTTTTGATTTATCACTAAAAATAAAAGTAGATGGCAAGAATTTGACGATTTCAAATAAGATTGCTAGTAACCTTTTTGTAAAGACAAATTAACCATTTTCTAGTAATCTTGACCCTAACCTAATCAATAGATTTGAAATGAAAAAATGTATACTGCTGTTATTATTGACTTTTAATTTAACCGCTTTTGCTCAAAATAAAAACCTACGTTATTTTAAAATTACTCAAAAGGAATGTCTCCCAAAAAAAGGCTATCAATTCGTTTTAAAACAAATCGTTTCGGATTCCCGTTGTCCCAAAGGCGTAAACTGCATATGGGCAGGAGAAATAAAATTACTAGTTTCAGTTTATCAAGACAAACATTTTATTACGGATGAAGCGGTAACTATTTCTGGAAATAATTTTCAAGAAAACAAAGATTGGTTGGTACGTTATTTGCCTATCAATAAACAGAACCTACAAACCATCACTGTTTTTCCTTACCCTGAAGAAGGTATTAAAATCAACCCTAAGGATTACTACTTGAAAATTGGCTACTTGAAATAGAAAATCATCCTATTTGTTATCGCTTTTAAAACCTATTAATTTTCTAATTTTTTGTTCACTTTCTTCTAGAGCAACCTCCATGTTTTTGTAGGATGTAATGTCTTTTATATTGGCAACAGCCGCGATAATATAGTTGTTATCATCAATTATGGGTCGGCCACTAATTACTACTCTTTTTTTATCTCGTGTTTCCGAGTCTTCTATTACTATTTCAACATCATCTGTAGACTCCCCTTTTAATGCTTTTTCTAAAGGAAGGTTTTGAGCTGGAAATATAGTACGCTCATCAGGATAGTATAAATCATATTTAGCCGACCAATCAAGAGTCGTTGGCATTCCTGAATCTTGTTTAATTCCTATAATTTCTTCGGCCATATGATTAGAAAGCACAATTCTCTTATGAGTATCTGTTACAATAATTCCTTCACCTATATTTTCTAGAATCAATTTCAATTTTAATTCATTAAGACGTACCAATTTATCGGCTTCAATTTTTTCGTTTTCTAGTTTTTTACTGAGAGAAATGTCTTTTATAAATCCAATAAAAATATATTTCCCTGAAATAGTTGCTTGAGATACTGTTAATTCAATTTCAAACTCTTCTTTCTTTTTATTAAGCGCCGTGATTTCAACTGTTTTATTAATATATGGCCCTTCTGCCGTTTCAAGGAAATGTTGAAACCCTTTCATATGACTTTCTTTATACTGGTCCGGAACAATTAAATCTCTCATTTTTTTGCCTAACACCTCTTGAATTGACCAATCAAATATTTTTTCGGCTTGCGGATTCCATCTTATAATGTCCCCTTCATCATTAATCACAATCAAAGCATCAGGAGCTTCATTAAAAATGGTTTGCAATTGACCTTCGCTTTCTTTTAGCTTTTGGTCTGCAAGTTTCCTATCGGTTATGTCTCTCATTATAGAGCGATGACCAGTTATCCTATTTCCTACTCTTAATTGCATAACCGTTTGTTCAATCCATTTTTGTTCTCTGGTTTTGGTTATAATTGGAAAAGAAAATAATGTTTCATCAATTTTATTTTTAAACTGATTCAAATAAAATTCTGCCACACGATCTCTCCATTCTGGCGAAACAAGATCTATTATATTGGTACCCATCAATTCATTTTGGCTGAAACCCGTTAATTTTTCACAAGCAGGATTAATGTAAGTAAAGTTACCTTTGTAATCAGTAGTGTGTACCACGTCACTTGTGTTTTCAACAATTTCACGGTATTTCTCTTCACTTTTTCTAAGGGTTTCAATGGCTTCAGCTAATTGCGCAGTGCGCTCACTTACTTTTTGCTCTAGTTCTTCATTGAGTTTTTTAATTAGATTTTCCGAATTTTTTCGCTCTGTAATATCATGAATAACTAAAACTCCTCCAACCGTTTCTCCAGATGTGTTTTTTAAAGGTCTGGCCGTTACGGTAACAAAAAGACCTGCTGTTTTTCTATAATTTTGGATAAACATTTCCTGATTATCGACTTCTTCTCCATTTAACGCTCTAACTAACGGAAGTTCATTTGTAGCAAAAAGAGTATTAGAATCAGGCAAAAAGAAACCATAAGTATCAGCCCATTTCTCTTTAGGGATATCAATAGCACCAATTCCTATAATTTTTTCACTAGCAGTATTCCACAACAGGAATTTATTACTTTCATCAACAACTATTAATCCATCTCCCATGTTTTGTATAACGGATTGCAAGAGTGTGTTTTGTTTATTTAATTGCTCCTTAGATTGTGCTACTTCATTGCTTCTTTTTTCTATGGTTTCTAGCATATCATTGAGACCAATAGAAAGGGTACTAATTTCATCTTTACCTTCAACGGCCATTCTAATTTTATAATCTTCTGTTTCTTTTATTTGTTGAATAACAGTGACTAAATTCAGCAATGGTTTAGAGATGTATTTTTTAATAAAAATGGCAATTAAAAATGCAAGCCCAATTCCCACTATAAGCAGCACGATTCCCAGACGCAAAACATCCATCTTTATTTTATTCAATTCCGAAAGTTCAAAACGAATAAGAACACTACCTATTACTTCATTGTCTTTTTTAATTTTACTGTATACAAAAAGTTCATTACTAGTAAATTCGAATCTATCTGAGACATCTTTAGAAACATTAAATTGATATTTTGAATCGGTACCTTCTTTTGCATAAGAGGCAAATACTTTTCCTTTCTTGTCTAAAATTACCGCATTTAAAATATCATGCTGAACATTTAATTCAGATAAAATTTTACTAGCAGCTGAATTGTCCAAAAAATCAAGTGCAGAAATACTATTAAAACCAACTACTTGAGCAATGGCTTTCGAACCTACTGCCTTACGGTCTTTAAAGCCTTTTATGTCGATTAAAACAAAGGCTGTGATACAAATTATCAGTACAAATGCAGAAGTAAATACTTGCATTAGTACGAGTTTGTTTTTAATGGATATGTTACGTGGATTAAGCATATGTATATTATTTTAATATTTTAAAAACTCTTTTTCATTCCATAAGTTGACAAATGGAGCTTCAGTACTATTGCACAATAATCGCGTGCTGCAATAAGAATGAACTAATTCCAATTCCCGCTTTATTTATTGCTTTTAGATTTACCTCAAATTTTAATTTGTTATCGACAATAACAAAATTCATTTGAGCTCCTTTTTTGCCATAACCATTTCGCTCAGTGACTATCAATACTGGTTTGTCAGAAAATTTAGAAAGAATAGTTTCAATTGGTATCGTGCTATTGTAGGGAACAAATAAAATATTACAAAAACCGATTTCCTCCAAATTTCCATATTCGTTAATCTCAATTTTTTTAGTTTTAGGCACAGCAAGCAATGAAGTTGTAATTGGGCTTCCTTCTAAAATAGCGATCTTAAAAGCTTGGTTTTTAGAATAATCTTTCCAATTAACATAATCTATAAAACGATACAGAAAAGCTGCTTTTAAAGCATATTCCTTCCCTCCAGCATTCTCTTGGGCGGTTACGAGATTGCCATCCAACAACAATACGGTCAATGACAAAAAAAACAATTGATTTATAGTTTTCATACTTTTATTTTTAAAACAGTTCTTTTATGCCTTAATAAACCAGCTCTTTTTGAAATCAAAATCTATAGTTAAGTGCCAGACTAAACTGGGTTCCCAATTGGCTGAAATGATATCCTTCATATGTCATTTGAGAATAACGCCCGTTGAAAGTAATCAAATTAAATTGTGACTTAACTTGTGACGAATCTTTTAAAATTGCAGCTCCAGCTTCATTTTCGGCTTTAAATTTCCATTGGGGCAACACATTAAATAGATTGTTGACATTAAAAGCAAAAACCAATTGACTTGTAGGGGAATAATTAATGCCTAAGTCAGTAACTATTTTTGGGGTAAACTCTGTTCTTAAATTTGGATTTAAACCGTCTTGCTTGAATGTCGTTTTTCCAAAATAGGTGTTATTAAGAATGAATTCGTATTTTGAAATTTTATAAACCCCACCCAAAACCCATTTTGTTTTAGGCCTTGAGGTAAACATTAAAGCACTTAAAGTAGGACTAAAATTATCGCTAGTAACAGCTGAAATTCTTTTGTTTTCAAAAACCACATTTCCCGATAAATTCATCCCTAATTTCCCATTTCCAATGGGAATATCTCCATAATTCATAACTGCATCTAATCCAGATGTTCTGGAATCAAATGAGTTTTCAAACCAAGAGACTGTTCCAAACTGTGTTTCCACTTTGTCTCCCAAAAGTATTCGATCATTCACTGTAATTGTATAATAATCAATAGTGAAATTTACATTTTTAAAAGGGTTTGCCCCTATACCCATAGTCATATTTCTAGATTTTTCTGCATCTAATTTTGGGATTCCTAAAATGCGCGCCTGAGCAGAAATGTTATTGATCAATCCACTAATTTTTATTCCTTGTCCTGCTACAAATGAATACTGTGATTTTTGGGAATAAATTTGATGCAATGTTGGTGCTCTAAATCCTGTAGAAAAGGATCCACGAATGATAACTTTATCATTAGGAAATTTATATCTTGAACTGATTTTCCAAACCGTTGCGCCCCCAAAATCGCTATAATCTTCATAACGAACGGTTCCATTTAGTATAAAGTTTTTAGAGAAATCATATGCCAAATCGATGTACCCTCCAAAATTGTAACGGTTCCATTTACCCGAATTTTCAGGTCTATTTCCAGAAAAGGAATCGGCTCCTTCTCCCTCCCAAGACGCTCGGTCTCCTTCGGTAATTTCAAAAGTTTCAGTCCGGATTTCTGAACCAAATGCAACACTAATTTTATCGGAAACAACTTTTGAAATATCTAAATTCCCTACTACATGATGGAAAGCTACTCCGCCTGGTTTAAAATTTATGGGACTATTTTCTTGATAAACGCTCACCCCATTTTGATCTTTTATGACTGATTTATTTTGTGAATCTTCTACAGTGTAGGTTTGTGAGTTTCCCCCAATTGTAACACTTGCATCAGTGTTCCATCCATTTCTTATGGACTTATATCCTAAGGTGGCATTATAATCATTTAAATCTCCCGTAAATGTGGGAAGATATCCATTGTAAGAAGCTACCGTTTCATTGCCAAAAAAATCTTTCAAATAAGTGGGATATGTTGATGCGGTACTCCAGTTTGGAATAGAATTATTTTCAAAAGGATTTTGTATGGATCTCCAATATGGAGTTCTATAATTGGCAAATGAATTAACTTTTTTAAACACATAGAGGGCATTGTAGTACACTTGTGTTTCACTGGATAAATCAAACCCACCATTAATTAAGAATTTAGCTGTAACAGTTTCTGGCGAACCATTTATGTTTTTCGCATCAGGATTGTTTTTTAAAAAAGAATCAACTGCTTCTCTCCCTGAAACATTCCCTTTATTTATAGTTGCAAATTTTGCATTATAATCGGGTGAGCCTTTGTATCCTTGAAAAACTGCACTAATCCCATCCTCGGTCATTCCATCAATATTTGTTCCGTTTAGGGTATGATCATCGTTTATATAGCTGGACGGTTCATTAGGGTCTATTTTGATAAAATCATTAAATTCTCCTTCTGCATCTACTTTTCCAGGTCTATTAGCCAAATTTACTTTTGAAAAATCAATAGTATAGTTTACAAAGCCGTTGTTACCCGATGTAGAACCGTTGTTCAAACTCACCCCAAATAGTTCTCCATCTCCTTTTTTAGTTATTCCAGTTCGTACTGTAACTGCCCCGTTATTTGGTCTTTTTTTTAAAATAACATTGATCACACCTGCTATTGCATCAGAACCATATTGCGCTGAGGAACCGTCACGTAAAACTTCTACCCTTTCAATTGCATCAATTGGAATACCCGAAATATCGGCAGCCGTTTCACCTCGACCAGGTGAGGTTTGCAAATAAAGTAAAGCACTTAGGTTTTTGCGTTTGCCGTCGATAAGAATTAAGGTTCTACTAGGACCCATGTTTCTAATTTCATAGGGATCCAATAAGGAAGTGGCATCATTTACAGGTGTTTGAACGGTATTGAAGGAGGGAATTTTGTATTGCAATGCTTTATCCAATGTGAATTGGCCTGTAGATATAAGATCTTCCGATGATAAAACATCTATCGGAAGTGAACTTGTAGTATTACTCCTTGGTACAGTTCTAGTTCCTGTAACCAAAACCTCATCTCTATTTTGCCCCCCATTTTGTGATAATACCGCATTCAATATAGATTCACTGGCTTCATATTCTTGTTTAGAAAAGCCATAATAACTAACAACCAAAGTGGCACCTTCTTTTACAATAATTGAATACGCACCATTAATATCAGTAAAGACACTATTATTGGTTCCTTTTTCCGTGATGTTAGCTCCAGCCAAAGCGACACCAGCATTGTCAATGACAAAGCCTGAAATTTCTTTTTGTGAATAAAGAAAAGCAACCTTCAGAAAAAATAATATTAAAATAAATTTTTTCATAATGTGTTGGTATTGGTTCGCTTTTGTTTGAAATCAATGGCAACATAAAATCATAAAAGTGATTTCATCAATACTTCGCTGTTTCCTTTTGGAATAAGTATTGAATAAAAAGACTCATCAAGAAAACGGAACAAACTTACTTTTAACTAAAACGGCTTATTTCCTTGTCCTTTCTATTTCATTTTTTGAAAAGAAGTAGCATAAAACACTCTTACTAAGAAGTAAGCACTAGTTCAAAAGGAAGTAATTTTTTGAGTTATAATTTTTTACGAATAAGATAAAGCACTAAAAATTATGAATGTTTAAAATTCATAATAGTTCTATAATTTCAATTGCTATTGTAGATATAAAGCGGGAAGTCTTGAAATTACTTTTAAACAGCTTCTATTATTTGCAATATCTTAAATATTGTTTTTAGGAATAAAAAAAGATAATCAATTGACTTTAAGCATTTAACTACAAGATTTGTACTATAAATTTAATCAAAATTTATTGATTACAGTGGTGTTTATTAGTATTTTAAGAAAATTTTACTGGCATTAAGTAGTTTGTACTTTAAAAGAAAGTATTAAAACGATACTCCTTTAATGACAACCACAATCCGTACCATCACCACAATTTTTATCCGATTTTTTCTTTTTAAAAAAGAATTTTTTGATTAAAAAAACTAGGGCAATTCCGAGAGCTGTAAAGGCGATTATTTGCTGGAACATACTGTTTTACTTTAAAATTTGGTAGGCAATTAATGCTACAACGTAGGCAAAACCACTCATGAAAATAAGTTGTCCTAAAGGCCACTTCCATGAATTGGTTTCTTTACGCGTTATGGCTAATGTACTGGCACATTGTAAGGCAAATGCATAGAACAATAACAAGGAAATTCCAGAGGCAAAATTGAATATTTTCTTTCCAGTTTCAGGATTTATTTCCGCAGCCATTTTGTTTTTAATGGTATCTTCATTATCGCTTCCACCCACACTGTAAATAGTTGCTAATGTGCCCACAAAAACTTCACGAGCTGCAAATGAACTGATGATAGCAATCCCTATTTTCCAATCATAACCTAATGGTGAAATGGCAGGCTCAATGGTTTTTCCCATGATTCCGATATAAGAATTCTCCAATTTGTAAGAAGCCACTTTATTATCTAATTCCTGTGGAGTAATGGTCGTGTTTTCAGATTTAGTGCGTATTATTTCGTCGGCATTATTGAACTTCTTTCCTGGTCCATAAGAGGCTAAAAACCATAATACAATGGAAATAGCTAAGATTATTTTTCCTGCTCCAAAAACAAAAGCCTTCGTTTTTTCAATTACATTAATAGCTACGTTTTTAAACATTGGTAATTTGTAGTTTGGCATTTCAACTACAAAAAATGTTTTCCCTTTAATTTTTAATATTTTATTTAAAACATAAGCAGAGAATATTGCCATTCCAAAACCCAAAAGGTACAATAACATTAAGGTTAAACCTTGAAGATTAAATATTCCCAGAACACGAGTGTCAGGAATTACTAACGCAATGATAATAGCATAAACAGGCAGTCTAGCTGAACAGGTTGTAAAAGGGGTGACTAGTATGGTAATGATTCGTTCTTTCCAGTTTTCAATATTTCGAGTAGCCATAATTGCCGGAATAGCACAGGCAGTTCCTGAGATTAATGGAACAACACTTTTTCCTGATAACCCAAACTTTCGCATGATTTTATCCATCAAGAAAACCACTCTACTCATATAACCACTTTCTTCTAAGATGGATATGAATAAAAACAAAAATGCAATTTGAGGAATAAATATCAAAATTCCGCCGATACCAGGAATGATCCCTTGAGAAATTAAATTGGTTAAAACACCTGCTGGTAAAGTATCGTTTGCCAAGGTACTCAATGAGGCAAACGTGCTGTCTATAAAGTCCATTGGTATTTTTGACCAATCAAAAATAGATTGAAAAATAACAAACAAAATGACGAAGAAAATGAAGTACCCCCACACTTTATGCGTTAAAACACGATCCAGTTTAGAACGGAAATCTTTTGCAACTGAGGCATCAACGTTTAATCCTTCTTTGAGTACGTCATTGATAAACTGATATCTTTTTATCGTTTCTTTTTGCTGTAATCGTTTTAAATCCGAATGTGATTTTGTAAAGGAACTGTGAATTTCTTTACGTTCTAAGTTTAAGAAGTTAACATCCTGAGTAATAACCAGCCATAATTTATACAACAATTGGTTTGGGAACGCTTTGCGCAAGCTGTCAAAATACTCCGGATCAATTACCGATGCATTCAAACAAGGTTCGCTTGATATCGTTTTGTAAGTGATTATCATTTTTTTTAACTCCTCTATTCCAAATCCTTTTCTAGAACTGATTAAAGCAATTTTAGTTTTTAAATGTTCCTCCAGATATGGAATATTCAAAGTGATTCCCTTGTGTTCCATTCTGTCAGCCATATTTATGACTAAAATGGTCGGAATTTCAAGGTCTTTTATTTGGGTAAAAAGTAATAAATTACGTTTTAAATTTTCAACATCAGTAACAACAAGCGCAACATCAGGATATAGTTTATCGTTTTTATTAAGCAACAGTTCAATAACCACATTTTCATCAATAGAACTGGCATTTAAACTGTATGTTCCTGGTAAGTCTAGGATATTGGCTTTTATATTATTGGGTAATTTACAAAAACCTATTTTTTTCTCAACAGTAATCCCAGGGTAGTTTCCTACTTGTTGATTCAGTCCAGTTAATTGATTAAAAACAGATGTTTTCCCGGTATTTGGATTGCCTATTAAAGCTACGTTGATATTTTTATTGATCATTAAAGCTTAATTTTTATCATTTCCACTTCAATCTCGTTTGCTGTTTCCACTCTAATGGCCAAATGAGAACCATTAATATTTAAATATAATGGGTCTCCAAATGGAGCAATTTGCAATAATTCAACCATATTACCAGGTAAACAGCCCATTTCAAGTAATTTCAATGGAATGATATCAATATCAAAATCTTTGATAATGGCCTTTTCGCCTTTTTTAAGTGAATTTATCGTGGTGCGCAAGTCTTATTTAGATTGAATTAATATTGCAAAAATACATATTATAATATAAAAATGAATGATATTTATCATTTTTGTCTTTATTCCAAGAAAATTAAAATTCTGAAAACAAGACTGTTCTTTTTACTTTTACAAGTAGGAAATAACAAGAAATTATTGGTTTGATAAAAAATTAATATCTTCAATTAACTTTTGAATATCTTCTTTTTTAGTACCGTCATAAAAACCACGAACTCTTCGTTTAGCATCTACTAACACAAAATTCTCCGTGTGAACCATATCGTATAATTCACTTGGTTTTCCCATTTTGACTGCTAAATATGATTTTCGAGCCATCGTGTATATTTCCTTTTTATCACCAGTAACTAAATTCCATTTGCTATCATTAACACCATATTTTATAGCATAGGCTTTTAAAGCAGCAACACTGTCTACCTCAGGAAATACAGTATGAGAAAGCAACATTACTTTTGGGTTATTGAGAATGGCTTTTTGAACATCAAATAAATTCGCGGTCATTTTAGGACAAATAGAACCGCAAGTAGTAAAGAAAAAATCAGCCACATATATTTTTCCTTCATAATCTTTTTGGGTAATGGTTTTCCCATTTTGATTTGTAAAAGAGAAATCGGCAATAGTATGGTACTTACTAATGTACTGCACCGTACTGTCAACTAGTTCAGGATTTACATCCGCAGGATTAAATATTGGAAGTGTTTTACTTGGTTTTAGGGCCGTATAAAATAAATATAGTATAATGGATGATAGTACAACAAAAACACCTAAAAATTTTCGGTATCTACTGAAAATTGATTTCATAAAAAATAATTTTTGCAAAAATACGAAAAGGTAATTTTAAAAAAGAATCTACAATGAAATCAATTTTAAATATCAAAAAAAAACTTGTTTTGTAAATCCATATTCTTGAATTCTTTTTTTCGTTGTTAAAATTTAACAATTACATTGCAAAATAGTTGTCTTCCATGCTGTAAAAATTGTTTTGGCCCGCCTATTCTTATATTGGGTTGGTAAAATTGGGAATTAAACATATTAGTAACAAACAATTGTGTAGTAATTTCGACATCATAGACTTTTATTTTTGTGTACGAAAATGTCAGATCAACTTTAGAAAAAGAGGGGATCGTCAGTATTTCATTAATGTCTTTATTACCGTGTTTTGCTTTTATTTCTGAATAATAATTTATTCTAGAATTGACTATAAAGTCCTCTGTTATATTATACGTCAAGCCTCCAGTTATTCTATGTGGATAAACGCCTAGATTTACCGTGCTAACACCTGCATATTCATCAGCATCTTTTCTAACATAGGAATAACTTATTTCGGTTCTGATTTTTCCTGTTTTATAAAATAATTGACTCTCAACACCAAAGACATTTATTATTTTACCAGAATTTACGAAACCACCCGTTTCTGTAGGCTCAATAAAATTTGTTGCTGTATTTCGATAGGCAACAACATTAGCTATCAAATTACTTGTAAACGATTGATTTATTCCAAGTTCGAAAGTATTCATCTTAGCTGGATTAAGCTCGTTAATAACATTATTTACTGAGGAAGCGCCCAGTTCAAAAATATTAGGTTCACGGAAAGCCTGCCCAAAAAGAAATCGAATAGACGTTTTTTGAAAAGGGGTGTAAACTAAACCACTACGAAAGGTAAAAATAGATTTATAAATATTGTGATAGTCAAATCGTCCACCTAGCGTAACGTATAATTTATCAAATAGTGTTTTTTGCAATTGTAAAAATAATGAGTTTTTATACTGACGATAAAAGGGTTTACGCATACTATTTTCGATCGAACGTGTTTCATCAAAACTAGGGTTTAATCGCTCTGTAGAAAGAGCTAAACCTAATAAATCAAACTCATCAAAAGTATATCCACCGATTATAGATAACGTTTGACTCGGTTCATAATCTAATTGTACATTTCCTTTATATCGTTTTGAACCCGAGCTCGATTGTTGTGAATAAGCCATCATGAAATTGTCTTTAATTTCTTGTTCAGTAAGGGGAAATTCCGGATTATGTCCGTTTTTTACCATAGTGTCATAGATTACATTATCAAAAGTGTAGTTCACTCCCCAAAATCTTTCTTTATAAAATTGAATTTCTGAATTAATTTTAAGTTTAGCTGTAATGTTTTTTTCAACACCTGCATAATACAAGGCCAATTCACGGAAATCACTTTGATTTGTGTAATCTAATGAAATGTTTTCAAGTCCTTTACTTCCTTGAAGCTCATACCCTTCAATTCCCACATAAAACCCTTTGTAAGAAATTTTGGCAGCATAAGGAAGTGACCAACTTCTCTTTTTAAATTCTTGATTTACAGGAAATGCTTTAGTAGGAACTGCTTGTCTAAAATTTACGGTGTCTTTTATAAAGTCTTTGTAATCCCAAAGGTTAGATCGAAAATATCGAAAACTACCACTAATACGAAAATCAGCAAAATTTTTCCCAAAAACAATACTCTGAGATTGTGTTCCTTGTGTTCCAATTTCAGTGTGATACTCCGTTTTATTAAAATCAGAAGAGTCATTTTTTGTGATAATATTAATTACACCAACCAAAGCATTTGCACCATAAAGGGCTGATGCAGGACCTTGCAGAATTTCAACCTGCTTTATATTATGCGTTGCAAATTGTGTTGAAATAAAAGTCTCGGAAGCAAATAAATTTTGCATTTCTCTACCATTGACTAACAGTAGTGTTTGTGAAAAATTACTTAGAAAACCTCGTTGTCCTCCAAAAGTAAAATGGTCAGTTCTTATCGGGACCACACCTGGAATGTTTTCTAATAAACTGGTTAAATCATAATATCCTTTTTCAATAATATCTTTTTCGGTGACTACATAAATTGTTGCAGGTGCAATTTTTTGATTCTGTGGTTTTTTCGAAGCTGTTATCACTTCAATATTCATTAGTTCATCCAAACTGAGTTCAAATAAATCAACATCAGTAATCAAAGACATAGTTATGTTTATAACATCATTGGTAATTTCGACTACTTGATCTTTATAGTTTTCTTTAGTGAATTCAAGGGTACTATACGTTTCTGGCACTTCAATAGAATACTTACCAGCGGCATCTGTAAAAGCTTTTAGGGCCGTATTTTTCACACTGACTTTTACACTTTCAATAGGCCTGTTTGTTTTATCACTTATTACCCCAGTTACTATTTGTTGTGCAAATGCAATATTTACTGTGAGAACCAATATAATAAATAAAGACTTTTTCATCGTTCCTTTTTTTATTACTAATTGATATTCGTTGACTAAAATAGTCACTTCAGTTTTGCCTGGTAGATCTCGACCAACTCTATAAAATATTTGTTTATAGTTGCATTTTAAAGAGTCGTCAACTTTGGAGCATTTTGTTGGTAGACGTTGTCAATCCCTATTTTTATTAAATTTATCTTTTTCAAAAATAGCTTTATCGTATTTCCTATTTGAGTTTGACACAATACTGCTAAATTATTTCTAAGAATGAAGTTCTTCTTGCAGAATAAAGTTAGTCATTTTTTTGTTTAGAACAGTTGTTTTCCTATTAAAAGAAGTTGAAAAACGACTCCTCTAATAAAATTAGTATTATAATTTTCAACTATTTATATTATAACTGGGAGAAATAATGTTATTCAAAAAAAGCCTTTGAATAGATTATTTAACAAAACATCGACTACATGTTAATTTTAACATCTTATTTAAAATATTATTGATATGTTTGTGTATCAGTCTAAACCATTATAAAAATGAAAAAATATTTCAACAACACTCTTTTCTTTACGATTCCTGCAATTTTTGGATTAGCGACCATTCAGGCTCAAAACGTTCCGGTACATCAAAATCCTGGGATTAATGTTTCAAATATGGACAAAAGCATTCGGTCAAATGATGACTTTTTTAGATTTGTAAATGGAGCTTGGCTAGACAAAACAGAAATTCCAAGTGATAGAACTTCTTGGGGAAGTTTTAATGAATTACTTAAAAAAACGGATAAAGATGCACTTGCCATTTTGAAAGAAGCTGCAAAAAATCCTAAATATAAGTTCAACACAGATCAAGGAAAAGCGATTAATCTTTTCAATTCAATTTTAGACACAGTCAACAGAGACAAACAAGATATCATTCCATTATTACCCTACTTAGCCAAAATAGATAAAATTAGAAACTCTCAAGACCTTCAGAAAGTATTGATTGAAATGGAACCCATTGGTGGCCTTGGTTTTTTTGGAGTAAGTGTAGGAGCTGATGATAAAAACAGTTCTAAAAACGCACTTAACTTAGGAGTAGTTCGATTAGGGTTACCTGATAAAGATTATTATACATCAGAAGAGAAAGACACGAAAGAAAAAAGACAAAAATACGAATTACATATTGCTCGAATGCTACAATTCATAGGAGAAACTCCAGAGCAAGCCAAAGAAAGTGCTAGTGCGATTTTAGCCTTGGAAATTGAATTGTCAAAACCACGTTTAGACAGAGTAGAACGTAGAGACGGAAGATTGCAATACAATCCAATGACTATTGCTCAATTACAAAAAATAACTCCGCTAATAAATTGGGGAAATTATTTTTCAGGTCTTGGTTTTACAAAATTAGACACAGTTATAGTTTCAGAGCCAAAATACATGAAAGCATTGCAAACTATTCTTGTAGAAAATAATGTTACAGCTTGGAAAGAATACATGAAATGGACATTATTAAACAAATCTACTAGCTTACTTTCTACTACAATTGAATCAGCCAATTTTGATTTCTATGGTAAAACATTAACTGGTGCAATTAAGCAACGACCAAGAGAAGAAAGAGCACTACAAACCGTAAATGGATCTGTGGGAGAAGCTTTAGGAAAATTATACGTTGAAAAAATGTTTCCTGCTGAAGCAAAAGCAAAAGCGGAGAAAATGATTAGAAACATTATTATTGCGTATCAAAATCGAATTAATGATTTAACTTGGATGTCAGCAGAAACCAAAGTTAAAGCAATTGAAAAATTAAGTAAGATTGCCATCAAAATTGGATATCCTGACAAATGGAAGGATTACTCCAAATTAGATATTAAAGCAGTTACTGATGGTGGTAGTTATTTTGAAAATTCAAAAAATCTAGCAAGATGGAGCTTTCAAAAAGATATTGACAAACTATACAAACCAGTAGATAAAACGGAATGGTACATGTCACCACAAACGGTAAATGCCTATTACAATCCCTCTTATAATGAAATTGTTTTCCCAGCAGCAATTTTACAACCTCCATTTTATAACTACCAAGCAGATGAAGCCGTAAATTATGGCGGAATAGGCGCTGTTATTGGTCATGAAATTTCTCATGGATTTGATGATTCAGGAGCGCGTTACAATGCTGATGGAAACCTAGTAGACTGGTGGACTGCTAATGATTTAAAAGAATTTACTGAACTAGGAACTTCACTTGCGGATCAATACAGTGCTTTAGAACCTTTACCAGGAGTTCATGTTGATGGTAAATTTACCTTGGGAGAAAACATTGGTGATTTGGGAGGCGTGAATGCAGCTTATGATGGATTACAATTGTACTTAAAAGACAATAAGAACCCTAGTCTTATCGATGGCTTTACACCGCAACAACGTTTCTTTATTGCTTGGACAACAGTTTGGAGAACTAAATCCCGTGATGAAGCCTTAAAAAATCAAGTAAAAACTGATCCGCATTCTCCAGGAATGTATCGTGCTTACGTACCTATCCAAAATGTGGATGCTTTCTATGATGCATTTGGAATAAAAAAAGGAGACGGTATGTATATTGAACCCGAAAAAAGAGTTAAAATCTGGTAAGAAAAAATATTATAAAATCAAAACCCAAGTGAGAACTTGGGTTTTTTTGTATCTATAAGTAAACTAATTTTTAGAATTTATTTTCTAATGCCATTTTACGAGACTTCCGTATCGAATGATTCACCATATACAAGCCACAAAGCGTAACTGCTCCACCTAAAGCAATTGCCATTGTAAGTAGTTCTCCAAAGATAAATGCACCTAATAGCACCGCTACAATAGGATTAATGTAAGCATAAATACTATTTATTTCAGGCGGCAATTTTTGTAGCATATAGATAAATGCAATAAAGGTTATAGCCGAGCCAATGATTACCAAGTATGCAATTGCCCACCAAGAATTTACTGGAATTGATGTTATATTCACCCCTGTTCCTGTTGCCCCCGTAATCGTCAAAAGGAAAATACTGGAAATAAACATTTGTAATCCGAGGCTGAAATAAGGATTAAAAGTGGCCGCTTTTTTCTTAGTATATAAACTTCCAAAAGCCCAACTTATCGTAGATATTACTGAAAGTAGAATTCCAAATCTGAAATCAGGCTGCAAGAAATCAGTTAGATGATCATAAAAAATAACACAAACACCACCAAAACTTACTATCAAACCTAATATAGCCTGTTTAGCTAATTTCTCTCCTCTAAAAAAAGTAATAATCACAATCCATAAAGGAAAAACAGCATTTATAATTGCACCCAGTCCACTACTAATATATTTAACTCCCCAAGTACTCAAACCGTTACTCAATGCAAAATTAAGCAAACTCAATATGATAATTGTTTTCCACTGTTTCCCTTTAGGCCAAGGTGCTTTTTTATATAGAAAAAAACAAACATAAAGGAACCCACCAATAAACTGTCTAATTCCCGCCAATTGTAAAGCAGGCATGTGCTTCACTCCTTCCTTTGAAGCAATCCAAGTGGTTCCCCAAAAAAAACACACAACACAAAGTGCTAGAATAGGTAAGCCAATTTCATTAATCTTATTTGAAAATGAAGTTTGAATTTTTTTTATCACCCTATAACTGTTTAATTGCAAATGAATATTGAAGTGTTTGTTCTAATTTATCACTTAAAATGGTTTTCCCTTCTGAAACTTTATCATGATTGAACTTTGGTGGAACTAAGTTATTTTCCAAAGCTTTTTGAGTATAGTATTGCTCTCTTGAAGGATGAAATGGCGTAACTGCATTGAAGGTGTCGCCCCAAATATTCCTTTCAATAATTTTCAAGATAATACCAATACAGTCGTCTTGATGAATTAGATTGATAGGCGCTTCGGGATTGTCTACATTTTCTTTCCCAGCTAGAAATCGGGCGGGATGACGATCATTGCCAATTAATCCTCCAAAACGCAAAATGGTCGTTTTAAAATGAGTATTCTCTACTAATAATTCTTCTATTGCTAGTAATTGTTTGCCACTTTCAGTTACGGGTATCGGTTTTGTATGTTCATCAACTACAGCATTGGCTTCGCCATAAACAGCTGTTGAACTAATGAATAACAAGTGTTGAATAGAAGACTGTTCCAATAAAGGTAAAAGGTTTGCTATTTTTTTTACAAACGAATTATTATTGGCATCCGAATAATCTTTGTTTTTTCCTCTCAATTTGGGCGGAATTGCTATGATAAGCGTTTCACTTCCTTCAAAAAAAGTGGAAAGAATATCAGGAACACTTTCACTATCAAGTGCTAATAAAAAGGCTTGAATACCACCATTTTCTAATGTAGAAAGTTTCTCTACTGAAGTTGTTGAGCCTTTTACAATAAATTTTTTTTCAACTAAAGCTTTCGCCAAAGGCAAACCCAACCAACCACAACCTAGAATGCTAATTTGTTTCATTTTTAACTTAAATAGAGAATACAAAAGTAGTGCAAATCAAAAGTATTTTGGATAAAAATTTTAGTGTCATTTTTAGTTTCGTTCTAAAATTAAAAACCGCAAATTCACAGCTTTAATTGGTGAATTTGCGGTTAATTTTAGACTTTAAAATCAAATAAATATTTAAAAAATAGAATTATTGCTCTACACTTAAACTATCCTTTACTTTTAAAACTGGTGTTCTTTGGACCGTTTTAATTGTCTCTATAATTATTGGAACTTCAATCACTTTAGGAGAGGGTTTTATTCTTTCTTTAATCACTACAGCATCATTCAAAACAAAAGGAGTTGGCATCATCCAAGGAGCTCTTGGAGTCATCCCAAATAAGGGGTTAGACATCAAATCAAAAGAGCTTTCTAAAAGTTGCATATCAAAAAGAGCTGATTTATTTATCGCAAATTGCATTTCTAGTGGTTCGTTATTAACTACATAATAACTTACTATTTTCTTTCCGTTGCGATTCATCTTTGATCCATTTTGTTCCAGTTGTTTAGCACCATTAGCCTTGAAATCATAAAATACTATTTTTTCATCAGCAAAAACATCATAACGATTAACGCTACGATTGGGACTGATTTTAATTTTAAAATAGCGGTGATTTCCAGCCACACTGTCTTTTAGAAATTCAATGGTAGGTTTTGCTAATTTTTTCACAGGAGCTTCTGCGGCGTAAGTAAATTGAGAATCATATTTACTGAACAACGGAGTTTCAGCCCAAGAAGTTGCTTGTTTTGGGTTTTCACCCAAATAGCTTTTAGTCCAAACATCTAGGTTTTTATCATAGGTAACCCAATGGGCTTTATTTTTATCTGCGTCATAAATGTAAACCAAACTGTTCGATTTGGCTTTGCCTTTTTCATAGCCTGATTCGTAGTGTGCTTTCGCAAAAAATCCAACAGAAAGCAGTAAAAAAACAATTGCCCATCTTCCCTTTTTAACAAAAGTACCAAAAACAGGTAATAACAATGCAAAAGTTAATGCCGTAAGAATCGCACTTCCAAAAAGAATTTTCAACCCTAATCCTATAGGGAACATTTGAATAAAGGGCGCAATTAACAATAAAGCAGGGATAATTAAAATAAGGTTTAAAAGTAGACTCGATTTTTGTGTGATGATAAAAATTCCAAAAACAAAAATTCCAAAATATACAGGAATAATTAAAAATCCAGCGCCTTGTAAATAGAAAGCAATAAATCCATTAATAACAAGCCACAGGAACAAAGGAGCTACATAATGGTTCATTGTGCGTTTTTCAACAGACAATTTTTGATAAAATGCAAAACAAGTAGCTAAACTTAATAGCACAAAGGCAGCAATATAAGCATGCCCATTATAGGTAAAGCCATTGAGTAAGTCGTTGTACTGCGGGTAAACTATCAAGAGTCCTTTCCATCCAAAAAAGGTCACCAATCCAGCAGTTAGTATTGAACCTAAAAGGGGAACAAATCCTTTTATGATTTCTGAAAAAGTTAAAATTCTTTTAGCAATTCCTATAAAAATTAAAAACATAAAAAGAAGTACTGCGACAAACAACATTGATAAAACCCAACCAAAAGGGTAATGTATAAAAGTATAAGGAATGGTGAAATAGATATCGTCATTTGCAATTTGAGTGCTGTTTAAGTCCGCATTCGAAAAGTAATGCAATAAGGGCATCAAGTAACTTCCCTGATGTGCCAATGTGTTTTTATTTAAATGGCTACTATCATCTTGAGCGGTATGGTAATTATAGTGATCATCAATAAATGCAAAATTATACCCTTGAATGTTTCCTTTTTCTCTAAAAACAGTTAAATCAGTATCGTTAGGAAGCATTTTATAAATACTGTACATCAAAGAGTTGGTTACTGGCATTGGTGCCCCCGCAGCAGCAAATTCTTTTACTAACCCAGCGTTACCCCCGTTTGTTTCCATAAGCATATAGCTAGGTCCTGAAGAACCACGCGCCTCAAAATTTAGAACCAGTCCAATTTCCTTTGCCCATTGGTGTTCTGTTACAAAAAGAGCAGCACCGTTTAAACCCAATTCTTCGGCATCCGAAAAAAGAATAATAACATCATTTTTATGAGGTGTTTTCGCATATAAAAAAGCACGTACACTTTCTAAAATTGTAGCAACTCCTGAACCCGCATCACTGGCGCCACGAGAAGACGAATGTGGGGCACTGTCGTAATGGGTAAGCAATAATAAGGCTTTTGTATTTTGAGTCCCTTTTATTCGGGCTAAGATGTTTTTAGATTTAACTAAATTGCCCCAGTCAGTTAAGGTATATCCTTCTTGTATGGATGTTTCTAGTCCCAATTTATGTAGTTCTTGTTGCAAGTATTCAGCAACTTTTTCGTGATTGGTCGAACCTACATAATGCGGTTGTTTTGAGATCGCTTCTACTTGAGTGAAAGCTCTATTAGTAGAAAATTCAGATAGTGGAACGGCATCATTAGAAGTCCATTGTGGCATCATGGTAAAATAAAGTATTGCTAGTACAATAAGAATAAACAAAATGTAAAATAGGGAGGAAAAACCTTTTTTCATACTTGGGGGATTTGGGGTGTTGTGGTATTAAATATCTTTTTTAACTAACATATAGAAATCATTGTCCAAAAGCATATAGCCTTGATCATACAAGAAATAGTAGGTATTTCCTGTTTTTGTTTTCAATATGTTAGTGAAAAATTCAAAATCAAACCCCTTACTAAGTAATTTGGCTCGGGTTGTTTTTGACTTTCCATCGGGATTAAGTTCTAGTAGGATGCGATAATTTTTGCGCAATTTATTATTAATATTACGCATGAAATTATTGTTGTCTTTATTTATTTTATTATTATAGGCATTGCGACAACCATCACTGCAGAATTTTTTATCTTCCCGCCCTACAATTTTCTCACCACATTCTAAACAATTTTTCATTTATTATATTTTTTTCAAACTATATAAATCGTGTCTTCTATCCTTCATGATTTTTACACTTCCATGTTCGTGTAGTTCTCTTAAAAGATTAATGTCAACATCCACAATTAAAGTCATCTCCGTATTTGGTGTTGCTTCCGCTTTTACTCCATTACTTGGAAACGCAAAGTCGGAAGGAGTAAATACAGCTGCTTGGGCGTATTGAATATCCATATTATTCACTTTAGGCAAATTACCTACACAACCTGCAATGGCAACATAACATTCATTTTCAATTGCTCTTGCTTGTGCACAGTGTTTTACTCGTGTATATCCATTTTGGGTGTCAGTAAGGAAAGGGACAAATAAAATATTCATTCCTTCATCAGCCATTAACCTAGAAAGTTCTGGGAACTCTACATCATAACAAATGACAATTCCTATTTTTCCACAATCAGTATCAAAGGTTTGTATCGTGTCTCCTCCTGTAATTCCCCAGTGGAAAATTTCATTTGGGGTAATGTGTATTTTGCGATACATTTCGTTTGTACCATCACGTTTGCATAAAAAACCAACATTATAAACATGTTCGTTCTCTATGAAAGGCATACTACCCGTGATAATATTGATATTATAGGAAATCGCAAATTCTTGAAATTTTAATTTTACTGCATCCGTATGTTTTGCAAGTTCACGAATCGCTTCGGCTTCTGACAAATGGTTGAAGTCAGCCATTAAGGGCGCAGTAAAAAACTCTGGAAATAAAGCAAAATCACTTCCATAACCCGAAACGGTATCAATAAAAAATTCAGCTTGTTCAAAAAGCGCATCTAGATTAGCTAATGAACGCATTTGCCATTGGATTAATCCAAGTCTCACCACACTTTTGGTTGTGTTAATTAACTTTGGACTGTCATCATAATAAATATTGTTCCATTCTAACAGAACAGCATACTCAAGAGATTCCGTATCTCCTTCTAAATAATTCTTAAGCACACGAACTTCATGGAAATCATTACTTAATTGAAATGATAAAACAGGATCGTATATTTCTTTTTTCTTTACTTTTTCAATATATACTTTTGGAGTAATTTCATCCTTATATTTTCCGTAAGATGGAATTCTACCTGCAAAAATGATTGATTTTAAGTTTAATTGTTCACACAATTCTTTTCTAACATCATACAAACGTCTTCCTAATCGAAGTCCGCGGTATTTAGGATTGATAAAAACATCAATACCATAAATAACTTCTCCTAAAGGGTTATGAGTTGAAAAAGTATAATTACCTGTAATATTTTTGTACGTTCTAGTCTTGAATGCAAAATCTTCTGTAACTAAAATAGATAATGCAGAGCCAACTACAATTCCATCAACAACAATTACCAATTGTCCTTCTGGAAATATTTTTAATAAGGTCTCTAATTGTTCTTCTTTCCAAAATGATTCCGCCATTTCTGGATACGACTCAATCATTGATTTTTTTAATTCTTTATAATCCTCTATTTTTAAATTTCTTAATTCAATAGACTGTATTGTACTTGGCATATGTAAATATTTTTTGACAAATATAAGGAATTTATTATCCGTTTACAAACGTTTACAAATATTTACAACCGAAAGTAATTGAATACTAACCGAATAAGTTTTAGTTATTGTCGAATCTTTGCCATGTCGAAACAAACAAACATCGGCACGATTTTTACACTTAACAATAACATTTAAAATTTACACGCCATGAATGCATTAAGAAACAAAGTACAGTTAATCGGACACCTAGGAAACGACCCCGAAATCAAAAATTTTGACGGAGGAAAAAAACTAGCCAATTTTACATTAGCAACAAATGAGTCCTATAAAAATGACAAGGGAGAAAAAGTAGAGGAAACCCAATGGCATAGACTAATAGCTTGGGGGAAAACGGCCGAAATAATTGAAAAATACGTAACTAAAGGGAAGGAAATTGCTGTTGAAGGAAAATTAACCCACAGAAGCTATGATGATAAAAATGGGGAAAAACGCTATGTAACCGAGGTAGTGGTAACGGAACTCCTTTTATTAGGAAAGTAATTTTATTTAAGAACTATTTTTTAACAAGTCAATAAACACAAAAACCATCGATACTAGTCGATGGTTTTTTTATTTAAACTAAAATAGTTCTTACTTATCGTTGATCAAATCTAGGGCAACGTTTACATCGCTTATCTTCTCCGTCTTTGTAGTTCTCACAACACTTTTTCTTTAACCCTTTATCAGACTTATCTTTTTTAAGGAGTTTTTTTTTCTCCTTTTTTTTGGCTTTATTTTTATCCTTTTTACTCAATTTGTAAAGAGTTAAAATTAAGAAAGCAATTATAATTCAGAAATCAAGAGTCTCTTACTTCGAATGACCTGAAGTCACACTATTTACCGTTAATTGTTGGATATCTCTATCAAACAAATACAAACCTCCCTTGTCATCTCCTATCAAATGTATTTTATCTAATATGTTTTTAGCTTGCGCTTCTTCTTCTATTTGTTCAGCAACATACCACTGTAAGAAGTTATGAGTCGCATAGTCTTTTTCGGAAAGAGCAATATGAACCAATTCATTAATCGATTCCGAAACGAAAACTTCGTGTTTATACAACTCTTCAAACATTTCCTGAAAAGTGAGATAGGTTGTTTTGGGAGCCTTTAGTTGGGTTACTTGAGCATGTCCACCACGTTCGTTGATAAATTTAATTAACTTCAACATATGTACGCGTTCCTCATCTGATTGTGCATACATAAATTTAGAAATCCCTTCTAGTCCATGAGTTTCTGCCCATGAAGCCATTGAAAGGTAGGTTTGCGAAGATTCAGCTTCAATACGAACCTGATCGTTCAGTGCGGATTCAATATTTTTTGATAGCATAACTAAATGTTTTCTATAAAGTTACAAAAAAGAAAAGACTATTGATTCATTAACTCTTGAAAACAGTCTACAAATTGTCCAACATGCAAACCATCCATTAATCCATGATGAACATGTATTGACATTGACATCGTTTTTTTTCCAGCTTCATTAGTACTCATTTTTCCAAATGAAATTTTTGGGCAACTATCGGGAAAAGTATAACTGCGGGCATGCGAAAGGGATGTGAAATTAATCCATGGAATTGCAGAAAAATGAATTACATTATCCGTATCAAAAGCACGAGTAAAAAGGCCTGGTGCATTTTGAACCCGTTCTATTTCTAATACCGCATTGGCGGTAAAAATTTCAAAATCAGCATCATATTCTATCCATGAAAAACCAAAAGAACCATCTGTTCTTCCTATCGTTGCTGAACCGTCAATTTTATCATAAATAATAATCTTATCCTCTGAAATTCGGTACCTAAAAGGTTCAATTGTATTCACTGCCACTAACGTTTTGTAGAGGTAATAAATAAAAAAAGTGCTTCCCAGTTTTTTTGAAGTTTGATAGGCTTTAGTACAATCAATTTCTACGGTTACACCAAAAAAAGGTTCTTCAAATTTTCTAAAAAAATTAAAATGCTCTTTTCTAGGCCAGTTTTCAATATCTAAATATGTTTTCAAAATGTTTCTCTTAAATTATTTTTCAAAATTACAGCTATTTAATTTTAAGATGGTATTTACAGGAGAAAACAGTTTCCTTTTTTTAAACAACTAAAGTAGCACGTCTTGGAATTTCATATAATAATTGGCAGTAAAATCAAAACCAATATAGAAATACTATAGATAAGGATAATACAACTAAAAAACATTCAAAAACAAAAGGAGAGTTAAAAAAATGTAGCTGATTTTTTGCTAAAAAAACAGCTGCTAAAAAAAATTCTTTCTTAATGATTATATTATAAAATCATACCATATAAACATAACAAATAGCATATAAATAGACTTACCTTTGTGTAAACATCTAATTTATTTTTATGAAAAATTCCGTTATCCTATCACTTTCTATTTCTATTTTGATTGTCTTTTCTAGTTGCAATCAAGGTAAAGCCGCGGACGAAAAAATAATTGAAAAACAAACTACTAAAGTCGTTACAGATTCTGTAAAGAAAAAAATAGTTTCTACTATAGATACCTTAGATTATAACAAAAGAATGCTAGCGATTAGCAATAATGACACTACAGGAAGATGGCCTGTAAAAACACCTTATCCTTTGCCCGGAGCATTACTACCATACAATAGGATTATTGCTTTTTATGGAAATTTGTATTCCAAAAGAATGGGGATACTTGGAGAAATCCCAAAAGAACAAATGCTTAAGCAATTACAAGGAGAAGTGGCCAAATGGGCAGCAGCTGACCCTACAGTTAAAACAATTCCTGCTTTGCATTATATTGCAGTTACTGCTCAAGGCTCACCTGGGAAAGAAAGTATGCACCGCATGAGAATGCCTTTTAAGCAAATTGACACTATTTTAAGTTGGGCAAAACCTATAAATGCTTTAGTTTTTTTAGATATTCAAGTAGGACATAGCAACGTTAAAACTGAAGTGACTCAATTAGAGCAATATCTTGCATTACCAAATGTTCACCTTGGAATTGACCCTGAATTTTCTTTGAAAAACGGAGAAATCCCTGGCTCAAAAATAGGAACGTTTACCGCAGATGATATTAATGACGCCATTGATATCCTTGCTAATTTGGTCAAAAAAAATAAATTGACTCCAAAGGTGTTAATCGTACATCGCTTTACACAAGGAATGGTCACTAATTATAAAAAAATAAAAACAGTTCCTGAAGTACAGGTAGTAATGGATATGGATGGTTTTGGTAGCAAAGTACTTAAAAGATCCACTTACCTTACTTATATCTATAGAGAACCTGTTCAATTTACAGGATTTAAATTGTTTTATAAAAATGACAATTGGAACGATTGGAAAATGTACACTCCTGAAGAGTTGTTAAAATTTACTCCAAAACCACTTTACATTCAATACCAATAATTAATAGAACTATGAAAAAGAGTATATTAGTAGT
Organism: Flavobacterium sp. WC2430; assembly: GCF_040822075.1. Taxonomy (NCBI): domain Bacteria; kingdom Pseudomonadati; phylum Bacteroidota; class Flavobacteriia; order Flavobacteriales; family Flavobacteriaceae; genus Flavobacterium; species Flavobacterium sp. WC2430. The sequence continues at coordinate 1,017,857 of NZ_CP162007.1, read as the reverse complement.
TATAAGCTGCTTTACCATTTTGATAGGATGCCAATCTAAAACGGAGCAGAAAGAAACCTATAAAAAAGAAACTACCCAAGTTTCAATTGCTAGTCCGGAAAAGGCACCAAAAAAAGAAACGGCTAATGCCACCACTATTCTTGCAAAAAAGGAAGTCCCTATATTATGCTACCATAACATTCGGGAATTTAGTAATACAGCTAGTGGAGATATAAAAACGTATACCGTTAAACCAGCTGTTTTTTCAGCCCAAATGAAAGCTTTGGCTGATGCAGGTTATCATACCATATTACCCAATCAATTGTATGAATATCTCGTTCATGACGGTCCGCTACCGGACAAACCCGTGATGATTACTTTTGATGATACAAGAGAAGAACAATACACTATAGGTGCAGCAGAAATGAAAAAATACGGTTTTAAAGGGGTGTTTTTTGTGATGACCGTCTCTATTAATCGACCAAAATATTTAAGTAAAGAACAAATTAAAGACTTATCAGACTCTGGTAATGTAATTGCAGCACATACTTGGGACCATCATATGGTAACTAAGTATAGTGGGGATGACTGGAATATTCAGCTTAATAAACCAAAAACTAAACTGGAAGAAATCATTGGAAAACCAGTAACGTACTTTGCCTATCCTTTTGGGCTTTGGAATCCCTCTGTTATCCCAGAAATCAAAAAAAGTGGATATCAAATGGCTTTTATTTTATCTACAAAAAGAGACTCAAACGATCCTCTTTATACCATAAGAAGGATAATAGTTTCCGGTACTTGGACAGCAGATGGAATGCTAAAAGCAATAGAATCTAGTTTTAACAAGCCCTGATTTACATTCCTACTATCCTTTTTAAGAAGACTTCATTTTAAAAACAGCATATGTCAAAAACTAGATTTAACATCTTAGTAATGACTTGTGCTGTTTTCCGTGCTCTAATTCTTCATAAAAAGACCCAAATCACGATGATTTAAAGGGAGATAGTTTATAATACTGGTACTATAAACAGTACTGAATTATCAATAAAACATAGAATAAAAATAAATCATTCAAAAAATTGATATTAAAAAAGGAATAGTATATTTATTATTGAATAATTAATAAAATCGTGTTTTTAACAAATAAAATAGTTATTTTAGAGAAAAAATTGTGTTTTCCACACCATAAATAGCATTTGTTTAATTTTTTAATAACGATAATATATGATAAAATTAACACCTAGTTTAAATTCAAATGGATGGGATGAAATGTTCTCAAAAGAAGGTGTTAGAGACTCATACCGCCAAGTACTACAAACATTGGAAAGTTTAAGTATTGCGCAACTAAATGAAAAACAAAAACAGGCTTCAGATATTTTCATGAACCAAGGGATAACATTCACGGTTTATAGCGATGACGATCAGGGAATTGAAAGAATTTTCCCATTTGATATTATTCCTAGAATAATTACCCAGAAAGATTGGATAGAAGTAGAAACAGGGATAGCGCAAAGGCTAAAAGCTCTTAATTTATTTTTGGAAGATATTTACAACGAACAACTTATTATAAAAGAAGGCATTATTCCTGCTGCATTAATTGCTTCATGCCCTCATTATATTCAAGAAGTACACGGAATAAAACTACCCCATAATATCCACGTACATATTGCGGGTATTGATTTAATTAGAGGAGCCGATGGAGAATTTTATGTCTTAGAAGACAATCTAAGATGCCCTAGTGGTGTGAGTTACATGATGGAAAACAGAGAAATAACCAAAAGAGTGTTTCCTGAAATGTTCAGCAACAATGATGTTAGCATGGTGGTCAATTACCCTATGATTTTTCATAATATTTTAATATCTCTTTCTCCAAGAAATATATCAAACCCAAATGTAGTTTTGCTCACTCCAGGAGTTTATAATTCCGCTTACTACGAACATACTTTCCTCGCGAGACAAATGGGAGTACCATTAGTTGAAGGAAGAGATTTAGTTGTGAATAACAACAAAGTCTATATGAAAACAACTTCCGGTCTTCAACAAGTGGATGTAATTTACAGACGATTAGACGACGAGTATTTAGACCCCCTTGTTTTTAAACCAGACAGCACACTTGGTGTTCCTGGATTGATAAGCGCTTATAAATTAGGAAACGTTGCTTTGGTAAATGCGGTAGGAAATGGAGTCGCTGATGATAAAGCCGTCTATGCCTATGTTCCAGATATGATAAAATACTACCTAAACGAGGAACCTATCTTAAAAAATGTACCTACTTATCAAATGGGTAATAAGGAAGAAAGAGAACTTGTATTTGCTAATATGGAAAACATGGTGGTTAAAGAAACGAACCAGAGTGGTGGTTACGGAATGATCATGGGGAATAAAGCGACCGAAGCAGAACTTGAAGCCGCCAAAATTGCAATTATTGATAATCCTAGAAATTTCATAGCACAACCCATTATCCAGCTAAGCACCGTTCCTTGTTTTATCGACGGAGAACTTAAACTGAGACACGTTGACCTAAGGCCTTATGCATTATGTGGCCCAAACGGAGTTAAAATAGTACCTGGAGGGCTAACAAGAGTTGCACTTACCGAAGGATCCTTAGTCGTAAATTCCTCGCAAGGAGGTGGTAGTAAAGACACTTGGATCATAAAATAAAAGCAATTGTTTACGAACTTAAAAAAACACACACTATGGAAGTAAATATGCTAAGCCGTGTTGCTGATGGAATGTATTGGCTTAACAGATATATGGAAAGAACAGATGGAATGTTGCTCACCCTTAACACTCTTTATGCTTTATCTTTTGACAAAGAAACTAATGATTATCAAGGTTACAAACCTTTATTAGAATACTACACCATATTGTCAAATGATAAAATTAGAGAAGTTCAGTTTGATACTAATTTTGTTCTAAAATATATTATTTGTGATGAAAATAATCACAACTCGGTTAAAAACCTCATTACTAAGGCACGTGAAAATGCAAGAGGTTCTCAAGATAAGATAACAAAAGAATTATGGGAACATATTAACTCCATGTACCTTTATATTAATTCTCCAGACTTGCCTAAAAAACTAGAAACAGCCAAAGCACTAGATGTATTGGCCAAATTAAATAAAAACTTTTTGCTTTATAATGGTATCATTCAAGTTACCATGCCAAGAGGATTAGGATGGTGCTTTTCAAGCATAGGCAAACATATTGAGCGTTGTTTACAAACCATTTCAATGACTCAGGCTTATTATGCTCCTATCAATTATAACGTAGATGGAAATGAAGATTTACTGTACTGGAGAAAACTACTGTTATCTCTTTCAGGTTATGAAATGTATATGAAGAGTTATAGTAATATTCCTCACAACCAGAAAGTAATTCAACATGTGATTTTTAATAAAGATTTTGCCCATTCTGTTTATTATACTTTAGAGTACATCGAAATATATTTAGAAAGCCTATTGAAACAAAATTATTTAAACGAAGGACGAGTGTTACAAAATCAATTTGGAAGACTCAAAAGTTATATTGAATTTACCGATTATCAAAATTTAGATAACCAACAATTAGAGGAAGTACTTCACAATACAAAAAAACAATTGATGCAATTTTCGAAAGATTTTTCTAAATTATTTTTTTCTTATACCTAACAACCAATGGCGATTTATAAAATAGTACACACCACAAAATACCAATACAATTGGCCTATTAAGGAAAGTATAAACGAGATTCGTTTATTTCCTCATAATTTTGACAACCAAGATGTGTTACAATATCAGCTAATGATATCTCAAAAACCTGAGGTAGCACTTTCAGAGGACTACTATGGAAATAGAGTGGGGAATTTTAATATTTTACATTCCCATTCTGAAACAACCATAGAAACTAGAATGTTGGTACGTGTCAATCATTCTCTTAAAATTCCAGAAATCGATGATACGACGGTAAAAGATTTAGAAAAGGAAAAAGAAAAAAGCATCCTTTTACTTCGACTTTGTTACCCAGAAATCATCAACAAACAAAACGAAATTGATGCTATATTAGATGAAATCGATTATAAAAACAAATCCATAATTGAAATTGCCCAACAATGTAATCACTATGTTTTTACAAATTTCACTTATACAAAAGGGATTACCAATATAGAAACTACAATAGATGAAATATTGGAAATTAAAAAAGGAGTATGTCAAGATTTTGCCATTTTATTATTGCAACTATTACGTAGCGCGGGAATTCCTTCAAGGTATGTGAGTGGATATATTTGTTCCAATAAAAATGAACTGCGCGGAGAAGGCGCTACACATGCTTGGGTAGAAATATATTCTCCTAATCAAGGTTGGTTAGGATTAGATCCTACTAATGACATTTGGACAATGGACAATCATGTCAAACTTTCAACAGGGAGGAATTTCAATGATTGCACCCTTGTAAAAGGAACATTTAAAGGTCTTGCAAGACAAACACTGTCGGTTTCAGTTTCAATCGGCTATGAAGACGGCAGGCATTTTGAAGAAGTGAATGATGTACTACTACATGAAGTATCTGCAGAGCTTCAAGAACAACTAAATCACATTGAGAAACAACAACTTCAACAACAACAACAACAACAACAACAACAACAACAACAACAACAACAACAACAACAACAACAACAATAAAAGGTATTTATACCAAAAAAGGAGGAATCAAAGCTTGATCCCTCCTTTTTTTATATTATAAAATATTATTTATTTGATAACCATCCTTTCGGATCCGTATACGTTGTATTTTGTAAAAGCAAGAATTTAATTACTGTTTTACCTGTATCACCATTTGTTCTTACTCTACCAATCGTTTGTTTTATACTTATTTGATCTCCTTTACTTACGGATACTGAACTTAAATTTTGATAAATAGTAAAGTAATCTCCATGTTGTATCATCACGGCTTTATTAACAGGTGATAAAACCATTACACTTGCTACTTCACCACCAAAAACTGCTCTTGCAGATGCCCCTTCACTAGTTGTTATTTCTACACCGCTATTATGAATCACTAATGTATTATAAATAGGATGCGCTTGATCTCCGTAACCCAACGATATAAACCCTTTTTCTACTGGCCAAGGTAAATTCCCTCTATTAGCTCTAAAATTATCAGCTATTATTTTTGACTCTGGTGTCAATTCAATTCTGGACGAAGAAACGGATTCTTTTGCAGCTTCTTTCGCAGCTTCTCGTACGGCTTCTTTAGTATCCCCTTTTGTTGTAGACTTCGCGCTATTTGCTAATGCTAGTGCCTTGGCTTTAGCTCTCTCTATCGCTGCTTTTCTATTGGCCTCAGCAATAGCTTCGCGAATTAAACGGTCTATTTGTTTGTCAATCGTTTTGGACTCTCTTTGTTTTTTTCTAATATCCGAAACAATTCTATTCTTGTCTTTTTTAATTGAATTTACTAGTTTTTCCTGTTCTTCTTTTTCTTTTACTAATCCTTTTTTTTCTTTTTCGTTTTCAACGATTAGTTTTTGTTTAGCCACTTTTTGAACATTCAACTTTTTATTATAATCAATTAGTTGAGTCGACTTAGAAAATATTTCTTCTCCTTGTGCCTTTCTAAAATTGGTATATTGTTTTAAATATTGTGCTCTTTTATACGCTTGTAAAAAATTCTCAGACGACAGAATAAACATTGCTCTACTTTGCTCCGATCGGCTTTTATACGATTTCAAGATCATCTTAGCATAATCTTCTTTAAGAATCATCAATTCTTTATTAAGCTTATTGATCTTAACCTGATTAACATACATATCATTTGCCAAAAGTTTGGTTTGTTTCTCTGTAGTATTTATCAATATTTCTTTCAGTCTAATTTTATTTTTCTGAATCGTAAATACATTCATCGCCGATTTTTCCTTGGACTTCACGGACTGCAATAACTTTTCGTTATCCCTTATTTCCTGTTGGATTTGGGCTTTACGTTGTTCTAATTTTTCTTGTTGGGAAGACTGACTCCATATAACTGAAGTCATGCATAAAAAAATTAAGCTAAGGAGAAATTTTGGCATCTTAAAAATATATTTTTTGCAAATTTACTTAATTATAATTCTATTGTACCCATTTGGGACACTATATGGAAAAGAAAGTTCTTCATTGAATGAAATTGTTTTATAGTCTAAATTAATTTCCGTTTTTCCTTTGGCTTGATAGGCATTTATAAGCACGTTTGTAGGCATCAAGGCCTCTTTGTATTCTTTAATGTCAACGTAGGCTACTTGAATCATCCTACCCTCGGCCACTTGTGTTATTTCTTGTTTATTAACGCTAAAATCATTTGAATTGATATAAAATGTCTTTTTTGTATTTTCATTCGATAAATCATCCAATCGATACAATTGCTCCACTAATGACTCTGTATATTTTCCCTTCTTTAAATCATCTAAAGCTTCTCCCAACAACATATTTTGAATTTTATTATAGTCCAAATCAGTACCTAACCATTGGCTTAACGAACTAAAGTCTCCTTCAAAATAGGTTCCTTTAATTTTTTCGTAATAACTCACAGATGTAGGCGTTATAGAAGCTTTAGCCATTGTAATACCTAAAAAACGGATGCTTATTAGAATTTGTTCGCCCTTCTTAATTCTAATTTCAGCAGTAACATTTTGTGATTGTTTATCATCACTATACCTCGCATTTGCTTTAATATATAATGTAGAAAAATCACTTTTATTGTTATAGTGACTTGCTATAATTTTTTTTGCGGCTAAGTAATCAACAGGAACAGTAGCGGATGTAGCCACGGCTTTTGACTTACAAGAAATCAATACAAGGATTGACAGAATAGCGAGTATTTTTTTCATTCGATTTTTATTGTTTTAATAATTGATTGGCTTTTGAAAAATAGAACTCTTTTTTCTTATTATCTCCCAAGCCATTGTAAGCTTCTCCCAATTGAATATTGAAGTTTATTTCTAAAGCAACATCTTCAACCAAATAATCCAACCCCATTTCGAGAATTTCTTTGGCTTTTTTAAACTGAACCAATTGATTGTATCCTAAGCCAGCATAATAATAAAACTGTGGCTGTGTAGGGAAAACATCTACCATATCCATGGCTTTTTTTGCTGCTAGATCAAATTGTTTGGTTTCAATATACGCTTGAAGCAAAAGTAAATTTGTTTCAACATCTACATCCGCCGTTTTTTTAATCGCTTTATCATAGTACACAATGGCTTTATCCCATTGTTTTTTAGCATGATAAAACTTCCCTATTTCCTTTGCCACATTCACTTCAGGATCAGAATCAAAATAACCAATCGCTTTTTCTAAGTCGGAGTTATATTGTGGATTTGCATTTGTAAAAATCAAGAATTCATTTAGTACCCGGTGTTTTATTTTTGAATCAATTTTGGCACTAGCCAAAACAATGTTCATCGCTTTAACTGCTTTGTCTCCGTCATTATTATCCAGATGAAACTTAAACAAACTTACCTGAGCCCATTCGGATGTTGGAATTTCACTCTCCAATTTTCGTGCCGTTTCAAGGACTTTATCTATTTCATTGTTTTTAGAATACAAATAAATAAGTGAAATATAATTTGACTCTTCTTTTGGATACTTTTTTATCTGCTCTAATAAATTTACTATTTCTGTATTTTGGAATTTTCCCTGAGATAAAATCTGAATTTTATAGGATTCTCGTCTATCAGTTTTACCTGTAGTTTCATTAAGTTCATTGATAAGTGCTAATGCTTTGTCAAACTGCCCCGTATTCATGTAAAGCGAAGTTAAATCTTCTTTAAACTTTGGATCAAATGGAATCAGTTTATTGATTGTGTAAATAGCACGCTCATAATCTTTGGTTGCATAATTAACATCATACATTCCTATCCAGAACCATTTGTTAGTTGGATCTATTTTACTCGCCTGCTCAAAATAAGTATAGGCGTTTTTATAATCCTTTAATGCCAAATAGTTTTTACCTAATTCAAAATGTATAGTTGCGTTTTGAGAATCTATTTTTAAGCATTGTTCCAAAGCTACTATTGCTTTATCATAATTTTCTATTGCTTTTTGTTTTAACGACTCATAAAACAAATCTTGAAATTTATTATTATCTAGCTTTATCTGTTCTGGTTCTGTTTGTGCCAATACCAAAGCAGGATTGCCAAGCAAAACAAAAAACAATAGTACTAAAGCTGATCTTTTCATAATAAAAAGTAATTTCTAAAACTAGAAAAAATTATTCCAAAACAGAATAATCACCAATGCTGATACTGGTAAAATTACCATCAAAAACAACATGATTTCCAATCATGGCATTATCTAAATTAGCATTTTTGATGTGTACATGAGTTTGAATCAAACTGTTTTTTATAGCACTATCGACTACATGACTTCCTTTGCCAAGAGACACGTTAGGCCCAACAGTTGCATTTACTAAAACAACATCTTCACCAATGAAACAGGGCGGGATAATAGTCGAATTTTCTAACTTAACATCATAATCCACCAGATGAATTCCGTCATTATGCAAGAAGCCCAGCATTCTAGTATTGGTTTCTACAGTTACGTTTTTATTCCCGCAATCCATCCATTCATCTACACTACCCGTTTTAAAAACGTTACCCTTAGCCATCATCGCTTTGATTCCGTCATTAATCTGGTATTCTCCACCGTTTTGAATGTTGTTGTCTAATACGTTTTGAAGTTCTTTTTTTAAATTACCTACTTCTTTGAAATAGTATATCCCAATAACCGCCAAATCACTTACAAATTCAGCTGGTTTTTCCACTAATTCTGTGATTTCATTGTTAGCGTTCAGCTTCACCACTCCAAAAGCTTCAGGCTGGTCTACTTGTTTTACCCAAATAACAGCATCAGCTGAAGGATCTAAATCAAAATCGGCTCTAATCAATGTATCTGCATAAGCAATTACTGCTGGTCCTGACAAGGATTCTTTGGCACACATAATAGCATGTCCAGTTCCTAGAGGTAAGTCCTGACGATAAATAGAGGCTCTTGCACCTAAACTTTGAGCCAATTCTTCTAAACTTTTTACTACATCATCCCCAAAAAAAGCTTCGTCGCCTAGAATAAAAGCAATCTCTTCAATTGGTTCTTTTAATATTTTAGCAATATCTTCTACCAATCGATGGACAATAGGTTTTCCAGCAACAGGGATTAATGGCTTAGGAACGGTAACTGTATGTGGACGAAGACGTGAACCACGTCCTGCCATTGGCACTATTATTTTCATTTTAATGATATTGAAAGATTAAATGATTGAACGATTAAAGAATTCTATTCGAATTTTTAAATATAACAATCTTTGAATTAATAAATTTTATTTTACACCTGTACTACCAAAACCACCCGCTCCTCTAGAAGTCTCTGACAACTCTTCAACTTCAATCCAGTCAGCCCGTTCGTGTTTTGCAATGATTAATTGCGCGATGCGTTCCCCATTTTGGATAACAAATGCCTGATTGGATAAATTTACTAAAATCACACCAATTTCACCACGATAATCGGCATCAACTGTTCCAGGCGAATTCAATACTGTAATACCGTTCTTGAAAGCCAAACCACTTCTTGGTCTTACTTGAGCCTCATACCCTATGGGTAACTCCATAAAAAGCCCTGTTTTAACAATAGTTCTTTCTAAGGGCTGTAATGTTATTGATTCTATTAAATTAGCTCTTAAATCCATTCCTGCTGAAGCTATGGTTTCATAGTTAGGCAGGGCATGTTGTGATTTATTGATGATGTTTATTTTCATTTTAATTTGTTTGAATTGTTAGCAGGATTTCTAGCCCTGATGGAAGTGACATCCTTTTCTTGACTTTTCAGGAAAGAAAAGATATAGCGGACAGCAGGAAATAGCTCCAAAAAACCAGTAAGGAAATACTAGCTACTTTTACGTTTTATGATTTTTAAAAGGGTTTCTTTTTCGTTGTGATATATAAAATAGAGGAATACAATCAATAATAAGATCCCTACAAAGTAATTCTCCCTGAATCCATAAAACGATATTGCCGAAAAGAATATCGATAATGACAGATAGCCTCCTATTTTCTTTAAATCGTACGGAATTGGATAATATTTATTACCCAAGTAATAGGAAATAAACATCATACTTCCATAGGCGGCTATTGTTGCAATTGCTGATCCGTAATAACTCATTGTAGGAATCAATAAAAAGTTAAGTACTAATGTTATCACAGCTCCTACAATGGAAATGTAAGCACCAATATACGTTTTGTCAATCAATTTATACCAAACAGAAAGATTAGTGTAAATCCCCAAAAAGAAATTGGCCAATATGATTAAGGGCACGACTTTCATGGCTACCCAATACGATTCATCACGAATCATAAGCATTTTGAATAAATCGGCAAAAACGATTACCGATAGCAAGATGAACGATCCAAAAATGACAAAATATTTTGTAACCATTGCATAGGTTTGTGGTGCATTTTTATCAGAAGCATGACTAAAAAAGAACGGCTCTATTCCTAAAGTATAAGCGGTTCTATATAAAACCATGAATAAACCTAGTTTATAGCAGGCTGAATAAACTCCTACTTCGGCTTCAGCAATATTGTCTGGTAACAATCGTCCTAAAAGAATTTTATCAAACTGTTCATTGATTGCAAATGCAATTCCAGCTACCATTATAGGCAATGCATAGCGCATCATGCGTTTCCATAAATCCAAATCGAATTTCCATTTTAGAAAAACATAATCTGGAGATAATGCTACAAAAGTTAATAAACTAGCAATAATGTTTGCCAAGAAAATATAGCCTATTTGGAAATTTTCCACATACAAAGAGCTTAAAAATCCATGAGGATTTAAAGCGACTACCTTAGGCATATAAAGTAGAAAAAAGACACTCAAAATAAGGTTTACAAGTACATTACCAATTTTTATAACCGCATAAACCATTGGTTTTTGAAAAGCCCTTAATTTAGAAAAAGGAATAATTACCAAAGCATCTAAAGCTAAAATCCAAATGGTATATCCAATATACTGTGAATCAATACCTGACCAAGCTGCCAATGTATTCCTAGATAATAACGCAATAAACAAGAAAGAAATAGTAGTCCAAAAGATAGAAACCATTGATGTTTCTAGCACTGATTTTTTATTGCTTTCATTGTTATAAAACCTAAAAAAAGCAGTTTCCATCCCGTAAGCTAAAATAACATTAAAGAAAATCATCCAAGCAAAAATGATGGAGACTTTTCCATATTCTGCTTTAGGCAGCAAATCGGTATAAAGTGGCACTAGCAAAAAGCTAAACATTCGCGGTAAAACTGTCGCGAGTCCGTAAATAGCCGTTTGTTTAAAAAGATTTTTATATAATCCCAAAATGTGGTGTGTCTATTAATTTTAAAAAACAAAAATAACTAATTCTTTGGTTTAATCACCGAAGCTTTGTTAATCATTGTCTTTCTTTTAGATTAATGATTTTAAAAAAATAAGTTTTGTTTTTCATTTTATATTCCAAAACGGCATCATTGGGACTTAATATGAATTTTGGTTTAGTAATTACGGGTGCTTCATTTCCATATTCTAATTTACTATCATTATCTAAAACTAAATCTTGCTGTGTTATTCGTTTAGAAAACGGAGCAATATATTCCTTATTATTTACAAACACAATCATAGATTCTTAATTTCTAAAATAGATTTTTTACAATAGGATTTTTTGAGAAATGGGCTCCTTGAATAGAATATGAAAATCAATTATTGAATTTGATTGGTTAGATATGTCTGTATTTTTTTGGAAATAAACCAAATCAATATTATTTAGAAAATCCATTTGGTCCTTTTTAATACTCACGCAAGAAGAAAAACTTAAAGTAATCAAAAAAATTAAAATAAACGATTGAAATTCTTTCATTAGATACTATTTAAGAAAGTCCATCTTCATTTAATATTTTCAAAAAATGAAATCCTTTTGGTACATACCCTTGATTGTAGTAAAAACGGTGAGCAGTAAAGTTTCCCGTAAAAGCGTCCAAAACTATCATCGTGCATCCTTCTTTCTTGGCTTTGACATCAATGTAATCGGTCAACATTTTTCCTAAACCTTTAGAACGATGTTCTGGATGAACAATAAAATTGTCTATTTCAATATATTTTCCAGACCATAATTTAAACCCAGTCCAAAAACCCGTAAGAGCGACACAAATATCATTTTCAAAAATGGCTAGTTGCTTGTAATTATGCGGAATCATTTCTTTAAGATAAGATTCGTATTTATCTAAAGTGAAAGTTGGGTATAAATGCTTTACAATTTCAATTTGAGCAAGCATTTCTTCTATAGAAGTAAGTTCTTTAGTATTCAAGGTATAATAATTTTGATTAATTGTGGGTTAAAATTAATCAAAAACAAAGAATTGGCAATTATCAATATGGGTTAAAATTTACAGATAAAAATCTTTTTAGAAATTACCAAATACATTTATCTAAATGAAAACCTATATAAATCAATTAACAGAATGAGAAGTATATAAAGGGGTACGGTCTAAACTAGATATGAATTTAGAATCACCCTTTTTTATTGCTGCATTTTTAATAAATCTTGGACTAAACAAATAATAAATATATTTATGCAACGGTTTATAATTATTCATTCTTAAAATTTTATATTCAATATCATCTAAGGAAAGAATGCTATGAGCTATTTTAATTCTTTTATATTTAAAAATAGAAATTGTCTTTGAATTTTCTTTTGCCATAATTAAAACAAAACCATTATAAATATTGCACCAGAAAATACTTTTTAACTCATCATTGTATAAAAAAGACTCTAATTTTTTATCTTTTAAATAATGAAGTTCTCTTCTTAACATCGAAGTGTCTTCACCTAACCGTGCTTTTAATAAAATATTTTCAGATAACTGAATTAGAAAATTATCCATAGCTAATATTATTATAAAAAAATTATTTGAGTTGGTCAAATGTAGCTTTTTATTTATAAATAATAATAGGTATATATACTTGAATTAACCAAAAGATAACAAACAAAAAAGAACCGAAAAATATCGGCTCTTTTTTGTTTTTATGATAGAAAACTATCCTGTTTTTTTAATTATTCCAATTTATAAAATATGAAAATAATTTTTTATTATCCTTTCAATGCTTCTGCCCCACCAACAATCTCTAGGATCTCATTAGTAATAGCAGCTTGACGCGCTTTATTGTATGTTAATTTCAATTGATTTCTCAATTCAGTTGCATTATCAGTTGCTTTGTGCATCGCAGTCATACGCGCTCCATGCTCAGAAGCAAATGAATCACGAATTCCCTTGTACAATTGTGTTTTCAATGATTTAGGAATCAATGTCAATACAATTTCTTCTTTTGAAGGTTCAAAGATATAATCTCCTGTTGAAACTGTTAAATCAGATTTAATTGGTGCTAACGGTAAAAATTGTTCAGTTTGAACGATTTGAGTTGCAGCATTTTTAAACTGATTGTAAATCAATTCGATTTTATCATATTCACCTGAAACAAATTTTTGAGTTAATGTTTCTGCAATTGCAGCTACATTATCAAAAGTCAAGTTGTCATATACTGCACTTTCGTTAGCGATAACTGAATTTGTCTTAGTTAATACATCATTCCCTTTTTTACCAATAGCAAAAATATCCACTTGTTTACCTTCATAGTAATCAGCACGACTTTTAGCACCTTTAATTACGTTTGTATTAAATGCACCACATAAACCTCTATTAGAAGTAATTGCAACTAGTAATACTTTTTTTACTTCACGTTGTGTAGTAAACTCTCCTCCTGCATCACCTTCAAGTGTAGCAGAAAGGTTTTGTAATAATTCCGTTAATTTTTCGGCATAAGGGCGCATTGCTGTAATTGCATCTTGTGCTTTCTTTAGCTTTGCTGCAGAAACCATTTTCATCGCTGATGTAATTTGCATCGTGGATGAAACGGAAGTAATTCTATTACGGATTTCCTTTAAATTTGCCATTTATTTTTTTCTATTTTGAATTATAAATTTTAAATTTTAAATTACAAAAAGACTGACTTTTCATAATTTAAAATTCAAAACTTAAAATAACTTCTAGTTATATTTTGCTGAAACTTCTTTAGCTACAGATTGAATTACATCAGTAATTTCGTCTGTTAACTTCCCTGCTTTTAAAGCATCAAGAGTTGCTCTGTGTTTAGTGTTCAAGAATTCTAAGAAATCTTTCTCAAATTCTTTTACTTTATTTACAGGAACATTTCTCAATAAGTTTTTAGAACCAGCATAGATAATTGCCACTTGGTCTTCAACAGTATAAGGATCATTCAACCCTTGTTTCAAGATTTCAACGTTTCTTCTACCTTTTTCAATTACGTTTAAAGTAACTGCATCTAAGTCTGAACCAAATTTAGCAAACGCTTCCAATTCACGGAATTGTGCTTGATCTAGTTTCAAAGTACCTGCTACTTTTTTCATTGATTTAATTTGAGCATTTCCTCCAACACGAGATACCGAGATACCTACGTTAATTGCCGGACGAACTCCAGAGTTAAACAAATCTCCATCAAGGAAAATTTGACCATCTGTAATCGAAATTACGTTTGTTGGGATATATGCAGAAACGTCACCAGCTTGAGTTTCGATAATTGGTAGAGCAGTCAATGAACCACCACCTTTAACGATAGATTTCAATGAATCTGGTAAATCGTTCATATTTTTTGCAATTCCATCATCAGCAATTACTTTACAAGCACGCTCTAATAAACGACTGTGTAAGTAAAAAACGTCTCCAGGATATGCCTCACGTCCCGGTGGTCTTCTTAATAAAAGAGAAACCTCACGGTAAGCAACTGCTTGTTTAGATAAATCATCATAAACAATTAAAGCTGGACGACCTGAATCTCTAAAGTATTCTCCAATTGCAGCACCTGCGAAAGGAGCGTACACTTGCATTGGAGCTGGATCAGAAGCATTAGCAGCAACAATAACGGTATATGCCATTGCTCCTTTTTCTTCTAACATTTTTGCAATTCCTGCTACAGTTGACGCTTTTTGTCCAATTGCAACATAGATACAGAATACAGGTTTTCCTGCATCATAAAATTCTTTTTGATTTAAGATAGTATCGATACAAACAGTTGATTTACCTGTTTGACGGTCACCAATAACTAGCTCACGTTGACCTCTACCAACTGGGATCATAGCATCAACTGCTTTTACTCCTGTTTGTAATGGCTCAGTAACTGGCTGACGGAAGATAACTCCAGGAGCTTTTCTTTCCAAAGGCATTTCGTATAAGTCTCCACCAATTGGTCCTTTTCCATCAATTGGAAAACCAAGAGTGTTTACTACACGTCCTACCATTTGCTCACCTACTTTAAGAGAAGCGATACGTTGTGTTCTTTTAGCAGTAGAACCTTCTTTGATTCCTGTTGATGGTCCTAAAAGTACCACACCAACATTGTCTTCTTCAAGATTCAATACAATCGCTTCTAAGCCATTGTCGAATTCTACTAACTCACCGTATTGAACATTAGAAAGCCCGTAAACACGAGCAATACCATCTCCAACTTGAAGTACGGTTCCTACTTCCTCTAGCGTTGCGCCAGATTCAAAACCTTCTACTTGCTTTCTTAATATTGCTGAAATTTCAGCAGGTTTGATTTCCGCCATCTTAATTTATAATTTAGACACTTAAATGTGCAATAAAACTAGTTACTTAATTCTCTTTTTAATACTTGTAATCTGTTAGCAACAGAAGCATTATACTGCTTGTCACCTATTCTTAAAATAAACCCTCCAATGATTGAAGCATCTACTGTATTTTCAATTGTAATTTTCTTATCAGATAAAGAAGCTATTTTAGCTAAAACTTTAGCTTCTAATGCTGCATCCATAGGAATAGCTGTAGTCACCTTAGCCACTTCAACACCATTCATAATATCAAATAAAACATTGTATTCTACTGCTACTGCTTCTAGAATTTCAAACCTTTTGTTTTCAAATAACAAATGAAATAAACTTTTAGTTACACTATTAGTATTTGCAAAAACTTCCAATAAGGCATTTTCTTTAACCTCTACTCTTAAAGTTGGGTTTTGAATAAAAGTGCTCAATTCTACATTTCCATTTATAGTTGAAGCTATAGAATTCATATCATCACTAACTGCTTTTGCTACTCCTTTAGATTCTGCGATCTCTAGAATTGCTTTTGCATAACGAATTGCTGCTCTTGTACTTGCCATAATATTAGTTTAGCTTTACGTCACCTAACATTTTCTCTACTAATTTAGTTTGAGCTTCTTTGTTAGATAATTCGTCTTTCAATAATTTTTCTGCAATATTCAATGATAAAGTAGAAACTTGAAGTTTCAACTCAGCCATAGCTGCATTTTTTTCACTTTCAATTGCTGCTTTAGCTTGTTCGATCATTTTCAATCCTTGAACTTGCGCTTCATTTTTTGCATCAGCAACCATTTTCTCTTTCATTTCACGCGCATCTTTAAGCATGTTGTCACGCTCTAATCTTGCTTCTTGTAAAATACGTTGGTTGTCAGCTTGAAGGTTTTGCATTTCTTTTCTAGCATTTTCAGCAGAAAGTAAAGCATTTTTGATCCCTTCTTCTCTATCATTTACTGCATCAAGAATTGGTTTCCAAGCAAATTTTTTCAATAAGAATATTAATCCAACAAATATTAATACTTGCCAAACGAACAAACCTAACTCAAACTGATTTATTAACTTATCCATTATATATAATTATAAATTTTAAATTATCTTTTTTTATTGCTCAAAGGCAATTTGTAATGTTTTAATTTAAAACAATAGTTACAACCAACCGTTGTAACTATTGTTTTTTTGATTTTAATTAAGCAGCGAATAACGCAGCGAAACCAATACCTTCAATAAGTGCAGCTGCAATAAGCATAGCTGTTTGGATTTTTCCAGAAGCTTCTGGTTGACGAGCAATAGCGTCCATTGCTGAACCACCAATTCTACCAATACCTAAACCTGCTCCGATTACAATTAATCCTGCTCCTACAATAGTTGGAATTTGCATAATATATATATTAAAAATTAAACATTCAATTTTTTTGTTTAATCGGTTATTTGTTTAATCGGTTAATCGATTTAAACAAATAAACAGCTAAACGGTTAACCCATTAATGATGAGCCTCCTCATGATGATGCTCTTCTACAGCTGAACCAAAGTACAATGCAGATAACATGGTGAAAATATAGGCTTGTAAAAAAGCTACTAATATCTCAAGAATAGAAAGTACAAATGACAACCCAAAAGACAAACTACTTCCTAACCAGCTTTTAAAAATAAACATTAAACCAATAATACTCATCAATACAATGTGTCCTGCAAAGATATTTGCATACAAACGTATCATCAATGAAAATGGCTTAATAAATACTCCTAACAACTCAATTGGAGCTAATACGATACGCATTACTTTAGGCACTCCTGGCATCCAGAAAATGTGTCCCCAGTAATTTTTATTAGCAGTAAGGTTGGTGATTAAGAATGTCATTATCGCTAATGCAAATGTAATAGTTAAATTACCTGTTACATTAATTCCAAATGGCATCAAACCAAATATGTTTAAGAACAATACAAAGAAAAAGATAGTCAATAAATAACTCATGTATTTCTTATAGTGTTTTTCTCCAATATTAGGGATTGCAATTTCATCACGAATATACAATACGACTGGTTCGAAAATTCTTCCAACTCCTGAAGCAATTCCTTTATTTTTAGCATATGATTTTGCCAAACCAGCAAAAATCAAAAACATGATTAATGAAGCAATCATTATAGATAAAACTGTTTTTGTAATTGAAAAGTCAATTGGACGAACATTAGCAGGGAAACCTGTTTCTTCGTTTTCAGTTATTTTACCATCAGCCGAATCTACTTTATAAATCTTACCATCGTGGTGGTTTATTTTATAAAAGTTTCCGTTTGACTCCGCTACCGCTTCTCCATGTTCGAATTCAGAAGAAGAAAAAACGTGTATTCCATTATCCCAAAGAATAACTGGCAAAGAAAATCCGTAATGCTTCCCTTCAACTTCGTCAGAAAAGAAAGTGAAGTCGTGAGAATCTAACACGTGATGACCTATAAATGCTTTAATCTTAGATTTTACATCTGTTGGTTCAGCATGAGCTCCTTCATGTGTTTGTTCCGTTACTTCGTGAGTCATTTCGGTCTTAACTTTTACTGAATCCACTTCTGGATTTGCAAAACTCATTAAAGGAAGACACGCTACTAAAGTCGCTATTATAAATCTAAGTGGTTTGTTTGAAATCACCATAACTGTTAAATATCTTAATTTTTTACGTTTCTAAAATTTGGTGCAAAGGTACATTTTTTATTAATATTCAAAAGAATATAAAAATTTATTTTTTCTAATTATGTCCTCTTTATATCCAATTACTGTTTTTCGTTTAATATTCGTATCGTTAAAAGGGTCTCTATTGCTAAAAAGAGAACAAATGTCATAAAAAAATTAATTTTCTCTATTGTGTTGTCGTAAATTTTTATCTGCAAGATAGGTTTTAAAATTAGATAACAAAAAATCATTTTCACACTCGTACTCAAAAGAAAAGACATTCCTACATTATCAAAACTTCGTTCTTTTACTTTTATTAAAATAATAAAAACAATAAATGACAATCCGTAATAAAATAAATACAGAAATTCTATTGAATATAGAAAGGCATTATCATTAATATTTAGATAACTAAAAATAAGTTTATGAAGCAAATAACCTATTCCCGCCAAGATTGTTAAAAACAATAAAGGCTTGTAACTTTTAAAATTCATTGGATTTCATTTGTGCCCCGAAGACAGTAAGTAGCAAAGTTATTTTAAATTAAATTTATCACAAATAACCTATGTTAAATATTAATTACTATTATCTATTCTTTGAAATCAATTATTGCGACTTATTAATCTCATTCACTTGCCTGATTACATTGTATAATGCCAAAACAACTCCTACCATCACTAAGATTTTATTGTAATACACTTTTGGGCTGGGGTAGTTTTCGTCAAGCCAATTTCCCGAATAAGCAAAAAGGAAAATAATAACTCCCATTTGAATGGGAATATTAATAAGTGCTAACCACTTACTAGCTTGTTTTTTGTTGGGTTTCTTGTCCATCAGTAATCATCAATTTTTCTACATCAGATTTCATTATACAAGAAGCACTGAAATCAGCTCCAGGTTCCACAGATAATTTACCTACAGTAACTTCGCCATGAATACTTGCTTTTAACTTAACATTGAGCACCTCAGTAACTTGAATGTTTCCATTAACTTTTCCTTCTATATCGGCATTGTTACAACTGATATCACCCACAACACTGCCAGTTGGTCCAATAACTAATTTTCCAGTAGAATGAAAATTCCCGGTCAACTCACCATCTAAACGAAAATCGGCCTGTGAAATAATATCGCCTTTAATAATTGTTCCTTCAACAATTCTATTCGTTTTTCCTAAAAGTTCAGTATAAGGCTTTGGTTTCTTATTAAACATATTCTTTATTTTTTTGCAACTAAATAGTCATTAAGATTTTTCTTAATTTGAATCACTTTATAATTTTCATTAGAAATTAGTATTGCCGGATCTACTATTTTATATTCTTTGTTTTCTTTTAATTGATCAATCACGTTTTGCCCTTCGGTTTGACTATACATACCATGAATCACTATAAAACTTTCATTTTCAGTATATACATCATACGAATAGGTAAGTCTTGGATTTAAATTGGTAATGAATTTTTTTATTTTTTCCTCTACGATTTTTGTATTTTCGGCTTCCCTAGAAGCTACTTTATACACTATTTTCCAGTTTTTAGTTTCTACTGTTCCAAAATCAATTTCTTCTAAAAGCGGAATTTGATTCGTTAAAACATCCTGTGCTTTTTTTCCTTCTTCAGTATTTGAATAGGTATCTGCAACGTATTGCAATGCGTTTTTATAGGCAAGTAAGCCTCTGAGTTTTCCAATAGTATTAGCTCTTAACAACTCCAATTTAGGCAGAATTTCATCACCTGAAAATTGAGTAATAGCAATGTTTACCTGTTCTAAAACAGTTGTAAATTGTTCCTGTCCATATAAGGAATATAATTTTTCATACACAGCATCAGGACTTCCTTCTTGTGAAGTCTCCTCCTGATTTGAATTGTTAATTATTTGTGCATAACGAGAATTAGGAAACTGCCCATTTATCTTGCTTTTCATCGATTCCGCTTTGCCGCTATTCGTGATTTGGTAAATTTTATATAAATTATACATCGTTGGGAGAATGAGTTTCTCCTCAGGATTATTTTGCAATAATTGCTCTAGCCTGTTGGTGGCTAGTTCGTACTCTTTAAATTTTTCTTTATAAATTACTCCCAACTGATAATAAGCCGTATTGCGTTCTTTAGCAATGCTATCAATTGCTATTTGTGCAGTAGGCAATTGTTTTAAATAAAAATCGGTTGTGTATTGTGGAATTATTTTATCAGCTTCTGTTTCTTTTTTATCAGCTACTGAAACACCAGAGTTCAAAGTGTCATTAGAAATTGTATTTGCTACAGCTTCTGACAACCTCCAATTTCCTTTTGAACTTCTTTCTCCCCATAGTTTTTTAAACTCTACTTTTCCAAATGAAACAGTTGAAGGATTATAAAAGTAAAATACAATTGTGGCTGCAGTACTAGAGGCCATAGTAGGTGGTGCAAGAGAAGATTTTCGTGTTGGCGCTCCTGGGTTTTGAGTAGAAATTGCATTGTTAACTGGTCCCGCTGAATTGTTTCTTGCAATATTTTCTTGTTTTTCTTTTTCTTTTTCTTCTAAAAGTCTTTTGACATCATCAGCTGCTTTTAACTTAACAATATAATTCTCAAAATATGAAATTCTATCTGGTCCAGACAAAGAAACAACATGAAGGATACTATCGTTTTGCATGGCAATGCCTTCATATAAAATGACATCATCTAAATCTTTTCTAATTTTATTGATATGGATAAACTCTCTAGTTTTAGGTTGCATTTTTACTAAAGTACTGTCATAATATTTTGCTGCAGTAGCATATTCCGCACTTTTAAAATGCACATTTCCAATATTTCTATAATTTGAAGCAATTAAATATTGATCTGTTTTAGCATTTTTTAGAGAACGGTTATAAAATTGCAAGGCTTGTTTTTTATTGTTGTTTTTATCATAAAAAACCCCTTTTTGATAGTATAAGACATCCAGAAAAGGTCGGTTTTCTCGATCAGCAATTAATTTATTATAGGTTTTTAAAAAAGCAGTAGAGTCTCCCTTTTCATAATCGAATAACTGCGCTTTTCTAGCATGCGCTTGAATGACATATTTCCTTTCGGATTTTCTATTCATTTTTATAACTGACTCATAACTGTAAATAGCACTGTCTTTTTTTCCCAATTCTTCGTATAACTGACCTAGAATAAAACGATATCTCGCTCTTTCATTATTGTTTTTGGTATAATCTACAGCCAATTTTAGTTTAGCAACAGCACTGTCTCTTTCTTCAAGATTTAGAAATGCTTCGGATAGCAATGCATTTGCATCGGCCAGAACTTGCTTTTTAAGTTTTTGTTCTTTCAGCAGTTTGGTCATGTTTTTTACAACAACGGCGTCATTACCTAAACGCATGTTGGTTTTTTCACGCCATATTTTAGCTTCGTAAATTCTACTACTTGTGGGATATTTGTATAAAATATAATTGAAAGCGTCTAGGGCTGGGATAAACCTTTGATCGTAATACCTTGATTTTCCAAGTAATAAATAGGCTTCGTCCACTTGGTAATTTCTTTCTCTTCCATCAATATTCATGGAATGTTTTTGAATTGCTTTGGTAGCTTTGGTCTCCGCCAATTCAAAATCTGCATTTTTAGTTTTTTCAGTGCTTGTAGGATCATCGCCTATTTGCATTCTTTCGATTGGCAAACGCTTCCAAAAATCATCTGTACTTTTAGATTTAATACCTTCAACTCCTTTATCTAAACCTATTTGCCCATTGTATAAAATATTGTATTTCGTGCTCAAAGCGTGGGAATTTCTAGACAAAAAACTATCCTTTTTGGTAGAACAAGCTACCAAAAAAACCAAAAATCCTACAGGAATTGAATATTTAAATATATTAGTTTTCAATGGTAAACGTTTTTATCATTAAACTTTTAAAAAAGCTTTTTAGTATAGTGACTGGTAAAAATACGTTTCTTTTTGAGAAAGTGAAAATTATATCTAGTTATTTGAGAAAAGCTGCATTAGGGATGTAGTGGAAATCCTTTTTTATTTTATTTTTTTTAAAATAAAAAAGATTGAGAATGAAAGCCCGACCACGCTTTTTTGGCGTGGTCATGCCCTAAAAAAAATATTTTAAACTGCAAAAAATGCTTCCAATTCTTGAAGTGTCTCTTCTGAAGTTTGTATATCTTTTACAATTTCTCCTTTATTTAAAGCAACAATTCTATCACAAACCTCAACGGTATGTTGTAAATCATGACTAGAAACTAAAATGGTTATCTCTGGATTTTGAGCCAGTTCTTTTATTACTTTTTTTAATCTGTTTACCGTTGTCGGATCTAAATTTGCAAAAGGTTCATCTAGAATCACTACTTTAGGATTACCAATAAGGGTGGCTATAATCCCTACTTTTTTCTGATTCCCTTTGGACAAATCGCGTAAATACTTTTTATTATTTAGAATTTCTCCATTAAAAAACTCCTCATATTTGGTTAACAACGCATCAATGTCGGCTTTATTTTGTCCGCGCAAATCGCCTATAAAGTAAAAATATTCTTCGGGAGTTAGATACCCAATCAAGAAACTTTCGTCAATAAATGCAGCCGTAAAAGGCTTCCAAGATTCACTAGTATTAACCTGAATTTCATTGTTGAGAATTGTACCCGTTGTAGGTCTAATTAAATCGAGTAGTAAACTAAAAAAAGTCGTTTTACCAGCTCCATTGTTCCCTACTAAACCTAAACTTTGTCCTTTTGGAATTTCAAGAATGTCAATTTTTAAAACTGTAGTTCCGTTATATTTTTTTGAAATATTATTTACTTGTATCATCTTTTTTCTTATTTGTTATTCCAGTCCACAGTTAGCAATACTAATTTTCTTGTTGTTTGAATCCGCTAATGGTTTCGTATTTTCTCTTGGTGTACCCATCGGCAATTTTACTTAAAATAAAACTTCTAAAAACCAAACCAATAATTCCTAATGTCGCAATTGCAACCGTTGCACTTTCTATATTGACTAATTTATAAAAAGCAAAGAAAATCAATGCAGGCAACAACATTAATGGCAAACCAACGATCCATTGTGTTGCTCCAGTTCCTTGGTAATTCATGAACGGACTTTTCTCGAGATCTATTCTTTTTTTATTATAAGACCCTGCAAATAATAAAATGGGGATGTTTACCCCTAAATTATAAACAGCACAAGACAGATTTATTGCTAATACATTCCAACCAAAATAAAGGTAGGGTGTACTTAAAACTGCTAATACAATCACAGAAACCGACATTAATCCCGCTTTTGAAGCTAAATATTGTTTCATAGGAATGTTTTGTGACATCATCATCCCGTAATAATTACTATCCCATGACGGCACAAATTGCCCAAAATTAAGCATAAAAACACCTGTCATTAAAACTCCTACCACAACAAAAAACGCTGGTGTATCTTTGTAATGTGGATTGGTATAAATCAACATGCCATAAGCCAGAAAGATTAACGAGATCCAAATCACCGTTTTAGGCCTTTTATTTCTCCAAATCATTTTTAGATCTAATGCCAAGAAAGGCGCTATATCACCAAAACGTTTCGTCCAAGTTAAATCAGACGTTTTTGCTTCTTCTACTTTGGACTGTAAAGAGCTGTCCAGATAAAAATTAGTTTTTAAGTAGTTGAAATTTAGAAAATACAATCCTGCTAAAATTACTATTGGAACTACAACTAATATGGGCTGCCCTACTAATCCATTTAAAAGAATTCCTGATACTATTGTAATTTTAAAAAACCCATAATAATCTAGACCAAAGAACACAAGCCCTATTGCCACAAATGGAAGAAAGGCAATGATATTTTCAGCGAATTTCTTTTTGATTAAAAAATTAGAATAATTAACCACTAAAGCCAAAACATACATTGAAACCATCCATACAATCATATTTAGTGCATTGTAATTCCCCTTGGTAATATTGTAAACTCCAAAAGGGATAATGACTAACAATGGAAAAATGTTATAAATTGAAGTCAAACTTTTAAGTAATACGAAATGAATCACCGATTGTTTTTTGATAGGTAAAACAAGTAACGGCTTGATGTTCATTACCGGTAAACTTTGCATAAAAAAGCGAAGCACCAATTCAAAAAACAACCAAAAAACAACAAAACTATTAACTATGACTAATGGTTTTTGGTCTGGAAAGCTTTTCACTAGAATAGGATACAATGCAATTCCCAAAACAAGAAAAACGAGCAGGAAATAAACTACCAAAAACCCCATTAAAATTTTCAATCCAATACTTTTTCCAACACTTGCCGAGCGAAAAAAGGCTTTCAATTCTAAATTTATAAAATGCTTGAACATGTTGTTTTTATATTTCGTTTAATAGTAAGTAGATAAAAATAATGAAAAGTTACCGTCTTACTAAAATAATCCTCAATTAATATCTTCCATTTATTTACCGTTTCCTATTTTTGTAAAAAAATTATCCTATGCCATCCTTTTTAAAATTAATTATAAAAGAAGTAAAACGCGAAACTGCTACTGCCGTTTCGATACTTTTTAATGTTCCCGAAGAATTAAAATCTAACTATAAATTTGTTGCTGGACAATATGTTAACTTAAAACTAACATTAGACGGTCAAGAAATTCGTCGTGCCTATTCTATATGTTCATCCCCTGAAAGTGGTGATTTACGAATTGCAGTGAAAGCAGTTAAAAACGGTGCTTTTTCTCAATTTGCCAATACAAAACTAAAAGCGGGAGATGTACTTGAAGTAGGGAAACCTGAAGGAAAATTCACATTTGAACCCCAAGCAGATCGTCAAAAAAACTATGTGGCTTTCGTGTCGGGAAGTGGAATTACACCAGCACTATCGATTTTAAAGTCGGTATTAAAGAGCGAACCTAAAAGTTCATTTGTTTTGGTTTATGGGAATAAATCACCCGAAGAAACCATCTTTCATCAGGAATTGCATGATCTCCATTTACAATATGTGAGTCGCTTATTTGTACATTATGTGTACAGTCAAGCCAAAGTTGATCATGCCTTGTTTGGTCGTATAGACAAATCAGTAGTCAATTTTGTTTTAAACAACAAACACAAGGAACTGGAATTTGACAAGTTCTATTTGTGTGGACCGGAAGCGATGATCGAAACCGTTACCAATGTGCTAAAAGAGAAAAATGTAAAAGAATCAGCTATAAAATACGAGCTTTTCACTACTTCTACCCATGAAAATGTAATTACAGAATCATTAGAAGGACATTCGAAAATTACTGTAATGGTAGATGATGAAGAAACTACTTTTGAGATGTCGCAAAAACAAACCATACTTGAGGCTTCCTTAAAACAAGGGATTGATGCTCCTTATTCTTGCCAAGGTGGAATTTGTAGTAGCTGCTTGGCACGAGTTACTGTAGGAACTGCTGAAATGACTAAAAACTCAATTCTTACTGATAAAGAAATCGCTGATGGATTAATCTTGACTTGTCAAGCTCATCCTACTTCTGAAAATATTTACATCGATTTTGACGATGTTTAGAATATAATAATACTCCACAAAAAAGCCAAATTTCAAAGTTTTGAAATTTGGCTTTTTTTATAATATAACTTTAAATTATTACTAACTGTTTAGCTTTTCTCTAATTTTATTCACAACTGCTTCTGGAGCAATCGTTCGCATGGCTTCATCATAGCCTTCTACTTTTTTATTTCCATAAACGGAAGTAGGCAACAAAGGATATTTTTCTCTATCCGAAACCAAACTGTTTTCTATTGGCTGATTAAAAGGCATAAATCCGGCATACGGATGTGTGGCACCCCAAAGTGTAATGACTTTCACCCCCAGCATAGCTGCAATATGTGCATTACCCGAATCCATGGAAACCATTACATCAAGATTACTGATCAATTGTAATTCTTGCTGAAATTTAATTTTACCAGCCATATTAATCACATTTCTGTACGGTGTCGCAATAGCATCTAAAATCTCCATTTCTTTTTTTCCTCCACCAAAAAGGAAGATTTTGTGTTGCGGATTTTTAGCCAATTGAGCAATTACTTCTTGCATTAAATCCAAAGGATACACTTTAGAATCATATTGCGCAAAAGGAGCAATTCCAATTAACTTTTGGTTTTCAGTTCCAATTATGTTGGTTAGTTCCTCGTTTAAAACTGCTTTTGCAGGAAACATGGGATGAGACAAATCAATTGAAAAACCCAGTTTAGCAAATACGGCAACATGCCTTTCAAACATTGAAGCAAGTGGTTTAAAAACCTTATTTTCAAGACTGGTCAATCCTTTCTTTTCTGCTCTTCCTTTATCTACCGCCGCCACTTTTTTTCCGCTTAAAGCAAAAAGCGTACGGACTACTTGAGCTCGTAAAACATTATGTAAATCAGCAAAAGCATCGATTTCCAACCGTTTTAAATCTTGGAACAAACGCAACAATCCAATAAACCCTTTGTGTTTTTCTTTTTCATCGAAAGCAAAAAAGGAAACAGAGGGAATCGTATCAAAAAAAGGTTTGAAAAAGGGTCTGGAAACCACCGTGATTTTTATATCTGGATACTGATTTACAAAAGCGCGTAAGACAGGAACCGTCATGGCGACATCTCCCATTGCGGAAAGTCTCATGACGGCGATATGCTTGATATTAATTGGCAATTTATTTTTTCCCTTGGTACAAAACAGGATTCAATTCATCGTCATTGTACATTTTCATTTGTTTGTACACTTTCATGAATTTATCACCGTTTTCAATATCAGTCAATAAATCATCAATTGCTGTTGATAGATCGGTTCTTTGTTCTAGTAAGATATTTAGTTTCGCTTGGCACTTATCTCTATGCTCTTGAGATGCTTCTTCACGAGTAGCTTCCTCATTCATGTGATAAATCTTTAATGCTAAAATTGACAATCGGTCAAATGCCCAAGCTGGACTTTCTGAGTTAATTTTCGCGTCTTCTTTTACTTTAACATCGCTGTATTTTTGTAAAAAATAACCATCAATATATTCCACCATGTCGGTACGCTCTTGGTTTGAAGCATCAATTCTTCTTTTCAAACTTAAAGCGGCGATTGGGTCAATATTGGGATCGCGAATGATATCTTCAAAATGCCATTGTACCGTATCGATCCAGTTTTTCACATACAATAAATGCTCAAATTTATCTTTTGGAAAAGGATTATTTATTGGTTGGTCTACGTTATCAAATTGATGATAATCGTTTATACTTTGTTCGAATACGGAATAAGCTAATTTTGAAAACATATTTTTATATTTATGGATACAAAGATACTTTTTATACTTTTATAAAAAAATTACAATTCATAAATCTGTTTTAGGATAACTATTTGCAGTAAAAACTGTCTTTTATCACCCAAATAAATAATAAAATATACCATGCAAATTCACCATTTATCAGAAAAAAATAGTGTCCTTAATCATTTTTTAGGTCAAATTAGAGATGTAACTATCCATAAAGACAGCATGCGTTTTAGAAGAAACATTGAGCGCATCGGTGAAATCATGGCTTATGAAATGAGTAAAGAATTCCATTATAAAACAGTTGAAATTCAAACTCCTCTTGGGGTTAAAAAAACAACAGCCATAAAAGATCAATTGGTTTTGTGTTCCATTTTACGCGCCGGTTTGCCGTTACATATTGGTTTTTTGAATTATTTTGATGAAGCCGAAAATGGTTTTATTTCGGCCTACAGGCATCATCCTAATAATGATGACTATTTTGATATTGTAGTGGAATACCAGGCCATAGCTGACTTTAATGACAAATACTTACTCCTTGTTGATCCTATGCTTGCTACAGGGCAATCCATCGTTGCTGTTTATAATAAGTTGATGGAAAAAGGAACGGCGGCAGCTATTCATATCGCCGTTGTAATTGCCGCTCCAGAAGGAATTGCTTATCTAGAAAAACATTTATCAGATAATTGCCATTTGTGGGTTGCTTCGATAGATGAAAAACTAAATGAACACGATTATATTGTTCCGGGACTTGGTGATGCTGGCGACTTAGCGTATGGAACCAAATTATAACTGGGAGAAAAAAGCAAAAAAGCTACAAGCAATCAGTACAAATAACACCATTTCTTTTTTCAATTTTACTTGAGGAATCTCGATATGACTTGTCGCCATTATAGCCAAAGGCGCAATCGTAAAAATTAGTATATCATTGCTTTTATTCGAAGAAACCAAATAAATTAATACCCCAATAAAAAAGGAAGCTATTATTTTTTTAAAAGATGCATGCAGTACTAAAGGCCTATTCGACAATGTTGCAAACATGGATATAACAAAGAATAAAACTACTGTTGCATAGATTGATAAGGCGGCATTTTGATAATTATTAGTAAAATAGTTAATTTCAAAATTGGTCATTACACTGCTATTAATGTATCCTTGCGCATCAATATTAAATACAATTGAAAAAAGAACAAAAATAATTCCCGCAGTAAAAAAAGCGATAAATGGTAAAATCCAATTTCTGTAATCTCTTGCTACGTGAAAAATTATAGATATAAACACCAGTGCGATATAAAGAATACTCCAAAAATGAAACAAAGACGCTAAAAATATCCATAAGGAGGCATCAAATATTTTTTCTTTTGATGCTTTTAAGGACTGAAGCGAAATTAATCTACGCAGTGCTAAAAGGATAAAGAAATTAGAAAAAACCAAATTGATATTGTCCAAAACAGAAGGAAAAAAAAGCAAGAATAGAAAGTAAAATAAAATCGTGTAGCTGCTGTCTTTACTCAGTCCGTTGCGTTTTGAAATAAAGTTGGTCATAAAAATAGACGCCAATAAAACGGTTATTATTCCTATTTTTTCAAAAATTAAAATAGTCGAATTCGTCCAACTAAAATCTTGAAATTGATAGATTGAAAAGAAAACGAGTATTAAAAATACTACTAAGGTGAAATTTAATGGTGTAGATTTTTTAAAAACACTTGTTATCATAAGGATATTTTATACTTTTGTGACTGTAAATATAATACTTGTTTAAAAAGGAAACCCTCAAGTTGAAAAAGATTCTTTAAAAAGAGTTCTTTAATCTTGAGAAATTAAAAACAACAACATAACTTTATTCGATATGAAAGCATTTTTTGAAGGAATTCAATACTTATTTGTAAATATTTTATTTGCTCCTCATGATTTCTTACGTTCATTAGAACTTAGAACTTGGTTTGGTGCAAATACTATCAACTGGATTTTCATGGCTATCTGCGCAGCAGCAATGGTATACTGGATCAAACAATTGAGCATTTTTGATGCAAACGGAGAAGAAAACCAAGATACTACAGCACATTCTTTCTTAAAATAATACTTCCCTAACCGTAAAACTTAGGATTAAGGAAGATTCCTTTATTTATAGAAGATCGTTACCAATATCTTTTCTAAAATTCATCTTATCAAAGCTTAGTTTACCTATGTTTTGATAAGATTTTTTTATGGCCTCTTGAAAATCATCTCCATATGAGGTAACTGTCATCACTCTACCGCCATTAGTAACTACTTCATTGTTCACTAATTTTGTTCCTGCATGAAAAACAATAGAATCAGTGATGTTCTCTAGTCCCGAAATTACTTTTCCTTTTTCAAATTCTTCAGGATAACCACCCGATACCAGCATCACAGTAGTGGCGCTTCTTTCATCAATATCCAAAGTGATTTCGTCTAGTTTTTCATTGGCTACAGCCAAAAACAATTCTACTAAATCCGTTTTTAACCTTGGAACTACCACTTCCGTTTCTGGATCACCCATTCTCACATTGTATTCAATAACAATAGGTTCATTTTTCACATTGATTAACCCAATAAAAACAAATCCTTTGTATTCAATACCATCTTTTTGGAAACCTTCAATTGTTGGTTTAACGATGCGCGTTTCGATTTTTTCCATCAAAACTGCGTCTACATAAGGAACTGGAGAAACTGCTCCCATTCCGCCTGTATTTAAACCTGTGTCGCCTTCACCAATACGTTTATAATCTTTGGCTGTTGGTAGAATTTTATAACTTTTACCATCCGTAAGCACAAAACAGCTCAATTCTATTCCGTCAAGAAATTCTTCGATAACTACTTTTGAACTTGCGTCACCAAATTTTTGCCCCACAAGCATATTGCGTAATTCCTCTTTAGCTTCGGCCAAATCATGAATAATTAAAACGCCTTTTCCTGCAGCCAAACCATCTGCTTTTAAAACATATGGAGGTTGCAATGTTTCAAGAAAATCACATCCTTTTTCTACTGTTTCAGCTGTAAAACTATCATAAGCAGCGGTTGGGATATTGTGTTTTACCAAAAATTCTTTGGCAAACTCTTTACTTCCTTCTAATTGAGCACCAATTTTTGATGGCCCAATAACTGGAATATGGTTTATTTGATCATCGTTTTTAAAAAAATCAAAGATTCCTTTTACCAAAGGATCTTCTGGTCCTACAACTACCAAGCTTACATTATTACTTAATACAAATGCTTTCATCGCATCAAAATCAGTAGGACTCATGTTCACATTAGTCGCAATCGATGCGGTTCCTGCATTTCCTGGTGCAACAAAAAGAGTATCGCAAAGTGGGCTTTGAATCATTTTCCATGCAAAAGCATGCTCTCTTCCTCCTGAACCCAATAGTAAAATATTCATGTGTGTGTTTTTTAGTTGTGGTGCAAAAATAATTGCTTTTGGACGTAAAAAATAATTAATTTTTAAAAACTTGCTGGTTCTTCCTAATTAGTTGTTGTTAAATATTATTTTTGAAGAAATAAACACCTAAAATGCTACCACTTTTTGACTTATCGCTCCAGTTAAACGGTTATCCCATAAAGCAGTCCACTGCTGAATTGCGACAAATTGCAGCTTTATCTCAAAAAGAATATGAAGTGTTTTTAACACATAAAAAAAAGGAAATTGTATCCTTTCATTTAGAAAATAATTCCTTTTATAAAGAACTTGTTGGTACTTCAGATTATGAGAATTGGTCCAATTTACCAATTTTGAATAAAAAAAATCTCCAAAAACCTTTATTAGAGAGACTTTCTAGCGGATACAATACTAAAAATAGCTATCTCAATAAAACTTCAGGCTCTAGTGGTGATCCTTTTATTTTTGCCAAAGACAAATACAGCCATGCCCTAACCTGGGCTTCCAATATCTATCGTTTTGGATGGTATAAAATTGATTTCAATCATTCCTATCAAGCGCGTTTTTATGGAATTCCTATGGATTTCATTGGCAATAAAAAAGAACGTTTAAAAGACTTTTTAAGCCACCGCTTCCGCTTTACCATTTTTGACTTATCAGATGCTGTTTTGGAGGGTTTTCTAATTCATTTTAGAACCAAAAAATTTGATTACATCAATGGCTATACTAGTTCGATTGTGTTATTTGCTAAATTTTTACAAAAAAAGAATATCGTATTAACAACTATTTGCCCAACCCTAAAGGCTTGTATGGTTACCTCAGAAATGCTTTTTGAAGATGATAAAATACTGTTAGAAAAACAATTGGGAATACCTATCATTAATGAATACGGAGCATCTGAGCTTGATTTAATTGCTTTTCAAAATCCAGAAGGAGAATGGCAAGTAAATTCAGAAACTTTATTTGTGGAGATACTGGACGAAAATAATAAAGTACTTCCTTATGGTCAAGAAGGGCGCATTGTAATTACTTCTCTTTTTAACAAAGCACATCCTTTTATTCGATATGAAATAGGAGATATTGGAATTTTGGATGAAAAAAGCACCTTGCAAAAACCCATTCTGAAAAAATTAATTGGAAGAACAAACGATGTTGCAGTGCTTCCAAGCGGAAAAAAAGCACCTGGATTAACCTTTTATTATATTACAAAAAGCATCATTGAAGACGATGGAAATGTAAAAGAATTTGTCATTAAACAAACTCAAACCGACACTTTTGAAATCAAATATGTTAGTGAAACGGAATTAAATTTGGCACAAATTGAAACAATTGAAAAAGCCATTATTCTCTATCTAGAACCCAACCTCAAGTTTAGTTTCATTAGAAAAAATAGTTTAAAAAGAAACAAAAGAGGAAAATTGAAACAGTTTAAATCGATGGTTTAATATTCTTAATATACCTTGGTTTTATAAATAATTGAGTGAATAAAAAAAGCTTCATACAAGCCACCGCAATTAGAAAACTAAAACCGTGAAACCTTCTATAAACGGCAAAATTATATTTTATCAAATCCAACTTAGAAGTCGAAATAGAGTCGTTTCGTACTCTATAATAAGCCAAACTTTCAGGTACAACATGTGCTATTTTTATCTTTTTTAGTACCGTTAACCAAAGCATCCAATCTTGGCGTTTTCGAATGGAAGAAATGGGAATTTTTCCAAAAAAATTGACATCATAAATAGCGGTGAGATTCCCCACATAATTACAAAAAAACAATTCGCGATAACTCAAATGTACTGGTGCTTCTACTCTCTTATTTAAAGGATTTCCCGCTTCATCAATGCAATCATAAAAGGAAAAAGTAAATGGCAAATTCTTGTTTATAAGAAAATCAATTTGCTTTTTTAATTTTTCAGGTTTCCACAGATCATCGGCATCTAGGAAAGCAATATACTGTCCTTTGGCTAACGCCAATGCCGAATTTCTAGCCACACCAGTTCCAGAATTTTTTTCTAATCTAGAATATTGAATTCGGTTGTCTTTTATAGCTAGTTCCTCAACAAGGCAAAGAGTTGCATCTGTAGAACAATCATCAACAAGGATAATTTCCCAGTTTGTATATGTTTGGTTTTGCACGGAACGAATCGACTCTGAAATAAATTTTTCAGAATTGAATGTTGGAATTAGTATCGAAACCAAAGGTTGTCCCATATTAATATGCTTTTTTATCTCCTTTTAAGATATTGATAACGGTCATGTAAATTATCTTTAGATCTAAAATTAATGACCAGTTTTCAATGTAGAAAACATCCATTTTTATTCGGTTAATCATGTCTTTTTCGGTCTCAATTTCTCCCCTAAAACCGCTTACTTGAGCTAGACCTGTAATCCCTGGTTTTACATAATGACGCACCATGTATTTTTTAATTTTACTACCATATATTTTATTTTGCGACCATAAATGCGGGCGTGGCCCTACTACAGACATTTCTCCAAATAAAACATTTACAAATTGAGGCATTTCATCCATGCTCGATTTTCGCATCAATTTGCCTATATTAGTTACTCTAGGGTCGTTTTTTAAAGCTTCTGTTTCCGTTGAACCATTCATTCTCATGGAACGAAATTTATAACAGTAAAACTGTTTTTCACCAATTCCTGGTCGGCCTTGTTTGAATAAAATAGGTCCTTTGGACTCTAATTTAATTAAAATAGCTAATAAAGGAGCTAACCATGATAGAATACCAATAATTACTGTCAACGAAAAAACAATGTCAAAAAATCGTTTAAAAATTTTTATTAAAGGCTCGTTTAAAAGCGTTTCTTTTAAAGACAATACTGGGAAAAAATCGTAATAGTCTATTTTTAAATTCTTCGAGAAAATATCTTTGGTATCTGGTATAAATTTTATTGTTTTATTGTTTTCATCAGCAAATTCAAGCAAGTCTTTTAGCTGTACATTAGAAACTTCGTTTAGTGAACAGTATATTTCGTCCACTTGATTTGTTATCGCAAATGTTTTTAAATCGTGTAAATTACCGTTGATCTCCTGATTTATTATTTTTTCTGAAAAAAAGCCCAAAAACTGATACCCGTATTCTTTCCTAGTCTCAAAAAGTTCTTTTAATTGAATCGATTCTGGTGTGTACCCAACAATTACAGCAAATCTAAAATTACTCCCTACAATTAATCGGTATTTTTTTAAACAATAAAACAAAAAGAATTTTGAAATAGTGATTAAAAGCAAACTATAAACAATGAATAAACTGATGCAATTTGCATCAAAAACAGCTTGATTTGAAAATGGAAAAAAAGCAATTACTATCAAAAGGAAAAGAATGCCTTGCTTTATTATTTTTGAAATTATTTCGATGGGTTTTGTAAACCGATAGATACCGTAAAACTTTATAAAAATCGCAATAAAAATCCAACCAAATCCTTGATAAATTAAAAAAAGAATGCGGTCTATTTTAAGATCTTCAAATAAGAGAAAACCTAAAACAGAAATAATAATTAAGTCCATTAAGATGCTTATTGGCCTTATATATTTCGAATATCTTCCTATTTTGGATGTTATCATGATTGGCTAACCTGTTCTTGATGCTTTGCATATTATTAATGCTTGCTTTATAGACCTACTATTTAATATAAGCCGTAAAATCTTTGTGCTCTTCTTTGGAAAGTTCTTCTTTTGATAAGGATTTGAAATAATCATACGTTATTTTCATTCCATCAGCACGATTTACAGTTACATCCCAACCCAATATTTCTTTGGCTTTAGTAATGTCTGGTTGTCTCTGTAAAGGGTCATTTTCCGGTAACGCGTGATAGACAATTTTTTGATTCGTTTCCGTCAATTTTATGATTTCTTCGGCAAAATCTTTAATAGTAATTTCGTCTGGATTCCCAATGTTTACTGGATATACATAATCCGAATGCAATAATCTAAAAATTCCTTCGACTTGATCGTCTACATAACAGAAAGAACGCGTTTGCAGACCGTTTCCAAAAATGGTTAAGTCTTCCCCGCGAAGTGCTTGCCCAATAAATGCAGGAATTACGCGACCGTCATTGAGTCGCATTCTAGGTCCGTAGGTATTAAAAATTCGAACAATTCTAGTTTCCACACCATGAAAAGTATGATACGCCATGGTTATTGATTCCTGAAAACGTTTGGCTTCATCATAAACCCCTCTAGGCCCGATGGTATTTACATTTCCATAATACTCTTCGGTTTGAGGGTGTACTAGTGGATCACCATACACTTCAGAAGTGGAAGCAATCAAGATTCTGGCCTTTTTTACGCGAGCCAAACCCAAAAGATTATGTGTACCAAGAGAACCAACTTTAAGCGTTTGTATTGGTATTTTTAAATAATCAATCGGACTTGCTGGTGAAGCAAAATGTAAGATATAATCCAATTGTCCTGGAACGTGAACAAACTTAGTAATATCATGGTGATAAAATTCAAAATGTTCTAATTTGAACAAATGTTCTATGTTTTTTAAATCGCCAGTTATGAGGTTATCCATTCCAATAACAAAATATCCTTCTTTGATAAAACGGTCACATAAATGTGATCCTAAAAATCCAGCAGCTCCAGTAATCAGTATTCTTTTCATATGGGTTTTTATAGTTTTGTAATGGGTTTGGGACTATTTTTTGCATTAAAAACGCAAAAAAATATGGTAAAAAAGACAACTCCCCGTTGTCTTGATAAAAATGATTCTGTCAAAAATAAACTTATCATTAATACTGCAAAAGAAATAGCAACAAAATCTTTTGATTTTATTGCGTTTCTCAAGCTCAAAGATACAATCAAGAGTAACAATAGTAATCCTACTATTCCTGTTTCGGCGAAAATTTGGACATATTGATTATGAAAATTCTTGTTTTGATAGCCATCGTGAGTAGCATCACCAGAAAAAATAGTATGCTCTTTGCCTTTTTCTTTTATTCTAAAATCGGATGCATTCAACCCATATCCTTTAAAAAACACATTATCTTCTTCTAGCATTTCTTTAAAAATCCGTATTTGATACACTCTAAAAGCAGTTCCGGAAAAATAATCATTCTGATTAAATTTTTCTTGTGTCCAAGCTTGATTGACACTTATATTATTGACGGTCTCCGTTGTTGAGCTTATTGTGTTTTCAATTTTATTTGAATTCCATTCTATCAAAAAACGCTCTTTAATTTTAGTCGAAAACAGTAACATAATTATTGCTAATAGAAACAGACTCACGACTGCTTTTTTTTGTTTCAGTTGTCCTTTCGAATAAAACAATTCAAAAACAATTAGCAGTAAAACAAAAACTACAATGATATTTTTTGACGACAGTAAAAAGATAAAAATGGCCAATAAAAATGCAATAATCGAATTTAATTTAGATCTTTTCTCTTTCGAATAAAAATAAAAAAAAGCAACCGACATATAAACCGAAACATGAATGGCATTTAGATCATCGGTTACCAACTCATGGTAAAAGAAAACAGAATTGTCTCTTGTAATACTATAACGAATAACTGCTTTGATCAAAAAATAAACAACATAAAAGAACATTCCGAAACTATAATATTTAAGCAACAGTTGTTTTTTACTTTCATCAAAAGCAGGAAAACTCATGAAACAAACTGCAAAGATTAATAGTGGAAGTTCCTTTGAAATTGCTTTAATAGAAGCGTTTAAATCGTGACTCCACAATAGTGAAAGTGCCATCAATGCATACAGGAAAACTAGTAGAAATAGATTTTTATCTATCTTGAAATTTGATTTTTTAGCATAAAACAAAGTCGATAAACCAAAGATTCCCATTACTATACTATTGATAGCATAACTTAACGGAATGGTGAGTAAAACAACTAATAGCAGCAGTAAAGGCGGACTTTGCTTATGAAGAAGCATCAGTTCCTGAAATGCTTTTTTCAAATAAGCGTAAATAGTCTCCATTTATTTTATCCCAATTAAATTCATTTATAATCGTCTCAATATTCTTTTGAATCTTGTTTAAACAGTCTTCTCTTTTTACTGTTAAAAGTAGTTCTTTCACTTCTATAGCATTCGAAAAATAAAATGCGTTTTCTTTTAAAACAGCCTTATTAAAATTGTTGTCGTGAGCCATAATTAACGCCTTTGACGCCATGGCTTCTAATAAAGATGGGTTGGTACCTCCAACTGAATGCCCGTGAAAATACAGATTACTGAAATACCTTAAATTATTGAGGTGCTCCAAATTAAAAATCCCACCCAAAAATGCAATGTTTGTATGCGCTTTGAACTTCTTTTTTAAATAGTCTCCATATTTGGTTTTATGATTGCCAACTACAATAATTTTCATCATAGAATTGCTCAACACCACACCATCTAATACCATTTCCAGATTATTTTCGGGTTCAAACCGGGCCATAATCATGTTGTAATTGTATTTCGAGAGCTCATAATCCGTTACAATGGATTCATCAGGATTCATAAATGGATGTGCACCATAAGCAATATAAGCAGATTCTTTTTTATATTTATCTTTTAAATAGGTTTGAATTCCCAATGAATCAGCAACCAAAAAATCACTACTAACGGCAGCCAATCGCTCAGCAAATTTAAGAAATTGTTGCACTAGCTTGGAATATTTCGTTCGCTTCCACTCTAGCCCGTCCATATTTGTTATAATAATGGGTTTCTTAGGCAATAGGAAAAACCAGATCGAATTGCTTGTATATCCCAGTTGAAGTATGATGTCAAAATCCCTTTTTCTAGAATCCCTAATGCAGTTGAAATCATATACAAATTGTCCAAAAGTTCCCATTTTATGCTCAGGATCATTTTTATGGATGATATTTACCCCTTTGAATGTTTTTTCCTGAAATACATGATTGTGAGAATTATAAACATATACTTCATGTCTTTTTTCAACTAGAAAAACAGAAAAGAACTCAGCAAATTGCTCAAAACCAGAATAGTTATTGGGTATTCCTCGCGTTCCTAAAATAGCTATTCTCATACTGTTTATTCCAATTTAATGAACCAAAAATAGGTCTTTTACTATTTATTTAAGTTGTTGATTCTCATTTATTGCTTTTAGAAAAACCTCAGCCGCAATTTCCCAATTGTATTTCTCTTTTATTATTGATGAAATAACACTGTTTTGCCCTTCTTGCTTCAATCCCCAAACAATAGCACGATTCAAATCGTTTTCATCATTCGAATTAAATAATCCCTCCTCTAAAAAATAAAAATCAGACATGGCAGTTGCATTCGAACAAATCGACGGAATTCCTGCTGCCGACGCTTCAAGAGGAGGAATTCCAAAACCTTCAGCAATTGATGGGTAAATCGAAAGTCTAGCACCACGAGCAACAGCAACTAATTCATTGAATTCCAATTTATTTAAATCAATTATTTTTTCTTTCATTTCACTGTTTAACGTTTCAAAATAATCTAAATATGCCCTATTAGGTATGGCTTTTTCTCCTATAAAAACGAGATGATGGTTTTTATAGTATTCCTTTTCAACAAAAACCTTCAATAAGAAATCATGGTTTTTTCTAGGTTCCCAACGGCTTATGAATAAAAAATAATCTTCAATTCCGTAGTTCTTTTTTACCTTTTCAGCCACTGTTTTTTTATCATAATCCTCAAAAAAAACAGGATCAACCGCATTGGGAGTTATAGTTACATCGGCACGATTAAAATGATTAACTATGCTGTTTTTGGAATATTCAGAAACCGTCAAAACAATATCAGCTCGTTTAATACTCCATTCGAAAAGATATTTTTTTGAGAGTTTATAACCCAAGGGAAAATATTTTGGAAAATCTAAAAACAACACATCATGAATCGTGACAATGTATTTACAGTACGTAATGGGCGGTATGATGTATTGAAAATGAGCATAATCAATATTCAGTTTTTTTATAAACCGAGGAATATCAATCAACAATCTTACATATTTATTATTTGAAGTATATTTTAAATAGGTCACATTATCGTGTTCTCCAAAAGTGTCTTTAAAATTATTGGTGTGCGATGCAAAATAAAAGTGGTGTTCTTTATTCTTTATTAATTCTGTATATAAACCCGCTATGTAGGTAGTCGTTCCTTGAGGACTTCTATCAAATACACTACAATCTATAAAAAATTTCAGCTCTTTCATCCTTCTATTTCTTTTACAAAAACCGAACTTCTTTCAAAATAAAGCAAGCCTCCTAATATAAAAATAATCACATCGCGTCCATTATAAATTCCTGTGATGGTCAAAGAGGTAAATACATATACTAAACCTATTCCCGAAATAAAAACCAAAATCATTCTCTTGTTATTGTGCTTGCGATACAATGCTAAATAGAGTGTTCCAAAAAATAAAAATAGTATGATTATTCCAATACTTCCCGTTTTATAAAACACATACATATAGCCATTATGCAATTCTGAAATGTACCTAATCCCTTCTTTCTCTCCTGTAAGTGGCGCTTTGAATTTCAAGTTTACCAATGAACCAAAACCTGTTCCAAACACAAAACTACTTGGGTTTTCTTGCATTAAAGCATAGGCTCTTTTGGCCTCATAGCCACGCCAATGATCCCACAAATCCTTATGATTTTCCCGGTCAATTTTGGTTTTGAATAATTCAGCAGGAGCGATTTTTACTTTAAAGAGAAACCCTTCCATCCCTGGTTTATTTCTTTCGATTTTAACCGTATACAAATAGCCGTAAAAAAGGGCAATGGCAGTAATAAAAAGCCCCAGAAAACGGATTGTTTTTTTGTTTAAAACCGTATATCCATAAATAGACAACAATAACACTAGAGCCACCACAATCATTGTTCTTGAGAAATACAAAACATTTGACACTAACAATATAAATACAATTACTCTAGTCAATAAACGACTTTTTAACAAGTATTCCTTTTGAAAATAGCTATACGATAAAAGGAAAAAAAGTGCAAAAAGTTCCAAGAAATTATCCTTTCCAAACTCTCTAATCGCATCCACAGAACCGGAAAAAATGTTCCCCATAAATATCAAAACTAGAAAATGTATAATAGCCGATGCCAATCCGCAGTAAACAATAGTCTTTATAAACAAATTGAAATTATTGATTTTCTTATAGAACAAAAAACCAATTAAGAGTCCTACAATAGGTTTAGAAAAATGAAAAATGTCTTTTATAAAACCATAAATGGGATAACTATTGAATATTGTTCCTATAAAACCCAATAAAAAAAGTAATAAAACTGGCGCAATAATCTTTAAGAAACGGGCTTCTATTGCTAGTTTCTCATAAAAGAAATAAAGCATCAAAACCCCTATTTGAATGAACAAATTTAACTTGAATGAAGGCAGATACAATTGCAACAAAAGTACAAGTATAAAGAGTGAAGTATAAAATTTCGATTTGCTTACAATCATCAATTAAAGTCTATTGTTTTTATAAAATATAGTTTCTAGTTTCTTTTTAAAAACTGCTTTATACGCTTTACTAGTTTGTTTACAGATAAAATAAACTCCAATGTTTTTTTATTAAATCCCTTGAAATGTTTAGCAATATAAATTTCATATCCCTTGACCAACAAATGATTTTTGGAACTATTAAACCCTACAAAGTGAATATAACTATAATTGGACAAGAAAACTCTTTTATAAACCTTGTCGGCGATTTTTTTAGAAAAATCTACATCTTCTACATATAAAAAATAATCTTCGTCAAAACCGTCTATTTCTTTAAACACTTGAGTGGGTAACATCAAAAAAGAGCCGCTCAACCAGTCTACTTCATAAACCTCTTTAGTGAAAATACCGGTCCTAAATTCGGATCCTATTTCCATTAATTTTTTCATCTGAAACAGATTTTTGTAATTCGGAAAATTTCCCGCCGAGGCTAAATATTTTTTATTCCCATCCAGCATTTTTATTCCCGCAACTCCTATTTTCGCATCGGATTTCAAAAAATTCAAAACGGGAAAAAGTGGATCAAGAATTATTGTATCATTGTTTAATAGCAGCAAATAATTCCCTTTTGCCTTTCTAACTGCTTCATTGTTTCCTTTTCCAAAACCAAGATTAACATTTGATTCAATTAAAATAATTTCAGGATAATTAGCTTTCAAATAAGCGCAACTGCCGTCCTGGGAATTATTGTCAATCACTATTATTTCGAACTCTATATTTTTTAGATTCTGAAATAAAGCATCAAAACATTCCTTTAAATAAATTAATCCGTTATAGTTGACAATTACAACTGATAGTTCTGGAGGCATTTTTTAACTATTATAAAAGGTAAATCTACATAAAAGTAAAGAAACCCAATTTCTTTTTAATGACAATAACAAAAACAACGTTTACCACAACGTTAGTAATTAAACTTGCCAATGCGGCTCCTTCAATTCCGTAACTAGGTATTAACCCTAAATTTAAGGCAACATTCATTAGAAAACCGAAGAAAAATATGTTTCTTACTCCCTTTTGATGGTTCGTCATATTCAAAATCTGATCCACATTACCCGTCATTGCATTAAAAAGGGCGCCAAGCGTAATCAGTATTAAAGTCGTCTTGCCCGCTATGAATCCCTCACCGAATAATCGAAGGAGGTTTTCACTAAAAAAAATGATTCCTATGGCTAATGGAATTGTGAAAACAATGACCAATTGAGTCGAGCGGTTAATCACTTTTTTCATTTCGCTGAAATTGTTTTGATGAAATAACGCTGCTACTTTAGGCATAATAATCACATTCGTCGACAGAACGAAAAAAAGAGTAAGATAACCCAGTTTAAACGCAGTGTTATAAATTCCTATCTGGCTTTCACTTTCTATGCGACCCAGCATGAGGATATCCGTCCAATTTAATAAAATGAGAAATATACCGCTAACCATCATTGGAAATGATTTTTTCAATATTTCTTTACTCCTTATTTCGGGGAAAGTAATTTTAGTTTTTTTATAAAATAATACTACTAACGCTATAAGAACCGTTAATACAATTGAGCTTACATAAGCTAGAAAAGTAAAAAATCCAGTTAGATTATAATAATAAAATACGATTAAAAACAAGGCAAACAATATGCTAGGAAAAACATAGAAAAACAAACCGTAGGCAATTATTTTTTTTACTGAAATAAAGTAATAACAAATTATTTCATGAAAAATCATAAAAGGAATACTGAAGGATGCCACCAGAAAATAATTTAAAAGCGAGGGTTTTTGAAAAACAGTTTCCGAAAAAAATTGAGCACCAAAAGAAAAACAGAGAATAGGAAAAAGAGAGGAGATCAAAACAATTGCACCCGATTTTAGTAATAATCCCTTTAGTTTTTCAACATTGTCTATTCTACCAGCAAAACTTACAAATGCATTTGGAACCCCCAATGCGAATACCATTGCTAAAATTTGTAAAACCGTTAATGCCAATGCGTAAGTTCCATAATCCGCTTCCCCATAAAAATTTGTGATAAACCACATGGAAATGAAACTAAATAACATGGCGAACATCCTAAATAAAAAGGAAAAACCACCTTGAGAAAGTAGGTATTGTATCGTTTCTCTATCTTTTATCCCCGTTTTAAACATCCTTATCCTTCTGTTTTTATTTCGCAAAGTAATTCAGTAGCAAGTTTTTCCCAATCTATGATTGGAGACATCGTTTCTTGATGCATATGAGTGCTTAAACTGGGAATTGGCGATACACAAAGGAGTTTATTGAAAAAAAATGAACGGCCAAAAAGGGTTGCGCTTAAGTAACCATCGTTTGCCCTTTTTGATGATTTAATGAATGTTTTTCTATGTTTGATCAACTCTTTTGCTTCAATTAAAAAAGTAAAAGTAGTATTCGAAATTTGCCTCCAATGGGAATCTTTGGTATGAAATATAAAATTCTTTGTAGCATATTTAATAGTGTATCGATCAGGGTAATCACAAGGATGAATAACTAGATTGGGTTTGCTTAAATATCTTTTAAATGAAAAAAGAGAAATGGTTCTTTTTCTTAAAAGTTGGTTTAGTTTAATTCTACCCGGAACAATTAGGTCTTTTACTTTTATTAAATTAAGTATCTTTTTAAAACTGTCCTTAGTGTGTAAATAATCATCTTCACAAAAATAAATCCACTCTTCACAATTGATTTTCTCAGCTATTTTTATGGATTCCAGTATTGACTTATCGTTACCAAATACACCTTCTATTAACTCAATATCATATTTCAAAAAAAAATCTCGCGTTTCTTTAGAAAGAGCATCCCCTATTACAATCATTTTATAATCGATTCCC
This sequence comes from Flavobacterium sp. WC2430, assembly GCF_040822075.1. Taxonomy (NCBI): domain Bacteria; kingdom Pseudomonadati; phylum Bacteroidota; class Flavobacteriia; order Flavobacteriales; family Flavobacteriaceae; genus Flavobacterium; species Flavobacterium sp. WC2430. Next base: position 974,706 of record NZ_CP162007.1, on the reverse strand, counting down.
TCTAACGCATTCAACAGACTTTTGAAACAAATTTTAATTAGTGTTCCTTTATCTAAATTAAAAGGTCGTGCTGAGTTATTCACGGCGTTTACAGCATCGCAAGATCTAAAAATCACATTAATTTTAATATTTTCCGAAGCTGAATTCATTAGATTATTAATTGGTTTTGTAGGTTTTAAAAACTTACTTAATAAGTTGCTCGAGCACCGCTTTTACCGCTTCGTCATGAGGATATAAGGATGCGCCTTTGACTGAATTGGGATCTTTTCTTTTTAACGATCTTGTTTTATAATCTATAATAGTTGTGCTTTCATCTGGTCTGAAATAATTGAAAATGGTGCTGTCATTGGCCACAAAATTTTTGTCAAAATAGTCAAACGCAACCGTGTTTAAAACAATCTCTTCGTTCTTTCTATTTACTCCAAAATCAATTCTAAGTTTTACAGGTAATACAGCTTCTGGTAGTATAAAGGTGACTTTTTGTCCTATTTCTTTCCCTTCAACTGGAAGCCAGATAGAATGTTCTTCGCTGTAGTCTTCGGCCATATCTTGCCCGTAGTACAAATGAAGCGTATCCCTTTTCTTAATTAATAAATCTAGTGAAACCTTAAATAATTCTTTTGTCGTGTCAACTTTTTCCGTTTTCTTTACTTCTCTTTTACATGAAACTAAACAAAGAAGTACTAAAAAAAGAGGGATAAACAATTTTATTTTCATGAATTCAGTATGTTTTTTTGAATGAATTGAAAACTATAATTAGAGTGTAAATTAATTATCAAGCTGTTGTTTTGCTGCTTGTTTTTTATAAAAATTGATAAACAAACTCCAAAGAATGAAACACAAAACAAGTAACAAAGGAAGAATTAATTTTAACTTTCCACTTATAACACTCTGGTGTTGTTTATTCAAAGTAGCGCTATTTTCTTTTATAACTTTATCCATCCCAATTAGGTCAACTCTTAAGGATCCTTGTTGATAGATCAAGTCTCCTTTTGTTTTTATTATGTCATTTAACTGGGTGTTCTCGTTGTAATAAACCAGCTTATCACTTTGTTGATTCCTATTTACATTACTAGAAAACCCCTTTAAAACAGCATCAATTTGGGCAATAATCGTATCATTTTTACTCAGTTTTATTTGAGCGTTTTTCAACTCCTCAATTTGAACTTTCTTAAAATAATCTGATTCATTCAAGAAATTTAGAATTGGCTCAATAGTTGATTCCTCGGTTATTAAATCATTCGTGGTAATGACTATTTCATGATTCGTATAATTTTTACTAGTCAAATTATCTTCCAATATTTTTTTAATATCCCCATCTTCGGCCATTAACTTGATTAGCTCAAAATTTTCTGATTTATTTTCAATGAATTTATATACATCTGTGATGGGTTCTATCTTAATTCCTTTTATCGTTTTTGGTTTTTTTAACCCTACACTATTTTTTAAAAATAAGGTGTCGCCTTCGATAATTTTAGCATTTATTAAATCAATTTTAGCATATAAATAATCCGCAGATTTAAAATTAGGTGTTACAATTATTTGCTGATCGTACTTTTTTTGAGTGGTATCTAAGAAAAAACCAAGCCCAATCCCCACTATTAGTAAAGCAATTATTACAATCACATTTCTAATAAAGAACTGAATACATCTAAATATTAAAGCACTAAAATTTTGAAATAGACTCCCTATTTTATTAGAAATCTGTGATAAATCTATTTCTTGATTTTCAGTATTTTGGGGTAGGTTTACACTCATTATTTACTTTTGTTTAGTATTAAAAATTTGTTCCAATATTTTAATTGTAATCAAATAAGTGGGCTTTACACCAGTAGTTCCAAGACCTCCAGAAGCTAGAGTACTTCCAGTTTCAAGCGGATTATCCGAAGCATAATAGGCATATCTTACTTTTATGTCCTTGGGTACGCTTTTTCTAATTTTAGATGCTGATTGAATCGCTTTTTGATAATAAGAACCTTCCATTTCTAGACCAATTACACCCCAAGTCGATTCATGGAAAAACTTCAATAAATCCCTATTTTGTAATGATGTACCAAGAACAGTAACCATTGGCCCGGCAAAAACTGCAATATCATTTCCTTCAAACATATCGGCCGTTAATTCATTTTCAAAAAAGTAATTATCAGCCGTTCCTTCATTGATATGTGCATTAGGAATCATGATGTCTCCTTTACCACCTTCTAGAATTCCTGCTTTTCCCATGATAGAAACTGATTCTACATTGAGTAAAGTATCTTTTTTGAAGGGTTTCAATAGTTCGTCAATCGTTTCATAGGCTTGTTCCCCAAATGCATAATCCATCACAATTAATACTGGTTTTTTATCACCCCGTTTAGCGGTAGGAAAAGAGGAATTTGCCCAATTAATTTTTTCGGTATCAAAAATTTGAACATCAATATTTGTTCCTGAGTCATCTAGTACGGAAATCATTCCATGCTTCAACGCTACTTCTTCTACTTTGTTACGAACTTCATCTGCACCAGATTTACTTAATTCTTCATAAATAAAGAAATCCGACTTGTCTTTGAACTTTGTTTTTAAAACAGTTGTTGCAAAAATAGAATTCATTACACTGTGCATGTTGGCACTAATCACATGAATAGGTCGGTTTATCAAACCGTTTTCTTTCAAAACTTCCTTGATGTTTGTTGCCCATCTTTCACCGTGAATGTGATGCCCCAAACGTTCTCTTAAAATAGGACTAAAGGTGATTGTTCGTTTATTATTATCAATAATTTCTTCAATTGCTAATTTTCCTAACCAAAATATAATTTGCAAAAAACGATCTGGTGCCGTTTCTGAACCAAAAGCGTCATAAATATCCAATACTTCTTCAAACGTACGTCCTAGAATATTTGCAGCATGCGAAATTGCTTTCTCTTTTTCAACAAGAGATAATTTTTTTGTTTGAGAAACAGCCAGTTCTAATTTCATCCAATCGCGAGAAACTTCTCCTGCATCATCCAGTAAAACTCTATTTCGTATCTTATGAGATTCAATGAAAATAAACGTTAAATGTGTCAAAATATCATAAATATCTGATCGCCCACGTGTAATTTCTACATTCATTTGCTCCTCATCAATTCGGTAACAATTGCGCCTTCTTTTTGGAGGGACAATGGCTTGAAAATGGGATTTAGAATACCCTTCATCCGAAGTTAAATTGATAAATCTACATTCTTCAATTCCTATAGGAAGTCGCTCAATAACATATAACAGTCCGTTTAATTCTACTTTTTCTTCCGCAATATTTCCATATATTTCAGGACGCAATGTCATTAAAGCTTCTCTTAAAGTATCTCCCGAAATACCCATCGGTTTATAAAAACCTCTATTGAATAAATGGCGCATCGTGATGTACATTTTTTCAATTGCTGCCGATGATTCTTGTGCTCTAGAGCGTGATATATTTTTACTGTCTTTCATTTCTTTTATACTTTCTAACTAACAAATGTAATTTTTATTTTTTATCCAAAAGCGCTACGATATCTCGATTATCAGAAAGTCTTGGTATTTTATTTTGACCTCCTAGTTTCCCAATCGATTTCATATATTCTTGAAAACCGTTTTTAGCAACCCTTGTTATTACCACTTTTTGTAAAATGTTTCCTCTTATTAAATCGTCGTAGTAAATGTTTTGTTTTCGCATAGCTTCGTCAATCGCTTCCGCAAAAGTGATCAAGTTTACTGGTTCATTTTCAAATTCAATAAACCATTCATGATAGGGTAATCCGCTAGCAGGATTGATTTGTGGCGCTACAGTAAACTCATTGACACGAACATTTGTTCCTTCCATCGCTTCTTGTAAGGCATTTTCGACTTCTTTACCAATGACATGTTCTCCAAAAGCCGAAATGTAATGCTTGATTCTCCCAGAAACAATAATTCTAAACGGTTTTAATGAAGTAAATTGAACCGTGTCTCCTATATTATATCCCCAAAGACCCGCATTAGTAGAAATAATTAGAACATAATTCACCCCAAGCTCGACTTCACCAATCGTATATCGCCTTGGTTTCTCCGTATAAAATTCATCGCTTTTTACAAATTCGTAAAAAATACCCGCTTTTAAAAGCAGTAGCATTCCTTTTTCTTTTTGGGAATCTTGGTAGGCAAAAAACCCTTCCGATGCAGGGAATAATTCAATACTGTCTACTTTTCTACCTATTAAGTTTTCAAACTTTGCTCTATAGGGTTCATAATTCACCCCACCGTAAATAAACAAATTAAAATTCTTAAAAATATCTCCTACTTTCTTTCCTCCTTTTTGTTCTAATCGCTCAAAATACATTTGAACCCAAGAAGGAATTCCTGAAATTACGGTCATATTTTCATTAAACGTTTCCCCAACAATGGCATCAATTTTGGTTTCCCAATCTTCAATACAATTGGTTTCTAATGAAGGCATACGGTTTTTTTGCAAATATTTCGGAACAAAATGCGCTACAATCCCTGATAACCTTCCAAATTGTATTCCGTTTTTTTCTTCCAAAATTGGGCTTCCCTGTAGGAAAATCATCTTTCCATCAACAAAGTCAGCTTTACCTGTTTCGTGAATGTAATGCAAAATAGCATTTCGAGCCGCTTGAATATGAAAAGGCATCGATTCCTTAGTTAATGGAATATATTTAGCTCCTGAAGTCGTTCCTGAAGTTTTAGCGAAATAAAGCGGTTTCCCTTTCCAGAGAATGTTTTCTTCTCCTTTTACTACTTTTTCAATGTAGGGTTTTAAGTCCTCATAATCCCTAATGGGAACTTGGTTTGCAAAATCTTCAACCGTTTTTATTGTATCAAAATGATGGTCAATTCCAAACGCTGTTTGCTTGGCTTCTTTTATTAAATCCATAAATACAGTCTTTTGACTCGCAACAGGATTTGAAACCCAGGTTTGTGTTTCTTTATATATTTTTTTAGCAAATAACTTTGCAGCAGCTGATTTTATCGACATTTTTAATTTGGGTTCTTTATAATATAAACGTATTGTCTATTTTATTTCGATTTTTTTGAAGTCTGTTTTTTTTCCTCTTTTGCCACTTGTTCTCTCAGTTCTAATTCTTCTTTTGAAGCAGATAACTTCCCTTTCGGGATTGTATCTTCACTATATACAAGAATGGAATCTTTGTTGAATTTCGCATATTCTAATTGACCATTAAGCACTTTTTGAATGGAGAGAATATAGGCCTCATTTTTCTTTAAGGCTAAAGTTAATGAATCTGATTTTAAAGATAATTCAGTCGCGTCTTTTTTTAGTTTTGAGGAAGAATAGCCAGGGATAAATTCTCTTAGCGGAGTAAAAGCAATAATAAACGTAGTAATTCCTATCAATAAAATAGCGCCAACCGAAGCAACAACGAAGACATTCATCAGATTTAGTTTCATTGAAAAAATCTCTTCAAAAGTATCTTCATTCAAAATAACCAATCGGTTTTTTATGAATAATTTATTATGGAGTTTTTTTCTTTTTAATCTTTTTCTTGACATATTTATGCTTTATCATACAAATATAATAATTAAAGTCATTGAAAGCACTTTGGCCAGTTACTAACGCCTAAATCCTTATTCTGATTTATTTTAATAAATTTTTAACTTTATCATAATTAAATAATTGAAATAAAATCAATTCATATTAACTTATTCTAATTACCTTTGCTCTTAGATTTATTACAAATTGCTTCGGCATAAATTATTCAATCATGGGAAGATTTGGTGTTACAGAAATCCTAGTTATATTAGCAGTGGTTTTATTACTTTTTGGAGGTAAAAAAATTCCTGAACTAATGAAAGGTTTAGGAAGCGGAATTAAAGAATTTAAAAATGCCGCAAAAGAAGATCAGCCATCTGATAAAAAAGAAGATACTGAAAACGAAAAAAAATAAAAAAAGTCCCGATAGTATCGGGACTTTTTTTATTTAAAACAGATATTTTTTTTAACTTATCAAACTGGTAAGTAAAAAAAGAATTACCAAAGCTATTGCTATGTATTTAGTGTATTTTGACATTTTTTAAGTTTTTAATAGTTTATAAAACAGTCTCAATTGTATATTTCAAAAGAAAGAAAAATAAATTAACAATCCTATAGTCATTGTTACAATTAGTCCTAAAGTTTTATTATCCTCCTTAGCGACGTTTTCCATTGATTTTTTTCCACCATAGTAAAACCACATACACAGGTTCCCAACCCACAAAAAAACAGTTTACTTAGTAATCGATTCATTTTTATTTGGTTCTAAAAAAACCAAGTTGCCACAAAAATAGCTGTAATTACACATATAAAATCAACTAGCAACATGGTTTGCAAGGCATAACGGGTGTTCTTTATATTTACAGATCCAAAGTAAACAGCAATCACGTAGAAAGTACTCTCGGCACTACACTGAAAAATACTACTCAATCTTCCGGTCAAAGAATCGGCACCAAAAGTATTCATAGAATCAATTAAAAACCCTCTTGACCCTGCAGAACTAAAGGGTCTTAACATCGCTACTGGCAACGCATCCGTAATTTGCTTATTAACACCCATATTAGAGAAAATAAAAGCAATCCAATTACTTATTATTTCAAATAAACCACTATTTCTAAATAGTGAAATAGCAACTAGCATTCCCAAAACATAAGGAAAAATAATTACTCCCGTTTTGACTCCATTATTGGCTCCTACTACAAATGCATCAAAAACAGTGGTATTGGCATCAGAAAATTTCTTCTCCTTGATAAACGAAAAAATCAGAGTAAACGCTATAATAGCAATCAAAATCATACTTGAAAGATTAGCCGTAAAATAATTTTTACCTATTAAATCTAAGTGGTTGATGTACATCAATAAACCAATAATAGCAGCAATCAAGGTAATCAAAGCCACAACTAAAGAAGCGCTTTTGAAATTGATTTTTTGTTTGATTCCCACAATTAAAAAAGCGGCAATTGTACCAATAAAAGAAGTGATAATACAAGGCAACATCACATCGGCAGGATTGCTTGCATTAGCAGCCGCTCTATACCCTATAATTGAAGTCGCAATTAAGGTTAATCCCGAAGCGTGTAAACACATAAACATAATTTGGGCATCACTGGCTTTGTCTTTTTCAGGGTTGAGTTCCTGTAAACTTTCCATCGCCTTCAAACCAAATGGAGTAGCCGCCGAATCCAATCCTAAGAAATTTGCGGCAAAATTTAAAGTCATATAGGAAATCGAAGGGTGATTCTTTGGGATACTTGGAAACACTTTTACAAAAACAGGACTCAAAACAATGGCTAGTTTTCCCGAAGCTCCAGAAATAATTAGAAGCTCCATCAAGCCACAGAAAAAAGCCAAATAAGCCATCAATGGAAGAACCAAATCGATTAATGTGCTTTTACAAGTGGGTAATAAACCATCTGATTTTTGAACGCCACTATAAATTTTTACGGTTTTAGCCGAATAAACGTATGTAGTATCAGGGTTAGAAGCGATATTGTTAATCACCATCCTTTTATCTGGTGCGCTGGCGATGCTGTCTTTTATAAAAGCAGGCAATTGGTCTATGTATTTTTCGGAAATTAAAATAGGATCGTCTTTCTTACCGTTTAGCACAAAATCAATAGTGTAACTGTTCCCAGAAAATAAACTCACCACAATAAAAACAATCGATGAAATAAAGATCACCAACCAAAATCTACTCAATACCATAATCTATAATTTTTGTAAATGTAAATATTTAACCGCAAAGTACACAAAGGGTTTTCGCGAAGAGCACTAAGAACTAAAATTCTAATAAATAATTTAAACATTAAGATATTTAGAAAATTAAGCTTAAAAACTAAATGATTCTTAAATTCTAAATGGTTTAAAAGACTCTGGATTGTTGTGCTATTTTAAACATGTATAATTTCCTCATCAATCAACAAATCTTCACGTCGCAAACGAAGAAAAATTTGAGCAACGGCAATGGTGTCTTTTTCACAATAGGTCACAATGCGATCAATATCTTTATCAACATAAAAAACATGTCCCACTTGACTACCGTCAATATCGCCTTTGGGCGAAGGAATCCCCAGCACTTTACACAATAATTTTAAAGAAGTGAAATGCTTATAATCGCCAAATTTCCATAATTCTAAGGTATCTAAATGCGGGATTTCCCATGGCTTTTTTCCAAAAAGATTTAGCTTATTAGGAATGGCAATTTGATTAATAATCATGCGACGGGCTAGAAACGGAATGTCAAACTCCTTGGCATTATGACCACATAAAACATGCTGTGCTTGATTGAAATGATTGTTTAATAAATTATTGAAATCGTTTAGGATTTTCTTTTCTTCTCCAAAAAAGGAAGTCACTCTAAAGTTTCGAATATCCCCTTTATTAGCAAAAAAACCAACTGAAATACAAACAATTTTACCAAACTCGGCCCAAATACCTGCTCGATCGTAAAATTCCTCAGGAGTATATTCCTCTTTGCGTTGGTATTGGGTTTTATGCTCCCAAAGGTCTTTCAACTCGGTATCTAAGGCGTTATAATCTTCGGCTTCTGGGACTGTTTCAATATCCAGAAACAAAATGTTATTGAGGTTGATTTTTTCTATCATTTATCTTAAGTTTAGCCGCGAATTCACGAATTTAATTAAATATAATACAACTTGTGTTTATTGACTCAAATTATCAAAACAAACTTTGCTGAGCAGAAGGGTTTTCGTGTTCCAATAACCATTTTTTACGCCACAAACCACCAGCATAACCAGTAAGAGAACCATCAGAACCGATGACTCTATGACAGGGAACAACAACCCAAAGTGGATTTTTTCCATTGGCGGAGGCTACTGCGCGAATGGCTTTGACATCACCCAAAAGCTTGGACTGTTCCAGATAGGTTTTGGTTTTCCCATAAGGGATTTCTAATAATGCGTTCCATACTTTCTTTTGGAAATCAGTTCCTTTTGGGTTGAGTTTAAAATCAAAACTGGTTCTTTCTCCGTAAAAATAGGCATTGAGTTGTGAGACAGCTTCTTGTAAAACTGCTGGAATCTCTTTTAAAACCTCCCCTTCGTCAGCAACTGAAATTACTGAAACTCCGTTTTCATCTCCAATAATTGTTGCGATACCCAGTGGTGTTTTGATATAGGCTTTTTCCATAGTTACTAATTATGAGATGCAAAATACATACTATTTTTGCATTCTAGTTTTAAATAAAAAAACCACTCGCTTTAACGAATGGTTCTTGCTTTTTAGCCCCGATAGTAGCGGCATCCTCATGTGGCGGTGTTCGCCACTTGAGATATAGCGTATAGCGGGATTAGCTTCTTATTTTAAAGTAGAATAGATATATGCTTCTAGTCCTTTTAATTCATCATCTGTCATTGTTTTGGTTAGAACAAGATTAGGTTGCATTACTGCAAATTGAGCAGGATCGACGATTGCTTCACTTTTTCCTTTAAGAAAATCAACGATATTACCATTTTTCTCTTTGTACATTTTGGCAATTTCTTGAAAACTTGGTCCAATTAATTTCGTATCCAGTTTATGACATGAGGCACAAGTTCCTCTGCCTTTAAATAATACTTCACCTAATTCTTCTGGTGTTTGATCTTGAGCTGGCATTCCTTCAGATACAGCTTCTTTTGATTCAACCTTTTTCTCAGTTGGTTCTGCTTCTTGCTTTTTACAAGCAAATGCTAAAAATGCGATTGCAATTATTGCTACTTTTTTCATTTCAGTTTTTTTAGTTTTCTCAAAAATAATTTATTTTTTTAAAATAGAACCAAAAAATCAGGATTAAAAAATAAGTAAAATCAATAAAAGTGTTATTTTACTTGTTTAAAAGTATCGCAGCTTCTTTGGCAAAATAGGTTGATATTAAGCTTGCTCCTGCTCTTTTGATGCACATTAATTGCTCCATCATGATTTGGTCATGATCCAACCAACCTCTTTCGGCAGCGGCTTTAATCATGGCATATTCACCAGAAACATGGTACACTGTTACGGGAACATTTACTGCATTTTTTACTTCACGAACAATATCTAAATAAGCAATTCCTGGCTTTACCATAACCATATCAGCCCCTTCTTCGACATCCCAAAGCGCTTCTTTGATTGCTTCGATGCGATTAGCATAATCCATTTGGTACGTTTTCTTATCTTTTGGAACTACCACATCAGACTCGCGTGGTGCGCTGTCTAAAGCATCACGAAACGGACCGTAAAATGCCGAAGCATACTTAGCCGAATAGCTCATGATTCCCACATTATGAAAACCAGCTGCATCTAGACCTTGACGTAAACGCAAAACGCGTCCATCCATCATGTCTGATGGCGCCACAAAATCGGCTCCAGCCTCAGCATGAGAAACTGCCATTTTTACCAAAGCTTCATTGGTTGAGTCGTTTTCTACATCGCCGTTTGTAATAATTCCGTCGTGTCCATAAATAGAATACGGGTCCAAAGCTACATCAGGCATCACAATCATTTCTGGACAAGCGGTTTTGATCGCACGAATGGCTTCTTGCATCAGTCCGTTTGGATTCCAAGCTTCTTTTCCTGTGTTGTCTTTTAGGTTCTCGCTGACTTTCACATAAATGTTAACTGCACGAATTCCTAAAGCATATATTTCTTGCACTTCTTTTACCGTTAAATCGATCGAACGACGAAAGATTCCTGGCATGGAAGATATTTCAACTTCATAGTTATCTCCCTCAGCTATAAACATGGGAAACATAAAATCGGACGGACTTAATGTTGTCTCGCGAACCAAACTTCTAATAGATTCATTGGTTCTTAATCTTCGGCCTCTTTGTAATGGGAACATATATTTTTAGTTTAAAGTTTCAGGTTTAAAAGTTTAAAGTTAAACCCATTTAAAATTTAAAATTCAGAATTTAAAATAAATTAAAGCCAATCTACTGGATTTTCTAATACGTTTACTAATTTCTCTTCTTCACTTCCCGCTTCCGCATGATGATCATACACCCATTGCACATGCGGTGGTAAACTCATCAAGATACTTTCTATTCTACCGTTGGTTTTTAAGCCAAATAAAGTGCCTTTGTCGTGCACTAAATTGAACTCGACATAACGACCACGACGAATTTCTTGCCAAGTTTTTTGTTCAGCAGTATAAGTTATATCTTTTCTTTTTTCTACAATTGGAACATACGCTTGCAAGAAACTATTACCTACTTCGGATACGAAATTGAACCAATCTTGCATTTTCATACTTTCTGTTTCTTTGCAATAATCGAAAAATAATCCGCCTATTCCTCTCGCTTCATTGCGATGTGCATTCCAGAAATACGTGTCGCATTGTTTTTTATATTTTGGGTAGAACTCCGGATTGTGTTTGTCACAAGCGGTTTTACAGGTTTGGTGAAAATGAATTGCATCTTCTTCAAACAAATAATAAGGTGTCAAATCTTGTCCGCCACCAAACCATTGCTGAATCACGTTTCCGTTCTCATCATACATTTCGAAATAGCGCCAATTGGCATGAACCGTTGGCACCATTGGACTTTTGGGATGTAGAACCAAACTCAATCCACAGGCAAAAAAATCAGCTTCGCCTACATTGAACATTTTTTGCATGGCTTCAGGCAATTTCCCGTGAACAGCTGAGATATTGACACCTCCTTTTTCAAAAACGTTCCCGTTCTCGATTACACGGGTTCTTCCTCCTCCACCTTCTGGGCGTTCCCATAAGTCTTCTTTGAATTTGGCTTGACCATCAACTGCTTCTAATCCTGCGACGATGATGTCTTGTAAGTTTTGTATGTATGTGAAGAATTTATTTTTCATTATAAATTTGCTTTTGCAGTAGCTATTTTATTAAATATCTCAAATGAAAAAGTCTTGCTATCCATTTGAATGTGATTATAAACAGCAATGGCTTTTCCAGAAAAATCAAATAGATTATTGATAGAATACCCGATTAAAAAATCAGCGAATTGTTCTTTTTGAGTCCAATCCATTTCGTACTTATCTAACAATAAAATCAAGTCTTTTTCTTCAATTTGATCTAAAATCACAGTTGTTAAATCGAAATCCGTCAATTGATTATCGATTAAACTCGTGTCTTCAATATTCCAAAATTTGGGTACAAAAACCAAAGAAAGTAAAGTACTTAACATATTGTCAATCTTTACTTTCTTTTCGTCTCTTAATCCTTTATTTAGCATCTGCTATTATTGGTTGTATTCTTTCACTGCATCGATAAATGCTTTCGCATGATCAACAGGAATATTTGGTAAAATACCATGACCTAAGTTCACGATGTATTTGTCTTTTCCAAATTCGTCAATCATTTCATGAACCATTTTCTTGATCACCGGAATTGGAGATAATAGTCTTGAAGGATCAAAATTTCCTTGCAACGTGATGTTTCCTCCTGAAAGGTATCTCGCATTTCTTGGAGAACAAGTCCAGTCTACTCCTAATGCGGAAGCGCGACTTTTTCCCATTTCGCCAAGAGCAAACCAACATCCTTTTCCGAAAACAATAACCGGAGCGTCATCGGCCAATGCTTCAACGATCTGGTTGATGTATTTCCAAGAGAATTCTTGATAATCAACAGGTGATAACATTCCGCCCCAAGAGTCAAAGATTTGAACGGCATTTACGCCCGCTTTTACTTTTTCTTTTAGGTATAAAATAGTGGTGTCAGTGATTTTTTGTAGTAAAACATGTGCTGCTTCTGGATGTGAGAAACAAAAACCTTTCGCTTTATCAAAGCTTTTAGATCCTTGTCCTTCTACAGCATAACACATAATTGTCCAAGGCGAACCTGCAAAACCAATTAAAGGCACCTCATCGTTCAACATTTCTTTTGTCAATTTAATCGCATCAAAAACGTATCCTAAAGTTTCGTGAACATCAGGAACAATTACTTTTTCCACATCTTGAATCGTACGAATAGGATTTGGTAAATATGGACCGGAATTAGGTTTCATCTCCACATCAATTCCCATTGCTTGTGGAATCACCAAGATATCTGAAAACAAAATCGCTGCATCTGGAGCAATTCTACGAATAGGCTGAACCGTGATTTCGGCAGCTAATTCTGGAGTTTGACAACGAGTAAAAAAATCATATTTATCACGCAATGCGATAAATTCAGGCAAATATCTACCAGCTTGACGCATCATCCATACTGGCGGACGTTGTACTGTTTCTCCTTTTAATGCTCTTAAAAATAAGTCGTTTTTTATCATTTTCTTGCTATTGGCTAGTAGCTTGTGGCTTTTAGCTGATGGTTTATCTTGTTTTGTTTATTCTAATTACCTTCTTCAGGCATTGGTGTGTAATGCTGAATTACTTCGAAAATTACCTCTTCGATAGTAGGTACTTCAGGAATTACTATATTTTTGATTTTCTTCTCTTCTAGTGCAGCAGCTGTTGTACTCCCTATGCAAAAGCAGAATTCTTTTTTGATTTTATTATTCGATAAATAACTTTCAACAGCAGATGGACTGAAGAACATAATCGCATCAAAATTCTCTTGCTCTGATATTTTGAAAGGCGCTAACTTGGTTTCGTAAACTTCTATTTCATTAAAAGTAATTCCAGCGCTTTTTAATGCTTCTGGCAAAGTTTCTTTACGCAAATTTCCGCTTAAAAAAGTATAGCTTTCCTTATTGTAAATTAAAGTAATAATTTCAGCCAATTCAGATGCGTAATCTAAATACACATCAACAGTGAAACCATTTGCTTCTAGTAATTCTTTGGTTTTAATTCCTACACAAAAAACAGGTTTCGTCTTTAGAACTTCCCAACCCGTTTGTTCCATCAAACTTAACACTGCATTTTGACTGCTAAAAATCAAGTTGTTGTTAATGGTATTCAGTTCAAAAAGGTTGTTTTTAATTTCGATAAAATCTTGTTCCAAAAGATCAAAATTAGCATCAAGAAATACTTGCCTTTGTTCTTCCGACAATGTTTTGGTAGATAAAATGCTTGTTTGGCTCATTATTTTTTCAAAGTTTTTTTAATTTCGGTCATCAATTTTGTTCCGCCAGTAATAAGAATTTCTTGTGCCGAGTAAAACCCTAATTTCTTCCATTCTTCGATAGGAACAATTTTATCGATTTCAATCTTTTCTTTTCCGTCAAGCGAAAATAAAACACCTTGAAAATGAATGGTGTCCTCCTCTTCATTATATCTAGCTAAAGCTCCAATTGGTGCTGTACAGCCTCCTTCTAAAGTTTTAAGAAACTGGCGTTCTATATAGGTTACAATTTCGGTTTCAATATCATTTAAATGTGATAAAGCATCCAGTATAAAAGCATCTTCTTGCATAGCAACCACAAGCATAGCGCCTTGTGCTGGAGCAGGAATCATCCAATCTAAATTGATGAAATTCTCTGGTTTCAAATTAATACGCTCTAGCCCTGCTGCTGCAAAAATAGCTCCGTTCCAGTTGCTTTCATTTAATTTTTTCATACGGGAATTTACATTACCACGTAAATCAACTACTTTATGTGTGGGGTATTTATTCAACCATTGTGCTTGACGACGCAAACTACCCGTTGCAATAGTTCCTTCTCCATTTAGAAAATCAAGATTGCCTTTATGTACTAAAATATCTAAAGTACTTGCTCTTTCCAGAACTGCAGCTTGTACAATTCCTTTAGGTAAAGCCGTAGGAACATCTTTCATAGAATGTACCGCAATATCCACATCGCCATTAATCATGGCGACATCCAGAGTTTTTGTGAAAATTCCGGTAATTCCTAATTCGTAAAGTGGCTGGTCAAGAATAATATCTCCTGTAGATTTTACCGCTACAATTTTAGTTTTATAGCCTAAATCGTTTAACTTTTTCTCTACGGTGTGTGCTTGCCAAAGTGCTAATTCGCTATCGCGAGTTCCTATTCTTATTGTCTTTTCTGCCATTATTTTACTGTCGCACCAATTTTAAAAACTTTCTCAATCCATTCAATACTTTCATCCACCATGGTGTCATCATCTTTTAAATGATTGGCAAAGTGAGTCGTTATTTTTTGGATGATTCTGGCGCTTATAATTTCGGCCTGTTCCTCGTTGAAATCGGCTATTTTTTTACTTTGAAAATTCAGTTCTGAGTTCTTGATTGCATTCAGTTTTTCTTTCAATGCGTGAATCGTAGGTGCAAATTTTCGCCCTTTGGTCCAAACATTAAATTCTTCTTTGATTTCCTCAATGATTGCTTCGGCTGCAGGAATATGATTCTTTCTATTTTCCAAGGTTTCATCTGTCAATTGCGACAAATAATCCATGTGAATTAGTGTAACTCCTTCTAACTCCTCTACATCAGCATTTACATTTTTAGGAATTGATAAATCTAAAATCAATATCGGCTTTTTTAAGTTTAAAATTGCCTTATCTACAGTTGGGTTTTGAGCACCCGTAGCAACTACAACAACATCCGCTTTTTGTAATTCTAAGTGTAGTTCCGAATAATCTTTAACAATCAAATTTAGCTTTCCTGCTAGTTTTTCTGCTTTGTCTTTGGTCCTATTGATAAGTGTGATGTGCTCGTTCTTAGTGTGTTTAACCAAGTTTTCACATGTATTTCTACCTATTTTTCCTGTACCAAATAATAAAATGTTCTTGTTTCCAATATCTTCAACATTCTTGATGATATATTGAACCGCCGCAAAAGAAACCGAAGTTGCTCCGGAGCTAATTTCGGTATCGTTTTTTATTTTTTTGCTCGCTTGAATCACTGCATTTACTAATCGTTCCATGAAATTATTAGCTAATCCCATCGATTTTGATTGCGTAAAACTGGATCGTATTTGAGATATAATTTCAAAATCACCTAGAATCTGACTGTCTAATCCAGTTCCTACTCTAAAAATGTGACCTATTGCTTCTTGGTTTTTATAGACAAAACCTACTTTTTGAAACTCTTCAACACTTCCATTACTATTTTCACAAATCAATTTTATCAATTGAAAAGGGTGTTCTGCAAATCCGTAAATCTCGGTTCGGTTACAAGTCGAAGTAACAATTAAACTCTCGATTCCTTCGGTTTTTGCTTGTTCTAGCAAACGTGTTTTTGCTAAAGTATCTAAGCTGAATTTACCCCTCATCTCGGCATCCGCTTTTTTATAGCTTAGACCAACAGAATAAAAATAGTGATGCTTTGAAAGGTTATTATTTTTCATATTAATACTTTTCCAGAAAGTCGAACAAAATTATCACTATAGTCTTTATAAAAGTAACGCTGTAAGTACTATTTGTGTCGCTCTGTGTTTTTTTATTTCTAAAGTGCTAAAAATGGACAAAAAACGCTATTTTTGTACTGAAATCAAGTTGTCTGGTTCAATCTATTTAGAGTCGTTCTAAATAAATAATACTGATAATTATCATTTTACCTCAAAAAAAATGTCGCTATGGGTTCACAAGAAATTATAAAAATAGAGGATGATTTTACATTAATTCGCTTTCAAAATGACGGTGTTGAAACTTTTAATGCACAACGCGAAGTGAGTAGTGGGCTGATTCAGTTTCACTTTGGTCTAAAAGGAAGTGCTAAATTTATTTTCAACCAAGGAAATTATGCATTGGATTTAAAAGAAGAAAAATCGTTACTTTTATATAATCCACAAAAAGAATTGCCCTTAAATTTAGAATTGGCACCAAATTCATGGGTAATATCAGTAATTATCTCCATCAAAAAATTTCATGCGTTGTTTTCTGCAGAAGCGGATTATATTACTTTTTTAAGTGGAGACAATAAAGACAAAAAATACTATAACGAAGGAAACATTAGCCCGTCTATGGCAATTGTTTTGAGTCAGTTGTTTCATTATAATTTACATCCTTCTATAAAAAACCTCTATTACAAAGGAAAAGGATATGAACTTCTAAGTTTGTATTTCAATAGAACTGAAGATCCTAATGCAGAACAATGTCCGTTTTTAATCGATGAAGACAATGTTATGAAAATTAGAAAAGCCAAAGAAATCATTATTGCCAATATGGCCGAACCACCTGGTTTACAAGAATTAGCCGATGAAATAGGTTTGAATTTGAAGAAATTAAAAATGGGTTTCAAACAAATTTATGGCGATACTGTTTATGGGTTTCTATTTGATTATAAAATGGATTTTGCTCGAAAACTTCTTGACAGCGGTTCCTATAATGTAAATGAAGTAGGGTTGAAAATAGGCTATAGTACTGGAAGCCACTTTATAGCGGCTTTCAAGAAAAAATTTGCAACAACTCCCAAAAAATACTTGATGTCAATCAATCCAAACACCTAGTTAAGATTGATTTTCTATATTAAACAATAAATAAAAAATAGTTAATCCCAATTTATAAAAAAGTAAGTTTAGTTACTTTTACGAAACAAATTCCTCATTCTTCGAACACGAGGTTTTACCCGAACTGGCGAAGCAATGACAACAATGAAAAATTATATAATTTATGAAAGGTGTATTATTAGTAAATTTAGGTTCTCCCGAAAGTCCCACTCCCAAAGACGTTAAACCCTATTTAGATGAATTTTTAATGGATAAATACGTAATTGACGTTCCGTTTTTATTGAGAGCATTATTAGTTCGCGGAATTATTTTACAAACAAGACCTAAAAAATCGGCTGCTGCTTACGCAAAAATATGGTGGGACGAAGGTTCTCCATTAGTTGTCATTTCTAAAAGAATGTTTACAAAAGTAAAACAACAAGTCGAAATACCCGTTTCTTTAGCGATGCGTTATGGAAACCCATCCATCTTATCTGGACTTCAAGAATTACGTGATAAAGGCGTGACTGAAGTATTGCTTTTCCCTTTGTACCCACAACATGCAATGGCATCAACTACAACAATACTAGTACTTGCTGAGGAATTACGTAAAAAACATTTCCCAGAAATGAAATTTACATCGGTACCTGCTTTTTACAATAAACCCGATTACATCCAAAACCTAGCGGATTCTATAAAAGGACATTTGGCTAATTTTGAATACGATCATTTATTGTTCTCTTATCATGGAATTCCTGAGCGTCACATTCGTAAAACAGATGTTACCAAATCCCATTGTACAATTGACGGTTCTTGCTGTAATACTCCTTCTCCAGCTCATGAATTTTGTTACCGTCACCAATGTTATGAAACTACAAAACAAGTCGTTAAATTATTGGGTATTCCAGAAGGAAAATACAGCCAAACTTTTCAATCGCGATTAGCAGGAGACAAATGGCTTACTCCATACACTGATGTTGAAGTAAACAAAATGCCCGAGAAAGGAATCAAAAAACTAGCAGTTGTAACACCCGCTTTTGTATCCGATTGTTTAGAAACACTGGAAGAAATTGCCATGGAAGCCAACCACCAGTTCAAAGAACATGGAGGAGAAGAGTTCCTTGCAATCCCTTGTTTAAATGATGGAGATGAATGGTGCGGTACGGTAAGTAAATGGATTAACAATTGGGCAATATCAAAAAATTTAAACTATTAAATGGCTGTAACTGCCGATGAATTAGGAACACAAGACATAAAGAAACTCTTGATTAAGCAAGCAGTTCCTGCATCAATAGGTATTCTCTTTATGTCAGTTAATATATTAATTGACACCATATTTGTAGGCCAATGGATCGGTTCATTAGCTATTGCGGCTGTAACCGTCGTCTTACCCATTACTTTCTTAATTTCCTCTTTAGGAATGGCTATTGGCGTAGGTGGCGGTTCCGTACTTTCCAGAGCATTAGGAGCCAATAATAAAGAAAAAGCATTACTTACTTTTGCGAATCAAATCTTGATGACTTTTCTATTGTCCTCACTTTTTGTAGTAATTGGTATTTTTTTTAGCAGTGAGATGTTATTGTTATTTGGAGCAAAGGGCGCCATTGTAGCACCTGCAACAGCATTTTTCTTCCCCATTATATTTTCTGTGCCTTTTTTAGCACTTTGTATGATGGGAAATAATATTATAAGAGCCGAAGGAAAAGCAAAATTTGCGATGTTTGCCATGATAATTCCTGCATTTGTAAATATTGGTTTGGACATTCTTTTTATAAAAATCATGAATTTAGGAATGCATGGAGCTGCTTTGGCTACAGCCATATCCTACTTTATGTGCTTTTTGTTTGTACTTTGGTTTTTTATTTTTAAAAGCGAATTAAAACTTAAAAAGAAGCATTTTAAATTTAACTTTCCCATTATAAAAGAAATTACAGAACTTAGTTTTGTCACTTTTTCAAGACAAGGCGTAGTAAGTATTTTATCTATTATACTCAACCATACTTTATACACCTATGGTGGTGAACACGCCATTGCTATTTATGGAATAATCAGTAGAATGCTCATGTTTTGTTTATTCCCCATTTTAGGGATTACTCAAGGTTTTCTTCCCATTGCTGGGTATAACTATGGTGCTGGCAATTATAACAGAGTAGAAGAAAGCATAAAAATTTCCATTAAATACGCCACACTTTTGGCAGCTATTATTTTTGTTTTCATCTTGTTTTATGCAACACCAATTGTCGCAGTTTTCACTACAGATCCAAAAGTAATTGCAGAAACTCCCAATGCTTTACGATGGGTTTTTGCCGCTTCACCCATTATTGCGATACAATTAATTGGCGCAGCCTATTTTCAAGCTGTAGGAAAAGCAAAAAAAGCTTTATTGTTGACATTAAGCAAACAAGGATTTTTCTTAATTCCATTAGTACTCATACTACCAAATTTTTTCGGTATTTTTGGAGTATGGGTTGCCTTTCCAATTGCAGACGTATTGTCAACACTACTTACAGGCTATTTTCTAAAAAAAGAAATCAATCTTAAATCGATTAAAAATCAAGATGGAATATTATAATTATCTAAAATCCTTACACCTCATCTTTGTAATCACCTGGTTTGCAGGTTTATTTTACATTGTCCGTTTGTTTGTTTATCAAATTGAAGCCGCTCAGAAACCTTCTCCAGAAAAAGAAATATTACAAAAACAGTATAAAATAATGACGTATCGTCTGTGGTATATCATCACTTGGCCGTCAGCAATTTTAGCGAGTATATTTGCATTTTGGATGTTGCTTTTTACAGACTTAGGAAAATCATGGTTGCAAATGCCTTGGATGCATGTAAAACTTGGCTTTGTATTTGTATTGTATTTATATCATGGAAAATGCCATCAAATATTCAAGCAATTGCAAAACGACGAAGTAAAATACACAACAAATTTTATGCGCCTTTGGAATGAAGGAGCTACAATCATCCTTTTTGCAGTAGTCTTTTTAGTTGTTCTAAAAAATGCGGTCAATTGGATTTATGGTGTTGTTGGAATTTTTTTATTTTCAATTTTAATCATGTTAGGATTTAAATTTTATAAAAAAATTCGAGAAAAAAATCAATTATAATTATGCTAAAAGGGTTCAAATTATCTATGCTTTCACTGCGAATTCGAATTTTTCTTTCGATGATCGTATTGATAATTGTAGCCTCTGTTTTACTTGCTTCTATTTCAATAATCCAATTTAAAAACGAAGCCAAAGAATACCATCAAGAGCGATTAGAACGCAAAGAAAATGCAGTACGTGAGCATATTAATTATGTCCTTTCCACTACTACATATCCTTTGACTACAGAGAATTTAGATTTAATATTCAAAGATAAAATCCATGAACTGGCCCACATTCATAATATTGAAATAAACATCTACAGTTTAGACGGAAAACTATTAAAATCATCCAAAGAATCCTTTTCGGTGGATAGCGTTTCTCCTCCTATTCCTAAATACATTCTAAAACTAGTTCGGTCTTCAATTGAAAAGCGATATGTAGACATAAAGACCGTAAATGGAGTTAAAAACCGGTCTTCTTTTACACAAATTAAGGACGATAAATTCAAGCCGTTAGGGATTTTAAACCTCCCTTATCTGGAAGATGACGGATTTTATGACAAGGAATTAAATAGTTTCCTCATTCGTTTAGGCCAAGTATATTCCTTCATGTTAATTGTTGCCTTTGCATTAGCTTACTTTCTTTCCTCTTACATTACAAAATCGTTAAAGACTATTTCTGACCGATTATACGAAACGAGTTTGAATCAAAAAAACAAGAAAATTGTATTAGAAGCTAGCAGCAAAGAAATAAATTTATTGATTACGGCTTACAATCGAATGGTGGACGAACTAGAAATTAGTGCTGTAAAACTGGCACAAAGTGAAAGAGAGGAAGCTTGGCGCGAAATGGCCAAACAAGTGGCTCATGAAATCAAAAATCCGTTGACTCCAATGCGATTAACGGTACAAAGTTTTCAACGAAAATTTGACCCAACCGCTGCCGATGTTAAACAAAAAATGAATGATTATTCAGAAACATTAATCCAGCAAATTGATACTATGAACGCTGTTGCTTCTGCTTTTTCTAATTTTGCCTCTATGCCTGCGCAGCAAAACGAGACGTTGAATGTTGTTGAAGTTGTCGAATTGACCTTAGATATTTTCAATGAAGAGGAGATTGTTTTTAAAAGTGAATCTCCAGAGATCATATCTAAAATTGACCGAACACAACTCATCCGAATTATAACTAATTTGGTTAAAAATGCCATTCAGTCTATTCCAGAACAACAAGATGACAAAACAGTGCATGTAACGGTTAAAAGAGATAATGATAAAGTATTAATTATGGTCAAGGATAACGGAATAGGGATTAAACCCGAGGATATTAACCGTATCTTTGAACCCAAGTTTACTACTAAAAATAGTGGTATGGGATTAGGACTTGGTATTATCAAAAATATTATTGAAAATTATAAAGGAACAATTACCTTTGAAACAGAATATGGAACAGGAACTACTTTTACTGTTTCCTTACCTATAATTAACTCTTAAATTACTAGAATGAACTACGAAAATATACTTATTACTACCGGAAATAATATTGCAACAATAACGATTAACCGTCCGACAAAATTGAATGCGTTGAACAAATTGACAATCCAAGAATTACATCAAGCATTTCAAGAATTAGAAAAAAGTTATGACATTAGGGTAATCATCTTAACGGGTAGTGGAGAAAAAGCTTTTGTTGCGGGAGCAGATATTGCAGAATTTGCCGATTTTTCTGTGGAAGAAGGAGTTCAATTGGCAGCACAAGGACAAGACACCTTATTTAATTTTGTTGAAAACCTTAAAATTCCAGTGATAGCAGCCGTAAATGGTTTCGCTTTAGGTGGAGGTTTAGAACTTGCTATGGCTTGCCATATTAGAGTTGCATCCGATAATGCTAAAATGGGCTTACCAGAAGTATCTCTTGGAGTTATTCCAGGTTATGGAGGAACACAACGTTTGCCACAATTAATAGGTAAAGGGCGCGCTATGGAAATGATTATGACTGCAGGAATGGTTAACGCTGATGAAGCATACAGAACTGGTTTAATAAATCACATCGTTCCTCAAGCTGAACTTTTAAATTTCTGTAATGGAATTGCTCAAAAAATTATGAAAAATTCTCCTGTGGCAATTAGCATGGCTATCAATGCGGTGAATGCAAATTATAAAGAAGGTGAAAACGGTTTTCAAACAGAGATAAAATCCTTTGGAAAATGTTTTGGAACCGATGATTTTAAAGAAGGAACTACTGCCTTTTTAGAAAAAAGAAAAGCTGTTTTTACTGGAGAATAAATCAATATAATTAAAAATATACCGCAGATTCACAGCAATTAAAACTATGAATCTGCGGTTTTCTATTTATAAAAATAAAGTTTTCATAGAATACATTCCTCTTTTCACTTACAAAACCTAATTTTGCACTCTCTCTTTAAGAGAAAATCAAACCTAAAATTAAACTCATGTCATACGAACCAATATTCGCCCTTTTTTGGGAAAGCGTAAAAAAAAGCATTCAAGAAGGTACTTATGCCAAATTAACTTTGGCAAAAACTATTGGTGATACCGAATTAAAAAACATCTATGTACGACCTGTTTTATTGGAAGATGACGGCTATACTCTGTCGCTCACAGCGCGTTATAAAACAGAAGAAATTGAAAGCTTTCACACTTTGGATGATGCTTACGCAATTTTGTTTCCATACATGAACAATCCGTTTTTAACAGCACTATTGTTCACAACTGAAAATGACATTACTTTTAAACTCAACAAGAAAAGAGTGGCAAGTATTATTGAGCAAGCACCTACTTTTAAAAATGCGTCAGATGTAATAATCGAAATGAAAGAAAAAGGGATTATTTAAGATATTCGATTTTTAATTAACGATTTTTGATTTCAATCAGCAATCAAAAATCGTTAATCTTCATTCATGAATCATTACTTTTCCCCATCCCATTCCGCATAAAACTGGGACAAAAAACCTTCCATATAGCGGTGTCTTTCGGCTGCAATCGTTTTTCCTGAAGCAGTATTCATTTTATCTTTTAAGAGCAATAATTTTTCATAAAAATGATTGATTGTTGGTGCCTCATTATTTTTATATTCTTCCTTATTCATCTTTGTGTTTGGAGCGATATTAGGGTCATAGAGCACTCTATTTTTGAATCCTCCATAATTGAATGTTCTTGCAATTCCAATAGCGCCTATGGCATCCAAACGGTCTGCATCCTGAACAATATCCAATTCTATAGACGAGAAGTTCTTTTCAAAGTTTCCGCCTTTAAAAGAGATGTTTTCAATGATTTTTACAACATGCCTAATTGTGGCTTCATCTTCATTTTCCTTTTCTAAAAATGCTCTTGCTGTCTTTGGGCCTATTGTTTCATCACCACCATGAAATTTACTGTCAGCAATATCATGTAGCAGCGCACCTAACTTCACTACAGTTAGATCACAAACTTCGTCATTAGCAATTAATATACTGTTTTTATACACCCTTTCGATATGAAACCAGTCATGTCCACCCTCAGCATTATTGAGTTTTTCTTTTACAAAAGCGATTGTTTTACTAATAATATCTGTGTTGTTCATTTTTTATAATTTTAAAAAAAATGTTGATTTTCAAAGTTTTAACACTTTAAAAATCAACATTTATATATTTGAATCTATCTATTCAGTCATAAAGACTATAATCTTGCAGGTTCAACCCATTTAAAAATATGAGTTTCTTGAGGAATTACAATTCTTTCCGAAATTCTAGCCATTCTTGCTGGTAGTTTCATCAAGTAATCCCGCGCTTTCTCGGCTTCATCCGTTAAACCTGAGATTTTATCAATTTCCCATTTGTCAATTAATTTTTGCATGATTTCGACATAATCATTAGCTGTGTAAACCCCAATACGTTGTGCTGAATCAGAAAATAATTCAAAAGCAGAACTTATTTTTGCTCCTGATTCTCTCAAGAAATGCGCTGGCATCACAATTTTAGCTTTCATCATGTATTGAAAAGCAAGCATCATTTCGCTAGGATCAATTTTGAAAATCTGATTTACAAATTCACTATACGCATGGTGATGGCGCATTTCGTCACCAGCAATCATTTTACACATTTTAGCTAATTTTTT
The DNA here is from genome assembly GCF_040822075.1 of Flavobacterium sp. WC2430. NCBI lineage: Bacteria > Pseudomonadati > Bacteroidota > Flavobacteriia > Flavobacteriales > Flavobacteriaceae > Flavobacterium > Flavobacterium sp. WC2430. Next base: position 950,285 of record NZ_CP162007.1, on the reverse strand, counting down.
ATCTCCATAGCTTTTCGCTAATTGAGAAACTCTATTGTGAGAAACATAAGTAGCTAATTCTTGAAAACTAGTGTAAACAAAGTTCTTATAAGGATCTCTACCAGTACCAATATCAAAACCGTCGTTGATAAGATGCTGTGTTGTCATTTCAATTTCGCGCATATTTACACGACCAGATAAATACAAATATTTATTTAGTAAATCTCCATGACGGTTTTCTTCACCTGTCCACTGACGAACCCATTGGGCCCAACCGTTTCTCTCTAGATTATCTACACCTTCAACTTCCATTAACCAGTTTTCATAGGTTGGCAAAGCCTCTTCGGTAATCATATCTCCTACCATTGCTACCCAGAAATCGTAAGGTAAGTCCTTAGATATTTCACGTAACTCTTTTACTTCTTCTAAGAAATTATCGCTTTCAGAATTAGGTAAAAAATCAGAGGGTTGCCATATTTCTTCAACAGGTATTAAATACTGATCAACATAGCTTGCCACGTTTTTTTCTAAAAACTGCATTACTTCTAATCGAATGTTTTTTATTGACATTTTATATAAATTAAAATTTTATTCCTTTTACTATGGCGCTTTCAGCCTTTTCTATGATCTCTTCAAATTTAAATTCACTAACCTTTAAAGGCTTATGAATTACAAAGGTAAGGCGATTTCCTAAACCAAGTGGAAAAAAACCATATTTCACAACTTTCCATGAATTATTTATACTTATTGGAACTACATAAGCCGATGGAGCATACTTGCACAATATCTTTAGTCCGCTTTGTGCAAACGGTTTTGGATGACCCGTTTTACTTCGTGTTCCTTCAGGGAAAATTACAGCTGAACGATTGTTTTTTTCAATATACTCAGATAACCCTTTAATTGCTGGTATGGCTTGTTTTGGATCTTTTCTATCAATAAGCGCTGAACCTCCGTGCCTTAAATTATACGAAACACTTGGAATTCCTTTTCCTAATTCCTTTTTGCTGACAAACTTACAATGAAAACGACGCATAAACCAAATCATAGCAATGATATCATACATACTTTGATGGTTGGATACAAATATTAATGGAACCCCTTTAGGGATACTATCCAAATTTTCAAACTTATAAGTTGTCCCTAAAAGATTCGTGCATTTGAGTAAAAAAAAATTCAGATAATCAACACTCACTTTATGAGCTTGATATCCAAATAAATTAAAACAAACCCATTGAATAGGATGAAATACAACCAACGTAAGACCAAAACACAAATAATATATGACGGATATGGGATACGAAATCAGTTTTTGCATGCTAAATAAATTAGACACAAAAGTAATAAATATATTTTTAGTGGTATTTAATTCCTAAACAATAATAGGTTTCGGGTTTAATTGTACCTTTGCTTTTTAGAAATCTTTGCCTTTTTTTATAGAAATGAACTTCACTTATTCCAAAAACGAAAAACTTAAAAGTAAAATTACGATTGGATTATTGTTTTCTGAAGGGAAATCGGTTTCCAAATACCCTTTACGATTGGTTTACTATGCCGATGACACCGTTGATGCTCAAAAAATAAAAATGGGCGTTTCTGTTTCGAAAAAGCACTTTAAAAAAGCGGTTGACCGAAATTATTTCAAACGAGTGCTCCGGGAAACCTACCGCCTTAACAAGCATCTCCTTATTGATAGTTTAGATAAACCCTATGCTTTTATGTTTTTTTACCAAAGCAAAGACCGCCTATCATTCGAAGAAATCAATACCAAAACAATTCAATTGTTTGAGAAGTTTATAGCTCAAACTGCAAAAAAAGAAACCCATGAAAATGGCAATGATTCTATTACGGGATAATTTTTATTTTTTCAAATAAAATGAACATACAGTTTACTACATAAATGAATTTATTATTGCTTAATTTAGTAATCTTTAAATTTAGAATCTAAATGCTATGGCCCCTTTTTTCAAAAAAAAATACATCATCCCTATTCTCGCTTCGGCCTTTATATTTGTAGGTGCGAGTTTCAAAAACGATTTTTTTGAAATTGCGAAGCAAATAGAAATATTCACTACTCTTTTCAAGGAATTGAACACTAATTATGTGGACGAAACAAATCCGGGAGAGTTAATGGATAGCGCTATCAAAGGCATGCTAGCCAGTCTTGACCCTTACACTGTTTATTTCAATGAGCAAGATGTATTACGATTTAAAATAAACAACACTGGCGAATATACCGGAATAGGCGCTTTAATTACTCGAAAACAAGATAAATTAATAATTAAAGAAATCTATAAAAATTTTCCTGCCGATAAAGCGGGTTTCAAACCTGGTGATGAAATTATTCAAATAGGTGATGTGCTTTTATCTGATTTCAAAGAGGATGCTTCACAATTATTAAAAGGGGCAAAAAACACCAAAATTGACATCAAATACATCCGTCAAGGTAAGGTGAATACGGCACAGATTATTTTGGACGAAGTTGAAATCAAATCAGTTCCCTTCTTCACCAAAATAGATGAAAAAACGGGCTATATTGTTTTAGCTCATTTTAACAAAAAAGCATCTAATGAAACCAAAGAAGCATTAGAATCACTAAAGAGACAAGGTGCCGAAAGAATCATTTTAGATTTAAGAGGAAATCCAGGCGGGCTTTTAAATGAAGCCGTGAACATTTGTAATTTATTTGTACCAAAAAATGAAGTCATTGTCACTACAAAATCAAAAATTGAAAACCACAACAACACTTATAAAACCGCTTTTGACCCTGTAGACACTCAAATTCCATTAGTTATTATTGTAAACGGAAGAAGTGCATCAGCATCCGAAATTGTTTCGGGAGCTTTACAAGATTTAGATCGCGCCGTTATTGTGGGGAGTAGAAGTTTTGGGAAAGGACTCGTTCAAAAGCCTATTGATTTGACATACAACACACAATTAAAAGTAACTATTTCTCGTTATTACACTCCGTCAGGCAGATGCATTCAAGCGTTAGACTATGCACATAAAGACAAAAATGGTGCAGCTACGAGAACTTCTGAAAAAAATTATAATGCTTTTAAAACACGTAAAGGAAGAACGGTTTATGATGGTGGAGGCGTTTCTCCTGATATCGAACTTAAAGAATCAAACACTAGTGTTATCACTGATGCTTTACTAAAAAATGATGGTATCTTTAATTATGTAACTCGTTATTATTATAAGAATCCAAATCTAGGAGATAAAATCCCCACTATAACTGATGCCGATTATCAAGATTTCAAACTGTTTTTAAAAGCAGAAAAATTCTCTTTTGATACGGAAACAGAATTGGCTTTAAAGAATACTTTGGCTGTAGCCAAAAAAGAAAAAATTGACGATACTATTAGTACTGAATATCAACAATTACTGAATGCTCTTCAAAAGAGTGAAGAAACACAATTAGACAAAAATAAAGAAGAAATTAAAAAAATTATTGTTGAAGAAATCATTAAAAGATATCAATATCAAGAAGGATTTTATCAATATTATATAAAAAACAATTCGGAAATTCAAAAATCAATCGACATTTTAAACAATACCACAAACTATAAAAACATCCTGAAAATTTAATGCTCAACTATTTAAAGTTAATTACATTACTGTCTTTTGGTTGTCTTTTTGCGCAAGAAAAAAAAGTCGAAACAATCTATTTTGATTTTGATAAATATAGCATTGACAGCCAACAAGAAGAAGCCATTCTTGATTTTGTCACAAAAGCGGATACCACAGTTATAGAATCCATACAAATTTATGGCTACTGTGACGATAGAGGCAATAATGACTATAACTATAAATTATCCGAAGACAGAGTCAACACTGTAAAGGCAGTACTCACTTCTCATGGATTTAATAAAAATAAAATTGTAATCATTGAAGGAAAAGGGCGCGTAATAATAACAGAAGATGTCTTCGCAAACTTAGCAGAAATTCGCTCCAAAAATAGACGTGTAGATTTATTAATAGTTAAAAAAAATAGTTTTGGAAAAGGAATTTATAATTCTATTCAAGAGAAGCATAGTGTAGGTGATCGTATTTATTTTGAAAATATCCTATTTCAACTTGGAAGTAGTAAATTAAGTCCAAACTCAAAAAAGGAGTTGGATAAGATTGCCGAACAACTTCAGAAAAACAAAAATATTGAATTTGAAATTAGAGGTCATGTGTGCTGTACTCCCAGCTACTATTATGATGCAATTGATCGGGCAACCAACGAAAGAAAATTGTCTTTAAATCGGGCCAAAATTGTATTCTGGTATTTAATTTCAAAAAATGTCAATAGCCTTCGAATGACTTATAAAGGGTGTGGAAACAAATTCCCCTTAGGAAAAGGGGAAGAAGTTGACCGCAGAGTAGAGTTTTTAATTACTAAGATTTAATCCTTTGTCATCTCTATATGTGGGATATCATCCTCTAAATACATTTCACTCGTTTGAACAAATCCATGACTTTCATAAAATTTTTTTAGATACAATTGAGCACCAATCGTAATTTTACTTTGGTTAAAGTGTTGTTTAATTCCAGCAATTGCTTCTCGCATTAAATCATGCCCCCATTTTCTGTCGCGATAATTTGCATCTACAACTACTCTACCTATTGAAGCATTATCAAAACTAATTCCTGCTTTAAAAAGGCGAGCGTGTGCCACAATTTTACCATCATATTCCGCAAAAAGATGCAATGCAATCTTATCCTTGCCGTCAAGGTCCAAATAAACACAGTTTTGCTCCACTACAAAGATCTCACTTCTTAATTTTAGTAAATCATATAGCTCATGAACTGAAAGTGCGTCAAAAGGCTTTATTTTCCATTCTATTGTCATTGGTAATTGTTATCTTGAGTGTGAATATAAAATTTAAAATCGCGAATTTAACAAATTGTTATTTAATAATTTTAACTGATTTAATAATAGACTCCAACTCGTGCATTAGATCTCTTTTTTCTTTTGAAGGGGAGTAACTAAATCCTTCCAAAACTAAAACTCTGTTGTGTTCTTCATCTATAATCGCATAATTAATAAAGGGACCCGACATAAAATCATTCTTCAATTCCCATGTTCCCTTTGTTTCATAAGCTACTTTGCCGTCTAGTTTTATCTTGAAAAAATATGGTGCATACGCTTCCTCAGTAATTAAATCCGTATTGGGTTCTTTTCCATGAATGTACAATCCTCCAATAGAATCGCGCATACTTATGATACTTGTAACTAGGTTATTTCCTTTCTTAAGTGCATTTATAGGAACTTGATAAAGTAACAAGCTTGTATTCCCACTTATAATTTCTTTTTTCAACCATATAAAGTTTTCCTGTTGTATTACGTATTGATAACTGGTAGGAACCTCTAAATTTATATGGAATTTATCGGTAATTATTTTAGGGGCTAGTAGTGATTTTTTATTTATCCTTTGACATTCTTCAATTTCGGTTTTACGGATTAATTTAATTATTTCTGGGCTGTGTTTTTGAATAATTGCAATAATATCGCTTCCCGTTTTACCTGAAATATGGAATACATTTTGAGGGGATGCATATTGGTCTTTATTTATTTCAAAGTTATTTTTTTCGCCTTTTTTTATAACGATAATATTGCGACTGTCCGTCATAAATCCTTCCATAAGTTTAACTGGATATTGATTTATAGTAAAAAGAGGTTCTTCTTGTGGCAGTCCAATAACTGGTGAGGCAAACTTATTTCTGACACTGTCACCTACTTCACCATTCCATAATTGATCATCAATAATTACTGAAATAGTATTTATTGCTCCTGTTGTTTTACGTGGAATTAAATCGTCTTTCTTTTTACAAGAAAAAAATAAAACGAGAATAATAAGTAGAAAAAATAAATGGTTTTTGTTCATTATGATTCAATTATGAATTCAAACCCAAATTTATTGAAGATTATTGTATTAACCATTAATTTTCAATTTCATTCCTGGTTTAATCCCTTCAGTGCGAATATCATTCCATTTTTTAAGATCTGAGACGGATACTCCTGGATATTTTTTTGAAATGCTATACAAAGAGTCCCCTTTTTGAACATAATAATCAATTGCTTTGTTTACTGAAGCTTTCGAATAATTATCTTTTTTCTTAAACGAACTTGCTGTTGCATTATCGGTAGTAATGGCTACTTCATTTTTGGCCACAATCAAAGAACTTCCAACAGATATATTTTGATTCGATAAATTATTCCATTCTTTTAAGTCAGCTATTGCTGTTCCAAATTTTCTTGAAATAATACTTAGATTATCCCCTTTTAAAACCGTATAATTAATGTCTTTTAACGCTGCTGGTTCTGGTGTAATTGCAACTACATCTTCTTTGGTTTCTTCTACTATAGTAGCCGAGACTTGTAGTGATTTTCCAGGTTGAATTATGGATGCTGAAAGATGATTCCATTCTTTAATATCTGCAATCGAAACATTATTTTTTTCAGCAATCACATTTAAATTATCCCCTTTTTGAACAACATAAAAAGAAGTACTATTAGGTGATAAACTATCCGATTTTACTTCTTTTTTAATTTTTAATTTCATGGAAGCAATTCTTTGGTTTTCTAAAATAGTTTCTCTTGAAATTGGTGCTACTTCAGGTTCTTTCTTCATTACTTTTACAATGCTTTCTGTTGAGATAATTTTTAAACTTTTACCATAGGAAATGGTATTGCTTCTTAGTTTATTCCATTTTTTTAAATCAGTTACAGCGACATCATATTTATCAGCGATGGCACCTAAATTATCCCCACGTCTTACCTTATAATACTTGGTTTTTGTACGTGTAATTGTTTGCGTTGATCCATCAGAATTTTCAACTTTAGAGACTATAGCTCTTGAGCTTTGGAACGGTTTTTCTCTACCATCTAATTCGTGTTGAACATAGGCATATATTCTATCTTCATTTGAAGTAAATAGTGCAATCTTTTCTTTGGGTAATCTTAAATAATGGTTTTCATCTCCATAAAAAGGAATTACATTTAACTTATAAGACGGGTTCAACAATTGAAGTTGAGTGACAGGCACATCCAATAAATCAGAAACTTGTTTAAAGGACATTTGTTTTTTCATTAAAATGGTATCCGTTTCAAAACGCTGCACTAGCGCTTTATCAGGTCTGATTCCATGTTCATTGTGGTATTCATAAAGATACATAGTTGCTAAAAAAGCAGGTACATATCCTTGTGTTTCTTTAGGAAGGTTTTTTCGAATGTTCCAATAGTTTTGTTTTCCTCCTGATCTTCGTATTGCTTTAGAAACATTCCCTGGACCAGAATTATAAGAAGCTAATACCAGCTCCCAATCGCCAAAAATGCCATACATATTAGACATGTATTGTGCTGCTGCAGCAGTCGCTTTTAGAGGATCACTGCGCTCATCGATATAAGAATCAATTTTTAGATTGTACTGTTTTCCTGTTTGATACATAAACTGCCATAAACCCGTTGCTCCTACTCTTGAAACGGCTCTTGGGTTTAATGCCGATTCAACCACTGCTAAATATTTGATTTCCAACGGGACATTTTTTTTCGCAAAAGCCTCTTCAAACATGGGGAAATAATAATCCGAAATAGCCATCAACTTTTCAAATGATTTTTTTCTGTACTTTAGAAAAGACCGAATTACATTTTCAAGACTCTCATTGTATTCAATTCTAAAAGGAGATTTTGCATTCATGGCCTCCAATCGCGATTTCAACAATTCAGTTGGCAATTCATAATCTACTTTTTCATCAATATTTATGTTTTCAATATCATTTGTAATGTCATTATACAAATCAAGATTTGTCAATTCTTTCATCCATAAACTATCTACACAAGACGCCATTTCATCATTGACAAAGGTTTTTTTGATAGAATCGAGATAAGATAAATTGTTTTCTATAACAACAATTCCTTTGCTTTCAGCAACTTCTTGCGAAAACAAAGGAATCGATAGCAATAGTAAAAATGCTATTGTGGTATTTTTTATATTCATGCTTTTTTATGTCAACATCCTTAATTATAAATGGTTACTACGCCATTTTTTTACAAACTTAATATGTTAGAACTAAAAAATTCAATAAATATTGTTAAAAATGTATTTATTAATCTAGAATTGCAGCTATTCCTGGCAATACTTTACCTTCAAGCATTTCTAACATTGCACCACCACCTGTTGATACGTAACTTACTTTATGTTCAAAACCGAATTGTTTTACTGCTGCAACTGAATCTCCTCCACCTACAAGTGAAAAAGCACCATTTTCTGTAGCTTCTGCAATAAAGTTTCCTAATTCGATAGTTCCATTAGCAAAACTTTCCATTTCAAAAACACCTAAAGGTCCGTTCCAAAGAATCGTTTTAGATTCTAATATTACTTTTTTGAAGTTTTCCAATGATTTTGGACCTGCATCAAGACCTTGCCATCCATCAGGAATTTCTCTTACATCCACAATTTTAGTATTTGCTGTATTTGAAAAATCATCCGCAGCAACTACATCTACAGGAATATGAATTTGAACTCCTTTTTCCTTAGCCAATCTCAAGATTTCTAATGCTAATTCTTGTTTGTCATCTTCACAAATAGATTCTCCAATTTTTCCTCCTAATGCTTTAACAAAAGTAAAAGTCATTCCACCACCAATAATCATATGGTCTACTTTGTCAAGAATATTCTCGATAACTGTAATTTTAGAAGAAACTTTAGAACCTCCAAGAACTGCTGTTACTGGTTTTTCACTGTTCTTTAAAACTTTATTTAAGCTTTCAATTTCTTTTGCTAATAATGCTCCAAAACATTTTTCTGTTGGGAAAAATTGTGCAATAATTGTTGTTGAAGCATGTGCTCTGTGTGCTGTTCCAAAAGCATCATTTACATAAATATCTCCAAGTGAAGCTAATTCTTTTGCAAAAGCAACATCTCCAGCTTCTTCCTCAGCATGAAAACGTAGATTTTCTAATAATAAAACTTCTCCTGCTTTTAAGTTTGCAGCAGCGTTCTTCGCTTCTTCACCAATACAATTTGAAGTAAATTGAACTGGAACTCCAAGAATATCTGAAGCTGTTTTTAATATATGTTTCAAAGAATATTTTTCTTCAACTCCTTTAGGTCTTCCTAAGTGTGACATCAAGATTACACTTCCACCTTGAGCAAGAATAGTATCAATTGTAGGTTTTGCTGCTTCGATACGAGTAGCATCAGTCACATTAAAATTTTCGTCCAAAGGCACGTTAAAATCAACGCGTATTATTGCTTTTTTATTTTTGAAATCAAAATCGTTTAAAGTCTTCATCAGGTTCTTTTTTAGTTTGTTTTTTTGAAAGAGTAACAAATATAGAACTTTTAGATTATTATTAAATTTGAAAAAACTAAAAAATTAAGGTTTTTAACAACGAAATCGATGTAAATTAATAAATAAAATCTATTTTTAATGCCATTTCAACAACTTACTCAAAATTTCTGTCTTTTTAATAGTTAAAATTTGATTTTAATATTGACCCTTTTAGCATGAATATTTTGATAAACTTTGCTTCTTTAAAATTTTTGACTAACCCAATTTCTTCTATCTTTGCTTTATGCAATTTTCTCAAATCTTAGGACAAGAACACATTAAAAACCATCTGACAAAAAGTGCTGATTCTGGTAGAATACCTCATGCACAATTATTTGTTGGTCCAGAAGGAAGTGGTACTTTACCTATGGCGATTGCTTATGCACAATACATTTTATGCAACAATCAAAATGGGGAGAACTGCGGTTCTAATGAATCTTGCAATCTGAAATTCCAAAAAATATCCCATCCTGATTTACACTTTGCTTATCCTACTGTAACCACAGATGCAGTAAAGAAAAGCCCAAAAAGTCTTGATTTTATTGCGGACTGGAGACAATTTGTTTTGCAAAATCCTTACGGAGGTCTTTTCGATTGGTATGCAGTTTTGGGAGTTCAAAACAAACAGGGCGAAATAAGAGTGGATGATGCTCAGGAAATATTAAAATCCTTATCTTTAAAATCATACGAAGGCGGTTATAAAATTATGATTGTCTGGATGGCCGATAAATTAAATATTGCTGCCTCTAATAAACTATTGAAATTACTAGAGGAGCCACCAGAAAAAACAGTATTTATTTTAATTTCTGAAAACGAAGAAGATATCATTCAAACCATACGTTCTCGATGCCAAATATTGCATTTTAACGGTTTAAGCGAACCCCTAATTGCAGAAGCCTTGGTTTCTCGTGAACAAGTAGATCCAAAGTTAGCTGCAAAAATTGCCCATCAAGCACAAGGCAATTATAATCTTGCCTTACATTTATTACGTGATGATAATGATGAATTTCCATTTGAACAATGGTTTGTTACATGGGTGCGAGCTGCATTTAAAGCAAAAGGAAATGCCGCTGCTATTCAAGATTTAATTCTTTGGAGTGAAAAAATAGCTGGTTTAGGGAGAGAAACTCAGAAGAAATTTCTTGAGTTTTGTATCGAAATGTTCCGCCAGGCTTTATTGATTAACTATGAAACGCCCAATTTGGTTTATTTTGAGCCCAAAGTGGATAAATTTAAACTCGAGAATTTTGCTCCATTTGTCAATGGCAATAACATTCATGATATTTTCAAGGAACTTTCGGATGCCATGTATCACGTGGAACGCAACGGAAATGCAAAAATTATATTAACCGATTTATCTATTAAACTCACACGATTAATCCATAAAAAATAACAATATGAACAACGCTGCTTCTATTTTAATTTTAGTTTTTCTGGCAATTTCATTTATTCAATCTGGGTATGACAAACTCTTTTATTGGAAAGATAATGTAGATTGGTTAAAAGAACATTTTGCAAAAACACAACTAAAAAACCACGTGCCTTTAGCCTTATTAAACATTCTGATATTAGAATTAATTTCAGGAATTTTATGCATTGTAGGATGTATCGAATTATTAATAAACAACGGCCGTTTATTTGGGTTCTATGGCGCTGTTTTCTCTTGTATTACTTTAATAATGTTGCTTTTTGGACAACGATTGGCTAAAGATTATGATGGAGCCAGAACCATTGTTATTTATTTCATCCCTGCTATAATGGCAGTATATTGGTTGAATTAAAAATTAAAAAACACTATTTACATTTATAAAAAAATATGACACCTAAACATCCTTCAGAATCTTTAACAACATTGACCGATTTGGTTTTACCAAGTGAAACAAATCCTTTGAATAATCTTTTTGGTGGTGAGCTATTGGCTCGAATGGATCGTGCTGCCAGCATTGCTGCGCGCAGACATTCTAGAAGAATTGTAGTAACAGCATCGGTAAATCATGTGGCTTTTAACAGAGCCATTCCATTAGGAAGTGTGGTTACGGTTGAGGCCAAAGTATCTAGATCGTTCAAAAGTTCTATGGAAATTTATATTGATATTTGGGTAGAAGACAGAGAATCTGGAAACAAAACCAAAGCTAATGAAGCCATATATACTTTTGTCGCGGTGGATGACACTGGAAGACCTGTAGAAGTGCCACAAATAATCCCCGAGACTGAGCTTGAAAAACAACGTTTTGATGCTGCTTTAAGACGCAAGCAACTGAGTTTACTTTTGGCAGGAAAAATAAAACCAGAAGATGCAACAGAGTTAAAAGCCTTGTTCATGTAAAAACTGTATTTACTTCTTGAAAGTGAAAAATTTAATTAAAAAAAGAAGTATTTTTACGAGCATAAAAATTTAAAAAAAAGAAAATTGTAGCAATCTAACAGGTTCTCCAAATTTCTTAGAGCGATAAAATAATACAAATGAAAGAAAAGGTAAAAGAGAAGATGAGTACAGAGAAAGAAGCAAAATTAAAAGCGCTACAATTGACGCTTGACAAATTAGATAAAACATACGGAAAAGGAACTGTAATGAAAATGGGCGATAAAGCGATAGTAGAAGTGGAAAGCATTTCTTCTGGATCTTTAGGAATCGATTTAGCATTAGGAGTTGGTGGATATCCAAGAGGAAGAATTATAGAAATATACGGTCCAGAATCATCTGGAAAAACTACTTTGACGCTTCACGCCATTGCTGAAGCACAAAAAGCAGGTGGAATTGCCGCATTTATTGATGCTGAACACGCATTTGATAGAAATTACGCGGAGAAATTAGGAGTAGATATCGAAAACTTAATCATTTCTCAACCTGACAATGGAGAGCAAGCATTAGAGATCGCAGAGAACTTAATTCGTTCAGGAGCTATCGATATTGTAGTTATTGACTCGGTTGCTGCTTTGACACCAAAAAGTGAAATTGAAGGTGAAATGGGAGATTCTAAAATGGGTCTTCATGCCCGTTTAATGTCTCAAGCTTTAAGAAAGTTAACAGGAACAATTAGCAAAACAAACTGTACTGTATTCTTCATCAACCAATTGAGAGAGAAAATTGGAGTAATGTTTGGAAATCCAGAGACTACAACTGGAGGAAATGCATTGAAGTTTTATGCTTCGGTACGTTTAGACATCCGTCGTTCAACTCAAATTAAAGACGGTGATAATGTTCTTGGAAACAGAACTAAAGTAAAAGTGGTGAAAAATAAAGTTGCACCACCTTTCAAAATTGCTGAATTTGATATCATGTATGGTGAAGGAATTTCAAAAACAGGAGAAATCTTAGATTTAGCTGTTGAATTTGAAATCATTAAAAAAGCAGGTTCTTGGTTTAGTTATGGCGAAACCAAATTAGGACAAGGTCGTGACGCGGTTAAGTCTTTAATAAAAGACAATCCAGAATTAGCTGATGAGCTTGAAGTAAAAATCAAAGCTAGAATAAAAGAATTAGCAGACGCATAAAATTAAAACCCGAAAAATTTTCGGGTTTTTTTATTTTTACACGCAACCATTTTCAAAATTTGTTATCTATTAAAAACAGGCACTTCCTTATTTAGAGGAACCGACTGTTATAAATTTAAAAATAGAAAAAAATGAAAAAGTTTGCGTTATTTATCCTGTTTATTACCACTATAACAGGATGTACACTTGATAATGGTAATCAAGACACTTATAACTACGAAGTACTACCCGTTGATAGTTATACACTACCCGAGAATTTTAAGCTTGGGGAGACCTATGAAATAAAACTAAAATATCAAAAGCCCACTGCCTGTCACATTTTTCAAGGAATTTATTATAGCAAAGATTTAAATGTAAGAACAATAGCTATTCAGACCGCTGTAAAGGATAATCAGATATGTACCACAGAAATCCCTGCATTATCTGAAGTTTCGTTTAATTTTTATGTAACAAATACTGGTTCTTATATTTTTAAGTTTTATAAAGGAAAAGATACCGCCGATAAAGATATATTTGAAGATGTAGAAATTCCTGTAGTCAACTAACAACTAGATAAAAATTTGTGGGATTAGATCAAATAATTAACGATTGTAAAAAAAATCATCCTAAAGCTCAGGAGCAATTGTATCAATTGTTTGCTAAGAAGTTTTATGGGGTATGCTTGAAGTATTCCAGTAACTATGCGGATGCTCAAGATAATTTACAAGATGGTTTTTTGATAATCTTTAGAAAAATAGACCAGTTTAGTGGTAAGGGATCCTTTGAAGGTTGGGCGAAAAGAATAATGATCAACAATGCACTTCAAAAATTCAAAGGAATACGATATATGGAGGTGATTAATGAAAACATTCCTGACGATGATATTGAAATTGATGATGAAAATGTACCCATTGAATATTTGATGAAAATCATCCAAGAATTACCAGATCAGTACCGACTCGTTTTTAGCCTCTATGTACTTGATGGTTATTCCCATAAAGAAATTTCAGAAATACTAAAAATAACAACTGGAACCACAAAATCAAATCTTTCAAGGGCAAGGCTTATTTTAAAAGAAAAAATTGAAGCTTACACTAGAATCGAAATAAAGTCATTGGCAAAATGAGCGATAAAAAAAACATAGACCGATTGTTTCAAGAAAAATTCAAAGATTTTGAAGCAGAGCCAAATAAACAAGTTTGGCTCAATATAGAGGCCGAATTAAAAGAAAAAGAAAGAAAAATAATCCCGTTTTGGGTGCAGTTTTCAGGAATTGCTGCTGCTTTTATTTTGGGTCTTTTTACCCTAAATATGGTTTTCAATACAAACACAGAAAATAAAAAAACTATTGTTTTAGACTCAAAAAATACAACCGAAAACAAAGATTCAATTGCAACAAAAAAAGAAAATAAGAATATCCCTTTGCTCATAAAAAATAAGCAACAAGTCGTAATAACTAACCCAAAAACTGTTAGAAATCATGAAAAAGAAAATACAACTTTTATTTCCTCAGAAACCAGTACTGAACAGAAGAAAAATCAAAATGATACTTCGCTTTATAAATCAAAAAATAATTCATCGTTAAAATCAGTAGCTTCTAATACTAACAAAATAATTTCAGATCAGTTTACTGTTGAAGGAAACCCTCTTAAAAATATAAATACACCAAAAAATACTGGTGATGGAATCAATGGAAATTTCAAATTAGAGAATCAGTCTGATGCTAAAATTGCAGTAACTGATGTTAAAAAACAAACAGAAATTGTCCCAGAAATACCAAACGAATTAGAAGCAATTCTAAAAAAGAAAGAAGAAAAAAAATCGACAGTCGTTCTTACTAATTTGGATAAATGGCAAATCGTTCCCAATGTTGCCGCAGTCTATTTGAATTCAAATTCAAGCGGATCATCGATTGATCCACAATTTTCAGAAAACCAAAAAACAGCCGATAACAGCCTTAGTTTTGGAATAGGGGTGAATTATGCTGTTTCAAAAAAATTAACCGTAAGAACAGGTGTTAATAAGCTTATATTGGGATATAATACTAATGATGTAATCTATTCATCAAGTTTGATAGCTCATAATTTGACTAACATTAATTACACTTCCAATGAATCGATTGAAATTAAAAACGAATCGGAACTCAATACGCTAGCCACCCTTGAAAGAAGCTACCAAAATACAAATACAGGCGCAATCAATCAAAAAATGGGATACTATGAAGTGCCTTTGGAGCTTTCCTATGCACTCATAAATAAAAAATTTGGCATTACTGTTATTGGAGGGATTAGTACTTTATTTTTAAATCAAAATAAAATATCATTAGTGTCTAATACTATTAATTTAAAATTAGGAGAAGCTAATAATTTAAACCCAATTCACTTTAGTACTAATGTTGGGATGGGATTTAAGTACCAATTTATAAAATCATTTCAAATTAATGTTGAACCCATGGTCAAGTATCAATTGAATACCTATTCAAACAATTCCGATAACTATAAACCTGTTTTTATTGGGTTGTATTCTGGAATTAGCTATACCTTTTAATTAGCATTAAAAGTCATTAATTGAGCATAAACAATATCTCGAACGTTTTCACGAATTGCTTTTCTATCCGTTCCTGTTTTACTAATCGTATCTACTTGAGAATGGATTTTAACTCTCATAATCCCTGGGCTTCCACTGAAAAAAGTATAAGAAAATCTTTTTTTATTATCTCCAAAAGTAATAGGTACAATAGGAATTTGATGTTCAATAGCTAACCGGAATGCCCCATCTTTAAACGTATCCAAAACAATCGATTCATCATTTGGAACTCCGCCTTCTGGAAAAATACATACGCTTAATCCTCTATTAATTCTTTTTTGAGCTTGATTGAAGACTTCCATTCGGCTTTTTGAACAGCCTCGATCTACTAAAATACAAGTTCTTTTATAGAAAAACCCAAATAATGGAATCTTAGCCAATTCTTGCTTACCCACAAAAACAAATGGATTTTTAACAACAGCCAACATCAACATAATATCAACCATTGAAGTATGATTGGCAACAATCATATAGCTTTTATCGGTTTCTAACTTTTGATTTTTGTTTATTTTATAATAAAAACCCATCCCAAATAGAATGAATTTAGCCCAAATTCTAGCCATTTTAAAGAAATACGGATAGCCTTTTTCAGTAAGAATAGAGGCTACCAAAAAAGGGAACATAATCAATATGGGGATAGCCATAAGAACATAAAACCAAATACGCCAAAGTGTCCAAAAAATAATTTTTATTCCATTCATGATTTCAAAAATAAGGAATCCTATGATACTATTATTAAAAAGAATTAAATTTGGGAACTATTTAATAATATAAAAATATAAAACCTAGCGAACTTTGCGAAAAACTTTGCAACCTTTGCGGTAAATAAAATCATAATGGCAAAAATACTTACCGGAGTTCAAAGTACAGGAACACCACATTTAGGAAACTTACTTGGAGCAATCATTCCAGCAATTCAATTATCGAATGATCCAAAAAACGAATCTTTTCTTTTTATTGCCGACTTGCATTCCATTACACAAATAAAAGACGGAACTACATTGAGAGCTAATACTTACAGTACTGCTGCTGCTTGGCTAGCTTGTGGTTTAGATGTTAACAAAGTAGTCTTCTACAGACAATCTGATGTGCCTCAAACGGCAGAGTTGTCATGGTATTTAAGCTGTTTCTTTCCTTTTCAACGCTTGACATTAGCGCATTCATTCAAAGATAAAGCTGACAGACTGGAAGATGTAAATGCTGGTTTATTCTCTTACCCTATGTTAATGGCAGCTGATATTTTATTATATGATGCCCAACTAGTACCAGTAGGAAAAGATCAATTACAACATTTAGAAATTACACGTGATGTGGCTTCAAGATTCAACCACCAAATGGGAGAGACATTTGTTATTCCTGAAGCCAAAATTCAAGAAGACAGCATGCTAATTCCTGGTACCAATGGTGGAAAAATGAGCAAATCAGCCAATAATATTATCAATATTTTCCTAGATGATAAAGCATTGCGTAAGCAAGTAATGAGCATTGAAACCGATAGTACTCCACTAGAAGATCCTAAAAATCCAGATACTTGTAATGCTTTTGCAATTTATTCTTTGTTAGCCAATGAAGAACAACTAGCAACAATGAGAACAAATTATTTAGGCGGAAATTATGGTTATGGTCATGCCAAACAAGCCTTGTTTGAACTGATAACGGAAACGTTCAAAACCGAAAGAGAAAAATACAATTACTATATCAATAACCTTCCAGAAGTAGATGCTTTACTGAAAATTGGTGCTGAGAAAGCAACCGTTGTGGCTAATGGAGTGTTATCTCGTGTTAGAGAAAAATTAGGCTTTGAAGTCGTTTAATTTTTGAAAAAAAACCCTTTCTATTCAAAACTAGGAAGGGTTTTAGATTTTAAATAGCTTCAAACAATTTCCCTGGTAACGGTCTTACCACACCTTTCAATTCCATATTCAAGAGCAGTCCTGAAATCCTGTAAATAGGAAAATCACATCGCAAAGCAATAATATCCATTAGTTCTTTTCCCGTTTTTAAAAGGTAATCATAGACTTTTTGTTCATCCTCATCTAAAGTAACAAACAACTGTTTTTGCACGGGTTTTATTTCTTTTTGAATGTCCCAATTGAGGATATAAACTACATCGGCAGCACTGGTGAGTACATTGGCTTTTTGAGTTTTTATCAAGTTATTACAGCCTTGACTGTATTTGTCCGTTACGCGACCCGGGACTGCAAAAACATCACGATTGTAATCATTAGCCATGTTAGCCGTAATCAAGGAACCACCACGATCCGCTGATTCAATTACAATTGTAGCCTCCGACATTCCTGCAACGATCCTGTTTCTACGTACAAAATTTTCTTTGTCGGGATTCGAGGAACTCCAAAACTCAGTCATAAAACCACCGTTCTCTTCTACTTTGGCGACATATTTTTTATGTGTTTTGGGATATATTTGATTTAAACCGTGTGCTACTACACCAATGGTTTGTAAATTATGTTCTATTGCTAATTGATGCGCCACGATATCCACACCATAAGCAAAGCCACTCACAATGATGGGATCTAGAGGAGCTAAATCTTCAATCAGTTTTCTACAAAACTCCGTTCCATACGACGTAATTTGGCGGGTACCCACAATACTGATTATTTTACGGTTTTTTAGATTGATATTCCCAGAACTAAATAATAAAAGTGGTCCATCAATACATTGTTTCAAGCGCTCAGGATATGCTTCGTCTTGGAAATAAACCGTATTAACAGCATTTGCATTTATGTAATCCAATTCTTGGTTAGCTTTTTCAAAAACCATCTTGTCCTTTAGGTTTTTCAACAACATTGAACCCACCCCGTCTATGGTAGCAAGTGTGGCTATTTTTGTAGTAAAAACAGCTTCGGCACTACCGCAATGGGTGATTAGTTTTTTGGCAATTATATCACCAACTCCCTCTACTCTTTGTAAGGCCAATAAATAAAATAAATCCTGTTGCGTCATGCTAATTAATTGTTGCTGAAAAGTATAAAATTATTATTTCAATTGTTAATAAAAATTGTGAATAAAATTTTGATAGCTGTTTTCATTGTATAACTTTGTAAGTATGAACATCGAATCTTACATCGCCCAGCTTTTATATCGTTATCAATGTGTTACCGTTCCTGGTTTCGGTGCATTTTTGACTGAAATTCAATCAGCTCAGTGGGTTGAAAGCGCTAATTCATTTTTTCCTCCTAAAAAAATGATTTCTTTCAACGCTAATTTAAAAAATAACGATGGCTTGCTTGCTAATCATATTGCTCAAGCCGAAAAAACATCTTATGACTATGCTGTAAGTGCTATTCAGTATGCTGTTATGAATTGGAAAAAAACATTAGAGCAAAACGGAACTTTCTCACTAAAAAACATTGGAGATGTTTCATTGAATGCCGATAATAATTTGATATTTAAACCTTTCGATCAAACGAATTACTTAACTAGTTCTTTCGGTTTAAGTTCATTTGTTTCTCCAGTTGTAAAAAGAGAAATTTTCGAACAAAAATTAGAATCTTTAGAAACTGGAAAAGTAATCTCATTTGAACCAGAAGAAAGAAAAGAAAGTTCGTTCTTAAAATACGCCGCAATTTTCGTTTTAGGATTGGGTTTAACTGGAACTGTTGGTTATTCGGTTTATCAAAATCAAATTGCTACACAAACCGTTTTAGTTGAAACTGCTGTTCAAAAACAAGTACAAAACAAAATTCAAGAAGCTACTTTCTTCATCAAAAGCCCTTTACCAGCTGTAACACTTGCTGTAAAAGAAAGGAAATTACCATATCATGTGGTGGCTGGAGCTTTTAGAGAAGAAAAAAATGCTGACAAAATATTCAATCGTTTATCTAATTTAGGATACAAAGCCCGAAGAATAGCGCCAAACAAATATGGCCTTTTCCCGGTACTTTATGGTAGTTATGCTACGTATGCTGAAGCACAGAAAGCAAAAAAAGAAATTCAAGAAAAAGACAATCCTGAAGCTTGGTTGCTAATTGAATCTTTATAAAAAATACATTTCACTATTTAAAAACCTCCAAAGGCAAATGCGCTTTTAGAGGTTTTTTTATTAGATTGCTGACCCAATTGAGAACCTAAAATTTCTTAATTTAAGCTGGCTTTGAACATTCTCAGTTCGTCCCAAGAATACTTATCACCAAACTGCTCTTTCATTCCTGTTAGTGATTCTTCTTTGTAATGCTTGAAGGCTTCGCTCAACTCGGTTATTTTATCTTTAGGTAGAATGTCATTTACATTTACTTTTTTAGATTGTATTAACTTTACTAGATGGCTTTCGATAGTTTGAGTGGTCAGTTTACGAATGGTTGCGATATTCTGAATTGAATTTTTAGCCTGCCATAACTCGTAGGTTTCCTCGACAGTTGATTTCTTAGGTGCTTTATTTTCTGATTTTTTCTTTGCCGAATAACGCTCTACATCTTTTTCATCTTCAATCAAAGTAATATTCACTTTCTTAAATTGATTTTCGATTGCCTCTTTTTTCCTCGGAATGTATTTTTTTATTTCGTCTGAAGTTAGTTTCTCTTTCGAAATAGTTTCTCCAGCAACTACGGTTTCAATTAACAATTTGGCTTTCATCAAACGCAAGACCGCTTTCGTCTGCAACTCTTCTAAAACAATTAATTCATCAAAAAAAGCTTTCACTTTCTTGATGCGTTTCACCTCTTCTAGCTTCCACAAGATCTCAAAAACCAACTCATCCATGGATTTGAAGAAATAATCAAAAGCAGCTTGAATTCTTTCAGAAACATGAATTAAATCGACCGTTTCGTTATTGAAAATTTTATTGAGCTGTATGATGAATTTTTTGGATGGATCCAAAAGTGCATCAATAGCATTCATTTGCTTGGTAGCCCAAATGGTATGTTTGGATTTCTCGGAACTTTCGGATTTTTCCGAATAACTGTACTTGTGATTGCGCCATTCTTGTGCCAGATCTGACCAGTCAAAACTGTTAATCAAGTAATTATGAATAAAGTTTTTAGTTTCAAAATGCAGCGAATTTTTCAACACCTCTTCTGAGGCTTTGTTCAGTGCGTAGTTCATCACATCTTGGTCATTTGAAATTCCGTTCATCCGCAACGGAGAAAGCAAAACAAGGCCTTCTAAGGAGCGTAAACGCGAAAGAGCCACATACGCTTGTCCAGGCATAAAAACTTGCGAAACATCAATCGCTGCTTTGTCAAAAGTTAATCCCTGGCTTTTATGTACCGTAATCGCCCACGCCAATTTAATAGGATAATGAACAAAAGTTCCTAAAACCTCCTCTTCTATTTCCTTAGTAACAGGATCTACTTTATAGCGAATGTTTTGCCATTCGTATTTTTCGACTTCAATGGTTTTGTCTTCCTCTGGAAAATGAATTCTAATTTCTTGGCTCGAAAGGGACTTGATAATCCCCATTTTTCCGTTGAAGTAATTTTTATCAAAGGATAAATCATTTTTCACAAACATGACTTGTGCTCCTACTTTAAGTAGCAAACGTTCTTCAATAGGAAATAATTTTTCAGGGAAATCACCTACGATATCCGCTTTATAATTAATTAATTCTCCTTTTAAATCTTCTAATGCTTGCGCATTCATGGTATCCGCCTTGGCATTATGTGTAGTTAATGTGATATAGCCTTTGTTTTCTTTGAGATCAAAATCAGGTTTCACGTATTTATTGAGCAACTCAATGTCTTCAGTAGAAATTTGGTTATTTCTTAAATTATTTAAAACCGAAATAAAACCAGTATCTGTTTGGCGGTATATTTTTGATAATTCGATATACAGAGGTGGACTTTGTTGCACAACATGCGAATGAAAAAAGAATTTTCCTTGGTAGTAAGCACGCAACGTTTTCCATTCTTCATCACGAATAACGGGTGGAAGCTGTAATAAATCTCCAATAAACAAAACTTGCACACCCCCAAAAGGGGTTGTTTTCTTGCGTACGGTTTGCATCATGTAATCCATAGCATCCAGTAAATCAGCACGAAGCATACTCACTTCATCAATTACCAGCAATTCCATATTACGAATTACGGATTTCTTCAATCCACTCATTTTAAAATGCCTGCGTAAGGTGTCTTTGGACTCAAATTTTACCGTATCCGTAAATTGAGAATCGACATTAAAAGAAGGAATAAAGCCCCCAAAAGGCAATTGAAACATCGAATGAATGGTAACACCGCCAGCGTTCAGTGCTGCAATTCCTGTAGGTGCCACTACAACCGTATTCTTATGGGTCGTTGCTATAATTTCACGAAGCAAAGTGGTTTTACCAGTTCCTGCTTTCCCGGTCAGAAAAACAGATCGTTGGGTTTGATTGATAAATTGTAGTGTGTAAGCGGCAGCTTCAGTAATAGTTTGCATTAGGCGTATAAATTAAAAACGGAAAATAGTTTCGGTATAATCAACCGAATTAAAACAAAGTAAATGTACCTTTTTTTAAGATTATAAAATAAAAACAAAAGATACAATTCGTAACAAAAAAAACCTTCATTCTAATAAAAGAATGAAGGCTTCAATCGAATTAAAAATAAAATTATTTTTTAGTTTCTGTTTTAGCATCAGCTTTAACTTCTACTTTTTCATCTGCTTTGGCAGTTGATTTGTATTTGTCATTTAATGCTTTAACAATATCTTTTGTAATGTCATATTTCTCTTCAGCATACAAAATAGAAGCAGCATCACCAGTACCATAAATGTAGCTGTACCCTTTTTCTTTACCATATGCTTTGATGAATTTTTTAACACCACTTACTAAAGTATCCATTTCAACACTACTATCTTGTTGCAATTGTTGCGATAAAGCTTGTTGTGCATACCCTAATTGTTGTTCTCTTTTTTGCAATTCAGCACCTTTTTTTTGTGCCCATTCTTGCCCATTCGCTTGCGCTTGAGATTGAAAATTGGCAGCTTCTTGTTTGAAACGATTAATCTCTGCTTCTAGCTGTCTTCCTTTTTCAGCAGACTGTGCTTTATATTTAGCTTCAAGATCTTTTGCTTCTGTATATTCTTTCATTAATACTGAAGTATCTACATAAGCTGTTTTTACTTCTTTAACTTCTGCAGTTTTGTTACAAGCAACAACTGAAATAGAAATTGCAATAATTAATAATACTTTTTTACTCATATTTTTAATATTACTTTTTTGGTATTCGTGAATCTTTGATTTCATTTTGGTTTATTTGTAATTTAATGTGTGTACGACAAAAATATAAAAAAATAGATAGTAACCTAAAAAAGTTTAGATTTTACGAGTTTATTTATACTATTAGATTTTACTATTAAAAAAAACAAAAGTATAATTTGTAATTATAAAAAACGGCTTTAATAGCGTTAAAATAAGCTTAAATCTAAAAATAGCCAACAAAGCATACGTCTGAAGCAACAATCGAGTCTTAAAACCATATTAAAATCGATTTTAGTTGTTTTTTAGCACGTAAATATGGGATGAATATTCAAAACTACCTTTTGCTTTCCAGTTGGACCATAAACCAACAAAAGATGCTTTTATAAAATTCATTTTTCCGGATTTATATTTTTCTGAAAGTAGACTCACATAAAATGAATCAAACTTCATAGGAAGTACTTTTTCCAATTGTATGTTTTCTTTTTCAAAAAGTAATTTTATTGCTTTTTTAGAAAAATGCCAAAAATGAATCGGTACATCATATGCTGCCCAAAACGCGCCATAATGTTTTGCGTCAAATGATTTAAAATTAGGTACCGCAATAATTAAAGATCCATTGGGTTTTAATAACCGTTTCAATTCTTTTATTTGAAAATCCAAATCGGGTACATGTTCCAACACATGCCACATCGTAATCACATCAAAAGATTGATTTTCTAGAGTTCTTGTTTCTTCCACAAAACCAACTCCTTTTTTACTTGCTATAGCTTTTGCTTTTTCACTTGGCTCGACTCCTATTGTTTCCCAACCATTTTGTTTGGCCACTGATAAAAAATCACCTGTACCTGCACCAATATCTAAAATGCGTCCTTTAGCTGGTTGAAGTGAATTGATTAAATCCAATTTATTTTTTAAAGCAATGTTTTTTACAAAATGATAGGCTTTCTCAAATAAAGAACGTTTCCCATCCGTATGAGAAATATAATCTTCACTTTCATAATACTTACCTAAAACGTCTAAACTAGGTTGCGGATGTGTTACTAACATATCCAGATTTTCATCATAGTATAATTCGAAAATTTCTTTTGAAACGGAATGGTCTTTTACGGTAAGGAAATGTTTTTTATTAGAAATGTCCATTTATTAAATTATATACTATTTATACTTTTTCAAACCAAACCCCAAAAGCACAGAAATACTTTTAGGGTTGTATTTCATTTATTTTTAAAACTATTCAACAATAACAAGGGTTTCGAGAGTAGTTTCACGTGGAACAAAATAAATTTAGATTGTAGATTAACGATTTTAGATTGCAGATCTAAAACTCAGAAATCGCTAATAATACTATAGCACTCTAAAATATTATCTCCCCATGTAAATCAACAAGACCGAAATATCACTTGGCGAAACACCACTTATTCTTGACGCTTGAGAAATAGTTACTGGACGTATCTTAGTTAACTTTTGCTTTGCTTCAATAGACATGGATTTGATTTTATGATAATCAAAATCTTCCGGGATTTTCACATCTTCTAAACGAGTCAGCTTATCCGCATTGTTGCGTTCCTTTTCTATGTAACCAGAATACTTCACTTGAATTTCGGCTTGTTCTAATATTTCTTGATCCACATCATTCTCAGAAACATATGTTTTTACTTTTTCAAATTTCATCATATCCTCTAAATCGATTTGAGGACGCGAGAAAATTTTAAACATTTTATCTCCTTGCGAAATCAATGCAGTTTCTTTTGATTCTAAAATTGGATTTGCTTCTGCCATTGTAATACTAGATTCTCGGAAGAAAGCAACCATTTTTTCTGACTCTTTCAATTTGTGCTCCATTCTGCGTAAACGTGCCTCAGAAGCCAAACCAATTTCGTGCGACATTGGTGTCAACCTAAAATCAGCATTGTCTTGACGCAACAACGTTCTATACTCCGCGCGCGAGGTAAACATTCGATACGGCTCTTCAGTACCTTTAGTAATTAGATCATCAATTAATACTCCAATATAAGCTTCATCACGCTTTAAAATCAATGGCGCTTTTTCATGCACTTTTAAATGCGCATTGATTCCAGCCATCAATCCTTGAGAGGCGGCTTCTTCATATCCTGTAGTTCCATTAATTTGTCCCGCAAAATACAACCCTTCTACCAACTTAGTTTCTAAGGTATGTTTTAATTGTGTTGGAGGAAAATAATCGTACTCGATTGCATAACCCGGACGCAAGAACTGTACTTTCTCAAAACCCACAACGGAACGCATGGCTTTGAATTGAATATCGGCAGGAAGAGAAGTAGAAAAACCATTTACATAAACCTCACAGGTTTTCCAACCTTCGGGCTCTATAAATAGCTGATGTCTTTCTTTATCGGCAAAACGATTTATCTTATCTTCAATAGAAGGACAATATCTAGGTCCTAGACTTTTTATACGACCATTAAACATCGGTGAACGATCAAAACCTTCTCTCAAAATATCATGTACTTCCAGAGAAGTATAGGTCATATGACAAGAACGTTGATGAACCAACGGAGAAGTTATATCCGAATACGAGAACTTATCTGGTCTCGCATCACCCTTTTCTTCATTCATTTTAGTAAAATCAAGAGAACGACCATCCACACGAGGAGGTGTCCCAGTTTTCATTCTACCGGATTCAAAACCTATTTTTATCAAATCTTCGGTGATTCCATAAGCAGCACTTTCCCCTGCTCTACCACCACCAAATTGTTTTTCGCCAACATGGATTAAACCATTCAAAAAAGTTCCATTAGTCAACACAACTGATTTCGCTTTGATTTCGATTCCAAGCGAAGTACGAACTCCTTTTATTTTTCCGTCTTCAATAATAAGACCCTGCACCATCTCTTGGTAAAAATCCAAGTTTGGCGTTCCTTCCAACATCAACCTCCACTCTTCAGCAAAACGCATTCGGTCACTTTGAACACGAGGAGACCACATTGCAGGACCTTTCGATTTGTTAAGCATCTTGAATTGAATCGCCGTACGATCCGAAACAATTCCAGAGTAACCACCAAGCGCATCGATCTCACGAACAATCTGCCCCTTGGCAATTCCACCCATGGCAGGATTACAAGACATCTGCGCGATGTTCTGCAAACTCATTGTTACCAATAAAGTTTTGGAACCTAAATTTGCAGCGGCAGCAGCGGCTTCTGACCCAGCGTGCCCTGCACCAACTACAATAACATCATATTCTTCTTGAAACATTTTATTTATAAATTAACTCGACTTCGTCGAGAATGGTATTAAAATCTAAGTACTATTTTACTTTTCTAAAAGCACAACTTCCATTGTTCCACGTGGAACTACATTCGCACTAAAAACAATCAACAAGAATTGTTCCACGTGAAACAAAACCAAGAATATCTATATTAGAATTTACTGTTCCACGTGGAACATGGCGATTTTTTCATCTTCTTTAGAACGCATTAAACGTTCGTTATCCTCACCTTTGTCTTTATAGCCACAATAATGCAATACACCGTGGACTAAAACACGTTTCAATTCTTCTTCGAAAGCGACATTAAAATCAACAGCATTGTCTTGCACACGCTCTACAGATATAAACACATCACCACTAATCTCATTCCCCATTGTGTAATCAAAGCTTATAATATCAGTCAAGGTATCATGATCTAAATATTCCACATTTATTTTATGTAAATACTCATCATCGCAAAAGATATAATTAATCTCCCCTTCTTTTTTACCTTCAGAAATAATTACAGCAGAAAGCCAGTTAGCGATTGCCTCTTCATTATCTAAATTAAACTCGTTTTCGTAATTAAAATTGATCATTTTTTATTAAAATATTCTTGAACCTTTTGGTTGAAATTGGAGCGCAAAGGTAATGATTGTCTATTTAAAATCTCTATCGTATTTAAATAATCTAACAATGCGTCTGGTAACGGTTTAGATTCATTATTAAAGTCTTTTTTATTTGTTTGTGATTGGCGTTTATTTTCCTCCCCTTGCTCTTGAACGGCTGTTTTTAATTTCAATAATTCCTGCTTAATATTAAGAATCTTTTGCAGTGTTTCGTTCTTAAATCCTTTGTTCAGCAACTGCTTCTCAATTTGTTTCATTTGTTCTAAAACACTTTGTCCTTGATTGCCGAGCCCTTGTTTATTCAACTCATTTTCTAGTGCCTCTCTAAGTTGTTGTTGTTCTTTATAAATCTCCATTATTGCCTTAGCATTTCCTTCTCCCTCTTCATCAGATTGTGAATCTCCTTTTCCTGGTTTAGAACCCTCATCAGGATTTCCTTCTTTGTCTTCACCAAGTTTCTTTCCAGCTCCCATTCCTTCCTTGACCTTCTCTCCTATTCCTTCTTGCTTCTTAATTATATCTGGCAATTGCATCCCTGACCCTTCACCTGGTTTTGGTTTACCTGAACCCATTCCTGATAAAGACATTTGCATGCCATTTAATATATCGCTTAAAAAATCACCTAATTTATTAGCTGCAGAAATAGTATATTGCTGATGTGATAATCCTTTTGGAATTTGAGAGTCAGATAAACTCTCCAAAGACTTATCTATATTGTATTGCATATTTCCTATTTCACGAGTAACATCTTCGGCAATTTTAGGATTACGAACTGACATTGCAAACAGACTATCATCAACATGCTTGAACTGCTGTTTTAAATCCTGTTGCCATTTAATTTTTTTATTAAACGCTGGAGAACCTGTTTTTAAACTTTTAAACTGCGTCATTAAGTCCTCTTGAGACAAAGAAAAAGCCAATAAATTATCTAAAATTTGACGCAACATTTTTACATCTTCATCTAATTGTTCCATCTCACTTGACTCCAAACTCTGAGCCATTTTCTTAGACATAGACTTCATGTTCTTAGCCGCATTTTTTTGTTTTGGCTTAGCCTTATCTTTATTGTTTTTTTGCAGTTCATCCGATGCTTTCTTTAAATCATCATCAATATTCTTTTCATTGGCAGCATCATCAGGTAAATCAAGTGGCGCCTTCAACTCCTTATTGTCTTTCTTTAAATCTTTCAGATCTTCTTGAATTTTGTCAAATGCCTTATTAATTTCATTCTGTTTATCTAACGAATTCTCTTTTACATTATCTGACAATTGATCTTGCTTCTGTGAGAGTTTGTCTAGCTTATCCGCAATCTGCTCCGCCTTTTTATCTACATAATACTTCTTAGTAAGCTCCACCAATTGCCGTAAATTTTTTACTTGATTTTTACTGTTTTGTTTGAATTTATCCAGCTTAGATAACAACTCTTCATTTTTAATTTTATCATTCAGATCTTTAAGTTCATCTAATAATTTTTGGTTTTTCTCTAAATCTTTATCGGCATTATCTAATCGCTTTTGTAAAGCCTCCTTCAACTCATCCTTTTCTTTTGATTTGAATTTATTAAGATTGTCTTTCATTTTATCAGCGAATTGCTTCATCAAATCATCTTGTTGTTTTTGACGTTTAATAAAATCATTTACTTCCTGTTGTTCTTTAAATTCAAACTTGTCTTTTTCCTTTCCCGATTTCTGAAGTTTATCTAATTCAGAAATTTGCTTGTTTTGATTTTTTAATGAATTTTCTAAACCCTTGATATTATCATTTTGCTGTTGCAAAAATTGATCTTTCTGCTCTTCATCTGTAGCCACACGATTAGAAAAAACAGATGATTTTGAACTTTTGAAATTATGTACTCCATCGTTATCAAAAACTTCAAAATAATACTCATAAGAAACACCTTGTTCCACTGGAAGATTAGAAGGAAAAGAAAATACGAACTGATCAAATGGCGATGACTTTATTGCAATTGTTCCACGTTTTACATTGATGGGATTCGATTTAGGATAATAAACAACATGAAGCTTTGATAATCCATAATCATCCGAAATTTGACCTAAAACATAGTTGCGATCCACGTTTAAACTATCCGGTGCAGTATGCACTTGTATGGCAGGGAACTGATCTTTGATTATAGACAATTGATAATTTAATTTTTCGTAATTATTTACTCTATTATTGGAGGTAATAATTTGATAATCTGTATTTTGAAGTATATTTTTAGACAAAAAAAACTTGTTTTCCTGTTTTGAAAAGGGAAATTCCACCATATCACTAGACCACACTACATTTTCAGTAGCCAGCGTCTTCATTTTCCATACAACACGTGTTCCTTCGGGTACAATTGCATTACCTGTTCCTTGAATTACTTCTGATTTCTTATTTAAATAAGATGGATAATTCAATTGCATTTCAAAATCCACAATAGATGGAACAACTATAACTTTTAACTCATAGTCCGGAGACGAAACTGTATTGGCTTCTAAATGAAAAGAAATAGCCGTACTAGGATTTGCTATTTTAAATTGAAACTCGCCGTTGCCGTTTTTTTCTAAAAAATAACTTTCGTTAGCTATAAAAATCATAACATTTTCAGGAACAACAGAACCAATAGTTTTTACTCTAAAAATAAAATCTTTATTCTGTTCTGTTTGTAAAGCGGAATTCAGCACTATAAATTGAAATGGAGCTGGTGGCAAAAATGCAGTATTAAAGTGCACTACTCTATTTAAACTTTGAGAAATAATACTTTTATTGCCGGATACAAAAAAAGCACTAAATAACAAAACAGGAATAATGGCTAATGGCAAATACTTTTTATTCGAATTAAAATTAATTGCATTACTAAAAGGAATCGGTTCTAAAGCATTTGCCTTTTGCTCGATTGATGCAAGTAATAATTCTGATTTAGAATTTATAGATGTAGCATCCGAAAGTTGAATAAAATTAGTCAACGTATCATTAACATTTGCAAAATGACTACCAATAATTTTGGACGCTTGTTTATAATCTAACCCTTGTTGAAATTTAAACAATTTAAAAATTGGGAACAGAATATAGCGAAAGAAAAAAAAAACCTCAACTCCAAGAAAAATCCAAAACAAAAACATTCTCCCTATTGGCTTAAGCCAAAGAAAATATTCTACAAAAAGAGTAAATAGAAAATACAGCAAACCCAAACCGATAAAGAAAACGATTCCTCGTATCAATTCATTTAAATAAAACTTTCTAATGAAAGCTTCTAATTTTTGATAAATAAAATTTGAATTCTCCAAAATCTATAACTGTTTTATATAACCAATAAAAGTAACAATTTATATGAATAAAGAAATATTAAAAGGATGCAAAGTTGAAAATGATGGAATTACCCGATTTCAAATAAACCATTTGAATAATTGAAATTGTATCTTTGCACCAAAATTTACAAAAATGTCAAACCCAATTCGCGTGCGTTTTGCACCAAGTCCAACAGGACCTTTACATATTGGCGGTGTACGTACTGCTTTATTTAATTATTTGTTTGCCAAAAAAAATGGTGGAACTTTCTATTTAAGAATTGAAGATACAGATCAAAATCGTTTTGTTCCAGGTGCCGAAGCATATATAATGGAAGCATTAGAATGGTTAGCAATTGCACCTGATGAAACAATTGGGAAAAATGAAAAATTTGGACCTTACCGTCAAAGCGAAAGAAAACATTTGTATAAAGAATACGCTGATCAATTAATCAATTCAGGTTGGGCTTATTACGCATTTGATACTCCAGAAGCGTTAGATGCTTTTAGAAAATCAGAAGAAGAACAAGGGAAAACATTCATTTACAATCATACAAACAGAGAAAAACTAGATACTTCTTTAGTTATTTCAGCAGAGGAAACTGCTAAAAGAATTGCAAATGGAGAACATTTTGTAATTCGTTTTAAAACACCGGTTGATGAAACATTACAGTTACATGATATCATTCGTGGTGATGTAAAATTTGAAACTAGTTTACTGGATGATAAAGTATTGTTTAAAAGTGACGGAATGCCAACCTACCATTTGGCAAATATTGTAGATGATCATTTAATGGAGACTTCGCATGTAATCCGTGGAGAAGAATGGTTGCCTTCCATGCCTTTGCATGTTTTATTATACAGAGCTTTTGGTTGGAAAGCACCAGAATTTGCTCACCTGCCCTTGATTTTAAAACCTGTTGGAAATGGTAAATTATCAAAGCGTGATGGAGACAAACTAGGTTTTCCAGTATTTCCATTAGAATGGAAAACAGAAGAAGGTATTTCAACTGGTTATAGAGAAAACGGATTCTTTCCTGAAGCTGTCGTTAACTTCCTGGCTTTATTAGGTTGGAATGATGGAACGGAACAAGAATTATTCTCCTTAGAAGAATTAGTTGAAAAATTTGACTTGAATAGAGTACATAAAGCAGGTGCTAAATTTGATCCAGAGAAAAACAAATGGTTCAATCACCAGTATCTAATTAAGGCAGATGATGCTACTTTGGCGAAAGCCTTCACTCCTATTTTAAAAGAAAAAGGATTTACAGTAGATGAATCAGTAGTAACAAAAATCGTTTCTTTAATTAAAGAGAGAGCACATTTTGTATCTGATTTTTGGGATTTAAGCGATTTCTTTTTTGTGGCTCCTACAACATATGACGAGAAAGCAAAAAAAAACTGGAAGGAAGATACTCCTGCATTAATGCAAGAATTGATTTCGGTGCTTGAAGAAATTACCGATTTTTCTTCAATACATATTGAAACGATTGTTAAAGATTGGATGACGAAAAACGAAATTGGAATGGGTAAAGTAATGCAACCGTTTCGATTAAGTTTGGTTGGCGCTCTTAAAGGCCCTCACCTATTTGATATCGTTGAAGTCATTGGTAAAGACGAAACGATTAAGAGAATTCAAAAAGCAATAGCTACTTTATAAAAACAAAAAAGTCCCGATAAACTCGGGACTTTTTTTATAAGTACAATAAAATATTACCATTCAGAATTCCTGGGTTTCCTTTAAAATCATATCCTAAATTTTTAGAATTTAAATTTCCTAGCATATTATTGACACCATATTGATAGGAAACATTAAATCGGAAATGTTTCACTCCAGCAGTTAATCCAACTGTTGGATAAAAATTAAACTTAGATATATCCACAATATCTTTAGCTAATAAAGTAGTTCCTGAAATAACATTATTCTCTTCTTCGGGTTTGATTTTAAATTTTCCGTTTATTTGTACAATTGGGCCAAACTCAACACTCAACACATTTTCAACTAAAACAAAACTTAATTGCAATGAAATTTGAGCTGACGGTAATTTATAGTTTACATCTTTGTGCCCAAATCCAACATTATTTGTTTGAACTAAAAAATTGTTTTCTGAAAACTGAATTGAATAAACCATATCCCAATTGTCGTAGAAATTTCCTCGAACGGAAAGCCCGGCATTCCAACCCAAATCAGGTTTTGTTTGAAAGTTATTGGTGTTTAAGGTAAATTGATTTACACCAACAGTAATTCCAATTCTATTAGAATCCCTATAGCCATACTGGGCAAATGTTATACAAGTAAAAAAAAATAAAACGAAGGATACAACTAGCTTTTTCATATAATAACAGTAAACTAACACAAACCTAAAGATTTTTCGTAATTTAACAGTAATTTTTAAACTAAATTATATAATTATGAACATTGCATTACTTATTATTCTTGTTTTTGGATTCTTTATCTTACTATCCTCCTTCTTTACTGTCAAACAACAATCGTCAGTAATTATAGAACGATTTGGAAAATTTCACAGCGTAAGACAATCTGGTTTACATTTAAAAATTCCATTGATTGATAGAGTTGCAGGACGTGTAAATCTAAAAATCCAACAACTGGATGTTATTATCGAAACCAAAACTAAAGACAACGTATTTGTAAAACTTAAAGTTTCAGTACAGTTTATGGTTGTAAAAGATACTGTATACGATGCCTTTTATAAACTTGAATACGCACACGATCAAATCACCTCTTATGTATTTGATGTGGTTCGTGCCGAAGTTCCAAAACTAAAACTGGATGATGTATTTGAAAGAAAAGATGATATTGCTATTGCAGTAAAAAGAGAATTGAATGAAGCTATGACCACTTACGGTTACACTATCATCAATACTTTAGTTACTGATATTGATCCAGACATTCAAGTTAAAAACGCCATGAACCGAATTAATGCTGCTGATAGAGAGAAAACGGTAGCTGAATTTGAAGCAGAAGCATCTAGAATTAGAATCGTTGCCAAAGCCAAAGCAGAAGCAGAAAGCAAGCGTTTACAAGGACAAGGTATTGCTGATCAAAGAAGAGAGATTGCAAGAGGATTAGTTGAAAGTGTGGATGTACTGAATAGAGTTGGAATAAACTCTCAAGAAGCTTCAGCCCTTATTGTTGTTACACAACATTATGATACACTTCAAGCCATAGGTGCAGATAGTAATTCAAATTTAATATTATTACCCAATTCACCACAAGCAGGAAGCGAAATGCTAAATAATATGGTAGCCTCTTTTAGTGCATCCAACCAAGTAGGTGAAATGATGAAAAAAACCAATAGGAAACAGGAGAAAAAAGAAATTAAAGAGATAAGAGAAATTGAACCTTCTATAGAAGATACCGAAGACGAAATTTAAATAATACAAAAAAAGAGGCTTAACGGCCCTACCGTCTGGACACATCTCTAAAAAGTATCCAACCTTGCATAATTGAGGCAAATTTCTGAAGACCAATACAAAAGGTTGTAATGCCGGGTCTTCTTTCAGAGAGATAGCCTTTCCATCCACCTAA
This sequence comes from Flavobacterium sp. WC2430, assembly GCF_040822075.1. Taxonomy (NCBI): domain Bacteria; kingdom Pseudomonadati; phylum Bacteroidota; class Flavobacteriia; order Flavobacteriales; family Flavobacteriaceae; genus Flavobacterium; species Flavobacterium sp. WC2430. The sequence continues at coordinate 917,113 of NZ_CP162007.1, read as the reverse complement.
TCTTGCTATAGCCCATATATATCGCTTCAAATCTGACGATTTATATGGGTTTTTTAATTTTTCGGTTTTACCTTCTAATTGTGCAATTTGCAGTTCTAAACATTCTATTTCTTCTTCTGAAAAACAGCTTCTGGGTTCAGTTTCCTCTTCTCTGGCATATGCAATTTGCATGATAAAGAGTTTTATAATAGTTTCGAGCATCAAAAGACATAGCTTACGAACTGCTTTGCCTTGAGATAATTCGCTGGCTTCTATATTGAAGCCTTCTTTCTTTAAAATTCTAAATACTTCTTCAATAGTCCATCTGTAGGTGTACCATTCGATACAAAGTAATGCGGTTTGTAAATCTTCGACTTTCTTTGTAGTTAGCAATCTCCAAAGTATTGGGTTTTCAATATTTTCTCCCACTTCTTTTGCCTCGATAGCATAAAGATTGATTTTCTCTGGAAGATGTTTACCTGAATATTGATGTTTACCTATTGTTATTTCTGAAAAGCGCACTTCGATAGCAGCAGTTCTTTTTTGGATATTTCTTCTTTTATCTCCCTCTAGCTCAATAGTGTACATTCCTTGAAGTGATTGAGAACTTAGATGATCGAACAGTTTGATTTTATTATCTAACATCCGATTAAATCGCGATCTAATCAACAAATGTGTTTTACTGTCAGGGACAAGACAAAATTGTTCGTAAATATCGCCCTCTCTGTCCTGAATAATGATTACTTCTTTTGCTTCACTCAGTCTTCTCTTTGTTTCAAGAGAAGAATCGATCCATTTATAAGACTCTTTCTCTTCAATGGGTATACGATTGTGAGTATGAGTCTTCATTTTAGGAGGCAGTTAATGTCCTCTATTCCAGATTTTTACATCTTAAAAACCATACGGCATTAAAGTATCCGCATCTATAATAAAACTTGGATGAATAAAAAAGCCAAGTCCTCCAACAGAAGCATTGGTTATTCCAATTGATCCGTCTTTCTTAATCCTATTTCTGTGATTATATAGGTTGATTTCGCTGGTATCTTGAATGCATAAAACACATTTGTTAACAACACATTTTTTACAATTAGAAGACATATTATTGATAATATCGGCTTCACTGACATTATCATTTTGCAAAAAACGGTAAATCGCTTTGGCTTCAGAATCACTTTCTGCTAATTGTCTTATCGAATAAATACTATTAGCAAACAAGCGATTGAGAATAGAATTACCTCTATTCAACAATCGCTTGTCTTTTAAATCTTCAAAATATCTAGTCTGCACTTTTTCTCAAATATAATTAAAATATTTGTGTCCAGACGGTAGGGCTTAACGGCCTCTTTTTTTAAATATCCATTTTGTTATAAATGGAAATGCTAATCCTATAATCTTTCCATAAGGTCCTGGAATACTTGGACTAAATGAGCTTACAATACCACTTACAGCATTTTTCATGATGTTTTTTGGCTCTAAATTCTCTTTTACATCTTGTATCTCTAAATGGATTTTTTGAAGGTTTATTTCCTTCTCAATTTTTAAAATTTCTAGTTCTCTATCAATCTGAGCATATGACGAATATTTTCTTGTTCCCATAATTTAGTCGTTAAAAAATATTTCTGAAAATTTCTCTAAAAGAGGTCCTTCAATCATTTTATCTTTTATTAAAAATAACAGCATGGTAAAGAAAAAATAGATCCCTCCTACAATTAAAAAACCCAAAGGATAGCTATCAAAATAATTTCCAATAGCAAAAGCTAGAGCAAAGGAACAAAAGAATAAAACCATAGCAATCCCTAATAAAATCAATGAAAATTTTAAAAATGCTGTAGTCGATTTCATCGCCATCTTGAAACTACGTAATTTATAATACTCAAGACTATTTTCTAAGTATTTACTAACATGTTCTTGAATATTCTCTGAATTTTCTTTTAATTCTTCAAAAGCCATATTTTGATTTTTTTAAATTCTATTCTTTTTATTTTTGAAGCTTGGCATTTTGTTCTTTTAATTCGGCTAATTTTATTTCCAGAAAAGAAATAACATCTTCCGTTTTGTGACTCATATCAGAAAGTAAATCAACATACGTTTCTTCTAAATCTAATTTAGCACTTTTAAGTTTGTGTTTCATTTCACTAGAAAGATCATCAAATTTAAATTTGAAATCCTTTTGTGCATCATTATATCCAGATTTAATTTTTCCTCTTGTTTTTGATCCTTTATCAGGAGCAAATAAGATTCCTATTCCAGCTCCAATAGCAGCACCTGTTAAAATGGCTAATAATGTATTTCCTGTACTATTTGACATAACTCTATTTTTAAAATTTATACTTTTTATAAAGTTAGCTGTTTTATTAACACATTGCTGTTAACAAGCCGTTAAAGTGGGAATAATTGTGCTAAAAACGATTATTAAGATTCTAGAGAGATAAAAAAACATAAATCATAATGAGAGAGCAAAAAAATATAAAAACGTTTTAAAAACGTTCTTTTAAAGCTATTTTTAATCACTAAATCTGATGTTTTTTATAAAAAACATAGATAATATCAATAATAAAAAAACACCTTGAAAAAAGGTGTTTTTGATAATTATAATTGATGAAGTACTTGGTCTATAATTTCCGATTCTCTTTCGGTAGTACTTTTAGTTGGATTGGATTTTAGTTTCAAAATCTCCTCTTTAAATGAATTTACAAAATCTAAATCATAATCAAGGTCTCTTAAATTCAAAAGTGTTTTAGATCGTACAAATGTAGACTCACTTCTCAAAGACATTAAAAATAATTTAGTAAGTTCTTCTTTATCAAAATCGGCTGATTTTAAATTGGAATATTTCAAAATAAAATTAGCAAACAACAACGAAGCTTTGTTATTGTTAATATTCTTTTTGAAAGAATTTTGCAATAAACTATAATTCGCAATCGCTGCTATGGTTTCACCAATACTATTTTCAATAGCCAAACGTTCCGGTTTAGTAGCTACTTTAAAATATTTATTGATTTCTTTTAAAGAATTATTGATACTATTTAGTTCTTTCTTTCCTTTTTCTTCCCAGGCATCTTTTAAACCAACTGTTTTATTAAATACTAATTTAGAAGGAGTTGAATCTTTATCCACATTGAAATAACCCAATCGTTGAAATTGGAATTTATCTCCACTAACAGCAGTTGCTAGACTAGGTTCAACATATCCCGTAACCGTTTCAAGAGAAGTTTTGTTCATGAAATCAAGAAAGTTTTTATCTTTATGACTGTCTGGTGCTTCATCAATAAATAAACGGTCGTACAAACGAACTTCAGCTGGAACAGCATGTTTAATAGAAACCCAATGCAAGGTTCCCGCCACTTTTCTTTTAGAGGCTTCACTCCCACTCCCACTTAAAGAATCCGTATCATAAGTAACATGAATTTCTGTAATATTTCCTTCAGCATCTTTTACAACACTTTCTCCTTTAATGATATAGGCATTTTTAAGACGCACTTCATTACCTAAACTTAAACGGAAAAATTTGGCTGGAGCCACTTCTAAAAAGTCTTCTCTTTCAATATATAATTCTCTAGAAAAAGGAACTTGTCTAAAACCTGCAGTTTCATCTTCTTGATTATTTTCTGCTTCTAATGATTCTTCTTTTCCTTCTGGATAATTAGTAATAATAACTTTAACAGGATCTAAAACTGCCATCACTCTAGGAGCCGTTTTATTTAAATCTTCGCGTAAACAAAATTCTAAAAGAGAAACATCAATGATATTTTCTCGTTTAGCAACACCAATCGTATCACAAAATTTACGAATAGAATTAGCAGTATAACCACGTCTTCTTAAACCAGAAATAGTGGGCATTCTAGGATCATCCCAACCACTTACAATGTTTTCTTGAACCAATTGCAATAACTTACGTTTGCTCATCACAGTATAATTCAAGTTCAAACGAGCAAATTCATATTGATGTGGTTTCACCTTAGTATCATCGTAAATTTGATCTAAAAACCAATTGTATAATTCTCTATGCATTACAAATTCTAGCGTACAAATAGAGTGCGAAATTTGTTCAATATAATCACTTTCGCCATGGGCATAATCATACATAGGATAGATTTTCCAATCGTTTCCAGTTCTATGATGATGACGATGTAAAATACGATACATTAATGGATCACGCATTAACATATTAGTAGAAGTCATATCAATTTTGGCACGTAAAACATGACTTCCTTCTGGAAAATCACCTTTTTTCATTCCTTCAAATAAAGTCAAATTCTCTTCGATAGAACGATTTCTATAAGGTCCATCAACACCTGGTTGCGTAGGAGTTCCTTTTTGAATAGCCATATCTTCGGATGATTGACTGTCAACATAAGCCTTCCCTTTATTAATCATGATAATTGCCCAATCATACAATTGTTGGAAATAATCAGAAGCATAATGTTCTTCATCCCAATTAAAACCCAACCACTGCAAATCTTCTTTGATAGCATCTACATATTCTTGCTCCTCTTTGGCAGGATTTGTATCATCAAAACGAAGATTAACTGGTGCATTATAACGCAACCCTAAACCAAATTGTAAACAGATCGATTTAGCATGACCAATATGTAAATAACCATTAGGTTCTGGTGGAAAACGGAAACGGAGTTTATCTTTTGGAAATCCATCAGTTAGGTTTTCCTCAATGATTTGTTCTATAAAATGGAGTGATTTATCTTCAGTTGACATTATTTTGTTTTATTTTAGCAAAGGTAAAAAAAAGTTTAAGGTTTAACGTTTAAAGTTAACACAAGAAACGGTAAACTGCTAACATTAAATAAAAAATTAAAATGGGAACTATTAAACTAAAAAATATACGCACTTATTCTTATCACGGTTGTTTGATAGAAGAAGGAAAAATTGGATCAGATTACTCTGTTGACTTAGAAATTAAAACCGATTTAAGAAAATCATGTATCAGTGATGATCTTCAGGATACGGTAGATTATGTTCTATTAAACAGAATTGTAGTTGAAGAAATGGAGATTCGTTCCCATTTATTAGAACATGTAGGTCATCGAATCATAACGAGAGTTTTTAATGAAATTCCCGAAGTTTCAAGAATACTACTTGGTGTATCAAAACTAAACCCTCCTATTGGTGGTGATGTAGAATCAGTTACAATAGAATTAGAAGAATATAGAAGTTAAAAACAAAACTTTTGGACTAAAAGTTTTAAACTTTGGAGATTTTAGTTACTTTTGCAGTCCATTAAACAATGGCGTCGTGGCCGAGTGGCTAGGCTGGGCTCTGCAAAAGCTCCTACTGCGGTTCGAATCCGCACGATGCCTCTGAAACCTTCAAGGAAACTTGGAGGTTTTTTTTATGTCTAATTTTTTATAAAAATTAAGTAAAGCATAGGTTCGAATACAAACGATGCCTCTAAAACCTTCAAGGAAAGAGGAGGTTTTTTTATGTCTAATTTTTATAAAAATTAAGTAAAGCATAGGTTCGAATCCAAACTATAACTCTAAAACCTTCAAGGAAAGAGGAGGTTTTTTTTATGTCTAATTTTTTATAAAAATTAAGTAAAGCATAGGTTCGAATCCAAACTATAACTCTAAAACCTTCAAGGAAAGAGGAGGTTTTTTAATTTTAATTTTTTTAATAATTGTGTCACAGAGATTCAGATACTTTTAAAACTATTGACATAATAAAAGCTATTTATAAAACATAACTTTTCTTAATTTCTTAATGGTAAAATCTTAATTCAATCCATTTTTAAACATAAAAAAACCGCTCACTTGGAGCGGTGTAAATTTATTTAAATTTTCAATTTTATTCGTGTTTTTCAATTTTTTGAAAAGCATTTTTAACCATTTCTTTTTCTTTTGGAAACCAGCCTTGAGTTATTAACACTACTCCAAAAACCATTAGAACTACACTTATTCCTTTTTTTATTTTAAGAATATTAGTAGGTGTCATTTTCGTTTTTAATTGTTTAGCTAATAATATTTTAATACAATCAACCAATAAATAAGTGATGATAACAGTACTAAAAAAAGTTAACATTCTGGAATTTTCCATATCTAATTTTGGACCAACAGAAATAATAATAGCTAACCAAAATCCTAATACTCCAATGTTAATAATGTTTAAAAAGAATCCTTTTATAAAAAGACTTAAGTAATTTTTTTTAATGATTTCTTTGTCAATTTCTGCAGTATTTATTTTTTTTTCTTTTCGTAAACTAATGAACGAAATAACACCATAAGCCAACATTAAAATACCTCCAAATATAAAAAGAGCAGGTTTGTCTTTTAAACTTTGAATTAATCTAAAACTACCTAAATATGCAATTCCAATAAAACAAATATCACCTAAGACCACGCCTAAATCAAAAACTAAAGCCGCTCTAAATCCTTTTATTATACTTGTTTCAAGTAAAATAAAAAAAACGGGACCTATCATAAAGCTTAAGAAAATTCCCCAAGGAATACCTGATAAAATATCGTTAACCATTAATAATTGAAATTTGTTTTGGAATAAAAAGATTGCAATTTAATTTTTTTCTATAATTTTTCCACCAAAAAGGGTTTCTTTATTTATCTGTTCTGGTTTTCCATACACATAAATAGCTCCACCAGCCTTTACTTTTGCATCCACTAATACACTAGCATTAATTTCAGCATTTCCTCCCGCAGAAACGTTTATTGAGGTTTGTGATGTCTCTAATTCTTTGGCTTTTAAAACACCTCCAGACATAATTGTAACATCTTGATTAACAGCAGTCCCGGATAATTCTATTATCCCACCACTAACAGCTTTTACATTTACTTTTTTAGTTCCATCTAATTGTAAATTGATCTCTGCTCCTTCTCTAACATTTAAATCTAAGATAGTTTCTTTAAAAACACCATCACTTGAAACATAAGAACCTTCACTAGCTGCTATTCCATCAATATTTTTAAAATACAATTTGATAGAAATATCATTTCCTGATAATAATTTAGGAAATGGCATTCTTATTTTAAGTTCTCCATTATTATTTACAAACTCAACTTCATCTTCCCTATCTCCAGTAATAATTGCTTTATTTTCTGAGGACGAAATTAATTTAACATTCAGTTTATCAAAAACTTTAATAGTATTAAAGTCACCAATGTTCTTAGTGACTTGAGCAAAAGTAGTTTGAACTACTAATGCAAGAGTTAAAATCAATACTTTTTTCATAATTTGTTTATTTTACAGGTTCATCAATTCTTCTTAAAAAATTAAAATCCAATTGTTTTTTAACTAAATCGGCATTTTTAACCTTAACGAAGATTTCGTCTCCTAATTGTAATAATTGATTTGAAGTTGCTCCAACCAATGCATATTGTTTTTCATCAAAGGTGTAATAATCGTCTTTTATATCCCGAATACGCACCATTCCTTCACATTTGTTTTCTATAATTTCAACATAAATTCCCCATTCGGTCACTCCTGAAATTACACCTAAAAACTCTTGATCTTGATGATCTTGCATGTATTTTACCTGCATGTACTTGATAGAATCCCTTTCGGCATTAGTTGCTAAACCTTCCATAGTAGAACAATGCAAACACTTGGTTTCATACAATTCTTCATCGGCAGATTTGGCTCCATCTAAATAAAACTGTAGCAAACGGTGTACCATAACGTCAGGATAACGACGAATTGGTGAAGTAAAATGAGAATAATAATCAAATGCTAGTCCATAATGACCAATATTATCAGTTGAATACTTGGCTTTACTCATCGAACGAATAGCCAAAGTATCAATTAAATTTTGCTCTTTTTTACCATTAACATCTTCCATTAATTTGTTCAAAGCTTGGGAAATAGAACCTTGCTGAAAATCTATTTTATAACCAAACTTAGAAATAAGCGCTTGCATAGCAAACAGTTTATCTTCATTTGGCTCATCATGTATTCTATAAATGAATGTTTTCTTTTGTTTTCCAATAAATTCTGCTACTTTTTTATTGGCTAAAAGCATAAACTCTTCAATCAAATGATTGGCATCTTTAGACACTTTAAAATAAACACCTTCTGGTTCGCCTTCTTCACTTAAATTGAATTTTACTTCCACTTTATCAAATGAGATAGCTCCATCTTGCATTCTTTTTCTTCTAAAAATCTTAGCTAATTCATCTAATTTAAGCGTTGCTGCTACAATTTCTGGAGAAACTTGATATGAACTACCTGTAATCGAAATTTCTTCCGGAATAGTATCGTCTTTCGTTTCGATGATGTATTGCGCTTCTTCATAAGCAAATCGTTGATCTGAATGGATTACTGTTCGACCAAACCATTGGTTGATAACCTCACTTTTCTCAGAGATTTCAAAAACAGCTGAAAAAGTATATTTTTCTTCTTGTGGACGCAATGAACAAGCAAAATTAGACAATACTTCAGGTAACATAGGTACTACCCTATCTACTAAATAGACTGATGTAGCACGTTGATAGGCTTCATCATCTAGTATGGTTCCTTCTTCTAGATAATACGAAACATCGGCAATGTGAATCCCTATTTCGTAGTTTCCATTTTCTAATTTTTTAAATGATAAAGCATCATCAAAATCTTTTGCATCTTTTGGATCAATGGTGAATGTTAGTGTATCACGCATATCACGACGATTAGCAATTTCAGTTTCAGTAATTGAGGTATCAATTTTTTGTGCATAGGTTTCTACTTCAATAGGAAACTCTGATGGTAAACCATATTCGGCTAAAATAGCATGAATTTCTGTATCGTGCTCTCCAGGTTTACCTAGTACTTTTATTACTTTTCCAAAAGGACTATCGGCTCTGGAAGGCCAATCTTCGATATGAACTAAAACAACATCTCCTTGCTCTGCTTCTCCTATTTTATCCTTTGGAATAAAAATATCGGTATACATTTTTGGGTTGGCTGTTGAAACAAAAGAGAAATTCTTTTGAATGTCAATCACTCCAACAAAATCAGTTTTATTTCGTTCGATAACTTCAATAACCTCACCTTCAGGTCTTTTCCCTTTTCTTCGGTTATAAACATATACTTTGACAATGTCTTTATCTAAAGCATGATTTAAATTATTCGTTGGAATAAATACATCTTCCTCTAATTCAGCACAGACAAAATAAGCTGTTTTACGGCCCGTCATGTCTATTTTACCTTCGTAATATTCTTTACTGGCGGCTTTAATTAAATATTTTCCAGGTTCCGACTCGATAATTTTGTTTTGAGAAGCAAGAATCTTTAAATCTTTAATAATTTGATTTCTACTTTGTGTATCATCAAGTTCCAACTTTGCTCCTATTTGTTTATAATTGAATGCTTTATTAGCACTTTGCGATAGTATTTTTATAATTTGTTCAGAGAACTCTTTCTCTTTTTTTACCGGCTTTCTTAATCTTTTACTCATAAATCTTTTCTTAAAAGTCGAAAATTACAAAATAGTTAACAGTTATAAGAAAATAGCGGTCAGTTTTAAAGAAAATATAACTTTCACTAGATAGTTGTATCTTTATACAAAGAATCAAATTATGGAAGCATTTATCACTATCGCCGTTTTTGACTACATTCATGAAATTGAAATACTGAAGCATCGATTGGATCAAGAAGGATTGCAATACTATTTTCAAAACGAAATTATGTCTTCTTTTGCACCCATGTATTCAACCGCTTTAGGAGGAATCCAACTTAAAATTCATCCTAACGATTTTTCAAGTGTCAAAACTATTCTTCAAGAAATGAAGTACGATAACAATTTAAAAATTGTTTAATTTTTTTGAAAGTTGTCAACACATATATAATACAACAAAAAGAAAAATTAAATTTAAATTATTTATTAATGGGTATTATAGCATGTTAATAGCTACTATAAATTTATTTTAAAATGCTATGATATCAAGTTATAGTATGTTATTTATAGTTATTAACATAGTTATTTTTATCTAAGTCTTTAGTTTTAAAGAGTTACTATATTTTAATTAACAACAGTTAATAAACTAAAACCATTTCAATTTGTAAATAAGTATTTTTTTTATTTTTGTTGATAAACCTATTTTAAGTATTAATAACTTTTCTAAAAATTCAACAAACTAAATTAGGTTTTTAAAAGTGGGTTTTGGATTACTTATTTTTTCAATAGAACCAAAAAATACTTCTAATATTCTATCCGAAGTTATTAACATTTAATGTTAATTTAAAGTTAACTGAATATCAAGCAATTGCGTTTCACTATTAACAATGTAAAATATTAACATTTTATTTTCGAATTATTTATTGATTATCAATGATTTATGTATTTATGAAAATTGTGGATAACTCATAAATAGATAGCAATCTGATAGTTATAATACATGTAAATAGATACTTTTTAAAGGACTTTATTTTTTTAACAAATAAACAAAAGCTTCATTTATAATATCCAATAATCTTTTGGTAAATTTGCAGCACACAACTTAACAGATATAAAATGAAAATCTCAATAGGGAACGATCACGCTGGACCAGATTATAAAAAAGCCATTGTTGAAATGCTTATAGCAAAGGGTCACGAAGTAACTAATTATGGAACAGATTCAGAAGATAGTGTAGATTATCCTGATTTTGGACATCCTGTAGCTACAGACGTTACTGAAGGAAAAGCAGATTTTGGGATCGTTATTTGCGGAAGCGGAAATGGAATTGCAATGACAGTAAATAAACATCCTAAAGTGAGAGCTGGTTTATGTTGGACTAAAGAGATTGCATATTTAACACGTTTACATAACGATGCTAATATTGTAAGTATTCCTGCTCGTTTTACCTCTATTCCGCAAGCAGTAGAAATTGTAGAAACTTTTCTAGCTACTGAATTCGAAGGAGGAAGACACCAAAATAGAGTGAATAAAATTTCTTGTTAATAAGGATTTTATAAAAAAATTGCGGGCCAAGGCCCAATTATTTTAGACGAGCTGAGTTTTAAACTAGGCTCGTTTTTTATTTTATATAAAATAAAAGTCCAATACTAATTATAAGTTGCAGTACTAAAATTCCAAAATACTTCCATAAAAAAGAGGGTTTTGACGTTTTATGTCTAAAAATCAACATAGCAATTCCAGCTCCAATAGTGCCTCCAAAGGCTACAAAACTTAAAAGAGTTTTCTCTGGAATTCTTCTTTTTTGTGCTTTTGCTAAATATTTATCATAACCAGTTAGTATAAAGGTAATACCATTTATAATCAAAAAACAGTAGAATAAAAGAGACATTTAACTTAATTTAAGACTCAAAGATATTATTTTAGCTGTTCGAAAAAAATTAAAATGAACAACATACAATTCATCTCCAAATTTGCAGCTACAGCAGCGATTAACATTCAAAAAACAGTTGAACTTTTACAAGAAGATTGTACCATTCCATTTATTTCTAGGTATCGAAAAGACACTACAGGAAATCTAGATGAAGTGCAAATTGAAAATATAGCCAAGTTTCAAAAAGAATATGAGGTGATTGTAAAACGCAAGGAGGCGATTTTAAAATCAATCATGGAGCAAGGTGTTATGAACGAAGGATTGTTTGCTAAAATCGATAAAAGTTTTGATTTACAAGAATTAGAAGATTTCTACCTGCCTTTTAAAAAGAAGAAAAAAACTAAGGCTGATGTTGCTCGCGAAAGTGGATTAGAGCCATTGGCTAAAATTATCATGGCACAAAATAATGATGATGTTGATTTTATTGCAGCAAAATATTTGAATGATACTATCATTAACGAAGATTTAGCCTTACAAGGGGCCCGTGATATAATTGCCGAATGGATTAATGAAAATATATATGTTCGTAAGCAATTGCGCCGTTTATACGAGCGCAAAGCGACGATTACAACTAAAGTTGTTAAAACTAAAAAAGAGGAAGAAGGCGCACAAAAATTCAATCAGTATTTTGATTGGTCAGAGCCTTTAACGAGAGCACCTTCACACCGTTTATTAGCGATGCTTCGTGCCGAAAATGAAGGTTTTATCAAGTTTAAAGTGGCCGTTGATATTGATGATGCCTATGCTATTATTGATGAATTGGTTTTAAAAGGGCAAAATAAAGCAACTCCACATGTACAACTCGCAATTGAAGACAGTTATAAACGATTGTTGAATCCAGCGATTTCTAATGAAGCTTTGCAAGAAGCAAAAGCCAAGGCGGATGCCAATTCGATTCAAGTTTTTGCTAATAATCTGGGGCAGTTGTTACTAGCACCGCCTTTAGGAGAAAAACGAATTTTAGCCATTGATCCCGGTTTTAGATCGGGTTGTAAAATTGTGTGTTTAGATGAAAAAGGAGATTTGTTGTACAACGAAACCATTTATCCGCACGCGCCACAAAAAGAGGAAGCGATGGCGATGAAAAAAATTCGTTCGATGGTGAATTCTTATAAAATTGATGCTATTTCTATAGGAAACGGAACTGCTTCACGGGAAACGGAATTCTTCATAAAGAAAATTGCTTTTGATAAACCAGTACAAGTTTTCATAGTTTCTGAGGCTGGTGCTTCGGTATACTCAGCTTCTAAAATTGCAAGAGACGAGTTTCCTAATTATGATGTTACGGTTCGAGGTTCAGTTTCTATCGGGAGAAGATTGAGCGATCCTTTGGCGGAATTGGTAAAAATTGACCCAAAAGCTATTGGCGTAGGTCAATACCAACATGATGTAGATCAAACGAAACTGAAAGAAGAACTCGATAATACGGTAATTCGTTGCGTGAATTCGGTCGGAATAAACATTAATACGGCGAGTAAACATTTGTTGAGTTATGTGAGTGGAATAGGAGAGAAGCTAGCCGAAAACATTGTGAACTACCGCTCGGAGAATGGTCCTTTTGAAAACAGAAAACAACTGAAGAAAGTACCTCGATTGGGTGAAAAAGCATACCAACAAGGAGTCGCTTTTATCCGAATTTCGAATGCTAAAAATCCATTGGATAATTCGGCTGTTCATCCAGAATCGTATGGAATTGTAGAGAAAATGGCCAAAGATTTAAAATTGACTGTGAATGATTTAATTGCTAATAAGGAAAAAACAGCGTTAATCAAACCAGAGAATTATATCACACCAGAGATAGGATTACTAGGATTGAAAGATATTATAAAAGAGCTTGAAAAACCAGGATTAGACCCAAGAAAATCAGCTAAAGTATTTGAATTTGATCCCAATGTAAAATCGATAAAAGACGTTAAATCAGGAATGATAGTACCTGGAATTGTCAACAATATTACCAATTTTGGTTGTTTTGTGGATATTGGAGTCAAAGAAAGTGGTTTAGTTCACATCTCTCAGCTCAAAGCAGGCTTTGTAAGCGATGTAAACGAAGTGGTGAAGCTACACCAACATGTTCAGGTAAAAGTTACTGAAGTCGATGAGGATAGAAAACGCATTCAATTGACGATGATCATTTAAAAACAAAAGCCTGACAACATTGTCAGGCTTTTGTTTTATTTATAAAAACTGTAATCGAATTAATAATTAAATCTATATAAATAATAAAATTAAGGTTAATACAATACCTGCAGCGGTAAAGTATAGTCCTTTTTTAAATATTGTTGTTTTTGGCATAAACATCCAAAATGATGATAGTACAAAAAAGAAAAGAGACAGTCCAAAAAAGACATTCAAAAAGAATAATGGTTCTCCTGATCTTGCCTTATGCAGGTGCGTCATTTTTTCTACAATTGCAGGAAGGCTTTCTGTTTTATAGTCAGCTACTCCTGTTTTTTTATTATAAGTTCCATCCTTAAAATAAACAACGTCACCTTCTTCACGATCTGGTTTAAAACCACGGATCTCAAGCATACGACCTAAATCCTCTCCACTAGCATTGGTCTTTACTGTTTTAACGATCTGTTTTTGTTGTTTTAGAAAACTAGTATCTCTAAAAATTAATACTAATCCGCTTAGGGAATAAACAGCCATAATTCCAGCAAGGAAAAAGCCTAGATAGCGGTGAACTATGCGCATTGTCGCATTAAGGTTTTGTTTTTTTGACATAAGTAAATGGTTTTTTTATAGTTTTTTATTTTTCTTTATTTGACCTCAAAAGCTATAAAAGGTTTAATCAAGTAAATATTTTTTTTAGTTTTATTTACTTCACGATTTTCTATAAGAAAGGTTTCAAGAAATAATTCTTTAAACTTCAATTGTAATGCTGCTTTTAGAATAGAACATTCATGATAATTTCATTTTCATTGGTTACACATCAATAGAATCATAAACAAGTACTTTGGTCCAAAGATGGGAACAATTCTTTACAAAAGCCAAATGAAGTGGGTGATCCTGATATACTTTTTGACCCGCTTCATCATCAAAAAACATGAGTTCCGAAACATCCCAAGAGGTATCTACTACTTCACGTTTCTCAGTAGAAGCTAAAACTCCCACATGGATATGACGAATTGTTGGAATAGCAGCTAAGGTTTTTAGACCAGCAATTAATTTTTGTTTATCTGCTTCGGATTCGGGGTTTTTTAACCAAAAAAACACATGGTGTAATAAAGGTTTTTCAATTGGTCGTTTTGCAAATCCAAAAATACCAGCAATTCCCAATAAAGCTGTTGATCCTATAAATCTTCTTCGTACCATCATTTATTTATTTTTAAATGTAAATATCTAAATTTTTAAAATAAAAAAGAGAAAATTTGCTCCTTTATTTGACACCTATAATTCAAATGTAGATTTTACGTTTATAAAAGTTTCTTTTGTGCATTATTTTGCTGAGTAACAGAAAAAGCGGTGAATGGTTTTGAATATTTAATCAAAAACAAAATAGTTAAATCAAGTTGGTTAATACTACTGCTTATGATCTAATTATTCCTACTATTTTGTATCTTATCAAATAAAAAGCAAGTTATACTTCAAGCAGTCACCCTTTAATAAATAAAAACCAATAATTGTGAGTTGTAGTCAGTCTCCTTTTTTTAATTATTTTTATACCGTTTTTTAAAAACAAATAATGGAAGCAATTTTAAGACAACATATTGAGAAAATAGTACTATTAACGGATGATGAATTTCTATTTGTGCTTTCGCATTTTTCGATAGGAAAATATAAAAAACATCAATATCTAGTTCAGCAAGATAATCCCGTTCCGTATGTTCATTTCGTAGTTAAAGGTTTGTTGAAATCGTATTATATAGATCACTCGGGTAAGAGTCATATTCTTCAATTTGCCATGGAAGATTGGTGGGTAACTGATAGTCACGGATTTTATAATAATCAAAATGCCACACTCAATATTGATTGTTTAGAAGATGCACAAACGTATTACATCACTCTTGAAAAAAGGCAAAAGCTGTGCGCAGAGTTACAGAAAATGGAGTTCTTCTTTTTGCAAAAAATGACCGCTGGTAATATTGCACTTCAAAGCAGGATTCTATCGTTAATGAGCAAGAATTCTGAGGAACGATATGCGCAATTTATCCAATTATATCCAGATTTGATTCACCGTATTCCTAAAACTTTAATAGCCTCTTATCTTGGAATTTCGAGAGAGACATTGAGTCGTTTAACGCATTGATGTGATATAGGTCACAAAAAAGATGTGATGTATGTCCTATATTATTCCATGGCTGTTTTCGAATTTTGTACTTCAAAATTTAAAAACACAAATATGAAAAATATAGCGTTAATAGTTGGGGCAACAGGGATTACAGGTAATAATCTTGCAGAAAGACTTATTGCTAGAGGCTGGATCACTTTTGGCTTAGCCAGAAATCCACGAAAAGACATAGAAAATCTACAGCCTGTTGCTGCTGATCTTTTAGATCTTGAAAATTTAAAGCTAGCTTTAAAAGATGTTTCTCCTACCCATGTTTACATTACAAGTTGGATGCGTCAGGATACTGAAGCCGAAAATATAAGAGTAAATAGCTTGATGGTTAGAAATCTTCTAGAGGCATTATCTTCTAAAAAATCAGTGCAGCACGTAGCGCTTGTGACAGGATTGAAACATTATCTTGGACCTTTTGAGGCTTACGCCAAAGAAGGATTTTTACCCGAAACCCCATTTAGAGAAGAACAACCTCGTCTTGACATAGAAAACTTTTACTATGCACAAGAGGACGAAGTTTATGCCGCAGCAGCACGTGATGGTTTTACATGGAGCATTCACCGTCCGCACACTGTTATTGGGAAAGCGGTGGGTAACTTAATGAATCTAGGAACAACCCTTGCTGTGTATGCTAGCATTTGCAAAGAAACGGGAAAACCGTTTCAGTGGCCAGGTTCAGAAGCGCAATGGAATGGACTTTCAGATGTTACGGATGCTAGAGTATTAGCAGAGCATTTAATTTGGGCTTCTACTACGGAAGCGGCCAAAAATGAAGCATTTAATGTCGTAAATGGAGACTTTTTTCGCTGGAAATGGCTTTGGAAAAAATTAGCGGAATCGTTCGGTATTGAAGCAATAGGATATGACGGCACGATTCATCCACTTGAAGGACAAATGAAAAAAGAAGCTCCGGTTTGGAAAAATATTGCTATTCAAAATGCTCTTGTGGAGTCTGATTTAAATAAATTGGCTTCTCCGTGGCATACTGATCTTGACTTAGGGCGACCAATTGAAGTCATGACGGATATGTCTAAAAGTCGTAAACTTGGATTCCCTGTCTTTCAAAGAACGGAAGATTCATTTTACGATTTGTTTGAACAGCTTCGTACAGACCGATTAATTCCGTAGTTATCTTAAAATAGTGCGCATAAAAAAGGGTTTTCAAGATTTAGTTCTTGAAAACCCTTTTTTATTTATATTTTGAATGTATTGGCAACAGCCAACTCTTTCAATATTTATACATCTATAGCATCATAAACCACGACTTTTTCCCATAAATGAGAACAGTTCTTTATAAAATCCTGATGAATTGGATGGTCTTGGTATATTTTTTGTCCGGCTTCATCATCAAAAAACATCAGCTCAGAAACATCCCAAGAAGTGTCTACAACTTCCCGTTTTTCGGTCGAAGCTAAAACGCCCACATGAATTTGACGAATCGTTCAACATCTTAAAATTTTTGCAAAATCATAACTAAAAACAAAAATCCCTAGCTAACTATCTAACTTTTACAAAATACACACTATTTCAATTGCAACTTCTTCTTTGCCTCGAGCGCGATAGGATCTGTATTTAAGAGTTCTAGAGATTTGACCATTCCCATTGTTGAGCTCTTATATCTCCTAAAATGGGGCGTCTGAATATGGGCATTGTAAGCATCGTCATTAGCATATATCTCAAATACGGTGATGCTGGAAGGATTAGCTTTATCAGACACCGCATACAATGACAATACTCCAGGTTCTACACGAACCGAAGTTTCCATTTCTTCTGTCAGTATATTTTTATAGCTTTCCAACTGAGCCACGTCAATTTCAAGTTTTGCAATACGCACAACTAGATTCTTATTTTGAGCAAATGCACTGCCGCTTAAAAGGGTCGTCATCATTATCATTGCTATCATTTGATAAAATACACCTTGATTCTTCATTGTTTCTGATATTATTGTTTGCTTAATTTCTTCAAAAGAAAGGCTTATGATCCCTTTTCACTCCCCTCTTTTCATACCGGATATCTTTATAAATTTTCAGATTACCAATACTAAGAATCCGTGTGCTTCACTTTACTTCTTGATCTTTTTAAGTGTAAATGCTTCTCCAGGAACAAGCACATATATACGTTGTGGATTAACCACCAATTTTTTCAATTTCTCAGGATCACCATTGAACGGTGCAAAATCAGGCGCATCCACTGATCCCCAATGATTAAGCAGAAGCGGCGTGTTTGGATAAGCATTTGCAATTTTTACCGCACCTTCTAAAGTGAAATGCCACTCGCTATCTGAAAAATCAAACAATATAGCATCTGGCGCAGGGAATTCAAGATGCTCCTTCATCAATCGAGAATCGCCTGGCGCCCAAATAGTGCCATCAGGTGTTTCGATCCAAAATCCACACGCATCTTCATTTTTAAAGACACGCTTACTCATGCCCGGATAAGCATTTTGGTACGCATGATCAGCCGGAGTCAGTTTAATCTTTAGACGTCCTATTTTAAACTCATCACCGATAGTGTGACCAAATGATTTGAAACCCTCATTTTTCATCAGCGAATCAACATATATTGTGGAATGATATTCTTTTGTTACGCGCAAAAGGTCGCGATTGGTAGGAATACTATAATGGTCATTATCGGCATGCGTAACCAATACTGCATCTAATCGAACGACATCTTTTGGCGCTATCGGAAAATCTATCAAAATGGGCATATCAAAACCTTCCAACAGTGGATCAACCATCAAAATAGTACCGCGGCTATTGATAAAAAAGCCAGCCATACCCAACCATCTTAGCGTGGTTTTATCAGATGTTTCAAAAGCCTCCGCACCAAAAGTCTGTGTTTTCCCTGGTCGGGCTTGATATTTCTTCTCTTTCTTTTCTGCTCCTTTACTTTGAGTACTGTTTGTAGACGATTGCGCCTGTACAATTAATATTGAAACTAAAAAAATCACTACTGTAAAAATCCAATTTTTTGCTTTCATAATCCTTCTTGTTAATTAGTAATACTTTCATTATCTGACATGCAAATTTCTCTCAATTTTTCATCAGATAATTATATAATTCACTGAATATCTTACCATTATTACTGATTAAAGATAAAAATAAAAAAGCACAAAAGAATTTATATTAATTTTGACTCTATTGAATTTAAAGTCATGAAAGAAATAGTAAAACTAGAAAGTATCACACAATTTAATTCTGAACGAGGACAAGAGACCTTGCATCCCAAGGTAAGTGTTCTGGATCAATCAATGTCAAAACCCATAGCAGCAACCCGTTTCGTTTCAGAACTTTATATCATTTTTTTTAAGGACTTGAAATGTGAGGAACTCAAGTATGGTCGCACACATTATGATTACCAAGAAGAAACATTGCTTTTCATTGCACCAGGACAGGTCTTGGGGTTTGAAACGGATGATAAAACTATACAGCCAAATGGGTGGGCCTTAGCATTCCATCCTGATCTGATACGCGGAACTTCACTTGCTAAACGCATCAAAGACTATGGTTTTTTCTCCTATGATGTAAATGAAGCCTTGCATGTCTCTGAAAGAGAAAAACAAATTGTTTTGGAATGCTTTAACAAAATAAAGCATGAATTAGAATACCCAATTGATAAACACAGCAAATCTATACTTGTGAGCAATATTGAATTATTCTTAAATTATTGTATTCGCTTTTATGACCGACAATTCATAACAAGAGAAAACATTCATAAAGATGCGTTAGTCAGATTCGAAACTTTATTGAATAACTATTTCCAATCTGATAAACCACAAACGATAGGATTACCTTCAGTACGACATTTTGCAGAAGAACTTCACTTGTCAGCAAATTATTTTGGAGATTTGGTGAAGAAAGAAACTGGAAAACCAGCTCAAGAATACATACAGGAAAAAGTAATAGCTCTAGCCAAAGAAAAGCTTTTTGATATCAATAAGTCAATTAGCGAGATTGCTTATGAAATAGGTTTCAAATACCCTCAGCATTTTACCCGATTATTCACACAACGCGTAGGTTATTCCCCCTATAAATACAGAACGATGAATTAAAAACCTTCAAAGTTTATACATCTATCGCATCATAAACAATTACCTTTTCCCATAAATGAGAACATTCCTTTATAAAAGCCAGATGAATTGGATGGTCTTGATATATTTTTTGACCCGCTTCATCATCAAAAAACATAAGTTCTGAAACATCCCAAGAGGTATCAACTACCTCACGTTTCTCTGTGGAAGCTAAGACTCCCACATGAATTTGACGAATAGTTGGGATTGCCGCCAAGGTTTTTAAACCGGCAATCAATTGTTGTTTATCAGCCTCCGATTGAGGGTTCTTCAACCAAAAAAATACATGGTGCAACAAGGCTTTTTTCTCTGGACGCGTTCCAAAACCCATAATACCGGCAACTCCAAATAGAGCTGCAAAACCAATAAATTTTCTACGTATCATCACTTAACTTATTTTAAAAAGGTAAATATCGAAATTTAAAAAATAAAAAAAGACAAAAAAGCTCCTTTATTTTTTGAAACAGCTTCACACAGAGCAATTAATACTCTAATCGACGTTTTCTTTTAAATGTTTTTTTAAATCTTGCCTATAAAAAAAGGTTCCAAGATAGTATCTTGAAACCTTTTCGAATTGTTAATCCACGTCTTATTGTCTTATTTCATTGGAACGCCTCCCTGATTGTTTTGATCTCCTTCTTTAAGGTCATCATTATTAACCCCTTTCTTTTTAGCGCCAGTGAAATTCATTGAGCCAAAATTATAACTGAATGTAACTCCAAATGAACGAATTGGAAATTTAAAAGTACTGCTTTGGTTGAAGCCTTGTCCACTTGAATTTTGTTTAAATTCTAAATCCTTTTTGAATGGTGATACCATGTTCAATCCAAAGGATGCTGTTTTTTTCCATAACTGTTTTTTGACTCCAAAAACCATTAAATTAAAAGCAGGACTGGTGCCTTGCAGCGTTTTCTTAGAAGAATTTTGGATTACAAAAGCTTCCGCAGAAATATCGTTTTTAAATTGAAGTGTCCCACTCACGAATGCTGAATATTGTATTGATGTACCATTCGAAGATTGTTCCAAGTTGTATAATCCCGTTGGGTCTGGTTTGTAGGTAAAGGCATTAAAATTTCCACGTAAAGTCAATATTTTAAACGGATTTACCGAACCGAAAAGACTCATTCCAAACGATTTATTGTTTCCAATATTTTGATAATTAGTGATTGTTCCTGTCTCGTCTGACAAAGGTGTTGCAATACCTTCGATTAAATCGGATGTATATTTATAATAGGCCGAAATATTTAGCGTGCGCTTTTGCGAAAATGTAGAGTATCCAAATTCTACGGTTTGTGATACTTCAGGATCAAGGGTTGGATTTCCTTGTGTTTGTGCTTGAATATTTGATTTATTGATAAATGGGTTGAGGTATGTAAAGCTTGGTCTCGAAATACGTTTGCTGTACGTTAATTTTAAAGAAGACGATTCTGATAATGCTTTCTGTAGTGTAAAACTTGGAATAAATGTTCCATAGTCAATTTTGAATGGGCTTAAATCGGTTTGCAATGCATTTGTAGGATCACCTTTGATAGCTGTGTTTTCAAAACGCGCACCTGCCATTACAGTAAAACCTTTTGGCAAAGTAACCGTTCCTACAGTATAAAGCGACGCAACATCCTGATCGTAATTGTATAAATTAGAACTGATTGGGTCAAACACAAATGCATTTTGTGCATCAGGAACATAATTTTGAAAATCACTCGAAATCTTTCTGATGATGGTTTTACCTCCAGCTTCCAGTTTGAATTTTTCAGTTACCGGCAAGGTATAATCCAATTGAAGCGTGTATTCATCATTATTTCCGTCATTATTTGCTTTTTGATTGGTATAAAAACCAGAGTAGATATTTTGGTAATTGGTTTCCACTATATTGTGACTCCATTGTGATGAAAAGGTAAGTTCGTGTCCTTCCTTTGCAAATTTACGGGCATAATTCAGGTTCCAATCAAATCCTCCAAAAGAGTTTTTTGCGCTGCTTTGTCCCGTATAAACAGTACTATTTGAAGGATTCATATAATCAGTAAACTGATTTTCATTCGTACCTGTTCGTTCAAATCCTCCGTCATTATATCTAAAGGTTGTGCTTAAACTGTTGAAAGCATTAAAATCATATCCTGCCGTTACAGATGCTACTACGCCACTACGCTGCACTTCATTGGTACCTTTGGTTGTCTGTAAACTGTTGGCGGTACTGTTGTTCAAAATTTGATTGGATTCGGAATCGGATTCTTGTGGCCATCCATTATTGAATCCAACATTTGCCGAAAGGCTAAAACGGTTTTTGTTGTAATTTACATTGGCATTAAAGTTATTTTGTCTCGTACCAATACCACCACTTACGGATCCACTTACACCCGAAGTACTTTTTTGTTTAGTAATAATGTTTATGATTCCTGCAGATCCTTCTGCATCATATTTTGCCGAAGGCGAAGTAACCACTTCTATGTTTTTAATCTGGTCAGCAGGGATTGTTTTTAACACATCCGCAAGGTTGGCAGAAGTAGCTCCTGATGGTTTTCCGTTGATTAATACCCGTACATTTGCATCTCCACGAATCGATACATTTCCATTGATATCTACATTCACCATAGGTACTTTTTGCAATACATCAGTAGCATTACCACCACCAGCTGTTAGGTCTTTTTCTACGTTGTAAACGATTTTATCAATTTTATTAACTACCTGTTGTGCTGTTCCCACAATTACCACTTCTTTCAAAGTATTCGTTTCAGGACTCAAGGCTATTGTTCCAATTTCAAAATCTAATTTTGCATCAGTTGTAGTTATTTCTTTAATAGTCTTGTCTTTGTAGCCAATAAATGAAATGGTAAGGGTATAAGTTCCAACTTGAATTTCATTTAATTTAAAGGTTCCAGAAGCATCGGTCAAAGTACCAGTTAAGGGTTTGTCTAAATTAATTTTAGAAATGCTTATAGAAGCATAATCTACTGGAGCCTTTGTTATCGAATCGATAACAGTACCAGTTATTTTACCTTTTAGACTGGGTGTTCCCGTAAAAGTTTGTGACTGTACAGCTATGGCAGAAAAAAGCAACACGGTGAGCAGGATAATTTTTTTCATTTTTAAGATATTTTAAGTTCTAAATCTCGGAGAATCGTTTTAATCAATTCGTTTAGATTCAGTACAAAGCAATATCTTAATAGGAACATATACCAGCACATTCGACAGAGAGACCGAGAACGTCGACGGAAGTTTAGTATTTTAAAAATTTAAGACCACCCTTGAAAGAATGCTATAAAATTCTCTTTGTATTGATCTGTTACCGTAATGGTTACTTTATCAATTTGGACAGAATTTTTAGTGGCTGATTTTATTTTGTCCAAAGACACAATGAAAGACCGGTGAATGCGCATAAATTTATTTGAGGGCAGCTTTTCTTCAAGAGATTTCATACTGGTTAAAGACAACAAAGGCTTGTCTTCACTTAGTCGATACACTTTTACATAATCTTTCATGCTTTCAATATAAATGATATCGTCTAGCGCAATTCGTACAAGTTGGTATTCAAATTTTAGATAAATGTAAGCTACTTCGGCTTCGGGAATAGGAGGGCTAATTTTTCTTATTTCCTGTTCTGGATTTCTAATAAGTTCAAAATATCCAAGCGCCTTTGCAACCGATTTATTGAAATCAAGAAAACTAAAAGGCTTGAGCAAATAATCAAGAGCATCTACTTTATAGCCGTCAAGCGCATATTGATCAAAAGCAGTTGTAAATATGATTCTTAAATTCCCTTTTACACGGTATTGTTCTACAATTTTAGCGAGTTCAATTCCATTGATGTCGGGCATTCTAATGTCAAGAAATAATATGTCTATATCTTGCTCATGAATTGCTTTTAAAGCTTCAATAGCATTTGAAAACTGCCCTACTAAAGACAAGGATGGTGTTTGTTCTATGTATGAAACTATAATTTGTAGTGCCAGCGGTTCATCATCAACCGCAATACATTTTAATATCATGAGATTTGTAATTTTAAGGTTACACAGTATTCCTTTTGAACTAGATCTTCGGTGGTTGTCAATTCATACTTGTCAGGATAAATTAGATCGAGTCTTCTGCGAGTGTTGACTAGCCCAATTCCGTTACTTTCTTCTTTACTTAGTGTTTGATTTTCGAATATAGAATTGCGAACTTCAATTTGAATAGATTTTTCCGATTGTTCAATTCCAATGTAAATATAGCTTGGATAAATCCCGCTAATTCCGTGTTTATAGGCATTTTCGATAAAAGGTAAAAATAGCATTGGCGCAACTTCTAAATCTTTTATGTTTTTTGGTTTATCAAATATTACCTGCACTTTATCGGTAATTCGCAACTCCATCAATTTAAGATAATCTTCTACAAAGCTTATTTCTTTACGTAGCGTTGTTAGATTGTTTTTAGTATCATACAGTACATACCGCATCATGTGGGATAGAGTGTATATGGCTTCACGTGCAGGATTATTTTCGGTACCCGCCAAGGCGTAAATACTATTTAGGATATTAAAAAAAAAGTGAGGGTTGATTTGGGATTTTAGAAAAGAGAGTTCCGAAATGACTTTCTCCTTTTCCAGATTTTGGCGTGCTTGGTTTTCTGTTTGAAGTTTTTTGGCAACACTTATTACAGTACTGGCACCCACCATTAATAAGGTTATTATGATTTCGCTTAAATTTGAAATCAAAGCACCATGCATATTGTCTTTTTTGGATAATTTAAAATGCTGGTTTAAAATAACATCAAGATTTGTAAAAGAGGTATATGTATCACTAATGTTTAAAACCAAAACTATTAGAGCGCATATTGCGATAAAAAAAAAGCCGTTCTTACTTTGAAATAAAAGTTTTGGGATAATTATTTTATAAGTGATATAAAACACTAAAATCCATATAAAATACATGAAAGTTTGTTTTAACCAAAATTCTATTGGAAAACTAATATTCATATATAGTGGCATACTTTGAACTATAAGCAGCCCTAAAAAGATCAAAGCTTTTGAAAAAATAGAAATGTCTTTGACTGAAAAAGGTTTCATTTGTTGCAATTTAAAAAATAAATATACGCAATAAATTAAGTCTTAAAATGCAAATCGACAGTTTCCTATAGAATATCGACAGATAGCCTTAGTTCATCTGAGAAAAAATGAAAGGCTTCGTTTTGATTTAAGAATGGAGATGAATAGTTGAAAAGTACAAATTTAATCTGGTCAACGAATTGGTGGAAAACATAAAAAGCAATTGCAAATTTTCAGCCATAAAAAAGCCCGACATTACTGTCGGGTTTTTTATCCAAGAATCATCGAATTTATGAATCAATCATTTCTTCGTTACTTTCAAATCTTTAAAATATCCTACTGTTCCTATTTCAACCCAAAGTGCAATACTGCCGGCTTTAGAAGTTCCCAGCATTTTAGTAACAATAAACGAAGGCGATTTTTGGTTATTGATGTACAAAACTGCCTTTTCATCCTGAAACTCAATACGCACATCAATCCATTCGTTTAAACCAATATCAGCATAGGTTTCATATAAACCGGTCGCTTCTTTTCTCAATCGGCCAAAGGTATTTTCTGGATAGGAAAAATATTGAACGGTGTGGTTGCGCTTTAATTGATCATTGGCTCTTCCATTACTTGGACGAAGATAAATAGCATCAAAATTTTTATTCTCTTGATTTACGCGGTATGCTACGCCAATAAATCCGCGCGCAGCAGGAAAAGGAGAATTTTCCATGATTCGGCTTAACATTTTAACTTCAATCGTCCCGTTCTCCATGTCAACATTCGTTAATTTAACGTATGTAGGACCATCCGTTGAAGTGTCTATGTTTTTTTCGTCAAAAGGAAAAGCAATTAAATCACGCTCCACTTTTAAGACTTGGACACCGTCCATATTGACGATTTCTGCTTTGGTATTTACAGCTTCAAATTCGTGCTTATCCCAGGTGAATTTTTGAGCAAATAGTCCCGTGATTTGTAAAATAAGGATACTCAATATAAGTGCTTTTTTCATTTTGAACGGATTTAGTTTTCTTTTATAAACGGAGCGATACTTGCCCAAGTGGCGTTAAAATTTACTATAAAAGCAGGATGACCAGCATTTGGAATAATCGCTAACTGATGATTGGGGATTAGCAATGCGGCATTTAAAACATTTTGTACGGAGTTGCCCTCATCTCGGTCGCCCGCCATCACTAAAACGGGACATTGGATAGCGCCCAATAATTCAGCTCCTACAGTAAGTTGGCTATAACAAGTGGCAATTTGCTGAAACACCTCTTTCAATCGATTTGGTTCTGGCATTAAGGCACGTTGTTGTGCCCAAAATTCCGCATCCATTTCCATCGCTTGATTGAAGTTGAAACTAAAATCTCTTAATCCGGGATATAAAACACCTGCGCCTATTACAATCATTTTTTTAACTTTATCAGGATACATCGAGCCGAATTTGTAAGCGGTAAATCCTCCATCACTAAATCCGAGAATCATTACTTTTTCTTTGGTTACCTCATGGATTACTGCCAGTACATCATTGGCTCTTTGTTCTAATGTCAATGGTTCAACTCCGATTTCCGATTTCCCATGTCCACGGGTAGAAACAGCTATAACCTGAAAATCAACTGAAAGACTATCTATGATTTTTGCCATTTCTACGGTTGATCCAAACAATCCGCCATGTAATACTACAATGGGTTGTCCTTTGCCGTATACTTCATAGTAAATTTTGGCATCTTTTGATTGTACATAGTGCCCAGCCTGTAGGTTATTTCCATAGGGGATGGTATTAATTACATTTGGTGGCTGCATAAAATGACGCAACAGTTTTTGTGCAAACGCGCCACAACAAAAAAACACATTTACTAAAAATACCAGTATTAATTTTTTCATTTTATAAATAAATTAAAATAATTTTTCAGCGGGAGGTGTAGCGCCCACTAATCTCAAATAAACAGTAGTTTGTGCTCTATGATGGGTTTGATGTTCAAAACACTTGTTTAAAACCTGCTCTCTGTTCATATCAAATTGTTCGAACAATTTAATAGGCTCCGAAAGTTTTGCATTAGGATATTTTTTGATAGCATTAATAGCAAAATCATAGGCAGCCATTACTTTGGCGGTAACGCTTGCTTTGTTCTCATCACCGGATTTTTCCAATTCCCCAAAACCTACTGGCGGTTTTTCATCGGTTGCAGAACCCACAAAGCCATATATCGCATCGCTCAAGTGTAAAACTTGACCTGAGAAAGAACGCATTTCTTTTGTTGGTTTAAAGGAATAGCCGCTTTCAGGCATTGCATCCAGATATTCTTTAGTATAGGCTTTGGCTCTTTCCCAGTCTTTAAGGATATCAGCTGTTGTTGTTTGTGCATTTAAATTGCTCATAGATAAAAATACGGTCAGAAGTAATACAATCTTTTTCATGTTTCTTGTTTTTATAGTTTTTTACAAATTTACAATCATTAGTGTATATTTGTAACCAACAAATTAAATACCAGTAACCAGTAGGTTACTACAAATTGTATGAGATATATAGAAAACCCTTATGATTGTCCTGTAACAAGAGCCATGTCCATTTTTGGCGGTAAATGGAAGCCTATAATATTGAATTGTATTGGTGAAAGTTCATTGCGGTTCGGGAAGCTGAACCAATTAATGCCTGCTATTTCTAACAAGGTGCTTTCTAATGAATTAAAAGAATTAGAGACTTTAGGATTAATTGAAAGAACAGCGTTTAAAGAAAGCCCGCAAAGAGTAGAATATACATTGTCTGATTCGGGGAAAAGTTTGATGCCTGTTTTGCATGAAATCGCAAGCTGGGGTAATTCGAATGAAGCAAAAAAGATTGTTACCGAAATGGCAAAGTAGGAAACCCAATCCATAATTGCGGTCAACAAATTCTTTGAAATTTTAATCCTTGAAAAATCAGGAATCCCTAATTTCTGTGCATAAAAAAGCCCGACATTGTTGTCAGGCTTTACAGCTCCCTTTCTAAGAAAAAAGCCTGTGTAAATTAAAGGGTCTTTAAATAATCGATACTTTTTTTCAATGCTATTTCAGGTGATTGTACCATATCTTGTTCCACGAAGAAATGCTCCACACCATTTTGTTTTGCAGCAGTAAGTATTGTAGGCAAATCTAGCACACCTTCACCACAAGAAGTCATATATGGAAAAAGACTGATCCATTGTGATGCATCGCCACCATCTCCTGCAAATCTTTTAGCTTCTTTCATGTCTTTTATATGGACCATTTTATACCTGTCTTTGTGCTTTTTGAATAATTCTACAGGATCTGCTCCGCCGGCTATTGTCCAATAAAGATCCATTTCAAAATAAACCAAGCTAGGGTCAGTTTGGTCAAAAATAATATTTAACGGCATTACGCCATTCACATTGTTTAAACCATAACCATGATTGTGATAGGCAAAACGAATTCCTTCTTTCTTGGCTTCAGCACCAATCGAGTTGAATTTTTCTGCTACTCGTTTATAATCGCCCAAGTTTTTTCTTTCTGCATCTGGAATCGAAGGGAGTACCACATATTTTGCACCTATTAAATTAGCGGCTTCCGCCAATGGACCCATATTATTTAGTAGTGTATCAAAGTCAGTATGCATAGAAGGAATACTAATTTCATTTGATTTTGCTGCATTATAAAATTCAGAAGCTGTTTTATTAAAGAAACCACTTCCTTTGAATCCTAATTGTGGTGTAACCGCATTCCATGAAGTTTTTGCTTTTTCGGTACTGAATTCATAAGGTCCAAAACACTCCACTTCTTTGTATCCCATTTTAGCTAACATTGCAAAGGCTCCATCAAAGTCATTTTCTAACATTTTAGGGATAGAGAACAATCCCAATCCTACTTTATTGATAAGTGGATTTTTGACAAATAGTTCATTTGCGTTTACGAATGAGGCTACAGAAAATAGAGCAGTAGTTTGAATAAATTGGCGACGTTTCATAAAAATTAATTTAGCATTCTAAATTATTAATTTTTTTTTAAATAAAAATTATATTGTTAATTTAAAACGAATTTAATAAAAACGCACAAAATTATAACAGTAAATTTTAGATGTTTATTTAATTTAAAAACTGGCTTTTTGTCAATTTAGCTTATTTTTTTAGGTGGTTTAAGTACTAAATTAGGACTCTCGATTTAGTCATTTGTCCTTTGGTTTTAACCTGATTGTTGCTATGTATAATTATTGAAATTAAATGAGTTAACTTAGGAGCTTATTGCCATAATTTTCCAAAGATTCCAATCCAAGATTACTTTGTTTTCGTATATAAAAAAAACAGAAACCATGCGCATTTTAAAAATCACCGTCCTTTTATTCAGTAGTCTTTTATTTATACAGTGCAAACACAACCAAAAGCAATTGGTTGCCGAAACGTATATCGATAGTTTAATTACTAACTATGGCACTCCAAAAGCCATAACAGATAATGAAAAAGAAATACAATTTTGGCAAAGTCGCATTAACGGTAATGCTTTTGATATGGTAAATAAATCGAGATATGCTGGAAATCTGGTAGCGCGTTTTCATTTAACAGGAGATATTAATGATGTTACAAAAGCGGATAGTTTACTTTTGGATATCGAAAATAAATTTGAAAATAAACAAGCTGGACCCTTTTTGGCGTTAAGCTCTAATGCTATTTTACAGCATCATTTTAAAAATGCTGAAAATTATTTAAAGCAAGCTAAGGCTATTGGAATTAAAAATGCCGAAAGTTATGCTACTACTTTTGACGTTGATTTTGAGTTAGGAAATATAGAAGAAGCCGCGGCAAATCTAGATAAAATGAAAGATCCTAAAGATTTTGGTTATCAATTTAGAAAATCAAAAATGGCCCATTATTTAGGAGAATTAGAGGAGTCTATTTCCCGAATGGAAAAAGCAGACAGTCTTGTAGAAAACAATCCAATACTTAAATCGACTGCGCTGTCCAATGTTGGGGATCTTTACACACACGCCGGAAAATTGGATAAAGCACTAGCTTGTTACCAACAATCTTTAAAAATCAATAATTCTGATTTACATAGTTTAATGGGAATCGGATGGATTGCATTGGTAAATGACGGTAAAGATGCCTTGGCTACAAAAATATTCGAATTTGTTCAAACCAAAACAAAATCTCCAGATCCGTTATACAAACTAATTCTAGTGGCACAGCATAAAAAAGATGCAGTTGCCGAAGCCAAATATGCGAAGGAATTTGAGGCAATTGTTACCGACTCTATTTATGGTAAAATGTACAATAAATATTTAATTCAATTGTATACTGGAATCCTTAAAAACCCTAGTAAAGCAGAAGCATTGGCTAAAGCCGAATTACAAAATCGAGCTACGCCACAAACCTATTCTTGGTATGCATTTGCCTTGTTGAACAATAACAAAATAGACGAAGCAAACGCAATCTATAAAAAACATATTTCTGGCAAACCATTAGAAGCATTGGAACTTTATTATATGGGTAGGCTTATGGAAGCAAGCAAAAAAGGCTATAATGCTACAGCATTTTTTAAAGCCGCTAATGAAAACTTCTACGATTTGAGTCCAAGTATTGGCAGGGATTTAGAATCTAAATTGGAATAATTTGCGCTAAGCAAAACGGGTTTTTAATAATAAAGGAGATACTAATTTACATCATTAGTATCTCCTTTTTGTTTTTTAGCAAATCGAATGATTTAAGGAACACTCATTTTTAGAATTATTTATTCGTCATGGATTTTAATAATCTGAGCTACCTTGTAAGATAAGTAATTGTGGAAGGTGATGGATTTGTATAGAAGTCACTTTTTAATAGCTTTTATGTCATTATCTATGTAGAAACAACATGCTTACCATAAGTTGATATTAGCTAAAGAATATGCGTTCTATAGTCCAATAGGTTGCAATTAGGAATATGGCCGCAGATACAGGAATTACAATGTATTTGCGATAATATGGCTTATCGCCAAAGAATTTTGCTAATAAGAAATAGGCTAAAACAATTACTGAAATTTGGCCTAACTCTACGCCAACATTAAACATCAGTAGCGAAGTTAAAAAAGATTCTTTGGGCAAACCCAATTCGCTAAGAACACTTGCAAATCCCATTCCGTGAATTAATCCAAATAGAAATACAATGCCAATTCGGGTCTTTTTTAATTGTTTGGATAAAATATTTTCCATCGCAACATACATGATAGAAATCGCAATGATAGGTTCTACAATATAACTTGGCGGATTAATAACTTGATACATCGATAATCCTAAAGTAACTGTATGTGCAACGGTAAATGCCGTTGCTTGCATCAACACAGGTTTTAATTTAGGACTTAGTAAAAACAAGCTGAGCACAAATAGGATGTGATCTATACCAAGTGGGATAATGTGCTCAAAACCCAATTTGATGTATAGAAAAACCGTGTCAGTGGCCGACATATCTTCTAAATCGACTATGGCAACATGTGCATTTGCTTTAGTGGTAGTAAAAAGAGTAAGTAAAAATAAAAAAGCAATCGTTGCATATTTTTTGTTGAAAAGGGGATTCTTCATTTTAGTACGGTTTTGTATGTCTAGATACGTAATTTAGTAAAGGTTTGGTTTTTAGAAAAGCCGCATTTTAAAATTTATTTTAAAAGATAGGTTTATTACTAAAATTGGAGTTGAGGTTAAAAGTAATAAAACTTGGAATTTTTTTTCATAACTTTTGGGTTAAGTGAGATAGGGATTTAGCACCATTTTAAAAGGAGGATACCTTTTATAAAAGAAGTGTTACCGAATTGGATGTCTTTTTTTCCTAAAATCATTGTAGAAGTTGTCAACCGACAAATATTTCCCTTTTATACTTAAACGTGCTAAAGTCTTGATTTCACTAAGGCTTAAAAACAAAAAAGACCTTACATTGTTGTAAAGTCTTTTTATTATTAAAAAGATTCATTCTCTATTTGTAATTCTTCAAATAGTGAAAATGAATCAAATCTTGATATAAATTTTATTTCGATTTAAAAAATAACCCACAATCCAACAAGTCAGCAGAATGGAAACAGCAAAACCTAAAGAACCCATATAATCCCCAAGTGTCGCCACAAAAACATTCTCTGCAATCCAATCATAGGACGAAGTGTTTTTTATTTTAAATTGATAAAGCGTGATCACTAACAATTCCGAAAGGAGGTAAATAAACAATGGATTTTTGCCTAAAACGTCAAAAAAGAAAGTCCATTTGGTCTTTTTTAAGATATCCAATAGGTAAACCAATACTGAAAGGATAATGAGGTCGAGACCAATAGTAAGCATAACAAAGGAACTGGTCCATAATTTTTTATTTATGGGTAAAAAAGAGTTCCATCCTATGGCAATTATAATTAAAACGATACCAGCAAGAACCATTTTCATAATGGTATTATAATTTTGACCGCTTTTTTGAAGAAACGAACCCGCAAGATAACCGCCAATAACGTTTACAATAGCGGGAAGGGTACTAAGCAAGCCTTCAGGATCAAATGCGATTCCGTCACCATGATACATATGATTTGCTCCAATTAACCAAGTGTCGAGTTTTAATACCGCATTTCCTTCTAGGGTAAGGTCACCAAATGTATAGAGCAAAAATTGATAAGACAGCAGTGCGATGATACTAAAAATGATTGCTCCTTGGGTTTTCCAAAAGCGTAAAATAATAGCGCCAAAAAAATAACACAAAGCAATTCTTTGCAGGACACCAAAAATCCGCGTATCACTTAAGGGTTTAAGTTCCCCATTTTCAAAAAACGGAAACCAATACATTAAAAACCCAAGTAGAAAGAGTATTACTGTCCGTTTTAATACTTTAGTTAAAAACACTTTATCAGATAAATGGCTGTATTTATTCATGCTTAAACTAATAGAATTCCCTACAATAAAAAGGAAAGTGGGAAAGACTAAATCAGTAAGTGTAAATCCATGCCATTTGGCGTGCAATAAGGGGGCAAAAGTAGTGGCGCTTTTGCCTGGTGAGTTAACAATGATCATAAGGGCGATATCTAGACCCCTAAAAATATCTAATGATAGGTATCGTTTTTTTTGTAGTTCCATGTAGGTTTTATTTTAGAAAAGGATGGTGTGCAGCTTTTTCAACTAGTGAATTAATGAAATGTTTTTAGTAATGGCTTTCTCTAATGAACGACTGGAGATAAGCCAATTTAACCTTTATAAGACCACCTTTTCTGTAGAACCTTTCAAACGGCTTTTTTCGGCTGTAAACCCAATAATATGACTTTCCACTGAGGCGTCTATAGAGGAAGATAGTAAACCTGCATTTTGTTGCGATACCGCTTGTATCCAATCGGAAACTAAATTCCAATCACCTCCACCGTGGGCATCACTGTTTTGTTGCCATTCGGTTTTTTCGCCCGTCAAAAAGTTCGTTAATGTAAATTGCGACATGTCCCCAACAATATCTCCATGACTTCCCATGACACGGGTGCATCTTCCTTCATAAGAGGTAAACGCTTCCATACTAAATGCTGCTGTAACGCCATTAGAAAATTGAAGGTTGGTCGTGTAATGATCGGGTTGGTCGTTGTCCATTTGGTACACACAACGGCCGTAATTAGTAGTTTTCAGGCGATCTAATATAGCTTCTCCTTGTTTTTCTACTTCGGTAGGAAGATCAAACACATGGGTTCGCTGTCTGTCTCGGTAGTAAATTTTCAAAGCACTGTACGGGCATTCTTTTTCTACCGCACATCCATCCGTACAACGAGGCGTTGCGCCTACAGGAGTGTTTTCTTTTTTAAACCATTTTAAGTCGCCAAAAGCTGTTATTTTTTCACAAGAACTGCCTACCAACCATCGCAAAATATCAAGATCATGGCATGACTTGGCCAGAATGATAGGCGTAGTTTCTTTACTATTGTGCCAGTTGCCACGTACATAACTGTGTGACATATGGATATGCTGAATCGGTTCGAGATGTTGAATACTAATTAGTTCTCCAATTGATCCTTTTTGGATGAGCTCTCTTACTTTGATAAAATAAGGAGAATAACGCAATACATGGCATACCGCCACGATACGGTTTGTTTTTTTGGCTAAAGCCAATATTTTTCGACATTCTTTTTCAGTGGGCGCAATAGGTTTTTCTAGTAAGATATCATAACCCATAGAAAGTGCTTTCATGCAAGGCCCATAATGCAAATTATCGGGTGTAGAAATGATGATGGCATCAGCAAATTTGGGACGTTTAAAAACATCTTCCCAGGTTACAAATCTATTTTCGGCAGGAATAGCGTGTTTTTCACTATAGCGCTCTTTTCTTATATCAATGGGGTCTGCAACTCCTACAATTTTTAAATGTTCTGGATATTGAACGGCATAATTACCATATACATTCCCTCGATTTCCAGCACCTAACGTTATAGCGGTAACTGGTTTTATTGGAGCGGGATACTTTTTTAGGTCGGGAAGATGCAATCGTATCGATGTTTCGGCAAATCCATGTAAAGGCATCGTTAATATACCTCCAGTAACAAGGCCTAAAGTTTTAAGGAGATTTCTTCTTGAAAGTGCTTTTCCCATTGCAAATACGTTTTAGTTTATGGTATCAATTGATAGTTTAGTTATTAATTCTTTAAAAATGTATACTAATTACTTGGTTATTAAGTAAAGAACTGTTAAATATAAATAAAAAAATAAAACCCAACACAATTTATTACATCTAACCTGTGAGATGTTATTCAATGTCTTTGATTTTTTAATCACCTAAGAACATTGATTATCTATTTTTTGGAAAGACGTTTCAGTCCAATCGAGAAAATAATAGTAGGTTGAATTAAAAAAAGGGTCTATTATTTTTTTGTTTATCTTTGTGTTTAAATTGTTAAACAAAAAAATAGATAGTCATTTTAAATTAAAGGGGCAGATGATGAAAAGTAAAATACCTGATAATGTGGTATATTCAGTTGATGAAGGATTTAATGCTAATATATTGCCTTATGGCACTAATGTGGGTGCTCCGGTAATTAGAGTAGATGATGTAGTTTCTTGGAAAAGTAGGGGTATTGAGAATGTAAACAAAGAGCTGGGTAATAAATTTAACGAACTCAAATTACAGTATCAAAAACTGATGGAAGAATACGAATGGAACGAGTTGGTCTATAGTGCTAAGTTCTCGTTCGAGCCCGTTATTGGCGAAATCTACCATTTGTACCGCGATGGGGCAGGAGTCAACTTCTTATCGTTGATAAGCCCACAAGAATGGAATAGAGAGCACATTGGCACCTTTAGATTGAACAGCGATAAAAAGTGGGTGGTGTTGAATGGTAATCTTGGTGGGCATTGATTTATTGCCATAGCAAATAAAGTAAGTGCCGCATACAAATTTAAAAAGACAATCAAAACATATAGTGTTGATTGTCTTTTTTTTGTTTTTCTATTGTGGATTAAAATTTTTGATTTTATGTAATAATTGAAACAAATTCTCCAACAACTCGCATAGAAGTACCATTTTCCTCATTAATAATAATATCTTTATAGGAAGAGTCAAACGAATTTGGTTTTAAAGCAATCGAAGTATGTTCCCAACCTTCATCAGATATTACTTTTTCACTTGAATAGGTCTTAATTGTGAAAGCCGAATTGAAATCCTGATCTTGAATGTCAATATTTTCAACTAAAACTATTTTTCCATTTCTACTACCGCCAGTATAAGGCTTAAACAAACATATCGATCCATTTGGAATAATTCTACTCATTGATTCTCCAATGATTTTACATGCAAAATAGTCGCTTTTAGAATTTGCAGGTCCTTCAATTAAGGTAAATTCTCTCTCAGATTGAATTTCACTAAATGTTCCAGCTGCTGCATAGAAATCGTATAAAGGAATTGGATTGTGTAAAACGGGTTCAAAATCAATAGTTGATTGAAACCCTTTCTTTTCGACTTTCTTTTCAGGTTTTGCAGCTTTAACAGTTACTTTTTCTTCCAAATAATTATACATCGAAGGTGAAACGGGATTAGCTAAATTGAAACGGATTTTAACAACTGAAACTTGTTTCCCACTATCATTACCCATCGTAGTTTGCTCAATCTGATTCATTTCAGGGCTTGCTTCTCCCATATAATAAAAGTCCATTCCTTCATCATTATTTTTTTTGATAAAAAGAGGAAGTCTAATTGGACCGTTTTTGCCCAGAATAGATTGAACGTCATTGCTATTTATTTTTCTATTTGATTTTGACATCCAATCAAATTCCTTAGCATTTACAAACTTATCTTCATATTTAGTAGATTCAGATATTTCTTCTTCTTTGTGATAGTTTACAAAAATGGGACAATGAGTATTATCGGGGCTTACTAAATACCCGCCTACATTTTGTGCTACAGGATTTTCTTTAGTATTCAATATTCTAAAAACATCTTTACGAGAATATTTTCTATATAGTACAAAACCTTCTTGCCAGTTATTTGGTTCGAATTGTCTGTCAAATTCATAAATTGAATAATCGGTACAATCAAGTAGAAAAGCTTTGAAAATATCTTGACTTAAATACGAAAGAAATGTAGTTGAGAAAATGAAATTGTCATTTTCTAATTTTATAATATCTAAATTATAAATCTCCTTTGCTGAAATAAGTTTCCCCTCTTTTTTTTCTCTAATAAATTCAAAATTCAAGTTTGTGATACAAGATTGAATTGTTTCTTCAGAAACTGAATAATGATATTTTTTTAATATCGTTTCTTTTAAACTATTTATTGAAAGAGAGCCGTTGCTAATTAATAGTTTGATGATTAAACTTTCTTCAACTCTTTTGGAATTATTTATTTCTTTCGAAAACAATTCTAAAAGTTTAATTTGCTCCGATTTTAAATCGGAATTGTATTCTTGCTCAACTTTGATAATGAAATTATAATATGAGCCGATATAATTCACATACAAATAAGGGTCTCTAGAGCCATGTTCTATAAAATCCATCATCATTGGTATTCTACCGAGTTTGAATTTTAATAAGTTGTAATCTTTTTTCAAATCAGAAAACAATTGCATGTTTGCAGAGTCAATAGATTGAAATATTTTTTCTTTAGTGATTTCATCAAAATTAATTGTTGATGAGCCAGGAATCATTCTACTACCCTCGGTAATTAATTTTCGAAGAGAATCTTTACTATACGAGGTATCTCCATAAAGTGCAATTGGAATTTGATAGTTGTTTTCATAGTTTCCAATAAAATCAATAACAGTTACATAATTTTTCCCTTCAATTTTTCTTAATCCTCTACCTAATTGCTGAATAAAAATGATAGCTGATTCAGTTGGTCGAAGCATTATTATCTGATTAATTTTAGGAATATCAATCCCTTCATTGAAAATATCAACAGTAAATATATAATCAAGCTTGTCATTTATGTTATCCGATTCTAATCTTTCAATTGCTTTTGACCTTTCTGCTTCTGAACTATCACCAGTTAAGGAAATGGATTTAAGGCCATTTGAATTAAATAAGTTAGATAGTTCAATCGCTTCTTTTTTTCTTGAACAAAAAATTAATCCTCTGGTGATACCGTTATCACTGCCGTAAAATTTAGCTTGTTCAATTATTCTTTTTACTCTTTCAGTAGAAACCAATAAGTTGAAGTCCGATTTATTATCAATCACATTATTATCAATTAATAAATCTGAGACACCATAATAATGAAATGGACTTAGCATTTCTTCTTCCATTGCGCGGTTTAATCTAATTTCATAAGCAATATTGTGGTCAAACAGTTGAAATATATCGTTACCATCAGTTCTCTCAGGAGTTGCAGTCATTCCTAAGAGAAATTTTGGCTCAAAATAATCTATTAAACGCAAGTACGAATCTGCGCCAGATCGATGTGTTTCATCAATAATAATGTAATCGAAATGATCTGTTGAAAAGTTTTCAAGATGCGTAAGTTTTGAAATTGTCTGAATTGTTGAAAACACGAAATCACAATCTAAATCTCTTTTTTCACCAGAGAATAATCCCATTGTTTTTGTTGTCCCAAAAACTTTTTGAAAAGTCTTTAATGAGTCTTTTGCAATGGTCAAACGATGTACTACAAATAGCAACTTTTTAGGATTAAATGCTTTTGCATCGAATGCTGATAAATAGGTCTTTCCTGTTCCTGTCGCAGAAATTATTAAAGCTTTATTTTTATTGCTTTTTCGTAAATTATTTAAATTCCTTAATGCTTCTACTTGCATCGAATTAGGATTAATTTCTGTTAAAGAATCATCTGCTTCCTGAGTTCTACTATTAAGAAATTGCTTTTTATAAATTGCTTCATAATGAGAAATAAAGTTAACTGTTACGGGAGTTGCTTTTTCAAAATCAGTTTGAAATTCTCCTAGTACTTTGCCAACTAAACCGCTTTCATCTAAGGCTGATACTTTTATATTCCATTCCTTATTAGTAGATAAAGCGCTATCTGTTAAATTGCTACTACCTACAATTAAGTTATAATGATGTTTATTTTTAAAAATGTAACCTTTGGCATGTGCGTTACCAGTTGTTGCAATGCGTAAATCAATGTTTTTAAATTGTAATAACCTTCTTAATGCTTCAGGTTGGGTGAAATTCAAATATTGAGAAACTAAGATTTGACCGGTTATGTTACGGTTTTCTAATTCTTTTAATTTGTTTATTATAGTAGCTACTCCACTTGTTGTAACAAAAGCTACGGAGATATAAAATTGATTACAATTTTCAAGTTCGTGAAGTATTGTTGTAAGTACTTTTTTGGGTGGATTTTTTTGATTTACAAGCAACTCTGGTTGGTATGCTAGATCGGATAAAATATTTTTATCTACGTAGCCTGTTTGTAAACTGGAATTGAAAATTTGAATTATCTTATCCATTCATTATTAATTTATTGACAATAGGAATATCTGCTTCTGCCCAATCAAGTTTTTTAAGTTCATTTAAACTTAACCATTCTTTAGCGATGTGCTCATTTAGAGTTAATTCTTTAGATTGCACTTCACAAATGTAACTGTGCATTGTCAATTCAAAATCTGGGTACATGTGTACGACTGTTACAAAGAGAGATTTAATTTCAGTATCAATATTTAACTCTTCAACTAATTCACGCTTTAAGGCTTCTTTTTGTGTTTCACCTTCTTCTATTTTACCACCAGGAAATTCAAATTTCTCGGATATATAACTGAGTTTGTTTTTAGGCCGTTGAACACATAAAATCTGATTTTTAAAATATATTATTGCTGCGACTACTTCAACTTTTTTCATTACTTAACCTTGGTTTCGTGTAAAAGTTTTCCTTTTATGGGAAGTAAATTTTACAATGTTTTTATTTTTATGCTTTACAAATATATAGGTTTATTCTCAACAAGTATCAAGTTTAGTAGTGTTATGGTGTTTTTTAAGTTGTATCAAAAGCTTTTCTTGCAGTGGTCTTAATTATTAAATAATAGGAACGATGTTTCCCTTAAACTCAAGTCCTCCTAGCCCTGACTGCAATGGAATTCCTTATGTAAGAGGCTGCTGTTTTTCTAGGTATAAATGAGCGACTGCAAGAAGCTCCTTTTATGCCATAGAAAAGCAAGGGCTATCAATAAGAATGAAAGGAAAGGCAGGAATTGCTCCTGTACTACAAAGAGGTTTTAAAAAAGGGTGTAGTGGATATTTTGGGTTTTTATAAAACTAAGGCACTCTAGAACGCGAGCAATCCCCCAATACGAAAGTAGTAAAAACAAAAAAGACCTTACATTGCTGTAAAGTCTTTTTAAAAAGCTCCCTCTCTTGGGCTCGAACCAAGGAGTGTGACTAGCAGTAAAACCAAGACTTTACGTTGTTTTACTTTTTTATGTTACCGAATTGTATGCCTTTTTATAATTAATTTTTAATTTTCCTGTCCGTTGAATGTTACTTGGACAAGTTTATTAATGCCGTTTCAAAAATACACATTATTTTAGAATTCCTTCTTTTGATACGGATATAAAATTAGGTTTAGGACTACTATTCTTGTCATTAAATATTGGGTATCTTCCATGTTTTTTAATGTAGTCAATCCAGAAAATATATTCAGCCTTAGCAACTTCACCCATGGCAATTAAGTCATCTGTGTTGGACTTATTATTACCACATTCGAAAGGACAAATAGAAACATATAATTTATCTTTTACTTCTTCATAGTTCCAATATTTTCCAATAAATCGATGTGCTCCACCATGATTAAGCCTTATTCTTTTAATAGTACTATCAAACTGACTCAAACGGCTTCTTAAACCACCATTTGAATTTGTCATTCCAATGTATTCAATTTCATTAATCATTTCAAATTGCCGACCTTCAATATTTTCATCTGTAACTGCTATTGAATAAATCCCAGGATATTTAATGTTTTCAATCTTATTTCTATTCTCCCATTTTACCCAATTTGTATTCCTGTAATTTTCCATTAATTCTACTTATTTCATTGCATTGTTTCTCATTCCATTGCTGATTAGTTCTTTTACTACACCAAACATCATTGCTGAAAAGTCTTCTTTAAACTCTTTATTGTCTGAGTAGAGTTTGTATAAGTCAAAGTTAGTAGTG
Organism: Flavobacterium sp. WC2430; assembly: GCF_040822075.1. NCBI lineage: Bacteria > Pseudomonadati > Bacteroidota > Flavobacteriia > Flavobacteriales > Flavobacteriaceae > Flavobacterium > Flavobacterium sp. WC2430. Next base: position 876,958 of record NZ_CP162007.1, on the reverse strand, counting down.
ATGTGTTTTAATAATTCTTCTCCAACCACTTTATCACTTGTAATCTTAGCATTTTGATCGTCTGAGTATTTTAATGAGTTAATGAGTTCATTATTTTTAGCGACACTATTTGCAATATTTTCAGCCATCTGTCTCACCTTGTCAGCGTCTTCAAATTGTGTACCGTATCGATCATTAAAGGTTTGGAGGATGTTAGACAGTCTGTCTACTTCAGTATCGTTTGTACTGCCTCTCATTTCTGTTGGAATGGGTTTTAAATCTTCACCTTGCTCTAGAACCATATTAGTGGTTGATTCTAATTGTAAGCGGTAACTATCCATATCGATATTGTCTAAAATCCCTTTTGCCAAATCAATAGGAGCTTCTCCTCCTAATTTGTTTTGTAAGTGGTTCAGGAAAATATACAGCCTTTCTAAATAAGCATTTTCAAAATCTACAATTTGAGAGAGGAAAATATACAGTCGGACATACGTTTTAACCTTTGCTCTAAAATCAGCCTGTTCTTCTTCCTTTAATTCATTTTTGAATAATTCGGATGAACTATTGAGCATCTTATGCAATTCGTCTATAGGAACATTGGCTAGTATTTTATTTGAGAATTCCTCAACTTGTTCTCTGCTATAAATCTGATAATTATCTAATGCATCTTGTAAATCAAACAACTTGTTTGGATCTGTAGCTTCACCTAAAATAGTGCTTTCAAAATAAGGAGTAAAAGCTTTTTCAATTTCCTCAGCAGAATTCGCGAAATCTAACACAAAAGTTTCTTTCTTTAATGGATGACTTCGATTTAGTCTTGATAAAGTTTGGACAGCATTGACACCACCTAGTTTTTTATCTACGTACATCGTGTGTAACAAAGGTTGGTCAAATCCTGTTTGAAATTTATTAGCCACAATAAGGAAACGATACTCCATTTTCTCAAATTCAGTTGGAATAGCATTGCTTGAAAAACCATTTAAATTAGCTTCTGTTTGTCCGTCAATTTCTCCTGAAAAGGCAACAATAGCTTTATAGGGACTATTTATTTTTTTTAAGTAACTATCAAAGGCGGTTTTATATTTAACCGCATTAGCTCTGGAACTGGTTACTAACATAGCTTTTGCCAAGCCTCCCATTCTTTTTTTACGAATAATGTTTTCCATAAAATGTTCTACCATAAGAATGGTTTTCTTTTTTATAGCATGCTCATTACTCTCTACATAAGCTTTTAATTTCTTTTGAGCTCGATTCTTATCGTATTCTGGATCGTCTTCAATTTTCTTCAGTAAAGCATAATAACTTTGGTATGTTGAATAATTTTGAAGTACATCCATTATAAACCCTTCTTCTATGGCTTGTTTCATAGAATACAAGTGGAAGGCTTTGTGTTTTGTCTTTTCCCCGTCTTGATAAGGTACTCCAAACAATTCTAATGTTTTGTTTTTAGGCGTTGCTGTAAAGGCAAAATAACTGGCATTAGGCAACATTTTCCTTGACTTTACTAATGCACGTATTAAATCTTCACCCGTTACTTCATCATTTTCGTCTTCATCATAATCCTCTAGGTTCGTTTTTAACTCTTCTTCATCTGTAATTTTAGACAAAGTTTCATTCAGTTTTCTTGCCATCTGACCACTTAAACTACTATGTGCTTCATCTATAATTATCGCAAAATTATTTCCTGGCAAATCACCTATGTCTTCAACGATGTGCGGAAATTTTTGAATGGTTGTGATGATGATCTTTTTTCCTTCTTCAAGTGCTTGTTTGAGTTGTTTACTGCCTTCTGTGATGGCTTCAACTACGCCATTAACTTGTTGAAACTGCTTGATATTGTTTCTAATCTGAGCATCTAAAACTCTACGGTCTGTCACTACAATAATAGTATCAAAGATGTTTTTATTTCCGGATTTATCGTGCAACCCAGCCAGTTGATGCGCTAACCATGAAATAGAATTTGATTTTCCTGAACCGGCAGAGTGTTGAACTAAATATTTCTGACCGGAACCTTTTTCCTGTGCATCTTGAAGCATCTCCCTAACAGCGATCATTTGATGGTAGCGAGGGAAAATGAGTTTCTTTTCTTTCTTGGTTCTTATTTTTCCTTTGTCGTCTAAATACTCTTTCTCTTCTGTAATCAATTGACAGTAGTTCTGAATAATATCAGTCAAACTGGATTTGGTGAGTATTTCTTTCCATAAATAATCCGTTTTTATGCCTTCATTCAGTGGGTTTCCAGCACCATTATTGTTTCCTTTATTGAAAGGTAGGAAGTAAGTCCTTTCTGCTTTCAATTGAGTACACATCCAAGCTTCCTCTGTATCTACTGCAAAATTCACAATTAATCTCCCTAAACGAAAAAGCTCTTCATTGGGATCTCTGTCAACTTTGTATTGTTTGATAGCGTGTGCTACATTTTGCTTGGTCAATTCGTTTTTGAGTTCAAATGAGATAACTGGTATGCCATTGACAAACACCATCATATCAAGCGATTTTTTATTTTTTGGCGAAAAATAAACCTGACGCATTACTGAAAAAATATTGGCTTTATACAAGGCATCGGCATTTGTATTGTAACTGGAGACGGGTTTGTCATAAAACAAATTCAGTTTTGTGTCTGTAAAACCATCTGTTATTCCTTTGCGCAATACTTCAATAATTCCTTTAGCTTGGATTTGATCGTTTAGACGTTTGATGATTTTTTGTTCATACAAATCTTTGTGGTATTGTTTGAGTTTTGCTACCGCTTTGGGTTGAGTTGTCTCCAGAAATTGAAAGAACAATTCCGTATCCAAGCAATTACTGTTGTCGTAGACTTTATTCTCACGAAGGATGTAGTTATTCTCCTCAACCAAATATTGGGTGATGTGTGCTTCTAATCCTTCTTCGGTAGTGTTTGTACTCATTATACTTTTTATCTTATTACAAAATGTCTAAAAAATGTCTAAAAAACAGCTGAAAAATGTCTAATTATTAGGTCTTAGACATTTTCCAATTCTTGCCTTCTGGATAGATTAATCCTTGTTTTCTAAGGCTTTGCAGATTATTTTTTATTTTATTGTATTTCTGTTGTTCGTCTAAAACGTCTGGAAGTTTAGCTAAAAGGATATCTTCAAAATCGGATTTTTTACCTTCTCCAAACTTTCTGATATAATCAAGAATAATCTTCTGGCAATACTCATCATCGATTCCTCGTTGCTTGATATAATCTCCTTTTTCCCCTGTAGCCTTTGCCAGATTAAGGGAAATGTGAAAGTTAGGTTTTCTTCCCTCAATTAGTTTTTTAGCCTTTAATCTTTTAATTTCTTCGTCCTTCAACGATTTGTTTTTTGAAACTTTATCAAGAGCCATAATGTCTTCTAAACTCAAATCTGGAACAGTCGCTAATTTACGGGCGTAATTAATATCCATTACTTTACCAGTGATAGTTACATTAACTTTGTCATTAACCAGTTCATAATCGGGTAAAGGGAAAAATTTTCTTCTTTGAATTAAATACATTTTTTTAATACCGCTACCAATAGTATCTATCATATTCAGATTTACCATGGCTTCCGTTAAAAATTTATTTCGGTAGCGGAACTCAGGAGCATCAGCTACCACAACCTCTTCTACACTTTTTGGAATAAACTTTCCGGCATTACTAAAAGTTAAACGACCGTCTTCATTCTCCACTACAATGATTTTTCCGCCAATGGTGTAATCTTGATGCGCAATACAGTTGTTTAAAGCTTCTCTAATGATATACGGATCGTACTGATCTACTTCTTCAGGAAATAATGTTCCATCAGTAATGTATCGGTATTTCAGATTTCTTATTTTTTGGTACACCAGTTCTGTACTCAATAGAAGGGGACAAGTGAAATGAGCATAATCTTTTTCTAAATTATCCCGGTCTTTAAGAATCCAAGTAATTTTTGAAGTGGCGGGATTGATATAGTGCTCTGATTCTGACTTACCAAGCAAAAGAATAGCTGTTCTGGTAATTTGACCTTTGATGCATACCTTGGCTTTATTTAAGAAAGTCATATCATCCCATTCCGTAATTTGTTCTGCTAAATGAGGGTTTTTAGTTTTGTAAGAGGCTCTCGCTTTTAGTATCGCTTCGGGCGATAAATCTTCTAATCCTGCCTCTTCAACAAGTACTGCGCTCCAGTCTTCTGTCGTGGCTTGTTCTCTGATTCGCTCGTATTCCTCAGTATTCAAGGCGTTTATTTCTTCACCGTCTCTTCCGTAATAATGTCCTTTCCAAGCTATTGGAAACCCTTTTGGAGCGCTAGGAATTTCAAATAATATTACTCTCCCATGAGGTGTACTAACGTCATAAATTTCTATAAAAGTGATACGCCCAGTAGTATGGTTGGCAATCTCAGCCTTAAGACTGTGCAAGTCTGCGGGACTATTCCTGAATTGACTACCTACAATGCTTTTGTCTTTGTCCTTAACGCCAAAGACTAACCAAGCAGATGACTGGTTTTTGAGATTGGCTTCATTGCAAAGTGCTGAAAAATACTTGCCCAGTTTATCAAAATCATATTGGTTTTTGGCTTCCTTAAACTCTACGATTTCACTCTCGTAGTCGTGAGAAAGGAGCTCTTGCAATTTCGCTTGTATTTGGGTGTTATTTTTCATTACTAGCAATAATTATTCGTTTTCATAGCTTTCTGCATCCTCTGCAACCATATCTAATTCCTCTTCTATTTCCTCATACAATTCCTCTTGTTCTGAAACAGTAGGGATTACAAAGGCTCTCACATCTATCTTTCCTGTTACTGCTTCTGCGATTAAAGCGGTGCGGTATTCTTGCGTTAATACAATTTCTTTCTCTATAGTTTGGATTAATTGATTGAGTTGGAACGTTTCTTCTTCAATAGACAAAACAATTTCTTTTTGAACATCTAAAGGAGGACAACTTATTTTCAAGCCACCAATAAAATTCCAACTAGCACGAGGCATTTTTGCTCCAAATGTTGAGTTGTCAACCATTTTTATAAACCCAGAAGAAAGCATTCTAAACTTCAAGAATTCACTATTCCAAATTTTTGTATTTGGAGTTAAAACTAACAATTCATTCACACAACTACCTTCAAAATTTGGTGCTACAACTTTTGCTAAATAAGGCCTTAATTTTCCAAATAATATATCTCCCTTTTTAAAAATGGTTCCAATACCTTCAAATGAATTTTTATTTAATTCTAATATTCTTCCCGTTTTTCCTTCAATATTTTCTAATGCTATTTTTGTATGTTCACTCTCTTGTTTGTCGAATGCGTTATGTTGATTTAGGCGTACGGAATACTTCAACTTCCTCACTTCCCAATGCTCTGGAATATCTCCCAACCATTCGATAGCACTTGGTTTCATTGTAGCATTAGGATCTAAACCTTTGGTAACGGCATGGTTTATTATTCCTGCTTTTTGCTCGTTAAGGAGCTTTATAAGTTGTTTTTTCTTGCGTATAAAGCGGTCTATCTTGGCAGTTTTGTAGTCGAGAAAATTGGCTATGGCAGTTTGTTCTTCTAAAGAAGGGATTACGGTTTTTATATTAAAAAATTTATCCGTGTATAATCTCAATCGGCTGTCTATGATGCCTGTTGATTGTTTTTTAAATTCTTGTTGTGCATTTTTAGTTCTAAATAAATAGCCAAAATATTTTTCACCACCAATTAAAGATTTGTATACGCAATAGGCTGGACTAGTGATGCCATCATATTTTGATATTCCTAAACTACCATTCCAAGCAAGCATAATGTTAATTACTAAATCTCCTTTCTCTACTATTTTGTAACCAACTAACGTTTTTGCATTTGTCATAAAATCACCATTCACAACTTTGTCAGACTTTCTGGTCACACCTGTGTAATGAGAAACTGAAAGTAAATCTTCTGACCCTATTTCACTTCTTTTATCTTGCTCTTTGAAAACATATTTAATTCGTTTAATACTCCAATGTTCCGGGACATCACCTAACCATGAAATTCCAGAAGGCTTGTATTTGCTGTATGGTTTTATGTTTTCCATTACGCAATAATTTCTTTTAATAAACCATCGGTTTCTTGTTCTAAAATAAGAATATCAGTCACAATATCTTTTAGAGTACGTAATCCTTCGTATTGATAAAAATATTTATTAAAAGCTATTTCATAGCCTATCTTCATCTTCGTTTTGTCATACCAAGCATCAGGAGCAAAAGGTAGTACTTCACGTTTAAAGTAGTTGTCAATAGGCTCTTTCATAGGTACATTTTCTGTATCCTTTAATTTACTATCACTCTTTGATTTACCTTTGCTGTCTTTAATGATTTTGCCTTTATCGTCTTTTTCTGGTTGGTTTACCGTGATTTGGTAAAAACCAAAATCTTCGTTGTCAAATATCTTGCTGTATTCGTTTTCTTCAAAGTCAAAATAAAGTTCTTGTATAGCTTCAATATGATTTACTTGAAGTTCATTTCGTTTACTTCCTAATGGCTTTCTCATTTTACGGTAAAAGGCATCCGAAGAAGCATTGATTAATTGCACTTTCCCTTTGCGTTTTTTCTCTTTTACATTGGTTACAAACCATACATAAGTAGCAATACCGGTGTTGTAGAAAATATCGTTGGGTAATTGAACAATGCACTCTAACAAATCATTTTCTATAATGTATTGGCGAATGCCACTTTCACCACTTCCTGCATCGCCAGTAAATAAGGCAGAACCATTGTGAACAGAAGCTATACGGCTACCACCATCTTTTGGGTCTTTCATTTTAGAAAGCATGTGGAGCATAAACATCAACTGTCCATCATTGCTTCTTGAGGTCAAACAAGTTTCTTCGAGTTCGCCTTTGAAGTTTTTAATGGGTAAGTTAAAACGTTTGTCAACAATGCTTATTTTCTTTTCCGTACCTACGTTTAGGTTTTCTTGGTCTTGTTTCCAAGTCGTTCCATAAGGTGGGTTGGTTAACATGAAGTTGAACTTCAAATCCGGATCAAAACCATATTCACTCAAAGTAGAGCCATATTTTATTTTATCAGGATCTTCTCCTTTCAACAGCATATCCGATTTACAAGTGGCGTACATTTCGCCTGTATTTTCTTGTCCGTATAAATGGAAAGTGGCTTTTGATTTGATTTCACCTTCAGGATTAGTAGCAAACAACTTAGATTGTGTCAGCATCGCTCCTGAGCCCACACAAGGATCATAAACTAAATACGTTCCCTGTTGTATTTTGTCTTTTACCGGCAAGTACACTAAATGTGTCATTAACTCAATAATTTCTCTAGGCGTAAAGTGTCGCCCAGCTGCTGCATTGGTTTTCTCGTTAAATCTTCTAATCAAATCCTCAAACATATACCCCATTGCCATAGGAGAAATTTTGTCTGGACTTAATTCTAATTTTGGATTACAGAATTTCTCTAAAAGAGAGAAAGTAATGCCTGTGTTTTCAAAAGTTTCTAATTGGTTACGAAACTTAAATTTACTAATTATGTCTTGTACGTTTTCTGAAAATCCGTTGAGATAATCTAGAAAGTTGGTGTTGATATTTTTTGGATCAGCCAATAACTTTTTCATAGTGTACTGAGAGGTATTGTAAAAAGCTAAGCCTGTACCGTGTTGCTCACTGGTCAATAAACCAGAGAGATTATCAATTTTACCTTTGAAATCCTCATAGGTTTTAAAAACTTTTTCTTTAGAAGGCTCTAAAGCCAAATCCAATCGTCTTAAAACAGTCATTGGAAGAATTACATCTTGGTACTGGTTTTCGAGGTATTTGTTGATTAAAACATCATCGGCAACTGACCAGATGAAGTTGATTATGGGTTGAAGGCTTTGTGTATTTAAGCTCATGGATTTTAAGATGTATTTTTAACAATCGCTAAGGTATTGAATTTTTTATGAATGCTATTGAGGGAAAGCGTAAAGGACAGCATTTTTACAGATTTCTAAACCATAAGTTGGTTTATCTTAGTTAGAGTGCAAATTCCAATGATATTGACAATTTGGTTGTAAGGATAAATTATTGAGAAGGTAGGAAAGAATAACGGTTTCGCTATCAAGGAGTCTAGTATCGCCATATCCATTATATAGATTTGGTTTAAAATGAAAAAAGACGGTTGTTACACCGTCTTAATTTTAGGAATACATCTAAATAAAACATCCGCTATTTTTTTGCTAAAATAATGTGTTATATAATTAAGAATGTTTTTTTGTCCTGTCATTAATAAATTATACTGTTAGGACATTGTATTTTTACACAAGATTGTTTTCAAATTTACTAATATAAATTTGATTTGATGAAGATTGAACCTACCCCGAAAAACAGCAATTATCTAATTTTAAAAAATATTTCTACTTCTACTCTTGGTGTCAATGGTGAATTTGACTGTTTGTTTGATGCTGTTAATAAAACTTCTACCAATAACGTTATTGATGGATATAAAAGTATGTATGACGCATTTGAATTATATAATCTCGAAATTGATGATATAACAAAATTACTAGATCCATTTTTTCAAAAAGTAGGTTTAGCATCCTTGGCAGGAACTTCTTATTCTGGTAAATCCACTTTTATTAGACATCTTAGCTTAAGTATCGTTTTGATAAAAGAAACTTTTATTAGATGCAAAATAAATACTAAAAGCAATAAGGTTATTTATTTTGAATTTTATAGAACTTATTCTTTAGGATATTGTCTTCATTAATTCCAATAATTCTATGTATTCTTTTTTTGACAGTTTTTTACAAGTTAATAAACCACTTAAAATATTAAGTGTTAGTTCTCCTGGTAAATGTAACCATAGAGGGTTATTAAATGCATAAGGAAATCCTGCTTTGTCATCTTCCCCATTCCATCTCATTGCACAAACTATTTTAGAATTCCCTACAATGTTTCCCACTGCAATTGAGAACCCATCGTGATTGTAAATTACTTCTCTTAATGTAAATGTTTGCGAGTGTTTTACGGATTCTGGTGTAGGCATCTTTATATGTTTTGGAAATTGAAAAGTAAATAGAATAAATGAATATTCCAATTGTTTTAAGATAAAAATTACGTTGTTAAGTTTATTCAAGAGACTTCAGCAGTAAAAAATCATCAATAATAATTTAGTGATAGTTTTATTAATGCATAACAACTATTCTCGGACACTATTTTCTAAAAATTATTATCAGATCTTTTTTTAAAAGAAAAGACGGCTATAAAACAGTCTTTAGTTATTTACAAATAATTCCAAAATAAATCTACAGCTATTTTGGCACTAAATAATGTTTAAAATAAATAATAATTTTTTTATAAAATATTTTATATAGTTGAATTTTAAAATTTTACAATAAAAAAGGAGGCTTTTACACCTCCTTTAATTTTAATCATATTTCCAAATATAACCACCGCTATTTTTACGTTCTCCACGACAGCATCTGGTAATGCAAGTCTTCGATACTTCTGTTTTCCTAGAAGCTTCTGAAGCTGAAACAAATCGAGCTAATTCCTCACCTTCTAAATTGTATTGAATGACTTGTTTTTTTCTGGTATCAGGTTCAATTACAAATTGCTCTTTGTAATCATAGCTCCATAAATAACCTCCTAATGTATGATTTACACTCCAACAAGCTCTAGATACGTCTTGTTTTCTAACATTAATGCTATTTCCTGCTGTTGTTAAATCTTCATAGGTGGTGTTTAAAGAACCATCTAAATTGTACTGATAAACGGTTTTTTTGATGCCCCCTCCACGATCAGAATTATAGCCATCTTCAACTGAATTGTACTCAAAAATATATTTTCTCTCTTTTAGGGCTAATTCATCATTTGTTGAAGCGGTGTCTATCTCTTCCCAAGTGAAAGCTTCGGGACCATAAGTCCCGATTGCTTCCTGAAAATAACTGCCAACTTTTTTACTGGCTTTTTGTAGGTGGTCTTGTTTACGTTCCTCAATGCTCTTTGAAGTTGAACCAATATAGACCTCTTCTGTAATTGTGTTTACCACTTTGTAGATTAAACTATTTCCCATTTTGAACGGTATTAGAGCTTAAAATAAAAGTATAGTTCCCGCCAGAAGAATTTGTTGAAAAATCAACTCCTTTTTTATTGGCATATATATTAAGCCATTTGGTCATTTGATGCGGTGATGTTTCTTGCATATCAGGATAAAGGATCTTAAAGCCTTTTTCGAATTCTCTTTTATCTATTAAGGTGTCGTTTTGGACATATGTATCAGCATATGTAACAAACTGCTCATTAAGTCCATCTAGAAATTTATTTTGAGATAAATTAATGTGAGGTACTTTGTACAAACCATACTGAAGATAGGCTTGGCAACAACCCATCATAAATTGATAAAACTTACTCCATTCATCTTCATCCCATTGCGATCCAAAAAATCGATTACCAAATTCTATTTCTGGAGTAAAGTCTAGATTGTATTGATTGCTGATTTCAAATTCGTGTCTTCGTCTTTCATCGGAAGAACCTCCAGGACCAGAAACATAGTAATTTGAAGTAATCAATAATTTTGGAGAATTGTTGAAGTCGATGTAAAATGCTTTCTCTCTTTTTCTTTCCACTTCTATTCCAGAAGTAATCATTGGGAAGAATCCTTCAAAGCTGTAATGCCTTTTCAAATCATCAAAAACTAGAACATCTGTAGTTAATTCAACCCTTTGGTTCTTAAACCAACTACCTTCTTTTATTTCCTTAGCGTCGAAAATCTCTACCTCTCTACATTTCTTCAATGCCATTGACAAAAGGGTTTTTCCAGTACCTCCATTAGCTTGATTGTTTTGGCTCATTTTTTCATCGTAAAGAATGATAGCTTTAGGCTCTCCAACTTCTTTATTTCTGTGTAATAAATATCCTAAGATGGTTTTTAAGGCTAATAACCTTTCTGTGTTTTTTCCTGTGATGTTTTCACAAAACACTTCAAACTGACCTTTTTCCGATGGATATGTAAAAAATTTTTGAATGATTCTCTTTTCCCATAATGGATTTTGAAGGTTTGAATAGTCATAAGATGAAATTCCGTTTTTATCTATTTCACAATAGCAATTATTAAAATAAAACCTTGAACTCGTTCTTGCGTCTCGATCATTTATGTTTGCAATTGTAGGGAGCATATCTAATTTCTTAGCAGTAATATAACTACCAACCCCTTTAACATATACTTCTAATACCTCTGGTTTCTTTTCTTGTATAAGGTAATCCTTAATTTCATTTGCCATTTGCCCTTCAGTAGCTTGGCTTAATCTATTATTCGTCATTTTGGCAAAGACATAATTGTTTTCTCCAATATTGACCTTAACGTAACCTTTAGAAGCTAGGTAGGTTAATAAACCTACTTGTAAAATCTTTGGAGCTCCATTTTCTGTCCAGAAGATTTCCTTTTTCTTTTCTGTATTCATATAATTTGTTTCAATTAATTTCTAACATCCTCTTTACTTTTTTGCAGTTGGATGCTTTAACTGCATCAGTTGAAATCAATAGGTGGTTTTACGTGTTTCGGCTGAATTACGTTAAAACGGAACCTTTTCTGTTTTTAACTGGTGCAATATTAATAGAAACGGTGAGTGATAAAAGAGGAAAATATATTTCCCCACTGAAAATCAAATGTTTATATTTTTAAATTGAAGAAGTTTTCTATAGAAAAAATAGTGCTTAGATGGTTTAAAGCAAATATTGAAGTTTTATTACCCCCAATAAAATCACTTATTTTTTTAGAAGCCTGTTTTACTTCAACAAATTGATTGTTTTCTGAATTATAAGCTAAAAATGTTTTTTCAATCCACTGTCCGAGTGTATTATTGTGATTTTCTTTTATAATCTTATTTTCCCTTAAAACTAGCATTAATAAGATTAACTCTGTTTGACTCAAGTTGACTTTAATTTTATTATCATTGGAGTAATTTACAATCTTATATCTATCAAAAATATAATTACTTACAATAATAAGCTGTTCGTGTAATAATGATATAATTTCATTAGACAAATAATCAAATTCATTGAGGTGCTGGTCTAAATCATTAATTCGTTGAAGCTTTATATCAACAAACTCTAATTTTTGTTCTTTTTTATATAAAAATTCAGTCTCTATTCGTAGTTCAAAATTCTCAATGTATTTTTGTGCCAAAAAATTAATCTCACCAACGAGGAAGTCTTTTTCAAACCAAATAGTTTTATAATTCTCAATATTATTTTCATCACAATCTTTATAAATGATTTTAAAATCATCAGTTCTAATTTCTGAAAATACATCTTGATTAGAATTTCTATCGTCTTGACAATTAAATTTGTTTTGAAGATTTAAATAATTTTCTTTTGTGATAAAGCTATTAAAGGAGGCCTCTATAATCATAGTAAAAAAGTTGACGTCAACTTTGACAAGTTATTTTTAAAAATAATAGGTACCGCAATTTAATAAAATTACGCTACCTATTTTTAATCTAGATTTACATTTTCAGGGTTTTTTTGATAAGGCAGAGAACGACTCAAAAGTTTGATTATACAAAATACAACATAACTGCTTTTTAGCTATTTATATAAGAATCTCAAAGTGATGATAATAATAAGCGTTCATTTCAATTATGAATACGGTTTTAATTTCACTGGTTACTTTGATTTCTGTAACTAAAACTATTTGTCCAATCTTGAGCCAGCCTATATTGTTTATCACTAGTACTCTGAAAGGGCATTTTAACTTGATTAATTGGTTATTCCAAGTAATAATATATACTTCTTTGGGGTTACTAAACTTGAGTAATTCAGCTAATTCATGGTCTGTCATGATTAATAATTTTAAATAACTAAATGGTTACATAAAGTATGTGTTAGCTATATTTATTAATGCAGAAACCAATTGTAGGATTGATTTTCCATGCTATTTGCTAGGTGATTGATAAAGCCGTATGCATTGACATTCCTTTCTAAGTTTGAATCAATGTAGGTGGACTTATTAGCCTCTGTAAGCAAGTTGTACAGCTTCCAGATGTTGATTGATTTATTCTCTGATTTACAGAAATGAGGATCTATGTTGTAATCTCGAAGCACAATATTTAATTGTGAATCATTTACTGCCAATGGGAATAACTGTAGTTTTTCTTCTTTTCCTAAATGAGCGTATAGCTTCATCTTACCCACTAAATGTGCAAATTGAGTTTCCGATAGACTCAAATCATTCATTTTTTCTAGCTGAATAAGATGCTCCTTCTTTTTATAGCTATTGATTAATTCGTAAACTTTAGCTTTTAATTCAGAAATAGAACTTACCCTTAAATCGTCTTTCAGTCCATCTGTTGATATACACAAGTTGGTACAAACTGTATTTTGAAATCCTACAAATACCTTGAATTTTTCTAATGACTTTTTTGAAAATAAATTTTCTTGATTGTACGATCTAACTCCGCCAATTGTTAGATTCAGTTTATTACCATTAATGATCTCACTGATTTCAGGTACTTCAATTACAAATGCCATGCGCTCATAATAGATAGTTTTTTCATGCTCTAGTAACTCTTTTGCAGGCTTGCCAATTGCGTTTGGAGTTCTGCCTTTGATCACGTGAGATACTCTAATATCAGGCTTTAAAATACCATTGTAATTGAGTATATCTTCTACAACTTCTTTGGTGCTATTGATAAACTCATAATGAGAAATAGTACACTCATTATCTTTGGCAAATACAGGAATTGTACACTCATTTTTTAAATGCTCTAAATCCACATTCAATGTGTTGGCTTCAATAAAGTTTCTTTTAGGGAATACAATTATTTCCTCTTCATCAATGACTTGATTGGCGGGGTTATTTAATACTAAATTCATTGTTTTCTAGATTAGGTTGTTGAATAACTTGTTCGTTTGGGATAATTTGATTGCTAAGATTATCCAGTGTTTCTTTACGTAATACTATTAATGGATATAGTTCTTTACTTAAATGTGGATATTGAGTATATAATAATTTTAAACTCTCTTCAGTTGTACAGGAATTTATTTCCTCTTTGATTTCTTCTAATGAAATTCCATCATTACTCCATTCCATCAAACGTTTACCTGTAGCAGAATTAATGATAAATTCAGGTTTTCCAGAAAATAGTCCTGTTCTATCTTTTGATGATGATACCAGATGTTTATCGTTTAAGAATTCAAAATTTACGGTAAGCTCATATTCGAATCCTTCCCGCGTAATCTCTTTCATCCCTAGTTTACTAACCTTGGTTTTACCATCAGAACCTTTATCAATGCTATAATCTACTTTTCTTCTGCTTGTCGTTATTAAATGACACTTAGAAAGTATTATAGCATCTATAAAAGCATTGTGTCTGGGTGTCACTTTAGCCCAATCCTGAAACCTTCCCCCTAATTGTTCATGGATTTCAAGGCACCCAGACTTTCCTTGCCATTCATGGCTTATGGAATCGATGATAATCACTGATATATCAGCTTCTTCACATACTTGAATCGCTTTGATATAACGTTCAGGAGAAAATGGTTCTTCTAATGATAACACATTGAAATCTCCTAAATGAGAATATAAACTAGCACTATTATTTTCAGTATCGATTAATGCTATTTTTTTCCAATTTCCTGTCATTCCGTATGCTAATAATAATGCTGAATAGGTTTTGCCAAATCCTGAAGGTCCTGATAATCCAATTCGTAACTTGACTTGATGTCTTTTGGCTTGTTGTAGTTTCATAATAAATGATGTATTGATTTATAATTTTTTTAGATTATGCGGTATAATTTAAATTCGTGATATAAAAAAAGGACTCCAAATTAATGGAATCCCTTATTTTTATAGTGAAGAAGGTGTTTTAAGCAACCAGTTCTTTATCGACTAGATTGTTACTTAGAATTTCTTCTTCATCTGAAATGTACTCGTAACGATGCGTAAGAGTAATGATTTCACCAGTATCTTTTACGGTGTATTCATAATCATCACATTCTACCTTTTTCACACTTCCATCAAGTGTTGTGCCAACTAAGCTTTTGCAAGTAGTTTCATTAAAAGTAGTTGGTACTGTTGCTGTTTTAGCAGTAAAGTACATTTTACTAGTTTGTGCGCTTCTAACTGCTTCAAGTCCCCCTTGAACAACTAGCGCAAAGAAGTTTTCTCCGTTTTCTTTTGAGAATGTCTTGTAATCTGTGATTGTAACCATGGTTTTAAAATTTAAAGATTATTATACATTTTTGGTATTTCCGTCTCCCAACTATTGGGGGGCTATATCCCAATGTTTAACTGAGAGGGCTGGGATTGATAGTTTATAAAGCACATTCAGAAGGAAAAAAATTTTAAAAAAATTTTAAAAAATAAAAAAGGCTCAACTTTACTTAAGCTGAACCTATAGGTAATAGAATAGTTTCATTCTTTAATCTTCTGAAATGTTTAAAAAGTAAGCATGTCCCATTTGAAAACCATCCATTTCTGGATTAGATTCACAATGTTTCAAGTATAATTCATTAAACTTGATAATGGATATAAAATCATCTCCTTTAAAATAAATATTGGGGAATTTTCCGATAAGTTTTGCTGTTTTATCTGTATAATTGATCTCCTTAAAACAGCCCGTTAAAGATTGTGTCTCACAAAAAAATAATTTTGAATATTGATCAATCCATTTTTGTATTTCGGCGATATCAAAGTTCTCAAATGTAGATACAGCTATTTTTGCATTCTTATAGTATTTAAGAGTGTCAGTATAGAATTGAAATGTAGAATATAGTTCTTTAAAATCATTGTATTTAAACATTAAATAATCGTTTTCTATTCCGTTATAAACCGATTCATACATTTTAAGCCAATTAAAAATAATATCGCTAGTTAAAATTTGAATCTCATTATTAATAAATTTTTCAAAGGCAATAGTACACTTGTGGAGTGTAATTACATAATCATTTGTTGGGTTAAAATTGGCTTTTTCATCTTCTCCAAAAAATAATTCCCAAGGATGCAAATCCCAAACATCTTCTTGTGAGTTTACTTCAACACTATTAGAAATATTTAAAATAGTTCCTTCTTTTTCTTCAATAATAAATTCCGGCTCAAACTCGAATTTATCGAAACTTAAGTAATAAATATTGCTAGTTTTGTCCTTTTGTTTCAATTTTAGGAATTCAATTTCTATTCCCAAGTTGTAATTATTGAAGATATAATTTAGTCTTTCTAAAAAAACTGATTTAGGTACGCCATAATACGTAATGTTGTCAGATAAAATGGTATCTAACATATCAATATCCATTCTTTGTAAATAATATAGTAAGGCTTCTTTTTGTGTCATTTAAACTGGTTTTGTAAATTCAATAGAAACTTTTTAGCGGTGTTAGGAGGGTAGATTTTTTTTTTGGAGAAGTATCTGTATTATTTTGATGATTCTTCCTAAAAAGGCATTGTATCTAAGTAAATTTCATCCGCAGATTCCTTTACCCTTATACACAATCGAGAATGTTTATGTAGGCTATCATATAAGTTGTAATGAAACGTATTTTCGTCTTCTTCCCAACTTGGTTTTTCAATCTGAAAAGTCATTGGTTCTACTGAATTGTCTTTTGCTGATAGAAGCATTTGCTTAAAGAACCTGAAAAACCTTGTTTTATTAGGCATATCAGTTATTACTTTTTCAGATTGTAAATAAGGTAAAAATAGGTCTGGATTGAAATTTAGACAAGATTCAATAAGTTTATTCAAGATTATTTCATTTGTGTATTCTTGTTTAACTATGTTCATTTCTCTAGTTATTTGTTTTTTTATTTGTAATTGAAAAACTAGTTTTCATTGATAGAATTTATTACTTCTTGTAGTCTTTGTTTATTAGATCCCTTTTTAATCCAATAAAGGTGTTGATTGTGGAGTTTTTTGTTGTTTAGGGGTAGATAAATATTATATGTAAATAAAAATAATCATTGCAATTAAAATTAAGGGTAATATCATTAAAACACAACCCGATTTATCTCTACCTACAATTTTATTTCTATTAAATTCATTTAGAAATTCTAAATGTTTAGGACTGTAATTGTGCTGAAATACCATTTTTGAAATAAGTTCAATCCATTCATCAATAGATAAATCTTCTTTAATAAAATTACTTGATGTTTTTGCTTTTTCTAACAACCCTTTATTTGTACAAATATGCAAAATAACACTATTGTCATAATAATCTAATTCATATGTTATTTCGCCAGCTTTTTTACCAAATAATATCAAAGACATAGTATAAAAAACATGTTTTGAACTATTTTTAATTAAAATTGTATTAGTTCCCTCGCTTGCATTTCTCATTGCAATTAAAAAATTTGGAAATTTATCACCTAGTGTACTCATGTTTTAAATTTTTATATTTATTGTTTTTAATGTAAAAAAACAATCTAACTAAAATCTTTTGAAACTAAATTTAGTGTTTAATGAGCTTTTTTCGATTTTATACTGATTTAAATCATAATTCAAAAACGAATCATTCCTTGTTAAAATCATGCTCATACCATCTTTGAATATTTTTCCATCCCATTCAAAATATGAATTCTCATCGATTATATTGTTTTCTATGTTTTTAGTGTCATACGACTCGTAAAATCTTATATTTATTTTACCATTATTAATCTTATGCTTTGTAATTCCTTCATAATGTTTATAACTCCTTAATTCCGAAAATTTCTTATATATGATTTTCAATTCTGAATCATTAAATTCACTTTCAATATCAGAAGTATTTATAAAACAAGCCATTTTATAATGGTTAAACATCAATATAAAATCATAACTTATTGGTTCATTGTTTAAAGTATTATAACCTATCAAATTTGCTATATAATAACCATTTAATTTTATGTCAATAAGGTCATCGTCAAGATAGGGTGCAAATACAAATCCCCAAAATATAAATGGTCCTAGAAAACAAATTGGAACAAGAATTATATTTACAATACCTGATTTGATGTCTGTAGAAGCCATAAAATCTAAAATAAACATTAGTGAGATTATTGAGACAACTATATATATTACAGCGATAGTGGCTGTTTTCTTATTTGTTAAATCCATATTACAAACAGTTCAATTCGTTAATTAATATTGAGTTATTTTCTGTAATCGTCGCGCCATAAGTTTTTCCGTTCATTTTAAAAAATAAACTTTTTAATGAATTGTTTTCAAGATTTTTTTTACTAGAACTATCCAAATCAAATAATGCTAGAGTTAAATCCCTGCCATTCATTTTAATTTTGTTGGAGTTTATCAATTTTAAAACAATACTTTTTTGACTAGTAGTTTGAATGGTTAAATCTCCTTTTACATCCATTGGATTTATTTCTTTGAATAAAACTGAAATACTTACCATGTATTTATTTGTTGTTACGTTTTTATATATTGCTGTAGCAACCTCATAATTCGACTGTCTTATTATGGGCTTAGGATTAAAGTATTTTATTTTATTTCCGTCAGGTTTATTATTAGTTTTGATGTCACATTGAGCATTTACTAACACACTAATTAGCAATCCAATTATAAAAAAGTAGTTTTTCATTTTTAAGAATTTTAAAAGATTTTTTTTATTTAATAAATGTCAGTGAGTAAACCATTTTGCTATTGCTTGGATCTAGCATATTATTTAAAAATATAGTCTCATTATCGCTAATGAATGATTCGACTTCAATTCCTTTTTTTATTGTTTTCCCAGTACTTTTATATGTTGATTTTTTTAAATCGTTTACCAACTTATTGTACGTTTCCATGTTATAAGTAAGAAAAACTACTACTTTATCGTTAAACTGGACAATATCATTAGTTGATTCTGATTTCCATTGGTTAGCAAATTGTGTTTGTAAGGATATAAAACTATTGTTTTTTAAGAATTTCTCAATTTCATTATCTGGTTTTGATTTGAATGAAGTTAACTCTTTGAATGTAATTTCCCTTTGGCTTTTATTGGTCGAAGATATTTTATCTTTACATGATAAAATCGAAATAATTATAAATGTTATTGTTATTACTTTTTTCATTTTTTTTGGTATAATATTATGCTTACTCTATTCAGTTTATAGCAGTCCTACAATCAAGAAAATAATTCGTTAATTTAAATTTTAAAATGGCATTATGTCTAAATAAATTTTATCGTTATTTTTCTTGATCTATATTGAAAGTAAAGGGTATTTGTGAACAATGTAATAAAAATTGTAATTGCTCGATTCTTTGTCTGTCTCATATGTTGACTCTTCAATTTTTAAGGTTAATTTTCCTTTTGCTCGAAGTTGAGGATCGTTTGGCCTGTCTTTAAAAGAATCGTAAAGAGCCGTTTTATTGGGTGCATCCGTTTCTATGTACTTTGACATTAAAAAAGGCAAAAATGATTGGATATAGTTATTTAGACACGATAATATCAAATTTGCCTTAATTTTATCTATTGGTATTGTTACTTCCATTAGGTTGCCAAATCACCGTTAGTATTTATTTAATTTCGGAATTTTGCTCCCAAATAGTTACCGGTTTTAGGCAATGAATCCAAATCATAGCAATTATTGGTGAAATAAATCCTAACGTTCCCCATGTTGCAGTGCTTCTGTTCAGTTCTTTTGCTTTTGCGGAACATACAAATATGCCTACTATTCTCAATATTAAAAATATAATTATTACTCCTGGTTCCATATGTTTATTTATTTAAAAGGTTATATTTAATTCGTTAATTGCTCTTGTTTTAAGTAAGTTTAATTTGTCAAAATTTCTTTCATGTCTTGAAATTTCCTGAAATATTTCTTCTGCTATTTTTTGTTTTGGGTCATCGATGAATTTATCTGGATGACATTTTCTGCTAAGTTCTTTGTATAAACCTCTTGAACTATTTATGCTATTCATTAGACCATCCATGTCTATCTTTGTGGATTTTGCGCTTTTGACAGTGTATCTTTCCAGTTCAGATAATGCAAGCTTATTTTTTTTAGATTTAAGCTTAAAAACTAGTAATAGAATTAGAAATAATTCTAAAATAGCTATCCACATAAAAACAGAACTCATTAGTGAGACTTTGTTATCGATTTGTAATGAATTTTTAGCAAGCGTTTGTGATGCAAGTATAAAGTTTGTCATTTTATTTTCTATTAATTAATATATCCACCAATGTTTGCATGATCTTTCAATGCCCATTTGCAGCCATTGTAACCTTGACTATCATTGACTTCTAATGTATCCCAACCTAATGCAATAAGCTTTCTAACAAGCTCTTCATTATCTAACACGACTCTCCCAACTTCTATCAGTTCACTTTTTTCAAGACGTCTTCCTGAAAGTGCTTTTATTCTGAATCCACCACTCATGAATTTTGAAAACGCATGTTGATAGGCGCTTTCTCCCCTTGTTATTCTTGCTTCCAAAAGAGTAGGGGCAATTCCTGAGATGAACGAGTTTTTTCCTGCTCTGTTGAAGTCACGGATTAACTTATAACGTTCACCCATTTCGCCAAACCAATCGGCAACAACCATAATTTTATACCACATATTTATTAATTTATTTTTTTAAACATTAGTAACACTTGCTTTGATGGATTTGATTATTTTAGAACAAAACTAACTCACTTAAATGGGAATACTTTACGGTTTCCCGTAAGTGGAATTATTATTTATTTAGGAGTTTTATTTCTTTAACAAGGTAACATCCGTTGCTTATTCTCACAATACCCACTTTTAGTGATTTTTACCAATTTTTAATTTTAATTTATTCATTTCCTCACTCACTTTTCTTTGCACTACTTTCCCGTAACTTTCCTGTGTTATTGTCATGTTGGAATGACCTAGTAGTTCTGATACGATTTCCATAGGCACATCATTGTATAATAATACCGTTGAAGCAAATGTTTTTCTGGCAATATGGTGTGTTAGCCTTTTCTCAATTCCAGTTATTGCTGAAATTTCCTTTAGATAAGAATTGAATTTTTGATTGCTTATTGGTGGAAATATGAGATTACTATCAGTTGAATACTTTTCAATGATTTCTTGTGCTTTTGGAAGTATTGGAATAGAGATTTGACGTTGTGTTTTCTCTCTCTTCATTTGGATCCAGTTAATGTCATCAAAACCAATTTGTATATTCTGCTTCTCAAGATTTGCCATTTCATTATAGGCTAGTCCTGTGTAACAACAGAAAATGAATAAGTCTTGAATTAAACTCAGTCTTTTTTGTTGCAATACAGCTTCTTCAAAGGTTTTAAGCTCTTTTTTAGTAAGGAATATGACTGTTTTGCGCACTGTTTTAGACTTGTGCATTATAAATGGGTCTCTATCCAAATAGCCTTCTGAAATAGCTTGTTTTATAGGCGTTCTAAGTCTCTGAATGGTTTTGTTGATAGTGATTTGCTCTTGATTCTTTTCTGTTTTTAAATAGTAGTCAAAATCATTTAGAAACTGTAGACTTAATTCTTCTAGAGGGTAATCTGTTTTCTTGTATTTCCATTTTAAGAAAGCTTCTAAGTGATTGCCTACATAAACGAACTTCTTATAGGTGTTATCTTTGATTTCTAGTCCTACTAGTTTTTTAATTTTGGAGAGATACTGTTTGTAGTAGGAGAGAATGAATTCACTTTTCTTTAGTTCTTTGCCAAAGTATTTGTCGTGAATGTCTTCAATAGAAAAAGGATTTTCTTGTAATCTTAAAATCATGTAGATGCTATTGACCTTAGATTTTATCTTGTCAAGTTGAGCGTTGTATAGAATTGCAGATTTGTGGGATTTTAGAATTACTTGGTTTTTGGTATCCCAATGCTCAGACTCAATATTAATACCTGTGCTAAGCTGTTTTCTGTTCCCATTTAGGGTTAGTCGGCAAAATAATGGAGATTGATTCTTCTTGTTTTTTCTATTCTTTCCTTCAATAAATAGAATTTTGAAATTGTCTGTTGTCATAACTTTTTGTTTTAGTCAGACATGCAATTGGTTACGATAAAAAAAGTGATGCCTTTTAGAAAAAGAGATGATGCCTAATATGTTGCCTTTTTTTGCAAAATAAGTTGGCAAGTTGGCGAAATTCAAAAAATCTCAATTCTCTACTAAACCACCGTGAAGTCCCGCTTTCACTACCGCTTTAAAACAAAAAAGACCTTACATTGCTGTAAAGTCTTTTTAAAAAGCTCCCTCTCTTGGGCTCGAACCAAGGACCCTCTGATTAACAGTCAGATGCTCTAACCAACTGAGCTAAGAAGGAAACTGTATATTTTTATTCTGATACTGAATGAACGTTTTTGTGTGCTTAGCAGTGCCGTTTGTTTCACTTGTAAAGCGGTGCAAAGATAGGGGTAAATTTCATTTCTGCAAGTAAAAATTAAATTTTTTTTACTTTTTTTTACTTCCCTATAATTGACTTGTAAATGTCGTTTCCATTAGCAAATAGTAACAGTGTTATAAGTAATACGAAACCAACCATTTGAGCATTCTCTAAAAATTTATCAGATGGTTTTTTACCAGAAATAATTTCGTATAATAAAAACATGACATGACCACCATCAAGTGCTGGAATAGGCAATAAGTTCATTACACCCAGCATAATTGATAACAAAGCCGTGATTCTCCAAAAAACTTCCCAGCTCCATGTACTTGGAAAAATGTCAAATATGGCTTTAAAACCACCTACTTGTTTGTAAGCACCCGTACTTGGACTGAAAATCATTTTTAGTTGTTTTCCGTATCCTACTAATTGGTCTTTCCCTTTGGTGATTCCCACAGGAATTGCTTCAATTAAACCATATTCTTTTGTGCTTACCTTGTAATATCCTAGTTTTTCTAAAGATTCCATGCTTATTCCGCCTAGATTAACTCCTATAGTTCCTTCCTTAGACACTATTAAACTGATATTTTCTTCTTTTTGATCACGAAGAATCGTCGCTGGAATGGTTTTTCCTTTATTGTTTGCCAAAATTAATTTAGCTTCATCAATATACTTTGTTTTTTGACCGTTTAAAGAGGTCACAATATCTTTGGGCTGTAAATTAGTGTTTGGCGATTCTTCACTAACTGCACCAATAGCAAATGGCATACGAATATCTACTAGACTCCCTTTTTCATATTTTGATAATTGATCTACAAAATCAATTGGCATTTTTATTTCTTGTTGGATTCCGTTTCTTTCAATCATCACTTTTTTAGCCATGATGATTTTCATGTTGATATCGTTATCAAATTTTGCAATCGTAACACCATCAGCAGCCAATATTTTATCACCTGTTTTAAATCCTGCTTTTATCATCACAGGATTTTCGATTAGCATACCGTCTTTGAAATCCGTATTGGCTACAAATGTATCGCCATAAGCAAATGCCATCCCGATATAAATGATGAAAGCCAAAATGAAATTCACGGTCACACCACCTAACATAATAATCAAACGTTGGTAAGCGGGCTTAGAACGAAATTCCCAAGGTTGTGGAGGCAAAGCCATTTGCTCTTTGTCCATACTCTCGTCAATCATTCCGGAAATTTTTACATAACCACCTAGAGGCAACCAACCGATACCATATTCAGTCTCTCCAATTTTCTTTTTTATAAGGGAATATTTTACGTCAAAAAACAAGTAGAATTTTTCGACTCTGGTTTTAAATAACTTAGCAGGAATAAAATGTCCTAATTCGTGAAGTATAATAAGTAATGATAAACTCAATAAAAATTGAGAAAGCTTGATAAATAGATCCATTTTTAAATTTTAATTCTTTTTACAACTCACAAAAGTAAGGTTTTCTATTTGTTTAATTTGCAATAATTGTTCCATACCCTTTTAAATGTTTGTTAATTATTGGAATTTGAATTTTTCCTTTGGTTGATGTCCCGTAACTTTACTTTTCAAAAACGGTTTTTCCGTTGTCCTCATTTATAATACATTAAAAATATAAAGTATGTCTTCAAAATTATTTTCACCACTTCAAATAAAAAATATTACCCTAAAAAATAGAATTGCGATTTCACCCATGTGTCAATATTCGGCTATGGATGGTTTTGCCAATGATTGGCATTTGGTACATCTAGGGAGCCGCGCATCAGGTGGAGCTGGATTAATTATCCAAGAAGCGACAGCCGTTTCACCAGAGGGAAGAATTTCTCCTGGTGATTTAGGAATTTGGAATGACAACCAAATTGAAAAATACATTCAAATCAATCGATTTATCGAAAGTCAAAATGCAGTTCCTGGAATCCAACTCGCACATGCTGGAAGGAAAGCAAGTGTTTCGGCTCCTTGGGAAGGCAATAAAAAATTAGACGCCACTCAAGGGGGATGGCAAACTGTTGCACCGTCTGCAATTGGCTATCATGATAATGAAGCAAGTCCTGTGGCTTTGGATGCAAACGGAATTCAAAAAGTACTTTCTGATTTTAAATCAGCTACCAAAAGATCCGTACAAGCCGGTTATAAAGTAATGGAAATTCATGCTGCTCATGGGTATTTGCTCCACCAGTTTCTTTCGCCTCTGTCGAATCTAAGAACGGATGAATATGGAGGAAGTTTTGAAAATAGAATTCGGTTTACGCTTGAAGTAGTTGCTGCCGTACAAACGGAATGGCCAAAAGAGTTGCCTTTGTTCGTTCGGATTTCGGCTACCGATTGGGCAGATGGAGGATGGAATGCGGAGGAATCAGTACAACTTTCGAAAAGACTAAAAGAAAACGGAGTAGATTTAATTGACGTCTCTTCTGGAGGCGCGGTTTCGCACCAACAAATTCCAATAGGACCTAATTACCAAGTTCCTTTTGCGGAACGCATTAAAAAAGAAACAGGAATTCTAACCGGTGCTGTAGGTTTAATTACCGAAGCGCACCAAGCCGAAGAAATTGTTGCTTCTGGAAAAGCCGACTTGGTTTTATTTGCTAGAGAATCATTAAGAGACCCCAATTTAGGACTGACATTTGCTCATGATTTACAAGCAGAAACCGTTTGGCCAAAACAATACGAACGCGCTAAACAATAAAGTTTTTAAAATATATAAGTCAGGTAAGTTTTTTTCTAAAAAGTAGAAGATTTCAACCATATAAGGTATTTTAAGGTCATGTAAGTTTTGTTTATTTATATGTTTCATTTTTTTTAAGGTGTTAGAATTTTAGCCCGCAGAGCTGACGGATTGAACTGGTTTGTATCGATTTATTGAATTTAGAACAGTGTAAAAAGAAAATCTGTGCTAATCTGTGGAATCTGTGGTAAAAAAATAGGACCGCAGATTAAAAGGATTCTCACAGATTTTTTATGATAGAATAAAGTAAAATGATATGCAATAATCCCTGTTCCATAAGGGAATACTGAGTAGACGCATCATATAAGTTTTTTTCTAAAAAGCAGAAGATTTCAACCATATAAGGTATTTAAGGTCATGTAAGTTTTGTTTATTTATATGTTTCATTTTTTTTAAGGTGTTAGAATTTTAGCCCGCAGAGCTGACGGATTGAACTGGTTTGTACTGATTTATTGAATTTAGAACAGTGTAAAAAGAAAATCTGTGCTAATCTGTGGAATCTGTGGTAAAAAAATAGGACCGCAGATTAAAAGGATTCTCACAGATTTTTTATGATAGAATAAAGTAAAATGATATGCAATAATCCCTGTTCCATAAGGGAATACTGAGTAGACGCATCATATTTCTTAAATGAATTATATGGTTAAATTTTTTTAACATATAAGTCATATAAGTTTTTTTCTAAAAAGCAGAAGATTTCAACCATATAAGGTATTTTAAGGTCATGTAAGTTTTGTTTATTTATATGTTTCATTTTTTTTAAGGTGTTAGAATTTTAGCCCGCAGAGCTGACGGATTGAACTGGTTTGTATCGATTTATTGAATTTAGAACAGTGCAAAAAGAAAATCTGCGCTAATCTGTGGAATCTGTGGTAAAAAAATAGGACCGCAGATTAAAAGGATTCTCACAGATTTTTTATGATAGAATAAAGTAAAATGATATGCGATAATCCGCGTTCCATCAGAAACAGAGTACAGTACTTGAATACATTTCTTAAATGCCCTTATATGCCTTATCTAGTTTAAATATAAAAGGTATTACTATTAAAAAGTTTAAATTCGTGTTTTATAAAATAATACTATGCAAAAAATAAAAACCGCTTTACTTTCCTACGGAATGTCTGGAAAAGTATTCCATGCCCCATTTATAGAATTTCATCCCGGATTTGAATTATTAGGTTCTTGGGAAAGAAGTAAAAAATTAATTCAACTGGATTATCCTGAAGTGAAAAGTTATCCTACGCTAGAAGCAATTTTAGAGGATGATATTGATTTAGTTGTAGTAAATACTCCCGTTGGGACCCATTTTGAATATGCCAAAAAAGTGTTGTTAGCAGGCAAACATGCGATTGTCGAAAAAGCATTTACCACCACCGTTGCCGAAGCGCAGGAACTAGCAGCTTTAGCCAAAGAAAAAGGAGTGAAATTGGCCGTTTTTCAAAACCGCCGTTGGGATAGTGATTTAAAAACGGTTCGTCAAGTGTTGTTAGACGGAAGCTTGGGTGATATTGTGGAAGCCGAATTCCATTTTGACCGCTACAATCCTAAGCTGAGTCCAAAACAACATAAAGAGACAGCCAATTCTGGCGCAGGGATTTTAAAAGATTTAGGTCCGCATCTTATCGATCAAGCCCTTTATTTATTTGGTTTTCCTACTGCTGTTATGGGGGATATTCGCTTCACTAGAGACAATTCATTAGTGGATGATTGGATCGATATTACCTTGTATTACGATACTTTACGCGTCCGATTAAAAGCCAGTTTTTTTGTTAGAGAAGCTATTCCTGCCTATCAAATTCAGGGTAAAAAAGGTTCCTTTTTAAAACCGAGAGGGGACATACAAGAGAATGATTTAAAAATTGGAAAAAAACCAAACTTAGCGAGTTGGGGAACAGAATCAATCGATAATGAAGGTCTGTTGCATACTGAAATAGAGGGAAAAATAATCCATGGAAAAATTCCAACATTGCAAGGGAATTATTATAGTTTTTTTGATGGTGTTTATCATTCCATTATGAACAATACTATAGAACCAGTTACGGCACAAGATGGGGTTCATGTTATGCAAATTATTGAGGCAGCCATTCAAAGTAGTGCTCAGAAAAAAATAATCGAATTATAGTTAAGATTTCTATTTTAAAGTAATAATCATTAAGAGATTAAGAAATAAATCTTAATCTCTTAATGATTTATAAATCAGTTATTTTAACTTGTTTTTTATAAATAAAATATACTTTACAAGTGATATTTTATTTTTTTATAAACAATAACGATGTATTTATATGTACTGGTGTAGTTTAGACACAATGAATCAATGCTTTTTGTATTTTTGTCCATTAATTATAAAAGCCTGTCATTTTGATTGATTTACAATTTATAACGCAGTTTAAAGCCAAAGGGAAATATAAGAAAACCTATCAAAATGCTAAGATTTCTTATCTTAATAGAATACGTTGGGCGGTTTCCACTTTTTATTTTGGTATGGGATTGTGTTTTGCCACTTGGGCAAGCCGAATTCCAGATATAAAAACGGCATTAGATTTAGGATCAGCTGAATTAGGAACTATCTTGTTCGCAGTTCCGCTTGGGCAATTACTGATTATGCCTTTTTCGGGTAAATTAGTAACCCGTTTTGGCAGTCATCGCATCTTGATATTTTCTTCCATATTATATGTAATAAGTTTGACTAATCTAGGTTTAGCCACAAATCCTTGGCAATTGTCATTAGGATTATTTGTATTTGGAATCTTTAGTAACCTAACTAATATAGCCGTAAATACACAAGGCGTATATACCGAAGAGCTTTTTAAAAAAACCATCATGTCTTCTTTTCATGGCATGTGGAGTTTTGCGGGTTTTACAGGCGCTTTAGTTGGTTTAGGAATGTTGGCATTACAACTTACTCCCTATGTTCATTTTTGGATAGTGGGTGTAATCGTGTTTTTGCTGATGGCATTCAATTATAAATTTCTGATAAAAGCCAAAGAAATTCCCAAAACCGAAGAGAAAAAATTATTCACAAAACCTGATTCTGCCCTTATATGGTTAGGAGTCATCGGTTTTTGTTGCATGGCCAGCGAAGGCGTTATGTTTGACTGGAGTGGCGTTTATTTCAAAGATGTTATTCACGCTCCAGGACCATTAGTAATTTTAGGATACACCTCCTTTATGATTATGATGGCTGGAGGACGCTTTTTTGGAGACGGATTGATCCATAAATTTGGCCGAAAACCAGTAATGCAAATCAGCGGATTTTTAATTTCCGGAGGGTTGTTCACAGCCGTATTTTTCCCCTATATTATTCCTGCTACCATTGCATTTATGTTTGTGGGAATTGGAGTTTCAACGATTGTTCCAACACTTTATAGCATTGCAGGAAAAAATCCTTCTGTTCCACCAGGCGAAGCTTTAACGATCGTTTCAAGCGTAAGTTTTCTAGGGTTTTTAATGGGACCACCTGTAATTGGGTATATTGCTGAGCTTTCCAGTTTGCGGTTTTCGTTCGCATTCATAGGTGTATTTGGAGTGTTAATAGCCTTTATGGTTTCTCGAATTAAGGCCATTCAGTAATTTTTTTAGTAATACCACTTCTCTTTTTCACAATAGTATTTAGCCCCGCTATACACAGTATCTTTATTGTCGCCTCCGAAGTTTCGGGGCTGTCAATAAAGGATACTTGTTGCTATCGGGATTATTTCACCACTTTTTGAGGTGTTAATTTTGTATATTCTTTTCGTTAAAGTAAGCGATGAATTCCACATGAAATTTTTTTTTTACTGAAAATGAACAACTTAACAGTATTTTATTTACATTTAATAAATATTATAATACTTCACAATTCATAAGGTTTCTCAATACCACTGTTTTATAGTTTTTAAAATTCCCAAAAACATTTTTCTATTATTTTGATTTACGAATCCCATTCGGGATGCTTTGCTGTACAGTCAATAAATCAAATTTTATCAAAAACAACATTTTCCAAAATCTAACAGGGAAAGAGTGGGCTATATAACACAAATGTATTTATGAAAAATGTTCTCCTGATTCTTTTTTCTATTTTTCCATTAGGACTTGCTTTTGCACAAAATCAAACTGGTATTTCAGGAAGAGTGATCGATTCCAAAACCCAGAAACCACTCCCTTACGTAGTGATCTCAGTACAAAATACGAATCTAATGCAACTCACCACATTTGACGGGGAGTTTGTTTTCGAGTCCGTTGCTAGCGGAGAGCACCTATTGCTGTTTCACAGTCAAGGTTTCAAAGATGCCTTATATCCAGTGACGATTGTAGCCAATCAAATCACAAATCTTGGTGACGTATTCTTAGAAGACGACCAAATTACCGACTTACAAACAAGTGTAATTCGCTTGTATGAAAATGATTTAACGGATGACAATAGCGGTTCCGAAAGCACCTCTGGTTTATTGCAATCCTCCAAAGATGCTTTTCAACAAGCCGCCGCTTTCAATTGGGGACAAGCCCGATTCCGAATTCGAGGATTAGACAGCGAGAATGCCATGACCATGATCAATGGTGTTACCATGAACAAACGTTATGATGGTAGACCACAATGGAGCAATTGGGGTGGACTCAATGACGCCACTCGCAATCAGGAATTTTCCGTAGGAACAACTCCCTCCGATTATAGTTTTGGTGGAATTCTTGGAACCCAAGAAATCAACACCCGCGCTTCTATATATAGACCTGGCACCCGAATCACATTTTCAGGAACCAATACTAATTACAGTTGGCGTACTATGGGAACCTATGCTTCTGGAATGGGAAGTAGTGGTTGGGCTTTTGTAGTTTCGGCAGGGAAAAGATTGGCGGAAGAAGGGTATTTTGAAGGAACAACTTTTGATGGAAATTCCCTTTTTATGAGCATAGAAAAGAAATTAAATGACAAACATTCCTTGAATTTCACAGGATTTTATACACCCAATACCCGAGGTAAAAATTCCCCAAATACTGCTGAGGTAACGCAATTGACCTCGGAAAAGTACAATTCTTATTGGGGATATCAAGACGAAAAAAAGCGAAATGCAAGAACCAAAACCATCGAAGAACCCATCTTGATGCTCAATCATTTTTTCAAAATAAATGACCATACCAATTTAAATACCAGTGTGATGTATCAATTTGGAAAAATAGGAAATACCAATATTGATTATCAAAGCGCCAATAGTCCAGATCCAACCTATTTTAGAAAATTACCTTCCTATTATTTGTCGCTTTATGCCAAGGATAATGGAGAATTTTCGGGAGATTTTACACCTGATTATGACAATGCCGAGAAAAGTAGGATTGAATTTTTAGCGAATCCACAAATCGACTGGGACGCTATGTATCGAGCCAATCAAAGTCCGATTCTAGATGCAAACGGGAATATAACAGGTTATGAAGCCGCACAAAGTCACTACGTTTTATACGAAGATAGAACCGATGACAAAACGATGACAGTGAACACCAATTTCAATACCCAACTCAATGAAAACTTGATTATGAATGCAGGAGGTTCATTCAGTAATTTAAAATCACATAATTATCAAAAGGTTTTGGATTTGTTAGGCGGGAATTATTTTCAAGATATTGACGGTTTTTATGATGGGAATCAAGCGCAATCGGATTTGAATAATCCCAATAGGCAAGTGGTAGTAGGAGAGGAGTACGGGTACAATTATAATTATGTGGCCAATACACTAGATGCCTTTACTCAATTTAAGTTCAATTACAATAAGATAGATTTCTATTTGGCGCAATCCTTTTCTAGTACTAATTATCAAAGAGAAGGGCTCTATAAAAACGGAATTTATGAAACGATATCTTTCGGAAAAAGTGAGAAGATACAATTTGAAAACTTCGGATTCAAGGGCGGATTAACCTATAAAGTTTCAGGAAAACAAATGCTGACTTTCAATGCAGCTCATTTGACTAAAGCACCTACAATACGCAATACATTCCCTAATTCCCGACTCAATAATTCCATTGTTGATGGCTTGCAAAGTGAAAATATAAACAGTCTAGATGCCAGCTATTTATTCCGTTCTCCTAAAATGAAAGCAAGGATCACAGCGTATTATTCTACAATAAAAGACGCAACGAAAACTTCTTTCTTCTACGCCGAAGGGATTTTTGATAATGGGGCGGGATATACGAACACCAACGCATTCGTGAGTCAGACTCTAACCCATTTGAATAAAATGAATAGAGGAGTCGAGTTCAGTTTTGAGTACCAAATATCGGCTACTTTTAAAACGAGTTTATCTGCTGGGTATGGACACTATATTTATGATAGTAATCCGAATGTGAGTATCAATAATGATGCAGTAGCATCTATAGAGAATACAAATCCATCCTATGATTTTGGTACCGCTTTATTAAAAAATTACAAACAAGCCGGTCTGCCACAACAGGCCTATGCTCTAGGAATTGAATACCGTGATCCTAAATATTGGTGGATTGGTACCAATGTAAATTATCTAGCAGATACCTATATCGATGTTTCGCCCATTTCTAGAACGAGTCATTTTTATACTAACCCCACAAGTGGATTTCCATTTCCAGAAGCATCAGAAGCACGAGCTGCTGAATTATTAAAACAAGAAAAGTTTGATCCCGTGTTGCTACTCAATTTCACAGGAGGGAAATCGTGGCGCATTCGAGGGAAATATGTAGGACTATTTGTAAGTATCAATAATGCCTTAGACACTAAATACAAAACGGGTGGATATGAACAAGCTAGAAATGCAAATTTCAGACAACTCAATCAAGATGTTTCCAGTGGAACTCCCTCTTTTGGCAACAAATATTTTTATGGTTATGGAAGGACTTATTTCG
Source organism: Flavobacterium sp. WC2430 (assembly GCF_040822075.1). NCBI lineage: Bacteria > Pseudomonadati > Bacteroidota > Flavobacteriia > Flavobacteriales > Flavobacteriaceae > Flavobacterium > Flavobacterium sp. WC2430. The sequence continues at coordinate 845,204 of NZ_CP162007.1, read as the reverse complement.
TAAACCTTAGTTTCAACTTATAAATCATTCACTATGAAAACTTCTTATTTTAAAATTATTTCATTGTTAGTTTTAGTTATCTTCTTTTCCTCTTGTATTAGTGATGAAGTTACTGTTCCTAAACTCACCTGCAATCAACCTGATTTGATCGTGAATAAAACGGTTGCCGAAGTGCATACTACTGCAGCTGCTATTGTTTCGCAATATTTGTACGATGATGTCATTGAAGCCTACGTCGTTTCTACAGATGAATTTGGAAATTTTTTCAAGACGATATCCTTTCAAACATTGGCTACAGCCACAAGTCCAGCCATTGGATTTAGTGTTCCAATAGACGTTACAAATGCCTATGTTGATTTCAGATTAGGGAATAAAGTATATGTAAAATTAAAAAATCAATATACCGATATCAATTATGGGAGTTTACGAATTGGAGGAATTTATGTCAATACCTATAATGAAGGTGCTGTGGGCCGACTTTCTCAAAACGACTATAAAAATGTATTGCATGCTTCTTGTACCACGGTAACAGAGGATCAATTGGTGCGATCCATTTCTATTTCTGACCTAGTGCAGGATTCTAATTTGAATACACTTGTAGAATTGTCAGACGTACAGTTTACAGAAGTGGCCGTTGGGCGTCATTATTTTGAAGAAACAAACAACGTTGGTGGAGCGACTAACTGGAGTTTAGTAGATAAAGCAGGAAATCAAGTCATTTTTAGAACCAGTAGTTATGCTGATTTTGCAACTAAAATAGTTCCAGATGGCAGCGGAAAAGTAAGGGGAGTATTGACCAAATTTGGTTCCGATTATCAATTAGTAGCTCGTTCAGAAAAAGATGTAGTTATGACAGGAATAAGAAAGGCTCCATTCTTTGCTGAGGATTTTAAAAATGTGGTGGACAAGTCCAATTTAAGTTTACCAGGTTGGGCGAATATCGTGCAAAGCGGTACCCTGTTTTGGAAAGGAACAGTCTACTCAGGGAATGGGTATGCTGAGTTTAATATTTCTGGCACAAAAGTAAACTCTAATATTGCGTGGTTGATTTCACCAAAAATTGATATGGATATGCATACGAATGAGGTACTCACTTTTAGAACCGCCCAGCATCATCTCGATGTAGATTCTCCTTTGAATACCTTGGAAGTATTTGTTTCTACTAATTTTGACGGACTGAATGTAAAAACGGCTACTTGGATTCCCGTTTCGGTAATTTTACCCAAACAAGCCACACCTTGGTATCAGTTTGTAGGAAGTGGTGGAGTTGATTTATCATCTTATAAAGGAAAAATCAATATTGCGTTTAAATATATTGGATCAGGAAAAAATCTAGCTTTGGATGGTGCTTTTCAGGTTGATGATGTTCAGATTTATGGAGACAAATAATTTTTATAAAAGGCAATTGTTGAATTGACTATATTTGCCATTCTAAAAATAATTTTACCATGAAATACACTTTTATTGCATTAATTTTCACTCTTTTTATTTCTTGTAAACAAGACGATGCTGAAGTAACAGCACCAACAGAAACAATTGATTATGTTGCTAAAAACGACCAAGAAATTGTAGACTACATTGCCAAAAACAAATTGACAGCTACCAAAACAGATACAGGTTTGTATTATGTCATTAATGAGCCAGGAACAGGTATCAAACCTACAGCGTCTTCTAATGTAACAGTAGCTTACAAAGGATACTTTACAAACGGAACTGTTTTTGATCAAAGTGATGCCGCAGGAATTTCGTTTGGTTTGAATCAAGTAATAAAAGGATGGACAGAAGGAATTCCTTATTTTAAAGAGGGAGGAAGCGGCGTTCTTTTGGTTCCAGCTCAATTAGGTTATGGAAACAATACGACTGGACCAATTCCAGGAGGTTCTGTTATTCTTTTTGATGTTAAATTGATCAAAGTAAATTAGATTAAAAATTTTAAATATTAAAAAGGCTGTCCGATTTGGACAGCCTTTTTGCTTTTTATTAATTCTAATATTAAATCTATCTATTTTTTCAATTGATAAATAACGGCTTCATAAGGTCTTAATTCTCCTGAATGAGAAGCTTTGCCGTAATTGTCAATTAATACTTTTCCTTTTTTACTAATTAGATCAGTATGTGCATTCGCATTTTTGGAAGAAAAATTCAATAAAACCAAAACTTTTTCTCCGTCTAATTCTCTAGTGTACGCATAAACATCTGGATTTTCTTTGTCTAATAAAGTATATTTACCATAAACCAAAATAGGGTTTGTTTTACGCAAATGTGTCATTTGTCTAAAGTAATTTAAAACCGAATTGGGGTCTTTTTCTTGTGCTTCAGCATTTAGACTAACGTGATTTTCATTTACTTTTAACCATGGCGTTCCAGTTGTAAATCCTCCGTTTTCTGAATTATTCCATTGAAAAGGAGTTCGTCCGTTATCTCTGGCTCCTCCCGTTTTTTGGTTTTCTATGAATTGATTTAAATCGCCTCCCGTTAATTTTAAATGCTCGTATTCAGCTAATGTTTCTATATCCCGGTAGTCTTCAATTTTATCAAATTTAGCATTGGTCATCCCAATTTCATCTCCGTTATAGTAGTACGGAGTTCCTCGCATGGAAAGCAAGAAGGTGGTTAGTAATTTAGAAGAAACTGCTCTAAATTCAGGCGCATCATTTCCCCAACGCGAAGTCATTCTTGGCTGATCGTGATTTCCTAAATAAATAGTTCCCCATCCTTTGTTTTCATACACTTTGTCCCAATCCGAATAGATTTTTTTGAAATCAACTAGAGAATAGGGCCCCATTTTTTTGAAATAACCAGGTTCATAACCCAAGTTGGTTCCCTCAAAATGATAGCCCATATTAAGTTCTTTACGGTCTTCATCAACAAAATTTAAAGCTGTTGAAGTTAGCATTCCTGCACCTTCAGCTAATGACATACAATCGTATTTACTCAATACTTCGCGATTCATTTCTTGAAGGTATTCATGCAAATGTGGTCCGCTTGCCAAATAGACATCCCAACGGCCATGGTAGTTTTTGTTTAACTCTTCTTGAGAGATTTCTGGAAAAGCAGTGTCTTTTGAGATAAAAGGAATCACATCCATTCTAAATCCATCAATTCCTTTCTGGAACCACCAATTCATCATGCTATAAATCTCCTGACGTAATTTTGGATTTTCCCAATTCAAATCGGGTTGTTTGTAGTTGAAATAATGCAAGTAATATGCATTTGTTTGTTCGTCATAACGCCATCCGCTTCCATCGGCTTCAAAATTGCCTGGACGGAAAGCAGGTTTCCCTTTTTCGGCTGGCCACCAGTGGTAATAATCTCTATACGGATTGTCTCTTGATTTTCTACTTTCTTGGAACCATTTGTGTTCATCACTACTGTGATTTACCACTAAATCCATTACTAATTTCAATCCTCGTTCATGCATTCCTTTTAGTAAAGCATCAAAATCTTCCATCGTACCAAACTCTTTCATTATAGCTTGGTAATCTGAAATATCATACCCATTATCCGCATTTGGAGATCCGTATATGGGATTTAACCAAACTACATCAATACCTAGACTTTTGATGTAATCTAATTTTTGAATAATTCCCTTCAAATCACCCACGCCATCTCCATCACTGTCTTTGAAACTGCGTGGATAGATCTGGTAAACTACTGCTTCTTTCCACCATTTACGGTCATTAGCTGATTTATTTTCTTGTGCCATAGTTTTGTTGGTTACTAACAATACACAGCAAAGTACAAAAAGGACAACGAATTTTGAATAGACTGATTTCATTTTTTGGTTATTTAGTTCTTTTTTATTAAGTTGGTATAAAAAGTTGATTTAGAAAGTGTTATTAATAAAAAAGGCTGACCAATTGGACAGCCTTTTTGTATTTGTAGTAATCAATTATTATTTGATTTCAATAAGGCTAATCGCATAACCTCCACCTGGAGCAGATAACTGTGACAATTTTGATTTGCTAGTTACCGTCATTTTACGAATCGTATACGCTTGAGGATTTGTTTTATAATGAGCATCCTTTGCATCAGCATAAATGGTAGCAGTATATTTTTTTCCTTTTTCTAAGAAGTCAAATTTTATGTTTGAAGTACGTGGCGTTTCTCCATTTACATTCCCTACAAACCAGTTATTGGTTCCCTTTGCTTTTCTTGCTACAGTGATGTATTGTCCTGGTTCTGCTTCAAGATAGTTACTTACCGTCCAATCGATAGCTACGTCTTTAATGAATTGAAAAGCGTCTAAAAAACGATTGTAGTTCTCCGGTAAATCGGCGGCCATTTGTAACGGACTGTACATGGTTACATACAAAGCCAATTGGTTAGCAAGAGTACTGTTTACATGCGAATGATTGTCAGGATTTAATTTTGATAAATCCATTTCAAATATTCCCGGAGTATAATCCATTGGTCCACCTATTAAACGAGTAAATGGCAATACTGTTACGTGATTGGGTTTAGACCCACCAAAAGATTGGTATTCAGTTCCTCTTGCTGCTTCGTTACCAATTAAGTTGGGATACGTTCTGCAAATTCCAGTAGGACGAACCGCTTCGTGAGCATTAACCATAATTTTATATTCGGCTGCTTTTTCGATGGCATATTGATAATGGTTCACCGTCCATTGGTCGTAATGATTTTCTCCTTTTGGTAAAATATCACCTACATAACCACTTTTTACAGCATCATATCCGTTGTCTTTCATAAACTGATATGCTTGATCCATATGACGCTCGTAGTTACGAACAGATCCGGAAGTTTCATGATGCATAATCATTTTTACCCCTTTTGCTTTTGCGTAAGCGTGAATTCCTTTGACATCAAAATCTGGATAAGGCGTTACAAAGTCAAAAACGTAATCTTTGGCATGACCAAACCAATCTTCCCAACCGATATTCCATCCTTCCACTAAAACACCACCAAAACCATTTGCAGCAGCAAAATCAATGTATTTTTTCACATTATTAGTAGTCGCTCCATGTGTACCATTTGGTTTTGCTTTTGAGTAATCTGTAATCCCTAATTGTACTGATGGAAATTCATTAGTGTAAGACCAAGAACTTTTTCCAGTAATCATTTCCCACCAAACTCCAACATATTTAACTGGTTTGATCCATGAAGTATCTTCAATTTTACAAGGGTCATTCAAGTTCAAAGTCATTTTTGAAGCTAGAATATCTCGAGCATCGTCACTCACGATTATCGTACGCCAAGGTGAAGTTTGTGGTGCTTGCATGTTCCCTTTATCACCATTGGCGCTAGGAGTCAACCACGATTCAAAGACCATGTTTTTATCATCTAGATTCAAGTGCATGCAAGAATAGTTGATTAATGCTGCTTCGTGTAAATTGATGTAGATTCCATCATTCGTTTTCAACATCAATGAAGTTTGAACTCCTGTTGGAGAAAATGATGTTTGTGAAACGTTGTCAGTTTTTGCTTTTTCAGTTAACCCTCTAATTTCTGATAATTTTGAGGTAGTATAATCGTATTCTTGTGTGTCATAATCTCCTGGAATCCAAAAAGCAGTATGATCGCCTGTCATAGCAAACTGGGTTCTTTCTTCCTTGATTATAAAATAAGTCAGGTTTTTTTGAGCAGGGAATTCATAACGAAAACCTAAACCATCATCAAACAAACGGAAACGAATTACGATTTGTCTGTCAGTTCCGTTTTGATTTAAGGTAACAGCCAATTCGTTATAATGATTGCGAATTTGATCTTCTTCACCCCAAACTGGTTTCCAAGTCTCATCAAAAGTGCTTATTTGTGTATCGATTGTCGTGAAATCATTTAGTAACGATTTTTTGTCATTTTTTAATTCCAGACCTAGTTTACTTGGTTTTACAACTACTTTTCCTTTGTAGTTCAAACTGTAACTTGGCGTACCATCACTAAGCAATGAAAACTCCATTTGGAATTTTTGATTGGGTGATTTTAATTGTTGTGCCGAAACGTTGCTGAAAAATGCTAACGTGAAAAGTAGCGAAAAAAGATAGTGCTTCATTTTATTTAATATAAATTACTAGTTAATTTTTGGTTTTTAATTTGTTCGAAATTTGAAAGTGCTTTTATAGGATCTCCTTCTAAATCTAAAAGCGTGAATATTATTTTCTCAAATACAGTTTTCCGCAAACGATTTATTTAAAAGGCAACACTATACTATTTGTCTTTGAAATTTCTGAAAAGTAAAATTAAGCTCTTTATACTCGTTAGATTTTTTCGATTTTAAAAAAGTAGATTAAAAACCAAAAATAAAATCATAAATATAATTATATCAACCACTTATAAAAAATAAAGAATCTAAAAAAGTGGTGACTTTAGAACATAAAAAAGTCATTTAGGATTGATTTATACAGAAACAGACTTTCAAAAAAGAATTTTATGATTTTATATTTGTGCCAATTTGCATTACTTTGGTTTCAAATTCCTCACGAGGACCTGCCGCTTTATTTTTAAGTTGGGAACGATAATTATAAATTGTGGATACCGAATAACGTAAAAAAACAGCAATTTTGGCACTGTCTTTTATTCCCAATCGGATCAAGGCGAAGATTCTTAATTCGGTATTTAATAATTCCCCGTCTTTCAATTGTGTTGCTTCATCATCAATTAGCAAAGCCGAAAATTCTTTGATAAAATTGGGAAAAAGCTGTAAAAAGGTCTGGTCAAAATTAGTATAAAACGTAGCGAGTTCGTTTTCAATAAAATCTTTTGACTTCACGGCACTTACTAAATCGTTCATTTTCCCCGTGGTTGCCATCAAGTTCAATTTACGGCGGTACCCTTCTAGTTTGCCTATATAGTCCGAACATTGATCCATATAACGACCAATGTAAATTTCTTTTACCAAATTGGTTTCAGAAAGGGCGTTATTGGTTTCGTTCAATTTCTCATTAAAAACGGATAATTCTTTATTCAATTCCGAAAGTTGATTGTTAGCCAAACTAATTTCCTGTTTGGCAGTAGACAATCGTTTCATTTGTTTGAAAAGAAGGAACAAAGCCGTCATTAAAAATAGAGAGAGAATACTGGCACTTATTAAAAACAGGATTAACTGGAACCGATTGGTTTCATTTTGCTTTTGATACGCTTCATTAATAATGGGCATCATCTTAGAAATCTCGTAGGTTCTCAAACGCGCATTACAAAAAACAGCATCTTCCAAGGAACGCTTCATGTATTTATAAGAGCGGTCAATATCGCCTTCTTCGTATAATAAAAAAGCTAAGGAACGTAGCGAAATGTACTCTTTTTTGGCCAACTGCAAGTCGGAAATTGCCGAGATAGCCAACCATTTTTTTTCTTGTTCAGTCTCTTTTTTTCCATGGTAGGATTGTGAAATGAGATACGCCACAACAGCTTGCTCAGGATTATCTTTCGCAATTTCTGGAAAATGCTTCAGCAATAAGGTTAAGGTTTGATCGAATTTTTGGTGTTCGATGAGTTTGCTGGCTTGGTCAATAAATTCTAAACTGGATTGAGATGGGTAGGACAGCATGGTGGAATCTCTATACCGCTGTGTTAATATATCATATTTCTTTTTTTCCTGAGGCGATGCCGCATAATCTGACATCGAACCATAAATAGTAGTACTAACACGGTAAAAATCACTTTTAAGATTGGCTAGGGATTTGAGGTCAATTTTATGGAGAACATCTGTGGCTTCCTTGTACATACCTAAGGTTCCCATGATGGAAGCTAAGTTTAAGTTAGCCGAATTAATTTTGGGTATATCTTTTAGCGTACTAGCTATTTGAAAATTTTTTCTAGCATATGCTAGGGCTGAATCCGACTGATAGAGTTTGTATTCTTCGAATAATTTTTGACCAATTTCATATTTTTGAAGATTGGTTGAAGTGTATTCTAGCAGCTCTTTCAACTTGTTTATTTTTTCTTCTTTTTTATCCGAATACTGTTGGTAATTGTCTATAGTTTTATCCAACTCACCCAATAAAGAATCAAAATTATTTTGACCAATAAGGAGTACAGGAAAGAGTAAAACAATAAACAATGTCAAAAACCGACTCATTCAATTGGGATTTAATTTGTGTAAAAATAAATAAAATAAGTTAGTAGGTGTTTTTTAAACATATAAGTCATATAAGTTTTTGAGGTTTAAGTTTTTTTTGAACCATATAAGTTATTTAAGGTCATATAAGTTTTAGGAAAATAATTAAATATGCGTTCTGCGTGCCAATAGACACAGAGCATCTGCAGTACATATCTTCAATGAGCTTATATGCCTTATGTGGTTTAAATTTTTTATTGTGTAAGGATTTGAGCCCATAGATCTAGCAGATTAAAATGATTTTCACGCCTTTTATTTATAAAGAACATATAAATTTAATAAGTCCCTCACAAATGATTAAATTTGTAGCTTATTCAAAGATATGTTAGAAAAAGAAGTATTAAATTTCGAAAAAACAGCCATTGTTGGTATTGTAACTCAAAATCAAAGTGAAGAGAAGCTCAATGAATATCTTGACGAATTAGAGTTTTTAACATTTACCGCAGGCGGACAGGTAGTAAAACGTTTTTCTCAAAAAATGGAACGCCCTAATCCCAAAACTTTTATGGGTACAGGGAAGATTGAAGAGATTCATTCGTATGTAAAAGAGAATGATATTTCGACCTTGATTTTTGATGATGAGTTAACGCCTTCACAGCAAAAAAATATTTCAAAAATAATTACCGAATGTAAAATACTGGATAGAACACACCTTATCCTAGACATTTTTGCACAACGTGCCGAAACTTCGTATGCAAGAACCCAAGTAGAACTGGCACAATGCATCTATATGTTACCAAGACTATCTGGACTTTGGACGCATTTGGAGCGTCAAAAAGGTGGAATTGGAATGCGTGGACCTGGAGAAACTGAGATTGAGACAGACCGACGTATTGTACGTGATAGAATCGCCTTATTGAAAGATAAAATCAAGGCCATTGACAAACAAATGGGAACGCAACGAGGCAATCGTGGTTCTATGGTGCGTGTCGCTTTGGTAGGATATACTAATGTTGGTAAATCAACCTTGATGAATGCCGTAGGGAAAAGCGATGTATTTGTCGAGAATAAATTGTTTGCAACTCTAGACACAACAGTTCGTAAAGTGGTGATTAAAAACCTGCCATTCCTATTGTCAGACACTGTGGGATTCATACGTAAATTGCCAACTATGTTGGTTGATTCCTTCAAAAGTACGCTGGATGAGGTTCGTGAAGCTGATTTGTTATTGCACGTAGTTGATATTTCGCATCCCGAGTTTGAAGATCATATTGCCTCCGTAAATCAAACTTTGCAAGACATCAAAGCCAATGACAAACCTGTAATCATGGTTTTCAATAAAATAGATGCTTATAAACATTTGACTATTGATGACGATGATTTAATGACCGAAAAAACGCCAAGACATTACACACTCGAAGAGTGGAAATCCACTTGGATGAGTCGAGTAGGTGAGGAAAATGCATTGTTCATTTCGGCAACTAACAAAGAGAATTTCGAGGAGTTTAGAGAACGCGTTTACGAAGCCGTAAGACACATTCACATTACGCGTTTCCCGTACAACAAGTTTTTATATCCAGATTATAAAGACGCAGTAGAGAAAGAAGACAAAGAAGAGGAAGAAACCGAATAATTTTCCCCAAAACATAAAATACAACAATCCCTTTTGATATTTCATTAGGGATTTTTTTTTGGGCATGTCCCAGCTTCCACTCCGTTCCAGCTGCGTCAGGCTGTACGTTACAAACAAAGTTCACTGAACACCTATAAAAAATATATACTAAGTGAAGTAATCTTTTATGTCGCTGCGCTACATAAAAGGATTTCCACTGCCATCCTTCATGCGAGACTTTGGGATATATAGCGTATGTGCTTTAGTTGACAATTTGTAAGAAAAAAGCAATATATTTGAGCATAAACAAAGTAGGACGGTTGTCAGAGCTAAATTATAAGTTGTCAGGAATATAAAAAAATAACGAATAGAAATGAAATTAAAATTAATCGGATGTGGAATTATATCGTTGATGATCTCTTGTAAAATATATACAATTACACCAGAAAGTTTCAAAAGTCAATTTACAAAACGGATGTTAACGGAATGAAAGAAGTTAAAACAAACAATCCTCTTTTTTATAAAAATTTCAAATATTTATCAAACGATATTAAGTATTTAAATGTGTTAAACAAGAATGGAAAATTAGTTTTTATACAAAATTCTCCTTCGCTCGAAATGAGAGTAACATTACTTAACGGAAAAAGAAAAAACTTTTATTTTGATACGGTTATGTTGGAAAATGACACGTTAAAAGGAGGTAAATCAAGATTTTTGCCGGGGTTAACAAATGTTATACCTTTTGACCAAATCGTAAAAATAGAAGTTCAAGAAGGCGGAAAAAACTATTATTACAATAATTAATAAAAAACATTTTCTCTAATTCTCGTTTGCTAGGCACATTGCCTAATTACTTTTAGAAACAAATTGAAACATTTGCAACCTGACTCATAAAAAACAAAACGTAGCGATTTTAAATTAGTATAATTTATTCCTTCACTAAACCCAGTTTCTTAGCTAATGCACTATCAATGAGTTTAAATTGAAAATCAGAATCTTCAAACTTTAGAGTTCCATCAATATATAGTGGAATGTTCATAAAAGTGGTAGCAACGCCGCTTCCCATTTTCAATGTTTTTCCTCGCTTTAGCAATACAAATGGTGCCCATTTCTTGCTTCCTCCATAAGTTCTATAATCAAATTTTCCTTTGAGAGTATCTCCTTTTTTCTCACCTCGTACTTCCCCAGATTCTTTGCCTACACCGCCGTATCGTATTTCTAATTGACCATAAAATTTGTTATCGTATTGCGTTAACTTAAGTAGTGCAGTATCCTTGCCTTTTACAGCCTGATAAAATTGATAATCATTAGCTTTGTTGGATTGGCAACCCATCAAAATTAAAAACGCAACAACTCCTATTATACTTTTCATTCGGTTTTTCTTATAAGTTCAAAGATAAATAAAAGCGCCCTTTTGACATTCATCAAAAGGGCGCTTTTAGTATTATTATATTGGATTAGAAACCGTAGTTCACACCTAGTCCAAAAAGTTCTTTTACTTGTACAGCTTGTACTGAGTTGTCATCATAAATGGCTTGTAAAGCAACATTAGCCGAAAGGTATTTGTTGATTCTCATGACCACATTCATTTGGTAATCTACATCTACATTTTGTGGTGCATCTAAATAATTAGAATATAAATTCAACCGATTCTCAATAGATACGTTAGCCATCACGCTAAACTTATAATAAGCAGATATGCTGGCTCCAAATTCAAATCTAGTGTTGTTCCCTTGCAATACTCCGTAAGACGGTCCAAATTCAGTAAAATGATCGTGAACAACAATTAATTTGGCTGCAGCTGGAGCAAAATTCACACTTAAATTATTACTCTTTTTCCATAACATCCCTGGTCCAAACTGGAAATAAGCGGGAGAGAAAAAATGTGAAATTTTCATGTCATTTTTATCTAATCCCGTATCCATTTGAGACTTAAAATTAAAATAAACAGAGTAGTACCATTGTCCAGATGCTTTTTTACCCCATAATGAGTTGAGCTCTAGGCGGTCGTCTGTTTTGGCTGTTTTGTTATCTCCTTTTATTTTACTTAAACCATAAGCCAAAATAAATTTATTGTCCCAAACAACATCTTCATTTTTATAATTGAAATCGTAGTTTAATCCAAAATTCCCTGCAACATTTGAGGTTCCGCCACCTAGCCATTGTTTGTTATAAGAGGATTGGTTAAAAAGCAAAGAAATATTTCCTTTTTTGGTCCAGTGTTTAACGGTATCTTGTGCTGTTTCCTGTGCATGTACAGAAAGTATAGCCATTAGTAAGACGAATACAAATAGTATCTTTTTCATATTGTGAAAAGGTATTTATAATTATTTTTTAGCTTTAAATAAGGGAACAGCTGAACAAGCTTCTCCATACATAATACTTCGTGCAACAGGCTGTAAAAAGTTTGCAGCAACGATATATGCTCGCATTGGTACCGGTTTTCTGGAACATCCTTTTATAATAACAGGCTTGTTATTATATACGGAGTAATCAATTTTTGGAAGTAGTTCTTCATACAAAGCTACATCCAAATCTTCTAGACTACCATTGATTATTTTCTTAGCAAATGGTGCTAATTGTATTGACACTAAAATAGAAGCCCAAGCTGGAACAATAGCATCTGTACTGCAATTAATAGCGACTAGTTGGTCTTGATATTGTGTCCAATCGTGATTTTTAAGGTGTTCTCTAAAATCTTTTTCTTTCAGCAAAAAACCTTCCAACAACCATTGTGAAATATCAATTTGTGTGCGGATTCCTTTTGGATAGTAATCTTCAAGATCGAAAACTTCCAAAACACTATTCGCTACTTTATTTATTATTTCTTCCATTTGTTTTTTTGTTTAAAGGTTAAAGTTTCAGGTTTACTATTTTGCACGTATAACTTGAAATCTTAAACTTGAAACCCTTTTTTTATAGCATTCCCAATTCTAATTTTGCTTCTTCGCTCATTAGATCTTTGCTCCATGGTGGATCAAAAGTGATTTCAACTTCGGCGTCTTTTATATGCTCAATTGATTTTACTTTTTCTTCTACTTCTCTTGGTAAGCTTTCTGCAACGGGGCAGTTTGGAGATGTAAGTGTCATTAAAATTTTTACTTCGTAATCGGTGTTGACCATTACGTCATAGATTAATCCTAATTCGTATATGTCAACTGGAATTTCAGGGTCGTAAATAGTTTTTAATTTTTTTACGATTGCTTCGCCTAATTCGTTAGTGTCTATTTCTTGTATCATAATTTATTTTTTTTTGAACCATATAAGGAATATAAGGTCATTTAAGGTTTGTTTTAACTCTGTTTTAAACATATATTTTATTATATGTTATATTTAATTTTTGAACCACATTAGGAATATAAGGTGATTTAAGGTTTGTGTTTAACCATTTTGAACCAAAAATTTTATAGGTAATTTAATCTTCTAGATATCTATATTTTTCATTCGCTTATGTTTTTTGCCCTTCTTTGAAAAGATGTGTTACATTAAAATTGAGCATTAGTCCTATAGGAACTTCTAAAAGTTTCATATAGGTTAAAATTTGAGCTTCATGGATGGGTAAAACTTTTTCTACTGCCTTAAGTTCAACAACCAAACAATTTTCAATTAATAGATCACATCTTAATCCTGTTTCAAGTTCTAAACCTTTGTAATTTACTGGAATCTGTAGTTCAGTTTGAAAATTACAGTCTCTAATTGTCAATTCTTTTTTTAAACAACTGTGATAAACACTTTCCAAAAGACCTGGCCCAAGATGTTTGTGAACTTCTATAGCACAACCGTTTACTTGGTATATTAAATCTTTTAGGTACGTTTTTGTCATAAATTTTCAAGAATTTATTTTTAAAACTATAAGCAACAACTTATATGAACTTATATGCCTTACATGGTTCTTTTTAAAACTTATATGTTTAAATTATCCTTTTTTGGCATCGAATGCCAATGCATACATTTTAATGTTTTTTATCATCGACACTAAGCCATTAGCCCTAGTAGGAGATAAATGTTCTTTTAATCCTATTTCGTCTATAAAACCCATATCGGCAGCTATGATATCTGCAGGAGATTGGTTTGAAAAAACTCGAATTAATATCGCAATAATTCCTTTGGTTAAGATCGCGTCACTATCAGCAGTGAAAACCACTTTATCGTCATTTTGCTCACCTTGTAACCACACTTTTGATTGGCAACCTTTAATCAAATTATTTTCGGTTTTGAACTCGTCTTTAATTAACGGTAGGTTTTTCCCTAGATCAATGATGTATTCGTACCGTTGCATCCAGTCATCAAACATGGAAAATTCGTCTACTATCTCTTCTTGTATGTCTTTAATTTTCATCCTTTTGTTTTGCAAATGAATTTATTTTATTCACTAATTTTTTAATCTCATACGGAGGAAATCCATGATCAAAACTAGGTGATTCATAGGTAATCCCTTTGTAGGTTATCTTGATATTGGCGATGGCAGCGCCATCATATAATCGTTTTTCTGTTGGTGATTTTAAATCTTTAATCTCATCTAGATTTAGATCTTGGAATAAATCGATTAAAATTTTCCAATCAGCATCTGAAATCTTGGTTGGTTCTATTTTTTCTTTTCCAGAACGGTCATTTGAAATCGAAACCATTTGTTTCTCGATAGTGATTTTTTGATAAAAACCTCTGGTGTTAGCGACATATTCTATTACAGCAGTTTCGATGTCCTGTTTTTTGTCGCCTTCACACCCTTTTCCAAGAAAAAGAGTTAAAAATAATAAGGAAAGTATTTTCATATTTAATGTGTTAAGATAACATTGTTTGCGCTCTTTTTACCGCTTCAACCATCTCGTCAATCTCTTCTTTAGTATTATAAAAAGAAAATGAAGCTCTAATTGTCCCCGGTATTTTGAAATAATTCATGATGGGTTGTGCACAGTGATGTCCTGTTCTAACCGCTATTCCTAATTTGTCAATTATCGTACCAATATCATAGGGATGAATTCCTTCAATATTAAATGAAATTACCGAAGTTTTTTCATTTGATGTACCAAAAATACGCAATCCTTCAATTTCTAACAATCGTTTGGTGCCATATTCCAGTAATTCAAGTTCTTGTTTTTGAATGTTGTCAAAGCCAACTGCATTCATATAATCAATAGCAGTTCCTAGTACAATTCCGCCAGCAATATTAGGTGTTCCTGCTTCAAATTTATGAGGCAATTCGGCATAAGTGGTTTTTTCGAAAGTCACTTCCTTAATCATTTCACCACCACCTTGATAAGGAGGTAATTTATTCAACCATGCTTCTTTTCCGTATAAAATACCAGTTCCTGTTGGTCCACACATTTTGTGTCCAGAGAAAACATAGAAATCACAATCTAATTCCTGAACATCTGGTTTTAGATGTGGAACTGCTTGAGCACCATCAATCAAAATAGCAGCACCTACTTGATGCGCTTTTTCAATCATATATTTAACAGGATTCACCGTTCCCAAAGCATTCGAAATATGATTTACAGTGACAATTTTGGTTTTGTCTGATAACAATTTGTCATATTCTGCCATAATCAATTCGCCTTTGTCATTCATGGGAATCACTTTTAGCGTGGCTCCTGTTTTCTCACACAACATTTGCCATGGCACAATATTGCTATGGTGTTCTAATGCAGAAACTAAAACTTCATCTCCTGGTTTTAAAATGGAAGCAAATCCATTTGCGACTAAATTAATTCCAAAAGTCGTTCCTGAAGTAAAAAGTACTTCATGAGAAAATTTGGCATTGATATGATTTTGCACTTTGCCACGAGAAATCTCATAAGCATCAGTTGCCAATTGGCTTAAAGTATGAACCCCACGGTGAATGTTGGCATTGATTTCCTGATAATATTTGGAAATAGCGTCAATGACAATTTGTGGTTTTTGTGAAGTTGCTCCGTTATCGAAATAAACTAATGTTTTTCCGTTTACTTTCTCTGAAAGTATTGGAAAATCGGCTCTTATTTTTTGAATGTCTAGCATAATTATTTAGAAAAATTCTAAATACAAAAGTACTAAAAACTAAATTGTTTTAACCATCATTTTTAGATTTTCATTCCTGCTTTTTTGGGTTTCTATTTTAAAATAAATTAATGAAGTCGTGCCAAAAAAAGAATTAAATTGCAGAATAAACAATTCATATAATATGAAAAAAGTATTCAAACTTGTTGGTTTTGCCTCATTTGCAGGTGTTTTTTATATCGGGTTCACGACTTATCCTAAATTGGATTTGATTTCTGGTTTTTCAGCCAAAAGTATTGCCTCAGGACATTTTATCGATAATCGTTCTCAAGTAATGATTGAGAAAGGGGATAATGATATCAATTTAATTGACTTGGCTAGTAATGAAATTGATCAAAAAGACAATTTTGCGACCGCTTCTGTTTACGGATTGAAAGAACGTAAAGCGATTTATAGACCGGGTTTGGGCGCTACTTTGATTGATGATAATTTTGATACTTCTAAACCCTATGAGATTCCAAAAAGGACTTTTGTAAAAAATAATTTACCCTTTCCGTATGGAAATAATGAACCAATGGATACTGTTTTCACCAATGTTGATTATGGTAAATTAAATGCGGCTGTAGCTAATGCTTTTGATAAAAAAGGTGCTATCGAAAAAAGGACGCGTTCTCTATTAGTGATTTATAAAGATAAAATCATTGCCGAAAAATACGATACTGGTTTTACTAAAGACAGTAAAATACTGGGTTGGTCGATGACCAAAAGTATTACGGCAACCTTATTTGGAATTCTTGCTAAAGAAGGAAAGTACAATATTAATACACCTGCTCCCATTGCTGAATGGAAGAATGATGATCGTAAAGTAATTACGACCAGTGATTTATTGCACATGAATTCGGGATTGGCTTGGGAAGAAAATTACAGCACGATTTGTGATGCTACAAAAATGCTATTTCTAGCCGAAAATATGGGTAGGGTACAGCTCGAAAAACCCGTAGCTTTTAAACCTAATTCACATTGGAATTATTCATCGGGAACAACAAACTTGCTATCTTATATTTTAAGAAATCAATTTAAAACGCATCAAGAATACCTAGATTTTTGGTACGCTGCCTTAATTGATAAAATAGGAATGAACTCGATGGTTGTTGAAACCGATATGGCAGGAAATTTTGTGGGTTCGTCTTATGCATGGGCAACAACACGTGATTGGGCTAAATTTGGCTTATTATATTTACATGAAGGAAACTGGAACGGTGAACAGTTGTTTGATACTGGTTGGGCTCAATATGTTGCTACACCTACTAATGGATCAAGAGGAGATTATGGAGCCCACTTTTGGTTGAATGCTGGTGGTCGTTATCCTGATGCACCAAAGGATTTATACTCGGCTAATGGATTTCAAGGGCAAAAAGTATTTATTATTCCGTCACTTGATTTAGTAATTGTGAGAATGGGATTGACTGAAGATGCTAAATTTGATGTTAATGGTATGTTGAAAGGGATTATTGGGAGTTTTAAGAAGTAATTTTTAACCGCAAAGTACACTAAGTAAAAAGTGCGAAGTTCACAAAGCTTGATGTTTTTAGCCCCGATAGCAGTGAAAATCCTTTTATTGTTTTTCTTTAAAACAATAAAAGATTGCAACGAATAGCGGGAATAGCTCCAAAAATAAAATTACAAAGGGCGCAAAGTTTAAATAACTCTGCGCCCTTTGCGTATTTAATAGAATAAAACTACAAATCAAATCCCATTTTTACCCCTAATTTATTGGCGATAATTTTGGTAATTCGTTGTTTTAATTCTGGTATTTTGATGTTTTCAATTACTGCATTCGAGAATGCATACATCAGTAAAGCTTTGGCTTCTTTTTTAGGAATTCCACGTGCTTGCATATAGAACATTGCTGTTTCGTCTAATTGACCAACAGTACAACCGTGAGAACATTTTACATCATCAGCAAAAATTTCTAATTGTGGTTTCGCGTTGATTGTTGCTTTGTCACTCAATAAAATGTTATTGCTTTTTTGGAAGGCATTTGTTTTTTGAGCATCTTTCTCCACATATACTTTTCCGTTGAAAACTCCTGTAGAACGATCTGAATAAATTCCTTTATAATCTTGGAAACTTTCACAGTTTGGAGCTGAATGTTTCACAAGCGTATAATGATCTACGTGTTGTTTCTCACCAATAATCGTTATTCCGTTTAAAGTACTTGTCAATCGTTCACCAAAATGATAAAAATTCAAGTTGTTACGCGTTAAATTCCCTCCAAAAGAGAACGTATGCACTGATACATGACTTTCTTTTTGTTGAGAAACGTAGGTGTTATCGATTAGATTAGCAGTCAGATTGTCATTTTGAATTTTGTAGAAATCTACAATTGCACGTTTTTGAGCAAAAATCTCTGTAACCGAATTGGTTAAAACAGGATTGTCATTCAAACTTTGATGACGCTCGATAATTTGTACATGAGAATTTTCCCCTACAATGACCAAGTTTCTTGGTTGTGTCATCAAAGCTGCTTCAGAACCAGTAGAGAAATACATGATTTCAATCGGTTTATCAGCCACTTTGCTTTTTGGGATATTGATATATGCTCCTTCATTGGCGAAAGCCGTATTTAAAGAGGTTAAACTCTCGTCTTTATTGGCAATTTGGTTAAAGTAGGTATCAATAACCATTTTGTATTTTGGTTTAGTCAATGCCGATGCCATCAAGCAAACGTCAATTCCTTCGTGAGTTGTTGATGATAAATGCGAACTGAAAACACCGTCAATAAACACTACTTTGTAAGTATCTATTTCGTGTAAAAAATATTTTTTTACATCAGAATACTGAATGTTACTTTCTGTTTTTGGAAAAACGGTAAAGTCATTTTTTAGGATGGCGTTTAGCGAAGTGTATTTCCAAGCTTCGTCTTTTTTGGTTGGGAAACCTTTATTTTCAAAGTTTTTTATAGCTGCAGTTCTCACATCATGAAGTTCAGAGTGAACATCGATGCGCTCTTCAAAAGCCATAAAAGACGATACTAATTTTTCTTTTAAATCCATTTTTATATTTTTTGTTTAAAGTTTAAGGTTTAAAAGTTTAAAGTTGTTTTGAAGTAACTTTAAACTTTAGACTTTAAACAAATTTTAGTTTTCTGCTTTAATCCAGTCGTATCCTTTTTCTTCTAGCTCGTGTGCTAGTTCTTTTCCACCTGATTTTACAATTTTACCATTGTATAATACGTGAACAAAATCAGGAACGATATAATCTAATAAACGTTGGTAGTGTGTGATTACTACGATAGCGTTTTTGTCGCTTTTCAATTTGTTAACTCCATTTGCAACGATACGTAAAGCATCGATATCTAATCCAGAATCGGTTTCATCAAGAATAGCCAATTTTGGTTCTAACATTGCCATTTGGAAAATCTCGTTACGTTTTTTCTCTCCACCAGAAAATCCTTCGTTAAGAGAACGAGATAAAAACTTACGGTCAATTTCTAATAATTCTGATTTCTCACGAATTACCTTCAACATTTCGTTAGCTGGCATTTCGTCTTGTCCTTTTGCTTTACGTGTTTCATTAATAGCCGTTCTCATGAAGTTCGTTACCGACACTCCTGGAATTTCTACTGGATATTGAAACGAAAGGAAAACTCCTTTGTGTGCTCTTTCTTCTGGAGCTAGTTCCGAAAGGTCTTCACCGTCTAAAGAGATTTCGCCTTCAGTAACTTCGTAAGTTTCGTTTCCTGCAATAATAGAAGCAAGTGTACTTTTTCCAGCACCGTTTGGTCCCATTATTGCGTGAATTTCTCCTGCTTTTACTTCAAGATTAATTCCTTTTAATATTTCTTTGTCGCCTATTGAAGCGTGTAAATTTTTTATGCTTAACATCCTTTTTTAGTTGTTTAAAGTTTAAAGTTTAAAGTTCTTGTGTTTACTGAAACTTGGTTCCTTTAAAATCTTTCTTGTTTAAATATGATATAAAATTGTTTATTTTTCCACTTAAATTTTCGAAGTCAGTTTTTAAAATTCCAAACTTAACAACGTCGATATAATTGTAATCTAGCACTCGGTATAATTGCGATCTTGTTTCTCCAGCGGATCCTTTTGCAATAGACAAAAATTGTCTAAATTCTAAATTTCCATTTCTTTCAAACCCTTCGGCAATATTATCCATTACGGAACCAGATGATGCTTTTATTTGATCTCTAAACCTGAAATCATTTTTCAAATCGGTTTCTACAGTTATCAAATGAATTTCTTTGGCTAGTCGTCTTGCTTCTTTGCAAATTTCTAAATCTTCAAAACGTGTAATTGTAGCCATTTATTTTTGTTTAAATTTTAATGGTTAAAGTTACTCGTAAGTTACTCAACTTTAAACCTTAAACTTTAAACTAATTTTTAACCTACCGAACCTTCTAATGAAATTTCAAGTAATTTTTGTGCCTCAACTGCAAATTCCATTGGTAACTTGTTCAAAACCTCTTTACTGAAACCGTTTACGATTAAAGCAATTGCTTTTTCTGTTGGAATTCCACGTTGGTTGCAATAGAAAACTTGGTCTTCACCAATTTTACTTGTTGTTGCTTCGTGTTCTATTTTGGCTGTTGGATTTTTACTTTCTATATATGGGAATGTATGCGCTCCACAATTGTTACCCATTAATAGGGAATCACATTGTGAAAAGTTACGTGCATTATCCGCACGCGCGCTAATTTGTACTAATCCTCTATAACTGTTTTGTGATTTTCCAGCAGAAATTCCTTTAGAAATAATAGTCGATTTAGTGTTTTTACCTAAATGGATCATTTTAGTCCCCGTATCGGCTTGTTGGAAATTATTGGTTACCGCAATTGAATAAAATTCTCCTACTGAATTGTCTCCCTTTAATATCACTGATGGATATTTCCAAGTTACAGCAGAACCTGTTTCTACCTGTGTCCAAGAGATTTTTGCGTTTGTTTCGCAAATTCCTCTTTTAGTCACAAAATTGAAAACGCCACCTTTACCTTCTTTGTTTCCAGGGTACCAGTTTTGTACGGTTGAATATTTAATTTCGGCATCTTCAAGTGCGATCAATTCCACAACTGCAGCATGCAGTTGGTTTTCATCACGGCTTGGAGCGGTACAACCTTCTAGGTATGAAACGTAACTTCCTGCATCAGCAACAAGTAAAGTTCTTTCAAATTGTCCTGTTCCTGCTTGATTAATTCTAAAATAAGTCGAAAGTTCCATTGGACAACGAACCCCTTTTGGAATATAACAAAAAGATCCATCAGAGAATACAGCCGAGTTTAATGCGGCGTAAAAGTTGTCTTTTTGTGGAACAACAGTTCCTAAATATTTACGAACTAATTCTGGATGCTCTTTTATAGCCTCAGAAATACTCATAAAAATAATTCCTTTTTCTCCTAATGTTTTCTTGAAAGTAGTCGCTACTGAAACAGAGTCAACCACGATATCCATGGCTACATTATTCATCATCTTTTGTTCGTCAACTGAGATACCTAACTTTTTATACATTTCTAAAAGTTCAGGATCTACATCGTCTAATGTTTTATTAGGATCTACGGCTTTTGGAGCTGAGTAGTAGGAAATCGCTTGAAAATCTGGTTTTGCATAATGTACGTTTGCCCATTCTGGTTCGGTCATTTCTTGCCATGCACGAAATGCTTCAATTCTCCAGTCGGTCATCCATTGTGGCTCTCCTTTTTTATGGGAAATAGCGCGAACGATATCTTCATTTAAACCAATAGGAAACGTCTCCGATTCCAAATCAGTATAAAATCCATATTCATATTCTTTAGTTTCGAGTTCGATTTTTAAATCGTCTTCTGTGTATTTGCTCATTCTTATTTAAAGATTTAAAGATTTAAAATTCAAAAATTGAATAGTGACCTTTATTATTTGTGTCTTAAAGTTTTAGAGTCTAAATTTTCAATATCAATCAAAGTCTTTTGACTTTATGACTTTTAACTTTCGACTATAGGGAGAAACTTTCTCCACATCCACAAGTTCTAGTTGCGTTTGGGTTATTGAAAACAAACCCCTTCCCGTTTATTCCTCCTGAAAACTCTAAAATGGTTCCAGCTAAATAAAGGAAAGATTTTTTCTCGACAGCAATTGTTATATCGTTGTCTATGAAAATTTTGTCTTCTTCGTTTTTGGTTTTGTCAAATTTCAAATCATAAGACAAACCAGAACATCCGCCACTTTTCACACCTACTCTTACGTAGTCTGTAGCAGCATCAAAACCGTCCTCTTTCATCAAATCGACGATTTTCTTTTTGGCAGTATCAGAAACTTTTATCATTGTTATATTGATTTTGTCTAAATTAACCACAAAGATAGTATATAAAAACCTTTTTCCATAATTGATAACATTTTTATAACTAATGTCAAAATAGAAAAAAGCTATGTTAAAGCGGAAATAAAAATCAATATATTTAACAAATATTTTTTTGTACAAAAAACCTTGTTATTAATTTACTAAAACTATTATGGAAGAAACTTCACAAACAGGAAAAAATTATAAGCTTGATTTTCAAGGAAAAGGGAATGACTTCTTTGGAATTATAATTATAAACTGGCTTTTAACAATTTGTTCACTTGGCATTTATTATCCTTGGGCAAAGGCTAAAAAACTACAATTTTTATATGGGCAAACAACCTTAAACGGAGATTCTTTTGCTTTTCAAGGTACTGGAAAAGAAATGTTTAAAGGTTTTTTGAAGGCTATATTGTTGTTTTTGATCTTAGGAGGGATATTTGGATTTTTTATGTATTTGCAAATGCCTTTAGTGGGATTGCTTTTATTTTATTTTGGAATTTTCGCCATTTTGCCTTTGGCAATACATGGGTCGTATCGCTATAGAATGTCTAGAACTTCTTGGCGAGGGATTCGTTTTGGATATCGAGGAGAAAAACAAGAATTAGCCATAAATTTTGTCAAATGGATTTTCTTGACGATAATTACTTTTGGTATTTACGGACCTTGGATGAGTATTAATTTGAGAAAATATTTAGTTGGGAATGTTCGTTTTGGTGACGCTGAGTTCGATTATAGTGGAGATGGTTCGGATTATTTTATATTGAATCTTAAAGGCTATTTCTTATCAATTTTCACTCTTGGGATTTACTTTTTTTGGTGGCAAAAGGATCTTTTTGAATACTACATTGACAACCTAACAGTTAACAAAGAAAATAAAGAAATACGTTTAAATTCAACGGTAACAGGTGGTGGCTTCTTTAAATTGGCAATCGTAAATTTGGCGATTATTGTTTTTACACTTGGACTAGGTTATGCATGGGCGGTGACAAGAACGTTAAATTATATTTTCAATAATATTCAATTAGACGGGAATATCGATTTAGATGCGCTTAATCAAACAGAAGAAAATTATAAAGATGCAACTGGGGAAGATTTAAGTGATTTCCTCGATTTAGATTTTGTTATGTAAGCCAATGAAAAATCAAGCAACAGGAATTTTCTATGATGGAAATTCATCGGTGCCACAGGAAGTGGTATTTCTTTTTGACTCTAATGTAGCAACACTTGTTTTTGAAGTATCAAATGGAACTACTTATCAATGGAAATGCAGCGAAATAGTATTCAAAAAAACAGGTTCCAAATTGAGTTTTCGTCACAAAGTAGAAGTTTCCCAAAATGGATATACTACTGATTCGAAATTTATAGACGAAGTACTCACTTTTACAAAGAAAAAGGGACAATATGGTTGGTACCAAAGTCTTTTGGATTTAGGGACTACAATTCATCTAGGATTAGCAGTGGTTATTCTTGCAATTATAGGGTTATGTTATCTTTATGCCATTCCCTGGGTTGCTGAAAAATCAGTTGTTTTGATACCTGAAGAATATGATACTAAACTAGGAGATACTTTTTTTGAACAAAATGTTATTTTTAGCTCCATTGACTCTTCTAAAACAAAGGCTCTAAATGAGTTTGCCAAAGAATTAAAATTAAACAATACAAAACAGCTGAAGTTCTCCGTTGTAGATTCTGAAATTGTGAATGCTTTTGCACTTCCTGACGGCAATATTGTTGTTTATACAGGGATATTGGATTCGATGCAAAACTATGATGAGCTAGTGGGTTTATTGGGCCATGAAGCGGCACATGTAAACCACAGGCATTCCATGAAAATGTTATGCAGGAATTTATCGGGTTATTTGTTTGTTTCGGCAATTTTGGGAGATGTAAACGGGATTATGGCCACTATTGGGAACAACATAAATAGTTTACAATCGCTTTCTTTCTCTCGAGAATTTGAGCACCAAGCCGATGTTGAAGGATTTAATGTGTTAGTTATAAACAAAATAAATCCCATAGGTATGGCTAATCTATTTAAACGATTAGAGAATAAAAATTACATTTCGATGCCACAATTCTTAAGTTCGCACCCTATGACCGAAGACAGAATTACTTTCATGGAAAAGAGGATAAAAACAAAAAAATTTCAGATTGAGGACAATCAAAAATTAAAAAATTTATTTCAAAAAATGAAGAAGTAATTTTTCAAAGGTTTATAATGTACAACCCCAATTTAAAGTTTGAGTTACTTTAAAATTGGGGTTTTGTTTTTTAAGTTTAAGAACTAGATTTAATTGAAAGTTAAATACAGTCTTACTTTGATTAAAGAAGTGAAATTTACTTAAATTGCAAGACTTATTTGGTTTTGTATTTAGATTCTCTTACAACCATATAATTTATTAACCTTTCAAATCCTAAAAATGAAATTATATCCTATAGAAACTGGTAATTTTAAACTGGACGGTGGCGCTATGTTTGGTGTTGTTCCCAAAACAATTTGGAATAGAACCAATCCCGCTGATGAAAACAATTTAATTGATATTGCTGCAAGATGCTTGCTTATTGAAGACGAAAACCGATTGATTTTGATTGATACCGGAATGGGGAACAAGCAATCAGAGAAGTTTTTTGGATATTATTCGCTTTGGGGTTCTCATTCTATGGATAAATCTTTGGCTAAATATGGTTTTCATCGTGATGATATTACAGATGTTTTTATGACACACTTGCATTTTGACCATTGTGGCGGAAGCGTGCAATGGAACAAAGATAAAACGGGTTATGAACCTGCGTTTAAAAATGCCAAATTCTGGTCGAATGAAAATCATTGGGAATGGGCTACAAAACCAAACCCAAGAGAGAAAGCATCGTTCTTGTCTGAAAATATTTTACCAATGCAGGAAAGCGGGCAATTGAATTTTATAAAAAGACCTGAAGGTGATTTCTTAGAAAAGTCAGAAATGGGTTTTGGCATTTTCTTTGCAGATGGTCATACGGAGAAACAGATGATCCCTCACGTTCAATATAAAGATAAAACAATTGTTTTTTGTGCTGATTTATTGGCTACAGCCGGACACATTCCAGTTCCTTATGTCATGGGATATGATACCAGACCGTTACTGACTATGCCCGAAAAAACTAAATTCCTAAATGCAGCTGCTGATAATAATTTCTATTTATTTTTGGAACACGATGCACATAATGAAATTATAACAGTGCAACATACAGAGAAAGGCGTTCGATTAAAAGATGTTTTCAGTTGTGAGGAAATCTTAAAATAGTGTTAATCTACCTATTTTTGTAACAAAATAAATTATTTTAGACAAATATTTAAAATCTTATAAAATATCAATAAATGAATAGTATTAAACCTATTTTACTTTCTGCTTTTGCCATTATGGTGTTGGCGGGATGTGGAGCTCAAAAACAAGTTTCAAGCCTTAGTTCAGTTGCCCTAATAAGTGCCCCTTTAAATATTAAGAAAGTTGCCCCTTTAAAAGAAAGCGAATTAAAACGCTGGAGTCACTTAGATATTGTAAAAGATACGATTCCAGGAATGAGTGTTGATAGAGCGTATTCGGAATTATTAAAGAACAAAACGGGTGTAAAAGTTATTGTTGGAATTGTAGATTCTGGTGTGGACATCGAACATGAAGATTTAAAAGATGTGGTTTGGACCAATACAAAAGAGATTCCAGGAAACGGAATTGATGATGATAAAAACGGTTACATTGATGATATTCATGGTTGGAACTTCCTTGGAGACATTACAAAAGAAAATTTAGAATACGAAAGAATTATCAAGGATAAAAGTTTAGTTGACGAGGCGACATATCTTGAAGCTAAAAAACTAAATGATGATAAAATTGCTGAAGCAAAAGCTGGAAAAGAGCGTTTGGAAGAATTGTTATTTGGAACTTCAAATGCAGATGCCGTTTTAACGAAACATTTTGCAAAACCAGTATATACCATTAAAGAAGTAAATGAAATAGAATCAAAAGACTCTACACTTTTGGGAAGCAAAGTAATGATGCAAAGAATGCTTTCTTATGGATTGAGCGTTCCGGAATTAAAAGTTGCTATTAAAGATGATATTGATGGAATGATTGCATTGCTTAATGGTGATAATCTAAAACAAAACTATAGAGCTGTTGTTGGTGACAATCCAAACGATATTACGGATACAAAATACGGAAATAATAACGTGATGGGACCGGACAAAGAGAAAATCCTTCATGGAACTCATGTTGCTGGAATCGTAGCTCAAGTTAGAAATAACGGTATAGGTGGAGACGGAATCGCAAGTAATGTTGAAATTTTAACGGTACGTGCTGTGCCAGATGGTGATGAATATGATAAAGATATTGCATTAGGAATTCGTTATGCAGTTGATAATGGAGCCAAAGTAATTAACGGAAGTTTTGGTAAAAGTTTTTCACCACACAAGCAATGGGTTTACGACGCTATTAAATATGCCGAAAAGAAAGATGTATTAATCGTTCATGCTGCAGGAAATGATGCAGAAGATATTGATAGTTACAATAATTATCCAAATGATTCTGATGACAAGAAAACAGAATTTGCTGATAACATGATTACTATTGGAGCATTAAATTTTGATTATAGTGATAAAGTGGTGGCCCGTTTTTCAAATATTGGAAAAGTGAATGTGGATGTTTTTGCTCCAGGAGTAAAAATTTACGCTTCGACGCCTAATAATACGTACAAATATTTACAAGGAACGTCAATGGCTTCACCAAATGTTGCTGGAGTTGCGGCTATTATTCGTTCGTATTATCCTAGTTTATCTGCTTCACAAGTAAAACATATTTTGATGGATTCTGGAGTGGCTATTACTACAAATGTTATTGTTGGAGGTAATCCAAAAGATACACGTTCATTTACTACTTTGTCTAAATCAGGAAAAATAGTTAATGCATACAATGCCTTAATCATGGCGGATAAAATGTCAAAAAAATAAATTGCATACTTATTAATCTAATGGAAGGACGAATGTCCTTCCATTTTTTATTTTAAAAAAAAATGAGAAAATTACTTTTACTTTCAATTGTCACATTCAATTTCGGGTCCTTAATGGCTCAAAATTCTACCTATTGGCAACAACATGTTGATTACAAAATGGAGGTTACTATGGATGTGAAAAATTATCAATACAAAGGAAAGCAAGAATTGGTATATACTAACAATTCATCCGATACTCTTAAAACAGTTTATTACCATTTATTCAATAATGCTTTTCAGCCAGGAAGTGAAATGGATGCACGCTTACACAGCATCAAAGATCCTGATGGAAGAATGGTAAACAAAGTTACTGTAGAGGGTAAAGAAGTTAAAGTAAGCCGAATTGAAAGTTTAAAACCGAACGAAATAGGATATTTAAAAATCACTAATTTCAAACAAGATGGTGTTGATGCTGCTGCAAAAACTGTAGGGACAATTCTAGAAGTTACTTTGGCTAAGCCAATTTTACCTAATACAAAAACAACATTTAAGCTTGATTTTGACGGACAAGTCCCAGTACAAATTCGTCGTTCTGGTAGAAATAATTCCGAAGGAGTAGAGTTGTCAATGGCGCAATGGTATCCAAAAATGGCCGAATTTGATTTTGAAGGTTGGCATGCTGATCCGTATATCGCTAGAGAATTCCATGGTGTTTGGGGGAATTTTGATGTAACAATCAATATCGATAAGGATTATACTTTAGGAGGTTCAGGATATTTACAAAACCAAAACGAAATAGGACATGGGTATCAAGATGAAGGGGTTACTGTAGCATATCCGAAGAAAACTAAAATGTTATCTTGGCATTTTGTAGCGCCTATGGTGCACGATTTTACTTGGGCTGCTGATAAAAATTACATCCACGATGTAGTAAAAGGACCAAATGATGTGGCTTTACATTTCTTGTACAAAGACTACCCAAAAACAGTGGAGAACTGGAAAAAACTAGAGCCAATGATGGTAAAGGTGATGGATTTTTACAATAAAAACATTGGAAATTATCCTTACAAACAATACTCTTTTATTCAAGGTGGAGATGGCGGAATGGAGTATGCTATGTGTACGTTGATGTTAGGAAACGGAACTCTGGAAGGAATTTATGGAACTGCAACGCATGAGTTGGGGCACTCTTGGTTCCAACATATCTTAGCTTCAAATGAGTCTAAACATCCTTGGATGGATGAAGGATTTACTACTTATGTAGAGGATTTAGCTATCAATGAATTATCGGGAAAAAAAGTAGCAAACCCTTTTGAAGGAAATTACAAAGCCTATTATAGATTAGTTGAATCAGGTAAAGAGCAACCACAAACAACACATGGAGATCGTTACGAAGAAAACAGACCCTATAGCATTTCTTCCTACGTAAAAGGAAGTATCTTTTTGTCACAGTTGCGATATGTTATTGGTGATGATAAATTGGCAGAAACTATCAAAAGATATTTCCATGATTTTAAATTCAAACATCCTACGCCTAACGATATCAAAAGGAGTGCAGAACGTGTTTCGGGAGCAAATCTAGATTGGTATTTGGTGGACTGGACTGAGACTACTAACACGATTGATTACGGAATCAAAGCCGTAACGGATAATGGAGATCAAACAACAGTAAGTTTGGAAAGAATTGGCAGAATGCCAATGCCGATTGACTTAACTGTAGAATACACAGATGGAACTTCAGAAAGTTTTTATGTTCCTTTACGTATGATGAGTTTTGTAAAAGAAAATCCAAATCCATTAGTTAAAAGAACGGTTTTAAACGACTGGACTTGGGCAGCATCTAATTATGATTTTACTATTGCTAAACCCAAAAGTACCATCAAGAAAATCACTATTGACCCAAGCGGATTAATGGCTGATGTAAAACAAGCGAATAACGTTTATGAAGTAAAGTAATATTTTATTGAGCATAAAAAAAGTCCAGTTTTAAACTGGACTTTTTTTTGTTTTATTTTCCTTCAATCTTTCTTAGATTCTCTAACATATCTTTGGTCATGGTCTCCAAATCATATTTGTGTTTCCATCCCCAATCTTCTCGAGCTTGATGGTCATCGATACTTGCAGGCCAGCTATTGGCTATTTTTTGACGAAAGTCGGGTTCGTAAGTAATCGTAAATTCTGGAATGTGTTTCTTGATTTCAGCCGCTATTTCTGTTGGTGTAAAACTCATGGCAGCCAAGTTATAGGACGAATGAATTTTGATTTCTTCTTCTTCTGCTTGCATGATTTGAATCGTTGCTGCAATCGCATCATCCATATACATCATCGGCATTTTAGTTTCTGAGGATAAAAAGCATTCGTATTTTTTATCCGAAAGGGCTTTGTGAAAAATATCCACAGCATAATCAGTAGTTCCACCCCCTGGAGGCGATGACCAGCTAATTAAACCAGGATAACGGATGCTTCGTACATCCACTCCAAAGATATTATGGTAGTATTCGCACCATCTTTCACCAGCTTGCTTACTGATTCCATAAACCGTTGAAGGCTCCATAATGGTATATTGAGGTGTGTTTTCTTTAGGAGTTGTAGGTCCAAAAACGGCAATACTAGAAGGCCAGAATATTTTTTTTATTTTTCCGGCTTTCGCCAAGTTCAAAACGTGAAATAACGAGTTCATATTCAAATCCCAAGCAAATGCAGGGTTTTTCTCTGCAGTTGCTGATAGTAAAGCAGCCATTAAATATACATCAGTTATATTGTGGATTTCTACTAAATGCTCGATTTGGTTAAAATCCAACGCATTTATAACTTCAAAAGGCCCAGAATTAACAACGTCAATATTTAGTTTTCTGATATCAGACGCTATAACATTTTCGACTCCATAAATTTTTCTCAGTGAAAGAGTCAACTCGGTACCAATTTGGCCACAAGCTCCAATAATCAATATTTTTGTACTCATTTGAATGTGATTTAAAGGACAAAGATAACGTTTTCGTAAACAGTTTAATCGCCTCGAAGCGAGTTTGCAAATTGTATAAATAAACACTTAAAATGATATTTGTATAAATCTTTTTTTGGCATTTTTAATGCTAAAAACGCAGTGTTTGAAGCTGAATTGTAATTCCTGTTTTCAGGCCTTTATTTATAAATTTACTTTGTAACTTTGTGCTTCAATGCAATTACGATGAAATATAAAATTATATATGTTTTTTTTCTGGTGCTAATTCTTTCTTCATGTAAAAATGACAATCAAAAAAGAGTAGCTGAAAACGAAAAAGAAGTTAAAAAGAAGGAGCTTATTTTTTCTACTATAAATAAAGGTTGGGTTTTTTATGACACACCAATTAATGATGCTTCTGAAGCCAGTGTTGCGTCTTGGAATGAGTTCCGTCAATTTTTGGCTGAACTAGCCATTAAGCCCAAAAAGACTATTGGGGCATTTCAACAAAAATCGGCAGCCATTTCAAAGAAAGCGATGGCGTTGAATAACAATATTCCATATCAATACAACAAGCCTCAAATAAAAAGTAGGATTTCGACCTTGATTACTAAAGTTCGTATGTTAGACTTATTCATTCATTTAGATAATATTCCTGATCAAAAAGTCATTCATTTAATTGCTGAAATAAATAATGAACTGAGTTCCTTGCAAAGACAAATGGATAAAATTGTTGAAAAAGGCAAAATTCCAGTCGAAGAAGGAGAGTCTGAGTTAAAACAAATGATGGACGCTTCAAGAGCAATCCCAAACACCCCAATTGACCCAAATACCCCTCGCGTTGAGTAAAAAAAATCTATACAACACTTACGATAGTTCGCCTAAAACGAAACAAATTGTTGATTGTTTACAAGAAAATAATCAAGTAAAAATGCATCTTAGCGGTTTGCTTGGATCGGCCGTTTCATTTGTGATTCAAGCTTTATTCAAGAAAGCCGAACTTCCTTTTTTAATTGTATTAAATAATAAAGAGGAAGCCGCTTATTATTTGAATGATTTAGAACAAATGATAGGCGATAAAGATGTTTTGTTTTATCCGGGCTCCTATCGCCGTCCATACCAAATTGAAGAGACTGATAATGCGAATGTTTTGCTGCGCGCTGAGGTGTTGAACCGCATTAATTCTCGCAAGAAACCCGCTGTTATTGTCAGTTATCCCGAAGCGCTATTTGAAAAAGTGGTTACTCGTAGAGATTTAGACAAAAACACACTAAAAGTAGCGGTTGGAGACCAACTTTCTATCGACTTTATCAATGAGGTTTTATTCGAATATGAATTTAAACGGGTTGATTTTATTACGGAACCAGGGGAGTTTTCTGTTCGTGGTGGAATTGTAGATGTTTTTTCTTTTTCGAATGATAATCCGTACCGAATAGAGTTTTTTGGTAACGAAGTAGATAGTATTCGAAGCTTTGATGTAGGTACACAATTGTCTATCGAAATTCAAAAAAAGATTACCATTATCCCGAATGTGGAGAATAAAGTATTTCAAGAAAACAGAGAAAGTTTCTTGGATTATATTTCGGAAAAAACGGTAATTTTTATTCAAAACACAGAGGATTTATTTTCACAATTAGACAAACAATTTGCGAAAGCTGAAGAAGCTTTTGAGAAATTATCCAAAGATATAAAGCACGCAACACCAGAACAATTGTTTCTCAATCAATCGGCTTTTATCAAGAGAGCTTTAGATTTCTCGGTTGTAGAATTCAGTTCTAAAGCCATTTTTCGAACTACTAAAAAATTCGAATTCCACATTCAGCCACAACCGTCTTTCAATAAGCAATTTGATTTGTTGTTAAATAACCTGAATGAAAATCATTTTAACGGATATAAAAATTATTTGTTTTGTTCGAATGAGGCCCAAGCCAAACGATTTCATGATATTTTTGAAACTTTAGATGAAGCCAATTCTGAGGACATTCGAAAACAATACAGTACTATCGTTTTGCCTTTGTACCAAGGCTTTATAGATGAAGAAAATCAAATAGCCTGTTATACCGATCACCAAATTTTTGAACGCTACCATAAATTTAGCATCAAAAATGGCTATTCGAAAAAACAGAATATTACGTTAAAAGAATTAACGACTTTATCGGTTGGGGACTATGTGACGCATATCGATCACGGTATTGGTCGTTTTGGTGGATTACAAAAAATACAGGTGGAGGGAAAAACGCAGGAAACCATTAAATTAGTTTATGCTGATAATGATATTGTTTATGTGAGTATTCATTCGCTACACAAAATCTCAAAATATACGGGTAAAGACGGAACACCTCCTAAAATTTATAAATTAGGATCGAATGCTTGGAAAGTTTTAAAACAAAAAACTAAGGCCAGAGTCAAACATATTGCCTTCAACTTGATTCAGTTGTATGCCAAAAGGAGATTGGATAAAGGATTCCAGTTTGCACCAGATAGTTATTTGCAAAACGAATTAGAAAGTTCGTTTATTTACGAAGATACACCGGATCAAACTAAATCTACAGCCGAAGTAAAAGCGGATATGGAAAGCGACCGACCAATGGATCGGTTGGTTTGTGGAGACGTAGGATTTGGAAAAACAGAGGTGGCGATTCGTGCCGCTTTTAAGGCAGTTGATAATAGTAAACAAGTAGCGATTTTGGTTCCTACAACCATTCTAGCCTACCAGCATTATCGAACATTTACCGAAAGGCTAAAAGACATGCCAGTTTCTATTGGGTACTTAAATCGTTTTAGAACAGCCAAACAAAAAGCAGAAACGTTAAAGTTATTAGCCGAAGGAAAACTAGATATAGTAATTGGAACACATCAATTAGTTAATAAAAATGTAGTCTTTAAGGATTTAGGTTTATTGATTGTAGATGAGGAACAAAAATTTGGGGTTAACGTAAAAGACAAACTAAAAACAATAGCAGCCAATGTGGATACGTTGACCTTAACGGCAACGCCTATCCCAAGAACCTTGCAATTCTCATTGATGGCAGCGCGTGATTTATCCGTAATTACAACGCCACCGCCTAATAGATATCCTATTGAAACGAATGTAGTAGGATTTAGCGAAGAGTTGATTCGGGATGCTATTTCGTATGAAATTCAGCGTAACGGACAGGTTTTCTTTATTAATAATCGAATTGAAAACATTAAGGAAGTTGCTGGAATGATTCAGCGATTAGTTCCTAATGCCAGAGTAGGTATTGGTCACGGCCAAATGGAAGGAAAAAAACTCGAGGAATTGATGTTAGCCTTCATGAACGGAGAATTTGATGTATTGGTTGCAACTACTATCATCGAAAGTGGATTAGATGTTCCCAATGCGAATACCATTTTTATTAATAATGCCAATAATTTTGGATTGTCTGATTTGCATCAAATGCGTGGTCGAGTAGGGCGTAGTAACAAAAAAGCATTCTGTTACTTTATATGTCCTCCATATTCAGCAATGACAGATGATGCCAGAAAACGAATTCAAGCACTAGAACAATTCAGCGAACTAGGAAGCGGATTTAATATTGCCATGAAAGATTTAGAGATTCGTGGTGCAGGAGATTTATTAGGTGGAGAGCAATCTGGTTTTATAAACGAAATTGGTTTTGATACCTATCAAAAAATCATGAATGAAGCTATTGAGGAATTGAAAGAAAACGAATTCAAAGACTTATATCCTACCGAGAATAATATAGAAACCAAGGAATACGTAAAAGATCTTCAAATCGATACGGATTTTGAATTGCTATTTTCTGACGAGTACATTAATAATATTAGTGAGCGACTTAATTTGTACAACGAATTAGGAGCGATTAAAAGCGAAGAAGATTTACAGGTTTTCCAGAAAAAATTGATTGACCGTTTTGGTCCTATGCCACCACGAGCGATTGCTTTAATGAACAGCATACGAATCAAATGGATTGCTAGTGGAATTGGGATAGAGAAGTTAGTAATGAAGCAAGGCAAGATGATTGGTTATTTTGTATCTGATCAACAATCGGATTATTACCAGTCGAATCGTTTTATGGCTGTGATGCAATTTGTTCAAAAACACAGTTCTATTTGTAGAATTAAAGAAAAAGAAACCAAGAACGGCTTGCGTTTATTGTTGACTTTTGAAAATGTAAAATCAACCAGAAGAGCCTTAGAGTTAATGAAAATGTTAGGTGGTATTGAAGAATAAAGTAACCGCTTAATATCCTTTGATAAATTAAATTAAAAGCTTCCAGTCTTAAATGATTTGGAAGTTTTTTTTATTCTTATATTTGATTTTTACAAATTCATTCGCAATGAAATTAAAATCAATAGACGAGTTTTACCAAGAAATCTCTGGAGACGCTAGTACGGAATTGAGCAGCTTATTACCAGACGGTATCCAAAAAGAAATAGGACATTTCAATGTTTTTAATATCAAAGAACTTTATGAAAGATTAAAGGAAAAGTCATTTATGCCATATGATCGAAGAGCCTATTATAAAATAAGTTTGATAAAAGGGAAGAACAGAGCAGAATATGCCGATAAAGTAATTGAAATTGAAAAGAATGCCCTTTTATTTGCTACGCCAAAGATTCCATATCATTATGTCCCTCAAGATTTACAACAACAATCAGGGCAATTTTGTGTTTTTACAACTGCGTTTTTAACCAAAGATAAAAGCGGTCTCGATTTAGATAGTCTCCCTATTTTTCAGCCAGATGGTTATCCCATTTTTGAAATATCAGATGAGGAAGCGGAAGCAATCGATTTGATTTTTAAAAAGATACATTGTGAGATCAATTCAGATTATGTGTATAAATATGATTTGATTCGCAATTATGTTTCGGAGTTGATACACTTTGGACAAAAACTACAACCCGTTACTGCTTTATATTCTAAGCATAATTCGACTGCTAGAGTGGCTTCTCTTTTTGTAGAATTACTAGAAAGACAGTATCCTGTTGAATCTCCACGTCAAAGAGTAGAATTAAGAACGGCCAAAGATTTTGCCGGTCGTTTGTCTATTCACGTGAATCATTTGAACAAAGTATTAAAAGAAAATACAGGAAAGACAACAACAGAATTAATTACTCAACGCTTAGTCAATGAAGCAAAAATTTTATTAAAAGAAACCGATTGGAATATTTCGGAAATTGCCTATTCACTGGGTTTTGAGGAACTGGCACATTTTTCCAATTTCTTTAAAAAACAAACTACATTGACGCCTTTGTCTTTTAGAGTTTAAATTATGTGATTTGAATTTTGCAAACTATGGATTGATATTTACAATTGATGAAGTGTACATCTGTATTAATTTTGTTCTATCAAATAAAAACAAATCAAAATGGAAAACAAAAAAAATAAAATCGCTCTAGTGACTGGTGGTAGTCGCGGATTAGGAAAAGAAATGGCTTTGAGTTTAGCTAAAAAAGGACTTGATGTAGTATTGACTTACCACAGTAAAAAGGAAGAAGCAGAAGTGGTTGTAGCTGAAATTGAAAAACTGGGACAAAAGGCAGTTGCAATTCAGTTGAATGTAGCGGAATCAAGTAGTTTTGATTCGTTTTTTCAAAATGTAACAACGGTTTTAAAAAGCACTTTTAATACGGATAAATTTGACTTTTTAGTTAATAATGCAGGTGTGGGAGTTCATGAAGGGTTTTTAACAACTACCGAGGCTCAAGTAGACAACATGGTTAATATTCATTTTAAAGGAGCATTTTTTCTAACTCAAAAAGCGTTAGTAGTAATGAATGACGGTGGTGGAATTGTAAATATTTCTTCAGGATTAACTCGTTTTTCATTCCCAGGTTATGCTGCTTATGCAAGTATGAAAGGAGCAATAGAAACCTTGTCCAAGTACCAAGCAAAAGAATTGGGAGAACGAAAAATAAGAGTAAATATTGTAGCGCCAGGAGCTATAGAAACTGATTTTGGTGGTGGAGCAGTTCGTGACAATGAACAATTAAACCAAATGATTGCTGCAATGACAGCATTAGGAAGAGTAGGCTTGCCAGACGATATTGGTAGCGTAGTTGCTTTTCTATGTACAGATGATGCTAAATGGGTCAATGCACAACGAATTGAAGTTTCGGGCGGAATGAATTTGTAGTTCAAATCTTTTTAAAATTAAAAAGCTTCCAACCTTTTTTAAGACTGGAAGCTTGAAAATATACAATTTGAATGTTTAATTCTTCAAATCTTTTATTACTTTAAAAGCAACATCAACTTGCTCTTCGCTTACTAAAATGGTAAATTCATTAGAAGTAGAAATCACCTCGTTGATTATAATTCCTTCCCAAGCCAAACGTTGAAAAATGAAATAGTAAATACCAGGAATTACAATGTTTTCTTTGGGTAATTTTACGGTGATAGAAGCTAGATTATCTAGTTTTTGAATCAACTTTTCGCTTACAAAATGCTTGTCAACTAATTGATTTACACTATTGCTTATCACTATGTTGATTTCATTTACACCTCTTGATGAGGTATAAAAAACATCGGGCAACGCATTAATATCCGAGATTAATTCAGCTTGTTTATTTAAAACAGTTTCTGATACTGCAAAAGTATAGTCAGTCAAAGCAGATCGAACCGTAATCTCTCCAATGTTTTTTATTACTTTATTGATTTTGTGATTTAATCGGAAGTCTAATTCTTCGGTCAGTCTTTTTAGTGACATTACGATGGCTCCTTGTTTAACTTCTTTTCCAAATTCACTTTCCAATTCGGACATGATATTTCGGGATAATGAGGTTAAGTTGATTATCCCAAGTGATAAAGCATTTAATAAAAATGGCTTTGTTTTAATGTAATTTTCTACAATTGAAGAAACGGTTTTCATAATAAATTAGGTGTTTTTACTTAGTTTTAGTAGTTAGTTTAGTTAGTTGTTGTGTCAAAAACCGCTACAAATATAAATAAAAAACAATTTGTTACAAATATAACATGATAAAATTTACTTAAAAATGATAAAAAGCATCGATAAGGTGTTCAATTACAAAAGATTTACCCTCTTTATGGATAGCAATAATGTCAAAACGAACATTGACATCCATATTTTTTTCTACTACGTAGGCGTCAACTGACTTAACAAGAAGTTGAATTTTTTTTGGTTTAACGAAATCTTGAGGCAAACCAAATTCAATTGAGGAACGAGTTTTAACTTCAACAATTGCCAAAATATCTTCTTTCTTAGCAATTATATCTATTTCTGCTTTTTGAAAAGTCCAGTTAGTATCTAGAATTTCATACCCTTCTTTTTGCAGAAAGGCAACAGCCATTTCTTCGCCGAATTTCCCTAATTCATTGTGTTCCGCCATTTTATCAATTTTAAATCACTTGAATTTTTAAAGAAAATTATTACTCAAAAGTTACTGAAGCGTTACTTGTAGTAACTTCTATGTGAATGATATCTCCTAAAACTAGAGCACGATTATCTCTTATGTGACCTGCGGGGAAATTGTAGATAATAGGAATGTTGTATTTTTTAGTAACATCTTCTATAATTTCGACAGCATTTTTCCCCCATGGAATATCATTGTCTTTCATTTTT
This sequence comes from Flavobacterium sp. WC2430, assembly GCF_040822075.1. Lineage (NCBI taxonomy): Bacteria > Pseudomonadati > Bacteroidota > Flavobacteriia > Flavobacteriales > Flavobacteriaceae > Flavobacterium > Flavobacterium sp. WC2430. The sequence continues at coordinate 807,807 of NZ_CP162007.1, read as the reverse complement.
GTCATGGAACCCACAATAATTCCTTTAATACTTTCTAGACAACCATTGCGTTTGAGGTTCATCATCATGCGGTCAATGTGATATAAATATTCATCGAGATCTTCAATAAATAATATTTTGTCTTTACAGTCAATAGCCGAATTTGATCCTAGTAAACTATATAGAATAGATAGATTTCCTCCTACTAATTCTCCAGAGGCACTTCCCGTTCTATTCATAGGGTCAGATGCAATATTGTAATTCAGTTTTTCTCCAAACAAAGACAAACGCAAACTTTCGATTGCTTCAGGGGTTGCTCTCGGCACCGTTATAGGCATCACGCCGTGAATGGATTTATAACCCATTGTATTGAGGTGATTGTGTAAAACGGTAATGTCACTAAAACCCACAATCCATTTCGGGTGTTGTTTGAATTTTGTAAAGTCTAATAAATCAATCATTCGCACCGTACCATACCCTCCTTTTACACACCAAATTGCTTTGATGTTTGGGTTGTCCAATTGCTTTTGAAAATCCGCAGCTCTTTGTTCATCAGTACCTGCAAGTTGGTTATTGTCTAAACCAATGGTACTTCCTATCACTACTTCTAATCCCCAACTGTGCAATAAATCAATTGCCGGCTTAAGATTGTCGTCAATGTTTTTTCTTGCTGTTGATACTATGGCAATGGTATCTCCTTTTTGTAAAATAGGTGGTGTGGTCATTAGTGTGTGGGATTGGGTATTGTTAGAATGTAAAATAAAAATTAAAAGTAGGAATTTAGTCCAACAAAAATTAATATTTAACGTCCAAAATCGAGTGGTAGGCATGTTTTTATTTTTCTGGGGTAAATATAATTTGAGTAGCTCCTCAATAGGATTAAAACAAAGATAGCAAATTTGAAATAATTTATTATTTACTTCTCAAAATGAAGTATTTTTACTTGAAGATATATTCTTGACGGTCATTCCTTTTTAAACGGTGCTTATGAAAATTTTACGATCGATTCTCTTTCTCCTTTTATTTTTTCCGCTGACAAAGACAGTAGGTCAACAAAAAAATTATTCGATTCATACCGTTGCTTTTTATAATTTCGAAAATCTTTTTGACACTATTAATAATCCGGATACTAATGATGATGAATGGACTCCAAAAGGAGCACAACACTGGACTTCCAAAAAATACCATCAAAAACTTCAAAACCTTTCTAGAGTTTTATTCGAAATAGGTTCTTCTGAAAATACTAATTCACCTACATTCATTGGATGTTCCGAAATTGAAAATAGAGGAGTCTTAGAAGATTTGCTCAAAGAATCTAAACTCATTAATATTGATTATGGTATCATCCATTTTGATTCTCCCGATAAAAGAGGAATTGATGTGGCTTTATTATATCAAAAGAAATATTTTCGACCAACAAGTTATACTAACATTCCATTATATGTATACAAAGACCAAGTCAAATTAAAAGAAAAAACTAAAAATGAATCTGTTGAAAAAACAGATGATGATGAAGAAATTAACCTACAGAATAATCGTGTTTTTACGCGGGATCAGCTGTTAGTCACAGGTTTTTTAGAGGGAGAAGAAATCAATATTATAGTAAACCACTGGCCATCCCGCTCAGGAGGTGAAAAAAAGACAAGTCCATTTAGAGAAGCTGCTGGAGCCTTGAACAGGAAAATAATTGATTCTTTACAGCGAATTAACCCAAATGCAAAAGTGATTACTTTAGGAGATTTAAATGACGGGCCGTCAAATGACAGTGTCAAAAAAGCACTTGGAGCCAAAGCTAAGAAAGAAGAGGTTTCGGTATTAGGAATCTATAATCCATTCGAAGAAATGGCTAAAAAAGGATTGGGTACCATCGCTTTTCGAGATTCTTGGGATATTTTTGACCAAATCATGGTTTCACAATCTTTAATAAGAAATGATTTTTCCAGCTTTCAATATTGGAAAGCGGGTATTTACAACAAACCTTTTTTAATACAAACTTCAGGACAGTATAAAGGCTATCCTAAAAGACATTCCGCCACCGAAATCGGGTTTAGCGATCATTTTCCCGTTTATATTTATTTAATTAAAGAAGTAAAGTAGGAATTTAAGCATAAAAATTTTGATGTGCCTATTTTAATAAATAAACGAATTGTCGTTAATGACATATTATCCTCCCTTAAATTAGAAAACGTACAAAAACAAGCAGTCTTTTGGTTTTGCTGGCTTTACTGCTAGGGACTTTTTCACTAACTTAGCGATTCAAAAATTTAACACCCAATCAAAATGTCCATAGCTAAACCATTCAACCTCAATAAATGGATTGATGAAAATCGTAAACTACTGAAACCACCAGTTGGCAACAGGAATTTATACAGAGAATCAGGGGATTATATTGTAATGATTGTTGCGGGTCCTAATGCTCGTAAAGATTATCATTATAATGAAACTGAGGAATTGTTTTATCAACTCGAAGGGTCCATAAAAGTAATCATTCAAGAAGATGGGGAACGCAAAGAAATGGAACTTCATGCTGGTGATATGTACTTGCATCCCGCCAATGTTCCACATTCTCCAGTACGTTCTGAGGGTTCTATAGGCCTGGTAATTGAACGCAAGAGAGTAGGGAAAGGTTTCACGGATGGATTACAATGGTATTGTGATAATTGCAATCATAAACTGTACGAAGTTCGTTTTGAACTTCATAACATTGAGAAAGATTTCTTACCCCATTTTGAACATTTTTATAACTCTGAAGAACTAAGAACGTGTGACCAATGTGGAACTGTTATGGAAGTCGACCCTCGATTTGTTGCCAAAAAATAGTTTTTTATTTAGGAGCTATTTCCCGTTATCCGCTGTATCTTTTGTGGCTTAAAGAAAGCCACAAAAGGATGCCGCTACTACCGGGGCTAGGATTTAGATGTAATTTACAACTCAAATCGCTTCCCTTGTTCTGGGAATATAAATTGCAAACCCAAGTCATTTTGCTTTATCAATTGATTTTTGATTTTTATATAATTGTCAACTGGTGGCTTCATATGGGTAATCACAATTTTAAACCCATTCAACCCATCTTTTCCAATAAGTTCAATTAACCTATGGAGTTCACTCAAGAGATGATTAGGTGTTAAATGTCCAAATAACTGAGTGTCGGGTTGCTCGTTTGGGAACGAAACTTCAATAAAAATTCCTTTTAATTGGTTGCTTTGGATCAAGGGAGCGATTTCGGTCCACAGCAAACGTAGTTTATCACTTTTTTCAACAGAATCGGCACCAGTATCGCCCAAGTACAAGGCATAAGCATCTTTGTTTTTAATTAAAAAAGCAGTACTTTCAAAAGGATTGACATGGCTTAATGAAAATGCTTTTACGGTCATTGTGGTGTTAGAAATTGGAGTTTCTTCAAGAGTATTTAGCGTTTGAAAATGGTATTTTTTTATTTGATAACCAGTGCCTTCATCTCCAAAATTAACCCAAGTTTGTCCGTTGAAATAATGTTTTTCCATCATTTCCATACAACTATGTGTTGCATAGACCGTTTTTGATGAATCGGCAGGTGAATTAATAATCAAACCCGAAACATGATCTAAATGGGCATGGGATATTAAATACCCTTTGATATATTTTTTTAAAACCGTTTCTGAGGAAACTTTAAAAATTTTATTTGCAATTGCCTTTTCAATTCCTGCATGCAGGGTTCCCGCATCAAGACAAATATATTCGGTTGTATTTGATGGAGCGAGTAAATAAGCGGAAAGATTGGTTTCGTCAATACCGCCTCTTATACCCAAAGGAATAACTTGAAATGCAGGGTTTTGTGCTTGTTGGGCAAATGTATTTGCAGACAGTAAAAACAAGTAAATCCAGAAATTTTTAAAAAGGGTCATAGGACATTATTATGAATTAATTTCAGACTATAAAATTAGTTTCTTCTTTTTAAATTGAAGCTTTTTTTTGCTAAATCAACTACATGTCACCAAATTGGTCTAATTTTAGTCCGATTTTAACACTATAATTGGGTTGAAATTCAACACGAAATTATATCTTTACAAAAAAATATAACAATTTTAACCAAAAAAGTTACAATGATAACAATAGCAAATCAATTCGGAATGAAAGAAGCTTTAACTCAATTGGGTATAAAGGACATAAATGAAGGAACATCAACAGGATTAAATCATTTTTCAAATGGAGAAATCCTAGAAAGTTATTCTCCCGTAGACGGTCAATTGATAGCAAAAGTAAGAACAACTACAGCAGCAGATTATGAAAAAGTAATGGAATCAGCAACAGCTGCTTTCAAAACTTTTAGAACCATGCCAGCACCACAACGTGGAGAAATTGTTCGTCAGTTTGGAGAAAAATTACGTAAAAATAAAGAGGCTTTAGGTAAATTGGTTTCTTATGAAATGGGAAAATCATTACAAGAAGGATATGGAGAAGTACAAGAAATGATTGATATCTGCGATTTTGCAGTAGGTCTTTCTCGTCAATTGCATGGATTAACAATGCACTCTGAGCGTCCGGGACACCGTATGTATGAACAATACCACCCAATGGGAATTGTTGGAATCATTTCGGCATTCAATTTTCCGGTAGCAGTTTGGGCTTGGAATACGGCCTTGGCTTGGATCTGTGGGGATGTTTGCGTTTGGAAACCATCTGAGAAAACACCGCTTTGTGGAATAGCTTGTCAAAATATTATTGCTGAGGTAATCAAAGAAAATAACCTTCCAGAAGGAATTTCTTGTTTAATCAACGGAGATTACAAAGTAGGAGAAATGATGACTAGTGATAAACGTGTACCTCTAATTTCGGCTACAGGTTCTACTCGTATGGGTAAAATTGTTGCTCAAACAGTAGCGGGTCGTTTAGGAAAATCATTATTAGAATTAGGTGGAAACAATGCCATCATTGTAACACCAGATGCTGATATTAAAATGACAGTGATTGGAGCTGTTTTTGGAGCAGTGGGAACTGCAGGACAAAGATGTACTTCTACACGTCGTTTAATCATTCATGAAAGTATTTACGATACTGTAAAAGACGCAGTCGTTTCGGCTTATGGTCAATTGCGTATTGGGAATCCATTAGACGAAAACAATCACGTAGGTCCAGTTATCGACAAACATGCAGTAGAAATGTACAATAATGCATTGACTAAAGTGGTTGCTGAAGGAGGTAAACTACTTGTTGAAGGTGGCGTTCTTACAGGTGCAGGATATGAAAGCGGATGTTATGTAAAACCAGCGATTGCTGAAGCAGATAATTCATTTGAAATTGTACAACACGAAACATTTGCTCCAGTATTGTATTTATTGAAATATTCAGGAAATGTTGAAGATGCACTTGCTATTCAAAATGGAGTGGCACAAGGATTGTCATCAGCGATTATGACCAATAATTTAAGAGAAGCTGAGTTATTCTTATCTGTTGTAGGTTCTGACTGTGGTATTGCAAATGTAAACATCGGAACTTCTGGCGCAGAAATTGGTGGAGCCTTTGGAGGAGAAAAAGAAACGGGTGGAGGTAGAGAATCGGGTTCTGATGCTTGGAAAGTATACATGAGACGCCAAACGAATACGATCAATTATACGACGAGTTTGCCATTGGCACAAGGAATAAAATTTGATTTGTAATCATGAATAATTAGCATAAAAAAAGGCAATTTGAAAATTCAAATTGCCTTTTTTTTATTTCTGAATTTTCAGAAGTTTCTTTATAATTAGTTGTATTACAAATTAAAAGAAGCACCAACGTTTAATGTAAACTGATTGTTTAAGTGGTCAAAACCAGTTATCGTTTTGTCATATTTAGCCAATGGGACACCAGCTTCTCCAAACAATCCAAAACCATCCGTAAAGAAATAACGGAAACCCAAATGAGCACCAAAATTTCTTAAACCTAAATCCAATCCTGGGTAGATGTCCATGTTAGGTTGCATTTGTAAAACACTCCCTAAATTAGCGTTGAATCGTGCTTTTAAGTCAATTCTATCTCCAAATTCCGGTAGATTTCCCATAGCATCTTTATTTACTGACAATAAGTAATTACCAGTAAGTCCCAATGACATGTTTTCTCCAATTCCAAAATCAGATGATAAGAAAATACCAGTTCCTCCATCTTGAATGTTAAATCCTACTTGCCCTTTAACATCTCCATTCCCTTTGAAGGCTTGAGCGTTAATTAGACCAAAAGCTAATAGTAATGATAATGTAATAATTTTTTTCATAATTCGTGGAGGTTATAAATTCCAAGACAAAATTAGTTTAATAAATCTTAATTTCTACCTTTTTCATCAAAATACAGGTTGTTCAAGGGTTCACTTTGCCAGAATTCCTTTGTATCTACATCCATAATTGTTAAAGGACCTTTGAAAGCTGCTCCCGTATCTACGTTCCAAACGCAAGCCATTTGCAAAGGTTCTGTTTTTCCAATTCGGGTGACTGGGGTGTGGCCAATATAAACTTCATCATATAGCGTCAAGCGTTTTGGATACAATAAGTCATTGGGTTTGATGCTTCGATCCAATGCTAGTGCCGTTTCCCAAAGCGTTCGATCCCAATAAAATAATTTAGGATAAAATTCATACTCCACCCCATTCATATTGGTAAAACCAGCATGAACAAAAAGCCGATTTTTTTCATCTAAATAATAGTCGTCCAGTGACAATAAAAAGTCAATGTGTAATTGTTTAGTAGTATCATTAACATTTTGGTAGGCAGTGACAGTTGCCTCACCACCATGTTTGTACCACATGAGGTTGTCTTTGCTGTCTTTTAACCAATGCAATAATAATTCATCGTGGTTACCACGAATAAAAATGCAGTTATTAGTGGTTTTTAATTGAATCAAATAATCAATTACTTGTGGAGATTGACTCCAGCCATCTACATAATCTCCCAGAAAAATTAAAGTATCTTCTGGAGTTACTTTAGCTCTTTCTATAATTTGGTGTAAAGCGCGTAAGCCTCCGTGTATGTCGCCTATAACTAGTGTTCTCATTTATGTTTGGTCAATCGGGATTATGAAAAATGATAAGAGTGTCGTTTTTCTAATTGATAAAAATAGCAAAAAGAGTTGGGACAGGCTGATTTTTTTATTTTTTATTTTTTACAGCATGCGGTATTTGTACTATTTTTGTTTTTCCTAAAATATCACTACTTTTAGTGATTGTTTGATATGAAATTTTTTATGTATTTTTACATAAACATTAAAAACTTCAAAAAAATGAATGCTCTGATCGCCTTATCACTTTTGATTATCCAAGCAGTTTGTAGTTTTTTAAATGATATTATATCATTTTTTAATCTTCATTTTTAGTATCGTATTTCATTTTTCTTAAAATCCGCATGGCTTCCTTGAAAGACAAATAAATTTGCGGAAACGGTTTTATAAGTAGTTTAGCATCAATCAATTTTTCTTTGGCATCTTCAAATCCATTGAGATAACAAATCATGAAGGTAGACGGCAGGTTTTCTAAATCTTTATTTTCTCTATCAGACAATACAATTCCTTTTCGTAGTTTTTGCAACAATGCTAGATTAGAATTATAAATGTGAAAAAGCATTTTTCTATTAAATTCTGGGGGCTGAAACAGCATTTTACTTTCTATTTTATAATACCCATTTTCATAAAAATAAATCGTTTGTTGTTCTAATGGATAATAACTAGTTTTATCGTTTAAACCTAAAGGGACATATTCAATAATGGTAAACGTATCCTCATCAAAAGTGATCGTAACTACATCTTGAGCGGAGTAGAAGAGTTTGATTTGTTCATTAATCAGTTCGATATCCACACGAGATAAATAAGTACTACCTCGCACTTTCTTTGGGATTCCAGCCCAACAAATCACAAAAAGTTCTTTGAATACTTTGTATTTGGGCGCCATGTCTTTATGGCGAAAATTGATAAAATCAAATACGCCGTCCAAAGTGTATTTAATATTGTTTCTGGAATTATTTTCAATATCAATTACGGTTTCGGTATTCAGATAATTTTTCTCAATTTTATCTTCGGTTGGTGTGGTATTGCTACCCCGTCTTATAAATGTTGCTTTGGCAGGAATGGTATGAATTCCTTTTTTGAAAAAAGAAGGTTTGTTTTTGGGTTTTATCGTTACCAGTCCTACAACTTTATCTTTGGGTAAATTAGGAAAAGGAACATTTTCGTATTGAATTTTGGGAGGATTTTCAAGATAGGCATTTACTAAATTCTGAATGTGACTGTCGTCAAAAAAATCATCACCTACAATTTCGTTATCTTGATCTTCAACACCTACAACTATATAGGAATTATTGGCAGGATTAGAATTGGACAAAGCGCAAATGTGTTTTAAAAATTTGGCTTTGCCCTCTCTGGTATGTAAATTCAATTGTCGTTTTTTATCATAAAAACTGGACTCGTCGTTATGAGCGAGTAGGTTTTTAATTAAAAGACGCTTGTTGATCATTTAGATTATTGATTTATTTATAATTGTCGAAGACGCTTGTGCTGTACTCATAACAACCAAATCAGCTATATTTATATGATATGGTCTTGACACTACAAAATGAATAATATCGGCAAGGTCTTCCGCTTGTAATGGCGTAAATCCTTTGTAAACATTTTCGGCTTTGGTAGTATCTCCTTTAAAACGCACTTCGCTGAATTCCGTCTCCACCATACCAGGATGAATAGCGCCAACACGTATTCCGTATGGATTTAAATCAATTCGCATGCCTTGACTTAGTGCATCTACTGCATGTTTTGTAGCACAATATACATTTCCGTTTGGATACACTTCTTTGGCTGCAGTAGAACCAATGTTAATGATATGTCCTGATTTTCTTTCGATCATTTGTGGAATAATCGCTTTGGAAACATATAGTAATCCTTTAACATTGATGTCAATCATGGCATCCCAATCGTCAAGATCACCCGTTTGAATGGGGTCTAAACCATGCGCATTCCCGGCATTGTTAATTAAAATGTCGATAGTAGAAAAAGCTTCTGGCAAAGAATTTATCGATTCAAAAACGGCTTTTTTATCTCGAACATCAAATTGTAACGTGTGTACTTCTGTCAGTTTTGCAAGCGATGTTGCCAGCTCTTTCAATCGTTCTTCCCGTCTTCCGCAAAGAATGATTTTATACTTATTTTTGGCTAATATTTCGGCTGTTGCTTTTCCAATTCCGCTGGTAGCACCAGTAATAAAGGCAGTTTTATTCATATTTTTTGTGGTAATTCAATTTGTAATTGTTGTTAAAGTTGCATTTGAAAAATAAATGCAAATCTTAAATTTTTAGGGAACGTCTTGCCCCATACTTTCAGACCAAATGGCAAACCAATCTTCTTTTTCCAATTCTAAATCAACTGCTTTCATCAATGATTGAATTCTAGCTACATTTACAGTACCTGCAATTGGGATTACTTTGGCTGGATGTCTTAAAACCCAAGAAAGTAATAGTGTATCAGAACCCAAATGGTACTTGGAAACTAATATTGCCAATAATTTTTTCAAGCGATGCGTTTGTGGAATGTCTTTTCTAAAAACACATCCCAACGGATTCCAAGACATCGGACGAATGTTATTCATTTGCATATAATCAAAACTGCCATCGAGCATAGGTTCAAAATTGGTTGCTGAAAACTGAACTTGATTGTAACTAATTTCTGTTTTTTGGCTAAGTAATTCAGTTTGTGAAGTCGTAAAATTAGAGAGTCCAAAATCAATGATTTTACCTTCAGCTGTTAATTTTTCAATCGCCTCAGCAATTTCATCCACTTCCATTAAAGGGCTTGGTCTATGCAATAAAAACACATCTAAATAATCAGTCTGTAAATTCTTCAACGATTGTTCTGCTGACTTGATTATGTGCGCTTTAGAATAATCATAATGCTTGATAGTGGTGCTCTTAGTTTCGGCTAACATTTGGATGCCACACTTGGAAATTAACTGTAATTTTTCTCTGGCTATTTTGCTTGAAGCAAATGCTTTTCCAAAATCAGCTTCGGTAGTATAGGAGCCATAAATATCAGCATGATCGAAGGTGGTTATTTTGTTTTCGAGACATACATGGATCATGTTTTCCATTTCCTTTGGGGTTAGGTTTTTATCCCAAACTCCCCAATTCATTGTGCCAGCAATTATTGGTGATAATGTTGTTTTGCTCATAGGTTTAATTTTTTATTGAAACTCAGTATTCTCTGATTTCAAAGTATATTTTTCAAAGTTCTTAAAAATATGAAAATTGTATCATAATTCGTCCTTAAAATTAAGTGTTTGGTAGAAGTTTTAACCATTCTTTAACATCTTTCCTCTAAAAAAAAATTCAATTTGCACTACCAAAAGTAAGGCATTAAATTCAAGGTTTTAAAAATAATAATATGGAAGAGAATACATCGACTTTAGACATTAGAGCAATCAATGAAAAAATAGAAAGAGAGAGTGCATTTATCGATCTTTTATCTATGGAAATGAATAAAGTGATTGTGGGTCAAAAGCACATGGTGGAACGTTTGTTAATTGGACTTTTAGGTCAAGGACATATTTTATTAGAAGGTGTTCCGGGATTAGCAAAAACATTAGCCATCAATACGCTATCTCAAGCAATTCATGGTTCGTTTAGTAGAATCCAGTTTACCCCTGATTTATTACCTGCGGATGTTGTGGGAACTATGATTTACAACATTAAAGCGAACGAATTTTCGATTAAAAAAGGACCTATTTTTGCTAATTTCGTCCTAGCCGATGAGATTAACCGTGCACCAGCCAAAGTGCAATCAGCGTTGCTTGAGGCGATGCAGGAAAAACAAGTAACGATTGGGGATACGACTTTCAAGTTAGAAAGACCTTTCTTGGTTTTGGCAACCCAAAACCCTATTGAACAGGAAGGAACATACCAACTACCAGAAGCGCAGGTAGACCGCTTTATGTTGAAAACAGTTATCGACTATCCAAAAATGGATGAAGAACGATTGGTAATTCGTCAAAACTTAAAAGGAAGTTATGAGAAAGTAAATCAAGTGGTTTCGGTAGAACAAATTTTACGTGCACAGGAAGCCGTACGCGAAGTGTATATGGATGAGAAAATCGAGAAATACATACTTGATATTATTTTTGCTACTCGTTACCCAGAGAAATACAAATTAGCCGACTTGAAACCTTTAATCAGTTTTGGATCTTCACCACGTGGAAGTATCAATTTAGCTAATGCGGCTAAATGTTACGCTTTTATCAAACGTCGTGGATATGTAATTCCTGAAGATGTTCGTGCGGTAGTACATGATGTATTGCGTCACAGAATCGGAGTGACTTACGAAGCCGAAGCGGAAAATATTACTTCAGTAGACATCATCAATAAAATTATAAACGAAGTAGAAGTACCTTAAAATTTGTTTAAGGTTTAAGGTTTCAAGTTGCTGTAGCAAACGTGAAAACCTTAAACTTTTTTAAACTTTAAACAAATTAAATAAATGGATACAAAAGACCTTTTAAAAAAAGTACGAAAAATAGAAATCAAAACCAGAAGGTTGAGTGATCATATCTTCTCGGGGGAATACCACACTTCTTTCAAAGGACGTGGAATGACTTTTAGTGAAGTACGTCAATACCAATACGGGGATGATATTCGTGCCATTGACTGGAATGTGACGGCCCGATACAATGAGGCTCATGTTAAGGTTTTTGAAGAGGAGCGTGAATTGACCATGATGTTAATGGTGGATATTTCAGGTTCAGAAAGTTTTGGTTCAAAAAATCAATTCAAGAAAGATATCGTAACCGAGATTGCCGCAACAATGGCTTTTTCGGCAACTCAGAATAATGATAAAATTGGATTGATTCTTTTTTCTGATCAAATCGAATTGTACATTCCGCCAAAAAAAGGACGTTCTCACGTATTACGTATCATAAGAGAATTAATAGAATTTCAACCGAAAAGTCATAAAACAAATATTGCTCAAGCCTTAAAGTTTTTATCGAGTACTCAGAAAAAGAAAGCTATTGTATTTATGATTTCTGATTTTATGTGTGAAGATTATGAGCAAACATTAAAGATAGCTTCAAAAAAGCATGATATTACTGGAATCCGTGTCTATGATATTAGGGAACAAAAAATGCCTAATATAGGAATGGTTCCAATGCAGGATGCTGAAACTGGAGAAATACAATTAATCGATACCAGTTCAAAAACCGTCCGATTTAATTATGAGAAATACTATAATGATAAATTAATGTATTTTAAAGAAACCTTTAGTAAATCAGGTTCAGGAGTTGTAAATACTAGAGTTGACGAAAGTTATGTAACTAAATTATTGAGCTATTTCAAATCGAGGTAAAACTCTGCTTCAATCTCCATGAAGTGCGGGGAGTTGGAAAACAAATGTTTCAAAAATTACTAATGAAAAAATATATAAGCCTACTAATACTACTTCTTTGTACTACCATTTTTGCCCAACAAAAAAGAGTAGTTACAAGTATAGATACCACAAAAAATAAAATTGGAGCAGAGTTTAAACTGACCATAAAAACAGATGTGGATACTTTGTCTAAAGTTGTTTTTCCTAAGTTGAAAAATATAGGAGCGCTTGAAGTAATTCAATCCTACCCAATCGATACGGTTAAAAATAATGACCGCTATGAATTAATCAAGAAATACGGATTAACTCAGTTTGATTCTGGAAAATATTCAGTTCCTAGTATAAAAATCTTAATTAATAATAAACCCTATTATACGGATTCACTTAAGGTAGAAGTAGCTAATGTAGTAGTAGATACTTTAAAACAAAAAATGTATGATATTAAGGATATTATTCCTGTAGAAAACACATTGGGAGACTGGTGGAAATATCTTTTGGCGCTTGCGATACTTGGTGGAATTGGCGCATTGATTTATTGGTACATTAAAAAGCAACAAAAGAAAAAAATTGAAGAGGATGTGTATAAAACGCCAATTGAAAGAGCGACCAACCTACTCAATGATTTAGAGAAAAAAGAACTTTGGCAAAAAGGAGAAGTTAAAGAGTATTATAGTGAGTTGACTGATATTGCCAGAAATTATATCGAAGAAGCAATTGAAATTCCAGCTATGGAAAGTACTACTTCCGAATTGATTTTGGGGCTTAGAGCAGCATCTGTCAAAAAGAAAATGACGGTTTCTCAAGAAACAATTGAAAATTTAGAACGGGTATTGAAACAAGCCGATTTAGTAAAGTTTGCAAAATCAAAACCAGTAGAATATGAAATTGCAGAAGATCGAAATAAAATTCAAAAAGCAATTTTAACACTAGACAGCGCTATTCCTGTTGTAGTTGAAATGGAAGAGGATACTTTGTTGAATGAGGTGCAAAGACAAAAGCAAATTCAAATTCAGTTAAAGAAAAAAAGAAATAAACGCATAGCAATAACTATAGCGTCTGTTCTTTTCTTATTGTTTGCAACTACTACTTTTTTAATCGTTACTAAAGGGTTTGACTATGTAAAAGACAATATTATTGGACATCCAACCAAAGAGTTATTAGAAGGCGAATGGGTGAAAAGTGAATATGGAAATCCAGGAATTATAATGGAAACGCCAAAAGTACTTAAAAGAATAGATTTAACAAAATCATTACCTAAGAATGGAATGGCATTGATTAAAGAAATGAATTCGTTTGCTTATGGTAGCCTTTTAGATAATTTCTATTTAATGGTTTCTACTTATAAGTACAAACAAGACTCGACTTCAGTTGATTTAAAAAAATCAATGGAAGGAACGATTCAAGCATTAGAATCACAAGGAGCTCAAAACATGATTGTGAAACAAGAAGATTTTCAAACACCTGAAGGTATAAGTGGTCTAAAAGGATACGGAACGTTCACTAGAATAAATGAGGCGACTAAGAGCAGTGAAAAATTATATTATGAATTGTTGTTGTTTGGTCAAGATGGAGGATTACAACAAATTATGATTTTCCATGAAGAAGGGGATTCATATGCAAATCAAATATCGGATAGAGTGTTGAGTTCTGTCGAATTAAAACAAATAAGTAAGTAATGGGGAAAATATCTTTTTTAAATCCTGAGTTTTTCTGGTTGTTTCTTTTAATACCACTAGCTGTTATTTGGTTAGTTTATAAAAGAAATAAACAATCAGCAACCTTAAAAATTAGCTCGATTCAAGGGTTCAAGACAACGCCTTCTTTACTAGCTAAACTAAAACCTTTTTTAAGTGTTTTTCGTTTATTAGCGTTGAGCTCCTTAATTGTGGCAATGGCGAGACCAAGAACGGTAGATATTAGTAATAAAACAAAAACAACAAAAGGGATTGACATTGTAATGGCTGTCGATGTTTCAGGAAGTATGTTGGCCAAAGATTTAAAGCCAAACCGAATGGAAGCCTTAAAAAGAGTGGCAGCTGATTTTGCAGAGGAAAGACCAAATGACCGAATTGGGCTAGTAGTTTATGCTTCTGAGGCGTATACAAAAACACCAGTTACTAGTGATAAAGCAGTTGTTCTTGAAGCAATAAAAAGCATCAAATACGATAATGTTTTACAAGATGGAACGGGAATAGGAATGGGTTTGGCAACAGCAGTAAACCGATTAAAAGACAGTAAGGCCAAAAGTAAAGTGATTATTTTATTGACTGATGGGGTGAATAACGCTGGTTTTATAGAACCAGAAACCGCAGCGGATATCGCCAAGCAATATGGAATAAAAGTATATACTATTGGAATTGGTACTAATGGAATGGCTGAATTTCCTTATGCCGTAGGGCCAAACGGACAGTTTTTATTTCAAATGATGAAAGTGGAAATCGATGAAAAATTAATGCAAAGCATCGCTAAAAAAACCGACGGAAAATATTTTAGAGCAACGAGCAACAGTAAGTTGGCAGAAATTTATGGCGAAATTAATAAGTTAGAAACAACCGAAATTGAAGAGCTTAAGTTTTATGATTACGATGAAAAATACAGAGCTTTTGTTTGGATAGCAGGATTTTTATTATTGGCCGAAATTGGTTTAAGAAACACAGTGTATAGAAGTTTTATTTAGTATCCCCACCCCAGTCCTCCCCAAAGGGAAGAGAGATTGGACGTGAAAATTGGAATCTAAAATTTGTCTTGATATTTCGAGACTGATATTTAAAAAAAAATATGGAATTAGACGAATCAAAATATTTATACCTCTTATTCGTACTACCAATTGTGGTGGTGTTGTATCTTTTGAATTTCTATTGGAAAAGAAAAAAACAACGTGAATTTGGAGATCTGGATTTAATTAAAAAATTGAGTCCTGAGACTTCTGTTTTTAAACCTGTTTTTAAACTAGCAGTTATTCTATTAGCATTAGTGGGATTAATTTTAGGATTGGTAAATCCAAAAATAGGAACCAAAATGGAAACGGTAAAACGAGAAGGTATTGATATCGTTTTTGCGATGGATGTATCCAAAAGTATGCTTGCCGAAGATATCGCTCCCAGCCGATTGGAAAAAAGTAAACAACTCGTTTCTCAAATTATCAATCAGTTAGGGAATGACCGGATTGGTATTGTGGCGTATGCGGGAAGTGCTTTTCCTGTATTGCCGATTACTTCTGATTACAGTGTGGCCAAAATGTTTTTGCAAAGCATGAACACGGAGATGGTTTCCTCACAAGGAACATCGCTGGATGAGGCCATAAAGTTATCAGGAACTTATTTTGATGATAAAAGCAAAACAAGCAAATTACTAATTCTTATTTCAGATGGGGAAGACCATTCTGAAGGGGCACAGGCAGCAGCCGAAGAAGCCAATAAGCAAGGAATGCGCATTATCACAATAGGAGTTGGAACCGAAAAAGGAGGGACTATTCCATTGAAAAGAAATGGAATTGTAGAAAGTTATGTTCGTGATAATAATGACCAAGTGGTAGTTACAAAATTAAACCGTGCTGGTTTAGAGACCATAGCTAAAGCTACTAAAGGCGGTTATGTGGATGGAAGCAATACCAAAGAGGTTTTGGAATACATAAAAAACACGTTAAACACGATTCAAAAAACGGAGTTTGAAGCGACACAAATGGCCGATTTTCAATCGCAGTTTCAGTGGTTTCTTGGATTTGCTTTTATCTTATTGTTTCTAGATCTTTTCTTATTAGAAAGAAAAACAAGCTGGGTGAAGAAGCTGAATTTATTTAACGAATAAAAAACAATGTCAATTCCTTGCTGTTTTTACATTCGAGGATAAACATAATAATTGAAAAATGAAAAATTTTAAAAAATACATATTTGTCTTTTCTATATTCCTTAGTTTGGGATTTGGGGGAGTATTTGCGCAGGAGAAAGATAAAAATCTGCCTAAAGCAAATGAGGAATATGCTCAAAATAAATTTGTTGATGCAGAGGCTAATTATAGAATTTCGGGTTCTAAATTTCCAAACAGAACTGTTTCTCCATATAATTTAGGTAATGCAATATACAAACAAAACCAACCTGCTGAAGCTAAATATGCCTATGCCAAAGCTTTAAAAAGTGCTAAAACGAGACCTCAAAAACACAAAGCCTTTCACAACCTAGGTAATGTATTCATGAAAGAAAAAAATTATACTGAAGCGGTAGAAGCATACAAAAACGCACTTCGTAATGACCCTACAGATGAGGAAACAAGATATAATTATGCATTAGCAAAAAAAATGCTAAAAGAAAATCCGCCTAAAGACAATAAAAAGGATAAGGATAAAAAAGACAAAGACAAGGATAAAAAAGATAAAGACAAAGACAAGAAAGACAAGGATAAGGATAAAAAAGACGGTGACAAAGACAAAAACAAAAAAGACGATAAGGGAGATAAGGATAAAAAGAACAATGAAAAACCTGAGGATAACGGAAAGCCAAAACCTACTCCTGGCGGTATTTCACCACAACGTTTACAAAGTCTTTTAGATGCGGTAAATAATGAGGAAAAGAAAATCCAAGACAAAGTAAACGCACAAAAAGTAAAAGGAAAACCAACAAAAACAGAAAAAGATTGGTAAGATTTGGTTTATAACCTATTCGTGATTTGTTTTAATAACAAATTCATTAAGTAGTAAATCAAGGAATCAACGAACAAACAGTAATAATGAAGAATTTTTTAATTTTAATACTATTAAGTTTTCAAGGACTTATGGCTCAAGTGCAATTTGAGGCTAAAGTAAGTAAAACGACACTTGGTCTTAATGAAAGACTCCGTGTAGATTTTGCTATGAATATCGATGGTGATAATTTTAGTGAACCTTCTTTTGAAGGATTTAGAGTAATTGCTGGTCCAAGTCAACAAGTAAGTCAATCTTGGGTGAATGGCCGCAGTTCTTTTGAAAAAATATATTCCTATTACCTATTGCCAAATCAAAAAGGGACTTTAGTTATTAAGCAAGCATCCATAGAATACAACGGGCAAGTGTATAAAACTTCTCCAATAAAAATTAATGTTACATCGGCAATCGAACAGCCAAAAGATCCAAACGACACTAGTGTCTCTGCAGCAGATAATATTTATCTTGTGGCTGATATTTCGAAAACAAGTCCGTATATCAATGAACCTATTACAGTAGTGTATAAACTGTATTTTAGCTATAACATTGGAATTACGAATTGGAGGGAATTGAATAAACCCAAGTACAATGATTTCTGGAGTCAAAACATAGACATCAAGCAATTAGTTGCCGAAGAAGGCATGTTTAAAGGGGAAAAATACCGTTATGTAATATTAAGAAAAACAGTTTTATACCCTCAAAAATCGGGAAAATTGACTATAGAGCCATTGTCATTAGATATCGATGTGCAATTGCCTACTAATCGTAGAAACATGTTTGGTCAAGTAATTTTGACCGAAGGAAATAAAAGAGTTTCGGCTGGAGCCAAAGCAATAACGGTAAGAGCACTTCCTGAAGCTGGTAAGCCAGAAGATTTTTCTGGAGCAGTAGGTAGTTTTGATTTTAAAGTGACTCCATCCAAAACAAATCTTAAAAATGGAGAAAGCCTTGATTTAAATGTAAGCGTCACAGGTAAAGGGAATATGAAATTATTCAACTTACCAAAACCAGTAGTACCTAATGCCTTGGAAATGTATGACGCGGTTCACACAGATCAAGTGAATACCTCTTTAGCGGGGATGTCAGGAAAAGTGGCTGACAGTTATACAATTGTGCCACAATATAAAGGGAATTACCCAGTAAAACCACTTCGCTTTTCTTATTTTGATTTAGGATCAGGAACATATAAAACGATTAGTTCTCCTGAAATAATGATTAACGTTCTGGATGGCCCTACTGATACTAGAACAGCAGACAATCTAAACTCTAAGAAGAATACGGTTTCAATTCAAGAACAATTCAAATATATTAAACTGAAAACAAAATTAGAGTCAACAAAAAAAGACGACTTCTTTGGTTCCAATTTGTTCTTGGGGTTATTGTTTTTACCGTTCTTAATTGTTCCAATTATAGTTTTACTTAGAAAGAAAAAAGAAGCTATTGACGGAGACGTTGTTGGTAATAGAATTAGAAGAAATAATAAATTGGCTAAGAAATATTTATCTGAAGCCAAGAAACAAATCAATAATAAAGAACCGTTTTACGTGGCTCTTGAAAAAGCGATGCATAATTTCTTGAAGGCAAAACTTCATATTGAAACTTCGGAAATGAGTAAGGACAATATCAAGGACTTATTATTGACTAGAAATGCAAATCCAGAGGTAGTAAATGATTTTATTTCTCTAACTGAAAACTGTGAAGTAGCTCGATATGCACCAGCTTCAAGCGCAACTATTCAAAATGATTATGACAAGGCTGTTTCAATAATCTCTGAATTAGAAAAGCAGATCTAACAATTGATGATTAAGATGAAAAACATTTTTTATATAGTATTATTATTTACTTCTCAAATTTTCTTTGCTCAAAGTGGCTTTGAAACTGGGAATGATTTATACCAAAAAGGGAAATATCAGGAAGCCGTTCATGCATACGAAAGTGTGGTAAATAGCCATAAGCAGTCGGCTGAATTGTATTATAATTTAGGGAACTCTTATTATAAATTAAACAAAGTAGCTCCTGCTATCTATAATTATGAAAAGGCTTTGGTTTTAAAACCAAATGATAAGGACGTTCAAAACAATTTAAGATTTGCACAAAAAAGAACTATTGACGAAATAAAAGTAATTCCAAAAGTAGGTTTTGGTAAATTGCTTCGTGATTTCACGGCAATTTATCATTACAATACTTGGGGATGGATTTCTATAGGATTTTCAGTATTGTTTCTATTGTGTTTTATAGGATATTATTTTTCTCAAATGACTGTGGTTAAAAGAATATTTTTCTTCTCCATGTTTGTGGTTGTTTTCTTGCTTATGATAACTGTCGCTGCAGCCATTTTTGAAAAAAGCCATTTTGAAAACGAAAAGCCAGCAATCGTTTTTGCCGAAATGGCGGATGTAAAAAGTGAGCCCCAAAAATTAGCTTCTACCATTGTGGTGTTACATGAAGGTACAAAAGTCTTTGTAGAAGAAATTGTGGAAGGTTGGAAAAAAGTGCAGCTAACAGATGGAACAGAGGGCTGGATTGAAAATAATGCTATCAAAGAAGTAAAGTAATTCTCTCTTTATTCTTGCTTATTAGTAAGTGATTTATCTTCGTTTTTGCTTTTAAAATCATCGTACCAGGTTTGTAATCTTGGATAAATAAACTTTGACGTTTCTTGAATAGGGTTGTAAAACATGGACTTATCTAGCGTCTCTTGCTTGGTAAGCATATTGTTGATGTTGATTTTTTGAAAAAGATTCAATACAATGCTCAAGAGCAATATAGTTTTTATAACACTAAAAAAACCTCCAGCTAACTTGTTAATCCAACCCAAAAAAGCGAAGTCCATAATCCCTGTAAGCACCTTGGCTAATAAATGCACTACTATGACTACGGCTATAAAAGTGAGCCCAAAAGCGATTATTTCTATGTATTTTGGAGACCATGAAACATGACTTGATGCGACTTCACGAACAACATAGGAGAATTTTATGGCAATATAAATTCCTAAGATTAGCGAAATTAAGGAAGCAAGTTCTACAAAAAGCCCATTTTTCATACCTTTAAATAAAGCGTATATCAGTAATGCACCCAGGACAATATCTAAAATTCCCATAAAATTAGTTTAGTAATGATAAAGGAACAAATATAAAAGAATTATCAAACATCCATTGTCAATTTTCTAGTTGTTATCTTTGCCATAATAATTGGATGCTTTTTTTGAAAATCTGAAATGCTTTGCCTTTTCGCTATCGCTCGGGTCAAAAATCGTTAATCTACAATCAACAATCACAATGTCAAGAGACACACAACTTAAAGAACGCTGGGAACAGCTTGTAACTATATTATCAGATCAATTTTCACAAGGTGAAGATTTAGATCTAGACGCTATCATTTATTTAATTGGGGTACAAGAATTAGGAAAAGTACACCGTGAATATAAAAAAGACGAAAAACTAAACTTAATGCATATTGCTATTTGTCGATTATTAGAACCATACGGATTTTATGAATTCGATTTTTTTGACGAAGAAGGCTGGCCTCATTATACAGTAAAAGAAGAGTTGCCACCACTTAAAGCGGGAGAACAATCCGTATTGATGAAAGAAGCAATTGTTAATTATTTTCTTGAAAGAGAAGTAATAAAGTAGTGTTCAGTTATCAGTTTTTATATTATTTAACCTTATAGTAGTACTTAAATGGTAATCTCACAATTTATCAGGGAAACTTTAAACTTTAAACTTTAAACCTGAAACAAATTTTGTAAATTTGCACACGCAATTATTGAATGAAAATGATAGATAAGATAAAAGAATATATCGGTGAAGCACAAGCCTTCTCGACCCAAAGTCCAGCAGAATTAGAAGCTTTCCGAATTAAATTTCTTGGAAGTAAAGGGGTTTTAAAAGAGTTTTTTGCCGAATTTAAAAATGTTCCTAATGAGGAAAAAAAGGAATTTGGTCAAGTAATCAACTTGCTTAAATCATCTGCCGAAGAAAAGGTAAAATCAATACAAGAATCTTTAGAGAATAAAGAAGAAAGTAAAGGGTTGTTTGGTGATTTAACACGTTCTTCTGAACCAATAAAAATAGGTTCTCGTCACCCAATATCATTAGTAAAAAACCAAATTATAGATATCTTTTCAAACATTGGTTTCAACGTGTCCGAAGGTCCAGAAATAGAAGATGACTGGCATAATTTTACTGCATTGAACCTGCCCGAATACCATCCGGCTCGTGATATGCAAGATACTTTTTTCATACAAACCAATCCTGATATTTTGTTACGTACGCATACATCATCGGTTCAGGTGCGTTATATGGAGAACAATAAACCGCCTATTCGTACTATTTCTCCAGGAAGAGTGTTCCGTAACGAAGCTGTTTCGTCCCGTTCTCACTGTATTTTTCACCAAGTAGAAGGTCTTTATATCGACAAAGATGTTTCTTTTGCAGACTTGAAACAAACCTTGTTGCATTTTACCAAAGAGATGTTTGGAAAATCAAAAATACGTTTGCGTCCGTCTTATTTCCCATTCACGGAGCCAAGTGCCGAAATTGATATTTACTGGGGTTTAAAAACCGAAACTGATTATCGAATTACCAAAGGAACTGGTTGGTTAGAAATTGGTGGTTGTGGAATGGTAGATCCTAATGTACTTAAAAATTGCGGGATCGATCCAGAAGAATATACTGGTTTCGCATTTGGGATGGGGATTGAAAGAATCGCCATGTTGAACTATCAAATAGGCGATATTCGTATGTTTTACGAAAACGATGTTCGTTTCTTAGAACAATTTAAAGCTAGTATTTAATAATTGAATTAGGAGCTATTTCCAGCTATTCGTTACAATCTTTTCTTGTTTTAAAGAAAAACAAGAAAAGGATTTTCACTTCTATCTGGGCTAGTATTTTAGTTGAATAGTCAATATTGATCAAATAAGGATTAAACGTAACAACCTTAATTTCTTAATAGTTATAAAAGTAGCTTTCAGAGTTATATCACAATGAAAAAAGACATAATTATCCCCGAAGTAGAGAACGTTTTCATAGCCGCAGTCCAAGAATGGAGTGACGACTTTATGGAAAAAGTTTGGTATGCCTATTTAGTAAATGACAGCGATTACCTAATAGAAAGTGTAATGGTTGTTTCTAAAGCATTTGGAACTATAGACGGTGAGATGAAAAAAACATCACTTTTACGTCATGCTTTTGTTGAAATTCCGTCAGTATCAGTTGTAAAAATTGAAATGATAGAAAAAAGTGTTTTAATGCTCAACAATGAGTTTATGGTCACTTTTTTCATAGGGGATAAATTATACGATAAAAAATTTATTTTCAAAGCCAACACCATAAATGAAGACGCAGTGGAAGAAGTTCCTATCTTATTTGTTGATGGGGTTATTATAAGGTAATGTATAATTTATCATAATGAAAAAGGCGTTATCTTATGAGATAGCGCCTTTTTTGTGTTTAAAAATCGAATTATTTTAGATTAATCCAGTTGGTCTGTTAGTTTTTTAAAGACTGCTTTTGCATCCTTTCCGTCGTACAATATTTCATAAACAGCGTCTATAATTGGAGTTTTCGCCTGGTACCCTTGGTTGAGCTTATAAGCGCTTTTTGTTGCATAATAGCCCTCAGAAACCATGCTCATTTCCATCATTGCACTCTTTACAGTATAGCCTTTGCCAATCATATTACCAAACATTCTATTTCTGGAAAAAACAGAATATCCAGTAACCAATAAATCTCCTAAATAAGCAGAGTCATTAATGTTTCGTTTCATTTTATGGACTTTCTTGATGAATTTTTTCATCTCTCGGATACCATTACTCATTAAAACGGATTGGAAATTATCACCATAACCCAATCCATGAGCAATTCCAGCAGCAATAGCATAAATGTTTTTCAACATAGCTGCGTATTCGGTCCCAATGATATCATCTGTAATTTTAGTTTTTATAAAATTTCCTGATAGATTTTTGGCGACTAATTTTGCTTTATCAGCATCACCACAAGCAATAGTAAGGTACGATAAACGCTCTAATGCTACTTCTTCGGCATGGCAAGGTCCTGTAATTACTCCAATATTATAATACGGGATGTCATATTTAAAATGGAAATGTTCGCCAACAATTAAACTTGTTTCAGGAACAATTCCTTTAATAGCTGAAAAGATTATTTTATCTTTTAATGAAACAGTTAGTTTTTCTAACTCATCATTTAAAAATGCAGAAGGAATTGCAAAAATGAGGTAGTCTGCATATGCAACAGCTTCATTAATATCGCTAGTTAATTTTAGTTTTTTAGTGTCAAACTCTACCGCACTAAGATAATTAGGGTTATGCTTGTAAGTCTTTATGTGCTCAATAGCTGATTCATTGCGCATGTACCATGAAACCTCCGAAAGGTTTACACATAACATTTTTGTAATCGCTGTTGCCCAACTACCACCACCTATAACTGCGAATTTTATATTTCCGGCCATTTTTTAATAAATTTAACCAAAAGTACTTAAAAATGGAGTAATTAAACAAAAAAATTATTTAAGAAACTGGAGTTTTATTTGCTTGAAAAAAGCAATCATAAAAATAAAATATTTTTTTTATAATTTCTTGCAATATTTATATCGTATTAACGTTGTAACCTATTATAAATTAAGTTTTTAATAAATAAATGAAAATTGAGTTAGTTAGTTTTGTTTTGGTGTTATCAAAAAGGCGTCTTGAATTAAATTCAAAACGCCTTTTTATTTTACACTGTAATAGTTCCAGTATTCTGAATTAGTAACTCATTTCCACAATAGCTTTTACTTTGTCTAAAGTGATGTTTTGCCTTTCTCCTAAACCTTTCCATCCGCGTTCATCAAAACGATTTACAATGAAATCGGCAGTGTGATTATACTCTTTTGTATAGTCAGATAGCTTCGTGTCCATTCCCATTTTGTGGAAGAATTCAACCGTTTTATTTATAGCTTCGTTAGCAATTTCATCTTCCGTTCCTTCTAAGTTGAAGATGCGTTTTCCGTATTGTGCTAGTTTTCCTTTTTTAGTCTCAAACATTACTTTGTACAAACTTGGAGCAATAACAGCAAGAGTTCGTGCATGGTCAATTCCGTACATCGCAGTTAGTTCATGACCTATCATGTGTGTTGCCCAATCACTAGGAACTCCTTTTTGGATTAAACCGTTTAAGGCCATGGTGCAACTCCACATAAAATTAGATGCCAAAGCATAATCTTTAGGATTTTCAACTACCTGTGGACCTACTTCAATTAAGGTTTGTAAAATTCCTTCGGCAATGCGGTCTTGTAAATAACCTTCGTGTGGATAAGTTAAGTATTGCTCCATTACGTGCGTGTAGGCATCGACAACACCGTTTTGCAATTGTCTTTTTGGCAAAGATTCAATCACCGTTGGATCGCAAATAGAGAATTGTGGAAACATAGCTGAACCACCAAAAGCCAATTTCTCTTTGGTCGATTCAATAGTTACAACAGCTCCAGAATTCATTTCGCTTCCTGTAGCAGGCAAGGTTAATACAGTTCCAAAAGGCACTGCATTCTCTTTAATTAAAATGCGTTTTTGCAAGATATCGATTGGGTTTCCTTCAAAATTAACAGCTGCTGAAATAAATTTCACACCATCAATTACAGATCCACCACCAACGGCAAGAATAAAATCAATATGTTGTTCTTTAACAATGGCTACTGCTTTCATTAAAGTTTCAAAATGTGGATTAGCTTCAATTCCGCTAAATTCTACAATTTCGTGCCCTTTAAGATTGTGGAGTACTTGTTCGTGAATTCCGTTTTTAAAGATACTTCCACCACCGTAAGCCAATAATATTTTAGCTCCTTTGGGTACAAGGCTTCCTAGTTTTTCAATTTGTCCTTTTCCGAATACAAGATTCGTGGGATTATATAATTCGAAGTTTAACATGCTTATTTTTTTTCGTTTAATTGATGTAATAATTTTTCAGCAACTAATTTAGAGGATGCAGGGTTTTGCCCAGTAATCAACAAACCGTCTTCTACTGCATAAGGATGCCAATCTTCAACTTTAGAATACGTTGCTCCATTAGCTTGTAAGGCGTCTTCTAATAAAAAAGGAACCACATCAGTTAATCCTACTGCAGCTTCTTCAGTGTTAGAAAAACCAGTTACGTTTTTACCTTTAACTAAAAATTCTCCATTTACTTTTACATTTTTCAATACCGCTGGTGAATGACAAACAAAAGCTACTGGTTTATTATTAGTGTAAAATGCTGAGATTAATGCATCTGAATTTTTATTTGAAGCTAGATCCCATAATGGTCCATGACCACCTGGATAAAAAACAGCATCGTAATCAGACTCTTTTACATCGGCTAATTTATGTGTTTTACTTAATTTAGCTTGTAATTCAGTGTCTTTGTCAAATCGTTTTGTGTCTTCAGTTGCCGATGACGGGTCTTCACTTTTTGGATCAATTGGAGGTTGACCACCAAGCGGAGTAGCAATATCAATTAGGACTCCTTTGTCAGCTAACTCATAATAAGGAGCAGCAAATTCTTCTGTCCAAAATCCTGTTTTTTCTCCGGTGTCTCCTAATTTATCGTGACTAGTAAGAACAAATAATACTTTTTTCATGTCTTTTTTATTTTGTTTTTGTGCGGTTGCTTTAATGCAACCCACAGTTAATGCAATAATTGTAAATAATGCTATTTTCTTCATAACTGATTTTATTACTACAAATTTACGGCGAATATGCTATTAGTAAAAATAATTTAAATTATGTTTGTGATAAATATATTTATATCATGGTCAATCTAGAATGGTACAGAACTTTTAAATCCGTGTATAAAAACGGGAACTTTTCTTTAGCTGCCAAAGAGTTGTTTATAAGTCAACCTGCAGTGAGTCAGCAAATAGCAATGCTAGAGGCCCATGTAGGCTACACGCTTTTTAATCGAAAATCAAAAGGTGTTGAACCAACAGAATATGCTAAGTTACTGAATAACTTGATTATAGAAGCTCTAGACCGATTGGAAAATGTAGAAAATGGATTTCGTGCTAAAGCTTTTAATGCAAACCGATTAATTACAGTTGGTATATCGAAGCATTTATTTAGTAGTATTGGTAGTGCATTGATTTCACAGTATGATTATATAGATTTTAGTTTTCATGAAAACCAAACGCTGTTTGAATTAGTAGATGCTAAAAAACTCGATTTTGCTATTGTGACCAAAAGGTTTGACACCTTCGATACCATTCAAAAAAAGGTAGGAGAAATGAAACAAATTATAGTTGGCTCCAACAATATTGATGCATCCGAGTTGAAATTAAAAATTAAAACTAAAGTTTTTTCGCCAATTGAACAATGGTTAAATAATCAAAAGTGGTACAGTCATGATGCTGGAATTCCACACATCAAATTGTTTTGGCTACATGTTTTTAATAAAAAAAGGCCAACAATGATTTCTAATTATATTATTCCATCAGAATATGAAATGCTTGGAGTTCTTGCTAAAAATACAGGAGTAGCAGTAGTTTGGGATATTAATGCTAAGTGTTTTATAGAAGAAAAAAGAATTCAATTATTATGGAATAGCAAACTCATGCCAAGTACGGAAGTTTTTTTATTGTCAGGAAAAAATGATAATTTTAATACCGCTTTTCAAGAAATTGAAGTAGTTCTAAGGACAATATTTGAATAATTATTTTTTATAAAAATTATTGTGATCAATGTATTCCCAAACTTTAGTTGGCAAAAGTGGTTGAATATTTTTTCCTGCTTTAATATTATTGCGAATAAATGTAGAGGAAATTTCAACTACTGGTGCATCAATTAAATGAATTTTAGGATGGTTTTTAAGTTCTACATTTTGCTGCGCCAGTTCGCCTTTCAGGCTCGTGTCAGCTTCTGATGAAATGCGAGGATACACATAGATATCATGATTTTGTAAAATAACTTCGTAGTTTTTCCATTTGTGCAACGACTTTAAGTTGTCTTCGCCCATAATTAAAGAAAACTCGTAGTTTGGAAATTTCTCTTCCAAGTGAACCAAAGTGTTCACCGTATAATTGGGCTGTGACAACTTAAATTCTATATCGGAAGGTTTCAATTTTGGAAAATCTTCGGTTGCTAAATGAACCATTTGTAATCGATGGTAATCATCAAGCAAAGTACTTTTCTTTTTGTGTGGATTATGTGGCGTAACTACCATCCAAACTTGATCTAAATCAGAGTGCTCCGCCATATGGTTTGCAATAATAAGATGCCCAACATGAATGGGATTAAAAGTTCCGAAATAGAGTCCTATTTTCATCGATTTAATTTAAAGATTTAAAAAACTCAAGAATTGAAAGATTATCATTGGTTTTTAAATCTTTCAATTCTTTAATTTTTTAATTTTTATTTACTTACAAAATCCTTCACCAATTGATAGGCTTCTTCCAAAGCAATATCTAAATCGTAATTTTTAATTACAACATCAAATTGCGGAGCTGTAGCTAGTTCAACTGATGCTTTTGCAATTCGCATATTAATTTTGTCTTCACTTTCGGTGGAGCGCTTTTTTAGACGAATTTTTAACTCATCAATACTTGGTGGCTTTACAAATACGGCTAAAGTTTCTTCTGGATATTTAGATTTAATACGTAAACCACCAGCAACATCAATATCAAAAATTACATTTTTACCTTTGGCCCAGATGCGTTCGATTTCGCTTTTTAAAGTTCCATAGAAGTTGTCTCTATAGACCTCTTCCCATTCTAGGAAATCTTCGTTTTTGATGTGTTTTTTGAATTCTTCAGTTGAAATGAAATAATAGTCTTTTCCGTTTGTTTCTTCCCCTCGAGGATCACGAGAAGCTGCAGAAATAGAGAATTCTAAATTCAAATCAGGTTTGCTTAGTAAATGCTTAACTATGGTTGTTTTTCCAGATCCCGATGGTGCCGAAAAAACAATTAATTTTCCTTTTTTCATTTTATGCTGAATTTATTTCGGTATTTTTTTAATGCCGAAACCTACAATACGTTTAAAACCTGTTCTTTAATTTTTTCTAATTCGTCTTTCATTTGAACGACTAATTTCTGCATTTGTGCATGATTGGATTTAGAACCCATAGTATTGATTTCACGCCCCATTTCCTGAGTAATAAAACCTAATTTTCTACCGTTGGCTTCGGTTCCATTTATAGTTTCTAAGAAATAATCCAAATGATTAGTTAAACGCACTTTTTCTTCGGTAATGTCTAATTTCTCTAGGTAATAGATTAATTCTTGTTCAAAACGATTTTCATCAACGTTTACTTGTAATTCAGCAATGGCAGTTTGTAAACGGTCTTTTATAGCTTGTACGCGTTCAGGGTCTAATGCTAATGCATCAGTCATGTACTGGCGAATGTTACCTATTCGCAATTGAAATTCTTTTTCAAGTGACATTCCTTCATCTTTTCTAAAAGTCAAGATGTTTTGGACCGCTTCTTCAATAACAGTTTGGATCTGTACCCAGTCATTTTCGTCGATTTCGTCGCGCTCAATTTTTAATGCATCGGGCATTCTTACAGCCATTTTCATCAATTCGGTTTCATCAGCAGCGGCATAAACTTCTCTTAACTGGCTGATGTATGCTTTCACAATTGGGACATTAACTTTAGTTGTGGTTTGTTCAGCGGTACTTTCGATAAAAATAGAAAAATCTACTTTTCCTCTTTCTAATTTTGATGCGATTTGAGTTCGTAAACCTAATTCCATTTCGCGGTACAGCGAAGGCATTCTTACGTTAAGGTCAAGACCTTTACTGTTTAAAGATTTTACTTCTACTGTTATTTTTTTGGTTGGTAATTGCAAAGTAGCTTTACCAAAACCTGTCATTGATTGTATCATATAGTTGTATAAAGAGGTCAAAGATAATGAAAAGCGAATTAACCCACAAAGAGCCTGTTTTTTAAGGTTTATTCCTTTCTTTCAGATGGTTTTTGGGTAACCATATACACCCCTAAAAAGATTAAAATGGCCGAAATAATTTTCACTAAACTCAAATCATCTTTCCCAAGGCCAATCGCAAATACAGTTGCGAATACAGGTTGTAGATAAATAAATACAGCCACTGTTGTTGGTTTTAATTCCTTCATGGTAAGTAAATTTAATAAATAGGTTACAAAAGTCGAAATAACGACTACAAATCCTATTTTCCAATATATAGCTACAGGGACTATTGACCAGTTAACTATTTCAAATTGGCTCCAGCCAAAAGGCAAAACCATTAAAAAACCAAATAGATAAATCCATTTTACAAAAGTAAAAGCATTGTATTTCTCCATCAATTTTTTGACAATGATTAAATAAAAACCATAAGAAACGGCATTTAAAAAAACGAGAATATTTCCTAAAGTGGCATTTGTGGCGGTACCAATTGATTTGCCATAAAGAATTAAAAAACCAGTTCCTATTAAACCCAGAGAAATCCCAGCAACCATGCGTTTCTTCATTCGTTCTTTCATAATAATTGCCGAAAGGACTAAAACAATCATAGGCGTGGTAACCATAATTACGGATGCCGAGATGGGTGAAGTAAGGCTAAGTCCTTTAAAAAAAGTTAGCATATTGAAGGCCACGCCAAAAAAAGCAGCAACAATAATTCGGGGAAAATCATTAGTTGCTATTTTTTCTTTAGGCATAAACAACCAGCAGAACCAGAATAAAAGCATAGCACCACTTACACGCAATAAAATGAAGCCATAAGCATCAATATAAGTAGGCATGACATCTTTGGCAATGGTAAATGTAACGCCGTATATTATGGAAACAATAGTTGCACCAAAAAGAGCAATATTTCTTTTAGACATTATTCAATGCTTTCATCACTTGAAGCATGTTTTGCTGCGTTCCGCCAACAAAAACATTACCGTCAATAACAAAAACAGGACGACTCAAAAAGGTGTAATGTTCTAGGATGTATTTCTTATAATCAGCTTCAGTCAAGGTTTGATCCTTCAAATTCATAGATTTATACAATTGTGCTTTTTTACTAAACAAAGCCTCATAGCTATTAGATAGTTGATACATTTCTTCTAATTCTTCTTCAGTTAAAGGATTTTGCTTGATGTCTCTAAAAACAAGATTATTGCCTTTAGGTAAGGTTTTAATAATTTTTCGACAAGTATCACAAGAAGCGATGTAATAGATTTTGTTCATAATAATTTCAATTTCTTTGTGCAAAGAAAAATCATTTGAAACTGAAAATGATTATTTTTATCAAAAAATTAGAAATGAACACATCATTAGACGTTACCAGAACCAGTAGAAAAATGTTATCTCAAATTTTAAAAGGATATACATTAGCACAATTGAACGCCATTCCTGAGGGACATAATAATAATTTAATTTGGAATATTGCCCACATTGTAGTGGTGCAACAAATGCTAGTTTATAAATTATCAGGTCTTCCAATGAATATTTCAGATACATTGGTCGAAAAATATAAAAAAGGGACAAAGCCAGAACAAGATGCAACACAAGCTGAAGTAGATGAAATTTATAATTTACTGATGGAAACCATCGATCAAACGGAGATTGATATGAATAATAATAGTTTTGTTAACTACCAAGAATACCCCACTTCAACAGGTTTTGTTTTGAAAAATGCCAAAGACGCTATGTTCTTTAATAGTTTTCATGAGGGGATTCATATTGGCGCTATTCTAGGTATTAGAAAATTCATTTAATTTTATTTTAATACCAAATAAGGATTTGCTTCTTTATAGGATATGAGCAACTCTTTTGGTCCATCTGCATAGGATGCCGCTTCGTATGAGTTATAATACAATAACAATCCACGGTCAGTATAAAATATATTGAGCGGCAAGTGGAATACATTATTTTCAAATAAGTAGCCAGTTGAATTGATATTTTTGTCGTTAGGGATTTTATATTTGATTCTGAATTTATTCTCTGCAAACGCTTTAAATCCATTTTGGTCTTTAAATAATTGACTGTTCGAAATTGTTTTTCCCGTTGCAGGATCAAAAAGTAGTGAACGTAAGCCTTGGTATCCATGAGCTCCACCAGTATAAGTATAGTGCTTGATTTCAATATTTAAAATACTATCTGAGACGTATTTTACGGATCCCTCGATTTTTGCTTCCCAACCAAAACTGTCTTTTGGGAATTCTTTTTGTAGTTTTTCATAGGAATCAATAAAGGACCTAGAGAGATCATTATAATTGGTTGCTGCGTATGGCTTTTCGCCAAAGTATACAATCTCTTTTAAAACTGAAAAGACTTTTTTATTGATGTTGTCAGCTACATCGGGGACGTCTTTTGCAATTGGAATTTTTATACTAATTTGAGGACAATTCTCTTTGCAGGGTAAACTCGTTTTTTTTAAGAATGATTGATCTTCAAAAACTAGCTCCTTAGAACAACGTGCCATAGAAAAAAGTAATAGGCTAAAAAGGATAATATTTTTCATCTCAAAAAGTGTTAATTTAATACAAAGGTATGGACTTGCTCCTTGTCAGGAATAATTTTAGCGGTAAGTTTGAGTAACCATTAAAACAGTAAAATTTAAAGATATGAAATTCAATACAAAAACAATACATGGAGGGCAACATCATGATCCGTCAACTGGAGCAGTTATGCCACCCATTTTTCAAACTTCGACATATGCACAAACAAGCCCAGGCAAACCTATTGGTGATTATGTATATAGTAGATCTGCAAATCCTACAAGATCAGCTTTAGAGGAAGCATTAGCAAGTATTGAAAATGGAGCAAAAGGATTGGCTTTTTCATCTGGATTAGCAGCTACTGATTGTTTGTTGCGTTCTTTTAAAGCGGGTGACGAAATTATTACAATGGACGATTTATATGGAGGTACGTATAGAATGTTTACTAAAATATATCACAATTCAGGAATTAAATTTCATTATGTTGATATGAATGATTTGAAGAATATTAAATCATTAATTAATGAAAACACTAAAATGGTTTGGGTAGAAACACCTACAAATCCATTAATGAAATTAGCTGATATTGCTGCTATAGCTAAAATTACAAAGGAGAACAATATTCTATTTGCAGTAGATAATACTTTTGCAACACCTTATTTACAAAACCCATTAGATTTAGGTGCCGATGTGGTAATGCATTCGGCTACAAAGTACCTTGCAGGGCATTCGGATGTGGTGGCTGGAGCTTTGATTGCTAAAACAGCTGAACTAGGAAAACAATTGCACTTTCAACAATTTGCGACAGGTGCTACTCTTGGACCAATGGATAGTTTTTTAGTTCTTAGAGGAATAAAAACGTTGCACTTAAGAATGCAAAGACATTGTGAAAACGGAGAAAAAGTGGCTGATTTTTTGAATAAGCATCCAAAAGTAAAAACAGTCTATTACACAGGACTACCAAGTCATCCGTTTCATGAAATTGCTAAAAAGCAAATGAGTGGTTTTGGTGGAATGGTTTCTTTTGATTTTGTTTCGGGTAAAAAAGAAGATTCAATAAGTTTCTTAGAAAAAATTAAAATTTTCACTTTGGCGGAATCATTGGGTGGCGTTGAGTCATTAGCAAATCATCCTGCTTTAATGACGCATGCATCGATTCCTGAAGACAAACGTGCAGCAGTTGGTATTACAGATGATTTAGTTCGTTTGAGTGTGGGAGTTGAAGATATTGAAGATTTATTGGAAGACCTGAAGAACGCACTAGCGTAAATATAAAAAACAAGTTTTTTAAAAAAGACTTCTAAATGAAAAAGCCCAAATCTAAAATTTAGATTTGGGCTTTTATTTTTATTTAAGAATAAATTATTTTATTCTGAAAGTAACTTTTCTTACTAGTTTTCTAGCTAATTCTGAATCTTTATCAACTGAATTATCTTCACCAGCTGCGATAACGTTCAATCTTGAAGCGTCAACATTAGCTTTTAATAAAATGCTTTTCACTTTAGCAGCTCTTGCATTAGATAATTTATCATTGTAAGCAGATCTTCCAATTTCGTCAGCATGACCAATAATATCAACTGAAGCTGAAGGATTGTTTCTTAAGTAAGTTAAGATAAAATCGATACCTTCTGTAGAAACATTTGTTGGAGTAGATTTGTTAAAATCAAAATAAGTAGCAACATAACCACCATTAATTAAGCTTTTGATTAATTCATTGTTGCTTAACATTGGAGATTTGTCAGTTTTACTTGTATAGTTCTTCATGATGTAGTTTTCTACGTCATCTGGAACATTATTGTTGTTTGCGTCAACTGATACACCTTTAGTGTTAACTAAAGCACCTGCAGCAGTGTTAGGCTCTTGATCTAAATAATCAGCTACACCATCATTGTCAGTATCAAGCATTTTGTTCTCGATTGCAGCAATTTTTGCGTCAATTCCGTCTAAACGATCTTCATTGTCAATAACCCAGTCAGCATGTTTTACATTTTTACCTAAGTAAACTGTTAAACCAACTGTACCGTTGAAAAGAATTCCTTGAAATCCTTGGTGTTTACGAAATGTTGCAGCATCAAAAGATCTGTCTTGTGCAGCATTAAGAATAGTTGTAAAATCTCCTGTTAATGATACTCTGTTAGATAATTTAATTTGTCCAGTTATACCTGCCATGAAATTACCCATTCTGTCTTTTGCAGCAGAATTTTGATCTTCTAATTGAGCTAAACCAAAACCAGCGTGACCTAATAAACCAATTGTATTAGTCCAAGTTTCGAAACTCATGATTCTTCCTAAATTAGCTACTGCTTGTAAGTCAACTCTGTAGTACTTAGTACTAAAGTCTTTAGAACTATTTTGTCCTTCAAAACTGTTGTAACCAAAGTCAGCTTTCAAACCAAATTTGTTATTAAACATGTATCTTGCTCCTAAATCAATTACATAAGGACTTGGTGTAGATGTAAAATAACCTGAAGTCATAGGTCTTTGTGGTTTGTTAACACCACCAGCCAATTCAATAGACCATTTGTTGTAATCGTCTTTTGTACTCTTTTCTGTCTCAGTTTGAGCACTCATTGTTGTAAATGCCGCAGCAAATACCAACGTAAGTATAAGTTTTTTCATTTTTTTCATTTTTAAATTCTAGGCAAAAATACGATATAATGTTTAATAAGAAATTTCAAACAGTTAATTATGTAATAATTAGCATTAATTCTGTAAATTGCGGGGAATGCTTAGGTTATTACTAATTTTTTACCTGTTTTTTTGCGAATATAAATTGCTAAACATTAATTTTTGTGACTTGATTTAGTTAGGGAAGTTATAAAAAGACGCGTTTTTATTTATAAAATGGTCTTTAAAACATCTGAAATTCTAATAAAGGCATTAAAATTAGTATGCTCCACCTTATAATCAATTTTTTCATGAGCCCAAGTAGTGTGAAACGGGATGTGAACAGCGTAACCG
Organism: Flavobacterium sp. WC2430; assembly: GCF_040822075.1. Classification (NCBI taxonomy): domain Bacteria; kingdom Pseudomonadati; phylum Bacteroidota; class Flavobacteriia; order Flavobacteriales; family Flavobacteriaceae; genus Flavobacterium; species Flavobacterium sp. WC2430. The sequence goes on along the minus strand of NZ_CP162007.1, from coordinate 773,430 downwards.
CCAATCGCTAGAACGGGTAAAACATCTGATTTTAAAGAGTTCCCTATCATAATGAATTCCTCTGGTTTTATTTCCAATCGCTTAATCAAATCAAGATAGTCCACTTCTTGTTTGTCTGACATGACTTCTATATGATGAAAGTATTTCCCTAATCCAGAATTGTGTAATTTTCTGCGTTGATCTAATAAGTCCCCTTTAGTTGCTACAACTAATTTGTATTTGCCATGTAAAGCTTCCAAGGTTTCTTCAACTCCGTCTAATAAAACAATAGGTTTCTCAATCAATTCTTTTCCGTACTGTATGATTTTTTCGATAATTTCTATTGGAATGGTATTGTTAGAAATTCTCATTGCCGCTTCAATCATAGAAAGGATGTATCCTTTTATGCCATACCCATACATTTTTAAATTATCAATTTCCACTTTAAACAGTTCTTGCGAAATTCCTTGATGCGATAAATAATCTTCCATCAAACCACAAAACTTCTTTTCGGTTTCATCAAAATAGGTTTCATTGATAAATAAAGTGTCATCTGCGTCGAAGGCTATTACTTTTAAATTTTTCATATTGTTTTTATGCTGTCAAAGAGGCATCCTCTTTTGTTTTATTAAATATATTTTTTATTGAAAATGTTTTCGTGTAAAAAGTAATTCGGATACCCAAAAGCAAAATTATACCACCAATAATCATATTGATTGTAATTTTCTCGTCTAAAAATGCCCATGCTAAAATAGAGGTAATTACTGCTTGTCCTAATAAACTCAACGAAACCCTTGTGGGACGCATGTGTTGAGTTGCATAACTAACCGATAGCCAAGCCATCAATTGACAAACAACGGCTTGTATCATCAAAACCAACCAACCCGAATTTGAAAATCCAGAAAATGGCTCATTCATCCAGATGCAGACTACTGATAAATAAACAGTGGATGCTAGTAAACTAATAGTCATAAAGGACAGTACATCTATATGAGTCAGTGCTTTTTTACTAACCAATAAATAGATGGAGTAGAAAATTCCTGATAATACAGCTAATAGAAAGGAATTGTTAAAATCTAATTTCAGAAAGAATTTAAATCCCACTAACATCGCCATTCCAAAAAGGGCTACTATAGTTCCTATCCAAAAATTTAGAGCTGGTTTGGTTTTTAAAAATACATAAGAAATAATTCCCACCCATAGTGGTGACAAATTGGTCAATAACGAAGCTTGGGTTGCACTTGATTCCTGAATGGCAATATTCCAAACCGCAACATCCGAAGCAAATAAAACACCACAAAGGATTGCCAGTATCAAGTGTTTTTTCTCAGGTAATTTAAATTTTTTAGTGACAAGCACATAAGGTAATAACAAAGAAACAGCAATTGCCATCCTGTAAAATGCGGAAATTAATCCAGGAGCTAGCTTGAGTTTAATCAATATAGGGAAAATCGAAATACAAAGTATCCCGAAAACTAAAGCTAATCTTGGTTTTGCATTGGTCATTCTTTTTGCTATTAACTAATATAAACACGAATTTCACTAATTTACACAGTTTAGTTGGTGAAAAATAGTGAAATTCGTGTTTATACACTTTTCTTTTTTCTTAATTTATCGTCTCTCCATTAGAAACACCATCAGTATCTGGGTTTACAAAAACCAGTTTTCCTTCGGTATTAGTAGACATCAAAATCATTCCTTGGCTTTCTACACCACGCAAGTTTCTTGGAGCTAAATTCACTAAAACAGTGACTTTCTTTCCAATGATATCTTCCGGTTTAAAGCTTTCTGCAATTCCTGAAACAATCGTGCGAACATCTATTCCAGTATCTACTTTTAAAATCAACAATTTGTTGGCTTTTGGCATTTTCTCTGCTTCCAAGATCGTACCTACACGAATATCCATTTTGGCAAAATCATCAAACTGAATCGCTTCTTTTTGTGGTTCTGCTCTTTTGTTTTCGGCAGTATTAGCGGTTTTAGTCGCTTCTAGTTTGTCAATTTGTTTCTGAATTTCCTCGTCTTCAATTTTTGCAAAAAGCAATTCTGCTTCACCTATTTGGTGTCCACCCGGAAGTAAACCTGAAGTTTCTGAAATTGTACTCCAACTCAACGGACTTTCGATTTTCAATATTCGTGATAATTTTGTTGCTGTAAAAGGCAAGAACGGTTCGCAAAGTGAACTCAAAGCCGCAGCAATTTGAAGTGCTACATACATTTGAGTTTGAACACGACCTTCGTCGGTTTTTATCATTTTCCACGGCTCTTCGTCGGCCAAATATTTATTTCCTAAACGAGCCACATTCATTAATTCTCCAAGCGCTTCTCTAAAACGGTAACGCTCTAAAGAACTTGAAATAACTGCTGGATAGGCTTTCAATTCCGTTAAAGTTGCTTCATCCACTTCTGATAAGGTATTCGGGCTTGGAACAACTCCTTCGTAATATTTATTAGTCAAAACGACTACGCGGTTAATGAAGTTTCCAAAAATGGCAACCAATTCATTATTGTTTCTTGCTTGAAAATCTTTCCAAGTAAAGTCATTATCTTTTGTTTCTGGCGCATTTGATGTCAAAGCATAACGCAAAACATCTTGCTGATTTGGGAATTCTTCCAAATATTCGTGCAACCAAACTGCCCAGTTTTTAGAAGTCGATAATTTATTTCCTTCCAAGTTCAGGAACTCATTTGCTGGCACATTGTCTGGCAAAATATAGCTTCCTTCGGCTTTCAACATCGCAGGGAAAATAATACAATGAAAAACAATATTGTCTTTCCCTATAAAGTGAACCAATTTCGTATCTTGATCTTTCCAGTAAGGCTCCCAATCTTTTCCTTCGCGCAAAGCCCATTCTTTAGTAGAAGAAATGTAGCCAATTGGGGCATCAAACCATACATATAATTTTTTTCCTTCGGCACCTTCAACAGGAACATCAATTCCCCAATCAAGGTCACGAGTTACAGCACGAGGTTCTAATCCTCCGTCAATCCATGATTTTACTTGTCCGTAAACATTAGGTTTCCAGTCATTTTTGTGTCCTACAAGAATCCATTCTTTTAAGAAATCTTCATAGCGATCCAAAGGTAAAAACCAGTGCTTCGTCGATTTCATAATAGGAGTATCTCCCGTAATAGTTGATTTTGGATTAATTAGATCTGTAGCGTTTAGTGTAGAACCACATTTCTCACATTGGTCACCGTATGCTTCTTCATTACCACATTTTGGGCAAGTTCCAGTTACAAAACGGTCAGCTAAGAACTGATCTGCTTTTGCATCATACAACTGCTCTGTTACTTGTTCTATAAAATCACCTTTTTCATATAATGTTCTAAAAAATTCCGAAGCAGTGTCATGATGAATTTTAGCCGAAGTTCTTGAGTAATTATCAAACGAAATCCCAAAATCTAAGAACGATTTGCGAATAATGCCATCATATTTATCAATTACTTCCTGAGGAGTAATTCCTTCTTTTTTCGCTTTCATAGAAATTGCCACACCGTGCTCGTCGCTTCCGCATACAAACAAAACGTCTCTTCCTTGCAATCTTAAATATCTAGAATATATGTCAGATGGCACGTAAACACCCGCCAAATGGCCAATGTGAATTGGTCCGTTCGTATAAGGTAATGCCGCTGTAATCGTATATCTTTTTGGATTCTGTATCATGATTCAATTTTATTGAGTGCAAAAATAAGCAATAGAATTTTATTTGTAGCTATTTAGCTCCGCTGAATCTTCGATGTCCCGCTATCCGTTGCAATCTTATTATTTTTAAAGGAAAAAGAGAAAGGATTTTCACTGCAGATGAAGTTCACTGTACTCCGCAAAAATAGAAATTAAGTGAAGTAATCGGGGCTATGGATCTCTACTTAACTTGAAATTTGAATGCCAATGTGGGAAACCGTAAAGGATTGTATTTCAGTTATATTAAGTTTGTAGTTAGAGTGGCAAAAAATGCTGTTTTAATTAAAAACCTAATTTAAGTAAAATGAGAAAATTAATTACATTACTAATTATTGTACTATTACTATTTCCTAAAAAAGTAGAAGCTCAAAATAATGCCGCTGGTGCTTTAGCAGCCGTAGCTGGTTTAGCTGCTATCGGTGCGGGTATATTTGCCGCTGACCAAATGGAAGAACAAGCTGAACTAACTGCAACACAATGGATATTAAAGAACCACCCTGAATTAACTAGTTTTTCATTAAAAACATTGGCTTTTAATGGTAAAAAATTGAAAGATATGTCTTCTGTTTCTGTTATTTTATATAATATCCAGGAATTTCAACCTCAAGAAAAACCAGTTTTAAATGGTAAAAAACAGGTTTTGTTCGGATTTACTAGTAATGGTTGGGTAAGTGAAAGTGGAGTTAATTTTGATAAAGTAAAATGGTATTTAATTGATGAAAGCGAATGGGTTAAAATGATGACCTCTTACGTAAAAGTTGCTTCTGGAATTAATGATAATAGTTTAATTAAAAATAAATTAATTGAGGGTAAAATTGTAAATAAAGGTTTGAAAGTTAATGGCAAACTTGTTGTTCCTTTCTTTGAGTTGTCTGGTGATATGTATGTAGTTACTGATTATTCAAGCGAAATGAAATTTATATATAATGAAAGATCACTAGGGATTTTTCTAAAAGACACTAGGGATTTAGTTCAGATAGGAAGAAGTGAGATAATTGATATACACGAATACTTTTTTAGTAAATAATTTTAGTGAATTTGGCACAAGTTCGCAGTTTGTTCTTAAATTATTTTTAATACGTTTAAACAATTTAAGTTTGAACTTAATACATTAGTAGGTAAAGCCACATTTTTAATGTGGCTTTTTTTATATTTGCAAACTAGAATTTAAGATGATTGTATATCATGGCAAAAGGACCCGAAAAAAACACTAAAAACAAGGCTTTACACACCAAATTGCTAAATAGGAAAAAAGCTAAACTTCAAGAGGAGAAAAAAGCAAGCGCCTTACGTTTGAAAGCTTTAGTTACAAAAATGAATCAGCAAAAGAATAGTAACGATTCTGAGGTCAATTAACAAATAGCGTTAATTAATCAGTAGCTAAAAAAACATTTCCATTCCTCGCTATTTTACCCGAAATTTGCATCATACTCCTTAAAAATTAAAAAAATGGAATTCGGTAAAATAATTCTTTCAGAAACGGCCGCTGCTAGCGAAAACCCACAAGACGTTATCAATTCTAATATTTCGGTAATTAACTTAATGCGTGAGGAAAAAATGGAGGACGATTTGATTCATGAAGATGCAATCATGAGTTATTATTTAGATTATTATAATGCACAATGTACCGAAGGGAATTTTGCTCAATTTGTTTACAATTCAGGCTGGAATAGAGAATTAAACGAATTAGTAGAGGAAGGTTTGGCTTTGATTGGTGCGGAGAAACACTTGGAGTTTTTTCAACTACAAAGCAAGAAAGCTAAATTGATGAGCAGTGTAAAACGAGACAAATTCCTAAAAGGAAAACTAGAAGGTGTAAATCCTACTAGAGATATTTTAAACACACCACCATTTGCAACAATCGAAGAAGATTTAGTGACTTTAAACGCTAATTTTTTAAAATCCCATCCAGATACAGAAGTGCTTTCAGTAGATGATATGTTTGCTGTTTTGGAGGAATTTGTGGGTCACGAAATAAAAAGAGCTTAATGATTTAGATTATTTCGCAAATTATTACAAAGAAAAAACGAAAGGGTAAGTCCCTAAATTTAGCAAAACTTCGCCCTCTCTGTGTCTTCTTTGTACCTCTTTGCGAAAATATTTCCTTAAAACTTTCCGCTGTAAGTATTAAACATTTCCTTAAATTTGCTTCCATTATATAAAAGAAGATTAATAAAATCAAGCTATGTTACAAATCGCATTTATTAGAGAGAATCAAGAAAAAGTAATCACCGCTTTGGCAAAAAGAAATATGGATGCCACTAGCGTTGTTGAAGAAGTTGTTCAATTAGATGAAAAACGTCGTGCTACACAAGTAGAATTAGACGGAATTTTATCTGAATCTAATAAATTATCCAAAGACATTGGTGAATTGATGAAAGCGGGAGAGAAATCAAAAGCCGCAATCCTAAAAGAAAAAACAGTTTTACTAAAAGAGAAAAGCAAAGTTTTGGCTGAATCAGCTGATGCGTTTGCCGCCGAACTTTTAGAAAAACTATACACTTTACCCAATCTTCCTGCTGATATTGTTCCTGTGGGAAAAACACCAGAAGAAAACTTAAATGTTTTTGAAGAAGGGGGGATTCCAGTTTTACACGAAGGTGCACAACCACACTGGGAATTGGTAAAAAAATACGACATCATCGATTTTGAGTTAGGAGTAAAAATTACGGGTGCAGGATTTCCTGTTTATAAAGGTAAAGGGGCAAGATTACAGCGTGCTTTGATCAATTATTTTTTAGACAAAAACACAGCAGCAGGTTACAATGAAGTGCAAGTTCCACATATGGTAAACGAAGCTTCGGCATATGGAACTGGGCAATTGCCAGACAAAGAAGGGCAAATGTACCATGACAAAACGGATGATTTGTACTTAATTCCTACGGCTGAGGTTCCAGTGACGAATTTGTTTAGAGATGTAATCTTGAGCGAAAACGAATTACCAGTTTTAACAACTGCATATACACCATGTTTCCGAAGAGAAGCAGGTTCTTACGGTGCACACGTTCGTGGATTGAATCGTTTGCATCAATTTGATAAAGTCGAAATTGTACGCGTGGAGCATCCTGACAACTCTTACAAAGCGTTGGATGGAATGGTGGAACACGTAAAAGAAATTCTAAACGAATTAAAATTACCATACAGAATTTTACGCCTTTGTGGTGGCGATATGGGTTTTACATCGGCTTTGACTTATGATTTTGAAGTTTTTTCTACAGCACAAGACCGTTGGTTAGAAATTTCGTCTGTTTCTAATTTTGAGACTTTTCAAGCCAATCGTTTGAAATTACGTTTCAAAGACAAAGACGGAAAAAACCAATTGGCACACACACTAAACGGAAGTTCATTGGCATTGCCAAGAGTATTGGCGGGAATTTTAGAAAATTACCAAACTCCAGAAGGGATTGTAATACCTGAGGTATTGCGTCCATATTGTGGTTTTGATATTATAAATTAATTACTGTAAAATAAAGTAAATTTTTAAACCATTAAGAAATTTAGGAGCATTAAGCTTAATAAACTTAATTTCTTAATGGTTTAATTTTTTTTAGCCTATATTTTGTTTCTATAAATAAAAATAATTTGCGGTTAATTTAGCGTTGTAATTCAATAATTTATTGCGATTAAAAACAGGAATAATGAAAAAACTCTTTCTACATATCACTTTGTTTTTTTCATTAGTTTGTTTTTCTCAAAACGAGCAATTGGCACAGTATTATTATGACAAAGGTGATTTTGAAAAAGCTAAAATAAGTTACGAAGAGTTACTGGAAAGCGTACCTCAAAACTTGCAGTATTTCCTGAGAACTGTAGATTGCTACCAACAGTTACAACAATACGACATTGCTGAAAAAGCAATTCAAGCTCGCCTTGATAAATACAAACAAGGGAGTCTTCTAGTAGAATTAGGATACAATTTCCAACTCCAAAAAAAAGAGGATAAAGCTAAAATTAATTACGATTTAGCCTTAGACCGAATTCGGAAAAACCCAAATGAAGTATATGCGATTTCTAATTCATTTGAGAAGAAAGTATTATTGGACTATGCCTTAAAATCATATCAAATAGCTTCTGATCTCGTTCCTAATTATAATTTTAATTATCAAAAAGGACTGCTTTATGGGCAAATGGGAAACACTGAAATGATGATTTCGACCTTTCTTGACGAAGCTTTAGCCAATCCTCAAAATTCGATATTGATACAAAATCAATTAGCACGGTACATTACTGACGATGGCGATGCTGATTTTAGTAATCTTTTGCGAAAAGCATTAATTCTTAGAGTTCAAAAAAGCCAAGACCTATTTTGGAATCGGTATTTGAGTTGGTATTACGTCCAACAAAAAGAGTTTTCAAAAGCATTTATTCAGGAAAAAGCCATTTATAAGCGCAATCCAGAATCGCTAGCTAATATTGTTAGTTTGATTCAGCTTGCCATTGAAGAAGAGGATGAAGCCACTGCCAATGAAATGTTGAGTTTTGTAATAGAAAACACCAAAGATTTAGAGTTGCTAGTGCAGGCACATTCGTATATTATAAAATTAAAAATTGACAAAGCCAAAGAAAAAGATTTTACTAGTATCAACTCAGAATTAGATCGTTTGCTAGCAGAATATGAAATAACACCTTTTACCTTATCTTTGCAACTGATTCAGGCGCATTTTGTAGCTTTTAATTTAAAAAAACCTGAAAAAGCAAGAGTAATAATAACAAAAGCACTGGAATTACAATTGAATGATTATGATATTGCGAAGGTGAAAATGGAGTTGGCAGATATTTTGCTGTATGAAGAAAAATTCAATCAAGCGTTGATTTATTATTCACAGATTGAAATGGATTTAAAGAATGATATTGTAGCACACGAAGCCAGTTTGAAAGCAGCAAAAACGAGTTATTTTAAGACAGATTTCGTTTGGGCGTTGAAGCAGTTCAAAGAACTAAAATCGGCAAACACACAATTGATTGCTAATGATGCTTTGGAGTATTTTTTGTTGATAAATGACAATACGGTTGCTGATTCGACTCAAACGGCATTAGCAGCATTTGCCAAAGGAGATTATTTGTTGTATCAAAATAGAAATCAGGAAGCGATTATACAGTTTCAGTTCATTTTGCAAAAATTCAAAGGACAAGAAATTGAAGCAGTAACGTTATTACGACTGGGTAAAATCTATGAAAAAACAGCCGATTATAATTTGGCTTTAAGCCAATATCAATCAATTATTGACCATCATAGTGACGGAATTTACATAGATGAAGCACTGTATTTTTCGGCAGAAATTTATAATAAAAAAATAAACGAACCCGAAAAGGCAAAGCCATTATATGAAAAAATACTCTTTGGTCATGAAGACAGTATTTATTTTGTAGAAGCAAGAAAGAGCTTCAGAAGATTAAGAGGAGATAAAAATCTATAGAAAGGTTAATCGGTTATTTGGTTAACCGATTAAACAATTAACCAGTTAACCCAATTAACACATGATAATATACAACGTTACCACAAACATACACGAAAGCGTTCACAATCAATGGATTATCTGGATGCAACACAAGCACATACCTGAAATTTTGGCTACAGGAAAATTCTCTTCAGCTCGATTAGTCCGTGTTTTGATAGAGGAAGAAATGGGTGGAGTTACTTATTCGGCTCAATATACAACTGACAGTAAAGAAACATTAGAAAAATATTACCAAGAAGATGCCCCTAGATTTCGTGAAGAAGGAGCAAAATTATTTGGAGATAAAATGTTGGCTTTTAGAACGGAATTAGAAGTAATTTCAGACCACTAGGAAAAAGTGTTAATTGTTTTATAGAGACGAAGTAATTTTACTTAGTTTAATAGTAATAGGTTAGATTTCTTTGAGGATGTAATAGGTCAAATTATAAATAAAGTTGTTGTTAGTTCATTTTTTTAATACCTTTGCACTAACAGTACACACCACGCTACAGTTTTTAGAGATAAAGACAGCGTCCCAGGGTGTGTCTTTTGCTTTAAATACGTTTCGGTTTTAATTTTTTTTATAACTATTATGTTCGAAAAACTACCTTTTACTATTCAAGAACAAATAGAAAGATTACAAACACGAGGTTTACTTATAACTCCTGAGGACAACGCTACACATTATTTATCTCATATCAGTTATTATCGATTAGGTGAATATTGGCATTCGATGCAATCGGATAAAGTCAATCACGTTTTTAAAGAAAATAGTAAATTTAAAGATGTAATATCACTTTATCATTTTGACGGAGAGCTTAAAATTTTGTTATTCGATATTATCGAGAAAATAGAAATAAGTTTAAGAACAAAGTTAATTTATCATCTTTCGCACGAATTCAATCCTTGGTGGTTTCAAAATTTCGAATTGTTTAATGACAGCAAAGCCTTGGTTAAAACACTTTCGAGTCTAGAAGAAGAATTGGAAAGAAGTAAAGAGATATCTATAAAAAATCATTTTAAAAACCATAAAGATGATTTACGTTTTCCACCGGCATGGAAATCATTAGAACAAACTAGTTTTGGATCGCTATCAAAATTATATGGCAATTTAAAAAACACAATTGATTCTAAAGATACGATTGCAAGAGAATACGGAGTTGTAAATCATACTTTTTTACCAAGTTGGCTACAATCTATTGCGCAAATTCGGAATTATTGTGCACATCATTCTAGATTGTGGAATAAAAACTTACCAGGGAATCCAAAATTATTGGCAAATCCTCCCTTTAATTGGGTTGAAGATGTGCCAAAACAAAATGAAAAATTATATGTTCATCTTTGTATAATGAAATATTTATTAGATAGAATCCAACCTGAAAATAATTTTACAGAAAGATTAGAAACGCTTTTTATAAAATATCCAAACGTTGATTCAAATGCTCTTGGAATGAAACCAAATTGGAAAAATGAAAATCTCTGGAAATAGTTTTCGTTTTTAGTAATCAGCTATAAAATTACTAAATTAATTGAGATTAAAGTATACATTAGAGGAAGCAAATGATCTTCTCTAATTTAAAAAATAGTTTAAGGAATAAGTATTGAGTTGAGAAACTCGGAATTTTAAACTTTAAGCTTTAAACACAAAACATGGAAAAAGTAAAAGCCAAAAAACACCTCGGACAACATTTCTTGAAAGACGAAAGCATTGCTAAAGACATTGCTGATACGTTGAACCTAGAAGGGTATGATGATGTATTAGAAATAGGACCTGGAATGGGAGTGCTAACAAAATACTTGTTAGACAAGCCCATAAATACGTATGTAATCGAGATTGATACAGAATCTGTTACCTACTTAGATGAAAATTATCCAAAATTAAAAGACAAGATTATCTCAAAAGATTTCTTGAGATACAATATCAATGAAGTTTTTGAAGGCAAACAATTTGCGATTATAGGGAATTTCCCGTACAATATATCGACACAAATTGTTTTTAAAACGTTGGAAATGAGAGATCAAATTCCTGAATTTGCAGGGATGTTCCAAAAAGAAGTGGCGCAACGTATTTGTGAAAAAAAAGGAACAAAAGCCTACGGAATATTATCAGTTTTGGCGCAAGCATTTTATGATGCTGAATATTTATTTACTGTTGACGAAAATGTTTTTATTCCGCCACCCAAAGTAAAATCAGGGGTGTTGCGTTTGCGTAGAAAAGCAGATTACAGTTTGCCTTGTGGCGAAAAGTTATTTTTTACGGTAGTGAAAACCGCTTTTCAACAACGTCGTAAAACATTACGTAACAGTTTAAAAACGCTAAACTTATCCGATAATTTACGAGAAGATCCTATCTTTGATCTTCGTCCAGAACAGCTGGATGTAGCACAATTTATAGCATTGACCCAAAAAATTGAAGCCGATGGAATTTAAAATCAGTAAAGACTTAATTCAGCAAATAGCACAACTTATTCAAGAAAAAAATAACCAGCAACTGGAAGTTTTGTTGAATGATATGCATCATGCTGATTTTGCAGAAATTCTGGATGAGGTTAGCATCGAGGAAGCTACCTATATTTTCCAAGTTTTAGACAGTGAGAAAACAGCCGAAATTCTCCTTGAATTGGACGATGATTTACGAGAGAAAATATTAAGCCGATTGTCTTCGAAAGAAATTGCAGAGGAGCTCGATGAGTTAGAAACCAATGATGCGGCCGATATTATTGGAGAGCTTTCCAAGGATAGAAAAGCCGAGGTAATATCGGAACTTCAAGATATTGAACACGCCAAAAGTATTGTCGATTTATTGCGTTATGACGAGGATACAGCGGGTGGAATCATGCACAAAGAATTGGTAAAAGTCAATGAGAATTGGAACGTGATGACTTGCGTAAAAGAAATGCGAATACAGGCAGAAAATATTTCCAGAGTACATTCAATTTACGTTGTTGATGACGACAATAAGCTCAAGGGACGTTTGTCGCTGAAGGATTTGCTGACGGCGCCAACTACCAAAACGCCAATAAGCGAATTTTATATTCGAAAACTGAATTATGTAGGTGTTGAAATGGCTGATGTTGAGGTAGCCCGAATAATGGATAAATACGACCTCGAAGCTATTCCAGTTGTGGATGAATTGGGGCGTTTGGTAGGTCGCATCACGATTGATGATGTGATTGATGTCATAAAAGACGAAATAGAAAAAAGGGATACCGAAGATATTCAAAAATTTGGTGGTTTGGAAGCACTTGAATTACCCTATGTGCAAACAAGACTTTTCGAAATGGTCAAAAAACGGGCCACTTGGTTGGTAATTTTATTTGTTGGAGAAATGTTTACCGCTTCGGCAATGGGATTTTTTGAAGGAGAAATCGAAAAAGCGGTTGTTTTGGCACTGTTTGTTCCACTTATCATTTCGAGTGGGGGGAATTCTGGTTCACAAGCCGCCACTTTGATTATTCGTGCTATGGCGTTGAAAGAATTAGACCTCAAAGACTGGTGGTTTGTAATGAAAAAAGAAATTGCCTCAGGATTTTTATTGGGTTCTATATTAGGGATTGTAGGATTTATTAGAATAATGATTTGGCAACAAACGGGATTGTATCAATATGGTATTCATTGGGTTGCGGTTGCAATGACGGTTTCAATTTCATTAGTATTTATAGTTTTATGGGGAACACTTTCAGGCTCGATGATACCTTTTTTATTAAAAAAACTTAGATTAGACCCTGCAACATCTTCAGCACCATTTGTAGCAACTTTGGTAGATGTGACAGGTTTGGTTATTTATTTTACAATTGCTTCCTTATTATTAAAAGGGAAGTTATTATGAAAACCAGACTGAATTTAAAATTTATTAATTAATAAACCACAACCAGCATGAAAGTACATATTATTGGCGGAGGAAACTTAGGAGTTGCCATCGCAAAAGGATTATCTAAATTTTCGCAAGGAAATCAAATCACCATTACAAGAAGAAACACCGCCAGCATTTTATATTTGGAAGAACAGGGCATAACGGTTTCTACGGATAATACACAAGGAATTCAAGAAGCAGATATTGTGATTTTAACCATAAAACCATACCAAGTAGATGTAGTTTTGGCCGAAATTCTTCCCGTAATTTCAAATAAAGTAATCGCCTCAGCTGTAAGTGGCTTATCGATAGAAAATTTACAAAACAAGATAGGATCTGGTAATAGCGCCATCCGAATCATGCCAAATATTGCGTCCCAATTTGGTGCCTCAGCAACCTGTATTGCTTTTCATGAAAAAGACAAAGAGAAAGCCGAAAATACGGTCGCTCTTTTCAAAGATTTAGGGACAGCGCCTATAATTGATGAGAAATTAATGGATGCAGCTACAGTACTTGCCGCCTCTGGAACCGCTTTTGCCTTGCGTTACATCCGTGCATCGATGCAAGCTGGAATCGAAATAGGATTTGACTGGAAAACCGCATTGGCTATCTCAGCACAAACAGTAAAAGGAGCAGCCGAAATGGTCATGGAAGAACAAGTACATCCAGAACAATTAATCGACCGTGTAACTACGCCACAAGGCTGTACCATTGCGGGATTAAACGAAATGGAAATGCACGGATTCAGTTCGTCCTTAATACGCGGAATAAAAACTTCATTGAAACAAATCAAAGGATAATAATTATTTGGGCGTGCCCCCATTAATAAAAAGGGTCTTATCAGCAGGAATGTTGATAAGACCCTTTTTTTAATGGTGTCGAGCTATCCGCGCTACTTCGGTAGCTAGCTTCTATCACTCACGCAGCCTCGAATGTGTTTTGAGTTTGGTTTTTCAAATCAAAAATCAGCAATCGTTACTCTTTATTCAAAAATATTTTTTATTAAAATTGAGGCAAATCACCATACTCTTTAGTTTTGTTGGTTTTTGTGGTAGTTTTTAAGCCAATTAGCTTAATTAACAATGATTATATTTGTTTCAATGGAGAAACAAAACTACTTTTAATAGTATCATTTGATATTATCGATAAAATCAAATTGCTTTTTTTAATAATAACTCAGGAAGTAACTTATAAATAAGTCAAAAAGTACGCAACCAATTGGAAAAATTCGTATCATATTTAAAACAATAATTATGAAAATACCTTTAATATACTTTGCGTTAATTTTCACTTTATTTAGTTGTTCAACAAGTGAATCGACTATGGTTGCTAATTCTATTGTTGGAAAATGGGATTGGGTTCAATCTAGCGGAGGCATAACAGGAGAAACTACAACTCCAAGTTCCACAAATAAATCCATGAGTGTTGAAATTTCAAAGTCAGAAGTAAAAACCTATGAAAACGGAAATTTAACAACAACTGAATCCTATTCAATTCAAGCTAAAGAATCTATTTTTGGAGGAAAGAAACCAATGTTAGTTTATCTTTCAGGAAAACCTAGTCAATCATTTAGTGTAGAAGGAGCAAAATTGTTTTTGAGTGACGAGTGTTACGATTGTTATCAAATTGAATATGTTAAGCAATAATTTCCTAACTTGGAAATTTATTATTAGAAGTTAACAACAGTAGAATTAAAATGAAAAAAATAACCAATCTTATCCTATTAATCTTAACAACTTCTGTTTCATTCGGACAAAATCCATCCAATGAATATTATAAACTAGTTACTAAAGCAGATTCGCTTTACGAGGCAAAAGACTATTTAAATTCGGGATTGGTATACTCAAGAGCATTTGAAATTAAGGGATGGAAAATTAGAGCCAATGATCGATATAACGCTGCTTGTTCATGGGCATTAGCCAAAGTTCCAGATAGTTCATTTTATCAACTCGAATCAAAGGAAATAAAAAGAAGTTATACAAATTACGATCATACAATTATTGATGAAGATTTAGCATCTCTTCATAATGACAAACGTTGGGCAGCCTTGTTAAAGGAAGTGAAACGAAATAAACTTAAAAAGGAAGCTAAGCTAAATTCTATTTTGGTAGCCGAATTAAAGGCTTTAAATGATGAAAATCAAAATCTTTTAAAGGATATGCCTGAATTTGTAACTAAGAATGGGAGTAATACGCAAAAAATGCTCGCTTTTAATAAAACAATTGACGAGGGAAAGACAAAAATTAAACAAAAAATAGATGCTATTATTGCTAAGGATGGTTGGCCAAGCTCTGATTTATTAGGTTTGAAAGGAGAGTATATTTTATCAGCTCTAGTTATGAGTCTAGATTTAAAAGACAGTAAAAAGTATTTGCCTTTAATTAAGGAGTCTGTTAAAAAAGGAGAGTCAATGCCAGAATATTTGGCAATGTATGAGGATCGATTTCTTACCATGCAAAATAAAAAACAAATTTATGGAACTCAAGTTGGTCAAGATCCACAAACAAAAACATATTATATTTTACCATTGACAGATCCAGAGAATGTTGATAAAAGAAGAGGAGAAATATATCTCAGTCCTCTGTCTGAATATATTAAAGTATGGAAAATGAAATGGGATGCGAAGCAATATATAAAAGATTTACCTTCAATAGAAAAAAAACTCGGGAGCCATTATCAATAAAAATTCACTTTTTTTGCATTTAGATAATTAAAATTTAATTCAAAAAGAATGCTAAATTCATTTAGAGAACAACCTTATCTCTACCAGTTAAAGGATTGAAATATTTCGTATATTTCAAAAAAAAGACAAAATGAAAAAAGTATTAATAATTACGTTACTATTTATGGCAAGTTGTGCTACAGTAAATGCCCAAAAAACCCATAATAAACAATTGCTACGTCATGTGGTTATGTTTGGTTGGAATGAAAATACAGATCCTGCATATATCAATAAAGTGGTAGCTGCATTGAGTGATTTACAACATAAAATCCCAGTTATAAAGGCATTCGAATGGGGAACTAATAATAGTCCTGAAAACTTAAATAATGGTTTGACGCATTGTTTTACTTTGACATTTACTAGTGAAGCAGATAGGGATGCGTATCTTATTGATCCAGCTCACAAAGCTTTTGTGGCGCTTTTAAATCCAGCGCCAGATAAAGTGACGGTTTTTGATTATTGGGCTACAAACTAGATTCCCTTATTTATACTATTTTATAATTGGAACTTGATTCTTACAATCCAGCAGACAAATCATGCAATTTCACTATTAAGATTTGTAACTTTGAACAACATTAAATTATAGAACAATGTTGAAACCAGAAAACATTAAAATACTTCATATCGATAGCAATAACCCTATATTATGGGGACAATTGCAAACCCTAGGTTTTACCAATCAGGAGGATTTCACTTCTTCCAAAGAGGAAATTGAAGCCAAAATTCAAGATTATCACGGCATCGTTATCCGTAGTCGTTTCAAGATTGACAAGCAATTCTTAGATAAAGCCACAAATTTACAGTTTATAGCTCGTGTAGGCGCTGGTCTGGAAAGCATTGATTGTGATTATGCCGAAACTAAAAACGTGACGCTTATTGCTGCGCCTGAAGGAAATAGAAACGCCGTTGCTGAACATACTTTAGGAATGATTCTTTCGCTGTTCAATAAACTGAATAGTGCTGATAGAGAAATTCGTTCGGGGCATTGGAATCGGGAAAGCAATCGCGGTCACGAACTCGATGGAAAAACCGTTGGGATTATTGGCTACGGAAACATGGGGAAATCGTTTGCTAAAAAACTACGCGGTTTTGAGGTGGAAGTATTGTGTTATGACATTTTAGAAAATGTGGGTGACTCCAATGCAAAACAAGTGTCATTAGAAGAATTTAAGCAAAAAGTAGATGTGGTGAGTTTACATATTCCATGGACGCCAGAAACCAATAAAATGGTTCATGCTGATTTTATTAATGGATTTGCTAAGCCGTTTTGGATCATCAATACTTCGAGAGGAAAGAACATTGTTACTACTGATTTGGTTGCTGCTATGCAATCGGGTAAAATTATGGGAGCAGGATTAGATGTGTTGGAATATGAGAAATTATCTTTTGAAACGCTGTTTCAAGAGGAAAACACGTCTGAAGCTTTTCAGTATTTATTAGAAGCACCTAATGTAATTTTGACTCCGCATGTAGCTGGTTGGACCTTTGAAAGTCACGAACGACTGGCACAAGTAATTGTAGATAAAATCAAAGCAAAATATTTTGGAACTCCTGAAAATACAATAGCTGAAAAACGAGTTACAGGAATTGGCGGTATTTTTTTTAAATCTAAAAATCCAAAAGAACTAGTGGAATGGTACGGAAAGTATCTTGGGTTAAAGACAGATGACTATGGATCCACTTTTTGGTGGAAGGACAACAAAGGGCTAGATTGTTCAACACAATGGTCTCCGTTTGCAAATGATACTACTTATTTTGCGCCAAGCGAAAAACAATTCATGCAAAACTTTAGAGTCGATAATCTCGAGAAGCTGTTGTTGCAATTAAGACAGGAAGGTGTGACAGTGGTAGGCGAAATGGAATCGTACGATTATGGGAAATTTGGTTGGATTGTAGATATCGAAGGAAATAAAATTGAACTTTGGGAGCCTATTGACAGTGTTTTTAAATAAAATTTAATACTTTTAATACTCGAAATCAATTAATTATAGTTGTCATGGAGCATTCAAAACAAGAACATTGGAACAATCCGCAACCAGTAGAAGAAGACAATAAAAGGCTAGCGGCAGGATTATTAGCGATACTTTTAGGTCCGTTTGGGATTCATAAATTTTTATTGGGATACACTTCCGAAGGAATTATTTGGTTGGTCATTAGTCTTTTTACACTTGGATCTGTTACAGGATTATTAGGGGTAATTGAAGGAATTATTTATTTGACAAAATCGGATGAGGAGTTTTATCAAACGTATCAAGTACATAAAAAAGGTTGGTTTTAAGTATAAAAAAAATCTCAACAATTGTTGAGATTTTTTTTATACTTATATATAGAAGACTTGTTTTTTAATCTTCCTTATCGACCAGTTTTCTTTCGAGTTCTGCTTGAAACTCTTCCATAACGGGTTTCATTGTGCTTTCAGGAATATCAGCAATTCTAATGTACATTAATCCATCAACAGCATTGTTGAACAAGGGATCTACATTGAAAGCCACTACTTTCGCATTTTGCTTAATGTATTTTTTGATCAATACCGGCAAACGTAACACACCAGGCTCAAGCTCATCAATAATTTTATCAAATTTATTTAAATCCGATTCGGCTTCGTCAAAAATGAAATCTTTATCGGCGTCTTTTAGTTTTACCTTATATGCTTTCTTTGGGTGGATGTATTGTGCAATGTAGGGATCGTAATAATTTGATTTCATAAACTCAATCATCAATGATTTAGAAAAATCTGAGAATTGATTGCTAATACTCACACCGCCAAGCAAGAATTTGTGCTCTGGAAAACGCAAAGTCGTATGAATAATTCCTTTCCATAATAAGAAAAGAGGCATTGGTTTTTGTTGGTATTCTTTGATGATAAAAGCCCGGCCCATTTCGATAGATTTAGACATCATATCATGCAACTCAGGTTCAAAACGGAAAAGTTCATTCAAGTAAAAACCTTCCATTCCGTATTTTGGATAAATTTCAGAACCCAATCCCATTCTATAAGCACCAGCAATTTTCTTAGCATCTTCATCCCAAAGGAATAAATGATGGTAATATTGGTCAAATTTGTCTAAATCAATAGATTCATTTGTTCCTTCTCCCACTTCTCTAAAAGTGATTTCTCTCAAGCGGCCAATTTCATGAAGAACATTAGGTATTTTGCTTGCTTCCGCAAAAAAGACTTCGTAGTTTTTACTTTGTAATAGTCGGCAGTCCGTATCTCTTAACGCATTTACTTCGGCAATCATTTTTTCTCCATTAGCAGGAGTAACGATTTCTTTTGGACTTTTTGGTATTTTTAAACTTGGCGTATTCAGTAATTTACTTTCCTTTTCAAATGGATTAGCTAACATATATGTTTTCTTTCTCAAGAATTCAGAGTAGGCTTCTATCGATACATGCTCGTTTTGCTCCGCTACCGAAATAGGTTTTCCAATACGCACTTTTATCACACGATGTTTTTGGCTAAAAACTTCTGAAGGTAGTTTAGCCGTGCGGAACGTGTCGCTAATTTTAGAAAGAAGATAAAAAAGTCTGCTGTTTTTAGCATGAAAATAAATTGGTACAACAGGTACTTGTGCTTTTCGAATTACTTTTATAGCTCCTTCTTCCCATGGCTTGTCCACCATGAGTTGCCCGTCTTTATAACTGGAAACTTCTCCAGCCGGGAACATTCCTAGAGGTTTTCCGTCACTTAGGTGGCGTAATGTCTCCTTAATTCCTACCACGCTTGATTTGACATCCTTATGGTTTTCAAACGGATTAACAGGCATGATGTAATCTTTCAAAGGGGCAATACGATGCAAAAGAAAATTAGCAATAATCTTGAAATTTGGTTCTCTTTCGAGCATTAATTTCAATAACAAAACACCATCAATTCCGCCTAGTGGGTGGTTTGAAATGGTGATATAAGCGCCCTCTTTTGGCAATCGTTTTAAGTCTTCTTCTGGAATTTCGAATTTTATTTGTAGATCGTCAATAATAGCATTTAAGAACTCTACGTCCTTTAAATGTTTGTTGCTATCATAAAATTTATTAAGAGTAGAAATTTTTAACACTTTCATTAATAACCAACCCGTAAAAGTTCCTAAAACTCCGTATTTTTCAGCATTTATTGCTTTTGCAACTTCTTTGGCGGTAACTAAACCCATTTACTTTTGTTTTTGAGCGAAAAACAAAGATAGAAAAAAACTCGATTAACTACTCATTCAGGCATCGGATTTTCTTGTTATTTATAGGTTAAGCTTTTTAATTTTTAGTATTTTTGGAAATCAAAATTTTATATAAATGAAGATTATTTCTTATAATGTAAATGGAATTCGTGCAGCAATTTCAAAAGGATTTATAGATTGGTTGCAACAAGCTGATCCCGATGTGATTTGCTTGCAGGAAATTAAGGCAACACCCGAGCAACTTCCATTGTTGGATTTTGAGCTTGCGGGTTATCCCTATCATTATTGGTTTCCTGCTACTAAAAAAGGATACAGTGGTGTGGCGATTTTATCGAAAATAAAACCAAACAATGTCGTTTTTGGTACAGGAATTGAGCACATGGATTTTGAAGGACGTAATCTACGTGTTGATTTTGATGATGTATCAGTAATGAGTTTGTATTTGCCATCAGGAACAAATAGCGAAAGGTTAAGTCATAAATTTATGTTTATGGATGACTTTCAAAATTATATTACGGAATTGAAAAAGGAAATTCCAAACTTGGTGATTTGTGGAGATTATAATATTTGTCATGAAGCAATAGATATTCATGATCCGGTTAGGAATAAAAAAACATCTGGGTTTTTACCCGAAGAGAGAGCTTGGCTTGATGCATTTTTAAAAAATGGATTTATTGACAGTTTCCGTTTTTTAAACAAAGAACCAGATAATTACACTTGGTGGACGATGCGTTTCCCTACTGCAAGATTGAATAATAAAGGTTGGCGTATTGACTATTGTTTAGTAAGCGAACCTTTGAGAGATAGAATAAAAAGAGCACTAATTTTACCCGAGGCAAAACATTCTGACCATTGTCCCGTTTTAGTAGAAATAGAATAAATTATGAAGCTAATCTTTAAATGATAAATATGATAAAAAGAATCTCCCTTGGATTATTAATTATGGCACTATCCACTTCTTGTGTGTCTAAGAAAATATATACGGATTTAGAAAACAAGTATACCGACTTAAAAAAGGAAAACAGAACCTTATCTGATGATAAAGATGCGTTGCTGAAAGATAAAAATCAGTTGGAACTGGATCAGTCTGCGTTAAAAACAGATTTGGATAAAGTAAAACAAGAGCGCGATAAATGGCTTGCAGAGAACAGTGCTTTACAAAGTAAAATGGATCTTTTGCAAGAATCGTATAAAGCATTAGAGAAAAACAGTAATGAGGCTTTGCAGGCTAACATGGGTAAAAATCGTGATTTATTGGCTCAACTGGATGCTAAAGGAAAAGCTTTGGCGATAGAACAAGAACGTTTAAATAAAAGTTCGCAACGTTTGCAAGAAATGGAATCTTTGATTGCTGCCAAAGAAGCGGCTATGAAAAAGTTGAAAGAAACATTGTCTAAAGCGTTAAACAGTTTTGAAGGAAAAGGATTGACGGTAGAGCAAAAAAACGGAAAGGTGTATGTTTCTATGGAAAACAAATTGCTTTTTAATTCTGGTAGTTATTCAGTAGGTGCCGAAGGAAAAAAAGCGGTTGTAGAACTAGGAAAAGTTTTGGGTGACAATCCAGATATTTCGGTTTTGATTGAAGGACACACGGATGATGATGGTTTTTCTAGCTCAGGGCCAATTGCTAATAACTGGGATTTATCAACTAAAAGAGCAACTGCAATTGTGGCTATTTTGAGTGAAAACAAAGCAATCAACAAGCAAAATCTTACGGCTGCAGGAAGAGGAGAGTTTTCTCCACTAGCTAGCAACGCTACCCCTGAAGGGAAAGCGAAGAATCGAAGAATCGAAATTATTCTTACTCCAAGATTGGATGAAATTGCTGAAATGTTGAATGAAATCAATTAAAAAAGAAACAAATATTTAAGATTGAAAGGTTCAGAGTTTTTACTTTGAACCTTTTTTTATTGGTGTAAACGTTTCTAAAAGATCTGTTAATACCTTCTGACAACTCCACTAATAAAATTTACCTTTGTATCTTTATCTTTTAAAATTACAATAAATGAAATATACTACTTTACCCAATACCGATATAAAAGTCAGCAAAATTTGCCTTGGAACAATGACTTTTGGAGAGCAAAACAATGAATTAGAAGGTCATTCGCAAATGGATTATGCTCTGGAACAAGGTGTTAATTTTTTTGACACGGCCGAAATGTATTCGGTTCCAGCACGACAAGAAACATACGGAAGTACAGAGAAAATTCTTGGAACTTGGTTTAAAAAATCAGGAAAAAGAGAAGAAATAGTTTTAGCCTCTAAAATTGCAGGACCCAATCCTAATTTCACTTACATGCGAGAAAAAAATGATTTTTCGCCAGCAAGTATCAAGTATGCATTAGACAATAGCTTAAAGCGTTTACAAACCGATTATATCGATTTGTACCAATTGCACTGGCCAGAACGTAAAACCAATTACTTTGGACAACGCGGGTTTACTTTGCAAGATGATCAATGGGAAGATAATATTCATGAAGTCTTAGAAACACTGGACGGATTCATTAAAGAAGGAAAAATCAAACATATTGGTTTATCAAATGAAAATGCTTGGGGAATCATGCGATTCTTAGAAGAGAATAAATACAATAATTTGCCAAGAGTAAAAACAGTTCAAAACCCGTATTCGTTATTGAATCGTCTTTTCGAAAATGCTTCGGCTGAGGTTTGTGCTCGTGAGAATGTAGGTTTGTTAGCGTATTCACCTATGGGATTTGGGGTTTTGTCTGGTAAGTTTTTAACTGGAGAAAAACACCCTAAAGCAAGACTAAACTTGTTTCCACAATATTCAAGATACAGCAGCGAACAATGTACGCAAGCAACAAAATTATACGAAGAAATTGCTATTAAAAATGGCTTGTCATTAACGGAATTGTCTTTGGCTTTTGTTGAACAACAGCCTTTCTTGACCAGTACTATAATTGGTGCGACTACCATGGAGCAATTAAAAGAGAACATTGATACAATCAATGTAACATTATCGGATGAGGTGTTACAAGCAATTAATGAAGTTCAGGCAATTATACCGGATCCAGCGCCCTGATTTTTAATTGTAAATTTTTTATGCAAAGCCTGCAAAGTAATTTTTTGTGGGCTTTTTTTATGGAATTCAAAAATCAGTACTATCTTTAGTTCTTTTTTGAGAGTTTTACGGAGATTTTAAAACTCAAATTCATCACTCACTTTCAATGAATCGACAGGAATAGTATCTCTTACTTTTAATCGAATAAGTGATTTTGCAGGCCCGGAAATTACGATGGGAAGTCTTTTGTAAATAGTGTCCTCAATAGGAATTAACCCTCTTCGTATCATTATATTCGTTAAGAAGGAGACTTGTTTGTTAGCGAAATCTCTCAACTGCCCTTGGTCGTTAAATTGGTACATGAATTTTTTTGGACTTGGAATAATTCGCGCCAGATACAAACATTCATTTAAGGTAAGTTCAGCAGGAGTTTTTTGAAAATAATAACGACTTGCTTCTCCAATTCCATACACATTTGGTCCCCATTCGATTATATTAAAATACACTTCAAGCATACGCTCTTTACTTACAATTCGGTTATTTTCTAGGATATAAACCAAAAGAATTTCTTCCAGTTTTCGGGAAACCGTTTTTTCTCTTGTAAGAAAAACATTTTTTATTAATTGCATGCTAATGGTACTGGCGCCTCTTGAAAATTTCTTGGTTTTTATATTTTTTACAATGGACTGTTTGAATGCTTCATTAATAAAACCATGGTGAGAAAAGAAAGAAGGATCTTCAGTAGTTAACACACATTTTCTTAAGTAAGGCGAAATTTGATCTAATGGAGTGTAATTGGGATTGGCATTTCCAACTAATACTGGACGTTGTAAAACATCATTGATTATTGCTCTGTATACAAATTCACCATTGAGTTTGTTGAGATTGGCTTCGCCGTATTTTGTAATTTTCAAGTTTTCTTTTTTCAAATTGCTATCAAAAACAAGTTGGTCTGGTTTGTTTTTATTGAATTTAAAATTTAATTTATAATCAAATGTTCCTTCGGCTTCCATTCCTTGAAAATGAGTAAACAAACCGTCAGGAAGAGACGAGATGAAGTCTTGTGCTTTCATCTTTGGGATGTTTACTTTGAGTTTATAAATCGTATCTGATTCGGTTTCATACGCTACATAGGGATGAAATTTTATGGCATTAAACTGTGCTGTAGAACTACTGTCTATCGAAATAAAATCGGAACCTAAAAGCAAACGGTAGTCAAAGCGAGCGTTTTTAATAAGGACATCTTTACTGGCAATTTTTGGGTGATTGATTCTTAGATTGGTAATCGAAGTGAAGCCGTCAATATGCAGTTCTCCTCCACTTTTATCAACATTTTCAATGTTCAATCGGATGGAATCAAAACTTGATTTTAAGTTATAACGCTCGTCAAAATAAGGCACTTTTATGGCACCAGTATCAATATTAAAAAACTGAAGGTCTGCTTTTTTATTTCGAGGATCTGCGTAGCCTTTGATTTTCCATCGTTGTGCAAATGTGTTGGTTTGTACATTTATCGATGTCTCTATTTTAGTATTTTCCAATACTAATTTTTTGATGTCAATAGTAGCTTTTTTTCCGTTGTCATCAAGTTTAAATTTGAGATTCTCAATTTTCATATCCGTAGGAATTAGATTGAGTGCTTTGGAAATAATGCGATACGCAAAGGCTGCATAATCTCGTTTTTCACCAGTACGTATATCGGTACTGTCTTTCTTTAAAAAGGCGGCAAAGTTTTTCACTTTTCCTTTTTGGACTAGTTGTACTAATCCATTGTTTATTTTTAAAGTCCCTAGTTGGATGTCTCCTAAAAATAGATGCCAAAAGTTAATACTGGTTTGCATTTTTTGAATCGTAAAGAGGGTATCTGCATTTTTGGGGACCAATGTTAATTCATTTACTTCTAATCCTGTTAAACCTGTAAAAGAAGCTTTTTTTATGGTTAAGTTACAATTGTATTTCTGTTCGATTTTAGTAGAAACTTGCGCTATGGATTGTTGTAAAAGAGAATCTCGGAATAGATAAAAAAGACAAAAAAGAACCACAAACAAGGCAGTAATTATTTTTACTGCAATCATTATCTTTCCTTTTTTGGTTTTCATGGATATCATTATTTTTTTATAAATAAATGGCTAATTTAAATGAATAGTTTGAATTTTAGCCTAAAGCGTTATAATCTTTTAGGCATATAAAAGCCACAATGATTTGAATTGTGGCTTTGGTAAATAAATTTTATTGAATAGATAATTAATGTGGTTCACTATAGAATTTTTTGACTTTGGCAACAATCTGATTGGAAGTCATATTATCTGATGTTTCCACAGATTTTAATTTTCCGTTACCGGTTAATTTGGCATCATTGATTTTTTGTTGTAGTTTAATCTTGGTTTCAGCTGGACCAAAAAGATAAAGCTCGTCTGATTCTTGAACAGAGGTAACAACATCTTTAAGGAAATTATTCATTTGATGTTTTTTTCTTTCTTCAAAAGTCTTGTCCGAATTAATGTGTTGGTTTCCTTGAAAACTTCCTTTGTCTCCCTCTTTATCATGATACACTTTGTTTTCTAAATTCGATTGAATTTCACATATAAACTCCTTACCATCATTCAAAGTCACTATGATTGCTTTTGTTGAGTCAATCCAAATACCAGTTTGCTTTTTCATGTTTTTTTAATTTTAAATTATATTGATTTTTTTAATCCTTTTTAATTTTTTAACAAAGACATTATATATTTCAATTAGTAGTTTTCTTGTAGAATAGCAATCAATTTACTGATTAAAACATGTTCGGATTTATTTTTACCCGAAAATGATTTTGCAATAGCTTCAGCAGTTTTTAAAATTAATTCTTTAATGGTGGTCGTAAATAAGTGTTGATGCTCTTCTCTAAAAATTTTAAAATCAAAAAAAACGTTCTCTATGTCCCACTGGTTGTTAATTAACCAATCAAATACGATTTCAATTTGGTAGCCCGAATCAGAACCGAATTCATCAAATGTGTTTTCTAAAGGAAGCCATTCTTTCTGGACGATTTTTTTTAATTGATTTACCTCTTCTTTTCGAATGGTGTTATCCGCAGCTGCAATACAATAAAATAGTTTGCCAAGTAGCTGGTAGAAACGTACCATTGTTTTGTCGGATGGTTCCATCTTAGAGCCCTTTAAGTATTTTTTTTCAGAATTATAAATTTACAAAAAAACAATGGTAATAAAAATATAAATTATAGTTAAATACTTGTAAGTGAGTGTTTTTGAATTTAATTCTAGAGGTTGTATTACATTTAATTAGGTATAAAAAAAGAGGACACCCTTTTAAGGACATCCTCTTTTTTTTAATATATTTTAAACTTATTTTTTTGAATATTCTTTGTCTAAAAATAAATAGCGGGCATCATTTTCAGTCTTCTTTGATTTTGAATTGACATCAATAATCATAATTTCAGGTTGCTCTTCATTTTTTGCCATAGGCCATTTTGGAAGTCCATCCCCGTTTGGATTACCCGTTTTTATAAAGTTAGCAAAATAATTCATCATAGTTTCTGAAACTTTATAATCATCTTCCGACCATGCATAATCTTTGTTACTCGCTAAATTTCCCATAGCATATTCAATTTCAGCCGAGTGAACAGCGCCTTTTGGGATTGGTGCCTTTGTGGTATTTGAGTTTTTCTTGATCACACCTCCAGCAAGACCCGCTTCTAGACTGTTGTCTCGCATTTCTGGTCTTGGGTGGGTATAATAGTAGCGATAGATAGGCTGCGTGCTGTTTTTTCGATGTAAATCAAACCATTTCCAAGTGCTGTAAGCAATAAAACGGTCACCAGCTAAATCAGTTGCTGATTGTTCCGTTACTTCTACAGTACCTGCAGGATATAATTGAAGCACTTGATCTGCTTTGTCAGGATACAGTTCTTTTACTTTCTGGATGTAGGTTTCATTATTGATGTCTTTACCCATTGTTAATGCTTTGTAGGTCATTTCTTCGGAGTTCCATCCTACTAACAAAGGAATCATAGCTTGTTGTTTAGCCTCAAAGATTTCAGGCAGTAATTTGGGTAAAAAATAACCATCTATTGTGGTTTTGAATACGCCTAAACTTGTTCCAATTGATTTTTGATACAGTTCAAAAGTAGACATGCTACGAAGATCTTTTAGAGATGTTGCACCAATTTTATTGGCAAATTCAAGACCCGTTTTTTCAGCTTCAGCCAAAGGCACTGGTGCTAAAGTAGGGAAAATAGAACCGCCACTTTCACCAATAGCTCCTGCAATAAGACCTTTGGACAGTGGAGAAGCCATTTGGGCGCTCACAGCAATTGAACCTGCAGATTCGCCAGCGATAGTTACTCGTTTAGGGTCTCCTCCAAATTTTGCAATATTAGCTTGAACCCATTTCAAGGCTGCATTTTGATCTAATAGGCCATAATTTCCAGAAGCGTGATTGGGAGATTCTTTGGTTAATTCTGGATGAGAGAAAAAGCCCCAAATTCCTAATCGATAATTTACAGTTAAGGTTACAATTCCTTTCTTGGCCATGTTTTCTCCATCATATCTATTTTCTGATCCATCACCAGCGGCAAATCCTCCACCATAAAAATAAACTAAAACAGGTAATTTATCAGTTGATGTTTTTGCGGGTGACCACACATTAAGATAAAGACAATCTTCACTCATTCCATCGCTTCTAAAACCCATATCGCCAAAAACATTAGATTGGATTCCTCTTGGTCCAAATTTTTTGGTTTGTTTTATACCGTTCCAATTTACTACTGGTTGGGGAGCTTTCCAACGCAAATTGCCTACTGGTGGTTGTGCAAATGGTATTCCTTTAAAACTTTGAATATTAGTTTTTATATCAAATTCACCCTCAATAATTCCATTTGTGGTGGTTATCTGAACAGGGAAGGCATTTTGATTTTCGGCATGTTGTGCATTTGAAAATATAGGAGCGACAAGCAATAGAAGCCCTATACAGTGTTTTTTTAGATTCATAATTTTCTAGTTTTTTTAGTATATATTGGTCTGCAAAAGATATAAATAGTTACAGAGGCAAATCAAATAAAAGGTTTAAAATGTTTGTTATCTTGTTTATTTTTAAAAGGGTGCAGTTGTGTCAGACTGGTTTTTATCCAAACAACATGCTTGCCACATCTTCAATTTTGGCTACTAATTGGATTTTTATTCCCGTATTTTTCAAGGCAATTTTATTGTATTTGGATACAAAAATCGTTGAAAAACCTAGTTTTTCGGCTTCTTGAATGCGTTGATCCACACGATTTACAGGACGGATTTCTCCCGAAAGCCCTACTTCGCCAGCAAAACAAAAATCTTTATTTACTGGAATATCTTCATTCGATGATAAAATTGCGGCTACTACAGCCAAATCGATTGCAGGATCATCTACTGAAATCCCTCCCGTTACGTTGAGAAATACATCTTTGGCGCCAAGCCTAAAACCAGCTCTTTTTTCTAAAACAGCCAAAATCATATTTAATCTTTTGGCATTGTAACCGGTGGTACTGCGTTGTGGAGTTCCATAAACGGCGGTGCTTACTAGGGATTGTATTTCAATCATTAACGGACGCATTCCCTCGAGGGTTGAGGCAATAGCAGTTCCTGATAATTCTTCGTCTTTATGAGAAATCAATATTTCGGATGGATTGGAAACTTCTCGTAATCCGCTTCCTAGCATTTCATAAATTCCAATTTCGGCAGTGGATCCAAAACGATTTTTAAGCGAACGCAAAATTCGGTATACATGATTTCGGTCGCCTTCAAATTGCAGGACAGTATCTACCATGTGCTCCAGAATTTTTGGTCCAGCTATATTTCCATCTTTGGTAATATGACCAATTAGAATAACAGGAATATTGGTTTCTTTGGCAAACTTGATCAGTTCAGCAGTAGTTTCCCGAATTTGAGATATACTTCCTGCTGTGGATTCTATATAATCAGTGTGCAGGGTTTGAATGGAATCGATAATTACAATTTCGGGTTCAATGGCTTCAATTTGTTTGAAGATATTCTGCGTTTTTGTTTCCGTTAAAATATAGCAATTCTCACTTGATGTCGTAATCCTTTCAGCACGCATTTTTATTTGTTTCTGGCTTTCTTCTCCTGAAACATATAGCGTTTTATATGGTAATTTTAAAGATATTTGAAGCAATAACGTACTTTTTCCAATTCCAGGTTCTCCACCTAAGAGGATCATGGAGCCTGGTACAATTCCACCTCCTAAAACACGGTTGAGTTCAGCATCAGTGGTATCCATGCGGATCTCTTGAGCGGAATCAATTTCGTTTATTTTTAATGGTTTAGGAGCTTTACTTTTGGTAGTTGGTTCGCTTTTCCAGGCTACTTTTTCTTGTTTTTGTATAATTTCTTCTGCAATGGTATTCCATTCTTTACAGGAATTACATTGGCCTTGCCATTTGGCATATTGTGCACCACAATTTTGGCAGAAAAAAGTAGTTTTAACTTTTGACATTATTTTTTTTGTGTTAAGCTTTTCATATCATCATATTTCTCAAACATCATGTCTTTGGTCAAGTCACCTATCTCTTCTAATTGAGAGGCATGTTGGTATTTTTGTGAAGCTCTTTTAGCGTCACCTTGTTTTTCATACATCAGCCCTAATTCATAGGAAGCCAACATTGATTTAGGATAGTTTTTATCGGCAATTTCGGCTAATTTATCGAGTTCATTATAGGCTTTGTTTCTTAAAATTGCGGCTTCAATGGCTTTAAAGTCATTTAATCGAACGGGAATTTTTAGTCCCAAATTTTTTGAAATAACATCATATTTATTAATTAAATAATCAACATATCCTGCTTGAAGAACGACTATTTTTTCTGAAAATTCAGAAGAAGAAATAGGCTTATAAGCATCAAAAATTTGATACAAAGCACTAGGAATTGAATAGAGAACTAATGAATAATGCGAGGCATTGTTGAACTCATCATATTTGTAATTAATAGAAGTATTAGTTACTTTTTTAATATTGTCATCTAGTCTTTTTATGGGCTCTTTTAGCTGTCTAATGTCACCAGAAGCAGAAGATAGATAATAAAAAACAGGTTGTTTTAAATTGGATAATTTTTCAGGAATCCTATTTTCCATTTCAGGAGCTAATTCAGGGCTTAATGAAATATAGGCATTAAAAAGCGGGTTGTCTTTATAAAGGAAAAAGTTTAAAAACCCAGCAGTTGTATCATGTCCAGCAATGATCCTAAAAGGGGCGGTACGGTATTTTTTTTCGATATAAGGAAGTAATTCTCCGCCAATGAATTCAAAAAAAGAAGCTCCTTTTTTTGTTGGTACACCCTCAACTTGGTCAAAGTTACTGTCAGCTATTCTTTCGTTATTTCTATTTTGGTTAATACCTACAATAATTGTTTCGGGTAAATCATCCCAATATCCACCGTAATTTAAAGCTCCGTTAAAAGGATCTAATAAGTATTCTCCATCTAGTAAAATAAGTAAAGGATACTTCTTTGTAGGGTTTTGTTCGTAAGATGATGGTAAGCTAATTGTGATTTGTCTTGTTTCGCCTAAAGTATTTGACTTGAAGGGCTCCGTAGTTTTTTGAGAAAATAGTGCACTAGTAAAGAAAAAGAATAGTAGTAGATGTTTCATAATTTTTGACTTTATAAAAATTAATGGGAATGCGAAATAGTGTACCAATATAATACTTTTATTATTTTAATTAGTACAATTTGAGATGTAAAAAATGGTTTTTATCTACAAAAAACGCAATACTTTATGTGCATAACAATGCTGTTTCAATATAGAATTGTATATTGAAACAGCATTCATCCTATTCTTGTTTATTATGTTAAGGAATTGTCGTTTTCATTTGGGAAAATAATCCAAGGCTTAAATGTTTTAGCCTCTTCAAAGTCTAAAGTGGCATAAGAAATAATAATAATAATATCATCTTTTTGGACTCTTCTTGCGGCGGGACCATTCAATGTTATTTCTCCTGAATTTTTTTGGCCTTTGATTGCATAAGTGTCAAAGCGCTCTCCATTATTAATGTTTACAATGGAAACTTTTTCTCCTTCAATAATATTAGAAGCGAGTAAAAGGGTTTCATCGATGGTAATACTACCGATATAATTTAAATCGGCTCCAGTTACTTTTACTCGATGAATTTTTGATTTTAGTACTTGAATTTGCATGCTACAAAAGTAAATTAATTTAATGAAATGGTGTCAATCAATCGAATATTATTGACGATTACGGCTATAAAAGCACGGTATTTTTTATTTTTATTTTTTCTGATACAAGGCAGTAGCGAAGATTCGTCAGCAATTTGAAAATATTCTAGTTCAAATGAGTTGTTTTCAGTAAATATTTTTTTAACCCAGTCCGTTATCGTTTTGGAACTGTTTGTTTTAAATTTTTCTTTGGCCGTGGTTAAAGTTTTGTAAATCAGTGCTGCATCCTTTTTTTCTAGTTCAGTTAAGCGTTCATTTCTGGAACTCATGGCTAGACCATTTTTCTCGCGGTAAATTTCGCATCCTATTACATTGACGTCTAGATGGTTTTTTTTAACCATCATTTTTACAATTTGCAATTGTTGAAAATCTTTTTTACCAAAATAGGCATTTGTGGGAGTTACAATTTCGAATAGACGTTTTACAATGGTTCCCACACCATTAAAATGACCAGGTCTAAATTTCCCTTCCATTTGGTTTTCTAATCCGTCAAAATTAAACGTTTGAGATAGTATTTTTCCTTCGTAAATATCTTCAACAGACGGAGCATATAGAATAATATCAGCACTTAGACTTGCTATTTTTTCAATATCTTGATCTAACGTTCTTGGGTATTTTAGTAAATCTTCTGGATTATTAAATTGGGTTGGGTTTACAAAGATACTTACCACAGTATTTTCATTTTCTATCAATGATTGTTGCATCAACGAAAGATGTCCTTGATGTAAAGCACCCATAGTTGGAACAAAACCAATTTTGGAATTCAGGGTTTTAATGGATTTTAAATAAACCATTAAAGCTGCTTTTCCATTGAAAATATGCATGTCTTTTTTATTAAAATTAAATGCAAACATAATATATTAGTTAATAACTGCATAAATTTTTGTAATTTTGCATGGTTTTTATTACCAATAAATTAAGCAAATTACAATATGAAAGATAAGAGGATATTATACGTATCATCTGAAGTGGTGCCTTACTTGGCTGAAAACGAGGTTTCTTTAATGTCTTACGATGTACCGAAGATGGTTAATGACCAAGGTGGACAGATTAGAATTTTTATGCCTAGATACGGGAATATTAATGAGAGAAGACATCAATTACACGAGGTAATTAGACTTTCAGGGATGAATTTGGTGGTGAATGACCTTGATATGCCTTTGATAATTAAGGTAGCTTCTATTCCTAAAGAGAGAATTCAAGTTTACTTTATTGATAATGATGAATATTTCAAAAGGAAAGCAACATTTGCCGATGAAGATGGAGTGATGTATCCTGATAATGACGAACGTGCTATTTTCTTTGCAAAAGGAGTGGTAGAAACTGTTAAAAAACTGAATTGGGTTCCAGATATTATTCATGTTCATGGATGGATGGCTGCAATGTTGCCTATTTATATGAAACATTATTATAAAAATGAAGCATTATTTTCTGAAACGAAAATCGTTACTTCAGTTTATAGTCAATCATTTGAAGGAACTTTGGATGCTGAGATGATTAATAAAATTGGTCTTGATGGAGTTCCTTTGGAAGCAATACAAGACTTGAAAACACCTGATTACGAAAGCATTATAAAAGCAACTGTAAATCATTCAGATGCTGTTATTATTGCTTCGGATAGTCTTTCTCCAAGTTTAACAAAATTTATAGAATCTTCAGGAAAACCTTTTTTACCTTTCGTCCCTAAAGATGCATTCGCTGAAGCGTATAGTAATTTTTACAATAACGAGGTTCTGTAGTTTTAACTTTTATTATTTTATATGTACAATAATTCTTTTTTTAAGAAAATTCTAATTGTTACGGTTGTTCTTTTTTTGTATTCCTGTGATAAAGACTATAATTCAATTGGGGATGGTTTATTAGGTGACAATCATTTTGCTTTTGACAAATATACTTCAAGTGTTATATCTTACAATCAAAAAGTAGGCCCGGTTCAATCTAATAATCTTGCTGTAAATGCGTTAGGTGTTTATGATAATCCGGCTTTTGGTACCACTACGGCAAATTTTGCCAGTCAGCTTGCTTTGGAGACGATTAATCCAACAATAGGGAAAAACCCTGTAATTGAAAGTGTTGTTTTGACGATTCCGTATTTTAACACATTGAAATCTACGGATACAGATGGAAATCATGTGTATGAGTTGGATTCTATTTATGGTCCATCTGATGCTAAAATTAAACTAAGCGTTTTTGAATCTGGATATTACATGAGAGATTTAGATCCAGTTGGAGGGTTTCAAACTTCTCAAAGTTTCTTTACCGATCAAAATGCTGATTTTGATAATGTAAAAGTTGGTAATCGACTAAATGATTCTTCTGATCCAGTTGAAAATGATTCTTTCTCTTTTAGTCCGGCAGAATATAAATATACAGTAACCACAGATGGTAAAGATGTCATTACACGAGTTGCTCCAGGAATGCGTTTAAATCTTAATATGGATTTTTTTAAGACTAAAATCATCGACGCATCAGCTTCTGGAAAACTAGTTACAAATGATATTTTTAAAGATTACTTTAGAGGGTTGTACTTTAAAGTAGAAAAATCAGGAAGTAGTTCAAGTGCTTTGGCTATGATGGATTTTAAAAAAGGAAAAATTACAATTACGTATAAAGAAGACACTTCTGATACGGATGCGACAAGAATTGAAAAATCAATAAATCTTAATCTTGCGGGTAATACGGTAAATTTGCTGAATCAAAGTAACGTTAATGCTTCTTATATGGACGCAACTAATTCAGGAAATGTCAATACAACAATTGGTGATGATAAACTATATTTAAAAGGTGGCGAAGGATCGTTAGCTGTCTTAGAGCTTTTTGGAAAAGATTTGTATGGAGAAGATGGCTTAACTGGAAGTCCAAACGGAGTTGCTGATGAGTTAGACATTATTAGAAAAAGTGGATGGTTGATTAATGAAGCTAACCTTGTTTTTCATGTTGATGCAAGTGCAATGGCGAGTAGTTATGAACCTAATAGAATCTACTTATATGATTTAAATAATCATCGTCCAATAACGGATTATTATAATGATGCCACATCAGGAACTAATTCTAAAAATGGGAAAGCTGTTTTTGGTGGTCTTTTGGAAAAAGAGGCAGTGACAAATGGAAGAGGCGTTTCTTATAAGATTAGGATAACGAATCAAATTAGAGGACTTATAAAAAATGTGGATTCAACTAATGTAAAGTTAGGTCTTGTAGTTACAGAAGATATTAATGTAATTGCTTCTAATAAACTGAGAACACCAACTGCGATTTCTCAAGTGCCTAGAGCATCAGTTATGAATCCATTAGGGACCATTATTTACGGAGGTAAATCTACTGTGCCTGAGGATAAAAGATTGAAATTAGAAATTTATTATACTAAACCTAATTAATATAAAGCTATGTGTGGAATTGTTGGATATATAGGTTATAGAGAGGCTTATCCTATTGTTATAAAAGGATTAAAAAGGCTTGAATATAGAGGGTATGATAGTGCTGGTGTCATGATTTATGATGGAGAAGCTATTAAACTATGTAAAACTAAAGGCAAAGTGGTGGATTTGGAAGCAAAAGCTTCTAAAGAAATGTCTACTAATGGAACAATTGGTATTGGACATACGCGTTGGGCAACTCATGGTGTGCCAAATGATGTAAACTCTCATCCGCATCTTTCTAATTCAGGGGATTTAGTAATAATTCATAATGGGATTATTGAAAACTATGCTCCTCTAAAAGAAGAATTAGTTAAAAGAGGATATGTTTTTTATTCAGATACAGATACTGAGGTATTAGTAAATCTAATAGAAGAGGTACAAAAAAAAGAAAATATAAAACTAGGAAAAGCAGTTCAAATCGCATTAAACCAAGTAGTTGGTGCTTATGCAATTGCGGTATTCGACAAGAAAAATCCTGATGAAATTGTTGCGGCTCGTTTAGGTAGTCCTTTAGCAATTGGTATTGGGGAAGGAGAATATTTTATTGCATCCGATGCCTCACCATTTATTGAATATACTTCTAATGCTGTTTATTTAGAAGATGGGGAGATGGCAAATATCATGTTGCATAAGAAGATGAAAGTAAGAAAAATCAAAGATGATTCTTTGGTGGATCCTTATATTCAAGAACTTCAAATGAATTTGGAACAAATTGAAAAAGGAGGTTACGATCACTTTATGTTAAAAGAGATTTATGAGCAACCAAGCGTAATCAAAGATACATATAGAGGTAGGTTGCATCCCAATGAAGGTATTATTCAAATGTCAGGTGTTGAAGATAATTTAGAGAAGTTTTTAAACGCTGATAGAATTATTATTGTTGCCTGTGGTACTTCATGGCATGCAGGCTTAGTTGCAGAATATATTTTTGAAGAATTTGCAAGAATATCTGTAGAAGTAGAATATGCTTCTGAATTTAGATATAGAAATCCCATAATAAATAGTAAAGACGTTGTTATTGCCATATCTCAATCTGGCGAAACAGCCGATACTATGGCGGCAATAAAATTAGCTAAAGAAAATGGTGCTTTTGTATTTGGAGTTTGTAATGCAGTAGGTTCCTCTATTTCAAGAGAATCTCACGCTGGTGCTTATACACATGCAGGGCCTGAAATTGGTGTTGCTTCGACTAAAGCATTTACAACACAAATTACAGTATTGACAATGATTGCGCTTCGTTTAGCTAAAGCGAAAGGAACATTGTCACTTTCTGATTTTCATATGTATTTGCAAGAATTAGAATTGATTCCTGAGAAAGTAAAAGAAGCATTGGAAACTAATGATCGCGCTAAAGAAATTGCAGCTATTTTTAAAGATGCACCCAATTGCCTTTATTTAGGTAGAGGATATAATTTTCCAGTTGCATTAGAAGGCGCTTTGAAGTTAAAAGAGATATCATACATTCATGCTGAGGGTTATCCGGCAGCAGAAATGAAACATGGTCCAATCGCTTTAATAGATGAGCATATGCCGGTAGTTGTAATTGCGCCTAAACAAGGTCATTACGATAAAATAGTAAGTAATATTCAAGAGATTAAGTCTAGAAGTGGTAAAATTATCGCTGTTGTTACGAAAGGGGATACTCAAGTTCGTGATTTAGCGGATTATGTTATCGAAATTCCTGAAACATCAGATGCTTTATCTCCATTGATTACCACAATTCCATTGCAGCTTTTGTCTTATCATATTGCGGTTATGCGAGGTTGCAATGTTGACCAGCCAAGAAACTTAGCTAAGTCGGTTACGGTCGAATAATTATAATCTTCATATATTATATAAAAGAAGCAAGACTTTAGGTCTTGCTTCTTTTTTTTGCGAAAATATTTTTTAAAATCTGTTTTTTTATGATAAACCTATTTTTTTAGTTAATTTTATATGTATGCATAGTATATTTTGTTTTTTTAACAATTTTTTATGGTTAATATTTAATAAAAGACAATATTGAATAAGTTAATATGGGCTAAATTTTATGATAATTATTAAATATTTTTAACGTTTTTTTAGTAATATCAAAAATATTTGTACTTTGGTGACATAAATCTTAAAAAATTAACCAAATGAGAGCTTATTTACTTTTTTTGTCATTGTTTTTTTGTAGCATTAGTTTTGCTCAAAATTCAATTTCGGGTTCGGTAGCTGACAGTAATGGCCAACCTATTATTGGAGCTAATATTAAAATTGTTGGAGAAGACATCGGTTCTGTTTCAGATATTGATGGAAAATTCATCTTAAGTTCTTCAAAAAAGCCTCCTTATACGATCGAGGTTACAAGTGTTGGTTTTATTTCCAAAAAAGTAAATATTTCATCAAATAATCAAAAAGTAAATCTTGTGCTCAAAGAAGAGGATAATTTACTTAATGAAATTGTTGTTTCTGCTTCAAGAACTCCAGAGCGTGTATTAGAATCTCCGGTAACTATTGAAAGAATGGGTGTTGCGGATATTAAAAAATCAGCCTCAGCGACTTTTTACGATGGTTTAGAAAACTTAAAAGAAGTTCAAATGAATACAAGTAGTTTGTCTTTTAAGTCAATTAACACGCGTGGTTTTGCAACAGTAGCGAATACCCGTTTTATGCAGTTAGTCGATGGAATGGATAATTCATCTCCTTTATTAAACTTTGTTCTTGGTAACATGATTGGTGTTTCGGAGATTGATGTTCAAAGTGTAGAGCTTTTACCAGGTGCTTCTTCTGCATTGTATGGTGCTAATGCTTTTAACGGAATTTTATTCATGAATAGTAAAAGTCCATTCACTAGTCCTGGAATCACAGCTTATGCAAAATTTGGACAAACAAGTCAAAAAGCGGCAGGGAATAACGATTATGTAGATTATGGAATTCGCATGGCGCATGCTTTTAGTCCTAAATTGGCGGCAAAAGCTAATTTCACTTATATGCATGGTACCGATTGGTATGCTACAAATTATAATGACAAAACCGTTGCTGGAAGAGATAGAAGTCATGTTAATTATGACGGAATAAATGTCTATGGTGATGAGGTTACTACAAATATTAAAGGAGTTGGTCAGTCGCTTGCAGGTTTAGGTTTGATACCAGCATCGGCGGTTAACTTATTGCCTAACTATAATGTAAGTAGAACGGGGTACAATGAAACTGATCTTACGGATAATAAAGCGAGTAATACTAAAATTGATTTTTCACTACATTATAGACCTTTTGGGAATGAAAACTTAGAAGTTATTTTGCAAAGTAAATTTGGTTTTGGTAATGCTGTTTATCAAGGAGCAAATAGGTATTATTTGAATGACTTTTTTATGCAACAGCATAAATTAGAGATTAAAGGAAAGAATTTTTATGTAAGAGGGTATACTACAACTGAAGATGGTGGTAAATCATATGATATGCTATTTACAGGGATTAATGTCAATAGAGTGTGGAAAGACGATAAAACATGGTTTGGACAATATGCAGGAGCTTATGTTCAATCTACATTAGCAGGTATGACTCCTGAAAATGCTCATAAAATAGCGAGACAAACGGCAGACACTGGAAGATTAATTCCAGGTACTCCTGAGTTTAAGGCTGCATTCAATCAAGTTATTTCAGGTGAAAGTGTGCTTACAGGATCTAAATTAGTTGATAATTCTAAAGTATATCATTCAGATGCAAATTATAACTTTAAAGATGTTATCAAATTTGCAGAAATTCAAGTTGGAGGTTCATACAGACAATATCAATTGAATTCTCATGGAAGAATTTATACAGATGCTGATGGTCCTATTTATTATAACGAATATGGAGCGTATACGCAGTTGACTAAAAAAATGATAGATGACCGTTTAAAATTTACTGGATCTGTTCGTTACGATAAATCAAAAAATTTCGACGGAAATGTATCTCCTAGAGTTTCATTTGTTTATTCAGGTGGAGAAAGTAGAAGACATAATTTCAGAGCTTCATTTCAAACTGGTTTTAGAAATCCATCAACACAAGATCAATACATTGGATTTAATGTAGGAAGCGCCATATTACTTGGATCAGCTCCAGACAACTTAACAAGATATAGCGAGACTTTACCAGTTGCTACTGCAGTTGGACAAGCTTTGGCTGGTGGTCAAAACGTTGTTATGACTGGATTAAATGCATATAATAATTCTTATACAGCTAGTTCTGTAGCAGCTTTTAGTGCATTGGCAGCAAGTAACCCTGTTGCAGGTTCTGCATTATTAAGAAAAACGAATGTAAATTATGTAAAACCAGAGCAGGTTAAAGCATTTGAATTAGGATATCGTTCATTTATCCGTGATGTGTCAATCGATATTAATGGGTATTATAATATTTATAATGATTTTATTGGAAACTTGAATGTTGTGGCTCCTTATTACGGAACAGCACAAGACGCTCCAAATCCATTAGCTGCTGATGCCGGTGCGCAATCATTACACGCACTTCAAAACGGAAATTATAGAGCATACCAATTGTATACCAATACGAATGTTGAAATCAAATCGCTAGGTTTTGGTTTGGGCCTTTCTAAAAAAGTATACAGAGATTTCGAAGTAGGTGTTAATTACAACTATGCTGAATTTAATTTTGACCAAGCTAAAGATCCAAGTTTTGAAGCTGGATTTAATACTCCAAAACATAGAGTAAAAGCGTCATTTGGTAATGATAAATTATTTGAAAATTTCGGTTTCAATATTAGTGGAAGATGGAATAGTGAGTATTTATGGCAATCAACAATGGTTGATGGTATGATTGATGCCGCTACAGTAATTGACGCTCAAATTAATTATAACTTCCCAAAATTGAAATCTACATTAAAAATTGGAGCAGCAAATATTGGTGGTAAAGAATATGCTCAAGTATTAGGTGCCGGTTTAATTGGGCAACAATATTTTGCTTCTTGGACAATCAATCCGTAAGCTAATAGTATTCATTAATAAAAAAAAGACTTAAACAATGATAAAAAATTTCAAATGGCTACTATTGGTTTCGTTGACCTTTGTGGCATGTAATAGTGACGATTCAAATACGACTCCTGTTGAAGTACCTGCAACTTCAGGCTCGGCAAGTTTTGCAAAATATGTGGCATTGGGCGATTCATTTGCTGCGGGCTATAGTGATGGTGCGCTTTTCAAAAAAGGACAAGAAGGTTCTTATGTTAATCTATTAGCGCAACAGTTCGTTGAAGCAGGTGGAGGGGAATTCAAAACGCCTTATACTTCTGATAATATCGGTGGATTACTTCTAGGAGGTAATGTTATTGCCGGAGTTCGTTTGTATTTTAATGGTGTTGGTCCAGTTTCTGTTGATGGTGTTCCAACAACTGAAGTGACAACTCACTTAACTGGCCCTTTTAATAATTTAGGTGTTCCTGGGGCTAAAAGTTACCATTTAGTTGCACCTGGATACGGAAATGTTGCCGGTGTAGCTATAGGTGCAGCAAATCCTTATTTTGCAAGATTTTCAACTGCAGCTGGAACTACTGTATTAGCGGACGCCTTAGTTCAAGCACCAACTTTCTTTTCTTTATGGATTGGAGGTAATGATGTATTGGGTTTTGCAACTTCTGGAGGTGTTGGTGTGGATCAAACGGGAAATTTGAATCCGGCTACTTATGGTAGTAATGATATTACTGACCCTAATGTTTTTGCAAGTGTATACTCAGGATTAGTTACTAATCTAACTGCTAATGGGGCAAAAGGGGTTGTCGCTAACTTACCTTATATTACAACGCTACCTTATTTTACAACGGTTCCTTATAATCCTTTAACTTCAAAACTTCTTGGTAGTGGAAGTACTGCTGTTGGGGACGCTACAATTGGGGCACTTAATGCGCAATTGTATGGGCCATTGAAAGCAGCTTTAACTGCTTTTGGTGCAGGTGATAGAATAAATTTATTATCTACGACGGCTTCAAATCCATTATTGATAAAAGATGAGTCTTTAACGAACTTATCAGCTCAATTAACTGCAGCATTCACACCTACATTAGGAGTGGCTACCGCTACTTTTTATGGAAGTGTTTTTGGACAAGCTCGTCAAGCAAATGCAAATGATTTAGTTGTCTTGCCAACCCAATCTGTAATTGGTACTGCTCCAGCTGGAATTCCAGCTCCTTTAAATAAATTTGGGATAACATATCCTTTACAAGATAAAGATGTATTAATTCCAACAGAAGTTGCGATGATTAAAACGGCTACAGATGCTTATAATGTAACGATAAAAGCAATTGCGGATTCAAAAGGTTTGGCATTTGTAGATACAAAGACAATAATGACTCAGTTGTCAACAGGAGGTATTGTAAGTAATAGTTTTACACTAACATCAACTTATGTGACAGGTGGGGCTTTTTCTCTTGATGGAGTACATCCTGGTCCTAGAGGATATGCATTGATAGCAAATGCTTTTAGTGATGCTATAAATGTTAAATATTCTGCCACTTTGAAGAAGATTGATTTAGGTCTTTATCCAATAATTTATCCAAAAGTAATTCAATAAATTTGTAGTAAGATTAAAAAAATAGAGCCACCCGTTTTTAAAACGTGGTGGTTTTTATTTTTAGTATATTCGGATATTTTGAGGGTTTTAAACTTGATTTTAAGTTATCCATTAATTTTTTAATGTTTTTATGCGAAAAGGTGTTGATTTTTTATTTTAAAAAATTATCTTTGCACTCTGAAAAAAGTATCTAATCGGTAAATTTCGGTTGGTGGTATTTCATAAACCTAAATAGCTATTTAATAAATACATAAGTAATGTCAAAAGTAATAGGAAAAGTTGCGCAAATCATTGGTCCAGTAGTTGATGTAGTTTTCAACGGTAAAGATGTTGAACTTCCAAAAATTTATGATTCATTAGAAATCACAAAAAAAGATGGTACTTTATTAGTACTTGAAGTACAATCTCACATTGGTGAAAACACAGTTCGTACCATTTCGATGGACTCAACAGATGGTTTGAGTAGAGGTTATGAAGTAGTTGGGACAGGAAATCCAATTCAAATGCCAATTGGTGCAGATGTTTACGGACGTTTGTTCAATGTAATTGGTGATGCAATTGATGGTTTACCTGAATTGCCAAAAACGGGTGTAAACGGAATGTCAATTCACCGTCAAGCTCCAAGATTCGAGGATTTATCAACTTCATCAGAAGTTTTATTCACAGGTATTAAAGTAATCGATTTAATTGAGCCTTACTCAAAAGGGGGTAAAATTGGATTGTTTGGTGGTGCAGGTGTTGGTAAAACAGTATTGATCCAAGAGTTGATTAACAATATAGCAAAAGGTCACGGTGGACTTTCAGTATTCGCAGGAGTAGGAGAAAGAACACGTGAAGGAAATGACTTACTTCGTGAGATGTTAGAGTCAGGAATTATAAAATACGGGGATGAATTCATGCACTCTATGGAAAATGGAGGATGGGATTTATCTAAAGTTGATTTACCAGGAATGAGAGAGTCTAAAGCTACTTTCGTTTTCGGACAAATGAATGAGCCACCAGGAGCTCGTGCTCGTGTAGCACTTTCTGGATTATCTATTGCGGAATATTTCCGTGACGGAGCTGGAACTGACCAAGGAAAAGATGTATTGTTCTTCGTGGATAATATCTTCCGTTTTACACAAGCGGGATCTGAGGTATCGGCACTTTTAGGTCGTATGCCATCTGCGGTAGGATACCAACCAACATTAGCTACAGAAATGGGAGCGATGCAAGAGCGTATCACATCTACAAACAAAGGATCTATTACATCTGTACAAGCGGTTTACGTACCTGCAGATGATTTAACGGATCCAGCACCAGCAACAACGTTTGCTCACCTTGATGCAACAACAGTATTGTCTCGTAAAATTGCTGAGTTAGGTATTTATCCAGCGGTAGATCCATTGGATTCTACTTCTCGTATCTTAACTCCTCAAATTTTAGGAAATGAGCACTACGATTGTGCACAAAGAGTAAAAGAGATTCTTCAAAAATACAAACAACTACAAGATATTATTGCGATTCTAGGTATGGAAGAATTATCTGAAGAAGATAAATTAGCCGTTTCTAGAGCACGTCGCGTGCAACGTTTCTTATCTCAACCTTTCCACGTTGCTGAGCAATTTACAGGATTGAAAGGTGTGTTAGTTGATATCAAAGATACTATCAAAGGATTTAATATGATTATTGACGGTGAATTAGATCACTTACCAGAATCAGCTTTTAACCTTAAAGGTACTATTGAAGAAGCTATTGAAGCAGGAGAAAAAATGTTGGCAGAAGCATAATCTATTTTGAATGTTGAATTTTGAATTATAAATTAATTTAAAATCTAAAATTTAAAATTTAAAATAAATAAAAAATGATTTTAGAAATAGTATCACCAGAAGCATCATTGTTCAAAGGAGAAATAACTTCAATATCTGTACCTGGTGTTGATGGAAGTTTTCAAATTTTAAATAATCACGCTCCAATAGTTTCGTTGCTTCAAAAAGGAACTGTAAACATTACAGCACCGGATTTTAAGTTTAATAAAGAAACAGCAGGTTTATTCTCGAAAGTAAACGATCAGAATTATACGTTGGCTATTTCTTCTGGAACTATTGAAATGAAAGATAATAAAGTAATTGTATTAGTTGATTAGTGCAATCTTAAATTTATATAAAAAACGCCTAGCTATTTGTTAGGCGTTTTTTTTATGCAGTAAATTGTTTTTTCAACTCTATTTTTGACTTTATTTTTTTCGCTTATAAACGGTGTAATTACAAATGTTATATTGCGTTTTGTTTATTTTTTATAAGCTTATATAAAAGATATAAAGTTGATATAATCGCAAGTCCAAAAATGAATTTTAGATCAAATGTGTTGTTGTAAAATAAGGCCAAGCTAATTTGCAATAGAAACAATATGATTCCGATGATAGGTTTTTTCATGATTTAAAATAATAGAGTTAAGTAATCCGCTAATAATCCTGTTACGATTCCAAAAAGAAAAGTAATTCCAATCAATAATGCAGGAATTTGATAGCCTCCTAATTTTTCTTTTGTTAATACTACTGTGAAGAGCCCATAAGAAGGAGCGGTAAATAGCATTGCTGCAATTACGCCATTCGTAAAACCAAGTTGCAATAATATAGTACCCAATAAAATTTCGAATAATACAGGAACGGATAACATTGTTCCTATAAAAGAAACAATTATCAAGATTACAATTGGATTTAAAGCCAAGATAGTATGTAGCACCTCGTTTGGGAAAAAGGCTCTAAAAAGCGCCGTAAATATTGTTCCAACAATCATTAATGGAATTAATTTGTATGCAATA
The DNA here is from genome assembly GCF_040822075.1 of Flavobacterium sp. WC2430. NCBI lineage: Bacteria > Pseudomonadati > Bacteroidota > Flavobacteriia > Flavobacteriales > Flavobacteriaceae > Flavobacterium > Flavobacterium sp. WC2430. The sequence goes on along the minus strand of NZ_CP162007.1, from coordinate 729,604 downwards.
GTTCCTACAGCAATTAACCAATCTTCGGTTGCTTTTATTAAAGTTTGTACTATTGATTTTTCTGGAAAATAACAAGATATTTTTTCGAATACCTCACTCTTTACTGGAATAGCTTCTTTTTTAGTTATTAATTTTGATATTTGAGGAATTACGAACAATATCATTATTATGCTAAAAATAATTCTTGAAATAACAATAGCAGGATTAAAAATGCCAAACATAGTTACTATCCCAATGATGTTAAGCAATGCGCCTCCAAGGATGATTCCAAGCGTAGCTTCGGTACTTCCTTTTTGTGAAGTTACACTAACACTAGTAACAGCAGAACAGTTGGCACACATATTTAAAGGCATTCCAAAAACACTTCCTATAGCGGCTCCTTTTATTCCTTTTAACTGTATTAATTCTTCAAATTTTTTCCAAGACAATAGTAATGATAAAGCAGCGCCACCTATAATAATTGCGAAGGTCATTCCAGTGGCATTTGCTTCCCAGAAATTGGCAACCCCTTTTATAGTTGCAATTGCAAAATTATCATTTGTATCGATATGAAATCGTTCATGATACCCTAATTGACCATGTTCGTGTGGTTTATCGCATTTCCCTTCGATGCAGATTACTTTTTTAAATTCAGCTTGAAAACGGCTTGCGCTTAAAAATAGCGCAAGAAAACTAACTAATAGAATTAGTTTAAGGATGTTTTCTTTGTTTGTATATGAAGTAGTAGTTGTCATTTTTTAGCTATTAATAAAAAGTTGTTAAGATATCATTTTAGTTTTTTTGTATTTATTGGGGTTGTATTTTCCCGCAACAACTAGTGCACCAGCAATTAAAACTACATTTTTTATGATGTATTGACCCACTAAAGTAGGGCAGTAAGGAAAAGCATCAAAACAAACTTTTTGTAATATAAACACAGGAAATAAGGTGGCGCACATGTGTAATAATAACAGTAAAATGGTATATGGAATGAGGCGTTTTACAAGTAAGCCAAGGCCAATCAGTACTTCGCAAATTCCTAAAATGGGGACAAATATTTCTGGTCTAAACCAATATACAGTTTCTTCTACGAGTTCTCCTGCGGGGCTCATTCCGAAAATTTTCAAAGCACCAAACCAAATGTAAACAATAGCAAGAGCAATGCGCATTAAGGTAATGCTGTGTTTTTCCATTTTAGTGCTAAATGAAAAATATAAAGAGTTGAAAGTAGCTTCCATAGTATTTTTTTTTTGAAATTGTAAAGTTTCGGTTTTGTCTTCATTTTAGTAATAATAAATGAAGTGGTAATTGGGCAATTGTATTAATTGAAAAAAATTAAAAACGGACTATTAATTTTACTAAAATAGTACAGTAGACAAATTAATAGTCCGTCGCTTTTCGTTAAAATCTAGTTGATAGTCCTACATTGATTGTATAATCAGCAAATGCTGCATCTCCTTGAACATGAGTGCCCGTTGTAGCTGAATTTTGTTTATCTGTTACGCTTTGTGTGCGATTTCTTGCTACTGCAAATGGTACCGATGCAAATAAAACAACCTTTTTGTATTCATAATTTACAGATGGTTCAACTGACCAAATGTAGCCTGGTCGACGAAAATCCCCACTGCCACCTATGATGTCATATACAGGAATTCCTTCTACTCTTGCACCAGCTGCTAATGTTAATCCATGGATGTGGTTAAATGAGTAGTTGAAACCTGCTCTCGCCATGTATTGATCAGGTACACTTGAGATGGCTTCATTTGCTAATCTTGGAGATAAAGTTTCTCTATAAGTTCTTGTTCCGTTTTGTTCTCTAGGATTGCTCAAGTAATAGAAGTTACCATACATGCCAAAATTGTCTGTGAAATTATAGAAAGTATTTAATTCTAATGTAATTCCAGTACCACCATCGCCTAGTTGAATTGATTGGTCAACAGGACGCAACTCATTGGTGCCATTAGGACCTACATTATGCCAATAGTCTTTGTAATTATAATCTCCAGTTGCTAGTTTAAGTCCTAGTCCTAGTTGAACATTTATTTTTTTATTTTTATTAGGGTCTAATAACCATCTGTATACTGCAAATCGAATGTCACCTATTCCAAATGAGCTAGTCGTATTTCTTTCTTTTTTAACATAGACCCCATTCACAAGTCCATGTTCATATAATGAAGAACGAACATTATTTAAAATTGGGATGTCTACCATTGCTGACCAGCGATTGTCGATTATTCGAGTCAATGAAAGATTAACGATGGAGGAGTAATTGATGACTTCTGTTCCTTGAATTAATCGGTCTTTGTTTTCAGTAGTTCCAGAGAAATGTCTAAAAGACTTAAAATAACGGCCGCTAGTTGTAAATTGCCATTGCCCTACATTAGTGCTATCTGGATGAACCATCATGCAACTTGTAGCGTTTCCTTTAATGGCAACGCAACCTTGAGCATTGGTTTTTTGAGTAAGAAATAAATTAGAAATAAATAAAATAATAATAAAGGCACTGTGTAATGAATATGATTTTTTCATCTTTTACGTTTTAATTGGTTAGTTTGCTTTTAGTTAATGGTGAAAAACAACCATTAACCAATAGTTTTTTTGAAATACAAGTTATGTTGCTATAACAAATGAGCCCCCCCTTGAATGCCTTTTTATTGTTGACCTAATTTGGACAACAAAAAGCATTGAAAAGTTGATAAACCATGAACTAGGTTTGCAAATTGCTAAAACTAATAGAATGTAGTAACCAGTATAATTACAATAGGGTACTATCCCAATTATAAGTTATACAAGTTCTCTAACAGCATGTAATGATGCTGCTAAAAATGCAGAAAAAATTAAACTAATTTAGGGGGCGTATACAGTGTGGACAAGTAGCCTGAGTTTAAATCCAGATTAAGATACCCAGAAAGTTTCTTTGAGTCTTGATCTGAGTTTGGAGAAAAATGAACACATACAGTTGTGTTAGGGATATAATCTTGAAGAAACGTCTTTAATAATTTTTTTATTGGGGAGTTTTTAGAAGGGGTACTGTCAAATAATTGATTGTTGACTATGTCTTTTAAATCTTTTCCAATGACATCTCCATAGGAATTTCTTAAATAGTACAAGCTAAGGATGTTATTTTGAATCCTTTTTTTGAAAATATGGTAACTTTTATTCTCAATTACAACATTCTCATTTACATATTCAAAATCAGTGTCTTCAATAAATGAATATAAAGTTGCGTTTAGTTCTATAACTTGAAACTCGGAATCGGGCGTTTTTTCTATAGCAGAAACCCATGCTTGCTCGTCTTGATAAGCAAACATTAAATAGTATCCCAGTACATTGTAAAACAATGATACTAATAAGAATAAGGATGCAATTCGTTTCATAGGCTTCGAAAATATAAAAACTATTTTACATTTGAATATTTTTTTTATTTTTATTTCACATAATGTAATTTTAATGCTAAATAACAGTTAAAACGACTTTATGTTTGTTAATTCATTAAGGAAATTGGTTATTAATTAAACGCGCAATTTATAATCCTAAAAAGTTGTTTATTTTTGTTGCCTATGATTCAACTTCCAAAAAAATTATCTGATAAACTGGAAAGCCGTTTGCAAAATAATGCATTGAGGCAATTGCCAATTGGCAAAGGATTAATAGATTTTGCATCCAATGATTATCTTGGATTATCACAATCGGATACTATTTTCCATAAAACCCATCAATTTTTAATTGATAACAATGAAATTCATAATGGAGCAACTGGTTCTAGATTGTTATCAGGAAATCATAAAGTATATCAACAAGCCGAGGATTATATTGCTCAATTCCATAAATCCGAATCGGCTTTAATCTTTAATTCGGGCTATGATGCCAATGTGGGCTTTTTTAGTTCGCTTCCGCAAAAGGGGGATTTAATACTTTATGATGAATTATGCCATGCCTCCATTCGGGATGGTATACAATTATCTCATGCTAAAGCATATAAATTCGATCATAATGATTTTGAAGATTTAGAAAGATTAATTCTTCGAAATCAAAATACTACCATTTATATTGTTACCGAGAGTGTTTTTTCTATGGATGGAGATGCGCCAAATCTGGAAGAATTAGTGCAAATTTCAAATAAGTACGATTGTCTTTTGATTGTTGATGAGGCGCATGCTTTAGGAGTTTTTGGTGAAAAAGGGGAGGGATTAGTTCAAATGCTTAATTTACAAGATGCCGTTTTTGCCCGAATTATGACCTTTGGAAAAGGATTGGGTTGTCATGGAGCTGCAGTTTTAGGGTCTCCAGAATTAAAAGACTATTTGGTCAATTTTGCTAGAAGTTTTATTTACACGACAGGACTTTCTCCTCACTCCGTCGCTACTATTTTAATGGCCTATCAATTTTTGGAAAATAATCAAGAAAACATCAATAATCTCCGTGAAAATATAATTCAATTTAATCAACAAAAGATTTTATTAGGCTTAAAACCTCTTTTTGTACATTCTAAATCAGCTATACAATCCGCTATTATTCCAGGAAATGAAAAAGTAAAGTCAATTGCTAAACAATTTCAAGAAAAGGGTTTTGATATAAAAGCAATTTTGTCACCTACAGTTCCAGAAGGGCAGGAGCGACTCCGTTTTTGTTTGCATAATTTTAATTCTAAAGAAGAAATATCAGAAGTATTAAGTTTGTTGGGTACCTTTGTGTTTTAGCTCAGTTTTACACAAAGTTTTAAAATTAAAAACGGAGGATAATTGGAAAAAAATTAACACACTAATTCTTTGTGTACCTTCTTTTTTCTCCGTGTATCTTTATGAAACCAAAAAATTCGTTTAATCATTATTATCAGTGGCCTAATTTATATGAAACTATTTATTACAGGAATTGGAACCGATGTAGGAAAAACAATTGCATCATCCATCATAACCGAAGCGCTAGAAGCAGATTATTGGAAACCCATCCAAGCGGGTGATCTAGAAAATTCAGACAGTCATAAAATACAGTCTTTTATTAGAAATTGTAAAACGGTAATTCATCCCAATAGTTATCAATTAAATACGCCAGCAAGTCCGCATCTTGCGGCTGAAATTGATGGAATTACCATTGACTTAACTAAAATTACAGTACCTGAAACTTCAAATCATTTGGTTATTGAAGGAGCTGGAGGGCTTTTTGTACCCATAAATAATGATGACTGTATCATTGATTTAATTCAACCTGATTACAAAGTAATTGTAGTGTCTAGACATTATTTAGGAAGTATTAATCATACGTTATTGACAATCGAAGCTTTGAAAAATCGTAAAATTGCTATTGCTGGAATTATCTTTAGTGGCGAAGAAAACAAAGCGACAGAATCTATTATTCTCCATAAGACAGGAGTGAAATGTATTGGAAGAATTGAGCAAGAACCTTATTTTGATCAAAATGTAATCCGAGAATATGCTGATCAATTTAGAGAAAATTTACTAAAATTATAAGTGCAAGTGGGAATAAACAAACTAGATTTCAAAGGTTTTCTTGCTTCTTGTCTCTCACTTCTTTTATCTTTGCAAAATGACTTTAACCGAAAGAGACCGCCAATATCTTTGGCATCCTTATACACAACACAAAACGGCAGCACTTCCTATTGCTATAAAAAGAGGAGAAGGTGCTTTGCTTTGGGACGAAAATGAAAAAGAATATATAGATGCCATCGCTTCTTGGTGGGTAAATCCTTATGGGCATAGTAATAAATTCATTGCCGATGCGATATATAAACAACTCACCACATTAGAGCATGTCCTATTTGGTGGTTTTACGCATGAGCCCGCAATTGTTCTTGGGGAAAGGTTAATCGAAATTTTACCAGATAATCAGCAAAAAATATTTTTCTCGGATAATGGTTCTACTGCAGTTGAAGTAGCTATAAAAGTGGCACTGCAGTTTTTTTTCAACAAAGGAGAAAAGCGAACTACCATTATTGCTTTCGAAAATGCTTTTCACGGCGATACTTTTGCAGCCATGGCAGCAAGCGGAATTTCGTTTTATACTCAGGCCTTTGAAGGGATGTTCATTGATGTAGTTCGGATTCCGGTACCAGTAAAAGGGAAAGAGCAAGAAAGTTATGAGGCGTTAAAAACTCAAATAAATAATAATAATTGTGCCGGCTTTATTTTTGAACCCTTAGTTCAAGGAGCAGCTGGAATGGTGATGTACGAACCAGAAACATTAGATCAATTAATCAAAATTTGCCAAGAAAATAATGTATTGACTATTGCCGATGAAGTGATGACTGGTTTTGGAAAAACAGGAAAAAACTTTGCTATGGATTATCTTAAGGAAAATCCAGATATGATGTGCTTGTCAAAAGCCTTGACAGGAGGTACAATTCCTATGGCGATTACCACTTTTACTTCAGCTATTTTTGACGCTTTTTATGACGAAGATATTAATAAGGCATTATTTCACGGACATACATTTACCGCAAACCCTACAGGTTGTGCAGCAGCGTTGGCTAGTTTAGAATTGTTAACTACTTCCGAAATGCAGGCTAATTTAGTTCGAGTGAATACAAGTCATCTTGCTTTTCAAAACAAAATCAAGCAGCATCCGAAAGTGGAGACTACCCGAGTTTTAGGAACTATTTTTGCTTTAGAGATAAAAACAGACGGTGCAGCAAGTTACTATGGAAGTATGCGAAACAAACTCTATGATTTTTTTATTGAAAATGGAGTGATTTTACGTCCCGTAGGGAATATTGTTTACATTTTGCCACCATACATTATTTCCAATATCCAATTGCAAAAAATATATCAAGTAGTCGAAGATGCTCTAGAAATAGTTTAAATTTTTAGAAAATAATTTTCCTAAATATCAAAAGGAATCACAAAGATTCGCAAAGTTGTTATTTCAGCTTCAATGCTAGTGCGCTTTGAGAAAAACTTTGCGACCTTTGTGGTTAAATCAATAGCATCTTGTCTCAAATAATATCCATCACTGCACTTTCATCTGTTTCTCCACTAGGAAATGATTCCGTAAAAATCTGGAAAAACTATCTTCAAGAAAAACATTTTTTCGTAAAAAAAGAATTAGATAAAATGGCGACATTTATAGCGCCCTTAGATCCCGATTCAGTGCAAGAAATAGAAGCATTGAGAGAATCGGATAATAAATATAAATCATTAGACAATTCAGTTTTATACGCAATGGCTGCATCTCGAAAAGCAATTGTAAATGCTGGATGGGAGAAAGAAGCCGTTTTCGGGATCAATATTGGTTCTTCGCGAGGAGCCACTGATTTATTCGAAAAACACTATAAAGAATACTTAGAAACGGGAAAAGCGCAAACATTGGCTTCGCCTACAACAACTTTAGGAAATATTTCTTCCTGGGTTGCTCACGACTTACAAAGTACAGGCCCTGAAATTTCGCATTCAATCACTTGTTCTACTGCGTTGCATGCTATATTGAATGGAGTGGCTTGGTTAAAATCAGGAATGGTAGATAAGTTTCTAGTTGGAGGAAGTGAAGCTCCCTTAACTGATTTTACGATTGCTCAAATGAGAGCACTAAAAATTTATTCTCGAAATGATGATGTGTATCCTAATCGTGCGCTGGACTTAGAGAAAACTCAAAACACGATGATTCTGGGTGAAGGTGCAGGGGTTTGCTGTCTAGAAATTGGAAAAAAAGAGAATGCCTTGGCTTATATTGAAGGTGTAGGGTATGCTACAGAATTACTGGAACATAATATTTCTATTTCGGCAGAAGCCACTTGTTTTCAAAAATCAATGAAAATGGCATTGAAAGAGACTAAACTTTCCGATGTTGATGTGATTGTAATGCATGCTCCAGGAACTATAAAAGGAGATTTGACAGAATATCTTGCCATTCAAAAAGTTTTTGGTTCAACTCTTCCCTTACTTACATCAAACAAATGGAAAATAGGGCATACTTTTGGCGCTTCGGGCTTATTAAGTTTAGAGTTGGCAATCCTTATGATGCAACACAATAGGTTCATTGGAGTCCCTTTTGCAAAAGCACAAAAACCAACTAAATCCATTAAAAAAGTATTAGTGAATGCAGTTGGTTTTGGCGGTAATGCGGTAAGTATCCTTTTAACCAGTTCTTAACTTTATAAGATTACTTTGGTTGTTATAATTTCCTTGTCCTCTAATGTTGTTTTTACAATAACAACTTGGTTATTGATACTTAAATCGGTCGTACTGAATTTTAAATTGTTAATTTCTTTTTGACTGTAAATTAACTTTCCACTTATATTAAATATTTGTACTGATTGAATTAGCTTAGTTTGTGAATCTAGTTTAATTTGTTTCCCTTTTTTATAAACTGCAAAATTACTGTTTGATGGAGTAAAGGTATCGGTTCCTAATGTTTTATTAGTGTATTTTATTTCAAATCGGTCATTAAAAACACCTTTTTCTGTTGTGAAATCATATGGTTTTTCTGTTAAGTTATGAGTAATATCGAGTAATTTATCTTCTAAGTAAACCACTTGAGTTGTAAAATCACCATCAACTTGGTCTATACCGATGCTAAAATCACCATCAATAACGGTTGTATATCCAATAGGTACTATATCAGTATCTTTAAATGGTAAAGCACGCCCTTGTATTGTTAAAACCTTGTCTTCATTGATACTGTAAAAATCGACAAATTGATTTCCATCAAAACTTTCGCCATCAAATGAATCATCATAAGCATCAGTAGCATCAGTTACATATCCAATTAAAGTTTGTTTAAAAGCCCCTTGATCATTATATAAGTCAAGCCATAATCTATTTTTCTCAATGGATTTATTATCAGTTGTTTTTGAATTTGAGCTAAATTTAAAAAACTGATTATTCGTTCCAGTTATTCCATTAGCTCCCACTCGCATAGTATTGTTAAAAGTGGCGGTACCAATCGCTTTACTGGTGGTAAAAAAAGCTTGACCAGAAGCAATTTTTCCAGTAGGAATATTTGCATTTACTGCACCTGAGTTTGTAGAACTAATTGCTTTGGCAGTACCAACTCCTCCAGTCAAATTATAAGAAGCATAATCATCTGATGAGTAGGCATATGTTCCTGATCCTGGATTAGGTGTATTCAATGAAATATCAGTATTATGTGTCCATAAATAAATTGTTCCTTCTAATAAACTGCTATTAGCTGTTAAAAATGAGCTAGCATCCAATGCTGATGGATATGGATTACCCAATAGGTTTGAATTTCCAGCTATACCAATTCCAATGGTGATGACACCATTATTAGGTACTCCTTTAAATATTCCATCAAAAACACTCAATGGTTGTGGTGAAACATAGTCTTGAGGACCACGTATAATATAGCCTTTTCCATTTACCATTGTAATAGAATTATCCTCTTGTTTCCAATCATCTATAGCTTCATTAAATGAATAGAATTTACCGCCTGCAGTATTTGGTGAAAGCTTCAATAATGTTTGAGGAGAAACGGGTGTTGACCAGTAGGTATAATCAAATTTATCTATAGGAGTTGTAGAACGGATGTAGGTGATATCCCCAGAATTAGTATAGTTGTCTTTAGCTTGAACAATACTTCCGTTGTTTTTTACAATTAAGTTTGAATTAGTGTCAACGGTTAAAGTAGTTTGTATTATTAAATTTTTATCAGATTCAACCGTTAAAGTATATCCATTTGAAACTTGACAGGAACACACACTTAAATCATTAGTTAAGGTCAAATTATCTGATATTACTACCGGAGTTGTTGCATTAGGCGTACCATTCCAAGCACCATTGGAGTAGGTTAATGAAGCAGGAACTGTAATTGCAATAGGAACTGTATTTTTTATAGGACAAGACCCGCTTTGAACAACTGCTCTGTAATATCGTGTTGCACTAATATTTCCCATTAGCGCACTAGTTAATGTAGTTGCGGTTGATGCTATATCGGTAACTCCACTAGTAAAAGCATTGTCATTTGCATATTGCCATTTGGTAATACTTCCTACATTCCCCACTATTGTTATCGGGTTTGGACTAGTATTTTTACAAATCGTTGTTGCGGTTGAACTTAATGTACCTGCTGTGGTTCCAGTATTGACAGTAATTGTTTTTGTTATACCTGTCGTATTATAAGTTGAACAGTCTATTATTCTTGTCCAATATGTTGTTGTAACACTAGGGTTTATTACGTAATTAGCAGTTGTTTGCCCGGCTATTACATTGCTTCCTATTGTACTTCCTGTTCCCCATTGATAAACGGAATTTGAGGCTAGGACTCCTCCAGTAGCAATCAAAGTTGTTCCTCCCTCACCCGTACAAAGCGTACTTGCTCCCGATATGGAAGTAGGAGCTGTAGATGTTTTACAGACGGTATAGTTGAATGAAACTCTAGATTGCCCACCACTTTCAAAATACTCTAAGACAAAATTGGTATTTCCACTTAGATAAACAGTTGCTGTTTTTGATTGATAAGCATGACCAGTCCAATCACTTAAATTAGTTAAAAAAGTTGCTCCACCATCAACACTTAAACGATACCCATCATCCCCTCCAACCGTAAAAGTATAATAGCCTGCGTCGAGGTTTTCTTGCATTTTAAAGCGTATAGCAAAATAATCAGCATAACTGGAGCACAAATTAGGTCCAGAAATGGAACCATTCACTAAATCTAAATTAAACATTTCAGATTGCGTTATATAGCCAATGTAGTTTGTTGTAAAAGCATTACTTGGTGGATTTCCTGTATTTGTTGGTGCATAAACATATCCAATCCATGAGTTACTACCATAACTGGTTTGATCACCTGGGTTTGGATTTACAGTTACTAATTGTGATGCAGCTCCAGTTGTGACATTACATGGAGAAGAATCAATTCTTCTTACCCAATAGGTTGTGCTTGTGGATGGGGTAACAGTTATTGAACTTGCTGTTTGTCCTGCAATAATATTACTACCTACAGTTCCAGTTCCCCATTGGTAAGTTGTGGAGCTATTTGCTGAACCTCCAGTTGCTGTAAGGGTTGTGGCAAATCCATTACAAATATTGTTATTACCCGTAATTGAAGTAGGAGCAGTAGAACAAGGATCTACGGTATAGTTAAATGATACTCTTGAATCTCCTCCTGTTTCAAAATATTCTAAAACAAAGTTTGTATTACCACTTAAGTAAACAGAAGTTGTAGAACTAACATACCCATGGTCGTTCCAGTTGTTGATTATATAGGTAGTTCCACCATCTATGCTTAAACGATATCCGTCATCACCACCAACGGTAAAATTATAAGTTCCTGCCGGCATGGTTTTATTCATTTTATACCGTACTGCAAAATTATTAGCATATGTACCACATAAATTTGTTCCTGAAATAGACCCAGATCCTAAATTCTGATCGAAAATTTCTGGTTGATTGACGAATCCTTGGTAAGTAGTTGTGAATGCATTGCTGGGAGGATTTCCACCGTTAGTATTCGCATATACATAACCTATCCATGCGCTAGCTCCATAACTAGTTTGGTTACCTGTTATAGTACACTGAGCATTTGATGACTCTATAAATAAACAAAAAAAGAATAGTAATAGTAATTGTTTATGCATATTTATTTAGGAATATATTTTTGGACTTTAAATGTTATTTACGGACTTTACCCTAAATTGGTTTTAAATAAGCAAATTTAGTCGACGAATTACATAAAAATCTCACAAACCAAATGTTTTACAAATATATGTAAAAGATTTCTTGTTATTTAGATTTCATTTCTAATTGAGTTTTACCCTGTGTTTTTCTAAAATTTTGGGGTAATTATAAATTTTGAGGTTTAGTTTTACTAATTATATAAGTTTTGCGATTGTGGAGGGTGCCTTTATTTTTCCTGACTGTTTGTTTTAAAAGCAATTGCAAATTAGTAAGTTATTTTGGAGTTTGTTCTAATTCTTTGATTTTCGAATAGATCAAATCACTTTCAAAGCCTTTTCGAAGTAAATAGTCACAAAATTTCTTCCTTTTTTTTAATTTATTTGATTCGTGAATTGATTCCCAATGTCTTTCGGAGAGAACATGAAAAGTGGCTTCATATTCTTCGGGTGTAAATTCTTTAAGAGCTAGGTTAATATTGTAGGTAGTTATATTTCGAAATTTTAATTCGTTAACAATTCTAATCTTTCCCCAATATTTGATTCGGTGCTTTCCTCTTGCAAAACTACAAGCAAAACGACTTTCGTTAAGAAAATTTTCATTTATAAGATGAGTTATAATAGTGCCTATTTCCTCTTGATCCATTTTCATGCTTCTCAATTTTTGCGTTACTTCATCATGACAACGTTCTTGATAAGCACAATAATGTTCAATTTTTTTTGTAGCGTCTTTTATGGAAAATACATCTTTCATTTTGGATTTTTAAAGGTTTTAAATTGAAATGCTAACTTAAAAAAAAAGTCAGTTAGTTATTTAATTTAGTTGTCTAAAGAGGGATTTATTTATTGAAAAATAAAGTTACAATGAATTGTATGTAAGGTATTTAGTCGTTTTATGTGTGAAAAATGATGGTATATCGGATTAATGTGCAAGTTAACGACTTTGTTGTATTGTTTAATTTATTTTTAATTTATTTTGTATATGTAAGTTTTTTCTTTTTAGAGATTACACTACTTTAAATATTAACAACTTAGGGAAATATGATAAAAAAATTACTCCTGCCCTTTTTTTTAGTCTTAGTTCAGATTACCGCTTTTGGAGCAAACATTTCGAGTACATCAACTGGAGGTAATTGGTCGGCATCGTCAACTTGGGTTGGAGGTGTAGTTCCTGCTTCTACCGATAATGTGACGATTGTTTCCGGAAGCACAGTGACTCTTGATGTTACACCTATTTATGCAAATACTATAACTATTTCTGGGACATTAGATTTAAATAAAAATGCCGACATATATTTATATTCGTCATTAATTGTTGTAACGTCTCCTAATGGTCACATTAATTTTGATCATTCTGTATTGAGATTACCTTCAAATGTTGCACTATATCTTCAAAATGGTTCAGCTAGTTTGAATGGAAGTTGTAATAATAATGATGAAATTTTTGTAGGGACTACTCAATATGCGGTTTGTGTAGGTGGTGGGGCTTTGTACTTATTTGATCAAATTGAGACTGCTGGAGGTATAAATGTTGTTACTACAGGCGCTATCGGAACTTCACAAATAATTTGTAGTGGAGTTACCCCGTCAACATTGACTTCTACGACACCGGGTACAGGTTCTGGGACAATTACCTATGAATGGCAAACGAATGCCAGTGGTAGCTATGTTACTATAGATTCAGAAACGGCAGCTACATATTCCCCACCTGCTTTATCTTCAACAACAAGCTATAAACGAAGAACGAAATCGGTTGTTCAAGGAACTACCTTTTATTCGGTATTTACTACAGCTGTTACTATCACAGTAAATCCGTTACCATCAGCATATGCAGTTACCGGTGGAGGATCCTATTGTTCAGGTGGAACTGGAGTTGTGGTTGGTTTATCTAATTCAACTTCAGGAGTGAACTATCAATTGCAAATAGGAGGAGTTAATACAGGAACTGTTGTTACGGGGACTGGATCAGCTATCAGTTTTGGTCTTAAAACAATAGCGGGTAATTATACTGTCATGGCAACAAATGCTGCGACTTCTTGTACTTTAGCGATGACGGGTTCGGTATCAGTGATAGTAAATCCTTTACCTCTAATTACAACTCAACCATTGAGTCAATTGGATTGTGAGGGTAGCTTGGTTAATTTTAAAGTCATTGCTACTGGTACTAATCTTAGTTATGTTTGGAAATATAAAAAGCCAGCAGACTCAGCTTTTATTACGCTTACAGGAACAGAAACTAATACAACTTATCCTAATACACCAATAAATAATGAAATACGATTAGCGAATGTAGGAAGTGCTCAGTATCCAAATGGGACACAATTTCAGGTAGTTGTTTCAAATGGGACTTGTAGCATAACTTCAAGTATTGCAACACTTTCTGTAAACGAAATAACGGGTATAAATTCACCTTTGTTGACTCCTTCACAATCGGTGAATGATGTAACGCTTTGTTATGGGTCTAATTATTCCTATACAGCAACAATTTCAAATCCTTCAAATGGACCTGTTTCATATCAATGGAAAAGCCAGGTCGCATCTGGGACTTGGAATAATGTGGTTGATGGAACTCATTTTTCGGGTTCGGCAACAGCAACATTGAATATAATTAATGGGACTCCTACAGAATCTGCGAAATACCGTGTTGATGTTGTATATAATCGAACAGGTGGAAATTGTAGTGTGAGTAGTTTTTCAAAAACCCGATTATTAACTTTTCTTCCTTTATTAACAATGCCTCAAATAACTATAGCACAACCCGATTGTACAATAAGTACTGGTGCTATAACTGTAACTGTTCAAAGCGCAAGTGATACCTATAGTTTTGACAATGGTTTAACATATCAATCTAGTAACGTAAAATTAGGACTTGTAGCTGGGCCTTGTAATATATTTATAAAAAATATTGGAGGATGTGTTTCTCCAGTAAAAAATTCTACCATAATAGCTGTTCCAGCAGCTGCTATTTGGAACGGATCATGGACAAATGGTCCTCCTACAAGTGTTCAAGCGCTTATATTTAATGGGTCATATACTATAGCAGGAGATATGGAAGCATGTTCTTGCCAAGTGAATTCGGGTACTGTTACGATTAATTCAGGTCATACATTAAAAATCACAAATGGGGTCACAGTTTCCGGAGGATCATTAATTTTCGAAGACACGGCAAGTTTAGTTCAAATTAATAGTATAAATAACATAGGTAATATAACGTTCCGAAGATTAACGAGTCCTATAAGTAATTTGGATTATACTTATTGGTCTTCTCCCGTATCACCACAAACACTTTTCAATGTTTCGCCTAATACACTTAGTGATAAGTTCTACTCTTTTAATGGATCTACAGATAGTTGGGTACAAGAAAGCCCTTCCAAAACAATGGATAAAGGAATAGGTTATATTATTAGAGGTCCACAAAATTATGTGGCACCAAATCCTCCAGGATTATATCAAGCTTCTTTTGTTGGGGTGCCGAACAATGGAAGTGTCCAGATTCCGATTACTACTTCTGTAGAATCGTCTTATTTATTGGGGAATCCATATCCTTCCGCATTAGATGCAGATACTTTTATAAAAAATAATCCAATATTAGATGGTACTCTTTATTTTTGGACTCATAATACAAATATAGGGACAAATGTATCAAGTCCTGGTTCAGGAGTATATGCTTATTCTGGAGACGATTATGCATCTTATAATTTAACAGGTGGGGCAGGTACAGGAGCGGGATTGGCTGCAGGTAGTTCAACTAATCTGGGATCTTTTAATGCTACAATACCTTCAGGAAAAATTGGTTCAGGACAAGGTTTTTTTGTAACAACTAAAACTTCTGGAACTATTACTTTTGCTAATACTATGCGTGTTGGCGTCGGAGCAATTACGGGTAATAATTCGGAGTTTTTTAAATTCCAATCTAGTAAATCAACAGAAATAGTTGAAAAAAGCAGAGTTTGGCTAAATTTGTTTAGTACCGAAGGGATATTTAAACAGTTACTTGTAGGTTATATTACAGGGGCAACGAATGATATTGATAGTAGCTATGATGGTGATAGTTTTGATGGGAATGAATATCTTGATTTTTATAGTATCAATAATGATAGAAAGCTTGTAATACAAGGCAGATCTTTACCGTTTGATAATAATGATAAAGTGCCATTAGGATATAGATCAGAAATTGAAGGAAATTTTACGATTGCAATTGACGAAGTTGACGGTTTGTTTAAAGATCAAGTGGTATTTATTGAAGACAAACTACTAAATGTTGTGCATAATTTAAAAAAAGATTCTTACACATTTACTACAGGAAAAGGAGTCTTTGATGATCGTTTTGTGTTAAGTTATACTAATAAAACGTTGGCAATTGACAATTTTGATATCATTGAAAAAGGAGTTTTAATTTCTAATAAAAATAAAGAAGTAAAAATAAATTCATCAGTTGAAAATATTGATACGGTATTAATTTATGATTTATTAGGAAGGCAAATTTATAAGAAAAGCAATGTAAATAATAAAGAACTAATTATTCTAAACTTACTTTCTACTAAACAAACATTGTTGATAAAGGTAGGGTTGCAAGGAGGAGAAGTAATCCATAAAAAAATTATTTACTAAATTATTTTCAATACTATTTATTCAATCCCATTTTGTGTAAACAAAATGGGATTTTTATTTATAGATTTTTTTTGAACTTATATATTAACTTTTTTATACTACTATTTTTTGATTCCAGTTTTTATTAGAAAATTAGTATTAATAGAGGTTGGTTGTAAACGCGTTTTGTTTTACAACAAAATGAACTGGTGTTTATAATAATTAAAATAATGAGCTCTCTTTATTGCATTTTAATGGATTTAAAATTTATTGATAAAAAAAGCAAACACTGAATGTTTATTTTGTGAGATTTTTAACTCAAGCTATTCAAAACGTGTACTTAATCAGATTTAAATGCGGTTTACCGATTAAATTTTATAATTCATAAAATGACAAGCGATATTGCTAAAATCTATGTGGTTTTGTTTTTTTTAGAAAAATAAAATGGACTATTTAGAAAGAATCATATTTAGAATTTGCTCCCAATTTTTAAAAAATACCACATGAATAAAATTTTACTTTTTCTTATATTATTGCCTATATTTTCTTTTGGGCAAACACAAACACAAACTCTAACGACTCCGGGGAGTGGGACTTTTACTGTACCATGTGATGTTTCAAGTATAACAGTTAAGGTATGGGGAGCAGGAGGAGCAGGAGGTGGATCCTCTTCAAATAACAATGCAGGCGAAGGTGGAGGTGGAGGTGGATATGCCTATAGAGTGCTTTCTGTAACTGGTGGTCAAGTTATTAATTATACTGTTGGGTCAGGGGGTACGGGAATTAGCGGGAATGATGGTAATAATGGGGGGAGTTCTATTTTTTCTACTTTAACAGCAAATGGAGGTTCGGGCGGAAATAGAAATAGTGGAAGTGGCGCTTCAGGAGGTTCAGCTTCTGGTGGATCAACTAATACACCTGGAGGATCTGGAGGGTCTGGAGGAGGAAATACAGGTGGGAATGGTGGAAATGCATCAAATGGAGGTGCTGGAGGAGTCGGACAGAATAATAGTAATGGTTCTGATGGAGGAGTTCCCGGTGGTGGTGGTGGTGGTGGTGAAAGAGGTGGGGGTTCTAATAGAGCTGGAGGTAATGGAGGTAATGGTCAAATAAATATTACCTATACTTCGTCATTGAATACTTATTGTACTCCTAGTTATAACCAAAATGTAGAGCCGATTACAAATGTAACTTTTGCAGGAATAAATAATACTACAACGAGTTCTTTAGGAGGTGCTAGTTTAGAAATTTTTTGTTCTCCATCTGCTTCTGTTGTGCAAGGTTCATCAACAAATGCTATTTCTGTAAAAGGAAATACCGACGGGAATTTTACGGAGTTTATTAAAGTATATATCGACTGGGATCAAAATGGCGTTTTTGGGAATAATGCTAATGAAAAATATGATTTAGGAACTATTACAAATTCAAATGGTTCTGATGGTATATCAGCATCTAGTAACATAACTGTTCCTTCAACCGCTATTTTAGGCACAACAATGATGAGAGTTGTAAAAACTTATTATACAGCTAATTCTGACAACCCATGTTTTAGTGGAGCTGATTGGGGTCAAGCAGAAGATTATCAAGTCACCGTAACCTCACCATGTTCAACTAGTGCAGGCACCTTGTCTGGTACCCAATACTTATGTACGTACGGGACAACAACTTCTACGTTTAGTTCAACAGTTTCTGGAGGAACCTGGTCAAGTAGTAATACAGGTATTGCTACTGTTAACGCATCTAGCGGGTTAGTTACGGGTAAATCGGCTGGTACTGCAGTTATTACATATGCAGTAGGAGGTTCAGGAGGGTGTACTAAATATACAGCAACAAGAACAGTTTATATAGCTAGCGCGCCAAGCGGGGCTTCAGCATTGTCTGGAACGCCTTCTACTTCTCAATGCCAAAATACTACGGCAACTTACACTATAAATGCTTTAGC
The DNA here is from genome assembly GCF_040822075.1 of Flavobacterium sp. WC2430. Classification (NCBI taxonomy): domain Bacteria; kingdom Pseudomonadati; phylum Bacteroidota; class Flavobacteriia; order Flavobacteriales; family Flavobacteriaceae; genus Flavobacterium; species Flavobacterium sp. WC2430. The sequence continues at coordinate 711,506 of NZ_CP162007.1, read as the reverse complement.
AGGTGCCTCAGGTTATGTATGGGCAACTACTGCCACTGGATGGACAATTGTTCCTGCATCAGATGGACTATCGGCAGTTATAACTTTTGGAGCAAATGCTGTTAATGGAAATTTTTCAGTTAGAGCTACTAATGGCTGTGATCCTTCGGGAAGTTCAGCGACGCCTATTACGTCTCCAACAGTTTTTGTAAGTCAAACTAGTGCTGGAGGTACAGTACCAGCAAACGTAAGTGGTTGTGCTAATACATATATTGCAAACATAGGATTGTCTAGTCAAGTAGGTACACCAATTCGTTGGGAATCTTCTACCGATAATTTTGCAACAACTCCAACAACAATAGCAACAACAAATAATAATATAAATATTTCAAACTTAACTCAAACAACATATTATAGAGCTGTTGTTCAAAATTCACCGTGTTCAGGGATTTCATATTCGAGTGTTTGTACAGCAACGATTTCAAATAATACTGTGAGTACTGCTTCATCAAGCCCAACTGTTTGTTCAGGAACTAGTATGACTAATATTACGCATACAACAACAGGAGCAACAGGGATTTTAAATAATAATGTTACTGGAGCTAATGGTTTGCCAGCTGGTGTGAAAGCGGTATGGGCATCAAACACAATTACAATAAGCGGTACACCAACCGATGCTGCAGGGACTTATAGTTATTCGATTCAATTGACTGGAGGTTGCGGAAATGTAAGCGCAGCTGGAAGTATAACACTAAGTACATCTTCAGTTGTTCCAACAACAATTACTGCACCAACAACTATTTGCGTCGGAAGCTCTACTTCGTTAACTGTTAGTGGCGGGACATTAGGCGGTGGAGCGAGTGCAAAGTGGTACTCAGGATCTTGTGGAGTGACATTAGTTGGTTCAGGAAATACGATAAGTGTTTCGCCAACAATTACAACAACCTATTATGTTAGGTATGAGGGCAGTTGTAATTCAACATCTTGTATATCTACAACAGTGACGGTAAACCCATCATTAAGTAATAATAGTTTGTCTTTTAGTAGTGGAACTTCTGGACAAGTGAGCGCGACAGCTGCAGAAGGTGGTAATGCTTTGCTTACAGCTCCTTCAGGGACTTATTTTTCGAATGTTGCATTCGCAAGTTACGGAACTCCAAGTGGGACCTCCCCAAATTTCACTATAGGAAGTTGCCATGCTACCTCTAGTCAATCTGTAACGGAAGGGTATTTATTAGGAAATAATTCGGCTACAATTCCTGCCAACAATGGAGTTTTTGGAGATCCCTGTGTTGGAACTGTAAAGAAAGTGTATATTTTGGCATCTTATATAGAACCTATTTGTAATGGATCTAAAGCTACCCTAACTGGTTCTACACCAAGTGGAGGAACAGGTACTTATGCTTATCTTTGGGAAAGTAGTACCACAAGTGCTACAACAGGATTTTCTGCCGCTACGGGTACTAATAATACAATCAATTATACTACAGGGTCCATTACACAAACAACTTGGTTTCGAAGAACAGTAACTTCATGTACTTTAAGTAGTACATCCGCCGTAGTCATGATAAAGGTGAATGGTACAAATTCATGGAACGGGACTGTATGGTCAAGTGGAATAGCTCCAACACTCAGTGATAAAATTATATTTGCAGGAGATTACAGTGTAGATGCAGATGTAAATGGTTGTTCTTGTACCGTGTCTGGAAGTAAAAATGTAGTTATTAAGACAGGAAGAACCATGAAAATAGTTAATGAGGTAACTGTTTTAGGTACTGGAAAATTAACTTTTGAAAACAGTGCCAGTTTAGTACAAGTAAATGATGCTTCAGTAAATACTGGAAATATAAATTATATCAGAAATACTTCTTCGGTTATTAATTCGGATTATACGTATTGGTCATCGCCAGTTACAGGGCAAAATTTAAATATATCACCTTCTTATTCATCAGGGTTAGCATATTCGTATAATGACTTTGCTACACCAGAAAATTGGGCTAGAGAACAATTTTCAGCGATTATGCAACCAGGAAAAGGGTACATTATTAATGGAAACCAAGGGTTTTCATCATCACCGCCCTCGGTTTATCAATCCACTTTTGTGGGGGTTCCAAATAATGGAAAAATTGTCCTACCAATTGGACCAACAGGAACTTCTAATCTGGTAGGGAATCCATACCCTTCTGCGATAAATGGAGCGCTGTTTTTGTCGGGTAATAATTTAAATATTGAAGGAACAATTTATATATGGACACATAATACTGCTATTCAATTGGCTTCAAACATATCAAACGGAACCGCAGGTTCTGGGGCTTATGCTTACACTTCGGATGATTATGCGTCCTATAATGGGACTGGTGCAGTAGCCACTAGCGGAGGAACTGTTCCTACTGGTAATATTGCTGCAGGACAATCGTTCTTTACAACCAGTTTAGGTACTAACCCAGTTACATTCTCTAATTCAATGCGTCTTTCCGGAACAACTATAGCTGACGGTTCAGGAATTAATCAACAATTTTTTAAAATAAAAAACGCTAAATACGAAACAGAAAAGCCTATTGAAAAAGATCGTGTTTGGTTAAATCTAACTAATACTCAAGGAGCTTTTAAACAAACTCTAATTGGTTATATAACTGACGCAACAAATGAATATGACTCTGCTTTTGATGGAGAAAGTTTTGATTCTAATGAATATTTAGATTTTTATAGTATTAATCAGGATAAGAATCTAGTTATTCAAGGAAGAGCATTACCGTTTGACGTGAAAGATGAGGTGCCATTAGGATATAGTTCTACAATTGTTGGCGATTTTGAAATTGCGATTGGTCAAGTAGATGGGGCATTAGTTGATAAAGAGGTGTTTTTAGAAGACAAACTACTTAATATAACTCATAATTTAAAAAACTCTCCCTATTTATTTAAAACAGAAGATGGGATTTTTAATGAGCGTTTTATTTTAAGTTATAGTAATAAAACTTTAGCAACAGATGACTTTGAGAATTTGAAATATGGTGTCGTAATTTCGAATAAAAACAAAGAAATATCAATTAAATCTTCAGATGATCTTATAGATAAAATATTTGTTTATGATTTTTCTGGAAAACAACTTTATAAAAAAATAAAAGTTGATAATATTGAATATACGATACCTAATTTAGGTCCTACTGATCAAGCTCTAATTGTGAAAGTAGTTTTGCAAAACGGACAAACAGTAAATAAAAAAATTGTGTATTAGATTATAAATAAGAATTTATGTAGAAACCCATTATGTATACTCATAATGGGTTTTTTTTATAATATAATTTTGGAATATGAGATGTGACTACTATTTGAATTTAATAGTTAGAACATACTTTTGATTTAAATCATTTTTTTTTGGTTAATGCGGTATGTTTTATTATTTAATACTACTTGTTTGTATTCAATAGGCAAACCAAAAACGGTATTGCAAACCTGCATGATAGGATAAATTTTAAAAAACACGTTTAACTAGCAGCGGATTTTTCTTAATAAATAAATCGTGTGATAAAATGAATTATTTTTGTATGAAATAATGCACGATGTGTGTTAAAAATCAACACTATATGAATATAAAATTACTTTCTAACATAAGATCTTTTTTAGTTTTGTATTTTTTGTTAACAGTTTCATTTGCTAATGCAGCAACTATAACAAGCGCTGGAAATGGAAATTGGTCAACGGCCTCAACTTGGGTAGGTGGAATAGTTCCAATTAGTACGGATAACGTAACTATTGTTACAGGACATACAGTTACGGTTACGGTTTCAACTAGTATTACAAACCTTAGTCTAAGCAATACTACAAGTAAGTTAGTTGTAAATAATGGACAAACTTTAACCGTTTCGGGAACTTTTTCTAACAGCGGGACTACTACTAACGGAGTCAACGGTCCTGGGACAGTATTGTTTACGGGGACGGCCACTTTTGGTATTTTAACGCCAACAGGTGTTCGACCTAATATTACAATCGGTAATGGTTCTAGTGCTAATACAGTAACTGTTTCAGCATCTACCTTGATTGCAAATTTGACTATTAATAATGGGGTAACATTAGATATTAATAGTAGAGCATTGAATGTAACCGGTTTTATTACTAATAATGGAACAATTGCTGGGACAACAAGTGTGACAACACTCACAGGAGATTTTACGAATAATGGATTGGTTAATCTTACGACATCAGGACAATTAAACATTTCAACAGGGAATTTTTTAAATACAAATACTGGAAGTTTTACTATTGGAACAACGGGGAGAATTACCACAACCGCAGGTAGTTTCTCTAATTCAGGTGCTATGACTTATACTGGTACAGGAGGTGCAGTAGGGCGATTGTATTTAGGAGGGAATTATTCTAATTCTGGTACTGTTGCTTTAGGAACTGCACAAGTTTTTTTTACAGGTACTGCTAGTCAATCGATTCAAGGTTTTACTACAACTGGTACTGTGAGTATGTTAAAAACGGGAGGAATAGCAACTTTTACATCTAATGTTAGTGGAGCAGCTTTAACTATTAACGGAACAGGAGGAACATTAAATTTAGGATTAGGACTAGTTCACACTTTTTCAGGAAGAGTAACTTTAACTGCAGGAACTTTAAACGGAAGTTCTAGTACTATAAAGGCAAACCTTTTAAGTACAACTGCTTGGAGCGGAACAGGAAGTTTATTTACGGCTGGTACTGGAACCGTTGATTTTGGGGCGGCTGGAAACCAAACTGTTTCTGCATCAAACCCAGTATTTAATAATCTTACTTTTTCGGGTTCAGGAATAAAATCATTGCCAAGTGCTAATACTATTAATGGGATTCTTTCTATGGAAGGAACGGCAACTGTGCCCGTTTCTCCCTCAGTTGCTATTCCAAGCTATGGCGCATCGGCTACATTACAATACAATACGGCAACAGCCCGAACTGTTGGACAAGAATGGATAAGTTCTTTTATAGCTACAGGTGGTGTTAATATAACTAATACTGGAGTTATAACACTTAATGCAGCCAAGGTTTTTAATGCATCTATACCTTTGACCATCAATAGTGGGGCGAAGCTAGCGACAGCTAATTTTGGTTTAACCCTTGGAGGTAATTTTATAAATAATGGTGGATTATTTACCGCAGGTAGTTCTCCAATTATTATTGCTAATACAATGACTACCCAAAGTATTGCTGGTTTTACCACAACGGGATTAGTGTCTATGACTAAAACAGCAGGTACTGCTACTTTGGGAGGAAATGTAAATGGAGCTGGATTTACTATTAATGGTACGGGCGGGAATTTGAATTTAGGTTCTGGACTAACGCATACTTTTTCTGGGGATGTTAATTTAACTGCCGGAATTTTAAATGGTGGTTCAAGTGTTTTTAATGTAAACTCTTCAACAACAACTTCTTGGATGGGTACTGGGGCAAATTTTGTGGCTGGAACTGGAACTGTGAATTTTGGCGGGGCTACTCAAACATTGGCAACAGCCTCCACCTTTAACAATCTTACATTTTCAAATTCAGGAGTTAAAACACTTACTGGATTGCCAACAATAAATGGAATCCTTTCTATGGAAGGTGCTGCAACTGTATCAGCAATACCTACTTATGGTTCTGCTGCCACTTTACAATACAATAGAACATCAGCTCAAGGTACAGGCCTAGAATGGAAAACACCATTTACATCAACTGGAGGTGTATTTGTAACGAATACAGGAGTTATAACAGCAAATGCAAATAAAGTTTTTAATGCAAATGTTCCTCTTATTATTGATAGTGATGCAACTTTAAACACAGGAGGTTTTTCTATTTCTGGAGGTTCAACTCTTACGGTTTTAGATTTTAGTACCTTACAAATAAGTGGGACAAGTTTTTTTCCTGTATTTTCGACAACTTTTTTGGATGTAGATAGTACTGTTGATTATAATGGAACAGCACAAACAGTGGCGGTTAAGAATTATGGGGATCTACTTTTGAGTAATTCAGGTAATAAAACATTTACAGGAACAACTACTATTTCAGGAGATTTTGAAATTAAGGATACTGCGGTGGCTTTATTATTAAATGGGACAGCATCAACTTCAGGTTCATTAACTTTAGGAGGAGTACTACAAACTGCTATAGGTTCATGGGGTGGAACTGGTTCCGCAGCTACAAATATAAACGGGACATGGTTTGGATCTTCTACAACTGGAGTTGTAAATGTATTAACCTCTTGTTTGACTGGAGCCTGGCTTGGTATTACTAGTACCGATTGGAATACCCCTTCTAATTGGTGTGGTGGAAGTGTTCCTACAGCAACAACAGATGTAAGTATAGGAGTAAATACTAATCAACCAATTATAGGAGCAGCTGGTGGAATTTGCAAAAACATTACAATTAAAACAGGTGCTACTTTAACGGTATCAGGTTCAAATACATTAGCAATAAAAGGGAATTGGACAAATAATGGGGCCTTCGTAGCGAACACAGGCACAGTCAATTTTAATGGAACGATTGCTCAGTCTATTGGAGGATCTAGTATAACTACATTCAATAATTTAACGAACTCTAAAACAGTGAATCCATTGACTACATCAATAGGAATTAGTGTAAAAAATATTTTGAATAATAATGTTAGTACATCGGTTTTAAATATGGGGGCTTTTGCCTTAAACGATGGCGGTTCATTTTCTAATACTGGTGCTGGAAAAATCATAACACTAAATACTTCTAGTTTTCCCCTTCCTTCAGGGAAAACCTGGGTAAATACAGTGTTTTATTCCAATGGAACTGGAGGGCAAAAAATAGTGTCTGGAACATATAATGCCTCACCGGCAATAGAAATATACAATACTTCTGGAACACAAACGGCTTCTGGTAATATAGTAACTGGTGGACAATTGAATATTAATAATGGCGGTACTCCTGTTTTTGATATGAATGGGTATAATTTGACTACTAGTGCATTAAATGTTTTGGCTCCTAGTTCAGTTATAGATATGAGAGGAGGAACATTAATTTTTGCTTCTGTTGTATCTATGAATGGTACAATTCGTTTTTCAGGGATTTCAAATGCCAAACCTTTTTCTTCTGGTACAGTTGAATATAACGGAACATCTCAAACCGTTACAACTGGAAGTTATTTTAATCTTTTGTTTTCTGGTACGGGGGGAGTTTATACAATGGGTAGTGATATTGATATTGCCAATACGCTTACTGTTACAAAAGGAGATCTTACGGTAAAAGATGGTTTTACGTTATCAGTTGGAGACGCTGTTACCGTAGCAAGTCCTGGCACACTTACTTTTGAAAATAATGCCAGTTTGTTACAAACGACATATACAGGATCGAATAGCGGAAATATTAATGTAAAAAGAAATACGACCCCAATGTTATACTATGATATAACCTATTGGTGCTCTCCAACAACTAGTTCACAAACTTTACTTGATTTTTCACCACTGACAAAAGGAGATAAGTTTTTCTCCTATAATAGTATGAATGATACATTTACAATTTTAAACCCTTCAACTTCCGTTTTCGAACTAGGGAAAGGTTATGCCATTCGAGCTCCTGAAAACACTTCAAGCACAGTACCGATGGTGACCTCAAATCAATTTGTTGGAGTTCCTAATAACGGAAACATAACTGTGGCAGTTACAACTCCACCAGGCGATGTGGGTTTAAGTTTAGTGGGGAATCCATATCCATCTGCAATTAATGCCACAGATTTTATTAACGAAAACCTTTATGACCCCATTTCGAATCCAACGAATACTTTAGAAGGCACCCTATATTTTTGGTCCCATAATAATCGTTTGGTTGGTAATGATTTTAGCGCAACTGATTATTATTATTATAATTTACTAGGGGGTGCCGCGGGTAATACAGGTACTGGAAACAATAATTCGCCAACAGAGTTTATTGCCTCTGGTCAAGGGTTTATTATACAAAATCAAATAGCTGGATCATTGAAGTTTAATAATACCATGCGAGAAACAAGTAATAACACCAATTTTTATAAAGTTAAAAATAACAATAAAATAAAGGAACTTGAAAAACACAGGATTTGGTTAAACTTGACAAATAGTTCTTCAAATGTTAGTCAAGCTTTGGTTGGGTATATTGAAAATGCAACTGATGGTTATGATAGAGGTTATGATAGTTATGTGTTTGACGATACTGTTCCTTTTTTATTATATAGTTTAATAGGAACTGATAAATTGGCCATACAAAGTAAAGGTTTACCATTTTTGGATTCTGACACAGTACCATTAGGATATTCCATTAATACCAATGGAAATGCTACAATTGCTATTGATCATGTAGACGGTTTGTTTCTAGATGGCCAAAATATTTATCTAGAAGATAAGTTATTAAATGTAGTTCATAATATAAAAGCCACACCTTATGATTTTAATTCAGTGGCAGGTACTTTTAATGACCGTTTTAACTTGATTTATGTTAATAAGTCATTAGGAATTACTGATTTTGATAAATTAAATACTCAACTTATAGTTTCAATAAAAAATAAACAGATGAAAGTTGCTTCTTCAACTGAATTAATTGATGAAATAATCATTTCGGATGTTACTGGAAAAGAGGTTTTTCACAAAAGGAATGTAAACTCACAAGAATTGATGATTTTAAATTTGAGAGCTACTCAACAAATGTTATTAGTTAAAGTAGCACTTCAAAACGGGAAGGTTGTTACCAAAAAGGTGATTAATTAACCAGATTAAATTCAAAAAAAAACCATCTTGTTTTGCAAGATGGTTTTTTATATAATTAAGGAAAGACTATTTTCCTTTAGCCGAAGCTTCTAGGTTTTTTTCAATAACATGTCCTGGTCTTGACCATTTTGGTTTCTCTCCAAGAGGAGCAAACTGTGAATGTTCTGCCTCAACTGTTGCAGGTTGAGAAACTTTAGTGAATGGTTTTTGAGGATTCAATCCTAACATTTCAAACATTTTCATGTCTTCATTTACATCAGGATTTGGAGTGGTAAGTAATTTGTCACCGGCAAAGATTGAATTAGCACCGGCAAAAAAGCACATGGCTTGTCCTTCACGGCTCATATTCATTCTTCCAGCTGATAAACGAACTTGGGTTTCTGGCATGATAATACGAGTGGTTGCAACCATACGTATCATTTCCCAAATTTCAACTGGTTTTTCTTCTTCCATTGGAGTTCCTTCAACAGCAACCAAGGCATTAATTGGTACAGATTCTGGTTGTGGGTTTAAAGTAGACAGTGCCACAAGCATTCCTGCTCTATCTTCAATGCTTTCACCCATCCCAATAATTCCTCCGCTACAAACGGTTACATTGGTTTTACGAACGTTTTCAATGGTTTGCAAACGATCTTCGAAACCACGTGTCGATATCACTTCTTTATAATATTCTTCTGAAGTATCTAAATTATGATTGTAGGCATATAATCCCGCTTCTGCCAAACGATGTGCTTGGTTTTCGGTAATCATACCTAGTGTACAACATACTTCCATGTCCAGTTTGTTAATGGTACGAACCATTTCTAAAACTTGGTCAAATTCTGGCCCATCTTTTACATTTCTCCAAGCTGCGCCCATGCACACTCTAGATGATCCGCTAGATTTAGCTCTTAAAGCTTGTGCTTTTACCTGGCTTACTGTCATAAGGTCGTTCCCTTCAACAGAAGTATGGTACCTCGCTGCTTGAGGACAATAGCCACAGTCTTCCGGACAACCACCCGTTTTTATAGATAATAATGTAGAAACTTGTACAACATTTGGATCATGATGCTCTCTATGAATAGAAGCTGCTTCAAAAAGCAAGTCCATCATAGGTTTGTTGTATATATTAATAATTTCTTCTTTCGTCCAGTTATGTTTAGTAATGCTCATTGATGCGTTTTTTTGATGCGCCAAAAGTAATCAAATTGTTCTAAAGAATCAATGTATTGGCATTGAAATAAAAGTTTATGAAAATATATTAACGGTAGTTAATCAGTCGCTAGGCGGTTGTTCCAATACAATAGTAGTAACATGGTTACAATCACTGAAGAAGCAATTCCTTCAAAAAGCAGACTGATTGAATAGGTGAATATTGATGGATTTCCACCAAATAAAAATGTTTTTGATAGGGATTGCACGTATTGATCCCCTCCTTTCATATAACTATATGAAATTAATCCTATAATACTTAAAAAAACACCTACAAGGGATGTAGCCATAGCAGAAACAGCATTAGTAACAAATGATTTCTCTCCTATGTTAACATTCATTTTGATTGTTCTATTTACACCATAAAACACAAAAAGGATGTTGACTAAGCGCAAATAAAAGGAGTTGCCATATCCCAAAACATTCATAAGTAAAAAATAAACCGCAATCCCAATAAAGATAAGACAGCCATTCAGTAATTCCTTTGGTAGTTTCATAATAAGTTTATTTAGATAAAAAACGCAACTTGCTGTTTTACTAGGAAGCGATAATTTTTTTAAACAGGCAAAGGTTTAATTGATTCCATGCTTGTCTGAAGCATAACGAGTGTCCCAATAGAGCATTAAGATAAATGTAACTATTACGGCCGAGACAATTCCTTCAAAAAGTAAGCTAATACTGTAGGTCATAATAGAAGGGTTTCCACCAAATAATAAGGTTTCAGACAAAGATTGTACATATTGATCTCCACCTTTAGCATAGCTATAAATAATTAGTCCAATAATGCTTAAAAAAACACCTATTAGTGAAGTAGCTAAAGCTGAAATGGCATTAAAAGTAAATACCTTCTTGTCTTCCAAGAAATTTGATTTTAAGGTCCTGTTTGCTCCATAGAAGACAAAAAGGATATTAAATAAACGCAAATAAAATAGACCAGCTAAATTTAATGCTTCCATTAATAAAAAATAAAGACTAATTCCGATAAAAATAATAATTCCGTTGTATAATTCTTTAGGTAGTTTCATACGTTTGGTTTTAAAAATTAAAATACCATCTCTTTGATAAACAGGAAAATACATATCAAATTTACATAAAATATAGGAATATATTTAAAATGTAACGAGATTTTTTTTAATTATTTAAGACCTTTAATATAAGCTATTGTTGCCTCTTTGTCTTTTTGTAATTGTTTCTTTAAGGTATCGATTGAATTGAATTTTTCTTCTGGGCGAAGGTATTTGAGGATGGAAACTGTAACTTTTTGATCATATAAATCAGCATCAAAATCTAAATAATGAATTTCGATGGATAAGCTTTCTCCTTTAACTGTTGGATTAAAGCCTATGTTCATCATTCCATATACTGTTTTTTGGTCGATTGTGCTTTTAACAATATAAACACCATTTAGCGGAATAAGCTTATAGTTTTCTTCTATTTTTAAATTTGCGGTGGGAAACCCAATTGTTCTTCCCAGTTGTTTTCCTTTAAATATTGTACCCGTTAAAAAATAATCATAGCCTAAGTATTCATTTGCCAAATTCATATTTCCTTCCAATAAGGCATTCCTAATTTTTGTTGAGCTAACTGAAAGATCATTTATTTCCTGAACAGATATTTGTTCTACTTCAAAACCATACTGTTTGCCAAAATTAATGAGATCATCAATATTTGCCGTTCGGTTTCTACCAAAACGATGGTCGTGACCAATAATGATTTTATGGATATGAAATTGATCTACAAGGACAGTACTTACAAATTCTTCAGCTGTTAATCTCGAGAAAGTTTCGTCAAATGGATGAATGACTAAGTTTTCAATTCCAATTTTCTCTAATAGATTTATTTTTTCGGGGATAGTATTCAGTAGTTTTATTTCGGATTGCTCTTGCAAAACCATTCTTGGATGAGGAAAGAAAGTGAGTACAAGGCTTTCGTATTTTTTGTTAGCGGTATTTTGTATTATTCTCTCCAGAATTTTTTTATGACCAACATGAACTCCATCAAAGGTACCTAGCGTTAGGATTGTTTTTTTTGGAGAACTGAAATCTTTTATAGAATGAAAAATCTTCAAAGCGTAAGTTTTATAATATTGCAAATTTATGCTAATCTATTTTAATTGTGAAGCGATGAGGAGCTGATTTTCTTTGAATAAGGCATTAGTTTCGTTAAAATGAGGGAGTTTTTTACAAAAGTATGCGTCGAATCTTATTTTTCAATCAAAATTGTGAGATTACATTTTATAAGTTAGTAATAAATACTTTAATTTTGAGACATAAATTTTTTGTACCCATGACAAAATACATTATAATTCTATTAATTATTCTATTCTATTCCTCGGTTGATGCCCAAAATCAATTACTTTGGAAAAAAATGGATTCTAGTGTTGTGTCTGCATTAGATAAAAACAGCAATAGCCCAAATGCTAATAAACAAATGGCATTTCAGTTGAACGATGCCTTTTTAAAACAACTATTAACAAAAACTGACAATAAAACGGATGAAGTAAGCGGGATTGAAATTACAGTTCCAAATGCAAAAGGGGAATTAGAAAAATTTTTAGTTAGAGAATCTTCTAATTTTGAACCTGAATTGCAAGCAAAATACCCAGATATTAGAGCGTATTCTGGTGTTGGAATTACTGATAAAAATGCATCTTTAAATTTTAGTATTTCTCCAAAAGGAATTCAAACTATGGTTTTAAGGGGTGATAGCGGATCTGAGTTTATCGAGCCCATCTCAGGAGAATCATTATATACAATTATTTCAAATACAAACAGAGAAACAGGGAAATTGCCTTTAAATTGTAAAACAGAAGATGTAAGTATAGACAAACAATTACTAAACAGAACCGCTAAGATTTCTGCCAATAATAAAGTTTTTAAAACATTACGATTAGCATTATCCTGTACGGGTGAATATACCACGTATCATGGTGGTACTATTACTAAAGCTTTGGCGGCTATGAATGCAACAATGACCAGAGTAAATGGTGTTTTTAATAAAGACTTGGCAGTGAAATTAGTGATCATTAGCAATAATAATCTAATAATGTACACCAATGCAGCAACTGATCCTTATTCAGATGCAACGGCAGGAGCAGGAGGGACTTGGGCTCAAGAATTGCAAGATAATTTAAGTAGTACAATCACGAATGGGGGTTATGATATTGGGCATTTATTTGGAGCATCTGGAGGTGGGGGAAATGCTGGTTGTATTGGTTGTGTGTGTGTGCCGCCATCAGTTGCGGTTCCTTTAGGAAAAGGAAGTGCTTATACTTCTCCATCTGATAATAAACCCGAAGGTGATACTTTTGACATCGATTTTGTAGCACATGAAATGGGACATCAATTAGGGGCAAATCATACTTTTTCTTATGAACTTGAGGGAACGGGAGTAAATGTGGAGCCAGGAAGTGGCTCTACGATAATGGGTTATGCTGGTATTACAACGGATTATGATGTGCAAGCTTATTCAGATGATTATTTTGCTTATGCAAGCATTAAGCAAATACAAGATAATTTATTAACAAAAACATGTCCTACAAGTACAACAATTACGAACAGTCCACCAACAATTAACGCTGGTTTGGATTATACTATTCCTAAAGGTACTGCCTTTATTTTGAAAGGTACTGGTTCAGATCCCAATGGGGATACAGTTACTTATACTTGGGAACAAAACGACTCTGCAGTAACTGCTGATAAAGCAAATAGTTTAGCTGTTTCGTCTAAAGCAGATGGACCCTTGTTCAGATCATTACTTCCAAGCAGTAGTGCTACAAGATACATGCCTGCCTATGTTAATGTTTTGTCGAATAAACTAACCAGTAAATGGGAATCGGTTGCAACAGTGGCGCGAACACTCCATTTTGTTTTAACAGGAAGAGACAATGCAGCCGCGGGCACTGCCCAAACTAATTCTGATGAAGCGATTATTACTGTAAGTGGAACAGCTGGGCCATTCGCGGTGACCTCACAAAATACGGAGAATTTAAGTTGGTTTCAAGGAACTAGTGAAGTTGTTAATTGGGATGTAAATGGCGCTAATGTATTAGCAGGATCTACAAATGTAAATATAAAACTATCTACTGATGGAGGACTAACTTTTCCAACAGTGTTGGTTGCAAATACTCCAAATGATGGTGTGCAAATTATTACTGTTCCTAATGTTACAGCTAAAAACTGTAGAATTCTAGTAGAACCAACAGCCAGTATTTTTTATGCTATAAATAGTAAAGCTTTTTCTATAGGATATTCTGTAAGTTCTACTTGTAATACCTATTCTTTTACAGCTCCATTTGCAATTCCGGAACAAGCAGCTTATACTACAAGAACCATTACTGTTCCGGCGACATCAGCGACAGTTTCTGATGTGAATTTTAAAGTCAATTTCACTCATGCTTTTTTATCGGATGTCGAAATGGAGGTGGTAAGCCCTCTTGGAACAACCGTGAAATTATTTGACAAAAGTTGTGGAAATACAAACAGTACTTTGGACTTGATTTATGATGATTCAGGCATTGATTTAGTATGTGGTACTACTACATTACAAACAGTAGCTCCTTTTCAAGCTTTGGCAGCTTTTAATGGCGAAAATCCATCAGGAACTTGGACATTTAGAATCCGTGATGCTTATAAGAATGATACGGGTACTTTAAATTCAGCATCCATTGCGATTTGCGCACAATCCTATACGCTTTCAGCAGCTGATTTTGAGATTAGTGATTTTGTGATGTATCCAAATCCAAATAAAGGGAATTTTAATATTCAGTTTACAAGCCAATCTTTAAATGGTGTACAAGTCTACGTTCACGATTTATTAGGTAGAAAATTATTTGAAAAAGCATTTACAAACGAAACCGTTTTTAATAAAAATATTCAATTGCAAAATTTGCAATCAGGAGTCTATTTGTTAACGGTTGTTGATGGTGATAGAAAAGAAATAAAAAAATTGGTGATAGAATAATTATTTTAATCTAAGCAAAAAAGGGAAACGTACTAAGTGCGTTTCCCTTTTTTTATTTACCGTTATAGGTTGTCATAGTATTTTCTAATCCTGCGGTTCCAAATGATTTTATAATTTCGGATGCAGTTTCTAAGCGTTCAGGCAGAGCTACTTTCTCTTTGTCATCCCAATCTCCAAGGACATAATCTATTTGTTTTCCTTTTTTGAACTCATCACTGATTCCAAAACGGAATCGGGTATATTGATTGGTGTTTAAAACTAGGTTGATGTTTTTAAGTCCGTTATGACCCCCATCACTTCCTTTTGGTTTAATGCGGATGGTTCCAAAAGATAAATTTAAATCATCGGTGATGATAAATAAATTTTCCAAGGGAATATTTTCTTTATCCATCCAATATTGTACTGCTTTACCGCTAAGATTCATGTACGTATTAGGTTTTAGCAGTAAAAAGGTTCTTCCTTTAAATTTGTATTGAGCAAGTGCGCCTAGTTTTACGGTTTCGAAGGAGAGACTTTCTTTTTTGGCTAGGTGATCCAGTATTTTAAAACCGATGTTGTGTCTTGTGTTTACATACTCAGCACCAATGTTGCCAAGTCCTACAATTAAAAACTTATTACTCATGCTTTTTATATTGTTTTTGTGGTGTTCGTGAACCTCCGGTTTTATATAATCTGTATTTTCTTCTGTTTTTGGTGATGAAAACAGGCTGTGTATCCATTTTATCATGATGCAAAAGTAAACTTAATTAGATAATTTGTCAATTAGATAATTAGATAATTTGATGGAGTGGGTTGAAAGGATTTTCTAAGGATAATTAAAAGTTGTAAAATAGCCCCGATAGTAATGGAAATCCTTTTTGTTCGCCTTTTTTGGCGGGCAAAAAGATTGAAATGAATAGCGGGTGAATTGTTGATGAAAGTAGGTAGTTGTGCTTCTAAAAATAAAAAAAGTGAAGAACAAAAAAAAGCACCAGTTGTGAAACTGATGCTTTTTGAATTTGTAGAGAAAATATTATTTTTTCTTTCCTTTTGCAGGTCCTGCTTTTGCAGCTTTTGCAGCTTCTTGAGCCGCTTTCATAGCAGCACGAGAAATCTTCACTTGACAAATTACTGTGTTGTCTGGGTGCATGATTTTGAAGTTTTCAGATGGCACTTTAGTAACGTATAATTTGTTACCCATGTTAAGTGGTGTAATGTCAGCTTCAACAAAATCAGGAAGATTTTTAGGTAATGCTCTTACTTTTAATTTACGGTTGTTTAAACGTAAATCTCCACCTGCCATAACTCCTTTAGAGTTACCAATGATTTTAACTGGAACTTCAATAGTGATTTCTTTGTCTTCAAAAATTTGAAAGAAGTCAATATGTAAAATTTTGTCAGACACTGGGTGAACCTGAATGTCTTGAAGAATTGCATTGAATGATTTTCCTTTTCCAAGTTCAATCACAACTGTGTGAGCGTTTGGAGTGTAAACCAAGCTTTTGAATGCTTTTTCTTCTGCTGAAAAATGTACTGGTTGATCTCCTCCGTATAACACGCAAGGAACCGCTCCAGCATTACGTAAGGCTTTAGTCGCAACTTTTCCCACGCTTTCTCTTTCTGATCCTTTAATTGTAATCGATTTCATTGTAAAAATTATATAGTTATTAAATATTCTACTTGTTTGTGGTTACATAATAAATTTTCCGCTAATGGAATTGTTATGATGTACCATGTGCATAACTTCAGCAAAAAGCGGGGCACAACTCAACACTCTTATTTTCTTTGATTCTTTCTTTAATGGAATAGAATCGGTAACAATTAATTCTAATAATTTAGAATTTTCTATTTTTTCGTAGGCGCTTCCTGATAAGATGGCGTGTGTACATATTGCTCTTACACTCAATGCTCCTTTTTCCATCATTAAATCAGCGGCTTTCGCCAAAGTTCCTCCGGTATCAATCATGTCATCTACTAAGATTACATTTTTACCTTTTACTTCACCAATTAATTCCATGGTGTCGATAATATTGGCTTCTTTTCTTTGTTTGTAGCAAATAACTACATCCGATTCTAAAAACTTAGAATACGCATACGCTCTTTTTGAACCTCCCATATCAGGAGAAGCGATTGTCAAATTGTCCAATCCTAAACTTTTTACATACGGTAAAAAGATAGTAGAGGCAAAAAGGTGATCTACTGGTTTTTCAAAGAATCCTTGAATTTGATCTGCATGCAAATCCATGGTCATTACTCTTGTTGCTCCAGCAGTTTCTAGCAACTTAGCTGTTAGTTTAGCTCCTATCGGAACTCTTGGCTTGTCTTTTCTATCTTGTCTAGCCCAACCAAAGTAAGGAATTACTGCAGTTATATGTCTAGCCGAAGCCCGTTTTGCAGCATCTATCATTAGTAATAATTCCATCAAATTATCTGAATTTGGGAATGTAGAACAAACAATAAACACACGTAACCCTCTGATAGACTCTTCGTAAGAAGGTTGAAATTCACCGTCACTATAATGTGACATGGTAACCTTTCCTAGTGGTATTCCGTATTCTGCAGAAATTTTTTCAGCAAGATAGACACTTTGTGAACAAGCAAAAATTTTAGCTTCTGGTTCTAGGTGTGACATTTAATTTGTTGTTTTTATTCCGCTACGCTCCATACTGTTCGGCTTAGTCAATTGTCTAAGCCAGATGTTTGTATGCGCCTCGGGTGTAGTTAGTTGTGTGTTGCGTTTTTAACGAGGTGCAAATTTATAAAATTTATTCAACTCTGAAAGGAAAAAATTAAGTATTTTTAGTAGAATTTTTAATATTATTTTTTACATTTGCACCGTGTTAAAGGAATCGATGGTTGATTTATTACAATCTCCTCTTTTATTGCGTTGAAATAACTGTTGTTATTTCATGTCTGCTAAGCCCGGATGGCGGAATTGGTAGACGCGCTGGTCTCAAACACCTGTGGGAAACCGTGCCGGTTCGACTCCGGCTCCGGGTACTTAAAAAGTCTGTAATTGCTTGTTTATCAAGTGTTACAGGCTTTTTTTTATGGCATTTGTCCGGCCATTGCCCGACAAAAGAGAAAACACGCAAAATAAACTCATTTTTCAATGTTTAAATTTCTTATATATTATAGTTGCTGTGTTTTAAATTTTAGAATAAATTGAAAGTATAGATACAAACACCTATTCATGTCTTTTTCCTGTTAAGATAGTTTTCATCTCCTTCAACTTATATGACATTTTTCAATTATACAAAGTAAGTAGTCAGTTATAATATTACTTTGATAAAGAAGTGACAGTTTGTAATTGTGCAAACAACCTAGACAGGATTGCCGTTCAGCCCTAAAAAACGGAATAAAACTGACCTAGCAAAGGGGTTTTTACTATACAGGAACAAAGAGCTGATATAGGGTACAAAATTCCTCTACCAGCGAAGAACATAAAATTTCAAAACAAATCAAAGAAAAACATTATTCACCTAGGGGGGTGGCTGTTTTTAAAGTCGTTTTCCTTTTCAACTACCAACCCCCTACTTTATATACAGTCCTTAATCCCTCTATTTTTGCGAAAAATAAACGATATAGGTATTCATAATCTTATCTTCTAATTTTCTGTGACTCTTCAAAAGGCAAGTAGTTAGGCTCAAACATGAGTGCAATATATTTTATACTAAGCATAAATGCAATTACCATAATTACAATATAAATGTATGTGAAAACTAGATACTTATCTTTTTCTGATTTATACCTTCTTATCCATTCAAGAAGCAAAATCACAAAAAATAGCGCTGAAAAAACATAGACAATGGTGTCGGATATATTATGTGAATAGCCATAACCATATGATTCTATTTTGTGAACATACTGAAATAGGAAAAAAGATAGACAGGCTGGAATTACAAATTCAATGCCCCCTGTCAGTATTTGAAGATTAGTTAATTTATAGATATTTAAATTTTGAATTTTTTTATTTAGATATGAGGAAATTTTCAAACTTGGAAATATTGGCAATATTGCCAATATAACAATTGGTAATTCATCTCCAAATAATTCATATATTTCTAAATAGAAGATATTTTTAGGAATAAATAAAAGCCAAAGAACTATAGCATAGGACAGTAAAAACAACAAAATTCTCATAATTATAATATTACAGTTAAATAATTCTCTCTTAAATCCTTGGGTCAATTCCTTCATCTACTTCCAACATAATTGTTTCATCTGTAAACACGATTACAGTTCTGTTTTGTTGCATCTGATTAAGCAAATGAGAACCAAGTTTTATTATTTCATTTTTAAACACCTCAACATCCAAAGGGAATCTGGGATAGTTTATAAATTCTAACTTTAAATGCTTCTCTTCCTGACCACCTAAAACAATAATACATTCGGTGATTGAAGCACTTAAATAAATACTTGCTTCATCAATTCTATGCCTTTGATACTCCTGAAGGGTCTGAATCAAAAAACTTTTCTTGTAAAGCTCTTTGCTATAGCCTATTTCTAGTCCAAGGGTAATGACAGCTGTAAAAGTTTTTATCGCTTTTGTTTTCATTATATTTTTTAGGAATGTTTAAATATCTCTATAGTATCTAATCGCAGTCTTTGAACCATTGCAACTGCTTTAGTAGAATAAGCTCCTGTAAAAGAATACGTGATAATAGCATATTTTTGATTTTTACCTAGTTGTGTATAATAGATATCAGGGTAAAACTCATAATCCCTTCCATTGGGTTTTTGAAATTTTAAAAACGTTGTAATACCAGCGATACTTTGGTCGTACAACTCCTTCTCGTCATATACATAGTTGACTTCGTGGAGCTCGTCAAAATCGACACTATAAAACTGGAAATCGAGGTCTAAATAAATCTTAAACAGATTTTTTTCAGCCTTTTCTGTTTTTAAAGCAGTATTTAATTTGGAAATAAACCGAGGTGTTTTAAACATAATTTTTCCTTTGTTTAGGCTCATTGTTTCAGCACCTTCGCGTGTGGTCGCAGGTTGCTACTACTTAAGTTTAGTTCGTAATGATATTCAAATATATAAATTAAAAATAAATCCAGACCTTAAAACCCCATAAAACATATAAATTAAGCGAATCCTTATCTTAACAATCATTTAGAATATCACTAAAACTGGGTATAGTAAATTCCTACAAAATATCGTTTCTTTACTCAAATGCAATCAAAACAAATTAAAGAGCATGGAATTAATCTAAAATAAGGCAATCCTTTACGGCTTTCCTCATTCTAATTCCTATGCTTTGTTGTATTATTGTGTTATATAAAATTCAGAACTAAATTCTTACATGTCTACAAATAAACATGCTATTATCCGATACCAAACTTTAGATAAGTGCTTCCGTAATACTGGAAGAAAATACGCTATTGAAGATCTTATCGAAGAATGTAATAAAGCAATTTATGAGTATTCCGGAAATGAAGAAGGGATTAAAAAAAGACAACTCTATGATGATCTAAGATTCATGGAAAGTGAACAAGGTTGGAATGTTGAACTCACAAAAGACAAAGAAGGGAGAAGAGTTTTCTATAGGTATCAAAACCCTTCTTTTTCGATTTCAAACCAACCCTTGAATGAAACAGAAGCAAATCAATTAAGGGAAGCATTGTTAACATTAGACCGCTTCAAAGGATTACCACAATACAATTGGATCAATGAGCTAAATACAAGATTAGAATCTACATTTAACTTGAAACAACAAAAGGAGATTATTATCAGTTTTGAACAAAATGAATACTTGAAGGGATTGGAATACATTCCGGAACTTTATAATGCAATTCTTTATAAAAAGGTTTTAAATATTGAATATAAGAATTTCAAAACAGATACTGCTACTACCCTTTCCCTACATCCCTATTATTTAAAGCAATATAATATGCGTTGGTTTTTATTTGGGAAGTCCAATGATTATGAAACTATAACAAATTTAGCTTTAGACAGAATAGAAAGTATACAAGAAACTTCTCAGGAATATATAGAGACTGAAATCGACTTTAATGAATATTTCGAAGATGTTGTGGGAGTTACTGTATCAAATGATGAAGTCCAAGAGATCGTAATTGAAGCTAACCAGTCTCTGGTCCCTTACTTAAAAACCAAACCTATTCACGGCTCACAGAAAATTAAAGAACAAGATGGTAAGTATTTCATTCACTTAAACCTAATACCAAACTATGAGTTGGAAACATTGATTTTGTCTTTTGGAGAAAAAATCAGACTAATTAAACCACAATTTTTAGTTGAAAAACTAGAAGATAGAATCGATAAAATGAAAAATAATTATTAATGCACGTGTAATGCACTAATGCAATTTACATTTGCAAAGTAATTAGTTAAATAAAAGTTTATGTCTGAGAGTAAAAATAGTTGGAATAGTGATTTTTGGAATTTATTAAATAAACTCCGGGGTAAAATTGAGGTCGATAGTCTAAAAAACTATATTTTAACATTGGTGTTTTTAAGACACATTAGTGATAATAAAAACACTAATACAGGTTTGAATATAACGATTCCCGCCGATTGTGATTTTCAATCTATTTTAAAATTATGTTATGAAGAAAGAACTTCAATTGGTAATGAAATAAATAAGCGATTAAATTCTATTGCTAGGGAGAACCCTATTTTCGATGGTGTAATAAATTTCATTGATTTTAATAGCGCCTCCGTTTTAGGAAAAGACCATGATTCAGATATTATTCTGGGTAATATTATTCTTTTAATTGAAGATTATTCTAACAGACATGCTTCGTCCGATAATACAAGAAATACCATCTGGGTTGACACATTTGAGCACGTAAACCAATCTTTTATTGAAAATAGCGTCAAGTATTCTGCTGGAACAGCCACACCCAATGAAATTGGTATTTTAATAGCAAAACTAATTGGTTTCAAAAAAGATAATAGTGTCAAAAGCATTTATGATCCTGTTTGCGGAACAGGGAGTCTTTTATTTTCAGTTTTTAAAGAAGGTGGTGATGATGTGACGATATATGGAGAAACAAGAATCCCAGAAAACATCTTCGTGGCAAAATTGACTTTCCTTTTTCATGGAATTACTGATTATAATTTGGAGAATCGCGATGTTTTAAATTTTCCCAGCTTTTTAGATGTTTCCATGGATAAATCCAACCATATTCAAACTCAACTTAAAAAGTTTGATTATGTTGTTTCTAATCCTCCTTTTAATGTCCACAATTGGTCTACAGACCCCCATAGTGATATGTTCGATAGATGGAATTCCACTACTGGAATACCTCCCACAAATAGCGGTGACTTTGCTTTTTTACTGCATATCGTTAAATCTTTGAAGGAAAATGGTGTAGCTGCCTGCGTCGTATCAAACGGCGTCCTTTTTAGAGGAGGATCTGAAAGAAATATTCGTAAATATCTATTGGAATCCGGCTTCATAAAAGGCATAATTGGATTACCAGCAAAATTATTATATGGTACAGGAATACCTAGTTCTATAATTATACTTGAGAATAAACCGGATTTTAAAAGAGATTCAATTTTTATTATCGACGCAAGTAAAGAATATTTATCTGAAAGGTTTATAAATAAACTGATGCCGGAAAACATCAACCATATAGCTGATGTATGGGAGAATGGTAAAGAAGAGAATGAATTTTCAAGAATTGTACCTTATTCTGAGATCGCGGAAAACGATTTCAATTTCAATTTACCGAGATATTTAACAACAATTTACGATTTTGAAGTTCCTGAAGGATCTACATTAGTTGAATTATCAAATGTATTAACGTCAGTTCCCAGAGTTAGAACAGACAATGAATCTGGAAAATTAGTTAAAATTTCAGATTTATTAAACGATTCATTTCTTTATACTATTGCAATCGACTCCTTAGCAGAGGATACCGTTAGTAGAGTTTTTAATAAATTAACCGCTCCTGCCCTGTTGATTTCTAAACGCTTTAATAAACTAAAACCTAGCTTTATTGATGCTAGTTTAGACTATCCTGTCTTTATATCTCCAGATATTGATGCATTTACTATCAATAATGACATTGTTGATTTATCATACTTAATACAGCAACTAAGCAGCGATTATGTAACCAAGCAAGTTGATTCTTTTTCTTTAGGGACGGTAATGCCAAATTTAAGAAAGCAGGATTTTATGCGAATCAAAGTCGTTATTCCACGTTTTGACACACAAGGTTCATTAACCCTCCAAAGGGCATTAACTGAAGGAGCCAGAATTCAATCTGATAAAGGCAAAATTGAAACCTTTCAGCTTCAAGCGACGATTGATACTTTGTTAAAAGAACGTATGAATGATTTTCAATGGAAATTACATGATATTCGTAATGGAGAATTATTAAATCTCAAAGGGCAAATAGTTACTTTAGAAATGTTTGCGGATGCAAATCCAGAGCTGTTTAATAATATTGTAGATCAGGACAGTAATGACACCGTTCATTCGTCTATCAAAGATATTTATACTAGTGTGCAAAAATTAGCAGTTATTCTTTCCGATTTATATGACACTTCAGAAAATGCTTCTATAAAAGAAAATATTGATGTTCTTGTATTCATCAAAGAATTTTGTGATAATCAGTTGAAGAGCAATGGCAATTTATTTGAAATTGATTGTACTGATATTGATAAAACTAAGAAGGATTTTGAAATAAAGGACCTTGTTATTTCAGTTAACAAAAAAGATGTGGAAAGAATTTTTACAAATATTTTTGAAAACGCAATTAAACATGGTGGTTTTAAGGATTCAAATCAAGTCAACAAGATTAAAATGGCGTTGTCATTAGATTCTAAAGAAGAGATGGTAACAATTGCTGTTTTGAATAATGGAAAACCTTCTAAAATAAATGCTATGGATTATTTTGCGGATGGAGGGAAAGCAGGATCTACATCTAATTCCGGCAAGGGAGGTCATATCGTTAAAGTCCTTACCGAGCGTAATAATGGCAAAGTGTTTCAGAATAATTATGCTATTGAGGAAGCTAATGGTTATACTTTTGAAGTAGGTGTTCAATTTAAACACAAATTATCTTATGAGCTATAAAGTCTTATTAATAGATGATCAACATAATGGTCAGCCATTGGAGCAAATCAAGAAAATGGCTAAAATGGCTAATATTGAATTGGTTGGTGAAAAATATCATGTGCAAGGAATGGAATTATTAAAAAATGATTCCAGTTATGAATACCAGGCAGTTATATTAGATGCTACTGGGTACAAAAAATCAGATATTGATGAAGAAAAGCAAAGTAATACTGGTTTATTCTATTCTTTAAAATTCTTAAGTGAATTATTAGGTGACAGAATAATCCCTTGGTTTATTTATACTGGAGCTCAAAGAAATTTGACAAATCAGGAATTTATGGAACCTATTTTGGAATACCAGAATAATATAAAATTTGGTAGAATAGAATTTGACTACTACACTAAAACATTGCATGAAAAAGAGTTAATTCAAGACATTATAAAAGAAATTGATAACTTGGAACAAACTAAAATTGAGATTCAACATAGACAGGTTTTTCAAATCGCAAAAAAAATAAATGTTCCTTCTGAAGATATAAATCATCTTGTAACCATAATCAAATCAATTCAATCGAATGGTAGTGATTTAGAACCTTCACTCTATTTTACACAACTCAGAAAATATGTTGAATATGTTTTTAGAGACGCTGTTAAGTATAATATCTTACATGAGAATTGTATTGGTAAAGACGGCAAACTTAATCTAACAGATTCTAGTTTGTTTTTGGCAGGTGAACCAACCAAACATTGTAAACCCAACAACGTTAGGTGTTCGAAAACTCATTTTTCAAAATTAATGGCTGATAACATCAAAAATTTATTATTCATCACAGGAGCCGCTTCACATACATCAGATGTGGATCCAGCGAAGAACATGGATTATCAAGATTATCGTGCACAAATAAAAACACCATACCTACTTTACCAGTTAACATTTACTGTCTGCGATTTGCTAGTATGGTATCAAAACTATTTAATTGCAAACAGCAACATGGAGGCAAACGAAAGTTTATGTATAGACCTGGTAGAAAACAACAACAATCAAAATGCCTCTGACTGGCATGAAGGCCATGTTACTAAAATTGCCGAAAATGGATTTGGTACATTCCAACCTAACAATGGTTCAAATAGCCTCAGTATACATCCAATTGCAGTTACAAATAATCAAATTACACTTGGGGACAACCTAAACGTAAGAACAGAGCCAAGCCCTGACGGAACAAAATTACACATTAAAGAAATTATCAAATTATAATTATGGCCATAAAAGCTAAAGCAAAAAAAGAAAAGTCGATAGAAGAAACACTATGGGACTCAGCAAATAAACTACGAGGAACCGTAGAATCCTCAGAATACAAGCACGTGGTTTTGGGATTGATATTCCTGAAATTTGCCAGTGACAAGTTCGAAGAACGTCGTAAGGAACTGATCGCTGATGGAAAAGAGAAATACCTTGAGATGAAGGAATTCTATAATATGTCGAACATTTTCTTTTTACCCGAGGAATCCCGCTGGTCATTCATTATTGAAAACTCCAAGCAAAACGATATTGCATTAAAGATTGATACTGCTTTACATACCATCGAAAAAAACAATCCAGCCCTAAAAGGAGCTTTACCAGACAACTACTTCTCTCGTTTGAACATGGATGTGAGTAAGTTGGCAGCTTTATTGGATACCATCAATAACATTGACACCATCAAGGACAAACAGACCGATATTGTAGGTCGTGTGTATGAATATTTCCTAAGCAAGTTTGCCTTGGCTGAGGGAAAAGGAAAAGGCGAATTTTATACCCCTAAAAGCATTGTAAACCTAATTGCTGAGATGATCGAACCCTACAAAGGCGTAATCTACGATCCAGCTTGTGGTTCTGGAGGTATGTTTGTGCAGTCTATTAAGTTTATAGAAAACCATCACGGAAACAAAAAAGAGATTTCTATTTACGGACAAGAATATACGGCTACGACTTATAAACTAGCCAAAATGAACCTCGCCATTCGTGGTATTGCCGCCAACTTGGGCGATGTGGCTGCTGACACATTTGGACGCGACCAACACCCCGATTTGAAAGCCGATTACATTATGGCAAACCCGCCATTCAACCAAAAAGACTGGAGAGCTGCTGATGAATTAGTAGACGATCCCCGCTGGAGAGGCTATGACGTCCCTCCTACTAGTAATGCCAACTACGCTTGGATTTTGAATATGGTTTCTAAATTATCCGAAAATGGCGTAGCAGGATTTATCTTGGCTAATGGGGCACTCTCAGGCGGTGGCGATGAATACAAAATTCGTAGAAAACTGATAGAAAACGACGTGGTAGAAGCCATTGTGATTTTGCCTAGAAGTATGTTTTATACCACTGATATTAGTGTTACGCTGTGGATTTTGAACAAAAACAAAAAAGCAAGAACGGTACAATTGCCGGATGAAACCCGAAATTATCGTGACCGCCAAAACGAAATACTATTTTTAGACCTACGTGAAAAAGGGATTCCTTTTGAAAAGAAATTTACTCAATTCTCAGAGGATAATATTATAGAAATCACCCAAGTCTATCACAATTGGCAAACTGATTTGTCCAACTACCAAAATGTCCCTGAATTCAGTTATGCTGCAACTTTAGAAGAGGTTACAGCTAAAGATTTTTCTTTAGTTCCCAGTAAATATATCAGTTTTGTAAACCGTGATGAAAATATTGATTTTGAATATAAAATAAAAAACTTACAATCCGAGTTTTTAGATTTATTAAAAGCCGAAACTCAATCGAAAAATGATTTATTAACCGTATTTAAAGAGTTAGGTTATGAAATCAAATTATAAACGATTAGGTGATTTTATTGAGTTTTATAATATAAGAGCAATAGAATTAGAAGAAAACCTAGACATAGAAAGTATAAGAGGTATTTCATCAATTTCAAAAAGTTTTATAAAAACTAGAGCTAATCTTGTTGGGGTTGTAGCCGATAAATATAAAGTTGTAACAAATGATTGTTTCGCTTATAATCCAAATACTGCAAGAATGGGAGATAAAATCCCAATTGCCTTAAATACAACGAAAGATATTGTTTTAGTTTCTTCTATCTATCCCACCTTTAAAATTAAAAAAACAAACGAATTAGATCCAGAATATTTAATGATGTGGTTTCGTAGACCTGAATTTGATAGATATGCACGTTATAAATCTCATGGAAGCGCAAGAGAAGTTTTTGATATTGATGAAATGAATGAACTCATCTTACCAGTGCCATCAAAAGAAAAACAAGAAGAAATTGTACGAGAATATAATGTGATTCAAAACCGTATTTATTTAAACAACCAGCTTATTACTAAACTTGAAGAAACAGCTCAGGCTATTTACAAACAATGGTTTATGGATTTTGAGTTTCCTGATGAAAATGGTTTGTCTTATAAAAGTAATGCTGGGGAGATGGTTTGGTGTGAGGAAGTGGAAAAGGAGATTCCGAAGGGGTGGAATATCGATAATCTATCTTCATATACTAAATATTCAGATAAAAGAATAAATATTAATAATCTAGTTCCTGAAAAATATATTTCAACTGAAAACATGCTTCAAAATAAAAAAGGAATTACAGTTTCAGATGAAATCCCTAATATTACTACTGTAGCTAAATTTGTATCAAATGATATTTTAATTTCAAATATTAGACCTTACTTGAAGAAAATTTGGTTTGCTGATTTTGAAGGCGGATGCTCGAATGATGTTCTATGCATTAAAACATTAAATCAAAAATACTCTTACTTTATTTACTATGCATTAGAGCAGGATTCTTTTTTTAATTATGTAATGGCAGGAAGTAAAGGAACTAAAATGCCACGTGGGGATAAACAATGGATTATGGATTTTAAAATAACTATTCCAAATGCTATGACATTAAATAAATTTTCTGATTTTTCTGAAAAGAGCATGAATCTTAGGAAGGTAAGTGAATATGAAAATCAAAAGCTGGAAGAATTAAAAGAATTATTACAAGCAAGAATGACAAAAGTTGAAACGGATATTTTAATATAAATAAGTATGAGTCAAATACAGCTAAAATTTTTAGACAATCAACCAATTGGAGATGATTTATTCGAAGGGAAATCTCAAGAAAAAATTGGAAGTGTAGTAGCCGATATTATTAAAAATAAAAATTTCCAAATTATTGGAATCGATGGTGCTTGGGGTACGGGTAAAAGTAATCTTGTAAAAATCATTGACAATAAACTACCCGATTTTAAATTCTTTATTTACGATGTTTGGGGCCATCAAGAAGATGACCAACGTAAAGCTATATTAGTAGAATTGACGGAATTTATTTCTGACAAGGGAAATAATATTGTTTCTAACAAATCGAAGTGGAAGGCGAAATTAAAAAGATTATTAGCGAAGGAAAAAGAGGTCACTACTATCAACAGACCTTATTTAAGTATAGGGTTTATTCTATCTTTAGTCTCAATTATTTATGTTCCTACTGTTAATACGTTTATTAAAGATATACCCTCCGACAAGGAATTTCATGGACTTGATCCATTTATTGCAAAAATAATTGCGATACTATTTCCAGTTATTTTAATTGTTATAATTTATTCGTGGAAAGTTGGCTTCCAGCTTTTTGTGAAAGGCAATAAATGGCAGTCTTTTAAAATTGCTATGCAACAAACATTCCAAGTTTACACAAACAAACAGGAAGAAGAAACTAAAATTGAAACTATTTCTGAGAATGAACCTTCGGTAAAGGACTTCAGAAATTGGATGAAAGAAATTGACACTGATTTAGGGGATAAAAAACTTGTATTAGTTTTTGATAATTTTGACCGCCTACCAAAAAAACACATTTTAAGTATTTGGTCTTCAATTCATATTTTTTTTGCAGAAGAAAAGTACAATAACATTAAAGTTATAATCCCATTTGACAGACTTCATATACAGAACGCTTTTAAAGAATTAAATGGCAGTGATGGTAATTATGCAAATGATTATATTAATAAAACATTTAATTTAGTTTATAGAGTATCACCTCCAATATTATCAAGTTGGAAAGTTTTCTTTAAAGAAAGATGGAAAGAAGCTTTCACACTAGTTGATGAATCTGAATTTTTAAAAGTTATACTAATCTATGAAGTTTACAGAGAAACGATTACACCAAGAGAAATTATAGCCTGCATAAATGAAATTGTATCTATTAAACTTCTTGACAGTACCATTCCTGACAGGTATATAGCACTCTTTGTTTTAAATACAGATCCTATTCTTAAAGACCCATTAAAAGCTATTTCTAATCCATTATTCCTCAAGGGTTTAACTTATTTATACGGAGATGATGATAATTTTCAAAAATATATTACCGCACTTGCTTATCAAATTGAACCTAAAGATGCGCTTGAGGTTGTATATATAAAACAGCTAAAAAATTCTCTAATTAATAAGAATCTAGAAGTTTTTACCGAAATTTCAAAAACTAATGTGTTTTCAAAAATTATTGAATCAGTTCTTTCAGATATTGAAGATTTTGATAACCCAATTTTTGTTTTAGACACTTTATCCGAAGATTCAAAAATAACAGAAATTGAAAAACAATCTCTATGGAATGCTATTTATCTTAGATCCAGAAATTTAAAATTTGAAAAATTTGAAATTAAAGAATCGCAAAAGATACTAGTAAGACATATAGAAATTAACAAAGCTGAAATTTGGATAAAATCTGTTATTAAAGAATTAATGAATCACAGCAATTTTGATGCAGTGAAATTTGCCCGTATGATTGATGATTTTGATAAATTCTTAAAAGAAAATAATGTCGGATTAGATGTTTTCGAATTATTAAAACGATCAAAAACTAAAGAAGTGGATGCAAATTTATTCATCCCACTTATTGCCGATAAAAAGGACAAATTTACTGCCTATTGTATTACCATACCAAATGACGAATTAAATAAATATTTAATAGGGCTCGATATTGACGCTTTAGAAAAATCAAACTACATAAAATTTCTAAAACCACATTTTAATTTAGATGAATTTATTAAAGAGTTATCAAATAAAATACAATTAAACAAAACAGATAAAACTAAGTTATCAATTTTATACACTCGACTAAAAGAGATTTCGGAAAAGCCTTTAAAAGCAGAATTAACTGATGTTGAAGTATATACTTTATTTAACCAATCAACTGAAACAGAGAATCTTTATTATGATTTGTTGGCGATGAGGATGTCTAAATTAAATAGTTTTCATAGTTCTTATGCTCCATCATTTGGTACAATTTTAAATTCAGATAAGGAAGAAATAGCAAATAAAATTGCTGAAAGAATTGAATTGTATATTAACTATGATAAATTCCTAATTGGTAGCGAACATTTTAAACAATCAATATTATATAAGTCTGTAGCAAAAAAAATTATTGCAATGGATAATGATGATTCTGAATCAGAAACAGAAGATGTGCTTAGAAATTTTGAAAGTATTTGTACTAATATAGAAATTGATGCACAATTATTATTGAATGGTTTAGACCGTTGGGAATATGAAGGAAATAAGGTTGAAGGATCAATTGAATTCCCTAATATTTTGTTTCAAGAAGCTAAAAAAAGTGACAAAAGTATTGCCGAAATTATAATAAAAAATGCATTTATATATTTCGCTAATTTAGATAAAGAAGGATGGGTTCAAATATTTGACAACTTAAATTCAAAAGAATTTAATCTAATTAAAATAATTTCTTTTAATCAATGGAATAGCCATTCTACAGAAGCATTAAAGGAATCCTTGATAAAAATAATTAATGCCGGTATACATAGTGATGCAAAAGAGTGGATTGATTTGATTACTAGTTTTGAAAATGTTGACATCGAATTAATAAATACATTTAAGGATATAAGAGATGTTTTTTACAATAATGGAGCTTTATTAAATAAAGATTTATTTAACTTCTATATCTATTATTTTTTAAAATATAAAATTTTGGAAGACAAGCCCAATGATGCGTTTAGAACTATATTTAAAGTTGAATTTTTAGATGACCCTGCATTGTTGAAAATTTTGATTGAAAATTCCGCAGAAATTAAGTCTTTAATGCAAAAATCAAATCCGTCTGATGTCGCAAATTTAAAACAAGGAATTCGAGACCGAAGCAAAAATTCAGAATTAATTACTGATTTGGCTAAAAAGCTTGACATTAGACCATTAAAAAAAGAATAAATTTAATGCTTTTATTAAATATTAAGATAAAAAGTTAATAGACAAATAAGAAAAAATAATAATGAACGAAATATTTGAAGTTTATAAAGAACTCTTTACAAAAAGATGTCATTACATCCCTTTGTTAGAAATGGGAGAAGATTCTGTTCGATATGACTTTTTTACAGCAACCACAACCGTTAAAAATCTAGAAAATTATGATATTGTTTTAGAAAGCGAAATTAATAAGCTAGCATATATCCCTAGACAATTAAGCCCTAATACATTAAGAAAGCAAAAGCCAAAAATGGATATGGTAATCGATAAATTAAATGTCTGCGCAGAGTTTGCTTTATTTAAACAAAATAGTAACGAACAAGGTACAATAAACAAAACAAACAGGCTAATCAAAACTTTAAACGATATGATAAGATTAGGATTAGAATCTAATTTTACTAGACGGAATGCCTATTTTATTTGTGTTGCAGATAGTAAAATGTTAGGACACCAATTACAATCTAAAAGGTTGGGCAAGTTTCCTTCAGATTATCATATTACTTTAGATTTAGTTAATGAATTATGTTTGAAGAAAACTTCTGCTTTTGATAAACGTTTTATAAATAAAATGCAACAGTTAAATTTAAGTTTTTCTGCTAAACTTATTCTTAATGAACAAATTGTAGCTAGCAAAATAAAGTTTGAAACTCGATTATTAGTTTGGCAAGTAGAGCAAGTATAAAATATCTTATATCATAAAATCAATACTAAATGGCAAAATATAGCGTACATCAACAACCCGTAGAAACTTTACTAAGTTGGATCAAATCTGGCGATATTGCCATTCCGGAAATTCAAAGACCTTTTGTTTGGAACGGTGCTAAAGTAAGAGATTTAATTGATTCCTTATATCAGGGTTATCCTGTGGGTTATATCATCACTTGGAGAAATCCAGATGTGAAATTAAAGAACGGGGAACTATCTGCTGGCAAAAAAGTATTGATAGACGGCCAACAACGAATTACGGCATTAACGGCTGCCATAGTTGGGCAACGTGTTTTGGATAAAAATTATAAAGAAATAAACATCCGTATTGCCTTTAATCCACTAGAAGAAAAATTTGATGTACTCAATAAGGCCTACGAAAAAAGCCCGGAATGGATAGATAATATTAATCCTATTGTAAATGATGAGATTTCCATTTCTAAAGCCATACGTAAATATTGTCAAGATAATCCTGATGCCGATGAAGACTTAGTAGAGGAGCGTATTGAAAACCTAAAACGCATCAAAACAAAACAAGTAGGTATAATTGAGTTAGATGCCAGTTTAGATATTGATACTGTCACCGAAATTTTCATTCGCATCAATCAAAAAGGGGTTGTTTTGAGTAATGCAGATTTTGTTATGTCTAAAATCGCTTCAGATGAAAAATACGGCGGTAACACCATGCGTAAAATGGTCGATTACTTCTGCCGCATGATTGTCGATAAAGGATTCATTAAACACATACAAGACAACGACAATACCTTTACGCAGACTGATTACTACAAAGAGATCAAATGGATGGCTACAGGCAGTGATGATTTGTATGTACCTGATTATATAGCTTTATTAAGAGTCGCATTTACTTTCAAGTTTAGTCGTGGTAAATTCAGTGATTTAGTCGCTTTATTATCAGGAAGGAATTTTGAAACCCGTTCCTATGAAGGAAGTATTGCCGAAGCCAGTTATTCTAAACTATCCGATGGCTTATCTGCTTTTGTAAATCAGACTAATTACCAGCGTTTTATAATGATAATTAAATCGACAGGTTTAATTAGTAAGAAATTAATATCGTCACAAAACAGTTTGAATTTTGCTTATGCTTTATATTTAAAATTGCGTGAAGATGGAATGGGTGAAGCGGAAACACAAGGCTATGTAAAGCGTTGGCTGGTAATGAGTATATTAATTGGTCGTTATTCTGGTTCTGCAGAATCTCGAATAGATGAAGACATCAAACAAATCAATGAAAAAGGAATAGCAGCCTATTTAATCCAAATGGAACAAGCGAACTTGGGTGCCGGTTTTTGGGATTTCGGAATCATAAACGATTTGGAATCTTCTAGTGTAAACAACAATGCTTACAACTTATATTTAGCGGCACAAGTAAATAATAATTCGGTAGCTTTTTTATCTAAAAGCATGAAAATTAGTAGCCTTATAGAACAACGAGGAGATATACATCATATTTTTCCGAAAAAATACTTGATGAATAATGGCTATCCACAGAAAGCATACAATCAAGTTGCCAATTTTGTATTCACAGAACAAGCTACCAATATAAAAGTGGGTATGCTAACGCCTAAAGATTATTTGGACAAGGTAAAAGCTCAAATACAGGCAGGAACAAATGGAATAAGTACTTTAGATTCTGATAGTAGTCTACAAGAAAACTTGATTAATAATGACATGCCAAGCATTCTAGAGGAAGCAAGTCACTTGGTATATGAAGGATTTTTAGAAGAACGCAGAAGATTGATGGCGAATAAATTAAAAGTCTATTACGAGCAGTTATAAAAACATTTTTATGAAATTTACTGAAGCACAACTAGAACAGGCCTTTATCAGCTTACTACAAGAACAGGAGATGACTTATCTTGTAGGAAGTGACATCCGTAAATCAGAATTCAATGGATTTGCAGAACCACCATCCACTTACGGACATATCGTAAGTGAAAAAGTCCTGATTACCGATGATTTAAGAAATTATTTGCGATCTAATTATGCTTCAGTAAATATTTCAGAAAGTGAAATTGATTCTATTGTTAGGGATTTAGAACGCTTGCCTTCATCAGATTTGTATGAAAGTAATAAAGCAATCATGAAAATGGTTTCGAATGGTTTTTTATTAAAAAGAGAAGACCGTAGCGAAAAAGATTGTTACATACAGCTCATAGACTATTCGGAAGAAGATAACAATATTTATAAAATTGTAAATCAACTAGCGATCAAAGGATACGAAATGCGTATTCCTGATTTGATTTTATACATCAACGGATTACCTTTGGTAGTGTTTGAGTTTAAAACTGCAATTCAGGAAAACACCACTATTCACGATGCTTATGTACAATTAACCACACGATATAAAAGAGACATTCCCGATCTATTTAAATACAATGCTTTTTGTGTTATTAGCGATGGCGTAAATACCAAAGCAGGTTCTTTCTTTGCCCCTTACGAATTCTTTTATGCCTGGCGTAAAATTGAAGGCATGATAAAAGAAGTAGACGGTATTGACGCTATGTACACCCTAATTCAGGGAATGTTCAATCGTAAAAGACTGCGTGATATTATTCACAACTTTATCTATCTACCTGATAGCTCCAAGAAAAACGAAAAGATTGTTTGTCGGTATCCGCAATATTATGCTGCAACAAAACTTTTTGAAAACATAAAAATACATCAACGTCCAGAAGGTGACGGTAAAGGAGGAACTTATTTTGGAACTACAGGATGTGGAAAAAGCTATACGATGCTATTCTTGACTCGCTTATTGATGAAAAGTACTCATTTCGGTAGTCCCACAATTATTCTTATTACCGATAGAACTGATCTCGACGACCAATTATCAGGACAATTTACGAATGCCAAAGGATTTGTAGGTGATGATACAATTATCAGTGTAGAAAGCCGATCTAATCTTCGGGAATTGGTTCAAAGCAGAAACAGTGGAGGCGTATTCTTAACTACGATTCACAAGTTTAACGAGGATACAAAGTTATTGACCGATAGAAACAATGTGATTTGTATTTCGGATGAAGCGCATCGAAGCCAAACTAATTTAGATCAAAAAGTAACGGTGACTGAAAAAGGTGTGATTAAAACCTACGGCTTTGCTAAATACCTCCACGATTCGCTACCCAATGCCACTTATGTGGGTTTTACAGGAACTCCTATTGACGCTACCATTGACGTCTTTGGAGAAGTGGTTGATGCCTATACGATGACGGAATCAGTTGCAGACGAAATTACGGTACGCATTGTTTACGAAGGACGTGCTGCTAAAGTTTTATTGAATAACCGCAAACTTCAAGAAATTGAAGAGTACTACAATCGTTGTGCAGAAGAAGGCAGTAATGAGCACCAAATAGAAGAAAGTAAAAAAGTGATGGCACAAATGAATGCAATCATTGGTGACCCTAAACGATTAAAGGATTTGGCTGGGGATTTCGTGAACCATTATGAGAATCGAATAACCGAAGGAGCTACAATAAAAGGAAAAGCCATGTTCGTATGCAGCAGCAGACCTATTGCTTATGAATTATATAAAAACGTCTTGGCGTTAAGACCAGAATGGGGCGAAATTAAAGTTTGTGATGAAGGTGTTATCCTGACCGATAAAGAGAAAAAAGAGATCAAACCAATCGAGCGCATGAAAATGGTTATGACTCGACATAAAGATGACCCCGAAGACATGTATCATTTATTGGGAATAAAAGAGGATCGAAAAGAAATGGATCGTCAATTTAAAAACGAAAAATCCAATTTCAAGATTGCTATTGTAGTCGATATGTGGCTAACAGGTTTTGATGTTCCATTCCTAGATACGATGTATATTGATAAACCAATCCAGCGTCACAATTTGATTCAAACCATTTCAAGAGTGAATCGAAAATTCGAAGGAAAAAACAAAGGTTTGATTGTGGATTATATTGGTATCAAAAAGCAAATGAATTTAGCTTTAGCCCATTATAACAAAAAGGATTCTGACATTTTTGAAGACATCGAGCAATCTATTGTAGTAGTAAAAGACCAATTGGATTTATTACATAAGCTGTTTCATAAATTTGACAATAGTAAGTATTTCAACGGCACACCTCTGGAACAACTGAACACTTTAAATAAAGGTGCTGAATTTGCCCAAATAACACAAGATATAGAAAAACGTTTTATGTATATCGTAAAGCGTTTAAAAGCGGCCTATGATATTTGTTCTGGTAGTGACGCTTTTACGAATCACGTTAGAGATGAAATTCATTTCTTCTTGGCTGTAAGATCCATTGTATTCAAACTAACCAAAGGAGTTGCTCTAGATACTGCACAAATGAACAATAAAGTTCGTAATATGATTCAGGAAGCAATTGAAAGCGAAGGAATCGAAGAGATCTTTAAATTAGGAGAAACTGGTGAAACGGAAGTTGACATTTTCTCAGAAGATTATTTGGCGAAATTGGACAAGATTAAACTTCCCAACACCAAGATTAAATTACTGCAAAAATTGTTAGCAAAAGCCATTGAAGACGTACAGAAAATCAATAAAGTTATGGGAATTGATTTTTCAAAACGCCTGCAATTTATTGTGGACAAATACAACGAACGAAAAGAAAGCGATGTGTTAAACAGTATGGTACTAGAGGACTTTACTGATGAGATTATTGACTTGTATTTTGCCTTAAAAAAAGAGAAAGACTCGTTCAAAGATTTAGGAATTGATATAGAAGAAAAAGCCTTCTACGACATTTTAAAAGCCTTGGCAATTAAATATGATTTTGTGTATCCAGAAGAAAAGCTAATCACACTTGCACAAAAAGTCAAAGAAGTGGTTGATGATAAAGCTCAATATACGGATTGGAGTAAACGAGATGATATAAAAGCAGAATTGAAAGTAGGTTTGATTATCCTCTTAGCTGATAATGGTTATCCTCCAGTAGATCGAGACGAGGTTTATAAAGAGATTTTTGAACAGGCAGAGAATTTTAAGAAGTATAGCGTCTAGGGTATGAAAAGTTTAAATTATAGAAATGTTAAGATAGATGAAAATGTGGTCTGCTATGTTTATTTGGAAATTATTAAAACCAAAAATTAAAATCATCATTCCTGTAAAAAAAATCAAATCAAATAAGTATGAAAATTATATACACAATAGCTCTTGTTTTACTTTTAATTAGTTGCAATAATAAAGAAGACAAAAAAAAATCAATTCCACTAAATATTAAACATCAGCCACTTTTTCTGACGCTTTCACCTTATATGTCAGATGCTATATTTTTAAGTGAAGTTCAAAAATTAAATAAAGATCATAAATTAGAAAACAATCAATTTGCATTAC
The DNA here is from genome assembly GCF_040822075.1 of Flavobacterium sp. WC2430. Taxonomy (NCBI): domain Bacteria; kingdom Pseudomonadati; phylum Bacteroidota; class Flavobacteriia; order Flavobacteriales; family Flavobacteriaceae; genus Flavobacterium; species Flavobacterium sp. WC2430. The sequence goes on along the minus strand of NZ_CP162007.1, from coordinate 674,367 downwards.
CTATTGATAGCAGGTACTATTATTTTGATGTGAGTAAAGATAAACATTCAATATACCTTTCCTATACAGTAAAAAAAGGATATAGCAAAAAGAATCTAAACTATAAGATTTCAGACGAAATATTAGCCGCTTATAAAAAGCAAACATTCGAACTTAAAAATTTATTTGATAAAAAATACCCTAAAACCATTAAACAAATTCCCAACATTGAGATCGAAAACTTTGGTTTATACAATATGAAATACACTTTATATGAGGAGGAAGATAAGTACATTTTATTACGCTATAGAGTACATGGCAGTCGAGTTGGGAGTGAGGTAGAAAATGACCAGAAAATGGACGATTTCCTATATAAAACAACTGGCAAACGCGTAAATAGAGATGATTTAGAAGAAAAACAGATGAAAAAGTATCTTAAAGCAGCTTATCCAAGTCCATCATCAGCTGATTTTGGCTTTGAATTCAATATAAATTATTTCTATAAAAAGTATATCGATTCTTTAATAGTTGACATGAAAATAAAAAATAAAGAATTAGAAAAATACAATCTTGATTTGCAAAAGGAAAAAAATCGTATTGATGATATTAGGAGTAAAAATATTAATGAAATTTAAAATAAACTACATTTTGTCTTAAATCAACTTTACTTAAAAAACGTAAGTATTACCTAATTCTTGATTTGGTCCTTTGCATTCAATGAATTAATTTTATTTGTCAATGCAAAGTGCCGTAAACCTATCTGTAACTATGATATTTGTTTTAATAGAATTATCAATTTCCTCAATATCATTTTTTACTCCCATAATTCTTCCCCCAATTCAACGTCGATACCAAAATAATTATTTAATAATGCATTTAAGGCGTTCCTCATAACTTCAAATTTATCCTCTGTAGTCACAAGGCTATCATGCCTTGATATTAGAAGCGTTTCTGGGTGCTTTTTAGATATTTTCTTAGAACAGTAGTCCAGAATACATTTAGCCTCTATTCGTTGCATTAAAATGGGTAATTCAGCTTTGTTATTCTTCTTCATAACATCTAATAGTTTTGTGACCTCTGGAAATAACATCTTAAAATCTTGCAATGCTTTAACTCCTGAATTTTTTGGTGAAGCATATAGAGCGTTTATAGTTATCTTTTTTGCACATTTTCTTAAATCATCAAAATCATAAATTCGATGAGCTTTCTTTTCTTTATCAAAAAGTATCGTGAAAAACTTGTTACTTTTAAACCAAATCGCACCAGATTCTAAAAGGTGTTCACCTACATAAGTGTAAATGTCTTTTGAATGAATTAAAGAAATGAAGCTGTCGATTTCAGTAAAATCAAAGGGTTTCAACGTTTCTTGCAGCATTATAGTAATATTATAACATATACCTCTTATATCTAATATATATTCACCATCTTCATATGTATTAATTAAACTACTAATTCTCTTAATCAACCTATTGCTAAATCTTTTTTCTGATATTTGCTTGAACTTTGTTATCTCATAATAATATTCATCCTTGATTATACCAAGAATTATTGTTAAAATAAATGGTTGAGAACTTTTAATATCAGCCTCTTTTAATCTTTGCCCTTCATAGGTAACAAATCGCTTTAAATCGGACGGTAATGATGTAAAATAGCTATGTAAACGATCATCCTTACCATCTCTAAAATATTTACTGTTTAAGCTCTTAAATTCATTTATTGCTATTAAACGTTTAATTTTTTTTGTTATTCGTCGTTTCTTTTTCTTTGCTAAATCATTTGTTGTGCTATATTTTTTATCTACATATTTTGATGCTGAAACAATATCCAATGAAAAGCCAGAACTATTTAGCCATTTTGTTAAATGCTCTGTCTTGTATTGAGCAACTCCTTTTCTTTGATTAATTCGCTTTTGATTCTGCTTTACAACTTGTTTATTCTTTACTTCATATTCTTGCATGAATATTTTGGAGTCATTTGCTGAGACTGTTTCGTTCTTTGACGTCAAATATTGTTCTGTAATTTTATGTTTAGCACATTCATCTTTTTTGCCTTTTATATTTTTAATATATGGCAATGAATCGATGATCCCCTTTTCTTTTAAAAATTTTAAATGACATGAAGTTTTGTAGGTTTCACAGTCATATTTTCTTAAGATTCCTGAACATAAATTCACCCATTCACTGCCATTTTCTAACTCTTTGTCTTTAAATTTTCCTTTAATTATTAGATGTAATAAGAATGCTGAAAGTCCTAAATCAATATGTTCGTTTTCTTCCGATAGCTCCACAATTTTACTGTACAGCTTTGTTGGTAGGTACACATAGTAACTACCTTTTATTGTGTTAATTTCCATAGCAATGACTAATTAATTTTAATCATTGCTTTGTCAATCTCGCTTCTCTTATAGTAGACTCTTCCTCCAATGCCATAGGCATTAATCACACCATCATTTTTCCAATTACTCACGGTTGAGATGTTAACCTTAAGAAGTTTTGCAACATCTTGTCGGGTTAAATACTCTTCGGGTTGTTTTGGTTGAAGGTTTGCAGAAAGCTCGTGTACTTGAGCTACCAATGCTTGAATGGCTTCTGGTTGTAACTGGTCAGTATTAAACTGATTTAAACTTGATTCTCTCATATTAATTTGTTTTAAATTTTATAAGACAAATCAAGTGTGGGCATTGTGGGATAGAAAAAACAAAGCCCTGTATTACTCAGTTGATTATTGAGTAAATACAAGGCTTAAGAAGGTTTTCTTAAAATTAATGTGGGATTATTGTGGGATAGGGTTTAAACTTTCGATGATTTTAAATATTGATTGTTTTTTTGAAGGAAATCGAGTCCCTTTTTCCATATTTGAAATCATATTTGAAACATTTTTTTTATCTTTTTCTATAAGATTAAAAGTAAAACGTTCTGACCACCATTGAGCATAATTTGATTTGGTTTTAATCGAGTCTATAAAGTAGGGTCTCATTTTTGAAATTAGAAAACCAAAATCGTTTAGTGTCCCATTAATTAAGTTTATTTTAGGATTATCTATCGGATATCCAACTGTAAAAACCTCTTTTATTGTTTCCAGTTTTACTTGCATACCGATAAAATCCCTTAACTCTTCACAAAAGGAGTTCAATTCTTCAAATTTTAGGCTATGAAAAACTGTTGTAGGGCTTTCTTTAGATGGCTTAAATTCTTGTAAAAAAAGAAAAGAACTATACAACTTATCAGAAAGCTTCTTTAATATAGTTTGTTGATATTTATTTTTCATAATAATATCACTCCTTTCTATTATATCAGAAACATATCCGTCTAATAATTCAACAGTAATTAGTTCTCCGTTTTCCATTTCATATTCTTTCGTCCCATATGGAGTTTCCTCTTTTAAAACTTCGTCAAGCTTACTTTCTTTATTTGCTATTATTACTCTTAAGGAATCAATAGTTTCTTCCAATTGCTTGACAAACAATAGAATTTCTTGCTTTGAATTTTCAATTTGTTTAGAATCCTCAAAAATTTCTTTAAAATAAATAAAGGTATTATCAAAAACTGTATCTACAACTTTCTTAAAATATTGAACTGAGTAAAATTCTAATAATTCACCAAAGCTAGTTGATAATAAACTATCTCTTTTATAAGCCTTTTTTTTAGTATTTTGCTTAATAAATTTATCGTATTCACTAAACCCTTGTAAATACTTATGATAGTCATTAAAAAAAATTATAAGCAGACTTTTAAATCTATCTATAATTTTGAGTTGAATCTCTCTTCTGGCCTTTTGTGTTCTACTTGACGATGGAAGTTGCGCCTCCAGAATTTCTATTTGTTTTGCAATAGGTTTAAGTATAAAGTTATTTAGAAAGGTCGCAAAAAAGTTCGTATTTTCTCTATTTGCAACAAAAAATTCGGCTACACCTTCTTCAAGTAAGCTTATTTTATTATCTAAGCCTTCATCATCAAAAGAATTTAGAATCTCCTGTAATACCTCTTTTACTTTGTTTATTTCTGTTTTCACAAGTTTATTTATTAAGATACAGTATCCGATTTGAGCAAAGTTAATTTAACTTCTTTAACTTTTTTTGATTTCTAAGTCCAAATTTCTACTGGTCGCAAAGCATAATTAATTATGTTTCTTGCCTATATATTCTAAAAACATTCCTTCATTGGTATTGCCATTTACATATGTCAAGAAAGGTATTTACTACTTGATATATCAATTTATCGAGAATTAATTTTCTTTTCTACTATTTTAAAAACTGATTGGATTTTGTTCATACTACATTCAGTTGTGATGGTTTGTCTTCGTCTTTTTCCTCTGCTTCCTTATTCATTATTTCCCACATTTTTATAAATAAATCTGCATTTGCATCTTTGTCTTCACGTTCATTTATGTATTGCAAAAATAAACTCTCCTTCGAATGTCCTGTTATGCCTATTAGTATGGAAGTCTGCATCTTTTTATAGTAATTAGTTGCAAAAGATCTTCTGAAACTATGGTTTGTAACCAGTTCGTATTTAGGGTAAAAATCTAATTTTTTTCGTTTAGTCTCTTCGTCCCATTTTTTTCCTTCAACCCTCTCATCTATTTTGGCAAGTTCACAAACTTTTTTAATATGTACATTTAGTTTTTGTGTGCTTATTGGATAAGGGAAATGATTTTCTATAATATCGATAATGTGAGGGTTTACTATTCCAATGGTTACTTTTTTATTTGTTTTTTGCTGTATTAAGTCCAAATACATATTTCCCTTATTATAACGAATATTATCTTTTGTAATATTGAGTAAATCTCCGCCTCTTTGTCCAATTTCACATCCTAGCAACATCCAGTTACGGGCGTTTATTAATGCAGCTGTCTTAATCTCTTCGCATGTTCTTATTTGCTCTAACTCTGCAAAGGATAGTGTTACTATAAATCTATCTTCATTGCTTTCAGAAAAAACCTCAATATTTTTGACGTAGTGGTTTACTGTGATGTTGTCTTTTTCGGCGTCTGAACATACTGCTTTTAGGTTCTTAATCTGATCGCCCGAATGATTTATAGAGTACTTTTTGTCATTTATTAACCAGTTAGAGAATTTGTCTATAAATGATTTATTAATGTCTAGAAAGTGTATTTGTTTTTTTATGTGTTTTTGATATTCAGTCAAAATATTTTTAGAATTAATATAACTATTGATTCTGCTTTTTGATAAACCCAGATTCTTTCGGCCTTTTACTTTACGTGTGGAGGCACTGTCTATTATATGCTGAATGTGATTGATCATTAATCCTGCATCTGTTTTCTCAACACGTTTAAAACATTCTTTAATCGTATTTTCTAGCCAGTAGGAATCTATTAATATTCCGTTTCCTAGATCTTTGTTGAGTTGTTCAAAAATGAATGATTCTAGTTTTTTTAGGTCGCTAAAAATTTGCTTGTTTCCAGCATTGTTTTGTTTTGGACGATTTGTTGTTTCGCTCCAGTCTGTTGGGTTAATAGTAAACCCTGTATTTAGCTCTAAGTCGGTATTTTTACCATTTAAAAGACGCACTTTTACTGGTACGTTTTTGTTTGCCTTGCTTCTTATTCTAAATTGTACTGTTGCCATTTTCTTAAACATTTAATTGTTTGAACAAAACAAAGATAATAAATTTAAATATTCAATTTACAAATTTGCCCGATTATTGCCCGACAATTATTGATAATGCTTCAACTTCGTTAGTCTTTATTAGATAGTTTTTGAGTTTTAATGTGTGCGTTAAGTACTGAAAACAAAGATTTTAATTAATTTTTGTCAATGTTTATAAGGTTTTGTGATTTTGCTGAAATGATAGGGTGTGACTCCGGCTCCGGGTACAAAAACCGCTTCGAAAGAAGCGGTTTTTTTGGTTTTATACTTTTCTAAATTTTAGGCTAAATTTAAATTTTTCTCAATAATTTTCTAATTCCAATTTTCTATGGAACACAGTCAAAATTCAGGTTAAGTCACCTTTATATATTTAATTCCCACTACCATACTATTTTTATTACATCGTTTTATATATAAATTTATTTTCGTATTCTTGTAAGTGTAAATAAAACACTTAAAAATGAAAAATATAATTTTCTTGTCTTTGTTGTTCGTTTCATTGACCTCTTTCGTACTGAAACCAACTGCTTATTATTTTGTCAATTCAGATAAAACAGTAAAAATCGAATTTAATCTAAATTCAGAAAATACGCCTTCTTATAAGGTCTTCTTTAAAGATAAGGTGGTTATCAATACATCGGAACTTGGCATTATTAGAGAAGATGCTAATTTTTATACGGGTTTAGAAATAGTGTCTGTTTCTAAGCCCACACCTATTCAATCTAGTTATACTATGTTGCAAGGGAAACGAAAACAAATCTCATACACCGCAAATCAATATACGGTGAGTTTGCAAAATAATAAAGGAGAAGCGATGGATATCATTTTCCAGCTATCAAGCGATGGAATTGCTTTTCGTTACCATTTTCCAGAAACGTCAAATGAGATTAAAAAAATTGTAGAGGAAAAAACCAGCTATAATTTTGATGCCACTACTAAAGCCTGGTTGCAACCCATGTCTAAAGCCAAGACGGGTTGGAAAGAAACCAATCCTTCCTATGAAGAGCATTATGCAATGGGTGTTCCTGTAAATACAAAACCTGAAATTGGCGAAGGCTGGGTGTACCCCGCTTTATTTCAATCTAATGCTACATGGGTTTTAGTTTCCGAAGTTGGTTTGCCAAGAAATTATTGTGGTAGCCGATTGGTTTATAATGATACCTCAAAAGCAATGCAGGTAACTTTTCCTCAAAAAGAAGAAGTTTTTCCTGACGGTGCTCTAAATCCACAATCTACCTTGCCATGGTTCACTCCTTGGAGAACACTAACAATTGGCTCCTTAAAAACAATTACCGAAAGTACGATGGGGACGGATCTTGCTGAGCCGTCTATACCCATGGATACTTCTTTTATAAAAAGTGGATTGTCTTCTTGGAGTTGGGTTTTGCTAAAAGATGATTCGGTGAACTTTGATACTACTTTACAATTTATAGATTACGCTTCGCAAATGCATTGGCCGTATTGTTTAATTGATGCCGACTGGGATACCAGAATTGGATTTGTTAAAATGAAAGAATTAGTGGCTTACGCCAAAGGGAAGAACGTAAAACTAATGGTTTGGTACAACTCATCTGGTTCTTGGAACAGTACCGATTATCATCCTAAAAGTTTGTTGTTGACGCATCGGGACAGGGAAAGTGAATTCACGAAACTGGCCGATATGGGAATTGCCGGTATCAAGGTTGATTTTTTTGGAGGTGATGGTCAATCTATGATTAATTATTATCACGATATGCTTACGGATGCTGCCACTCATCATCTGATGGTTAATTTTCATGGCGCTACGTTGCCTAGAGGATGGCAACGTACGTATCCCAATTTAGTTTCTACGGAGGCCGTTAAAGGATACGAATACATTACTTTCTTTCAAGATATTGCAGACTTAGCACCTTCCCATTGTAGCATGCTTCCTTTTGCTCGTAATGTTTTTGACCCCATGGATTTCACGCCGATGGTTTTGGATTCCATTCCTAATATAACTAGAAAAACAACTCCAGCATTCGAACTAGCATTGCCCGTTTTATTTTTATCAGGAGTGCAACATATTGCCGAAATTCCGGAAGGAATGGCCAAAATGCCAAAATATGTAGTCGATTATTTAAAAGATATCCCAACGAATTGGGACGACTCTAAATTCATTGATGGATACCCAGGGAAGTATGTTATAATGGCTCGAAAAAAAGATAACGTTTGGCATATTGTGGGGATTAACGGGGAGAATACAGCCAAGGAAATTGAAATTGATTTGTCTTTTGTGACCAATGTGAATGGTTTTATTATTAGCGAAAACGAAAAAGGATTTCAACAAAATCCAGTATCCAAAAAGACTAAACTCAAAATAACCATGAAACCAAATGGAGGATTTGTAGTCAAGATTTAGGTTCTTTTAATTAGTTTTAATTTGTGAAAAACCTCGAGAGTTTGTGCTTTCGAGGTTTTCTGTTTTTAGGAGCTATTTCCTGCTCTACACTATATCTTTCCTGCCAAAAAATGGCAGGAAAGGATGCCGCTTCGATCAGGGCTAGAAAAGGGTGCGTCATTTGAAATTTTAGATTAACTAGGTAGAATAGAACTTAGTTACAGGTTTTTTATCTTATATTGATAACTATCATAATTTAGTTTTGTTAACCAAATTAAATTACATAAAAAACCCCAGAAGTATCACTTCTGGGGTTACTAACTAGTTCCATATTTAAACCAAAACCACTTAACTTATTTATAGGTATAGAAAATTAATCTATAATAGTTAGTATTTCTATTTCAATTATTTTACTGAAAACTTAAACGTTGTTGTTGTTTTGTAATTTTCTCCAGGATTTAATACTGTAGTAGGAAAATCTTTTTGATTTGGAGAATCTGGATAATGTTGTGTTTCTAAACAAAAACCAGTTCTACGTGCATAAGTTCCTCCATTTCTCATTGGCAAAGTCCCGTCTAGGAAGTTACCTGAATAAAATTGAATACCAGGTTGATCTGTGAATACTTCAAGCAATCTTCCGCTTCCTGCATCATATGCCGAAGCTGCAAAACGCTCTCCTTTGTCTTGATTATTAAGTACCCAGCAATGGTCGTAACCCAATCCGTTTTTCAATTGTTCGTTTTTGGCTTCAATTTCAGCTCCAATCTTTTTAGGTTTTCTAAAATCGAATGAGGTATTAGTCACATCTGTCAATTGACCAGTAGGAATAAGTGTTGCTGCAACAGGAACTAATTTATCTGCATCAATCGTAATTTCATGATCTAAAATAGGTTTAGAAAAATCAGATGATAAATTAAAATAAGAATGGTTTGTTAAGTTTACCACGGTTTTCTTATCGGTTGTTGCCTCATAAAGAATGTCTAATGAATTGTCATTATTTAAGGTGTAGGTTACAAAAACAGTCAGGTTTCCTGGATAACCTTCTTCCATATCTTTACTTACATACTTCAATTTTAAAGCAGCGCTATCGCCTGATTTTGCTTCTTCGGCAGTCCAAATCACTCTATGAAAACCTTCTGGTCCACCATGTAATGCATTTGGTGCATTGTTAATAGCCAACGAATATTCTTTTCCGTCTAGGGTAAATTTACCTTTCGCAATTCGGTTTCCATATCGTCCAATAAGTGCTCCAAAATAAGGATTGTCTTTCATGTATTGGTCCAATGAATTGAAACCAATTACCACTTCTTCTGATTTTCCTTCTTTGTTAGGTACTTTCATAGAAGAGATAATACCTCCAAAAGTGATGATTTTTACTTCCATCCCTTTTTGATTAGTAAGCGTATATTGATCTACTTTTTCCCCTTTTGGTGTAGTTCCATATTCTGATTTTACTATAGATACGGAGTCTTTAGCTTTTGTGTCAACGGTAGTTTCTTCCATTTTTTTATCGCCTTTACATTGAACATTCATACAGGCCAAACTTACTATGGAAAATCCATAAATACAACGTTTTACTATATTCATAACTTTAGTTTTTTTTTGAAATTACATTCCATGTTGGAACAAATGATAATATGCTTCATTGGCATTTATTGTGTCTTTAAACTCACGGATTGTTGTTTTATCATCGATAACAAGCAATTCGATGCCTGCAATATCGGCAAAATCTTCCATAAATTCCGTAGTTACTGCTTGGCTATATACAGTATGGTGTGCTCCACCTGCAAGAATCCATGCTGTAGCCGCTATATCTAAGTTGGGTTTGCAATCCCATAACACACGCGCCACAGGAAGTTTAGGTAAATCAGCCATTGGTTTAACCGCAACAACTTCGTTTACAATTAATCTAAAACGAGTTCCCATATCTACTAAAGATACGTTGATTGCTTCACCAGCTGGAGAATTAAATACCAAACGTGCTGGATCTTCTTTTCCACCTATTCCTAATGGGTGTACTTCACATGAAGGTTTTCCATCAGCAATTGAAGGGCAAATTTCAAGCATATGTGATCCTAATACATACGATTTTTGAGGAGTAAAATGGTAGGTGTAATCTTCCATGAATGATGTACCGCCTTCTAAACCTACATTCATTACTTTTAAAACTCTAACCATTGCTGCTGTTTTCCAGTCTCCTTCCCCACCAAATCCATATCCATCCGCCATTAAACGTTGGGTTGCGATTCCTGGAAGTTGTTTCCATGCACCTAGATTTTCAAAGGTATCTGTGAATGCTCCAAACCCACCTTCTTCTAAGAATGCTCTTAATCCCAATTCGATTTTTGCCGCATCAACAAGTGATTGTCTTTGTGCGCCACCTTCTTTTAATGATGGAGTTAGATTATAAGAAGCTTCGTAAACAGCTAATAAATCGTTTAATTGTTGGCCTGTAATTTTTTCGATATGTTTAGTCACATCAGATGAATCATAACCATTTACTGAAACGCCAAAACGAATTTGAGCTTCTACTTTGTCTCCTTCGGTAACGGCAACTTCACGCATATTGTCACCAATACGAGCTACTTTTAAATTTTGTAATTCATCCCAACCCAAAGCTACTCTTGTCCAGTTCCCTATTTTTTTCTGAACACGTTCGTCTTCCCAGTGTCCTACAATTACCTTACGTTTTTTGCGCATTCTAGACATGATAAAACCAAACTCTCTGTCTCCATGAGCTGATTGATTTAAGTTCATAAAGTCCATGTCTATTGAACCCCAAGGAATTTCGGCGTTGTATTGTGTGTGTAAATGGCAGATAGGTTTTTTAAGAATACTTAAACCACCAATCCACATTTTAGCAGGAGAAAAAGTATGCATCCAAGCCACGATACCAATACAGTTTTTATTTGAATTGGCTTCTAAACACACATTTGTAATTTGAGAAGGGGATTTTACCACATCTTTGTAAACAATTTTCAAAGGAACAAGTGATGAAGCATCTAAACCTTTTGCAATGTGTTGTGAATGTTCTGCTACTTTTCGTAGTGTTTCTTCACCGTATAATTCTTGGCTTCCTACTACAAACCAAATTTCTTTCTGAGATATATCTATCATTTCTTTTTGTTTAATCGTTTAACTGTTTGTTTTTTTAACTGTTTATTTGTTGAATGGATTAAACGATTCAACAAATAAACGATTTGACTATTGTCCGTAATACGAATCTTTTCCGTGTTTGCGTTCGTAATGTTTCTTTATTAACGAATCTTTCAATCTTGGAGCATTAGGATTTATTAGTAATGTAAGATGGGCCATTTCGGCAACCACTTCCAATACTTTACTATTATATACTGCTTTTGCTGCGTTCTTGCCCCAGGCAAATGGGCCATGATTTCCTATTAAAATCATTTCTACTTCCTCATAAGAAAGATTTTTTTCTTTGAAACAATCCAAAATCTGAATTCCAGTATTGTGCTCATAATTTCCTTCGATAAGGGAGTCAGCCATAGGAGCCGCACAAGGAATATCAGAAGTTAAGTGATCTGCATGTGTAGTTCCAAAAATCGGAATGTCTCTTTGCGCTTGCGCCCAAGCCACAGAATAAGTAGCATGAGTGTGTGCTACACCACCTATGTTAGGCCAATTTTTATATAAACAGGCATGTGTTTTAGTATCCGATGACGGACGCATGTTTCCTTCAATGATATTATTGTCAAAATCAACGATAACAATATCCTCAGGTTTCAAATCTTCATAAGGAACGCCACTAGGTTTTATGGCAAAAACACCATTTTTTCTATCTACAGCACTAACATTTCCAAAAGTATATACTACTAAATTCAACGCATTTAGTTGCATGTTTGCTTCGTAGCATTCTTGTTTTAAATCGTTATACATAGAGCTCATCTTGTAATTTTTTAAGTGATGGATCTGCAAAAAAGCTCAGTTGTTCGTAACCCAAAAGCAATTTATTATAGGCAGCAACTTTATCTAATTGAGGAAAATATTCGCTTTCAAAATCACTTCCCATTTTTTTGCTGGCTTCAATTACGTTATCGTAAATTCCTGCTGCAACGGCTGCATATACAGCCGCTCCAAGTGCTGGTGCTTGATCTGATGCAGCTACTTTTATTGGTTTGTTCAATACATTGGCCAAAGTTTGCATGATAAAAGGCGATTTTCTAGCAACACCACCAATTCCGATAACAGTGTCGATTTTAACCCCTTCTTCTTCAAAACGATCTACAATCTTCTTTGATCCAAAACAAATTGCATTTACTAATGACTTAAATAAATGAGGTGCTTTAGTCCCTAATGATAAATTAGAAATGGCGCTTTTGATTTCTTGATTGGCATCTGGAGTTCTTCTTCCGTTGATCCAGTCTAATGCTATTGGAATACTTTCGGAAACAGGAATTTTCTCTGCTTCTTCTGTTAATTTTATAATTAGATTATCGCTAATTTCTTCTTGTAGTTTTTCTTTTTGTTCCGCAGTCAAAAGGGTAGAAGTAGCAATTAAATTATCGGTAGGCCATAGTAATAGTTCTTTGTACCAAGCTAATAAATCTCCAAATGCAGATTGACCTGCCTCAAGACCTACATAACCTGGAATTACTGAACCATGTACTTGACCACAAATTCCACGTACAGTTTTAGTTCCAACTGCTTCTTCTGAAGCTACTAAAATATCACAAGTTGAGGTTCCCATTACGCGAACCAAAGTGTTTTCTTCAATTTTTGCTCCTACCGCCCCAGAGTGTGCATCAAATGTTCCAACCGCAATTACTGTATCCGTTGTAAGTCCAAGTTTAGTGGCCCAGTCTTGGCTTAATTTTCCAGCTACAATATCTGATGTATACGTTTCATCATATAATCTTCCACGAAGAGCGGCTAGGTAAGGATGCAATTGCCCTAAGAATTCCTCAGGTGGCAATCCATTCCAGTCTTCATGCCACATTGCTTTATGTCCTGCAGCACAACGACTTCTTTTAAATGATTTTAAGTCTTTATTATCAATCAATAAATAGGTCATTAAATCACAATGTTCCATCCAAGTGTAAGTGGCATTTTTTACGGCTTCATCTTGTCGTGCAATGTGTAGAATTTTTGCCCAAAACCATTCTGATGAATAGATTCCTCCAACATATTTGGTAACGTTTTCTCCACCCCAGCTAGCTGATAATTCGTTGATTTCATTGGCTTCGTTTATTGAAGTATGATCTTTCCATAATACCATCATGGCATTCGGATTGTGTTCAAATCCTTTGGTCAAAGCTAGTGGTGTTCCATCTTCGGTAACGGGTACTGGAGATGATCCTGTAGTATCAATACAAATGCTTCGTATTAATGAAGGATCTACATTACTAGTTTGAACAACATATTTTATTGTAGCCTCTAGACCTTCGATATGATCTAGTGGATGTTGGCGAAATTGATTGATAGATGCATTGCAATATTCTTTGTTTTTCCAACGGGAATAATGACAAACATTAGATGCTATTTCTTGTCCGTTTTCTGTATCTATTAAGACTGCTCGAACAGAGTCTGTTCCGTAATCTAATCCAATAACATAATTTTTCATTCTAGATTCTTTAAATTGTAATGACAAATATAGTATAAATAAATTATAAGTGTATAAAAAACACTTAATTTAATTAAGGGTTCTAATTTTTATTAAAATGACATAAAAACTGTTGTTTATGAAAGTATTAGCTAATAAATGTATAATTCAATTTTATTTTGTTACGATTACTTCATTTTAATTTTTAAAACAGTAACAGAATAGGGTGGTAGACTTGTTATTGCTTTGTTATTTTTCACTTTAATTTCGCTTTCTATTGGGCTAATTTTTTTAGGATTGGCAAAAGAGTTCTCATCTTCTAAGTTTGCACTAGTAAGGGTAGTCAATGTTCCTTTAGACGATAATTTGTTTCCTTTTAAATCAATATTAACTTCTTGTGCTGAAGACGAAGTGTTGACTAATTTTACAATTACGTCTTTACTCACCACGTCTTTTACAGCAGAGGCAAACAAATGATTTTGTCCTGTCACTGCTTTTTCATCTTTGGTTATGTTGATTAAATCGGTTCCTCTATTGGTTGCAAATAATTTTTGAACATAATAATTAGCAGATCCGTAGGCTTCTAAATTATTGAACCAAAGTAAATCTGGTGTCCATTGCCAAGCTTCTTCGTGTGCCATTAATGGAGCATATGAAGTTAGGTTGACTACTTCGGCATTTCTTTCTAATCCAGTCATGAAAGCCGCTTCAGAAAAAGCACATTCCCAATTGTTTTTATTGTCAGGACTTGCAATAGCAACACTTTGTGCAGCATATTCACCTGCGAAAATCTTAGGTCCTTTTCGATCATAATTGTCGTAACGAGTAGCGTTTTCTCTAAACCATTGTGGGTTTTTATAATAATGCTCATCTACAATTTCGGCATTTAATTTCTTTAACTCTTCCATTCCGTAGTCAAAATAATCTCCTTCTGGAAATGGACCTGCACCTGAGACAATTGTCATATTTGGGTATTGGTCTTTAATCGCTTTTTCAAAAACTTTGTATCTAGCAATATAATCTGGTCCCCATTGTTCGTTACCTACACCAATGAATTTTAAATTAAATGGTTTTGGATGTCCCATATCTGAACGAACTTTACCCCAAGGAGTTTCAACACTACCATTGGCAAATTGGATCAAATCCAAAGCATCTTGAACATAAGGATCTAATTCTTCCATAGGAACTAACTCGCCCGTATTAAATTGACAAGCCATTCCACAACTTAAAATAGGTAAGGGTTGTGCTCCCAAATCTTCGGCAAGTTGGAAATATTCGAAAAATCCCAATCCGAAAGTTTGGAAATAATCGGGTGCTGGTTTGTGTTCAAATTCGGTATTCCAACGGTTAATTAATGTTTCTCTTTTCTCTACATCACCGACTGTTTTTTTCCATTGGTAGCGTTGTGCCAAAGTTCTACCTTCTACAATACAGCCTCCTGGGAATCTTAGAAATCCTGGTTTCATATCATAAAGTAACTGAACGATGTCTTTACGCATTCCGTTTTTTCGATGCATCCAAGTGTCTTCCGGGAATACCGAAATCATGTCTAAATCAATAGTACCTGCTCCTTCAAACGTAATTTTCAGTTGTGCTTTGGCTTCGGTTTGAGTAGCGGTTAATTGTGCTGAATATCCTTTCCAATCGTTTGATGTAGGAACAATGCTAGTTTCGCCTAATACTTTTTTGTCTTTATCAATAAATTGGATTATGATTTTTTTAATAGCACCATTGTGATTGGCTGCTTTTAAAGAAAGGTTGTATTTTGCATCCTTCTTAATCCCCATTCCTCTGAATCCAACATTGATCATTTCAAATCCTTTGTCATTTTTCACAAGAACTCTACAAAAACTAGGGTTTGTTTTATTTTCTAATGCTTTAATAGTGGTTGCAATTCCTGATTCGTTATTGAACGAATGAGTGTCACTGTTGGGTTGTTCCCATCCCATAAGTGGCGTGTCGAATTCAAATGAACGGTTTTTGATCATTTCGGCATAAAGACCTCCATCGGCAGCAAAGTTGATGTCTTCAAAAAACACACCGTACATTGTAGGTTGAATTTTAGTAACAGTATTTGTGGTGTTCACTTCAAGCGTCGTCTTTTGGGCTTGACCATAAAAGCCGTTAAGTAAAAGCCCGCATAGCGTAATTTTGGTAATTAAATTTGGTTTCATTTTTACATTTGTTTAAGGTTTAAAGTTTAAAGTTGTGGGTTAATTTAAACTTTAATGATTTGTTTATTTTCTCTATGGATATTGCTTTATTCTTTATAATCAATCCAAACTTTCATTTTACCAACGCCTCTATTAGACCAGGAATAATAAGGAATGGCTTTTAATTTTTTATTTTGAATCGTATTCACCCCATCTAGAAGGTTATTTTCTTTTTGAACTTTGAAGCTGTCATTGGCATCGACAGTAATTTTATCGAATGCCGTTGCATTGTCAATTTCTTCAATCGCATACACTATTGGACCATATTCTAATGCTACTTTTCCAATATTACTTTCTACTTTACTATTAGTCACTACCTCCTTTACTTCCATAGGAAAATTAAGGGTTATTTTATCGCCTTTTTTCCATTTACGAGTAATGGTAATATATCCTTTATCTACTTGGTAATTTATTGGTTTTCCGTTTATAGAAACGGTTGTTTTTGCAGATGAAACATTTTTATAACTGTATAAATCTCCAGGTAATACTTGGTTAGTTGCCCAACCTGGTATTCTTAATTTTATAGTGAATTCACTTTCTTTTTTTGGTGAAACAGTAACTGCAACTTTACCATCCCAAGGATAATTGGTTTGTTGAGCAATCTCTAATTCAGTTTTATCTAATGTGATTTTTGCATTATTCGAAGCATATAAGTTCACATACAGTACCTCTTTGCTTGTCGAATAAATTAATCCCGGAATTGAAGGAATAAAACGAATTAAATTTGTTGGGCAACAAGAACAATCAAACCATGATTGACGAGTGCAAGAGCCTCTGTTGTTTTTATAAACCCCATCTGATTCTAGTGCATTAGGATAGAAAAATTGTTTTCCGTCTAATGAAATTCCAGAAATTAAGCCATTATACAAAGTGCGTTCAATAACATTATAATAATCAGAACTTCCAGTTAGATTGTGTAATCTATGGTTCCAGTACACATCACCAATAGCAGCACAAGTTTCATTATAAGCCGTAAGGTTCGGTAATTCATAGTTTGCACCAAAAGCTTCTCCGTCATGTATGGCACCAATTCCACCAGTGATGTACATTTTTTTGTTGACCATGTTTGTCCACAAAGCATTCACTGCATTAAGGTATTCTTTGTCATTCTCGATCGCAGCAATATCGGTCATTCCAGCATACATATAAACGGCTCTTACAGCATGACCCACTGCTTCCTTTTGTTGGATTACAGGGATATCATCTTGGGAGTAGGCTCCATATAAAGCATGATTTTTTGGGTTGCCTCTATTATCTAAAAAGTATTTAGCCAAATTTAAATAAGCTTTGTTTTTTGTAATTTGATATAGTTTCACCAATCCTGTTTCTACAATTTGATGTCCCGGAACTCCGTGAACTTGATTGGCATTATCACCAAAAGTTTTAACCAATAAGTCGGCATTTTTTATCGCAATATCTAGGAAGTTTCTTTTTCCAGTCGCTTCATAATGTACTACTGCAGCTTCAAACATATGGCCCGAATTATATAATTCATGACTGATTTGTAACGATTCCCAACGCTTTCCCTCTATAACAGGAACCCAAGTTGCTGGTGGTTTCGCTGGATTTATTGTTCTCCAAGTGGTTAAATAACCATCTTTTTCTTGACCTACTTTTATAATACTAATAAGGGAATCTAATAATATACTTAGTTTTGGGTTGGGTTCACTAATCAAGGTGTTTGATGCTCCTTCGATAATTTTGTAGACATCGGTATCGTCAAAAGGCATTTGACCTTTTACCTCTCCTTTCATTATACCACCTGCGATCAAAAAGTTATCCATGCGACCTTCTTCCTCACATTTTTGAATCGCATACTCAATTGTTTTTTCTTGAACCTTTTTTATAATGGGTAACCAAAAATTATCAGTAAGTTTTACATTTTGAATATTGACAGGCGTAATTGAATAACCTAAAGTTGAAGCAGTTGTTTTTTTGATTGGTTGTTGTGCCTGTCCAGAAATGGTCATTGCCAAACTGGCGACTACTATTATTGTTTTTTTGAATGTCATTTTAACTGCTATTTATTTTATTAATTAAGTGGAGCCACAATTGGCCAAAGTGCATTGTCCCACTGCATTTGTTTTATTTTTAAGACAGGTCTTCCTTTTTGTTTGACATCATAGGCGTGAAAAATGATATAATCTTTTCCATCCATTGTATAAGCGCCGTTGTGTCCTGCACCATAATAGTTTTCATTGCCTTGGATAAGTAGCGTTCCTCCGCCTTCGTTTAATGCTTTTCCCTCTTTATCTAGATAGGGTCCAGTTATGTTCTTAGATCTTCCTACCACTACTTTGTAGGTGCTTTTTTCTCCTCGACAGCACAAATCCCAAGAAAGAAATTGGTAATAATACCCGTTCTTTTTGAAAATAAAAGGAGCTTCAAGTGCGCCATCGCCAGGATCAGTGTCAGCTAGTTCAAAGGTTCTTTTACGTTTTGCAATGGTGTACCATTCTTGAGGTTGAGTAATGGTTTTTAAATCAGGATTTAATTTTACCATTTTCAAGCCATTCCAAAAGGAACCAAAAGCCAACCATGGAACATTGTTTTCATCAAATGTTAAATTGGGATCGATGGCGTTCCACAAATCACGATTTGAGATGGATTGAATCACAATTCCTTGATCGACCCATTTGTAAGCAGGGTCTTTTGGATCCAAAGTAGTATTAGTTGTTACCGCAATTGCCGAAGTATTTTTTGCGAAAGCAGAAACCGAATAATACAAGTAATAAGTATTGTTGTGGAAAGAAATATCTGGTGCCCAGATGTGATTGTTAAAATCAGGTACAACTGCATCCACCCAGGTTGGTTTTTCATTAAATATTGCTGGTTCTGGTTTCCATTTTTTTAAATCTTTAGAACTAAAAACACTGATACCTTGTCCTGTACAGTAGATATAGTAAGTATCTTTTTGTTTAATCATCACTGGATCATGAACCGTAATATCTTGTGCCCATGATGAACTAGTAACGATTATTAGTAAAAGTAAGAATTGTATTTTTTTATGTATTTTCATTATACTTATTTTATTTTTGAATTCCTTCTGAAGTCATAATTACTCGTTTCATTGTGCCATCTTCGTTGTAATACAATCGATCGATGCAAACGGATCTTCTAAAACTTCCGCCGTCTGGCTGAGTAGCTCCATTGTGATAGATGAAATAGTCTTTTCCCTTAAATTCAATTATAGCTTGGTGATTGGTATTTGAATTTCCAGCGATTTCATTCAAAATGCCTTTGTATTCCCATGGACCATTGATTGATTTACTCATTGCATAAGCTATCTTTTCGGGAAATTGATAGGCATAAGATAAATAATACCAGTCTTTTTTCTTGTGAATCCAAGGCGCCTCAGTGTAATTTGGTAAGGAGATGGTTTTAATTGGGCCATCTAATTCGAGCATGTTTTCTTTTAATTTAGCATAATGACAAACTGAGTTTCCCCAAAATAAATAGGCTTGGCCATCATCATCAATCATAACCGTTGGATCAATATCATCCCAATCAATCTTGGTTTGTGTGGTCATGTCATTAGTAACAAGAGCTTTTCCTAATGCATCTTTAAAAGGCCCTAATGGACTATCCGAAACTGCAACTCCAATGGCTTTCCCGTTGATGGCTCCATGAGAAACAGTAACATACCAATAAAATTTACCGTTGCGTTCAATAACTTGTGCTGCCCAAGCATCAGAGCTTGCCCAAGCAAAATCAGTTACTTTAAGAGGTACTGGATGTTCCTCCCAATGAATCATATCGGATGAGGAATAAACCAGCCATTCGTTCATTTTATAAAAATTGAAATCATTTGGTGCTTCATCATGGCCAGCGTACAAGTACACTTTGTCTTTGTAAACAAGCGCAGCTGGATCACCAGTATACTTTCCTTTTATGATTGGATTGTTAAAGGTTGTTGTACCACTGTTTATTTCTCCATTTGCGGAAGCGTTATTTTCATCTGTTTTTATTGCTTTACAAGAGGAGAATAGTACAACAGTACATAGGATTAAAAATATATTTTTCATTTTATGTTTTATTTTTATTCAATCTTATAATATGAAGGAATAAATTAGTTTGTTTTTTTACCCCAAACAGGTAATCCTGCTGTCGTAAGTCCGGAGTAAGTTATTGTTACTTTACGGGTAGCACTTTCCCAATCCCAAGCATCACTAACTTTACATTTTATTCCGTTTACGGTAAGTACTGCGTTTGTGCTGTCATAAGACCAAGTTCCGGTAAGTCCACCGCTCACTTTTTTATCGGCTGTTAAGTATATAGTAACCGATTTTTGAATGACTTTGTATTGGTAATTCATTGTGATTTGTTCCCATTGACCTATAAAAGAGCTTTCGGTTAATGTAGTTTTTGGTACTGCAGCATAGCGCTCAGGTGCTATTACTGGCCATCCATCTTCCGACCACTGAATTTCTCGTACATGTCCCATCATTATTGCATTTGAAACATTAATTCCAGGAACACCTTCTGGTAAACGCGCTTGTGAGGCATAAAACCATTGTTTTGTATCTGGGTTTTGGAAAATGGCGCAATGTGAAATTCCAACCCAGCCCGTATGATTGTTAAAACCGTAAGGATGTGTTAGCATCGGCCAACAATCGGCTCCGTTTGTAACATTGGCTCCGTTTATTCCTAGATAAGGACCTGTGATGTTTTTTGATCGAGCGACACGAGTATTGTACGGTACATCTAGTCCGTCATACGCCATAAATAAATAATAATATTGGGTGTCTGTATTGTATATAATTTCTGGTCCTTCGGAACCTTGCCAACGACTAGTTGCACTACGACTAGCGATACGGGTTCCATAATCGCTTAAAGTTTTTAATTGGTATGGCTTCCCTGTTGTTGGGTCTAATTTTAAGGCAGCAATACCCGAATGCCATGAACCATAAATTAAATACTGTTCTCCTGCAGGAGTTTCAATAAAACTTGGGTCAATTGCATTGAACTTGAAATAGGCATCTTCCCAATTTCTAGCACCCGTAAAGGAATACGGTTTTAACCCGTCTGGTTCTGAGCATACTACCATCCCTTTATCTACCCAAACATTCGAAGCCAAATCATCGGTTTCAGCCAGTCCAATAAATGCTCTTTCACTCCATGAGTAGGTAAAATCAGAACCAATTATTGGATTATCAACTACTATGCTATAGTACATACGATACTTGTTACCTACTTTTCTCACACAAGGTGCCCAAAAACCGTAGTTAGGACTTGTAATTGGAGGCAAAACTGGATTCATTCTAGCTCTTTTGTTATTTACAGAATCCAAAACCCAAGTAGGAGCAGTAGTCATCGAAGACCCCATGAATTCCCAATTGACAAGATCTTTAGATCTTCTATAAAAAAAATGACCGTGTCCATCAGTAGCGTTTCCATAGGATGCATCCGTTTGATACATATAGTAATAATCGCCACATTTCTCTACTGTAGGGTCGTGAACATTGGCTAAATTCCATTGTGAATTAGTTCCCCAAGCGGCTATAGACGTATAATTATCTGCATAGCTTGGTCCTGGAAAGGTAACTGGAGTGGGAGTGGGAGTTGGTGTAGGAGTTGGATCTGGAGTAGGGGCATCACTACTTGAGCAACTACTGGTAGAAGCCACAACCAGCAACAGTACTAGTGATGGGACTAATTTTAAAATAGAATTAAATTTTTTCATTGTATCCTTTTTTATTTACTTTCTAACATTATTACAGAAAAAGGAGGGACCACAATAGTTAACTTTCCTTTTTTTACGTCAAATCCTTTGTAAACTACTGGTTGTATTTTGTTTGGATTATCAAAAGAATTGTAATCCTGCAATTTTGATGATGATAATATGTTTCCAGAAACTGCTTTGATTCCAAGTTCATTTAAATCAATTTCTATTTTATGATCTTTCTTAGTGTCTACGTTTACCAATGAAATATGAACTAATCCGTTTTTATCTTTTGAAGCCGAAGCCGATAAAGCAGGAAGCGATTCGCCATTATAGGTATACAGTGGAGAATTTAAAGTTATTGGTAATAGTTTTGCATCTTGATGTACACTGTACATTTGCATCACATGATAGGTTGGTGTTAAAATCATTTTGGCTTTATCTGTAAGGATAACAGCTTGTAAAACATTTACACATTGTGCTAGGTTTGCCATTCGAACACGATCCGCATGGTTGTTGAAAATATTAAGAGTAGCTCCTGCTAGAACCGCATCTCTCATAGTATTTTGTTGGTATAAAAATCCAGGATTAGTTCCTTTTTCCACATCGTACCAACCGCCCCATTCATCTACAACCAAAGCAATTTTTTTCTCTGGATCATATTTATCCATGATAGCCCCATGTTTAACGATCAATTCATCCATTTTTATGGCTTCTTTCATTGTTGTGAAATATTGCCCTTCGGTAAAATCAACTGCATCTCCTTTTTTATTCCATTCAATCACTGAGTAATGATGCATTGCTACACCACCCAACATGTTTGCTGGGATATTTTTCATCAAAGTTTCAGTCCAGTTATAGTCGGCATCACTTGCACCAGATGCTATACGCATCAAGCCACCAGTGTTTTCCCAATCAGACATGAAAGTGGCATATTTACGGTATTCGCCAGCATAATAATCAGGTGTCATATTGCCACCGCAACCCCAAGCTTCATTACCAATTCCCCAAATTTTTACTTTCCAAGGTTCTATTCGACCATTTTTTTTACGCAAATCACTCATTGGGCTTTTACCTCCAAAGTTGGCATATTGTACCCAGTCTGAAAGTTCTTGCACAGTTCCGCTTCCTACATTTCCGGATAAGTAAGGTTCTGCTCCTAGTAATTCACATAGGTTTAAAAAATCATGTGTTCCAAAACTATTGTCTTCTGTCGTTCCTCCCCACCATTTGTTTACCATTGTTGGTCTTTCTTCTTTTGGTCCAATACCATCTTTCCAGTGGTAAGTATCCGCAAAACAACCACCTGGCCATCTTAAATTAGGGATTTTTAATTTTTTTAGTGCTTCAACAATGTCATTTCGTACTCCATTTGTATTTGGAATTTTGGATGTGTCACCCACAAAAAAACCTCCGTAGATAGAACGTCCTAAATGCTCGGCAAAATGGCCGTAGATGTTTTTGTTGATAGTAGGTGCACTTTCATTACTTTTTATAGTAAGCACGGTAGTCTCTTTTTGAGAAAAAATACTTTGGTTACAAAAAATAAAAACTAATAATAATAACGCTTTTTTCATATTTTATTTAAGTAATAATATCACATGGTAAACTTTTTTAAGGCCTAGCATGTGATATTAACATTTTTAATTAATTCAATCAAATTGTATTAATACCCATCATTTTGAACGGTACCAGGATTGTTATCCATTTCTAATTGTGGTATTGGGAAATATTCTCTTCCTGATGCGTAAGAATTAAATTCAACATCTCTTGATTTTAACCAAGCAAGCTTTACGGGATCTTGCAACCAACCCCAACGACGAATATCATCAAAACGGTGTCCTTCAAGAGGGAACTCTAAGAATCTTTCGTGACCTATTTGGTCTCTCATACCTGCTTGTGACAATCCGGGTTTTGCTGTAGCCAAATTAGGTAATCCAGCTCTAGTTCTAACCATTTGAATATAAGTATAAGCACCTGGGGTATCGCCAGTCTCGTTTAAAGTTTCAGCATACATTAACAAGATATCAGCATAACGTAACAAACGCTCGTTGATTCCTGAACGCCAGTCGTATTCATTAGCATAGTTTCCATCTGAATTTTCATATTTTCTACAAAACAAATCATTCAAATCTCCAGGGTTTGCTGCATAAAAAGTGGCGAAATCTTGTCCGTACAATTGCATTCCACCAGGTTTGTTATAGAACATTGTAGCATCCAATCGAGGGTCAACTGCACCAGAAGTAGTCTTTTCATCATGAAATTCATCAAACAATGCTCTTGTTGGTTGTACATCTGTCCATCCAAAAGCTCTTGGTCCATAAGTAATTGCTCTAGCTGATGTTTTTCCCCATCCAGAAGCTGGAGCACCACCCCAACCTAAGTCAACTCCACCTGCATTTCTACTGAATTGTACTTCAAATAATGACTCCGAATTATTTTCATTACTGTCTGTAAAATTATCACGGTAGTTAGAGACTAACGAATAAACGCCTAAATCGATTACTTGTTTAAATGCAATTTTAGCATTGGCAAAATCTTTAGTAAACAAGTAGGCTTTTCCTAAATATCCTAAAGCAGCTCCTTTTGTAGCACGTCCTTTTTGACCTGCATCTAATCCTGCAACATTATCATAAGTTGTTGGTAACAAATCTGCAGCTGCTTTAAAGTCGGCAATTACTTGTGCCCATCCATCTTGTTGCGTTTTTTGTGGATAATAAACAGCAATGTCTGTAGGTAATGGTACGTTTTTAAACATGTTTACGGCATGAAACAAATACAATCCTCTTAAGAAATAGGCTTGACCTAAAATTCTGTTTTTAAGTCCTGCATCTGCCATTTCAATAGCTGGAACATTCGTAAGTACTTGATTCGCACGATAAATACCTTGGTAATACGTTTCGTAAGCCCAACCATAAATTGCTGAATTTGATACATTAGAGTTGAAACGCCCAACATTGTACATGGCATCCCAAGGACTGTTACTTCTTGTGTCATCTCCTTTTAAGTCTAATAATAAAGGAGTACTTCTCATGTACGTTCCATCAGTTAACAAACTACCATAAGCAGCATTTACACCTTGGATAGCATCCTGATCCGTTTTCCAGAAAGAATCTACCGCATTGTTGTTCGGGTCAACTTGAATTAAATCTCCATCATTTACACAGCTCGTTGTTACGACTGCTATTGAGAAGAAAACAGTTAGATAATTAAATATTTTATATTTCATTTTGATTCGTTTTAAATTGTTTGGTTATTTTTAAAAATTCACTTCAAGTCCTAAAGAAAAAGTTCTAGGATTTGGGAATGAACCACCATCATATCCTCTTGAGAACAAACCATCATTGCTATTAAAATCGGGGTCATATCCTCTGTATTTGCTGATTATTAATAAATTTTGACCGTTTACAAATAATTTTGCTTTTTGAATAAAACTTATGTTTTTTAGTGGAATGTCGTAACCAATTTGCATTGTTTGCAATTTTATGTAGTCTCCTTTTTCGATGAAACGATTAGAGTCTCTTGTGTTTGCATTTGGGTCACCAATAATTGGACGAGGAACGTTAGTATTCGTATTTGTAGGTGTCCAGTAATTTAGTTCATCTATACTATGATTGCTATATTGTCCGGCCATTAAATTGCGGTACATTCCATCAAATACTTTGTTTCCACCGCTTCCTTGCCAAAACATAGAGAAGTCCCAGTTCTTATATGAACTACTAAAGTTAAAACCATAACTGTATTTAGGAATTGTAGTTCCTTGGTAGGTTCTGTCAAGATCAGTAATCATTCCGTCTCCGTTGATATCTTTGAATTTTACATCTCCAACTCCTGCATTAGTTTGGGTTGGTGATGCAGCCAGATCTGCAGCATTTTGAAAAATTCCAGCAGTTTCGTATGCGTAA
This sequence comes from Flavobacterium sp. WC2430, assembly GCF_040822075.1. Classification (NCBI taxonomy): domain Bacteria; kingdom Pseudomonadati; phylum Bacteroidota; class Flavobacteriia; order Flavobacteriales; family Flavobacteriaceae; genus Flavobacterium; species Flavobacterium sp. WC2430. The sequence goes on along the minus strand of NZ_CP162007.1, from coordinate 649,081 downwards.
ATTTCACCTATTGATCTACCTACTTCTGTTTTTGAAGCAGCACCGTAAATTGGGTTTCCATCGAGACCTATTTGTAATACTTTGTTATTCAAAGTACCTAAGTTAGCTGAGATACTATATTTGAAAGCATTATGATCATTATTATAGGTAGCTGAAAATTCTAAACCATTGTTTCTAACTGCACCTGCATTTGTTGTTACACTTGCAGGAAAAGCACCAGTTGAAAACGGTAATGGCACTCCAATTAAAAGGTCGGTTGATTTTTTAACATAATATTCAGCTGTAAATTGTAGGTCATTATTAAGTAATCCTAATTCAAGAGCGACGTTCGTAGTTCTTGTTTCTTCCCAGTGCACATTTGGATCTAAAGCACTTACTACTGTTGTTCCTGGTGCCAATGCGTTATTAAAATCATAACCAGCAAAACTATTGGTAGTAGTTGCGAAAAAGTAAGTTGGGATTGTGTTGTTACCTAATATACCGTAACCTCCTCTTAATTTAATATTGCTTACCCATTCTGGCAAGTGAATGAATTTTTCATTACTGATTTTCCATGCTCCTGAGAAAGAGTAAAAATTACCTTTATTGTATTTTTGACTAAAAAGAGAAGTTTTGTCTTGTCTAAAGTTAGCTTGCAACAAGTAACGGTCATCATACGCATAATTTAATCTGCTTAAATACGATACACCAGTAATTGTGTTTTCATATTCTCCAGCACTAGTGTTATCAGCATATTCTAAATGGCTAATTTCTCCGGGAGTATATCCAACTCCTCTTGACCAGTGATTGTAGTTATCACTACGTTCTTGTACCCAACCTACTAAAGCATCAAATTTATGTTTGCCAATTTCTTTTTCGTAAGTAATTAAGTTGTTTAAGAAAGTTCTTGATTGACTTCCTGTAGAAACATCTAATGAAGCTTCATCATTTGTAGTAAGATAGTACCATCCTAAATCACTTGGCGGGATGAATTTTCTATTTTGCCAATCCAGTCTGTCAAAACTAGCGTCAATTTTATATTTTAAACCTTTAACGATTTCATATTCTCCCCAAATATCTCCAATAAAACGATTTCTTTTTCCAGTATTAGTTATCAAGTTGTTGTAACCAATAACGTTCATAGAAATAGCTCTTTGTGTTAAGTTTGTTGTTCCACCGTAACCACCTAAACGGTTCGCATCATAAACAGGCATTGTAGGAATAGCACCTAATAAATCACTAATTGGAGATTCACCAGCGTTGTACTCGTTAAAATTTTCTTTACCTGATTGTGTAAATCCTAATTTTGAACCGTATTTAAATTTTCCTTTTTTACCAGTTAAATTCAAAGTAGTAGATACTCTTTTATAATCTTGTGGGGAATCGATATAGCTACTATTTTTAAAATAGTCCACATTCATATTATACCCTAAACTTTCGGCACCACCACTAAAAGTAAGAGAATGGTTTTCTATAATTCCAGTTTTAAAAGCTGCATTTTGCCAGTTTGTATCTACATTGTTGATGTAATAAGGGCTACTAGGATCATTACCTGGAGCAATAGTTAATCCAGCATTAACCTCTGCAGCACTAGTAATATTTTGATATCCTACTCTATCAGTAAGGTCCCATTTTTTGGCTACGTTTTGAAAACCAACAAGTGATTTGTATTTAATGTCAAATTTACCTGCTTTTCCTTTTTTAGTAGTAATAATGATTACTCCATTTGCACCACGAACCCCATATATTGCAGCAGAAGAAGCGTCTTTTAAAACTTGCATAGATTCAATTTCACCAGTTGCAAAGTCATAAGGACTGTCTACAATCATACCATCAATTACAAAAAGAGGATTGTTGTTACTAAAAGAGTTAATACCTCTAATTTTAATGTTAACGAATCCACCTGGTTCTCCTGAGGTTTGCATGGTAACTCCAGCTACTTGACCTTGAAGCATTTTTGCAGCATCATAAGTTACTGTTTTCTTTGCGTTGTCCATGTTTACCACACTAACTGATCCTGTAAGGTCTGATTTTTTTTGAGTACCATACCCAATAACAACTACTTCATCCAATTTATTTAAATTGTCACTTAATGCGATGTTTAGTTGAGTTTTGTTACCAATGATCATTTCTTGATTTGAATATCCTAAATAGGAAAAAACAAGAATATCTTTTGGTGATGCTTTTATTGAATATTCCCCATCTAGTCCTGTAACAGTAACGGTATTGGTTCCTTTTACTAAAACATTGACTCCTGGTATTGGCATTTCATCTTTTGCCGATTTGACAACCCCTTTTATAGTCTTATCTTCTTGGGCAGAAAGAGTATAAGAAGAAAATAACATAACTATTATTACTAATAGCCATTCTTTTCTCGGCAATACAAAATTGCAATAGAAAAATAATCGTTGGTTTGTTTTCATTCTAATTTGTTTTGGTTATTTATAAGTGTGTTTTTTACATTTGTAAATTTAATTAAAAAAAAACTATAAAAACAAATTAAATTGATAAAAAAATAACCAGAAAAAAACACATATTGCAAATTAAGTGTAAAATCAACATTTAAAAATTGTGTTTTTTTTAAAAAAGCATAACGTTTTTACAATTTATTTATATAAAAGTTAGCTTTTTCATTAAAAAAGCGATTATTTATCCGAAAAATCAGCAGTGAATAATTATTATTAAAATCAGGATTTATTTGCGTTTTTAACTATAAATCAGGGTGGTATTGTGTATTAAAAGCTTATTACAGCATCCTTTTTTAATAAATCGCAGGTGTTTTGGAATGGTAAAACGCTAATAAAGTGCTCCATTAATTGAATTAACTTTAAAAAAAAGATAGTGGACGTCTTTTATTAATGATAAGAACGATATCCAAAATTAAAACAACTACTAGCTCAATTTCCGAACATAATTTCGCTCTGATTTATCCTTTATAATTTACTAAGTGTAAAAACCACATTAATAAATTATGAAACGGATAAGGAAGTTTATATATTTACCCTAAAAAAGGAGTATGCTTAATAGTTATAGTTCTGCTGACAAAGTTTTATTAGCAGTTGATTGTATCATTTTTGGTTTTGATGATGAAGGGTTAAAAATACTTTTGATAAAGAGGGATTTTGAACCAGAAAAGGGGAAGTGGTCTTTAATAGGAGGTTTTCTTAAAAAAGAAGAGGTATTAGATGCTGCTGCGCTAAGAATCCTTAATAGTTATACGGGACTTCAAGATATTTATATGGAGCAGTTGCATGCTTATAGTGATATTGATCGTGACCCTGTCGAGAGAACTATTTCGGTAGCTTATTATGCTTTAATTAATATTGAAAATCATAATGCAGAGTTGATTCAAAATTATCATGCACAATGGTTTAGTGTTTCGAATGCTCCAAAATTAATTTTTGACCATGATTCGATGCTACGACATGCAATAAGAAGATTGCGTTACAGAACTTCAATTAAACCAATAGGATTTGAACTTTTGCCTGAAAAATTCACGATGCGTCAATTGTTAGAATTGTATGAAGCAATTTTAAGCAAAGAGCTGGATAAAAGAAATTTTATCAGTAAAATAAATTCATTGGATATTTTGATAAAATTAGAGGAGAAAGATATGATGTCTTCTAGAAAAGGGTCGTATCTGTATACTTTTGACAAAGAAAAATACGATGCGAAATTATTGAATGATTTTGTACTGAATCTTTAATTATTAGTAGTTCGTTACTTAAAATAAAAAAGGAAGTCTCTTTATTGAGGCTTCCTTTTTTTTGGATAGTTAAATCGTGAGATATAGAATTTATCGCATCGCCTTTGACGTACTACAATTTCAAGAGATTTGATTATTCGGTATCAATTAAGAACTATTTAGTGAAATAAAATGGCTAAAATAAGTTAGCTCTGTTTTTTTGTTTTAACTATTTCCTTTTTGATAATCGGCTAAAAATGTAGCCAAACCACTATCTGTTAGTGGGTGTTTTAGTAAGCCTTCAATAGCACTTAATGGTCCAGTTATTACATCGGCACCAATTTTAGCACAATTTAAAATATGCATGACGTGACGCACAGAAGCTGCTAGAATTTGGGTTTCATAACCGTAATTGTCATAAATTAATTTGATATCTTCAATTAGGGATAATCCATCAGTAGATATATCGTCTAATCTTCCTATAAAAGGAGAAACATAAGTAGCACCTGCTTTGGCTGCCAATAAAGCTTGACCTGCCGAAAACACCAAAGTGCAATTGGTTTTTATTCCTTTATTCGAAAAGTACTTTATTGCTTTGATCCCGTCTTTTATCATTGGGATTTTTACCACAATTTGTGGATGCAAGGCAGCTAATTTTTCTCCTTCGGTAACCATTCCTTCAAAGTCAGTTGAAATTACTTCGGCACTAACATCGCCATCAACTAATTCGCATATTTTTACATAATGAGCAATGATATTAGCTGCACCAGTAATTCCTTCTTTTGCCATTAATGATGGATTAGTAGTTACGCCATCTAGGATTCCTAAATCATTTGCCTCTTTAATGTCTTTTAAATTTGCTGTATCTATAAAAAATTTCATGTCTTTATTATTTAGTTTTTTGTTTATTTACTTTCTTCTATATATTTTAGGATTTCTTCGCAAGCATGTGCACTTGTAAATCCAAATTTTTCATCTAAAACTGTTGCTGGTGCCGAATATCCAAAATGGTCTAGCCCAATTACTTTTCCGCTATCTCCTATCAAACCTTCAAGATTTACGGGTAGTCCAGCAGTAAGGCCAAAAACTAATTTTCCTTTTGGAATTATACTTTCTTGGTACGATTTAGATTGCTCTTTGAATAATCCTTCAGAAATGATGGAGGCTACATTTATTTTTAGATTTTTTTCTTTTTCCAATAGAACTGCAGCAGCTAAAAGGGTTGCCACTTCCGAACCATTTGCGATTAATGTGATATCTGGATTTTGAGTTGACTTTACTAAATATCCGCCTTTTGAAGCATCTGTAGCCTCTTCGTATCTTGAAGTTCCTTGTGCAGGAATATCTTGAATGTTTTGTCTCGAAAGAATTAAACCAGTTGGAGTTTTAGTGTTTTTTAATGCCATATCCCAAGCTACTGATGTTTCTATCGCATCGGCAGGGCGTAAGGCCAATAAACTTTGATTCCCTGAATGGTTTTTAATTTTTTCCATCAAGCGAATTTGTGCTTCTTGTTCGATAGGTTGGTGCGTAGGTCCATCTTCACCAACGCGAAACGAGTCATGTGTCCAAACATATTTTACAGGTAATTCTTGAATAGCTGCTAATCTAATAGCTGGTTTCATATAATCGGAGAATACAAAAAATGTTGCTACTACAGGGATTACACCACCATGAAGAGCAATTCCGTTTGCGATGGAAGTCATTGTTAATTCAGCCACTCCAGCTTGTAAAAAGGCACCATTAAAATTATTTTTTTGTATGACCGATGATTTTTTTAGAAACCCATCGGTTTTATCACTGTTCGATAAATCTGCCGATGAAACAATCATATTTTCTACGTTTTCTGCTAAATAGGCAAGTACTGCAGAGGAAGCTTCTCTTGTTGCTACATTTGGTTTTTGAACAACACTGCTTAAATCTAAATCAGGGATTGCACCAGATAAAAACGATTCTAGTTTTAAGGAAAGTACTGGGTTTTCTTTTTTCCAAGAAGCGATTTGGAGTTTTTTATTAGCAGATGTTGCTGTTTTTAATTCAAGGATGTTAGTGTAATGTTTTGCGACTTCTTCATAAATAGCAAATGGATCTTCGGGATTTGCTTTTAGATTTAGTAGTGTTTTTACGTAGTCTGCTTTTGTATCACCAATAGGTTTTCCATGCAATTCACATTCTCCTTCATACATCGCCCCAGTTGCTGTAACACAACCTTTTCCCATAATTGTCTTCCCAATGATCAAAGTAGGTTTTTCAACTTCTTCGTGTGCTTCACTAAGTGCTTTTCTTATTTGAGTATGATCATGACCATCAATTGTGATTACGTTCCAACCCCAAGCCTCATATTTCATGGCGGTATTTTCGGATGTTACTTCATCTGTCATTGACGAAAGTTGCACATCATTAGAATCATAAAACATGATGAAATTATTCAATCCTAAGTGTCCAGCAATTCTACCTGCCCCTTGAGAAATTTCCTCTTGAACACCACCATCAGTGATGAAACCGTATATTTTATGCTCAAAAAGCCCTTTGAATCTTGCATCAAGAAACTTGGCGGCAATAGCAGCTCCCACACCCATTGCATGACCTTGTCCTAATGGTCCCGAGGTATTTTCAATACCTCTCAAAACATCCACTTCGGGATGTCCTGGCGTTACGGAGCCCCATTGTCTAAATTGTTGAAGGTCTTCTTTTTTGTAATTTCCTAATAAATAATATTGAGAATACATTAATGCTGATAAATGTCCAGCATCCATAAAGAAACGGTCTCTGTATGGCCAATCCATTTCGGTTGGGTCAAAGTTGAGGTATTCCGTATATAAAATATGCATAAAATCGGCACCACCCATAGCGCCTCCAGGATGTCCTGAATTGGCTTTTTCTACCATTGAAATGGAAAGCGCTCTTATGTTGTCTGCAGCTAATTGGTCAATTTTTTGGTTCATAATTATAGTTCTATTTTTTTATTGTAATTAATTAAAAATCCAAACTGTCAATTCAATTTTATAATAAAAATAAAATTTGTTGTTGTTTTTAGCGATTGAATTAAAGTAGATTAAGTGTTTTTTTTGCCAATTAGTTAAAAACAAAATCAACCAAACTCGAGGAATTGTGTGTTGAATCTTGTTAAAAAAATAATAAGTGTAAAAAGCACATTTGCAAATGTAGATAAATTTATTCTACAATAACAAATAAATTATTTTTATAAATTTTTTAAATAAGAATCTTATTTTTTTAGCCAATAAAAAATGGCAATACTATTTTTTTTGATAGTATTGCCAAAGTAAGACTGTGTTATTGAAAAACGATAGAAAGGTTAAATCCCCTTTGTGTTGAGGTATTATTTAATTAGTCTTCAAGAATCGGAAAGTCTCTTTTTTTGCTTCTAATTGAAATGCATTTTCTTTTTTAGTAAAATTCATTTCAATAATTGCTGCTTTTCTGGGTGCTTCCTGAGCACCATTGAAATGCGTATGGAAAACATATTGCAACTGGTTCTCTTTGTCCAAAAATAAATCACCATGACCGGTTCCATTTTCTCCAATTAAATTTCGAGAAATAATAGGACTCGTTGCTGCCTTTTCCCAAGGTCCTAAGGGACTTTTACTGGTAGCGTATCCTACGGCATAGTCAGGATTTCTAAAATCATTTGCTGAATAAATTAAATAATACAAGCCCTCTTTTTTTATCACTGTAGGCCCTTCGGCAACTGGCCAGTTTACATTTTGGGTGTTTTCCCATAGTAGTTGTGCAGAGATACATTCTGTTAGTGTTTCTGGTTTTATACTTAAAAGGTCATCATTTATTTCGGCTACAAAAATTCGGTTCCCATTTGTAAGTCTAACATGATATAAATATTTTTTGCCATCATCATCTATAAATACAAAGGGGTCTATTTGCTTTACTAGAGCTACTAGAGGTTCTTTTGTTGCATTTTTAAATGGTCCAATCGGGTTATTACTTGTTGCAACGGCAATATTTTCATTGGCAGTATAAATCATATAAAATAGATTATTATACTTTATTATTTGTGGAGCCCAAAATCCGGTTGTCCCATATGCATCTCCTTTTTTGAGTGCAAGACCACCTTGAGCACCTAAGGGTCCTTTCCAATTTTTTTGATCAGTTGAGGTATACACCTGAAAGCCTTCTCCAATAACAGTTGTGTTTCCAGTAGTTGTTCCGTATAAGTAATAGGTTCCATCGTTATAAAAAATGGTAGGATCTGCTAGAAAAATATCTTTTAATGCTACTGGGGGGGCAGGGGTTATTTTATCTTCTCCTTTTGGTTGAGAACAAGAACTTAAACTTAGTCCTAAAAATAGAATTATATAAATTTTTTTCATTTGAGTTTAATTAGAGATCATTTTATTTACGAATTGAAAAGTGGTAATACGAGATTGTGTGATATTTTTCACCCAGTTTTAAGGTTATCGATGGGAAATTTGGTTGGTTTGGTGCATCTGGAAAATGTTGTGTTTCTAAAGCGAATGCGGTTCTAAAATTATCTTTTGCACCTGATTTAAATGTGTTTTTACCTTGCATAAAATTGCCACTGTAAAACTGAATTCCAGGTTCGGTTGTATATATATCCATAGAAATCCCCGAAAGGTCTCCAGTAATTGTAGCCGCATGTTGCATTCCATCTTTAATATCTCCAGTTAGGACATAATTATGATCGTAGCCTTTTCCAAACTCTAGCTGTTCGTTTTTAGTCTCAATGCGCTCTCCAATAGTGTGTTTTTCAAGAAAATCAAAAGGGGTGTCAGCAACATTTTCTAATTTACCAGTTGGAATTAAACCAGAATCTACTGGTGTATATTGTTGTGCAAATAATTGTAATTCATGGTTCAAAATAGTTCCACTACCTTCTCCATTTAAATTAAAAAAAGCATGATTGGTTAAATTAACAATGGTAGTTTTATCAGTGGTGGCTTCATATTCCATTTTTAAAGTTTTATCTGCAGTAATACTGTAGGTTACTTTTACGTGTAGATTTCCAGGAAATCCTTGTTCCATATCAGCAGCAATGTAGGTCAAAATTAAAGTATGCTCATCCGTTTTATCCGCACTCCACACTACATCTTGAAAGCCTTTTTTACCACCATGCAATGCATTTTCTCCGTTATTTAAAGGAACATTGTATTCTTTACCTTCAAGGGTAAACTTCCCTTTTGCAATTCGGTTTCCAACTCTACCTATTGTAGCTCCAAAGTAGGGTTCTGTCGATTTTTGAAACCCAATGACACTATTCATTCCAACTACAACATCAGTTTCTTTTCCATTTTTATCTATTAACCATAATCCTACTAATCTTCCTCCGTAATTGGTGAAAGCCGCTTTTAAACCGTTATTTTCGATCCAATATAAGCTCGTCTTTTTATTGTCTATTACTGTTTCAAAATTTTTATTTTCTAAAGAATTTTTAGCCAATTGAGTAGTCGATTCTTGATTCATATCTTTTTGAGTTGAATTATTATTTTTATTTTCTTTGCATGAAACTTGAATTACAGTAAGAATTATAGCGGTGTAAATCTGAATTTTTTTCATTTTTTTAAATTTTTATATCGTTTTTAAAAAAAAACTATTCGGCAGGAATATTTAGTATCGTTCCAGCACTAAGGGGTTCTCCAAACACAGGAAATCCGTTTGAGTCCCAGTTTATTTTTTGCATTCTTGGAGCTCTTTTATTTCCACAACCTTCCCCAGGATTAGAGTTGGCATGATATAAAATCCAATCTTCTTTTCCGTTTGGGGATTTGAAAAACGAATTATGTCCTGGTGCAAAAACTTGGTTTTTTACCGATTGTTGAAATAAGGGTTGCTCTGATTTTATCCAAGAAGAAGCATCCAGTAAATCGCCAATTCCTTTATAATGCAATAAGCCTAAAGCATAAAAATCAGTCCAACAACCGCTTGCTGAATACACTATAAAAACTTGGCCTCCATTTGATAAAAACTGTGGTCCTTCATTGACATTCACTTGTGGTGGATTAGACGGATCATTTAAGTCTCCGTGCTTTTCCCATTCCAGAGTTGGTGATGAAATTAGAACTCGATCTCCCTCTATTTCACAAGGATTTTTCATTTTTGCGATATAGATATTCTGTTGTCCATTAGTATCTCCTTCCCATCCTGCCCAAATCATATATAGGCTATTTTTATAGGAAAATACATTTCCGTCAATGGCCCATTTATCTGTTTTTGCAGCTATTTTTCCTTTAAATTCCCATTCCCCTTTAAATGGATCGTCTGATTTGTTTTCTAATACATACATTCGATGGGTATTATTGTCTCCATTATCTGCGGCAAAATACACATACCACTTTCCATTTATAATATGAAATTCGGGTGCCCAGATGTCCCCAGAATAGGCAGTATTTTTTGGTGCTATCCAAATGGTTTTGCTCTCTGCATTTTTCAAATCGGCTAGATTTTTAGTTTTCCATAAAACCAACCTGTTTTGCAACGTATGTGTATAATAATAATATCCATTGTAATACGTACTATATGGGTCTGCGCCAGAAGGTAAAATAGGATTAGTAAAGGTTTCTTTTTGCGAATAGGTTTCGGAATTGCAACCAGAAATAATTACGATTAACATCAACATTAAATATCTTTTCATAGTGACGACTGTTAGTTAGATTTGTTATTTAGAGCATCAATAACTTCTTTATTGATTGTGTTTACTTTTTCAAAATCCATTTTATCTACTTTTCTATCATAGGTCATAAACCCATTCACTTCACCTTCAACATCAGTAGTTTGGGTATATACTGCAGCAGAAAATCCTGTTTTAACTAATTTCTTTAATTCGGTTGCATACTTAATATATTCATTGGTTACTTCAGCATTATTCTTGAATTTTACATACCCCCAATTGTCATTTGCTCTCCATAAATGACCTTCGACAGGTAATCCAATTCCCCCATATTCCCCTAATACAGTTACTCTTCTAGCATCATAAAGATACAATTCGGGACCAGGATAATTGTGTAAATCTAAGATATCGCCTGTTTGAAAATGATTTCCTCCACTAGATGAATTGACTAATCTACTTGGATCGTGATTCTTGGTCCAGTCTGTAATTTCAACGGTTTTGAATTGTCCCCAAGCTTCATTAAAAGGAACCCAAACGACAATACTTGGATAGGAATACAAATGATCCATAATTTCTTTCCACTCTTTTTTATAAATTTCTTCAGATTTAGGTGTTCTTTGTAATTCATTACCTTCAAAATATTTTTTGTTTTGCCATATAGGTTGCTCATCACCACTTGGCATATCTTGCCATACTAAAATTCCTATTTCATCACAATGCGTATACCAGCGATCTGGCTCTACTTTAACATGTTTCCGAATCATATTAAAACCCAATTCTTTTGTCTTAACAATGTCATATTTTAAAGCCTCATCAGTAGGAGCGGTATATAGTCCGTCAGGCCACCAACCTTGATCTAATGGGCCGTATTGGAAATAGTCTTTATTATTCAATTGCATTCTAAGAACACCATTTGAATCTCTTTTCGAACCTATTTTTCGCATGGCAAAATAGCTTTTTACTTCATCAACCACTTTCCCTTTGCTAATCAATTTTACCTTGGTTTTATATAAAAAAGGAGATTCTGGTGACCATAATTTGGCATTGTTTAAAATAATTTCTAGATTTTCTCCAGCCGAAGCTTTAGCTGTTGCAATTGTTTTTGAACTGTCGTAAACCGTTACTTCTATTACATCTCCATAATTTGCTCCTGCGACTTCGGGTTTCATATTAATCACATTCTGATCAATATTTGGCGTGGTTCTAATCGTTGTAATATTCTTTTTATTTACAGGCTCTATCCAAACGGTTTGCCAAATTCCCGTAACCGGTGTGTACCAGATTCCTTCTGGGCTCCTAACTTGTTTTCCTCTTGGTTGTGGTCCTTCATTAGAGGGGTCCCAAACTTTTACCGTTAATTGCTGCGTTTTTCCAGTTATGAAAGGTGTTATATCAAAAGAAAACGGAGTATATCCACCAGTATGGGAACCTATTTTTACGCCATTCAACCAAACTTCAGTTCTCCAGTCAACTGAACCAAAATGCAGTAAAATATTCTGGCCTTTCCAATTGGATTCTATAGTGAAGCTAGTGTTATACCAAAGCTCATTTTTAGCGCCAACATCTTTCATCACACCAGACAAACTGGATTCGACTGCAAAAGGAACAAGAATTTGACCGTCATATTTCTCAGGAGCTGCTTTTCCAACTTCTTGAATTGCATAATTCCATAATCCGTTTAGGTTTTTCCATTCCTTTCGTTCCATAATTGGGCGAGGATATTCAGGAAGTACATGATTAGGTTCTACTTTACTTGCCCATACTGTTTTAATTTTTTCTCCAGCAGGTTTCCATTGTGCGGATAGTGATAACCCTAAAAATAAAAATAGGATTACCTGTACATTTTTTTTCATCATTATATTATTTATTTGTAAGCACACATCATTTAAATTGACGTGTTATTTTTTTGTCATTAAATAAATTACCAGACTATTTTAAATAGTCCGGTAATTTTAAAAAAAAACTAACTAACCAACTTTGTGAATTTCTTAACCACTAAAAATTCACTAGTTTTTTATATATGGTTCCTATTAATTAACCAACTTTAAAGTCGACCAAGAATAGGGTTTGTTATTTATATTGGTTGCAATATCTTCTGTATAATCATTTGTTCCTTTCTCTCTAAGGGCTATGTTGTAGCGTACTCTCATGTCTTTTGATGGGATTCCACCTAGTGTTGTCCAAGGAATTTTGGTTTCTATTCGATAGCCATTTGTGGTTTTAACTGTAGTCGTTAGAATTCCTTGAGAACCATCTAATTTTTTCCATTTGCTATTTTCGCCTTCATAAAGTGAAAATTGATTGGATTGTCCTAATTCGAGTTTAAAGATGGAACTTCCAGGAACGATTAATTTTTTATTTTTAGGATCTAAATACAAATCCAAACCATCACTTCCAGTTATTGCATCCGTGCTTATAATTTGGCTGTCTTTTATTTGTGCAAAAACATATAAAAACTCGGTATCATACGTAAAATTAGCTTCTAATTGTGTGGCACTTTTTTGGCCAATAAAAACAGGGCTTTCTTTCTGCCAAACTGCTTCATTGCTCAGTCCGTCAATTGTAGCAGTTTCCCTGACAGCATTAATATCGCGTAAAACATGCCCTTTTATCATCCAAATTTGTGATGAGTTGGAAAATTGGTTTGTGGTTGTTAAAGCAATTACGGTATCATCTTCCAAAACAGAAATACTATTCCACAATGCTGATTTTCCATTTGAAAGTAGAAAAGGAGTAGATTTTCTATTGAAATTTTTGGCTTCATTATTCCCAATTACCACTTTCATATCGGCATTATTAATGTCGTTTGAAGTTCTGTTTTCTGTTCCTTGATAGGACAGTAGCACTTCTCCTGTACTCAGTTGCGATAGGTAAGGAGCACCCGCATAAACAGAGTTACTCAATACCTCTTCCAAAGCATAATTTCGATTATTGCTGTTTGCATCAATGGTTTGTTTCCAGTTTTCTGTAATTGAATTTCGAATAATATAGGGCTTGAATTGATTCTCAACACCATTATCTTCAATAGAAAAAACAATTTCTGTTTGATTTTTTAATAGAATAGGAGAAGGCATTCCGTCTCTTTTCCCAGCTCTGAAACTCACAATTTCAGGTGTTGTTGACCATGTTAAACCATTATTTGAAGAGCGAATAAGAGAAATGTTTTGTTCAGTAGAAGTGCGGTACACGTTTTCATTGGAAAAAAACAATTGAATTTCTCCACTCGGAATTTGTAGTGCAGAAGGTTCCCAACAGCCGTTTTCAAAATAGGAACTGGCTTCATAAACAATTTGATTTTCTTTCCAAGTCAAACCTCCGTCATAACTTTTAATAGTGTTGATAGAAAATTTTTCGTTGCTATTTCCATTACTAATTGGTCTTGGATTATAGCAAATCAAAATAGAATTATCTTCTAACTGTAAAATATCAGGCGTGGTCATATTCACCGCAGTATTTCCAGATGCTACTTTAATAGATGCACTCCAAGTATTTCCAAAATCATTACTTGTCTTTACTAATATGGCTCCTCCAGATTCGTAAGTACAAATTAGTTTTTTATCGTTTAATTGTATTAATCTCGCGTACCCATTGTAATCCGGACTATTTTTATCCGAAACCTGAATTAAAGTGTTATAATCCCAAGCAATTCGGATGCCTTCAACAGCGGGTTTAGATGGAATGTTTTCTACTATCGGTTTTTCATCAACCACATTTGAAGAATCACTACAAGAAAGTAATGGTATGAAAATAAAGAGTAGAAATAAATGATTTATTTTATTCATTTTTTTACTTTTTTGAATTTGATTCCGTTTTACTTAAACCAAATTTTTGCACCAAATTGTTATACTCTTTGGTGGAAATGGAAATCATACAGCCATGTCTTGCTTTTTTGGGTAAACTATATTTATCCCAATCACTGTAAAAAGTATATCCTGAGGCCTGAAACCAAGGGCCATTTAAATTATCTGAAATAGATAATCCATAAGAAACTCCTGGGTATTGTTCGTAATACAGGTACCAAATTTTATCATCAGGAGATGCAATCAACATCGGTGCTTCTCTAAAATTAGGACTAATCGATTCTTGTGGTAAGGAGTAAGGGCCTAAAAGCGATTTTGATTTAGCAATTCGGATGGTTTTTCCCGTGGTCCAATATAAAGAGGGGTAAGTTTCATCTTTTAAAACAGCATAATAGGAATCTCCCACTTTTCTAATAAATACATCAATTGTTCCCATATCCCAATCAAACAATCGATTGGGTGTGCCTTCAAAAGTTTTTAAATCCTTAGATAACACATAAAGTGTTCTTTGACTTGCCCAATAAGCTTCTGGATCTTCTTTTGAGCCTAGTTTGTGTGGTGTGTGCCATGTTAGCATAAATTTTGCTGAGTCTTTGTCATAATACAATTTTGGAGCACCTATTCTTTGTAATGCATTTGCATAATCAGGAGTGCTTTTTAGGTCAGGTGTATAAACAGCATGTTTTTTCCAAGTTATTAAATCATCAGAAACCCATATATTAATTTCTGGTGATTCATCGCTGGTATTTCCTGCTATATAATACTTTCCATCTGGCCCTTTACAAATATCAGGATGACCTTGATATTCTGGAAACACTCTTTTTCCATCATTCAAATTAGTCCAATGCAAGCCATCAAGACTTACTGAATAGTATAACCTCCCGTAATCTGTATGGGTCATATGAGCAAATAAGTAGGCTTCGTTCTTTGGTTTTGAACCATTTTCTAATTGTCCTGGTGGATTAGGTTGCTGCGCAAATAATGCCGTTTCTAAAAACAAAACGGCTATTAGAAAAAGTGTATTTAATATCCTTTTTTTCATGTGATTGGTATTATAACCCTATTTTAATTCATTAAAATAGGGTTAGTTTTCAGCTTATTTTATTTAGAAACAGCCTCAGAGGTTAATTTCTTTATTAGTTCAGTTTCCTTAACAATATAAGGAGAGCCATCTGTATTAAAAACCTCGTGGAACCATACTGGAGGAGCTGCAGTGTATTTTTTTGTCCAACTATCCCAAGGGAATTTTGTTTGTGTTTTTCCGTCAACTAAACCCCAGTTGATCATTGCAATTTTGTTCTCTTTTGCAATTGGTAAAAAACCTTCGAATGTACTTCCATTAGGGCGAGCCATATATTCTGTACACAACATTGGTTTTCCATAACGTTTTAATTCATTAATGCGTTTTACAAAATCGACAGGTTTATCATAGCAATGAAATGAGATTACATCCGATTGTTCTAACTGTAATTTAAAAATTGGTTTTAGATTCACCTCTGTCCAATCGCCAGCCCAGACACCTGAAGTCAATGGTTGTGACGGGTTACTTTCTCTAGCCCATTGGAATGCTTTTTCTAAAAGAGGGTATACAAAATCAACTTTATTAGCAATTTCCACTTTTTCATAAGAAGGACCTGTCATGTTATCAGGCTCATTCCACACATCCCAGCCTAATATTCTATCATCATCTTTGAAATGCGCTACCGTTTCCTTAACGTATTTTTCTAAACGCGGATATTCTTTTTCGTCTAATAATGCTTTTTGCCCTGGACTTTGTACCCATCCTGAATTATGAACAAATGGTTTTGGGTCTCTTTGTTTTCCTAATTCTGGAAAGGGATCCCAACAAGAATCAAAAAGCACAAATAAAATTTTTATATGGTGTTTGTTGGCAATTTCTAAAAAGCTATTCATTCTTTTATATAACCCTTCGGCATCTTGTTTGTGTAACAAATCATGTAAATAAACACGCATTACGTTCATTCCAATTTGTTCTGCCCAACCAAGTTCTTGATCAATTCTTTTGGGGTCAAAAGTAGCTTCTTGCCACATTTCTAATTGATTTATGGCAGTACTTGGGCAATAATTTGCCCCTACTAGCCACGGCTGTTTTGCGTACCAGGAATTGGCCTGTTCTTTTGTCCAGATCTCTCTTTTTTCAACCGTGGTTGTTACTGTATTATTCTCTTTTTCTTTACTTGATTTAGTTTTGTTACAACTAAGTAATAACATCCCTACTAGCACAAGCGCCAGATATAGTTTTGTGTTTTTCATTATAATTTATTTTATTGGGACAAATGTTTGCTAATTTTAAGGGAGTGATTCAGGAATCATTCCCTTAAAAATTATAGCTTAATATTCTGGATTTTGAATTAAATTGGGGTTGTTGTTAACCTCTACTTGAGGAATTGGCAATCTTTTATGTTTGCCAACAACGAAGTTTTTAAAATCAGGATCACGGGCTGCAATTTTATCTACAGCAGCTTGAGAATCTAAATCTCCCCAACGTTTTAAATCTTCCCAACGAACACTTTCGCCAGCCAATTCTAAAACTCGTTCCATTTTTAATTGTTCTAAGAATTTGGTTTTGTCATTTCCAATTTCAGGATGAGCAGCGGCTAAAGTGCCTATGTTTACGCGAGCTCTTACCTTGTCTACATATTGGTAGGCACCAGCGGTATTTCCTGTTTCATTCAACACTTCGGCATAACGCAATAAAATATCTGCATAGCGAATTAATCGGTAGTTTACTTGACTGTAATAATCTTCATTGTCTCTATAGTAATCTCTACTCCCTTTTCTAAACCATGCCTCATCAGCTCCCCATTGCCAAGTTTTATTATAGGTTTTATCTCCAAAATCAGCTAATAAATCAGGATAAAACAAGGTATATCTTAATCGAATATCTAAACCACCGTCTTTATTTTTTTCTTTCTTGAAAGCGTCAACTAACCAATATCTTGCTTGTCCATCAGACCATCCAATACTTCTTGGAGCAAAAAACTGAGCACGGTTACTAGAAACGGCCGCACTAGGATCTTCACCAGTTCCCCCTTTTCTTTGATCTCCAAACTGAATTTCAAAAACAGATTCATTGTTGTTTTCATTTACATCAGTAAAGTTATCTCTGTAATTAGCTACTAAACTATATTTTGCGCCAGATCCAGTTATTAAATATTCTAAAGCCGTCTTAGCTTCAGGCCATTTGCGTTGTTGCATATACACTTTTGCGAGCATTGCTTTTGCAGCACCTTTGTCAGGTCTTCCAGTTTGGCTTGACGACCATTCTGTTGGTAAATCGGCGTAAGCATCATTTAGATCTGATTCAATTTGTTTCCAAACTTCAGTGATATTTTTTTGTTCTGGACGATCATTTGGTGTTGAAGGCTCTAAAACGATTGGAATATTTTCCCAAAGTATCGCTGCATAGTAATAGTTTAGTGCTCTTAGGAACTTTGCTTCAGCTAAAATGTTCTTTTTATCCACTTCGTTTTTGAATTCAATTTTGGGAACATTGGCTAGCACTTGATTGCATCTAAAAATAGCTTTGTATGTATCTCTCCAAGTAACTGAATTCCCTTCCCAGAAGTTATAATTGATATAATTAAATCGGGTCCAATCGGCTAATTCAATCCATGGGCTTTGGCTAAAACCTTCATCAGATGTTAAATCAAGACGGAAATAAATCCATCTCGCCCACATTCCATCTTTATAAAACATAGCATATGCAGAATTTATTCCTGCTTGTGCATCACTTTCTGTAGCCCAATATTGACCTGTTGTTAATGTATTTGGGTTGTTAAGCTCAAGCTCATTATCGCATGATGATAAGGAAAGGAGGTTGAGAAAAACTACAGTTATTAAAAATATTTTTTTCATTATACTATTTTTTTAAAATTAAAAACTAAACTCTACACCTAGTGAATAGGTTTTTAGATTTGGAAATGAACCTACATCTACCCCTCTTTGAAAAATATTACCATTACTGAATTCAGGATCTAATCCAAGATATTTTGTAATTGTAATCACGTTTTGTGCAGACAAAGTAAATCTAGCACTAGTAAAACCAGCTTTTTGTATTGTTTTTTCAGGTAGGTTGTAACCAATTCCAACATATTTAAGTCGGATAAAATCACCACTTTCTAAAAATCGATCACTATCCCCTCTTGAGTTCAAAGTAGTTCCTTTTACAATTCTAGGAAAATCTGTATTTGGGTTTTCAGGTGTCCAAGGTTGAATTCCAGATCTATAGTTACTATCGTCATCAAAACGGTCTACTGTACTTCGAAATCCGTTATAAACGGTTGCCCCTTGTGAGGTAATCCAGTTCATAGAAAAATCAAAGTTTTTATATGAAGCTCCTACATTTAATCCCATTTCGAATTTTGGCCATGGACTGCCTACAATGTCTTTGTCTTCATTTGTAATTTGTCCGTCATCATTTACATCTTTAAAACGAATGTCTCCAGGTTGTGCATTTGGCATTATTACGGTCCCAGTTGAGTTTACATAATTTTGAATTTCTTCTTGATTTTGGAATAACCCATCCGTTTGTAACATGTACCACATTCCTACAGCACCACCAGCTCTTGTTATTGTATTCCCTTGAATACTTTCATTTTGACCATTACCAAGAGAGACTAACTTGTTGTTTAGTTTAGTAAAGTTGATAGAAGCATTGAAGGAGAAGTCGTTTATTTTCTTATTGTAACTTAAATCCAATTCAAATCCTTTATTTTCGATAGTTGCCGCATTTGAAATTGGATTTCCACCATCATTTCCAGTTGTCATTAAAATTGGGAATCCAAACAAAACATCTTCTGTACGCGCTATAAAATAATCTGCAGTTAAGCGTAATGAGTTATTTAGCATTCCTAAATCGATTCCAACATTGGTTTGTTTTAATTTTTCCCAACGCAATTCTTCGTTTGCTAATCTAACTTGAGTGGCTGATGGATATAAAGTTTGTCCATCTCCCAATACAATGGCACCAAAAGTGTTTATAAATCCTTGGTATTCATAATTTCCAATGTTTCCACTTCCTAATTCACCATAGCTGGCTCTCATTTTTAAATCATTTATGAAATCCACTTTAAAAAAGGATTCGTTGCTCACTCTCCATCCTAATGAAACGGATGGGAAATTACCCCATTTATTAGCATCACTAAATTTTGAAGAGCCATCACGTCTGAAAACAGCATTAAATAAATAACGATCATCATAGTTGTATTCCAGTCTTCCCAAATAAGACGCTAATGCAGATTCATTTCTAAATCCACCAACTTCAGCTTGATCACCTAGATCCAAAACATCAAAATAATCTCCTGTACTTGGATTAATCAAAAGATTTCTTTTTGTACCATAAATTTGGTCGTAATTGTCTTTTTGAAAGGTTTGACCTGCTAAAACAGTAATTTCATGTTTACCAAACTCCTTTTTGAATGTCAATGTATTTTCAAATAATTTAGTTTGTGAACGGCCTTTATTTTGGTTAATAAAGGACTGCTCATAGGGTTGATTTAAAGTCCAATTTCCTAGTTTTCTAATAAAGTTGTAACTATCAAAACTGGTTTCATAACCAAAATTAAATCGGTATTTTAGGAAAGAAGCTAGTTTCAATTCCGTCCATAAGTTCCCTCTTATTCTAAAATTTTGATTTTCTGTATCTAATAAATTGGCAATAGCAATTGGGTTTGTCCCAAAAGTATTTGCAACACCTTGTTTTCCATAACCATATCCGCCTGGGTTATCTTCATCATAAACTGGAATTGTAGGGAATAATCGGTACGTATCTATGATTGGGTTGCCTGACATTTCATCTGTTTTTGAATTACTGATGGCTAAGTTCTCCCCAATACTGAAAATTCCTTTTGTACCACTTGTGTTCACTCTAAATGAAACTCGGTTGAAATCAGTTGAAACTACAGTTCCTTTATTTCCAAAATAATTTGCTGACATAAAGAATGTTGAATTGTCTCCTCCACCTGAAAAACTAGCATTGTAATCTTGAATTAAGCCTTGTTTAAAAACTTCTTTTTGCCAATCAGTGTTTACGCCAAGATTTAAGTTTTGTCTTGGAATACCTGCATTATCGTATGCTTGAAAATTAAATTTCGAAAACTCTTCAGTTCCCATTAAATCATAGGTAGGCATAGATGTAAAGCTGGTTTTTGAGGAAACTTCTATTTTTAGTGGTCCTTTTTTACCTTTTTTGGTAGTAATTATGATGACACCATTTGCTGCTCTAGAGCCATAAATTGCAGCAGCAGAGGCATCTTTTAAAACTTGGATAGTTTCAATGTCATTTGGATTAAAATCTCTATTGGCTGTTGTAATTAATCCGTCAACTACATACAGCGGATTTGCATTTTGTAGGTTTTTAAGTCCTCGAATTTCAATACTGGCTTCTTGTCCGGGTCTTCCGCCACCTCTAACTTTAACTCCTGTTACTAAGCCTTGTAATCCTTCGGCCATTGTAGTAACTTGTCTTTTTTGAATTTCATCGGCTTTAACCACTGAAATAGCTCCAGTTAGATCTTTCTTTTGTTGTGAACCATAACCAATTAACACCACTTCATCTAGAGCAACTGCTCCTTCTTCTAGCGAAACGTTAATTGTTTTTTGATTATTGATTGAAACTTCTTTTGTTTTATATCCTTGATAAGAGATAACAAGAGTTTGATTTGTCTTTGCAGTAATTGAAAATTTACCTTCAAGATCTGTAACAGTACCATTTGTAGTATTTTTCACTAAGATATTTGCAAACGGAACAGCATCTCCATGAAGAGCCGAAGTTATTCTCCCAGTAATTTGAATTTGGTCTTGCGCATACGTTTGTTGAAGTAATAAACTAAAAAAAAGTAAGAGGTAGTATCTCTGCTTTAAAATTTGGTTGATTTTTGTTTTCATTGATTTTTCGTTTAAAAAGTTTTCATTGATTTTGGTTTTTTGGATAGTTCCTTTATTATTTTAATCGTCTCTTATTCGATCAAAAAAAAAGTTAATATTGTTTTTTAAAATCTGTTGCTTCATTTTTCTAAATTTTAATTATTGTGTATTTTTAATTTGTTTTTTTTACACATGTAATAATTTTTAAGCAAAAAAAATATCAATATGTTTTATTTCAAAATTCAAATTAGGCCTTTTTTATTCGAAAAAAATCAATTCATTTGTGTCAATATTACTTGTAAATGATGCAGATTTCTTTTTTAATGCTAAAAAATTATGTTGTTGCAACATTTGGAATACAATTGAGACGATTTGTAGAAGTTGTCGATTAACATCAAATTTAAAAACATGAGTAAATTCTTATATTTTGTAATTCTTATTTGTTTTTTTACTAATTTTTTATATGCTCAAGACTATTATTTTAAGCACTATAAAGTAGAAGAAGGACTTTCGAATAATACCGTTTTAACTTCGTTACAAGACCAAGATGGTTTTATGTGGTTTGGTACAAAAGATGGATTAAATAGATTTGACGGCTATGGATTTAAGACCTACCGCGGGAATGGTGATCCTATTCATAGTTTGGGTAGTAACTATATTCAATCGCTGCATGAATACAAAGGAATTATTTGGATCGGAACTGATAAGGGGTTGTATAAATATGATAAAATAGCAGATCGGTTTAGTATTCTAAATGAGGCCATTAATGATAGAATTGCGACAATAGAGCATGATGAACATGGTAATATATGGTTTATTTCAGGTAACATTCTCTATAAATATTCAATACTAAAAAATGAAACTACGACATTCAATCCTAATAGTTATTTTATTGCAACATCAATAACTAGAGATGCAAAAGGGGAAATATGGGTTTCGTCTTTAAACAAGCTGTACCACTATTCAGATGAAAGTTTGTCATTTGAGAATGTTGTGTTGAATTATGATGCTGTAAGTAAAACTCCTTATAGGATAACTGTTATTTATGCTGTAGATACTAATAATATAGTAATTGGGACACAAGAACATGGTGTTCTTTCGTACAATCCTATCACTAAAAAAACAGTAGCATTGCCATTTGCCAAAAATGAATGTTTGTTTGTTCGTCAGTTCAATAAAAAAACAAATAATGAAATTTGGATAGCTAGTGAATCGGGTGTGTTTATTTATAATATCAAAACAAATAAATACACTAATCTTAAAAAAGATTTTAACGATCCCTTTAGTATTTCAGATAATGCGGCTTATTCTATAACTATTGACAAGGAATTGGGTGTTTGGATAGGAACTTATTTTGGGGGCATTAATTACCATCAAAAACAGTATACACAATTTAAAAAATATTTCCCCAAAAACAATCAAAACTCCATTAGCGGAAGTGCGGTAAGAGAAATTCATAAAGATGATAAAGGTGATTTTTGGATAGGTACTGAAGATGCTGGTTTGAATAAATTTAATACAAAAACACAGGTATTCACTTCGTTTAAACCAAATGGAAGGTCAGGTTCAGTGTCCTATTATAATATTCATGCTTTATTGCCTAGAAAGGACAATATTTGGATAGGAACTTTTGAGCATGGTTTAGATGTTTTAAATCGAAATACAGGAAAAGTAATTAAACATTATGAAGCTAGTAGCGCCAAAGGGGCGCTTAAAAGCAACTTTATATTTAGCTTTTATGAAACAAGAAACAAGGATTTTTTAATACTGACTTCAATAGGGATTTACAAATACAATGAACTCGAAGATAATTTTGATCTCTTTAGTATATTTCCTGAAACCATGCATTATACTACTTTTATGGAGGATGTTGATGGTAATTATTGGGCTGGAACTTATAGAGAAGGATTATTGTTTTATGATTCTAAAAACAAGAAAAATGAGATCTTTAGATACAATTATAAAGACAAAAAGGGGATTAGCAACAGTTCTATAAACTGTATTTTTCAAGATAGTAACAATAATTTATGGATTGCTACAGAGAATGGATTGAATCTTTATGATAAAAAAACGAAAAGCTTTACTAAATTCGACACAACAAATGGATTTCCTAGTAATGTGTTCTATTCTATAGTAGAAGATGACTTGAAAAATCTATGGATAACAACTTCCAAGGGATTAGTGAATTTTGGTTCAGATCACACAAGTATTAAAATTTACACCACTGCAAACGGATTGTTAAGTGACCAGTTTAATTATAACTCTGCATTTAAAGATAGTAATGGAGATATGTATTTTGGTAACCTGAACGGGATGATTAGTTTTAATCCTAAAAACTTCACTAAAAATAAATATAAACCGGAAATATTTATAACCAGTTTGCAAATAAATAACAAAGAGGTTTTGACAAATGAGGAAAATTCACCTCTAAAAAAATCCATTTCATACCTAGATGAGTTAGAGTTGGAATACGATCAGTCATCATTTAATATTGAGTTTGCAGCTTTAAATTATACTGGTGCGCAACTGACTGAATATTGGTATAAGCTAGAAAACGTTAATAAAGACTGGGTGTATTTAGGAAGGAATAATAAAGTTTTTTTTACGGCTCTTGCCTCTGGTACTTATACTTTTAAAGTAAAATCATTAAATAGTTTTGGAGTTTGGAGTAAAGAAGCTACTATAATTATAAAAATACTCCCGCCGTTTTGGGCTAGTATTTATGCATATGTATTTTACTTTATAGTATTATGTTGCGGGTTATTTGCAATTATTAGATATTCAAATAATGTGACTCAAGAGAAAAACAATCGAAAAATTAAGCATCTGAATGATGAAAAAGAGAAAGAAATTTATCATGCGAAAATAGAGTTTTTCACCAATGTGGCTCATGAAATAAAAACGCCTTTAACGCTTATTAAAAGTCCTTTAGAAAAATTATTGAATTTTGATTATGAATTACCAGAGATTCCTCAGAATCTTTTAATAATGAAAAAAAATACCTCCAGATTACTCAAGCTGGTAAATGAACTTTTGGATTTTAGAAAAACAGAAATTGGAGGCTTAAAACTCACTTTTGTAGAGACAAATATTTCTGCTGTTATGAGAAACTTGCACCTGCGTTTTAGTCAGCTAATAGAGGAAAAAAACATTGATTTTGAACTCGATTTAAGTGATAAAGATATTTATGCTTTTGTTGATAAAGAAGCTTTAAAAAAAATACTCAGTAATTTGTTTAATAATGCAATTAAATACTCCAATAATAAGGTGATTGTAAGTTTAACTAGGGACGAAAAAAAATTAAAACTGTTGGTTAAAAATGATGGAAATTTGATTCCTAGTTATTTAAAAGATAAAATTTTCGAACCCTTTTTCAGAGTAGAAAATATGGGTAATAATTCAGGAACTGGCATCGGATTGTCCTTGGCACAGTCTTTAACACAACTTCATCATGGGAGTTTACAATTGGTTTTTATAGAGTCGGAATTAAATGTTTTTGAACTTATTGTTCCGCTGCATCAGGAAGAAGAATTTATGTTATATGATGAGTTTCCTAAAGACTCTGGCAATAATGAAAGTGTAATAAAAGAGTTGGAAGGAAAGAGCGAAAAAACTGCTATTCTTGTCGTAGAAGATAATGAAGATTTGTTGGATTTTATTACAAAAGAACTTATTTCTTCTTACATTGTTTTTTCTGCAAATAATGGAGAGTCAGCTCTGGAAATAATTCATAATGAAAATATTTCATTAGTTATCAGTGATATTGGTATGCCTGTGATGGATGGAATTACGTTGTGTAAAAAAATTAAAACTAATCTTGAAACAAGCCATATTCCAGTAGTATTGTTAACGGCAAAAAATTCACTTAAATCACAAATTGACGGACTTGAAGTAGGTGCTGACTCCTATATATCCAAGCCTTTTTCTATGGAATATTTAAAAGTTCAGTCTTCAAATTTAATTGAAAACAGAAAGCAAATAATGAAATATTATGCCAGCTCTCCCCTTTCGCACATCAAAAGTATTGCTCACAATAAAACGGACGAAGCTTTTTTGAAAAAACTAGATGATGAGATTATTAAAAATATTACAGATCAAAATTTAAGTGTAGAATCCCTATCGGAGATTATGAATATGAGCAGGTCAACTTTGTATCGAAAAATCAAAGATATTTCTAATTTGAGTCCAAATGAATTAATCAATATTGTCCGATTAAAAAAGGCGGCTGAATTGTTGCTTAATGGAGATTATAAAATGTATGAAATTGCTGAAATGGTAGGATATAAATCGCAAACCAGTTTTGGTAGAAATTTTCAAAAACATTTTAAAATGTCTCCATCAGATTATATTTCAATGAAAAATTAATAGGGATGTTTTATTTCTAATCTCAAATTGTTTTACAAAGAATTTCGAATAATCAATGCGCTTTTATTCTCAATTTGCTCTTTTTTTCCTTGTAGAATCATTTGTGCAAGAATTTTTCCCATAGCTTCAAAATTGGTAGAAATGGTCGTAATTCCATTTTCTACAATCTTTTTCAATGGAGTTTCGTTATATGAAATAATACCGTAATCACTGCCTAATTTTAAGTTTTGAGACTTTGACTTTTCAATTACACTTACGAGGTCTCGATCCGTTGGAATGATGTAGACTTCGCCCTTTTTTATTTCTCTATTTTTAAAGTCGGGTGTTATTTCGTAGTTGAAATTGTGGTCTTTACAGAAATTTTCAAAACCTATTTTCATTCCTAATGGTTCTCGAAACCCAGGAAATATTAAGATAATTTTTTTGTATTTATTTAATTTTGATTTTCCTTTAAGTAAGCCATTGTAGATGTCTTTAAGGTGGTTTTGATATATCGCAGGATACAATTTTAAATCAGGATTTGTTTGGTCTAATATGTAAACATCGTTAACCGGTAGGGTTTTTATAACGGATGCTGCCTCCACTAAATTGGTTGGCATTATAATATATTTAGTATAGTTTCCATTGCTTTCATTTATTAATTTTTTAAAAACTTGGATGTTAAAATGATGAAAAAAGATGTCAACTTGGGCCTCTTTTCCTATGTTTTCCAAAAAAGAGTTGTAGATGTCTTCTTTAAAGATATTTAGCTCTTCAAATAATAAGAAAATCCTTTGTTTAGTGCTTATTTCAGTGCTTTTTATGTAATACCCTTTTCCGAGAATAGCATAGATTATTCCTCTTTTTTTCAATTCTTCATACGCCTGTAAAACAGTGTCGCGGGACAATGAGAATTCTAAGCATACTTTGTTTATAGAAGGTAATTTTTCATCTTTTTTTAGTTTGCCATCTTCAATAGTTTTTTCTATTGATGAGATGATCTGTTTGTATTTGGGTATCCCAAGATTGTTTTTAATGGAAATTGTTTTCATGAGACTGATTTTTTTTGCAATATACAAAAACTGGTAGGTACTGGTATGTAAAAGTGAATTATTATTCTAATTTTGATTTTTGATATTGATAAAAAAAGAATAGAAATAAAACACATATCATATTTTATGACTAATTATATAATGAAATTGTTTGGTTTAACAACTACCGAGGAGGTTATTGAGTCTTTTGATTTAAGTAACAAAAACGGTATGAAATTAACCGTTATAAACTATGGAGCTACCGTAGTCTCATTAAAAATGCCATTAAAAACTGGCGAAGTCATTGATGTTGTTTTAGGGTTCGATAATTTAGAAGCGTATCTGAAATCTTTTCAATTGAAAAGTCCTCCTTATTTTGGAGCAACAGTGGGGAGATTTGCTGGAAGAATAAATAACAGTTTATTTAATTTGAATGGGAAAGCATTTTTATTAAATAAAAATAACAATAATCATTCTCTTCATGGAGGTATTGAGAACTTTAGCCAAAAAATTTGGACTGTAGAAAATTGGACTGAAGGTAAAAACCCATCGATTACATTAAGTTGTTTAAGCCCTAATGGAGAAGAAAATTATCCTGGAGAGCTTGCGGTTAAGTTGACTTATACGGTATCGGAAGAAAATGAATTAATTATAGAATACCAAGCAAGTTCAAGTGAAGACACTATTGTGAATTTAACACATCACAGTTATTTTAATCTTGATGGTCACAAATCAGACATATTAGAGCAAGAGTTAATAGTTAATTCTAAAAGAACTCTGGAAACTACAAATGAAAATATTCCAACAGGAAAATTTTTGAACATTGCCGGTTCTTCATTTGATTTTAGTAGTCCCAAAAAATGTCCTTCTGAAATTGATACTACTTTTGTTTTGGATAATAGAGAGGAGTTTGCGGCTTCACTTTTTAACAAAAAGAATATGCTAAAAATGACTGTTTATACAGATCAACCTGGAGTTCATATTTATGTTGGAGGCAATTGTTTTAATGAAGTAAAAGGCAAAGAAAATTGCGATTATCATCCTTTAAGTGGCATCTGTTTTGAAACCCAAAATTTTCCTGACGCTCCAAATCACGAACATTTTCCAAGTTCAATTTTGAGAAAAGAAGAATTATATCATCATAAAACAATTTATAAATTTCAATCTTTTTAAAATGATTAAAATTATAAACAACATACTTTTTCTATTGCTAATTGTATTGGGTTTTTCTTCTGGAGAAATTCAAGCACAGTCACGATCAAAAATAAAATTAGATACGAATTGGAAATTTCAAAAAGGTGATTTTAAAGAAGCGTATAAAGTAAATTTTAATGATTCGAAATGGGAATCTGTAACTGTTCCACATGACTGGGCAATATACGGGCCATTTGATAAAAATGTAGATAAGCAGAGTGTTGCCATTGTTCAAAATGGAGAAAATATAGCTACTGAAAAAACGGGAAGAACAGGGGCTTTACCTCATATAGGAACAGCCTGGTATCGCAATAAATTTACATTACCTAAAGAGGCAAAAGGGAAAAAAATAATTTTACTTTTTGAAGGGGCAATGAGCGAGCCTCAAGTGTATTTGAACGGAAAAAAAGTAGGAGAATGGGCGTACGGTTACAGTTATTTCTATTTTGATGTTTCCCAATTTATAAATGAAGGAGAGAACACTTTATCAGTAAAACTAACCAATAAAGAATTTGCTTCACGTTGGTATCCTGGTGCTGGTTTATATCGAAATGTAAGTGTTATTATAAAAAATAACGAAAGTATTGACCAATGGGGACAGTTTGTAACGACACCTTTTATAAATGACGAAGTTGCTAAAGTTAATATTAAGACAAAAACTTCTGGGAAAAACACCCGTTTAGTTACCACTATTTTTGACGCCGAAGGACATAAACTAAACTCTGAGGAGTCGACAATTCAATTCGGAAATGAGTTTGATCAAAATATAAAAGTTGAAAATCCAAAATTATGGAGTCCTGAAACCCCTTATTTGTATAAAGCGGTTTCCCAATTGTATGTTGGTAAAGAACTGAAAGATGTGATGTCAACTCCTTTTGGAATTCGAGAAATAAAATACGAACCCAATAAAGGATTTAGTCTAAATGGGAAGGTAACTAAATTTAAAGGCGTTTGTCTGCACCACGATCTTGGTCCACTAGGAGTTGCAGTAAATAAAGCTGCTTTGCGCAGACAAATGATGATATTAAAAGATATGGGTTGCAATGCGATCCGTAGTTCACACAATATGCCCTCTTTTGAACAACTGGAATTGGCTGATGAAATGGGTTTTTTGTTTTTGGCAGAGAGTTTTGATGAATGGGCAAAACCGAAAGTAGAGAATGGTTATCATCGTTTTTTTGAGGATTATGCCGAAAAAGACATCGTGAATTTGGTGCATGCAACAAGAAATCATCCTTCTATTGTAATGTGGAGTGCTGGAAACGAAGTGCCTGATCAATGGGGAGAAGCAGGTGTAAAAAGAGCCAAATGGTTGCAAGATATATTTCATAGAGAAGACCCAACACGTCCAGTAACTGTGGGTATGGATCAAGTAAAAGCGACTATGGAATCTGGTTTTGGAGCAGTGTTGGATGTTCCAGGTTTAAACTATCGTGTGCATTTATATGATGAAGCGTTTGCTAAATTTCCACAAGGTTTTATTTTAGGTTCAGAAACAGCTTCAACGGTTAGCTCTAGAGGGATTTATAAATTTCCGGTGGTTGAAGAAAAAATGAAGCAATATCCTGACTTTCAATCTTCATCTTATGATTTGGAAGCCTGTAGCTGGTCTAATGTACCAGATGAAGATTTTGCATTACAAGATGATAAACCGTGGGTAATTGGTGAATTTGTTTGGACAGGTTTTGATTATTTGGGTGAACCTACACCTTATGATGAAAGCTGGCCGTCTCGTAGTTCTTATTTTGGAATAAATGATTTAGCGGGTTTACCTAAGGATCGCTATTATTTATACAGAAGCCGTTGGAATACGAAAGAATCTACGCTTCACATTTTGCCACATTGGAACTGGGAAGGCCGTGAAGGAGAAATTACTCCTGTTTTTGTCTATACGAACTACAACAGCGCGGAACTTTTTATAAATGGTAAAAGTATGGGAGTACAGAAAAAAGATAGCAGTACTCCACAAAACCGCTACCGTTTAATGTGGATGGATGTGAAATATGAGCCAGGAACGGTGAAAGTGGTGGCTTTTGATGACAATGGTAAAGCAGTTGCTGAACAAGAAGTGAAAACTGCTAGTAAGCCATATCAAATAGTTTTAGACGCAGACAGAAAAACAATCACTGCTAATGGCGAAGATATATCTTTTGTCACCGTATCAGTAGTTGATAAAAATGGAATTCCGTGCCCAACAGCAACAAACCAATTAAAATTTAAAGTTACAGGAACAGGAACTTACAGGGCGGCTTGTAATGGGGATGCTACTTCGCTCGAAATGTTTCATAAAGATACTATGAAACTTTTTAGTGGAAAGTTAGTAGTACTTGTAAAATCGACAACAACAGCTGGGGATGTAAAGCTCGAAGTAAATGGAGCAGGGCTTAAGAGTGGTAAATTAAATTTAGTATCTACAAAATAAATAAAAAGGCGAAGCAAGAATTGCAGTGATACCTTATAAAGAGAAGGATTTTAAAAGGGAAAAAGTGGTTCAAGCCTCGAAAACTAATACAGTTAAGAATAATAATTTCAAAATAATGAATGATATTTTAATTAAAAATACTACCAGTTTTTTTCAGGAAACCTTTGGTTCAACTGCAGAAAAAATTGTGCTTTCTCCAGGAAGGATTAATATTATTGGAGAACATATTGATTATAATGATGGTTATGTTTTGCCAGCGGCAATTGATAAAATTATTTGTTTTGCTTTCGAGAAAAACAATACAAATCAATCAAGAATAATTGCAATTGATCTTAATGATGAATTTGAAATGAACCTTGCAGATTCAGTTGAATTGACCGACAATGTTTGGACTAATTATGTGAGAGGGGTTATCAATCAATTGAAAATAAAAGGTTTTGAGTTTGAAGGTTTCAACTGTGTTTTTAGCAGTAATATTCCAGTTGGTTCTGGGTTATCATCCTCTGCAGCTTTAGAGTGTGGTTTTTTATTTGGACTAAATGAACTTTTTAATTTGAATATAAAGCCAGTTGATATCGCTTTAATGGGGCAAAGCGCTGAACATTGGGTAGGGATTAATTGTGGAATTATGGATCAATTTTCTAGTGTGATGGGTTTAGAAAATAAGGTAATAAAAATTGATTGCAAAACATTGGAATACGAATATCATAATGCTGATTTCAATGATTATTCTTTGATTTTATTTGATTCAAATGTGAAGCATTCCTTAATGACATCGGCATATAATGAAAGAAGAGAACAGTGTGAAGAAGGGATTGCAATTGTGAAAAATAATTTTCCTGAAATATCAAGTTTTAGAGATTGTACAGAGCAACATATTTTAGGATTACAAAATTTAATGAGTCCTAATGTTTTTAAAAGAAGTCTTTTTGTAGTAAAAGAAATCAATCGGGTTATCCTGGCATGTGAAGCATTAGATAGCGGAAATATTGAAACTCTTGGGAAGTTAATGTTTGAAACACATGAAGGATTGTCGTCAGATTATGAAGTAAGTTGTGCTGAACTAGACATGATTGTCAATACCCTTAAAAACGAGGAAGCAGTTGTAGGTTCTCGATTAATGGGTGGTGGTTTTGGTGGCTGCACCATTAACTTAATTAAAAAAGGACATGAAGACCGAATCAAAAAGGAGCTTTCGGCACTTTATTTTGAGACTTTTGGAATAGAATTAAAAATTTATGATGTAAAAATCGGAAACGGTACATCACTTTATAAAAACAACTAGGATGAAAAATTTTGATATCAACGAAGATCCGCACAGACGCTATAATCCATTAATCAACGAATGGGTTTTGGTTTCGCCACACCGTGCTAAGCGTCCTTGGCAAGGTCAAAACGAAAAAGTTACCTCAGATTCTTTGCCAGAATATGACCCAACTTGTTACTTGTGTCCAGGAAATGTGCGCGCTAATGGAGAAGTAAATCCATCGTATGAAAATGCCTTTGTTTTCGAAAATGATTTTGCGGCTTTAAAGCAAGAGGAAATCGCTTTTGAGGAGAATATTAAAAGTTCATTTTTTAAAGCACAACCGGAAAGAGGTATTTCTCGTGTGGTTTGTTTTTCACCAAAACACAATTTGACGTTGCCTGAAATGGAAGTGGAAGGTATTGAAAACATTATTCATACTTGGCAAAAAGAATATACGGATTTAGGTGCTGTTGATTACATCAATCACGTTCAAATTTTTGAAAATAAAGGAAGTGTTATGGGATGCAGTAACCCGCATCCGCATGGACAAATTTGGGCACAATCCTCTTTACCAACAGAAGTAGAGAAAACGCAAAATAATTTAAAAGTCTATTTTGATAAAAACGGAAGCAACCTATTGCAAGATTATTTACAAGAAGAGTTAAAATTACAAGAACGTATTGTAATCGAGAATGATCATTTTGTAGCATTGGTTCCTTTTTGGGCTATTTGGCCTTATGAAACAATGATTATTAGTAAGCGCCATTTGACAAAAATTACTCATTTTACAACTGATGAGGTAACTGGTTTTGCATCCATTTTAAAACTATTAACAATTAAATACGACAATCTTTTTGAAACGTCATTCCCTTATTCCTCAGGAATTCATCAAGCTCCAACTGATGGTGAGGAACATCCAGAATGGCAATTTCATATGCATTTTTACCCACCATTATTACGTTCTGCAACCGTAAAAAAATTCATGGTAGGATATGAAATGATGGGAGAATCACAAAGAGATATTACCCCTGAAAAAAGTGCGGAACTTCTGAAAAACCAATCAGAACTTCATTATAAAACGCGCCTATAGTAAAAAAAATCTTTTAAAATATACACTTAAAAATTGAATTAGAGCTCAATTTAAATTTCCTTCTTTTTAAGTAGGGTTGCAAAACTTTTGTGTTTTTTTTTAAGAATGATTAAGCAAAAAAAAAAAAATATTAACCAACCAATTATTAAAAACATGAATTTATGAAAACCATGAAGAACGTAAATCAGATGTTAAGGATTAAAACTTTCTTAACTTCTAAACTCACTTTATCTATTTTTATTTTGATTTCTTGTATTAGTTTGCAAGCTCAAAATACGATAAAGGGATCTGTTATCGATCAAAAGACATCTCAAACTATTATTGGAGCTTCTGTACTTGTCAAAGGGACTACCAATAGTACCATGACTGATGTTGATGGAAATTATGTATTAAATGTAAGTGATTCTAATGTAACCTTAGTATTCTCTTACATTGGATATGGTAAAGTGGAAGAGGCTGTTAAAGGCAGAAAAATCGTTAATGTAGTATTAAATGAAGAAAATAACACTTTAGATGAAGTTGTTATTATTGGATATGGTACTATCAAGAAAAGTGATATGACTGGAGCTGTTGGAGGCTTAAAAGCATCACAATTAGACGCTCAAAGTAACACGAATTTAGGTAGTGCAATTCAGGGAAAAATTGCTGGTGTAACAGTAGAATCAGGTGGAGGTGCTCCAGGTTCTGGAACTAAAATCCAGATTAGAGGAGCTGGATCATTAAACAATAATAATCCGTTGATTTTAGTTGATGATATTGCAGTAGCATCAATGAATAATTTGAATCCAAATGACATTGAGTCTATTCAAGTATTGAAAGATGCATCTGCTGCTGCCATTTATGGGTCTAGAGCTGCAAATGGGGTTATTTTAATTACTACAAAGAGTGGTAAAAAGGGAGATATGAAAGTATCTTTCAATTCTTCTTTTGGGTCTGCAAGCGTAGCTAAAAAGTTAGATTTGTTAAATCAAGAGGAATGGGCAAAAGTAAGTACTGCAGCCTATACCGCAGCAGGAAAACAGCCGTTGGATATTGCTCTAAACCCAGAAGTTTCGGGTGCAGGTATAAACTGGCAAAATGAAATATTCAGAACGGCTCCAACTAAAAATTACTCATTGGGACTTTCAGGAGGTTCTGATAATGTGAAGTATAGTATGTCATTAAGCTACTTTAATCAAGAAGGAGTTGTTAAAGAGACTAATTATGACCGTGTTAATTTAAGAGTTAAATCGGATTATAAAAAAGGGATCTTTAAAATTGGTGAAACAGTAATGTTGACCAAAGAAAAAAGAAAAGATTTGCCAGGTGTTCCTGGACAAGGAAGAAATGTTGTAGGATCTGCAATATCAATGATTCCTGGTTTTGCTATATATGATGAAAACGCCATCGGAGGTTATGGAGGTGCATCTGGTTCAGTAACGGATATATTTAATCCAGTTGCTGCTTTGAATCTTTTTGATGTAAAGAATGATTATTACCAAGCATTGATAAACACTTATGCTGAAGCAAGTTTTTTTGATGGTTTTAAATATAAGTTAAACGTAGGGGCAACTATTTCTGAGCATAAAGCTTATAATTATACACCTCGTTACGAAGTGGGTGGTTTCTTTAAGAATTTAAAGAATACTTTAGCTGAAGGAAGTGATATGAATCAGTATTATCAAATAGAAAATACGTTGAATTATTCTAAAACTTTTGGAAAACATTCTGTAAATTTATTAGTTGGACATACGGTTTATGAAAATAAATTTCGTTCAATTTCAGGTTCAGTTTCAGGATTACCTGATGGTATTTATGTTCTTGCTGGAGCAGAAGATCCTTCGATTGTTGGTTTAGCAAGTGAAAGTAAATTAATGTCTTTCCTTGGTCGTGCTATTTATTCATATGACAATAAATATATTTTTACTGCAACATTTAGACGTGATGGTTCTTCTCGTTTTAGCCCAGAAAACAAATGGGGAAATTTCCCATCTATTTCTGCAGCTTGGGGAATTGGAAAAGAAGATTTTTTCACCAAGTTAAACTTACCTGTATCTGAGTTAAAATTACGTGCTAGTTATGGTGTATTAGGGAATCAAGAAATTGGAGACTACCAGTATCTTGGTTTGATTTCTCCAGGAATTAGCTATGCAGTGGGCGAGCCAAATTCATTATGGATTGGTAATATTCAACAAGAATATCCTGCAATTGGTTTAAAATGGGAATCAACTGCAACTGCAAATGTAGGGGTTGATTTGTCAATGTGGAATGGTCAATTAGACTTTACTGCTGATTACTTTGAAAAAAATACGACAGATTTACTTTTGCGTGTGCCAATTCCATTGTCAGTAGGTTCTAGCAATGACCCTTATACGAATGCTGGTAAAGTGTCTAACAAAGGTTTTGAATTAGGATTGACATATAATAAAAAAGTAGGAGAAGTTAATTTCTCTGTTTCTTCTAATATTTCTAGTGTAAAAAATCGTGTAGAAGATTTAAGTACAGGAAGTCAAATTCTAGCAGGTTCTAGTGGATCATTCCACGGAGCAGCAGTAACGTATAGTAAAGTAGGATATCCTATTTATTCTTTTTTTCTTGTTAAGACGGATGGTTTATTCAGATCTCAAGAAGAAATTGATGCTTATACTTTAAATGGAAATCCAATCCAACCAAGAGCACAAGTAGGAGATATAAAATATGTTGACTTTAATGGTGATGGGCAAATTGATGGTGCTGATAGACAGTATAGAGGAAGTGCTTTCCCAGATTTTGAATATGGTTTACGTCTTACAGCTGATTGGAAAGGAATTGACTTTACAATAGCAGCTCAAGGGACGCAAGGAAATATGATTTATAACGGTAATAATACGGATATCGCTACTGTAAGATCAAACATTAATTATTCTAGTGCAACTTTAAACTCTTATACATTTAATCCAAATTCAAATTTCCCAAGATTGGACATTGACGATTTAAATGATAATGGAGCAGACTATTCTGATCGTTTTCTTGAAAACGGTTCTTACTTTAGAATCAAAACGGTCCAAGTTGGGTATACTATCCCGAATAGCTTAAGTCAAAAATTAGCGATTGACAGATGCCGATTATATGTTGCCGGAGACAACTTGCATACTTTTACTAAGTATACAGGATATAATCCAGATGTTTCAAGTGATGGACTTGGAGGTAGAGGGATAGATTATAAATCTTATCCGTTAAGCAAGACAATTACATTTGGAATTCAACTTAACTTTTAAATCGACAAAAATGAAAAAGAAATTAATCATAGTATTTTTTATGGGTGGACTTGTAACGCTAAGTTCTTGTTCAGACAACCTTGAATTTGGGAACCCAAATAAATTAACAACAGAATCTTTCTGGCAAACACCAGCCGATCTGGAGTCTGGATTAGCTACGGTATATAATACATTAGTAGATAATAATAATGCAGGGTATTGGGAAATTCAAGCCATGCAATTAAAAGAGAATAGAACAGAAAACTTTATTGCTAGAAATGACGTTCCTGGACGTTTTGCAGTTGCTACTTATAAAAATAGTCCTAGTACGGCAGAAACTACAGGGATGTTTAAAGCAATGTACATAGGGATATTTCGTGCCAATCAGGTGATAAATTATGCTCCGCAAATCAAAAATATTGATGAAACTAAAAGAGCGCAATTAGTTGCCGAAGCTAGTTTTTTAAGAGGATTGAATTATTTTAATTTAGTAATTGAATTTGGAAGTGTGCCAATATTTACTGGTTTAGTAAAAGACCCATCCGATTACTTTAAAGAAAAGTCGACTGAAGATGAAGTTTGGAACCAAATAATTGCTGATTTTCAATTAGCAGCTACTAGTCCGTTACCAGAAATATATCCTGTGGCTTTAAAAGGGAGAGTAACTAAAAATACTGCTATTGCTTATCTTGGAAAAGCGTATTTATATAGAAAAGAGTGGGCAAAAGCCGAAGAGCAATTTGCTAAATTAGTAAATAACGAAGGGACAAATGGAT
Organism: Flavobacterium sp. WC2430; assembly: GCF_040822075.1. Lineage (NCBI taxonomy): Bacteria > Pseudomonadati > Bacteroidota > Flavobacteriia > Flavobacteriales > Flavobacteriaceae > Flavobacterium > Flavobacterium sp. WC2430. The sequence continues at coordinate 612,807 of NZ_CP162007.1, read as the reverse complement.
ACGGTCTTTTGGATGATTATGCTCAATTATTTGATGGTAAGCATGAGAACAGTAAAGAATCTGTATTTGAAATTCAGTTTAGTAGAGTAGGAGGAGCAACTATTTGGGGAGGAGAACCAGCACAAAGAACTAGAGCTACAACAATGGCTCAAGAATGTGCTCCTGGTGAAGTAGGTGGATGGTTTGAGTTATTGCCTACAAAAACATTATTGAATGCAATGACCAAAGAGAAAACGGTAGATGGAGGTTTTGATCCAAGAGCGACGGCCACTTTGGCATGGAACTACCCAGGAAGCATGTATTATAATGCTGATTTTGCAACAAAATTTGGAGCAAATGCTATTTGGATTAGAAAAAATCAAAACTGGTGGAATAACGATGAAGGAGATTGGAAATCAGAATTGAATGAATACGCTATGCGTTATGCCGATGTACTTTTAATGCTTGCTGAAGCGCAAACTATGCAAGGAAAAGTGGCAAGTGCAATCCCTTTAGTTAAAAGAATTAGAGACAGAGCGAAGCTAACTAGCATTGTAATGACAGGATGGACTCAAACTCAAATGATGGATGAAATTATGCATCAAAGAAATGTTGAATTTGCTCGTGAAGGACTTCACTGGTATGATTTAAGAAGATGGGGTACATTAGAAAAAGTGATTAAAGAAAGTTTAAGAGAAGGCTACAATAATTACTCAGCCAAATACAATTACTTTCCTATTCCAGAAAGTGAATTAAACAATAATCCTAAGATGACTCAAAATGCCAATTGGTAATAGAGTACAATAATTAGTTTTCGGGTGTTATTATTTTTTAAAAAAAACAGCTACAGAAGTTTAATGGTTTAATGATGTAGCAAATTTTGATACTAAATGAAATTTGGGATGTTGTCGAAAAACGTTTTTAATCCATTTATTGGATATAGACATTGGCTTACACTGTTAAAAAACAAAATAGAGCTAAAATTAATGTCAAAATAATCACACCCAATAACTGATAATAATAAATAGTGACAGATGGTTAATTGCAGTAGTACTGCAATTAATCATTTGTGCTATTTTTAAACAAAACAGGGTTCCTTTACTTTTATAATGCAATCCAATTCATTGTAAATTAAAGAACTAAATGAGAAAATAGTTACCTAAAAAAATAGTGAACATGAAAAAAAGAACAATTTTAACTAGCATTTTTGCTGTTATATCTTTAATTGTCTTTGCCCAGGAAAAACCAAGTCGCAATGACTGGGAAAATCCTGAAGTATTTCAGATTAATCGTGAGCCAGCTAGAGCTGCATTTTTACCTTTTGCAGATGAAGCATCAGCAATTGCGGATGACTATACTCGTTCACCATGGTATATGAGTTTAGACGGGAAATGGAAGTTTAATTGGTCTCCTACACCGGATGAAAGACCAAAAGATTTCTTTAAACCCGATTTTAATACGACCAACTGGAAAGAGATTGGAGTGCCTTCTAACTGGGAATTAGTGGGATATGGAATTCCTATTTATACTAATATTACGTATCCATTTGTCAAAAATCCACCATTCATTGATCATGCCGATAATCCTGTTGGGTCTTACCGCCGTACTTTCGAGTTGCCAGAAAACTGGGACGGACGTCGTGTTTACCTTCATTTTGAAGCGGGAACATCTGCCATGTATATTTGGATAAATGGAGAAAAAGTGGGCTACAGCCAGAATACTAAAAGCCCAACTGAATTTGATATTACGAAGTATGTAAAAGCAGGCGTAAATCAGGTTGCCGTTGAGGTCTATCGTTGGAGCGATGGGTCTTATTTAGAAGATCAAGATTTTTGGCGCCTATCTGGAATTGACAGGGACGTTTATCTTTATAGTACAGCAAATACGCGTATTGCTGATTTCTTTACTCGTCCTGATCTTGACGCTGCTTATAAAAACGGAAGTTTATCTGTTGATATTAAACTTAAAAATACCAATTCGGTTGCCAAGAACAATCAAACTGTTGTAGCTAAATTAGTTGATGCTACAGGAAAAGAAGTTTTTGTAAAAACAATTAAAGTAAATATAGGAGCTAATGCGGTTGCATCAACCACATTTGAACAAAATGTTAGTTCCCCTAAATTATGGAATAATGAAACACCTAACCTTTATACTTTAGTACTTACATTAAAGGATGAAAACGGCAAATTTGTAGAAACGGTTGCCACTTCTATCGGTTTTAGAAAAGTAGAATTGAAGAACGGACAATTATTAGTTAATGGCATCCGAATCATGGTTCACGGGGTGAATATTCATGAGCATAACCCAAAAACGGGTCATTATCAAGATAAAGAAACCATGATGAAGGACATCAAGTTAATGAAACAACTAAACATTAATGCGGTGCGTTGCAGCCATTATCCAAATAATTTATTGTGGGTAAAACTGTGCAATAAATATGGTTTGTTTTTAGTTGACGAGGCAAATATTGAAACGCATGGAATGGGAGCTGAACTGCAAGGTTCATTTGATAAAACAAAGCATCCAGCGTATCTCCCAGAATGGAAAGCAGCTCATATGGATCGTATTTATAGCTTAGTGGAAAGAGATAAAAATCAACCTTCGGTTATTCTATGGTCACTAGGTAATGAATGTGGAAATGGACCTGTGTTTCACGAGGCTTACAAATGGATAAAAAATAGAGATAAAACGAGATTAGTTCAATTTGAGCAAGCTGGGGAACAAGAAAACACTGATGTTGTTTGTCCAATGTATCCAAGTATGGAATATATGAAGGAATATGCTAATCGTAAAGATGTAAAACGTCCTTTCATCATGTGCGAGTATTCACATGCAATGGGTAACAGTAACGGTAACTTTCAAGAGTATTGGGACATTATTCACAGTAGTACTAACATGCAAGGTGGATTCATCTGGGATTGGGTTGATCAAGGCTTTGAAGAAGCAGATGAAGCTGGTAGAAAATACTGGGCTTATGGTGGTGATATGGGAGGTCAAAACTACACTAACGACGAGAATTTTTGTCATAATGGATTGGTTTGGCCAGATCGCACGCCGCACCCTGGTGCTTTTGAAGTAAAAAAAGTGTATCAAGACATACTTTTCAAGGGGATAAATTTAGAGAAAGGAATTATCGAAGTCGAAAATGGTTTTGGTTATACTAATCTTGATAAATACCTTTTCAAATATGAAGTTTTGAAAAATGGGTTAGTTATTAAATCAGGTGTAATTAATATTAGTCTTGCTCCACAATCTAAAAAACAAGTTCAAATTGAATTGCCAAAACTAAATGCAGAAGATGGAGTTGAGTATCTTTTAAATGTTTTTGCGTATACAAAAGAAGGTACTGAATTATTACCTCAAAATTTTGAAATCGCAAGGGAGCAATTTTCTATAGGAGAAAGCAAGTATTTTGCTAAAGTTGTAAATGCTACTGCAAATGCTATAGTTAAAGATACTAAGGATGCGATTTCTTTAAGTGCAAATGGGGTCGAAGTAATCATAAATAAGAAAACGGGTTTGATGCAAAAATATACATCTGGAGAGGCGAATTATTTTAACCAAATGCCTGTTCCTAATTTCTGGCGAGCTCCTACAGATAATGATTTTGGTAACTATATGCAGGTAAGTAGTAATGTATGGAGAACTGTGGGAAGATTCAGTACTTTGGATACTATTGAAGTGAAAGAAGTGTCTGGTAAAACAACTGTTGTAGCACATCTTTTCTTGAAAGATATTGCTTCGACCTATACGATTACTTACACTATGGATGCCGATGGAAGCTTAACATTACAAAATTCATTCAAAGCGGGAGATAACCCATTATCTGAAATGCCTCGTTTTGGGATGTTATTCTCACTAAAAAAAGAGTTGGATAACTTTAGTTATTATGGAAGAGGTCCTTGGGAAAATTATCAAGATAGAAATACATCCTCTTTGAAAGGAATTTACGAAAGCAAAGTTGCTGATCAATATGTTCCTTATACTCGTCCTCAAGAAAATGGATATAAAACAGATATTCGCTGGATAACGTTGACAAATAACTCTGGAAACGGAATTGAGATTCAAGGCTTGCAACCACTAGGAGTTAGCGCTTTGAATAATTATCCTGAAGATTTTGATGCAGGTTTAACCAAAAAATACCGCCATACAAATGATATTACTCCACGTAATGAAGTGGTAATTTGTGTAGATTTAGCACAACGAGGTCTTGGAGGAGACAATAGCTGGGGTGCTATGCCACACGAACAATACCAATTGAGAAACAAAGAATATAGTTACGGTTTCGTTATTAAGCCAATAAAAAAATAAATAGATTAGCAGTCCTATTTTATATGTTGTAAAATAGGACTGCTATATAATCGAAACTGTTGCAAGAGGTTGCTACTTAAAATAATTATTATGAAAGAAAAATTAAAATGCTGTTTCCATTTAAAAGGTGTTTTTACATTGTTTTTTATGTTTGGCGCAATTAGTTTATGGGCCCAGAAAGTGACAATACCTATTGCTACTAATAGCAATATGATGCTGTTGCAAACAGATAATGACAACCGTTTGATGACCGTTTATTTTGGTAAACCACTTGAAAACGAAAATGAATTCGCAGCGGTTTCAGCTGGATATAATTATGATTATTCTAATCAGGGAATTTACAATTCAGCATATACGCCATCTGGTACTTGGAATCTTAGTGAACCAGCAATTCAGGTCAAACATGCTGATGGAAACACTTCTTTAGAACTGAAATATGTAAGTCATAAAATTGAAAAAATAGATGCCAATAGTTCTCTTACCAGTATCGTTCTTAAAGATCCTGTTTATCCGTTTGAGGTAACTTTGTTTTATAAAGTTTGGCCAAAGGAAAATGTAATCGAACAATGGACTGAAATAAAACACAATGAAAAGAAAGCGGTATTGTTACAAAAATACGCTTCGGCAAATTTATTTTTTGGAGGAAAAAACTTCTATCTCACCAGTTTTCAAGGAGAATATCTAAAAGAAATGCAACCTGCGGAGACTAAGCTTGTACAAGGAATGAGATCTCTGGACAGCAAATTGGGAACTAGAGCGATGCTTACGCAAAGTCCTAATTTTATGGTCTCGTTTGGAAAACCTGCATCAGAAAATGAAGGAACGGTATTGCTAGGACAATTAGCTTGGAGTAGTAATTTTAAATTGGAATTTGAAGTTGACTCTAACAAAAATCTTAGGCTAATTGCAGGAATCAATCCTTTTGCTTCGGAATATTTATTGGCTCCAAATGTAGTTTTTAAAACGCCTTCTTTAATTTATGTGCTTTCAAATCATGGAACAGGAGATGCTAGTAGGAATTTACACGATTGGGCAAGAAAATATAGAGTTTTAGATGGCGAAGGAGAACGACTTACCTTGTTGAACAATTGGGAAGCTACTTACTTTGATTTTGATGAAAATAAAATAAAAGACTTATTTAAAGATGCTAAAGACCTGGGTGTCGATATGTTCTTGCTAGATGACGGTTGGTTTGGAAATAAATATCCAAGAAATGGAGATAATGCTGGGCTTGGTGATTGGCAAGAAAATAAAAAGAAATTACCAAGTGGCTTAGGTTATTTGGTGAAAGAAGCCAAAAAAGAAGGGGTAAAATTCGGTATTTGGATAGAGCCTGAAATGGTAAATCCTAAAAGTGAGTTGTATGAAAAACATTTAGATTGGGTAATTCGTCAACCAGAAAGACCTGAGATTTATTATAGAAACCAACTTGTTTTAGATTTGTCAAATCCCGAAGTACAGGACTTTGTATTTGGTGTTGTAGATGATTTATTTGTAAAAAATCCCGAATTAGCCTTTATAAAATGGGATTGTAATGCGACAATTTATAACGCTTATTCGGCATATCTTAATAAAAAGGGATTGCCACAATCTAATTTGTACGTTGATTATACTAAAGGATTGTATAAAGTACTACAGCGGATTAGAGCTAAATACCCAAAAGTGCCAATGATGTTATGCTCTGGCGGAGGTGGTCGTGGCGATTATGAATTCTTGAAGTATTTTACAGAATTTTGGCCAACGGATGATACGGAACCTTTAGAAAGAATATTTGTTCAATGGGATTATTCCTATTTCTTTCCTTCGATTACAACTTGCAACCACGTAACGGATTGGGGTAAACAACCACTAAAATTTAGAGTTGATGTGGCTAGTATGGGAAAATTAGGTTTTGATATCGTAGCAAGCAAATTAAATCCCGATGATAAAACATTTTGTAAACAAGCTATTTCAAATTACAATTCATTTAAAGATGTTGTTTGGCATGGAGATATGTTTCGTTTGGTTAATCCTCATGAAAATGATATCGCAGCGTTAATGTATGTAAATCCAGAGAAAAGCAAAGCTGTCGTTTTTAATTACTTAGTGAATAATAGGTTTAGTATTACAGCAACTGAGAGACCAGTTGTATTAAACGGTTTGGATCCAAAGAAAAAATATACGGTAAAAGAAATTAACCTGTTTCCAGGAACAACATCCTCAATTGCTTCTGACAAGGTGTATAGTGGTGATTTCTTGATGAAAGCAGGGGTCAATCCAAATGTGAATTTGAGAAGAACAAGTGTAGTTCTTGAAATAACAGAAGTGAAATAAAATTTAGAAAAAGCATATTATAAAATTGTAAAATATGAAAATACTAGTTACTGGCGGATTAGGATTTATTGGTTCGCATACTGTTGTTGAATTACAAAATGAAGGTTTTGAAGTTGTTATTATCGATAATCTTTCTAATGCTACTGAGGATGTTTTAAATGGTATAGTTGCTATAACAGGTAAGATACCTCTTTTTGAAAGGTTAGATTTAAGAGAAAAAGTAGCTGTACAAGATTTTTTTAAAAGACATTCTGATGTTGTTGGCGTAATTCATTTTGCGGCTTCAAAAGCAGTAGGTGAAAGTGTGGGGAATCCTTTGTTATATTATGAAAATAACATTAGCACTTTAATCTATTTGCTTCAGGAATTGCAACAAAAAGAAGAGTCACATTTTATCTTTAGTTCTTCCTGCACTGTTTATGGTCAAGCAGATGTAATGCCTATTAATGAAAACGCATCAGTTAAGCCAGCTATGTCTCCTTATGGGAACACCAAACAAATTGGGGAAGAAATCATCACTGATGTTACAAAAGTAAGTGGTATAACTGCTATTTTGTTGCGTTATTTTAATCCTATTGGGGCGCACCCATCTATCGAAATTGGTGAATTACCCGTTGGAGTGCCACAAAACTTAGTCCCTTTTATCACACAAACTGGAATGGGTTTGAGAAAAGAACTTTCGGTTTATGGGGATGATTACCCAACTGTTGATGGTACTTGCGTTCGGGATTATATCCACGTTGTTGACCTAGCTAAAGCACATGTTATTGCTTTGCAACGATTAGTAAACAAAAAAAATTCGGCTAAAATAGAAACGTTTAATCTGGGGACAGGAACTGGAAGCTCGGTTTTGGAGGTGATTCAAGCATTCGAAAAAGTAAGCGGTCAAAAATTGCCTTATACCATTGTTGGTAGAAGAGAAGGAGACGTTGTTTCGGCTTATGCCAATACAGATAAAGCAAATACTATTCTTGGATGGAAAACACAAGCTACACTTGAAGAAGGGATAGCAAGTGCTTGGAAATGGGAGCAGAAGATCAGGAATAAAAACTAATAATAGTGATTGTGTCATTTATAACAAGATACAATCAACATAAAAATAAATTATAAAACATTGTATTATAGTTGTTTACGGAATAATAAAATAAAATTTAACAGATTCATCTGTAATAAATGTAAAAAACACATTTATAAACTATGTAAATAAATATTTTTATTTTACTTTTGACTTTCATAATTTCATAAAATATCAATTAAATTAAAACACATATCACATTTTATAACTAATTCTGTAATGGATTTCTATAAATTATTGTAGATATGCAAAATGATTTATAAATAAGAACTATTTATAAAAAAGAAAAATAGCACAGGACAATAACCGTATGCATTTATATTAATTTCTAAAAAACAAATTACCCATGAACCAACATCTTGCTTTTGCGGATTACGCAGTATTTATTATTTATTTTATCGTGGTATCCACTTATGGATATACCGTTTATCGCAAACGTGAAAAAAACGAACACGATGCCAAAGCTTATTTCCTTGCAGAAGGGACATTGACATGGTGGGCTATTGGTGCTTCATTGATTGCTTCAAACATTTCTGCAGAACAGTTTATTGGAATGAGTGGTGAAGGATTCTTTTTAGGAATTGCTGTTGCCGCTTATGAGTGGATTGCCGCTATTGCTTTAATTATTGTTGCCGTTTGGTTCATTCCCGTTTATTTAAAAAACAAGATTTATACCATGCCTCAGTTTTTAAAAACAAGGTATAACGAATCCACTGCTTTAATTATGGCCGTATTTTGGTTGTTCTTATACGTATTTGTAAACTTAACTTCTATTTTATATTTAGGAGCTGTTGCCATTAATGGATTGGCTGGTGGAGAATATTTGCATATAATTATGATTGGATTGGCTCTTTTTGCTTTATTAATTTCTTTGGGAGGAATGAAAGTAGTGGCTTATACGGATGTAATTCAAGTTGCTGTTTTAATTATTGGAGGATTAGTTACTTCATATATTGCTTTAACAACCGTTGGACGCTATTTTGGAGTGGGTGAAAATGCTATTGAAGGTTTCAAAGTATTGATGAGAGAAGCTCCAGAGCATTTCAAAATGATTATTCCAAGACCTACAGCTACATCTACACAATTAGAGATTAATAAATACCTTACTTTTCCAGGTGTAATGTCGTATTTGGCTGGTATTTGGATTATTAATCTTAATTATTGGGGTTGTAACCAATACATTACACAAAGAGCTTTAGGTGCTGATTTACAAACGGCTCGTACAGGTATTTTGTTTGCAGGAATTTTAAAATTATTAATGCCACTTATCGTTATGTTGCCTGGTATTGCAGCTTTTGTTTTATATGAAAACGGACATTTACCTCAATTAGTAGGAGGAAAAGATGGTGCTTATTCTGCAGTGTTGACCTTCTTACCAACAGGTTTAAAAGGACTGTCTGTAGCGGCATTAACGGCAGCTATTGTGGCCTCTTTAGCAGGGAAAGTAAATAGTATTTCAACTATTTATACACTTGATGTTCATAAAAAATACATTCAAAAAGACGCTACAGATAGAGGACAAGTTAATATTGGAAGGATTGCAGTATTTGGTGCCATGCTTCTTGCTGTTATATTTACTTGGAATGATTTACTTGGAATTGGTGGTGTAGGTGGATTTACTTACATTCAAAAATATACAGGTTTTATTAGTCCTGGTGTATTTGCCATGTTCTTCCTTGGGATGTTTTGGAAAAGAACTACAGGTACTGCAGCAATTGTAGGTGTAATTGCCGGTTTCTTATTGTCCGTTTTGTTTAATGAATTTGCTCCAGCATTATTTGGAAATGAAACGTTATTATATACTGCTTATTCTAATGGTAACGGTGGATTCGAAATTCCTTTCCATATTTGTATGGGATTATCATTTGCATTTACAATGCTTTTAATGATTGCCATAAGTTTTGCTGGACCTAAAGTGAATCCAAAAGCCTTTGAATTAGATACAGAAATGTTCAAATTGAAACCACAAACAACAGTTTTGATTGTAATAACACTATTAACTATTTTTGCATTGTATGCTAAATTCTGGTAGAAACTAGTTTTTATATATCCTTATTTATTAAAAAGTGTAAAGTCAAACTCAGTTTGCCTTTACATTTTTTTTATTACATAGGTTACAATTCCCCAAATGATTAATTGATTTTCTTCAGTGACTTTTATGGGGGAATAATTAGGGTTTTCAGGCATGAGATACAAACAGTCTTTATCCAGCTGAATCCGTTTCACTGTAAATTCTCCATCAATAAAACAAATAGCAATTTTATTGTTTTGTGGCTCAAGACTTCTGTCAACCACAAGTACATCTTTGTCATTTATACCTGCATCAATCATAGAATTTCCTTTTACTTTAATATAAAAAGTGGCCAGAGGGTTTTCACTCAGTTCTTTGTTGAGATCAATGTTGTTTTCTAAAAAATCTGCTGCTGGCGATGGAAAACCTGCCGAAACACCTTCGGTCATGAATGGAATTTTTATTTCACTTTCAAAATCGGGTTGGAAAAAAGTAAGTTTTTGTTCTTTTTTTATTGACATTTTATTTCAAGTATATCTTTAAAACTGGTAGTGAATTTGGGTGACAAATGATTCTGATTCATATTCCAAGTCAAACTTAGGTTTTGTGTGGCTAGCTTTACCTGCGTGTAGCCTATTTTTTTGTTGAGGTCGTCCATGACTTTCATAAGTGCTAAATGTTTTGGGTTTTCATCTTCAAACAATTGAAACTGTTTTTTGTTTTCATCGATAAGGCTACTAACAATTACTCCCGCTTTTTTAAATTTCAAACCCTCGTTCCCTTTGTGCATTTGCTTCAGCATTGCCACAGCAGCATTAGCAATTGTTAAGCTTGAATTTGTTGCGTATGGGAGGTTCATTGCCATATTAAAATAATATTTGGAGGTTTGAACAGTATGTTTGTCAACCACTAATAATACGATAATGGTATGACAACATGATTTTTGTTTTCGCAGTTTCTCGGCACAAACAGAGGCAAACGTAACCATCCGCTCTCGCAATAAATCAAAATCGGATATTTGTTTTGGAAAACTCCGAGTGGTGGAAATGCTTTTCTTTTGGTCTGGAAAGGGATCCAAGTCCAATACTTGCTTCCCTTCTAATTCATATTTTAAACGCATTCCTATTACACCCATTTCTTTTTTTATCCAAGCTTCATGTTGTGGTTGTATGAAGTCTAATGCGGTGTTGATCTTGCGTAGTTTTGCTTTTTTGGTTGTTCGATGACCTATGCCCCAAACATCTTCAATTTTGGTCCATTTGAGTGCTTTAAAGCGTTTTTCATCCGTATCAATTACATAAACACCACCAGTTCTTTCTTGGAATTTCTTAGCTATTTTATTGGCCACTTTTGACAATGCTTTGGTCTCTGCAAAACCAATACAAACGGGGATTCCAATCCATTTTTGAACTCTTTTTTTCATTTGAATACCATAATCGTGGTAATCTAAAACGTTTAGACCGTCAAAATTTAAGAACGCTTCATCAATGCTGTAGATTTCCACATTAGGAGTAAATTGTGCCAAAATTGACATTACTCGATTACTCAAATCGCCATATAGTGCATAATTAGAAGAAAATAATTTGACATTCTTTTCTCGTACTAAATCTTTAATTTGAAAAGCAGGAGCACCCATTGGTATTCCAACAGCTTTAGCTTCATTGCTTCGGGAAATTACGCAACCGTCATTATTTGATAATATAGCAACCGGTTTTCCGTTGAATTCTGGTTGGAAAACACGTTCGCAGGAAGCATAGAAATTATTACAGTCGACTAAGGCATACATAGTACAAAATTACTCAATATGTACTTATGCTTGTAAATAACAAAAGTTAATTTTAGGGATTGTTGATAAGTAAAAATAGGTTTTTTTTCGAAAACTTTAAGAGCTAAAATTCAAAATTAAATCCTTTTTTAGTTAGTTTTTCATAAATTTTAGAGTCAAACTTATACAATTGTGCTGCTCTGTGAGAAACGTCTTGTTGTTTTTCATCCAAGGCAACCAACAGTTTCATATGAAGAATTTTTCTGCGGAAATTTGATTTATCCATCTCAATACCTAGAATTTCTTCATAAAGATGCATAAGTGCCAATAAAGTAAATTTTTCGGGTAAAAGATTAAAACCTATTGGAGCTTGACGCACCCGATTACGCAATTGTTTTAAGCTATAATCTAATATTTCATTATGATCATATATTAAATCTGGAATTTCATTAATCTTATACCATTTTGCATCAGATGCAGTAAAACCTGCGGTTACATTATAATCTTCTCTTTTTATTAAAGCATAATAACCTATTGTAATTACCCGTCTTAATGGAAAACGGTCGGGATCCCCAAAAGCTTTTAATTGTTCTAGGAATATATTATCTAATCCTGTTAGTTCTCCTAACAATCGATGAGCAGCATTATCTATACTTTCTTTTTTCTTTATCCACCCACCGGGAAGCCCCCATTTTCCTTTACTAATACCTTCAGCATGTTGGACCAATAGGACTTCTAATATTCCGTTGTCAAAACCAAAAATCACACAGTCAATTGTAATGGCATTCATGGCTGATTGCTCAACAGTTTTTAAAGAGTCTTCAGTAGTTTTTTTATCAACCATGGTTTGGAAATTTGAATGAAATATATGAAAAATTAAAAAGCGAGGGTATTTAATTTATATGTTTTTTATGAGGCGAATGTTTTTGCAAATATTTAAAAAAAATCATGGAATTAGAAGCATAATTTTTTATTTTTTTTCACCTGCTGTCGGGAGCCTTCATTAGTATAAATACGTAATAATACGCATGATTAATTATCAATTACAAATTTTTAAATACAATTTTTTGTTAATATGAAATAAATGCATTATACTTGTAGTCAAATTAACCATAAGGATATGGTTTTTATGACTAGAAGTTTGTAGAGATGCAAACATAAAAGTAAAAGCAATCTCTTAAAATGAAGAATATGTATTTTTTAGGAATAGATTTAGGAAGCTCTTCAATTAAACTAACAGTATTTGATCCGGAAAAAGGAACTACTGTTGGCGCAGTGACTGTTCCAGAAATGGAGATGGATATTATTGCTCCGAAATTTGGATGGGCTGAACAAGATCCTAATTCTTGGTGGCAAAATGTTAAAAAGGGCATACAAGTTTTGGGAACAAAACAGGATGTTGACTTAAAAAAAATTGCAGGGATTGGGATAGCCTATCAAATGCATGGTTTAGTCTTAACGGATGAGAAATTAAATCCTGTTCGTTCTTCGATTATTTGGTGTGACAGTAGAGCAGCAACTATAGGGAATGAAATATACGATCGTATGGGACAAGAATATTTCCAGCAACAAATTTTAGGAAGTCCAGGAAATTTTACTGCTTCTAAATTGAAATGGGTTCAAATAAATGAGCCAGAAGTTTTTAATAAAGCGGTCTACATGATGCTTCCTGGTGATTTTATTGCTGCAAAACTTTCAGGGATTCCACAAATTAGTACTTCTGGACTATCAGAAGCTGCATTATGGAACTTTTCAAGAGGGGGTTTAGCTACTGAAGTACTCCAAGAAATGGATCTTCCTGAGGAAATGATCCCAGAAATTGTACCCAACTTTGGCTATCAAGCAACAATTCACCCAGATATCGCTTTAGAGTTAAGCCTTGACAGAAACACTAAAATAACCTATCGTGCCGGTGATCAACCCAATAATGCATTATCTCTAAATGTGTTAAAACCAGGGGAAATAGCTACTACAGCTGGAACTTCGGCCGTAATTTATACAGTAAGTGACAAAGATGTCTATGACAAAGAAAATCGAATCAATACGTTTTTACATGTAAATAATTCTGAAACAGAGAAAAAAAATGGAGTGATGCTTTGTATCAACGGTTCTGGTATTTTGTACCAATGGTTGCGTAAAATCATGTCTGTTGAACAATCGAATTTAATTGCCTACGAAACGTTGAATGCCGAAGCGGCTAAAGTGGAGGCAGGAAGTAAAGGACTACGTTTTTATCCTTTTGGGAATGGAGTAGAGCGTATTTTTAATAATAAAAATGCCAATTCAGGAATTCAGAATCTAAATTTTAACATCCATCAATCTGGGCACCTTATCCGTTCAGCTTGCGAAGGAATTGTGTTTGCCATGAATTATGGGTTTGATGTGATGAAATCCGTAGGAGCATCTGGAGAAGTAGTGAGAGCTGGAAATGCCAATCTATTCCTGAGTCCAGTTTTTAGAGAAATTTTCACCAATACAACACAAACTACTTTAGAACTCTATAATACTTCAGGAGCCGAAGGTGCAGCGCGAGGTGCAGCCTATGGTTATGGATTTTATGACTCACTTGATGAGGCGTTTAAAGGGTTAAAATGTATAGAACGAATTGAACCCAATCAATCGCTGACTTCACAGTATCAAGATATTTATCAAGAATGGAAAAATCATATTAAAATAGAACAATAATGAATACAACTAAACAAACTTATTTTAAAAACATTGATATCATAAAATTTGAAGGAAGAGAAAGTGTTAACCCACTTGCTTTTAAATGGTATGATGAGAACCGAGTAGTAGCAGGAAAGACTTTAAAAGAACACCTGCGTTTTTCCATGGCATACTGGCATACGCTATGCAACAAAGGGGGAGATCCTTTTGGTGCTAATACAGAAATTCTTGCTTGGGATAAAAACGAAAATGTAATTCAAAGAGCCAAAGACAAAATGGATGCGGCTTTTGAATTCATGAGCAAATTAGGGATTCCATATTATTGTTTTCATGATTTAGATATCGTAGATGAAGCACCAACTTTATCAGAGTTTGAAAACCGAGTGCAAGAATTAGTTGCTTATGCTAAAATTAAACAAGATGAAACGGGGATTAAACTGTTGTGGGGAACTTCAAACTTGTTTAGTAATCCTCGTTATATGAATGGAGCTTCAACCAATCCTAATTTTGATGTAGTTTCTTATGCAGCAGGTCAAGCCAAAATTGCAATTGATGCAACTATTGCTTTAGGTGGTGAAAATTATGTTTTCTGGGGAGGTCGCGAAGGCTACATGAGTCTTTTAAATACCGATATGAAAAGAGAATTAGATCACATGGGACAATTCTTGACTATTTGTAGAGATTATGCACGCAAACAAGGCTTTAAAGGAACTTTTCTTATTGAACCAAAGCCTATGGAACCCATGAAACATCAGTATGATTTTGATGTGGCAACAACATTAGGGTTTTTACATAAATATGGACTTCAAGATGACTTCAAGTTGAATCTAGAAGTAAATCACGCTACCCTTGCTGGACATACTTTTGAGCATGAGTTACAAGTTGCGGTAGATGCAGGAATGTTAGGAAGCATTGATGCAAATCGGGGAGACTATCAAAACGGTTGGGACACTGATCAGTTTCCAATAAATGTTTATGAAATAACACAAGCTATGTTAATCATCTTAGAAGGTGGTGGAATTCAAGGTGGCGGAATCAACTTTGATGCAAAAGTACGCAGAAACTCAACTGATTTAGACGATAAATTTATTGCTCACATAGCTGGAATGGATGTTTTTGCACGCGGTCTTATCTATGCGGACCATATTTTACAAAATACAAATTATAAAAATTTACGTGAACAACGTTACGGATCATTTGACAGTGGTAATGGAGCGAAGTATGAAAAAGGAGAGCTCTCTTTGGAAGCACTTAGTGAAATTGCTCGTGCAAATGGAGAACCTCAACAAATAAGTGGAAAACAAGAATTATTTGAACAAATTATTGCCAACGCATATTAGTCTATTAAAACAACCATTAACTAACTAAATTATTGTGAAAAGTAAATGGTGTAAATCAATAATATTTAGTTTTTAACATTGCTTTAATTCAGTATTTTGTGCTGAATTAAAGTTTTGTATAACAGTAATCTCAAATTGTGACTGGATAAATTGTCTTAAATATTGTTTTTTATTCTAAAAAGGTTCTTAATTCTTGACGGTATTGATAGGCACTTTTCCCAGTGAATTCTTTAAACGATTTATTAAAATGTCCTAAATTGTTAAAGCCACTTTCATCACAAACGTCAGTTATACTGATTTGTTTTTCGGCTAATAATTTAGATGCGTGCACCAATCGATAATCATTTACAAATTTAGTAAATGTTTTGTTGGTTATTTTTTTGAAATACCTACAAAAGGATGGGACAGTCATTGCAACAAGATCTGATATTTCTTCTAGGCTTATGCTTTCTTGAAAATGGTCTTTCACAAAATTATATACCACATTCATGCGGTCATTGTCCTGCATTTGCATTTCCATCGAAAATCCTTCGGCATTCAATATGACGCTTTCTTTTGACAACTCTAATTCATTTAAGATAGACAACATGCTTAGTAATCTTTCTAATTGATTTTGTTCATCAAGTGCTTCTATTCGTTCTCCAATTATTTTTTTCGTTTTTCCAACAAACGAGATTCCTTGTTTGGCTTGGCTGAATAAGTTTTTAATATTTGTCATTTCTGAAATTTCAAAAAAACTGTTTCCAAGAAAGTCAGGTTTCATTTGTATTACCGTTTCTTTTTTATTCCCTGTTTCTTCATCTGTAAAACCACAATGAGGTAAATTACTACCTATAAGAATTAGATCACCATCATTATAATACGAGACATGACTGCCTACTTGTCTTTTACCGGAGCCTCCATTTATATAAACTAATTCTATTTCAGGGTGATAATGCCAGTGATTTGTATGTACGTTGTTGTTTTGTTCATGTTTCGCTATAGAAAATGAACTTCCAAAAGAGGGGACTATGATTTCTAAGTTGGGGTGTATAGGTCTCATATTCTTTTTTATTGATTTAGTATGCAAATTTAGTAAACATTGCGGAATTGTTAGCTTTTTTAACCTTTATCGATTTCGTAAAAGGTAAAATAGCGTAGAATCGTGAAAATCCTGCATTATATTCAATGAAATGGTTGCCGTAGATTTGTAATAGTTAAAAGGATTATAAATCTAAAAACTTAAATTATGAAAAAGATTTTAAAATTTAGTTTGGTAGTAGCAGCTGTATTGACTGCTATGAATGTAAGTGCATCAGAAAAAGATTTTTCGTTAGATGTAAAAAAAGGAGAAGGTAAGACAGTAACTTTTGCTCTTAATGAGTCAAATAAAGTAGAATTGTCAATTTATGATTTAGACAATAAATTGATTCACACTGAAAATGTTAACTCTAAAGGAAGTGTTAACAGAACGTATGATTTAAAAGCTTTGCCAGAAGGAACATATTTTCTTGTTGCAGAATCAGATACGAAAATTGCGAAATATGAGATTTCTGTGATTGGGAAAACTGCAGTTCTTGCTTCAAGTCCAGTTTCGGAGGTGTACAAGCCAGTGTTTACAAACAAAAATGGTTTAGTTTCTCTAAGCATTTTTAATTTGTACAAAAACCCTGTAAGCATTAAAATTTATAATCAAGCTGACGAGGAAGTGTATACATCTCCAGTTTTAGTAGATCAAAATGTTGAAAAGGTTTTTGATATCAAAAACTTACCATATGAAAAATATACATTCGTTATGACGTATGGTGATAAAGTTTTCATGGAGACAGTTTCGGCTAAAAAATAATTAACAACAGAATTTATGAAAATAGCTCTATTTTATAGAGCTGTTTTTTTATATTATATTTCCGATAATTTTGTCCATTACCCAATTGGTGTGAGTTGCAGTTTTTCCATCAGAAGGATATGTACCGTTATGGAGTAAGCTGTCTTTCATTTGTTGAACATGGTACAGTTGAATGTTTTCGGGATGTTCAATATGAAGTTTCGTTTCACCTTGTTCATTTGTTAGAAGTAAAGGATCGTTTTCGAATATAGAAAAGGCAATTTTACCTTTACTCCCATAAATTTCAACGGTATCTTCCCTTGTAAAACAACCAAAATTCCAACTTCCCGATCCAGTAATGCCTGATTCATGTACCCAACTTGCTGCTACGGCATCTTTGGCTGAATATAATCCCTGTTGGTTTATACTTATTCCAGATGCTTCTTTTATATTTCCTAGAAGGAAAGTAAATAGGTCCAGTCCATGACTGGCCAAATTGTCAAAATAACCAGCTGTTGCGATTTTGGCATCTGTTCTCCAGTTGTAATTTCCTGATAAATCTTGATCAGTTGTAGGTTTGCTTAAATGCCATCTTATATGTCTTATTTCGCCTATGGTTTTATTGTCTATCCATTTTTTTACTTGCAGAAAACGAGGTAATGTTCGTCTGTAATAAGCAACAAATAAAAGGATGTTTTTTTCTTTGAAGGCTTCATAGATTGCTAAGCTATCTTGGTAATTTGGCGAAAGCGGTTTTTCAATGCAACAACTTTTTCCTGCAATGGCTACTTTTAGACCATAATATTTATGGGTATCGGGTGGCGTAGCTATGTAAACAGCATCTATTTCAGGGTCATTTATTAAGTCATCAGCATTAGTGTAATATTTTCTTATCCCATGTCTTTTAGCATAATCAGCCGCTTTTTCAGCGTCTCTTCTCATTACGGCTACTATTTCAAATCCGTCTGTTTTTTGATAAGCAGGACCACTTTTTATTTCGGTAACATTACCACATCCTAGTATTCCCCATCGGATTGTTGTTTTGCTGTTTTCCATATTTTGTAATAATTGATTTTAGACCAAGGTATGAATTAATTACATCCGTCTATTCCACAATTTTCTCCTTCGGTTGTATTCAGTACGGTTACTTTAGAATCAAATTGACCCTCATCCCATACCTTTTCTAACGTTTTTACAAAAGTTTCGACATGTTGTGCTCCAGAAACAGCGTACTTATTGTCAAAAACAAAAAACGGAACGCCTTGAACTCCTATTTTTTGTGCCATGTCAATATCTTCCTTTACTTCTTTTGCGTAAGCATCAGAATGTAAGACAGCATCAATTTCTTTAGTATCTAATCCCGCTTGTTGTCCTAATTGAGTAAGTGTTTCTAAATCATTTACATTTTTGCCATCTGTTAAATAAGCTTTAAACAAAAGCTCTTCTAATTCATTAGATAGCTTGTATTTCTTAGCTAAGTGTAATAAACGATGGGCATTAAATGAATTGGCCATAATTGCTTTTTCAAAATGAAAATCTAGTCCAGAGTTTTTTGCGTTTTGCGTCATGCTGTCCATCATTTCTTGTGCCCATTCTTTATCTTTTCGATATTTTTCAGCTAAATGTTCTGCCATATTATCGTCAGCTGAGGCCACAAAAGAGGCATCTAATTGAAAGCTTTTCCATTCGATTTCTACTGATTCTTTATGATTAAATTGTGCCAAAGCGCCTTCAATTTTTCTTTTTCCTATATAACAATATGGGCACATAATATCCGACCAGATTTGTACTTTTAATTTATTTTTCATTGTGTTTTAAGTATTGTAGTAAGTTATTAATTTGTATATACAAATGTAGTGATTCCCTCTTGATCAATAATTTGTTTTAGTTTTTTATTGGGAAATTAGGATGATAAGAAAAAGGTTTTTTTTTAATAAAAAACCCATCAAACGGATATTGATGGGTTAAACGGGGTTATTTTCGAATTAAATAAAATCAATACTAAAAATGACAACTGTATAATCTAAACTAAGTACTGTTTCTGTTTTATACTTTAAAATAAGAGATTTTAATCGCTATCTTGAAGCATATAATTTAGATACATATTTTCCAATTACATCAAATTCAAGATTTATTTTAGTACCTACTTTAAAATCTTTAAAATTAGTATGCTCGTGGGTATAAGGAATAATGGCAACACTAAATTGATTTTTCTTGGAGTCTACTACGGTTAAACTTACTCCATTAACGGTAATCGAACCTTTTTCAATAGTAAGGTTGTTTAGAGTCTCGTCGTACTCAAATGTGTAAGACCAACTTCCATTAGTTTCTTCCGTTGAAGTGCATATACCAGTTTGATCTACATGACCTTGAACGATGTGGCCATCGAGTCGGTCACCTAATTTCATAGCTCTTTCAAGATTGACACTATCTCCAGTCTTCCAGTCACCAAGATTTGTTTTTTTTATCGTTTCGTCAATTGCTGTTACGGTATAGCTATTATTGTTTATAGCTACTACAGTTAAGCAAATGCCATTATGTGAGACACTTTGATCAATTTGGAGCTCCGCTGTTATTGAAGAGTCCACCGTTACGTGAATATTGTCTTTTTCTTTTTTTATTTCTTGGATAGTACCAAGGGTTTCTACGATTCCTGTAAACATTTCTTATTTTATTTTACTAAATTTGCACTTCAAAATTAGCAATAAATAACGTGAGGTCATGATGAAAAAAGCAGAAAATATAATTGTTGGAATTTCAATAGGAGATTTAAACGGTATTGGAAGCGAAGTTGTTCTAAAAACATTCGAGGATTCCCGTATGTTAGAACTGTGTACGCCAGTTATTTTTGCCAATGTGAAAATAATGTCTTTTATAAAAAAGAATTTAAATGCTACGGTTTCACTTCATGGAATCGATAAACTAGATCAAATTCTTCCAGGAAAAATCAATGTTTTTAATCTTTGGAAAGAAGGTGTAGATTTAAATTTAGGAGTAAATGACGATAAAGTAGGAGAATATGCAGTAAAATCGTTTATCGCAGCAACTAAGGCTTTAAAAGAAGGAGTAGTAGATGTTTTAGTTACAGCTCCTATAAATAAATATAACATTCAATCGGAAGAGTTTAAATTTCCAGGACATACTGATTATTTAAATCAAGAACTAGAAGGGAATGCCTTAATGTTGATGGTTCAGGATAATTTGAGAGTGGGTTTATTGACGGATCATATTCCGTTGAGTGAAGTAGCATCTCATCTTACAGAAGATTTGATAAAACAAAAAATAGAAACAGTAAGACAGTCACTTATTCAGGATTTTAGTATTAATAAGCCGAAAATTGCAGTTTTAGGATTAAATCCACACTGTGGAGACGGGGGAGTAATTGGTAATGAAGAAGATGTGATTTTGAAGCCGACATTGAAGAAGATATTTGAAAAAGGAACTATGGTTTTTGGCCCTTTTGCAGCTGATGGATTTTTTGGAAGTGGTCAATATGAAAAATATGATGCTGTAATAGCTACATATCATGACCAAGGCTTAATTCCTTTTAAAACATTGTCATTTGGAAAAGGAGTGAATTATACGGCTGGTTTAAATAAAGTAAGAACCTCGCCGGATCATGGTACTGCCTATGATATTGCTGGGAAAGGGGTGGCGGATTACAACTCATTTAAAGAAGCGGTTTATCTTGCTTTAGATATTTATCGTTCTAGAATTCAATACGAAGAAATCAGTCAAAAACCACTGAAGATTAAAGAAAAACAGTAGTAAATAAAAAAAGATAAATAAGATTATTAGTTTTGTAATAATTTTATATCTTTGCACTCCCGAAGTTTGGGGTAAAATTATGTTGAAATGAAGAATACAAAAGAATTTTTAATTCCTTTTGTGGGATTAAAGCTAGGGAAACATCATTTTGAATATCAATTAAGTAATGCGTTCTTTGAAATCTTTGATTATGACGAATTTCAAAATTCAGACATCAAAGTAAATGTAGTTTTAGAGAAAAAAAGCACAATGCTTGAATTGGCTTTTAAGCACAAAGGGACGGTAAATGTACCTTGTGATCTTACAAGTGAAGATTTTGATTTGCCTATTAAAGGTAAAATGAAGTTGATTGTCCGTTTTGGAGAGGAGTATAATAATGACAATGAAGAATTGCTTATACTGCCATTTGGGGAATTTGAAATAGATGTTGCGCAGTATATATATGAAATGATTGTGCTGTCTGTTCCTCTAAGGCGAGTTCATCCAGGAGTCAAAGATGGAAGTTTAAAAACGGAAGCTCTTGATAAACTGAAGGAACTTACACTAAAAGAATCAAAAGAAGAAGAAAAGAATAAAGAGAATAAAGAAGAGAATATTGACCCGCGTTGGGACAAATTAAAGCAACTATTAACGGATAAATAATATAGTAAAATGGCACATCCTAAGAGAAAAATCTCCAAAACAAGAAGAGATAAAAGAAGAACACATTATAAAGCTACTGTAGCTCAAATCGCTACTTGTCCTATCACAGGAGAAGCGCATTTATACCACAGAGCCTACTGGCATGAAGGGAAAATGTACTACAGAGGGCAAGTTGTTATAGATAAGTCTGTAGCTGTTGCTTAATGCATTTTTTTACAAATGATATTTGAACTCTCACATAGTGAGAGTTTTTTTGTTGTTTATAATTTTAATTAAATAAGAAGTTCTAAGACAATGGGTTTAGAATTTTTTTTGTAATTTTCAACTCTTTTAAACGTTTTTTCAAATGGCAACATTTGATGTAAAATATTCGAATACAATGAATACAATTACAGCCGCAATTACCGCTGTTGGAGCTTATGTTCCAGAATTTGTGCTTTCAAACAAGGTTCTAGAAACAATGGTTGACACAAATGACGAGTGGATTACCTCTCGTACAGGAATTAAAGAAAGAAGAATCCTTAAAGATAATGATAAAGGAACCTCTTTCTTAGCCATTAAAGCTGCCCAAGATTTATTATCTAAAGCAAAAATTGACCCTTTGGAAATCGATATGGTCATAATGGCAACCGCTACCGCTGATATGCCAGTTGCTTCAACTGGGGTATATGTTGCAACCCAAATTGGTGCGACAAATGCATTTGCTTATGATTTACAAGCTGCTTGTTCCAGTTTTTTATATGGAATGTCTACAGCAGCTGCTTATATTCAATCAGGAAGATATAAAAAAGTACTTCTTATAGGTGCCGATAAAATGTCATCAATTGTAGATTATACGGACCGCTCCACATGTATTATTTTTGGAGATGGTGCTGGTGCTGTCTTATTTGAACCTAATTATGAAGGTTTAGGCTTGCAAGATGAATACTTAAGAAGCGACGGAATTGGTCGTGATTTCTTGAAAATTGATGCTGGTGGATCACTTCACCCTACCTCTTTGGATACCATAAAAGAAAACAGACATAATATTGTTCAAGACG
Organism: Flavobacterium sp. WC2430; assembly: GCF_040822075.1. Lineage (NCBI taxonomy): Bacteria > Pseudomonadati > Bacteroidota > Flavobacteriia > Flavobacteriales > Flavobacteriaceae > Flavobacterium > Flavobacterium sp. WC2430. Next base: position 590,092 of record NZ_CP162007.1, on the reverse strand, counting down.
GTAAAACTGTTTTTAAATATGCGGTTACTAATATGGCTGATGCAAGTGAGACAATTCTTAAGAGAAACAATTTAACGAATGAGGATGTAGATTGGTTAGTGCCACATCAGGCAAATAAGCGTATAATTGATGCTACTGCAAGTAGAATGAATTTAGAAGATTCTAAAGTTTTAATGAATATAGAGAAGTATGGTAATACTACTTCGGCAACTTTACCTTTAGTGCTTAACGATTTTGAACATTTGTTCAAAAAAGGAGATACTATTATTTTGGCTGCTTTTGGAGGGGGATTCACTTGGGGATCTATTTATTTAAAATGGGCATACGACAAACAATAAATTTAAACTAAAAACAAATAATTATGGATTTAAAAGAAATTCAGAACCTAATCAAATTTGTAGCAAATTCAGGAGTTGCAGAAGTTAAATTAGAAATGGATGATGTTAAAATCACCATTCGTACAACTTTAGAAGGTAATGTTACAGAGACCACGTATGTACAACAAATGCCTGCTCAAAATACACTACAACAAGCTTTAGCTCCACAGCCAGTTGCTCCAGTTGCAGCGGTTCCAGTACCAGTAGCTGAGGATTCTAAATATGTTACTATAAAATCGCCAATTATTGGTACTTTTTATAGAAAACCATCTCCAGATAAACCAATGTTTGTTGAAGTTGGTACTACTATCGGTAAAGGGGACGTGCTTTGTGTTATTGAAGCAATGAAATTATTTAATGAAATTGAGTCTGAAATTTCTGGTAAAATTGTAAAAATATTAGTTGATGATATGTCACCAGTAGAATTTGACCAACCTTTATTCTTAGTTGATCCATCTTAATTAATTTTAAATTATATATTTCGAGCGAACAAATTTGTTGTTTTGAAATAATTTAAAATTTAAAATTCATAATTTAAAATTTAAAACAAGATGTTTAAAAAAATATTAATTGCAAATAGGGGAGAAATTGCACTTCGTGTAATTAGAACTTGCAAAGAAATGGGCATTAAAACTGTTGCTGTTTATTCTACTGCTGATGCAGAGAGTTTACACGTAAGGTTTGCTGACGAAGCGGTTTGTATTGGACCACCTCCAAGCAACTTGTCCTATTTGAAAATGTCAAATATTATTGCCGCTGCAGAAATTACAAATGCAGATGCAATACATCCAGGATACGGATTCTTATCTGAAAATTCTAAATTTTCTAAAATATGTCAAGAGCACGGAATCAAATTCATTGGTGCTGCTCCTGAAATGATTGATAGAATGGGTGATAAAGCTTCTGCTAAATCAACTATGATTGAAGCTGGTGTGCCATGTGTACCTGGTTCAGTTGGAATTTTGGAATCATTCGAACAAACTCAAGAAATTGCAAAATCTTTTGGTTACCCAGTAATGCTTAAAGCAACTGCTGGTGGTGGTGGTAAAGGAATGCGTGCAGTTTGGAAAGAAGAAGATTTATTAAAAGCTTGGGAAGGCGCTCGTCAAGAATCAGCTGCCGCTTTTGGAAATGACGGAATGTATCTTGAAAAATTAATTGAAGAGCCTCGTCATATTGAAATCCAAGTAATTGGTGATTCTTATGGAAAAGCATGTCATCTTTCTGAAAGAGACTGTTCTGTACAAAGACGTCATCAAAAATTAACTGAAGAAACTCCTTCTCCATTCATGACAGACGAATTGCGTTTGAAAATGGGTGAAGCAGCAGTAAAAGCAGCAGAGTATATTAAATACGAAGGTGCAGGAACGGTAGAATTTTTAGTGGACAAACACCGTAATTTCTATTTCATGGAAATGAATACACGTATTCAGGTAGAACACCCAATTACGGAACAAGTTATTGATTATGATTTAATTCGAGAGCAAATTTTAGTTGCTGCTGGTGTGCCTATTTCTGGTAAAAATTATTTACCACAATTACACGCTATTGAATGTCGTATTAATGCTGAAGATCCATACAATGATTTTAGACCTTCACCAGGAAAGATAACAACATTACATATGCCAGGTGGACACGGAGTTCGTTTAGATACTCACGTTTATTCAGGTTATACCATTCCACCAAATTACGATTCAATGATCGCTAAATTGATTACTACTGCCCAATCTCGTGAGGAAGCAATAAGTAAAATGAGAAGAGCATTAGATGAATTCGTTATCGAAGGAATTAAAACTACAATACCATTTCATAGACAATTAATGGATGATCCTAGATATATTGCTGGTGATTATACTACTGCGTTCATGGATACTTTTAAAATGATTAGTCCTGAATAAAAGGAAAAAGATCAAATAAAAAAAGCATCACTTTTCAGTGATGCTTTTTTATATTAAAATCCCGAAATTTTATTTCGGGATTTTTTTTATGCTCCTAATTTACTTGAAATGGCAGCAGGAACTCCAGCTTTGTTTACCATAAAAGAGGTTGTTTTGTATTTTACGAAATCCTTAGTTACGTATAAATAACCTTTGTAGTCATTTGTAGCTCCCCAAGAATTTTTAACAATATAATATTCTTTACCCAATTGATCCTTAGCAATTCCAACAATATGCATCGCATGATCATCTGTAGTTTGATAATTATCAAATGCTTTTTGACGCATTTCTTCAGTAATTTCTGGTTCTTCTTTTGGACCATTAAACATATTTTCCTTTTCTTCTTTGGTCATGTCATCATAGTTCTTTGTTGGAACATAAGCAACACCATTTTTCCAACTAAAACTTTTTTCGCTTACATCTGTTGCCCAAGCTACAGTGAATCCATTTTTTAATGCGTTATCAATGATGGCAGTCATGTCATTCATTTTTACATTGTAAACCAAATCAAATGACCAGTTATCTGGAACCATCATCATTGTTTTTTTATAATAAGGCTCAGTAGAATAAGAAGCAAATTCAACATATTCATCAGGATTAATCCCTATTAATTCTTTTGCAAATGTTTGGGGAGTGTAATTTTTTCCTTTATAAGCAAAGGTTTTTGGTACTTCACCTAAATAAGAATCAATAACTGCTGCATATGCTTTTTCCCAGTTTGGGGTCAATTCTCCGTTTGGATTTTTTACCACTGCGGCTAATAATGCTTCGGTAATTCCTGACATTTCAGCAAATTTGTTTTTTGTAGTACCGTAATTTAGTCCACTATAAACTTCTTCAGGAACAGCTCCATATTTTTTGTACATATTAATTACATCGTGTAATTCTCCACCGTCACCTAGGGTAACAGCTCCATGCATACGTACATAATTCTTGCCTTTTTCCACATAAGCATTACGAGCCGAAAATACTTGTGATATTTCGACAGGTTGTTTGCCTAATCGGATCATTTCTGATTCTAAGTAAGAATTGGTAGAATAACTCCAGCAAGTTCCTGATGAACCTTGGTTTTTTATGGAAGTGTTTGCAAGATTAATTACGTCAGTAAATTTAAAACTTTCAACACTTTTTTCACTGGCATTAACTTTTAGAGAATTTACTAACCCATCTTGTGCAGAAGCGACACTCATACCTAGTACTAGTGTAGAGGCTATAAACAGATTTTTTACTTGAAATGTATACATTGTTTAATTTTTTGATGTTTACTATTGGTGTGTATTTATAACAATTGTTACAGTATAAGCTTGTTTTTTAACATTAATTTACAAAGTTTCTTTTAACCATTTAAAAAACTCTTTTTGCCATACTTGAGCGTTTTGAGGTTTTAGAACCCAATGGTTTTCTTCTGGGAAATAGATAAATCTACTTTTTATTCCGCGTAATTGTGCCGCTTGAAATGCTTCTTGACCTTGTCCTATTGGTACACGGAAATCTTTACCTCCTTGAAAAATTAATATTGGAGTATTCCATTTTTCTACTAAACTGGCAGGATTGAAAGTAGTATATGTTTTTTGGGCAACAGCATTGTCTTTTTCCCAATAAGGACCACCAAAATCCCAATTATTAAAGAAAACCTCTTCAGTAGTTCCAAACATACTTTGAGTATTGAATACGCCATCGTGTGCGATAAAAGTTTTGAAACGATTGTTGTGTATCCCAGCCAAATAAAAGGCCGAATACCCACCGTAACTTGCACCTATACATCCTAAACGACTTTTGTCAACATAACTTTCTTTGGCTACATCATCAATTGCCGATAGGTAATCGTCCATCACTTGTCCACCCCAATCTTTACTAATTTGCTCATTCCATTCTACTCCATGTCCTGGCATTCCGCGACGATTTGGCGCAACAACGATATAACCATTTGCGGCCATTAATTGAAAATTCCAACGGAACGAATAAAATTGAGTTAAAGCACTTTGAGGTCCTCCTTGGCAATACAAAAGAGTTGGGTATTTTTTTGAAGCATCAAAATTAGGAGGCAAAATTACCCAAACTAACATTTTTTTACCATCAGTTGTGGTGACATACCTTCTTTCTGTTTTGCTTAGCGCCAAAGAATCATAAGTAGCTGTATTTACATTTGACAATTGTTTCCATGTTTTCTTTTTTTGATCATAAGAAAATAATTCCGAAGCATGATTCATATCCGCTCTTGTAACAATAACATTGTTTCCAGAGAACCCTACGATTTCGTTTACATCAAAATCACCATTTGTAACTTGGTCTACATGCACGGCGATTTTTGTAAAACCAGGGAAGTTTACTTCAAATAGTTGTTTCGTTCCATCAACGGCAGCAATAAAATAGATTTTTGTTCCATCAGCACTCCAAGTAAAACTGTCTACAGTTCCATCCCAGTTTGCTGTTAAATTCATTTTCATTCCTTTAAAATCAACAATGATGTCATTTTTATCGGCTTCATAACCATCTCGTTTCATTTGTAGCCAAGTAAGATTTCCTGAAGGCGAAAATTTAGGTGCTACATCGTAACCAAGATTATCTTCGGTTCTATTTACCGTTTTTCCAGTTTCTATATTGTATTCAAAAATATTGGTATTGGTCGAAATGGCATATTGTGTACCTACTTTTTTCTTAGAAACATATAAAATGTGTTTGCTGTCTGGAGACCAAATGTAATCTTCGTCTCCACCAAAAGGTTTTTGCGGACTATCAAATGCTTCTGAACTTAGAATATCTACACCAACAGCTCCTTCGCTAGTTTCTTTATAAAAAACATGATTGAATTTACCTTCATTCCAGGTGTCCCAATGACGATAGTCTAAACCATCATAAATTTGAACATCTGAATTTTCAAGCTCGGGATAAAAATCTTTCCCAAGTACATTGTTGATTTTTACCTCTTCATTGTAGACAATGTATTTCCCATCTGGCGAAATGTTTTTGTCTTTTACCAAAGTTTTATAATCAACTACTTCGGTTGATTTTCCGCCATTAACAGGAACAGTATAGAATTTAGAATCCGATTTATTTTCCTCAACAGAAGGGATAGTTACTTTATAAACTACATTTTTTGCATCTGTAGATATTCCTATAGGAGTTACTCTTCCTAATTTCCAGAGTTTTTCTGGGGTCATTCCATTTTGACCAATTGCGCTTAAACTCATCATAGTTAGGGTTGTAAGGAGTATTTTTTTCATATAAAATTAAATTATTTTGGGTTCCTAAAAGTACAATTTTATTCTAAAATGAGAATCAGGATTATGTTAACTCTTTCAAAATGTTATTTTGTTTAAAACAGCGATAAGCATGTGTTTAATTCACTAAAAATATTATTTTTATAAAAAAATTAGAACATGCAACTAAGTTATTGGGAATTAAAAAATTGGTTTACAAATGTAGATTATACTGTTGTAGGAAGCGGAATTGTAGGTTTACACGCTGCGTTGCGCTTGCGCGAAAGGTTCCCTGGTAGTAAAATTTTAGTTCTTGAAAAAGGAATGTTGCCGCATGGAGCCAGTACTAAGAATGCTGGTTTTGCTTGTTTTGGGAGCATTTCTGAAATTATAGATGATTTAAAATCCCATTCGGAAGAAGAGGTAGTAGGTCTTATTGAAAAACGGTGGCAAGGGTTGCAATTGTTAAGGAAACGATTAGGAGATACCGCGATTGATTTTAAACCATTTGGGGGATATGAAGTTTTTTTAAATTCTGATGATAGTTGTTATACGGAATGTAGTAATAAATTGCCTTTTATAAATGAAATCCTAAAACCATTATTTAAAGCCGACGTTTTTGCCAAGCAAGTAGACCGTTTTAGTTTTAACGGCACAAAAGATTATTTAGTTTACAACCCTTTTGAAGGTCAGATTGATACAGGTAATATGATGCAGGCATTATTGAAAAATGCGTATTCTGAAAATATATTGATTTTGAACCAACAAACAGTCACTTCTTTTTTGGATAAAGGAAATGAAGTTGAGATCAACCTTGGAGATTTTAGTTTTATTACCAAAAAAGTTTTGTTTGCTACCAATGGATTTTCAAATCAATTGACTAATGGTGCTGTAAAGCCAGCGAGAGCCCAAGTTTTAATAACGGAACCAATAAAAGATTTAGATATAAAAGGGACATTTCATTTAGACAGAGGGTATTACTATTTTCGAAATATTGGAGATCGTATATTATTAGGTGGTGGAAGAAATCTTGATTTTGAGGCAGAAAACACAACGGAGTTTGCGCAGACAGAAATTGTACAAAATAAATTGGAACAATTATTAAAAGAAGTAATTTTGCCCAACCGAGATTTTAAAATTGAACACCGTTGGAGCGGTATTATGGGTATTGGTAACAGTAAGAAACCCATAGTTTCACAATTGTCTGAAAACGTTTATTGTGGAGTGCGATTAGGAGGAATGGGAGTAGCAATAGGAAGTTTAATAGGAACAGAATTAGCAGATTTAGTATAATGGGAATAAAAATTACACCTAAGAAAACCGCAAAAAAACCAGTAAAAAAAGAATCAGCCTCTTTTATGAATAAACTAAGAGTTATTTTATTTAAAACATTCTTATGGTTCATCGGACTGTCCGTATTTTTAGTAGTATTTTTTAAATTTGTACCGGTACCTTTTACTCCATTGATGGTAATGAGAGCTGTTGAAAACAAATTTGCTGGAAAAGAAAATCATTTTAGCCATGATTGGGAGCCTTTAGAGAATATTTCAGTCAATTTACAGAAAGCCGTTATTGCCAGTGAGGACGGAACTTTTCTCATTCATAATGGATTTGATTTTACTGCGATGCAAAAAGCATACAAAAGCAATGAGCGCGGTCGTAGAATAAAAGGAGGTAGTACAATTTCACAACAAACGGCCAAAAATGTATTTCTTTGGCAAGGAAGAAGTTATTTGAGAAAAGGACTGGAAGCTTATTTCACAGTACTTATTGAAGTGATTTGGGGTAAAGAACGGATTATGGAAGTGTATTTAAATAGTATTGAAATGGGCGATGGAGTGTATGGAGCACAAGCGGCTGCAGAACATTGGTACCGCAAAGATGCGGCAAATCTTACACCACTTCAAGCTGCAGGAATTGCAGCAATTTTACCTAATCCAAGAAGATTCACAGCAACGAGTTCCTCTTCTTATATCAATAATAGAAAAACAAAAATTATGCGAGTGATGCGTACTATTGGAAAAATAGAATATTAAATGTTAATTAATAAAAATGTTTTTTTCTTTTTAATTTTGTTCTCCGTTTTCAATTATGGACAAAGTAGGAAATCTGAAATTGGTATTATAACAGATAATGATCTTTATACATCCTCCAAGAATGACATGTATTATACGAATGGATTAGCAATTTTTTACCGTCATTTAATTAAAAATAGTAAGCTAGATATCTCTAAAAAAAGTGTAGAATTTACAATAGGACAATGTATTTATACACCTCGGTTTATAGACTCTCCTGAAAAAGAAATAATGGATCGTCCTTATGCGGGATATCTTTTTGGAGAAATTGGAGAAAATATATTTTATAAAAACGAATCCGTATTTAAAGCAAATTTTCAAATAGGATATGTTGGACCCAATTCCTATGGTAGAGAAATGCAAAAAAGCTTTCATAGTTTAGTGGGGTATAAAGCAGTTCAGGGTTGGGGATATCAAATTCAAAATGCACTGGCTGTCCAAACGCATTTCTTTTATTCAAAAAAGTTGTTTCCGAGATCTGAGAGTAAAAAAATAGATTTTCATTTTCAATCCGAAGCCAACTTAGGGACAATTTTTACTGGTGCATCAGCAGGTTTTTTAACTAGAATAGGGTTTAAGAAATTAGTCCCAATGTACAATTCTAATCTTCATGGAGGAGCAATTGGGAGTAATGAAAAAGAATTCTATTTTTATATAGCACCCAGTATAAATTATCAGTTGTACGATGCTACAATTCAAGGCAGTCTTTTTAATAGTAACAGTTCTGTAACTTTTGATTTGGTTCCACTTCGTTTTAATGGAGAAGCGGGTTTCAAATACCGTAAAAACAATTTGAACTTGTTTTATGTATTTGTTTATAGAGGTAAAGAATTATATAGCAAGACCATTTCAGGATATTTTTATGGTTCAATTGGAGTTTCCTATTTGCTAAAGTAGAATACAAATAAAAAAGACCCAAACTTTGTTTGGGTCTTTGTGGAGAATACGAGATTCGAACTCGTCACCTCTTGCCTGCCAGGCAAGCACTCTAGCCAAATGAGCTAATCCCCCAATAGTGGCGCAAATATAATATTTTAAAGTATTCAAATAGCATTTTTCAAAAAACAACTTCCAAATTTTTTAAAAAAGGATAGATTCCTATTTATATTTTTAACTTTACATAAAAACTACTGCTATGGCACTACCTGAATCCAATGGTTCATTATCAACAAAAATAGAAAATAAGATTGCAACCGTACAATTTGGTCATCCGGCAAGCAATTCATTTCCACGTCAATTGTTGGATTCTTTGACACAAGAATTGAATAATTTGAGTGAGAATTCAGCGGTTTCTGTAATTGTTTTAAAGAGTGTTGGTACTGGAGCATTTTGTGCTGGAGCCTCGTTTGATGAGCTTTTGGCGGTGTCGAATCAGGAAGAAGGGGTTCACTTTTTCTCGGGTTTTGCTCATTTGATAAATGCGATGCGTACTTGTTCAAAAATCATTGTGGGGCGCATTCATGGCAAAGCCGTAGGTGGCGGAGTTGGGATTGCGGCTACTTGTGACTATGCTTTTGCCACTGCTGATGCCAGTATAAAATTGTCTGAATTAGCCATCGGGATTGGTCCTTTTGTGATAGAACCTGCAGTAAGTCGTAAAATTGGTAAAACGGCCATGACCCAAATGACTTTGGCTGCTCACGAATGGAAAACGGCCGATTGGGCGCTAGAAAAAGGGTTGTATGCCAAACTAGCACATGACCAAGTAGAACTGGATATTGACATCGATCATTTCACATCGAAATTAGCTTCGTATAATCCTGACGCTTTATTCAAAATGAAAAAAATCATTTGGGAAGGAACCCAAGATTGGGATACTCTTTTACTAGAAAGAGCTGCAATTACAGGCAAGTTAGTTTTATCCAATTATGCTAAAAACGCATTAGAACAATTAAAAAAGAAGTAATAATTCGTTAAGCACATTAGGTTTGATGAGCTATTTCCTGCTATCCGCTGTATCTTAGCCTGGCCAAAAATGCCAGTCAAAGGATGCCGCTACTATCAGGGCTAAAAACACATATAATGGGAAACCCAATAAATGCAACCTATTTCTCATGGCAATTTACTAAATTTGCATTCAAAATTATACTTCGATGAGCAATATCAGAATTACAAAACAATTTAATTTCGAAACAGGGCATGCCTTATATGGTTATGATGGTAAATGTAAAAATGTTCACGGACATAGTTATAAATTATCAGTGACTGTAATAGGGAAACCTATTGTGAATCGTAACGATGTAAAGTTTGGTATGGTAATCGACTTTTCGGATTTAAAAAAAATTGTAAAAGAAGAAATTGTAGATCAGTTTGACCACGCCACTGTTTTTAATGAAACTACCCCGCATATTGAATTGGCTAATGAATTAATTAACCGCGGACACCACGTCATTTTAGTCGATTATCAGCCAACTAGTGAAAATATGGTAGTTGATTTTTCGCAAAGAATTATAGCAAGATTACCTGATGGAATTAAACTCTTCTCTCTTAAATTACAAGAAACCGAATCTTCTTTTGCAGAGTGGTTTGCGAGTGATAACCTATAATTCAATTTAGATATCTTAGTTTCATGAAACTACCTAATAACAAAAAAGTATATTTTGCTTCTGATCAACATTTTGGAGCGCCAACACCTAAATTGAGTTTTCCTCGAGAAAAGCGATTTGTGGCTTGGCTCGACGAAGTGAAAAAAGATGCCGAAGCTATTTTTTTAGTAGGTGATTTATTCGACTTTTGGTTCGAATATAAAACCGTAGTTCCTAAAGGTTTTGTACGTGTTTTAGGCAAACTGGCCGAAATTCGCGACAGCGGAATCCCAATCTATTTTTTCGTAGGAAACCACGATTTATGGATGGATGATTATTTCCAAAAAGAATTAAATATTCCAGTCTATCATGACAATCAAGAATATACTTTTGGGGATAAAACATTCTTAGTTGGACATGGAGACGGGAAAGGACCTGGTGACCTAGGTTACAAACGCATGAAAAAAGTGTTTACCAATCCGTTTTCTAAATGGCTTTTCCGCTGGTTGCATCCTGATATTGGAGTAGGACTGGCGCAATACCTTTCGGTGAAAAACAAACTCATTTCTGGTGATGAAGATGTCACTTTTCTAGGCGAAGACAATGAGTGGTTGATTTTGTATTCCAAAAGAAAGCTAGAAACCAAACACTACAATTACCTTGTTTTTGGGCACCGCCATTTGCCTATGAAAGTTACGGTAGGAGAAAATTCTGAATATGTGAATCTAGGCGACTGGATTACCTATTTTACTTATGGTGTTTTTGATGGAGAAACTTTTGAGTTAAAAAAGTACGAGAATTAATTCATTCCCTCCCCATTCAAATAGTCATCTATATTTATTTTAAATAAAGTACCTTCCACTAGGTCTTTGACTGCGATTAATTCTTGCATAGAAACAGCCAAATCAATTTGAGAACAAGGTGTTTTTAGTAAAAATTTGTGACAATTATTTTTCAAGCTACAATCATCACAACAGTTATTTAAAAGATAACTTTCGTCAATACAACATTGAAACAGTTTCAGTTCGTGTCGACTGAAATAAAACCCCGTTTCTCTAAAAATCAATTGCACTTTATCCGTTAATATTTCGTTCTCTTTTCTCCAAAAGAAAGAAGTCCCTGAATCGTTATAATATATTTGTTTCATTTCATGCATAATTCATTCATTTGAAACAAATATAATAATTATTTAGATTTATTCTAAATAAAAAAGATTAAAAAAGTTACAAAAAAGTCGGTAACAAATCCTGAGATTCAATACCGACTTTTTGAATTATATTAAAATGACTTTAAGACTCCTCTTTTTTAGGCTCGCCAATATTTTTCTGTAATTCTATTGATTCCTTAATGTTTTATTCGATGCTAACAGCTGCAACGACTTGAATATATTTTGATTCGCTTTTTTTTTCAAAAAAAGAATATAATTATTTAAAAAAAAGGCTAATTTATAATAGTCTAATTTTGTTTCTTTATTTTTATCATAGTATTTGGATGATCGTACATATTTTTTAAGACATAATATTTTTTTTACATTTAGATTATTTAGAACTCTAACTTCTTTAAAGAAAAAAGTACCGAAATTGGCACTGCTTCCATCTTTTATATAAAACTCGTTTGGCATTTCAATATGAGTTCTAATATATTTATAGTTATAATTAAAAAAGAGGGTATCTTTTTGTTTTTCTTGAGCCTGTAAATTAGGTATCGAAAATAGAGATAGAAAAATGAGAATTGCTGTTTTCATCAGTAAAATTTCGTTTATATTCTTAATCATTAATTACAACTGCTGGATTAACATGAATATATTTGGTTTCATTTTTAGTCTTTATTACTAAAAAAACAACATAATCCCTAAAAAAAATGATAAGTTTATAATTATTTAATTTTTGTTTTTTTGTTTTATCATAAAATTGAGAGGAGCGTATAAATTTTTTAAGGCAAAGTATCTCTTTTGGTTTTACATTTTTTAGGGTTTCGTTACCTTTAAAGAAAAAAACTTCATCTTTGTTACGGTCCTTAAGTAAATACTCTTTAGAAACAAATTTTGATTCATAAACATATTTATTGTCTAGTTTAAAAAAAAGCGTGTCTTTTGATTTTTCTTGTGCCTTTAGGACAGCAATAGAAAAAAAAGTTAGCAAAATAAGTGAAATATGTTTTTTCATAATTAAATGTTTTATGATAATTAGTTAGGGCAAGGAACTGTTCTGCTAAAACCAGTAACTCGACTAGCGAGTGCTTCAATTGCGGCTTTTTTTTCTGGGGATAAATCTGTCCAAGACTTCACATCGCTATCTCTTAAACCTCCCCAGGCCAGAGCTTCATAAAAAGTGTCGCTTGGTGCTTCACCGTAATAATTGATGTATTTATTATAATCATCGATAAGAACATTTTTATGAAATGCTTTTAATGCATCTTTCATACTATTAATGTATAATGCTCCCATAGTCCCGTGTTGATTGCCGTATGCTTCATATGTTTTTTTAAAATCCAAAACTTCTTGGTTTGTAACATCTATTGTGTATAGTTTTCTATACATATCGGCATGGATGTATTCATGCAAAATGATTCTTGCTCCCTCTAGAGCAGCACGTTCATTTGTTCTAGAAGTGCTTATTTCGATTGTAATCAAAGGGTTTGCCTCATCATACATCGTTCTTCCATTAATTTCTATACCAGTTTGATTTGAAACCACATGTTCTTTAGAAACAATAGTAATGTCAAATTCTGAATTACCTTTAAAATTAGCTAATAGATTCTTTACAAATGAATCACCGTTTTTATCTAACAAATCATTCAAACATTTTGCTTTTCCAGTAAGTTTATTTATTATATTGTCTTAATCAATTACATCTCTATTAATTGTAGTTCTGTATAGAATATAATAGGAATCTCCATTTGTCCCACAGGGGTAGGGAGTGTTCATGAAAGAAGTTGTAATTATTGTCTCTTGAGTTGTATTTCTGTAGGTGAGTTGTGTGTAATTTCCAACAGTAACTGAAGAATAATGGTTCGTGTTTTCCAATGCATACGTATATACAATATACGTTTCCACACATTCGGGTGCTTTATTGGTTAGAGATTGTTTGTAACTGTAAAAGTTGATAACTTCATTCAAAGGTTCTATTACACTTTTTTCAGTAGTATTTTTGCTATGACCATTAAAAATAACTAGTTGTCCTACTGAAGTTTCATCTAATTGAAATACATTTAGTGTCCCAGTAAAGTTACTAAGATTTTCAATGGAATTAGTGAATAAAGTATGGTTTAAACTTGTATACGCCTCCACTAAGTAGGAATTTATTTCTGTTCCTTTTTTTATTGCAATCAATTCGTATTTTAATTGATTTTGAAATAAATTGGATTCGATTTCGCTTGCTTTTTTTTCAGAAACTTCAATTTCATAAATTTCGAATCCATCTTTCTCTATTTTGGAGAACGTTTCCCAATTTACAACTAAATTAGCAGCCATATTTTTATTGGTAAATTGCTCCAGTTTTAAATCGTTTTTTAGTTGATTTATGATTGGATTCGTTGTGCTGTCCTGCAATTCATCTTTAGTACAAGAAAAGAGCAGTAGAACTAGGAAGATTCCTAAAAATGTGGGGGGGGGGTAAATAGTTTTACTTTCATATTATGATTTAAAATTAGTGTTTTTTCGTATAAAAAACATCGTTTTCAAACTTACAGCTAATTTAGTGCAAATGAAATACCCAGTTTTAGTGATATTTTGTTTTCTTTTTAAAATGATTTTCACAAAAAAGTCGGTAATGAATCCTTAGATTGCTTACCGACTGATTATTTAAAGCGTTTTTTTGAAAAAATTACTATTTATTCACTTTTTTCATGTTCATCAATATCTTTTTGTAAGTCTAATTTTCTAAAAGAAGGAGAGAATATTCCAGTTCCAAGAACAATTAATAAAGTCATACATCCACCAAATACAACAGATGTTACTGTTCCCATCAATTTAGCAGTCAATCCACTTTCAAAAGCTCCTAATTCATTAGAAGAACCTACAAAAATAGAATTCACTGCCGAAACTCGGCCGCGCATGTGATCGGGAGTTTTTAATTGTAAAATGGTTTGTCGTATCACTACCGAAATTCCATCTACAGCACCACTTAAAAACAAAGCAAATACGGATAAAGCAAAAATAGTTGAAAGTCCAAAAGTAATGATACAAAGTCCAAAACCAAAAATCGCTGCCAATAGCTTTAATCCCGCATTTTTATTCATGGGAACATAAGCAGAAATTATTAATGTCAAAAAAGAACCTACAGCTGGTGCTGCTCTCAGCACACCAAAACCTTCGGGTCCCACTTTTAAAATATCTTGAGCAAAAATAGGCAAAAGTGCCACCGCTCCACCAAATAGAACCGCCACCATATCCAGTGATAATGCGCCCAAAACGGTTTTATTATTGAAAACAAATTTTACTCCTTCTTTCAAACTTTCCATAATAGGTTCTCCAATTTTTGGGTTCAAAATTGGCTTAGCACCAATTTGAGTTAAAGCAATCAGTGCAAAAACAGAACAAGCAAAAACAGAACACATCGACCAGTGCACGCCAATCAAAGTAATAGAAAAACCGGCTACTGCAGGCCCTAAAACAGACCCAATTTGCCAAACGGAACTGCTCCAAGTGGCAGCGTTTGGATATACTTTTTTAGGAACCAATAAGGATAAAAGGGAGAATATTGTTGGCCCCAGAAAGGAACGTACAATGCCGCCCAAGAAGACCATAAAATAAATACCATACAAAATAGCTCTTGTTGAATAGTCACTTACAATGGTGGGCCAGGTCAATAAAAACAAACCAAAACTAATTACTGAAAAACCTAAAATACATTTAACGAGAAGGCCTTTTTTCTCATTTTGATCCACAATATGTCCTGCAAATAAAGCCATAGCAACCGCAGGTATGATTTCCATTAAGCCTATAATTCCTAGTGAAAGTGGGTCTTTCGTTAAACTATAAACCTGCCATTCGATAACAATAAATTGCATGGACCAGGCAAAAACCATAGCAAATCGCAATAATAAAAAAGTGTTGAATTCCTTATAACGTAAGGCTGCGTAGGGGTCGTGTGTTTTTTTCATTTGGGTAATCTCAATTATTTAATATCTCTTAATCGCAACTGTAAACTTACTTTACCATTCCATTCGTTTTCATCAATGCAGTACACGGCTTGAAATGGTTTTTGATGTGTTGTTAAATCCATTTTATTTCCTAGTCCAAAACCAATGGCTGGAATTCCTTCGGAATTGTTTTGTTTGATAAACAATTTTATATGTTCGTCTTCTTGTCCCATTGGTTTTCCGTAACCCGTATCTTTTATGTTTTTAGTGAGAAAAATGGGAGTCATATTTTGTGGTCCAAAAGGCTCAAATTGTTTCAAAATCCGAGTTAGTTTTGGGCTAATGTCAGTAAAATTAATTTCGGCATCGATCTCAATTTCGGGTGTTCGCATATCTGGATGTATCGTTTCTTGTACTTGCTGCTCAAATGCTTGTTTAAAAACAGCATAGTTTTCTGCGGCTAATGTCATTCCTGCGGCATACATATGTCCACCAAATTGTTCCAAATGTTCCGAGCAAGCTTCGAGTGCATTATACACATCAAACCCTTTTACAGAACGGGCCGAAGCTGCATATTTATCACCACTTTTTGTAAAAACTAAAGTGGGGCGATAATAGGTTTCTATCAGTCTTGAAGCGACAATCCCAATTACACCTTTGTGCCAATCTTCTTGAAAGACTACAGAGGTAAATCGCTCTTTTTCCTGATTTTCTTCTATTTGCGAAAGCGCTTCTTTGGTAATTTGTTTGTCTAAATCCTTACGGTCGGAATTGTATTGTTCAATTTCGGAAGCAAATTGTTGTGCTTGTTCAAAATTGAATTCGGTTAATAATTCCACCGCATGATTGCCGTGTTTTATTCTGCCAGCTGCATTGATTCGAGGCGCTATGATAAAAACGACATCGGTGATGTCAAGGGTTTGTTTCTTTATTTGGTGAATTAAAGCCTTAATTCCAGGCCTTAGATTTTCATTAATAACTTGTAAACCAAAATAAGCTAACACTCGATTTTCACCGGTCATAGGTACAATATCGGCGGCGATTGCAGTTGCTACTAAATCTAAATACGGAATAAAATCATCAATGGTTTGCCCTCTATTGCTTCCTAAAGCTTGTATTAATTTGAAACCCACACCACATCCACACAATTCATCGTATGGATATGAACAATCAGATCTTTTGGGGTCAAGGACAGCGACTGCTTCGGGTAAAGATTCTCCCGGTCTGTGGTGATCGCAAATGATGAAATCAATATTTCTTTCTTTTGCGTAAGCGACATGATCAATGGACTTAATACCACAATCCAAAGCGATAATTAATGAAATCCCATTGTCATCGGCATAGTCAATTCCTTTAAAGGAAACGCCATATCCTTCCAAATAACGATCTGGAATATAAGTAGCAATATTAGGATAATAGGATTTAAGGTAAGAAGAAACTAGGGAAACAGCGGTAGTTCCATCCACATCATAATCCCCAAAAACCAAAATATTTTCTTGATTTGCAATGGCACGTTCGATTCTTTCCACGGCTTTAGCCATGTCTTTCATTAAGAAGGGATCATGTAAATGGTCTAGCGAAGGGCGAAAAAAAGCTTTAGCTTGGTCAAAAGTTTCAATACCGCGTTGCACCAGTAAAGTGGCGACAAAATCTTCTACACCCAAGGTTGTGGCTAAATGCCTAATCTTATCCTCAGAAGGTTTTTGTTTTATGGTCCAACGCATTTGATTTGTGATTTATGAATGTCGATTAACGATTTGTGATTTAATATCTGCAATCAAAAATTGTTAATCTTCAATCCTATATAATTTATTTTAGTTCCAATGCTTCGCCTTCAAACTGGATTCCATCCCAACCGTGAAGTATAAAATTACGAATGTTTTGATGATCCGTTCCTTCAGGATTTTTCAAAACGTCTTCATAATAATAGGCTCCAAAACATGATAAGGTTTCTTCAGGAGTTAAGTTTTGCAATTTGGCGAAAGCAAACAATTTACAAGAACCTGAGTTTTCTCCCGCTGCATTATGTTGATTTCCGTTTTGAAAAGTAGTAGGAGTAAAGGTATAATTGGCTTCAATTACAGCAATAGTTTCTGGAAATGTTATTTCTTGTGGCGTATTTTTTAATATAGAGATATAAGATGCTATCGTCATAATATGGTTTTTATTCTTGATCTTCTTCTTTTGAGAATTTATTTTTTTTAACTTCTTTAACGAATGGTTTTCCGCCAACGACAACAACAATTTCACCTCTTGGCGCTGTTTTTTCAAAATGGGTTAACACTTCACGAACCGTTCCACGAACATTTTCTTCATGCATTTTTGATAATTCTCTGCAAACACAAATAGGTCTGTCTTCGCCAAAATAAGTAATAAACTCCGTTAATGTTTTTAGTAATTTATGCGGTGAAACATACAAAATCATAGTACGTGTTTCTTCGGCTAAAGCCAAATAACGGGTTTGTTTCCCTTTTTTGTCAGGTAAGAATCCTTCAAAAACAAATTTATCATTAGGTAAACCACTATTTACTAAGGCGGGAACAAAAGCGGTCGCACCAGGTAAACATTCTACTTCAACTCCATTCTCAACACAAGCGCGAGTTAATAAAAAGCCTGGATCAGATATGGCTGGAGTACCAGCATCCGAAATTAAGGCAATGTTTTCCCCAGCTTTCAATCGGGAGATCAAATTCTCTACGGTTTTGTGCTCATTGTGCATGTGATGACTGTACATATGGGTGCCAATCTCAAAATGCTTTAAGAGTTTGCCACTAGTACGGGTATCTTCGGCCAGAATCAAATCGACTTCTTTTAAAATCCGAATGGCTCTAAAAGTCATGTCTTCAAGATTACCTATGGGCGTGGGAACAATATATAATTTTGACATAGTTTATTAAAGAAATTTTTTCTCGATGATATCCATAAAACGCTCTTCATAATCTTCTTTCCCTTTCCAGTTGTTGTAATCAGGTTTTACCATTTCTTCAATGAAGTTTCGTGTTTCATGAAAATTGTCAAATGTGATTAATTGATTCAATACGCGGTTGTAATCTTCACTGTTATTACCAAAAAGGTGTTTTACAAATGCAATTCGATCATTTAAATCAATATCAATGCCTTTGGATAATTTGTCATTTAGGGATACAATTTTGGGTTCGGCTTTTTCCTTTTTTTCTTCTATTATCGGTTCTGGAGCTTTTTCAACTATAGTTTCTTTGGCTTCAAAAACAATTTCTGGAGGTAATGCAGGTACATCATCTACTTTGACAAAAAGAGTGTCATTGTAATTACCACCTAATAAATCTTCGAAAGAAATTTGTACGGCCTCCGGTTTTTTAGGTGTTTCAATTTCGATTTCTTCTGTTTCTGAATCGTCAGTTAATTCAAAAGCAGCTTTGAATTTATGTTGTGGTTCTTCTTCTTTTTCTTCAGAAGCAACAAGAATCTCTTCTTCAGCTTCATTTTCGCTAATGACCACATCGTCTGTTGGCATTTCCTCAGTTACCGGTTGCTCTTTTATATCAGCTTCAAAATCGCCTAATGCATTGTCTTCTGAAACCTCTTCTTCTACTTCTGGAGAGCTCTCCTCAGTTTTAGAATCTTCGATTGTATTTTCTTCTACTAGCACTTCGTCCAAATGTGCTACTATTTGAGGAGATGCAATTTCTTGTTCTGATTTCTCTTCTTTTATAGTTTCAGAAGTTGTTCCTTCTTGGGGAAGCGTACTTTCAGTTATTTCAATGATAGTCTCAGCTGGCAATTCGGCACTTTTGTCGTAAAAGGCTTGCACTTCTTTTTCGATCTCAGCATGGCTAATTGTTGGTTTTACATCACCATAATGTTCGTCAATAAATCGTAAAACGGATAGCTTTTCGTATAGTTTTTGAGATTCCAAATACAGTTGATTGATATCAGACTTGTTCTTAAGTTGTAATATTCTATGTGCAATGCTGATTAAATCGGCTTCCAATTTTTTTTTCATAACGTTTAAATTATAGTATATATGGCGTATGTGTTTCTCATTTTATTTTTTACCAAAAGAAATTCAAGGGCTGTAGGGGCAGAAGATTTAATTTTAAATAACTGTTTACAAATCCTCGAATTGATAAAATTTTTCTACTTTTGAGACAACGTAAAAGTATAAAATCTTATGTTGGTTTATTACGGTACAAAGTAATAAAAACTATTCATTTTTTAAGTTAGAAAAATACAAAATGTTTCTCGAAAATACAGTAAATCATAAAGAACAGTTTGGTTGGATCGAAGTCATATGTGGTTCAATGTTTTCGGGTAAAACCGAAGAGCTAATTCGTCGTCTCAAGAGAGCACAATTTGCCAAACAAAAAGTAGAAATCTTTAAACCAGAAATTGACACCCGCTACCATGAAGATATGGTAGTGTCGCATGACGCTAATGAAATTCGTTCTACACCAGTTCCAGCTGCTGCCAATATCGCCATTTTGGCGCAAGGTTGTGATGTGGTGGGAATTGATGAAGCGCAGTTTTTTGATGACGAAATAGTAAGGGTTTGCAATGATTTAGCAAACCAAGGTATTCGTGTTATTGTTGCTGGGTTAGATATGGATTTTAAGGGTAATCCTTTTGGACCTATGCCTGCATTAATGGCGACAGCAGAATATGTGACTAAAGTGCATGCTGTATGCACTCGTACTGGTAATCTGGCTAATTATAGTTTTAGAAAAACCGACAGTGATAAACTAGTAATGCTTGGCGAAACCGAAGAATACGAACCCTTGAGTCGTGCAGCTTATTATCACGCCATGAAAAAAGATCAGGAGAATAAATAAAATCCTGTCCCCAGCCAGTCATTGAGAAGAATGAAGCAAGCCAAAGGAGAGGGAGACAAAACGAAATAGGATTCTTAAAAGACAAAACCCTTTCTGAGCCATCAGAAAGGGTTTTGTCTTTTTAAATCAAAAATCGTTAATCAGCAATCTGATTTCAACAATCTTATATTTTTTTCCTCATTCTAGCTACAGGAATATCCAGTTGCTCTCTGTATTTAGCGATAGTTCTTCTTGCAATTGGGTATCCTTTTTCTTTCAGCAATTCGGCTAATTGATCATCTGGTAAAGGTTTCTTCTTGTCTTCTTCTTCAATAATATTTTGTAATATTTTTTTGATTTCAAGCGTGGAAACATCTTCCCCTTGATCGTTTTTCATGGCTTCTGAGAAGAATTCTTTAATCAGTTTTGTTCCGTAAGGTGTTTCTACATATTTACTGTTGGCTACACGGGAAACCGTTGAGATGTCAAGTCCTACCATATCCGCAATGTCTTTCAAGATCATTGGTTTCAATTTGGTTTCATCGCCATCTAAGAAATATTCTTCTTGATAATGCATAATAGCATTCATGGTTACAAATAAGGTTTCTTGACGTTGACGAATCGCATCAATAAACCACTTAGCCGAATCCAGTTTTTGTTTGATAAACTGAACCGCATCTTTTTGTGGCCCTGATTTATCGGTAGAAACTTTATAGGTTTGCATCATTTCCTGATAATCTTTGGAAACGTGCAGGGTAGGAGCATTTCGACCGTTTAAAGTTAATTCCAGTTCGCCATCAACAATTCTAATGGCAAAATCAGGAACTACGTTCTCTGTAATTTTATTATTTCCTGTAAAAGAGCCTCCCGGTTTTGGGTTCAGTCTTTCAATTTCATGAACTGCTTTTTTGAGTTGCTCATTTGAAACATTGTATTTCTGAATTAATTTATCGTAATGTTTTTTGGTAAAAGCATCAAATTGATTTTCGATAATATCAGTTGCTAGTTCCACGTATTCCGTAGGGGTTTTGTGTTTCAACTGCAACAACAAGCATTCTTGTAAGTCGCGCGCACCTACACCAGAGGGTTCTAGTTCATGAATTACATGCAGCATCCGTTCTACCGTAGCTTCATCCGTATATAAGGCTTGGGTAAACGCCATATCATCCACAATATCAGGAATGCTTCTACGGATATAACCCATGTCATCAATACTTCCTACCAGAAATTCAGCAATATCACGTTCTTCATCATTGAGAATAAACGTATTCAATTGATTAATTAAATCTTGGTGAAAACTAATAGGTGCTGCTAATGGTGATTCACGATCGTCATCGTCATCACTGTAGTTATTGGCTTGTGTTTTATAATCGGGGCTATCGTCGCTATTTAAATATTCGTCGATATTGATGTCTTCGGCGTCATTCCTGTCAGATTCCGCCTCATCATAATCATCGTAGTCTTCGTTTTCAAATTCATCCTTTTCATAATCGTCTTCCTCCTTACCTGCTTCTAAAGCTGGATTTTCATTCATCTCTTCCAGTAAACGTTGTTCAAAGGCTTGCGTAGGCAATTGAATTAACTTCATCAACTGAATTTGTTGAGGAGATAATTTCTGCGATAATTTTAAATTTAAGAATTGCTTTAGCATTTGTTTGTTTAATCGGTTAACTGTTTATTTGTTTAATCGATTAACCGATTAAACTTTTTTTCTAAAATTCAGCATTCATTGGCGTTCTTGGAAAAGGAATTACGTCACGTATGTTTGTCATTCCAGTTACAAACAGCACTAATCTTTCAAAACCAAGACCAAAACCAGAGTGAACTGCTGATCCAAATCGTCTAGTATCAAGATACCACCACAATTCTTCTTCGTCAATTCCTAAGGCTTTCATTTTTTCGACTAAAACATCAAAACGCTCTTCTCTTTGAGATCCTCCTACAATTTCTCCAATTCCTGGGAAAAGAATATCCATGGCGCGAACCGTTTTTCCGTCTTCGTTCAAACGCATGTAAAACGCTTTGATATTGGCTGGGTAATCAAACAAGATTACAGGGCATTTAAAGTGTTTTTCAACCAAGTAACGCTCGTGTTCTGACTGTAAATCAGCTCCCCATTCGTTTATGATATAGTTGAATTTTTTCTTTTTATTTGGAGTACAGTCTCTCAAGATATCAATTGCCTCCGTGTAGGATACACGTTTGAAATTGTTTTCTAAAACAAAATTCAATTTGTCGAGCAAAGCCATTTCGCTTCTTTCCGCCTGTGGTTTTGATTTCTCTTCGTCCAATAATCGTCCTTCTAAGAATTTTAAATCCTCAGGACATTTGTCAAGCGTATATTTAATTACGTACTGAATAAAATCTTCAGCAAGATCCATATTGTCATTCAAGTCATTAAAAGCAACCTCTGGCTCAATCATCCAGAACTCCGCAAGGTGACGAGAAGTATTTGAATTTTCTGCTCTAAACGTAGGTCCAAAAGTATAAATCTGTCCTAATGCCATAGCAAAAGTCTCTCCTTCTAGTTGTCCAGAAACCGTTAGATTCGTTTCTTTCCCAAAGAAATCTTCTTTATAATTTACTTTTCCGTCTTCGGTTCTAGGTGTTCCATCAAATGGCAAAGCGGTAACTTTAAACATTTCACCAGCACCTTCAGCATCCGATCCTGTAATGATTGGTGTATTCACATACACAAATCCTTTTTCTTGAAAATAGCTATGTACTGCGTATGATAGTACAGAACGAACACGCATAATAGCACCAAACATATTGGTACGCACTCTTAAATGCGCATTTTCACGCAAGAAATCCAAGCTCGGTTTATTCTTAGGTTGTATTGGGAATTTCTCAGCATCAGAATCTCCTAGGATTTCCAATGTTTT
Organism: Flavobacterium sp. WC2430; assembly: GCF_040822075.1. NCBI lineage: Bacteria > Pseudomonadati > Bacteroidota > Flavobacteriia > Flavobacteriales > Flavobacteriaceae > Flavobacterium > Flavobacterium sp. WC2430. The sequence goes on along the minus strand of NZ_CP162007.1, from coordinate 567,224 downwards.
AACTTGAATTTCAAATTGTTGTCCCGCACCTTTACTTTCAACCAAAGTTCCTGTAACAGATATCGCTGCTCCAGTCGTAATTCTTTTCAAAGTTTCGTCAGGAGTATTCTCAAAATCGACTACACATTGTATATTATTGATGGTTGAACCATCATTCAAAGCAATAAATTGATTGTTTCTAAAAGTTCTTACCCATCCTTTTGCATTTACTTCATGTAGTGTCGTTGTACTGTTTAGTAAGTCTTTAACTTTTGTATGTCTCATTTTAGGTGTATAGTTGAATTTAAAATTGTCTCATATTCGAACTGCAAATATAAATCATTTGTTTTAAATGTCATTGCGAGGAATGATGCATTTAGGAGCTATTTCCCGCTATTCGCTATATCTTTTACTTTTTAAAGGAAAAAGTAAAAGGATGTCGCTATTATCGGGGCTAGGGAATAGTGGAATTTGATACTTTAAATAATTTAAAAATTTGACAAACGGCATAACTGTTTGTATTTTTGTCAGATGAATGATAATTTTATAACAGAGTATTTCGGTATAGGGATACAAAACGGTAAAACCCCTGAGAACTTAGGCGTTTTATGGAGATCTGCACAAAACTTAGGCGCAAGCTTTATTTTCACTATTGGGAATCGGTATGCAAAACAAGCTTGCGATACCCATAATGCCGTAAAATCGATACCTTATTTTCATTATGAAACCTTCGAAGATTTCTATAAAAACCTCCCCAAAGGTGCTCGCTTAGTAGGCGTAGAGTTGGATGACAATGCAATAGATTTAGAAACATTCGAACATCCACGACGTTGCGTGTATTTATTAGGTGCTGAAGATCATGGTCTTTCAAAAAAAGCCATTGAAAAATGTCATCATTTAGTAAAATTCAAATCCGAAAAAAGCTTAAACGTATCTGTTGCGGGAAGTATTGTTCTTTATGATAGAGGTCTTAATAAGCCCCGTTCATAAAATAAGTTGTTATTGTTTAGTATTGTTATTATGTTTATAAACAGTAAATTATAACGTTATTTGCACCTTTAATTAGTTGTCATGAAAAAACTGTTTTATACCCTTTTTTTAGTTGTGATCTTCACCTCCTGTTCTGGACAAACTCCTTTTGGGAAACCAGAAGTAAGTCCAGTTGAAATTCAAACTCAGTTTATGGATTGGTGGACCTATCAATACAATAACATCATGCTTTCTAGAGATTTTATTGCATTAGATTCCAATTCAAAGGAGATTCCTAAAGTTGATTTTTTGCAAATATTAAGCGAAGGAAGTTACATCCCAATTCGATTAGAATCCGATTCAGCACTATTTTACTACAAGCTTTTTAAGATTGACCCAACATCAGATACAAGTATAAAAGCCACCATTGTTGAAACCGCTTTCAATGAAATTCAAAATCTAAAGAAAGAAGGGGAGCCATTTCCTGCATTTTCATTCTCAGATTTAAATGGTAATTTGATTACAAATGAAAATCTTAAAGGAAAAATTGTTGTCATAAAATGCTGGTACATTCATTGTGCTGCTTGCATTAAAGAATTTCCACAAGTAAATAAATTAGTGGAGAAATATAAAGATAGAAAAGACATTGTTTTTATAAGTCTGGCTGAGGATACTCCAGAACAGTTAACCGTTTTTTTAGCTAGAAAACCGCTGTCTTATTCCGTTGTTCCTAATATGAAAACGTACATGAATTTAACCTTGCAACTTAATGCGTTTCCTACTCATATCATCATTAATAAAGAAGGGTTTATGGAAAAAGTGGTTTCTAATTATGCTGGTTTAGAAGTTAGTTTAGAGAAAGCTAGTAGAGAATAAATATAAAATTGTACAATTGTAGTGTTTTTTTCCTGCTTCACTGTTATATACTATTGGATATAAAAAATCCCGCCTTTGTAGACGGGAAGTTTAATATAACTTAACTGTAAAGATAATTTTATTTGTTATTCTCCATATCCATTATTAAATTGGCAATTAGAGCGGTCCATCCTGTTTGGTGAGAGGCACCAAGCCCTTTACCACTATCTCCATCAAAAAACTCATAAAACATATGTTCGTTTCTGAAATGTTCGTCCTTAGCAAAATGATTTTCAGAGTCATCAGAATGGTATTGGAATTTACCTTCAGCATCTCGTTCAAAAAGTTTAATTAATCTTTTTGTTAATTCATTCGCAATTTCGTTTAAGTTCAGTTTGTTTTTTGAGCCTGTTGGAAATTCATATATATAAGTAGGTCCATAAAAAGTATAGTATTTACGCAATGATTGGATGATCATATAATTCAAAGGCATCCATATAGGACCACGCCAGTTTGAATTTCCTCCAAACATTCCTGAACGACTTTCGCCAGGTTCGTATTGAATTTTATGATGTCCTTTATTTCCAAATTCAAAAGGATGTTCTTCATGGTATTTAGATAGCGAACGAATCCCATAATCAGATAGGAACTCTTTTTCATCCAGTAAGCGCACTAGAAGATGTTCTAATCTAAAACCGCGCATAATGGAGAATAGAAAATTACCATCTTTATTGGCAGTCTCTAAATTTGAAATTAAGGATGCTAAATCGGGTCGTGTTCTTATTATTTCATTTGCTCTTTTTTGAAAGTCTTTTAATCCTTCAAATAATTCTTTATTCATGATTTCGACAGCAAACATTGGAATAACACCCACTAAAGAACGTACTTTTAAACGTTCAGCACTTCCATCGGACATTTCGACAACATCATAATAAAAATTGTCTTGGTCATCCCAAAGTGAAATATCTTTTTTCCCAATATGGTGCATTGCCCAAGCGATGTTTAAAAAATGCCTGAAAAACTTAGCCGATATTTCTTCGTAAATTTTGTTGGTTTTCGCTAATTCCAGTGACATGCGCAACATGTTTAAAGAGAACATTGCCATCCAACTCGTGGCATCTGCCTGTTGCATTTTTTTAATTCCCTCTGGCATGTGGTTACGGTCAAAAACACCAATGTTGTCCAAACCTAAAAACCCTCCTTCAAATAAATCAGTACCAGTAGTGTCTTTTTGGTTCACCCACCACGTAAAATTGATGAGGAGTTTTTGAAATGCTTTTTCCAGAAATTCAGTATCAGCTTTGCCAGTGCGTTTTTTGTCTTTGTCATAAACAGTCCAAACCGCCCAAGAGTGAACCGGCGGATTTACATCACTAAAATTCCATTCATATGCTGGAATTTGACCATTGGGATGCATGTAGCTTTCTTGCAAGACTAATAGCAGTTGTTGTTTAGCAAAATAAGGGTCTATTTCTACAAAAGAGGCCATGTGAAAAGCAAGATCCCAAGCAGCGTACCAAGGATATTCCCATTTGTCAGGCATGGATATTACATGACGATTAGTAAGATGTTGCCAGTTAAAATTGCGTGAGTCCTTTCTTCTATAGGTTGTTGACGTTTCGTCTACACCGCCAAAAAGCCACTTGTGAACATCATAATAATAGAATTGCTTCGTCCATAATAAACCTGAAAAAGCACTCTTAGCGATTGCTTGCTGGGCTTTAGGGATGTCTTTATTTATGATTTCGTTATAGAACGTTTCACATTCCTTTTTTCTTTGCTCAAATTGAGCGTCAAAATCGACCCAAGGATTTTCTAATGCTACATTGCTTAGGCGTATTTTAATGCTTTTTTCTTCGCCAGCTTTTAATTCTAATTGATGCCAAATAGCTGCTTTTGTACCGTGTTTTTTTGGATTTACTGTAGGTTCTCCATTTATAACGTAGTTGTTAATGCCGTCCTTAACGTAATCATAATCATTTGGAGAGTTGTAAATTCGTTCGTTATTGGTTTCGTTTTCACAAAATAATTGCTCGCCTTTATTATGATATAAGTAATAGTCGTCATTTCTAGTACTTTTTGATAAAATAGTGTTTTCGGATACAGATTCCATATTAGGGCGTGGATGTCTGTTGTTGTGTTTCCAGAAATTACGAAACCATAGATGCGGAAGTACATGAATTTCAGCGGTATCTTTTCCTCGATTGACTACAGTAACTTTCATCAAGATATCATCAATACCGGCTTTTGCATATTCGATATAACAATCAAAATAAGCATTGTCTTTAAAAGCATCAGTATCTAATAGTTCAAATTCTGATTCTTCTCTATTCCTATGACTGTTGATTCTTATTATTTCCTCATACGGAAATTCGTTTTGCGGGTATTTGTAGAGGTATTTGTTGTAAGAGTGTGTAGGAGTGGAAACTTGATGAAAATAAAGTTCTTTAACGTCTTCTCCGTGATTTCCTTGATTATTAGTGAGGCCAAATAGGCGTTCTTTTAAAATTGGATCTTTTCCATTCCAAAAAACGGGAGCCAAGCATAAAATCTCACGAGAGTCGCAAAAACCGCCAATACCTTCTTCCCCCCATCGATACGCATTACTACGTGCTTTGTCGTGGTTGATAAATTCCCATGCATTTCCGTTATCGCTATAATCTTCGCGAACGGTTCCCCATTGTCTTTCGGCTAAATAAGGTCCCCATTTTTTCCAGTTTCTATAGTTATCAGAAACGGCTAATTTTTCAGCCTCAGAAATTTTATGAGTCATATATCGTGGTGTAATAGTTAATTTTAGATTTAAACCCAAACAGCTGGATTATTTAAAATATTCTAATGCTGTTTTTTTCGTTAAAAAAATACTGGTAAAAATAAGATTTATTTTTTATAAGTAGGTACGCAATTAAGTACTATTGCTTAATTGTGGTTATTGTCAGGATTCTTTTGGTTTCTCGTAAAAAAATATAATATTAATTGACTAACTCACATTGAAATTTATGGCTTAGTTTATAAAAAAAACTTCCATCATGAAAGACGGAAGTTTTGATTGCTTTATAAAGACTAAGGATTGTGTAGTCAATTATAGTCAAATTAATTATTATTGTGAACGTGAACATCCATTTGGGGGAAAGGAATATTAAGTTTATAGTCGGCAAATTTCGTATATACTTTTTCATTCATCTCAAAAAACACATTCCAATAATCAGGGCCATCCACCCATACTCTTACGGTGAAATTAACAGAGCTGTCAGCAAGAGCTGCAAGACCTATAAAAGGAGCAGGATCTTTCAAAATTCTAGTGTCTTCGGTAATAAAATCATTCATTGCTCTCTTGAAATTTTCAATGTCATCTCCATAAGCTATTCCAAAAGTCCAATCCACTCTTCGTAGTGGTTCCGCAGAAAAATTAGTAAGTGGTCCTGTTGAAAGGGGCCCATTAGGGATGATTACTAATTTCTTGTCAGGTGTGTTCAGCATCGTAGCAAAAATGCTAATTTCTTTTACAGTACCTACATAGCCTTGGGCTTCGATAAAATCTCCAATTTTAAAGGGTTTTAAAATCAAAATAATTACTCCTCCTGCAAAATTTTGAAGTGTTCCTGATAGGGCCATTCCAATTGCCAAACCAGCCGCACCAATGATAGCGACAAAGGAAGTCATTTGGATTCCGATCATTCCCATTACTGTAATGGCAACTAATACTTTTAATATGATGTTTGTTAAACTTCTTAAAAAAGGGACGAGAGATTGGTCGATTTTTGATTTTCCTAATGATTTTCCAACACTTTTAGTGATTATTTTGGTAACCCATAGCCCGACTAAAAGGACTAGTATACCACCTATTAACTTGGGTGCATATTCAAAACCAAAATCTGTTATTTTTTCAAGGTAATTGTTTACAACCGTAACTTGTTGTTCCATTTTCATTCTTTTTTATTTTTCTACTCATTAGGCTTTTCGATTTCGCCCCGTTTATTTTAGTGGTTGCTGGGCTCCACTTTTAGGATTGATACTCTTTTGTTGAGTCTACTAAGTTTATTAAAAGTATAGGTAAATCTCATTTTAAATAAAATTTCGAACTCAATCTTTATTGATTGAGACTAGCTCAATTTAAAAAGCATGTATTTTCAAATATACATATTTTAAAATAAATCGTAATAAATACTGGGGTGGAGCAAAAAAAATCCCGTCTTTTAAGACAGGATTTTTTTAAGTGTATAGTTAAAAACAAGGTTATAAAAAGAAGAGTTTATTTGTCTAAATTTTCATCTTCTTCCTCCATGTTACTTAAAACGTCAATTTTTGGTTCGATAAATTCTTGTTTGTTGGCCAATGATTTGTTCAAAGTCAATACCAAACAAGGCAATAACATTAAGTTAGATAGCATACCAAATGCCAATGTAATTGCAACCAATCCACCTAAAGCGACTGTACCTCCAAAATCAGATAGCATAAATACCGAGAATCCAGCAAATAAAACTACTGATGTATAAAACATACTAATTCCAGCTTCTTTTAGTGTCGCAAAAACCGATTTTTTTATCTTCCAGTTATTTCTAGTTAATTCTTGACGGTATTGAGCTAAGAAATGAATGGTATCATCTACTGAAAGTCCAAAAGCAATACTAAAGACCAGTATCGTTGAAGGTTTTAACGGTATTCCAAAATAACCCATCAGCCCAGCTGTAATCATTAATGGTAGTAAATTAGGAATTAATGAAATAACGACCATTTTGAAGGAACGAAACATAAAAATCATTAATAAAGAAATTAACAACACTGCAAATAATAAGGAGCTTACTAAGTTATCTAAAAGGTATTTTGTTCCTTTTTCAAAAACCAATGCTTTTCCTGTCATCACGACTTTATAGCGGTCTTTAGGAAATATTTTATTCGCTTTATCCCAAAGTTTAGTTTCGATTTTCGCCATGTTTCCAGTACCAATGTCCCTCATGAATGTGGTAATTCGAGCTACTTGACCCGTGCTATCTACATAGCTTTTCATCAAGTTGTTTTTTGAGTTTTTTGTTGCATTTTTAGCATAACTCAAGATGAAACTTTGTTCTTGTGAACTTGGCAAGTCATAATATTCAGGATTCCCATTGTAGTAGGCTTGTTTCGAATATTTAACCAAATTAAGAATGGAAATAGGTTTTGAAAGTTCTGGAATTTCCTCAATTGTTTTTTGAAAATCATCCATTTTTCTCAAAGTGGACAGTTTCATAACTCCTTTTTTTCGTTTCGTATCTATGGTTATCTCAAGGGGCATTATTCCTTCGAATTCTTTTTCGAAAAAAAGAATATCTTTATAGAATCCAGTATTTTTAGGCATGTCTTCAATCAAACTTCCCGATGTTTTTATTTTAAAAGCACCGATACTACTTATTAAAAACAAGAAGATTGCTACTAAATAAACGTAACGTCGATTGTATTTAACTGTTTTTTCAATCCAACTCATGAAAACACGAGTGTAGTTTCTACTCAAGTGCTCTAAATGTTTTGCTTTTGGAACGGGTTGATAACTGTAGTATATAGGAATTACAATAAGACATAGAAAAAACAAGGAAATAATACTCAAAGAGGAAATGATACCAAATTCTTTTAGTAACTCACTATTTGTTATAACAAACGTAGCAAAACCAGCTGCTGTAGTTAAGTTAGTCATCAAGGTTGCCGTTCCCACTTTGGTAATTACGCGTTGTAATGCTCTTGCTTTATTTCCATGAGAGCTGTATTCCTGTTGGTACTTATTCGTCAAGAAAATACAGTTTGGAATACCAATGACAATAACTAATGATGGAACAAGTGCTGTTAATACGGTAATTTCATAATGAAATAATCCAAGGAGTCCAAAAGTCCACATCACACCAACAATAACAATAACAATTGATATTAATGTTGCTCTGAACGAACGGAAAAAGAAAAAGAAAATTAGTGAGGTAATTAGAAGAGATGCTCCAATAAATAAACTAATTTCGTCCGTTATACTTTTGGCATTCAATGTTCGGATATATGGCATACCAGAAACTCTTAAATCGATGCCGGTTTCCTTTTCAAACGCTTCTATTTTTGGAATAAAATCATTTAAAATATAATCTTTTCTGTGTGGTGTGTTGACTATTTTCTTATCTAAATAAATGGCTGAACGAATAGTTCCGTTTTTTTTATTAAAAAGCAACCCTTCATAAAAAGGCATGTTTTGAAATAAATCTTTCTGAATTGATTTAAGATATTCTGGGCTTGTAATTTTCTTTTGATCTACAAACGGAACTAATTCAAAGGACTGAATAGAGTCGTTTTTTTGAAGCTTTTTTAAGTCACTTACTGAAACAACTAAATCTACTTCTTTATTTGATTTAAAATCTGCCATTAATTTATCCCAAGCCGCAAAGGCTTTTGGAGTAAAAAAGACATCGTCTTTTACACCGACAACAATTAAATTTCCCTCTTCGCCAAACTTTTCTAAAAACGCATTATATTCTGTATTTATAATGTTGTTGTCGGGAAGTAAGTTCGCTTCTGTAAATGAAAAACGAATATTTTTCCATTGCAAGGCTAAAAAGACGGTCATTAAAAGAATAACACCGAGTATAAAGAGTCTGTTTTTAAGTACGATTCGAGCAATGAATTCCCAAAAACCTACTTTTAATTTCTTTTTCATAAATGTATTAAAAATGGGTGCAAATGTAGTGAAAACCGCAGTAAAAGAATAAGTTTATTTAAATCTTTTTAAATGTAACATCCTATTTTTAAAGTTATTTCTTTCCTTTTTTTTCTTTGCAAAAAATTAATTTTCGTCTTGTAAATCATATGGTAGAATTTTACATCTTTGTGTGATTTTAAGAACGAAAATAGTACTGTAAAATGGATTTAAAAAAATACAAAAACAGCTTATTTTATTTAGGTGTAACTGGAGGGTTTTCAGCTTTGATTTATTGGATAATTAAAAGAGGAAAAGAGCTAGAAAAAATACAAAGTCTAGTTGCTCCAAATGAAAAACACAGTTCTTGGAATGACTTCATTGTTTCTATGAAACATAATTTTCAGGATCCTTTAGCAATTCTTTTGGCCCAGATTGTAATGATCATTCTTGTAGCGCGACTTTTTGGATGGGTTTTTAAAAAAATTGGACAACCTACAGTAATTGGGGAAATTATCGCAGGTATTGTTTTGGGCCCCTCATTAGTAGGAATGTATTTTCCAGAATTTTCTGCAGCACTATTTCCAGAAGCTTCATTAGGGAATTTAAAATTTTTAAGTCAAATAGGGTTGATACTTTTTATGTTTGTAATTGGTATGGAGCTTGATATTAAAGTGTTAAAAAACAAAGCCAGTGAAGCGGTTGTAATTAGTCATGCCAGTATTGTTATTCCATTTGCTTTAGGAATTGGCTTATCTTATTTTGTATATAATAAATTTGCTCCTCAAGGAGTAGAATTCTTGTCTTTCAGTCTCTTCATGGGAATTGCGATGAGCATTACTGCATTTCCGGTTCTGGCTCGAATTGTTCAAGAAAGAGAAATTCATAAAACGAAACTTGGAGCCATAGTCATAACTTGTGCTGCTGCAGATGATATTACGGCTTGGTGTTTACTTGCAGTAGTTATTGCCATAGTTAAAGCTGGGGACTTTGTAGGTTCATTATATGTAATTTCTCTTGCAGCGGTTTATGTGATTGTTATGATTTTTATTGTAAAACCTTTCTTGAAAAGGATAGGAGATTTATACAGTTCAAAAGATAATATTGGGAAGCCCGTTATGGCTATTTTCTTTCTTTTTTTAATTCTGTCGTCGTATGCAACTGAGGTTATTGGAATTCATGCCCTTTTTGGTGCATTTATGATGGGTTCTATTATGCCTGATGCTGCTAAATTCCGAATGATTTTTATTGATAAAGTAGAGGATGTTGCGGTGATTCTATTACTACCTCTGTTTTTTGTTTTTACAGGTCTAAAAACCGAAGTAGGCTTAATCAATGATCCTTATTTATGGAAGGTTACTGGAGCGATTATTCTAGTTGCTGTTGTCGGGAAATTTTTAGGAAGTGCATTAGCTGCAAAATTTGTGGGCCAAAACTGGAAAGACAGTTTGACTATTGGAGCACTGATGAATACAAGAGGGTTGATGGAGTTGATTGTTTTAAATATTGGATTGGAATTAAAAGTGTTAACTCCAGAAGTATTTACAATGATGGTTATCATGGCTTTAGTGACTACTTTTATGACTGGACCAGCATTAGATCTAATTGATTTTCTTTTTAAGAGTAAAAATGTTTCTGAAGAAGAGGAGCTGATTCTTCACACCAAATACCGAATTCTGATTTCTTTTGGTAATAATGAAAAAGGAAAATCTCTTTTGCGATTAGCAAACAGCTTAACAAAAAAACAAAAAAACAGTTCCTCAATTACAGCCCTGCATTTGTCACTAAGTGATGAGTTGCATTCTTTTAATATGGAAGACAAAGAGAGAAATAGTTTTGAGCCAATTTTTGAGGAATCGGAACAGTTAAATGTGGAAATTGAAACCATCTTTAAAGTAACTAATGATATAGAAACGGAGATTGCTGATGTAGCCAATCAAGGAGATTATGATTTACTATTGGTAGGTTTGGGGAAGTCTATTTTTGAAGGCACATTATTAGGGAAAGTGGTTGGTTTTACCTCTCGAATTATTAATCCAGACCGTCTACTTGATAAATTCACAGGTAAAGAAGGTTTGTTTGAAAACTCTCCTTTTGATGAAAGAACCAGGCAGATTGTTTCAAAAACAAGAATGCCTTTGGGAATTTTGATTGATAAAGAATTTCAAAATATCGACCAAGTTTTTATTCCTATTTTTAGATCCGAAGATTCCTTTTTAATTGATTATGCCCAAAAATTAATTAAGAATAATAATTCAAAGATCACGATTCTGGATGTCAACGGCCACGTTCAAAATAATTTTGTACTTCAAAGTGCTGTTCATTCTTTAGAAGAAAAACATACAAATAACCTTGAGGTATTAATTGAAAGAACGGTTAGTTTAGCGTTTTTAGCCAAACAGGATTTAATGCTTATTAGTCTAGAAAGTTGGAAAACACTATTGGATTCTGATCATGATTGGTTAATTGGAGTGCCTTCGGTATTAATTATTAAACCTTAGGTGTTATAGTCCTAAATTCAATACAAAGCTTAATTTTATGGCAATATTGTCTTCAAATTTGGGAAGTTGATTGGGTCCATAACGATAAAATGCAGTAAGGCCAAGTCCATTAAATATTTGGTTGAGTTCTATGCCTGATTCAAAATATCCTTTGTTTAGTGTTTTATAGTCTAAACCAACATGTTGCTCAGGTTTTTGTAAATTTCCCCATGCCATTCTGGAGACTAGTACTAAGGAAGGTTTGACTTTTTTAAAGAGTTTTACTCTGTTAAATCCATGTTTGAATTGAAAATAAACAAATTCATTCGAGAAAAATTCGTTAAAATACATGGTTTCAAAACTATTTTTACCTGCAAAAGTAATTCGTTGAATAATAGTTTCTTTTGTAATGTTGTTCGGTGATGTGTTATACAAATGAGTAATCGGTACATCTCCCATGGCATATCCTGCTTCCAGAAGTAAATTTGTTTTTTGACCATTCAGATATTTTTTTTCGAATTCTGTTTTGAAATCAATCTTACTAAATTCAAAATCATTTCCCCATATTTTCGGTAAAGCTTGCGTGTATTGAAAAGTGAATTTAGGAAAACGTTTTTCGATTTCAATTCTACCGGTAGGGGTTTGCATGTAATCACTAAATGGATTCCATTGCAAGGAAACCATAGCTGTAGTCATTACATATTGAGTATATAAATTGCTGTTTAAATTATAAACATAATTGAATTTTGGTTCCACAACCGAATGTGATATTTCCCATATACTTTCGGTTTTAGGAAGGAGGTTTGTTTCTAAAAAAGTTTTCCAGCTCACATAATTGTAAAAAGTACTAATATTAATTGGTCTGGGATCATAGAGTTTAAAAGGTCTTTTCTCAATAGAATAAGAAGTGCTAGCAATTTCTTTTACATCATCAGTATAGGACGCACCAATCCACGAATTCGACGATTTATCAACACGCGTAGCCATTCCTATTTTATATTTAAAATTTCCATCTTTAGTTCCATAAGCAGAGTAACCTTCTATTCTGAATTTTTTAGAAAACTGTTCGTTAGTTATGCCTCCAAACCCCAATCGGAATCCTTCGTAGTTGTTATAGCTAATTATTTTTCGCAAATCCATATCAAAAAAACCAAGTGGCAGGTACCCATTAATGATTTTTCGACCAAAACGGAGGCGACTTTCAATCCGCTTTTTTATTACAATACTATCTAAAGCTAAATATGTTTTTTGGCTTCGAATGTCTAAACTGTCTTTTCTGTAATTTTCCCAAAAAGTTTCAGGTCTATGAATTGCTTCGTCATTGATCTCAACGGCAATAAAAGGCTTCGTAATAGTAATAGGAACATTGTATTTAATGTCAAAATTATTAGTATTTGAAATTAAGTACGTATAGTCTGAAGCTACTTTTTTTCTAGCTTTGGAATCTTTCTCGTCATCACCATTAAATTGAATGGTTCCTCCCAGGATTTTTATATCATCGTCGTTTTTTCCTTTTACAATTTTAAAAGTTTTACGAATGGGAAACCATATATTTTCTTCAGGAATATATTGAAATTCATGGATACCACTAATATCAAGAACTCCTTTTATACGCATAATGGCTTTAGATATGGCAAAACTATTTTGGTCAATGTACAATACGCCTTCAAGTCCAGTAGCTTTACTTCTTTTTTTATTTTTAAAATAAACCACGTAGGATTGTCGACCATTTATAGCTACAGTATCTAATAGTCTATAATTATAATCTAGTAATGCATCAGTTGCTATTGGACTGTTGTATTTAGTTTCAAATAGTTCATAGCTATTGTCGTAGATAGAAAAAGATTGCAGGTTGAAAGCAAGGATTTCATAAATTGGATGTTTGAAACCAGCCATTTTAGTTCCTAAAACCGTTTCTTTTAGTGTATTGTTATTAAATTGTAATTGTGATACTTTTTCGGTTTGAAAAAGGTGTTGTTTATTTATCAGTTCTTTAAATTTATAATTGGATGAATCGATTTTAGTAAATTCTTTCCCAATTGATTTTTGTACAAAAACAGAGTCTAATTTCCCCGAAATAGAATCAGGATTTGCTGTCACAACTAGTTTGTTGTAAGATTTAAATTCAAAGCTGCTTAGTTTTTCTTGGGGATTATTGTTTCTTTTATTGGCAATGACTTTTCTTATAATGGCTAGTGCAGGGTTTTCGTAACCTATAATTACTTCACTGAGGTCATTTGTTTTTTGCAAAAGTGAGATTGCATAGTATTTTTTATCTTTTACAATTGCAACCGAAGTTTTTAAATACCCAATATAAGAAACGGTAAAACTACTAATTTCTTTTTTCGATGAAATGCTAAATTTGCCATCTACATCCGAAATAAAATTGATTTCCTCATTAGTAGTAATTGTTGCAAATGGCAATGGTTTGTTTGTTGAAAAGTCTTTTACAATTCCATTTGCTTGAAATTGCGCATGAAGTGATATGCTAATAAAGAAAAAAAGAAAACAAATTTGCCTCATAAAAACGGTTTATTTAAAAACGGATATTATCCTTTTTTATTAGAGCAAAAGTAGTAATAAAAAATCCGTCTTATTTCTAGAAACAAGACGGATTTAATTTTTAATATTAGGTAAGCTTATACCTTCATTATCTCAGCTTCTTTTGTTACAAGAAGTTCGTCTACTTTTCTTATGAAACTATTAGTGATGTTTTGAACCTCTTCTTCAGCACTTTTACAAATGTCTTCAGATGTTCCGTCTTTTTCTAATTTTTTAATATCGGTGTTGGCATCTTTACGAGCATTTCTAATACCAATTTTTGCATCTTCAGCCTCTACTTTGGCTTGTTTAGCTAGATCACGTCTTCTATCTTCTGTTAAAGGCGGAACGCTAATAATGATTAAATCACCATTATTCATTGGGTTAAAGCCAATGTTAGCAATCATAATTGCTTTTTCAATGGGGTGCAACATGTTTTTTTCAAAAGGCTGCAGTGTAATTGTTCGTGCATCAGGCACACTGATTTTTGACACTTGAGAAAGCGGTGTAGCTGATCCGTAATAATCAACAAAAACACTTCCAAGCATTGCTGGAGATGCTTTTCCAGCACGGATATTCAAAAATTCTTTTTCTAAATGAGCAATAGAACCCGTCATGGATTCTTTGGCACTATCTAATATAAATTCAATTTCTTCAGTCATTTTTTTAGGTTTTGGGATTCAAGTTTTAGCATTTAGATTTTCTAAAAGTAAAATGTTGAACCATTAACTTATATATTTACTTCGGTTCCTATGTTTTCGCCTTCACAGATTTTTTCCAGATTCCCGCTTTTGTTCATGTCAAAAATTACAATTGGTAATTTATTTTCTTGACTTAAAGTGAAAGCTGTCGAATCCATTACATTTAACCCTTTTTTGATTACATCAACAAAAGAGATAGTGTCAAATTTTACTGCAGTAGGATTTTTTTCAGGATCTGAATCATAAACACCATCCACACGTGTTCCTTTCAGGATTACGTCGGCATGAATTTCAACACCGCGAAGTACTGCAGCGGTATCAGTTGTAAAATACGGATTTCCAGTTCCTGCTCCAAAAATTACGATTCTGCCTTTTTCTAAGTGACGTACCGCTCTTCTTTTGATATAAGGTTCTGCAATAGCTTCAATTTTTAATGCTGTTTGTAAACGAGTCAGCATTCCTTTGTCTTCCAGTGCGCCTTGTAATGCCATTCCGTTAATTACAGTAGCAAGCATTCCCATATAATCACCTTGAACTCTATCCATTCCGTTACTGGCTCCAGCAACTCCTCTAAAAATATTTCCACCACCAATTACAATGGCAATTTCCACTCCTTTATCGTGAATCTTTTTGATTTCTTCAGCATATTCAGCAAGTCTTACAGGATCAATTCCGTATTGTCTATCTCCCATTAATGCTTCGCCACTTAATTTCAGAAGAATTCTTTTATATTTCATGTGTTTGTTGAGTTATTTAGTGCAAATATAGTCATATACTTTTTTTTTTGAAATACTGTGGCTTAAATTTTATAAATTAAGTTTCTCGTAAGAACTTTTTGCAGCTTCATATCCTATGTTGAAAATAGTATCCATTTTTATTTTATTCATTTCAAATGTACTATGCAGGCTTAATTCCTCGGGCTCTATGACCCAATCACAGTTGTTGAATTTATGAACATTTGAATTTGCCGAAAGGATATCAAAAGCCCTTGTAGTAACAGCTTTTATCGAATGAAGGTCACTAGCTACGATTTTTTGAATAGGACTCACATAAACACCTATGATGGTTTCGCACTGCCCTTGTAAAATGTCTGAAGGAAAATGATTCAATATACCGCCATCGCTATACGGCTCTCCCTTGATGATGTAAGGTGATATTATTCCTGGAAATGCAGATGATGCTAAAATGGCATCAATAATTTTCGTTTCTGGTTCAAAAATTTTCAATCTTCCTTTTACCATATCAGTTGCCGTAATCTGAATTGGAATTTTCATGTCTCCAATAGCGGCGTCCTCGAAGATGGTTTGAAAATCAGATTTAAAAGATTCTGAGTCTATGAAACCGGGCTTTGTAAAAGTTAAGTGTCGCCAATGAAATAAGTATATTGATTTGAAAAATTCTAGTATTTCTTCGGGTGTTTTGCCCCAAGCGTATAATGCCCCTACGATAGATCCTGCGCTTGTACCTGCTATGCGATTAGGTCGAATGTTTTTTTCTTCCAAAAATTTAATAACGCCAGCATGTGCTAATCCTTTTGATCCGCCTCCAGAAAGGACAAGACCAAGTGATTGTGTTTTTAAATTCATTCTTTTTTTCTTTGATATAAAAATACACTTTTTGCCTTTTAAAAAAGGTTTATTGTATTATTTATAACAAGTAAATTATGGTAACTTTACGTAAACAAAAGAATTATGAAATCCACAATAGCTAAAGCATTATTTAATAGTCATTCTTATTTAGAATATAGAAAGTTAGTTACTGATTTATTACGAGAAGAAAAATCTACAGGTAATGAGCAATCCAAAGAATTGACACATTATAGTATTTTGAATGAAACTCGAATGAATCGATTAGAAAAAACATTGAAAATACCAACAGAAGTTTCGATTAAATTAAAAGAATTAAAAGGAGAATACCTTTGGTTGGTTATATCCGAAGGTTGGTGCGGTGATGCAGCACAATTGCTTCCTATTTTTGATAAAATGGCAGTAGCTTCCGAAGGGAACGTTGAGCTAAGAATCGTTTTGCGTGATGAAAATGAAGAGTTAATGAATTTGTTTTTAACTAATAAAGCAAAAGCAATTCCAAAATTAATTTTGATAAATAGAGAAACGGGTTCGGCACTTGCGCATTGGGGGCCAAGGCCTAAGGGTGCCACGGATTTAATCGCTAATTATAAAAAAGAACATGGAGCAATAGATGAAACTGCTAAAGCTGATTTGCAATTGTGGTATTTGCATGATAAGGGATTGTCTACTCAATCTGAAATTATTGATATGATGATAGATTTAGATCAATAAGATTTTTGAAAGCAATACTTGCTGTTTTATTTTGAAAAAAAAATTATTAAATGAAAGTTGACGACACTTTTGTGATGGTATTAAAAGTAAAAACAAAGTTTTGTGGGTTGAAAATAAGCTTAAAATAATGTAGAATAGTATCTTTTTTTATTTTTTACAAAGTAATTTTTCTCACAGTACTTGAAAACATTAGCTTGATCAATTTTTTTATTATGAATTAAAGCACAAGAACTTACACATCATTTTAGGGTAATAATTAACTTTATTTTTTTTGTGTTTTAATAAAAAATTCGTATTTTGGCCAGTGCCAACCCAGGTCTATTATTTGATTTACTTTTTTTATTGGTGTTTAAATATTGTATCACAATTTAAAAAACATCCTTATGAAAAAGCTATTTGAAAGGTTTTATGATTATTTGTCAACTTTACTTTTTGGTGGAGAAAATATAACTAATTATTAAACCAATGGTGAAAGCCATTTAGACAAAAAAAGTATGGAATAAAAGTACTTTACTTTTAAGAAAAACACATCGCAAATTCTTTTATGTATTTGTCATGTGTTTTTGCTTTTTATAACATTTAGGATTCTAAGCTTTCTTCAAATAAAGTGACATCTATAGCATCATTCACATTATAATCACCAATTTTGGTTCTTCTTAAAGCGGTCAAGTGAGAGCCAGATTGCATAGCATAACCAAAATCAAAAGCCAAGGAACGTATGTAAGTTCCTTTACTACATACTACTCTAAAATCAATTTCAGGAAGCGCAATTCGAGTAATTTCAAATTCGTGTATAGTCGTTTTTCTTGAGGCGATTTCAATTGTTTCTCCAGCACGAGCATGTTCATATAAGCGAACTCCGTCTTTTTTTATAGCCGAATAAATGGGTGGTTTTTGGTCAATCTCCCCAAGGAACTGTTTTACAGTTTCGTGAATTAAAGCCTCGTCAATATGTTCTATTGGGAAAGTGGCGTCAACTTCAGTTTCTAAGTCGTAAGATGGAGTAGTAGCTCCTATAAAGAATGTTCCAGTATATTCTTTGGCTTGACCTTGAAGTTCCGTAATTCGTTTGGTGAATTTTCCGGTGCATACTAATAATAATCCAGTTGCTAACGGATCTAAAGTGCCAGCATGACCAATTTTGAATTTTTTTGGAAGACCTAGTTTGTTGATTAGAGCATATTTTAATTTATTCACCGCCTGAAAAGAACTCCATGTCAAGGGTTTGTCAATCAATAAAATTTGTCCGTTTAAGTAGTCTTCTTCAGTCATTAAATAATTGTCAAGGGATGTATGAAATAATGGATAATCAATAAAATAATTCCGGCTGCTATTCTATAGTAGCCAAATATTTTAAATCCTTTTTTGCTTAAAAAATCAATAAAACTTTTTATAGCCAAAAGTGCTACTATAAAAGCAATAACATTCCCAATGATTAGTAAATTAATTTGATCGTGACTTAGTACAAAGCCAGCTTTATAATAATCATAGCATTTTTTTGCAGTAGCTCCTAGCATGGTTGGAACAGCTAAAAAGAACGAAAATTCAGCTGCTGATGTACGAGCAAGTTTTTGTGACATTCCACCTACAATACTCGCTCCAGAGCGTGAAACTCCTGGAACCATCGCTAAACATTGGAAAAACCCAATTTTTAATGCTCGCATGTAAGTGATTTCAGTATCTTCAGAATTGTTGAACCAATCGTCCACTTTTAAAAGAACGATTCCTCCAATCAAAAGGGAGATAGCAACAGTCAGTGGGCTTTCTAATAATTCATCTATTTTGTCGCTTAATAGTAGTCCTAAAACTACTGCAGGTATAAAAGCAACTAGAAGTTTAAAATAAAAATCAAAAGTTTGAAAAAAGCGTTTGAAATACAAAACTACTACTGAAAGAATTGCTCCCAACTGGATGACAATAGTAAAAAGTTTAGTAAAGTCATCATGAGCAATCCCGAAAAAGGAAGAAGCGATAATCATGTGTCCTGTAGAAGAAACGGGCAAAAACTCAGTAATTCCCTCAATTATGGCAAGAACAATAGCTTGTAATGTATTCATTTATGCTTTTTTTGGATTTTTTAATATGGCATAAACAGTAATTCCAAAACCAATTAAAACGGTTGTTGGCGCTAGACGGATTCTTCTAAAATCAAAAATTGCTTCGCTGAACACATTTGGATCGTCACTTCCACCACCTGACATTAGTATGAATCCAAGTGCAATTACTCCAATTCCAATTAATAGAATTTTATAATTTATTTTATCAAAAAGGAATTCGTGTTTTGGGCTGTTATCTTTCATGCTGTTTTTTTAAATTCTAAATTCAAAATAGTTAATCTGTAGCCGAGCCTAAATGGAGAGCTAGGATGCAATCCAAAATTAATAAAGGTCGTCTGTTCTTAAGTTTAAGAAGCGTTGTGTTGCAAAATGGGTACTTAGCCAAGTAATTAAAATACCAATTCCTAAAACGCCTAATAAAACAAGTGCGATAAGTACTTTATTATCTAGAATTCCAAGATCTGGAAAACTTGTTTCTACATAAATCAATACACCAATTAATGATAAAATGGCTAGTACTGCACCTATCATACCTAGTTTAATGCTACGCATCACAAATGGTTTTCTAATAAATGATTTTGTAGCTCCTACCATTTGCATGGTTTTTATGATGAATCGATTAGAATGAATCGAAAGGCGTAATGAACTATTGATTAATAACACAGCAATAAAAGTCAAGAATCCGCTGATTATTAAAATCCACATACTCACTTTTTTAATATTGTCATTAACAAGGTTTACTAGCTGTTTGTCGTAAACAATATCAGAAATCATAGGATTTTTTCGCAGTTTGGCTTCAATTTTAGCAATGCTATCTTTTTCTACATAATCCGCTTTAAGGTGAATGTCATACGAGTTTTGTAAAGGATTTTCACCTAGGAATGTCATGAAATCTTCGCCAATTATATCCGTATGTTGCTTTGCAGCTTGCTCTTTGGTTACATAAACAGTTGTTTTTGCATAAGGTGCTTTTTTCAGTTCACCTCCAAAAGATTTTAGGATACTGTCATTAGCTTCATTTTTAAAGAAGACCGTCATGGCAATTTTCTCCTTAAAATCATTGGCTAATTTTTGAGAATTTATAATGAACAATCCTAAAATTCCTAGTAGAAATAAAACTAAGAATACACTTAGTACTACCGAAAAATAAGAAGAAATTAACCTGCGTTTTTGAAACTTATCAAATGAAGAACTCATAGTTTACTTTAATTATGGGGTAAAAATAATAAAGAATTTCTTTATTTGAAGTTAATAACGCCCAAAGTTTCAACTTTCGTACAATAAACGTAAATTTGGCACCTGAAAAGATTCATAATAACAAAAAAATAGAACTCAGTTACTTTGTAACTCAGTAATTCCTAGTATGAAATACAATCCGAACGAAATAGAAGCCAAATGGCAAAAATATTGGGCAGAAAATCAAACTTTTGCCGCTTCAAATAATTCTGTAAAACCAAAGCATTACGTTTTAGACATGTTTCCTTATCCATCTGGTGCAGGATTACACGTAGGGCATCCCTTGGGGTATATTGCCTCTGACGTATATTCAAGATACAAAAGACATCAAGGTTTTAATGTATTGCACCCAATGGGTTATGATAGTTTTGGATTACCAGCGGAACAATATGCAATTCAAACTGGTCAACGTCCAGAAGATACCACTCGCGTTAATATTGACGGTGGATTTGATAAAGAAGGAAACCAAATTTCGGGTTATAGAAAACAATTGGATAAAATAGGTTTTTCATTCGATTGGAGTAGAGAAGTGCGAACTTCAAATCCTGATTATTACAAACATACCCAGTGGATTTTTATCCAATTATTCAATTCTTGGTACAATAAAAACTCAGATAAAGCAGAAGATATTTCGACTTTGGTTGCTATATTCGAAAAAGAAGGAAATGCAACTGTCAATGCCGTTTGTGATGATAAAATTGTTCCTTTTTCTGCAATTGAATGGAATGCTTTTTCAAAAGGCGAACAAGAAAAAATCCTATTACAATATAGATTAACTTATTTAGCAGAAACCGAAGTAAACTGGTGTCCAGGATTAGGAACAGTTCTAGCTAATGACGAAATTGTAAATGGTGTTTCAGAGCGTGGTGGGTTTACTGTGGTGCGTAAGAAAATGACACAATGGAGCATGCGTATTTCAGCTTATGCGGAACGTTTGTTACAAGGATTAAATGATATCGATTGGAGTGAAAGCATCAAAGAAAGCCAACGCAACTGGATTGGAAAATCGGTTGGAGCAATGGTTACTTTCAAGGTGATAGCGGGAGACATGAGCCAAGAAGAAAGAGGGATTGAAGTTTTTACAACACGTCCCGATACTATTTTTGGAGTTACGTTTATGACATTAGCTCCAGAACATCCTTTGGTTCAAGAAATCACCACTCCAGAATATTTAAATAAAGTAAATGAGTATATTCTTGCATCATCAAAACGTTCCGAAAGAGAGCGTATGGCGGATGTGAAAACCATTTCGGGAGTTTTCACTGGTGCCTATGCAGAGCATCCATTTACCAAAGAAGCCATTCCGGTTTGGATTGGGGATTACGTTTTAGCAGGATACGGAACAGGTGCTGTAATGGCGGTTCCTTGTGGAGACGAAAGAGATTATGCTTTTGCTAATTTCTTTAAAGGTCAAAGCGGAATGCAGGAAATAAAAAATATTTTTGATAAAGATATTTCAGAAGCGGCATTTGGATCTAAAGACGGTTTTCAATTAGTTGATTCTGATTTCTTAACAGGATTGGGATATAAAGAAGGAACTAAAAAAGCAATTGAAGCTTTAGAAAAATTAAATCAAGGATACGGAAAAATCAATTACCGCTTGCGTGATGCTGTTTTCTCTAGACAACGGTATTGGGGAGAACCATTCCCAGTTTATTATGTAAATGGCTTGCCGAAAATGATTGACACGCAACATTTACCTATTGTTTTGCCAGAAGTGGAGAAATATTTACCAACTGAAGATGGTTTACCACCTTTAGGAAATGCTTTGGTTTGGGCTTGGAATACAGCAACAAATGAAGTGGTTAATACGGATTTAGTAGATCATAAAACGATATTCCCATTAGAATTGAACACGATGCCAGGTTGGGCGGGAAGTTCGTTTTATTGGATGCGTTATATGGATGCGCACAATGAAAAGGAGTTTGCAAGCAAGGAAGCATTAGCCTACTGGGAAAGCGTAGATTTATACATAGGCGGAAGCGAACATGCAACAGGACATTTGTTATATTCTCGTTTTTGGAATAAATTTTTAAAAGACAAAGGTTTTGCACCAACCGAAGAACCGTTCAAAAAACTGATCAATCAGGGGATGATTTTGGGTACGAGTGCGTTTGTTTATAGAGTGGAGGGAACGAATACCTTTGTTTCTAAAAATAAAATCGAAGGACAAAATGTGCAACCAATCCATGCAGATGTTTCAATTGTTAATTCTTCAGATGAATTAGATATTGAAAAATTCAAAGTTTGGAGAGAAGATTATAAAGATGCTGAGTTTATTTGTGATGAAAATGGCAAATACATTGTGGGTCGCGAAGTAGAGAAAATGTCTAAATCGAAATACAATGTAGTTACTCCAGATGATATTTGTAATGAATATGGTGCGGATACGTTGCGTTTGTATGAAATGTTCTTAGGACCATTAGAACAAGCGAAACCTTGGAATGCAGCTGGTATTTCGGGAGTGTTTGGTTTCTTGAAAAAATTGTGCCGTTTGTATTTTGATGAACATACAATGATTGTGACGGATGAAGTACCTACGAAAGACAACTTAAAAACATTGCATAAAACCATCAAGAAAGTAGCAGATGATATTGAGAATTTCTCTTTCAACACTTCGGTTTCTCAATTTATGATTTGTGTGAATGAATTGTCTACTCAAGGATGTCATTCTCGTGCGATTCTAGAACCATTAGCAATTGTAATTTCGCCTTATGCGCCGCATATTGCTGAGGAATTATGGTCATTATTAGGAAATACAGGTTCTATTGCTACGGTTCCTTTTCCTGTTTTCGAGCCGAAATATTTAGTAGAATCAGAAAAAGAATATCCCGTTTCTTTCAATGGGAAAATGCGTTTCACAATCGTCTTACCTTTAGATTTAACTAAGGAGCAAATTGAAGAAATCGTTATGAAAGACGAAAGAACAATAAAGCAATTAGAAGGGAGAACGCCAAACAAGGTGATTATTGTTCCTGGTAAAATTATTAATTTGGTTGGGTAAATTATTATTACGTTACATAAATTGATTGTATATTAAAATCCAAATTCCACATCTGCTGGAATTTGGATTTTTTATTTAGATTTTATTTAACGGATGTCAAATTGACATTTTTTAAATTTGGTTCAGATTTTGCTATTTCATTTGTAAATTATGAAAAACTAAAACACTAAAATATGGGAATGGGTTATTTAATTCTTGCAGGAGCTATTATGCTTTTCAGCTGGTTAGTAAGTTCAAGACTAAAGAGTAAATTTGAACAATATTCAAAATTGCATTTGCAAAACGGAATGTCAGGTGCTGAAATTGCTGAGAAAATGCTAGCTGATAACGGAATTCGCGATGTGAGAGTAATATCAGTTTCGGGTCGTTTAACAGATCATTACAACCCGATGGATAAAACAGTGAATCTAAGCGAAGCAGTTTATAATCAGCGCAATGCCGCTGCGGCAGCTGTTGCTGCTCACGAATGTGGGCATGCGGTACAACATGCTGTAGGATATCAATGGTTAACCATGCGCTCTAAATTGGTTCCATTTGTAAATGTGGCATCAAGCTATATGCAGTGGATTTTACTAGGAGGGATTTTAATGATGAAAACCTTTCCACAATTATTATTGGTTGGAATCGTATTGTTTGCGGCAACTACTGTATTTTCGATAATTACATTGCCAGTTGAGTATGATGCGAGTAATAGAGCTTTGGCTTGGTTGGAGAACAAACGAATGCTTACACAGCAAGAACAAGCAGGGGCAAAAGATGCGTTAAAATGGGCTGCGAGAACGTATGTGGTAGCAGCTTTAGGTTCTATTGCAACTTTATTATATTATGTCTCCATTTATATGGGAGGAAGTAGAAGGAATTAATGTCTTTCTCGAAAATAAAAAAAGCGCCTTGTTTATTAAACAAGGCGCTTTTTGCTGTAATTTAATTTAAAGTTGAATCTGTCTGTCGATTTGTTGGTCTAAAGAAATGAAGGTTTCTGTTCTTGAAACCCCTTCGATAGCTTGAATTTTAGTATTTAATAATTGCATTAAGTGTTCGTTATCTCTGCAAATCATTTTTATTAGTATGGACCAGTTTCCTGTCGTGTAATGACATTCTAGTACTTCGGGAATTTTTTTTAAATCTTTTACGGCTTCTGGATTGCGTGCCGCTTTATCAAGGTATATTCCGACAAAGGCCATAGTGTTATATCCTAATATTTTGTGGTTCACTGTAAATTTAGAACCAGATATTACACCAGACTGCTCTAATTTTCGCAATCGTTGATGAATGGCTGCTCCTGAAATCCCAATTTTATTAGCGATTTGAAGAATGGGTTTGCGGGCGTCATTCATTAAATCTCTAAGAATCTCTTTGTCTATACCGTCTATTTCAACTTGAAGGGAATTTATTTTCATAAGTTTAATTTTATAATCAAAAAGTCATTTTTAGTTATAATTGTAAATCAAAATTAAATAAAAAAAGAATATGTTTCGTGTTAGCTCGGTTTTAATTTAAAATGCAAAAAGCCGCAAATGTAGCGGCTTTTTGTAGTATGTAAAATAAAAGTATCTTATTTTCCTTTGTTGGCTTCGATGATGTACTTTTCTAAGGCCATTGTCATGGAAGGGGTATCAGGTGTAGGAGCAAGAATATCAATTCTTAATCCGTGATCCAAAGCTTCTTTTTGAGTTGTGCTACCAAAAACAGCAATTCTTGTGTTGTTTTGCTCGAAGCTTGGAAAGTTTTTATATAATGATTTAATTCCTGTTGGACTAAAAAAGGCCAATACATCATAATAAACATCAGCAAGATCAGATAAGTCACTCATTACCGTTTTGTAAAAAACAGCTTGAGTCCAATCCACTTTTAAATTGTTTAAAGTGATAGGCGCGTCAGCATTCAATTGATCAGAAGCAGGTAGTAAAAACTTTTCGTCTTTATATTTTTTAATCAATGGAGATAAATCTGCGAAATCTTTAGGTCCAACATAAATTTTACGTTTTCTATAAACGACATATTTTTGTAGGTAAAAAGCAACGGCTTCTGATTGACAAAAATATTTCAATCCTTCAGGTACCTTGTAACGCATTTCATCAGCAACTCTGAAAAAATGATCAACCGCATTTCTACTAGTTAAAATAATTGCAGTATAATGATTGAGATCGATTTTTTGAAGTCTAATCTCTTTGGCATTAACTCCTTCTATATGGATAAAAGGTCTGAAATCAATTTTAACTTTATGCTTTTGTTGGAGTTCAAAGTAAGGAGAATTCTCTACTTTAGGCTCGGGTTGTGACACCAAAATTGTTTTCACTTTCATATATTAACGTTTTCTAAGCGCCCCTTTTTGTGTACCAATAATACATAAAAAAATAAGGGGCTATTTCGAGAGTGCAAAGATATAAAATAAAATAAAACAACTTACCGAATATTAAATTTTGATAGTTTTTTATTGAAATCAAATAAGCTAATACATTGAAAATCAAGAAAATGAGCATTATTATTAGTAAAATATTTCTAGAGATTGTATCGTAATAAAACAGAATAACACTGATAGGAAGTATAATTAAGCCAATATAGGTCCTATAAGTTACTTTTTGCAAGTTAAATTGTTCGACAAACTCTTCAATATTGAATGCGGTAGCAATGATTTTTTCAATTAAATATTTGGCTAAAATAAAGAAAATTAAAAAAGTCACTATTTGGATGTACAGGAGCCAATCCGTCTTTGATGCATTGCCTAAAACACTTAGTGAGAGCTGGATGAAAAAAGCAAACGAAATTACTTGTACAAAGAATAATGAAATGGTAAAGCTGCTATTTAAGTTGCTACTATCTCTGTAGACCTTTGAGTATTTATCAGAGAAGATTAAATTCATAAAATCCTCAAAACGGTTTTCGTAAACAGATTTGGTAAAGGCAATTATAGCAAAAGCCAAAACAAACAAAGCAGTTGCCCAATCTTTGTTTTCAGTTATCCTTGGATGAAGTAAGTGATCAATCATAATGGTGCAAAATTACTAATTTTTTATATCAATCTTTTTATTATAAATTTATTATGAATCAAATCGCATAAAAAGGTTACTTTTGCGGTGAAATTACGAGATATATGAACGATTGTATTGTTATAATTCCAACCTATAACGAAATTGAAAATATCGAAAGCATTATCAGATCGGTGCTTTCACAGCACAAGCCTTTTCATATTCTTATTGTTGATGATAATTCTCCAGATCGTACTGCAGACAAAGTTGTTTTACTGCAAAAAGAGTTTGATGGTCGATTATTTTTGGAAAATAGAAAAAAGAAATCAGGTTTAGGAACTGCTTATGTTCATGGTTTTAGATGGGCATTGGAGAGAAAATACAACTTTATTTTTGAAATGGATGCTGATTTTTCTCATAACCCAAATGATTTAGAAAAGTTATATAATGCCTGTCATTTTGGCAACGCAGATTTAGCTATTGGATCTCGATATGTTACTGGAGTAAATGTGGTTAACTGGCCTTTAAACCGAGTTTTAATGTCTTATTTTGCCTCTGTTTACGTGCGTATTATCACGGGAATGAAAATTCATGATGCTACTGCGGGTTTTGTCTGTTATAAAAGAGAAGTCCTTGAGGGAATTAATCTTAATAAGATAAGATTTGTTGGTTATGCCTTTCAAATTGAAATGAAATACCGTACTTTTTGTAAAAAATTCAGCATCGTTGAAGTGCCGATAATTTTTACAGATAGAACAAAAGGAGAATCCAAAATGAGTAATTCAATTATTGTTGAAGCTGTGTTTGGAGTGATTTCTCTGCGATTAAAAAAATTAGTTAATAGTTTATAAGAAAAATATACAATGAATAGGGTTTTAATTAAGAATGCCAAAATAGTAAATGAAGGGGTAATTTTTGAAGGCGATGTTTTAATTGAGAATGACTTAATTGTTGAGATTTCAGAAAGCATTAGTGCCAAGTCATCTGATTATGTTATTATCGATGCTGAAGGCAACTATTTGATGCCTGGAGCTATTGATGATCAAGTTCATTTTAGAGAGCCAGGATTGACTCATAAAGGGGATATTGAATCGGAATCCAGAGCAGCTGTTGCGGGAGGAATCACCTCTTACATTGAGCAACCTAATACGGTTCCTAATGCAGTTACTCAAGAAATATTAGAACAAAAATACCAAATTGCTGCTGAAAAGTCCTATGCGAATTATTCGTTTATGATGGGGGCTACCAATGATAATTTGGAAGAAGTTTTAAAAACAAATCCTAAGAATGTTGCTGGAATAAAAATATTTTTGGGTTCTTCAACAGGAAATATGTTGGTAGATAACGAAGCTACTTTAGAAAAGATTTTTTCAAGTACTCCGATGCTTATTGCTGTTCATTGTGAAGATGAGGCGACAATTAAGAATAATTTGGAAAAATATATAGCAGAGTATGGCGACGATGTACCTGTTACGGCACATCACCTTATTCGATCAGAAGAGGCTTGTTATATTTCTTCTTCTAAAGCAGTTGCTTTAGCTAAGAAAACGGGTGCTCGTTTGCATATTTTTCATCTTTCGACTGCAAAAGAAATGGATTTATTTACCAATAAAATTCCATTAGAACAAAAGAAAATTACTGCCGAAGTTTGTGTGCATCATTTGTGGTTTACCAATGATGATTATGCAACCAAAGGAAATCTTATAAAATGGAATCCTGCAGTAAAAACTGCTAATGATAGAAAAGTACTTTGGGAAGCGTTACTCGATGATAGAATTGATGTGATTGCTACGGATCATGCACCACATACATTGGAGGAGAAGAAACAATCGTACTTAAAAGCACCTTCGGGAGGTCCTTTAGTTCAACATGCTGTTGTGGCTATGTTTGAAGCGTTTCATCAAGGAAAAATAAGTGTAGAGAAGATTGTGGAAAAAATGTGCCATAATCCGGCAAAAATTTTCAAAATTGAGAAACGCGGATTTATAAAAGAAGGATATTATGCGGATTTAGTTATTGTAAATGCTGGCCTTCCTTGGAGTGTAAAGAAAGAAAATATTTTGGCTAAATGTGGTTGGTCTCCGTTTATGGGCTTTACTTTTAAGTCAAGAGTTACCCATACTTTTGTAAATGGAAGATTAGTTTATGCCGCTTTTAAAGTGAAAGAGATTCGTGCTGGAAAAAGATTGTTATTTGATCGTTAAAAGAAAATAGATGAAAAAGCTGCTGTCATTTTTATTAATTGTAGTCACATTTCTGAGTTGTAAAGAGGAAGTGATTACTAAACCGGAGGGTCTTATTGAAAAAGGGAAGATGGTGAATATTATGTATGATTTGGCACTTTTAGAAGCGATTAAGTACCAAAACCCGACGTCTTTAAACACTAATAAAATAAACGCTCCAGATTATATTTATAAAAAATATAAAATTGACAGTCTTCAATTTGCGCAAAGTAATGTCTATTATGCCTCAAATTATGTGGAATATAAAGGGATGTTTGATCAAGTAATTAAGCGAATTGACAGTAGGAAAGTAATTGTAGATTCACTAGTAAAGGTGGAGAACAAGAATAAAATAAAATTAGATTCCATAAAAGGCATAACGAATCCTTTGTCTAAAAAAGGAGATTCCTTGAAAAAGAAAATCAGTACCGTTAATAAAAACAACACTCGAAGAGATACTGTTTTAACGGATTATCACATTTTAAAATAAAGGAGTAATTTTTTTAATGTACTCTTCCACTTCTTGAAAATGATATTCTAAGGCAGTTTTTACCTTTTCATTCGAATATTCATTTATGGAATAAGATGCTTTGGCAGTTGCTTTAGTGATTTTTCTTTTGCTCTGAAAAATACTTGATAAAAACCAATCTGCTCTCCAAGCAAGACTTAATAAAAAAGGATTGGCATGATGTTTAGGTCTGTTTGTATTCAAAGCGTCCGAAATCATATTTAGTAGATCTCTAAAAATTATATTTTGAGAAATTAATGTATACCGTTGGTTTGTAATAGTACTTTTCATCAATTGTGTCATGATTTTAACCACATCACTTACGGCGACAAATCCAGTGGAACCGTTGGTGTAAAATGACAATCCGTTTCTTATTTTTTCAAATAGTTGTCCGCTTCCTTGATTTAAAAATCCAGGGCCAATAATAACGCCCGGATTAACTATTATAACGTTTAGTCCTTCTTGTTGACCACGCCAAATTTCCATTTCGGCGCCATATTTAGAAATAGCATAATCGCTATGGGGTTTTTCTGGATTCCATTCCGTTTCTTCAGTAATAATTAATTCATTTCCAGTTAAATCACCAAGTGCAGCGGTAGAACTTACATGACATAATTTTTTAATTTTATTGACAAGACATAAGTTAACCACATTTGCAGTCCCCTCGATATTGGTTTTTCGTAAAAGGGCTTCGTCTTTTGGGTCAAATGAAATTACGGCAGCACAATGATATACATATTCAATTTCTTGAAAGGCTTCTTCTAACGAAGGAACGTCTATAATATCAGCTTTTATCCATTCGATAGCATCAAATAAAGGGGCTTTATTGTAACTTTCAAATAAAGATTTTGTTTTTTGGATGCTTTTTAGTTCACGATAAGTGGCGCGTATTTTTTTATTGTCTGTGCTTCCAGATTCTATTAAATGCAGCAGTAAATGCGCTCCTACTAACCCTGTTCCTCCTGTTACTAATACCATTTTGTAAAGATAAATAGATTGTTTGATTTTTAGACCGATTGATTTTCAAATTATGCAATTAAAACTATCTTTGTGAAAATTGATTTTTAGAAAATGAAAAATATTATTTCCGAATTACAATGGCGTGGATTGGTTCACGATATCATGCCTGGAACAGAAGAACAACTTTTGAAAGAAATGACGACGACTTACATCGGATTTGATCCTACATCAGATTCATTGCATATAGGGAGTTTGGTTCCAATAATTCTTTTAGTACATTTAAAAAACTTTGGACATAAACCTATTGCTTTAGTTGGAGGCGCAACTGGAATGATTGGAGATCCATCAGGAAAATCGGATGAGCGAAACTTATTAGATGAAACCACGTTAAATTATAATGTTGAAGGTATAAAAAATGTTTTATCACGTTTTTTGGATTTTAATTCGAATGAAATAAATGCTCCAGTTTTAGTAAATAATTACGACTGGATGAAAAATTTATCCTTTATTAATTTTGCTCGTGATGTAGGTAAAAGAATTACAGTAAACTACATGATGGCTAAGGATTCTGTTAAGAAAAGATTAGCGGGTGAAGGAGAAGGGATGTCATTTACGGAGTTTACGTATCAATTGATTCAAGGGTATGATTTTTACCATTTACATAAAGAGTACAACTGTTTGTTACAAATGGGAGGTTCTGATCAATGGGGAAATATCACTACAGGAACGGAGCTAGTTCGTCGCATGAATGTAGGGGAGGAAGCTAAAGCATACGCCATGACTTGCCCTTTAATTACGAAAGCAGATGGTTCTAAATTTGGAAAATCCGAAGGTGGAAAT
Source organism: Flavobacterium sp. WC2430 (assembly GCF_040822075.1). Lineage (NCBI taxonomy): Bacteria > Pseudomonadati > Bacteroidota > Flavobacteriia > Flavobacteriales > Flavobacteriaceae > Flavobacterium > Flavobacterium sp. WC2430. The sequence goes on along the minus strand of NZ_CP162007.1, from coordinate 536,960 downwards.
GTTTGGTTGACTACTGATAAAACTTCGGTTTATAAATTCTACCAATTTTGGTTGAACACGACTGATGTTGATGCGGAGAAATATATTAAAATCTTCACATTTTTAGATAAAGATACAATCGATAGCTTAATTGAAGAACATAAAACAGCGCCTCATTTAAGAGTATTACAACGCAAATTAGCTGAAGAGTTAACCGTTTTTGTTCATTCTCAAGAAGACCTAGAGAAAGCGATAAAAGCATCGGCTATTTTATTTGGAAACGCGACTGCTGATGATTTGAAGGAACTAGATGAAGCTACTTTCTTGGAAGTTTTTTATGGGGTTCCTCAAGCTGAAATTGCGAGAAATGAAATGGAAGCTGGAATTGATATTATCACTGTTTTAAATGATAAAACAGGGTTTTTTAAATCGAATGGGGAAGCCAGACGCGCTTTAACGGCAAATTCAATTTCAGTAAATAAAGAAAAAGTAAAAGAGGACTTTGTTTTGTCTTCAAAAGATTTAATTAACAATCAATTTGTATTGTTGCAAAGTGGGAAGAAAAATTATTTTGTGGTAAGGATTGTTTAACTGTTTATTCAGTTAACCGATTAAACAAATAACCGAATCAACTTTTACAAAACCATTAAATTGCAACCTCTAATATCTGAATTGTCAAAACGTCCCAATACCTCGAAAGAGTTGTTGGGATTTTTTTTGCCTAAATCTTGTGTGGCAATAAAGGAACAGGAATTAATGTTAGCCAAATCAATGACGTTGATTCCGCCAGTTTTTCCGTTTTCAATATAAGTCAGAGCATCTTCGGTATCACGAATGTGGATTTGCATCCAAGAAGGGCATTCAAAGACTCCGTTACCCAACGAATAAGCTTGAGAGAGTAATTCTGTCATACCATATTCAGAATGGATTGCAGGTACTCCAAATCCGTTGCACAGTTGTTCATGAAGTTCCTCGCGAATCATTTCTTTGCGTTTCCCTTTCATCCCGCCCGTTTCCATGATAATTGTATTCTGTAATTGAAAGGACTGTTTTTCTATTAAGTCTAATAATGCATAGGTAACACCAATCAAGATGACATTTTGACCTGATTGATCTAATGTGATGAGGTTCTGGATTAATTCATCATGATTATGAAGGTAAAAACCGCTTTCAGGATGTTTTGATAATTGAATTAAATCTTCGACCATATAAATCAGTGAAGAGCCTTCTCTTTCTAGGTAAGAAGGTAATAGAGCTAAGACAACATAGTCTTCAATGTTTCCATAAAATTCCGAAAACGCTTTTCGATAACTTTCTTCATATACTGAAGCATCTGTCACTAAATGTTTACTAGTTATCATTCCTGTGGTACCACTACTTGTAAATGTTTCTTCAATAGCATTTGTGTTGGATAGAACTTGGTGGCTTTTGAAAAATTGAATAGGTAAAAATGGAATTTGTTGTATTGATTTTACTTTTGAAACATCAACATTCAATAAGTTACAAAATTCTGTATAGACCAAGTTATTCTCATATTGAAAACGAAATACTTTTAAAGCTATTTTTTCAAATTGCTTTTGACCAGAAATTGCAAATATAGTGTCAGTTGTAATCAAGTTTTTTTTTACAAAGGTATAAATTTTACAAAGGCTTTAATAATTCTAAATGGGTAAGGCTGTAAAATAAAAAAAGCTTCAATTTGAATTGAAGCTTTTAAATTATATTTAGAAAGTAATTTTTATCTTACGATGAGCTTTCTTGTTGCCGAAGCATTATTTTCATTTATTTTAATAATGTAAACACCAGGTGAAATGTTAGGTATGTTTAATTCTCTTGAACTAATCATCGTTTGAAGTACTTTTTTTCCAAGGAGGTCAAAAATGATAACTTCTTTTTCTAGGTCGTTTTTTGTAGAAATGTATACTTTACCATTACTCACTGGGTTTGGATACAAGTTTAAACCCTCAATAACTGAAGTTTCTTGAGTTTTTGGTTGTTGCTTTACTTCTTGAGCGTTAGTGCTCATGGAAAAGAAAAAAACCAATAAGAGTATAGTATAAAAGTAATTTTTTGCCATCAGCTTAATTTTGATTAGTAAATATACTAAAAAAATACAAATACTATACCAAAAAAAACACCTTTCATATTGAAAGGTGTTTTTAATATAAATTTGGTTCTTTTTAGATTAGAAACCTACAGACCATCCAGCAGCCCAAGCTGGCATTCCAACTCCGTTTCCAGCTCCAGTTGCAGTTGTAGATTGTGCAGTGACAATTGCAGAAACATCAACACTAACTCCGCTAGTCGCAGGTGCTACAGCATTTAATTTTCCTTTAGTTTTTACAGCAACATCTGCAATGAAGTTAACATTAACTGCTTTTAAAGCAGTAGGAATCCAAGCGATAGTTTCGTCATTTTCAACGTTGAAACCTACAGCCCATCCGCTAAATACTAAGTTTGTAAAAATCCCTTTAGTTCCTCTTCTTAATTTCATTGCATCATTTTCTAACCATGTTCCAGTTGTTGGAGCACTTCCAGGACCTACAAGAGTTAAGTTAGTGATAGATGGGTTTGCAATAGGTGTGTTAGAGTACCCTAATTCAAAGTTATCTGCTTCGATTCCTCTATTCCCTTTTCCAAAATCTAATTTTCCGTACCAGTTTGTGTTTGTTCCAGACCATCCTTCAGTCCAGTCAAATTGATCATCTTCGTTACCGATAGAGATTAAGTTTGAAGTATTTACTGTTCCTCCAAAAAATTCAACTCCATCATCAGCTCCTTGGAAAAATTCTACATAGTCAATTGTAGTTCCTGAACCAACTCCAAATAATGAAAGTCCGTTAAATTCTTTTTCACTGTTAAAAGCAGCTCCAGCATATTCAATTCTAAGGTATTTGATTGATCCTGAATTGTCATTAGAAACAGTTCCACCGTAACTTAAGTCGGCTACTTCTGATTGAGCAGTACTTGTTCCACCAGTTACACGATTAATAGGTGCTTTACCACAGATTACTAATCCACCCCAGTCTCCAGCTTTTTTAGTAGTTAATCCACTAGTCATAACAACTGGTTTAGCAGCTGTACCGTTTACATTTAGTTTTCCACCTTGAGCAATTGCTATATATGCAGAAGTTCCACCTGTACCTTCGATAACTGTTCCAGCAGGAATAATTAATGTTGCTCCGCTGTTTACTTGAATTTTACCTGTTAATTTGTATGTTTTTGTCGCGTCTAAAGTTACTTCACCGTCAGATATCGTTCCTTGGAAATTTGTTGCGTCAGCAACAAAAGTTGAAGAAGGAGGTGTAGTAGGTGTAGGAGTGTCATTAGATGAACAGCTAGTCATTAAACCTGCAGTTAATGCTAAAAATCCGAATAATTTTAAAGTTGTTTTTTTCATGATTCTTTAAATAATATTTTAGTTATTTTGTTGGTACAAAGATGCAATAAGAACTTTTTTTGGATGTTATCTAAATGTAATTGTTTGTTTAATAAAAGGACAATTGAACATTAAGCCAATGTTATTTAAGTAACCTTATGGTTTGTTGCTTTTGTGATTTCTTAAAGAATTGAGCAAAAAAAAAGAACAGCAATTAGCTGTTCTTTATAAGTTCCTTATTTTGATTTTTTAATTAAAATTGATAGTTCAGACTTAGACTTAATGTCATCCCTTTTTTATAGGAAAGTACATTTACATCACCAGTAGCATTTTCTTGTACTCTATTGATTGACGGGTCTAAAATGTTTTTTACTACTAATCCTAGTCCTAATTTTTCACTAAGTTTAGATTTTGCGATAAAGTCTAGCGAACCAAATGCTTTGTCTACTAAATCTCCCTTACCATTTGTTCCAATAGCATTTACTCTGTCTGAAAAGTAAGAGTAGGCTAATGTTGTGTTTAGGTTGCTGTTTTTATTATTCCACTCGTTAAATAAAGTTAAGTCGGCATTTAATAGTAAATCAGATGCTCCTGTAAATTTACTTTTCTTATTTGTAAAGTCAACTTGGTAGTTGGTTTCACTATTTACCTTTCCAGCATTTAGTTCTTGGTTGCTATATAAATAAGAAGCGTTAATACCAGCGGATAGTTTTTTAGAATTTTCAGTATCGAAATTAAAAAGTTGTTTTCTGTACTCAATTTCTCCACCAGCAACGTAGCCATAATCTCCTGTATTGATAAAAGAGATATCATTTGAAGAAGAAGAAATTGTTACTTCATTCATTGGGTTCAAAATATATTTTCCAAAAGCTGTAACCGAAATTAGTTCATCACTTTTAGGGAACATTTCCCATTTAAGGTCTAAGTTATAATCATCAGATTCATACAAGAATGGATTTCCTACTTTTACTTGTAATACTTCTTCGTAAACAAATAATGCTCTTTCTTTAAACTGAGGTAAAGTGTACGTTTTACTTGCTCCTAAACGTAAATTTTGTTTATCGTTTAATTCATACTTCATGATTACACTTGGTAAAAACGCTGTTTTTTCCAATTTATCATTACCAATACCACCTAACTGAGTGTACCAATTCACTTTTTGAGTAATTTGCTCTCCTCTCAAGCCTACTATTGCAGTTAACTTATTGAATTTATATTCCGTATTTAAGAAAGCACCATGGATTATCTGGTCGCCACCGTAAGTTTGAGGATCTAATGCATTAAATACTTGTGAATTACCACGAAATGTTGCTATAGAAAAATAGCCATTATTGAAATTATCTTGGTTATAAAACAAATCTAGGTTATTTGGATCTACAACAGTATTGGTGTACCCATTGTTAGCCTTAAAGTTGAATTGAGTTGCTTGAAAACCTCTTGATTTAATTCTTTCATTTGCACCCACTGTAATTTTTCCTAGAAAATCACCTGATGCATTTTTACTGAATTTATAATCATATGATGCGTTTGCAGCTAGTTCGTCTTCTTTTAATTTTTGAAAATACCTGTGATTGTCTGGAGCTGAAATACTTGATAATTGATATCCAGTAGCTTCTTTTCTGAAAATATTTTGAACTCTGTCTGGCATGCTTCCGTCAATGATGTTGTATGAAACACCCCAATTTAATTGAGAACGATCCCCAATCTTGTGGTCTCCTAATATTTGGTTAATCCATAAACTATTTTTCTCATAATTGAAACGACGAATTAAACCGTTTCCATCGTTAGCGATATCTACAATGTACCCATAATACTCTTCTTTTGACTGCGTAGAAGTATTGATATAAAGTGTATTGAAACTTACTTTGTTATTATTGTTTATTTTGTAACCAATATTAGCCATTCCAGTAGTATTGGTTTCATATTTCATTTCGCTATATTTTTCGAAGTTTTTATTAGCGATTCCGTTACCATTTACACTTGCCTTTGCAGTTCCATTACTTTTAGATGAGAAATCGTTATTGAATGATGCTGTTGCAAAAAAGCTAAGTTTTCCTTCTGAACCTACATCAAATGATTTTCCTCCAGAAATTCCAAATGAACTTGCAATTGGAGTATAGTCTTGCATTTTTAGAGAGCTGTAGTTATATTGTGTTAATGCATTGGTAGGGATTCCTTTTTTTGTAAAACCCGTTCTGCTCATTCCACCTTGAAGTTTAAAATTGTTTTCGGCTAAAGCATTCGTATTTACTTTTGTCCCAATGTCTAATTTTAAAAAACCACTTCCTTTGTAATCTTTTGAAATAATATCTACGTTTCCACCCGCAAAATCTCCGTAGATTTTACCATTATATACCTTGTCTATTGAAATATACTCAACGATGTCAGTGGAGAAAATTTCAAGATTTAAGTTTTTCTTTTCAGGATCGTTTGATGGTATAGGTAATCCATTCATTGTAGTTGAATTGTAACGGTCTCCTAATCCTCTTACAAAAATATTTCCAGATCCTTCTTGTTTAGTTATTCCAGTAGTTTTTGTGACAGCTGTAGCAACATCACTAACGCCTTTTCTAGCTAGTTCTTGAGAGCCAATACTTTGTTTTATCTCAACAGCATTCTTTTGATCTAATAATAGAGCGGTCTCTTTTTGCTTGTTTACATTTGTTGTAATAACAACATCGTCTAATTTGTAACTAGAAGAACCAAGTGCTTGATTAAGTGCAATAGTTTCGCCACTTTTAACGATAACTGGAATTTCTATAGATTCATAGCCAATGAAGCTAAATTGTATTACATAATTTCCTGCTGGTGCATTTACAGTGTATTTTCCATCAATGTCGGTCGTTGCATTTATAGATGTGCCTTTTAATAATACGTTAGCAAAAGGTAATGTTTCGTTGTTTGAATCTTTATCAGTTAGTACTCCAGAAATAGTACCTTTAGTTTGTGCAAAAGTTAGGGTACTGATAAAAAGCGTTAAAATGAATAATTTCAGTTTCATAATTGTGTTTAATTTTTTGCAAAGTAATAGTGTCTTTGTAAAGTTCGTGTTACTGGGTTATTAAGATTTTGTTTCCAGAGTATTACTAAATAGTTACCAAATTAAATTACGGTTAATAGTTATTTTTAACAATTCATTTATTGTTATATTTACATTCGTAAGCGTAAATTTGCTCAAATGAAGAAAAAACACACAAAGATTTTATTGGTTGATGACGAACCGGATATTTTAGAAATCGTAGGATATAATCTGAATCAAGAAGGGTATCAAATTTTTACCGCTTCAAATGGTAAAGAAGCAATTGCAAAAGCAAAAAAAGAATTACCAGACTTAATCATAATGGATGTGATGATGCCTGAAATGGATGGAATGGAAGCTTGTGAGAATATTAGAAAGATTCCAGAATTATCTAATGTAATCATTACTTTCTTAACAGCAAGGAGTGAAGATTATTCTCAGGTTGCTGGATTTGACGCAGGAGCTGATGATTATATAACAAAACCCATAAAACCAAAGTTATTGGTTAGTAAAGTGAAAGCTTTATTGCGTCGATTGAAAGAAAAAGAGCAAAATAGCGAAACACTTAATGTAGGTGGAATCGAAATAAATCGAGAAGAATATAAAATAGTTAAAGACAATATTGAAATTGCTTTGCCTAGAAAAGAATTTGAATTATTTTATTTATTAGCTTCTAAACCTGGAAAAGTATTTAAGCGCGACGAAATTCTGGATAAAGTCTGGGGAAATGAAGTTGTAGTAGGTGGTAGAACAATAGATGTACATATTAGAAAACTTAGAGAAAAAATTGGAGAAGATCTTTTTAAAACAATAAAAGGAGTTGGATACAAGTTTGAAGTATAGTTAGAGTGGTTATTAATTGTAGTAATCTCAATTCTATTCTTAGTTAAAAAAACAATGCAAATAATAAATGAAATTAAGTTTTAAAAAAACCTATAAGTTTGCCGTAAAATCTGCTTTATATATCAGTCTTTTTTCAACAGGATTTGTAATGCTTTTGGTGACTTCTATATTTAATTATACGTTACAAAAGCTGTGGTTGTTTGGTTTTATTTTTACCTTAATACTTTATGTTTTTTCATTTATTGTTTTGCAATATAGGGTAGAACGTTTTATTTATAGACGTGTAAAAAAGATCTATGATGAAGTGTCATTATTAGAGTCCAGCAGCTTTATCAATCAGCCTATCACCACAGATATGGAAACCCTGACTAGGGAGGTACGAAAATTTGCCACCGATAAAAAATTGGAGATAGAATTACTTCAAGTGAGAGAGGAATACCGAAGAGAATTTTTGGGAAATGTATCGCACGAGCTTAAAACACCATTATTTACAGTACAGGGTTATATATCTACATTGCTGGATGGAGCGATGGATGATAAAGCGATTCGGAAAAAATATTTAAAGCGTGCCGAAAAAGGAGTGGAACGTCTTATATATATTGTAGAAGATTTAGATATGATTACCAAATTGGAAGTTGGGGATCTTAATCTTGAATATTCTGAATTTGATATTGTAGAATTAATTCAAAATGTTTTTGACTTATTAGAAATGAAAGCTGAAAAGAAGAAGATTACTTTGGCTTTCGAAAACTATCATATTTTACCTAACTTAGTTAGAGGAGACAAAGATCGAATTCAACAAATCATTGAAAATTTAATTGTTAATTCAATTAAATACGGAAAAGTAAATGGTACCACCGAAGTTGCAGTAGTGAACTTGACTAAAGAAAAAGTGTTGGTTCGTGTTAGTGATGATGGAGAAGGTATTGAAAAACAAAATATCCCTAGACTTTTTGAACGTTTTTATAGAGTGAATAAAAGTGGTTCTCGTTCAGAGGGTGGCTCTGGTTTAGGTTTAGCAATAGTAAAACACATCATAGAAGCACATAAAGAAAAAATTTATGTGGAAAGTGAATTTGGTATTGGATCTGAATTTTCTTTTACCCTTGAAAAAGTAGTAAAACAGGTTAAATAATCCCTTTTCATAATGAAATATTTAGTCACTTAATTAGTATAAACATTGGGTTTTATTATTTGATCTAAATTTTTTAATGTGTGCTAAATTTTTGTACGTAAGTATGTTATAAAAATTTGGTAACAATTTAATAACATTTAGAACGTAATAAAATAACATAAATTTTAAATTAGCTTAACATAAAATAGGATATTTGCACAATAAAATCAAAAAAAATTATTGTGAAAAATATCTCGTTATTTTTATGTGTTTTCTTTATTTCGTCATTGTCATTAATGGCTCAAACTGCTGATAAAGATTTTGTCCCAAGTGGCGCACCTATTTTCAAAGTATTTTGGAATTACAGCCAAGATTTTACTCCTAATGCAGTCAAAAAAAGTGCCTTTGCATTAGACAGAGCCTATTTGGGGTATAAGTATGATTTTAGCGATAAAATAGCTGCTAAAGTTATATTTGATGTAGGAAATAATACAGCAGGTAGTGCTTATACTGCGTTTTTGAAAATAGCACAATTAGACTGGAAAGTAGCCACTGGTGTAAAACTGAGTATGGGTATGATTGGTTTGAAACAATTTAATGATCAAGAAGATTTTTGGGGTTACCGTTATATATATAGAGTTTCTGATGATCTAGACGGAATAGGTAGTAGTGCTGATTTAGGTGTTAATGCTGAATTTACTTTAACTAAAAATTTGAAATGGAATGTTCTTGTTGTTAATGGTGAAGGTTTTAGAAACATACAGGATACTAATGGTAATCAAAGAATTGGGAGTAGTTTAGTTTATACTCCGATAAAAGGTTTGATAACAAAAGTATATTTCGATACTCAAAGCGCAACTGGATCTAAAGCAGTTACAACAATGGCGTTATTTGCAGGATATAATACGGGTAAATTTAGATTTGGTGCGGAATACAATCAATTGTTAAACGGTACATCTTTTGCAGTTCCTGCTGTTGACCATGAATTAAGAGTTGTGTCTTTTTATTCAACTTATGTAATAAACAAGAAAATCGAAATATTTGGTCGTTTTGATCACGAGAAATCAAATATGTTATCTGGAGCAACAACGGTTTGGAATGCAGCTAAAGATGGTAATTTAATGATTACGGGTTTTCAATATGCTCCTTCTAAAGGATTGAAATTGGCATTAGATTATCAAGGGTATAATTTTGAGCAATCTGGTGCGCCTTCACAATCAAAAGTATTTATAAATGCAGAGTTTAATTTATAATTTTTTATAAAAAATCTCTTTTTTTAAGGCTGTTTAATCAGTGTTGCTTAAATTTAGTTTTATATAAAAGTCACCAACAGCATTTTATAAAATGCTGTTGGTGACTTTTTAAATTTATTTCTGCAATGGAAAAGTTGCAAAGAAATTTAAAATTCTATTTATTTAAAAAGAAGGAGTGTTGTGTAAATTGACCTTTGTCAAATTAATAGAAACAATAGATTAATAAGGTTTTTATTACTTTTAAAAAAGTGTGTAGTTGTTTAAAACTACACACTTTTCTTGTTTTTGCGGTTTATTAAAGAAAATACTTATAATTAAAAACAGGTAAATCAAGTGTTTTTTTTTACAATGTTAACATATTGTTAACTAAAATATAGTTTGTTAAGTCCTGTTTTCGCTAAGTTTTTTTGTGGTGCGGAGTTGTCGTAATGCTATTTTTTTAGTGTTTTTGAGCACTTATGTCACGATTAGTTTGCATTAAGATAACTTTGTCTTAATATCTGAGGCTTTAATTAACATTAGTTTTGCACCAAAATAATAATAAAATAACAAATTGTTAAAATGAAAAATTTTTTATTAAGTATCATGCTAGTGTTTTCTTTTATTGCATCAGCTCAGGAAGGTACAGTTGAAAAAAAGATAACAGACAAAAAAACAGAGTCTACACAATACCTAAATTCGGGTAAAAAACTAGGGTTTACCGCAAAAGATAGTTTGTTTCAGGTGAATATAGGCTTTAGAATTCAAAGTAGAGCAGGGTTTCATAAAAGTGAAGGAGAAACGGGTGTTGTTGAGGGAGAAATTAGAAGAATGAGATTAAAACTAGATGGTTTTGTGTATAATCCTAAGTTCGGGTATAAGGTGGAACTTGGATTTTCTGCAAGAGACATGGCATTATCTGGAAATAGTGGAAATGTAATTCTTGATGGAGTGCTTTTTTACAAACCTGCAAAAAATTGGACAATTGGATTTGGACAAACAAAGTTACCAGGAAACAATCAAAGGGTAGTTTCTTCAGGATCTTTGGAATTTACAGATCGTACAATTAACAATTCAAAGTTTAACATAGATCGTGATTTTGGTTTGTTTCTTGATTATTCAAAAGAAGATGCAAATCACTTTTCGTATGCATTAAAAGGAGCTATTACAAAAGGGGAAGGTAGAAATTATACTAAAAGTTTAAATGATGGTATTTCCTTAACAGGTAAAGTTGAATTGTTTCCTCTAGGTTCTTTTACAAAAAACGGATCTCATTTTGAAGGGGATTTATTAAGAGAGAAAACGCCAAAATTAATGCTGTCTGGGGCTTTTAGTCAAAACAATAATGCGGGTAGATCTCAAGGTCAATTAGGTAATGATCTATTCGAAGCGAGAACTTTACAATCAGTATTTTTTGATGCGATGTTTAAATACAATGGATGGACGGCATCAACAGCTTATATGTCTAGAATGACGGATAACGCTATTACGGTGAATCCTTTAGATGTCACTAAAAAACAAGCAGTTTTTGTAGGTCATGGAGTTGATACGCAATTAAGTTATGTGTTTCCTTCTAAATATTCATTAGCAGGTAGGTATTCTACTCAAAAAGTGGGTGCAGATATTGAAACAATAAGTCCAAATGTAGATGAATATGCAGTCAGTTTGTCTAAATATATTTTAGATCACAAATTAAAAATTCAGACTGAATTTTCATATGAAAATGAAAAGTTTTATACGGGAAATACTTCTGGTAGCTGGTATGCTCGTGTACAAGTGGAGATAGGAATATAGCTATTTTATTTAAAGAACCGTTTTTAAGCGGTTTTTTAGTTTTCAATTGTATTTTTAGGGTAAAAAATATAAAGATTGGATAATACTGACTTAATATTAGCTTAACATAGAGTTAGTACATTTGTCAAAAATTTAAAAAAACCATTATGAAAAATAACACAAAATTATTTTTAATGTTACCTTTAATAGGGATGTTAAGTTGCGGTAAAGCAAAAACTGAAGATAAAGGAACTGAAGCTAAAGCAGCTAGTGTGTCTATTACAATGAAAGGAAGTGATACTGTTTTACCTTTAGCTCAAAAAGAAGTTGAAGATTTGATGAAATCAAATTCGGATGTTAGTGTTACTGTAGTAGGTGGTGGTTCAGGTGTAGGTTTGACAGCTTTGATTGATGGTACTACTGATATTGCAATGGCTTCAAGAGACATGAAAACAGAAGAGAAATTAAAATTCGCTGAATTAAAAAAAGATATTGAAGAAGTGGTTATTGCTTATGATGCATTAACTGTTATTGTAAATCCAGCTAACAAAGTTTCTCAATTGACACGTGAGCAATTAGAAAAAATCTTTACAGGTGAAATTAAAAACTGGAAAGAAGTAGGTGGTGAAGATGCGAAAATTGTAGCTTATTCAAGAGAATCTTCTTCTGGTACGTATGAGTTCTTTAAGGAGGAAGTAATGGAAAAGAAAAATTACGCAACAAACATTTTAAGTTTACCAGCTACTGGGGCTATCGTTCAAGCGGTTGGTCAAACTAAGGGAGCTATTGGGTATATTGGATTAGCTTATGAGACTAAAGAAGTAAAACAATTGGCTGTTTCTTATGACCAAGGTAAAACTTTTATTGAGCCATCTGTAGCAAGTGCGAAAGATAAATCATATCCAATTTCTAGACCATTGTTTTATATGTTTGATAAAACTAATGCTGCAAAAGTAAAGTCTGTTGTTGATTTTGCACTTTCACCTGAAGGACAAAAAGTGGTTTCAGAAGTAGGTTATGTACCATTGAATTAATAAAGGTTAATTTATAAATGAAGAACGGCCGTCTTATTTAAGACGGCCTTTTTTTATTAAAAAAAAGAGTTGTACTTTTAAAAGCCATTACAATCGCTTAACATTAAGTTAACATAAGGATAATGATGTGAAAACATTAGGGACGTTTACCTAGCGTAGTTTTGCTAAAAATAAAATATACTGATTTGAAAACAAATTTTAAACAGATTAAAGAAAAGGTTATTGAAACAATTTTAATGCTAAGTAGTGCTGCTACTAGTATTACAGTTATTTTGATTGTCTTTTTTCTATTTATTGAAGGAGCTGGAGTTTTTAGTAAAAAACCCATTGATGATGGATTTTTATTAGCAGTGTCAGTTGATAATCCAGTTAAAAAACTAAAACCTTCAGAGATAAAAGATATTTATGATCAAAAAATCACCAATTGGAGTCAGCTTGGAGGCAAGAATGAACCAATTGTTTTATTTAGAGCGGGAGATATAACTGATTATTATACTGATGAAGAATTAGGGAAAAACTTTGAATTCTTTCCTGATAAAATCAATGAACTTATAGCAAAAACACCAGGTATAATTGCATTTTTTTCTGATAAGTATAAAGCAAAAGATTTTAAGGGAAGAGAGTTAGATATTGATAAAATTAAGGTTTCTGAATTTTTATTAGGGGAAGAGTGGTTTCCTACGGCACAGCCTATAGCACAAATGGGAGTAAAGCCATTAATATACGGTACTTTGTGGGTTAGTTTTGGTGCTATTTTATTGGCTTTGCCTATAGGATTAGCGGCAGCTATTTACTTAAGTGAAATTGCTAAGAAAAGAACACGTAGTCTTCTAAAGCCACTTATTGAGTTACTTGCAGGGATTCCATCAGTTGTTTATGGTTTTTTTGGGTTGGTAATCATTGTTCCGTTAATTCAAAGTACTTTTAATTTACCTGTTGGAGAAACAGGACTGGCAGGTAGTGTAGTTCTAGCTATTATGGCTTTGCCAACTATTATTACTATTTCTGAAGATGCTATGCGCAATACGCCTCGTGCTATGAAAGAAGCGAGTTTAGCTTTGGGTGCAAGCAAGTGGCAAACCATTTATAAAATTGTAATTCCAAATTCCGCTTCGGGAATAACTGCGGGCGCAATATTAGGTATTGGTCGTGCCATTGGAGAAACGATGGCTGTTTTGATGGTTACAGGTAACGCAGCTGTAATTCCTCATACGCTTCTTGAACCAGTACGTACTATCCCTGCAACTATTGCTGCTGAATTAGGTGAGGCTCCAAATGGTGGTTTGCATTATGAGGCTTTATTTGCTTTGGGTTGTATTTTATTTATTATCACTTTTATAATAAATATGCTAGTAGAGGTTGTTACAAATAGAAAATCTCATAAAAAACATTAAAATGAGTCAACAAAGTAGTTTAGCAAAGAGGAAAAGAAGAAATCAAAATATTGCTTTTGGTATATTTAGTGTTACTAGTTATGCGATAGTTGCTCTTTTATTCGTAATATTAGCTTTTATTGTGGTAAAAGGCATTGGTGTAATCAGTTGGGAGTTTATTACTGAAATGCCTAAAAATGGAATGACAGAAGGCGGAATTTTTCCAGCAATAGTTGGTACGCTTTGCTTAGTTTTAGTAAGTATGGTATTTGCTTTTCCAGTTGGTCTTTTGGCAGCAATTTATATGAATGAATATGTAAAAGATGGCTGGATAAAGAAAATAATCAAACAAATGACAAACAATCTTGCAGGTGTACCGTCAATCGTTTTTGGACTTTTTGGAATGTCATTATTTGTAAATAAAATGGGTTTTGGGGATTCTATTTTAGCAGGTGGATTAACATTAGGATTGTTAGTTTTACCAATTGTTATTAGAACTACTGAGGAGTCATTGAAAGCAGTTGAAGATACTTTTAGACAAGCGAGTTATGGAGTAGGGGCAAGTAAATGGGAAACGACAAGTAAGATTGTATTTCCTATAGCATTCCCAAACATTATTACTGGATTAATTTTATCTGTTGGAAGAGTTTCTGGAGAAACTGCTCCAATTTTATTTACAGTAGCAGCCTATTTTTTACCAAAATTACCAACGTCAATTTTTGACCAAGCAATGGCTTTGCCTTATCATTTATATGTGATTTCAACTAGTGGAACTAATATAGAAGCTTCAAGAGCTATGGCATATGGTACAGCACTTGTTTTAATTATAATTGTATTAATTTCTAATTTATTAGCGAATGCACTTCGTAAATATTATGGAAAAAAAGTAAAAACGAATTAACATGCATAAAATAGAATCAAAAAACGTAAATTTTAATTACGGGGAATTTCAAGCGTTGCACGACATTACAATTTCAATGAAGGAAAATACCGTTACAGCATTAATCGGTCCTTCAGGTTGTGGGAAATCTACCTATTTACGTCTATTAAATAGAATGAATGACTTGATTGATAATACTCATATGACAGGGAGTATTCTTATTGATGGAGTTGATATTTATGAAAAACAAACAAACGTAGATGATTTGCGTAAAAATGTTGGAATGGTTTTTCAAAAACCAAACCCTTTTCCAAAAACAATTTTTGAAAATGTTGCTTATGGATTACGAGTTAATGGTATTACGGATAAAAAAATAATTGAAGAAAGAGTAATTACATCTATTGAGCAAGTAGCACTTTGGGATGAAGTGAAAGATAAACTTAAAAAGTCTGCTTTTGAACTTTCAGGAGGACAACAACAGCGCCTTTGTATTGCTAGAGCTTTAGCTATTCAACCTTCGGTTTTGTTAATGGATGAACCTACGTCTGCATTAGATCCAATTTCGACTTCAAAAATTGAGGAGCTTATTTATGAATTAAAAAATAAATATACTATAGTTATTGTTACCCATAACATGCAACAAGCAGGTCGTGTTAGTGATAATACTGCTTTTTTCTATATGGGTAAATTGATTGAGTATGATAAAACAAAGACAATCTTCACTAAACCAGCAATTAAGCAAACAGAAGATTATATAACAGGAAGATTTGGATAAGATTGATTTTGATTTGATTTCAGAATCGTTTAACTTTAAATCTTTAAATCTTTAAAAAATGGCATCACACTTAGAAACAGAATTAGGTAAGCTTAAAAGCATCATAATAAAAATTGGAAATTTAGCGGAGTCTCAAGTGAGTGAAGCTGTAAAATCATTACTATCTGAACCAGGTTCTGAAAGTAAAGAAGTAAAAAAAACGGAAAGTAAAATTGATAAACTAGATGTCAAAATTGATGATATTTGTCAAAGTGTTTTTGCGTTACAACAACCAGTTGCTTCTGATTTAAGATTTATTATGTCTGCAATGCAAATGAGCAATCAGATTGAACGAATTGGTGATTTGTCGATGAGTATCATTAAGTTGTCAAAAAGTATAAAGGAAAAGCATGAATTAATATCTAAATTTAATATTGCTGAAATTACTGGTGAAGTTGAAATGATAATACTGAAAACGAATCAATGTTTTGAAGTTTTGGATGAGTCTAAAATTGATGATATATTCTTCTTGAATAATAGTATTAAAGATAAAAGTGGGGAAGCTATTGAAAATATTATTGGTGAAATGAAGAACAATTCTAAAACAGTTGTATCTGGGACCAATCTTATCATGGCTTTAAAACATCTTGAAAGAATTGCAGATCATTGTACTAATATTGCTGAGTCTGTTTACTTTATGATTAATGCTAAAACCATTAAGCATGAAAAATTAAACGACAAAAAATAATTTATTTTTATAATTGAAAGCTGACTTTTGTATCTATCTTAGATGTAAAAGTCAGCTTTTTTTATTGAAAAACTTCAAATAAGTTCTCCCAATCTATTTTATTATTAATAGTTTGAAGTCCGCTATATTTGTTTAATTCGAATAAGTTTTCGATTTTGAATTCGTCTTGATTGGCAAATGGAGCGAGCCCTTCCTCTTTTAATTTTTGTGCTAGATAAACTTGTTCGTATTGTCCTGGTGTTGGAATAAAAAAAGCTTTCTTTCCAAGTTTTACTAAATCCATAATTGTTGTGTAGCCAGAACGACAAAGAATGATCTCACTTTCATTGAAAGCTTGCTCTAATTGGCGACTATTCATGAAATTATAAAAGAGTATGTTTTTAATCTTCTCCTTTGTTTGTTCCTTTTCAATAATTCCCTTAATGAATATAACTTCTCCTTTATATCGTTTAAGTTCGACTTTTATTTTTTCTTCCAATATACTTCTTTGAGGTTCAGGACCAGAAAGGATCACCATTAAATCATATTTAGTTGGAAGCTCTTTTTTTATCATTCGGCTAAGTGGGCCAATATATTTCAAATTTAGATTTGATTTTTTTAAATGACTTAATTTACTTGCTAAATTTGGTATTTTTTCTACATCTGGAATCCAACATTCTGAATATTTTTTGATTATTTTTTGATGCAGTTTACTAGTTATCCAAGTTGTTTTGCCTGTCAATACATTTATTTGGTGTGTAATGTAAACAGATGGTATTCTTTTCGAATAACATCCTAATCTATTATCTGATAGAATGCCATCAATTTCGTATTGATCTATCCATTTAGCCACTATTTTTTTTTCATTCCAAATGGCGAGGATCATTTTTGGAGAATTAAGAAAAAGCTTCCATTTAAAATAAGTACTATTCTTAGGGTATTCTATCTGGTAAGAAGGTAGTTCAAGTATTTTTAAATAGGGAAATTCTTTACGTAATAAGTGCAATGCTGCCCCATCTGAAGCGATAATTGGGATATAGTTGTTTTCTTGCAGCGCTTTTATAATTGGTATACACCTTGATGCGTGTCCTAAACCCCAATTTAGAGGTGTGATTAATATTGTTTTATGGGAAGCTGAAGAGTAGTCAATCATTTTTTAAAATCATTTTATTTGCTTTTTTAAAGGTACATAAAGTGAATTACTTCTGAATTGATTTAAATATTACCAAATGATTAAGGAAGCAGTCATTTGGGATTAGTGTTTTAGGAAATGAAAGGTAATAGCGACTCGAATTTTTATTTTTGGCTTTTTAATTTAACAGATGATGGTAAGTTAAGATGGAATAATGTAAAATGTAAGGGATTGTAATGAATTCTTAGCTTTTTTTCTTACAAAATTCAGTTTTTTAATACGGATATTTTTATTGTATTTGCATTATAAAGGCATAAATTTTAAGGAATTCTCAGGTCGGTTTTTTGTAAGAAAGTTAATAATGAGTTAGTCCCGTATTAATTGCTATTTTGCGTGTAATCAAATACCTGCTTTTATTTACATTTAATCGAGTATATATGTATTTTAAGGAATTTAATTTTTTTTCATTTTTATTTTTTTAGTTTTGCACAAAATATTGTTAATAAAATTCCTTCATTTTGTATTGTGCTTTTTGTACGAAAAAAAATGTTGTTTTATTTTATTATTTCGCCCCAATTTATTATTTGAAATACCTACTGTAAATTATGTACAAAACTACTTTAAAGATAGTGACTTTAAGGAAAATAATATTTTTTCTTATCTGTCTTCTGGTTTCTATAAATTCATATTCGCAATATACTACCCATAATATTGCTCCAGCTCCTTGGGATTATTTTACTAACGCAAATGAGCTTGTAGTTTCAACTGAAGCTACTAGTAATGTAACTATTACTGTAAAGAAAAGTGATGGAACTTTAGTGGCAACTTTGAGTGCTACTAAAGGGACTCCTGCTGTATACCGTTTTTCCGGGGATCCTATTAGTAAAAATTATCTAGCTTTAAATACTGTTTTAAGTAATGCTGGATTAATAATAACAAGTACATCTCCTACACTTGTAAACTTACGAAATATAGCATCCGATAATATTAATAGTAATGTAGCTGATCAACATATAAAAGGAAATGCTTCTTTAACTAGTTATGGTAACCCTGGTGTTGGTATAAATTTTAGAGTTGGATATTATAGAAACGGAACCTTAGGTCCATTTCAATGGGAAACGAGTATACAAAATCAATTGCCTATATACAGTGTTATGGCTATTGTAAACAACACAGTTGTAAAGTTAAATGGTACTACTTTAACCACTTTGCATGCGGGTCAAAGTTATTTGTTTAAAGCAGCAATTGGGTCTTTGGTTGAAACATCTGCAGGTGTCGTTATGAATACGGGGGCTATACTTGATAATCCGGATACATGTGGTGATGGTACATTATGTCAAATTCCTCCAGTAAGTGTTTTAGGTAAGGAATATTTCCTTGTAAGAACCCAAGGTTCTAATACAACTACTGGCAATCCAGTTACATCAGAACAATCTACAGTAGTAGCAACAGAGGCGAATACAATTCTTACAATAAATACATTCTCTTTAACTGGAACTTTGGTTAATACGATTAACAAAACTCTTGTTAATGCTGGGGATTTTTATACTTTTTATAATGGTGATGGAACTACTCCTTATACAGCTAATCGTATTGTTAGTGATAAAAAAGTAGCTATATATACTGGATCGGCTCAGTCATGCGAGGTTGATATTAGTGCTATTTCTCCAACATCTGCCTGTGGAGGTTCTTATTTTGTTGAAACATCTAAGTTTAAAAAATATGATAATTCCGATTTGCCTTATTTCGGATATATTTTAATTCAAAGTGCTACTGCTTCAGTGAAATTAAATGGTAGTAATATTGAAACAGCTGCTGTTGGTGCTAGAAGACAATTAGGTACTACTGGTTGGTATCTTATTGATTTTACTAGTACTGAAATTGGTAAGCCTAATGTTATAAGTATTTCATCAACTAGTAGAATTGTTGTTTCGCTAATTCAGCAAGGTGGTGGATTTTCAATGTCTGCATTCTTTTCAAACTTTGTGGAACAACCTAATACGCCAACGGTAACATACAAAACAAAAAATGGTTGTTCAAATGGTGAAGCACTCTTAACTGCTGATACTGGTTTTGCACCATATCAATGGTATTTGAATGGGGTAGCTATATCTGGAGCAACATCAAATACATATACAGCATCACAAATTGGAGCTTATACAGTTGCCGCAACTTTGTCTTGTGGAGAAATTGTTCAATCTCCTCCTGTTAATGTTGACTTATGTACTACTGATATTGCTGTTACAAAAGTAGCAAGTAATGAGACTCCGTATAAAGGAGGTACTATCACTTTTACAATAACTGCACAAAATTTAAGTACAGTTAATAATGCTTCAAATGTAGTTGTTAGTGATGTTATCCCATCTGGTTATACGCTAATTAGTGCAACTCCTTCAGCTGGGACTATTTCGTCGTCATCTACTTGGACTATAGGAACTTTAAATAAAAATAAAACGGAAACGTTAACAATAGTTGCCACTGTTAACCTTACAGGGAATTATGCTAACACAGCAACAATTACGACTGACAATATAGATCCGAATCCATATAATAATACTTCTACATCTACACCTGTACCGATAAACACTCCAATTGAGGCGATTAATGATGCAGGAACAACTGTAAACGGATTTGTAGGTGGGACTTCATTAACAAATGTGCTTTCTAACGATACCTTAAACGGAGCATTAGTTGATCCAACTAAAGTGAATACGACTTTCGTATCTTCAACTAACGCAGGAATCACCTTATCAGGAACAAATGTATTGGTAGTAGCAGGAACGCCAGCAGGAAACTACAGTTTAGTTTACAAAATTTGTGAGATATTGAATCCAACGAATTGTGACCCAGCTACAGTAACTGTACCTGTTTCTGCAGCTGTGATTGACGCGATTAATGATACAGGAAGTTCAGTAAACGGATTTGTAGGTGGAACTTCATTCACTAATGTCTTGTCCAATGACACTTTAAATGGAGTAGCGGTTGTTGGTTCTAAAGTGAATACGACTTTCGTATCTTCAACTAACGCAGGAATCACCTTATCAGGGACAAATGTATTGGTAGCAGCTGGAACGCCAGCAGGAAACTACAGTTTAGTTTACCAAATCTGTGAGAAATTAAACCCAACGAATTGTGACCCAGCTACAGTAACTGTACCTGTTTCTGCAGCTGTGATTGACGCGATTAATGATACAGGAAGTTCAGTAAACGGATTTGTAGGTGGAACTTCATTCACTAATGTCTTGTCCAATGACACTTTAAATGGAGTAGCGGTTGTTGGTTCTAAAGTGAATACGACTTTCGTATCTTCAACTAACGCAGGAATCACCTTATCAGGAACAAATGTATTGGTAGTAGCAGGAACGCCAGCAGGAAACTACAGTTTAGTTTACAAAATTTGTGAGATATTGAATCCAACGAATTGTGACCCAGCTACAGTAACTGTACCTGTTTCTGCAGCTGTGATTGATGCGATTAATGATACAGGAAGTTCAGTAAACGGATTTGTAGGTGGAACTTCATTCACTAATGTCTTGTCCAATGACACTTTAAATGGAGTAGCGGTTGTTGGTTCTAAAGTGAATACGACTTTCGTATCTTCAACTAACGCAGGAATCACCTTATCAGGGACAAATGTATTGGTAGCAGCTGGAACGCCAGCAGGAAACTACAGTTTAGTTTACAAAATTTGTGAGAAATTAAACCCAACGAATTGTGATCAAGCTACAGTAACGGTAACAGTAACTAAAGCAGTTATCGATGCAATTGATGATGCAGGAGCAAACATAAACGGATTTGTAGGCGGAACATCATTAACAAATGTACTTTCTAACGATACCTTAAACGGATCTTTGGTTGACCCAACTAAAGTGACTACAACATTTGTATCAGCAACCAATACAGGAATCACCTTATCAGGAACTAATGTAGTTGTAGCAGCAGGAACACCAGCAGGAAACTACAGTTTAGTTTACCAAATCTGTGAGAAATTAAACCCAACGAATTGTGATCAAGCTACAGTAACGGTAACAGTAACTAAAGCAGTTATCGATGCAATTGATGATGCAGGAGCAAACATAAACGGATTTGTAGGAGGAACATCATTAACAAATGTACTTTCTAACGATACCTTAAACGGATCTTTGGTTGACCCAACTAAAGTGACTACAACATTTGTATCAGCAACCAATACAGGAATTACCTTATCAGGAACTAATGTAGTTGTAGCAGCAGGAACACCAGCAGGAAACTACAGTTTAGTTTACCAAATCTGTGAGAAATTAAACCCAACGAATTGTGATCAAGCTACAGTAACGGTAACAGTAACTAAAGCAGTTATCGATGCAATTGATGATGCAGGAGCAAACATAAACGGATTTGTAGGTGGAACATCATTAACAAATGTACTTTCTAACGATACCTTAAACGGATCTTTGGTTGACCCAACTAAAGTGACTACAACATTTGTATCAGCAACTAACGCAGGAATCACCTTATCAGGAACAAATGTATTGGTAGCAGCAGGAACACCAGCAGGAAACTACAGTTTAGTTTACCAAATCTGTGAGAAATTAAATCCAACGAATTGTGATCAAGCTACAGTAACGGTAACAGTAACTAAAGCAGTTATCGATGCAATTGATGATGCAGGAACAAACATAAACGGATTTGTAGGCGGAACATCATTAACAAATGTACTTTCTAACGATACCTTAAACGGATCTTTGGTTGACCCAACTAAAGTGACTACAACATTTGTATCAGCAACTAACGCAGGAATCACCTTATCAGGAACAAATGTATTGGTAGCAGCAGGAACACCAGCAGGAAACTACAGTTTAGTTTACCAAATCTGTGAGAAATTAAATCCAACGAATTGTGATCAAGCTACAGTAACGGTAACAGTAACTAAAGCAGTTATCGATGCAATTGATGATGCAGGAGCAAACATAAACGGATTTGTAGGCGGAACATCATTAACAAATGTACTTTCTAACGATACCTTAAACGGATCTTTGGTTGATCCAACTAAAGTGACTACAACATTTGTATCAGCAACCAATACAGGAATTACCTTATCAGGAACTAATGTAGTTGTAGCAGCAGGAACACCAGCAGGAAACTACAGTTTAGTTTACCAAATCTGTGAGAAATTAAACCCAACGAATTGTGATCAAGCTACAGTAACGGTAACAGTAACTAAAGCAGTTATCGATGCAATTGATGATGCAGGAGCAAACATAAACGGATTTGTAGGCGGAACATCATTAACAAATGTACTTTCTAACGATACCTTAAACGGATCTTTGGTTGACCCAACTAAAGTGACTACAACATTTGTATCAGCAACCAATACAGGAATCACCTTATCAGGAACTAATGTAGTTGTAGCAGCAGGAACACCAGCAGGAAACTACAGTTTAGTTTACCAAATCTGTGAGAAATTAAACCCAACGAATTGTGATCAAGCTACAGTAACGGTAACAGTAACTAAAGCAGTTATCGATGCAATTGATGATGCAGGAGCAAACATAAACGGATTTGTAGGAGGAACATCATTAACAAATGTACTTTCTAACGATACCTTAAACGGATCTTTGGTTGACCCAACTAAAGTGACTACAACATTTGTATCAGCAACCAATACAGGAATTACCTTATCAGGAACTAATGTAGTTGTAGCAGCAGGAACACCAGCAGGAAACTACAGTTTAGTTTACCAAATCTGTGAGAAATTAAACCCAACGAATTGTGATCAAGCTACAGTAACGGTAACAGTAACTAAAGCAGTTATCGATGCAATTGATGATGCAGGAGCAAACATAAACGGATTTGTAGGTGGAACATCATTAACAAATGTACTTTCTAACGATACCTTAAACGGATCTTTGGTTGACCCAACTAAAGTGACTACAACATTTGTATCAGCAACTAACGCAGGAATCACCTTATCAGGAACAAATGTATTGGTAGCAGCAGGAACACCAGCAGGAAACTACAGTTTAGTTTACCAAATCTGTGAGAAATTAAATCCAACGAATTGTGATCAAGCTACAGTAACGGTAACAGTAACTAAAGCAGTTATCGATGCAATTGATGATGCAGGAACAAACATAAACGGATTTGTAGGCGGAACATCATTAACAAATGTACTTTCTAACGATACCTTAAACGGATCTTTGGTTGATCCAACTAAAGTGACTACAACATTTGTATCAGCAACCAATACAGGAATCACCTTATCAGGAACTAATGTAGTTGTAGCAGCAGGAACACCAGCAGGGAACTACAGTTTAGTTTACCAAATCTGTGAAAAACTAAACCCAAGCAATTGTGATACCGCTACGGTAACAGTAACCGTTGGAAAAGCGATAATCGATGCAATTGACGATGTGGTTGCCAGTCCAATCAATGGAAAAGACGGAGGAGACGCAGGGATCAATGTATTGACTAATGACACCTTAAATGGAGTAAAAGTAGTTCCATCAGATGTAGTAATAACATCGACAGCGACTACGGCCTTAAGCGTAAACACCGACGGAAGCGTAAGTGTTGCTGCAGGAACACCAGCAGGAGAGTACACGATACAATACACGATTTGTGAAAAACTAAACCCAAGCAATTGTGATACCGCTACGGTAACAGTAACCGTTGGAAAAGCGATAATCGATGCAATTGACGATGTGGTTGCCGGTCCAATCAATGGAAAAGACGGAGGAGACGCAGGGATCAATGTATTGACTAATGACACCTTAAATGGAGTAAAAGTAGTTCCATCAGATGTAGTAATAACATCGACAGCGACTACGGCCTTAAGCGTAAACACCGACGGAAGCGTAAGTGTTGCTGCAGGAACACCAGCAGGAGAGTACACGATACAATACACGATTTGTGAAAAACTAAACCCAAGCAATTGTGATACCGCTACGGTAACAGTAACCGTTGGAAAAGCGATAATCGATGCAATTGACGATGTGGTTGCCGGTCCAATCAATGGAAAAGACGGAGGAGATGCAGGGATCAATGTATTGGATAATGACACCTTAAATGGAGTAAAAGTAGTTCCATCAGATGTAGTAATAACATCGACAGCGACTACGGCCTTAAGCGTAAACACCGACGGAAGCGTAAGTGTTGCTGCAGGAACACCAGCAGGAGAGTACACGATACAATACACGATTTGTGAAAAACTAAACCCAAGCAATTGTGATACCGCTACGGTAACAGTAACCGTTGGAAAAGCGATAATCGATGCAATTGACGATGTGGTTGCCGGTCCAATCAATGGAAAAGACGGAGGAGACGCAGGGATCAATGTATTGGATAATGACACCTTAAATGGAGTAAAAGTAGTTCCATCAGATGTAGTAATAACATCGACAGCGACTACGGCCTTAAGCGTAAACACCGACGGAAGCGTAAGTGTTGCTGCAGGAACACCAGCAGGAGAGTACACGATACAATACACGATTTGTGAAAAACTAAACCCAAGCAATTGTGATACCGCTACGGTAACAGTAACCGTTGGAAAAGCGATAATCGATGCAATTGACGATGTGGTTGCCGGTCCAATCAATGGAAAAGACGGAGGAGACGCAGGGATCAATGTATTGGATAATGACACCTTAAATGGAGTAAAAGTAGTTCCATCAGATGTAGTAATAACATCGACAGCGACTACGGC
Source organism: Flavobacterium sp. WC2430 (assembly GCF_040822075.1). Lineage (NCBI taxonomy): Bacteria > Pseudomonadati > Bacteroidota > Flavobacteriia > Flavobacteriales > Flavobacteriaceae > Flavobacterium > Flavobacterium sp. WC2430. The sequence continues at coordinate 512,037 of NZ_CP162007.1, read as the reverse complement.
CTTAAGCGTAAACACCGACGGAAGCGTAAGTGTTGCTGCAGGAACACCAGCAGGAGAGTACACGATACAATACACGATTTGTGAAAAACTAAACCCAAGCAATTGTGATACCGCTACGGTAACAGTAACCGTTGGAAAAGCGATAATCGATGCAATTGACGATGTGGTTGCCGGTCCAATCAATGGAAAAGACGGAGGAGATGCAGGGATCAATGTATTGGATAATGACACCTTAAATGGAGTAAAAGTAGTTCCATCAGATGTAGTAATAACATCGACAGCGACTACGGCCTTAAGCGTAAACACCGACGGAAGCGTAAGTGTTGCTGCAGGAACACCAGCAGGAGAGTACACGATACAATACACGATTTGTGAAAAACTAAACCCAAGCAATTGTGATACCGCTACGGTAACAGTAACCGTTGGAAAAGCGATAATCGATGCAATTGACGATGTGGTTGCCGGTCCAATCAATGGAAAAGACGGAGGAGACGCAGGGATCAATGTATTGGATAATGACACCTTAAATGGAGTAAAAGTAGTTCCATCAGATGTAGTAATAACATCGACAGCGACTACGGCCTTAAGCGTAAACACCGACGGAAGCGTAAGTGTTGCTGCAGGAACACCAGCAGGAGAGTACACGATACAATACACGATTTGTGAAAAACTAAACCCAAGCAATTGTGATACCGCTACGGTAACAGTAACCGTTGGAAAAGCGATAATCGATGCAATTGACGATGTGGTTGCCAGTCCAATCAATGGAAAAGACGGAGGAGACGCAGGGATCAATGTATTGACTAATGACACCTTAAATGGAGTAAAAGTAGTTCCATCAGATGTAGTAATAACATCGACAGCGACTACGGCCTTAAGCGTAAACACCGACGGAAGCGTAAGTGTTGCTGCAGGAACACCAGCAGGAGAGTACACGATACAATACACGATTTGTGAAAAACTAAACCCAACGAATTGTGATCAAGCTACAGTAACGGTAACAGTAACTAAAGCAGTTATCGATGCAATTGACGATGTGGTTGCCGGTCCAATCAATGGAAAAGACGGAGGAGATGCAGGGATCAATGTATTGACTAATGACACCTTAAATGGAGTAAAAGTAGTTCCATCAGATGTAGTAATAACATCGACAGCGACTACGGCCTTAAGCGTAAACACCGACGGAAGCGTAAGTGTTGCTGCAGGAACACCAGCAGGAGAGTACACGATACAATACACGATTTGTGAAAAACTAAACCCAAGCAATTGTGATACCGCTACGGTAACAGTAACCGTTGGAAAAGCGATAATCGATGCAATTGACGATGTGGTTGCCGGTCCAATCAATGGAAAAGACGGAGGAGATGCAGGGATCAATGTATTGGATAATGACACCTTAAATGGAGTAAAAGTAGTTCCATCAGATGTAGTAATAACATCGACAGCGACTACGGCCTTAAGCGTAAACACCGACGGAAGCGTAAGTGTTGCTGCAGGAACACCAGCAGGAGAGTACACGATACAATACACGATTTGTGAAAAACTAAACCCAAGCAATTGTGATACCGCTACGGTAACAGTAACCGTTGGAAAAGCGATAATTGATGCAATTGACGATGTGGTTGCCGGTCCAATCAATGGAAAAGACGGAGGAGATGCAGGGATCAATGTATTGACTAATGACACCTTAAATGGAGTAAAAGTAGTTCCATCAGATGTAGTAATAACATCGACAGCGACTACGGCCTTAAGCGTAAACACCGACGGAAGCGTAAGTGTTGCTGCAGGAACACCAGCAGGAGAGTACACGATACAATACACGATTTGTGAAAAACTAAACCCAAGCAATTGTGATACCGCTACGGTAACAGTAACCGTTGGAAAGGCGATAATCGATGCAATTGACGATGTGGTTGCCGGTCCAATCAATGGAAAAGACGGAGGAGATGCAGGGATCAATGTATTGGATAATGACACCTTAAATGGAGTAAAAGTAGTTCCATCAGATGTAGTAATAACATCGACAGCGACTACGGCCTTAAGCGTAAACACCGACGGAAGTGTAAGTGTTGCTGCAGGAACACCAGCAGGAGAGTACACGATACAATACACGATTTGTGAAAAACTAAACCCAAGCAATTGTGATACCGCTACGGTAACAGTAACCGTTGGAAAAGCGATAATTGATGCAATTGACGATGTGGTTGCCGGTCCAATCAATGGAAAAGACGGAGGAGACGCAGGGATCAATGTATTGGATAATGACACCTTAAATGGAGTAAAAGTAGTTCCAGCAGATGTAGTAATAACATCGACAGCGACTACGGCCTTAAGCGTAAACACCGACGGAAGCGTAAGTGTTGCTGCAGGAACACCAGCAGGAGAGTACACGATACAATACACGATTTGTGAAAAACTAAACCCAAGCAATTGTGATACCGCTACGGTAACAGTAACCGTTGGAAAGGCGATAATCGATGCAATTGACGATGTGGTTGCCGGTCCAATCAATGGAAAAGACGGAGGAGACGCAGGGATCAATGTATTGGATAATGACACCTTAAATGGAGTAAAAGTAGTTCCATCAGATGTAGTAATAACATCGACAGCGACTACGGCCTTAAGCGTAAACACCGACGGAAGTGTAAGTGTTGCTGCAGGAACACCAGCAGGAGAGTACACGATACAATACACGATTTGTGAAAAACTAAACCCAAGCAATTGTGATACCGCTACGGTAACAGTAACCGTTGGAAAAGCGATAATTGATGCAATTGACGATGTGGTTGCCGGTCCAATCAATGGAAAAGACGGAGGAGACGCAGGGATCAATGTATTGGATAATGACACCTTAAATGGAGTAAAAGTAGTTCCATCAGATGTAGTAATAACATCGACAGCGACTACGGCCTTAAGCGTAAACACCGACGGAAGCGTAAGTGTTGCTGCAGGAACACCAGCAGGAGAGTACACGATACAATACACGATTTGTGAAAAACTAAACCCAAGCAATTGTGATACCGCTACGGTAACAGTAACCGTTGGAAAAGCGATAATCGATGCAATTGACGATGTGGTTGCCGGTCCAATCAATGGAAAAGACGGAGGAGACGCAGGGATCAATGTATTGGATAATGACACCTTAAATGGAGTAAAAGTAGTTCCATCAGATGTAGTAATAACATCGACAGCGACTACGGCCTTAAGCGTAAACACCGACGGAAGCGTAAGTGTTGCTGCAGGAACACCAGCAGGAGAGTACACGATACAATACACGATTTGTGAAAAACTAAACCCAAGCAATTGTGATACCGCTACGGTAACAGTAACCGTTGGAAAGGCGATAATCGATGCAATTGACGATGTGGTTGCCGGTCCAATCAATGGAAAAGACGGAGGAGACGCAGGGATCAATGTATTGGATAATGACACCTTAAATGGAGTAAAAGTAGTTCCATCAGATGTAGTAATAACATCGACAGCGACTACGGCCTTAAGCGTAAACACCGACGGAAGTGTAAGTGTTGCTGCAGGAACACCAGCAGGAGAGTACACGATACAATACACGATTTGTGAAAAACTAAACCCAAGCAATTGTGATACCGCTACGGTAACAGTAACCGTTGGAAAAGCGATAATCGATGCAATTGACGATGTGGTTGCCGGTCCAATCAATGGAAAAGACGGAGGAGATGCAGGGATCAATGTATTGGATAATGACACCTTAAATGGAGTAAAAGTAGTTCCATCAGATGTAGTAATAACATCGACAGCGACTACGGCCTTAAGCGTAAACACCGACGGAAGCGTAAGTGTTGCTGCAGGAACACCAGCAGGAGAGTACACGATACAATACACGATTTGTGAAAAACTAAACCCAAGCAATTGTGATACCGCTACGGTAACAGTAACCGTTGGAAAAGCGATAATCGATGCAATTGACGATGTGGTTGCCGGTCCAATCAATGGAAAAGACGGAGGAGACGCAGGGATCAATGTATTGACTAATGACACCTTAAATGGAGTAAAAGTAGTTCCATCAGATGTAGTAATAACATCGACAGCGACTACGGCCTTAAGCGTAAACACCGACGGAAGTGTAAGTGTTGCTGCAGGAACACCAGCAGGAGAGTACACGATACAATACACGATTTGTGAAAAACTAAACCCAAGCAATTGTGATACCGCTACGGTAACAGTAACCGTTGGAAAAGCGATAATCGATGCAATTGACGATGTGGTTGCCAGTCCAATCAATGGAAAAGACGGAGGAGACGCAGGGATCAATGTATTGGATAATGACACCTTAAATGGAGTAAAAGTAGTTCCATCAGATGTAGTAATAACATCGACAGCGACTACGGCCTTAAGCGTAAACACCGACGGAAGCGTAAGTGTTGCTGCAGGAACACCAGCAGGAGAGTACACGATACAATACACGATTTGTGAAAAACTAAACCCAAGCAATTGTGATACCGCTACGGTAACAGTAACCGTTGGAAAAGCGATAATCGATGCAATTGACGATGTGGTTGCCGGTCCAATCAATGGAAAAGACGGAGGAGACGCAGGGATCAATGTATTGACTAATGACACCTTAAATGGAGTAAAAGTAGTTCCATCAGATGTAGTAATAACATCGACAGCGACTACGGCCTTAAGCGTAAACACCGACGGAAGCGTAAGTGTTGCTGCAGGAACACCAGCAGGAGAGTACACGATACAATACACGATTTGTGAAAAACTAAACCCAAGCAATTGTGATACCGCTACGGTAACAGTAACCGTTGGAAAAGCGATAATCGATGCAATTGACGATGTGGTTGCCAGTCCAATCAATGGAAAAGACGGAGGAGATGCAGGGATCAATGTATTGGATAATGACACCTTAAATGGAGTAAAAGTAGTTCCATCAGATGTAGTAATAACATCGACAGCGACTACGGCCTTAAGCGTAAACACCGACGGAAGCGTAAGTGTTGCTACAGGAACACCAGCAGGAGAGTACACGATACAATACACGATTTGTGAAAAACTAAACCCAAGCAATTGTGATACCGCTACGGTAACGGTAACCGTTGGAAAAGCAGTAATCGATGCAATTGACGATGTGGTTGCCGGACCAATCAATGGAAAAGACGGAGGAGATGCAGGCATCAATGTATTGGATAATGACACCTTAAATGGAGTAAAAGTAGTTCCATCAGATGTAGTAATTACATCGACAGCGACTACGGCCTTAAGCGTAAACACCGACGGAAGCGTAAGTGTTGCTGCAGGAACGCCAGCAGGAGAGTACACGATACAATACACGATTTGTGAAAAACTAAACCCAAGCAATTGCGATACCGCTACGGTAACGGTAACCGTTGGAAAAGCAGTAATCGATGCAATTGACGATGTAGTTGCTGGACCAATCAATGGAAAAGACGGAGGAGATGCAGGCATCAATGTATTGGATAATGACACCTTAAATGGAGTAAAAGTAGTTCCAGCAGATGTAGTAATTACATCGACAGCGACTACGGCCTTAAGCGTAAACACCGACGGAAGCGTAAGTGTTGCTGCAGGAACACCAGCAGGAGAGTACACGATACAATACACGATTTGTGAAAAACTAAACCCAAGCAATTGTGATACCGCTACGGTAACAGTAACCGTTGGAAAAGCGATAATCGATGCAATTGACGATGTGGTTGCCGGACCAATCAATGGAAAAGACGGAGGAGACGCAGGGATCAATGTATTGGATAATGACACCTTAAATGGAGTAAAAGTAGTTCCATCAGATGTAGTAATAACATCGACAGCGACTACGGCCTTAAGCGTAAACACCGACGGAAGCGTAAGTGTTGCTGCAGGAACACCAGCAGGAGAGTACACGATACAATACACGATTTGTGAAAAACTAAACCCAAGCAATTGTGATACCGCTACGGTAACAGTAACCGTTGGAAAAGCGATAATCGATGCAATTGACGATGTGGTTGCCGGTCCAATCAATGGAAAAGACGGAGGAGATGCAGGGATCAATGTATTGACTAATGACACCTTAAATGGAGTAAAAGTAGTTCCATCAGATGTAGTAATAACATCGACAGCGACTACGGCCTTAAGCGTAAACACCGACGGAAGCGTAAGTGTTGCTGCAGGAACACCAGCAGGAGAGTACACGATACAATACACGATTTGTGAAAAACTAAACCCAAGCAATTGTGATACCGCTACGGTAACAGTAACCGTTGGAAAGGCGATAATCGATGCAATTGACGATGTGGTTGCCGGTCCAATCAATGGAAAAGACGGAGGAGACGCAGGGATCAATGTATTGACTAATGACACCTTAAATGGAGTAAAAGTAGTTCCATCAGATGTAGTAATAACATCGACAGCGACTACGGCCTTAAGCGTAAACACCGACGGAAGCGTAAGTGTTGCTGCAGGAACACCAGCAGGAGAGTACACGATACAATACACGATTTGTGAAAAACTAAACCCAAGCAATTGTGATACCGCTACGGTAACAGTAACCGTTGGAAAAGCGATAATCGATGCAATTGACGATGTGGTTGCCGGTCCAATCAATGGAAAAGACGGAGGAGATGCAGGGATCAATGTATTGACTAATGACACCTTAAATGGAGTAAAAGTAGTTCCATCAGATGTAGTAATAACATCGACAGCGACTACGGCCTTAAGCGTAAACACCGACGGAAGCGTAAGTGTTGCTGCAGGAACACCAGCAGGAGAGTACACGATACAATACACGATTTGTGAAAAACTAAACCCAAGCAATTGTGATACCGCTACGGTAACAGTAACCGTTGGAAAAGCGATAATCGATGCAATTGACGATGTGGTTGCCGGTCCAATCAATGGAAAAGACGGAGGAGATGCAGGGATCAATGTATTGGATAATGACACCTTAAATGGAGTAAAAGTAGTTCCAGCAGATGTAGTAATAACATCGACAGCGACTACGGCCTTAAGCGTAAACACCGACGGAAGCGTAAGTGTTGCTGCAGGAACACCAGCAGGAGAGTACACGATACAATACACGATTTGTGAAAAACTAAACCCAAGCAATTGTGATACCGCTACGGTAACAGTAACCGTTGGAAAAGCGATAATTGATGCAATTGACGATGTGGTTGCCGGTCCAATCAATGGAAAAGACGGAGGAGATGCAGGGATCAATGTATTGACTAATGACACCTTAAATGGAGTAAAAGTAGTTCCATCAGATGTAGTAATAACATCGACAGCGACTACGGCCTTAAGCGTAAACACCGACGGAAGCGTAAGTGTTGCTGCAGGAACACCAGCAGGAGAGTACACGATACAATACACGATTTGTGAAAAACTAAACCCAAGCAATTGTGATACCGCTACGGTAACAGTAACCGTTGGAAAAGCGATAATCGATGCAATTGACGATGTGGTTGCCGGTCCAATCAATGGAAAAGACGGAGGAGACGCAGGGATCAATGTATTGGATAATGACACCTTAAATGGAGTAAAAGTAGTTCCATCAGATGTAGTAATAACATCGACAGCGACTACGGCCTTAAGCGTAAACACCGACGGAAGCGTAAGTGTTGCTGCAGGAACACCAGCAGGAGAGTACACGATACAATACACGATTTGTGAAAAACTAAACCCAAGCAATTGTGATCAAGCTACAGTAACGGTAACCGTTGGAAAATCGATAATCGATGCAATTGACGATGTGGTTGCCGGTCCAATCAATGGAAAAGACGGAGGAGACGCAGGGATCAATGTATTGACTAATGACACCTTAAATGGAGTAAAAGTAGTTCCATCAGATGTAGTAATAACATCGACAGCGACTACGGCCTTAAGCGTAAACACCGACGGAAGCGTAAGTGTTGCTGCAGGAACACCAGCAGGAGAGTACACGATACAATACACGATTTGTGAAAAACTAAACCCAAGCAATTGTGATCAAGCTACAGTAACGGTAACCGTTGGAAAAGCGATAATCGATGCAATTGACGATGTGGTTGCCGGTCCAATCAATGGAAAAGACGGAGGAGATGCAGGGATCAATGTATTGGATAATGACACCTTAAATGGAGTAAAAGTAGTTCCAGCAGATGTAGTAATAACATCGACAGCGACTACGGCCTTAAGCGTAAACACCGACGGAAGCGTAAGTGTTGCTGCAGGAACACCAGCAGGAGAGTACACGATACAATACACGATTTGTGAAAAACTAAACCCAAGCAATTGTGATCAAGCTACAGTAACGGTAACAGTAACTAAAGCAGTTATCGATGCAATTGACGATGTGGTTGCCGGTCCAATCAATGGAAAAGACGGAGGAGATGCAGGGATCAATGTATTGGATAATGACACCTTAAATGGAGTAAAAGTAGTTCCAGCAGATGTAGTAATAACATCGACAGCGACTACGGCCTTAAGCGTAAACACCGACGGAAGCGTAAGTGTTGCTGCAGGAACACCAGCAGGAGAGTACACGATACAATACACGATTTGTGAAAAACTAAACCCAAGCAATTGTGATACCGCTACGGTAACAGTACATGTAGTTGCAGCACCAATCGATGCAGTATCAGATATTGGAGGTCCAATCAATGGAACAACGGGCGGAACAGTACCAAGTGTATTGACAAACGATACCTTAAACGGGGTACCAGTTAAACCATTAGATGTTGTATTGACAAGCACGCCAAACGGACCATTAACAGTAAATGCAGATGGAACGGTAAGTATTGCGCCAAATACACCAGCGAGAGACTATACAGTAACATATACTATCTGTGAGGTATTGAACCCAACGAATTGTGATACGGCTACGGTAACAGTACATGTAGTTGCAGCACCAATCGATGCAGTATCAGATATTGGAGGTCCAATCAATGGAGCAACGGGTGGAACAGTACCAAGTGTATTGACAAACGATACCTTAAACGGGGTACCAGTTAAACCATTAGATGTTGTATTGACAAGCACGCCAAACGGACCATTAACAGTAAATGCAGATGGAACGGTAAGTATTGCGCCAAATACACCAGCGAGAGACTATACAGTAACATATACTATCTGTGAGGTATTGAACCCAACGAATTGTGATACGGCTACGGTAACAGTACATGTAGTTGCAGCACCAATCGATGCAGTATCAGATATTGGAGGTCCAATCAGTGGAGCAACGGGTGGAACAGTACCAAGTGTATTGACAAACGATACCTTAAACGGGGTACCAGTTAAACCATCAGATGTTGTATTGACAAGCACACCAAACGGACCATTAACAGTAAATGCAGATGGAACAGTAAGTATTGCACCAAATACACCAGCGGGAGACTATACAGTAACATATACTATCTGTGAGGTATTGAACCCAACGAATTGTGATACGGCTACGGTAACAGTACATGTAGTTGCAGCACCAATCGATGCAGTAGCTGATGTTGCAGGCCCAATCAATGGAACAACAGGTGGAACAGTACCAAGTGTATTGACAAACGATACCTTAAACGGGGTATCAGTTAATCCATCAGATGTTGTATTGACAAGCACGCCAAACGGGCCATTAACAGTAAATGCAGATGGAACAGTAAGTGTGGCGATAAATACACCTGGAGGAACTTATACTGTAAATTATACAATCTGTGATGTATTAAATCCGTACAATTGTGATACGGCTACAGTAACAGTAACCGTGGCTGCAGGTCAAACGGAGTCACCAAGTATTTCAATTATAAAAACTGGAGTTTTCAACGATAGCAATAATGATGGGTTTGCTCAAGTAGGAGAGACAATATCTTATAGTTTCCTTATCACTAATACTGGAAATATGGCTCTTTCTAATGTCACTGTTACAGATAATCTGACAGGATTGATTTTAACAGGTAGTCCAATAGTTAGCTTAGGTGCTGGTGAAACCAATAACACAGCATATAGTGGTGTTTATCCTGTGACGTTAAGAGATATTCAACTTGGATTAGTTACAAACTATGCGAATGTAACAGGGTCAATTTTAAATGGAACTATTGTGAAAGACGATACACAAATTGAAACGAAACTTAATGAAGAACCAATTGTTTTACCAGCTTTAGAATGTGTTATAGAAGTGTTTAATGCAGTGTCTCCTAATGGCGATGGTAATAATGATTTCTTTAGAATTGATGGTCTAGAATGTTATCCTGAAAATAAGGTTGAGATCTATAACCGTTGGGGAGTTCTTGTATTTGAAAGAGTTGGTTACAATAACACTGATAAATCATTTAAAGGTTTCTCAGAAGGGCGTGTAACTATTAGCCAATCAGAAGGATTACCTACAGGTACTTATTATTATATTTTGAAATATAAAGATAACGATGCTATAGGTCATGAAAAAGCTGGATATTTGTATTTAAATAGATAAATCTATTCCCTAAGAAATTTAATTTCTCAAGGCTTAAAATAAAAAATGATGAAAATAAAGTTATTATTAGTTTTACTTCTATTATCGGGATCGATTTATGCACAACAAGATGCACAGTTTACCCAATATATGTACAATACGATTAATATTAATCCAGCATATGCTGGATCAAGAGAGTCGATGAATGTGTTTATTTTGCATCGAGCCCAATGGGTTGGTCTAGATGGCGCACCAGTTACTAGTACAGCATCTATAAACACACCTATTGAAGGAAGCAATATTGGTTTAGGATTATCAATTATTAGTGATAAAATAGGACCGTCTGATGAAACCAATGTTGCAGCTGATTTCTCCTATAGTATTGAAACTTCAGATCGATATAGGTTGTCGTTTGGTTTAAAGGCAACAGCTAATTTACTAAACATTGATTTTAACAAATTGAACCAGTATGACAGTGGTGATAATATTTTTTCCACTAATGTGGATAATAAATTCTCGCCAAATATAGGAGTTGGTTTGTATTATCATTCTGACGATACATATTTTGGTGTTTCTGCGCCTAACTTGTTAGAGACGAAACATTTTGATCGTTATGCAGGGACTGGTTCAAATACACATATAGCTACAGAAAAAATACATTATTATTTAATAGCTGGACATGTTTTTGACTTAACCGGAGATGTGAAATTCAAACCATCTATCCTAACTAAAGTGGTACAAGGGGCTCCTTTACAAGTTGATTTATCAGGAAATTTTTTGATAAACGAAAAATTTGTAGCAGGGATTGCTTATCGATGGAGTGCAGCTATAAGTGCTATGGTTGGTTTTCAAGCTAGTGATTCTTGGTTTATCGGTTATGGTTATGACTTAGAAACTACGAAACTTGCTAATTATAATTCTGGTTCACATGAAATCTTTTTAAGATATGAATTGTTCAATAAGTACGATAGAATAGTATCTCCAAGATTCTTTTAATTAATTTATTATGAAAATTAAATCCTACGTTTACATTGTCCTTTTAAGTCTGCTAAGTCTTAAGGGACATGCTCAAAAAGCCAAAGTAGCTGCAGCTGATAAAAAATATGAGCAGTATGCTTACATTGATGCAATTTCAACTTATGAAAGAGTAGCAGAAAAAGGGTACAAAGACGAAAAAATGTTTCAAAAATTGGGTAATGCTTATTATTTCAATGCAGAATTAGATAAGGCTGCCAAGTGGTACGGTGAACTTTTTTTGCTGAATGAGAATCAAGAGCCAGAATATCTTTATAGGTATTCACAAGCACTTAAGTCAATTGGAGAATATGTTAAAGCAGACAAAATGCTTGATCAGTTTAACAAGAAGTCTGGAAATGACTTAAGAGCTAAATTATACGAAAAGCATAAAGATTATTTAGAAGAAATTGAAGCAAATTCGGGCCGATTTAACGTCGAGGATGCCGGAATCAATTCGGAATTTTCAGATTATGGGACCTCTTTTTCAGGTAACAAATTGGTTTTCGCTTCAGCTCGTGATACTGGTGGGATTTCTAAAAAAGTTTTTAAGTGGACCAATCAATCTTTTACTAATTTGTATAGTTCTGAAGTACAATCAAATGGAAAATTAGAAGAACCAAAACGCTTTGGAAATAGAATTAATTCGAAGTTTCATGAATCTACACCCGTTTTTACAAAAGATGGTTCAACAATGTACTTTACCAGAAATAATTTTCTAGACGGCAAAAAAGGAAAAGACAGTAAAAGAATTACTTTACTAAAAATATATAAAGCAACTTTAGAAGACGGAGAGTGGAAGGATGTCACCGAATTACCATTCAATAGCAATCAATACAGTGTTGCTCATCCTGCTCTAAGTAATGATGATAAAACGTTATATTTTGCTTCAGATATGCCAGGAACTTTTGGACAGTCTGATTTATTTAAAGTAACAATTAATGAAGACGGAACATATTCAACTCCTGAGAATTTAGGCACAAAAATCAATACTGAAGGAAGAGAAACATTTCCTTTCGTCAGTGATGATAACGAGTTGTATTTTGCTACTGATGGCCGTCCAGGACTTGGAGGGTTAGATATTTATGTTGCTAAAATTGAAAAGGACAAAAGTTTTAACGAAGTCCAAAATGTAGGTGCTCCAATTAATGGACCTAAAGATGATTTTGGTTTTTTTATTGATAGCAAAAGCCGTATAGGTTTTTTTACATCTAATAGAGAAGGAGGAAAGGGATATGATGATATCTATAAATTTTCTGAAACAAAGAAGCTGACATGTGAACAAATCTTAAAAGGAACAATCACTGATAAAGAGTCAGGAGATTTCCTTGAAGATGCAAAAATGAGTTTGTTTGATGAGAAATATCAGTTGTTAAAAGGAAATGTAACTAATAAAAGAGGGCAGTATAGTTTCGAAGTTGAATGTGGAAAAACGTATTACGTACGTGCTGAGAAACGTAATTATGAAACGAAGGAAGGTTCGATTTCTATTGAAAAAGTAAATGGAGAAAGTTATTTGTCTCTTGAATTAGAAAAACGAATCAAACCAATAGGAGTGGGCACTGATCTTGCCAAAACTTTAGATATTCCAATTATTTATTTTGACTTAGATAAATCTTTCATAAGAAAAGATGCAGCTTTTGAGTTAGAAAAAATAGTTGCAGTAATGAATGAATTTCCTAAAATTAAAATTGATATACGCTCACATACTGATAGCCGACAAACAGCACAATATAATGAAGCATTATCTGATAGAAGAGCCAAGTCAACTAGAGATTGGTTGATTAAAAATGGTATAGATGCAAGTCGATTAACAGCTAAAGGATATGGAGAATCTCAATTGGTAAATAAATGTGCAGATGGTGTTCAATGTACAGAAGCCGAGCATCAAGCGAATAGACGCAGTGAATTTGTTGTTATTTCGATGGAATAATAAATGAAATATTTTTATTGCCTTTTGGTAATAGAACTAATATAAAAAGAGGCTTTTCCATTTTGAAAAAGCCTCTTTTTTTTAATTAAAAATGGAATATTACTCTTCAATATAAGTCTTGTTCCCGTTTTTGTTTATATAATATTTTCCTCCTCTAGGTCCAGTATAAACTTTTTTACCATTGTACTCACCAGTAATTTTATCAGCTACTTTTGGTGCTTTTTCTGTAGTTTCCTTAATTTTTGGTTTTACTTTTTTAGTCGTTGCTTTTGCACTTTTAGTTGCTGAGCTATTAGCAACTCTAAGGTTTTTCTTAGCTACACTAGTTGCTTGTTTTTTAGTCTCTTTCTCAGTTTCGATTTTTGTAGTTGTTTTTACAGCTTCCTTTTTTGCGGCAATTGTAGCTTTTCTCTTTTCATTTGCTGCTAGCTTTTTTGCTTCTTTCTCTGCATCAAGCTTTGCCTTTGCTTCCGCTTCTTTTTTAGCAGCAATAGTCGCCTTTCTTTTTTCGTTAGCAGCTTGCTTTTTGGCCTCTTTTTCTGCTTCCGCTTTAGCCACTGATTTGTCTGCCTTTTCTACCTTTTCTGTTGTAGCTTTAGTGACTTTCTTTTTAGCCACCGCTTCTTGTGCATAAAAACTATTTGACAACACAAATGCTAAACAAAACAACAATAATTTTTTCATAATAGTCTGTTTTTTAAGATTAAAGAATAAAAGTAATAAATTAATTATTACGAAAATAAAATCACAATAATTAAGCCAATTAATTTAAAAGTAGGCTCTCAGTTGAATGTTTCCAGTATGTATTGCTGGACTAGACTCACTCTTTCTTCCTTGGTAATTCAAGTTAATATCAAGGAACTCTGTTATGTTTTTTTGTAAGAGTAATCTCCAAGTAATATTTTGCCCTGTTTGTAGTCCTTCGAGCATTTGAAAACCTACTGAGGAGAATTCATTACCAGTAAATTTATTTTGATAAAAGGAAACTTCCCCATTCATCGTGATTTTTTTATCATTGGCATAAGAAAAAGATGTTCCAAAACGATTTTGATTTAAAGTTTCTAAATTTCCAATGGTGTTTTCTTTGTTTTGTAATTCATAGAATATATCCCAACTTGTATTTTTGGAAAATAAATAACTGATTTTAGGAGCCAGCTGATATCCGGTAATGGTATAATTTTTTTCAGAAAAGTTTTCGGATAGTATTGAAGTTTTTATTGTTTTTGCAAATGTACTAAACAACCAACTTTTTTGGTATAAATGGGAATATTGGATTTGATGAGAATTGTTCTTGGATTGTTGTGATCCAATTGAAAGTAGATTTTTTGTTTGATTTTGAAGATAGGTATAGGTTACGGAATGCTGTTGTTTTCCTCGATTGTAAAACAAACTATTTCTGAAACTCGAACTCAGACCCAACACATTTTCTTGTGAAGATTTAAATGGATTAAATTCGAAATTATCTCCTACATTTTTTGTTTTTCGATCGATGAGATAAGAAGTTTGATTATAAAAATAAGAGAGTATTCGTTTAAAGTTATCCTCATTTTGCCATTGATTTGGATTTAATATCAAGGATTGTGAAAACTTAGTTTGATGTGTTTTTATATAAACTCTATTTGGTAAATAAACCCGAATGTATTTTGCTTGATCAATAAAGGCGGCAATTTCAAACTCTTGTAATTCTTGAATATTGTTATTATTGTAATCATTCCATGTATAGACTCCTTGCCCAGCAGGAACTTCTAAGTAAGTGAATTCTTGTTGGGGAAGTGTGCCAGAATTCGTTTCGTACGAGCTGGTACTTTGAATTAATTGATTAAAAAAGCGGTCATTATACAGGATGCGTGAATTTAAGGAAGGCTCACTTTTTTTGGATTCTTCGTTATAATCCAAAACTCTATAGTTGGCATAAATTGACAAATCACTTTTGTTGGTTTGAATTAATTTAGATTTCAAATAATATGTTTTTGAGCTGTTTACTCTTTGCAATTGATTATTTTGAATACTATCATTCACCCGATTTAGAAAACCGAATTGAACATAGACTGCGGTGCTGTCACCATGTCCTGCAAAAAAACCGTATTCAGAAAATTTTTGGCTTAATGATGTAAATTGATTTGTTGATTTGTTTTTTTCTTGGTTGTCTTCTAAACGTTGGCTACTTCCAATCCAGTTTTTATCAAAATGGTAGCGTACCTGAGATTGACTTCTAATGAATTTTGAAGTATTAGTTATTGCATCACTTTTTAAGTAACTACTTTGGTTTTGAAAGCTCCAGTTTTTAAGCTGAAACTGACCCTTTAGAAGATTTCTATTTCCTGAAAAACTATCTGAGAAATCCAGTTTTTCAAATTGATAATTGATAATGCCGTTGCTTTGATTTTTATTATTTGGACTTAAATTAAAATTTAACCCCGTGACCAATAAACTTTGATTTCCTATAGTTGATCCGCCTAGATTCCAGTCTCTGTCAAATTCTATGGTGTAAATGCGCTCGACAGTTTTAAAATTTTTCTGAGTGAATTGATAATTTGCAAATGCATCTATTGTCCATTTTTTTGAAAAAAGACGTTGCTTCGTTTTTATTTTAGCACTTATACCTTGGTTATTCGAGTCATCAATAGTTGAGAATAAATTTAGATCGTTGTTGCTAATTCCAAGTTCAAAATCAACTAAAGTTTTTTCAGAAGGATTATATTTTCCTAAAAATGTTGTTACTTGAATTTTAGTAGGTGCCACTAGTTGAATGATGGGCTCATAATCACCTTGAGGAATAGTATTTATTGGAGGAACATATTCATAAATTCGACTGAGGTTAGATGCGTCTTTTAAGACATAATTTCCTTTATTTATGCCCACTGAACTAAATCGAACATTGAATAATTCATCTTCTGAATTAGTAGAGTATTCAAAAATTTCAATTGTATTTACTATTTTTTTTGCATAGAGAACTTTATTATTCGAATAGCTATCCACATATGCAGAAGGAGCTACCATTAAACTAGTATTGTCACCAGAATTTACTAATATTTGCGCTTGTTCTGTAGATAAATTTTGTTGTAGAGGTTGGTTTTTTATATCATTCTCAGAATAGATATAACTGCCAAAAGTCCAGTTTTTATTTTCATGAGTAGCTCCAGCATAAGTCACAAAGCGAGTGTAATTCCTATCAGAATATTGATATTCGATTGCAATTCGCATCTCGGAAGTTATTGTAAAAAGAGGGGTGAAGATTATTTCTCCGGCATTGTAGTCAATGGTGTAATCGTTGTTTTCTCCTCTTTTCAGCAAAGTTCCATTGACATAAACTCTTTCCGAACCCGATACAACCAACACATACAGCTCACCGTTTTGACCCTTCAATTTGTACGGACCTTGGTTTCCTTCAATACCAATAAAATTACTTTTGGCATATTGCCCTTTAACAAGCGCTACTGATGTGAAAATATTAGTTTTGTTTTCGTCACTTCCAAATTCAAAATTTGTCGAAAGTCCCTGTACTTTTTTATTGAAATTAAGGAATTGAGATTTATGATTTTCTAGAAATACATCACCAGCTCTTATATTCCATTTATCACTATATAGTTCCATGAAAACATTGTCAAACTGATCTAATTTTTGAGAATAACCCCCATCTTGTAAAGGGATGTTGCTGTCTTGAAGTGAAGCTCTTAAATTTACTTTTTCGGATATTTTTCCTGTAATTTGTAAATCTAAATTTGAATTTAAAACAGTATTCTGATTGTTTCCTATAATAACGCCACGCGTAATACTTCCGGATGTACTTAATCCATCAAACGGCACGTTTTCTTGAATAGGAGTTGGATCAATTCTATACTGTTTTTCCGAATCAATATCAGTACTTACCAATCTGCTGGAATCGTAAATCTGGTATACTTTGGTTAGAAATTCTGGGTATTTTAAATAATATACAGTGACAGAATCTGACTTATTGTAGATTTCCTCATTTAAAATTAGTGTTCCTTTTTTGAAATCTACTTTGTAAGATGTAGAATCAATGAGTTGATTATTTGCATTCAGTAGTTTTAGAAAACTGGAGTTTAGACTTTCGTTTTCTATATGGATGGTATCCTTAGATGTCGCAATTTTTTTGCTTTGATATAATGATTTGTTTTCCTGGGCATAAATCCCAGAAAAACAAATAATCATTAGTATTAGCAGTGCTTTTTTTAACATAAAGAGAATAACGTCTATATGTCAAAAGTAGTGTATTCTATATAATTTTCGTCTTGTAAAAAGACAGCGCAAAAGAAATGATATTTAATTTTCGCTAGTTACAATTTGCATCGTCTCCGTACTGACTTGCTTCAAAATTACTTTTTTTCCTTGTTCTACTGTTTGTGCAGCAGCATCGTTAAAATGTCTAATGGTATATAAAGTAACGTTTTGGCTAAAGTCAACTTTGAATTTCTTGGATAATATGGCATTCATTTCTGTAAAGTTATCAAACTTATCTTCAACACATACAGAAAAGCTAATAGCTGAATTTTGAATCAAATTGACTTTAAGTTTAAATTGATGGAATAAAGCAAAAATCTCACTAATGTTTTCTTCCATGATAAAAGAGAAATCAATTGAAGAAAGAGAAATTAACAATTGGTTTCTTTTTACAATAAAACAAGGCAGATAAGGTTCTAACGCAACTCCTTTCGAAACACTTGTTCCTTTTAGTAAAGGATTGATAAATGATTTTACATATAATGGAATTTCCTTTTTTTGTAAAGGCTGTAATGTTTTTGGGTGAATAACGGTTGCTCCATAAAAGGCTAACTCAATCGCTTCACGATACGATATCTGGTTTAATAAACTGGCATTTTCAAAATACCTTGGATCCGCATTCATTACACCAGGAACATCTTTCCAGATGGTAACACTTTCAGCATTTAGGCAATAAGCAAAAATGGCAGCAGTATAATCAGACCCTTCACGACCTAATGTTGTTGTGAAGTTGTTGTCATCTGATCCCAAAAATCCTTGAGTAATGTTTAAAATTTTTCTTTTTACATTTTTCGAAATATTTTTTTGTGTCAATTCCCAATCTACCTCGGCATCTCTGTAATTCGAATCTGTTTTTATAAAATTTCGAACATCTATCCACTGCGTTTTTATACCCATGAAATTCATGAAATGACTCAAAATGGTAGTAGAAATCAATTCACCATAACTTACAATTTGGTCATAAACAAAGTTGTAATTAGGTGATTTATTATGAGATAAGAAAAATTCTAAATCAGAAAATTGTAATTTTACAGCTTCAAACACATTATTTTTATCATCCTCAAATAAATCCAATAAGATTTGATTATGATATTTTTTTACTTCTTGAACAGAAGATTGTAATTCAGCCGATTTATCAAAATAGTTTTTGATAACCATTTCAAGGGCATTAGTAGTTTTTCCCATTGCAGATACTACTAATAAAACATCCTCGTAACCTACTTTTTGTAAAACGTCATAAACATTTTTAATTCCCTCAGCATCTTTTACAGAAGCTCCACCAAATTTGAATACTCTCATAATAATTTTTAAAAAATGTAATCTTATACTTTATTTTAACTTGTTTTCTAGAAAGTCATTAATTCCTTCTTCATCCATTTGGACATTATCCCAATCTCTTAATACTTTAGCGCCTGATTTTTCATAAAAATCTATTGCTGGTGTATTCCAGTCAAGAACATTCCATTCAATTCTACGAACGTTATCTTTTTTTCCTTGTTTTATAATTTCAGAATATAATGCGTAGCCTAATCCTGTTCCGCGCATTTTATCCTTTACCACTAAATCTTCTAGATGAAGTGTTTTTCCTTTCCATGTAGAATAGCGATAATAGTAAAGAGCAATACCTACTATTTCCGAATCTACTTCGGCTACAAAAACATGAAATAAGGGATTAGCACCAAAACCATCTCTTACTAAATCTTCAGCAGTTATTAAAACCGCATCTGGTTCTTTTTCAAAAATAGCTAATTCTTGAATAAGGTCAAGTACCGCAACCATATCTTCTGATTTTCCTCTTCTAATTTTCATGAATTCTTATTTTTTAGGTTATTTGCTAAAAATAAAGCTTTTTAAAGACTTGTTTTTTCTTTTTTTTACACAAATATACAATAGACGCAAACTAACTAAATTTTATTCAATTCATTTTCACAAAAAAAACGATATTTGTGACTTCAAAAAAACTACAACGATTTCGTAATGAAAGAACGCAACACAACACTAGGAGAATTCATCATTGAAAACCAAAATGCCTTTCAATATTCGTCAGGTGAATTATCAAGGATTATCAATTCCATTCGTTTGGCAGCCAAGGTTGTCAATTACAAAGTTAATAAAGCAGGTCTGGTTGATATTATTGGGGCAGCTGGAGAACAAAATATTCAAGGAGAAGATCAGCAAAAATTAGATGTATATGCCAATGAAGTTTTTATTCAAACTTTAATCAATAGGGAAATTGTTTGTGGTATTGCTTCTGAAGAAAATGATGAATTTATAACAGTTGAAGGAAGTGATCATAGTCATAACAATAAATACGTTGTGCTCATGGATCCATTAGATGGCTCTTCTAATATAGATGTAAATGTTTCTGTTGGAACTATTTTTTCGGTTTATAGAAGAATAACTCCTATAGGATCACCTGTTACTTTAGAAGATTTTTTGCAACCTGGTACAAATCAAGTTGCTGCAGGTTATGTGATTTATGGAACATCAACGATGATCGTTTATACTACAGGTCATGGAGTAAATGGTTTTACCTTAAATCCCGCTATTGGGACGTTTTACTTATCACATCCTGATATGAAGTTTTCTGAAGATGGAAATATCTATTCCATCAATGAGGGAAATTACATTCATTTTCCACAAGGGGTGAAAAACTACCTCAAATATTGTCAATCAGAAGAAGGAGACAGACCTTATACTTCTCGCTATATAGGAAGTTTGGTTTCGGATATTCATAGGAATATGATCAAAGGAGGTATTTATATTTACCCAACGAGCTCTAAAGCTCCAAAAGGAAAATTAAGATTACTCTATGAGTGTAATCCAATGGCTTTTATTGTTGAACAAGCTGGAGGAAAAGCGTCTGATGGTTTTGGAAGAATAATGGAAATTGAACCAACAGAATTACATGAAAGAGTGCCTTTCTTTTGTGGAAGTTACAATATGGTTGAAAAAGCAGAAGAGTTTATGCTTGAAGCCAAATTGAGTAAGTATTAAAAATATAAAAAAAGCTTCCGAAATTTCGGAAGCTTTTTTTATATAATTAGTTCATTTTTTCCGCTTTCTCTATTTCTAGTATGAAAGTATCTAAATCTGCTTTTTCATCTGCTAATGAAAGTGCAGTTGCAACAACAGCTTTTACGTTTTCGGGTGTGAATCCAATACCTAAACTAAGTTTTTCTAGCATCACTTCTTGGTTGTCACCTAAATGGTGATCAACGTTTACAATTCGAGCCAAATCAAATAAACGCTCAATTCTTTGAGAGTTTAAATAGGGAGGATTGATTGGGTATTTTGTTGGGTTCTCTAAAATTTCTTCGTATTCTGCTGCAGATATTTCAAGTCTTATGGCTAATTTGTCTAGAAACTCTTTTTCTTCTGGAGCAAAAACACCATCAGCTAATGCTAATCTTACTATAGAAGCAAAGTGACCTTTGTTTCTTTGTTTGAATTCGTTATCAAATAAATCTGAAAATGACATAGTTAATTTTTTATTTATATTCGACAAAGATAATTCAATTTTTAAATTATTAATTTTCTTTTTAATTTTTCTTTAACAACCTTAGTTTTAATTATAATATTATTCTTGGAATTGGGATTTCAAATCCAACATTTTCAAAATAAATCGTAAGTTTACAACCCCTTTATCAATTTAATAAAAAAACCTATGTCAGAATTTTGGATTTATTTTCAAATAGGATTAAAACACGTTTTAGATATACATTCCTATGATCATGTTTTATTTTTAATCGCTTTGGCGGTTCCGTTCTCTTTTAAAGATTGGAAAAGAATTATACTCTTAGTTTCCCTTTTTACAATTGGGCATACTATGGCCTTGATTCTTTCTGTATTTGGAATTATTGCTATTAAAGTAAACGTTGTGGAATTGTTAATTCCTATAACCATATTAGTAACAGCGCTATTTAACCTTTTTACAGCTGGTAAGTCGAATAAAAAAGAAAGTATTAATTTGGTGTTTTTTATTGTACTGTTCTTTGGGATTGTTCATGGTTTGGGATTTTCAAATTATTTTAAATCCATTCTTGGCGGAACGGCAACCTCTAAATTATTACCATTAGGAGAATTTGCTTTAGGTATTGAGGCGGCACAAATTATAGTTGTTTTTATTGTTTTAGTTTTGTCATATATTGTTCAAACCATTTTTAGGTTTTCTAAAAGAGATTGGACATTGGTGATGTCAGCATTTATAATAGGGGTAGTATTGCCTATGATTATTGAAAATGAAATTTGGTTTAGATAATAAAATGGAAGATAAAAAGTTAAATAAGTACGATAAAGCCTATCTCAGAATTGCAACTGAATGGGGGCTTCTATCCTACTGTAAGCGCAAGCAAGTTGGGGCTATAATTGTTCGGGATCGAATGATAATATCGGATGGATATAATGGAACTCCTTCTGGTTTTGAAAATTGTTGTGAAGATGAAGAGGGATTAACCCGTTGGGATGTTTTACATGCTGAAGCCAATGCTATACTGAAAGTGGCTAGATCTACTCAATCCTGTGAAGGCGCAACGTTGTATATAACACTTTCGCCCTGTAAAGAATGTAGTAAGTTGATACATCAATCAGGAATAAAAAGGGTAGTGTATCACAAAGGATATCGAGATGATTCTGGAATCCAATTTTTAAAGAAAGCGGGTGTGATAGTCGAGCATATTCCATTATTAGAAGAATAAATGAACATCAATAAAATATATTTGCCTATAATTATTTGTGCAACGCTGTCGTTGGGGATCGTTCTTGGTAAGTATTTTAATAATTCCAATGATGATTTTCTAGTAGCAAAAAGTAGTTCTAAAAACAAACTCAATAAATTAATTGATTTTATTGATAATGAGTACGTTGATGATGTAAATACGGATTCAATTGTGAATATTACAGTTGATAATATTTTAGGACAACTAGATCCACATTCTGTATATGTTCCGCCAAGTGAGCAAGCGCAAGTTGTAGAAAACATGAAAGGTAATTTTGTGGGAATTGGCGTTAATTTTTACATGTATAATGATTCAGTAGCGATAATAAAACCAGTTGAAAATGGCCCTTCGGCAAAAGCGGGAATCAAAGCGGGTGACCGAATTTTATATGCCGATAAGACAAAATTATTTGGTCGTAAATTACCTAGTGATAGTTTATATTCTTATTTAAAAGGAGAGAAAGGCTCGGAAGTATCGCTCACTATTTATAGAAAATCGGAGCATAAAAAATTAAAATTAAATATTATCCGAGATGTCATTCCTTTAAAAAGTGTGGATGTTTCATTATTACTAAATGCCAAAACAGGATATATAAAAATAAACCGATTTGCAGAAACCACTTATGAGGAATTTAAAGTTGGTTTGTTGAAATTGAAAAAAGAAGGTGCTCAAACATTGGTTATTGATCTTAGGGATAATGGTGGTGGATACATGGAAGAAGCCATTGAAATTGCTGATGAATTATTGAAAGATAAAGAGTTAATTGTTTTCACCAAAAATAAAAAAGGGAAGGTTGATAAAACCTATGCAACAAAAAAAGGAGACTTTGAAACTGGAAATGTTTTTGTTTTAATTAATGAGAATAGTGCTTCAGCAAGTGAGATTTTAGCGGGTGCTATTCAAGATAATGACCGAGGAACTATTGTGGGACGTCGTTCTTTTGGGAAAGGATTAGTACAGCGTGAAATGGATTTTGACGATGGTTCGGCAGTTAGATTAACTGTTGCTAGATATTATACCCCCACTGGTCGCTCTATACAAAAACCGTATACAAAAGGGAATGAATCCTATTTTAAGGAGTCGGAATCTCGATTTGCTAATGGGGAATTGTACGAGAAAGACAGTATTAAAGTAGTGGATAGTCTTAAATTCAAAACGCCAAAAGGGAAACTAGTTTATGGTGGCGGAGGGATTGTTCCTGATGTTTTTGTTCCTATTGCTTTAGAACACGGAAATGAGAACACTGTTTATCTCATGCAATCTGGAATTGTTGGAAATTTTGTTTTCGAACAATTAGACAAAAACCGTACTGTTTTTAAAGGATTGTCTTTAGAGCAATTTGTTGCAAAAATGAACGAAACCGATTTGTATTTTAATGCTTTCCAAAAGTTTCTTTCCAAAAATGGATTGGATATAAAATTTGTCAAAAACAAGGCGATTGTGAAGCGATACCTTACAGCCGAACTAGCTAGACAGTTTTATGGAGAGAGCAGTTATTATGAGGTGATTTTAAAAGAAGACGCAATGATAAAAGCAGTCTTAAAATAAATACATCTCAATTTGTGATAGGTTAAGATTTTAATTTTAAAAATAATGATGAAGAAACTCTTTTTTTTACTGGTACTATTATCGACTTTTTCGGGAATTGCACAACAACAATATTCGTTAGAAAAAGACATTCATTATTATTCAGATTCACTAAGTAAAAGTGATAAATATATAGACTCTCAATGTACTTTGGATATTTATTATCCTAAAAAAACGAGCAATTTCGCTACAGTGGTTTGGTTTCATGGAGGAGGACTTACTGGAGGACATAAAGAAATACCAACTGCATTATTAGAAAAAGGTTTCGCAGTAATAGGGGTAGGCTATAGGTTTTCACCCAAAGTGAAAGCACCAGTGTATATTGAGGATGCTGCTGCGGCGATAGCGTGGGCTTTTCAACATATTAGTAATTATGGAGGGAATCCGAATTTAATTTTTTTATCGGGGCATTCGGCTGGCGGTTATCTTACTATGATGGTAGGTCTTGATAAAAAGTATTTAAGTAAGTATGGCATTGACGCCAATAAAATAGCAGGAAACATTCCTTTTAGTGGGCATACCATTACCCATTTTACCATTCGTAAAGAAAAAGGGATGAATGATATTCAGCCTTTAATAGATGAATATGCACCTCTTTATTTTGTTCGTGCCGATGCGCCACCCTTAGTACTTATTACGGGTGATCCTGAATTAGAAATGTTGGGGCGTTATGAAGAAAATGCCTATATGTGGCGTATGATGAAGATCGCAGGTCATAAGCGGACTACTTTATACAAGCTCGAAGGGTTCAATCATGGTGCCATGGCTGAGCCTGCTTTTCCTTTATTGATCAAAGAAGTAAATACGATTACAAAGGAAATTTTGGAACATAATAAATAAGAGAGAATCTTTTTTAATCAGTTTTTATTTTCGCTATCCCAATCCCAATCTTTTCTAAAGCGAATAAGTTCTTTGTCTATCATTTCTTTTGAGGTGTTTAATAAAAAATCAGCATCATCGGAATAGATTGGAGGGAAGTAGGTTATTTTTATTTCGGTAGTTTGTTTTCCAAAACATTTTAAAAAATGTGGGATAAAAGTGTCGTCATTTACAAAGGCGTCCGATTGTACTTTATAGTCTATTGCAACAGGAATAATAGCGGCTTTTATTTGAGTAGCTGTCTTAAAAGATCCATAATTAAAGGGTAATGTGGTAGGTGAAATATCAGTTGTACCTTCTGGGAAATTAATTATTGAAGATCCTTCATTTAGTGTTTTCTTGATCATGTCACACGTTTTCTGTCTGCTGTCTTGACACGCTCTTTCGACAAAAATCACTCCTGATATTTTACAGAGATAACCTATAAGTGGCCATGACGCTACTTCTTTTTTGCCTACGGGATATGCATGAATATGACTTACAATTACTATTGGATCAAAATAAGAACGGTGATTGGCTACAATTAACCCTTGAATTTGTGGTAACTCGCCATAAACAATAGTGCGGATTCCTAAAATTTGATTTGTTGTTTTTATAATAAAATCACGTAGGATTAGCGCATTCCGATTTGTTGTTTTTTTGCTCCAAAAAAAACTTGCCAAATAAAAGGTTAATGAAAAAAAGGAAATGTATAGGATAAAAACGAGAAGTCTGAGTAGGCCAAGTAGAAATGAAAACATAGAGTGGATTTATAAAAAAGGTAAATCTACTATTAATTTTCTAATATGCTAATTTCTATTTATCTAATGCTGTCGTGCGCGTGAGTTTGGGTCCCGTTATTCCATAAAGTAAGAATGTCTGTAGCAACAGCAGCACCGCTTCCTGCAGCAATAGCTAGTTGACTTCTCCATCCAGCTAAAGTTCCAATGACATAAATCCCATCAGCCACTTTATGATCTGAATTTTGTAGCTGGATTCGTTGTTTTTCGGGTAGTGCTTTTCGGTGTGGTTCTACATATTGCATTAATCCTTCAATAGCAAACGTATTTGCGGATCCTATACCAATAACAACAATTTTACTTGTATAGGTGTCTTTATTTGTAGTAATAGTGAACTCGGGATAATCCCCTTCGATTTTAAGGACTTTTTCGTTTGGTATTTGATTTATATGTGGATACGCTTCAGATAAATGTTGCGTGCTTTCTTGTAATATAGTGGAGCCCAATGTACCTGGAGCAATTCCGTAGGCATTGTTAAAAAGAGCATCTTGAAGTGAAGAAGCTTTTTGATGAGTGATTACCCCAATTTTCTTGTCAATTACAAAGGATTTGTTTTTTGATGAGCCCAAGACAAGTGCACAGGATATTCCAGAAACGCCTCCGCCAATAATTAATACGTCGAACATGTATTTATAGCTTATCGTTCATTTTTTCCTCTATTTTTTTAGACATTCTAAAAATTAAAAGAATTAATACGGCACAAAATGAAGCTGCAATTCCTATAAAAGCAACTACACTATCTCCTTGAAACGGGTGTTTGAAGTCTAACAAAGTAATATTGAAAACAATAAGTGCCAATGCTAGAAACACTAATATGTTAGTAAAGATTTTCATAAGATTGTTTTTTTTTCTGTTCTGAAATATAAAAAATATTGAGAGTGTTATTTTTTTTGAAATGTCGGTCTCTTAAAAATCAGATTATATTTACAGAGTACATTAGGGGGTAAATTTATAAAAAAAAATATTATACAAACAAACCTTTAACATTAGCGCCGAATAATTTAACAGCAATTGCGAGTAATACAACACCAAAAACCTTTCTAATAACTCCTAAACCTGATTTTCCAAGCATTTCTTCAATTTTTGAAGATGATTTTAATACAAGGTAAACGACAATCATATTGAGTAAAATGGCAATAATGATGTTGATTGTATGGTATTGAGATTTTAAGGATAACAAAGTGGTCATGGTTCCAGCGCCAGCAATTAATGGGAAGGCAATGGGAACGATTGAAGCAGTTGTAGATTCCTCTTCGTCCTTATATAAACGAATGCCCAAAATCATTTCTAAAGCTAGAAAAAATAATACAAAAGAACCAGCCACTGCAAATGAATTGACATCAATTCCAATTATGTTTAGCAATTCTTCTCCAGCAAAAAGAAATAGAATCATAATGATCATGGCTACAATAGTGGCTTTCTCAGACTGGATATGCCCTACTTTAGTACGTAAATCAACAATAATAGGAATGCTTCCTAAAATATCAATTACGGCAAACAATACCATTCCAACAGTTGCAATTTCTTTCCAGCTTAACTCAAACATTTTTTTAATTTTTTATGGGCACAAAAGTACAATTATTTTTGATTTTTAAATGCTTTACGGAGATAGCTATTTCTCGCTCTTTTTTTGATGTAAATTGATTAAAAATGAACTATTTGTGTTAAAAAAAGAAATTGTTCCTAAATAAAAAACAGAGTTGCTGTACGGGTTTATTTATGGTCTTTAATAATAGTGGTTTAAACCGCAGTGGTTTTATTGGTTATGACGCTTTCCTTTGCAACTTGATTACTTTAATGCTACCTTTGCATTCTCAATAGTTATAAAAAAAAAGCATGTTTCAGTTAGGAAAAACCATCGTCTCAGAAGATATATTAAGTAAAGATTTTGTTTGCAATTTGTCTGCTTGTAAGGGCGCTTGTTGTGTAGATGGAGATGCTGGTGCACCACTAAGTTTAGAGGAGACAAAAATTCTGGAAGAAATCTATCCAAAAGTAAAACCATTTCTTCGTAAACAAGGAATTGAAGCTATTGAGGCACAAGGAGTTTGGGTAAAAGGAACAGATGGTGATCTTGAAACGCCACTGATTGACAATAAAGATTGTGCTTATGTTATTTTTGATGGCAAAACGGCACTTTGTGGTATTGAACAAGCCTACAATCAAGGAATAATTGACTGGAAAAAACCTGTTTCTTGTCATTTATATCCAATACGTGTAAAAGATTTCACTGAATTTGCCGCTGTTAATTATGACAAATGGGATATTTGTGATCCAGCCTGTTCACTAGGTCAAGAGCTTGAAGTACCTGTTTATAAATTTGTAAAAGAGGCTTTAGTTCGAAAATTTGGTGAGGATTGGTATTTAGAGCTTGAAAAAGTGGCTCTTGAGATGAAACTTTAATTCATTTGCATCTTAGATTAAAGTATTTTGTTTTCGATTCGATTATCCGAAACAAATTGTCCATTAATTTTTATTTGGAAGGAAAAAATTTAACAAAAAAACATTGTTAAATCATTGTATTTGGATTTTAAAAATCCTATGTATTACGGTGCTTAACGACACTTTTAAATTTTTAAAATACTGTTTTTCAGCCAATTGTATTTACGTCAAAAAAGAATCCTAATTTTTATGTTTGTTAAAAACTAGTGCCGATTGTGGATAAGTTTGGCTTTTAATAATGGCAATATTTTCCAATCTTTGTAATCCACGGAATACATAAATTTTCAAAAAATAAACAACTACAATGTCGCAAATTGAACCAATATTACAAGAGAATAAAAATCGTTTCGTAATCTTTCCTATCAAGCACCATGATATATGGGAATTTTATAAAAGTATGGAAGCTAGTTTTTGGACAGCTGAAGAAATAGATTTATCACAAGACTTAAATGACTGGAATAATAAACTTTCTGATGACGAGCGTTATTTTGTAAAACATATCTTAGCTTTTTTTGCTGCTTCAGATGGTATCGTAAATGAAAATTTAGCTGAAAATTTTGTAAACGAAGTACAATATGCGGAAGCAAAATTCTTTTATGGTTTTCAAATCATGATGGAGAATATTCATAGTGAAACGTATTCTTTATTAATTGATACTTATGTAAAAGATGAAGCTGAGAAAGATGAATTGTTTAATGCATTAGAAGTTTTCCCTGCGATTAAGAAAAAAGCAGATTGGGCTTTACAATGGATTGAATCGGATTCATTTGCAGAACGATTAATTGCTTTTGCAGCGGTAGAAGGGATTTTCTTCTCGGGAGCATTTTGTTCTATCTACTGGTTAAAAAAACGTGGATTAATGCCTGGATTAACTTTTTCTAATGAGTTGATTTCTCGTGACGAAGGAGTTCATTGTGATTTTGCAGTGCATTTACACAACCATCACTTGGTGAATAAAGTGCCAAAAGAAAGAATTAGAAGTATTATTGTAGATGCGCTGAACATCGAAAGAGAATTTATTACGGAATCACTTCCTGTGAGTTTGATAGGGATGAATGCCTTATTGATGACTCAATATTTAGAGTTTGTGGCTGATAGATTATTGGTGGAATTAGGTTGTGAAAGAGAATACAATACTACAAATCCTTTTGATTTCATGGATATGATTTCGTTGCAAGGGAAAACCAATTTCTTCGAAAAGAAAGTGGCTGAATATCAAAAATCAGGTGTGATGAACACGGATGGTGATGCTCAAAAAATATCTTTTGACGCTGATTTTTAGAAATTAGCTTTTAGGTTACCGGTGGCACTAGCCCCGATGGAAGGGAATATCCTTTGTGTTTTTTCTTTAAAAAACACAAAGATAGGAATGAGAGCGGGATTAGCTTCCCAAAAAAAATTAACAAATACCCAAAAAATAGAAAAGGGATTTTCTATTTTTTAAAAAACAATTGAGCTTATGTATGTAATTAAAAGAGATGGTCACAAAGAACCAGTAATGTTTGACAAAATCACGGATAGAATTAAAAAGCTATGCTATGGTTTAAATGATTTGGTAGATGCTGTGAAAGTGGCAATGCGTGTTATTGAAGGACTTTACGATGGGGTTTCGACATCAGAACTGGATAATTTGGCAGCTGAAACAGCAGCGTCAATGACTATCGCACACCCTGATTATGCTCAATTAGCGGCTCGAATTGCCATTTCAAATTTACATTCGAATACCAACAAATCGTTCTCAGAAACGATGAACGAAATGTTTCATTATGTTAATCCAAGAAATGGTCAAAAAGCACCATTGTTATCAGAAGAAGTACATAAAGTAATTCAAGAAAATGCTGAATTTTTAAATTCACATATTATATACAATAGAGATTTTAACTACGATTATTTTGGTTTCAAAACATTAGAGCGTTCTTATTTGCTTAAAATAAACGGGAAAATTGTAGAGCGACCACAACATATGTTGATGCGTGTTTCTGTGGGGATTCACTTGGATGATTTAGATTCTGTTTTAGAAACCTACGACTTAATGTCTAAAAAGTTCTTTACACATGCTACGCCAACGTTGTTTAATTCAGGAACTCCAAAACCACAAATGTCTTCTTGTTTCCTTTTGGCTATGCAAGATGATAGTATTGATGGAATTTATGATACGTTGAAACAAACGGCAAAAATTTCTCAATCAGCAGGTGGAGTAGGTCTTTCTATTCATAATGTTCGTGCGACAGGTTCTTATATACGTGGTACTAACGGAACGTCAAACGGGATTGTTCCTATGTTACGTGTGTTTAATGATACAGCACGTTACGTAGATCAAGGTGGAGGGAAACGTAAAGGAAGTTTTGCTATTTATATCGAAACGTGGCATGCGGATATCTTTGACTT
Organism: Flavobacterium sp. WC2430; assembly: GCF_040822075.1. Classification (NCBI taxonomy): domain Bacteria; kingdom Pseudomonadati; phylum Bacteroidota; class Flavobacteriia; order Flavobacteriales; family Flavobacteriaceae; genus Flavobacterium; species Flavobacterium sp. WC2430. The sequence goes on along the minus strand of NZ_CP162007.1, from coordinate 481,662 downwards.
CTTAGACTTGAAAAAGAATACTGGAAAAGAAGAAATGCGTGCTAGAGATTTATTCTTTGCGATGTGGACTTCAGATTTATTCATGAAGCGTGTACAAGAAGATGGAAACTGGACTTTAATGTGTCCAAACGAATGTCCAGGATTGTATGATGTGTATGGTGAGGAATTTGAAAAAATGTACACGGATTATGAAAAAGCAGGTAAAGGTAGAAAAACGATCAAAGCGCATGAATTGTGGGAGAAAATTCTAGAATCTCAAATCGAGACTGGAACGCCATACATGTTATATAAAGATGCAGCTAATCGTAAATCAAACCAAAAGAATTTAGGAACGATTCGTTCGTCTAACTTGTGTACGGAGATTATGGAGTACACCTCTCCAGATGAGGTAGCGGTTTGTAACCTAGCTTCACTTTCATTACCTATGTTTGTTGAGAATGGAAAATTTGATCACGATGCTTTATACAAAGTAACCAAACGGGTAACTAGAAACTTGAATAAGGTAATTGATAGAAATTATTATCCTGTTGAAGAGGCTAAAAACTCTAATATGCGTCATAGACCAATTGGTCTTGGAGTACAAGGATTAGCGGATGCTTTTATTATGTTGCGTTTGCCTTTTACATCTGATGAGGCTAAAAAACTAAACCAAGAAATTTTTGAAACTTTATACTTTGCTGCTGTAACCGCTTCAATGGAAATGGCCAAAGAAGAAGGACCGTATTCTACTTTCAAAGGGTCACCAATTTCTCAAGGAGAATTCCAACACAATTTGTGGGGAATGAAAGATGAAGAATTGTCTGGTCGTTGGGATTGGGGTTCTTTAAGAAAAGAAGTGGTAGAACACGGAGTTCGTAACTCTTTATTGGTGGCGCCTATGCCAACAGCTTCTACTTCACAAATCTTAGGTAACAATGAAGCATTCGAGCCTTATACTTCTAACATTTATACTAGACGTGTACTTTCGGGTGAATTTATTGTAGTGAACAAACATTTGTTACATGACTTAGTAGAGCGTGGTTTATGGAACGAAACGTTGAAACAAGAATTAATGCGTAATAACGGTTCAGTTCAGGACTTAAACATTCCGCAAGATTTGAAAGAACTGTATAAAACTGTTTGGGAAATGTCAATGAAAGATATTATAGATATGTCACGTCAACGTGGTTATTTTGTAGATCAATCTCAATCATTGAACTTGTTTATGCAAAATGCTAACTATTCTAAATTGACTTCTATGCATTTCTATGCATGGCAATCTGGATTGAAAACAGGAATGTATTATTTAAGAACAAAAGCTGCGGTGGATGCGATTAAATTTACATTGAACAATGATAAAAAAACAGAACCAATAGAAATTAAAGAGCAAGAAGTTGCAATTGCAGTGGAAGCAGTAGAACCAGCGGCCATGAGTGCCGAGGAATACAGAGCAATGATTGAACTAGCTAAAAATGCAGGTCCAGACGATTGTGAAATGTGTGGTTCTTAAGTTTTACGAAATAGAATAAAAAGCAGGTAATATTTTATCTATTCGATAAAATTCAATTGAAGCAGTTATTGTAGTAGTAACTGCTTTTTTTGGCAATCAACTCTTTATTTAACAAGTAAAATCAAGTACAAATATATACACATATGTGCTAAATAGTTTTAAAACTAGTATAGCATTATAAAATCATAATCTATAAAAATGGAATTATTACAAGTTATAACAGGAGATCTATTAGAACAATTTGGTTCAGGAAAGGAAATTCCAGGATCAGGAAGTGCTGCAGCATTTCAAGGAATGTTATCTGCAAAATTGCTTATCACGGTAATTAGTTTAACAAAAGGAAAAGAAAAATACGCTCCATTTTTTCCAGCTTTAACACAAATGAATGAACGTATAGAATCACATATTTATCCAAATTTATGTAGGCTATTTCAGCAAGATTCTGATCATTTTGAAAGAACCATTAATTCTCGTAAAGAAAGAGATAGGGCTTTTCGTACTGATACTTATCTCCATAACAAATTATCAATCAAAGCGTTAGAGGAGTTAAAAGTAGCGGTTAATATTCCTTTAGAAATCGCCAAACTGTGTGCTGAACTCGGGAAAATGGCAGCTTTTGTATTTGATAATGGATTTCAGGCAGTTAGGGGGGATTCACATGTCGCATTAAGTGCTGCGTTTTCAGGGCTTTCTAGTTGTTTGTCAATTATACAATTAAATCTAAAGTCTTTCCGTGTTAACGATCATTTATGGATTGAACAAAAGTTAGAGGAAACTAATCCCCTAAAATTAAAATTTAAAGAATTAGATTTGTTGGTTACTGCAAAACTTGTAATTCTTGAAAATGAAGTGAAAGAGAATTTGGAATTAATTAAAGATATTAATTCTTTAATTTATGAATATAAAGGGAAGAGGTATTTGTCTGATGAAGATATTGAAATTTATTCAGTCGCATTACAAAACGTAATTTGGAAATATCGAATGACTATTTGGGGTAAAAATAGTTCCTTACATCCAATTGATATTTTAAAACCAGAATACATTTTTAGAAAAGGATTGTCGTATAACTGCTATGTAAAAGATGAAATTGATACAGCTTCCGAAAATTCTAAAATTCAAGTTGCAGGTATAATTGATCAGCGCAATAAAATTGTTCTAATATCGTGTAAAGTTAAAAAAGAAGTTCAGAATTTTACATTTGCACATGAATTAGGTCATGCCTTATTACATAAAAAGATGGTGTTACATCGTGATTTGCCTATTGATGGATCTAAAACGAATCGAAATATTGAAGAGTATCAGGCTGATAAATTTGCATCATATTTTCTAATGCCAAAAAAACAAGTTATAGCGATATTTAAAGAAATATTTTTAACGGATAAATTTATTATAGATGAAAATACAGCATTTAATCTAGTGAAAAAAGGCCCTTATGCCCTTAGAATAGAATGTAAGAATTTAAGAGGATTGTCAAGAAAATTAGCTAAAGTTGAAGCTTATAATAATCAGTATTTTAAATCTATATCTGAGATATTTAATGTATCGGTTGAAACAATGGCAATTAGACTTGAAGAATTAGGTTTATTAGATTTTTAAAAAGAGTATTAGGAGTTTATGATGAGGGTTAAATAGAATTTAATGATGTTTTTTAACAACATTAAGAATGTTCAATATGTTGAGAGAATAATATTGTCTTGGTATTTGAAGAATAACGTTGAAAGAATTTAGTTAGATATTTGCAAATAAAAATCATATCGAATATGAAAAACGAGTTAATAAGAAGTTTGACTAATGATTTTGAAGATCACTCTCAAAAAACCGAAAGTGGAATTGAATTTTGGTTTGCTAGAGATATTCAACATCTTTTAGGGTATGCTGAATGGCGAAATTTTACTAAAGTAATTTCTAAAGCAAAGATTTCGTGTGAAGTCTCTGATAATCTGATATTAGACCATTTTGTTGACGTCAACAAAATGGTCGTTATTGGCTCAGGAACAGAGCGAGAAATTGATGATATAATGCTAACTCGTTATGCGTGTTATTTGATTGCTCAAAATGGAGATCCAAGAAAAGAACAAATTGCATTTGCTCAAAACTATTTTGCCGTTCAAACAAGAAAATTTGAGTTAATCGCCAAAAGAATAGATGACTGGGAACGACTTAATGCGAGACAGAAATTAACTTTATCTGAAAAGGAATTATCAGAACTTATTTTTGAAAAAACTGGAAACGATAAAAATTTTGGAATAATAAGAAGTAAAGGAGATCAGGCGTTGTTTGGAGGGAAAAACACTTCCCAAATGAAGAAAAAGCTTGGAGTTCCTGATAGTAGGCCTTTGGCAGATTTTCTTTCAACAATCGTCATAAAAGCAAAAGATTTTGCAACTGAAATTACTGTGTTTAATACAAAAGACAAAGGTTTGTCTTCTGAAAAAAATATTTCTACGGAGCATGTTAAAAATAACTTAGGCGTTCGAAAACTGTTATTAGAAAGAAAGATTGTTCCTGAAAATCTTCCTCCAGAGGAAGATATAAAAAAATTGGAGCGACGAGTTAATTCAGAAATTAAAGGAATAAGTAAAAACCCTGATAAACTAACTTAATTAAAAAAAGCAGCTATCAATTTTGATAGCTGCTTTTTATTTGGAGTTGATTGGTTTTACTTGCAACTCAAAAAGCTAAACCGTTCTTTTTGTGAGGTATAATTATATAAAACTAACAAATAATTCTATAAAATGATTGAGCTACATAGGAGGTATATTTGTAATATCAAATGACAGAATTATGAGCGCAATTGAAAAAACTAAGGAGCTAAGTAAAAAAATGATACGTTTATTTTATGCTACTTGTACCAATGAATTAATTGTGTATTCAAAACAAGCCAGTAATATCGAGATATTTATTTTAGCCTTTTTTATAGAATGCAATCGTCTTTTTATTGCCGACAGTTTTTTCATGGATGTGTTTAAAAAATAAATTGAAGACTAACTCGTGTTGGCTTTTGCTAGATCGAGGGTCATATATTAAAATACGGAGCTGCCTTTTTAGGTAGCTTTTTTTGTTCTGCCTGTATTTTATTTTTTATAAAATAGATTTAATTATACTTCATAATTGTGAATAATCTGATTAATATTTTAAGAATAATTCACTATATTTGAGTAGGTTATGGTTTATTGAAATTCTTTTTTAAATTCTTAAAAAAAGCAATTATGAAAAATAAAACATTTACAATTACAGATCATTTGCTTGCTAGTCAAGGGCAGCGTTTATTGAATCTATTACTCGACTTACTCTTCATTTATATCATTATTTTAAGCGTGGGAACATCCATTATTTTGATAGCCGATGTTGCCAATAAATTTACGATCTCTGATTGGGTTGAAACCCTGAGTTGGACCGCAATACTATTCTATGGCATGTTGATACTGTTTCTTTATTATTTTTTAACCGAGGTTTATTTCTCAAGAACACTAGCTAAATTAGTTACCAGAACTATCGTGGTTAAAAGTGATGGTTTAAAGCCTACAATCGATATGATTTTTATTCGAACTATTTGTCGTTTTATCCCTTTTGAGGGCTTGTCCTACTTGGGATCCGTTTCTTGGGGATGGCATGATCGCTTTTCGGGGACTTATGTAGTTAAGAAAAGGAAATTAGCGAAAAGCATACAGTACTTTAATCATCCAGAAGAATTTGGTAGAGCCGAATAATCAAAAAACCCTAGTGCGTATGAGACACTAGGGTTTTTGCTTTCAATTAAATAGTGGCGGTATTGGTAACGGCAATTCGCATTTTTTTAGCTGCGGCAACCATTTCGATCAATGCTTTTTTGGTTTCATCCCAATGGCGGGTTTTTAAACCACAGTCTGGGTTGACCCACAATTGATCAATAGGTATCACGGCAGCTGCTTTTTTTAATAAATGAACCATTTCTTGACTCGAGGGAACACGTGGTGAGTGAATGTCATACACTCCTGGTCCAATCTCGTTTGGGTATTTGAAATAAGCAAAGGCGTCTAGTAATTCCATTTGGGAACGGGAACATTCTATAGTGATTACATCGGCATCCATATCGGCGATATTTTGAATGATATCATTGAACTCACTATAACACATATGTGTGTGAATTTGAGTGTCATCTTTTACACCACTTGCCGAAATTCTAAAAGCTTTTACGGCCCAATCTAAATAGGCCGCCCATTCTTCTTTGCGCAATGGTAATCCTTCTCTAATGGCTGGTTCATCAATTTGTATGATTTTGATTCCTGCTTGCTCTAGATCTACCACTTCATCACGAATCGCTAAGGCAATTTGCGTGCAGGTTTCTGATCTTGGTTGGTCATTACGTACAAATGACCATTGCAAGATAGTTACGGGTCCTGTAAGCATTCCTTTAACCCATTTAGGTGTTATGGATTGTGCAAACTCGGCCCATTTGACTGTCATAGGTTTTGGACGAGATACATCACCATAAATAACAGGTGGTTTTACGCAACGACTTCCGTAGCTTTGAACCCAACCGTTTTTGGTAAAAGCAAATCCATCGAGTTGTTCTCCAAAATATTCCACCATATCATTACGCTCAAATTCACCATGTACTAAAACATCTATGCCAGACTCTTCTTGAAAACGGATGGTTTCTTCGGTTTCTTTTCGAAGAAGGTCGTCATATTCCAATTGGGATAAGTCTCCTTTTTTAAATTTGGCTCTCCAGCTACGTACTTCAGGAGTTTGTGGAAATGAACCAATAGTGGTGGTTGGGAACAACGGTAATTGTAAAGCGTCAATTTGTTGTTGTCTTCTCACCGAAAAAGGGCTTTTTCTTCTCGAATCTTCTTCGACAATACTAGCAACTCTGTTTTTTACAGCCTCATTGTGAATGATTGTTGCTTTTTTTCTGTTGCTATTTGCCAATGTATTTTCCTCAAAAACAGCTTGGTCATTTTCCGTAATTTCGTTCGAAGCTAAATTTCTTAGAACAACAACCTCGTCTACTTTTTGTTTGGCGAAAGCCAGCCATTGTTTAATTTCTGGAGTGAGCGTTTCGTCATTGGTTTCTAAATCTAGGTCACATGGCGAATGAATTAAAGAACAAGATGGAGCAATGAAAATACGGTCAGTTCCAAGAGCATCCGTAGCTTTCTGGATTAGTGCTAACGATTTTTTGAAATCATTTTTCCAAATGTTTCTACCGTCAATAACTCCTAGTGAAAGCGAAGTTGTTTTTGCTAATAAATTAGATTCTAAAATATCGTCTAATTGTAATGAACAACGCACTAAATCCAAATGAAAAGTATGAACTGGAAGGGATAAAGCAGTTGCTAAATTTTCTCCGAAGCAATCAAAATAGTTGGCAAGAATGATTTTGATTTTTGGGAATTTTTCATTGATTTTAGTATACACATACACTAATGTGGCTCTTTCAATATCTGTTAGATTTAAAGCCAAAAAAGGTTCGTCAAACTGAACATATTCTACTTTTTCCTCTTGTAATTTTTGTAAAATGTCAAAATAAACAGGAAGTAGTTTATTGATGAGGTCAATTCTATGAAAACCTTCTTGCTTTTCTTTTCCAAGAAGTAAATAAGAAACGGGTCCTATAATTACTGGTTTAGTCTGATATCCTGCTGCTTTTGCCTCTTTGTATTCGTCAATAATTTTTTCTGAAAACAATTCGAATTCTTGATTTTTAGAAAATTCAGGTACAATATAATGGTAATTAGTATCAAACCATTTGGTCATTTCCATGGCTACAACATCTTGACCTTCTTTTTGAGCACCTCTTGCCATAGCAAAATATAAATCGAGAACCGAATTCTCTTTTGCGAAAGCTTTATACTGCTCGGGAATAACGCCAAGCGTTAGAGATAAATCAAGTACTTGATCGTAAAAAGAGAAATCATTTGACGGAATTAAATCAATTCCAGCATTAAATTGAAGTGCCCAGTTTTCTTTTCGGATGTTTTTTCCTGTAGAAATAAGTTCTTCGGCTGTGATTTTACCAGACCAGTATAGTTCACTCGCTTTTTTTAATTCTCTGTTGCTGCCTATTCTTGGATAACCTAAATTGTTTGTTTTCATTTTTTAGTATTTATTTCTAAACAAAGGTATAAGCTTAGTGTTAAATACTTAATTTTGGCCTTTAACTAAGTAATATGAACTGTATATTGTAAAAAATACAGTATTTAATTTCGTTTAGTATTTAAATAAATAACATTAGCAGTAAAAAACACTATGGAAAATCTAGATGCAACCGACATACAAATTCTAAAACACCTTCAAGAAGACTCTAATATCAACATAAAAGACCTAGCGAGTAAGTTGTTCTTAACCGCAACACCAGTTTACGAGCGTATAAAAAGATTGGAAAGGGAAGGATATATTATGAAATATGTCGCTTTATTAGATAAACAAAAAATGAATTTGGGTATGATTGTTTTTTGTAACGTACGATTAAAAGAGCACGCTCGAAATGTAGGTAGCAATTTTGTTAAAGATATTGTTGCACTTCCTGAAATCATAGAATCGTACAATATTGCTGGAGATTATGATTTTATGCTGAAAATATTAGTCAAGGATATGGCAAGTTATCAGGACTTTGTAATGAATAAATTGTCCACGATTGACAATATAGGGAATACCCAAACTATTTTTGTAATGGGGGAAATTAAGCATAGTACAGCCTTGAATTTTTAATAGCAACAACGTTTTTTGTCGTTTTAGGAGCAGACAGTTTATTGGTTTTAGCAACATTGGTCCCGCTTTTCGCTATATCTCTAGTGTCTGCTTTCGCTAACACTAGAGGATGCCGCTACAATCGGGGCTAGCGATTACAATTGGTAGTTTTTAAGTAAATTACCATTGGAAGCATCAATTTGGTAAAAACCAAATCCATTAATTTAAAAGACTTTGTTATAATTTTAAAATAGCATTAACCGTATTTTCGGCAGCAATTACAGCTCCTTCCATATAACCAGGAAATTGATTTGCCGTTTCTGTTCCTGCAAAAAACAAACGATTTTCACAGTAAGATTCTCTAAATAAAGGATGTCCATTGTTTTGATGCGGATACATAAAACCAATTTGTTTTGCGCTTTTGGTTTGTTTTTCTTTGGCCCAAACTGTTTCGTGATAAGACGTAAAATCTAGTGCGTCCTTACCAAAAACCTTAACCAATTGTGTTTTTAATTTTTCTAAACGATCTGTTTTAGAATATATTTCCATTCCAGAACTAATAAAACCGCAAAGGGCAAATTTATCTAAGGAAATATTTGACTGATCATAGAATTCAGTTATGGGACCTACATTGCTAAATAAAGTGCCTGAATAATTCTTGTTGCGCCAAAACGGTACTGCATATACAAAAGCAACTTTAATAGAATCTTGCATCCAAGTATGCGTTTTATTAGCGATATCAGTTAGTTTTTGTGGAAGAGCAGGAGTAACGATAATTTCATTTGTAAATAAAGCTGGTGGCAAAGTCGAAATCACATAATCAGCATCAAAAGATTGATTATGAGTTTTAATTTGAATCTTTTCATTTTCAAAATCAAGACTAGAAACGGTTTCGTTTAAGTGAATAGGAACAGTTGTTAGTTTGTTTTTTAAGGTGTCAATAAGTTGGCTTGTGCCACCCGAAACACGATAACTTGGGCTATTTTCTGGAATCTGGATTTCTTGTACGGCAGCTGCCGAAAATGGTTCGAAATACGAGGTGCCTTGCATGAATTGTTCAAAATAATCCAATTCTAGTTCGCTTAAAAGATTTCTAAAGTTAACATGAATAGCATTAAACCAGGTCGCGCCCATTTCGACCTGAGCGGTATCTGTACTTATGGTGTGAATTCGTCCGCCTATGCGTTCTCTGGCTTCGATAATTTCGGTTTCAAAACCTTTGTATTGTAAACGATAAGCAGTTAGTAATCCGCTTAATCCTGCTCCCAATATGATTATTTTTTTGGACATTGCTCTAGTAGTTATTGGTTGTAAAAATACAATCTGTTTGTTTAAAAATGGTTTTATAGTATCAATTTATTAAATAGTCTTATTGTTGATTTTAATCATTTTTAATTGATTGCTCAATTTAAGACAGGTTTTCTTTTGTTGCTTTTATAAATCAACAGAAACTTATTTTTAGTTATTGGTATTTCTCTATCTTTGAATAATTATCCAAATATTCAAATTCGACAAAAACAGTATGAACTGGGAACAACTTTTATCATTAAAACGACAAGGCGACACAAGCAAAAGATTACGTATTGAACAAGATGACACCCGATTGGGTTTTGAAGTAGATTACGACCGTATTATTTTCTCTGCCGCTTTTAGAAGTTTACAAGATAAGACACAAGTGATTCCTCTTTCTAAAACCGACTTTGTACACACTCGATTGACGCATAGTTTAGAAGTTTCAGTTGTGGGACGTTCTTTAGGGCGATTAGTTGGTAAAAAGATAATTGATAAATACCCTCATTTAAAAGAAGTACATGGCTACCATATGAATGATTTTGGCGCTATTGTAGCAGCAGCTTCATTGGCTCACGATATAGGGAATCCTCCTTTTGGTCATTCTGGAGAGAAAGCAATTGGAGAGTATTTTTCAATTGGAAAGGGTAAACAATACAAAGACCAATTGTCTAACAAAGAATGGCAGGATTTAATTGATTTTGAAGGAAATGCCAATGGTTTTTCGGTGCTTACAGCAAGTCGCCCAGGAATTGAAGGCGGACTACGTATTTCGTATGCTACACTTGGTGCTTTTATGAAATATCCAAAGGAAAGTTTGCCTAAAAAACCAACCAAAAATATTGCTGATAAAAAATACGGATTCTTCCAAACGGATAAAAAGTTTTTTGAACATGTGGCTAAAGACATGGGCATGATTCCTAATAAGTCGGGCAGTGATATTGGATTTGAAAGACATCCACTGGCTTATTTAGTAGAGGCCGCGGATGATATTTGTTATACGATTATTGATTTTGAAGATGGAATTAATTTAGGATTGGTTTCGGAAGATTTTGCCTTAGAGTACTTAATCAAATTGGTAAAAGACAGTATTGATACTTCAAAATATAAAACATTAGAAACAAAAGAAGACCGAATCAGTTATTTGCGTGCATTGGCTATAGGTAGTTTAATCAACGATGCGGTAAAAGTATTTGTAGATAATGAAGAGGCGATTTTAAATGGAAAATTTCCGTATGCTTTGACGGATAAAAGCAAGTATAAAGCACAGATGGATGATATTATTAAAATCAGTGTGAACAATATTTATCAAAGTCGCGAAGTGATTGAAAAAGAAATTGTGGGCTACCAGATTATTCAGACCTTGCTAGATAAGTTCATAACAGCTTTCAATAACAATTTCAATGGGACGGCTTCTAATTATGACAAATTAATTTTGAAATTATTACCTGAAAGACACCATTTAGAGAAAGAAAATTTATATGAAAGATTGCTTCATATTTGCCATTATATTTCATTGCTAACTGATGGAAATGCATTAGAATTGTTTGATACTATCAATGGGAAAAAGAAGGATTAGGTCACTAAAAATCATAAACAAGACCAACTCCTAGAGTTTGTTTTAGTTGTGTTTTTGGACCTACAGTAATTTGCTCTCCATTAACATCTTCTTTTGCTTTAATATCATCATCATAAATAATATGTGCTCCTATATTTGTGCGTATGTGTTCGTTTACGACTAAATCCAAAACTAAATCATAATCTACATCAATATTCCCAAATTTATTGATGTAATCAGAGTAAAGACTCACGCGATTTTCTAGCGTTACGTTTTTAACCACCTCTTTTTTGTACAAACCAGTTACTAATATTCCAAGTTCTATTTTTGATTTTTCTCCTTGTCTAATTAGATTTCCGTTGATGTCATATATTGCTTTTTCAACCCCAAATGATCCTTGATTGGCTAGCCTTTGGTCTAAAACAAAAGTCATTTTAGAGGTGAATGGAGAAAGATAAAACATTCTGTCTTTCTTTTTAGTAGCATATTCAGCTCCTAAACCTAAGAACACATAAGCTGGAGCAAAAGGTTTTGAAACGGAAATTTCTTTATTTGGGTAGGAGTAACCATCAGTAAACTGAGTGTTAAAATTAAATTTTGCTGTATGATACCAGTTTGAAATAGTGTCATTTCTATAGCCAAAAGCAGAATTAAATTGGAATACATCATCAGTTTTACGAAGTTCAATCCCATCTTGTTTGTTTAAGCCATAACGCATAATAAGTTCGTTTGACCAATTGTAATTGTCCTTAGTATATACTCGGTTAAATTTTGTTTTTAATAAACCGGAAATAGAACTGGTCCCCCCAGCATTCCAATTCACAAAAGCAATTTCGGAGATGTCAAATCCAATTCTATTTTTCTTTACCCAATGTGAAGCGGTGTCTTTTATTGGTTGTGGAGGAATTAATGTAGTTATGATTTTTTGTGAGTAACTATTTATTGAAATTAAAATTAATAAACAGGTGAATGATAGTAATTTAAACATAGGTTTTTTTAGTTAGTGGGCGCAAAATAATTATTTTCATTTACTTGAAAAAATTATTTCTAAATTTTTAACGTCAATTTTGCAAATTTGTTGTTGTTGTAGCACACTTCCTTGTTCAATAAACTTATCAGGAATCCCTAATGTGTCTATTTTTAGGTTATAATTATTTTGAGATGCAAATTCTAAAATGGCACTTCCGAAACCTCCAATTATAGATCCATCTTCTATTGTTATAATTGATTTTGATTGTTTAAAAATAGAGTGTAGTTCCTTTTCATCTAATGGTTTAACGAAAGGAAAGTCATAATGAGATATTGTTTTTGGGTTATTTAAATTAGCCAAAGCATCTGTGACATTTTTCCCTATGGTTCCAGTAGACAGTACAGCTACTTCGCTCCCCTTTTTTAAACAAGTTGCTTTTCCAATTTCGATTTCTTCATAATTTCCTAGATGTTTGGATCGCCAATCAGGTGTTACGCCACGGCCTCTAGGATAGCGAATAGCGATAGGGTTTTTTAGACCTAGCTGGGCAGTATATAAAATGTTTTGAAGGGCAATTTCATTCAAAGGGGCATAAATAATCATATTTGGAATACAGCGTAAATACGAAATATCAAAAACACCATGATGCGTTGCGCCATCTTCGCCAACTAAACCAGCACGATCCAAACAAAATATAACAGGTAAGTTTTGTATTGCGACATCATGAATCACTTGGTCGTAAGCGCGCTGTAAAAAAGTCGAGTAAATATTGCAAAAAACGATCATGCCTTGCGTTGCCATTCCTGCTGAAAGTGTTACCGCATGCTGCTCTGCAATTCCAACATCAAAAGCACGTTCAGGTAAGGCATCCATCATTAATTTTAGGGAACTCCCTGAGGGCATAGCTGGTGTGATGCCTATAATTTTTTTATTTTTTCTAGCTAAATCTAATACGGTTAAACCAAAAACATCTTGGTATTTTGGAGCAAGATTTCCCTCGGACTTTAAATGAATTTCTCCTGATTTTGCATCAAATTTCCCAGGAGCATGGTATTTTACCTGATCTTCCTCAGCCTGTTTTAATCCTTTTCCTTTTGTAGTTATCACATGAAGGAATTTTGGACCTTTTATTTTTTGTAAACGTTTTAATTCTTTAATAACAGCAAAAATATCATGTCCATCAATAGGTCCTGAATAATTAAAATTCAGGGATTTAATCATATTGTTTTGTCTTGGATTCTTTCCTTCCTTTACAGCAGTTAGATAGTTTTTTAAAGCGCCTACACTAGGGTCAATACCAATCGCGTTGTCGTTAAGTATTACTAATAAATTAGCATCTGTTACTCCAGCATGATTTAGTCCTTCAAAAGCCATTCCGGAGGCGATGGAGGCGTCCCCAATGACTGCTATGTGTTGTTTTTCAAAGTCTCCGTTTAAATTTGAAGCAATTGCCATTCCTAAAGCTGCTGAAATGGAAGTAGAGGAATGGCCTACGCCAAAGGCATCATAGATGCTTTCACTTCTTTTTGGGAAGCCAGATATACCGCCTAATTGCCTATTGGTATGAAAAGTTTCTCTTCTACCAGTCAATATTTTATGTCCGTACGCTTGATGACCTACATCCCAAATCAATAAATCCTCTGGAGTATTGAATACATAATGCAAGGCAATGGTAAGTTCGATAACACCTAAGCTAGCACCCAGATGTCCTTCTTTTACGGATACAATATCAATTATAAAATCACGTAATTCTTTGGCTACTTGAGGAAGTTGAGCTTCGTCAAGTTGGCGTAAATCGATTGGGGTATTTATGTTTGAAAGTAAATTAGCTGACATAAAGCAAATGTACGATTTGAAATTGTATTTTTACATTCGATAAAAAAGTTGTTAGATAAAGATTAACAAACATAAGGATGATTCACAAAGAATTTAAAATTTGTGAATTTGTAGCTATTATTATGGAAAACATTTTCACCGACGAATATTTTATGAAAAAGGCTTTGAATGAGGCCGAAATAGCTTTTGAAAAAGGAGAAATTCCTGTAGGGGCTATTATTGTGATTAATAATACAATTATAGCCCGGTCTCATAATTTGACGGAATTATTGAACGATGTGACTGCACATGCTGAAATGCAAAACATAACGGCAGCGGCTAATTATCTTGGGGGAAAATATTTGAAAGATTGCACGCTTTATGTTACGCTGGAGCCTTGCCAGATGTGTGCTGGAGCTTTGTATTGGAGCCAGATTTCTAAAATTGTTTTTGGAGCCAGTGATTTACAGCGCGGTTTTCAAAAAATGGGAACGCAACTGCATCCAAAAACTGCTGTTGTTCATGGTGTTCTAGCAGATGAAGCTGCTGAATTGATGAAGCGGTTTTTTGTTAGAAAAAGGAAGTGATTTTTTAAAAACCCAAAAGGGATAATTTGATTAAAGGTTAAACAAGTATTTAATAAGTTTCTCCCGTATTTATTGCATGATTATAGCCACTGGTTGTTAGATCAGCCCACTCCCAGCCATCATCTTTAATAAGGGACAGTAATAATTGACGTCTGGTTTTTAGTTTTTCATATTCTAAATCTACCTTTTCACCGGATATAATTTTTATTCCTTTATTCTCAAGGGCTGTAAGTTTTAGTATGGGTGGGATTTCTTTACCAGGTACTATAAAAGTGGCTGGAAGAGTAACGAGATAGCTAGAAATGGCTTTCCTCAGTCTAATAAGAATGTTTTTTGAAGGTCGTTGGTCTACTGGAATATTATAAAGTAATATAGTAAGCATCTCGTCAAGGTTCGTAAGATTGAGAACAAAGGCCTCTTTTCTGTCTGAGGAGTGAAAAAAATGCAAGACTGAGTATGCTTTATGATTTTGGGCGTGTAAAATGATAGAATCTATGAGGCTTATAAAAGGTTGTTCTAGCTCTTTAAAATCTTTTCCATTCCAGTAATTCAATAGAATTTCTTCTGCCGATCCACCAAGTGTATTGATATAAACACTTATTTTTCTTTTCATTATTTCAGCTGAAACCACTGGAATTAAATAGGTAATCGCTATAGAAATCAAAATCAAACCTGTAAAAGAAAGTATAGCAGTAAGTATGTCCCAAAATTCACCTGAGGATTCCATGTCACCTAAACCTAAAGTAGATAGGGTGTAGCCAGTATAATAAATCTTATTAATAATTGTCGTTTTCGAATTAGTTTCAACATTCATAATTGAATTAGGATCACTAATGAACAACAAGCTAGCCGATATCCATATAAGAAACAGCCAGTTAATCAGAATCGAAACTAAAATAAAAGCTCCTCCAAGTTCTAAAACTTTTTTGCGTCCTGTTTTTTTATTAATGACCAATAATAGACTCCAAATAGATTTGGATAACCTTTTTGAAATAAAACCGGCTCCACGAACGGATAATGATGTATTTATTAAATCGGAAGCAGTTACTAAAAGGAGAATGATTCCTAGAAAAAAAACAAAATAGTTCATAGTCTTGATTTTATACTTGTCAAAATTCCAACATTAATGTTGGTCTTGTCTAGTAGTTTAGCTATAGTTAGGCAACTAATATAGGGAATAAACAGTTAATATAGTGTCGTTCTTAGAAGGTGAAAATAAAGACCCTAATTAAATTGACTTTGATTTATGATTTAATCTTTTTTAATCTCACTGGGTTTCCTATTTCTTTGTTTTTTATAATAATTTGAGAGATGACTTTCATCAGTAAAACCAAATTCATATGCAATTTGTTTAATTGACATTTGTTTAAGAATTATTCTTTTTTCAATTAGTTGTATTTTTAGGTTATTGATATAGTCTCTATAAGTTAGAGAAAAATTGCGTTTAAAATAAGTACCAAAATACGTATGGGATATATTGAAATGATTGGCAATTGTTTTGATTTGAACTAGTTTTGGATTGTAAATGTTTTGATGAATATAGGAAATGATTTGATCGTTATCAATAGCATTTCCTGTGATTTGCATATTCATGCCGCGCATAGTTTCCTTGATTAGTCCAAAAATAGAAAGTATTTGATAGAAAATGATTGGTGAACTTGAAATGTTTGTTTTGCAATTGTACTTAGTGATGTTTTCGATTGTATTTTTTAGTATTATTTTGCAAGTTTCATCGAGTCTCAAAACATTTTCTTTTAGAGATTGGTCTCGCATGAAATTCTCTGGTGTGTTTAGAAGAAACTCGTCACAAGAGAGTTTTTTGTTTGAGTTAAAATAAGTGTCGGTGAATTTTATAAAGACAAATCGAGTACTTTTTTTAATGTCAAAATAATGTTCATCATCAGGTGAAATCACAAATAAGTCTCCAGCTCTATAGGGTAATAGATTTTTGTTTAAATGATGAATTCCGTTTCCTTTTAAGATGTAGATGATTTCGTAATAGGTGTGACTATGCGTTGGGAGGTGAAACTTTTCTTCTTCAAATTCATCAATAACTAATGACTCAAATTGATTTAACTTTTTCATAACGGATAACTACAAGTTTATAGTGTAAATCTACAATTTATTCCATTGCTTAATAAATAAATTTGCAAAATCTAATAGCAGCTTATTTTAAAAAAAGCTGCATATTCAAATAATTAATTTTTTTTACATGAAAAAAAGTCTTTTTTCTCTTTTGTTGGGTGGGTTAACAATAGGAATAACTGAATTTGTAATGATGGGGCTATTGCCTGATATCGCCTCCGATTTAAAAGTATCCATTCCAGTAGCTGGATATTTAATTTCGGCTTATGCCTTAGGTGTGGTTATTGGTGCGCCCTTAATTGTAATAATAGCGAGAAATGAGCCGCCAAAGAAGATATTGCTGATATTAGCAACAATGCTTGCTTTTTTTAATTCATTATCTATAATTGCACCATCTTATAGTTTGCTGTTTATTTCACGTTTGCTTTCTGGATTGCCACATGGAGCTTTTTTTGGTGTTGGTGCCGTGGTTGCTACTCGTCTTGCCGATAAAGGGAAAGAAGCGCAAGCTATATCAATTATGTTTTCTGGTTTAACGATTGCCAATCTTGCTGGGGTGCCTATTGGAACTTATATAGGACATCATTTTGCTTGGCGTTATACTTTTATAATAATTGCTTTTATTGGTATGATCACATTTGTTGCTCTTTACTTTTGGATGCCAAATTTAGAAGCTAGAGCAAAAGAAACAGTTAAGAGTCAGTTGCAATTTTTTAAGAAACCAGAAGCTTGGTTGGTTATTTTAATTACAGCCATCGGAACTGGAGGATTATTTTGTTGGATTAGCTATATAGCTCCGTTGCTCACTGAAGTGTCACAATTCTCTGCTTCAAATGTCTCGTATATATTGGTTTTAGCTGGGCTTGGGATGGTTATAGGAAATTTAATAGGAGGGAAACTGACGGATCGATTTTCTCCTGAAATTACAATTATATCGATTCTTTTATTTCTATCGGTTGATTTAATCTTAGTCTATTTATTCTCTTCAAACCAATATGTGAGTTTGTTATTAGTATTTACTACTGGATGTATTTCATTTTCTATAGGAGCTCCTATTCAAATGCTGATGATTAAAACGGCTGTAGGATCAGAGATGATTGCTTCGGCTGCAATTCAAGCCGCTTTTAATGTTGGGAATGCATTAGGTGCCTTTCTTGGCGGATTGCCTTTAGTGGTGGGGTTAAATTACGCAACTCCTAATTTAGTTGGAGTCATGATGGCATTATCAGGGGTGTTTTTTACAACAATTTTTCTTCAGAGAAAGCGCCGAATATTAAAATGGCAAAACAACTAAATTTGTTAGTGACTATTGATTTATAAGTAGATAACTCTAGATTATAGGAACAGTTTTCTTGTTTTTAAGATCTCCAACTGAATTGCAATTTGTTTTTTGTTCGTTCTGGAGAGAAGGTAATTGTATTGATAATGAAATTACTTTAGCCCAGATAGCAGTGGAAATCCTTTTTATTTTTTCTTTAAAAATAAAAAGATTGCAGCGTATAGCTGGAAGTAGCTCTTAAAAACAAATAAATTATAAATTACAGATTGCTTCGAAGAATCTCGCAATGACGCACAAAAAAACCGCCAATCTCACGAAAGGCGGTTTTTTGTTTAGTCTTTTATAGCATTTCCTTTTTTGTCAAAGAAATGATATTCTAAATACGTGTAAGCGTCACGAGGTATGATTTTCACCCACTTCTTATGTTCAAAAAACCATTTTGAACGTAATGATGGAAAACCTTTGGTAAGGTATGCTGCCACAAATGGATGTACATTAAGTACAACATCTTTGTGGGTTTTTAAAACTCTTTCTAAATCAGAATTGATTCGGTCGATAATTAAAATTGGCGCTTCAATTTCGCCTTTAACATCGTTTGGATCTTCTTCTCTAGTTTTTATGTTTACTTCTGGTCTTACTCTTTGTCTTGTAATCTGGACTAATCCAAATTTACTAGGAGGTAAGATTTTATGTTTCGCTTTGTCATCGCTCATTTCTTCTCTCAAGAAGTCGAACAAAACTTTACGATTTTCAGGATTAGACATATCGATAAAATCAATTACAATAATACCACCCATATCACGTAGACGCAATTGTCTTGCGATTTCTGCAGCAGCTATCATGTTGACTTCCATGGCAGTGTCTTCTTGGTTGGTAGCTTTATTAGAACGGTTTCCGCTGTTTACGTCAATAACGTGCAAAGCTTCAGTGTGTTCTATTATAAGATAAGCCCCTTTACTCATGGATACTGTTTTCCCGAATGAAGTCTTGATTTGTCTCTCTATATTGTATTTCTCAAAAATAGGTGTATCGTTTGATTGATAAAACTTAACAATTGATTGTTTTGAAGGTGCAATTTCTTGCAAATAATCCTTAGTTTGGTTGTACAACTCTTCATCATCAATTTGAATACCACTAAAGGTATCATTAAAAACATCTCTTAATATCGAAGAAGCTCTATTGAGTTCTCCTAATATTTTGGAAGGATGATGAGCGGTTGGTAATTTTTTACACATTGCATCCCATCTGCTTAGCAGGTTCTGCAAATCTTTTTCTAATTCGGCTGTATTTTTGCCTTCTGCTACTGTGCGAACAATAACACCAAAACCTTTTGGTTTAACGGAATGTACAAGTTTTTTTAGTCTGTCTTTTTCTTTTTTGTCTTCTATTTTTTGAGAAATAGAGACACGATCAGAAAAAGGAACTAGAACAATAAAACGTCCGGCAAGAGAAAGCTCAGCGCTAATTCTTGGTCCTTTGGTTGATATCGGTTCTTTTACGACTTGTACAAGAATAGATTGATTGGCATTGATTACATCAGTAATGGTGCCATCTTTATCAATCTCTTTGTCAAACTGAAAGTTTTTTAGGGAGAAATCTTTTAATTTACCTGCGCTTACAAGTTTTATGAATTTCAGTTGGGAAGATAAATTGGGTCCTAAGTCATGATAATGTAAAAAAGCATCTTTTTCGAAGCCTACATTTACAAAAGCGGCATTAAGTCCAGCAACGGGTTTTCTAATTTTGGCGATAAAAATATCTCCAACTTGAAAATTGCTTTTTTCTTCTTCCTTGTGTAATTCAATTAGTTTTCCATCTTTTAATAAGGCAAAATCTACGAAATCAGAACTAGATCTAATGATCAATTCTTTATTCATCTGTAAATTTTTATCCAAACTTTTAGTTTTAATTTAAAGTTTTAAGTTTAAAAAACTCTTAACTCATAATTCATAACTGAATTGTAAGGATGGATTAAACAATAATTTTAACAGGTATTGAACCCGGAGAAAACTAGCTGGCAGTTTGCAGTAATAAGTGATCAGTAAACTGAATACTAAAAACTGACGACTGACGACTAATTTTCGATTTCAATGAACGTTTAAAAAGAAAAAAGTAGTTATAAACTACTTTTTCTTTTTGTGACGGTTAGCTCTCGCTCTTTTTTTACGTTTGTGAGTTGCTACCTTATGTCTCTTTCTTTTTTTACCACTTGGCATATTGTGTTGATTTTATGATTAATTAATATTATTTTGCTTCGTTATTTATTTTTACTCCTTCTACAAAAACTTTTGCAGGTTTGAATGCAGGAATGTTATGTGCAGGAATTTTTATTGTGGTATTTTTAGAAATATTTCTACCAGTTTTCTCAGCTCTTGTTTTCACAATGAAACTTCCAAAACCTCTTAAATAAACATTGTCTCCAGTTTCTAATGAATTTTTAACTTCATTCATAAAAGTCTCTACTGTTGCTTGAACATCACCTTTTTCAAGACCTAATTTTTCTGAAATTTTTGCTACGATATCTGCTTTCGTCATTTTCTTTCCTTATTTATTATATTGTAATAATTTTTTTGAGTGTGCAAATATAGGAATTTAAAAAACAATAAATCAAGCTAATTCGTTAAATTTTAATCATATAAACTTTTACTTTTGCAAACAAATATTTAATAATGATTTTTTCTAACTTGCTTATTCAATGGTATTTACAAAATAAACGTGATTTACCTTGGAGAAATACCACCAATCCTTACTTCATTTGGCTTTCTGAAATCATGTTGCAACAGACTCGAGTAGCGCAAGGAATGCCTTATTTTCTGTCTTTTACTACTGCATTTCCTACTGTATTTGATTTGGCTAAAGCCGATGAAGAACAGGTTTTGAAACTATGGCAAGGTTTAGGGTATTATTCCCGTGCTCGCAATTTACATAAAACTGCGCAATATGTAGCTAATGATTTATCAGGAATTTTTCCTGATACTTATAATGAGTTATTGAAGTTGAAAGGAGTTGGCGAATATACTGCAGCGGCCATAGCTTCTTTTTCCTATAATGAAACGGTTCCTGTTGTAGATGGAAATGTGTTTCGAGTATTATCTCGTTATTTTGATATTGAAACGGATATCGCTTTGGCTTCCGCCAAAAAAGAATTTGCCGCTTTGGCTTTTGAATTAATGCCTAAAGATAATCCGGCAACCTTTAATCAGGCAATTATGGAGTTTGGTGCTTTACAATGTGTGCCTAAAAGTCCTAATTGCAGCATTTGTGTTTTTAACGAAAGTTGTGCAGCCTTGCAAAAAAACAAAGTAGACCAATTGCCTGTTAAGTCTAAGAAACTAAAAGTTAGAAATCGTTATTTTAATTATTTAGTGGTTTCTGATGAGCGTGAGGATACGCTAATCCAAAAGAGAACTTCAAAAGGGATTTGGCAAAATCTATATGAATTTCCAGTTATTGAAACGGATAAGGTGGAAGATTTTGAATATGTAGCCATGCAGGTGAAAAATGATTTTTTTAAGAACAATGAGGTTGTCAGTATAATGGAGTGTAATGCTGAAAGTATAATTCATAAATTGTCTCATCAACACCTATATATTAAGTTCTGGAAAATTAAAGTAAAAGGGGTGATTGAAAATGGGGTTGACAATGTTGCTTTAAAGACGTTCCCTTTTCCAATAGTGATTCATAATTTTATTGAAAAGGAATAATATTTGGTTTGTAAAAAATGTATCTTTGATAGAAATACCATAATAAATAAAATGAACGGAACGTTAAATAAGGTGATGCTTATTGGGCATCTTGGTGATGAAGTGAAAATGCACTATTTTGATGGAGGAAATTGTATTGGACGGTTTCAATTGGCAACAAATGAAGTCTATATAAATAAAACGACTAATGAAAAAATAACTTCTACAGAGTGGCATAATTTGGTAGTGCGTAATAAAGCTGCTGAGCTTTGCGAAAAATATCTTTCGAAAGGAGATAAAATTTACGTAGAAGGTCGAATTAAATCACGTCAATGGCAAACGGAGGAAGGTGTAACAAAATTCACTACTGAAATACAGGTTACAGAGTTCACTTTTTTATCCACGAAAAAGGATGGAGAAAACAACAAGCAAATTCCCATTCAAGAATCGACAAAAAACACTAACTTTGACCCACAGAATAACGGCTTACCAATCAATGATTTGCCGTTTTAATTGTTTAACTAATCTTTTTTAATTTGGACCCAGAGCCCAGTTTAAATTTTGCCTATACATTAGATACTGATCTAGTGTTTGGTTTTGCCGGAATATTTGTATTGCTTTTTTGCTCTGCATTAGTTTCTGGAGCCGAAGTTGCCTTGTTTTCCTTATCTCAAAAAGATATTGATGAAGCAATACAAGGAAATGCCTCCAAAGGAAGAATTTTGTCTGACCTTTTAGGAAGGCCCAAAAAATTACTGGCTACACTTCTTGTCGCTAATAACTTTATTAATATTGGAGTAGTAATTTTATTTTCATTTATTGGGAATGACTTATTTGCGGCAATCAGTTCTCCTATTTTAAAATTTATATTAGAAGTAATAGTTGTGACCTTTTTATTATTACTATTTGGAGAGGTCTTGCCCAAAGTATATGCAAGTAGAAATAATATTAAATTTGCTAAAGGTGTTGCTTATCCAATAGTAATACTTGACAAGTTACTTTCGCCATTAAGTATTCCAATGCGTCAAGCTACTGTGTTTTTGCATAACAAATTAGGGAAACAAAAAACCAGTTTTTCAGTTGATCAATTGTCTCAGGCGTTAGAGCTTACTTCATCTGACGAAACTTCTTCAGAAGAGCAAAAAATTCTTGAAGGAATTGTTTCTTTTGGAAATACAGATACAAAGCAGGTAATGAGTCCTAGGATTGATATTTTTGCTTTAGAAATAACAGAATCCTTTACTGAGATATATGCTAAAATTATTGAAAAAGGGTATTCTAGAATACCTGTTTATAGAGATAATGTAGATCAAATTGAAGGGGTACTTTTTGTAAAAGATTTATTACCACACCTAAATACTACTGATTTTGATTGGGCTACATTAATTAGAGAGCCGTTTTTTGTGCCAGAAAATAAAAAATTAGACAATTTGTTGAAAGATTTTCAAAATATGAAAAGCCATTTGGCTATAGTTGTTGATGAATATGGAGGGACTTCTGGTTTGGTTTCTTTGGAAGATGTAATAGAGGAAATTGTTGGTGATATTAGCGATGAGTTTGATGATGAGGGTGTTAGTTTTTCTCAATTAGATGATAAAAATTATATTTTTGAAGGTAAAATAAACCTTAAAGATTTCTACCGAATTATAGATGTTGATGAAGATCTCTTTGAAACTAAAAAAGGAGAAGCAGAAACATTGGCAGGGTTTATTCTTGAAATCTCAGGTAATTTCCCAACTAAAGGACAGAAAATCTCCTATGAAAACTGTTTGTTTACTATAGAAGCAGTAGATAAGAAACGGATAAAACAAATTAAAGTTACGATTGATGTTTAATATTAAAACAGCATATAAAAAATATAATTTATTAGTAATGCTTTCAATTGTATTTTTGGGGCTATTCCTTTTTTCAAGTTGTAAAGATGATGTTATACCTAAACCATCAAGTTATTTGCGTTTGGATTATCCAGTCGCTAAATATGTAAATTTCGAAAATTCCTGTCCGTTTACTTTTGAAATGAATTCAGAGGCTGTCATAAAAGGAGAAAAGGATTGTGGTTTTACGATTACCTATCCAAAAATGAAAGCAACTATTTATCTGACTTATAAGCCTGTCAATAATGATATTAATAAATTATTGAAAGATGCTCAAAAACTGACTTATGAGCATGTTATAAAGGCCGATGATATACTAGAACAACCGTATTTGAATCCACAAAAAAAAGTATATGGAATGTTTTATCAAGTAGATGGAAATGCAGCTACTAATTCACAGTTTTATGCAACTGATAGTATTAAACATTTTGTAACAGGTTCTATCTATTTTTATGCAAAACCCAATTTTGATTCCATTATGCCTGCTGCTAGTTATGTGAAAAATGATATGCAAAGACTGCTGGAAACCTTAAAGTGGAAATAAATTTTTATATAAAAGCTTCTCAATTGAGAAGTTTTTTTTGTTCTTATAATGGAAGAGACTCACTATATTGGGTTTGCTTAAACTATTATGAAAATCACTAAATTAGGGTATTGATTTTAAAGATTGAAAAATTTATTTTTGAAAGCAACCTCTATGTGGATTTATTAATCAAAATTCTAGCGAACTAACGGGTAGAACTGTAGGCGCAGGTACTCCAAATGTACAAAGTCCAGTAGGTAAACCATGTAATTAATAAGACAAAGGATATGAAAAAAATGCTATTTTACTTAGTACTAAGTTTAAGTTGTGTTACTCTTTATTCTCAAAGAGCAAAAGAAAACAAACGAGATAATAATGAAAAAAAGGAGGTAATTAATGAATTTTTAGAAACTATAATTATTGATAAAAACAAGGAAATTATATTGATTAAAGAAAAGGTAAATCCAAATGAAATTATTAGAATGTTTAGTGGATATAAGAGAGATTCTATAGCTCAATCTGAAAATAAAAACAGTAAATTTCAAGGCTCATTATATGATGAGAATGCGTTTTTAACGATGAAAAAGCAATATGCTTTGAATGATGAAAACGAATGGGTTACTAGTGATTGTTGGAAAGCTAGAGATTTTAAATTTCAAAATATTAATTTTCAAAAAGGAGACTCAGTACGATATAAAGCTACGCGTCTTTTATACGATAGAGATGACAAACGTTACATCATTAATATTTCAAATCCTATTTATTATAAAAATAAGAAATATCTTTTATTTACTTATACCATTGTTTCAGCGGCATGGTTTCATGCATCACCAGAAACGTATCTTATGGTTATGGAAAGATTTAAAGATAAATGGGTTTTAAAACATAAAAAATGGGATGAGGTTTATTATTAGCAGTTTGTGGATAAGTTTATTTTTAAACAAGGCTGTGGGATCAATAAATCAGCTGTATTTACTAACAAATCTATTTTATTTATTAGTAAGTTTAAGCGGTGTTACTCTTTATTCTCAAAGAACAAAAGAAAACAGATGCGATAAAAAGAGAAATGGTGGGGTTATCAATAATCCCCTTAATTAATAAATTAAAAATTTGAAAAAAGTAGTGATTTATTTATTTTGTGGCTTATGTTCAATTAATTGTTCGGCCAAAAATAATGACAATATAAAAATAATAATCAATAGAATAGATTTGTTAGTAAATACAGCTGATGTTGTTGTTTTTGTGAAATCTATAGATTCAAAATTTGCAGGTAAGAATTTTGGTAATTTAGAAATAAAACAAACAGATTCTATTTATAACGATTTAGGTAAGTGTCCCTTGACTAAAGAATGGCAAATTAATAACTGGGAGAAAGTAGATCTAAATAATGATGGTAAAACAGATTTGTTATTTACGGCTTACTGGTACAGCACTTACTCTCAATATGCCATAATAGCAAAAGAGAAAAATAGTTTTCAGCTTAATGAACTCTCAGACAATATTCAATATGGTTGTAAATTAGTAAAACCTATAAAAATTGATGGAAAAAATGAGTTGTTATTGCATGATTTTAAAAGAGATGCAGATCATGTCAAAATGAATACTTCGACTTATTTTGAGGATACGTTGACTTATAAATTTGATTCTTTTGTTGAAAAGCATTCAGAAAAACAAACAAACTATGAAATTGAATCAGTTGTGTTTCTATTTCAAAACCTTTTCCAGTTAGAGGTCAATAATTTAGGTGTTGCTAAGTATGAAATTATTCAAGATCCTTTTTTGGCATTTGGATATTATGGTGATTTATATAATGGAAATGCGACAAAGAATATAACAAGAAATAAATTTGAAGAGTTAAGCGATTTGTTAGAGTATATTCGAGTGAAAGATTTAGCAGATGATTATGAAATTAATGGTGTTGATTTTTCTTCAGTAGTATTGGAGGTTAGATTTAAAGATGGAACTATTAAAAAAATTAGAGATTATGGATTTCAGGGTACTTTTGGTTTGAATTTTGTATATAAAAAAATGATAAAAATTGCAAAAGAAATTAAGTTATAAATATAGGATTATGCTTAGAAAGCTTCTCAATTGAGAAGCTTTTTTAGTCAAATTCAAGGTAGCATGTTTGAAAGTTAATTTTGATAGATAATTGTTTCAAATTTCTGATTCAATTTTTCTGACAGCAATTAGCTGTAATATTGTATTGTGCTTATTTGATGGGAGTTATAATTTATTTCTAAAATAAATTAAAAAATGGCAGCCTATTCATAAAATTGTTACAATTTTGAGGTAAAATTTATAGCATGGAATCAAAACAATTAAAATGGGGTTATTTATTGGTGCTTTCTTTGGTTTGGGGGAGTTCTTTTATTCTAATTAAAAAAGGATTAATAGGGTTGTCCGCGATTCAAGTGGGTTCATTACGAATTATATTTGCTGCCATTTTTTTGTTGTTGATTGGTTTTAAAAGTTTGTCAAAGATCCCTAAAGAGAAATGGAAATATATTGCTCTAACCTCGGTATTTGGGACTTTTGTTCCTGCTTTTCTTTTTGCATTAGCGCAAACAGAAATTGATAGTTCAGTAAGTTCGATTCTAAACTCATTAACTCCTTTAAATACGTTGATTTTGGGTGCTTTAGTGTTTGGTGTTAATTTTCAAAGAAGACAGGTCTGGGGTGTTTTTATTGGATTGGTTGGGAGTTTACTTCTCGTTTTTAACGGAGCAATGAACCATCCTGATCAAAATTACTATTATGCTATTTTAGTTGTTATTGCTTCGCTTTGTTATGCTGTCAACGTAAACTTAATTAAACGATTTCTGTCTGATTTAGCTCCGCTTAGTATAACAACGGGAAATTTTTTATTTCTAATATTTCCCGCATTAACAATTCTGTATTTTACAGGATTTTATGATGTGCTAGCAGTTGAAAAAGTACAGCATTCGGTTTATTTCATTATGATCTTGGGTGTAGTAGGAACTGGGATTGCTAATATTTTATTTTTTAAATTAATCCAAATTTCATCACCCGTTTTTGCAACTTCAGTGACTTATTTGATTCCAGTTGTGGCTTTCTTTTGGGGGTTATTAGATAATGAAATGTTGACACCTGTACAGTTTTTTGGTGCATTCATTATTTTAATAGGAGTGTATTTATCGGCGAAAAAGTAGTAGTGTCTATTTTGAATATAGTATAAACAACAAAGGCTGTCTTTCTAGACCGCCTTTGTGTTTTAAAAAGAGCACTATTTTTTATTTGTAATTCGGTTTCTCTACGGAGTTTCCATAATTATCAAAATAGGATATAGGGATATTGAGTTTTTCTAAGCCAGGGATTACTTCGGCTCCTTTACCAGCAATAATGATTCGAGTATTGTCAATTAAAAAATACTTGTTAGCAGCTTGTAGTACATCTTCTGGGGTTACTGCATTTATTGTTGTGATGTAGTTTTCGTAAAAATCTTTTGGTAGTTCTTCCGTTTCAATGTTTAATGCATATCGTGCAACGGCCTGTGGTTTTTCGACCTGCATTACAAAACGACCAATATAGCCCGCTTTGACTTCGTTAAGTGTTTGTGCTGAAACTTTTTCGGTTCGGATTCTTTTGATTTCTTTTATAAATTCAACGACTGCGCTGTCTGTAACGCTAGTTTTAATGGATGATGCTGATCTTAATTTGGACACATATTTACCGGCACCTATAATAGCATTAGCGCCATACGTCCAGCCGTGTTCTTCTCGTAAGTTCATATTTAGGTAACTATTGAAGCCTCCTCCTAATATATAGGTAGCAATAACTGCGGGGAAAAAATCTTTGTCTCCCATTTTTAAATTTATGGTGTTGACTAATGAAATTTCAGATTGTGAAGCACTAGGGACGTCTACAAAATTTATTTGAGTAAAAGGTGCGTTTTGTGGTGCAGTATAAGTTAATTTAGGAGTATTCCTTTTTTTCCAAGTTCCAAAAAGCTTTTCGACAATTGGTTTTATTTCTTTGAATTTGACATCGCCGATGATTACTAAATAACCGTTCTCAGGAGCAAAATAGTTTGTGTAGTTAGCTTTAACATCGGCAAGAGTCACATTGTTTATAGTTTCCTCAGTAATGTATTCTCCAGATGGATGGTTTTCTCCAAATGCTAAGGCGTCAATGACTCTATTGGCAATAGTAGGAACGCTTTTTTCTTGCGATTTTAGATTTTCAAGAAGTTTGGCTTTTTCGTTATCGAATTCTTCTTGAGTAAAATCAGGGTATAAAGCGCCATAAGAAAGGAGTTCTAAAATGCGCCCCGAATATTTAGAAAGAGAACTCGCGTAAGCACCATGGGAGTTAAAACTGATATTTGCACCAAGAAAGTCTACTTCTTCGTTTAAATCATCTTTTGTGATTTTAGTACTTCCGCTTCCTATTAAATAACTGCAAAGTTCATCTACCCCTTTTTTATCGCCTTCGGCAAATGGGGGATTGTCTATCGTAAGATTAAAAGTAACTTTTGGTAATTTGTGGTTTTCGACTACCATGACTTTAAGTCCATTTGCCAAAAAGAAAGTTTGTGGTTTTTGTATGTTTACCACTGGAGCTTTTCCGGCTTTGGGTTGTGGGCGATCTTGTGCTTGCATAATTCCTGTTATAAACAAAAGGATGAGTGTAATTCTTATTTTTTTCATGATTATCTTAGTTCTGTGCTGTTTCAGTAGCGGGAACGTAATCCAATAATAATCGTTGGTTTGGATTTAAGTATTTTTTAGCCACTGTTCGAATCTCCTCTCGGGTAATAGAATGGTAAATATCAATCTCATTATTTATTAAATGAATGTCACCATAAAGCAAATAATACTTGGCTAGATTTTCGGCAACACCTTCTACATTAGAATTGTTATTTACATTTTGATTCTCAAATTGATTCAATAGTTTTTGATAGTCTTTGTCAGTAATTAATTCAGTTTGTATTTTTAGGATTTCTTCATCTATTTCTCTTAATAAATCTTCAGATGAATTAGTGCCCATTGGTAGACCATATAAAATATACATTCCGTAATCTTCTTCGCTAAGATTAACGGCTCCAATTTGTAAGGCGATTTTTTTTTGGTCAACAATTTTCTTGTACAATTTTGAACTTTTACCATCGCTTAAATAAGCAGAAATGAAATCCAAAACAACTGCGTCTCTGGTTTTCATTGAAGGCGTTCTATATGCGGCGACAAGCATTGGGATCTTGATATTTGGATCCTGATAAGTTGCTTTAATAGTTTGTGTAATCGGTTCTTCGGTGAAAATTTGTTTTTGTATTTCTTCTCCTCTTTTGATAGTTCCAAAGTATTTTTGAATCCATTCTTTAGTAATTGCATTTTCAAAATCTCCTGCAACAACCAGTACGGCATTATTAGGGGTGTAGAACTTTTTATTGAAAGCTTGAAAATCTTCCAATGTAGCGGTATCTAAATGTTCCATGGAGCCAATGGTTGACCATCTGTACGGATGGTTAATGAACAGGTGCTCTTTTACTACGTTTATGATTTTTCCATAAGGGCGATTGTCATAACGGGATGCTTTTTCTTCTTTTATAACACCGTTTTGAGTATCAACACCAATTTGGTTGATTATAGGATGCATTAATCTTTCGGATTCCATCCAAAGAGCCAATTCCAAATTATTGGAAGGGAAGACTTCGTAATAATAGGTTCGGTCGTCAGAAGTGTTGGCATTATTAGTACCTCCATTTGAAGCTACAATTTTAAACCATTCTCCGCGTTTTATATTGGCAGTTCCTTCAAATAATAAGTGTTCAAAAAAATGGGCAAAACCTGTTTTTTCAGGATTTTCGTCTTTTGAGCCTACATGGTACATTACGGAGGTGATAACTACTGGTGCTGTAGGGTCGTGATGCAAAATAACATGCATTCCGTTATCAAGATCATATTCTTCAAAAGCTATTTTTTGGGCAGTTGCTACTCCACCAAGCATAAGGGCAGAACTTAATACCATTATTGATTTTTTCATAAAGATTAATAAAAATGTATTTACAATAAGTTATTTAAAGTTGATTATTGTTACTTCAAAAATACCTTTTTTTTAAGGATGAAAGTACATTGTTTTTAATTGTTGTTTAAATGAATGGTATTTTATGTTTCTAAAGTCTTGAAAATGGGGTGAAAAGCAATGAAAATATTTTTTCCTTTAAGTGATTGCATGGTAAAAAATAAATTGTATATTTGCAACCTTAAAAATCAATAAATCAATTCGGTATGTATGCAATCGTAGAGATAGCAGGGCAACAATTTAAAGTAAGCAAAGACTTAAAGGTTTATGTTCATCGTTTGACTAATGAAGAAGGTTCAAAAGTTTCTTTTGACAAAGTTCTTTTATTAGATGACAATGGATCTATCACTTTAGGCGCCCCAGCTATAGAAGGTGCTTCAGTAGAAGCTAAAGTGTTACAACACTTAAAAGGAGATAAAGTAATCGTTTTCAAAAAGAAAAGAAGAAAAGGATACAAAAAGAGAAACGGTCATAGACAATATCTTACTCAAATTGTAATTGAAGGTATTACTGCAGCAGGTGCTAAAAAAGCAGCTCCTAAGAAAGCAGCGGTTGAAGCAACTACTGAAGAGGCAGCTCCAAAAGTAAAAAAAGCTCCAAAAGCGAAAAAAGAAGATACTAAAGAATAATAACAATATTAAACTAATACGTCATGGCTCACAAGAAAGGTGTCGGTAGTTCCAAGAATGGTAGAGAATCAGAATCAAAACGTTTAGGCGTTAAGATTTTTGGAGGACAAGCTGCTATTGCAGGGAACATCATCGTAAGACAAAGAGGTTCTAAGCACAATCCAGGTGAAAATGTTTACATCAGTAAAGATCATACACTACACGCTAGAGTACCTGGAATTGTAAAGTTCCAAAAGAAAAGAGACAACAAATCATACGTTTCAATACTTCCATTCGAAGTTGAAGCATAATTGATTTTCTCAATTTATTAAAAACCCGTTTCGAAAGAAGCGGGTTTTTTTTGTGGAAAATCCCCAGTCCCTTGCCAAAGGAGAGGGTGGCTGAACGAGAAATGGATTTTTTTGATTGTAAAAATTGTTTGTGTCAAAACGTTGCGTAATTGCAGAGCCTCACTGCAGTGCGACTCTACATGAAAATCTGTGCAGGAAGGGATTCCCTAGCTCGTGGGAACTGCGAAAGGGATAGTAGCGGTATCCTTTTATTTCATCTCGAAACTTCGGGAAGAAATAAAAGATATAGTGAATAGCCCGGCCCGAAGTTTTTACGTAGGGTCTCGCCCAAAAACAAAAAACCCTCGCATTCAAACTGAATTTAGTTCAGTTTCTTGCAAGGGTTTCTATAAATCTAAAATTATAATCAGCAATCGCTAATTTACAATTAATTAGTATCTGTAGTATTCTGGTTTGAATGGTCCATCAACTGGAACACCAATGTAAGCCGCTTGATCGTCACGTAGCGTTTCCAATTCAACTCCTAATTTAGCCAAGTGAAGCATTGCTACTTTTTCGTCAAGGTGTTTTGGTAACATGTATACGTCATTATCGTAGTTTGCGCTGTTTTTCCACAATTCGATTTGCGCTAAAGTCTGGTTAGTAAATGAGTTACTCATTACAAAACTTGGGTGACCTGTAGCACAACCAAGGTTTACTAAGCGACCTTCGGCCAAAAGGATGATGTCTTTACCGTTGATAGTATATTTGTCTACCTGAGGTTTGATTTCTACTTTAGAAGCTCCGTGGTTAGTATTTAACCAAGCAACTGCGATTTCGTTATCAAAATGTCCAATGTTACAAACGATAGTTTTATCTTTCATTTGCTCAAAGTGAGAACCAAGAACGATATCTTTATTTCCAGTTGTTGTGATGATGATATCAGCATTTCCAACAACAGTGTTTAATTTCTTCACTTCAAAACCGTCCATTGCAGCTTGTAAAGCACAAATTGGATCGATTTCAGTAACTGTAACAATAGAACCAGCACCTCTAAAAGAAGCCGCAGTACCTTTTCCTACGTCACCATATCCACAAACGATTACTCTTTTACCAGCAAGCATAATATCAGTTGCACGACGAACTGCATCAACTGCAGATTCTTTACATCCGTATTTGTTGTCAAATTTCGATTTAGTAACCGAGTCATTAACATTGATTGCAGGCATTGGTAAAGTTCCTGCTTTTACTCTTTCGTAAAGTCTATGAACTCCAGTTGTAGTTTCTTCAGACAATCCTTTGATTCCAGCAACTAATTCTGGGTAACGGTCAATAACCATGTTAGTCAAATCTCCACCGTCATCAAGAATCATGTTCAATGGTTTTCTATCTTCACCAAAGAATAATGTTTGCTCAATACACCAGTCAAAATCTTCTTCGTTCAAACCTTTCCAAGCGTATACTTGAATTCCTGCAGCAGCGATAGCAGCAGCAGCTTGATCTTGAGTTGAGAAAATGTTACAAGAAGACCAAGTCACTTCAGCACCAAGAGCAATCAAAGTCTCTATTAAAACTGCAGTTTGAATCGTCATGTGTAAACATCCAGCAATACGAGAACCAGCAAGAGGTTGTTCGTCTTTGTATTCAGCGCGAAGTGCCATTAAACCTGGCATTTCAGCTTCAGCTAGTTCAATTTCTTTTCTTCCCCAGGCTGCTAGAGAGATGTCTTTTACTTTGAAAGCCACAAAAGGCATAGTTGTAGTACTCATTTATAGTATATTTGTATTGTAATTTTTTGCAAATTTACGTAATAACTTATGATTTAAAAAGGATTCACTTATATTTATGAATTGTTTAATAGTGTAATCTTTTAAAAATCAGTAAAATAATAAATTAAAGACTGTTTAGCTTCATTTTCAGGAGCTAATCCCGCTGTTCACTATATCTTTTTATCTTGAACTTGTTTTGGTAAACTAAAACAATTTTCAAGATAAAAAGGATGCCGTTGCCATCGGGGCTAAAAATCACGATATAGAATCATGCCTTTATACAAGACCATAAACTTCTCCCCAAACGTTGGGATAAATACTAAAATTCTGGTTTGGAAAATCACCGAATCTTTTAATGAACTCCATGGGGAAGTAGTGTTAAACATGAAAAACCGTATCCGACTTGATAATATGAAATCCGACTTACATCAACGGGGTTTTTTAAGCGTTCGTAAACTCTTGCAAGAGGCAGGTTATAATGATTTAGATTTGTATTATGATGAATTTGGGAAGCCACATCTTATAGATGGTAAATACATTTCTATTACACATTCCCACCATTTTTCAGCTATTATTCTGAGTGATGAAACCGTAGGCATCGATATTGAGCTGCAAAGAGAAAAAATCATTCGCATCGCTGATAAATTTGCTGATGAAGAGTTCAACTATTTAGATAAAAAAAATCACGAAGAATACATAAAAAAACTTACCGTGATTTGGGGAGCCAAAGAAGCTATTTTTAAAATTAGAAATGAAAAGGGAATTAGTTTCAAAGATCATATTAAAGTCAAAGCCTTCCGTTTACATGATAAAGAATTAAGAGCAGAACTTCACTTTGATAAGTTAGTGAAAGATTTTAAAATATTTCACGAAGAAATAGAAGACTTTGGGCTTGTGTATGCTTTTGAGAAAAAGTAATATGTGTTGTAAAACGGTATAAATGAACTACACTTTAGTTCGGCTTTCGAACATATTCATATAAAGAAAAGTACTCATTTTTCGGGCTCTTCTTTTTAGAATATCCACATTCTCTCCTAAAAATAACTCGTCTAAGGTTTCAAACCATAAATTCAGCCAAATGCCAAATTCATGTGATGATATTTGGTTAGTAAATAACTTGTCGATTGTATTGTGAGCCAGTATTGGGTTTCCGCTGTACTTTTTGACCGCAAATAAATTGGTTTCCCAAAAATCGGTCAGTTTTGTTACATGTTCTTCCCAGTTAACTATGGTGTCATTAAAATAAAAACCTATTTCACTATCGGCTCTTATTTTCTTGTAAAAAGTGGTGACTAAAAGTGAAATGTCAGCTCGGTTATCAATAGTCTTTTTCATTATTAAAGATTATTTAATACAATCAATAAAGTGCTTAGCAGCGTGCTTGTGATAATCAGGTTGAAAATTAGCTTGTGTTTCATTTGTGCTAAAATAGAAGTATTTACCAGCATACAAATTAACACGATGAAGCTAAGTTGAATCATTTGTCCAACAGAAGTTCCGTTAGCTAATATGGTCATAGCTGCAGCTCCGCCAAGGCAACTTTGTCCTAATATAGCTAAAGTTGAAAAACCAATAAAATTTTTGTCGAAATTCTCTAATGTATTTTTATAAAGTGTCATAGTGTAAAAATTTAATATGACAAAGTTAGATGTATGGGACTCGTTGTATTTATGATTCAAATCATAAAGGGCAACTTAACGGTAGACCTTTCGATTAATAATTTTTAAGAGCCCTTTTTTTTCTAAAGACTTAATAGCTCGAATAACGGTTTCTACTCGAAGTCCCGTTAAATCACCAATTTGTTGCCTAGTAAAATTGATTAGATATCCATGTTGGGATTTTTTTAAATTAAAATTAGCAATCGTATAATCAATGAGTGTTAAGACTCTATGTTCGGGTTCTTCAGAAGATATTTCAGCTGCCATTACTGATTTATAATACAATCGCTGTGCTAAGTTTTCAATTATTGTTATGCTTATTGCAGGATTATTAGCGAGCAATTCTAAAAAGCATTCTTTAGTGATGCAAATCAATTCGGTATTTTCTACGGCAACTGCACTAGCTGGATAAACTCGATTTAGGAATAAAGGAGGTTCGCCAAAACATTGATTTTGATAAAAAAAGCCTTGAATAAATTCGCGCCCATCGTCATTATAATTGTTCATTTTCACTTCGCCAGAAAGAATTTGATAATAATGTGTAGGCAGTTTTCCTTCTTCAAATATAGTGGAGGCTTTGTCATATCGTTTTTTTACGGCTCCATATTTCTCTAATAATTCAATAGCAATCATTTTTTATTTTTTTGGTTTTGTTATGGAGGGTCTTTCAAGCAAATGTAATTGTTTCAAAAATAGTTATTGTGCTAAAAAAAAAACTTTTACTTTTACGTTCCAATGCAAAAAAAAACAGAAAACACATATCAAGAAATAGTAAAAAGTAAGGCAGATAGAAAAAAACTATTGGCCATTTTGTTGGATCCAGATAAAATTGTCTGGAGAGATTTGGATAATTTGATTTTGAAAATTAATCAATCTCCTGCTTCACATGTTTTCATTGGTGGGAGTTTGGTAGAATCGAATCGAATCGATGAATTAATTATTCGATTAAAGCAGAACGTTAATTTACCAATCGTTCTTTTTCCAGGCAATCCGTCTCAAATTTCAAATGAAGCCGATGCAATTTTGTTTCTCTCCTTATTGTCAGGAAGAAATCCAGATTATTTAATAGGCCATCAGGTTATAGCAGCTCCAATTTTAAAGCAAAGTGATCTCGAAATTATTTCGACAGGTTATATATTGATCGAAAGCGGAAATGAAACTGCCGTAGCCAGAGTTAGTAAAACAAATCCTGTAGCGAGAAGCAATGGTGATTTAGTGCTTGCAACTGCCCAAGCGGGCGAAATGCTGGGTAATAAGCTCATTTATTTAGAAGCGGGTAGTGGAGCGCAACAAGCTGTTCCATTTGAAATGATTGCATTAGTTGCTCAAAATTTAGAAATTCCTTTAATTGTTGGTGGTGGAATTGTAGATTTACAAGGAATTCAAAAAGCATATGCTGCAGGGGCTGATTTGGTAGTTATAGGGACAGCTTTTGAAAAAGATTTTAATTTTTTTAATCACTTTAATCAATGATAGATTTTTTTTTAAATGCTTACAAAGATGTAAGTATGACGCATATTATATTAGAGTTTATAGCTTTCGTTTTTGGGATATTAAGCGTTTGGTTTGCTAGACAAGAAAATATTTTAGTATATCCTACTGGATTGATAGCCACAATAATTTCAGTATATTTACTTTATGTTGCAGGATATCTTGGTGACATGATGATTAACGGTTATTTTACAATTATGAGTATTTATGGTTGGTATAAGTGGACTAGAAAGACAAAAGATAGCGACTCATTGCCAATAACAAGAACCAATGGTAAAGAAAAATTAATTGGTATTTTGTTGTTTTTTGTGACAATTTTCGTAGTTTTCGGGATATATAAATTATTTGATTATAAAATTCATAATGATAATTATATAGACATCATTGCCTCAGGTATTTTCTTTACTGGAATGTGGTATATGGCCAATAAAAAAATAGAAAATTGGACGCTTTGGATTATTGGTGATATAATTGTAACACCATTATATGCTTATAGAGGGTTAGGGATGTTGTCTTTACAATATTTAATATTTACAATTTTAGCTGTTTCAGCTTATTTAGAATGGAGGAAAATCTTAAACAAAAGCAGTCTGCAATTATAAAAATTGCTATGTTTGGCCCTGAAAGTACAGGGAAAACAACTTTAGCAAAGCAACTTGCGGAATACTATAAGACACTGTGGGTTCCAGAGTTTGCGCGTGATTATTTACAAGAAAAATGGGATAAGCAGCAACTTGTTTGTGATGTTAGTGATATGCTACCAATCGCTTATGGCCAAACTAAATTAGAAAATGATGCTCTTGCTCATGCAAATGATTATTTATTTTGTGATACCAACTTAATGGTTACAAAAGTTTTCTCTGAGGTTTACTATAATACTTGTGAGCCTTCTCTAGATGAAGCTGCACTTAAACATGAATACGACTTGTTTTTTCTTACTGATATCGATGTGCCGTGGGAGAAAGACGATTTGAGGGACAAGCCAGAAGGAAGGAAATCGGTTTTTGAGGTTTTTAAAAGGGCATTGATAGAAAATAAAAAACCATTTATAACGCTTTCTGGAGATAAAAATCTTCGATTAAATACAGCGATTTCTATTATTGATGATTTAACTAAGGCTAAAGAAATGGGTTTGAGCTCCCGTGATTTTGTACAGATATATGAATATGGAATTCCATTAGAGAATATTCGAAAACAGTTGTCGATATTTAAAAATGGTGTTGCAAAAACGATTTTATTGGAACCAGCAACCCTATACAATGGAATTTTAAAACTATCCGAAAACGAATTTAAAGATAAAGCAGGTTTTTATGACGCAAATAATTCGACATTAAGGTTAGAGAAATTCGTTCCGGCATCTGGTGCAGCAAGTAGAATGTTTAAGTTTTTGATTACCTTTTTGAATGAATTTGATGTAGAAAATGAAAGTATTAAAGCCTATGTAAATAGGAAAAAAAGCAGTAAACTACCTGTTTTTGTAGTAGGATTAGAAAGGCTGCCGTTTTATGACGTAATTGATAAAAAATTAAAAGAAGAATTTATAAGTTTTGATTCCTTGCATCGAAATTTAAAAAACTATTATTTTATAAAATTAATGTTGTCTGAGGATTATTTTGATTATTCAAATAAACCAAAAGGTGTTCTTCCATTTCATAGATATGAAACACATAGCGCTACAGCAATAGAAGAACATTTATATGAGTGCACTAATTACTCAAGTTCAAATAGAGTTTCAAATTTACATTTTACTGTTTCTGAAAATCATTTAAAACAATTTGAAGATATAATAAACGATGTTAAGCCTATAGTTGAGAAAAAAACGAAGACTAAAATAAATGTAAATTATTCTTTTCAAAATAAAAGTACTGATACAATTGCGGTGGGTTTAAATAATAAACCTTTTAGAAATGAAAATGGGGAATTAGTGTTTAGGCCTGGTGGACATGGAGCATTAATTAAAAATTTAAATGAATTAGATGCTGATATTGTTTTTATTAAAAACATTGATAATGTAACTCAAATTAACCACGAAAAAATTTCATTGTATAAGAAAGCGTTAGCTGGAATTTTGATTGAATTACAACAAAAAATATTTTTATATCTCAATGCAATTGATTCCGCTACTTTTAATCAAGAATTATTAGATGAGACGATTACTTTTTTGAGAGAAAAATTGAACATATCATTCTCTTTAGATTTCCAAGACCTTACCTTTGAAAATAGAGTTAAAGAAATTAGGACTATTTTAAATAGACCAATTCGTATATGCGGTATGGTTAAAAATGAAGGAGAACCTGGAGGGGGGCCTTTTTGGACCAAAGGAAATAATGGAAATGTATCACTTCAAATTGTAGAATCTTCGGAAGTTGATTTATCAGTTAAAGGCCAACTGAAAATTATGGAAAACGCTTCTCATTTTAACCCTGTAGATTTGGTTTGTAGTTTTAAAAACTACAAAAATGAAAAGTTCGATTTAATGAATTTTGTAGATCATGATCGTGGATTTATAGTTCATAAAAGTATTTCTGGAAAAGATATTAAAGCTTATGAATTACCTGGTTTATGGAATGGCGCAATGGCCAATTGGCTGACTGTTTTTGTACAAGTTCCGTTGATTACCTTTAATCCAGTGAAGACTGTAAATGATTTATTAAACCTAGCTCATCAACCCCAATAGTTTTTGAATTAGTAAGAAAACATAATGGAAGTTCAAAAAATTATATCAGAATTACAGTACAAGGCGGTTCGTAGCAGTGGTGCTGGTGGGCAAAATGTAAATAAGGTCTCTTCAAAGATTGTATTGACTTTTGATTTGAAAAATTCTAATGCTTTGTCCGAGTCTGAAAAAGCACTTATTGAAATAAGTCTTTCCACAAGATTAACCGCTGATTTGATTTTGATACTAAACTGTGATGAGGATAGAAGTCAGTTAAGGAATAAGGAAATTGTCACCAAACGTTTTTTGGAACTAATCAAGAAAGGTTTAATTTTACAAAAATCAAGAAAAGAGACAAAAGTTCCAAAATCAGCAATTAGAAAAAGGATTAAGAATAAAAAGAATATCTCTCAAGTAAAGCAAAATAGGAAAAAACCAGATATAGAGTAGCTAGGTTTTATGGTGGTTTTTAACTTGTTTGCATTCGTTTGTTTTTCTTAATTAAAATTGTAATTTCTTGTTTGATTTTTATTTTTTTTAAGATTACATTTGCACCGTCTCAAAGGGGTGCTCTAAATAACGAGCTGAGATTATACCCAACGAACCTGGACGAGTAATGTTGTCAAGGGAAAAAATGATAAATCAATAGTGTGTAAGCTATCTGATAGTCATAGGAAACAATCATTTATTAATTTAACAAAAGAATAATTCCCCCTTTTATTCGTAATCTTATTTACGGATGAATACTATTATTGATTACAAAGTCGC
This sequence comes from Flavobacterium sp. WC2430, assembly GCF_040822075.1. Taxonomy (NCBI): domain Bacteria; kingdom Pseudomonadati; phylum Bacteroidota; class Flavobacteriia; order Flavobacteriales; family Flavobacteriaceae; genus Flavobacterium; species Flavobacterium sp. WC2430. Next base: position 442,552 of record NZ_CP162007.1, on the reverse strand, counting down.
AAAGTTGCAAAGCTGCAAAGCTGCAAAACAACAAAAATTGACAATCTCAACGTCAATTCTTTTCTTTCTTTTTTCTTTTCTTTCTTTTTCACAAGTAAAAGATACGACTAAGGTGAATCAACTCGATGAGGTACTGGTTTCAGCGGTTCGGGTTACCACAAAAATACCGGTTAGTTTTAGTAATTTAGATAAAAAAGACATCAAGTTTAGAAATCTAGGTCAAGATATTCCTATTTTGATGAACTATCTACCTTCGGTTATTACAACATCAGATGCAGGAAACGGTGTTGGTTACACAGGAATTCGGGTACGAGGTAGTGATGCTACCCGTGTGAATGTAACTATTAATGGAATCCCTTATAATGACTCTGAAAGTCACGGAACGTATTGGGTGAATATGCCCGACTTTGCTTCTTCAGTAGAAAGCTTGCAATTGCAACGTGGTGTAGGAACATCAACAAATGGAGCAGGCGCTTTTGGTGCTAGTCTAAATATGTTGACTGATGCCTACTCAAAAGAGAGCAATGGGGAGATTTCTAATTCTTTTGGAAGTTTCAATACAAGAAAACATACAGTTAAATTCAGTACGGGATTAATGAACAATCATTTTGAATTGGCAGGACGATTGTCTGCTTTAAAATCAGATGGTTATATTGATCGCGCTAGTTCCGACTTAAAATCGTATTTCTTACAAGGAACTTATGTAGGTAAAACAACCTTGATTAAAGCGTTGGCCTTTGGTGGAAAGGAAAAAACCTATCAATCTTGGAATGGTATTGATGCGGAAACATTGATCAGTGACAGGACATTTAATTCAGCTGGAATATTTACAGATGAATCTGGAAATACACGATTTTATGATAATGAAACGGATAATTACCAACAAGATCATTACCAATTGCATTGGAACGAAAAAGTATCTGATAACTGGAATACAAACCTAGCTTTTCATTATACCAAAGGGAAGGGGTATTATGAAAATTACAAGGAAGATGCTGATATGGCTGATTATGGTTTGCAGCCTGTTGGGACAGTGACTACTACCGACCTTGTCCGTCAAAAATGGTTAGACAATGATTTCTGTGGAACTACATTCTCTGCTAATTATAAAAGTGAAAAGTTAGATGTAATACTTGGAGGGGGATACAATAAATACGAAGGAAGTCATTTTGGAAAAGTAATTTGGGCACGTTTTGCTTCAACATCCGAATTGGGAGACCATTATTATGATGATTATGCCACCAAAACTGATGGAAATGTTTTTGCAAAAGCCAATTATCAAATTGCAGAGAAGTTTAGTTTATATGGAGATTTACAATTGAGAAATGTACGTTACAAAGCAGATAGTCCTGAAACAGGAGTAGTAAATGACAACTTTAATTTCTTTAATCCAAAAGCAGGATTGAATTTTGAGATTAACGACAACAATCAACTGTATGCTTCATATGCAAGAGCGAATCGTGAACCTAATAGAACCGATTATGAAAACGGAAGTCCAAAACCTGAAAAGTTGAATGATTTTGAATTGGGATTGCGTCATAGTACTGCAAAAGTAAAATTAAACGTAAATGTCTATTATATGGCCTACAAAGATCAGTTGATCTTAACGGGACAATTAGATGATGTAGGAAGTCCAATTCGCAAAAATAGCGGGGATAGTTATCGCTTAGGTGTAGAGGTTGATGCTACAATAGCAGTATTGGATAATTTAATCATTCGACCAAACTTTACCCTAAGTAGTAATAAAAATAAAGATTTTCATTTTGAAAGAGACGGAGTATTAACTGCTTTAGGAAATACTAATATTGCCTATTCACCAGATTTTATTGCGGGGAACATAATCACTTTTATGCCAATTACTAATTTTCAAGTTTCGTTTTTATCAAAAATGGTTGGTCAGCAATACATGGGAAATATAGATTCAGAAGGGTCTAAATTGAAGTCTTATTTTGTAAACGACTTGAATGTTTCATATGAGTTTACACCGAAGTCAGTATTCAAATCAATTTTGGTAACAGGATTAGTTAATAATATTTTTGATTATAAATATGTGTCCAACGGTTATTTCTATACGTACGATGATAACTGGAGCGACCCAAATCAAATTAAAACGATAGAAGGAGCAGGGTACTATCCACAAGCTGGAATTAACTTCCTTGTAGGATTAACATTGAAGTTTTAGATAAACATAGTGAAACGCATAAAAAAGCCCGAAAGTTTTTATTTTCGGGCTTTTTTATTAATTATACACGCGTAGTACATTTCCGTTGACCTCCACTCGATATTGTTTTAAAGGATATTGTAATTTTCCTTGCCCAGTAAATAAACTATATTCAGTGTCATCACATGGGCAAACTACATTAATGCCTTTTAATGTCATCGTAGAGCAACTGCTAATTGCTTGATTAGGGCAGGCGGCATCAAATGCATTATAGCCACTTCCTGTATTGAAAATATAAATTCCTTTAGCTCCAACACTAGAGTAATAGATAGCATTGCTAGGATATTGTAAGTTTGAGTAAGCAGGTAAATTCATGTTGATATCAACAGTAAAAGTATAGCTAGGTATATAGGGGTTTTTATTATTGAAATCACTGTTGCTACAGCCCCAAAAAGCAGTTATAATAACGAGTAATACGATACATTTTTTCATTAAATAATAATATTTTAAAAGTATTAGTTAAACAAATTTAAATTATTTAACTTTGAATTAGATATGATTAACATATAATTATATACTAAAAAAATAATACTATCTTTGTGGAAAGAAATCCCGTCCTGATGGGATTTTTTCTATTTATATAAGCTAAGAGAATTTAAGTTTGATTTGGGTTAAACTAAATGAAGAATGATACTCACACTTTTAATTCAAAGCTTACATATGACCCAACAAATAATATAATTAAACTATGAGCGCAATATCGTATTACACAGCAGAAGGATTAAAAAAATTAAGAGAAGAGTTAGATTATTTAAAAAGTGTCATGCGTCCAAAAGCTTCTGCAGATATTGCTGAGGCAAGAGATAAAGGAGATTTGTCTGAAAATGCAGAATACGATGCAGCCAAAGAGGCTCAAGGGATGTTAGAAATGAGAATTGCTAAACTAGAGGAGGTACATTCAAACGCTAGATTGATTGACGAAACACACCTTGATCTTTCTAAAGTATTGGTTTTATCTATTGTAAAAATTAAAAATCAAGCCAACGGAATGGAAATGAAATATACTTTGGTAGCTGAAAGTGAAGCCGATTTAAAAACCGGTAAAATTTCCGTGACCTCACCAATAGGGAAAGGATTGCTAGGAAAATCAGTTGGTCAATTTGCTGAAATTACGGTGCCGAATGGAGTGTTGAAATTTGAAATTTTAGAAATTTCGCGTGACTAATTTTGTACTCAATTATCGGATAAATTAAAACTTCAAATGAACATAAATTATGAGTAGCATATTTACCAAAATTGTAAACGGTGAGATTCCTTGTTATAAAATTGCGGAGGACGATAACTATTTGGCCTTTCTTGACGTAAATCCTAATGCTAAAGGGCATACACTTTGTATTCCTAAATTTGAAGTTGATAAAATTTTTGACATGGACGAAGCGCATTATCTGGGATTAATGCATTTCTCTAGAAAAATAGCTATAGCCTTAGAGAAAGCCGTTCCTTGTAAAAGAGTAGGAATGGCAGTTGTAGGGCTTGAAGTACCTCATGCCCATGTTCATTTAATTCCTCTTAATGAAATGGATGAAATGCGTTTTCAAAATAAAGTTTCTTTAACTAAAGAAGAATTTGAATCGTTGGCAGAGCAAATTCAATCCAATTTGTAGTTTATCAGCACAATCCAATAAAGTGGTACGGTTTTCGTTTAAAATGAAATAAGCAATTGCTAATTTTAATTTAGAGCGCACCATTACAATGAAAAATAGTTTTTTATTTCTTTTTATCACTTTCTTTTTCTCCCTGTTTTGTTTGGGTCAAGCCAAAATAGAGTACGCTTCAATTGATAAGAAAATGGCTGAAATTCCAAATCGATTGACCTTTTCTACAAATTCAATTGCAGATTATATCACATCTAATTTTAAAACTAATGACGAAAAAATTCGGGCAGTTTTTTATTGGACTGCATCAACAATCAGTTATGATATTGAAAACATGCGTGTCCTTAACTATACCGATACTTTTGAAAACAGAATAAAAAACACATTAAAAACTAGAAAAGGAGTTTGTAGTGATTATGCAGAAATATTTAAAGACATTGCAATTAAAGCAGGAATTAATGCCGTAGTGATAAACGGATATACAAAATATAAAGGAGAAATTCTTACCGACCCACATGCTTGGTGTGGTGCTAATATTGATAATAAATGGTATGTTTTTGATCCAACTTGGGGCGCTGGTTATATAAGAAATGGTGTATTTGTTAAAGCAATTGATAATTATTATTTTAAAACAGATCCAAGTAAAATAATTTCATCTCACATTCCATTTGATTATATGTGGCAATTTCTTAATTATACAATATCTAATAAGGAATTCTATAATGGGCAAACCCAAATCAATTCATCAAAAAGACGTTTCGATTTTGATTCAGAAATTTCAAGATATAATACGCTATCAGAGAAAGAACAATTAATAAGTTCTTCGGAAAGAATTAAAAAGAATGGTGTTATCAATTCTATGATTTTGGATCAGCTTTCTTATGAGAAAAAGAAAATAGAATATTACGATCAAGTCAAAGCTTTAGACGATTTTAAAATAATAGTAAACTTATATAAAGAAGGGATTAATAAATTAAATGAATTCATTAATTATAGAAACAAGCAATTTAGACCCATTCATTCAGATGAAGAACTAAAAAGAATGATACGTAACCCCAAAGATATATTTAGTAACTGTCAATATTTGTTGAATAATTTGGGGCAAGTAGGTGATAAAAATGTTGCAAGCCTAAATTCAATAAAAAAAACTTTAAGTGTTGCAATGCAATTGACTCAAGAACATGAAAAGTTTGTGTTTAAATACTTAAGTAAATCAGAGCCAGCAAGAGAGACTATGTTTCGTACCATCATTAGATATTAAGCGGCTTATTCTTTTTTAATACAATTTGCATGGTGGTTCCTTTCCCTATTTCAGAATTTAATACTCTAATTTTTCCTTTGTGATATTCTTCTACAATTCTTTTTGTTAAAGAAAGGCCTAGTCCCCAACCTCTTTTTTTAGTAGTAAAGCCGGGTTCAAATACTGTTTTGAATTGTTGTTTCTGAATTCCATTTCCGGTATCGGACACATTTATTTTCACATAATCATTATCCTGTTCAATTTTTAACGTTAATTTCCCTCTTCCTTTCATAGCATCAATGGCGTTTTTGACCAAGTTTTCTATAGTCCAACTGTGTAAGCTAGAGTTCAGCATAACGTATATGGGTTTCTCTGGAGCTTCAAATATAAATTCAATTTGTTTAGAAAAACGGGATTGTAAGTAGTGATACGATTGCTGTGTTTCTTCAACAATATTTTTATTTTCTAATATGGGTTCTGATCCTATTTTCGAGAAACGATCTGTGATAGTTAGTAAACGATCGATGTCTTTTTCAATTTCAGTTGTAATTGACTCAGCTACGTTATCTGCTTTTAAAATTTCGACCCATCCTATTAAAGAGGAGAGTGGCGTGCCTATTTGATGTGCGGTTTCCTTGGCCATTCCAGCCCAGAGTTTATTTTGAGTTGCAATTTTTGTACTTCGATAAAAATAATAGACTAAGGCAGCAAATAATACAATAATCAGTAATAAAGCAATAGGATAATATTTAAGCTTATTTAGTAAAGCAGAATTTCCATAATATAATTTTTGAAATTTCCCGGGGCCATATTTAATTACAATTGGGTCATTTTCATTTTTTAAGTCATTTAAAAAAAGAGTTGCTTTATTGCTGTCTTTTATAATCACTTCATCAATATTAACGGTGTTTATAATGCTGTCATTTTCGGTAAGAATGATGGGTATGGAAGTATTGTTACTGAATATTTGTAATGGCAATTCGACATCAGTATTTGCATCAGCATTTATAAGTGTTTTTTGAGCATTTGCCCAAAGATTCATTTTTAAACGTTCTTCGTTTTTAAAAATTTGAAAAAAAGTATAGGTATTCCAAAGTATCAGAGAGATAATCAAAAATGAAGCAAAAATAATAATCCAACGACTTGTATTTCTTCTTTCAGAAAACTGCATAAATGTTATTTTGAGGTATAAATATAACGAAATAAATATTGGATTGTTTTAGTAGGTGAAAGAAAGTTTTTTACTTGGCTTTCAATATTTAAGATTAAATTAGTGCCCCTTCTTTTTTAAACTTAAACGATTTGCTTACTTTTGTAAACCAAGCGATTTAAACAGGTAAAAAGTATGATTAGTATTGATCCAAAAAGTATAACAACGGCTGTGTTACAAGGATATTTACAGGGTTCTGTAGGGCCAAGGCCAATTGCATTTGCCAGTACCATAGATGAAAATGGCAATCCTAATTTGTCTCCTTTTAGCTTTTTTAATGTTTTTAGTGCTAATCCACCGATTCTTGTTTTTTCACCAGCACGTCGTGTACGAGATAATTCGGTAAAGCATACTTTAATTAACTGCGAAGCCACTAGAGAAGTGGTGATAAATGTGGTCAATTTTGATATGGTGCAACAAACTTCACTTGCCAGTACGGAGTATGCCGATGGAGTAAATGAATTTTTGAAATCAGGTTTTACTCCTATTCCATCAGATCTTGTAAAGCCATTAAGAGTAAAAGAATCACCTGTACAGTTTGAATGCAAAGTGACTCAGATTATTCCTTTGGGAACTGAAGGAGGTGCTGGGAATTTAATTTTGTGTGAAGTGATTAAATTACATATTGATGAGGCTATTTTGGATGAAAAAGGGGCGATTGATCAACATAAAATTGATTTAGTTTCTAGGCTAGGAGGGAATTGGTATTCTAGATCAAATCAAGGTTTGTTTGAAGTGCCAAAGCCATTATCTACTCTTGGAATAGGAGTAGATGCTATTCCTGAGCATATTAAAAAGAGCAGCATTTTTAATGGAAATGATTTTGGTAAATTAGGAAACATAGAAGCCTTGCCTACGATAGAAGAAGTTAGTATATTTGTAAAACAGAACTTTTCTATAAAAGCAGTTTTAAGCTCAGATGATAAGAAAAATGTACATGTAGAAGCCAAAAAATACTTAGATGAAAACGATGTTCTTTCTGCATGGAAAGTACTTCTTGCAAAAAAATAATCTTAAATAACAATTAAAATAAAGGAAGATGGAAGTTACAGGAAAAATTAAAGTTGTTAATCCAGAACAACAAGTGAGTGCCTCATTTAAAAAGAGAGAATTAGTTGTTACTACAGAAGAGCAGTATCCACAACACATTATGATTGAGTTTACTCAGGATAAATGTGATTTGTTAAACAATTATAATATTGGTGAACCTGTAAAAGTTTCAATCAATTTAAGAGGTAGAGAATGGGTTAATCCACAAGGTGAAACTAAATATTTCAACAGTATTCAAGGATGGAGAATTGAAAAATTAGTTGCCGATGCTCCAGCAGCTTCAGCACCTATGCCAGCAGCACAAGCATTTGCTCCTGCTACAAATCTTAATGAAGATGAACCAGACGATTTGCCTTTTTAATAAAAAGAAAAACAAAAAAAAAGCCTTGAGTTTATCTCAAGGCTTTTTTTGTTTAATCAATTCCCATCTCAATAATTAGGTTTTATAAGTAACCCAAATCCAATTTTATTGCCAATTTGGGGATAAATGAAAGCAGTTGTCTTTTTTGTTTTTCCAAATCGCATGGATTGAACAGGATTGTAATACGATACTAAAATTCCCGATGCCAGGCCGATTCCTGCTCCAGTCAACACATCAGAACTGTAATGTTTGTTATTGGCTATTCGAAAAACTGCGGTAGTAGTAGCAAATAGAAAACCACTACTTGCATACCAAATATTAGAATCTTTATATTCGTTGAACAACAGTGCTGCATTCGTAAAAGCGATGGCCGAATGTCCAGAGGGGAAACTCAAATTGTCTGATTGGTCGGGGCGTTCTTTTTTAATGGTATTTTTAAGAATCTCAACAATAATTAAACTGGTTGCGTTGGCAACGACAATATCAATAGTTTGGTGTTTAAAGTTGTTTTTGGGTTGAAAACCTAAATAACGTCCTGCATAAATTTGTGCAATTGGAACTAAAGGCAATATGTTGTCAGCTGTAGAATGGAAATTTTTTCCAAAAAAATTATTTGATTTATCTTGTATTTCCTGATTATCATCCGTATTCAGTAATATTACTCCGGCTGTGATCATAGCAGCTGGAACAATAAAAGGTTTATAGCTGAGTTTCTTGGAAGTTGATAGCGTATCAATTTTTTGTCCATACATTTGTGTTACCAATACTATAAAAACAAGTAGAATTGATTTGTATTTCATAAGGATGACTTTATTATAAGAATGAATGGGTTGAAAATTAAAATTGTATACCAAAGTTAAGTGTAATGATTTAGATATTATTTAAAATATGTATTATTTGTCTCAAGATTTATTTTTTCCAGATGTTAGTTTAACGCATTCTTCTGGTATTATTGCGTTGGGTGGTGATTTATCTCCCGAAAGGCTGCAATTGGCCTATAAAAGCGGTATTTTCCCTTGGTTTGAAGATGGAGAACCTATTACTTGGTGGTCACCAAATCCAAGAATGGTTTTATTTTTAGATGAATTGATTGTTTCTAAAAGTATGCGAAATATTCTAAATCGGAACCTCTTTACTGTTACATTCAATCAAAACTTTAAAGATGTCATTTCTAATTGTCAAAAAATAAAAAGAGACGGTCAAAACGGCACTTGGATTACTAATGATATGATTGATGCCTATTGCAATTTACATGAATTAGGAGTCGCAAAATCAGTTGAGGTTTGGCAAGATGGTATTTTGGTTGGTGGTTTATACGGTATAGATTTAGGTAACGTTTTTTGTGGCGAAAGTATGTTCTCTAAAGTTTCTAACGCTTCCAAAGTCGCTTTTATTTCCTTGGTTAATTCACTAAAGACTGCCAATTATCAACTCTTGGACTGCCAGGTTTATAATCCTCATTTAGAAAGTCTAGGCTGTCGTGAAATTGATAGAAAGGACTTCATGGCAATTCTTAAAAATAGTAAGTAGTGCCTTATCCAGCTGTATGTTGCAAGTCCTCCTTCAAAACCTTTTTTTCTAAAGTCATAAAAGGAGCTTCCTACGGTCGCTCTTTTATTCCTTGAAAAAATAGTTTTAAAAGTCCGGGCTTTTCACTCCCATCTGGGGCAAAACACATACAATCCTACAAAGAAAACTACGACACACAATCTACATAAATCAATAAGAACACAGTAATAAAACAACTATCTATCCGTTAAATCGGTGCCCAATTTCACACAGTAAACAGAATAATTTGAAATCCGTTTTAATCCGTGTTTTTGCTTCAGTAAATCCGCATCATACGCGTTCCATTCCACACAATCAAAATAGATTTTAAGACTGATTTAAAACTTCAATTTAGTAAATTGCCAGTCCAAAGTTTTAAACAATACCAATTCATTCCTCAAACTCGGCAACCCAATAATTAATTTCAATGTTTCATGAGCCATCATAGTGCCAATCATCCCTGGTAAAGTGCCCAATACACCATTTAAATTGCAGTTAGGAACATCTTTAGGATCAGGTGCCTCCGGAAATAAATCACGCAAGTTTTTACTGTCTTGGTGATTAAAAACAGCAAGTTGTCCCTCAAAACCTAGAATACTTCCATATACAACTGTTTTTCCTAAAGTTACGCAAGTGTCATTGACTAAATAGCGGGTGGCAAAATTATCGCTACCGTCGACGATAATATCAAATTCACAAATAATTTGAGTAGCATTATCTGAAGTTAATTTTTCTTGAAAAGCATCAATTTTAATTAATGGATTTAAAGACTCTAAAACTGATTTTGCTATAATTGCTTTCGAATGGCCAAGATGTTTTTCAGTATATAAAATTTGACGGTGTAAATTGTGTAGTTTTACAATATCAAAATCTACTATTCCAATAGTTCCCACTCCTGCAGTGGCTATATATTGTAAAACGGGACAACCCAATCCTCCCGCACCAATAACGAGTACTTTGGCTTTTTTTAGTTTCTCTTGTCCCGCATTACCTATTTCGGGAAGCATGGTTTGGCGGTTATAGCGCAAAAAATCTTGTATTACACCCATTTTATTTTATATATTAAAGTATGAGGTTTTTATGTTTAATAATAGTCTATTGGAAGCTCTTGACTTCAATTAGACTTTTGGCTAAAAGTCCTGTCCCAATCTTTCCAAACCGGTTCATATCCGCTATTAGAAATTATCGATGCAATTTCAAAAGAAGATCGTTCGTCACTAATTTCAAATTGTTCTAACGATTGTGGATCTACCACATATCCGCCTGGATTTGTTTTAGAACCTGCACTCATACTAGTAATACCAAGTGGAATAATATTGTTTCTAAATTTTTCATCTTCACGTGTTGATAAAGAAATCTCTAGATCTTCATTCCACAAACGATATGCACAAATGAGTTGGGCTAAATCTTTGTCGTCCATAATAAAATTGGGTTTTATCACCCCTTCGGCGGGACGTAATCTAGGAAATGAAACAGTGTATTTTGTTTGCCAATAGGTCTTTTGTAAATAATCTAAATGCAAAGCGTTAAAAAAACTATCTGTACGCCAATCTTCCAATCCGAGTAAGACCCCTAAACCTATTTTGTGAATTCCAGCCGATCCCACACGATCTGGAGTTTCTAGTCGATAATCAAAATTTGATTTTTTCCCTTTTGTATGGTATTGTTTATAGACCTCTTGATGGTAGGTTTCCTGATAGACTAATACCGAATAAACACCAGCTTCATGCAAACGCTCATAATCTTCTGTAGACAGCGGTTGCACTTCTACGGAAATAATGGAAAACTGTTCTTTTATCACATCTATAGCATTAAGAAAATAATTGATATTAACGGTATAGTTGGCTTCTCCAGTTACTAATAGTACATGATCAAAACCAGCTTTTTTTAAAGCTCCTACTTCAAGTTTAATTTCAGAGTCGGTTAGTGTTTTTCTTTTTATTTTGTTGTCGAGGCTAAAACCGCAGTAGGTACATATATTTTGGCATTCATTACTTAAATATAATGGAGCATACATTTGAATGGTTTTGCCAAAACGTTTTTTTGTAAGTTCATGACTTAACTGTGCCATTTGTTCTAAATAGGGTTGGGCTGCAGGGGAAATTAAAGCAAGGAAATCATCAAGATTTCTTTTAGTTTTGGCTAAAGATTGCTCAACTTCTCTTGAAGTGGTTTTGAATATTTTTGATTTAATGGTTTCCCAATCGTATTGTTCAAAAATAGATTTGAATGTTTTCATAAGCTTAAACGCAAAGTGCGCACGGTTTTTCGCAAGGTTCACAAAGTTTTGCGCGCTTACTGCCTATCTTTGTGAATTTTGCAGTTAATTTATTGATTTAAAAATGCTGTCAAGGGACTCGAAGCCATTGCGTGTTTATATTGCTGTCCCAGCTTGGCTTCATATGCTTTTCGACCTGCAATTACAGCTTCTCTAAAAGCTTCTGCCATTAATATTGGATTTCCAGCAACTGATATTGCAGTATTTACTAAAACGGCGTCTGCACCCAGTTCCATTGCTTTTGCAGCATCAGATGGTGCTCCAATTCCAGCATCAATAATCACAGGAACTTTGGAGGATTCAATTATAATTTCAAGAAAATCAATCGTTTTAAGTCCTTTATTACTTCCTATTGGTGCGCCCAAAGGCATTACTGCTGCGGTTCCAACATCTTCTAATCGTTTACATAAAACGGGGTCAGCATGAATATAAGGCAAGACTATAAAACCGAGTTTGGCTAGTTCTTCAGTAGCTTTTAAGGTCTCGATGGCATCTGGCATTAAGTATTTTGGATCGGGGTGAATTTCTAATTTTAACCAATTGGTTTCCAATGCTTCTCTTGCCAATTGTGCTGCAAAAACAGCTTCTTTAGCATTTCTAGCGCCAGAAGTATTAGGCAATAAGTTGATGTGTGGGTGTTTGAGATGTGATAAAATAGCATCTGTTTCGGTTTCTAAATCGATTCGTTTCAAAGCAACCGTCACTAATTCGCTGGCAGAAGCTAAGATTGCTTCTTCCATTTGTCGGTTTGAGCCAAATTTTCCAGTGCCTAAAAACAGACGGGATTGGAAGGTTTTATCTCCTAAATTAAATACTGACATATAGTTTTTCGTTAAGTTGAGTAATAAGTTCTAATGGATTTTTGTTTTGTGTAATCAAACTGGAAACAGCAATACCATGAATGCCAATTTCCATCAATGCTTCGACATCATTTAATGTGATTCCTCCAATTGCATAAATAGGGATTGTGAGTCCGTTGTTTTGCATTTGGTTTATAATTGAGTGGTACCCTTCAAGTCCTAAAATTGGACTTAGATTCTCTTTTGTTGTTGTGTATTGAAATGGTCCCAATCCGATATAATCACAATCTTCAGCAGCTCTTCTAAGAATGTCTTCAAATGTATTAGCAGTACCTCCAATGATTTTTGTAGGCCCCAAAATGGAGCGGGCTTCAATAATCCCCATATCCGTTAAGCCTAAATGGACTCCATTAGCGTCCAGTTGTTTTGCTAATTGGACATTATCATTGATGATAAATGTGGATGTATAGTCTTGAGTTAACTTTTTTACGGCTTCTGCCAAAGTTAAAACTTCAAGCACATTTGGATTTTTGAATCGCATTTGGATCCAGTCGCACCCATTGTCTAATGCGCTATGGATAGCATACAACTGTTTTTTGATTGTATTTCCTTGAGAAATGTATTGTAATTTATTATACATAATGATATCCTAATTTAGTTTGATTTGATGCTAAGTATGTTTCTATATATATTTTGGCATTATTACAAGCAGTTAATAAGTCTTGGCCTAAAGCTAAATTGGCAGTAATGGCCGATGACAATACGCAACCAGAACCGTGCTTTTGGAAAACCAAAGTGGTTTTTGGTGAAAGCCTGAAAATTTCATTCTTGCTATATAAATAATCTGTCCCAACTGCAGCTGAATTATGTCCTCCTTTAAGTAAAATCGATGTGTATTTTGAAAGCGCTAGAGCTATTAGAACTGGTTTTTTTTTATCTAATGAAAACGACAAAATTTCATCATAATTGGGTGTTATTAAATCTATTTTTTGCAAGATTTCTATTAATAAGTCTTGTTTTTCTACAGTTGTAAAATTGAATTGAGTTGTGGATTTCAAAACTGTATCCCAAACGATTTTTGTTTTTGGCGAAAGCCGTTTGATACTTAATACAATTTTTTTTAAGTAATCCAATGAAGGTACAATTCCAATTTTCACTGCTTTTATATCATAATTGCCAAACAATTTTTCTAGTGATTCTAAAACAAAATTAATGTCAGTCCATTCTATTTTGAAGAACTCCTCTTCAGTTTGGATAGTATTGGCTGTGCTTATGGCAAAACCGTAAACTTTATGTTGTTCAAATGTTTTTACATCTGCTAAAATGCCAGCACCGGCTGAAGGATCAAATCCTGCTATGCTTAGAACCAATGGGCGAATTGTTGACATAATTTAAAATTTTCTATCGGATTTTTACTGTTCCAAATGGTTCCTAAAAGGGCTACTGAATCAAAACCAAATTTGTATGTTTCTGTGATGTTCTCTGAAGAAATCCCGCCCAAAGCAACTAGTTTAGTTTTGAAATTAGTTCGTTGTTTTACCGTTTCGATAAGGTTCAGTCTAGGCACATAGTTTGGTTTTGAAATACTTTGATAAATAGGAGATAGAAAGGCGTAATTAAAACCAGTATTTAATGAATTGAAATCTTCTATCGAATGAGTTGATGCAGATTCTATCAATTTTTGACAGGTTAAGTGGTAAATGCTTCTTTTGTTTTCCGTAAAATGGATTCTGTTGATCCCGAATTCTTCAGCTAAATTATGGTTTTGATGTAGAACCAATTTGGAATGAAATTCTAGTTCTATTTTTGAAATAAATATTTTTAATTGATCCTCAGTGAAATTAGGTTTCCTAATATGAAGCAACTCCAATCCATTCTCAAAAAGAGAATGAATGGTGTTGATTTCATTTGCTATGGGAATAGGGTTTGTGATTACTATCATAATCTTGCTTCTTTCTTATATTTTCGTTTAGATATAAATTTCTTTCCCTTGCTCAATAAATTCTTCTGATTTTTCTTTCATTCCTTTTTCGGCTTCGGCAACATCACGGATTTCTTGTGAAATTTTCATCGAGCAGAATTTTGGGCCACACATCGAACAAAAATGTGCTATTTTAGCTCCTTCAGCAGGTAAAGTTTCATCATGAAATTCTCTTGCTGTGTCTGGATCTAATGATAAATTAAACTGGTCTTCCCAACGGAATTCAAAACGTGCTTTGCTTAAAGCATTGTCACGGTATTGTGATCCTGGATGCCCTTTGGCCAAGTCTGCTGCATGTGCAGAGATCTTATAAGTGATAACGCCATCTTTTACATCTTTTTTATTGGGTAGTCCAAGGTGTTCTTTTGGGGTAACATAACACAACATAGCACAACCGTACCAACCAATCATTGCCGCGCCAATGGCTGAAGTAATGTGGTCGTAACCAGGTGCAATATCTGTAGTTAAGGGCCCTAAGGTGTAAAACGGAGCTTCGTCACAATGTTCTAGTTGTTTGTCCATGTTTTCTTTAATCATGTGCATAGGAACATGACCAGGGCCTTCAATAAAAACTTGTACATCGTGCTTCCAAGCTACTTTTGTTAGCTCACCTAAAGTTTCTAATTCGGCAAATTGTGCTGCATCATTCGCATCAGCAATTGAACCCGGTCGTAATCCATCACCAAGTGAAAAAGCGACATCATATTGTTTCATGATTTCGCAAATATCTTCGAAATGGGTGTATAAAAAGTTTTCTTTATGGTGGAACAAACACCATTTTGCCATAATCGAACCACCACGAGAAACGATTCCTGTAACACGCTCCGCTGTTAATTGAATGTAGCGTAATAATACTCCGGCATGAATCGTAAAATAAGAAACTCCTTGTTCTGCTTGTTCGATTAAGGTATCGCGGAACACTTCCCATGTTAAGTCCTCGGCAATTCCGTTTACTTTTTCCAATGCTTGGTAAATTGGCACCGTACCAATTGGTACTGGAGAGTTACGGATAATCCATTCTCTGGTTTCATGAATATTTTTACCCGTTGATAAATCCATAATTGTGTCAGCTCCCCAGCGGCAAGCCCAAACTGCTTTTTCTACTTCTTCTTCGATAGTTGAAGTAACTGCGCTATTACCAATGTTGGCATTAATTTTCACTAAGAAGTTACGGCCTACAATCATAGGTTCACTTTCTGGATGGTTGATGTTGTTTGGAATAATGGCACGACCTCTGGCTACTTCAGAACGAACAAACTCAGGTGTGATTTTAGATTTTGGCGTGTTGGCACCAAAACTTTGACCACCATGTTGGCACTGCATTGCTTTAGTTTGGTCATTTATTTGTTCAATTCTTTGGTTTTCTCTGATGGCAATGTATTCCATTTCGGGAGTGATGATTCCTTGTTTTGCATAATACAATTGGGATACATTAGCCCCTTTTTTGGCACGCATGGGTTTGTGCAAATATTCAAAACGCAAGTCGTTAAGTTTTTCGTCACGTAGTCGTTGTTTTCCGTATTCTGATGTGATTTCTGTAAGTTCTTCTACATCATTACGATCTAGAATCCATTGTTCGCGAATGCGAGGTAAGCCTTTTCGAATGTCGATGTCGATATTTGGATCGGTGAATGGTCCCGAAGTATCGTAAACGGTAACGGGAGGATTTTTTTCAATTCGTCCATTTGACATTTTAGTGTCGGCCAATGCGATTTCTCGCATGGCTACTTTTATAGGATGAATTGTTCCGTCCACATATATTTTAGTGGAATTTGGGAAAGGAGTTCTTGATATTTTTTCTTCGTTTGTCATTTTTTTAGGTCTTAAAGTTATAAAGTCGAAAGTCTTAAAGTCTGTTTTAATTGTGTGTAATGGCACGCGGATGAGACTGATTTTCTAAAGCAAAAACGCGGATTGAAGCGGATTTTTCAGTTTGTAGTAGTTTGTTGATTTTCTTTTGGTTCTTTTATCTTGATTCTTTCCTCTGTTAAAACGAACTCTTTTCTGCTAGGGATAGCAGTGAAAAGCCCGTAAAGTGGAATCGATGTAAAACAAGGATTAGTGAAGCGACTGAAAGAAGCTTTAACTAAGACTATGTTTTATAAGATTACAGTGCGGACTTGTAATGAATAGCCCGCCCGAGCAGCCAAATTAGCCTCCTTGGGTCGCAGAAATAATTAGAATAATGTCGGTTTCTTGTATAGAATGGGAATTCCAGTTGGATTTTGGAATAACCGTATTGTTGATGGCTATGGCAATTCCGTTTTGTTTTTCGGGAATTTCCAAGTCCAGAAGTGCTTGAATAGTTAGGCTGTTTTCGGCAAATTGTTTTGTTTGGTTGTTGATTTTAAGCTCCATTCCTTTTAGATTTAGTATAGTTATACTTTAGGAATGGCAACAAGGGCGCATAAAAATACGCGACGAAGTCATCTTACTTTTCCCTACGCTAGTATGAACTAGATCAGGTTCAGAGGGTAATTCTCAGCCTACAATATTGTAGACACCCCTAAAGTGTGAGACAAATGTAATGGTTTTTTTACTTAAAGGTTTTAAGTTTTAAGTTTAAAGTTGAGGTTGTTTGTGCTTTTTTGTGATATTATAAATAGGTAAGTCTACGATTGAAAGTGAAAATTAGTTGCGTTTCCAGCAATCTTGAACATGATCGTTAACCATTCCAGTGGCTTGCATGTTAGCATATATTACGGTGGAGCCGACAAATTTAAAGCCTCTTTTTTTTAAATCTTTGCTAATAACGTCGGACAATGGAGTAGTAGCTGGAACCTCTTTTAGGGTTTTGGGGTTATTGACAATCGGTTTTCCATCAGTAAATCTCCAAATATATTTTGAAAAAGTTCCAAATTCTTCTTGAATCTTGATAAAAGCTTGTGCATTAGAAACAGCCGATCGAACTTTTAATTTGTTGCGAATAATTCCACTGTCTAATAGTAATTCTTGAATTTTATCTTCAGAATAGTTGGCTATTTTTTTATAATCGAATGTGTCAAAAGCTTTTCTGAAATTCTCTCTTTTGTTGAGTATAGTTATCCAACTTAATCCAGCTTGAAAGGTTTCAAGAATTAAAAATTCGAATAGCGTAGCGTCATCATAAACAGGAGTTCCCCATTCTTGATCGTGGTATTCTTTATATAAATCGCTTGATAAGCACCAGCCACATCTTGTTTTTTCTTCCATTTTATTCTTCAGTTTCTTCTGATAAGTATTTTTTAATAATATGATGCCCTAAATATATTAACGGAGTGTGGAGTGTCTATCTTTGTTGTGACTAAATAATTAAGCCCATAAATAGTATATTTGAATTATGGGAAAAGTTTATGCAAACGACTTTAAAATTATGATTGTAGAATTATTAAAGTCTGGTAAATCGCTAAAAGAGATTAGTGAAGAATATGGTTTAAATGACAGTATGCTACGAAGGTGGCGAAGAGAGTTTGATTCGAAATCAGGAGATTTTTCTAAGAAAATTGAACTATCTGCTGTAGAAGTCGAATTAAAGAAACTAAAGAAAGAGCTTCAAGATGTTAAATTAGAACGAGATATTCTAAAAAAGGCGGTGAGCATCTTTTCCAAGAACGACAGATAAGGTATAAATTCATTTCTGAAAATAAGAATCAATATCCTGTTGAGAAGATGTGTTACTGTATGAAAGTCAGTAAAAATGCTTATTATCATTGGTTAAAAAGCTCTTTATTAGATTATAAAAAATCTGACACATTAGTTTTAATGGAAAAAATTGAGCAGGTATTTTATGAAAACAAAGAGATTTATGGTAGTTATAGAATACAAAAGAAGTTAGAACAAAGTCATTTATATTATTCTCGTTCTTACATTGCGTTTTTGATGAAAAAACTAGGATTGAGAAGTGTTTTAAAAAGAAAATTTATTATTACAACAGATTCTAATCATACTTATCCAATTGCAAAAAATATACTGAATAGAGATTTTACAAGTAATCAATTAGGACAAAAATGGGTGTCAGATATTACTTATGTTAGAGTTAATGACCAGTGGAATTACCTAACAACAATAATGGATCTAGCAGATAGAAAAATTATTGGATGGACATTAAGCGAAGATATGACAGTTGAAAACACCATCTATAAAGCTTGGTTATTAGCTAAGAATACTAGAAAAACAACTCCAGATCATATCTTTCATTCTGATAGAGGTGTACAATATGCTTCTAAAAAAATGAATCAAATATTAGATAAAAATACTAAAACTACTCAAAGCATGAGTAGAAAAGGAAATTGTTGGGATAATGCTGTAGCTGAAAGTTTTTTTAAAACAATAAAATATGAATGTTTATATAGGTATAAATTTAATACATATCAGCAATTATATGATTGTACATCTGATTATATACAGTGGTACAATACACAAAGATTACATTCTAGTTTAGGTTATAAAACACCCTTGCAAAAAGAAATAGAGTTGAGAGATTTATTTAAAATAGCGGCTTGAGTAAATTAGTCACAAATTTTGTAGTTATTCCAGTGAGCAATATAGCAATGGTTAATTTAAAAACATAACCCGTTAATGCAGATGAGATAAAAGTATCGAAATTTATTTTTCCAGGCAACCAAAATGCAATTCCTAAAACAATGAAGGAGTCAAATAATTGTGAGATTACAGTTGAACCAGTAGTACGAAGCCATATTTTTTGTTCTCCAGTGCGCTTCTTGAAAAACCAAAAGATGCTAACATCTATTAGTTGAGAAACCATAAATGCAATTATGCTTCCTACAATAATCCACATACTTTGCCCAAAAACGGCATAAAATTGATTGTCATTTACAGGACTGATGCCTACAGCTGCTGGAACATTTATGGCAAAAAACAATATGACAAAAGCATATGCTATTAAGCAAGCCGTTATTAAGGACAGTTTTTTTACGCCTGTTTCTCCAAAATATTCATTAATTAAATCAGTTGTTAGGAATACAACTGGCCAAGGCAAGATTCCTATACTCATTACAAAAGGGCCAATTTGGATTAATTTACCGCCTATTAATTCTGCTACAACAGCATTAGTGATGAAGATTCCTGCAAGGATGATGAATACAAATTCTTTTTTTGTTTTGAGCATAAAACCGATTTAAAACTCAAATTTAATATTTTATTTTGAGTTTTAAGTTTTAATCATTGATTTAGAATATGTCTGATTTTTTTTTTGAAATAATAGTTTAAGTAACATTAAATAAAAAAGAGCGATTTGAATAAACAAATCGCTCTTTTTCTATTTTGGAAGTAAATTAGGATTAACCTAAAGCCGCTCTTTTAAATCCTGTAACGATAAGATCTTTATCTAAAGATTTTACGTAGTTAGCAACACTTAATTTATTGTCTTTGATGTAATCTTGGTTTACTAAAGTATTGTCTTTAAAGAAACGAGCCAATTTACCTTTAGCAATATTGTCTAACATTGCTTCTGGTTTTCCTTCTTGACGAAGTAAATCTTTAGCAATTTCAATTTCTTTTTCGATAGTTGCAGCATCAACACCTTCTTCGTTTAACGCGATAGGGGCCATTGCAGCAGCTTGCATAGCAATATTTCTAGCTACCTCTTCACCACCTTCTAATTTTGCAGAAAGAGCTACTAAAGTTGCGATTTTGTTTCCAGAGTGGATGTAAGATCCGATAAAAGCACCTTCTAATTTTTCAAAAGTTCTGATTTCTAATTTTTCACCAATAACTCCAGTTTGCTCAATTAATTTATCAGCAATAGTAATTCCGTTGAAATCTGAAGCTAAAAATGCTTCTTTTGAATCAAAATTTAATGCTAATGTAGCCATTTCAGTAGCCATTTTTACAAAACTTTCATTCATACCCACGAAGTCAGTCTCACAGTTTAAAGTGATTACTACACCAGCAGTTTTGTCAGCATTTACAACAGCAATTGCAGCACCTTCAGTAGATTCTCTATCTGAACGGTTAGCAGCTACTTTTTGTCCTTTTTTACGAAGGTTTTCGATCGCTAAATCAAAATCTCCTTCTGCTTCAACTAATGCTTTTTTGCAGTCCATCATTCCTGCACCGGTTATTGTTCTTAATTTATTTACGTCTGCAGCTGTAATTGTTGCCATGTTGTATTATTTTTTAAGGTTAAAAGTAAAAATTCCAATTCTTAAATCCCAAATTCCAATTTTATTAAATTATCAACTTATTGTTTCTAATTTTTTTATGGAATTTGGAATTTAAAATTTGGAATTTAAAATTTGTTTTTTATTCTTCAGTTGCTGGTGCAGCTGTTTCAGCAGCTGGAGCTACTACTTCTTCAGTTGTAGCAGTTGCTACAGCAGCAGGAGCAGCTTTTTCAGTTGCGTCAGCTTCTTTGTCAGACCCTCTATCAGAAAGTCCTTCAGTGATTGCAGCTGTAACTAAAGTTAAAATTTTATCGATTGATTTAGAAGCATCATCATTTGATGGAATTACAAACTCTACTTCACGAGGATCAGAGTTAGTATCAACCATTGCAAAAACTGGAATGTTTAATTTTTGAGCTTCTTTTATTGCGATGTGTTCAGCTTTGATGTCTACTACAAATAATGCAGCTGGTAATCTTGACATATCAGAAATTGAACCTAAATTTTTCTCTAATTTAGCACGAAGACGATCAACTTGTAAACGCTCTTTCTTTGAAAGTGTCATGAAAGTACCATCTTTCTTCATTTTATCAATAGTAGCCATTTTTTTAACAGCTTTACGGATAGTTACGAAGTTAGTTAGCATTCCACCAGGCCATCTTTCAGTGATGTAAGGCATGTTTGCAGCTTTTGCTTTTTCAGCAACGATGTCTTTTGCTTGTTTTTTGGTAGCAACAAATAATATTTTTCTACCTGATGCAGCGATTTTTTTCAAAGCTTCATTAGCCTCTTCAATTTTTGCTGCAGTTTTATATAGATTGATAATGTGTATACCATTACGTTCCATATAAATGTACGGAGCCATGTTTGGATCCCATTTTCTAGTCATGTGTCCGAAGTGAACACCTGCTTCTAGTAATTCTTTTACTTCTACTTTGTTTGACATTTTTTGTACTAGTTTACGTTCTGTTGATTAGCAATGTATGAATGGCGATTTCTCGGCTAAATACATTTAGATGCTAAACTAATTCCTACCTCGGTAGGCAACAACAACATTGTTTTAAATTCAATAATAAATTCAATGAGTCTTGAATAAATGTATTCAAGACAGGCAATATTAACGTTTCGAGAATTGAAATTTCTTACGAGCTTTCTTTTGACCGAATTTCTTACGCTCAACCATTCTTGGATCTCTTGTCAATAAACCTTCTGGTTTCAAGATTAATCTGTTTTCAGCATTTACTTCACACATAACGCGTGCCAATGCCATTCTTACAGCTTCTGCTTGACCAGTTGAACCACCTCCATAAACATTTACTTTTACGTCAAAGTTAGTTGCATTTTCTGTCATAGACATAGGTTGCATCACTTTATACTGTAAAGTAGCTGTTGGGAAGTAAGTTGCGAATTCTTTTTTGTTTACAGTGATTACTCCTGTTCCTTCCGAAACATAAACACGTGCAACAGCGGTTTTTCTTCTACCGATTTTGTGAATAACTCCCATTACTTAAGATCGTTTAGGTTAACTGTTCTCGGTTTTTGTGCACCTTGTTTGTGCTCTGAACCAACAACAACATTTAAATTTCTGAAAAGTTCAGCACCAATTTTGTTTTTTGGTAACATTCCTTTTACTGCTTTTTCTACTAATAATGCAGGGTTTTTCGATTGCAATACTTTAGCAGTTAAAGTTCTTTGTCCTCCTGGGTAACCTGTGTGACGCATGTAAATCTTTTCGTCCATTTTGTTACCTGTAAGGTTAATTTTTTCTGAGTTGATAACAATTACGTTATCTCCACAGTCAACGTGCGGTGTGTAACTTGGCTTGTACTTACCTCTTAAAATCATAGCGACTTTTGAAGCAAGACGACCTAAGTTATGACCTTCAGCATCTACAACGATCCACTCTTTTGTAACAGTGGCTTTGCTTGCTGATTGTGTCTTGTAGCTTAATGCGTCCATAATAATTTTTTAATTAAACATTCCATCCCCATTAAAGGGGATGCAAAAGTACAATTAATTATTTTAAATACAAATACCTTAAAAGAATAATTTTCACTTGTTTTTACACTGATAATCAATTGTATATTTAGGGTGTCGTTGTATTTTTATCTTTTCGATTTTTACTTAATACATCTATTCTATTTTTACATTACTTTTGTTATCAATAATAAAATTTTTATATTGCATTCTTACCAGCTATTTTTATAGAATAATACTGTCTTTTTTTATAGCATGTAAATTGCTATTATATTTAAAGTTAGAGACTATTCAAGATACTATTATTACTAATTTAGTCAACAAATACATAATTATGAAAGTTAAAGCAACTCTTAAACAAATTGCAAAAGAACTTAACGTTTCTGTTTCTACAGTTTCAAAAGCCCTTAATGATAGTCCTGAGATTAGTGATCAAACAAAAATTAAGATAAAAGAATACGCTAAACTTAAAAATTACAAACCCAATGTTATTGGTTTAAATCTAAAAAACAGAAAAACAAAAACAATTGGTGTTATTATACCCAATATTTTAAATTCTTTTTTCGCAAAAGTTTTTAGTGGTATTGAAAAAGTTGCGGATGAAAAAGGATATAATGTGATTACTTGTATTTCTAATGAGTCGATAGAAAAGGAAATAAATACATTAGAAATGCTTAGTAATGGAACTATTGATGGCTTCATTTTATCAGTATCTGAAGAAGCTCAGAAGCTTCAGGATTATTCTCATTTCTCAGCAATAATAAATGACGGAACTCCTATAGTAATGTTTGATAGAATAGCGGATGAAATTGAATGTGATAAAGTCGTGGTTGATGATTTTAATTCAGCTTTAAACTCTACTCAAAGATTAATTGATTTAGGTTGTAAAAATATTGCGTTGTTTTCATCAGTAGATGAACTTAGTGTTGGTAAATTGCGTACAGATGGTTATTTACAAGCGTTGAAAAATAATGGTGTTGCAGTAAATGAAACTATTATTTTAAGAACAAACTCAGAAGAGGATTTAAGTGCCGCTGTTTTAAATATTCCTTCAAATGAGCCTATAGATGCAATTTTTGCTTTGGAAGAAACGGATACGGTTGCTGCATTAAAGTATGGACTAAAACATGGTTTTAAAATACCTGAAGAATTATCAATTATTGGTTTTGCAGATGGAATATTAGCTTCGAGAAGGCTAACTCCAAGTGTTACAACTGTAAGCCAACATGCGCCTGAAATTGGAGAAAAAGCAGCTTTGTTGTTAATTGATCGTTTAGAAGCTAAAGAAGAAAATTTACCTTTTAAAACGGTGGTTATTAAAACAATTTTGAAAGAAAGAGAGTCTACAAGAAACGGATAATTAGAATTTTTAATATTAAAAAAAACCACTCCTATTTATATAAGAGTGGTTTTTTTTGTGCTTTTTTTAATTGAAATTAATGTGCTTCCAGCCAATCTTTACCCATTCCAAGATCTACAATTAATGGAACATCAAGTTTGAAAGCGTTCTCCATTTCGTGTTTGATCATCGGTTGGATTTTTTCTAATTCTGAGTTATGTACATCAAACACTAGTTCATCATGAACTTGAAGGAGCATTTTACTTTTCCAGTTTTCTGTTTTTAATTTTTCATGGATATTAATCATGGCAATTTTGATAATGTCGGCAGCGCTTCCTTGTATTGGTGCGTTTACTGCATTGCGTTCTGCGCCACCACGAACTATTGCATTCTGCGAGTTGATGTCTTTTAAATAGCGACGCCTTCCTAGAACGGTTTGTACGTATCCGTTTTCACGTGCAAATTCAATTTGCTCGTGAATATATGATTTGAGTCTTGGATATGTTTTGTAATACGCTTCAATTAAAGCAGCGCTTTCAGAACGGGAAAGTGAAGTTTGATTGCTTAATCCAAATGCTGAAACCCCATATATAATTCCAAAATTGACCGTCTTAGCATGGCTACGTTGTTCTCTTGTTACTTCTTCTAACGGGACATCAAAAACTTTAGAAGCAGTAGATTTATGAATATCTTCATTATTTAGAAACGCTTTGATCATATTCTCTTCGCCGCTCAAAGCAGCAATAACACGAAGTTCAATTTGAGAATAATCCGCGGATACTAAAGTATAATTTTCATCACGTGCTACAAATGCTTTTCTTATTTGTCGCCCTCGTTCAGTACGAATTGGAATGTTTTGTAAGTTTGGATTATTAGAACTCAAACGGCCAGTTGCTGCTACAGTTTGCATATAATCGGTATGAACGCGCAATGTAATTGGGTCAACTTGATTAGGCAAAGCATCAACATAGGTGTTTTTTAATTTTATCAATTGTCTCCAATCAAGTATATCTTTTACGATTTGATTTTCGTTGGCCAAGTAGCTCAATACTTCTTCGCCTGTAGCATATTGACCTGTTTTTGTTTTTTTTTGTTTGGCTCCACCTATTTTTAATTTGTCAAATAAGATGTCTCCAAGTTGTTTTGGGGAAGCTAAATTAAAATGTTCTCCGGCAATTTCGTAAATAGTAGCTTCTAGTTTTTTAATATCATTATCTAGATCATGTGATAGTGATTTTAAGAAATCGGTATCTAAACGAATCCCTTCTTTTTCCATATCGGCCAGTACTTTTACCAAAGGAATTTCAATCTCCTCAAAAAGTTTTTTTGTCTCGGTTTTTTCTAATTCAACCGAAAACAGTTCTTTTAGCTGAAAAGTTACATCAGCATCTTCGGCTGCATATTCTTTGATTTCTTCTAAATCAACATCACGCATCGATTTTTGATTTTTCCCTTTTTTACCAATTAATGTTTCAATGGATTTAGGAGAATATTTTAGATAGGTCTCCGCTAAAATATCCATATTATGTCGCATATCAGGATTGATTAGATAGTGGGCAATCATCGTATCGAATAATTTTCCTTCGACAGAAACACCATAATTTGATAATATTTTTAAATCATATTTTAAATTTTGACCAATTTTTTCTATAGATTCATTTTCGAAAAAAGGAATGAATTTCTCTATTAAAGTTTTTGCTTCTTCTTGATTTTCTGGAAAAGGGACATAAAAACCTTTTCCTTTTTCATATGAAAATGAAACACCAACGAGTTCTGCATGTAATGCATCTAAGCCAGTAGTTTCAGTGTCAAAGCATACGGAAGTTTGTTTTAGTAAATTTTGTAACAATAATTTACATCCTAAATCACCTTGAATAATTTGATAGGAATGTTCTGTATTTTCTAAAGTGTTATAATATTGGTGATGTGTTTCCTCTGAGGTTTCATTAGCTATTGTGCTTCCAAAAAGGTCAAATTGGTCTTCGTTTTTTGGTTGCGGTTTTTTGTATAACTTGGCTTCGTCAGCTGGATTGCTTGTAGCTGTTGTGTCTCCTTTTTTGAATATGGCGTCAAATTGTTCTGCCATTCGGCGAAATTCTAATTCATTGAATAATGCATCTGTTTTTTCTACATCAGGAGTTGATAGTTCGTAATCAGTTTCGTTAAATACGACAGGGCAATCGAGTAATATGGTGGCTAAAATTTTAGATAAAAGTCCTTTTTCTTTATTGGCTTCAATATTCTCTTTCATTTTTCCTTTTAGCTTATCAGTGTTTGCTAAAAGGTTTTCCATTGTTCCGTACTCTTTCAAGAATTTTTTGGCTGTTACTTCGCCTACCCCTGGTAGTCCAGGAATATTGTCAGCTGCGTCTCCCATCATCCCTAGGAAGTCGATTACTTGATCTGGTCTTTCTATTTCAAATTTTGCAAGAACTTCAGGAATTCCCCAAATTTCTATTCCGTTCCCCATTCTAGCAGGCTTGTACATGAAAATGTTTTCAGAAACCAATTGCGCAAAATCCTTATCTGGAGTCACCATGAAAACTTTGTAGTTTTCTTTTTCAGCTTGCTTTGCTATGGTTCC
Source organism: Flavobacterium sp. WC2430 (assembly GCF_040822075.1). NCBI lineage: Bacteria > Pseudomonadati > Bacteroidota > Flavobacteriia > Flavobacteriales > Flavobacteriaceae > Flavobacterium > Flavobacterium sp. WC2430. The sequence goes on along the minus strand of NZ_CP162007.1, from coordinate 416,264 downwards.
AATTAAGTCATCGGCTTCGTATCCTTTTACTTCAATTATTGGAATGTGCATGGCGCGCAATAGATCTTGGATATAAGGCACGGCTATTTTAATAGCTTCGGGAGTAGCGTCACGATGTGCTTTGTAATCTGGATAAATCTCATTTCGTAATTGACTTCCACCATTGTCAAAGGCCACGGCCAAATGATCTGGTTTTTCTCTTTTAATTACATCCATCAAGGAATTCATGAATCCCATAATAGCAGAAGTGTCCATGCCCTTTGAATTAATTCTTGGGTTTTTTATAAAGGCATAATATCCTCTAAATATTAAGGCATAAGCATCAAGTAGGAAAAGACGTTTTTGTTGTGACATGGTTTTAATTTTGTAAGGATTTCAAAAGTACAAAACTTAAAAGATAATGCAGTTGCTGAATTTAATATTTATAAAAATCAGTTTAAAAATTTAATTATTTGATTTTTATCGAAAGTTTAGATTCATTCGGTTAAGATAAAATAAATGTTGTGTATGACTTAAGGATTCTAGAATTGTAATATATAGCTTATAAAATATTTTATTTTATGCCTTTGTAGTTAAAAAAACATGTATTTAGTCGTATTAATATGCTTTTAAACGGTATTATTTGTATCTTTAAATCAATCGCAATTGAATTGTGTGTTTAATTATAAATCTAAATATCATGAATAAAATTACATTATTTAAAAATTTTTCAGCTTGCCTTTTTTTCTTTTTCATGATATCAAATACAAGTGTTTTTTCACAAGTAGGAATTGGAACAACTACTCCAGATGCAAGTGCTGTCCTTGATGTTTCTTCTACATCGCAAGGATTATTAGCACCCAGGATGACAACTACTCAAAAAATGGCTATAGCTAGTCCAGCTAATGGTTTAATGGTTTATGATACTACGCTTAAAGCGTTTGGTTATTATGATAGTTCTACTATTTCTTGGGTAAGTATTGGTGCTTCAGTTAGTGATGGAAGATTAAAGTTCAAACGAATTAAATCAACTGATGTATTAGCAACAGTTTTAGCTACTGAAAAAACAGCAGGTGGAGGTACAAAGTATCTATTAGACTCTCAAACTCTCTATGAGATTAATGGGACTGTTGTTGTTGATTTACCAATTGAGTTAAATAATGCTTATATTGTTGGTCAAGATGCTGGTGATGATAAATTGGTTAAGTCATCTGGCGATCTTTTTACTGGTGCAACTGGAGGGTCTGTTAAGGTATTAACTTTGACTGCAACAAGTGGAAATGTTTTTAATGTTACAGGAACTGGATCAATAGCCTCGGGGACACAAACCCAAAGTTTAGTTTTAAGAGATTGTATCATTGCGAGTTCTTCTAACGTTGGAAAAATTGAAAATTTCGCATTAGCTTTTGTTAGTATCGTTCAGTTTTTAGGGAATACTAATGGAATTGTTTATAAAGATATCAGTAAAGTTTTGCTTAGTAATACTGCTTGGTTTGGAAATAATTCTGGAACCTATGAAGCCTTTCTAGGTACTTTTGGTTTAATTGAAAAAACCGGGGGATTTAGCGAAGTATATGGAACGGGTATTGGGATTGATGTGTCAAGTAATCCTACAGTTACCGGAGATGCAGTAATGGAATCAGTTGTTTTTACAGGTACACTTACAACTGGTTTGTATTTAAAAGGATACACAGTTGGTAGTTATGTTGGTTATAATTTTAATGATAGATGGACAGTTAGATGTGCTGGGATACCTACTGAAGGTGATGCTGTAGCCACAGGTGATATGAATTTTGATTATGCTGTTGGGTCAGGGGCTTCAACTTCTTTTAATAATTCCAACCCAAGTAATATTATAAAGTTATTAGGGACATCAACATCAACGAATTTATATAGGTTTTCAAGAAATTCAATGGATAATCGACTTCAATACTTAGGAAAGAAAAAAAGGTTTTTCCAACTTACAGGATCAGTTTCATTTCAAGTGAGTGGAGCAGGTACTTATATTATTTATATTGCAAAGAATGGAGTGCCCATTACTCAATATAAAGTTTATGGTAAAGGATTAGCTTCAAATGATATTTTAGTGCTTCCATTGATTGCTTCAGCAGAGTTAGTAACAAATGACTATCTTGAAGTTTATGTTCAAAGGTATTCAGGTGGAAATAACGATTATATCGTTACTCCAAACTTAAATATAGTTGTAAAGTAAAAGTATTTATTAGGGAATGAAATTTAAAACAGCAGTTAGGTATATTAAAGTCAGCAATTATCTTGCTGACTTTTTTGTTTCTAAATACATGACAGGTTGAAAAAAAATGGTCTCTTTTTGTTAAATATTGATTAATATAAGCACATAGTCTTTTCTTAATTTGTTATTTTGTCAAAAAATATATAATAATGGTTTTTCGTATACTTTTACTAGGTTTGATTCTTCTTATTATAGAGATTTATGCATTCCAAGCATTTAGAACATTAGTTAAGTTAAAATGGATTTTAATTTCATATCAAGTAATAAGTGTTTTAGTCTTGTTGTTTATCCTCTATTCTTTTACCAAGTTTGATAGTTCGGTTGGGCAAACAAAACAGACAATGTTTACTATGGGGTTGCTCCTAATAGTATATGTTCCGAAATTAATAGTTACATTCTTGCTTCTTGGTGAAGATGTTTTTCGAATTGGTGCTGGTTCTGTGAACTATTTTTTAGAAAACAATAACGATACTTTTTTGGGTTCAAGAAGAAAATTTGTTAGCCAGATAGGGTTAGGATTGGCGGCAATTCCATTTATGTCATTGATTTATGGTATTACAATAGGGAAGTATAATTATAAAGTAATAAAGCAACGTATTTTCTTTCCGGACTTACCAGATGCTTTTGATGGTTTTACTATTACTCAAATATCAGATGTTCACAGCGGAAGCTTTGATAATCCTGAGAAAATTAATTATGCAATTGATTTAGTTAATGAGCAAAATTCAGATATGATTCTTTTTACAGGAGATATTGTGAATACTGATGCTAAAGAAATGCATCCGTGGTTAGAGACCTTCAACCGAATTAAAAAGCATGAATATGGTAAATATTCGGTGCTAGGGAATCATGATTATGGAGAATATGTGACTTGGCCTTCAGAGAAAGATAAAGCAGATAATTTTCAAGCTATAAAAGATTTGTACGGAAAAATTGGTTTTACACTAATGTTGAATGAGCATACATATATTGAAAAGGGAAATGATAAAATTGCTCTAATCGGGGTTGAGAATTGGGGACATAATTTTAAAAAAGCAGGTGATATAAACAAAGCTTCTCAGGATGTTGCTCAAGATGATTTTAAGATTTTAATGAGTCATGATCCGAGTCATTGGGATTATGAAATTAAAAATCATGTAAAAAACTTTCATCTTACATTGTCAGGACATACACATGGAATGCAATTTGGAATAGAAATCCCAGGTTATTTTAAATGGAGTTTGGCACAATATGTTTATGCACAATGGGCAGGTTTATACGAAAATTTAGGTAGATATGTCTATGTGAATAGAGGGTTTGGGTTTCATGCTTACCCAGGAAGAGTGGGAATTATGCCCGAAATCACAGTCATTGAACTAAAAAAAGGCAAGAATGTGGCATAATTCGTTAAAAATGCTACATTTGTAAATTATATCTATTTTTTTTAATAGATTTAAAAATTAAATTTTTGGTTTTATGTCAAAATTTGGAGAACTTATAAGCGCACAAGTACCTGTGTTAATCGATTTTTACACAGATTGGAATGAATCATCCGTTTCGATGCATCCAGTTATTAGAGATGTTGCAGCAGCTCTTGGTGACAAAGCAAAAGTCATCAAGATTGATGTGGATAAAAATCAAGAATTAGCAGATGCTTTAAGAATTAAAGGGCTTCCTACCTTAATGATTTATAAAGAGGGACAAATGATCTGGAGACAATCTGGTGAACTGGACGCAAATACTATCATTAGTATTGTTCAGGAGCAACTTTAGTTTTGCTTTTTATTATTCTAAAACTTCGCAGGATAATTTATTTTCAGCTATATAATCTAAAACTTTAGGCAATGTATATTTGAGGTTATCAAATGCCTTTATGCTATCGTGAAAGACTATTATACTTCCTGATCTCATATTGGAGATCACATTTTCTAAACATTTTTCCTTAGTTATTGCTTGGTCGAAATCAGCACTAAGTACATCCCACATAATAATTTTATATCCCTGGGCTTTTAATATTTTAGCTTGATTGGATTTTATTTTGCCGTAAGGAGGACGAAATAAAGTTGTTTTTTTCTTTTTAAATTTAGAAATTGAATCTGCACAAAGGGAAACGTTATGTATATATGTTTCTGTAGTTGTTTTCCATCCTTTTAAGTGGTCGAAAGTGTGATTCCCTATTGCGTGACCTTCATTTATTATTTGATTAAAAATGGCTGAATTTGTTTCGATGTTCTTCCCAATACAAAAAAAAGTAGCTTTGACGGAATGTTTTTTCAATTCTGCTAACACCCATTTGGTAATTTCTGGTGTGGGACCGTCATCAAAAGTAAGATATATTTTATTTTCAGTATTGGGTAAATCCCAAATGTATTTTGAAAATAATTTCTTTATTATTGAGTGTGTTTTTATCCAATAAAAGCTCATTTGTTTTTTTATAAAATTAAAAAAAATGCAGCAAAGTCAGAAGGTTTTGCTGCATTTTTTAGATTAAAAATGATTTAAAGTTATTCTTTTTTACGTCCAAAACGTTCAAACATCGTAATGTAGGTATTGAATACAACTTTGTTTTGGTTGTAAAACGTACTGTCGCCACTTTCAATCATTACTTGTAACAGTCCTCTGTAGCGCTCAATATCTGTAATGATGTCAATAGCGATACTTGTTTGTTCTGATGGAGCTAGTTTTGAATAATAATTTAAGTTTTCTCTGTATTTTGTAATTAGCTTCCCTAAAAGTTCTTGTGCTTTTGCTTTTTCTCCAACTTGATAATATCCTCTTGTAAAAGGCTCTAGAAGGGAATAATAGCCAAATTTTTCTAATGGCATTTTTTTCATTGCCAAATCAATTACTTTTTTGGCTTTGTCCATTTTTCCTTCCACAATTAATTGGTCCATTAGTCGGGCAAGATTTGTTCTATAGGTTATGCTTTCTCTTCTGGTTTCTGGATCATGATAGATTTTATCGCTATCACTATTTCCCCAATCCCATTTCATAATATTGGCATACATCTTATCAGAATCAATTTGTCCCATATCTAGTGGGCTTCCATCTTTAGGAATAGCGGTTTTTATTGGGACTAGTTTATAAACCATTCCGTCCAATTGAAGGTAGGTTTTCATCCATAAATAATCTTCATCATCAAAAGCTCCTGGGCTGAAGAAAATAGGTCTTTTCCAGTTGTTATTGGCTACAATGTCCAACATCATTAATCTATTTTTATACAATGCATTTCCTTTGATGTCTAAATCAATGTAGGGGACAATAGAGTCATTGTATTTTGTAGCAACCACTTTGTTTTTTATGATGCTATTTTTGTCTACAGGAATTCTGATTTTATTAGTTGGGTAAAAATGGATTCTTTGTCCATTTTGCATATCAACTGTTGATTTTGGGTTTTTTATAAAATTTATAAAATCTTTTATTTCCCATCTGCTTTCTGTTTTTGGAATATGAACTACATAATCCAGTTTGTCTCCTACATATTGGTCATGTGTAAATGAAATAGGCAATGGATTTGATTCGTAAGTTTTTGTTTTCATTTGATCGATATACCAATCGGTCATGAAAAGGCTTGTATTCACAATTTTCACGTCGGTTCTTACTTTTTCTATTTCTTGGGCATACCAAAGTGGGAAGGTGTCGTTGTCTCCTATAGTGAATAATATGGCGTTGGGGTCGCAAGAGTTAAGGTACGCTTTTGCCATTGCAGTTGCAGTATATTTGCCAGAGCGATCATGATCATCCCAGTTTTGAGAAGCCATAAGTACGGGAGCGGCCAATAAAGAAGCAGCAATGATAACTGGTCCAGCTATTTTTGGAGCTAAGTATTTTTGCAAACTTTCGTAAAGAGCATATACTCCAAAACCAATCCATATGGCAAAGACATAAAAGGAACCTACGAGGGCATAATCTCGCTCACGAGGTTCAAAGGGTCTTTCGTTTAAGTAGATTTTCAATGCTAAACCCGTAAAAAGGAATAGGGCTAGCAAGACATAAAAACTTTTTAAATCTTTATTGGCATGATACATTAAACCTATAAGTCCAAGAATGAATGGAAGAAAGTAATATACGTTACGTCCTTTGTTGTTTAAAACATCCGAAGGTAAATTATCTTGAGAGCCAACATGTAAATTATCTATAAAATTAATTCCACTTATCCAGTTACCATCTTGATTGTCATATCTTCCTTGTACATCACTTTGACGTCCAACAAAATTCCACATTAGATATCTCCAGTACATATAGCCAAATTGGTATTCGACCATAAAACTTAAGTTGTCAATTGTTGTTGGTTTTTCAATTATTAGATAATCGCCGTAACTTTTTAGAAACTTAACGTATCCGTCATTGTCAATTTGCTTTTGTGCGTAGGCGTGTCTAAATTCCGTAACTGTTTTTGCTACTTCATTTTTCAACTGAGCGATTGCTTTATTGTAATCTTCTTCAGATAATTTACTAGCGTCAATTCCGTATTGCGCTAAATCATTCTCATAAGGATAAGCTGGATTTATTTTGAACTCAGGAGGATTGGTGAAGTTCATATAATTTGAAATATGATCAGCGCTCCACATTCTTGGCAAAATAGTTTTTTGATTATCATCGCTATTTTGCTCTGCATTTTTAAAGTTATTTACAATAACGTACTTGCCTGTTTTGTAGTCTCTCTCGTAATTTGGAGCTTTGTCAAGGTAAGGGTTGTTTTTGTCTAATCCGGCAAATGTTTCTGTGTATTGCGGTCCGTAAAATAATGGATTAACACCATATTGTTCTCTGTTGTAATAAGCCAGTACTTCGGCAGCATCAGAAGGTTTATTTTCGTTAATAACGGTATTGGCATTTGCTCTAATAGGTAGCATCATCCATGTTGAAAATCCAATAAAAATAAATAAAACACACAACAATAAGGTGTTATATTGAACCATTTCCTTTTTGCGAGTGTAATTTAATCCAAAATAAAAGAAAGCTATTAATGCTATGGAAACAAATATACTTCCAGAGTTAAAAGGCATTTCTAAGTTGTTAACCATGAATATTTCTGTTTTACCAAAGAAAGCCATTGTTAACGGAAGTAATAGTTTGAAAATGAACAATAGGATAGAGATTACAACAACATTGGCTATGAGGAAGTTTTTGATTGTAACCGTTTTGTAATGTTTGAAATAATATAAAAAACCTATAGCAGGAATGGTCAATAATGCCATGAAGTGAACACCAAATGAAAGACCAATTACAAGCGAAATTATGAGTAACCATTTATTTCCTCTTGGAGAATCCATGTCTTGTTCCCAGCGTAACCCAAGCCAAAAAAGTAAAGAAATAAGCAGCGAAGCCATAGCGTATACTTCCGCTTCAACGGCATTGAACCAAAAACTATCTGAATAAGTGTAAGCTAAAGCGCCAACAAATGAACTTCCTAAAACTACAATCGCATTGCTTTTAGTAAGAGTTGAGTCTTGATTGTTATCATTCGTATTGTCAGTAACTCTTAAAACTAATTTTTTTAAAATCATGGATGATGACCAAAAAAGGAATAAGATCGTAAATGCACTTGAGAATACGGATGTCATGTTAACCATCAATGCGATGTGCTGATTGTCTGAGGCAAACATGGCGAAAAATGCGCCAATCATCTGAAATAAGGGTGCTCCAGGTGGATGACCTACCTCGAGTTTAGCGGCAGTTGCTATATATTCTCCACAATCCCAGAAACTCATTGTGGGCTCCACTGTAAGCGTGTATGTTATTAGTGCGATTCCAAATGTAATCCATCCTATTATCGTATTCCATTTATTGAAATTGAATGTCGCCTTATTCATGTATTAAAATTTAGTTATATTTTAAGTTACAAAGAAAATGTTTTTTTATTTAAGGATGTAGGCATTAACAAAATTTTCTGGGAAACTATTTACATTTGGTAACGTATTGGTTTTTAGTATTTTTCAAGGTTTTGCTTAATTTTATTGGTTTCTGACGTAAATTTTTTTGATAAAAACTCTAAAAAAGTTTGCGCAAACTAAATTTTATTATAAATTTGCACTCGCTTAACAGCAATGATGGTCTATGGTGTAATGGTAACACAACTGTTTTTGGTGCAGTCGTTCAAGGTTCGAGTCCTTGTAGACCAACATAAAGCCTCTCAATTTTTGAGAGGCTTTTTTTTTGGATTAAATTTAGACTGAGAAATGATTTTATTTAGTCGGTTATGATTTTTTGGCTAAATTTTAAATGTTATTACGGGTTTAATAGCATGGTTTACTAAATCTTCGGATACGCTTCCTGAAAAGAAATGTGATAATCCTGTTCTGCCATGTGTGCACAAGCCTATTAAGTCAGCATCTATTTTTCTTGAAAAATTAAGGATCCCTTTTTCAATGTTAACATCATTGTAAATATGCGTTGAATAGTTTTTAATATCGAATTCAGTTAAAAAGTCATTCATTATTTTCTCTGAAAGTTCAGTAGTTTTAAAACTATTAGGGGTGCAAATCATGACTAAGTGTAAATTTGCATCAAAAAGATTAGTAAACTCAATCATTTTTTTAAATGGTTTTTTTATTTCTTTTGAAAAATCAGAAGCGAAAACAAAATCAGCAGATTTAAATTCAGGGATGTTTTTTTTAATTACTAAAACAGGAGTGTCTGAAAGGCGAACTACTTTTTCAGTATTAGATCCAACTAGAATTTCTTCGATGCCTGAAACGCCATGTGAACCCATTACGATTAAATCAGGGTTGTTTTTTTTACTGTAAGAAAGAATGCCTTCGAAAGCTCTTTCAAATTTCACTTGCTCAGTTACTTGTATGCCGTCTAGGTAGTTTTTTTCTCTAAATTTTTGTAGCGTTTCATTGGCTTTTTTAATAAATAACATGACTTCTGGGATGCCTGTTGCTCCAGTAATGGCATCGTTCATTTGAGTTGGAATTTCTAACATGTGAAGCAAATGGATTTCGCTATTATTTTTTTTTGCAATTTGAGCAGCTACTTTTAAAGCGTTTTCAGAATGAGCTGAAAAATCGATAGGAACTAGAATTCGTTTCATAATTTATAGAATTAATTATTCAGAAAACCTTTATTTAAATGCTCCAATAAAGATAAGAAATATTTTAACAGCAATCAATTATTTTGGTTTATAAAAAAAACACTATATTTGCACCGTTATTTATTAAAATCTAGATAATGAGGGGACTAAATGTCCCCTCTTTTTATAAAAAATATGACATTTAAAGAAAAAGTAAATACATTGTTAGCGGAAGGTCTTGTGGATAAGCCCTCTATCTTCTTAATTGATCTAATTATTACGGATGCTTTTAAAGTAATTGTGAACTTAGATGGAGACAATGGTGTGGCTCTTCAAGATTGTATTGATGTGAGTCGTTTTATCGATGCTAATTTAGATAGAGAAGAGCAAGATTACTCTCTGGAAGTAGCGTCAGTAGGAGTTGGATCACCTTTAAAATTGATAAGACAATACAAGAAAAACATAGGTAGAATGTTGATTGTTAAAACGGGAACAGAAAATATAGAGGCAGAATTGGTGGAAGCTAATGATGATTTTGTAATTTTGTCGTGGAAAGCAAGAGAACCTAAAAAAATTGGAAAAGGTAAGGAGACGGTTCAAAAAAGACTTGAGATACCTTATGTAGACATAAAAGAAGCAATTGTTACAGTAACATTTTAATTAAAGAATTCGCATGGAAAATTTAGCATTAATCGATTCATTCTCAGAGTTTAAAGATGATAAACTTATTGATCGTGTAACGCTTATGGCAATTTTGGAAGATGTATTTAGAAATGCATTGAAGAAAAAATACGGTTCAGACGATAATTTCGATATTATTATAAATCCTGATAAAGGAGATATGGAAATTTGGAGAAGAAGGGTGATCGTTGCTGACGAAGATTTAGATTTTGAAAACGAAGAAATTACACTTACTGAAGCTAGAAAAATAGAAGAAGATTTTGAAATTGGAGAAGAAGTTTCTGAAGAAGTGAAGTTGATTGACTTAGGAAGAAGAGCAATTTTGGCTTTACGCCAAAACTTAATTTCTAAAATTCATGAACATGACAACACGAATCTTTACAAGCAATTTAAAGATTTAATTGGTGAAATTTATACAGCCGAAGTGCATCATGTAAGACCTAGAGTTGTTATTTTAGTTGATGACGAAGGGAATGAAATTGTTTTGCCAAAAGAAAAACAAATCCCATCCGATTTTTTCCGTAAAGGAGATAATGTTCGTGGTATCATTGAAAGCGTTGAGCTGAAAGGAAACAAACCTCAAATTATTATGTCTAGAACTTCTGAGAAGTTTTTAGAAAAATTATTTGAACAAGAAATTCCTGAAGTTTTTGACGGATTGATAATGGTTAAAAATGTAGTGCGAATTCCTGGTGAAAAAGCAAAAGTAGCTGTTGATTCTTATGATGATAGAATTGATCCTGTAGGAGCTTGTGTGGGGATGAAAGGATCACGTATTCACGGTATTGTTCGTGAATTAGGAAATGAAAATATAGATGTTATTAATTTTACAAGTAACATACAATTATATATTACAAGAGCATTAAGTCCAGCCAAAGTATCTTCAATTAAAATTAATGAAGAAACTAAAAGAGCTGAAGTGTTTTTGAAATTGGAAGAAGTTTCTAAAGCAATTGGTAGAGGTGGACACAATATTAGATTAGCAGGTTTATTGACAGGTTATGAATTAGATGTGATTCGTGAAGGTGATGTAGCTGGAGCAACTGCTGATGAAGATGATGTTGAATTAACTGAGTTTTCGGATGAAATAGAAGAGTGGGTAATAGAAGAATTTGCAAAAATTGGATTGGATACTGCAAAAAGTATTTTAAAACAAGATGTAGAGGATTTGGTAAGAAGAACTGACCTAGAAGAGGAAACGATTCTAGATGTAATGAGAATATTGAAAGAAGAATTTGACAGTTAGTCAATGTATCTTCAACGATAAACATGCCACTTTATAATTTTCTTGGTCAATAAGGACCTAGTTGGGAGTAAAGTGAGGAATAACAAAAAAGGTAATAATAAAAAGGTTTTATGTCTGAAGAGAGAATTATTAGAATAAACAAAGTTTTAAGGGAATTGAACATTTCTTTGGAAAGAGCTGTGGATTATCTAAAAGATAAAGGGATTGCTATTGAAGCAAATCCAAACACAAAAATTTCTGATGATGTGTACAATGTCTTGTGCGGTCAATTTGCAGGTGACAGAGGGAAAAAAGAAGCTTCGAAAGAAGTAGGAGAAGAGAAAAGAAAAGAGAAAGAGGCATTGCGTGTGGAGCGAGAAAAAGAAATTGAAGATAAACGCAAGCATGACGATGAAGTTCTGAAACAACAACAAGAAGTGATAAAAGCGAGAGCTGTAGTTACCGGTCCTGTTCAAGTTGGGAAGATAGATCTTAATCCTAAAAAAGTAGTTGCTCCAGTAAAAGCGGAAGTTGAAAAAACAGAGGCTCCAAAAGCAATAGTTCCAGTTGAAAAACCAGTTGAAAAAGAACCAGTACAGGAAAATCTTGTTTCAGACAAAAAAGAAGTAAAACCTACTGTTGAAGTAAAAGAGGCAATAAAGGAAGAGAAAAAAGAAAATGTTAAGAAAGTGGTTGCTAAGGCAATTGTTCCTGAAGCAAAAGTCGTCCCTAAAACTGATGAAGCTCCTGTTGAAGAGGCAATCACAACGCAGTATCAAAAATTATCTGGTACTAAATTAACTGGTCAAACAATTGACTTGTCTCAATTTAATAAGCCAAAGAAGAAAAAAGAAGAGCCTAAAATTACACCTAATAAGCCTGGTGCTCCAGGAGCTGCTGGTGCAAATAAAAATAAGCGTAAAAGAATTGCTCCAAAACCTGGAACACCTAGACCTCCTGGAGTTCCTGGTGCGCCAAACCCAAACAAAATTACACCAAATACTGGTGGGGGTGGTTTTAATGCAAATAGAAGTTCTAGACCTGGATTTGTTAAAGGGAATAGACCAGCTATTGTAGCTAAAGTTGAGCCAACAGAAGAGGAAGTTAAAAATCAAATTCGTGAGACTTTAGAAAAACTTCAAGGTAAAAAAGGAGGTAAATCTAAAGCAGCGAAATACAGAAGAGACAAAAGAGATACGCACCGTCAAAAATCGGATGAGGAGCAAAGAGCAATAGACGAAGGAAGTAAAACTATTAAGGTTACTGAATTTGTTACCGTTGGTGAAATTGCGATAATGATGGATGTTCCAATTACTAAGGTTATTGGAACATGTATGTCGCTTGGAATCATGGTTACCATGAATCAACGTTTGGATGCAGAAACATTAACTATTGTTGCTGATGAATTTGGTTATGAAGTTGAATTCATAACTGTTGATATTGAAGAAGCAATTGAAGTTGTTGAAGATAAAGAAGAAGACCTTGTGTTTAGAGCGCCTATTGTTACGGTAATGGGTCACGTCGATCACGGTAAAACATCTTTACTGGATTATATTCGTAAAGAAAATGTTATTGCAGGAGAGTCTGGAGGAATTACACAACACATTGGTGCCTACGGAGTAACTTTAGATAACGGACAAAAAATAGCATTCCTTGATACACCAGGTCACGAAGCGTTTACCGCAATGCGTGCACGTGGAGCTCAAGTTACAGATATTGCAATTATTGTAATTGCAGCAGATGATGATATCATGCCGCAAACTAAAGAAGCAATCAGTCACGCTCAAGCGGCTGGTGTGCCAATTATATTTGCAATTAATAAAGTGGATAAGCCAAATGCTAATCCTGAAAAAATTAAAGAAAAATTGGCAGGTATGAATTTACTTGTTGAGGATTGGGGTGGTAAATACCAATCTCATGATATTTCTGCAAAAGTGGGAACCGGAGTTAAAGAATTATTAGAAAAAGTTTTATTAGAAGCGGAAGTTTTAGATTTAAAATCTAATCCTAATAAGGCTGCTCAAGGAACTGTTGTTGAGGCATTCTTGGACAAAGGGAAAGGATATGTTTCTACAATTTTAGTTCAACACGGAACGTTGAAAGTGGGAGATTATATGTTAGCTGGAAAACATCATGGTAAAATTAAAGCTATGCATGATGAAAGAGGAAATATCGTTACTGTAGCAGGTCCTTCAACACCAGTTTCAGTATTAGGTTTAGATGGTGCAGCTACTGCAGGAGATAAGTTTAATATTTTTGAAGATGAAAAAGAAGCGAAACAAATTGCTTCTAAACGTTCTCAATTAATGCGTGAACAATCCGTACGTACACAACGTCATATTACACTTGATGAAATTGGACGTCGTATTGCTTTAGGTCAATTTAAAGAATTGAACGTAATCCTTAAAGGAGATGTTGATGGTTCTGTTGAAGCATTATCTGATTCATTCTCTAAATTATCGACTGAAGAAATTCAAATTAACATTATACATAAAGGAGTTGGAGCAATTACGGAGACAGACGTTATGTTGGCTTCTGCTTCAGATGCGATTATTATTGGATTTAATGTTCGTCCTGCAGGAAATGCGAGACAACTGGCTGATAAAGAAGAAATCGATATCCGTTACTACTCAATTATCTATGCGGCGATTGATGACTTGAAAGATGCAATGGAAGGAATGTTAGCTCCTGAAATGAAAGAAGAAATTCTAGGTACTGCTGAAATTAGAGAGATATTTAAAATTTCTAAAGTAGGATCTATTGCAGGTTGTATGGTTATGGACGGTAAAATAGCTAGAAGCTCTAAAATTAGAGTTATCCGTGAAGGAGTTGTTGTTCATACAGGAGAGCTTATTGCACTGAAACGTTTCAAAGACGATGTGAAAGAAGTAGCTAAAGGGTATGACTGTGGTATTCAAATTAAAGGATACAACGACATTGAAGAAAGAGATGTTATTGAAGCGTACCATGAGGTAGCGATCAAGAAAAAATTGAAATAGAATTTTCAATATATTTGTTAAAAAATCCCGAGCAATCGGGATTTTTTTGTTTTTAAGTGTTTATGTATTTTGAGGGTTTAGATTTTTTTGGATTAGATTTGTTTTAGGCTTTTATTTTTTTTGTTGCTACGGATTGCAAAGACTAGTTTTTGAGGTTTAAAAAAATAGTTATGAATAAATTGAAATTATATTTAGTGTTTTTGTCTTTCATTTTTGTATTATCCTGCCAAGATAAATCTGCTCAGGAACAGAAATTGAAATTAGGCTATTTACAATTCTTAAGAGAATACCCAAAGGGACTGACAAGACATTTCCCAAATGAAAAGGAAATAAAATCCGATTATCAGATTTATCATAATTATTTGTCAATATATTCACCTTCGCAATTAATTGTTAGGCAGAAAGAATCCAAATCAATGGTTGATTTATTAATCTCGGTTTCTCGCAAAATTAATTATTCAGATTCATCATATTATATTGTAAATAAATACCTCAGAGATTCAAATATATTAAGCATCACTAAAAATCATGAGCAATTTAAAGCACAAATAGAACACCAAAGTGCAGTTCCAATACCGAATTTTTATAAAGTAAGTGATTTTGATGGGGATAGGTGTAATTTGTTGAACAAATCATATGCAATATATTTAATTGAAGCCGAGCCTAAACAATGTTGTTCTGAAAAGTTTCATCAAGGAGCTTGGTATATGCCTGATGAATGGAAAGATGGATTTAGTAGAGGATGTGCAATCGATTTAGAAAATAATTTGGTTATTTATTGGTTGGTAATTTGGTAATGACAAGTTCTCGTTTTTGTACCTGAACCTAGAGATTATCGAATTAAATGATACAATGTATTTAATTTATTGTACGGACTAAATAAATGCTTTTTTATACTATTGAGAAATGTCCTTGGTAATAAAAATATAAAATAATGATAAGTGATTTAAAAGGACCGTACATGTATAATGAGTTCTGAAAGTGTTCTCCTGGTTATAGTCAATCGTTACTGTGGGTATTTACCAAGTTTCTAAAAAAAGCAGTCTCAATCTATCTAACGTGAGCAATATTTAATTCAAATTATCCACAAGGGCATATTAAATAAGTCAAAAAGCACAAAAGCAACTCGTAAAAGGAGTTGCTTTTTATATTAAAATTATTTTTTTTCTGTTTAGAATTTATTTCTGTGGTTTTATTAAAAGGACATTATCGTATTTTTTCTTAATTTCTACTAAATACTTTTCTGCTTCAATGCGAGTCCTGAAATCTCCAATCCACACTTTGTAATTTGGGGTATTAAACACTATTGTACCGTCTAAGTCTGTAAATTCTTGTTTGCAGTCATTAAGTGCTTTTTTTGCTTTTTCACTTTCTCCACTAAAAATTTGGATTTTATAGCGCTCATTAACAGCTGATGAACTGTTTGTTTTTCTCTTTTCAATTAATAATTGTTCAAACTTTGGATCTTGGCGAATGTTAATGTTTTGATCTTGTGCCATTAATTTACTTGTTGAAATACTAAGGGCTATTGTAAAGAAAATGAATTTTGAAGTTGTTAAAATTCTCATAACGTGATGGTTTTTAAGCAAAAATACTATTTATTGAATGATTGTAAAACTTAAATATTATTTAGAATTAATATAAATTGAAATTAAGACTATTTTAAGGTTTTGAGAATAGTTCATAAGTCGTATTTTTGTCGAAGTTTTAAAATAAAGGAACAGTTTTCTATAAATCTATATAGAAAAAATTGTGCCAATTTTTAGTAGATAATCATTATACTTTATGAAAAAGGTGGGTAACCATAATTCGACTTCAAGGAAATTATTTTATAGCTTAGCTTTAATGCTAACTTTTTCCTTAACTTCATTTGCGCAAGTTGTTGCACCTGCGGCAGCAACGGAAGCACCAGTAGCTACACAAGGTGGTGACCCAGTAAAGGGTAAAGAGCTTTTTAATTCAAATTGTGCTGCGTGTCATAAGCTTGATGCGAAATCAACAGGTCCTGCTTTAAGAGGGGTTGCTGGTAAGCACGAAATGGCTTGGATTTACAAGTGGGTTCACAATAGCTCAGAACTTATTAAATCAGGAGATGCTGCAGCTGTTAAACTTTTTGCGGATAATAATAAGTCAGTAATGACTGCATTTCCACAATTAGCAACTGGAGATATTGATAATATAATAGCTTATACTTCTGAAGTTAAGGCTGAGGCACCGGCTCCTGTACCAGGAACTGCTGTTGCGGGATCGGCTGATCAAAGTGGTGTTTCTAATAATATAATCTTGGGTGCTTTGGCTCTTGTGATGCTTATGTTAGTTGTGATGTTGTTCTTGGTGAATAATGTTTTAACTAAGGTGGCAAAATCAAATGGAATTGAAGTAGCTCCTAAAACACCAACTACGCCTATATGGAAGGCATTTGTTAAAAATCAATTTTTAGTACTTATTACTTCAATATTTTTATTATTGGCCAGTGGGTACTTTGTTTATGGATTTTTGATGCAGGTAGGAGTTGATCAAGGGTATGAACCAATACAGCCAATTCATTATTCACACAGAATTCATGCTGGTGATAACGAGATAAATTGTAAATATTGTCACTCTGCAGCTAGAGTGAGTAAAAATTCTGGAATTCCTTCTTTGAATGTTTGTATGAATTGTCATAAAAACATTTCTGAAGTTGCTGAATCTACTGCTACTCCTGAGTACAGTAAAGCATTTTATGATGAGCAAATCCAAAAATTGTATACTGCTGTGGGTTGGGATAAAGCAACACAATCTTATACTGGTAAAACACAGCCAGTTAAATGGGTTCGTATTCATAACTTGCCTGACTTCGTTTATTTCAATCACTCACAACACGTTACTGTTGCTGGAATTGAATGTCAAACTTGTCACGGTCCAGTTGAAACTTACGAAATTCAAAAACAGTTTGCTCCATTAACGATGGGATGGTGTATTAATTGCCATAGAAAAACCGATGTTAAAATGGAAGGAAACGACTATTATACTAAAATTCACAAAGAACTTTCTAAAAAATATGGTGTAGACAAATTGACTGCAGCTCAAATGGGAGGTTTAGAATGCGGTAAATGCCACTATTAATCAAATTATTAAGATTTTAATATTTATATACAATGTCATCAAACAAAAAATACTGGAAAAGTGTTGAGGAACTAGAAAATAGTTCTATTGTTGAGACGCTTAGAAATAACGAATTTGTTGAAGAAATTCCTACTGAAGATTTTTTAGGAAATAATGATGCAATGTCATCTTCTTCAACATCACGTCGTGATTTTTTAAAGTACGTTGGGTTTAGTACTGCTGCAGCCACGCTTGCGGCATGCGAAGGTCCTGTGAACAAGTCGATTCCTTATGTATTGCAGCCAGAGCAAATCATTCCTGGAGTAGCTGATTATTATGCTACTTCTGTTTTTGATGGTTTTGATTTTGCAAATCTACTTGTTAAAACACGTGAAGGGCGTCCTATTAAAATAGATAATAATACTATTTCAGGAGCTAAATTTGCTGCTAATGCTAGAATTCATGCGTCTATATTATCTTTATATGATAGTATGCGTTTGAAAGAGCCTAAGTTAAAAGGTAAAAGTGCTACTTGGTCTGCAGTTGATGCAGATATAAAAGCAAGTTTGGCTGAAGCTAAAGCAAATGGTGGTCAGGTAGTATTGTTAACTAATACTTTAGCTAGCCCGTCCACTGAAAAATTAATTGGAGAATTTATTGCGTTAAATCCTACTGCTAAGCATGTGGTTTATGATGCTGTTTCTTCATCTGAAGCTTTAGATGCTTTTGAGTCCGTTTATGGTGAAAGAGCTTTAGTTGATTATGATTTTTCAAAATCATCGCTAATTGTTTCTGTTGGTGCGGATTTCTTAGGAGATTGGCAAGGTGGAGGATATGATTCTAGTTATGCACAAGGTAGGATTCCTAAAAGTGGAAAAATGTCTCGTCACTTTCAATTAGAAGCTAATATGACTTTGTCTGGTGCTGCTGCTGATAAGCGTTTGGCTATGTCAACTGCAAATCAAAAACAAGCGTTAGTACATATATATAATGTTATTACTGGTTCTTCTGTAGCGGTAAATTTAGATGATAAATTTAAAGCTGAAGTTAGTAAAGCGGCACAACAGTTGAAAGCTGCTGGGTCAAATGGAGTTTTAGTTTCTGGTATTCAAGATAAAAATGCTCAATTGTTAGTTTTAGCAATTAATCAAGCTTTATCAAGTGAAGCTTTTATAACTTCTGGAACAAGACAAATTAGAAAAGGGTCTAATGAAAAAGTGGCTCAGTTAGTAAGTGACATGAATGCGGGTAGTGTTCATACCTTAATAATGAGTGGTGTTAACCCAATATATACTTTGGCCGATTCAGCTTTATTCGCTGAAGGTCTTAAGAAAGTTAAAACGTCAGTTTCTTTATCTTTGAAAGAAGATGAAACTGCTTCTGTAACTACTATTGCTATGCCAGTTCCTCATTATTTGGAATCATGGGGTGATTTAAGTTTGACTAAAGGAACTTATAGTTTAACGCAACCAACAATTCGTCCTTTATTTGATACAAAACAATTTCAAGATGTTTTAATGTCTTTGAATGGAATGTCAGGTACTTATTACGATTACTTAAAATCAACTTCTGCTTCGGTTATTGCAGGTGCTTCTTGGAATAAAGTGTTACATGATGGTGTTTATGTTGGAGATTCTCAATCTTTATCTGGAGGTTCTACTGATTATTCTGCTGCTGCAAATGCTTTAGCAAAATCAAAAGCTGGTGCTGGATTTGAATTAGTATTGTATACTAAAACAGGTATGGGTGATGGGCAACAGGCTAATAACCCTTGGTTACAAGAGTTTCCTGATCCAATTACAAGAGTGTCATGGGATAATTATGTTACTGTTTCTAATGCAGATGCAAAACAATTGTTGATGACTAATGAAATCGTTGCTAATGGTGGTTTAAATGGTAGTTATGCTACAATTACTACTGCTGACGGTTTAAAATTAGATAATGTGCCAGTTATTGTTCAGCCAGGTCAAGCTGTAGGAACTATTGGATTGGCATTAGGTTATGGTCGTAAAGCGGCTTTGAAAGAAGAAATGCAAGTAGGTTTAAATGCTTACGCTTTATATAAAGGTTTTAATGATGTACAATCTGTTAGTTTAGTTAAAGCTAATGGAGAACATGAGTTTGCTTGTGTTCAAGGTCAAAAAACATTAATGGGTAGAGGGGATATTATCAAGGAAACTACCTTGGAAATCTTCAATACTAAAGATGCTAAATTTTGGAATGAAGTACCTATGGTATCTTTAGACCATGAAGAAGTAGAGGCTACAAAAGTTGATTTATGGGATTCATTTGATCGTTCAGTTGGACATCATTTTAATCTTTCAATTGATTTAAATGCTTGTACTGGATGTGGGGCTTGTGTAATAGCATGTCACGCTGAGAATAATGTGCCAGTTGTAGGTAAGTCTGAAGTTAGAAGAAGTCGCGATATGCACTGGTTGCGTATCGATAGATATTACTCTTCTGAAAGTACTTTTGCAGGTGATAATGAAAGAAAAGAGAATATAGCTGGTTTGTCTAGTTCATTGTCTACTTTTAATGAAATGGAAAAAGCAGGAGATAATCCTCAAGTTTCTTTTCAACCTGTAATGTGTCAACATTGTAATCACGCACCTTGTGAAACAGTTTGTCCTGTTGCTGCGACTTCTCATGGTCGTCAAGGTCAAAACATGATGGCTTATAATAGATGTGTTGGTACTCGTTATTGTGCTAATAACTGTCCTTATAAAGTACGTCGTTTTAACTGGTTCTTGTATAACAAAAACAGTGAATTTGATTATCATATGAATGATGATTTAGGGCGTATGGTTTTAAATCCTGATGTAAATGTTCGTTCTCGTGGGGTAATGGAAAAATGTTCTATGTGTATTCAAATGACACAAGCGACAATTCTAAGCGCTAAAAGAGAAGGTAGAGCTATTGTTGATGGAGAATTTCAAACGGCGTGTTCAAATGCTTGTTCTACTGGAGCAATGGCTTTTGGAGATGTTAATGATACAGAAAGTCAAATTGCTAAATTAGCGTCTGATGATAGAATGTATCATTTGTTAGAGCATGTAGGAACAAAACCTAATGTTATCTATCACGTTAAAGTTAGAAATACCTAGTACAAAAAATTATTAATTAAGAAACAATATAAAGTATTATGTCGTCTCACTACGAAGCAACCATTAGAAAACCCTTAGTTATAGGTGATAAATCTTATCACGACGTAACAGTAGACATAGCTGCACCTGTTGAAGGAAAAGCTAACAAGCATTGGTGGATTGTGTTTTCAATCGCATTAATAGCCTTCCTTTGGGGAGTGAGCTGTATCATTTACACCGTGTCTACAGGTATAGGAACATGGGGATTAAATAAAACTGTTGGATGGGCATGGGATATCACGAACTTCGTTTGGTGGGTTGGTATTGGTCACGCAGGAACATTAATATCTGCAGTTCTATTATTATTCCGTCAACGATGGAGAATGGCAATTAACCGTTCTGCAGAAGCTATGACAATCTTTTCTGTTATTCAAGCAGGTTTATTTCCAATTATTCACATGGGTCGCCCTTGGTTGGCCTATTGGGTATTGCCAATTCCAAATCAATTTGGCTCACTATGGGTGAATTTTAACTCTCCATTACTTTGGGATGTATTTGCAATATCAACTTACTTATCAGTATCGCTTGTTTTTTGGTGGACTGGTTTATTACCCGATTTTGCAATGCTTAGAGATAGAGCAATAACTCCTTTTAATAAAAAAATATATTCTATCTTGAGTTTTGGATGGAGTGGTAGAGCTAAAGACTGGCAACGTTTTGAAGAAGTATCTTTGGTTCTTGCAGGGTTAGCAACTCCACTTGTACTTTCTGTACATACTATTGTATCGATGGACTTCGCTACTTCTGTTATACCAGGATGGCATACTACTATTTTCCCTCCTTACTTTGTTGCAGGAGCAGTTTTTTCAGGATTTGCAATGGTAAATACTTTGCTTATTATCATGAGAAAAGTTTCTAATCTTGAAGCTTACATTACTATACAGCACATTGAGTTGATGAATATCGTAATTATGATTACGGGTTCTATAGTCGGGGTTGCTTATATAACTGAGCTGTTTATCGCATGGTATTCAGGAGTTGAGTATGAACAATACGCCTTCTTGAATAGAGCTACTGGACCTTACTGGTGGGCTTACTGGTCGATGATGACATGTAATGTTTTTTCACCTCAGTTTATGTGGTTTAAAAAATTAAGAACAAGTATTATGTTTTCTTTTATCATATCTATTGTTGTAAACATAGGTATGTGGTTTGAAAGATTTGTAATTATTGTTACTTCTTTACATAGAGATTATTTACCATCTTCATGGACTATGTTTTCTCCTACGTTTGTTGATATTGGAATTTTCATTGGAACAATAGGTTTCTTCTTTGTATTATTTTTGTTATATTCTAGAACTTTCCCAGTTATAGCTCAAGCAGAGGTGAAAACAATATTAAAAGGAACAGGAGATAATTACAAAAGAGAAAGAGAAGCAAATAAAGATTCACATCATGAGTAATAAAGTAATATACGCCATTTATAATGACGATGATATATTGATGGATGCGGTTAAACAAACCAGAGCAGCTCATCATCATATTGAAGAAGTTTTTACTCCATTTCCGGTTCACGGTTTGGATAAAGCGATGGGGCTTGCTCCAACAAGATTAGCTATTTGTGCTTTCATGTACGGTTGTGTTGGTATAACAGTAGCAACAACAATGATGAATTATATAATGATTCAAGATTGGCCTCAGGATATCGGAGGTAAACCAAGTTTTAGTTTCATTCAAAATATGCCTGCATTTGTACCTATTATGTTTGAAATGACTGTGTTTTTTGCAGCGCATTTAATGGTAGTTACTTTTTATATGAGAAGTAAAATATGGCCTTTCAAAAAAGCTGAAAATCCAGATGTTAGAACAACAGATGATCATTTTTTAATGGAAGTTGCAGTGAATAATAATGAAGAGGAATTAGTTTCTTTTTTCAAGAATACAGGAGCTGTAGAAGTTAAAGTAATAGAAAAGCATTAATTTAGATATGAAAACGATATATAAAATAACACTATTATTTGGCATCACTATATTAGTAACGTCTTGTCATAATAATTCCGCACCAAACTATCAGTATTTTCCAAATATGTACGAGTCTGTTGGGTATGAAACATATTCAGAGTCTAATGCATTCAATAATGGTAAAGAGGGACAACTTCCAGTAGCTGGTACTATAAATAGAGGTTTTGAGCCTTTTGCTTATGAGAATACAACTGCTGATTATGAACTAGCTAAAGCTAACCTTAAATCTCCATTAGATTCTTTAGATAGAAATTCTGGAAAAGGTAAAGAACTTTTTGAAATTTACTGTATTAGTTGTCATGGTGCAGCTGGAAATGGTAAAGGTAAATTAGTTGAAAGAGAAAAATTTCTTGGAGTGCCTAGTTATAAAGATAGGGTTATCACAGAAGGGAGTATTTTTTTTGTTGAAACTTATGGTTTAAATGCAATGGGTTCTCATGCTAATCAATTAAGCGCTCATGAGCGATGGTTAGTTGCTGACTATGTTTTAAAACTAAAAAGCCAATTATAATTGTTGAACAAACTGATCGTAATAGATATGTATACATTTTCAAGTAAATTAAAAACTTTTTCTCTCGTCTTAATGACTATTGGTCTTTTAGGAATTGGATATGGTTTTTTAAATGCACCTAAAGATATTCAAGAAGTGGAGAAAATTCTTGCTTCTGAAAGCCATGAAGGTCATGGTGAGGTTAAGCATGAATCAGCTGATGAAGCTCATGCTGTTAAAGCTTCTCATGAAGAAGTTAAAGATACAAATGAAGCTACTGAGCATAAAGAGCACTTAACTCATGTTTTGCATCAATTGCAAAATAAGCCTTGGGCAGCATTATATGTAGCTTGTATTTTCTTTATGTTGCTTTCAATGGGAGTATTAGCTTTTTATGCAATTCAGCAAGTTGCATTAGCAGGTTGGTCTCCAGTTTTGTTTAGAGTAATGCAAGGAATCACAGCTTATTTGCCTGTTGGTTCAGTTATATTCTTTGTTATCTTGATTCTTTGTGGTCTTCATTTTAATCATCTATTTGCTTGGTTAGTTGAAGGTGTTACAGATCCTACTAGTCCTAATTTTGATAAAATTATTGCTGGTAAGTCAGGATATTTAAACTTTCCTTTTTGGATTGTTAGAGCCGCAGTATTTTTGATTGGATGGAATCTTTACAGGTTTTATTCAAGAAAGAATTGTTTAGCTCAAGATGAAGCAACAGATGATGCTTTCTACAAAAAGAATTTTAACATAACGGCTGGTTTTTTAGTATTCTTTATCGTTACTGAATCAATTATGTCGTGGGATTGGATTATGTCAATAGATCCTCACTGGTCTAGTACTTTATTTGGATGGTATGTTTTTGCTAGTTTCTTCGTAAGTGGTATCACAATGATTGCGATGGTTACTTTGTATTTGAAATCAAGAGGGTATTTAGAATATGTAAATACAAGTCATATCCATGATTTAGCTAAATTTATGTTTGGGATTAGTGTTTTCTGGACTTACCTTTGGTTCTCTCAATTTATGTTGATTTGGTATGCTAATATTCCTGAAGAGATTACTTATTTCGTAACTAGAATACAATTATATAATTTGCCCTTTTTTGGTGCTGTTGTTATGAATTTTGTATTCCCAATACTAATTTTAGTAAATACAGATTTCAAAAGAATTACTTGGATACTTGTTATGGCAGGGGTAGTAATATTAACTGGACATTATATTGACTTTTTTAATATGATTATGCCAGGAACAGTAGGTGATAAGTGGTTTATTGGAATATCAGAAATTGCTTCTGTACTTTTCTTCTTAGGTTTATTTATTTATGTTGTTTTTACAGCATTGACTAAAGCGCCTTTATTGCCAAAAAGAAATCCTTACATCGAAGAGAGTAAACATTTTCATTATTAATATTTAAAGAAATAAACAGATGACAAGTTTGTTGGTAATTATAGTTTTAGTTTTATTAGCTGTTGCTTTATGGCAATTGACTAAAATATTTGATCTTACGCAAGTAGGTTCTGATTCAGACAGTTCTCAGGTAGCTTCTGATAATGATAATAATGTTCAAGGTTATTTGATGTTTGGCTTTTTAGCTTTCATATATATATTTACTATATATGGTTTGTTTCAATGGGGACCTTTAGTTCTTCATACACCAGCATCAGCACATGGAGGTCAGGTTGATAACTTGATGAATATTACTTGGGTTTTAATTTTTATTGTTCAGGCAATAACACAAGTTTTATTACATTATTTTGCCTTTAAATATAGAGGTAAAAATGATCAAAAAGCATTGTATTTTGCTGATAATAATAAATTAGAAGCGATTTGGAGTGTAATTCCTGCAATTGTTTTAGCTGGATTAATTCTTTACGGGTTATATGCTTGGACAAATATTATGTTCATCGATGACGAAGATGATACAGTTGTAGTAGAATTATATGCACAACAATTTAAATGGACAGCTAGAATTGCAGGAGAAGATAATGTTCTTGGAAAAGCAAATGTTAGATACATTGAGGGAATTAATACGTTAGGTGTTGATCTTGCAGATCCTTATTCTCAAGATGATATTGTGGTTTCTGAATTACATATTCCTAAAGGAAAAAAGATTCATTTTAAAATGAGATCTCAAGATGTATTGCATTCAGCTTATATGCCTTACTTTAGAGCGCAAATGAATTGTGTTCCTGGAATGGTTACAGAATTTGCTTTTGAACCAATTTATACTACAGCTGAATATAGAGAATTACCTTATATGGTAGAAAAGGTTTCTAATATTAATGCTTTAAGAGCTAAGAAAAGTATTGCTTTAGTTGCAAAAGGAGAAACTGCTCTTGATCCTTATTCATTTGATTATTTGCTTCTTTGTAACAAAATTTGTGGTGCATCTCACTATAATATGCAAATGAAAATTATTGTTGATACTCCAGAAGACTATAAAAAATGGTTGTCTGAGCAAGCAATTTTAGTACAACAAGTAAAAGAAGCTAATACACCAGCTCCTGTTGAAGGTGCAATAAGTACAGATTCTTTAAAATCAAAAGATACAGCAGCTGTTTCTAAAATAGCTATGAAATAATTAATAAGAAAATTTAAAGTATACATATATGTCAGCAGAAGGTCACGATCACGGACACGATCACGAACACGAACATCATCATAAAGACACTTTCATTACTAAATACATTTTTAGTATTGATCATAAAATGATTGCTAAACAATACCTTATTACTGGTATTATTATGGGAATTATTGGAGTTAGTATGTCAATGCTTTTTAGAATGCAATTAGCATGGCCAGAGGAGTCTTTTAAAATATTTAATATATTATTAGGAGACAAATGGGCTCCCAATGGTGTAATGGCTAACGATATTTATTTGTCTTTAGTTACTATTCATGGAACTATAATGGTATTTTTTGTACTTACCGCTGGGTTAAGTGGAACTTTTAGTAATTTATTGATTCCACTTCAAATTGGTGCTAGAGATATGGCTTCTGGTTTTATGAATATGATTTCTTATTGGTTATTCTTTTTGTCTAGCGTAATCATGATTGGGTCTCTTTTTGTAGAATCAGGTCCTGCTAATGCTGGTTGGACAATCTACCCTCCTTTAAGTGCATTGCCTCAGGCTATTTCAGGTTCTGGTTTAGGTATGACTTTATGGTTAGTTTCAATGGCTATATTTATTGCATCTTCTTTAATGGGATCTTTGAATTATGTAGTTACAGTAATTAATTTGAGAACAAAAGGAATGTCTATGACTAGACTACCTTTAACTATATGGGCATTTTTTGTAACCGCTATTATTGGTATCGTTTCATTTCCTGTTCTTTTATCAGCTGCTTTATTGTTGATTTTTGATAGAAGTTTTGGTACTTCTTTCTTCTTGTCTGATATATATATTGCTGGTGAAGTATTACATTATCAAGGTGGTTCTCCAGTATTGTTCGAACACTTGTTTTGGTTTTTAGGACATCCTGAGGTTTATATCGTATTGCTACCTGCATTGGGTATCACTTCTGAAGTTATTGCTACTAATTCACGTAAACCTATTTTTGGTTATAGAGCGATGATTATGTCAATTTTAGCTATTGCATTTTTATCAACTATTGTGTGGGGTCACCATATGTTTATCTCAGGAATGAATCCATTTCTAGGTTCTGTATTTACCTTTACAACTCTATTGATTGCAATACCATCTGCCGTTAAAGCTTTTAACTACATTACCACTCTTTGGAAAGGTAATCTACAATTAAATCCAGCGATGTTATTCTCTATCGGATTAGTTTCTACTTTTATTACTGGTGGATTGACTGGAATTATATTAGGAGATAGTACATTAGATATTAATGTTCATGATACTTATTTTGTTGTAGCGCACTTTCACTTAGTAATGGGTATTTCTGCTCTTTATGGTATGTTTGCGGGAATCTATCACTGGTTTCCTAAGATGTTTGGAAGAATGCTTAACAAAAACTTAGGGTATGTTCACTTTTGGGTAACTGCGGTTTGTGCGTACGGTGTTTTCTTTCCAATGCACTTTATTGGACTAGCTGGTTTACCAAGACGCTATTATACAAATACTAATTTTCCTTTATTTGATGATTTACAAAACGTTAATGTATTAATTACTACATTCGCATTAATTGGTGGTGCTTTTCAATTGGTATTTTTGTATAACTTTTTTAGTAGTATTTTCTACGGTAAGAAAGCGGTGCAAAACCCTTGGAAATCTAATACTCTTGAATGGACAGCACCTGTAGAACATATTCATGGGAACTGGCCTGGAGAAATTCCTGAAGTTCATAGATGGCCATATGATTATAGTAACCCAAGTCATGACGAAGATTTTGTTCCTCAAAATATTCCAATGAAACCAGGTGAAGAAGTTTTACATCACTAGATTTTTTTTATATATAAAATGCCTTTCTAAATGGAAAGGCATTTTTTTTTAGTTCTAACTTTGTCTTATCTTTGTTGTATGAATGAGAATCTAGATCCAACTACCAATGGTTATAATTCGGAAGAATTTGATCTTGAAAAAAAATTAAGGCCTTTATCATTTGATGATTTTGCTGGACAAGATCAAGTGTTAGAAAACCTTAAGGTTTTTGTTGAAGCAGCTAACCAAAGGAATGAAGCTTTGGACCATACCCTTTTCCATGGACCTCCAGGATTAGGGAAAACTACATTAGCTAATATTTTGGCTAATGAATTGCAGGTGGGTATAAAAATCACATCTGGTCCTGTTTTAGATAAACCGGGCGATTTAGCTGGTTTGCTAACTAATCTTGAGGAAAGAGATGTTTTATTCATTGATGAAATCCATCGGTTGAGTCCCATTGTGGAAGAATATTTATATTCAGCAATGGAGGATTTTAAGATCGATATTATGATTGAATCTGGACCAAATGCGCGTACGGTCCAAATCAATTTAAATCCATTTACATTAATAGGTGCCACTACTCGTTCAGGTCTTTTAACGGCTCCTATGAGGGCTCGTTTCGGAATATCATCACGCTTGCAATATTATACAGCAGAACTATTAACAACTATCGTAGAACGTAGCGCAAGTATTTTGAAAATGCCTATTTCTTTAGAAGCAGCTATTGAAATTGCTGGTAGAAGTAGAGGAACACCTCGTATCGCAAATGCTTTGTTGCGTAGGGTACGTGATTTTGCCCAAATTAAAGGAAACGGAACTATTGACGTTGCTATCGCTCGTTATGCCTTAAAAGCGTTAAATGTTGATGCACACGGATTAGATGAAATGGACAATAAAATTCTAAATACTATTATTGATAAGTTCAAGGGAGGCCCTGTAGGGTTATCTACTTTAGCAACGGCGGTTTCTGAAAGTAGTGAAACAATTGAAGAGGTATATGAACCTTTTTTGATTCAAGAAGGTTTTATTATGAGAACTCCTAGAGGAAGAGAAGTCACCGAAAAAGCATATAAGCATTTAGGGAAAGTCAATTCTAATATTCAAGGAGGTTTGTTTTAATTTTTAAGAAGCTATTTCCTGCTGTCCGCTATATCTTTACTTGCATAAAGAAAGCAAGTAAAGGATGCCGCTGCCATCAGGGCTAAACATCATTTATAAGATATATTATTAATTCTAAAACAAAATATACCCAATTTATAAAAGCAGAAGCGAAACGGCTCGGTTTCCTTTCATGTGGTATATCCAAAGCTTGTTTTTTAGAACAAGAAGCACCAAGATTAGAAACTTGGCTAAATAACAACCATAACGGACAAATGTCCTATATGGAAAATAATTTTGACAAACGTTTAAACCCTACTTTACTGGTTGATGATTCAAAAAGTGTGGTTTCTTTACTCCTAAATTATTACCCAGAACAATTTCAAGAAACTGATTCTTATAAAATTTCAAAATATGCTTATGGTAAAGATTACCATTTTGTCATCAAAGAAAAATTAAATGAACTTCTTTTTTCTATTCAATCTACAATAGGAGAGGTTTCAGGACGTGCTTTTGTTGACTCAGCTCCAGTGCTGGATAAAGCTTGGGCAGCCAAAAGTGGTTTGGGATGGATTGGTAAAAACAGTAATTTATTGACTCAAAAAGCAGGTTCTTTTTACTTTATTGCCGAATTAATTATTGATTTGGAATTAAACTATGATTACGCTACTACTGATCATTGCGGTACTTGCACTGCTTGTATAGATTCTTGCCCCACAGAAGCAATAGTTGCTCCTTACGTCGTGGATGGCAGCAAATGCATCTCTTATTTTACTATCGAACTTAAAGAAAATATTCCAATAGAGATGAAAGGGAAATTTGATGATTGGGCCTTTGGTTGCGATATATGTCAAGACGTTTGTCCTTGGAATAAGTTCTCTAAACCTCATAGTGAACCATTATTTAATCCAAATCCCGAATTATTAAAGTTTAGTAAAAAAGATTGGAATGAAATTACTGAAGAAACTTTTAATGCGGTATTTAAAGACTCTCCGTTAAAAAGACCAAAATTTCAAGGTATTAAGCGTAATATTGATTTTATTAAGTAGCTATTCTTTAGTGGGTAAGTCTAATTATCGGTTTTTAATGAGGACTCTCTAATTAATACGTTGGTTTCTAGTTCGATAGTTCTAGGTGTAAACTCCATATCATTTTTATGACAGTTCATCTCTTCTAATAGTAGATTAAATGATACAACACCCATTTCATTACTCGGTTGATCTACAGTACTCAATTTTGGAGTCAATACTTGCGACATAAACCAATTACTAAATCCTATTATTTTTACTTGTTCTGGAACTTTAATTTTATGATCGTTAAAATAGGACAATACACCTACTGCTACTAAATCAGTGATTGCAAATATTCCGTCTACATCTGGATGTTCTTCTATTATGTGTTTGGCAAAATAAACACCTTCGTCAAATGTAACATTTTCGCAAGTGTATACTAATTTTGAATCAAAAGGAATGTTGTTTTTCTCTAAAGCTTTTTTATATCCAATATAACGATCAATAGAATTTTGAGGGTTTAATGGGCCACGCAAATGAACAATTTTTTTGCACCCATTATCAATTAGATGCTGAACAGCGTTAAAAGCCGCTTTTTGATCATCAATAATTACTTTAGAACACTTAGAAAGTTTAGATATTTTATCAAACATGACAAATGGAATCTTTCTATTTATAATTTCCTTTATATGTTCGTCATTATTTGATTCATTAGATAGGGAGATTAAAATCCCGTCTACTCGTTTGTTAATTAGTAGTTCAACTTGTTTTTTTTCTAAGGCTAATGACTCGTTTGATTGTAAAATGATAACCAGATAACCATTTTTTTCAGCTTCATCAATTATTGCATTAATAATATTGGAAAAAAAATGATGCATTACTTCTGGAATAATTAAACCAATAGTTTTGGATTCTTTTGTTCTTAAGTTTACTGCAAAACTATTTGGAGTATAATGCAATTTTTGTGCAAGGTCAATGACCGCTTTTTTAGTTTTTTCACTAACATCAGGGTAGTTCTTTAATGCTTTAGATACGGTCGTTATCGAAATACCTAATTTTGTTGCAATTTCTTTAAGAGTGATGTCTTTCATGAACTAATTTTCTAATAGTTTAAGTTTAAAAAATACATTTTCGAATCAACTATTTTTCTATTTTAAGGTCTGGAACTCGTTTAGACTTATTTTTAAATAAAATGGAGGTGTAATTTTCTTTACCAAGATATTAATTTTTATCTTAAATGTGTGTTATTTTTTTTATTTAACGAATAAATTAGATTAGTTAAAATTCAGGTATTATTTATTAAAAATAAATTCACAAAGAATAATCTAGATTAAATTTTATGCAGAATCCCTTTCAATTATTTTAGTTTCTAATTCAATGGATTGAAAGACGACAGGTTTGTTTTTCTTTTTCAAGTCAATTTCATCAAATAAAATGGAAGCCGCTCTGTTCCCTATTTCAAATCCTGGTTGGTCAATTGTTGTTAGCTTTGGAGTTATTATTTCGGACATGAATGAATTGCAAAAGCCAAAAACTGCTATTTGTGCGGGTATTTTTAGCTCTATATCATTAAAGTATTTTATTATTCCAACTGCCACTAGATCAGTTATAGCAAAAATGGCTTCAATATCCGGGTGTTCCACTAAAACTTTTTTCGCATTTTCATACCCGTCTTCAAAATCGGTATTATTATCACATAAATATACTAGTGAGGGGTCATACACAATATTGTTATCTTCAAGTGCTTTTTTATAACCTAAAAAACGATCTATAGAATTTTGTGGCATATAGGATCCTCGAAAGTGGGCAATTTTTTTATGCCCTTTTTTGATAAGATAATTTACAGCATCATAAGCTGCTTTTCGATCATTGATTGCCACTTTTGAACAGTTGACTAATTTTGCGATTTTGTCAAAAAGAACTAAAGGAGTTTTATGTTTAATTATGTTTTTAATATGATTAAAATCCCCAGTTTCATTAGAAAGTGACATTATAATTCCGTCAACTCGTTTGTTTAATAAAAGTTCAATTTGTTTTTTTTCAACCTCTAGCTTTTCATTGGAGCGTAATATTATTACTTGGTATTTTCTTTTTTCAGCTTCTTCTAGCACACCCTTGAAAACTTTGGAAAAAAAATTGTAATCAACCGTGGGTATTATAACTCCTATAATTTTTGACTCTTTTGTTCTTAAATTAACTGCAAAACTATTTGGGGTATAATTTAGTTTAATTGCTAAGTCTACAATCTTTTTTTTTGTTTTTTCACTAACATCAGGATAATTTTTCAGTGCTTTAGAAACAGTTGTAATTGACACCCCTAGTTGAGTAGCGATTTGTTTAAGAGTAGCTTCTTTCATGAATTGATTTCCAGATTGTTTAGAATGAAAAACTGTTTATTTGAAAACAAACTTACAATTTATTTATTGTAATTCAGATTTCAAATAAACAGTTACATTAAAAATTATAGTTGATTACGCTATGTGGTAGTTGAACTAATTATTCTAAATCAATCAAAATGAATTATCATCGCCTCATAGGGTCTTAATGAATTGCTTTTAACTTTATTACAATCTTCATAATTATCTAAAATCACTTCATGTTTGCCTAGCTTGAAATTTAAATTATAGGTAGCTTTTTTATTCGTAAAATTTAATAAAACCAATATTTTTTTATTGTTGAGCTCTCTTGTATAGGCATATACAGCTGAGTTGTTCTCATCCAATAACGTATATTTACCATAAATAAGTGCGGGAATTTCTTTACGGACTTGAACTAATTTTCTAAAGTAATTCAAAACTGATTTTGGGTCCTTTTCTTGCTCTTCAGCATTTACCGTTTTAAAGTTTTGATTTACCTTCAACCATGGAGTTCCTGATGTAAAACCTGCATTTTTTGTAGTGTTCCATTGAAAAGGGGTACGTCCATTTTCTCTTGAAGTTTGTTTTTGTCCTTCTAAGAATCCTTCTAAATCTCCATTCTTGTTTTTCAACCCGATGTATTTGTTACGGGTATCTACATCTTGATAATCTTCAATAGAATCAAAACGAATATTGACCATTCCTAATTCATCTCCATTGTAATAAAAAGGAGTCCCTCTCATGGTCAGGATAAAAGTTGAAAGCATTTTTGAAGAGATTTCTCTAAATTTAGGGTTGTCATTTCCAAACTTACTGACCATCCTTGGTTGATCATGATTAGCAAGAAAAATGGCTAACCATCCTTTGTCTTTGAATGCATTATCGTATCTCGAAAATATTTTTTTATATTTTACTAAGCCAAAATCAAGCACATGCTTACCAATGTCAACACTTTCAAAATGATACGCAATGTCCAGTTCTTTTCGATCTGGATCTACAAATTGTAATGCATCCGCTGGTGAACTTCCAGCACCTTCGGCTACAGTCATGATGTCGTATTTGCTAAATACTTTTTTATTCATTTCTTGTAAATACTCATGTAAATGGGGTCCTACACCATAGTATTTTATAATGTCTTTTTCATACCCTTTTGGTAATTCTGGCCAAGTTGTATCTTTTGAGGCAAATTGAAAAGCATCCATTCTAAATCCATCAATTCCCTTGTCCAGCCAAAAACGCATGATATCGTATACTTCTTCTCGTAATTTTGGGTTTTCCCAATTCAAGTCAGGTTGTTTTTGTGAGAAGTAATGCAGATAATAGGAATCCGTTTTCGCATCGTATTTCCAAGCTTCACTATTTACATCAAAGAAACTCCATCTGTAGGGAGGCTTTCCTTTTTCGGCTGGCCACCAATGGTAATAATCTCTATATGGGTTGTCACGAGAACTTCTGGATTGTTTGAACCAATCATGTTCATCACTACTGTGATTGACCACTAAATCCATGATAAGTTTGATTTTGCTTTTATGCATTTCTTTCAACAAAACATCAAAATCTTCCATAGTCCCAAAATCCTTCATGATTTCCCGATAATTACTAATGTCGTATCCATTATCGTCATTTGGAGAAGTATAGATTGGATTTAGCCAAACGGCATCAATTCCAAGACTTTTTATATAGTCTAATTTAGATATTATTCCTTTCAAATCTCCAACTCCATCATCATCGCTATCTTTAAAACTTCTAGGATATATTTGGTAAACAACAGCTTCTTTCCACCATTTGGCATCTTTAACTGGGATGATTAGATTTTTATCAATTTGTGCGTTAATAGTCATGCTTATAAATAATAGCGTTAATGTAAAAACAGATATAGGTTTCATAATTACTTAAATTGGATTCATGAATTTAGTTATTTTTGAATTTGAAATTATTGGGTTAGCTCCTTCTTTTTCAGCAACAAGAGCTCCTAAAGCACAAGCAAAGTCAATCGCTTTTTGAGGGTCGTTTTGGGTTAGTAATTCACTAATTAAACCGGCCAAAAATGAATCTCCAGCTCCAACAGTGTCCGCTACCTTTATTTCATATCCACTATTGTAATAAAACGTATCGTCATAATATAAAATGGCTCCATGGCACCCTAATGTTACACATATGCGACTTGTATTTGTTGTTTCAGCTATATAAATGATATTTTGCTTTAAAGAATGGTAAGGTGAATTTAGAAACTTACTTATTTCGTACAACTCTTCATCATTAAACTTGATAAAATCAGACTGCATCATCAAATTAATAAGTACTTTTTTCTTGTAAAATGGGGCGCGTAGATTGACATCAAATACTTTGTATTTAGCGTATCCTATTAATTCAACCAAGGTCTCAAAAGAGGTAGAATCTCTGCAAACTAGGCTACCATAAATAAATGCGTCTGCTTTTTTTACTGTATTTTCTATTTCTGGATTGCATTCAATTTTATCCCAAGCCACAGGATAATTAATAGTGTAAGATGCCGATCCTTTGTCGTTTAATTCTACTATTACTTCACCCGTTTTATAAACAGGATCAACCTGAATCAAATTTGTTTTTACTTTGTTTTTCTTTATGAAAGACAGGAGTTCTTTTCCAATTTCATCATTACCAATACGACTTACTATTTGAGTATTTATGCCCAGGGATGCAAGCCGTAAAGCCACGTTTAGTGGTGCTCCACCAATTTTCTTGTGCGTTGGAAAAACATCATAAAGCACTTCTCCAAAACATACTACATTAGGTTTTTGTAAATTATTTTCCATTGCTAAGCATTTTATGTTCTAAATCTTCTAGTGACAAACCTTTTGTTTCAGGCATCATAAATAAGACAAATATTAACTGTAATACCATCATAAACGCAAAGAAAGCGAAAATTGGCCAAGGATTTTCTTTGAATAAATCGATTACTACTGGACCAGCCAAAGTGATTAAGGCAGCAAAAATCCAATGGATGCCTGTTCCAAATGACTGTCCATTTGCCCTAACGTTATTTGGAAATATTTCAGAAATAAACACCCAAATTACTGCTCCCTGACCAATGGCGTGAGAAGCAATGAATACGAGAATTGATACCATTAAAACAATTGGTCCTAGATTATTAAGAAAGGCCAAGGCCACCATTCCCAAACTTAAAATGTAACCAATAGATCCTATTAACATTAATTGTTTTCTTCCTAGAGCATCAATTAACCGCATCCCTGCAAGGGTGAAAATCAGGTTTGTAAATCCAATTAAAATAGAATTCATTAAAGATTCTTTAGATCCTAATCCCGCCATTTCTAATATTTCTGGGGCATAATATAGGATGAAATTGATTCCAGATAATTGATTGAAGAAAGCCAGCAAAAAAGCTAAGATTACTGGTAGTTTATATTTGTAAGAGAAAATAGTTTCTTTAAAAGCTGAGTCTTCAAGAAGGTCCTTTTTTATTTCGTTAAAATTGGCTAAAGCATCTTCTTTGTTATAAATCATTTCCAGTACGTTCATAGCAGTTGTATCATCCCTTTTTTTCAAGATCAACCAGCGGGGACTATCGGGTATTTGTGTGACAATTAAACTATAAACAAGTGCAGGTAAAGCTACTATTCCTATCATCCATCTCCAATCATTAACTCCTCCAAATCCTTCAAATAAATAATTGGAAAAAAAGGCGATTAAGATTCCAAAGACGATATTGAATTGAAACAGGGTACCTAATTTACCTCTGTTTTCAGGAGTAGATATTTCTGATATATAAATGGGTGCCGCAACAGACGAAGCTCCTACGCCAATACCACCTATAAATCTAAAAAACGAGAATATATATGGATTAGGTGCTAATGCCGAACCTATAGCCGATACCAAAAATAATATTCCAATCCAAAATAATGTTTTTTTTCGTCCCCATTTATCACATGGTATTCCTCCTAGTAATGAACCTAATACTGTTCCCCATAATGCCATTGACATTATGAAAATCCCGTGAAACAGGGGAGTAGTATGCCACAATTCTTTGATTGGCAAGTTGGCTCCGGAGATGACGACAGTGTCAAATCCAAATAAAAATCCCGCTACCGCTACGGTGAGAGACCAGTTTCTAACTTTATTCATTTATTGGTTTTTTGGTTGTTTATTTATTGTTTTTTGGTTTATTTTTTATTCCAAATGTCTTTTATATAGTGGATTGTGAAATCTTTTATATCTTGATTTTCACTCGATATTAGGATCATTTTTGTGTACGGTTTATTTGGAAAAATTTGTTCAGTAAAGCTATAAATCCCTCCGTTTAGAAAGATTTCAATTGATGACCAATCCATGATGATTTGATAATCAATAGTTTTCGAAATGACATTAGGAATTACTGTTTTGTGAATTTGTTTCCCAAAGCTTTCTTCAAAAGCGACAATTCCGGAATGGCGCCTGTCTATAGAAAATGTTTTCTGCTTGGCATTGTACTCTACTCTTAAAGAATCGTGTGCTTCATTTGAGAAAATAAACTTTAAATCTTTATTTTCTCCTGTGAATTTAATTTCAGATTGATTTAAATTTCCATAATTAACAACTGCTTTTTCGTTTGCTTTCAAAGCAATTAGTTTATTCGAATAGTCCTGTTTTAATTGTTTTTGTAGTTGTTCAACAGGTTTGCTTTTTAATACATAATTATTGCTTATTTTTTCAAGTGAAAGTTCTCTCGGTAATGTCATAGCGCTTCTCCAATTTTTAGTTGGCGTATCTCTTGCATAATTCCAGTTACTCATCCAACCAATAAAAAGACGCTTGCCATCAGGGGTGTTGTTGTAGGTGACACCAGCATAATTGTCTGTACCGTAATCTAGCCATTTGATGTCTTTTTGATCGCTTATGAAATTTTCACCGTCATAGTCACCAATGAAATATTGAGTACCTGAACCACCATTCGGTGCGCCAGGGTTGATGCTTGTAAGCAACACCCATTTTTCTTCCTTTGAATCGGCTACTTTTAGTTTGAAAATATCGGGGCATTCCCAAACACCTCCATGTGCTCCTGTGTTTTTTCCAAATTCACTTTCAAACTCCCAATTAATTAAGTTTTTGGAGGTGTAAAATTGAGCGTGATCACCTGCTACTAAAACTAAATTCCAAAGATTTGTCTCTGGATTCCAAAAAGCCTTCGGATCTCTAAAATCTTTTTGGTTGGTGTTTTTTATGATTGGATTTCCATTGTACTTCAGCCAAGTATTACCTTCGTCCAAGCTGTAAGCTAATCCTTGTGTTTGAAAATCTTTTCTACCTGATTTCTCACCTTCCATATTATGATAAGTGAAAATCGCAACCATGGGAGGGTTTTCAAGAGTTCCTAATCCTGAAGTATTTTTTAAATCGACAACGGCACTTCCTGAGAATATAAGTCCAAGTTTGTCAGGGAATAGTGCTATTTTTTTATGTTCCCAATGAATTAAGTCAGTACTAGTAGCGTGCCCCCAATGCATCGGTCCCCAAACGATGTCATCTGGATAATACTGATAAAATAGATGATAGATGCCTTTATAATAAACTAATCCATTTGGATCATTCATCCATTTTATTTCTGGAGTAAAATGAAATTGTGGTCGGAAAGGCTCTTTGTACCGTTTTGTTGAGTCAACTACTATTTTTTCATTAGAATTAACAGTTATTGCTGTTTTTTCTAATTTTTTAGCGCAAGAATAGAATGATAATACTACCGAAATTATGCTTAAAAATAATATTTTTTGTAATTTTATATTCATTTAATTATGGGTTGTGTTTTTTTATCATAAAATTAACATTCATTTTGAATAAATCACATTTGAAAAAATCGATAACGTTTTCGAAATTCCGAAAACGTTATCGGTTCGGCTTTTTAAGAAATAAAAGGATGCTTAAGTATTTAATTATGTAAGTTTGAAATATTAAAAAATAGAAATATTATGATTGTATACAGGAAGATTTTTTTATTAGTGCTTTTAGTGGGCCCAGTTGTTTTTGGACAAACAAAATCAGATGAATGGCATTTGTACGCTAATTCAAGAGCTAATTATTATGGTGTGGCTATGGCCAATGGTCAAATTGGAATCGTCACTGATGATACTCCGTTGAAAACAAAAGAAATTATTTTAAATGGCGTTTATGAAGGCAGTCCTGAAAATGGAATAAGTAGAATTGTGAGAGGAATTGAATTTTTAAACCTTCATTTGTCGATTAATAATCAAGAAATTAAATCAGATAATATTGATAATTGGAGTCAGGTGGTTTCAATGAAAGAGGGAATGAGTACTACTTCATTTACTTTTAAAGATTTGGTTGCTGTAGATTATACTATTTTGGCCAATAGGGCAATTCCGTACTCAGCTATGGCTATTGTAGAAATCACCCCTAAAAAAGATATAGAAATTGTAGCTAATAATTATATGGTTGTTCCCGATGAATTGAAAGAAGCCAAAAGTCAATTTCGTGTTTTAAAAGACAATCAATATATGATGCCAGTTTTTGGAACTACGGCAAAAACTTTATTTGGGAAATATATTGTTTCGGCATCTACTACATTTTTGTTTGATGGACAAAATGAGACTTTAAAGCAAACAGGAAATGAAGTTGGTTTTTCGAAAAAACTTTTGAAAGGCAAAAAATATAGATTTGCGATTGCTGGTGGAATTTGTACTTCCAAAGATTTTACGGATCCTTTAAATGAATCCGAAA
The DNA here is from genome assembly GCF_040822075.1 of Flavobacterium sp. WC2430. Taxonomy (NCBI): domain Bacteria; kingdom Pseudomonadati; phylum Bacteroidota; class Flavobacteriia; order Flavobacteriales; family Flavobacteriaceae; genus Flavobacterium; species Flavobacterium sp. WC2430. Next base: position 377,889 of record NZ_CP162007.1, on the reverse strand, counting down.
GACAACCCATATATGCACTTCAAGAAGGAATTGATAAATTATTAGATAAACATAAAAAAGCTTGGGCTGAATTATGGAAAACGGGAGACATACAAATTGAAGGAGATCTAGAATCACAACAAAGAGTGCGTTTTGCATTGTATAACTTATATTCATTTATCCGTCCAGAAACAAGACAAAGTGTTGCGCCAATGGGATTGTCTTCTCAAGGATATAATGGACACATTTTTTGGGATTCTGAGCTTTGGATGTATCCAACACTTTTGGCTTTACAACCTGATATGGCTAAATCGTGTTTAGATTACCGTTCAGATCGTTTACAAAAAGCAAAACAAAAAGCAACTGTTTATGGGTATAAAGGTGCAATGTTCCCATGGGAATCTGATGATACAGGTGAGGAAGCGACTCCAACTTGGGCATTGACAGGTATTTTTGAACAACATATTACAGCTGATGTTTCTATAGCATTTTGGAATTACTACACCTATACACAGGATAAATCTTGGTTAAAAAAAGAATGGAATGTTTTGAAAGAGACTGCTGATTTTTGGGTGAGCAGAGTGGTAAAAAATCAAGATGGTAGTTATTCTATATTAAATGTTGTGGGTGCTGATGAATATGCGCAACATATAGATGACAATGCTTTTACTAATGCATCGGCTATTGAATCTTTAAAGAATACAATTAAAGCGGCTACAATTCTAGGAGAACCAATTGATCTTAGATGGATTGAAGTTTCGGATCATTTGGTTATTCATTCAAAAAACGGGATTACTCAAAATTATAAAGGATATGACGGACAAATAATTAAACAAGCCGATGTGAATTTATTAGCGTACCCTTTACATGTAATTACAGATAAAAAACAAATTGAAAAGGATTTGGAGTATTATGCTGCTAAAATAGACCCTAAAGACGGACCAGCCATGGCTTCCGGAGTTTTATCTGTTTTGTATGCCCGTTTGGGAGATAGGGAAAAAGCGTATAGTTACTTTGTAAAATCATATATGCCAAACAGTCGCCCTCCTTTTGGGGTATTTTCTGAATCAGCTAATAGTAATAACCCTTATTTTGCAACAGGGGCAGGAGCGATGCTTCAAGCTGTAATTTATGGTTTTGGTGGAGTAGAACAAACTGATGAAGGTTTGAAGTACAACAAAGGACTTTTGCCAAAACAATGGAAATCTTTAAAAATAATAGGCCTTGGTGTAGATAATAAGACTATAAAAATAGAATAGTTCCTTATTATTTATTTAACATTTTTTTACCACAAATGCATCTATCCAATGAAATGAGGATAGATGCATTTGTTTTTTTTAATTTCCCTGTATATTCTCTGCTTTAATAGGTATGTTGTTGGTTTTAGGTTTTTTAGGATAAATAGTACGAAACGCATAGGTAATAAGTTTAAATCTGTTTTGAATAAAAATCAAAAAAAATGGCAAAAGAATAACTAATCTGCAACGTTTTCTAGTTTAGGCCGTTTTTTTTAACAAAAATGCAATCATTTTACCTCTAAAAACTTAAAAAATCATGACAATTAATAATTATTCTTATTTTTTTTATGTTTTATATAATTTTATTATTAAATTTTTGAAGGATTAATTTTAAAATCGAAAACGTTTTCGGCTTAACGAAAACGTTATAGTTTAAAGGTTTCTTAAAATTTTCATAAATTTTGTCTAAGTTTGGTTTTGAATTTAAACAAAACCATTTAAACAATTTATTAACCAACTTATTTATTACGTATGAAAAATAGTCTAATCAAAGGCTTGATGGTGTTTCTAACGGTACTATGTACAAGTTTGACGTATTCGCAAGATGTGTCTGGTACAGTATCTGACGCTAGCGGTCCACTTCCAGGGGCTTCAATATTAGTTAAAGGAACAACAATTGGAGCACAAACAGATCTCGATGGAAAGTTTACTATCAGAAATGTTGGAGCAAATGCAGTTTTAGTTTTTAGTTACATTGGTCTTAAAGCTCAAGAAGTAAATGTAGCAGGAAAAACTTCAGTTAAGGTTATCTTAAAAGAAGACTCAGCTGAATTACAAGAAGTGATTGTTGTAGGTTACGGTACAGTTAAAAAGAAAGATGCAACTGGTGCAGTTGACCAGATTGGTGCAAAAGATTTTGACAATGTAGCTGCTCCTTCACCAGCACAATTATTAAGAGGTAAAGTAGCGGGTGTGCAAGTAACACAATCAAGTGGTGAACCAGGTGGAGGCGTTTCAGTAAGAGTTCGTGGAAATTCATCTATTCGTTCTGGTAATGGTCCTTTGTATGTAATTGATGGTGTGCCAATGGATGGTGGAAATATTTCTGCGGGTGGTGGTCTTACTTCTAATAGTGGTGCTCAAGATTTAGGAACATCTTCTGCTAGAAACCCATTAAACTTTATCAACCAAAATGATATTGAAAGTATCAGTGTCTTAAAAGATGCTTCTTCTACGGCTATCTATGGTTCTCGTGGTGCAAATGGGGTAATTGTTATTACAACAAAAAAAGGAAAGTCAAAAGAACCACAATTAAGTTATAGTTCTTCGGTTACTTTTAGTAAAATGTCGGGAAATTTTGGAGTTATGAGTCCAGAGCAATTCGTTGCTGCAGGTGGTGACGATAAAGGATCAAGAAGTTACGACTGGAAAGATGCAATTTTAAGAAACGGTTTTTCTATGAATCATGATTTGTCTTTTTCTAAATCGACTGAAAATTCAAATACAAGAGTCTCTTTGGGAGCATCTAATACAGATGGTATAGTTAAGAACACAGGCTTAGATAAATATTCAGCTACTATTTACAATTCAAATGACTTCTTTGGAGGAGCTTTGAAGGTAGAAGAAAGAGTAATGTATGCTTCTTTAAAAGATCAAACTACATTATTGTCTAATTCTGCAGGTTTTATTGGTAGTGCAATTGGGACAGCTTTGTATTGGAATCCAACTTTACCAATATATAAAGCAGATGGTACGTATAATGTAGTAAGTAATACGTATTTGAATCCAGTACAATTATTGAATAGCTATAATGATTATACGAACACAAATAAATTTTTAGGAAGTATCAATACTACTTGGAAAATTAATAGTAAATTAAAATACACTTTCTTATTTGGTATAGAGAGCTCTACTTCAACTAGAAAAGTAGAATTACTTCCGACTATTGAAATTTTAAATACGGCACAAGCTGTTGTGCCAGGGACAGGTACAGACCCTGTAACAAATCCAGCGGTTACTAAATTTGGTCAAGCCGTAATTAATTCTCAAAACAAATTCAATAAAACTTTTGAGCATACATTGAATTATAATAATGACTTTAGTGATAATTTTAATTTTGATGCTTTAGTTGGGTATTCTTATTATGATTATACTGCTGATGGTTTTCAATCTTCTGCAATAGGATTCGATAAAAATCAAACTAACCTAATCGATAATATTGAAGGTGGTTTGCAGAATGAGTATAGAGTTACATCTTTTAGAAATAGAACTGAATTACAATCTTATTTTGCAAGAGTTAATGCTACTTTGTTTAGTAAATTGATTCTTACTGCAACATTACGTTCAGACGGTTCTACAAAATTGGGTGTAAATAACAAATACGATTATTTCCCTTCTGCAGGTATCGCTTATAAAGTGATAGACGGTAAAGATGGTTTAGTAAATGACTTCAAGATAAGAGGTAACTTTGGTAAAACAGGTAATCAGGAATTTGCCCCTAATTCTGCAATTTCTAGAGGGTCTTATGGGCTTAACGGTTCGTTAAATTTAGATAGTAATGCAAATGCTGATTTGAAATGGGAAACTACTAAGTCTTACGGAGTAGGTGCAGATTTTGAATTATTCAATAACCGATTAACAGGCTCGGTTGATTATTTTCAAAGAGATACTAAGGATTTAATTTTTCCAGTTCCTGCTGCTGCAACACAGCCAGGACCAGCATCACCACGTTTCAAAAACTTACCTGGAAACTTAATTAATAAAGGAATTGAAGTTGCTTTAAGTTATAAAGTGATTCAAAAGGAAGATTTCTCGTGGGATGTTTCAGGGAATGCTTCATTCTTGAAAAACGAAATGACTAATTTTGCTGGATTCATTTCTACTGGAGGTTTAAATGGTCAAGGTTTATCTGGTGCTTATGCGCAAGTAATTACTAATAATAAACCAATTTATTCTTACTATATGTATGAGTGGAGAGGGTATGATTCAGCTGGTAATTCTATTTATGCAGATGCAGCAGGAAATGATACTGGTTTAGGCACTGCGGCTAAAAAATTATTAGACAAACAGCCATTGCCAAAGATCAACGTTGGTTTCAATACAAACTTTACTTACAAGAACTTTGACTTAGGTGCTTCTTTCTATGGTGCTTTTGGACATTACATCTACAACAACACAACGAATGCTTATTTCTTTAAAGGAGCTTTCTTAGGTGGTAGAAACGTAACTCAAGAAGCGGCTACTTCTGCACAAGCACAAGGAGATCCAAACTCACCTTCGACTAAATACTTAGAAAAGGGAGATTTCTTAAGACTGGGTAACTTGACTTTTGGATACACGGTTAAAGGTGCGATTTTGGATAAATTCAAAATGTCTAATGCAAGATTATATGTAAATGCTTCTAATTTATTTATAATCACGGGTTATTCAGGATCAGATCCTGAAGTAGATACTGATAAAACATTGAACGGTGTTCCTTCTGCTGGTATGGAGTATTTATCATATCCAAGAGATAAAAGTGTATCTGTAGGTCTTAACGTAACATTTTAATTAAAAAACGATGAAAAGAATAAATATTATAAAAAGCATCTTATTAACTAGTACAATTGTACTTGGAGTAAGTTGTACTAATCTAGATGAAGAAGTATTAGATGGCGTTGTTGTCTCTAATGAAGGTGGGGGAGCTGTAAATACTAGCTCATTATTGACAAGTGCTTATGAAGGGTTAAGAGGTTTTGAAACACAAGGGCAAATGTTTGCTTTGGACGAAATGTCTGGAGATGCACTAGTTGGACCAACACGTGGAGGTGACTGGGATGATAACGCTACTTGGAGACAAATCCACGTACATACTTGGGCTCCTGATCATAATGAAGTTAGAAATGCTTGGAACGCTTTATTATCTCAAGTATACAATTGTAATCTAGTTATAGAAAATGGTTCTGGTGCTGAGGTAGCTCAAGCTCGTTTCTTAAGAGCATTTTATTACTATAATGTAATTGATTTATTTGGACAAGTTCCTTATAGAGAAGCGGGTTCTGCATTAACACTTGATCCTAAAGTATGGACTAGGACAGAAGCTACGGAGTTTGTAATTAGCGAGTTAGAAGCAGTGGTTGGTTCTTTGCCATCTAGAGCAGTAGGAGATGCAAGTTTTGCCAACACTGATGCTGCTCACTTTTTATTGGCTAAGTTGTACTTGAACAAAGCGGTTTTTGAAGCAGCAGATGCTGCGGGTCCTTATACTTTTGCTACTGCTGATATGACAAAAGTGGTATCTAATGTTGATGCAATAACAGATAGCTCATTAGCTCCGGATTATTGGGATAACTTTAAGCCAACTAACAATACATCACCAGAGATTTTGTTTTCTTCAAGAAATGTTCAAGGTGGTGCAGGTGGAGGAATTCAGTTCCATTGGAGAATGGGGATGCATTACAATCAAACTCCTGATGGATGGAACGGTTTTGCCATTGTAGCGGAATACTATAATAATTTCAATCCGAATGACAGACGTATTAAAAATTCTGATCCAGCTATTATTGCAACATTTGGTAATAACGTAGGAATGCAAATTGGTCAAATGTATAAACCAGGTGGGACAGTTGCATTAAAAGATAGAAATGGGAATCCATTATTTTATACTTCTGCTTTAACTTTGATTACCAGTGGGGCTACTCTTGAAACAGCAGGTATTAGAATGCAAAAATACATACCAGATGCTGCTAATGTTGGAACACCTGATAATGATTTTGTATTCATGAGATATTCTGATGCTTTAATGATGAAAGCAGAAGCAATAGCTAGAGGTGGTGCTGGTACAAATGATGTAGCTAAATTGGCAACAATCGTTTCTAGATCTGGGCAAGTTGGAGTTTTTCCAACTACTCTAGATGGAATATATAAAGAAAGAGGTAAAGAATTGTGGTTAGAAGGATGGAGAAGAAATGATATGATTCGTTTTGGAACATTCCTTGCTGCAAGAGAATTAAAACCTTACGTATCTGATAAAAGATATGCTTTGTTTCCTATTCCAGCAGATGCGTTATTTAACGCAAATTTGAAACAAAACCCTGGTTACTAGGTTTTAGAAAATATTATTATGTTTTGAGTTAGTTATAAAGAGGGCAATCGTATTGCCCTCTTTATTTTTTTAATTTTAACGCTATTCATTGTTTTATTTACTGAATATTATATAAATTAGACCTTTCTTTCCTTTCAAAATGTCTTAACCAAATACTACGTATAATATGTTTAATCGTTCTATTTTCTTTTCAATTTTTATTCTTCTTTTTGTCAATTGTTCCCACGAAAATTCTGATAATAAAAATGCCCTTTTTTCCAAACTTGAAACTTCACAAACCGGTATTAATTTTATTAATGAGGTGAAAAATGGGGAGGATATGAATATATTCAAGTACCGAAATTTTTATAACGGAGGTGGTGTGGCTATTGGTGATATCAATAATGATGGGCTTTCAGATATCTATTTTACTTCAAATCTGGGTGCTAATAAATTATACTTAAATAAAGGAAATTTCAAATTTGAAGATATATCTAAAAAAGCAGGTGTTGAAGGGACTAAATCCTGGTCAACTGGTGTAGTAATGGTGGACCTTAATGGGGATGGATTATTAGATATTTATGTTTGTAATGCAGGAAGTATTAAAGGTGATAATCAAAAAAACGAACTTTTTATTAATAATGGAAATGGTACTTTTACAGATAAAGCTGAACAATATAATTTGGCCGATACCGGAATAACAACCCATGCTACATTTTTTGACTATGATAAAGATGGAGACCTAGATGTATATATCTTAAATAATAGTTTTATACCTGTAAGTAGTCTTAATTATTCTAATAAAAGAGAATTAAGGGATAAAGACTGGGATGTTGCCGACATTCTAAAAGGTGGTGGAGACAGATTATTACGTAATGACAATGGTAAATTTGTTGATGTAAGTAAGGAATCTGGGATATATGGAAGCCTTATTGGTTTTGGTTTAGGTGTTACTGTTGGTGATGTAAATGGAGATTTGTATCCAGATATTTATATCTCAAATGATTTTTATGAGAGAGACTATTTATACATTAATAATAAAAACGGAACCTTTACAGAACAAATTCAAGGATGGGCTTCTCACATCAGTCAATCTTCGATGGGTGCTGACATGGCCGATGTTAATAATGATGGTAAGGCGGATATATTTGTAACGGATATGTTGCCTGAAGGAGATGAGCGATTGAAAAACACTACTAGTTTTGAAAATTACGATTTATATCTTCGAAAATTGAATTTGGATTTTTTCAATCAATACATGGAAAACACGCTTCAAATTAATAATGGCAACAATCAATTTTCGGAAATTGCCAATTATGCAGGGGTTTCAAAAACAGATTGGAGTTGGGGGGCTTTAATGTTTGATATGGATAATGACGGATACAAAGATATTTATGTTTGTAATGGTATTTATCATGATTTAACCAATCAAGATTTTGTTGATTTTTTTGCGAATGAATTTATGCAAAAAATGGTTGTTACTGGTAAAAAAGAGCAAATTGAAACCATTATAAATAGGATGCCAAGCACACCTATTCCTAATTATGCCTTTAAAAACAATAAAAATTTAACCTTTACAAATGAAGCTCAAAACTGGGGATTAAGTACGCCTAGTTTTTCAAATGGTGCGGCATATGGTGATTTAGACAATGATGGAGATTTAGATTTGATTGTCAATAATGTTAATATGGAGGCTTTTGTTTATAAAAATAATTCAGAGAAAAACAAAAAAAATCATTTTGTAAAAGTGAAGTTGAAAGGCGATAATCTGAATAAATTTGGTGTAGGGAGTGTTGTAGAATTGTTTTCTGGAAATGAAATTATACGACAAGAATTAATTCCTTCAAGAGGGTTTCAATCGTCTATAGATTATGTAATGACTTTTGGTATTGGAACTAAAAAAATTGACTCATTACAAGTAATTTGGCCAAATGGTAAATTTCAAACCATTAATAAAGTGGTCAATAATACGACACTTAATTTGAATGTTGCAGATGCTAAATTAAATTATATTCCTAAAGTTGATAAAACTAAACCTTTATTTACAGAAAAGAAATCAAATTTCATTACACATAAAGAAAATGATTATATCGATTTTGATTACGAAGGTTTAATCTCAAAAGAACTTTCTCAAGAAGGACCTTCACTAGCGGTTGGAGATATTAATGGTGATGGGAATGAGGATCTTTATATTGGTGGCGCTAAAGGAGCCCCAGGAAAAATATATTTGAATAAAGGAAATGATAATTTTGCTATCACAAACCAAGTTGATTTAGATTCGGATGCTAATTATGAAGATACGGCTGCCAGCTTTTTTGATGCAGATGGCGATGGCGATTTGGATTTATTAGTTGGTTCTGGAGGAAATGAAAAAGCAGATCAGGCGAATTATAAAAACCGTTTGTATTTGAATAATGGAAAAGGGATGTTTACCAAAAGTAAAACGGTTGTTCCTACAACTAACAGTAACGTTTCTGTTATAGCAGCTTATGATTTTGACAATGATGGGGATGTTGATGTTTTTATTGGTAGCCGATCTGTTCCTGGGGTTTATGGAATTAATCCCAAACATTTACTATTAGAAAATGATGGAAAAGGAAATTTCACAAACAGTACTGATAAAGTGGCATTCAAATTGAATGAAGTTGGAATGGTTACAGATGCAGTTTGGGAAGATATTGATAATGACTCCAAAAAAGATTTAATCCTTGTTGGGGATTGGATGGCTCCAAGAATATTTAGAAACACAGGGAGAAGATTGGCTGAATTCAAGTCTAATCTTTCAGAATATTCCGGTTTTTGGAATGCAGTAACCTGTGTTGATTTGAATAATGATGGAAAAAAGGATTTGATTTTAGGAAATAAAGGAACAAACACAAATTACAAGGCTACAAAGGCAAATCCGATGCGTTTATTTGTAAATGATTTTGACAATAATGGAACAATTGAGCAAATTGCAACGCGTTCTATTGACGGAAAGGATTTACCGCTGAACTTAAAACAAGATGTTGCAAAACAAATTCCGATGATTAAAAAGAAGAATTTAAGTTATGCTGATTATGCTAAAAAGACTTTTCAAGAATTATTCGCTAAAGAGGTTGTTGACAATACAATACAAAAAGAGGCTACGATTCAGGAAAGTGTAATTGCTATTAATAAAGGGAATGGACAATTTGAAATAAAATTGCTTCCGAAAGAAGTTCAGTTCTCTTGTGTAAATACAATTTGTACTATGGATGTGAATAAAGATGGTATTTTAGATATTCTTTTGGGTGGAAATCAATATGAATTTAAACCTCAGTTTTCTAGATTGGATTCAAACTATGGAAGCCTACTTCTAGGAAATAAAAACGGAACCTATTCTTGGGTTCCCTATAATAAATCAGGATTCTTCATGAGAGGGGAAGTAAAACATTTAAAATCAATAAAAAATGCAAATAACTCTGTTTCGGTTATTGCAGTTATTAACGACAACTCACCAAAAATATTTAAAAGCAATGAATAATTTTTTTCGAATAGTACTATTTTCCTTTTTGGTGGTAAGTTGTACTAAAAAACAAAACCATTTATTTGAGAAACTAGCTTCAGACAAAAGTAATATTACGTTCAACAACCAGTTAGACCCATCCAAAAATATTTCAATTCTGGACTACCTTTATTATTATAATGGAGGTGGAGTAGCGCTTGGAGATATAAATAATGATGGACTAGTAGATATTTATTTCACTTCAAATCAAGGTAAGAATAAGTTGTATTTAAACAAAGGGGGAAATAAATTTGAAGATATTACCGTAAAAGCGGGAGTTGAGGGTCAAAGTGATTGGAGTTCAGGCACCGTGATGGCTGATGTAAATGGAGATGGTTATCTAGATATTTATGTTTGTGCAGTAGTTGGAATCAATGGATTCGAAGGTCATAATGAATTATTTATCAATAATAAGAACAATACATTTACAGAAAGTGCTGCAGAATATGGATTGGATCTTGATAATTATAGTTCATCAGTAGCTTTTTTTGATTATGATTTAGATGGGGATTTAGATATGTATTTATTAAATCACGCAGTCCATTCGGAAGAGTCTTTTGGAAATTCAGATATTAGAAATAAAAGAAGTTACGAATGTGGAGACAAGTTATTCCGAAATGATAATGGAAAATTTGTTGACGTAAGTGAAAAAGCAGGAATTTTTGGGGGAGCTAATGGGTATGGGCTTGGATTGGCTATTTCAGATTTTAATTTAGATGGTTATCCAGATATTTATGTAGGGAATGATTTTCATGAAGATGACTATTATTACTTGAATAATGGAGATGGTACCTTTACTGAAAGTTTAAAAAGTCATTTTGGACATACTAGCAGATTTTCTATGGGAGTGGACGTAGCCGACATTAATCATGATGGTTTTCCAGATATCTTAACTTTAGATATGCTTCCTGAGGATGAAAAAGTATTAAAATCTTCATTAGGAGATGATAATGTTCAGATGTTGAAAATGCGAACTGAAAAATTGGGGTATCATTATCAATATACCCGAAATATGCTGCAATTGAATAATGCTGGAAATAACTTTACAGAAACGGCATTACTAAATGGAGTTGCAGCTTCAGACTGGAGTTGGAGTGCTCTTTTTGCAGATTATGATCAAGATGGTGAACAAGATATATTTATATGTAATGGAATTCCTAAGCGTCCAAATGATTTGGATTATGTGAAATATTACTCAAATGATCAAATAAAAAATAAAATTACATCTACAAAATTATTAGATAAAGAAGCGTTGAAAAAAATGCCGAAAGGAAATGTGACCAATTTTGTTTTTCAAGGATCTAAAGATTTGCAGTTCAAAAATAAATCAAAGCAATGGATTGAAAATGATTCTATAATTTCAAATGGTAGTGGATATGCTGATATTGATAATGATGGAGATCTTGATGTGATCACAAATAATTTAAATAGCATTGCATCAGTTTATATCAATCGAACGGATACTGCCTCAAATTATTTAAAATTAAAATTGCAATTTGAAGGAAAAAATACCTTTGGAATAGGCGCAAAAGTAATATCATATGCAAAAGGCAAAAAACAATTTAAAGAATTGCAAACTACAAGAGGTTTTCAATCTTCGTCCGAACCAATGATCCATTTTGGATATGGGAAAACAACCATCGTAGATTCTTTAGTTGTAATTTGGCCAGACAAAACATATCAAACATTAAAAAATGTAAAAGTAAATCAAACGCTTATTGTAAAGGCAGCTAAAAACAGAAAAGTATTTGATTACCAAAAGTTGCATCCTATAGTTTCGCCAGTTTTTAGAAAGAACGAAACTAATTTGGGAATTAATTTTATACATCAAGAAAATGATTATATTGATTTCTTAGCACAAAAGATGATACCATACCAACGTTCTGATCGTGGTCCAGCTACTGCAATTGGCGATTTGAATGGAGATGGTAAAGAAGATATATTCTTTGGAGGTTCTAAAGATAAAAAAGCGAGTATTTACATTCAAAACTCAAATGGGTTTTCAAAAAAATCATTTGCTGAAATTGAAAAAGATTCTATTTATGAAGATGCATCTGCGGTTATAGGTGATTTTAATAATGACAAACTAAATGATTTATTTGTTGTCTCTGGAGGTGGTGAAAACGCCTCTAATTTGCAAGATCGTTTGTATCTTTCTATGAATAAGCAACAGGCCAAAACTACATTGACGGAATTAGCTCAAAATGCTTCAGTTGTCAGAATGTTTGATTATGATAATGATGGGGATCTGGATCTTTTTATAGGGAATAGTTCAATAAACAATCGTTTTGGAAGTATGCCAGATTGTTTTTTACTAAATAATAATAAAGGGGTATTTACTAAAGTAGAAAATAAAACTTTTTCTAAAGTTGGGATGGTTACAGACGCTGTCTTTACGGATTTCAATAAAGACGGTAAAGTGGACATTATAGTTATAGGAGAGTGGATGAAACCAACATTTTTTGCGAATAAAAATGGAAAATTTACGGATGTAACTGCAACCGTTTTTCCAGAAAAAAGTAATGGTTTATGGCAAGCTATTATTCCGTTTGATATTGATAATGACGGAGATTTAGACTATATGGTTGGGAATTGGGGATTAAATTCCAAGTTTAAAGCTTCTGATGAATTTCCAATGAAAATGTATTATGATGATTTTGATGCTAATGGCTCTTTTGAAACAATTGTGGCCATTGAAAAAAATGGAAGGTACTACACTACATTAGGTCTTGATGAGCTTGCCGAACAATTCAGTGGGATGATAAAAAAGAAATTCAAATCGTATAAATCATTTGCAGGAAAAATGGTAGAAGAGGTATTTAGTCCACAAATGCTTTCTAAAGCTAAATTGTTTGAGGTTGATAATTTGAAATCAGGTTATTTGAAAAATCAAAATGGTAAATTCACCTTTGTGCCTTTTTCAAATGATTTACAAGTGGCACCAATTAATTGCTTTGTAAAATCAAATTTTGATTCTGCTAAAAAAGAATCTGTATTTGCAGCTGGAAATTATTTTGGGGTAGCTCCTTATCATAGTAGATTTGATGGATTTTCTGGTGCTTTAATTAAGAACCAAAAAGAAATAATATTGGGAAGTAAAATAGGTATTGATTTGTCACAGAAGGCAGTTAGACATTTAGATATTATAAAATTTAATGGTAAAAAGTACCTATTAGTAACTGTTAATAATAATAAAGCTGAGGTATTCGAAATACCAATGGCTCAATAATTCATTCTAAAATAAATATTAAAAAACAGATTAAAATGAAAACTAAATTTTTTATAATCGCTTCGTTAAGTCTCCTTTTTGTTTCTTGTAAAAAAGAAAAATCGATTATAGTAACTCCAGATGAATATAGTGCTGCTGTTGAAAATGTGACCCAAATTATGGTTCATGATATTTTTTCGCCACCAGTTGCTAGTAGGATTTTTGTATATCCAAATATTGCAGCATACGAGATTATTGCTCAAAACAGTAAAACCTACGGAAGTCTTCAAAACCAGTTGAAAGGCCTAGATTCTATTCCAAAATTGGATCCTAAAAGCGGTGTGAATATAGAAGTTGCAGCTTTAGTCGCCCATATGGATGTTAGTAAACAATTGGTTTTTTCTGAAGAATTAGTGGAAAAATTCAGAGATAGTTTGTACCAAAAATGGAGTAAGGAAAATGAAAAGGAATTTGAAGTCTCTAAAGAATACGGGCTAAAAGTGGCTGCTCGTATAAAAAAATGGATGGATAAAGACAATTATAAGGAAACACGCACTATGTCTAAGTTTTCAGTACTTCCTAATATTGCTGGAAGATGGCAGCCTACACCACCAGCATATATGGACGCAATTGAGCCTCATTGGGCTGAGATTCGCACTCTTGTTTTAGACTCTGCGTCCCAATTTAAACCCATTCCAGCTCTTCCTTTTTCATTAGATAAAAACTCTCCTTTTTTCAAAGAAGTACAAGAAGTTTATGATATCAGTTTGAAGATGAAAAAAATGGGAGATACGTGCAACGAGGTAAAAATGGCTCAATTTTGGGACTGTAATCCATATGTATCAGTGAGTCAAGGGCACATGATGTTTGCTAAAAAGAAAATTACTCCAGGTGCACACTGGATGGGGATTACAAAAATTGCATGTAAAACATCGAAAGCTAATTTTGAGAAAACGGTATTCGCTTATACAGAAACCTCAATCGGGATGTTTGAAGCTTTTATAAGTTGTTGGGATGAAAAATTCAGAAGTAATGTAATACGTCCAGAAACGGTAATTAATCAAAAAATTGATGAAAACTGGAAACCCGCTTTACAAACCCCTCCATTTCCTGAATATACAAGTGGGCATTCAGTAGTTTCTACAGTGTCTTCAAATATCTTGACTTCTATTTTCGGTGATAATTTCTCTTTTGTAGATGATTCAGAGTTACAATTTGGTTTGCCAAATAGGACATTTAAATCGTTTAATGAAGCATCAAAAGAAGCGGCTATGAGTCGTTTTTATGGAGGGATTCATTATAGAGCAGCAATTGAAAACGGGATAGTTCAAGGAAAGGAAATAGCCGATTTTATAGTTGATAAATTAAAAATGAAGAAGTAAAATGAAAACAAAGAAAATAATAATATTAGTTTTTAGTTTTGTTTTCTCTCTTTTCTTAATCTGGTATCTATTTATTAAAGAAAGTGACTATTGTATTTCATTTAAGGTTAAAACTGCGACTGGTACTGTTTTTCAAGGAGTTCAAGAGTGGTCAAAGACACGTATGACTACTGATAAAGAAAATTTTGTTCTTGTTGAAAAGAAAAACTTTGGTTTTATTAAGCAAGAAATGACAAAAGATAGTACTAAAATGGAATATACTTGGGATTTTAATTCCATAAATGATTCTATTACTATGGTGAATGTAGGTATAAAGGAGCAAAAGAATAGCATATACAATAGATTGACTGCGCCCTTTTATAATACTAGCTTTAAAAAAGAACAAATTAAAAAGATTACTGATTTTAGAAATGGTTTAAATAAGCATTTAGAAAATTTTAAAGTTAAAATTGATGGGTTAGGACAATCTGAAGAAACTTTTGTGGCCTATATCAGTTTAAAAAGTGTACTGCAGGAAAAGGCACAAACCATGATAATGAATGATGCTGCTATTACTGGTTTTTTGGAACAAAGTAAAATTATAGGAAGGCCCTATTTAGAAATTGAAAATTGGGATCTTGACAAAGAGCAACTTGATTTTAATTATTGCTTCCCTATTGATAAGGATGTAAAAATGATCAATAATGGGATTGTAAAATTTAAAACTATAAAAGCAGTAAAAGGTCTAGAAGCCACTTATTATGGCAATTTCAGAACGTCAGATAGAGCTTGGTTTGCTTTGTTGGATTATGCTAAAGCCCATAATTATAAATTAGTTAATAAGCCTCTTGAACACTTCCTTGCTAACCCTTTCAACGGAGGGGATGAACTATCTTGGGAAACTAAAATTGTTATCCCATTTGAGTAAAACTACAAAGTTATAATTTAAGTTTATTTTAAGAATTCGAAAACGTTTTCGGTACTTCCGAAAACGTTTTTATTTTTATAATGCAATAAATTGTCGATTTAAAAATTAATTTTAAATAAAATATCTAAAAAATTTACGAAATAATTAATTTATAAAGAAGTGCAATGAAATTAAAGCTTAGTTTTTGGCAGATAATTAATATGAATGTTGGGTTTTTCGGAATTCAATATAGTTTTGGATTACAACAAAGCGCCGTTAATCCCATTTATGATTTTTTAGGCGCAAGTCCTGATCAATTACCATTGCTTAATCTTGCTGGTCCACTAACTGGGTTGTTGATTCAGCCAATTATAGGTGCAATGAGTGACAAAACATGGTCTCCAAAATTAGGAGGAAGAAGAAAGCCATACTTTTTTATTGGAGCTTTGATATGTAGTATCGCTTTATTTATGTTTCCTTTTAGTAGTTCGTTATGGATGGCCGCAGGGTTACTTTGGATATTAGATGTTGGTAATAATACAGCTATGGAACCTTATAGAGCTTTCATTGCTGATACACTAGATACTGATCAACAGCCTACAGGATTTCAAGCTCAAAGTTTTTTTACAGGTTTTGGGCAAACTTTGGCAAACGTTTCACTATTTATTTTCCCATTAATTTTTATTGGAACAACAGGGAAACTACCCACTTGGGTATTTGCTTCCTTTTTTCTTGGTGCAGTTTGTTCGATTGGATCCGTTTGGTGGAGTTCACATACTACTAAAGAAATTCCGCCTACTGAAGAAGAATTAAAAAAAATTAAAGAGGAACCCTTACATGTTTTTACTCCATTTGTGGATATATTTTCAGCAATAAAAGACATGCCAAAAGTAATGTGGCAATTGGCTTTGGTGTATTTGTTTCAATGGTATGCCTTATTTTGTTATTGGCAAAATTCATCAAAAAGTATTGCTCTTTCTGTTTGGCATACTACTCCTCAAAAAGACATGAAATTATATGGAGAGGCTGTTAGTTGGACTGGCTTAGTAAATGGATGGTATAATGTCGTTACTTTTTTATGCGCTTTTGGATTGGTCTATTTTGCAAAGAAATATTCGCCAAAAATGGTGCATTTTTCATGTTTAGTATTAGCAGCAATAGGATTTTTAATATTTCCGCATATTGAAAATAAATATTTATTATTCCCGGCTATAACTGGTTTTGGAATCGGTTGGGCAAGTATGATGGGAATCCCTTATTTAATGGTGGTGAACAATATTCCTAAAGAACGTTATGGGGTTTATATGGGAATCATTAACATGATGATTGTTATTCCTATGTTTATCCAAACGATTACTTTCGGGTATATTTTAAAACATTTTTTAAACAATGATGCTAGATTAGCGATCACATTTGCAGGAGTACTATTGGTTATTAGTGCGATATGTACCTTATTTATTAAAACAAAAAAAGTGGAATTAAGTGAATGATTTAAATTATAAAAAGGCAATGGAATTGTTGCATAAAGCTTCGTCAACTGAAGGGTTTTTAGCGAGTGCTCAGGATATTTCTAATTACAAAAGAGTTTGGGCTCGTGATGGAGTAATTTGTGGATTGGCCGCTTTAGCATCTGGGGATAATGAATTGATTGATACGTTTCGCAAAACATTAGACACATTGGCTGAAAATCAGCATTATAATGGAACGATCCCTTCAAATGTAATGACAAATGGAGCCGATGTAGAAGTTAGTTATGGTGGATTAGCAGGAAGAGTGGATGCAGTTACTTGGTTTGTTATTGGAATTTGTCAATATGCTTTTTATAAAAAGGATCCTTCTTTCGTAATAAAACACGAACAAAACATTCAAAAATGCTTGCAACTTCTTGAGGCTTGGGAGTTTAATAATAAAGGGCTGTTGTATGTCCCGCTTTCTGGAAATTGGGCTGATGAATATATAACAGATGGCTATGTTTTATACGATCAATTGCTCCGAATTTGGGCATTAAGAAGTTACAATCATTTTGCAAAGAAGGAGTCAATTACAGAAAAAATAGAAAAAATAACGGAACAGATTGAAATTAATTTTACTCCAAATTCAGTTGGAGAGAAATACCATGAAAGAGCATACAACGAAATAAATATTAACAAATTTATGCCTTGCTCTTTTTCACCAGCGGGTTATAAAACTCAGTTTGATGCTTTTGCTAACTCATTGGCGCTATACTTAAATATTGGATCAGAAAATTTTCAGCATTCTATTTTAGAGTATTCAATTGAACTGAAAAAGGAAAGACCTCTACAATTGTTGCCCGCCTTTTGGCCTCCAATAGAAGAAAGTGATATTGATTGGAATCTTTTGAAGAACAATTGCAAATATGAATTTAGAAATTATCCAAATGAATTTCATAATGGAGGTAGTTGGTCTATGGTCAATGGGTTTTATGGATTAGCATTACAATCTAAAAACAAAAGTAGCGAAGCATTAGAAATATTAGAGGCTATAAATGCAGTGAACAAAGTGGAGGATTATAGTTTTTATGAAAATTTCAATAGTGAAACTCAAAAGCCAAACGGAGTTCCATTTTGTGCATGGAGTGGCGCCGCAACAGTAATGTTGCATCAAAGTATAAATACAAATTTTAAATTTTTAGTTTAAATTGGAAAAGAAAATTGACATAATCTGTGCAGGGGAAGTACTGATAGATTTTATAGGACACGAAGTAAATACTTCGATAAACAGAACAAAAGATTACCACCGATTTTTAGGTGGCTCTCCAACTAATGTAGCGGTGAATGCGGCAAGGTTGGGTTTGAACTCTGTTTTAGTGGCAACTTGTGGTCAAGACGGATTGGGAGAATATATTGTTCGTAAACTGAAAGCAAATAAGGTGATTACTTCCCAAATAAGAAAATCAAATACAGAGCCAACTTCTGTTATTTTTGTTTCAAAATCGACTGGTACTCCTGATTTTATTCCATATAGAGAAGCAGATTACCAAATTCATCAGAGTCAAATTCCAGACGATTTATTGGCAAGTGCCAAAATTTTTCATACAACCTGTTTTGCATTAAGCAAAAACCCAGCTAGAACGACTATTTTAGAAAGTGCAAAAAAAGCCCAATCGTTAGGTTTGCAAACAAGTATTGATATTAATTTTTCGGAGAGAATTTGGCCAGATAGAGAGGAAGCTAAGCTGGTTTTGAAAGAATATTTGGGAACAAACCCATTTGTAAAATTAAGTGAAGATGATTGTTATCGTCTTTTTGCTGAAACAAAAACCGAAGATTTTATTTTTGACTATTTTCATGATTTGGGTGCGGCAACAATATGCTTGACTAAAGGGAAAGATGGGGTGGTCTTATCTGATAAAAATTTTGGTATGTTTTATCAAAAAGCACAAAAAATTGATGAGATAAAAGACACAACTGGTGCTGGAGATGCTTTTTGGACTGGTTTTTTGTATGCGCAATTATTGAATAAAAATTTTGAAGAAACCATTACGATTGCTCAAAAGTTAGCCGTTTTAAAATTGCAAAACGTAGGGAGATTACCAGAGGGGATTAATATTGCCACCTATCTGAATACTGATGGGTAGTTTTTATAAAATAATAAAACCAATTAAAAATGAAAAAAAGCACTATTAAATTAGCGATGTATTTGAATTATTTTGTCTTTGCTATTCTATTGAATAGTGTAGGAATAGTGATTTTAAAAGCCCAAAAAAATTATGGAGTCGATGAGTTACAAGCTAGTATTCTAGAGGCTTTTAAAGATTTACCTATCGCAATTGTCTCTTTTTTGATCGCTTCTTTTTTGCCTAGATTAGGTTATAAAAAAGCCATGCTTATTGGTTTAGCATTAGTATCTGTAGCTTGTATTACAATGTATTTTGGAAATTCATTTGATACTGCAAAAATTCTTTTTGCAACAGTTGGGGTTTCATTTGCTTTGATAAAAGTTTCTGTTTATTCTCTTATTGGAACTGTTACTGAAAATCAAAAAGAACACAATAGTTTGATGAGTAGTATTGAAGGCGTTTTTATGATAGGTATTGCATTAGCTTACTTTTTATTTCCAGCTTTTAATTCAGAATCGGATCCTGATGCATGGTTGAACGTGTATTGGTTATTAGCGGGAATTTCATTGTTATCATTTGGATTCTTGTTCTTTGCCAAATTTGAAGACCAAACCGATATTCCTGGAGTTGATTTAGCGGATGATTTTAAACAAATGTTCAAGCTGTTTGCTAAACTACTGACTATTGTTTTTGTAATTAGTGCCTTTCTATTTGTAATGATTGAACAAGGAATTATGTCATGGTTGCCTACTTTTAATAGTAAAGTATTACACCTTCCAGAGAATATAAGCATAATGATGGCGAGTATTTTGGCTATTACTTTGGCGGTAGGACGATTACTTGCGGGTGTAATTACTAAAAGTATAAATTGGATTTGGGTACTTAGTTTTTGTATTGTGATGGCCATGTTAATCGTTATTTTTGTATTGCCAAGGACGGTTGGGTTGGATGTTAAAGAAATCAATTCGCTAGGAGATATTCCTTTAATAGGATTTGCATTTCCTCTTGTGGGATTGTTTATCGCTCCAATATATCCCCTTTTAAATTCAGTTGTTTTAAGTGCTTTGCCCAAGAAACTGCACAGTTCCATGACGGGTTTAATTGTTGTTTTTTCAGCATTAGGAGGTACATTAGGTTCAAGAGTAATAGGTTATTTGTTTAAAAATGAAGGGCCTGAAAATGCCTTCTATTATACTTTAATTCCAATGTCTTTATTATTGGTCTCTTTCTTTATATTAAAAAAACTAACTGCTAAATCATGAAAATTTCACTAAACATTGATAAAACATTTCGCGAACTCTTGCTTCAAGAGGATACTGATAATGATAAAAAGATTACAAAGGATGACAATGGTCCTAAAAGATTCGTTTTAGTTGATGAAAAAACTAAAAAAGAAAGAGCCATTGAAGGAACCTATCATTTGGCAAATTTACTTCAAGAACTGGCAGTCCTCAAAGATAAAAAAATGGAATTGGGTGAGGTCGATTTAACACGGATTCAAGAGGAGCCTGTAGATCGTATTTCGAGAAAAATTAGAGAGGATTATTGGGATGAACTTACTAGAACTATTGATAAGAAAGGCCTGATGCAAATTCTACAAGATGAAAAAACGACAAATGAAATACCAACTCTATATGTTTCCGCTAAAGATAAACAAGGGGTGAAGTATTTTCAGGATTTAGAAAAAGAACTGCAAAATTTCAAAGTAGGAGTTTTACCGGAAGATTATACAGAAGAGTATGTTGATACGTTGAATACAAAACCCGGGATTCTTGCGTTGGCTTTAGAACAAAAATTATACAGTTTACAAGGAGTTCCATTTGTTGTCCCAGGTGGGAGATTTAATGAAATGTATGGTTGGGATAGCTATTTTATTGGTGTTGGATTGCTAATTGATAATCAGCTGGAGAAAGCGATGGCTATAGCAGATAACTTTAAATATCAAATTGTTCACTACGGAAAAATACTAAATGCCAATAGGAGTTACTATTTAACTAGAACACAGCCACCATTATACTCCTCTTTATTAGTTGAGATTGTAAAGAATAAAGTTCCAAATTTAGAATGGTTGAAAGACCATCTAGAAACGGTTATTCTTGAATACAATACAGTTTGGATGGTGCAAGGTGGTCGATTGACTCCTACAGGATTAAATAGATATAAGTCAGGTGGTGTAGGAATGCCTTTTGAAGTGGAGCCAGGACATTTTGATGATGTTTTAGAATCGTATGCAATAAAATATAATTTGCCAATTAGAGAATTTGAAAAGCAATATTTAAATAGAACTATTGTTGATGCTGAACTTGATGAGTATTTTGTTCATGATAGAAGTTTACGCGAAAGCGGACATGACACTACTAATAGATTGATTAATACTTGTGCTAACTTAAATTCAGTTGATGTAAATAGTTTTCTTTACAAATATGAAAAAGATATAGCCTTTTTGATTAAGAATTTCTATGATGATAAAATACAAATAGCTGATACTCTTTACACATCTAAAGATTGGGAATCCAAAGCAAATTCAAGAAAAGAAAAAATGGATGAATTATGCTGGAATGAAAAATCAAGTATGTATTTTGATTATGATTTTGTAAATAATAGACAATTCCCTTTTGAAGCTGCAACTACTTTTTTCCCTTTATGGGCCGGATTATGCAATGCTCATCAGGCAAAACAATTAGTCGAAGTAGCCTTGCCACAATTTATAAAAAGTGGAGGAATTACAGGAAGTACAAAAGCAAGTACGGCAAATTTTCCTAAGGATGCGCCACAAAGGCAGTGGGATTATCCTTTTGGGTGGGCTCCACACCAAATGCTGTTGTGGGAGGGTTTACTTAATTATGGTTTTATTGATAAAGCCCAAGAAATGGTGTACAGATGGCTTTGGTTAATTACTAAAAATGCAGTGGAATACAATGGAACGATTCCAGAGAAATTTGATTTGGAAACCAGTTCCCATAAAGTTTTTGCAGAGTATGGTAATGTTGGGACGGAATTCGATTATATTTCTAAAGAGGGTTTTGGATGGGTTAATGCGTCCTATCAATATGGATTGCAAATACTAAACGATCATTTGAAACAAGAACTAAATAGACTTACTTCTCCAGAAGATTTATTTAAAGGCTAATTTTTTTTTGTAAAGCTGTATTTTGTATGTTATTTTTTTTAACTTTATAGTCAACTAAATTTTTTCAACATGACTGTAAATCAAATATTAAGCACAAAAGGAAAGGATGTTCATTCTATAGTTTCTACAATCACCGTATATGATGCATTGAAAGTGATGGGAGAAAAAAATGTTGGAGCAGTATTAGTCATTGAAGATAATATTTTAAAAGGAATACTTTCTGAAAGAGATTATGCTAGGAAAATTGTCCTAAAAAATAAAGCTTCAAAAGATACGTTTGTACATGAAATCATGGAAAAGGATGTCATTACGGTAAAACCAACGGATGATCTTGATTTCTGTATGGGAATTATGAGTAAAAGAAGGGTTAGACATTTACCAGTTGTAGAAAATGATGCCGTTACTGGTGTTATTTCAATTGGTGACGTAGTGAAAGCAATAATAGAAATTCAAAAAGAAACAATTCAGCATTTGGATTCTTATATTAGTGGATCAAAAGGTTAAAATAGAATTTAAAAATAAGTATAAATAGCTGCAATTTAGTGCGGCTATTTTTTTTTCTACAAATAGGGTTTGGTTTTTTTTAAAAGAATAGAAGAAAAGTCTGCTTTTTAAACCAAGTCTTATATCTTTGTAAGCTAGAATAAAACATTAAAAAATGAACAAAAACAGCAAAAGAAGAGAAGCGTTATTATATCATGCAAAACCTACTCCAGGAAAAATTCAAGTAGTTCCAACTAAGAAATATGCAACCCAAAGAGATTTATCTTTGGCTTATTCACCTGGTGTAGCTGAACCTTGTTTAGAAATTGCTAAAGATGTAAATAACGTATATAAATATACAGCTAAAGGAAATTTAGTTGCAGTAATTACTAATGGAACTGCAGTTTTGGGTCTAGGAGATATTGGACCTGAAGCTTCAAAACCAGTTATGGAAGGAAAAGGATTATTGTTCAAGATTTTTGCAGATATCGATGTTTTTGACATTGAGATTGGTACTAAAGATATTGAGGAATTTATTCAAACCGTAAAAAATATTGCTCCTACATTTGGAGGGATAAATTTAGAAGATATAAAGGCACCTGAGTCTTTTGAAATTGAACGTAGGTTAGTTGAAGAATTGAATATTCCAGTGATGCATGATGATCAACATGGAACAGCAATTATATCTTCTGCAGCTTTAATAAACGCATTGGAATTAGCTGATAAAAAAGCTGAGGATGTGAAAATGGTAGTTTCAGGTGCAGGTTCAGCAGCATTAGCTTGTGCTGATTTATATGTTTTACTAGGAGTTAAAATAGAAAATATATTGATGTTTAACAGTAAAGGAGTCTTGACAAAAGACAATCCATCACTATCTGTTATGCAATTAAAATATGCAAAAGATATAAAGCCAGTAAGTCTTGAAGAAGCTTTAAAGGGAGCAGATATTTTCTTAGGACTATCTTCTGGAGATATTATGAGTCCTCAAATGTTATTGGGAATGGCTGATAATCCAATCGTTTTTGCAATGGCAAATCCAGACCCAGAAATAGATTATAATCTTGCTATTTCAACACGAAAAGATATTATCATGGCTACAGGAAGATCTGATCATCCTAACCAAGTGAATAATGTACTTGGGTTTCCATATATTTTTAGAGGAGCCTTGGATGTTCGCGCTACTAAAATAAATGAAGCAATGAAAATGGCTGCTGTTAAAGCATTGGCTTTATTAGCAAAAGAGTCAGTTCCAGAGCAAGTTAATGTTGCTTATGGTGCAACTAAATTGGTTTTTGGTAGAGATTATATTATCCCAAAACCATTTGATCCAAGATTAATTACTATTGTGGCTCCTGCAGTTGCTAAAGCTGCCATGGATTCTGGTGTGGCATTAAACCCTATTACTGATTGGCATAAGTACGAAGAAGAACTTCTAGACCGATTAGGGAATGATAATAAAATGGTTCGATTGATTACCAATAGAGCTAAAATGGATCCTAAAAGAATTGTATTTGCAGAAGCAGATCACTTAGATGTACTTAAAGCCGCTCAAATTGTATTAGAAGAGGGAATTGGACATCCTATTTTATTAGGTAATAAGGAGATTATTTTAGAATTAAAAGAAGAATTAGGTTTTGATGCTGATATTGAGATAATTGACCCTAAAATAAAAGAAGAAGACGCTAGAAGAAATAAATTTGCGACTACCTATTGGGAAACTAGAAAAAGAAAAGGAATTTCTTTATATGATGCTGAAAAGTTAATGCGTGAAAGAAATTATTTTGCTGCCATGATGGTCAATGAAGGAGAGGCTGATGGATTAGTTACAGGTCATTCTAGAAGTTATTCTTCTGTAGTGAAACCAATGTTGCAATTAATTGAAAAAGCGCCTGGAGCCTCTATTGTGGCGACTACAAACATGATGATGACTGCTCGTGGTCCAATGTTTTTGTCAGATACTGCGATAAACATCGATCCTTCTGCAGATGACTTGGCAAAAATTGCTATTATGACTGCTAAAACAGCAAGAATGTTTGGTGTAGAGCCAGTTATAGCGATGGTTTCATTTTCTAACTTTGGTTCTTCTAGTGATGCTAATGCTACTAAAGTAAGACAGGCAGTAGCTTATTTACATGAGCATCATCCTGATCTTATTATTGACGGTGAAGTTCAAGCAGATTTTGCCTTGAATCCAGAAATGTTGAAAGAGAAATTCCCGTTTTCTAAACTAGCTGGAAAAAAGGTAAACACTTTAATTTTTCCTAATTTAGATTCTGCTAATATTACTTATAAATTATTGAAAGAATTAAACAAAGTGGATTCAATCGGGCCTATTATGCTTGGAATGGGAAAACCAGTTCACATTTTTCAATTAGGTGCAAGTGTAGAAGAGATGGTCAATATGGCAGCAATTGCTGTAATTGATGCGCAGGAAAAACAAAAGAAAAAACAAATTAATGCTTCTTTATAATTAGCTTTATAAAAACAATAAATTGTTTCATATACAAACTATAAATGATAGCACATTTACAAGGGAAATTAGTGGAAAAAACACCAACACACATCGTAATTGACTGCGGTGGTGTTGGTTATCATGTGAATATCTCGTTACATACTTATTCATTGCTTCCTAATACTGATTTTGTAAAGTTATTTACACATCTTCAAGTTAAAGAGGATTCGCATACTTTATTTGGATTTGTAGAAAAATCTGAGAAAGAGATTTTTAAATTGTTAATTTCCGTTTCGGGAATTGGGGCCAATATTGCGAGAACAATGTTGTCATCATTAGATCCTAAACAAATTACAAATGCGATTGCTTCAGGGGATGTAGTTACAGTTCAATCGATAAAAGGAATCGGTAGTAAAACAGCTCAAAGGGTGATACTTGATTTAAAAGAAAAAGTGTTGAAACTATATGATTTAGATGAAGTTTCAATGGTGCAAAGCAATACAAACCGAGATGAAGCGTTATCAGCTTTGGAGGTATTAGGTTTTGTTCGAAAAACTTCTGAAAAAATCATTGAAAAAATTGTAAAAGAGGATCCAGATGCTTCTGTTGAATCAATTATTAAAAAAGCTTTAAAGAACTTATAAAAGGAACTCGGAAACACGAATTATATGCAGAAAATTTGTCTTTTTTTGTTAGTTTTATTTTGTGGTTTTGCGTCTAGGGCTCAAGTAAAAGAAGAAGCTCAAGATACAATTAATAAGGGTTTCTCTTTAGGAAAAGTCCAAATAAAAAACCCTCAAAGTATTCTCTCGGCCTATACTTATGATCCTGTTACGGATAGGTATGTTTATACTAATTCTGTTGATGGGTTTTCTATCAATTACCCTATTATATTAACTCCAAAAGAGTATGAAAGTTTAGTCTTGAAAGAATCTATGAGAGATTATTTCAAGAAAAAAACGGATGCTATCGATGGTAAAAAAGAAGGAAGTGAGGCTGCGAAAAAAGATTTATTACCTAAATATTATGTGAATTCGGGTCTTTTTGAAACTATTTTTGGTAGTAATACAATTGATGTTAAGCCTACAGGTTCCGTTGAAATGGATTTGGGTGCTCGATATACCAAACAAGATAATCCTTCTTTCTCTCCAAGAAATAGATCTAATTTGTCTTTTGATTTTAATCAAAGGATAAGCATGAGCTTAATGGGGAAAGTAGGTACAAGGTTGAATGTTAATGCAAATTATGATACGCAGTCTACTTTCGCATTTCAAAATTTAATTAAATTAGAATATGCTCCTTCAGAAGATGATATTATTCAAAAAATTGAAGTTGGAAATGTAAGTATGCCTTTGAATAGCTCATTAATTAGGGGAGCGCAAAGCTTATTTGGTGTAAAAGCCCAATTGCAATTTGGAAAAACTACAGTTACAGGAGTCTTTTCAGAACAAAAATCAAAAACAAAAAGTGTAGTTGCAGAAGGTGGTGGAGTAATTCAGGACTTTGATATGTATGCGCTTGATTACGATAATGACAGGCATTTTTTCTTGTCACAATATTTTAGAAATAAATACGATGCTTCGTTAAAAAACTACCCTTTTATTGATAGTAGGGTTCAAATTACAAGACTTGAAATTTGGGTTACTAATAAACAAACTCGTGTTAGTACTAATTCAAATAACTTACGAAATATTATTGCGCTTCAAGATTTAGGAGAATCGCAATTATCGGGCTTGGCAGATAATGAAGTGGTAGTGCTTGATCCTTCAACAGGAATATTTAATAATCCAATAAATTCGCCCACAGACAACTCTAATAACGATTATGATCCAGCACAAATTTTAACTGGTTCAGGTTTGTTAAATAGTAATATTAGGGAAATAGTTACTTCTAATTCTGGATTTAATGTCACTGTTAGCGAAGGTCAAGATTATTCTAAATTAGAAAATGCTCGAAAATTAACTTCAAATGAATATACCTATAATGCTCAATTAGGGTATATATCGTTGCAACAACGATTAGCAAATGATGAGGTGCTAGCCGTTGCTTATCAATATACAATAGGTGATAAAGTGTATCAGGTAGGTGAATTTGGTAGTGATGGTATCGATGCAACTGTTGTAACGGGGACTAATTCTTCCCAAGCAATTATCACTCAAAGTTTAATTTTGAAAATGTTGAAAAGTAATTTAACAAATGTCAAAAACCCAGTTTGGAATCTGATGATGAAAAACATCTATCAAATACCAGGAGCTTATCAAGTGAAACAAGAGGATTTTAGGTTTAATATACTATATACTGATCCGTCTCCATTAAATTACATTACTGAAGTGTCGGGAAGTCCTTTTCCTGCAAGTCCATCACCTGATAATAAAGTTGCTGAAACTCCGTTGTTGAAAGTATTTAATTTAGATAAATTAAATTATAATAATGATCCACAAACTGGAGGGGATGGTTTTTTTGATTTTATGCAAGGCATCACTATTGATTCCCAAAATGGAAGAATAATATTTACTACCAAAGAGCCATTTGGTGAATTATTGTTTTCCAAATTGTCAAACACAGGTTCGGGAGAAAACTATAACGATGCTAATACTTATAATGCAAATCAAAAGAAATATGTGTTTCGTAATATGTATCGCAACACCCAATCTGGAGCATTGCAAGATAGTGACAAGAATAAATTTCTTTTAAGAGGTAAATATAAATCATCAGGAGGTGATGGAATTCCTATTGGAGCGTTCAATGTTCCTCAAGGTTCCGTTGTCGTGACTGCTGGAGGACGAGTTTTAGTTGAAGGAATTGATTATAGTGTAAATTATCAATTGGGTAGGGTTCAAATTTTGGATCCATCTCTTCAAGCATCAAATACGCCTATTAATGTTTCTCTGGAAAACAATTCTGTTTTTGGTCAGCAAACCAGAAGGTTTATGGGGGTAAATGTAGAACATAAAATTTCGGATAAGTTTTTGGTTGGAGCTACATTTTTAAAAATGACTGAAAAACCTTTTACTCAAAAATCAAGTTTTGGTCAAGAATCGGTAAACAATACTATTTTTGGTTTTAATACTAATTATTCTACTGAGGTTCCTTTCTTTACTCGATTAGTGAATAAACTCCCTAATATTGATACCGATGTGCCTTCAAATCTTTCGGTACGTGGAGAAATCGCTTTTTTGAAACCAGACACACCAAAAGCAGATCAGTTTCAAGGAGAGTCAACAATTTATGTAGATGACTTTGAGGGATCTCAATCTACAATTGATATGCGTTCTGCTTATGCCTGGAGTTTATCTTCTACACCAGATAGAAATACAAGAAGTGCCTATGATTTTAACGCTAACGCCAATGATTTGAGTTATGGGTTTAAAAGAGCGAAGCTAGCTTGGTATACTATTGACCCCATTTTTTACACACAAAAACCATCTGGAATTTCAAATGATGATTTGTCATTGAATACTACAAGAAGGATTTATAGTGAAGAATTATACCCATTAACTGATATTGCTCAAGGACAATCGCAAGTTGTTAATACTTTGGACTTAAGTTATTATCCTTCTGATAGAGGTCCTTATAATAACAGTTCGAGTTTTTCTACAAGCCCCGGAACTAATTATGGTGGAATTATGAGAGCTATAAATTCAACAAATTTCGAACAAGGAAATGTGGAATATATTCAGTTTTGGGTAATGGATCCGTACGTTGGTAAAGGCCAGGTTCCAAATGATAATACTGGAAAAATATATTTCAATTTAGGGGAGATATCAGAAGATGTTTTGAAAGATGGGCGCAAACAATATGAAAATGGACTAGGGCCAGATCAAATATTAGTAAATCCAAAACCTATTTGGGGAGATGTTCCTGCGTCACAATCTTTGATTTATGCTTTTGACACTAATGCGGATAATAGAAAGAACCAAGATATAGGTTTAGATGGATTGTCTAATGCGAATGAAGGTTCTGTCTATACTAATTTTGCTTCAGAGTCTGATCCAGCAGCTGATGATTATACCTATTACTTAAACACTACAGGTAGTGTAAAAGAGCGATATAAGAACTATAATGGTGTTGATGGAAACTCAGCTGTAAGTGTAAGTGATCCCAATAGAGGTTCATCAACAGTTCCAGATGTTGAAGATATTAATAGAGATAATACAATGAATACCATTAATGCTTATTATGAATATAGCGTGGATATTCAACCGAATATGAATGTTGGTCAAAACTATATTACTGATGTGAAAAATACGCAAGTAACATTAGCAAATGGTGAAGTTACTGATGCAAGATGGTTACAATTTAAAATACCTGTTTCTCAGCCTGAAAATACAATAGGAAATATTTCAGATTTTAGATCCATTCGTTTTATGAGAATGTTTATGACTGGTTTTAATCAAGACGTAACAGTTCGTTTTGGTGCTCTAGATTTGGTCAGAGGAGAATGGAGAAGATATACGAATACATTGGATTTTAATGATACAAACGTAGCTGATGATGGAACTGATTTAGATGTGTTAGCAGTGAATGTTCAAGAAAATAATGACAGATGCCCAGTTAATTATATTATCCCTCCTGGAGTGCAACGGGAACAATTGTATAATAATAATACGATTATAAATCAAAATGAACAGTCGCTGTCACTTAGAGTTTCTGGGAACGGTCTTGAGCCGGAAGATTCAAGAGCCGTTTTTAAGAATGTTAGCATCGATATGAGGCAGTTCAAAAAATTAAAAATGTTTTTGCATGCAGAATCATTGCCAAATCAAACAGTACTTAGAGACGATCAAATGATTGGATTTATTCGTTTTGGAAATGATTTTACACAGAACTTCTACCAAATAGAAATTCCTTTGAAAGTAACGACTCCTTCTTCTACTTCAGGTTCTAATTGTTCCGCATTGAGCGCAGAAGAGGTTTGGCCAGAAGATAATAATATTGATTTAACGCTAGCCTTGTTAACTCAGCTTAAAATTCAGGCAATGAGTATCGATTTGAGTACTCTACCATTGGATGGAATCTATTATCAAAATGAAGATGAGTTAAACCCAAGTCTGGCCAATAAAACAAATAAGTTGAGGTTGGGTATAAAAGGAAATCCTAATTTTGGATTGGTCCGTACACTTATGGTTGGTGTGAAAAGCAATGAAACACACCAAGATATAAAAGGAGAAGTTTGGTTCAATGAACTTCGCTTGGCTGATATGGATAATCAAGGCGGTATGGCGGCAGTTTTAAATGTTGATACAAACCTAGCCGATTTTGCAACTATTTCCGCAACAGGTAAAAAAAGCACTATTGGTTTCGGAGCTTTGGAGCAAGGGCCAAATGAGAGAAGTCGGGAAGATATTGAACAATATAATATTGTCACTAATCTTAATTTGGGGAAATTACTGCCAGTAAAATGGGGGATAAATTTACCATTTAATTATGCCGTTGGAGAAGAAACAATCACACCAGAATATGATCCTTTTAATCAAGATATCAAACTAAAACAGTTGTTGGACAATACAACCGATACTGCGGAGAGAAATAATATTACAAATAGAGCAGTAGATTATACAAAACGAACAAGCATTAATTTTATTGGTGTTAGAAAACAAAGAAGTGCTGAGCAAAAACAACATGTTTATGACCCAGAGAACTTTACTTTTTCTCAGTCATACAATAAGGTAGAGCGACATGATTTTGAAATTGAAGATTATATTGATCAACAGGTAAATACGTCAGTGGATTATGCTTATAGTTTTCAGCCAAAACCTGTTGAGCCATTCAAGAAAACGGAATTCATGAAAAAAAGCAGTTATTGGAAGTTGCTTAGTGATTTCAATTTTAATTATTTGCCTTCTAATGTTTCTTTTAATACTAATATAATTAGACAATACAATCGTCAACAATTTCGTCAAGTTGATGTTGAGGGGATTGGTTTGGATCCTTTGTATAGAAGAAATTTCTCCTTTAATTATCAGTATGGATTTAATTATAACCTTACAAAATCTTTAAAACTAAGTTATACAGCGTCATCTAATAATATTGTAAAAAATTATTTAAATCAGGATAATGAACCTATTGACAGTTTTACGATTTGGGATAGCTACTGGAACATAGGAACGCCTAACCAACACATGCAACAATTGGTTTTGAATTATGAAATTCCAATCAATAAGATTCCTTTATTTAGTTTTGTGAAAGCAAATTATTCCTATACAGGAGACTATAGCTGGCAACGTTCGTCAAATGCATTGTCACAAATAGAAATAGGAGGAGTAGATTATAATTTAGGAAATACGGTTCAAAATGCACGTTCGAATACTTTGAATGCAACTTTTAATATGGATATGCTTTATAAGTATTTAGGGTTAACAAAAAATAATGCTAAAGTAACAAGTAAACCCAAAGCTTCAGCTCCTAAACCAGGAGAAAAGGTAGTGAATAATGTAGCAAAACCAGTTGCTCAAAACAATGAATTTGTAGATGGACTTATGGGTGTTTTAACGAGTGTAAAAAATATTCAAGTAAATTATACGGAGAACAGCGGTACAGTTTTACCGGGTTATACTCCAAGTGTAGGTTTCTTTGGGTCTTCAAGACCTACTTTAGGGTTTATATTTGGTAGTCAAGATGATGTTCGTTATGAAGCTGCTAAAAATGGTTGGTTGACCAATTATCAGGATTTTAATCAAAACTTTTCACAGGTAAGTAATAAGATGTTTAAGTCAACTGCGAATGTAGATTTGTTCCCCGATTTAAAAATTGATTTAAATGCAGACAGATCGTATTCTGAAAATTATTCAGAACAATACGATGTGACTAATGGAGAATATAATTCGAGATCTCCTTATACATATGGACTTTTTTCAATATCAACGGTTTTGATTAAAACGTCTTTTTCGGCAAGCAATGAAGTTTCTTCAGGGGCATTTGATGACTTTAGAAGCAATAGATTAATAGTTGCTAATCGATTGGCATCACAACGTGGTATTGATGTTACTAACCCAGCTAATTTGGATGAAGATGGATATCCGTTAGGTTATGGTAAAAATAATCAAGCAGTTTTATTGCCAGCTTTTTTAGCTGCCTATTCTGGCAGTAGTGCCTCAAATGTTTCCTTAGGGATTTTTAGAAGTTTTCCAATACCAAACTGGGCTGTAAAATACAATGGATTAATGCGTTATGATTTGTTTAAAAGGAATTTTAAACGATTCTCGTTGCAGCATAATTATAGAGCTTCTTATACTATTAATCAATACCGATCTAATTTTGATTATGATAATGACAAGAATGGAGTTGATGCAAGTGGTAATTTTTTGAATAAAACAATCATGTCAAATATTAACTTAGTGGAGCAATTTAGTCCGCTGATTAGAATGGATTTTGAATTGAAAAGCTCATTAAAAATTCTTACTGAAATTAAAAAAGACAGAGCGTTATCAATGAGTTTTGATAATAATTTATTGACCGAGGTAAAAGGAATTGAATATGTTGTTGGGCTAGGATATCGATTTAAAGATGTTATCTTTTCTTCTAGACTGGCTGATAATCCATCAGGCATTATAAAAGGAGATATTAATATGAAAGCTGATTTTTCTTATCGAAATAATCAAACAATTGTACGTTATTTGGACTACGATAATAATCAATTGGCGGGAGGTCAAAATATTTGGTCATTAAAATTAACTGCTGATTACTCTTTCAGTAAGAATCTTACCGCCATATTTTATTACGATCATTCTTTTTCTAAAGCTGTAATATCGACTTCATTTCCATTAACAAATATCCGTTCGGGGTTTACACTTCGTTATAATTTTGGGAATTAATTTTTTAAAATCTAAACCAATTTTCATTAGAAGATTGTTACATTTGCCGTACAAAAAATCAATTATCAATTATCAATTAGTATTTATATGAATATACCATCAAATTTAAAGTACACTAAAGATCACGAATGGGTTAGTTTACAAGGGGATGTTGCAACAGTAGGGATTACTCATTTTGCTCAAAAAGAATTAGGAGATATTGTTTATGTTGAAGTAGAAACGTTAGATCAAACTCTTGAAAAAGATGAGGTTTTTGGAACTGTTGAAGCGGTAAAAACAGTTTCTGATTTATTTCTTCCATTAGCTGGAGAAATTATTGAATTCAATGATGCTTTAGAAAGTACTCCAGAAACTGTAAATTCAGATCCTTACGGAGCGGGATGGATGATAAAAATAAAAGTTTCTGATGTTGCGGATTTTGATTCGTTACTATCTAGTGAAGCTTACAAAGAATTGATCGGTGCATAAACAATTGTATTTTTGGATTGCAGTTTTTTGGACTATAATAGTTACTTTTCTTTGTTTAACACCGTCAAGTAATATTCCAGAAGTAAGTATTTTATATCTTGATAAATTGATTCATATCTTTTTTCATTTTGTGTTTACTACTCTTTGGGTTTTGTTCTTTAAAGTAAAAATGCAAAGTCCAAATAATTATAAGCCTTTTTTTTATTCATTTGGTTTATCTGTTTTTTTTGGAATTACAATTGAAATATTACAAGAAGTATTGACCACTACCCGAACTGCTGATGTTTTTGATGTTTTGGCCAATATAACGGGAGCGAGTTTAGCAATCGTTGTTATGATTCTATATTTTAAAAACAAGAAATAAACAGTATATAATTCAATTTAAATCCCACTTTGGTGGGATTTTTTTATAGTAAAAATTTAAAAAGTAATTACATATAATTAACTCTTTTGAATATAAAATGTATTTTTGTAACCTATCATTTATAATGGAATAGATATAACATGAACATTAGACAATATTTAGATTCTACCTATTTAAAAACGGCTATTCAAGCGGGACTTGATGAAGACCAGAATAGTGTTGTAGTTAAGAAGTTTATTCAGGAAGCTATTGATGAGAATTTTAAACTCATTATGATTCGGCCTAATATGGTTGCTATTGCAAAAGAAATGATAACTACAGCCAATTCTAAAGTAGGAGTAGGGACAGTAATCGATTTTCCAGATGGGGATTCAAATGTGGAGGACAAGCTTGTTGAAGCTAATCTGGCAATACAAGATGGTGCGGATGATTTAGACTTTGTTTGTAATTATAACGCATTTATTGCGGGCGATAGCGACTTAGTTAAACAGGAAGTTTTAGAGTGTACAAAACTTGGTCTGGAAAAGGGAAAAGTAGTAAAGTGGATAATTGAAGTGGCTGCCCTTGATGATAAGCAGGTCGTTCAATTAACAGCTTTAATAAAAAATGTAGTAGTTTCAAATTTCAAAGAAATTTTTTATAATTCGGTTTTTGTTAAATCTTCAACTGGTTTTTTTATAACCCAAGGTAATCTTCCGAACGGGGCTACAATTTCAACAATTACCATGATGCTTGAAAATGCGTTTCCGCTTCCAGTTAAAGCGGCTGGAGGAGTCCGAACGTATGAGGAGGCTGTTGCAATGATTCAATTAGGTGTAAAGCGAATAGGTACCTCTGGAGCGAAAATAATTGCAAATGGTGCAGGAACACAACTAGAATACTAAATTCACAATCAAAATTAATATGAGAAAAAGTTTCTTAACTTTATTTATATCATTTATATCTTTTTTTACGTATTCTCAAGTTGAAGATACTAATAATTTGCAAGCCAAATTGTCTACAGAACGGTTCCCCGTTTTTCCTAAATGTCAAAATTTAGAATCAGTAGCTTTAGAAAATTGTTTTTATAATGAAGTGCAAGATTTTGTTTTTCAAAATTTTGTTGTGCCAGAAACTTTAATGAAAAATAATTTCCGAGGGAATATAAAAGTGCTTTTTGAAGTAGACAGTAATGGTGTTTTTAAAGTAATTTATGTAAATGCAGTTGATGATGAGTTAATTCAAGAGACTAAAAGAGTCTTTGCAAAGTTCCCGAAAATTAGTCCGTCTACTT
Source organism: Flavobacterium sp. WC2430 (assembly GCF_040822075.1). Classification (NCBI taxonomy): domain Bacteria; kingdom Pseudomonadati; phylum Bacteroidota; class Flavobacteriia; order Flavobacteriales; family Flavobacteriaceae; genus Flavobacterium; species Flavobacterium sp. WC2430. The sequence continues at coordinate 343,044 of NZ_CP162007.1, read as the reverse complement.
ACAATGGTAAGGCGGTCTATTCTAGATATAATAGTACGATTTCGATTCCTTTAAAAAGTTCGGAGACAATCGCATCAGAAGCACTGGCTAAAGCAGAAATTATTCAAAATAATGCAAAACAACTTACAGAGTTGGATAGTATCGTTTATAAGAAATACAACAATCCTGAGTTTGAAAGCAATCTAAATATCCCTTTTTCGCATAGTTATTATGCTCAGTTTGATGGTGCAATGAATCAAGTAGGGAGTAATAATCATACAGCATCTAAGCCCTATACTTATCAAGAAGTTTCTAAGTATTACAATCTTAAAGAGGCGAATGATAAACTTAAAATAAAAGCTTCAAATTGGTGGGCTAAAAAATTATGGAATGAAAATGCTGTCGAAATTCAAGGTGATGGGTATTGGTTTACTTTAAATCCAATATTAGATTTACAAGTAGGAAAAGCAACACATAGTGATGTTTCTTATACCTATGTTAATACAAGGGCGCTTAATTTCAGAGGAGGAATAGGGAAGCAACTTAATTTTACTACAACAGTTTTTGAAAGTCAAGGACGATTTGCTGATTATTTTAATCAATATGCTGAATCTATTGCGCCTGCAGGAGGGAATCCTGCTATTATACCTGGAATAGGAATAGCTAAAGACTTCAAAACAAATTCATATGATTTCCCTTTGGCTGAAGCCAATATTACATTTGCTCCAAATAAAAATATTGACTTGCAATTGGGCTATGGCAGAAATTTTATTGGTGATGGGTATCGTTCACTTTTGGAAAGTGATGGTGCCAGTCCTTATCCTTATTTTAAAATAAACACTAAGTTTTGGAAAATTAAGTACACGAATACCTATATGTGGTTAAAAGACGTTCGTCCCGAAGTTACTCTAGAAAGAACGTATGCTACCAAGTTTATGGCCAATCATTATTTAAGTTGGAATGTTTCTAATAGATTAAATATAGGACTCTTTGAATCGGTAATTTGGACCAATACAAACAATAGAGGTTTTGATGTTAGTTTTGTAAACCCAATTATTTTTTATAGATCTGTTGAGTTTGCTTCTTCAGCAAGAACTGGAAATGCACTTTTGGGTTTTAGTTATAAATACAAATGGAGTAATCAAATCAATTTTTATGGTCAGTTTCTTTTAGATGAATTTTCACTTGGTGATATTAAAAGAGGGGATAATAGTTGGAAAAACAAATATGGTTACCAGCTAGGGGTTAAATATTACAATGCATTTAAGGTTGATAATTTATTGTTACAATTAGAGTACAATCATGTTCGCCCTTATGTGTATTCTCATAGTGAGCCGATAACTAATTATGGTCATAACAATCAAAGTATTGGGCATCAATGGGGAGGTAATTTTAAAGAGTTTATAGCAATTGCTCGTTATCATAAAGGAAGGTATTTTGCTGATGCAAAAATTACTGCGGGTACTCGAGGTTTGGATTTTGATACAAGTACTGATGGTTTTAATTATGGCGGAAATATTTATAAGGATTATGATGAGAATCGTCCATTTGATAGCGGAGTAAAAGTAGGTCAAGGAAACAAAACGGCAGTTCTTATTGCAGATATTCAAGGAGGGTATTTGATCAATCCGACTACCAATTTAAAACTTTTTGGAAGTTATATTTATAGAAGTTTTGATCCTGCGCAAAATACAAAAACTACGTTTACCCAAAGTACTAATTGGTTTACGATAGGTTTAAGAGCTGATGTCTTTAATTGGTATTTTGATTATTAGTATTTAATCGAGATTCGCAACGTGTTTAATTAAAAGTGAATTAATAGTTGTTTTTTGATTGTAAAAAAAACAGGTAATAATTACGTTATGAATATTAGTTTTAAAAAATCTAAATTCTTCATTCTTATTTCTACATCTAATTTGTACCTTTGCACCAGTTTTATAAAAACCTAATGGATACCGGATTGAATACTACAACAAATACATTTTCTCTAAAGAGGATTTTTTTAGATTTTAAAGAAATTACTAAAGCTGGACTTGCTATTAGTGTATTGTTTTCTTCTATTGCTGGATATTTTTTAGGGATAGATGATGCAAATCCTTTTCAGTGGTCTGTGTTAATAATGCTTATCATTGGTGGGTATTGTATGGTAGGTGCTTCAAATGCTTTTAATCAAGTTATTGAAAAAGATTTGGATGTATTGATGGATCGAACTAAAAATCGTCCTGTCCCAGCAGGTAGAATGTCCCCAAATACTGCTTTGATTGTAGCTAGTTTGCTAACAATCGTTGGAATTTCATTGCTTTACGCTATTAATCCGAAGTCGGCCATGTTTGGGGCGATTTCAATATTTTTATATACGAGTGTGTATACTCCTTTGAAGACGATGACATCGTTGTCAGTTTTTGTAGGGGCGTTTCCCGGAGCTATCCCATTTATGTTGGGTTGGGTTGCGGCAACTGGAAATTTTGGAATTGAAGCGGGAACTTTGTTTTTAATACAGTTTTTTTGGCAGTTTCCTCATTTTTGGGCAATAGGTTGGTTTTTGTATGAAGATTATGAGAAGGCAGGTTTTTTTATGCTTCCTACTGGAAAAAAAGATAAGGGTACGGCTTTACAGGTTATTTTATATACCATCTGGTTGATTATAGCTTCGTTATTGCCAGCATTAGGCTATACGGGAAAATTATTTTTAACACCAGTTGCTGCAATTTTGGTTTTTTTATTGGGAATATGGATGTTGTATTATTCAGTCCAATTGTACAAGTTAAGAAGTGCAAAAGCAGCAAGAACTCTTATGTTAGTAAGTGTTTCGTATATTACGTTGTTGCAGTTAGTTTATATATTTGATAAATTTTTAAGATAGTTATGGAAGTTACAATGACAACGAATGAACATAGATTAAGAACCGCAAGATCCTATAAGCTGATCTTGTTGTTTGCGATGGTTAGTATGACTATGATGTTTGCAGGGCTTACAAGTGCTTTTGTGGTAAGTAAATCGAGAGTGGACTGGTTGAAGGATTTTCAATTGCCTACAGCATTTTATTATAGTACGATTGTTATTATTGGTTGTAGTGTTACATTCCATTTAGCAAAAAAAGCGATTCAAAAAGACAATAAAAGTGCGACTACTACATTTCTTTTAGCTACTTTAGCGCTGGGGATTTTATTTGTTGTTTTACAATTTGTCGGCTTTGGACAAATAGTAGAAAACGGGTATTATTTTACAGGAAGTGAGAGTTCAATAACAACAACATTTTTATATATTGTTACCGTTGTGCACTTAATTCATCTTGCTGGAGGGCTAATTTCTCTCCTTATTATAATTTATAATCATTTTAAACAAAAATACAATTCGACTCAAACTCTTGGAATAGAACTAGGTGCAATGTACTGGCACTTTCTTGATTTCCTATGGCTTTATTTATTTGTATTTTTATATTTCTTTAAATAAGAAAAAAACGTAAATTTGGGAACTTTTTAACGAATAACTTTTATGGAAGCGACAGTTACTACTGCAAATAGTGAAGAAAAAACTTGGGGAGGCGGCAATGAGCCAATGGGAGCAAGTTATGGTAAATTAATGATGTGGTTTTTTATCGTGTCAGATGCCTTAACGTTCTCTGGATTTTTAGCAGCTTACGGTTTTTCTCGATTTAAATTTATTGAGACATGGCCATTGGCCGATGAAGTGTTTACTCACTTCCCATTTATGCATGGTGTATCTGCACCGATGTATTATGTGGCATTAATGACTTTTATTTTAATTTTCTCATCTGTGACAATGGTATTAGCCGTTGATGCAGGTCATCAAATGAAAAAAAACAAAGTTGTTGTTTATATGTTTTTAACCATTATCGGTGGTATGATCTTCGTAGGGTCACAAGCTTGGGAATGGAAAAATTTCATAAAAGGGGAGTATGGTGCAATTGAAACAAAAGGAGGTAGTTTACTTCAGTTTGTCGATAAAGAAGGGCGTCGTGTTGCTTTAGCTGATTTCGCTGCCACTTTGAATGAAGGTAGAGAACGATTAACTGGTAATAAAGGAGATTGGTTTATTAGTGAGCCAGCTTTGCCGTCTTATTCTGTTGCTGAAGTTCAGGCAGGTTTTAAGGCACATCCAGATTTATTAATCAGAACAGAAGTTATTTATGAAGGGGACGAGGCAATTGCTAAAGATCCTAAAATTAATCATGAATTAACAAAGATTAAGCACAAAACGATTCTTACTAGACAAGAGTCTGAGTTGAGGTTGGCTCAAGCAACGTATGTTGTTGAAGGTGCAAACTTGACAAGAAACGAATACGGTAGTAAGCTGTTTGCTGATTTCTTTTTCTTTATAACAGGATTTCACGGTTTTCACGTATTCTCAGGTATAATTATAAATATCATTATATTTTTTAATGTACTTCTTGGAACATACGAGAAAAGAAAGAGTTACGAAATGGTTGAGAAAGTTGGTTTATACTGGCACTTTGTCGATTTAGTTTGGGTATTTGTATTTACAGTATTCTATCTAGTTTAATTTTTAAAGATTATTATTATGTCACACGAACACGTTTCTAATACAAAGAGAATTTGGTTTGTTTTCGGATTATTATCTCTTGTAACAACTGTTGAGGTTTTTCTTGGGATTATAAAACCAGAATTTTTACACCTTAACCATTTTCTTGGCATGAATTTGCTGAATTGGATATTTTATATTTTGACTGTTTTTAAAGCTTATTATATTGTATGGGCATTTATGCACATGGAAGGTGAAAAAAGTAGTCTAAGATGGGCGGTTGTTTTGCCTGTTATTTTCTTAATTTTATATTTACTTTTCATTCTTTTGACTGAAGGGCATTATATTTATGGGGTTTTTAAAGATTCGACCATTAAATGGAATTTTTAACACTATATTAATTCAAAAAAAGGGTACGCATTGCGTGCCTTTTTTTATTTTTGTACTTTAATTTTTATCCAGTAATGAAAAAAAATATTGTTCTTTTTATTCTTTTTATTTTACCTATCGTTGCTTATCTGTTTTTTGCATCAGGTATAAATAGTTTTACAAAATTACCTGTTATTACACCAAAAGTTGCTGACCTTAGAAATTGGGAGTCTTTAAATAATGAAAAAGTTACTTTAGATAATAAAATAACTATTTTGGGTTTTTCTGGAAGTGATGTTTTAAAAAACAGAGGTAATCTATTTAATCTAAATGAAAAAATTTACCAGCGTTATCATACATTCAAAGATTTGCAATTTGTAATGATTTGTCCACTTGGTACTGAAAACGATATCAAAAGTATTTTAGATGCACTTGATGAATTTACAGATGTTTCACAATGGCATTTTGTTTTTACTACTCCCCAAGAAATTAATGGATATTATAAACAACTTAATTTAGTGGGAACCCTTGATAAAAATTCAGGAACTCCACTTGTTTATATTATTGATAAAGAAAGAAATCTTAGAGGAAGAAAGAAGAAGAAAGAATATAAAGAAGGGTATAATACTTTTCACCCTGCAGACTTGAGTAATGAAATGTTAGATGATTTTAAAGTAATTTTATATGAGTATCGTGCTGCTCTTAAAAAAAATCATAATGCTACTAAACAACTATTAAAAGAGTAATATGTTTAAAAATAAATCATATATCGGTATTTCATTTGTTATTTTAATCTTTGGGATTTATGCTGTTCCTAAAATTATTGATAGAATACAAAATGGGGAAGTTGTAAAAGCAGATCGTTTAGATCTGGTTAAAACCGTATCTAATAAAGAGGGTAAATTAGTGAAAATTGGTCCTGCTCCTAAGTTTGAATTGGTTAATCAAAATAATGAAAAGATTACTAATGATAGCTATAAAGGGAAAGTATACGTTTTAGAGTTTTTCTTTACTACATGTCCTTCAATTTGCCCGAAAATGAATCAAAGCATGTTGCTTATTGAAAAGAAATTTTTTGGAAACCCTAATTTTGGTATAGCTTCAATTACAATTGATCCAAATCACGATACTGCAAAAGTTTTAAAGGATCATGCGGAGTTATTAGGTGTGAAATCCTCTAATTGGAATTTTTTAACTGGTGATCGTGAATACATATATAGTTTGGCTAATAAAGGATTTAACCTTTATGCTGCAGCCAATAGTAATGTTGCTGGAGGATTTGAACATTCAGGATTATTTGCTTTAATAGATAAAGACGGTAATATACGTTGCAGAAGAGATGATTTTGGAAATCCAATCTTATATTATGATGGTCTAGACAAAAAAGGAGTTAAAGATATTCAACAAGATATTAATGTTTTATTAGAAGAATAAAGGAATATGAAGGAGAGTGAACAAAATTTAGAAAATAAATATAATAAATGGATTGTGCTGTTATCAGTTGCAATTCCTTTAGTGGTCGTTTTGCTTTTTAGTGTTAATTTGCGTAAGATGGGTTTTGATGTTGAGCCTCTTACTTTTTTGCCACCTATTTACGCAACAATTAATGGTATTACTGCTGTCTTGCTTGTTTCGGCTGTTTTAGCTATAAAAAACGGAAACAGGAAATTGCATGAGAACTTAATGAAAGGAGCAGTAGGCTGTTCTATTGCTTTTCTAGCAATGTACGTTGCCTATCACATGACTTCTGATTCTACAAAATTTGGAGGTGAAGGGGTGATTAAGTATATTTATTATTTTATTCTAACCTCTCATATCATTCTTTCAGTAATTATTATTCCGTTAGTATTAGTTACTTATGTTCGTGCTTTAGCTCAAATTTTTGATAAACATAAAAAAATTGCTAAAATCACTTTTCCTATTTGGTTGTATGTAGCCGTTACTGGTGTTATAGTTTATTTAATGATCTCTCCGTATTATGTTTAAAAGTAAAAAAAATCAATATTTATTTCTTGTTTTCTTTTTTATCTATTCTGTATCGTCAAGTGCACAATGTGCCATGTGTAGAGCAGCATTAGGAGGTGAAGGAAATAAGGCACAAGCTCAAGCTGTAAATGATGGAATTGTATATTTAATGGTTATACCCTATTTATTAGTGGCTCTTCTAGGGTATGCTATTTATAGAATGAGAAAAAAGAAAAAATTGGATTAATTCAACTAGTTATTTTAAACCATCTACTGAAATATTTATTTCACCATTTACTTTAATGAAAGCAATAATGGCATTTTTTGTTAATTCGATTTTTTGAAATTGAATGTCATCCATTTTACCGTTTACAAATACACCTGACATTGGAGAATAATTTTTAAGGTAAGTTGTCATGGTTCTCTTTCCTTCTTCTAAATTAGGTTGAATGGAATAACGACAGTTTTCTTGAATTTTTCTTAAAACTATTCCTTGTGCTAGCCAATTAGCAGTTCTCATTAATTTGTTTTTAGTGTCTAAAACATAGTCTAATTTGTCAAAATAGATTTCTTTTGTTTTATCATCATACTGTGGAAATCCAGCTAAATAAATTGTTCCATTTACAGAACCAATTAATTCCAGTGCTATAACCATTTTTCCATTTTTATGCCAAATAGATACGTCTTGAATTTTGACTTTCTTAGATCCAGATCCAAAATCTTGGCCTATAAAATTTTTACGTATTATCTTTGATGCATCTTGATAGGTGGATACCGCTACAATATTTGCTGTAATTTGATTGGGAATTTTCACAACAGCTTTTAATGTGATTTTATTGGCATCAAATTTTGATTCGGGTTCTAGTCCGATTAATGTCTCCATATTGCATTTCATACCCATTTGCAATAAAAAAGTATCATCTTTTAATTTAGCTGCGGTAGTGTATATTTCAAGTGGGACAATCCTAAGCCAACTTTCGTATGCTTCATTTATCTGAAAAGGGGTGCAAATTTTCTCTAATGCAGTCAACACATTAGGTTTAAAGTCCATTGATTTTTCAATTGCTTCGTCGATTTTTCTTTCAATTTTCGATTTAAAAATTTGGATTGCAGGGTTGATTAGATACGTGACTGGAACATTTTTCCCGAAAACGGTCATTGTAGGACTTTCATTCCAATCGAGTGATTTTAATTGAGTCTTTGTTTTTAATTTCCAATTATTTAATGCCACATCACTGTTCAAAGTAAGTACGCCATTTAAATTAAATTCTCGTGTATTATACAGTTCAACCCCCATTGTTTTTGTTCCTATTCTATATTTAATTATAGCTTTTAGAGGTAAAATGGTTTTTATTTGTTCACCAGAAACTGCATTCTCATTTTGGATAGTAATAGGAGCCAATTTCCAAATTTTTATCTCAATATCATCATCTTCTATGTTTGTGTCTTCATAGATTAATCCATTCAACAGTGAGTTGGTTTTGTTCTCGATATCTTTCAGTTTAACGCTGATGGGTAAGTTGATAAAGGAAGGAACATTTTCATAGACTATCGGACTTGCATCATCAGGGGCGGGTCTTAATGTGTCAATTTTTTGTGAAGTGGAGCAGCTCAATAGAAAAGAGCAAAATAGGGCAAGACTCGCAATGTATTTCAGCATTTTGTTATGTTTTGAAGCTGTAAAATTAATAAAAGAAATATATTTTCTAAAGAAACTGTAACAATTATATTATAATTAAGTCTTATGCATTAAGATGTTAGGTGTTGATTCAGCTTTAGGGTTGATAATGGTTTTATTATTCGAATAAACTATTATTATAAAATATAAATATTATGATAGAAATTAAAGACTTACATAAATCCTACAAAATGGGAAGCTCCGAATTACATGTCTTAAAAGGCATTAATTTTAATATTAAAGAAGGGGAACTAGTTGCTATAATGGGTTCTTCTGGTTCTGGGAAATCAACTTTACTAAATATTCTAGGGATTTTAGATGAAGCGGATTCGGGAAATTATATATTAGATAAAGTTCCAATCAAAAAATTAAATGAGACTATCGCCTCAAGATACCGCAATCAATTTTTAGGTTTTGTTTTTCAATCTTTTAATCTGATTAATTATAAAAGTGCATTAGATAATGTAGCTATGCCTTTGTATTATCAAGGTGTAAAGAGAAAAGAAAGATATGAAATTGCAATGAGATACCTTGAAAAAGTTGGATTAGGTACGCATTCACATCATTTGCCTTCGGAACTTTCTGGAGGACAAAAACAACGTGTGGCTATCGCTAGAGCATTGGCATCAAACCCAAAAGTATTATTGGCAGATGAGCCTACGGGGGCTTTAGATACTAAAACTTCATATGAGGTAATGGAATTAATTCAAGGTATAAATGATGAAGGGAAAACGATATTAATTGTAACGCATGAGCCTGATATCGCTGCGATGTGTAAAAGGAATGTGGTTTTAAAAGACGGATTAATCATTGATGATAAAATGGTAGAACAAGTTAGAGCTTCTGCCTATGTTTAATATCGAACGCTGGCAGGAAATATTTGAGGCTATAGCCAAGAATAAACTGAGAACGTTCCTCACAGGAATTTCTGTGGCCTCTGGTATTTTTATTTTAGTGATACTTCTGGGCGTGGGTAAAGGTCTTGAAAACGGGATATCTAAACAGTTTGAAAATGATGCGGATGGGGTTATTTGGATTTGGGCCGGAACCACTACAAAAGAGTATAAAGGATTAAATCCAGGAAGGCAGATTCAGCTGCATAATAGTGATTATGAGTTATCGACTCAAAAATTTGATAAACAAATAGACAAAGAGAGTTCAAATTATGCACTTTGGAATGCGAATATCGTTTATGGTAAAGAAACCGGGAACTATGATAATCAAGGAGTAACTCCCGAGCATCAGGCAATTGAAAGACTTACAATTATAAAAGGGCGATTTATAAATGCTAACGATTTAATAAATAGTACAAAAGTTGCAGTAATTGGTGAAAAACTAAGGTTGGATTTATTTAAAGATAAAGAAGCGGTAGGGGAAGAAATTGCTATAAGTAATATAAAGTTCAAAGTCGTTGGTGTATTTATGGATCCAGGTGGTGAAAGAGAAGAGTCCAGAGCTTATTTGCCATTGACTACTGTGCAAAAGGTTTTTGTGGGTAGTGATAAGATTAGTAATTTGGCTTTTACACTTCATAAAAAAGATACTTACGAAGAGGCTTTAGCAGAGTCGGTTAAATTTACTACAGAAATAAGTCAAATGCTTAAAGGTAAAAATACTGTTTCGCCAGATGATTTGAGTGGTATTGGAATCAATAGTACAATTGAAAACGTTAAGCAATTTTATGATTTAAATTTATATATCAGATTGTTTTTTTGGTGGGTCGGAATCTGTACCATCATTGCTGGTGTCGTTGGGGTGAGTAATATTATGATGATTATAGTAAAAGAAAGAACAAAGGAAATTGGAATCAGAAAAGCGCTAGGAGCTTCTCCATTCTCTATTGTTGTAATGATTTTACATGAATCTATTTTTATAACTACTATTTCTGGATTTGTAGGGCTTTTATCAAGTTTGTTATTACTAGAATTTGTAGGTCCGCTGGTTAAAAGTGATTATTTTTTGAATCCCGAAGTGAATTTTGGAGTGGCTTTAACTACTTTAATTTTACTTGTCTTTGCAGGAGCTTTAGCTGGTTTTTTTCCGGCTTATAGAGCAGCAAGTATTAAACCGATTGTAGCACTTAGAGACGAATAATTATGTTTGATAGAGATAGATGGATTGAAATTTTAGAGGCGCTAACGGCAAATACCTTCCGAACTGTTTTAACTGCTTTCGGTGTTTTTTGGGGAATTTTTATCTTAGTAATTTTATTAGCTGCGGGTAAAGGTTTAGAAAATGGTGTTAAAAAGGGTTTTGATGGAATTGCTACAAACACCATGTTTATGTGGAGTCAAACTACTTCAAAACCGTATAAAGGGCTTCCAAAAACAAGACAGTATCATTTTATAAACAATGATGTTGTAGCCTTAAAGGAAAATTTTCCAGATCTTCTATATGTTTCTCCAAGAAATCAATTAGGCGGGCACAATGAAGCCAGTAACGTTATCCGAGGAACAAAAACGGGTTCGTATACCATTTTTGGAGATTATCCGGAGTTGGTTAAACAAGAGCAAATGGAAATTGTTAATGGACGTTTTGTCAATCAACAAGATATTCTATTGAAACGGAAAGTAGCAATTATAGGCCGTGGTGTAATTAGTGAATTGTATGATAGAACTGAAGATATTATTGGTTCTTATATTAAAGTTAATGGCGTAAATTTTATGGTGGTGGGTGTTTATAATTCAAAATCTAGAAATAATGGAGATGCTGAATCGGCTCAAAAAAATATATTTATACCATTTTCTACTTTTCAGCAAGCTTTCAATTATGGAGATACTGTAGGATGGATGGCATTAACTGCCAATGATAATGCGTCGATAACAACTTTAAAACCTCAAATATTAGACTTTATAAAATCCAGGCATTCGATACATCCAGATGATGATCGGGCCATTGGTAATTTTGACTTATACCAAGAGTTTAGTAAGATTCAAGGATTGTTTTTAATTTTAAAATTTATAGCATATTTCGTAGGTACTCTGGTACTGCTATCTGGAGTGATAGGGATTTCAAATATCATGTTAATCGTAGTAAAAGAGAGAACTAAAGAAATAGGAATTCGTAGAGCCTTAGGAGCTACGCCAGCTGCAATTCGATCTCAAATCTTATTAGAAGCTATTTTTTTAACAATCATTGCAGGGATGTTTGGTATTGCCATGGCGACTGGAGTTGTTGCACTTATTAATATGGTATTAGATAGTATGCCTAGTGAGGGAATGATGTTTGCTAACCCCAGTGTTGACCTGACTGTAGTTTTTATTGCCTTATTTATATTAGTAGGATCAGGTTTGTTAGCTGGATATATTCCTGCACAAACGGCAATAAATATCAAACCAGTAGATGCATTACGAACGGAATAAATTATCAATCAAAAAATAAACGAATAAATCAAAACAAATGAAAAAAGGAGTAACCATAACTATTTTAATTTTTATCGCCTTAGTCTTTTTTGGAGCGTTATATTATTTATATGCAAAAAATCAACAAGCTCCCTTGGTTTTTAAAACGGATAAAGCGGAAATTAAAACAATTGTTAAAAATACTATTGCCACAGGAAATATTGTGCCAGATGAAGAGGTCTTAATAAAACCTAATATTTCGGGAATTATTGAAGCTGTCTATATTAAAGCCGGGCAAAACATTAAAGCAGGAGATTTAATTGCTAAAATTAAAGTGGTTGCTAATGTTTCTAATTTAAGTAATACGCAAAATCAATTGCAGTCGTCTAAAATTGAATTAGATAATCAAGAAAAATTACATCAAAGACAAAAAACATTGTTTGATAAAGGGGTTATTTCAGCAAATGATTACGATGCGGCTCAATTAGCGTATAATAGTGCAAAGCAAAATTATAACGCAGCTAGAAGAAGCTTAGATATTGTTAAAACAGGAACTACATCTGGACTTGGGGGTTATGCTAATACTTTAATCCGATCTACTGTAAACGGAATGGTACTTGACGTTCCTGTAAAAGTGGGGAATCAGGTTATTGAGAGTAATAACTTTAATGAAGGGACGACAATTGCCAGTGTTGCTGATGTAGGAAGAATGATTTTTGTTGGTAAAATTGATGAATCAGAAGTAGGGAAAATAAAAGAAAAGTTACCTATCGAAATTACTGTAGGAGCGATTGAAAATAAAAAATTTGATGCCATTTTACAATACATAGCGCCGAAGGGAGTGACGGAAAATGGTGCCATTCAATTTGAAATTAAAGCTTCATTAGAAAACAGAGACGATACCTTTATTAGGGCAGGTTTAAGTGCGAACGCTTCTATTATTTTAGAAAAAGCAGATAAAGTTTTAGCATTAAAAGAAGCGTTGATTCAATTTGATAAAAAAACACAATTGCCTTATGTTGAAGTTGAAACAGGCTCCCGAAAATTTGTTAGAAAAGATCTTGTTTTAGGTGTAAGTGATGGAATCTATGTCGAAATAAAAAAAGGAATAACGGCTTCTGACAAGATAAAAATTTGGAATCAAGGTTTAAAAGGCCCGGATTCTAAAGAATAAAAAACAGATTAAAAGATTTTTAGTTTATAGATAAATGTTAAATTTGTGTAGTACCTTTGTTACACTTCCATTCAAAATATATGAAAAAAAATAGTTGGATACCTTTAGTTTTACTCTTTGCCTTTAGTTTGTCATCAAGTGCACAAACTAAAAAATGGACTCTAGAAGAGTGTGTGAAATATGCATTAGATCATAATATTTCAATAAAGCAAACTGCATTAGATAGTGAGTCAGCTCTAATTGATAAAAAAGGGGCGCTTGGTAGTTTTTTACCTTCAGTTAATGCTTCAGCCTCTCATTCATGGAATATTGGTTTGAATCAAGATATTACCACTGGGCTTTTGCAAAATAAAACGACTCAATTTACCTCGGCTGGAGCAAGCGTAGGTGTTGATATCTACAAAGGTTTACAAAACCAAAATACACTTAGAAAAGCTAGGCTTTCAATAATTGTAGCAAAATACCAATTAACAAAAATGCAAGAAGATATCGCACTTAATGTTGCGAATGCTTTCTTACAAGTGCTCTTTAATAAAGAAAACTTAAAGGTGCAAAACGAACAAATGAGTATTAATGAAAAGCAGTTAACCCGTTCCCAAGAATTGGTAAATGCTGGAACAATTCCTAGAGGAGATTTACTAGATGTAAAAGCAACTTTGGCATCCGATAATCAAAAAGTTATTGCTGCCGAAAACTCTTTGTTGATTTCAAAATTAAGTTTAGCCCAATTGCTTCAATTGGATAGTTTTGAAAATTTTGACGTAGTTGACGATACAATGGCAAAAGATGAAAATAATATTTTAGCTCAAGAACCTACTGCCATTTATGATAAAGCTAAAGAAGGAAGAACAGAATTGAAAATTGCTCAAACCAATTTAGAAATTGCCGAAAAAAATGTAGCTATTGCAAAAGGCAAATTTCAACCTACTTTGCAAGGTTTTTATAATTTTAATACGAGAATTTCCTATGCTGATATTGCTTTAAGAGATAGCAATGGAGCTGTTATTGGGGTGCAATCTGCACCGCCGTTCTTTGACCAATTCAGTGATAATAAAGGACAGTCTTATGGTGTGCAATTAAGTATTCCTATTTTTAATGGATTCTCTGCTAGAAATAATGTAGAGCGTTCTAAGGTAAGTTTAGAAAAATCAAGAATTGCATTAGAGCAACAAAATTTAGATTTACAAAGAAATGTTTATACTGCATTTGCAGATGCAAAAGGAGCATTAAAATCGCATGAGTCAGCTCTTATCGCTTTGGAGTCTAGACAAGCATCTTATTCGTATGCTAAAGACAAATTTGATGTTGGTTTAATGAATTCTTTCGATTTAAATCAATCACAAACGTTACTTTCAAATGCGCAATCGGAAGTTTTGAGAAGCAAATACGATTATATTTTTAAAATTAAAATATTAGAATTCTATTTCGGAATTCCTATCATTAAAAACTAAATACATTATGTCAAAAAAATCAATTTATTATATAGTTGGTGGAGTTGTTCTACTTATAATTGCTTTAATAGCACTTTCAAAAGCTGGAATAATAGGAAATAAGGATAAAGGTACCGAAGTAGAAATTGCTCAGGTAAATACTTCAACAATTGTTGAAACTGTTTCGGCAACAGGGAAAATTCAGCCTGAAATCGAAGTAAAAATTTCATCAATGGTTTCGGGAGAAATTATTTCATTACCTGTAAAAGAAGGGCAAGTTGTTAAAAAAGGAGAGTTATTAGTAAAAATTAATCCTGATTTATATACGTCTAGTTTAAATAGAACAATAGCTGGTCTATCTGGTTCTAAAGCTGGATTGACGCAAGCAGATGCTCAGTTTAACGAGGCTAAATCAAGTTACGAAAGAAATAAAACCTTATTTCAAAAAGGAATTATTTCTAAATCTGATTGGGATAAAGCAATCGCCTCTTATGAAGTAGCGAAAGCGACAAAACAATCGGCATATTTTAATGTACAAAGTGCTTCGGCATCTGTAAATGAAGCCAAAGACAATTTAGGGCGTACGATTATATACTCTCCTGCAGATGGAACAATTTCTATGCTTAATGTTGAATTAGGAGAGCGTGTTTTAGGAACACAACAAATGACAGGTACTGAGCTTTTAAGAGTAGCCAACTTGAATAATATGGAAGTTGAAGTGGATGTAAATGAAAATGACATCGTTAAAATTAAAGAAGGGGATGAAGCTAACGTTGAAGTTGATGCTTATTTAAAAAAGAAATTTAAGGGTGTGGTTACAAGTATTTCTAATTCTGCAAGTAGTACTTTGACTTCAGATCAAGTAACTAATTTTAAAGTTAAAGTACGAATTGTTAAAGAATCGTACCAAGATTTATTAGTAGGGAAACCAGCTACTTATTCTCCTTTCAGACCTGGAATGACAGCTACAGTTGATATTATTACTAAAACAAAAGCAAACGTGCTGAATGTTCCAATTAGTTCTATCGTTATCAAGTCCGATACAGCAGCTGTAAAAGAAATTAAAATGGTAGAGACAGAGGAAGAAAAAAAGGCAGCCCCAAAAAGTGATAAAAAGTTCGAGTGCGTTTTTGTAAAAGTAGGAGATAAAGCTAAAATTCGAATTATTAAAACGGGAATTCAAGACGATACAAATATTGAAATATTAAGTGGTTTGCAAAAAGGAGACGTTGTAATCACGGGACCTTACACCACTGTTACAAAAGAATTAAACTCTGGTGATAAAGTAGTGTTGAAATCAGATAAGAAAGAAGATAAAAAATAGATTATTCAATAACTAGTATTGAATATTTTTAAAACCCTTTGTGAGAGCAAAGGGTTTTTTGTTTTCAATTAAGAAGTCTTTCAATTTTTGAATTGTTTTCTATGCCGTTTTTTTATTCCTTTGCAGAGCCTTTTATGGTTCCTTTTTTTCTAATTTAAATCTCATAATGACGTGTCATATATTCTAAATATTGAAACAGCTACAAAAAACTGTTCTGTTGCAATTGCAAAAGAGGGTAAAACGATTGTTTGTAATGAAATTGCTGAAGAAGGATATTCTCATGCAGAGCGACTACATGTTTTTATGGAGTCGGTTTTGACAGAAGCGGGAATTACATTTAAAGATTTAGCCGCAGTTGCTGTAAGTCAAGGCCCAGGATCGTACACAGGACTTCGCATTGGCGTTTCAGCAGCCAAAGGACTCTGTTTTGCCTTGTCAATCCCTTTGATAGCTGTAGATACTTTAAAAGTGTTGGCAGCACAAACGAAAGTCTCAGATGGATTAATTATTCCTATGATTGATGCTCGAAGAATGGAAGTATATAGTGCTATTTTCTCTGCTGAATTAGAAAATAAAAGAGAAACTCAAGCTGAAGTTATTACTGAAAATTCTTTTGAAAATATAAAAGAGCCCATTTATTTTGTAGGTGACTGCGCTGAGAAATGTAAAACGGTATTAACAAAAGATAATTTTATATTTCTTGATGATATAAAATACCCATCAGCTAGAGAAATGTGCGCTCTTAGCTTTGCGAAATATGCAATAAACGATACTGTCGATGTAGCCTATTTCGAACCTTATTATTTAAAGGATTTTATGATTACTACTCCAAAAAAGTAATGGTTAATTGCTTTGAGATATTTCTTTCACATACGGTTGTATATTGATTCCAGCATTGTCAAATGCTGCTTTGCAGTTTTCCAAAGTTTCTGTAAAAACAGCTCCAAAATCTTCATTAGTTGCCCAAGGTCTTACTGCTAATTGAATAGCGCTATCAGTTAGGTTTTTAACAAAAACCTCTGGTTTTGGAGTTTGAAGCACTTTTGGGTTATTGTTTAAAATTTCAATAATTAAATCTTTTGCTTTTTTAATGTCCGAATCATAAGAGATAGAGAAGGTCAAATCAGCACGTCTGTGTTTTTGTAACGAGTAATTGGTGATTGTACCATTTGATAAAATCCCATTTGGTATGAATACGGTTTGATTGTTAGCCGTGATCAATTTGGTTACAAAAATTTGAATTTCACTTACCGTTGCAAGTGTACCTTGCGCTTCTATTGTATGTCCCACTTTGAATGGCTTAAATAGAATAATTAGCATTCCACCAGCAAAATTAGATAAGGAACCTTGTAAAGACAGTCCTACAGCAAGTCCCATTGCACCTAAAATAGCAACAAATGAAGAAGTCTCAATTCCTAGTTTAGAAATGAATGTTACAAATAGTAATACTCTTAAAACCCATAATAGAATATCAGCTAAAAACTTGGTTAGTGTAGGGTCAAGCTCTCTTTTAACCATTATTTTTCTAATAAGCCTATTGATAATTCGAATTGCATATAGCCCAACGAAAAGAATAACAAAAGCAGATATCAGTTTAGGAGAATAAGTAATAAATTCTTTAAAATATAGGTTAGCATAATTGGTGACAACATCGGGAGTTAAGGTCATTTTTAAGTAATAAAAAACCTTCTATTGTAAAGAAGGTTTGTGTTTATAAAGTAAAATTACAAAAAATAATAGAGTAATTAATTGACTTATTCTCCAATTTTATTTTGAGCGTCTTCTTGATTGTCTTGCGGTGTTAAAGATTTAATTTTATCACTTGCTATTCCTTTGGCTTCGGCCGCTAAATGATCTATTTTGTCTTTTGCAATTTCGGCATTTTCTTTAATAGAAGCGATAGTTTTTCCTAATACATCCCCAGCTTCTTGACTGAACTCGCTGATTGTCTCTCTAGCTTGGTCTGCATAATCTTCAACTTTTTCTATCATTGGAGCTGCTGCTGTTTTTGCATCTTCTATCGCTTTTTCTGTTTTTGAGGCTAATTCACTAGCGGTTTCTTTGGCCTTAGCCATTGTCTCTTCGGCAAAACTTTCTGCTTTCTCAATATAAGGAGTTGACGCTTCTTTTGCTTGCTCCAAATTAATTTCTGCTTTATTAGCTAATTCACTCGAAGATTCTTTGGCTGAGCCAAATAAATTTTTAAAAAATGATGATACTCCCATAATGTTTTATTGTTTTAAATTTCTAATACAATATTAAACAATTTTATTGCAATTAATTTATTGGTTATCAATATTTTGTGATTTTATTTTCATTTCAAAATTAAAATGTAGAAACAATGATGTAGTTGTACAAAAAAAGCGTTTCGTAAGAAACGCTTTAATTTTTTTTAGAATAAAAAGTTTACTCAAGTTCGAATGTTACTTTAAGTGTTACTCGGTATTCTGATATTTTGCCTCCATCTACTGATGCACTTTGATCTTTAACATATACAGATCGTATATTTTTTACAGATTTTGATGCTTTCGTTATGGCTTTTTGTGTTGCTTCTTCCCAACTCGTTTTTGAACTTGAGAGTAATTCAATTACCTTTAATACTGACATAATTTCTACTTTTTTAGTTAAACTTAAATTTAACTAATTTTTTAATTTTCCCCCTATAAAAAAGGTTAAATATATCATAATTATCAGTAAATCAGTGTTTTGTAATTATTAGGCGTTAGCGGCTTCTACATTTATTTTATCGTCGTTAAGCATGCTTTTTAGCATGTTTTCTATTCCGCTTTTTAAAGTAAATGTTGATGATGGACAGCCACTACAAGCTCCTTGGAGAGTTACTTTTACGGTTTTAGAAGTTTCGTCATAGGATTCAAAGGCAATGTTACCACCGTCAGCAGCAACAGCAGGTTTTACATATTCTTCTAATATATTAATGATTTTTTGAGAAGTTTCGTCTAATGAATCAAAATTTGCATCTTTTGTTTTTTCGTCTTTTACAATAGTTTGAATTAGACTTTCGTCTAAAACTGTTCCTCCATTTTCAATATATTGTTTGATGAAGCTTCTTAATTCCAAAGTAATTTCCTCCCAGTTATTGACCTCATATTTGGTTACTGAAATGTAATTTTCATCAATAAAAATTTCTTTTACATATGGGAATTTAAATAATTCTTTTGCTAAGGGAGATGAAGCAGTTTGGTCAATGTTTTTAAACTCAATAGGATTCTTAGTTAGCATTCTACTAACGACGAATTTTAAAGCTGATGGATTTGGTGTTGTTTCTCCATAAACAGTAATAGGCTGTTTTTTTGTTTTATTTTCCTCAATTGTAATTATGGTACCTCCATTAGTAACAAATGTTTCAATTTGTTCAGCAACGGCATCTTTTACATCATCCCATTCTACAATACTATATTTTTCAACAGCAATAAATTTTCCAGAAATGTATATCGTTTTTACGAATGGTAAATAGAATAATTGTTGTGCAAGTGGTGATGCTTTTGCTTCATCAATGTTTTTAAACTCAAAACTTTCATTCTTAGTAATGAAATCTTCAAATTCAAATTTTAGTATAGTTTGGTTTTGCGTTTCTTTTATGGTAACTTTTGTCATAACTTTTGTAAATTTTTACAAATTTAGTAAAGTTATTTTCTACGAATAACTATATTTGATATATTAATGAATAAATTAACTTTAGTTTAGTATTATTACGGACTATCTATTCTTTTTCTGTAACACTTATATTCATTTTTTATATAAAAGTATTTCAATGTATATCAAAATTAAAATTTTATTTGTACTTTTTTTTATTACTTCCTATTCTTTTTCACAAGAAGGTATCGCTGTATATTCTGATTATTTATCAGATAATTACTATTTGATCCATCCTTCGATGGCAGGTGCCGCAAATTGTGCAAAAATAAGACTTACCTCTCGTTCGCAATGGGCTGGTCAAGAAGATGCTCCTAAACTCCAAACAGTAAGTTTTAATGGCAGGGTGAGTGAGAAAGCAGGGGCTGGGATTATTCTTTTTAATGATAAAAACGGATATCATTCTCAAAAAGGAGTTAAATTATCATATGCTTACCATCTTATGTTTTCTAGAGATGAAATTGATTTGAATCAATTGTCTTTTGGAATTAGTGCTGGTTTGATCCAGAGTCAGTTAGATGAAACTAGTTTTCTTCAATCAGGCGATTTTGATCCTATTATTGATGGAACTATAGTACAAAAAGATTCTTATTTCAATATGGATATTGGAGCTTCTTATAATTTTTTGGACTTTTATGTACATGGTACTGTAAAGAATGTACTTGAAACTAGACGAGATATTTATACAGAATACGAAAGTGATAATTTAAGAAAGTTCTTATTGAGTACGGGATACGTTTTTGGGGACAAAGATAGAATTTTATGGGAACCATCTATTTTATTTCAATTAGTAGATAAAACAAAAGAAAAATCATTTGATTTTAATTTGAAAGCATATAAAAACATGGATTTTGGAACACTATGGGCGGGATTGTCCTACCGTAGAAGTTTAGATGGTGCAGAGTATTCAGATGCTTCAGGGATTTCTACACAAAAATTACAATATATTACTCCTATTATTGGAGTAAATTACAAAAATGTGATGTTTGCTTATACTTACTCTCATGTTTCTGGCGCAGTTAAATTTGATAATGGAGGATATCATCAAATTACTTTGGGGCTCAACTTGTTTTGTAAGCCTGAAAAATACGAATGTAACTGCCCTGCGATTAATTAATTCTAATTTTCTTTCATGTTAATAAAGTCGGTCAACGGAAAAACACCACTGATACCAAAAGATTGTTATGTTGCTGAAAATGCAACTATAGTCGGTGAGGTTAGTTTTGGTGATTCATGTAGTGTATGGTTCAATGCTGTTATTCGAGCAGATGTGAATTTTATTAAAATTGGTAATAAAGTAAACATTCAAGATGGTGCCATAATACATTGTACATATAAAAAGCACCCAACTATAATAGGTAATAATGTTTCCATTGGGCATAATGCTATTGTTCATGGCTGTACTGTACATGACAATGTTTTGATAGGTATGGGAGCGATTGTAATGGATAATTGTATTATTGAAAGTAATTCAATTGTTGCTGCTGGAGCTGTTATTACTCAAAATACAGTTGTTTCTTCAGGTACGATTTGGGCTGGTGTTCCTGCCAAGAAAGTAAAAGATATTGATCAGTCTAATTTTGCAGGGGAAATTGAACGTATTTCTAACAATTATGTAATGTATTCCAGTTGGTTCAAAGAAGAAGAGTAATCAGTTTTACTTTTCAATAATTAATAGGATGGGAAAAAGAAAAGATAAAGCATCACATATATTAAATACGTCATCAACTTTATTAGGAATATGTTTTTTAGTACTTACTTCTATTAAAGTCAATAACAGCAGTGAGACTACAATTATCGATCAACTGATAGCAATTTCTATTGTGATGTTTATGACAAGTAGTATTCTGTCTTTTTTATCCATGCGAAAAACTAAAAAACCAAGTGCTCATTTTGAAAAAATAGCAGATTTAATTTTCTTGATAGGTCTTTTTTCATTGTTCATCATAACGATGTTGGTCACTTTGAACATCATTAAATGATAGGATTATATAATAAAAATTTATAAATTGATTCGTTCAAAGAAGGAACTCTTGTAGCTTTCGCTAATAGGTATTCTTTTTTCGGCAATTACTACTTTGTTTTTCTGGATTGACTTGACGTGTTTTATATTAATGATGTAAGAACGATGTATTCTAGAGAATCCCTTTGATGAAAGTAAGTTTTCGAGTTTTATTAAGCTAATTAATGTCAAAGTATATTTGTTGTCAGTGGTATATATTTTGACATAGTCCTTCAAGCCTTCAATATATAAAATATCCGAAAAATTCAATTTAACATTTTCATATTCAGCTCTTACGAACATAAAATCTTGCTCGATTTCAGGTGCGGAAATCAAATTTGTATTTGTTGGTACATTTTGTGGGTTGAAAATTTGTTGCGCCCTCATTACTGATTTCAAGAATCTATGAAATGGGATTGGTTTTACTAAATAATCTACAGCACCAAGATTAAAACCCTCCACAGCATAGTCAGAATAAGCTGTGGTAAATATTATTAATGGTTTTTTATCAATTGCATTAATAAAGTCAATACCGGAAAAATGGGGCATTTCTATATCTAAAAAAATTAAATCTACATTAGATTGGTTGATTATTGATATTGCATCAATGGCGTTGTTGAAGGTGTTAACAAGTTCAAGTGAATCTACTTTACTAACAAATTCTTTAATTAAATCTACTGCTAATGGTTCATCATCTATAATAACACATTTCATCATATTTTCTATTTAATAACTTTTCATTTTAATCTAGATAATGGCTCCTTGTGTTTGATCTAAAATCAGATTTAAATGTACGCTATAATTATTTTCAGTTTCAGTTATAGTCAGT
This sequence comes from Flavobacterium sp. WC2430, assembly GCF_040822075.1. NCBI lineage: Bacteria > Pseudomonadati > Bacteroidota > Flavobacteriia > Flavobacteriales > Flavobacteriaceae > Flavobacterium > Flavobacterium sp. WC2430. The sequence goes on along the minus strand of NZ_CP162007.1, from coordinate 320,796 downwards.
TGATGCGAATTTGGATAGAGAAGATCGAGTCTGCTTTCAATGTTTGTTAGTCCAATTCCAGAGTTTTCAGGATCTTTTTTATAATTTTCCATTTTATTTTCTATCCAAAAATCCAAAACATTCTCGGTAATACTAATTTTAATTTTTACATAGGCTACTCCTTTGTAATCCGTCCCGTATTTGAAAGCATTCTCTATAAAAGAAATTAAAAGTAAGGGTTCTATATATTTATTTCTAGTTTCTCCATGAATATTTATATAAATATTTTCAATATTGTTAAGACGTAACTTTTGTAGTTCAATATAATTTTTAATGTAGTTTATCTCTTTTTCAAGAAATACAGTTTTATTATCTGTTTCATAAAGCATATAACGCATCATTTCGGATAAGGTAACTATGGCATCTGGAACCAAATCAGATTTCTTATAGGCTAATGAATAAATGCTATTGAGAGCATTAAATAAAAAATGTGGATTGGTCTGTTTTCTCAAATAGTTTAGTTCAGTAGTAGTTTTATGAGTTTCAGCGATAAGCTTATTTTGCTGATTATTATAAAATTCCGATAATGTTTTAATAATTGTACTTGTAGCTATTATAAAAACATAAAAAATAGAGGGGAATATTTTCATAAAAAAAGGAGCCCTTCTCTGAAAAACCTTTGGTCTTATCATTTCATGGGCAGAGGAGTCGAACATTCTTGGAGGAGCGAACTCTTTGAAACTTGGCATGAAATAGATTGACCTTATAATCATAAAAAAAGTGATTATCGATAGTATTACTGCTAAAAAGAACCAGTATTTTTTATGCAAGAGTAATTTTGGGACAAAATAAAAATAATTTAAATAAAACAAAATGATGCCAGTAGTCCATTGTACGTAGAAATCAGGTTTTATAAATAAAAGATTTTCTGAAAAAGAAATTAAAGAAGTAATAATAAAAAAGCACCAAATGATACTATGTACTAGTATTTTGTTGAAATTGTTATTCTTAATTCCGTCTAATTTCATCTAGGTTTTTATAGCTAATAAAAATAAATCTTTTTTTGTTACAGTAGGGGATAAATTGTCTTTCAGTTTTTGCAATACTAAATTCCCCACTTTTAAGGCTTCTTCTTCGGTTTTGAAGCTTTTATTCTCACTTATTACAGGGATTACCGTTTGTTTAATAATTATTTTTTCATCTTTAGTTATTATATATCCCCAACCAGAATCATTTTTTAAAGATTTTACTTTTAAATTTTCGGTTCGATTACACGAAATAAATAAATAAAAACTAAATATCAATAAAATAGCGTATTTGTTTACTAGAAATAGATTCTTCTGGATTGTTGCCCAGAAGAATCTATTGTTTAAATTAATTGTCATCATCGCTTTGTTCGTCTAATGGTTTAAATTCCCAAGAATCATCAAAATAGGAAGATCCTGACCTTCCTAATAATAGGAATCCACGTTGGTTGATTGCAAACCCTGTTGCATCAGTTCGTGCAGATCCCTCAAGAGACGTTCTTTCTTCCCAAATATCGTTTGTAGGATCGTACTCCCAAACGGATCTGGTACCTTCTCCACAGGCTACATATCCAAATCCATTCATTGAAAAACTGGATGCATTAGACCTTACAATTACATAGTCATCATTGTATGAGTAATCATCATCGTCGTCTTGATCGATATCACGTTTTCTTGTCCATATGTCAGTTGCAGGATCAAACATCCAAAAATCTACTTGATATGTTCCACTATTAACCCCTAACCCTAAGTATACTTTATCATCAATTACAAATATACTTGCGCCTCTACGTTTGTTTCCACTAAATCCATTTACAAGTGTCCAAGCGTTTTCCGTTGGGCTATATTGGTAAAAATCCTTAAGATAATTTCCGTCATATCCAGTTCCAAAGTACGCTTTTCCTCCTGCTTGAAACCCTACTGCAGAATAGCGCGCTGTCCCAGCAAAATCGGCTTTTTGAGTCCAACTATTACTTACTGGATCATATTCATAAAAGTCTTTCAATTTATTTGTCCCATCATAACCAAGACCGACATACCCTTTAGAATTTAATTCAAATCCCGAGGCCGCACTTCTTTCTACACCTGTAAAGTCCGCTTTTTGCTCCCAGTAATCACCATCTGAATTGTATGCCCATAGATCTTTTAAATATTCATCTCCTGTATATCCTGTTGTAACATATGCATAACTACCAATCACAAAACTTGTTGCACTGGATCTTGCAGGACCATCAAAGGAGGACTTTTTAATCCAGTTTCCAACTAAATCATCATCGTCATCATTGCTACAACTTACCAATACTAAACTCATAATAAGTGTGGTGAACAACATTCCTTTTTTTAAACTATTCATATATTTATTGTTTTTGTTAATGTTTGAATTTTATACCTATATTAAAAATGTATCCGTTGTTACTATTAAAATCATATTTTAAATCCCCTTTATTATCCGTTAGATAATATTTATTATGGAATCCGTAACCTCCTTTGAAATTTATTGACCAGGAAGAATCTATACTTCTTTCATATTCAAGTGTTGTTGCCATTTGTGAATAGGTCATTTTTGTTGCGTTATTATAATTGTCATTTGGCTCGGGAGTGTCTAAATTGTAAATAGCCCCTTGGAAATTATTTTTAAACAAGAATGTGTTTTTATTATTATTCGAATATGAAAACTGTGAATTTGGGAACCCAATTTCAATTGCCATATTTTGATGCATACGATGTAGGAATGAAAATGTTGGCAGAATAGTTGTTTTTCCAAAAAGGGTACTTCTTTGAGTACCTATAGATATTGAGTTTGAAGGATTAAAAATGTGATTTATTTTTAGTCCGCCTAATATATTTACATCTGAAATCCCTACATTTTCTTCAAAATTTATTGTTGGTTTAATTTCGATATTCAAGCTTGTTTTTCTATTTAAAGCATATGTAATTTCAAAATTATTTTCAAAACTGGAAAAATTAATAAGGTTATCTTGTAAGTTGTATTTTTCTAATTCATAATTTATTCCTGTTTTTTTGTATTTTAAAGTATTTGTTATTTTAATTTCCGAACCAATGTTTTTTAAAACACCAAACCCAATTTCGGTTTCGTTCCTAGTTATTTTTTCTGTTGGTTCTGTTTTTGTATTTAATTCTAAAGAGAAACTGCTTTGGGCAGAAATATCTAAAATTGAAAACAGAAACAGCAGTGCTACATAAATCTTTATTCTCATTGTTTTTTTATTGTTTCAAAAGTAGTTGCATTATCTAATCTAAAAAAAGAAGATATATATACCCGCCTATTTCATAGACAAACGGGTCGTTTATATAGCTGAATCAATATTACAGTTGAGTTATTGCAGTTGTAGTCATAATGTTGCTTTTTATAGAGATAAAACTAGGAACGGTATATGTTATAATGCACTATAAAAATGGCTCTTATATATTTGTTCAAAAACATTTATGTATAAGTTATTGTTGTTGCTTTTTCTTGGAGCTTTAATAACCTCTTGTAATTCTGATGTAGATACAGGAGAGTTCGTTGTTGGGTCGGATTATTTATCAGTAAATAATAAAGTTATATTGATAGATACTTTGACGGTTGATGTTTCGACAATTAATTTGGATTCATTAATAACGTCAAGTCAAAAAAGAATTTTAGTTGGAAATTATGACGATCCATATTTTGGGAAGGTAAAATCAGATAGTTATTTTCAATTGTCTTCGTCGGGGTATACTTTAAATACGGATAATTCTGATACTGATGCTCCAAACTATGTTTTTGATTCTATACGAATGATTTTGAGGCCGGATAAGTATTACTATGGCGATACTACTAAAGTACAAACAATTAGTATTCATCGATTACTTCAAAAAGTGAAGCCAAATGTTGATGACACCAATTTTTATAATGATTCCAGTCTTGACTATGATTCTGAAAGTTTAGGTTCTGTTTCATTCAGGCCAAAACCCCACAGTAAAGATTCTGTTGTTGTAAATATTAAAGATGTTTTTGGAGATGCTCTTTTTCAAAAAATTAAAAAAAGAGAAATAACAAATTTTGACGAGTTTACTGAATTTTTTAGAGGACTTGTTATAAAAACAACAACTAGTGGTTCTTCAAGTATTGTAGGTTTCAATACGGCTAGCGTACTCCGATTGTATTATTCAAAATATTTGGGAAATTCAGATGAGTCACTAGTTAAGGATTTTAATATTTTGGATGCGACAAAGCAGTTTAATAATATAAGTTTGGACAGAAGCGGTACTTTAATAAAGGACTTGCCAGTTTTTACAGACCACTTGTCTAGTTCGCAAACAGGAAATAACGCATTCATTCAATCTGGAACAGGTTTGGCATGTAGAATTGATTTTCCAAATATAAAACAACTGAAATACATTTCGGATAAAGGGGCAATTGTTGATGCTCAACTCATTATTAAACCCATAAGCAATTCCTATTCTGATTCCTATCCATTGGTAGATTCCTTACGAGTTTTTGTGGCAGACAAATTAAATAGAATTTCAGGTACTTTGAATAGTACGGGCAGTGCTACGTATGCTATTTTGAATACCGATACTGATGAGTTTAATGAAAACATAGGGTATAAAGTATCTATTGGTACTTTTTTGCAAAATGAAATGATAAAAAAGTCTGATTCAAGGTTGTCATTAATTCTCACTTTACCAAGTATTTCCAAAGCAGTAGATCGATTACTAGTGGGAGATCAAAAAAATAGCAACAATAAAATTCAATTGAAAATTTATTATATTTCTTATTAAATGAAAAATAAAATAGCGCTTGCAAGTTTATTTATGCTTTTTACCATAAATGCATTTTCACAAAGTATATCAAGTTCGCCATATTCCATGTATGGTTTGGGGAGCTTGTATGATTCTGATTTCGGTTCGATTTCTTCTATCGGCTCTTCGGGAATTGCTTTGCCTTCCAATCGATTTATTAATAATCTAAACCCTGCATCTTTGGGTTATATGTATCAAAATCATTTTTTGTTTGATGTGGGTGGTAAGTCCATTTTATCCACTTATGAAAACAGTTCAAAAAAAGAAAGTAGAAATAATTTTCAGTTTTCTCATATTGCTTTAGCTTTTCCTGTAACGTCAAAATCTGCTGTTAGTGTTGCTTTACAACCGTATTCAAGTGCTTCTTTTAAAATATCAAATTTACTTTTGCCAATTGACAATAGTGCTGACACCTATGTTTTGAATGCATCTGGTTCAGGAGGATTAAATGATTTTGACCTTTCTTATGGATACAGAATTGGAAAAAAAATTGCATTAGGGATTTCAACTAATTTCCTTTTTGGTAATACAATAGATAATAGAGACTATACTGTTTCGAACTCAATAACTACCATAAATAAAAAATCGTATTACAATGGAGTAAGGGTATCATTAGGAAGTCAGGTACAAATTGATTCTACATTGTCATTGGGTGTGAATTTTAAATCGCCGAGTCAAATTAAAGCTTCAAAAGTTCAATCTGTTATTTCGTATAATAACTCAATAACTACAACAATTGAAACGGACGCAAATTATGATGTAGATGATTATTATTTGCCTTTAGAAATTGGAGTAGGGTTAAGTAAGGTTTTTAAGAATAATTTAAACTTTACTATAGATTATAAAAAAAGCCTGTGGAATGGTACGAATCAATCTGATATATATGGGAATTATCTCAATCAAGATAAATTTGCTATGGGATTTTCGTATAGTAAAACGAAGAGTATAAGAAGTTATTTTGATAGGATTCAATATGCAACGGGATTTAATTATGATTCTGGATTTTTAGAAATTGATAATAAAAGAATTAATAATCTATCTTTTTCGGTTGGTGTTTCATTACCAGTTGAGAATCAAACTTTTTCAACTCTTAATGTGACGTATTCTTATGGTCAAAAAGGGAGTATTAGTAATGGTCTAATTAAGGAAAATTATCATAAAATTTCACTTAATTTGAGTTTAGATGGGATTTGGTTCGTTAAAAGAAAATTTCAGTAAACTAAAAATCTCTTTGTAGAACTTCATATTTATTTTGCAAAATTTCTTTTAAGACTTTAGGATTAGTATTCGTATAGAAAACGGGGTTGCTATTTTCTTCTGTGGAAAAACCAATTTTATTATTTAATAAATTTTTAGTTTGTTTGGCCACAGCTTCACCTGAATCTATTATTTGAATATGATCTGGTAGAATCTTTCTTATTTGTGGAATTAGGTAGGGATAGTGGCTACAGCCTAATACAAGGTAATCGATGTCAGCCTCAATCATAGGTTGCAAATAGGAGTGAAGTAGCTCGCTCATTTCAGGAGAGTTTATTTCACCGTTTTCAATGAGCTGTACTAATCCGTGACCTACTTGTTCTATTATTTTTGTGTTTTGAAATTTTTGTGTTGTATTGTAGAACAGTTCACTGATTAATGTACCTTGAGTGGCCAAAATGCCAATTGTTTGTGTTTTGGAATTAGTAGCCGCCGGTTTTATTGCAGGTTCAATACCAATAAAAGGGATGTTGTATTTTGCTCTTAATTCTTTAATTGCATTTGTGGTAGCTGTATTACAGGCAACAACAATCAATTTACAACCCATTTCAAGTAATAGATCTGTATTTTTCATACTCAGAGCTATGATTTCTTGTTTTGACTTTTGTCCGTAAGGAGCATTTTTACTGTCAGCTAAATAAATGGTTTTTTCATTAGGGAGTAAATGGTGAATCTCTCTCCATATTGAAGTTCCTCCTATGCCTGAATCAAAAATTCCTATGGGTTGATTGTTATTCATTAAAACAAAGTTAAGTGCTCTACATTAAATATCCTAAAAAATAGTGCTACAAAAAAACCGCTCATTTCCTGTGTTAGGATGAGCGGTTTTTTAAAATATTATGATTTGTATTCTACTAGAAACCTAAATCTTTTTTTACATCTGCAGTTAAGTTTGGACCGTCAGCAAGTAAAAGTGTAGAACCATCAAGAACATATTGGAAACCTTTTGCTTTTCCAACTTTTTCAATTGATGCTCTTACTTTTTCCATTAATGGTTTTACTATATCTGATTCTTTTTGTTGCAATTCTTTTTGAGCGTTATCTCTAAAGTCAACAATTCTTTTTTGCATGTCTTGTACTTCTTTAGAACGATCACCGTTTATAGCGTCAGTAACAGTTGCAGATTCAGCTTCGTATTTTTTTAATTTTGCTTGATATTCTTCTACCATTTTTTTGTAATCTGCATCGTAAGTTGTACTTAATTTTTCAAGTTGTTTTTGAGCATCTAACATAGCTGGCATTTTTGCCATGATTTCACTTACATCAACATGTGCTGTTTTTGCTTGTGCAGTAATAGTTTGATTTGCTCCAAGAATAAATAGTGCAGCAATTAATAAAGTTTTAATCTGTTTCATCGTTTTTAAAATATTAAGTAATTAATTATTGTTTTAGTTTAATTTGTTCTTCTCTTGATTTTTTTATGGAATCCCTCACTTGGAGTATTCGTATTCTTCTGTCCTCTACTGCTTTTTTACGGTCTTCAATTACTTTTTTACGTTCTTCTAATTTTTGAGCGTTAGCGTCGATTTGTTTTTGTTTAGCTTCTTCGGCTTTTGTCTTAGCACTTTCTTTTTCAGAATCGTTATTTACCGAAGTAGTAGCTTTTGTTTTTGTAGAGGCAGAAACCGTGCCATTTTTTTTAGCTTCTCTGTCAGCTATTATTTTTTGTCTTCTTTCTTCAAAATCTTTTTTCTTTTGTTCTTGGGCAAGTTTTCTTTCTTCAATAATTTTATCCCTTGCTATTTTCTTTTCTTCTAATGCTTTCTGTCTTTCGGCTAATACTGGATTTTCATCAGCAGCATCTTCTTTATTGTCTTTAGCTTCTTCAGCAGCAAGTTGCTTTTTTGTTAGTTGCTCTCTTTTTTCAGATCGGTTTATTACTCGCAACACTTGGTCGCTTATGTCAAACCTTTTTGCAGCAAAAAGCATAGTTAAATCTGAAGATTTGTCAAAAATAAAATCATATTTTTTTACTTCTGCAATATCTTGTACTGCGGTAAAAACTTGATCTTGGATTGGCTTTGTTAATACGGATTTTTGAATCATCAAATCTCCATTAGGACCAAATCTTTTTTGTTGGTAATCTAACATTTCTGTTTCAAGAAACTTAATTTCTGTTTCTCTTTCTCCTATTAATTCTTTTGTTAATAAAGCTTTTTCAGCACTTAATGCATCCTTTATTTTACTTATTTCAATTTTTTTGGCCTCAATTTCTTGCTTCCATTTTTGTGCTTTTTGTTCTAATTGTACAGTAGCTTCTGTGTAATTGGGTACATTCTGTAAAATGTATTCCATATCAATGTAGCCAACTTTTGTTCCTCTGGTTTGCGAATGAATCGTATGAACTACAGTCATCGCTAAAAATAAAAATAAAAATTGTTTTCTCATAGCTTCATGGTATTAGAAAATCATATGCCAATCTATTAAAATTGTTGTCCAATAATGAAATGGGTTTCCCATCCATTAGCTTTTGTCTGTCCAGGTAACGCGTCAAAACCATTACCGAAATCAATACCCAATAAACCAAATGCAGGCATGAATACACGTAACCCAACTCCCGCTGATCTGTTTAAAGCAAAAGGATTGTAGCTCTTGAAATCAGCATAGGATGAACCTGCTTCTAAAAAGGCTAATGCATATATAGAAGCTGATGATTTTAAAGTTATTGGATAACGTAGTTCCATAGAGAATTTATTGTACACTGTTGCACCAATTTGTTCTCCAGCACTATTTATAGGAGTCAATGAGTTATTAGGATATCCTCTCAACTGTATTGTCTCTCTACCATCCATTGAATAGTTGGCTAATCCATCACCTCCAACATAGAATCTTTCAAAAGGAATTACACCTCTATCTTGATTGTATGCACCTAGGAATCCAAACTCAGTCAATGTTCGTAATACTAATTTACCATAAACTTTGGTATACCAGTCTGCTTTGAACTTTATTTTGTAATATTCTAACCAATTAAATTTCTTTTGATCCACTAATGCTGGGTCTGCGGCAGCATCTTTATAATTGAATACTTTGTTTCCCGCAGCATCGATATAGTCACCAATATTAACAGTATTTCCATTAGCATCGACTTGATTAGATCTGTCAGTAGTGTTTTTTAATTTATATTCTTCTTTATCTCCTAAAGTGGCATAGTCTATACCATTAAGTAAAGAATAAGGAAGTGAAAATTTTCCTGTTAAGCTAAATTCTGAACCATAAGTTGGGAAAATAGGGTTAACTCCTTTATTACTTCTGGATATACCAACTGTATATGCTAAGTTTCTCGAAGCTCCATTTCCAAATGTAAATAATCCAGTGTTGTAATTATGTAAATCATAATGTTGGTAACTTAATGATTGTGATAATACAAAATAATCATCTGGTACGGTTAATCTTTTTGCCAATCCTACTGATAATGTTAAAATATTAAAACTTTTACTTTTATCAACTCTTTGAGTAATGTAATTGTTTAAAAATTGCTTACTGTATGAGATAGATGAGCTAAACTGTACTGGTTTCTTTTGTCCAAACCATGGTTCAGAAAAGGATACGCTATAGGTTTGAAAATAAGTACTTCCTTGTAATCGTAAGGATACTTTTTGACCATCACCCATTGGTAAAGGTTTGTAAGCATCTTTGTTAAGCATATTTCTTGCTGAAAAGTTATTAAAGGACAAACCTAATGTACCTATGAATCCACCTCCACCGTAACCTCCTTGAAGTTCAATTTGGCTAGATCCTTTTTCAACTAGATTGTATTCAATATCTACTGTACCTGCTGCTGCATCTACATTTTTAAATTTTGGATCAATAGCTTCTGGATCAAAAAATCCTAATTGACCAATTTCACGAATTGTTCTTACTAATAGTTCTTTACTGTATTTTTCTCCTGGTTTCGTTCTGAGTTCTCTATAAATTACACGGTCATTCGTTTTGTCATTTCCTACCACTGTTATGTGATTAAAATAAGCCAAAGGTCCTTCAGTAACTCTAATTTCAAAGTCAATCGTGTCATTTGCCGTTTTTACTTCAACTGCATTTATATTCGAAAACAAATATCCATTATTTTGATATAAATTGGTAATATCTTCACCATCAGGCTTTGATTTATCAGCGATTCTTTTTTCAAGAAGTACACCGTTATAGGTTTCTCCTTTTTTCACGCCTAGATATCTTCCTAAATACTGATCTGAATAAACTGTATTTCCTAAAAACTTAATATTTCCAAAGTAATATTTATTTCCTTCTTCTACATTTATTTTAATAGATAAGGCATTTTTATCTTTATCAAATGCAACAGTGTCTGATAGGATTCTTGCGTCTCTATATCCTTTTTCTTTGTAAGCTGCTATAACCTTTTCTAAATCGGCTTTATATTTTTCTTTTATGAACTTTGAAGCTTTTAATATGCGTATTGGATTTTTTTGTTTTGTATCTTTCATTGCTTTGCGTAAAGCCTTGTCTGATATTTTTTCATTACCAATGAAGTCAATTTTACTAATTTTAACTTTATCACCTTTGTCGATGTTAACAACCATATTAACTTGGTTAATGGTAGTTGTATCTTTAATTGTATTAATGTTTACTTTGGTATTAAAGTAACCATCTTTTTTGTATTTATTCTCGATGTAGTTTCTAGTAGTTGTTATTAAATTTTCATTAACAACTTTACTTTTTGTTAGTCCGTTATCTTTAATTAAAGCCTCCGTTTTGTTTTTCTTGATACCAACAAACTTAACTTCTCCTAATTTTGGTAATTCTTTAATGTCTAAATCTAGATAAATACTATCATTTTCAACTCTATTGATATAGAATGAAATTTCGTCAAATAGACCCAGTTTTCCTAATTTTTTTATAGCTGCGCTTATTTCTTCTCCAGGAATAGTGATTTCTTGTCCTTTTTGAAGTCCGGCAAATGTTACAACAGTTTGTTTGTTGAAGCTAATGTTATTTGTAACAGCTACGTCTGCTAAAATGTATTTTTTACCTTGATCAAAGGGAACTCTGTCTTGCGCTTTAATTTGTGAAAAACTTCCCAATAATAGTAGGGTAAGGACTGCTTTTATACTTTTATTCAACACTAAAAAATTATTTAATTTGTTCACTTGTTTTTCCAAATCTACGTTCTCTTTTTTGATAACTAATAATAGCCTCATATAAATTCTGTTCTTTAAAGTCTGGCCACAATACATCAGTAAAATACAATTCAGCATAGGCTATTTGCCACAACAGAAAATTACTTATCCTATGTTCTCCACTTGTTCTTATTAATAAATCTACATCAGGTAAATTTTGCGTGTAAAGATGCTCATTTATAATTGAATCGTCAATAGAGTCTATTGAAATTATATTATTTTTAACTTTATTACTGATGTTTTTTACTGCATTTACAATTTCCTCTCTTGAACCATAACTCAATGCTAGTGTTAGGGTCATTCGGGTATTGTTTTTGGTTTTTTCAATAACGTCGATGAGCTCTTTTTGAGCTGATGTTGGCATTTTTTCTAAATTGCCAATGGTGTTCAGTTTGATATTATTTTCTTGGAGCGTTGTCAGTTCTTTTTTTAATGATTTGATGAGTATCTTCATTAAAGTGTCTACTTCCAGTTTGGGTCTATTCCAATTTTCTGTAGAAAAGGCATACAAAGTAAGGTTTTGGATCCCTAATTTGGCACAAGTTTTAATAATGATTTTAACGGATTTGGTTCCACTTTCATGACCAAAAGCGCGTAATAACCCCTGTTGCTTAGCCCAACGCCCATTACCGTCCATAATAATGGCCAAGTGCTCTGGTAATTTATTTTTATCTATACTGTCTAGTAAATCCATTTTTTTTAGTCTGCACAATAACAAGGTTTGTTTCCAAAAGTATACGTTAAAGTAATACCTGAAAAAACATACCAATCATTATTATTTATATTTCCAAATTGTAATGTTTTCAAACTTTCATTCTTTGGATTGCTCCCATCAAGATTGTCCGTAAGTGTGTAACGTGCTCCTACTTCTAACGCTAATATTAAACGCGGAGTAATATTTGATTTTACTCCTAGAACCATAGGTATAGCAAATGTATTCTCTGCTTGATCTTTTCTTGTTTCTCCTGATATAATGTACAACTCGTCATACCTAAAATAACTAATTCCTGAATATACATAAGGAGTAGTTTTTCTATCTAATTCATGCAGGTTAAAATCAAAAAAATTGAATTCAAGGCCTAAAGATACTTCTTTTATATTGTTTTCAAAACGATAGCCTCTTTGGCTTCTGCCTGGTTCTTTTGAATCAAGGTCATTTGAGGTTATTTTTGATTGTGTATAAGAGAAACGATAGGCGTGTCTTGGACTTTTATTCCACTTATAAAGTAGTCCAAAAGCAGGCTGATGTGGAGCTATATAAGTAGTGGGGCCAACGTCTCCAATATAGTTGCTTCCACCTAGAAAAACTCCAACTTCATGTATCTGAGAGTGCATGGCTATACTCAAGAATAAGCATATAAATAAGCTGAAGATTTTAGTCATTTTAATTTAAAATTGCGTGCAAATATAATAATTATCAATAGGAATCAATATTCATTGTGTTAAATGTCATAATTATTTCATTTATGACCGCCCAATTGATATGAATTGAGGTTGTTAAAGCAAAACGAAAAAAAATGATAAAATCGTATAGCGCAGTAATAAAAAAATTAATTTCTTTTGTCTTCTCCCCAAAGTAGTTTTGTGCGAAGTGTTTTAAGAAACGTTTCGTCGGGGATTTCCACCATGTTTATTTGGAAAGGGGTTTTCTTAATTGTCAATATAGATTCGTTTCCTACAGAAGTAATTCGGGAATCCAGTGAAACTAAATAATTTTCTTCTCGACCGGAAACTTTTAGTTTAATTTCAGTCTCATCAGGAATGACAAGTGGTCTTGCATTAAGATTATGGGGAGCTATTGGGGTAATAACTAAACTTTTTACATCGGGAGTCAGTATAGGGCCACCACAGCTTAAGGAGTAACCTGTAGATCCTGTAGGGGTTGATATAATTAATCCGTCAGCCCAGTATGAGTTTAAAATCTCACCATTTAAAAAGGTGTCAATTGTAATCATGGATGTGGTGTCCTTGCGACTTACCGAAACTTCATTCATTGCAAAGTTAATATCCTGAAGTGCTTCGTTAGGCGGGTCACAGGTTAAACTTAATAAGGTTCGTTTAGAAATAGTATATTTTTTATCAATCACAATTTGTAAAAATTCATGAATGTTTTCTTTTTGAACAGTGGCAAGAAAACCCAATCGACCTGCATTTATTCCTAAGATCGGCACACCAGAATCACGAACTAAAGTGGCTGCTCTCAAAATGGTGCCATCGCCACCAATGCTTACCAACAGATCGAAAGTAGCGTCAAGCTCTGCATGGGAAGAAAAGGTATTGTAATCTTTTTGAATAATTTTTTTTTCATATAACATGTCCAAAAAATTAGCTTCAATGACCAATTCTACGTTGTTTTGATTAAAAAAAACAAAAATATCTCTTATGATTGGTTCTGTACTGTTTTGATAATATTGACCGTAAATGGCTACTTTCATTTCTTTATTTAATCGTTTGTTTGGAATTTTTAATCTAATAATTACCTCAACTATTTTTATATATTAAGGTATTTATCTAAATAGTCTGAGCGCTCTTTCAAGTTGTTTATATAATCATCCTCATGATGCTCAGATGTAATTTCGTAATTGTATCTTCTAAAAGTTTGAATAATCTCGTTGATGGCGCCTAAACTTATTTTCATAGTGACTTCAATGGTGTCGATATCAGCTTCAGAGATGAATAATCCTAAAAGTTTACCATTATTGCTTTCCACAATTTGAGTGATTTGACTCATGGAATAATCAAGAATTCCTTTTTTTACCTTTATAATTCGTCCTTGCTCTTTCAAGAAGGGAGTTTGGTGAAAAAAGCTCATGATGTCATCTATTTCATAATAGCCTACATAGGTATTGTTTTCGTCTAAAACTGGAATCAAATTAGAATGGTTTTTCGCAAAAACTTCTAAAACTTCAAGCCATAAAGAGTCTGTTTTAGTAAAAAAACCTTCTAGAGAATACCTGTAGTCATTTACTTTTTTATCGTTTTCAAAAGTTTCAATGTCTTCAGATGCAATACTTCCTATGTAAATACCTTCTTCAACAACTGGAAAATGAGAAAAGTTTAAATCATCAAAAAAATCTTTAACAGTCGCAATGGTATCTTGACTGTCAAGGGCTTTAAAATCAGTGGTTATGTAGTTTGTAATTTCCATCTTAAATAAATCCTCAATTTTTATGCAAAATAATCAAAAAAAGGCAAAAACTCCTACCTTTTACTTTGTATTTTTGCTTCTATTAAACAGTTATTTATAATCAAAAAGTATTCCAATGACAAAGTTAAGTGTAAATATCAACAAAATAGCTACTTTACGTAATGCTCGTGGTGGAAATGTTCCCGATTTACTTAAGGTAGCAACCGATATTCAAAAATTTGGTGCCCAAGGAATCACGATTCACCCTCGACCAGATGAACGCCACATTCGTTATCAAGATGCACGTGATTTAAAAGCTATTGTTTACACCGAATATAATATAGAAGGAAATCCATTACATAATTTTATCGATTTGGTTTTAGAGTGTAAGCCGGACCAAGTCACTTTGGTTCCTGATGCTATTGGAGCAATTACTTCATCTGCGGGTTGGGACACGATAAAAAACCAATCGTATTTGACCGAAATGATTCAAGAATTTCAACGCAACGGAATCAGGACCTCCATCTTTGTAGATCCAGTTTTGGATATTATTGAAGGGGCAAAAAAAACTGGAACGGATAGAATAGAATTATATACCGAAGCTTTTGCGCACCAATATAGTTTGGGGAATCAAAACGGAATTGATCCGTATGTAAAATCTTCAGTTTTAGCAAATGAGTTGGGTTTAGGAATTAACGCAGGCCACGATTTAAGTCTGGATAATATCCAGTTTTTCAAACAAAATATTCCGGGCTTATTAGAAGTTTCCATTGGGCATGCACTAATTTCGGAGGCTTTATATTTAGGACTAGAGAATGTGGTTAATATGTATTTACAAAAATTAAAATAAAATAATTGGGGCGTGACCCGCCAAAAAAGGCGGGTCGGGCTATACGCTACAATCTTTTTATTATTCCGCTATCGCTCCATATAAAAAAGGATTTCCGCTACTATCCCTCACGCAAACCCAAAATAAAAAGAACAAACAAATGCTGTATTCAAAAATAGAAGGTGAAGGAAAGCCACTTTTAATTCTTCACGGATTTTTAGGAATGTCTGACAATTGGAAAACACTTGGAACACAATTTGCTTCAGATGGTTTTCAAGTTCATATGTTAGATCTTCGCAACCATGGACGAAGTTTACAATCAGAGGAATTTAGTTATGAATTTATGGTGCAGGATGTTGTTGAATATTGTCAAGGCCAAAATTTAAATTCTATAGATATAATAGGACATTCTATGGGTGGTAAAGTTGCAATGCTGTTGGCAACTAGTTATCCGGAATTGGTTAATAAATTAATCGTAGCCGATATTGGACCTAAATTTTATCCGCAACACCACCAAACTATTTTAGCAGGATTGAATGCAGTAGACTTTGCTAACAAACCAAGCCGTTCAGATGTTGAAGCAACGCTATCAGAATATATAACGGATTTTGGTACAAGACAATTTTTACTAAAGAGTTTGTATTGGCAAGAGCCAGGACAACTCGCTTTTCGATTTAATCTATCCGTTTTTAATGAAAAAATGGAGGAGATAGGAGTCGCACTTCCAGAAAATGCAATTTTTAATAAACCTTCACTTTTTATCCGTGGTGGAAACTCTAATTATATTTTGGACAGTGATTTTGGAGCGATAAAAAAACATTTTCCGAATTTAAAAATTGAAACAATCCCTAATGCAGGTCATTGGCTTCATGCCGAAAATCCAAAAATGTTTCATGAATTGGTAATTTCTTTTTTAGAAATAAATTGATTCATTTAAAAATTTAGTACTTTTAATTAAAATAAAAAACATGAAATTACTTTTTAGAATTCTTATAACATCTGTTTTAGTACTTTTACTTTCGCATTTTATGACTGGTGTTCATGTCGCAGGTTTTACTACTGCATTAATTGTAGCGGTAGTTCTTGGATTGCTAAATATTTTTGTAAAGCCTATCTTGGTCATTTTGACATTGCCTATTACCTTTATAACTTTAGGTTTGTTCTTATTAGTAATTAATGCGTTAATCATTTTATTATGTGATAATATAGTAGGTGGATTTAGTGTTGATTCCTTTTTTACAGCCTTGTTATTTAGTATTATACTTTCTGTTTCTCAGTCACTTATGTATTCGATATTAGGGGAAACTAAATAAAACAGTAAGAAAAAAGTGAATTAGTAAAGTTGTTTTAACAATTATTTAGTGGTTATCTAAATATAGATTTACTAATTTTGTTCCTTATTACAATAAAAATGAAAAAAATCCACATCATACTAATCGTTTTGCTTGGCGTCTTCTTGATGCCAACTTCAACTTTTGCATGTGGTAATCATTCAGAAAAAAGTTCTTGTTCTAAAGAAATGTCTTCAAAAACAGGAATGAAAGATTGTTGCAGTTCTGATTCTCATTCAAAAAGCAAAAATCACAATGGTTGTAATGGAAAATGTGGACATGCTATGTGTAGCGTTTCATCATTTAATATAGGGGTAGTTTCTTCTATTCCATTAGAGGTTCAAGACAATGTCTTTAATTTTTCTACCAAAAAACAAAAATTTTACCAATCCGCATCTTTTACTTCTGCGGGCTATTCTTCTATCTGGCTTATTCCTAAAATAGGCTAAATTCTTTTTTTGACAGCCAATCGTGTGTCAAATTCAAAGCTCATAATGCTTTAATCAATTATTTATGGTCATTACAATTGGACAAATTATAGTTTAATTACTATCGTTTGGATATTGATTTGCCCTATTCAACTTCAAATTATTTATACAATGAAATCACTAAACAAATCAGTGATGGCAATAACATTATTGCTATCGGTCGCATTTACTAATGCGCAAATTAAAAATGCCAAAACCGAAACGGTAAAGATTTTTGGTAACTGTGGAATGTGCGAAACTACCATAGAAAAAGCAGGCAGTCTTAATAAACTAGCCAGTGTAGACTGGGATAAAGACACCAAAATGGCCGCGATTACCTATGACAGCGCTAAAACCAATCCAGATGAAATTCTAAAACGAATTGCATTGGCAGGTTATGATAGTGAAAAATTCCTTGCACCAACGGATGCATTCAATACACTTCCAGGATGTTGTCAATATGAAAGAGAGGCTAAAGTTGCTGAAAAAATGGAAATGTCTTCAATGAATACAATGGTTGGGCATGATAATCATTCGGATGTCAGTGTTACGACAAAAGAACAAGTGAATCAGTTAAAGTTAGTTTTTGATGATTATTTTTTACTAAAAGATGCCTTAGTTAAAACAGATGCTTCAGTGGCTTCAATGAAAGCAAAAGAATTATTGACAGCTATTGCTACCGTAAAAATGGAAGATTTAAAAATGGAAGAGCACATGGCTTGGATGAAGGTTTATAAAGAGCTGGGTTCAGATGTTAAAAGTATTTCTGAAACACAAGATATTAAAATTCAGAGAGATTTTTTTAAATCGGTTTCAAAAAACATGTATGAGTTGATGAAAGTATCAAAAACAGACACACCAACATATTATCAATATTGTCCGATGGTAAAAGCAAATTGGTTAAGCAAAGAAAACGAAGTTAAAAATCCATATTACGGTTCAAAAATGATGAGTTGTGGTAAAACAGTTGAAACTATTAAATAATTTAAAAACAAAAAAATGAAAAACGTATTCAAATTAAGCATCATCCTTTTAGTATTGGCTTTTGCTTCATGTAAGGACAATAAAACAGAAACTAAAAGTGAAGTAAATTCAGAGAAGACTGCAGATAATCAATTGTATTCCTGCCCGATGCATCCAAAAGTGACAGGAGCCAAAGGCGAGGCTTGTTCTGTTTGCGGAATGTCATTGTCAGAGCCAGTTGTTGAAGCTAAACCAGTTATTGAAGCGGTGAAAGAGGTGGAAATTATTAAAAGTAAATCTTCATTTTCAATTGACCCTATTTTAGATAATTATTTGAAATTAAAAAATGCATTGACAAAAGACGACTCTAAAGGGGCAGCCGAAGCGGGAAAGGAATTGTACACTACTTTAAAAAATTCGAACTCGGATAAAATTGAAGCTAATATTAAAAAAACCTATGCAGATATTACTGATGATGCCAAAGAACATGCCGAACATATTGGTGATAATGCAGGTAAAATTGACCACCAAAGAGAGCATTTTGCCATGTTAAGCAAGGATGTAAATGATTTGATTAAAATCTTTGGAACAGATAAAAAAATATATAAAGATTATTGCCCAATGTATGATCAAGGGAAAAGTGGCTATTGGATTAGTGAGGTTAAGGATATTAAGAATCCCTATTATGGATCCGAAATGCTAACCTGTGGTGGAATTACTAAAGAATGGTAAAATGAAGAAAGTTTTCAAAAAAATAGTCGCAATTGCATTTATTGCTTTTTTGTTGATGCAATTGTATCAACCTGTTCGTACGATTGATTATGGACCGGTTCCAGCTTTGGATTTTATGAATGCTTATGCAGTTCCAACAAAAGTGGAAACTATTTTGAAAACTTCTTGTTATGACTGCCACAGCAATACTACAAATTACCCTTGGTATTCAAATATTCAGCCTGCAAGAATGTTGATGGATAGTCATATAAAAGAAGGCAAGGAAAATTTGAATTTTAGTGAGTGGGGGAATTATTCTCTTAGAAAACAAGGAAACAAATTAAATGAAATTAGTAAACAAATAAAGAAGGGTGAAATGCCTTTGACGTCTTACACACTAATTCATAGAAACGCAATCCTTACTTCAGTTCAAAAAGAAGAAGTAGTTCAATGGATTGATAAAATGAAAGATAGCCTTTCATCAAAAAAATAAGTTGTTATGGTCGAAAAATTAATTTCTTTTTCATTAAAAAACCGATTAGCTGTCTTACTGGTTTCGGCCTGTTTGTTTGGTTGGGGGATTTATAGTGTGCAACAAAATCCTATTGATGCAATTCCGGATTTATCCGAGAATCAAGTGATTGTTTTTACGGAATGGATGGGTCGAAGCCCACAAGTTATAGAAGATCAAGTAACGTATCCTTTGGTTTCTAATTTACAAGGGATTCCAAAAATCAAAAATATCCGTGCTTCCTCCATGTTTGGGATGAGTTTTGTGTATATCATTTTTGAAGATGATGTAGATCCTTATTGGGCTAGAACCCGTGTATTGGAACGTTTGAATTATGCGCAACGGCTATTGCCCGAAAGTGTAGTTCCCACGCTAGGACCTGATGGAACAGGGGTTGGTCATGTTTTTTGGTATCACTTAGAAACTAAAGGAATGGATTTAGGTGAACAGCGCGCTTTGCAAGATTGGTATGTAAAGTTTGCCTTGCAAACGGTTCCCGGAGTGGCGGAAGTCGCTTCTTTTGGTGGGTTCGAAAAACAATACCAATTGGTTTTAGATCCACTCAAAATGCAATACTACAATGTTAGTATGATGGAAGTGATGAAAGCGGTCAAAAGCAGCAACAATGATGTGGGTGGCAGAAAATTTGAAATGAGTGACCGATCGTATGTAGTAAGAGGATTGGGATATATCAAAAACATAAAGGATGTGGAGGAAATTGCCATTAAAAACTACAATTCGGTTCCTGTAAAAGTCAGTGATATTGGATCGGTACAAATGGGTGGCGATTTGCGTTTGGGAATTTTTGATGCTAATGGTGAAGGGGAAGTGGTAGGCGGAATTGTAGTGATGCGTTACGGTGAAAATGCCGATAAAGTAATTCAAGCAGTAAAAGCCAAAATGAAACAAGTCGAAAAAGGCTTGCCAGAAGGGGTGACTTTCAAGACGTCGTATGACCGAAGTGAATTGATAGAAAAAGCAATCGAGTCTGTTAAAGGAACTTTGATAGAAGAAATGATTGCAGTGTCGATTATTGTTTTATTATTTCTTTTTCATTGGCGAAGCGCGCTTATAATTCTGATACAATTGCCTATATCCGTGGCGATAGGATTTATCTTTCTTCAAGCCTTTGGGATTTCATCTAATATTATGTCGCTTACAGGTATTGCCTTAGCAATTGGTGTTGTGGTTGATGATGGGATTGTAATGGTGGAGAATGCCTATCGAAGTATCTCTGAGAGACAGGAAGAACTGGACAATAAACATTAACCAACAGCGATGAAAAAAATATTTAAAAATATATTCAAAAAAGAACATGATCCAGTGTCTTCTGAAGAAAAAATGAAGCTGATTGAAGACTCCTCAAAATTAGTAGGGCCGGGTGTTTTTTATTCTACATTAATCGTGATTGCTTCTTTTTTACCCGTTTTTCTATTAACAGGAATGGAAGGGAAATTGTTTAGCCCGTTAGCGTGGACGAAATCATTTATTCTAATTGTGGATGCTTTTTTAGCTATCACATTAACGCCGGTTTTAATCAGCTATTTGTTAAAAGGAAAATTGCGTCCCGAGAATAAAAACCCAATTAATAGAAAATTGGAAAGTATATATACGCCTATTTTAACTTTTTGTTTGAAATGGAGAAAATCAGTATTGGCAGTAAACATCGTCGCTTTATTAATTGGGGGATTGATGTTTACTCGATTGGGGTCTGAATTTATGCCACCATTGGATGAAGGTTCAATCTTATTTATGCCAGTAACTTTACCTGATGTTTCGAATGCAGAGATTAAGCGAATTTTGCAGGTTCAGGATAAATTGATAAAATCAATTCCAGAAGTAACCCATGTTTTGGGAAAAGCAGGAAGAGCTAATACAGCAACGGACAATAGTCCGATAAGTATGATTGAAACCATCGTTTTACTAAAACCTCATAATGAATGGAGAGAAGGGAAAACTAAAAGTGATATTATAACTGAAATCAACAATAAGCTCCAAATTCCAGGTGTGACTAATGGATTTACTCAGCCCATTATCAACCGGATCAATATGCTGTCTACAGGAATTAGAACCGATGTAGGAATTAAAATTTACGGGGAAAATCTGGATACGATTGATGCATTGGCACAAAAAATAAAAAAATCCTTAGAAGGCACAGCAGGAGTAAAAGACTTGTTTGCGGAACCTATTACAGGAGGGAAATACATTGATATTGTTGCTAAACGAGAAGTTATAGGTCGTTATGGTCTTAGTGTTGATGATGTAAATAGTGTGGTAGAAGCAGCGATTGGCGGAATGACATTAACGACTACAATTGAAGGACGACAACGTTTTTCTGTCAATGCACGCTATGCACAAGAATACAGAAATAGCCTAGAAGCCTTGAAAAAATTACAGGTGCAAACAATGGAATACGGACCAATACCATTAGAAACTGTTGCTGATATTAAAATCAGCGATGGACCGCCCATGATTAATAGTGAGAACGCCATGCTCCGTGGAAGCGTTTTATTTAATGTTAGAGATCGGGATTTAGGGAGCACTGTAAAAGAAGCGCAGGACAAACTTAATGCGATGATGACCAAAATGCCAAAAGGATATTACGTGGAATGGAGTGGACAGTGGGAAAACCAAATTCGGGCCAACAAAACATTAAGCTTGATTATGCCTCTTGTTGTCATTATAATATTCCTGATTTTATATTTTACGTATGGCTCCATGAAAGAAGCCTTCGTGACCATAATTACAGTTCCTTTTGCTTTGATTGGTGGAATTTTTATGGTTTATTTTTATGGGATTAACTTATCTGTGGCTGTGGCTGTCGGGTTTATTGCTTTATTTGGTTTAGCCATTGAAACAGCCATGTTGATTACCATTTATTTAAATGAAGCCATGATTAAAATGGTCGAAAAACATGGGAATAGTAGTGAAACCATTACAGAAGATATTTTGCGAGATTATATTATTTATGGTTCGGCCAAAAGGTTGCGCCCTAAATTAATGACGGTTTCTGTGGCTTTGTTTGGATTAATCCCCATTCTATGGTCAACAGGAACTGGAGCGGATGTAATGATTCCAATTACAGTACCACTTATTGGAGGGACAATTACTTCCACTATTTATGTATTATTAGTAACGCCAGTTGTTTTTGAAATGACAAAACTTCGTGAATTAAGAACAAAAGGTAAAATAGAAATCATCAATGCGAAACATTAAAAAGTATATCATAATAAGTGGTCTGATGTTCGGATTTGCAAATGTAAATGCGCAATCACTTTCATTAGATGAAGTTTTGGGGATCATCAAGACCAATAATCCACAGCTGAAAATGTATGATGCTGACATTCAAAGTATGGATGCTGCTGCCAAAGGAGCCAAAAGCTGGATGGCACCGCAAATAAATACCGGTTTGTTTATGACACCTTACAATGTTAAAATGTGGAAGGCAGACGAAATGAATCCAGGAATGGGAGCGTATATGATTGGTTTTTCTCAAATGATTCCAAATGCTTCACGACAAAAAGCCGATTTGAATTACATGAATGCCATGTCATCTGTCGAAGTCGAAAATAAAAATTATACGATCAATCAATTGAATGCTTTGGCCAAAACCAATTATTATCAATGGATAGTTTTGGATAAAAAAATAAAAATAGCCAATGACAATTTGTTGCTTATGGAGTACATGATAAAAAGCATGGAAATTCGCTACCAGTACAACATGGATAAATTATCAACGTACTACAAAGCCAAATCAAAATACAATGAATTGCAAAGTATGCTTGTCATGTTGCAAAATGAAATCACTCAAAAAAGGATTATGTTGAATACGTTGATGGCAAGAGATAAAAAACTGTTGTTTGAAATTGATCCCAATTATACTTTAAAAGAGTTTGATTTATTACAAACAGATACAATGGCACTTTCTCAAAACCGAAGCGATGTGAAGGCAATTGAGAAAACAATGGAATTAAATCAGTTAAAAATTGCCACCGAAAAATCAAAGTTATTACCCGAGTTTGGAGTAAAATATGATCATATGTTTGCTTTTGGGAAGAACCCACAACAGTTTAATTTGATGGCAATGGTCACTATTCCGATGCCATGGTCTACTAAAATGAACAAGGCCACAATCAATAGTATTCAAATAAAAAATGAGAGCTTGGAATGGCAAAAGCAAATGATTTTGAACGAAGCAACAGGTATGATTTCAGGAATGCAAACCGAATTGACAAACTTAAAAAAACAATATGAGATCGCCGATAAAAGCATCATTCCAGCTTTGAAAAGGAATTATGATACGGCAGTTTTGGCTTGGCAAAATAATACGGGTGAATTATTTGTGGTGCTAGATGCTTGGGAAGCATTGAACATGGCTCAAATGGATAAGTTAGATAAATTACAAGCAATTTTGAATACTCAAGTAGAAATTGAAAAACAACTGGAAACAAAATAATTATGAACAAATATTTAAAATATAGTTTATGGACTATTGCCGTTGTAATGGTGGGTTTTGCCGTATATTATTTTGTCGAAAAAGCCAATAATTCAGCGACGCATAAGCAAAAGGAAGAAATTTATACTTGCTCGATGCATCCCGAAATTATCCGAAATGAACCAGGTAATTGCCCCATTTGTGGAATGGTATTGGTGAAAAAAGTGGCTGAAAGCCAACCTGTAGAAGGTCATTCGATTGAGCATTTATTAAAACCTACTGATGGTTTTGTGGTGGGTGATTTTCAAACAACTACTGCTAAAGATACTGTTCTCAATAGCTCCGTAAATTTACCTGGAATTGTAGCTTATGATCCCAATTCGGTTGCGAATATAGCGGCACGAATAAGTGGTAGAATCGAAAAAATGTATGTCCATTACAAATTTCAAAAAGTTTCAAAAGGGCAAAAACTATTCGATTTGTACAGTCCAGAATTAGTAACGGAACAGCAAAATTTTATTTATTTGGTTTCAAATGATTCTGAGAATACCGCCATACTAAAAGCATTAAAGCAAAAATTAGCGCTTTATGGGATGAGTGCCGATCAGATTAATGCTTTGGCTACAGCCAAAAGAATAAATCCAGTAATCTCAATTTACAGTCCAGTGACTGGTATTGTAGATGGCACCGATAGTATGGTCACTACTGGCAATGTTGGCATGCAAAATACAGCCACAACTACTTTGACCCTAAAAGAAGGAGATTATATTACTAAAAACGCGGTGGTTTTTAAATTAGTAAACACGAATAAAGTTTGGGGTGTTTTTAATGTTATCCAAGGGTATAATAGTCTAATAAAAGTCAATCAAGCGATTCAAATTTCATCAGAATTGGATTCAGATGCGATTGTCAGTGCAAAAGTAAATTTTATTGAAACACAACTTGATCCAACAGATAAGACCAATCGCATTCGCGTGTATCTCAATAATGAAAAACTGCAATTCCCTATTGGTTTGCGATTACAAGGGAAAGTAGCAACGAATGCAGTAGAAGGGATTTGGCTTCAAAAACAATCTTTGGTTAGTTTAGGTAACAAAAAAATAGTTTTTATCAAAAAGGGAAATGGTTTTCAAACTGCCGAAATAAAAACGGGTATCGAAATAAATGGCTTTGTACAAATAGTAGGTGGTATTTCAGTTTCGGATATCCTTGCTGATAATGCCCAATATTTGATAGATAGCGGAAGCTTTATAAAAACAAAATAATGATGAAAGAGCTCAAAAAAATCGGTTTTCTATTGCTGGCACTCACCTTGGTTGTGGCCTGCAATACTAAAAATAAAGAGGAACACGAGAAGCATCAATACAAAGAAAGTATTTATTATACGTGTTCGATGGATCCTCAAATAAAAGAAGACAAACCTGGAAAATGCCCCATATGTCATATGGATTTGACTCCAATACAAAAAGACAATGGAGCTTCAAATGAAATTTCATTAAGTGACCAGCAAATGAAGTTAGGCAATATTACTACTGCTATTATTTCTGAGTCACAAAGCAGTTTGCAAGCAGGTTACACTGGCGTTTTGACGATAAATCAAGAGAAAATAAAAAGTGTTTCAGCTCGAGCAATGGGCCGAATCGAAAAATTATATTTTAAGACTGAAGGTGATTATATTCAAAAAAACCAGGCGGTTTACCAACTTTATAGTGAACCTATTGCCATAGCCAAACAAGATTATGTAACCGCTTACAGGCAACTGGCTATGCCAGGAGATTTTGGTAAAAATGCAAAGAATATGCTCGATGCTGCCAAACAAAAACTAGTATTTTATGGACTTTCCAATGCGCAGATTGAATCCATTAAAAAGACGAATGAAGTTTCGCCATATACTACTTTTTATAGTACCTATAGTGGTACCATTTCTGAAATTGTTGCGACCGAAGGTAGTTATGTGATGGAAGGTGCACCTATTGTAAAATTGGCCGATTTAAGTAGTCTTTGGTTAGAAACGCAAGTCAATGTAAATTATGCCAAAAGTTTGCGATTGGGTCAAACAGCTACAATTTCTTTTATGGATTATCCCACAAAGACTATAAAAGCAGCCATTTCTTTTATCAATCCAGAAATTAATCCGGATTCTAGATTGCTGTTAATTAGAATGGAAGTACCCAATCCTAATATGCTTTTAAAACCAGGAATGCAGGCCAATGCACAATTAATACAATCCAATTTAAAAGGAATGTTTATTCCTATTGATGCCGTAATCAGGGATGAAAATGCCACTTTTATTTGGGTCGAAAAAAGCCATGGTGTTTTTGAAAATGTAATGGTTGAAACAGGTGTGGAATCAAATGGGATGATTGAAATCAAATCGGAAATAGATTCTAATAAAAAAGTAGTAATTACTGGCGCGTATGCTATCAATAGCGAATATAAATTTCGAAAAGGAAATGATCCTATGGCGGGAATGAAAATGTAATTAATTAATTGTACTTCAGTATTTTATAAATTAATTTCTATCAAAAGCTTCTTTTTAACGCTTAAAAAGCGGAACTTTGATAGCATGTTGTAAATCAACTTAATAAATGAATATTACTATTAAAAATATGGTTTGTGGCCGTTGTGAAATGGCTGTGAAAGTAGAGTTAGAAAAAATGAAGCTTCCTGTTGTTTCTATAAAATTAGGGGAAGTTAATTTATCCCGTGAATTAACGGATGAGGAAATACATAAACTTAGTATAAATTTGGAAAGATTAGGTTTTGAATTATTGGTAGATAAAATAAGCAAGACCATTGAACAAATTAAAAACTTGATCGTTGAACTGGTGCATTATCAAAAAGATCAATTGAAAGTTAATTTATCGACTTATTTATCTGAATGTTTAAATCAAGATTATAGTGCTTTGAGTAAGTTGTTTTCGGATAATGAAGGCACAACAATTGAACATTATTTTATTGCCCAGAAAATCGAAAAAGCAAAGGAGTTACTAGTTTATGATGAATTAACTTTAAGTGAAATTGCTATAGCACTCAATTATAGTAATGTAGCCCATTTGAGCAATCAATTTAAAAAAGTGACTGGATCTACACCTTCCTATTTTAAAAAAATGAAAGAGAATACCCGAAAACAAATAGACTCTTTATAAATTTTACAAAACACTTCCACAATTGTGTAACAAGATTAATGGGTTTCATTCGGATATTTGTACTATAATATTAAATAGCGAAAAAATGAAACATACATACACAATTACCGGAATGTCCTGCGATGGTTGCCGAACCAAAGTGGAGAAAACACTCAATGGGGTGGAAGGAGTTGAAGCGGTGGTTTCTCTTGATCCACAAGAAGCTGTTATTACAATGGAAAAACACATTCCAACACCCGTTTTGCAAGAAGCATTGTCAGGAGTTGGGAAGTACACTATAGAAATGAGTCATCCTAAAATGACCATGGATAAAACAGTTGAAGAGACTAAAGCTAAAGCGTGTTGTAGTAATGACGCGCATCAACATCATAAAAAGGAAGACAATGCGATTCCAAATACACCAGGTAAATATTATTGCCCCATGCATTGTGAAGGCGATAAAGTATATGATAAAGCGGGAGACTGCCCTGTATGTGGGATGGATTTAGTAAAAGCGCCAGATTTAACTGCTGTAAAAACACAATATACTTGTCCGATGCATCCACAAATCGTGCAGGACGGACCAGGTTCTTGCCCGATTTGTGGTATGGATTTGGTTCCAATGGAACCCACAGCTAGTGAGGAAAATAAAACCTATAATGACTTGGTGCAAAAAATGAAAATTGCACTTCTTTTTACCGTGCCCATTTTCATAATAGCCATGTCAGCCATGATTCCTAACAATCCTTTGATGCAAATCATGGATGTGAAAAGCTGGAATTGGGTGCAGCTAGTTTTGTCTATACCAGTTGTTTTTTATGCGACTTGGATGTTTTTTATTCGCGCTTGGAAATCAGTCGTTACATGGAATCTCAATATGTTTACCCTTATCGGAATTGGTTCTGGAGTCGCTTTCTTGTTTAGTGTTTTTGCCCTTTTTTTTCCAGATGTTTTTCCAGCGGAATTCAAATCCGAAAGCGGAAGTGTTCATTTGTATTTTGAAGCGACAACAGTAATCCTAACATTAGTTTTATTAGGACAATTATTAGAAGCTAGAGCGCACAGTCAAACGAGTGGTGCGATAAAAGAATTATTAAAATTAGCGCCTACAGAAGCTACTTTGGTAGCTGAAGGAGGAGATAAAGTAATATCGATACATGATATTAAAAAAGGAGATTTATTGCGTGTGAAACCTGGTGATAAAATTCCAGTTGATGGGAAAATCACTGATGGCGAAAGTACAATTGATGAGTCAATGATTTCGGGAGAACCTATTCCTGTAGATAAAAAAGTTGATGATGCCGTTGTTGCAGGAACTATTAATGGGAATAAATCATTTGTAATGGTTGCTGAAAAAATTGGTTCAGAAACCTTGCTTTCGCAAATTGTACAAATGGTCAATAATGCCAGTCGATCAAGAGCACCCATCCAAAAATTAGCCGATAGAATTTCGAAGTATTTTGTGCCTATCGTTGTCGCCGTTTCAGTGATTACTTTCTTTGTTTGGGCAAATTTTGGTCCAGAACAAAACGCATTAATCTACGGTTTTATTAATGCGGTTGCCGTTTTAATTATTGCTTGTCCTTGTGCATTGGGTTTAGCAACACCTATGTCAGTAATGGTGGGAGTGGGTAAAGGAGCGCAATCAGGAGTTTTGATAAAAAATGCCGAAGCACTAGAAAACATGAATAAGGTAAATGTTTTAATTACAGATAAAACTGGCACTATTACCGAGGGAAAACCATCGGTAGAAAAAGTTTTTTCATCTAATAATCAAGAGGATGATTTGTTGCAAAATATAGCTTCACTCAATCAATACAGTGAACACCCTTTGGCGCAAGCCGTAGTCAATTTTGCGAAAACGAAAGAAGTTTCATTAATCGAAGTTAAAGATTTTGAAGCTGTTTCCGGAAAAGGAGTAATAGGAACGGTTTCAAATAAAAAAGTAGCATTAGGAAATAAAAAACTAATGGAAGAAGTGAGTGCTTCAGGGTCGGAAGATATAGAAAGCAAAATAATTGCCGAACAAAAACTAGGTAAAACAGTCTCTTATATTTCGGTAGACCAAGTGGTTTTAGGTTATGTGACCATCACAGATGCTATAAAAGCGACAAGTGTGGTGGCAGTAAAAGAACTGATGCGTCAAGGAGTTGCCGTGATTATGTTGACGGGTGATAACGAGAATACAGCTAAGGCTGTGGCCAATGAATTGCAATTGACTTCCTTTATTGCAGGTTGTTTACCGGAGGATAAATTGAAAGAAATTAAGAGATTACAAGCCGAAGGTAAAATTGTAGCGATGGCTGGTGATGGAATTAATGATGCTCCTGCTTTGGCGCAAGCTGATATTGGAATTGCAATGGGAACAGGGACAGATGTGGCGATTGAAAGTGCCAAAATTACTTTGGTAAAAGGGGATTTACAAGGCATAGTAAAAGCGAAGAAACTGAGTCATGCTGTGATGAAAAATATCAATCAAAACTTATTCTTTGCCTTCTTTTACAATGCATTGGGAATACCCATTGCAGCAGGAGTATTGTATCCTTTTTTTGGGATTTTATTGTCTCCCATGATTGCCGCTTTGGCGATGAGTTTTAGTTCGGTTTCGGTAATTGCAAATGCATTGCGATTACGTAGTTTGAAATTGTAATATTAATCTAAAATAGTTGAAATCATGAAAACAATACAAAAAGTTGCACTATTGATTGGTTTGTTTGGCCTGTTTTATTCTTGTCAGTCAACAAACCAGGTTCTTTCAAAATCAGATAAGAGAATGGAGATTATGAATACCATTGCTAACAATGAGATTATGTCCAAAGAAATGATGGGCATACTTATGAATAGCAAAACGGGTAAAATGATGATGGAGGAAAAGAAAAAGGAAATGATGAAAGAAAATCATACTGAAATGATGAAAAGTATGAAAGAAAATCCGGAAATGATGAAAAACATGATGTCAGAGATGATGAAGAATCATCCAGAATCGATGAAAGACAAACATGCTGAAATGATGAAAAACATGAAAGAGAATCCGGAAATGATGAAAAATATGATGTCTGAAATGATGAAAGACATGAAAGAGAATCCGGAAATGATGAAAAGTATGATGTCAAAAATGATGGATTCATCCAAAGGAGATAACGCTATGATGTCTGGAATGTGTAAATCCATGATGGAAAATAAAGAGATGATGGAGATGATGGAGAAAATGAAAAAAGAGAAAAAAATGAACGAAAAACCTAAAAAAGAGGTTGATCATAAATCACATCATTAATAGAGTATAAACCTAAACCTAAAAAGTTATGAATAATCATGGAAATGAAGGAATGCACATGGGATCTTATATGTTTATGGGAATGCATTTTTTTTGGTGGGTCTCCATATTAATTTTTGCACTGGTATTATTAGCGGTAGCTCACAGGTATAGAAAAAGGAAATAATTTAATTTATAAAAGAAAATAATCATGGAATATTACTTTAGTAAAACAATTACTGACAGTTTTGAAAATGCCATTCAGAAAGTAACGGAAGCCTTAAAATCGGAAGGGTTTGGGATACTAACCGAAATTGATTTGAAAGCGACATTAAAGAAGAAATTAGATGTAGATTTTTATAATTACACCATTTTAGGAGCCTGTAATCCACCGTTCGCTTACCAAGCACTGTTAGCAGAAGATAAAATAGGTACTATGTTGCCTTGTAATGTAATTCTTCAGGAGAAAGTAGCGGGTCAGATTGAGGTTTCGGCGGTTGATCCGGCAGCTTCTATGCAAGCGGTAGAAAATGATAAACTTGCAGGAATTGCTACTGAAATAAGAGATCGATTAAAGAAAGTAATTGAGCAATTGTAAGGTTATATTTTGGCACAAATAACAGAAAAGAAATGAAATTTAAATTAAGTTTATTATTAATACTAATTGCTTTTGCCTCAAATGCTCAAAAAGTAGTTCGATATGATTTGTACGTAAGAGATACGATTGTCAATTTTTCAGGAAAAGACAAAAAAGCGATAGCGGTCAACGGACAAATTCCGATGCCAACCCTAACTTTTACAGAGGGTGATATTGCTGAAATTTATGTGCATAACGAACTAGAAGAAGGAACTTCCTTGCATTGGCACGGTTTGTATTTGCCTAATAAAGAGGACGGAGTGCCATTTCTTACCCAAATGCCGATAGCGCCTCACACTACTCATAAATATACATTTCCAATTGTACAAAATGGAACCCATTGGTATCATAGCCATAGTGGTTTGCAAGAGCAAATCGGGATGTATGGGGCTTTAATTTTGAAGAAAAAAACAAGCGATCCTACTTTCAGAAAAGGAATTGATGATTTGCCTACGCTTCCTGTTGTTTTGAGCGAATGGACGGATTACAAACCAGAAAATGTACACCGAATGTTACATAACGCTTCGGATTGGTTTGCCATTAAAAAAGGAACTACACAAAGTTATGCCGAAGCCATTCGAAGCGGACATTTTAAAACCAAATTCAATAACGAGTGGAAACGCATGTTAGCCATGGATGTGAGTGACGTATATTATGATAAATTCTTAATTAATGGATCTAATGAAGCTATGGCTAACGTTTTAAGTAAATCTAAAGGGGGAGACAAAGTACGTATGCGAATTTCAAATGCAGGGGCTTCCTCTTATTTTTGGTTAACTTATGGCGGAGGGAAAATCACGGTCGTTGCCAATGATGGGAATGATGTAGCACCTGTTGAAGTGGATCGCTTAATCATTGGAGTTTCGGAAACCTATGATGTGATAGTGACCATTCCTGCGGATAATACGGCGTATGAATTTTTAGCTACACCTGAGGACCGAACAAAATCAGCTTCATTGTATATAGGCAATGGCATCAAGCAATTAGTTTCACCTTTACCAAAATTGAACTATTTTGAAGGGATGAAGATGATGAATGATATGATGAATGTTGATGGTAGTATGAATGAAATGGGTATGGATATGAGCCTTCAAAAAATGGACATGAATACGGTGATGTACCCAGAAATCACGGGTAGTTCAGCAATGAAAATGGACATGAAGTCGGACAAAATGGATATGAAGGATTCAAAAATGAATCACTCAAAGATGGATCATTCCAAAATGGATATGAAATCAGAAGGAATGGATGGGAATGATTCCAAAATGGATCATTCAAAACATACCATGGGTTCTGATGAAATTGTAACCTTGAATTATGGGATGTTAAAATCACCTACTGTTACTACGCTTCCTAAAGAGGCTCCTGTACGAGAATTGCATTTTGAATTAACAGGAAACATGAATAGGTATTTGTGGAGTATGGATAATAAAGTGCTATCGGAATCGGATAAAATTTTAATCAAAAAAGGAGAAAACGTTCGAATTGTAATGCATAATAATTCCATGATGCGTCATCCAATGCATTTACATGGTCATGATTTTAGAGTATTGAATGGACAAGGAGCATATGCGCCATTAAAAAACGTGTTGGATATTATGCCTATGGAAACAGATACGATTGAGTTCAATGCGAATGCGGATGGTGATTGGTTTTTTCATTGTCATATCTTGTATCATATGATGGCGGGAATGAACCGGGTTTTTAGTTATGAAAATTCGGCACCAAACCCACTTTTACCAAATAAAGATTGGGCTTATAAAAAATTACAATCTGAAAGCAACGGACTTCATCTTATGGCTGAAAATGATTTTGCTACCAATGGGAATGATGGTAAAGCGATGGCGCAAAATGCAAGATGGAGTTTTGGTACTGAATGGCGTTTGGGGTACATGGACGAACACGGTTATGAAACCGAAACACATATTGGTAGATACATCGGGAAAAATCAATGGTTAATGCCGTTTATAGGTTTTGACTGGCGTTATAGAAAGTTTGGAATGAACGAAGTAGAAAAAAATGTTTTTGGTCAAAAGAATACAAAAGACAATCGTTCGGTAATCAGTTTAGGGGTTAATTATACCTTGCCACTTTTAGTTATTGCACAAGCTGAGGTTTTTAGTGATGGCAATGTTCGTTTGCAATTAATGCGAGAAGACATTCCAGTGTCTAAAAGATTGCGAATGGCGCTTATGGTCAATACCGATAAAGAATACATGGCGGGATTAAAATATATTGTAGGTAAAAATATTGGAATAACGACCCATTATGACAGTGATATGGGTGTAGGTTTTGGAGTGAATGTGAATTATTAAATCTATTGAGAAGTAATTTTTAAAAAAAGTATAGGCAGATATTGTATTGCTAAATACCGACAACTAGTATTCATTAATTAAAAAGCCAGCTTACTACCTAAGCTGGCTTTTTAATAAGCTTAAAATAAGGTTGTTGTGTGTAGTACATTCACAAAACATGTGAATTATATAATCATTATAACGAATTGTATGACACTTCTGAAAAGGGATAGGGTTATTTTTGTTTAACTGGAATATGTTTATTTCGGACCATCATTTAAATTAGTATTATGAAAAACCCCTCAGCACCAAAGAAAATTACCTGGATTATAGGATTGATTTTTGGTATCCTTGGAATAATCGGGCATTTTGCAGCTGTTCCGTTTTTAACAGAACACAATTACACGCTATTGCTTTTTGGTTTCATTGTTTTTGCTGTAGGAACCACTTTCAAAGAAGTTTAAATAATTTGGAATAATGCCCCTAAATTTTACTTATAAATAGCTACTCATTGAATTAGTGGTGGTTTGATTCATGAGGCTACTATTGCAGGATAAGAAAAGCAGTGCATTTGTTTAGCGCACAATTTTTACAATTTAACACAAGTATTAATATAATAAATATATAATTATGTCAGGAAAAAATAAAAAACAATTTGGAGTTTGGATGGATTCACATCAGGCAACTATTGTAGGGAGAGAAAATGTAGATTCAGGTAAGTTCGTTGTTTTAGGTCACGAAAATGTTGAAGATCAATTTGTACATACAAGCGAAAACGCATCAAACAATGCAGAAAGAGATATGCTTCATAAATTATTCAAAAACATCACTGCTCATATGCAAAATGTTGATGAACTGCATGTGACTGGAACTGGAATTTCTCAGGAACAATTTATTAATTACTTGAATGAGACTCCGCAATATAAAAATGTGGAGGCTAAAGAAAGTACTTCTATTAAGATGAGTGACGACAGTTTAATTGAATATATGGCTGCTCAATTCAACTAATCAGTTTTAAACACAAATATAACAGATTAGTCTGTTTACATAAATGCCCTCAAATAGTCAGATACTATTTGGGGGCATTTTTTATATAACGAAAAGGCAATTATCGATTTTAAATTTCGACATGTAGCCGCTGTTTTAAAGTAGAGCGAACTAATGAAGTTGTGTCTTTACTTTAAAAGTAAGAATTTACATTTAAAAAAAAACTTTGTAATTCTTTTTTACGGTAAGTGCTAATTCTGAGTTAATTATAATTTGTAAATAAAAAAAAAGGAGTTTTCACTAGCCCGTTTTGGAATTTGGCTTGGTGCATCTCAAAAATAGTGCTACTTTTGCACCCGAAATACGAATGCAAGGCCCGTTCGTCTATCGGTTAGGACGCATGGTTTTCATCCATGTAAGAGCGGTTCGATTCCGCTACGGGCTACAATATTTTACATATAAGGATTTCAGTATTTTTTGAAAATAGAATTTGCTTTTTGAATGTGTAAATTAATTCAATTTCCCTCCTAGAAACAAAAAGTAAGCCTCGAAAACTAACCCTTTCGAGGCTTTTTTTGTTGTTTGTGGTGGCTGTACTTTTTTGTAGATTTGATAAAAATAAAGTAGTTATGCTTCAACTTTCTGAAATCTGGATTTATCCTGTAAAATCATTAGGAGGAATTCCCCTTCAAGAATCTAATGTTACACATCGTGGACTTGAACACGATCGCCGCTGGATGTTGGTAGATGAAGAAGGTATTTTTCTATCGCAAAGAACCACTCCTGAATTAGCCCTTTTCCAAACTGAAATTGAAGGCGAGTTTTTAATTATTACTCACAAAGAAAATATAACTAATAAAATAAAAGTACCAATTACTCCTGCTCTTCAAGAAGGCAGGGAGAATATAAAAACGGTACTTTGGGAAGATGCAATTGATGCGTATGAAGTAGATAAAAAATTATCGGATTGGTTTTCTAAAATTTTAAAATGCTCTGTTCGATTGGTTTATATGCCTGATGAAAGTCACCGAAAAGTAGATCCTGATTATGCCATTACAGCGAATGATATCAATTCGTTTTCGGATGGATTTCCTTTTTTAATCATTGGGCAGTCGTCTTTAGATGATCTGAATTCCCGATTGAAAGAAGCAGTGCCTATGAAAAGATTTCGCCCCAATTTTGTGTTCACTGGAGGACAAGAATACGAAGAAGAAACTTGGAGCAAATTCACCATTGGAAATTTTCCTTTTTATGGAGTTAAACCATGCGGAAGATGTGTAATGGTTACTGTAGATCCCGAAAAAGGAATTGTAGCCGGAAAAGAGCCTTTATTGACCTTGTCTAAATATAAAAGAGTAGGTAATAATGTAATTTTTGGTCAAAATTTGATTGCACAGCAGGAGGGAAGTGTCCATGTTGGCGCTATTATAGAGGTGTCTAAAAAAGGAGTTGTTTAAAGTTGCTTAAGATACTCATAAAAATACAAATGCCATGAAGTACTCATGGCATTTTTTATATCCAATTGAGCCATTATACATGGCATGATTGCATTATTGTTATGAAGAAAATGACAAGATGAATTTTAAATTAGAATGCTAAAAGCAATGAAATCAATCTTTTTTATGGTGTTGTTCGGTTTGATATGGTTTGTTGTGAATCCTATTTTCGCAAACGTTGATTCCGTTTGACATTCCTATCATAAATGCGGTTAGGAATAGCATGATTTTTCTTTTTGCCCAAAGAATAGGGTGCTTGGATTGTTCCAAACGAGATTGGTTTTTGTGTTTATACATGGTGTAAATGATAAATGATTGAGACATTAGGTATCATTGTTATGCAAGGGATTGCATAAATGCGTAGAAAGATTTTTCTAGGCTATGTATAAAATGGTATAAGAGTTGGTTGAAGTAATTTTCTTGTTTAAAAAGAGATATTGCTTGATAAATGAACTTACTTTTTGAAACAGTTGTGTTCTTAATTTAAATAGAACAGGAATTGTAAGACTGTAGCTTGTTGCAAACTGAAGATATTTAAAAGGAATCGAAATCGCTGTTTTCACAACGCTTACTTGATTGAAAACGTATGATTTAGAACGGGAAATATTCCATTCGTTACTTACAATTGCGTTGGAATACTGGTAATGTTCAACCGAATTAGATTGAGAATTTAAAACGCCATCATTCACCATCAAACCAAAAGCCAGAAGAAGGGATAGGAAGTATTTTAAATGTTTTGTCAATTGAGAATGGTTTAGTTTTAAAATCAAAAGTACAAAAGTTGCAACTTGTTAAATTTTTATCTTACACTAAAATTACATTCCCTCTTTTTTAGCGGAGCCAATTAAAGAAAGGTCAATAAGTTCTAGAGATTGAACCATGTTCTTTACTGTTTCCTTGTATTTTTTAAAATGCAAAGTTTCTATATGGGATTGGTATGCATCAGTGTCAGCATATATTTCAAGAATAGTGATGTCAGTAGGATTGTTTTTGTCAGCAACAGCGGTATAGCTCAATACGCCTGGCTCTAAACGAATTGCGGTATTCATTTGTTCTTTTAGTGCAGTGTTGTACTTTTCTAATTGTGAAGGGTCAATTTTTAATTTTGCAAACCGAACCATTTGAGTTTTCTCTTGTGCCATAATTGAATTGCTAAATAACAGTGTAAATACAAGGGAGCTAAGAACTGCAATTAGAAATTTACGATTTGATTTAGACGTTTTCATACTTTTTGAAGCTATTTTATATTTAGAACTGCAATATAATTTAATTTCTATTTATCTCTATTACTCGGGCACATTTTTAATTTGGAATTTCAGCGATTGTCCGCGTGTCTACTTGGGTTGTCTTTGTTGGTCTAAAAATGAGTTAAGAGCTTTGCATCTAGTAAGATGAATTCTTTTTTTGCGGTATCGATTTTTCAAATTAAAGCAAGATTTACTACAATTTAAATACAGCAAAAGGCATATCGTCGATAGTTTTTTTTTTTCGAGCGTCATATTAATTTTGACACGCTTTCTGCTGTTTTAAAAGTAGGGTTAGCGAGTCCTGCACATAAAAAAAATATAGAAGGTAATTTTACCAGTTTTTGGATTTCAATTATACAAAACCATACTATAGTTAGAAAATAGTACACAAAAATCTTTGTGAAAATATAAGTTGTTTTTTTATTTTAAATAGAGAGAGGCTGTCTTCCCCCCGAAAGACAATCTCTTTTTTTTGCTTTGTGTTCAGGAGCGCGATTTTTGAATTAAAAAACGCGCCACAGCATAAAATAGAAGTATTTATTTCCCTGTGGCGTGTTTGAAATGAAGATTTTAAAATGTCGAAATGGATGGTTTATTTTCCAGGTTCTAATTGCGTACTTACGGCAATTCTATTCCAAGTATTAATGGTTGCAATTGCCATAATGATTTGAGCAATTTGGTTTTTGTCGAATAAAGCAGTTGCTTTTTCATACGTTTCATTTGACAAACCATGGTTGTGAATCAAGGTAATTTCTTCGGTCATGGCTAAAATTACTTTTTCTTCGGCAGTAAATAAATCGGTTTCACGCCAAGCATTTAAAAGAAAAATGCGTTGGGTAGTTTCGCCGTATTTTAGCGCATCTTTTGTGTGCATGTCGATACAAAAGGCGCAACCATTAATTTGTGAAGTTCTAATTTTAATTAGCTCTTTGTTTATTTTAGATAATTCTGTGTTCCCTAAATAGTTTTCTAAGGCAAACATAGCTTTGAACGCTTGTGGTTCGATGTCGTTGATGTTGATTCTTTTTTCCATTTTTTTATTTTGTTTTATTTGATAGAACAAAATTCGGAAATAGGAAACGGTAAAAACTTAAACTGGTTTAAGAACGGTTTTTATTTCGTATTTCACTTAAATATTCTGGAGTGAAACCTAAAAATGAAGCGATTAAATATTGTGGAATTCGTTGTACAAATTCAGGTTGTTTTTTGCAAAGCTGGTAATAGAATTCTTCTTTTGTAAAATCGTATAAATATTTGATTCGCATTTGTGAAGCTGCATAAGCCCGTTGGTAGATGAACCTAAAATAACGTTCCATTTTTGGGAATTCCAATAGTAGTTTTTCCTGAGCGTCCCTACTGATGGTTAGAATTTCAGTACGTTCTACAGCTTGAATGTAGAATTCAGAGGCCAATCTATGTTCGTAAGCAATGTTATCCGTCATCCACCAGTTTTCTATAGCAAATTCAGTGGTTTGTTCAATGCCTTTGTTGTTGATGAAAAATTTTCTCAAACAGCCCGTAAGTACAAAATAATGCGATTTGCAAATAGCTCCTTCTACAAGTAGGTTTTCTTTTTTTTTGAATTTTTGAATTTCAAAAAAAGCCATAATTGATGAAAATTCAGTTTCGTCAATTTCGATGAATTTCTCTAAATGGGTTTTAAAAATAGGTGCCATTTTTAGGGTTTTGTTTTTTAATTCAATTTTCTAGTTGTAGAAGAGCTCAGTTCTACATTCTAATGTATTCTCTTTTTTAAGAGCTAGTAAATTTAACCAAAAAATATAGCTTGTAATAATGTAGCGGTCAGATTGTTTATTATGTTCACGAGCGAGACGCTCGCGCCAGTAGACTGGGGTTGGTTTTTTACTTAGGTTCGTTTTTAAGTATATTTAAAGCCACAAAGTATAATCCCAATAAAACAAAGGGAATACTCAATATTTGTCCCATATTTAAACTCATTCCTTTTTCAAAATCTACTTGATTTATTTTAATAAATTCTATTAAAATCCTCATTATAAATATTAAAGTTATTGTTAAACCAAACAAAAATCCATTTCCTAACTTTATGTTATTAGTTTTATAAATAGTGAAGACTGTAATGAAAATTAAGAAATACGAAATCGCTTCATAAAGTTGTGCTGGATGTCTTGGTATATTATCAACACGTTTAAAAATAAATGCCCAAGGCATTGAAGTCGGATTGCCAATCATTTCAGAGTTCATTAAATTTGCAAGTCTTATAAATGTTGCTCCAAGTGGAGCGACGATTGCTATTAAGTCAAGTGTTTTAAGATATTTCATTTCATATTTTTTTGAATATAAATAAAGTGAAATAATTAACCCAACTGTTCCTCCGTGACTAGCTAAACCTGCAAAGCCGATAAATTTGTATTCTCCATTTAGAGTTTTCTTAATTGGTAAAATAATTTCTAATAGATTTTTAGAATAATACTCAAAATCATAAAATAAACAATGTCCTAATCTTGCTCCAACAAAAATTCCAACTATTCCGTAAATAAACAATGCTTCGTGTGCACTATCTTTTAAGTTTTCTCTTCTAAAAACTCCTTTCAGAATGTACATAGATAAAAGTAATCCACAAGCAAATAAAAGTCCGTAATATTTTAATGGAAAACCATAAATGTTTATTATTTCGGAGTCAAAATCCCAATTTATGTACAATGCAATCATATTCTTTTTTATTGATTTTTATTTTCTGCGATTTTTAGGTAAACTCGCGACTAAAGTTATGCTGCTACAGCGGGTTTGGGATTAAATTAAGCCCTATTTTCCCTTTGCTCGCGCGAGCGTCTCGCTCGTGCCCGCAATCAAAATCAATTGCTAATTATTTTAAAAGTAGATAATCATTAATTAACTAAATTTCTTGTTGCTCTTTTTATACTTTGTGTTCACGAGCGAGACGCTCGTGCCAGCAGACGGGCTAAACGGCTGTTAGCTGAAGTCTTGCTTGTAATTTATTGAATTCATTTCAAAAAGTTCATCCAGCATTTCTTTAAACAAATCTAATAATAAATTCAAAACTTGAAAATCTTTTATTTCTTCATCTGAAAAAAATGAAAGTTGTAATTCGCCTTTTGGAAGTTTGTCTTCCCAAATTCCATTTTGATCTGAAATTTGAATATTTACTTCTTTTAAGTTTTCAAGATAATTTCTGATTTTCTGATTCTGTAATAATTTCTTTGTTTTGAATTCATTATTTGCTTTTATTATAAAATCTTTGTCAAAATCTGCGCGTCCGATTTCGATGTCTTGAGCTCCGAATAATTTTTCTATTTTTCGCACGAATCCATTTCGGTATATTTCAAATTTGAAATTATCAACGGAAATAAATGAAACTATTACACGTGTTTTTTCTGTGCTGAATTTTCCAGACCATAAAGTATAATTATCAAAAACTACTTTAGTGTTTTTATAATCAATTTCAGTTCTGTCAGAATACCAAGAAACACCTTCGATAAATTTACCACAAGAAATTTTGGCAAACTCTTCCCAAACATTGATTTTGTTTATGCTCATTTTATGCTTTATAAGTTCAATGTTACAGCG
Organism: Flavobacterium sp. WC2430; assembly: GCF_040822075.1. NCBI lineage: Bacteria > Pseudomonadati > Bacteroidota > Flavobacteriia > Flavobacteriales > Flavobacteriaceae > Flavobacterium > Flavobacterium sp. WC2430. The sequence goes on along the minus strand of NZ_CP162007.1, from coordinate 280,631 downwards.
ATTTTGAAAAGCTTTCTTTGCTCGCGCGAGAGTCTCGCTCGTGCCCGCAATCAAAATCAATTTCTAATTATTTTAAAAGTAGATAATCATTAATTAACTAAATTTCTTGTCGCTCTTTTTATACTTGGTATTCACGAGCGAGACGCTCGCGCCAGCAAGGGGGAAAAGTTTTGAGCATTATCAATTAGTTTTTTAGTTTTTCGGCTACCTCATCGTAATATTCTTGTGTCAGTACCTCAGTCCAAGTTGTCGGTTGTCCACCAGCATATAAAGCTAAATAAGTCACATCACTAACCTTGGTTGAGGAATGCCAGTGTTCTATATCTTTTTCACATTTAATCACATCACCTTTTTTCAGACTTATGGGTTCTTTTCCTCTTTCTTGATAATATGCTTCTCCATCTACAATTATTAAGACTTGTGCAGAACCATGTTTATGCCAATCCAAGGTTGAGTTGGCTTTAAATGTTGCTTTTGTGATATTATAACCCAATTCAGTATCATCGTGAATAATTGCATTCAACCAGGCTTCTCCTATGTAATGAGTATTTGGTGCTTTTGTGCCCTCTGAAAGATATGAGGAAACTTTATATTCGGAATTTTGGGAAAATCCCGATGATGAGGCTAAAATAAATAGGGCTAAAATTGATTTTTTCATTTTATACTTTTTAAAGGTTTTATATTTTTTGTTTGCATTAGATTTTTCAAGATTGCGTACAACGTTTTGTCTTTGAGATGGCTGGATGTTCGTAAACGCTCAGTTTTCTGCTTAACGAAAACTTAATGCGAAACGAGAATACCACTAAATTCCAGCTAGCTCCTTTGCTCGCGCGAGCGTCTCGCTCGTGACCGCAATCAAAATCAATTGCTAATTATTTTAAAAGTAGATAATTATTAATTAACTAAATTTCTTGTTGCTCTTTTTATACTTTGTGTTCACGAGCGAGACGCTCGCGCCAGCAAGGGGGTTGTGCGATCGCTTATTCGACAATACAAGCTTTTATGAAACTTTTCCCAAGATTAGTGAATTTAATTGATTGCTTTCTAATTTCAATTTCTAACACAAGGTCTTCATTATTCTTTTCATTACGAATTTCATCGAGCTGGTTTTCTAATTTTTCATGAATCTTTTTATAATCTTTAGTTATTAGTTCTTCATATTTATCCAAGTCATTTTTATTAATTAAATTTCTTTCAAATTCAATAAGTCCGTTATGATATAAATTATCAATGTAAAGGTCAATATTCTTCGGAAAAATAAGGTCTACTTCGTTTTCTATACCCGTTAGATTCTTTGCATATTCTATAAAAACTTCTTCACGATCTTGAAAGGAATAATCAATTAGTCGTTTTATATTGTCCCTTGTTTTTGCTTCTTCATCTGGTTTTTTAATTTCTTCTTTATATCTACGGATATAAAGCTCTATTAACGGAATTCTATCTTTCAAATAATAATGAAATAAAATTTTTGCTTCATCGGCTGAAAGATTATTTAAAATTGTAATGAAGGCTGGATGAACTAAATTTGAAGTTTCTTCAAAACTAGCTTTAGCTAATAAATTTAAAAAACTTTCGGATAATTCGTTTTGTTCAAGATAAGTAAGTTTTTCTAAAATTGGTAATCCAACATATGGTTGGACTTGAGTCAATGTTAGATTTGGATTTTCTAATTTTTCCGAATATCGTTTTATATTTACATCAAAGTATAATTTGGATCTTTGATTTATTAATTTAAGAGGTAATAAAATTAAGTTTGCTGAATCTAGTACAGTTGATAAAGCTTCACCAACTTTGGTCATTCCTGGCTGAAATAAATCTTTATATATTTCTTTTGTAGGTAAATTTAAAATTTTTAATTCCATTATCTTCAGTTTTTTTTAAAATGTCTTATAACGTTTTGCTGCTTTGAGATGGCTGGAAGTTCGTAACCGCTCAATTTTCGGCTTAACGAAAACTTGATGCGAAACGGTAATTCCACTTAACTCCAGCTAGCTCAAAACAGCTGTTGTGCGTTCGGTTTTATTTTCATTTATACTTCCCAAGGATTTGCTTTTTCTTTCCAATTTTTCCATTCTAATTTAATTTTAGCGATTATTTTTTCGCCAGCAAATGCAATAGTTTCTTCGTGTGTTTGATAAATTACCCAATCTGCATTTTCATTAGTAAAAAAAATATCTGGCGAAACATATTCTCTTATTGAAATTTGGGAGTAGATATTTTCTTCTCTAGCTTCGTTAAAGGAATAAATTTCCCCAATATTAATTTCTAATAAGATTCTATTTAGTTTTTCATAACCAAATTCATTTTCAAAGTTTTCAGAATCAAAATATATAGTATTTTCTGTTGGCTCTCCTACTAATGGAATCCAAAAATCATACGGATTTATATTCCACTTCTTTTTGAGATTATCTTTTACAATTTTTATTTCCATTCAAACTTTAATCTTTTTTGGTTATGAAATTTTGCAAATAATTGTTGATTCAAATTTCGGTTGTATGTCGCTCTAAACTGACGCACAACTTGCATATATCATCAAATATATGCAACTTTTTCCGCTTTCTATTTATGGATTGTAATTGTTTTCTTTCGAATCGTGTTGATTTGAAACTTGGGGTTGACTTTAGGACTTTCGACTAGGAACTGCGTGAAGGATGGCAGTGGAGCTCTTTATAGTTTTACCCTTCGGGATAAAACAATAAAAGCGGGAACGAACAGCCTGACCCGTACTTTTTAGGAAGGGTCACGCCCAAATGCTTAGGAAAATCTTTGTTATTGCAGTCTAAAACGCATAGAAATTTCATTCTGTGTTGACGCTTCTGTATCGGGGATAAAAAAGCTTGGTTGGCTTGGAAAAATTTTATAATTTTGCAGGCGAATTTTATCATGTAAATTAAAGAAGAAGATGGATATCAAAAGAGTAGCAATAGACGCTGTAAACGAAACGATTGTAATGACAGTTGTTCAGATGGATTACAAAGGTCAAGTAGCAAAAAGAATAAACGAAAAAATGCCTTTGGCAACAGTTAAAGGATTTAGAAAAGGAGCTGTGCCTAAAGATCTTGTTGAAAAACAATACGGTAAAGCGATAAAAGAAGAAGAAGTAAAAAAAGTGGTTGACTTGGCTTTAGAGCGTTTTGTACAATCAGAAAGATTAAACCTTCTTGGGACTCCACTTCCTAAAGTAAACGAAAACTTTGATTGGAGTGCTGAAGAATTGGTTTTTGAATATGAAATTGGTTTGGTTCCTAACTTCGAATTGGATTTAGAGGCCAAAAACGATATCGTGAAATATGTAGTTACTGCTGACGATAAATTAATCGATAGTCAAGTAGCACGTATCCAAAAACAATTTGGTACTGCAGTTCCTCAAGAGGTTGTTGCAGCTGACTCTGATGTTACTGGAACATTCTCTAACGAAGAAAAAGGAATTAATAACGCAACGACTATTGCTGCTGATCTTTTTAAAGACAAAGCGACTTTTGATTTATTCATTGGTAAAAAAGTAGGTGACGTGGTTACTGTAAATACTAAAGGTTTATTTGAAGACGACCACCAATTGATGGACGTAATGAAAGTAAGTCATGATGATGTTCACGGTTTAGAGGTTGATGTAAACTTCACTATTGAAGCAATCAACGCAGCGGAACTAGCTGAATTGAACCAAGAATTGTTTGACAAATTGTTTGGTGCTGGAACTGTAGCTTCATTAGATGAGTTGAAAGCAAAAATCAAAGAAGATGCTGAGGCGCAATTTGCAACTCAAGCGGACCAAAAATTATTAGGAGATGTTACTGAGTTCTTAATCGAAAACACAAAATTTGATTTGCCTTCAGAATTCTTGAAAAAATGGTTGCAAACTGTTGGAGAGAAAAAATTATCTCCTGAAGAAGCTGAAGTTGAATATGCACGTTCTGAAAAAGGATTGCGTTTTCAATTGATCGAAGGTAGAGCAATGGCTCAATCAGACATCAAAATCACTTTTGAAGACTTGAAAACATTTACTACAAAAAACATCCGTCAACAAATGGCACAATTCGGACAAACAAATCCTACGGACGAAGAAGTTCAAGGAATTGTGGCAAGAGTTTTGTCTAACCAAGACGAAGTAAAAAGACTTTCTGACCAAGTGGTTGCTGAAAAATTGTTGGAATTGTTCAAAGAAAAAGCACAACCAACAACGAAAGAAGTTACTTACGACGAATTTATTGCTGCGTCTTACGGAGAATAAATTTTAGTCCAAAAAGTCAAAAGTCATAAAGTCGAATGTCAAAAATTATGATTTTATTACAAAGACGAAATAATAAAAAATAGTTATATTTGAGCGTCAAATGAATTTTTTTCTTTGACGCTCTTTTATTTGAATCAATTTCAGGAGCTAATCCAGCTCTTCGTTTCAAGTTTTTTCAACTGTTTCAGTTTTTATTCTTCTTGTAAGAGCTTCTTTCAGTCGCTTTACAAGAATGAAAAAACTAAAAAACAGTTTTCAAAAAGCTTTACACTGCGATCTGGGCTAGAAAAGGAGACATATTGACATCATTTAGAAAGAGGTATGACCTTTGCTTTGGATAAAAGACACAATAGATAACGTAAAACTTAGAACAAAAAAATATGAACTACGGTAAAGAATTTAAAAAATTTGCTACAAAGCATCAAGGAGTAAATGCAATGTATTACGATAAAATCGTAGCAGCAATGAATCCTACAAATATGACTCCATACATCATTGAAGAACGCCAGTTGAACATCTCTCAATTAGACGTTTTCTCGAGATTGATGATGGACAGAATTATTTTCCTTGGAACAGGAATTGATGACCAAATTGCAAATATCGTTCAAGCACAATTATTATTCTTAGAAAGTGCTGATGCTTCTAAAGATATCCAAATTTACTTAAACTCTCCAGGAGGAAGTGTTTATGCTGGTTTAGGAATCTATGACACGATGCAATACATCAAGCCAGATGTAGCGACTATTTGTACAGGAATGGCAGCTTCTATGGGAGCGGTATTGTTATGTGCAGGAGCAGCAGGAAAGCGTTCGGCATTGCCACATTCAAGAGTAATGATTCACCAACCATCAGGAGGAGCACAAGGTGTAGCAACTGATATGGAAATCAACTTACGTGAAATGTTGAAACTGAAAGACGAATTGTATAAAATCATTTCGCACCATTCAGGACAAACATTCGAAAAAGTACACAACGATAGTGAACGTGACTACTGGATGATTGCTGATGAAGCAAAAGAATACGGAATGATTGATGAAGTTTTAAGAAGGAGTTAAAAAAAATAGTTACAAGTTTAAGGTTTAAGGTTTAAGGTTGCTGTGGTAACTTTAAACTTTAAACGTTTAAACTTTAAACAAAAAAAGATGGCAAAAGAAAAATTAGAATGCTCATTTTGTGGAAGGAAAAAACCGGAAACCCAACTATTAATTGCTGGAATAGATGCGCATATCTGTGATAAATGTATCGAACAAGCGCATGGAATTGTACTGGAAGAAATAAAATCATCTGGCAGTTCTAAACTAACTGGGGATCTTATTTTAAAGAAACCAAAAGAGATTAGAGCGTTCTTAGACCAATACGTTATTGGGCAAGACCAAACTAAAAAAGTAATGTCGGTTGCGGTTTACAATCACTACAAACGTTTAATGCAACAGCAATTAGATGATGAAGTAGAGATTGAAAAAAGTAATATCATCATGGTAGGACAAACTGGAACTGGAAAAACATTAGTAGCTAAAACCATTGCTAAAATGTTAGACGTTCCTTTGGCTATTGTAGATGCTACGGTGCTTACTGAAGCTGGTTATGTGGGTGAAGATGTCGAAAGTATTTTGACTCGTTTACTACAAGCTGCGGATTATGATGTAGCCAAAGCAGAACGCGGAATTGTATTTATTGACGAAATAGACAAAATTGCTCGTAAGAGTGATAATCCATCTATTACACGTGATGTTTCGGGTGAAGGAGTACAACAAGCCTTATTGAAATTACTAGAAGGAACGGTTGTTAATGTACCACCAAAAGGAGGACGTAAACATCCAGATCAAAAATTTGTGGAGGTAAATACACAAAATATTTTGTTTATTGCTGGTGGTGCTTTTGATGGAATCGAAAGAATTATTTCGAAACGATTGAACCGTCAAGCGGTTGGTTATTCTACATCAAAAAATGTGGATAACATTGATAAAGACAATTTGTTACAATACATTATTCCAAAAGACATCAAAGATTTTGGATTAATTCCTGAGATTATTGGTCGTTTACCTGTGTTAACGCACATGGATCCATTAGACAGAGAAACATTAAGAGCGATTTTGACTCAGCCAAAGAATGCTTTAATCAAACAATATCAAAAATTATTTTTGATGGATGAGGTGGATTTCAGCATTACTGATGAAGCATTGGATTTTATTGTTGATAAAGCATTAGAATACAAATTAGGGGCTCGTGGATTGCGTTCTCTATGTGAAGCGATATTGACGGATGCCATGTATGAACTACCAAGTTCTGATGACAAAATATTAGAAATTGATGTAGATTACGCTAAAGAAACGTTGAATAGAAATTTACTGAAGCGTTTGGAAATTGCTTCATAAAGATTGCGTTTTTCTCAAAAATAGTAACCTGTTCATTGATTTGAACAGGTTTTTTTATGGGTACTTTACACTATTTGTTATTGTAAAAAAAAACAAACATTATTCTTTTATATCAACAATAGATTACCGATTTTTGTTCGCGTAAATCAATATTAAACAAAATGATAACAGAAGATAAAGAGATTATTTTATTAAAAGTTTCTGGTCAGGATAAACCTGGTGTAACAGCTGGTTTAACTTCTATATTAGCAACTTATGATGCTATTGTTTTAGATATTGGTCAAGCTGATATTCATGATACACTTTCTTTAGGAATTCTGTTCGAAATACAATCGGGTTCTTCTTCAGCACCTGTTTTAAAGGATTTATTGTTTAAAGCCTATGAGCTGGGAATCAAAGTGAAGTTTATTCCAATCACAATCCCAGATTACGAAATTTGGGTAAAAGCGCAACGCAAGCAACGTTATATCATCAATATTTTGGGCGAAACATTGACAGCTGTTCAATTAGCGGCGGTTACTAAAATCATGTCGGATCAAAATTTAAATATTGATGCTATCAAAAGATTAACGGGTAGAACTTCTGTTGTAGAAAAGGAGGAATTTCCTCGTTCTTGTGTACAATTATCCGTAACGGGTAATATTGTAGATAAAACGTTGATGACAGCTAGTTTTATGGAAATTTCCAGAACTTTAGATGTCGATATTTCTTTTCAAGAGGACAATATGTATAGAAGAAACAGACGCTTGGTGTGTTTTGATATGGATTCTACTTTAATTCAAACAGAAGTAATTGACGAATTAGCGGATCTTGCAGGTGTAGGGGAGCAGGTGAGAGCCATCACTGAATCAGCGATGAACGGCGAAATTGATTTTAGCGAAAGCTTCAAGAAACGTATGGCTTTATTAGAAGGCTTGAGTGAAGAAGTTTTACAAAATGTGGCAGTCAATTTACCAATAACGCAAGGAGCACATCGCTTGATGAAAGCCCTGAAGTATTATGGATACAAAACGGCTATATTATCTGGTGGATTTACCTATTTTGGTAAATATTTGCAAAAGGAATTGGGAATTGATTACGTTCATGCCAATGAATTAGAGATTATTGATGGAAAACTAACAGGAAAATATATAGGGGAAATTGTTGATGGAGCTAAAAAAGCCGAATACCTACAAGCCATTGCCGATAAAGAAGGAATACACATCAACCAAACCATTGCAGTAGGTGATGGAGCCAATGATTTGCCAATGTTAAACTTGGCAGGTTTAGGAATTGCTTTTCATGCCAAACCTACAGTAAAAGAAAGTGCTTCTACTTCAATCTCTAGTTTGGGTCTTGATGGCGTTTTGTACCTTTTGGGTTACCATGACCGACACATTGATATGATGGAGTAATATATTATTATTATTATTATTATTATAAAAATATTTATGGCCTTAACTCGAATTGAGTTAAGGCTTTTTTATTGTTAATATTTTCATTAAAAAAGGATTTGGTTTTAAATAAGTTGTAATTTTAATGTTCGTTTTTTTTTACATAAAGCAGTAGAAACCTCAATTGAAAAGTGATGCTGAAAATAATTTAATAGTTAGCAAAATGACAAAACAAATCTGGCTTAATTTACCTGTTAAGGATGTTAAGAAATCAAAAGTATTCTTTGAGAAAATAGGCTTTTCTTTTAATGAGAAAAATGAAACAGCGCATTCGGTTTGTATGATAGTAGGAGATAAAAATTTTGTGGTCATGCTTTTTGAGGAATCTGTTTTTGGTAAATTTTTACAAAATAAGATTACCGATACTAAATCTAGTTCGGAAATATTAATTTCGTTAGATGCAGAAAGTAAGAAAGAAGTAAATGAATTGGCAAAAAAAGTAACTGATGCTGGAGGTGTTGTTTTTTCTAAACCTGCTGAAAATGAAGGATGGATGTATGGCTTTGGTTTCGCAGATTTAGATGGACATCGTTGGAATGTTTTATATATGGATTTTGGAAAACTTCAAAAGTAGATAATTTAATAATTTAAAAAAATAGAATCATGGCAACAATCAATCCTTATTTAATTTTCAATGGCAATTGCGAAGAGGCATTTTTATTTTATCAATCGGTATTTGGGGGTGAATTTCCTTATTTGGGAAAGTTTAAAGACATGCCAGCCTCCGATACTACACCAGCACTTTCTGAAGAAGATGCCAATAAAATAATGCATGTTACCTTGCCTATTGGTAAAGGATCTGTATTAATGGGTAGTGATAGTAATTCAGCCAGTGGCGCCGTTGTTTTTGGAGGAAATGTTTCTCTTTCTATCAATGCTGAAAGTAAAGAAGAAGCGGATAAATTGTTTGACGGACTGTCTGCGGGAGGGAATCCTTTTATGCCAATGAATAAAACGTTTTGGGGGGCTTATTTTGGAATGTTTGTGGATAAATTTGGAATTCACTGGATGGTGAATTTTGATGAAAATGAAAATTAATTCTCATTAAAAACAAGGGTATGCTTCTTAATTTCCATAGATTTTAGATGATGAGGAGCTTTGCATATTCCTCTGGCGCCACATCGCATGCGGTGTGGTCCGCAGGAGGCAAGTAGGGTAATACTAACTAATAAAAGTAAGACTTTTTTCATTTTTAGTAGATCACTTTAATCTGCATTTGTTTTAAATCTTCTAAATAATCACGCTGATTAGCCAAGCGAGGAATTTTATGTTGCCCACCCAATTTATGCCTGTCTTTCAACCAATCGTAAAATAAATTTTCACGAGCTATATTAATCACTAACGGATTTAACGTCATGTTATTGTGTCTTTTAGCTTCGTAATCTGAATTTAAAGACTGTAAAGTTTCATCCAATACTTTCTGAAAAAGAACCATATCAGTAGGTTTTCTCTTAAATTCTATCATCCATTCGTGAGCTCCTTTTTCTTTATCAACCATGAATATGGGAGCAACAGTATAATCTACTATTTCAGAATGGGTAATGCAACAGGCTTTAGCAATGGCCTGATCCGTATTCTCGACCATCAATTCTTCACCAAAAACATTAATATGATGTTTGGTTCGGCCAGTCACTCGAATTCGGTACGGATTTAAAGATGTAAAACGTACGGTGTCACCTATTAAGTAACGCCACAAACCTGAATTAGTGGTAATGACAATGGCGTAATTTTTAAACAATTCAACATCTGCCAATCGAATGGTTTTTTGATTGGGAGTCCCAAAGGTGTCCATCGGAATAAATTCATAGAAAATTCCATAATCCAACATCAGTAACAAATCACTTGAATTGTTCAAATCTTGAATGGCAAAAAAGCCTTCGGAAGCATTGTATATTTCGTAATATTTAAAATCTTTTTTAGGTAGAATTTTTTGGTATTGTTCGCGGTATGGGTCAAAATTAACACCTCCATGAAAATACACTTCAAGATTAGGCCAGATTTCAAATAGATTTCCTTTGCCTGTTTCCTCTAGCATTTTATTCATTAAGACCAACATCCAGGATGGAACACCAGCAAAACTGGTTACATTTTCTTTCTTAGTTTCATTTATAATTGCTGCGATTTTAGTTTCCCATTCACTCATAAGCGAAATTTTGCTGCTAGGCGTACTACTAAATTCTGCCCAAATAGGCATATTTTCAATCAAAATAGCAGATAAATCTCCAAAAAAACTACTGTTGTTTTCATAGATCTGAGAGCTCCCGCCAAGGCGAAGGCTTTTGCCTAAAAATAATTCTGAATTCTCATTGTTGTTTAAATACAGGCATAATAAATCCTTACTTCCTTTGTAATGACAATCTTCTAATGCCTCATTACTTACTGGAATGAACTTGCTTTTTGCATTGGTTGTTCCGCTTGATTTTGCAAACCATTTAATGGGCGTTTCCCAAAATAAATTTTGTTCTCCATTGCGGGTTCGTTCAATTAAGGGGTTGATGTCTTCGTAACAAGTGACCGGAACTCTTTCGCTAAAAGTAGCGTACGAGGTTATTGATGCAAAATCATAATCTTTACCTAGAACGGTGTTCTTTGAAGAATGGATTAAATTCATAAGCAATTCCTCCTGAACCTCATTTGGGTATTTCAGGAAAAGTTCTATCTGATGGATTCGTTGTTTTAAAACCCAAGATGCAAACGAATTGATTATAGTTAATGGCATTTTTTAAAATTGGCGTTATGAAATTAGCATTATGAATGATAACTTTACCAAAAATAACAAAATTTGCCAAACATCAAACTTTAAACTTTAAACTTAATGCAATACGAAGGTGTACTTACTAAAATGCAAACTGAATTTGGAAATCCAATTCAATATTATTTAGTTTTCGAGGACGGTTTTTTAAATGTCAATCAATTATTAGATAAAAAAATTGAAATTGACTTTGTAGGGTATCAATGTTTGAATTGTGGAAAGAAGAAAAAAATATTTAGACAAGGATGTTGTTATGATTGTTTTTATTCCAGTGCTTCGGTTGGGGATTGGATTATGAAACCCGAATTAAGTACAGCACATTTAGGAATTGAAGATAGGGATTTGGCCTATGAAGAGAAAGTACAGTTGCAACCCCACATAGTCTATTTGGCTTTGTCAAGTGAAGTAAAAGTAGGAGTGACAAGAAAAACACAAGTACCTACAAGATGGATTGACCAAGGAGCAAATGAAGCTATTTCAATTGTTGAGGTACCTAATCGCTATTTAGCTGGAATTACGGAGGTAGCGCTGAAAAATTATTATGCTGATAAAACCAATTGGCGTAAAATGCTTACCAATAATGTGGAACATGTAGACTTAATTGCCGAACGTTTAAAACTAGAAAATTTGATTCCAAAAGAGGTTCATGAGTATTTCTATATGGATAAGAATGATTTGTATGAGATGCATTATCCGGTGTTGGAATATCCCACAAAAGTGAAAAGTTTAAGTCTGGATAAAACGCCTAGTTTTCAGGGGAAATTAACAGGGATTAAAGGGCAGTATCTTTTATTTGAAGATGGAACAGTTTTTAATATTCGAAGTTCTGAAGGATATGTAGTAAAGATTTTAGTTTAAAATTAAATCGTATAATGAAATGAAAAAGGGGAATCCCAGCATTGAGATTCCCCTTTTTCATTACAGTTCAAATAAGATTTTTAATTAATTTACTTTGGTTGTATCGACCACTTTTTTCTTTTTATTAAAAAAACCATTCAGTAAATCGGTAGCTTTCGTTTTTACTTGTTCAGTAGCTTTTGTTTTAATTTCTTCTTTGGTAACTGGGATAACTGTTTTTGTAGTATCACCAGGTTTTTTATTTTTATTGATTAAATCAGTCAAAGCAGAAGTTCCTTGTTTTACTAGTCGCTCTTTTTGTTGTTGAACTAATTGATTTGTCAAATTAGTAACCGCTGTTTTAATGTCAGTTGTAATTTTTGGAGAAGTGAAATTCCCAGTCAAAATCGCATTAATAGGGATGCTTTCCATTTTTGCAGCATCTGCAGGAGATAATCTAGCTATAAGTGCATTGGCTTCAGTTCCTAAGTATTTAGCGGGAACATCAAATTTTAAATTATAATTCATGCTTTGATCAAATCCATGCGTTCCGCCTATTGTTGCTTTGATGTCTTTGTATTTGATGTCAAATGGTTTTACATTCACTTTTCCATTTTCAAAAGTAATGGCTGCTTTTAAATCATTCAAATTAATTTTACTAACATCAATGAATTTCAAATTAGATCCCAATGCTGTTAGCAAAGTAGAGTTGGTTGAATTTAACGTAGTTGATAACAATTGTCCTAATAAATCTCCAGTCAATGTTTTTAAATCAGGGCTCATAGAATCTGTAAGATTTCCATTTAATTTAATGGTGGAGTTTAATTTTCCATTAATGATACCGGCTATTGGAGCAATCTTTTTTAACATGTCCAGTTGGGTAAAAGATTGTGCAATATCCACTTGATTTAAACCTAAGTTCATTTCAAAAGTTGGTGTTTTTCCTTTTGTGGAAACGGCACCATTCAACCCAATTGTTCCACCAAAAATTGACGTTTTAACATTTTCCATGGTCATTTTTTCGTCTTTTACGATCAATTTTCCAGATACCTCTTTCAATGTTAAATTATCATATAAAACGGTATTTGCTTTTGCAGTAAGCGAACAGTTCAAGAAAGCTGGGATTTTCATGGCTTCTGCTTTTTTAGCTTCAGCTCCTGAATTTGTTTCGGGTGTCATAAAATCACTTACGGCCAATTGATTTGAATTCAAATTAAAATTCCCTTTCAATTCTTGGTTTTTAAATATAAAACCGTAGAAATTTTCTAAAACTCCCGTTATAGCTATATCACTTTTTCCAGTTGTTGCATTAAATTGTTTTAAATTTACTTGACTAGGATTGAATTGCACTAATGCATTACTGATGTTCATTGATTTGCCGTTTTCATCTACATATTTAAAACCAGACAAACTCATTGTACCAGCATTATTGATGTTTTGATATTCGCTTTTTTCAACAGATTGCATGTCAAATTTTGTCGTCACATCCGCTTTTAGAATTCCTGATAATGGTTTATCTAATTTAATTGGATAGGCTTGCGATAAATTGGACAAATTGATTGTCCCTTTTAGTGCGGCATCCACAATTGCATTTTGTGTTACGTTTTTAATATTAGCTTTAGCATTAAAAACATCTTGATCTATTTTGAATGATAGCTTTTCTAAATTGATGTAAGTATCGTTTAAAACCCCTGTTTCATTGATGATTTTAGTGTCAATTACAATATTTTGTACTGATTTTGGTAAGTCTGGATATTTAAAGGAAGCATTATTTGATGCGATTTCAACATTGAATTTAGGCACTGTTGTGTCTGAATATAATCCTTTGGCAAAACCAGTCACGGTAAAATCACCAGTTGTTTTTACATTGTCTAAACTGGCAGCATAAGCAGCAGGTATTATTCCTAAGAAATTTTTGAATGATGAAGTTGGGGTTTTGAATTTTAAATCATATTCCTGTCCAGCATCTACAAGTTGAATAAATCCATCAAACTCTAATGGTAATTGATTGATTAAAGCTTTATTTTCCTTAAAAGTATATTTGCTTTTATCTAGATCAATTCCTAGAACAGCGTCCAATGTCAAAGGAACTTTATTCATGTAATTGACTTTGTCCATATCAAGAGATACCTTAGCTGTAGACTTTGTTACTAAGTCTAATTTTTGAGCTGCAAAATCACCTGTTCCTTCATGGTTTAAACTATCGATAACCATTTTAATTTTGGACGATTCATCAAAGTATTTGAACTTGAAATTTTCAATTTTATAATTTTGAATATTTAAAGCTAAGGGACTACTTTTCGAATCAGTTTTAGAATTGTCTTTTATAGCAATATCGTAGTTGCCTATACCATCTTTATTAAATAGAATATTTATCAAACCATTTTTGGATGTAATTCCTTGAATTTCCATCGCTTCATTCTTGCCTTTAAAAAGCTCTTTGATTGACATTTTTAAATTCAACTCTCCCAATGAGATTAAAGTATCTCCTTCAAACGGAACTTTGTTGATAATAACCAGCTTATTTAATGTAACATTTGCATTCGGGAAGTTTTTAAACAAACTCAAATCAGCATCCGCAAAGGAAACTTTGGCATCTACTTTTTCATTTATAGCATCAGTAATTTTAGCCTTTATTTGATCCTTAAAGAAATAAGGAATAGCAAAAAGAGATGCCACTATTAAAAGCATTATGATTCCAACGATTTTTAATATTTTCTTTAACATAAGGTTTGCTGTTTATTTTTATTTGTAGTACAAAAATGTTGCCGTAATTTATTTACAAAAATAGCGTATTAGGGCTAAGATAATTTATAATATTTTCATAATAAGTTATATCTTTTTTGTTAGCAGTAGTTTGGTTTTAAGTCCTATAAATATAAAAAAAATCCGTCTGGTAGTTAAACGAGACGGATTAAGATAAATGTATATTATTATTTTATATTAATTTCAAATGGCATCATGGCTTGCACTCCTTTTTGTTCTTGAAATCTTTTTACTTGTTCCATTAGCATATAATTTTCTTCGCCTATTTCCTCTTTTATGAAGTTTACTTTTGATTGTGCAAACGGTAGACTAGATAATAGATCATTAAAATCTTTCTTGTACTCAGGATAGTTTTGAGTACCGTATTTTTGTGTTTTACTTAACTTCGCTGCTTCTTTGATAGCATCATTCAAACTACCAATTTTATCTACAAGTCCAATTTTTAAGGCTTCTGATCCAGCCCAAACTCTTCCTTGCGCAATAGCGTCTACTTGTTCGAAAGTCATTTTACGTCCTTCGGCTACATGAGTAACAAATGTATTGTAGATATGTTCTACACCTTCAAGAGTAACCGCTTTAAATTTTTCGTCTAATGGGACAAATGGACTATAACGGGACGCATTTTCATGAGTTCGTACTTGTTCCACATTAATACCTATTTTTTTCGTCAGTTGACTGAAATTAGGTAATATTCCAAAAACACCTATAGATCCTGTAATAGTGTTGTTTTCGGCAAAAATAGTGTTCGCATTACATGCAATATAATACCCACCTGAAGCAGCATAATTTCCCATAGAAACAACCACTGGTTTTACTTTTTTAGTCAATTCGACTTCTCTCCAAATTAAGTCAGAAGTTAATGCATTTCCACCTGGACTATCAATACGAAGTACTATTGCTTTTACATCTTTATTTTTTCGGGCTTCTTGTAGAGAACGACGCATAGATCCTTCACCAATAGTATTCACATCACCTTCTCCACTTTGAATTTCGCCTTGAGCATATATGATGGCAATTTTATTTTGTGTATCAGTAACAATGGAAGTTGTTTTTATTTTTTTAGCATAGTCAAAAACGTTCACTTTGTTGTAATCTTCGTCTTTGTCCACTTTTAATGCTTTTCTAATCGCATCATGATACACATCTTCGTAAGCAATCACATCTATTAATTTTTGCGCTTTAGCCATTTCTGGAGTTCTAGCAAGAAGACCATTAGCAATTTCATTTAATTTTTCTACGGAGACTTTTCGGCTGGAAGCAATTTCAGAAACTACAGAACCCCAAATTGAATTTAACAATGCCGTAGTTTGCTCTCTATTGGCATCACTCATTTTGTTTTCAAGGAAAGGTTCTACTGCACTTTTGTATTTTCCATGGCGTATTACTTCCATTTTTACCCCTGTTTTTTCTTGAAAATCTTTGAAAAACATCAGTTCTGCCGATAATCCTTTGAAATCCATGTCACCTACTGGATTTAAGTAAATCGTTTTAGCAACGGAGTTTAAGTAATATTCTTTTTGCGTATAGGAATTGGCATAAGCCATAACAAATTTCCCTGATTTTTTAAAGCTTTCTAACTCATCTCTTAATTCTTTACTCTGAGCCATTCCCAGTGAAGATTTGTTATTTAAAATAGAAATCCCTTTTATGTCGCTATCATTTTTAGCGACTTCAATCGCATTAATAACATCAGATAAACCAACGCTTTTTTTGTCTGAAAAAATGTTGATCCAAGGATCTTCATATTTTCCGGCATAATCATATTCTATATCTTCTAAGTTTAATTCAATTACCGAGTTGCTTTTTATTGCTACCGCTTCCGATTCTCCTCCAAAAACAGCTGCAACAAGCACTATCCCGAAGAAAAACAACATAAAAAAGACAAACAAACCAACAATAGTTGCTAATACATTTCCTAAAAACTTCATAATCTTATTTTTTTAATATGTCGCAAAAAGCATCTAAATGTTACAGATAAGATATGTATAACCTCTAAATTTAGTTACTAACACTTTGTGCAAATATAGTTCTATTCTAAAATTGTTTTAGTTAATTTGTGCTTAATATGAAATCACAACATCAGGTCGTTTTATCTCTAGGTAGTAATCAAGGCAATCGCCATGAAAACATTAAACAGTGTCTGGAATTAATTCACCAAGAAATAGGTACCATTATTAAAGTTTCCAAAGTATATGAAACACCATCATGGGGTTTTGAAAGTGATGCTTTTTATAATTGTGCATTGGTATTACATACTTTTAATTCGGCCAATAAAGTGCTTAATCTAGCATTAAAAATCGAAAAAAAACTAGGTCGGATTCGTACTGATGAAAAAGGATATCAATCTCGAATTATTGATGTTGATTTGATAGCTTTTGATGATATTATTATTGATTCTGAAAAGCTTCAAATTCCGCATCCTTTAATGCAAAATAGAAAATTTGTATTGTTGCCCATTCAGGATTTAGATTTGAATTGGGAACATCCTATTTTGAAAAAATCGATTTCAGTATTATTACAAGATTGTCCGGATGACAGTAATTGCGTTGTGGTTCATAATTTAGAAAGTCCATTGCAAAATATTTCTTTTGAACAATTTAATTATGTAGCTTTCGAAGGTAACATTGGAGCGGGTAAAACGACTTTGGCAACAAAAATAGCCGAAGATTTTAATGCCAAAACTGTTCTAGAACGTTTTGCTGATAATCCATTTTTACCCAAATTTTATAAAGACCAAAACAGATATGCCTTTCCTCTCGAAATGTCATTTCTTGCGGATAGATACCAGCAATTATCTGATGATTTAGCGCAGTTTGATCTTTTTAAAGACTTTCTGGTGGCTGATTATCATATTTTTAAATCTTTAATTTTTGCGAAAATTACCCTTGCAGAAGATGAGTATCGCTTGTATCGCAATTTGTTTGATATTATTTATAGAGAAATGCCCAAGCCTGACCTTTATGTTTATTTGTATCAAAATTCAGAACGTCTTTTGCAAAACATAAAGAAAAGAGGAAGAAGTTACGAGCAGAAAATCCCCGCTGATTATTTGGACAAAATTAATAGCGGTTATCTGGATTACATTAAATCACAAACGGATTTGAATGTTTTGATTATTGATGTTTCGGACAAGGATTTTGTGAAAAATCAAGAAGATTACCTTTATATTTTAGAAGAAATAAGAAAGAAAATTGCTTCGTAATTTATCTTTTTAACGAAAAATGACCTCTGATTTCGGGGCTTTCAGAATCTAGTTTTAATACATACCAATAATCGGATGCAGGTAAATCAGCTCCATTAAAAGTGCCTTCCCATGTTGGGTTTGACGGATCTAAAATGGCAATTAGTTTTCCATAACGATCAAATAAGGTTACGGTGGCTTCGGGGTAATTTTCTAAACCTTTAACTTCCCAAAAATCATTAAAAGTGTCATTGTTAGGTGTGAAAAATTTAGGCATAATAATAGTAATGAATGTTTGACTATCAAAACTGCAATTTTTTGTATCTCTAACTGTTGCTGTTTGCAATCCGCTAGTGTATTTAGGAAAAACATTGGATCTTTGAAAATTAATTCCGTCAATCGAAAATTCAAAATAGTCAGCAGGAGTTTCAAGTTGAATCGAAATAGTGTTTTCCTCAATAAGCACCTCTTTTATTTTTGGCGCAGGATTTTCTATAACGGTAATTGTTTCGGTCAGAATACAGCTTTCTGGTGCTGGTCTTGTAACAGCTACAGTATAAGTGCCAGATGTATTTATCTCAATAGTAGGTGTAGTTTCATTTGTCGACCATAAATATTTAACTCCGTATAGAGAGCCAGCAATTGTTATTTTTTCATCTTTGCATTTTACTATGTTTTGATCTTGAAATTTTGGCAAGTCATAAACCACTACTTCTACTGGCAGCCTTGCTCCAGTGGTACAGTTTTTATTTACGGCTTCAATATAAAATGTGGTATTTGTACTTAAAAACCGAGTCAAACTATTTCCAATCCCAATCAACGAACTTCCTGTTGGTTCACTGTACCAATAAATAGTACCTTCACTTACTGATGCAGTGAGGGTGATGTCACCTTCACCACATAAAGAGAATTTGGAATTCGGAGTAGTTATAACTGGAATGTTTAATATAGTAGCGATAATAGGGGTTCTAGTTGCTGATTTTGTACATAAGGGATATTTTGTTTCCACATAATAGGTTGTGGTTTTTGTAATTTCGGGTGTGGTGAAACTAGTTCCTGTAGCAATTGCTGTTCCGCCATTTTCGGTTTCATACCAATTAATAGTCCCTAAATTGGAGGTTGCCCCCAATGTTAACGTACCAGTGCCACATCTTGAATCAGTTGAGGTTTCAGTGATTTGGGGTATAATAAGAGAAGTACTTGTAGCGATGTAAATCTCTGGGTCACCTGGCATCCCTCCGTATTCAACAATATATCCATTGGCTTGTTGGGATCCTTTGTATGATTCTCCATAGTAATTTATATCATTCCATGATCCCTTGGTGCCAAGACCATCATTTTCAACAATAATTGCATAATCTTCGTCTTCGTTATCGATATTGTATAGATTGTCTGGTTCGTAATAAGGAATCCCAGCATACCAATTGCGACTACTTCTATTCCAATTCACATAAGTGAGTGTTGATCCGATGCCGCGAGGGTTTGATCTGTAAACTCCAGGTGTCATTGTGCTTTCAAGATTGTAAAAAAATTGTATGCCTTTTTCGGGACCACTCATCCATCTCCAAATGCCTTCTTCAACTATGTCGGACCCTCCTATCCATCCTGTTCCTGATTGTTGTGTTGCTGCTAATTGATTTTCTTCGGCAGATAAAATAGTTACTAAATAGCCTTGTAATCCATAGTATTTTTTGGCATTTGCTAAGTCATTTGCAACTCCCCAATCCAATCCAAATTTTGGTGCGGGACCTGAACTTGGAACAAATTCATAAAAATGGTTGTTTGATGGTAAAAAACTAACTCTATCGACACTTATTGAAAAGGATCGGTTTCCAGTTGGCTTCAAGGAGGAATTTGTATATACAACATCTTTTACCGCATTAATGAATTCAGTATAGGAGACAAGTGAACCTGGATTTGAACTTGTAAGGGTAAGTCTTCCAGTATTTATATCCCAGTTTGCTATAATAGCAGGATGTGATCCCGTAAGTGATAATAAATCTTGTGTATCGTTGTAGCCAATTGAAATTTGGATATAAATAGCTTCTGTGCTTGTCTTTTCGGAATCATTTATAGTAAAGTCCGTTACAATATTTAAGCTGGTCTGCGGACAGTATATTTGATTTCCAGTTGCTTTTAAAATGGGTAATCCCGCATTTATTGTATGTGGAAATTGTTTTTTTGAAATGGTATAATTTAATTTTCCTTCTTTAGATGAAAGTGTATCTTTTTTTAAATCATAAAATGCATGATTAGCATACGTCATTTTTGAATTCAAAAACAACAATAGAATAATATACCTAAAAAACAGATTGCTTTTCATTTTATAAAAGTATTCTATTTTTTTGTAAAAGTAAATGAGTAGCTCTATTGTGTTTGTTTAAAGGTGTTTAAAAAATAATAATTTATCTTTTTAGCGAAAAATGACCTCTAATTTCGGGTTGTGTGTCGTCTAGTTTTAATACATACCAATAGTCATCTGCAGGTAAAAGGTTGGTGCTGTAACTGCCATCCCAGCTATATTTAACTGAGGTTAAATCTATTATTAATTTTCCATATCGATCAAAAATCTGAGCACTTGAATTGGGATAATCGCTCATTTCTTTTATTTTCCATACATCATTAAAACCGTCATTATTTGGTGTGAAATATTTTTGAATTGTAAAAATTGTAAAATCTTGTGCCACTAAGTTGCAATCATTGTTTTCTCTAACAAAAGCGGTATGTTGACCACTGGAAATAAAATAAAATTGATTTGAAACTTGAAAATCTAAGCCATTAATTGAATATTCAAAATAGCTTTCTGGATTTGCAAGCTCTATGGTAACTGAATTTTCATTAACCTCAATCGAACTAATAATAGGTTCTGGATGCTCTATTACGCTAATGTTCTTTTTCGATTCACAAGAAATAACAGTTGGGGAACTTATGGATACGCTGTAGTCACCAATAGTTGAAATTTCAATTGTCTGTGTGGTTTCTCCTCCTGGCCACCATAAATAAGTCATATTTGGAATGGATGCGTCTAGTATTTTCGTTTCACCTCGACACAAGACAACGTCTTGGTTCATAGTAGAAATAGGATATACAATTGCTGTAACTGGGATTCGGGAGCTTGGACATCCATCAGAAAACGCTTCAGCGTAATAGGTAGTTGTAGTATCTATATTAGGAGTCAAAAATGAATTTCCTGTAAATAATATAGAACCACCAATCGACTCTTTGTACCAATTAATATTGCCTACTGATGCAAATGCTTCTAGTATTACAGTTCCGGAGTCACATCGTGATGCTGCGGTTGTAACAATTACTGTAGGAGCAGCGTTGACTGTTGCAGTAACAGCAGTTCTTGTAGGACTTATGCATCCGTCTGAAATCGCATCGACATAATAAGTTGTTGTTGCGTTAATATTTGGGGTTGTAAATGAGCTCCCAGTGCGCAAGGAAGTTCCACCAGTGGATGTGGCATACCAATTGATCGTTCCTGCCGAAGCTACTGCTCCTAAAGTTGCAGGTCCAGATTCACAAACTATTGATGGAGTCGTTGATGTAATTGTTGGTATTGTTTTGATAGTTGCAATAACAGGAGTTCTAGTTGAAATGCATCCTGCATCCACATAATAGGTGGTAGTTGCATTTAATAAAGGGGTGTCAAAATTATTACCTGTTTGTAATATAGTGGTTGAAGTTGGAGAATCGTACCAATCGATAGTTCCAACTGAAGCTGTTGCATGAAGCGTCAAAGTACCAGGGCCACAATTCGTTGCAGGGATTGTTCCTGTTATTTTAGAAATTGTTATACTAGCACTTGCAGAAATTTGAAGAATTGGGTCTCCTGGCATGCCTCCATATTCCACAATATAGCCCTTAGGTTGGTAGTTCCCACTTGGGTCTCCAGATTCTCTTAGGTCATTCCAGGAGCCTTTAATTCCTACTCCGGGAGCTGTAATGTGTGCGTAATGTTCATTGTTGTTGGTGTTATTGGGTTCGTTTGTGTTCCAAAATGCAAAGTTAGGAGTGGAGCCGTTAGATGCGCCATTCCAAAATACAACACGATCTACAGCAGGGCCTGTTACCCATTTCCAAACACCTTCTGTTTCTGCATCGCTTCCACCAATCCAACCAGCACCTGCTGCTTGTTCTCCAGATATTTTTGCTTCATCTGCTGCCGTGATAGTTGCTAGATAGCCTTGTAAACCATAGTAATTACTTCCTTCAGCAGCTAGTTTTGCATTAGTCCAACTTATTCCTAAAAAAGGAACAAATTCGTAATAATGACCATTTCTAGGGAGATAATTGGCTTGACCAATACTAATTGAGAAATCTCTAGTTCCAGAAGGGGAGGTTGTAGAATTTGAGAATTCAACATCTTTAATGGCTGCAATAAAGTCTGCATATGTTACGGGTGTTCCGCTAATAGGGCTTGATAATTTTAGTTTGCCTTCATTTAAATTCCAAATGGCATTAATTGTTGGATGTGACAAAGGATTTGCTAATGACAATTGGTCTTGTCCGTTGACATATCCAGAAGATATTTGGATATAAATAGCATCTGTGCTGAAATCGTCAGGATCTGTGATTGTAACATCGGTGACAATTTTTAATGAGGTTTGCGGGCAATAAATTTGATTTCCGCTCGCTGTAATTATAGGAGCAATATTTGTTTGACAAGTTGCTGAAAAACCAGAAGTTAAATCTTTAAAAACAGTGTAACTGGCATTGTAATATGCTACATTATCAACTAAGATGCAAGATAAATCGGGGTTTAGAGTTGAGTCTAGGGCTAAATCATTTCCGTTCTTTAAGTTCAGTGTAATGAGTTTGTTGTTCTTGCAATATAACCGCGCAAGTTTTGTATTTTTAGAAACGTCCAAATCTGTTAATTGATTTTGTTCGCAACTTAAAAATGTTAAATTAATATTCTTTGAAACATCAAGGGTTTTTAAATTGTTTTGATCGCAAATCAAAACTTGTAAATTAATATTTTTTGAAATATCTAAATTGTTAAATTGATTTCCTATACTGGTTGCTAAATATGTCAAACTAGTAAAATCCTCTATTCCAGTCAGATCAAATATGTTTGCAAATTGAAGATTTAGGCTAGTAACTCCACTAATATTTGTTGTAAGAACTCTTCCGTCAATTGTTCCATTATCAATGCCTAAATTTATTAAAGCTTGCTCAAAATTCGCATCAGGAATTGATGTGTATTGGGCTTGTGCAGTAATATTTGCAAACAAAACAAGAAGGAAGAATAGTTTTTTCATAAATAAGTGACAAAATAATAATAAATCAATTAAACTATAGGATAATGTACCAATTATTTATTTTCTTAATTAGCAGGCCAATTCATTTTTTGAAATAAATCCCAAACAACAATTCCAGCACTAACAGAAATATTTAAGGAATGCTTTGTTCCTAATTGAGGAATTTCAATGCAACCATCACAAATTGCAACAGCTTCTTGTGAGACACCATGTACCTCGTTCCCGAAAACTAAAGCATATTTTTCGCCTTTTTCCAATTTGAAATCTTGAAGAAAAATGGCGCTTTCTACTTGCTCAATGGCAAGAGTTGTCACTTTTTGATTCTTTAAATTTTGAATTACATCTAATACATTATCATTATGTTCCCAAGTCACTGTATCAGTTGCGCCTAACGCTGTTTTGTGGATTTCTTTATTTGGTGGTGTAGCAGTTATGCCACACAAATATATTTTTTCTATTAAAAAAGCGTCAGCTGTTCTAAATACGGAACCTATATTGTGTAAACTGCGAACGTCATCCAAAACTAAAATCAATGGAGTTTTGTCAGATTTTTTAAAAGCTTCAATTGATTTTCGTTCCAACTCACTATTTTCTAGCTTTCTCATTTTTTAAGATTTGATCTAATAAAAAAAGCTTCCACTGTTAAGGGAAGCTTTTTTTTAATGTTTTTAAAATTTAGCTTTTTGAAGCATCATCTGCTAATACTACACCTTTTATAGTAAGGATTTTTGTAGCTTGTCCTTCAGCATTTGAAGTTACTGTTACCGTTTTTGTAAAAGCACCAACTCTGTCTGTAGCGTATTTTACACCAATAACCCCTTTTGCTCCTGGAGCAATTGGTTCTTTTGGAGTAGAAGGTACTGTACATCCACATGAACCTTGAGTATTTGTAATAATTAATGGTTTGTTACCATTATTAGTAAATACAAACTCACGTTTTCCATCTGCATTATGAGCAATTGTTCCGTAATCAATAGTTTCAGAAACAAACACCATTCCTGCGCCATCTACCTTTGCAACTTTAGCTGCAGTAGCTTTTATTTTTTTTGTAGTTTCTTGTGCTTGAGAAGAAGTTACTCCTAAAACAGTCAGCATAGCTAGTAAAATTATTTTTTTCATTTTTTTAAGTTTAAAATTGATTTAACAAATCTAAAGAAAAAATCATGCCAATGACTTAAAATTTCCTTAAAAGTATTTAATTTTTTTTCAAGTGTTCAGTTATTCGTATTTAAATATTTAAATTCGCTGATATTTTTCTCATATATCAAAACACATATAATTTGGCAGCTAAAGATAAAGTAGTTAAGGAAACGCCCTTAATGAAACAATATAACGACATAAAAAGGAAATATCCAGATGCTTGTTTGTTGTTTCGTGTAGGTGATTTTTATGAAACATTTGGAGATGATGCTGTTAGAGCTTCAAAAGTCCTTGGTATTACATTAACGAAACGTGGTGCAGGATCGGCAACTGAAACAGCACTAGCTGGTTTTCCACATCATTCTATTAATACCTATTTGCCAAAATTAGTTAAGGCTGGTCTTCGTGTAGCAATTTGTGATCAATTAGAAGATCCTAAAATGACTAAGTCTATTGTGAAACGTGGGGTGACAGAATTAGTTACTCCAGGAGTTTCCATGAATGATGAAGTATTACATTCTAAAACGAATAATTTTTTAGCGTCAATTTATTTTGCAAATAAATCGATTGGTATTTCTTTTTTGGATGTTTCTACAGGTGAATTCTTAACTGCACAAGGAAATGCGGAGTATATTGATAAGTTATTACAAAATTTCAATCCTTCGGAGGTTTTAATTCCCAAAAATTATAAGAATGAATTTCGAGATACTTTTGGGGAAGATTTTCATAATTTTTATCTGGAAGATTGGATTTATAAAGAAGATTATGCTTTAGAAACTTTAACGAAACATTTTCAAACTATTTCCCTTAAAGGATTTGGAATTGAAGATTTAAAAGAAGGGATTATAGCTTCAGGTGCTATTTTGTATTATTTATCTGAAACACAGCACAATAGAGTTCAGCATATTACTTCGATTCAACGAATAGCGGAAGATGCTTATGTTTGGATGGATCGTTTTACCATTCGTAACTTAGAATTATATCATAGTTATAACCCCAATGCGGTTACGCTTTTGGATGTTATAGATAAGACGCTTTCGCCAATGGGCGGGCGTTTGTTAAAAAGATGGTTGGCATTGCCATTAAAAGATGGAAATAAAATAAAAAACCGACATGAAGTAGTTTCTTATTTGAAAGAGAATCAAGAGGTTTTGCAGAAAATGCAATATCAAATTAAGCAAATTTCCGATTTGGAGCGTTTAATTTCTAAAATTGCAGCAGGAAAAGTATCGCCTCGGGAAGTAGTATACCTTAAAGAGTCGCTGGATGCCATTATTCCTATAAAAAAATTGGCATTAGAAAGCCCGCAAGAAGCAGTTAAGATTATTGGAGATAGTTTACATAGTTGCGAATTGTTACGTGAAAAAATTAAAACTACTTTAAATCAGGATGCGCCCGTGGCTATAGCCAAAGGAAATGCTATTGCTAAAGGTGTTAATGAAGAATTAGATGATTTACGTGCGATATCCATTTCGGGTAAAGAATTTCTGGAAGGAATTGAAGCTAGAGAGTCAGAACGAACAGGTATTTCATCATTAAAAATTTCATTTAATAATGTTTTTGGGTATTATATCGAAGTTAGAAATACCCATAAAGATAAAGTCCCGCCGGAATGGATTCGGAAACAAACCTTAGTTAATGCGGAACGTTATATTACGGAGGAGTTAAAAATATACGAAACTAAAATACTTGGAGCCGAAGAAAAGATTCATAAAATAGAATCGGAATTATTCGAGCAACTGGTAGCTTGGATTACCACTTATATCAAGCCTGTTCAGTTGAATGCTAATTTAGTAGCTCAGTTGGATTGTTTGTGTTCTTTTACGCAATTAGCAATTGAAAACAAGTATGTTTGTCCAATTCTTGACGAAACTTTTGAATTAGAGATTAAAAACGGAAGGCATCCTGTTATTGAGAAGCAATTGCCAGTAGGGACACCTTATATTGCTAATGATGTTTATCTAGATAGAGAAACACAACAATTGATAATGATTACTGGACCTAATATGTCTGGTAAATCGGCTATTTTGCGTCAAACTGCTTTGATTGTATTGTTAGGGCAAATGGGAAGTTTTGTTCCAGCTGATAGTGTTAGGATGGGAATAGTTGATAAGATATTTACAAGAGTAGGGGCTTCGGATAATATTTCGATGGGGGAATCTACTTTTATGGTGGAGATGAATGAAACGGCATCCATCTTGAATAATATTTCGGATCGAAGTTTGGTGCTCTTGGATGAAATTGGTAGAGGAACGAGTACTTATGACGGGATTTCAATTGCTTGGGCCATCGCAGAATATTTACATGAACATCCGTCAAAACCCAAGACTTTATTTGCGACACATTATCATGAGCTGAATGAAATGAGTGAATCATTGCCTAGAATACAGAATTATAATGTTTCAGTTAAGGAATTAAAAGACACTGTTCTTTTTATTAGAAAATTAGTCAAAGGAGGAAGTGCTCATAGTTTTGGAATTCATGTAGCAAAAATGGCAGGGATGCCTCAGATTGTAATTTTGAAAGCACAAAAACTCTTGAAGAAATTAGAAAGGAATCATTCCAGTGAAGCATTAAATGGAATTAAGTCAGACAAGGATGAAATGCAAATGAGTTTCTTTAATTTAGATGATCCGTTGTTAGAAGAAATTAAAGAAGAGATATTAAATTTAGATATAAATACAGTAACGCCGGTGGAGGCTTTAATGAAATTAAACGAAATAAAAAGAATGCTGACAAGAAAGTAATTTTTTTTATTTTTAAAGTTTAGGTTATCAGAAGTTTAACTTTTATCTTGATTTTTTTTGTGAAAAAGGCTTGCGTAATTCAATAAATGTCTTAAATTTGCATCCGCAATACAGAACAAGTATCGCGGTTCTTTTTAACGATTGAAAATGCGAAAATAGCTCAGTTGGTAGAGCGCGACCTTGCCAAGGTCGAGGTCGCGGGTTCGAGCCCCGTTTTTCGCTCGACACCACATAATGCTCGGATGGTGAAATTGGTAGACACGCTGGACTTAAAATCCAGTGAACAGCAATGTTCGTGCGGGTTCAAGTCCCGCTCTGAGTACTAAAGCCTCTTCTTTTGAAGAGGCTTTTTTTTTGTCTATATAGAAAATTCATAAATATCACTTAAATAAAATATGGGTTCTTTTGTTATTAGTAAAAGGTTTAGCGGAGATTATAAATTTGAGTTTACTTCTAGAAAAGGAAAAACAATTTTCACTAGTAATGCATATGAATTAAGAATGGATTGTGAGGCTGATGCGGAGCATATCCGGTCGGTTTTTGAAACTTGTTCTTACGTGAAGTTTAAAACTACTAAAGGGAAGTTCTTTTTCAGGGTTGTAGTTGATGGTGTTGTCAAGGCAACTAGTAGAAAATATACCACAGAGTTGATGGTTCAAAAAGGAATTGATGAAATAGTCAAATATGGTTCAAAAGCAGAAATATTAGATTTCTCCAATGATGATTTTATATTTGAAGATTAGGGAAATTTTATGGTAAAGTAAAAAGGAGGGATCAATCCCAAAACCTGTGGAGCAACAAAAATTAAGCATAAATATTTGTTAGTCTAAAAAGGAAAAACTCAATGTTCCTAACACCTCTAAATTGAGATCTAAACGCTTTTATTTTGGCGTTGAAAGATTCAGCTGATGCATTTGTGCTTCGATAATCAAAATAGTTCAATATGTTTTGATAATGATTGATTATGGTTCGAGATATTGTATTGAAAGACTTAAACCCAGATTGACTTACCTTTTCATGCCATTTTGCAAGTCTAGCAAAACCGATTATTTTATCGGCTGTACTTTCAAAAATGTTGCGTAATCCTTGAGATAGATTGTAAGCCTCTTTGATATCAGGATATAATTCAAATAATAAATGGGCACGTTGTAATTGATTTTCAGACCATTTTGATTTATTCTTGTATAAGAAATAGCGACTTCTGGCTAGTAATTGTTTAAGTGTATCCCCGTTAGTCAACACTACAGATTCGAACTTTTTCTTGTTTTCCTTGGCTTTTTCTATAGCTTCATTTTCCTGATCTATTGCTTGCCAACGGTATTTGATTCTGATTTCTTGTAAGGCCTCTGTGGCCAATTTTTGAACGTGGAATCTATCGATGACACGAGTTGCATTAGGAAAACATTTCTTGGCAATTAACCCCATATTTCCTGCCATATCTAGGGTTATCGGATCAATCCCAAAACCTGTGGAGCAACAAAAATTAAGCATAAATATTTGTTAGTCTAAAAAGGAAAAACTCAATGTTCCTAACACCTCTAAATTGAGATCTAAACGCTTTTATTTTGGCGTTGAAAGATTCAGCTGATGCATTTGTGCTTCGATAATCAAAATAGTTCAATATGTTTTGATAATGATTGATTATGGTTCGAGATATTGTATTGAAAGACTTAAACCCAGATTGACTTACCTTTTCATGCCATTTTGCAAGTCTAGCAAAACCGATTATTTTATCGGCTGTACTTTCAAAAATGTTGCGTAATCCTTGAGATAGATTGTAAGCCTCTTTGATATCAGGATATAATTCAAATAATAAATGGGCACGTTGTAATTGATTTTCAGACCATTTTGATTTATTCTTGTATAAGAAATAGCGACTTCTGGCTAGTAATTGTTTAAGTGTATCCCCGTTAGTCAACACTACAGATTCGAACTTTTTCTTGTTTTCCTTGGCTTTTTCTATAGCTTCATTTTCCTGATCTATTGCTTGCCAACGGTATTTGATTCTGATTTCTTGTAAGGCCTCTGTGGCCAATTTTTGAACGTGGAATCTATCGATGACACGAGTTGCATTAGGAAAACATTTCTTGGCAATTAACCCCATATTTCCTGCCATATCTAGGGTTATCTCTGTGACTAGATTTCGTTGTTTAAGAGGTATCTTTTCAATGATAGCGATTACTGTTTCAGCTTTAGTTCCAGCAACCATTGCAACGATGGTTCCTTTTCTACCTTTTGCTGCTTTATTAGTTAGAATTGTATAGAGCTCACCGTTGGATAGTGAGGTTTCGTCCAATGACAGTCTTTTTCCAATGTTTTCAGGAAAAATAAGCCATTCTTTTGCGTGTGGTTTTTGATTCCAGATTTTAAAATCACTTAAGAAATCTTTGTAATGATGTTGCAGATTCTTACCGCTTACACCGTAGAAAGAAGCAATAGCATTGCAATCATTAGGCTTGGAATCTATTGATTTCTTTTAAAAAAGACGCGAACTCCTGTGTTACCCGAGTTCCGTCTGCTACTAAATTCCAATCCCTAAATACAACTTGTCCACTATCTTCGTTAAGCCATCTTCTGCGGGTGATATGTAGATAAACTTGATGTCCACGGATTGGAAAATCTTGAACAGTTATCTCATCAAAGAATCCTTTTGAACTTAATTTGTTTTGACGATATTCTTTTGGAATCGAATTAATCTCTTTTAAATAAAGATGAAGAATTTCTTCCCCTTTTTTATATGAAGTAAGTTCAAAATAATCAACTATAATTTCTGGTAACAATAACTTGAGAAGTTCAACAAAAGAATCTTGCATTTGTATTAAATTTATAAATACAAATATCTTAATTTAATATTTCCCCACAACATTTAGACTTGATCCGGGTTATCTCTGTGACTAGATTTCGTTGTTTAAGAGGTATCTTTTCAATGATAGCGATTACTGTTTCAGCTTTAGTTCCAGCAACCATTGCAACGATGGTTCCTTTTCTACCTTTTGCTGCTTTATTAGTTAGAATTGTATAGAGCTCACCGTTGGATAGTGAGGTTTCGTCCAATGACAGTCTTTTTCCAATGTTTTCAGGAAAAATAAGCCATTCTTTTGCGTGTGGTTTTTGATTCCAGATTTTAAAATCACTTAAGAAATCTTTGTAATGATGTTGCAGATTCTTACCGCTTACACCGTAGAAAGAAGCAATAGCATTGCAATCATTAGGCTTGGAATCTATTGATTTCTTTTAAAAAAGACGCGAACTCCTGTGTTACCCGAGTTCCGTCTGCTACTAAATTCCAATCCCTAAATACAACTTGTCCACTATCTTCGTTAAGCCATCTTCTGCGGGTGATATGTAGATAAACTTGATGTCCACGGATTGGAAAATCTTGAACAGTTATCTCATCAAAGAATCCTTTTGAACTTAATTTGTTTTGACGATATTCTTTTGGAATCGAATTAATCTCTTTTAAATAAAGATGAAGAATTTCTTCCCCTTTTTTATATGAAGTAAGTTCAAAATAATCAACTATAATTTCTGGTAACAATAACTTGAGAAGTTCAACAAAAGAATCTTGCATTTGTATTAAATTTATAAATACAAATATCTTAATTTAATATTTCCCCACAACATTTAGACTTGATCCAAAAGGAGCTCTTGATTAATTAATCAAGAGCTCCTTTTTTATGACTGTAAATAAATTATGTAAAATAAAAAAGCCATCTCGCTAAGCGGATGGCTTTAAAATTTTTAGAATTAAATTCTAATTATTTTTTTGCAGCTTCAGTAGCAGTAGCAGCAGCTTCAGTAGCAACAGCAGCAGCAGAATCAACAACAACAGCAGCAGAATCAACTACAGCAGCAGCAGAATCAACAACAACAGCAGCAGAATCAACTACAGCAGAAGCGTCTTCTGCAGAAGCGTCAGCTTTTTTACATGATACAACAGTCAAAACAGCAACAGCAGCTAAACTTAAAAATACTTTTTTCATCTTAATTTAATATAAAGGTTAATTATTAATTCGACGCAAAGATATAAAATTTTTGATATGTAAATTATTTTTTCAATTTTTTTTTAAAATAATATGCAATTTAATTTTTTACTAAATATTGTAAAATTAGAAGTAGCAAAAAATGGAGTTGTTTCGGACTGGATTTAAACGATTTTATTGTTTCTTGTAAATAGAAATTAAGTCATAGTATTCTGTATATGAGGTGTTTATGATTTATTAGGTCAACTTGATTGAGACCTGTGATTATTCCTTTAGCGGTACTGTTTTAAGATTTGTGGATACTGAATTAGAAGTAAATGGCTAAGGCAATTATCTAAAAAATTTAATGGAAGTTTATTTTTTGTAAAAATTAAAAAAATAGCCTTATTTATTGCGATATAATCAAAGCGTTTTTTATCACTTTTACATGCTTTTTTAGGAGATGTTATTCATGATGCTATTTGTTGCTCCTTTATTCATTAATACAAAAGTGCTACAAATATGTCCTTGTTCGCTTCTGAAAGCTTCATCAAGAACAAGGTTTTTAAAGATCCTATTAAGTTCACTTGTTTTAGAAATAGATACGCAACCACCAATGTTTACTAAAGCAATTGCTTCAGCAAAACGGGAGTAATTAGGGCCAATCACTATTGGAACTCCAAAAGTGGCTGGTTCTAATAGATTGTGAACTCCAGATTTTCCAAATCCTCCACCTACATAAGCGATGTCAGCATAGCTATAGATTTTTGTTAGAATGCCGATTGTGTCTATTATAAAGACATCATAATCTGAAAGATTTTTGCCTTCCATTTCAGTGAATAGAACCACTTTTTTTGAAATCTTATTTTTTAATTCTTCTATTTGTTCTTTTTTGATGTTATGAGGTGCAATAATGAACTTTACATTTAAGGTGTTCTTATTTATAAAGTCAAGTAAAAGAGTTTCGTCTTTTGGCCATGAACTGCCTACAACGATAGTCAAGGTATCGTTTTTAAAATCGGATATAAATTGTAGCGTATTGTCTTTTTCTAGAATAGCTGCCACTCTGTCAAAACGGGTGTCTCCTGAAATAACAACATTAGTTTTTCCTAATTGCTGTAATAATAATTTGGACTTCTCATTTTGAACAAAAAAATAGGTAAAACTGTCTAACGCTTTTCTGTAAAAACCGCCATACCATTTAAAAAACATTTGGTTTTCTCTGAAAATACCTGAAATTAAATACGTGGGTGTGTTTTGTTTTTTTAATTCACTCAAATAGTTCAGCCAATATTCATATTTAATAAAAAACGCTTTTTCTGGATTAACAATTTCTAGGAATCTTTTCGCGTTTTTCTTGGTGTCCAAAGGGAGATAGACGGTTACATCGGCAATGGTATTGTTTTTGCGAACTTCGTATCCCGAGGGTGAAAAAAAGGTAACTACAATTTTATGTAAAGGATACTCGTTTTTAATTCTTTCAATTATGGGAATTCCTTGCTCGTATTCTCCTAATGAAGCCGCATGAAACCAAAATGATTTGTCTTGGGGTTTGATTTGTTCTTCTAGAATTTGAAAAACATTTTCTCGTCCATTGACAAAAAGTTTGATTTTTGGGTTAAAAAGAGAGATAAATTTTAACAGTGGACCCGTAATTTGTATCACGATGTTATAAAGAAAAAGCATACCAGAAATTTTATTTTGCTAAAATACAGTTTCTTTTGTTTATCATTTAAATCTTAGTGCTTAAATTCATATTTTTGCAATTAAGAGTTTTGATAAAGTTCAAATTAATCAGTTCAATTTAATGTTAAAAGGCTAAGAATTAACCCCAAAACAGCAATTTTTGTGTTTTGTGCTTTTTTTAATTTTTAGATGAATTGGTTTTAATAAAATATAAATGAAAAAAATTCAAATGGTTGACCTAAAAAGTCAATATGATAAAATTTCGGCTGTTGTAAATGAGTCTATCCAAGAAGTTTTAAACACAAATACCTATATCAACGGTCCTCAAGTGCATCATTTTCAAAAAACATTAGAGGATTATCTAGATGTTAAGCATGTAATTCCATGTGCAAACGGGACGGATGCTTTGCAAATCGCCATGATGGGATTGGGTTTGAAGCCAGGAGATGAAGTTATTACTGCTGATTTTACGTTTGCTGCAACGGTAGAGGTAATTGCTTTGTTGCAATTGACACCAGTTTTAGTAGATGTGGATCTACATAATATGAATATTTCTATTGAAGAAATAAAACGTGCCATTACTCCAAAAACAAAAGCAATTGTACCAGTTCATTTATTTGGACGAGCGGCCAATATGGAAGCGATTATGGCAGTTGCCAAGGAATATAATTTATATGTTATAGAGGATAATGCACAAGCGATTGGTGCCAACTGTAAATTCTCGGATGGTGCTAAAAAGAAAGCAGGTACTATTGGTCATGTTGGAGCTACTTCATTTTTTCCATCTAAAAATTTAGGGTGCTATGGTGATGGTGGCGCTATTTTTACTAATGATGATGCTTTAGCACATACATTGCGTGGAATTGTAAATCACGGAATGTACGAGCGCTATCACCATGATGTAGTAGGAGTGAATTCCCGTTTAGATAGTATTCAAGCTGCTGTTTTAAATGCTAAATTACCTTTGTTAGATGAATATAATAAAGCAAGACAAGATGCAGCTAGAAAGTATTCACTTGCATTTGTAGGACATAAAAACATTATTGCGCCAAACATTTGTGACATTTGTGATTGTCATGTTTTTCATCAATATACCTTGCGCATTATAGATGCGGATAGAGATGGATTAATGCAGCATTTATTAGATAAAGGAATTCCTTGTGCTATTTATTATCCAATTCCGTTACACTCTCAAAAAGCGTATATGGATGTTCGTTACAAAGAAGAAAATTTTCCTGTAACGAATCAATTGGTAAAAGAAGTTATTTCGTTACCGATGCATACAGAGCTTGATGATGAACAAATAAAATTCATTACGGACAGTGTTTTAGAGTTTTTAAAATAAGCAAAATGGAGACGCGATTTATCGCGTCTTTTTTATAAAATGAAATGAGAACTCTCATTTTAATTAAAAATAAATTATGAAAATACTTGTAACAGGAGGTTTGGGTTTTATAGGTTCACATACTGTTGTAGAATTACAAAATCAAGGTTTTGATGTACTAATTGTAGATGATTTGTCAAATACATCACTAAGTGTATTGGATGGAATTTCAAATATAACTGGAAAAATCCCAGCATTCGAAAAGTTAGATTTAAGAGATAAAACTAAGGTACAAGCGTTTTTTAATAGACACCACGATATAACAGGAGTAATTCACTTTGCAGCTTCAAAAGCAGTTGGAGAAAGTGTTGGAAATCCATTGTTGTATTATGAAAATAACCTAAGTACGCTAATCTATATTTTGCAGGAATTAGAGAAAAAAGAGGAGGCTAGTTTTATTTTTAGTTCTTCTTGTACGGTGTATGGTCAAGCCGAAAAAATGCCAATTACGGAGGATGCTCCTGTTCAAACAGCAATGTCACCATACGGAAATACAAAGCAAATAGGAGAGGAAATTATTATTGATACGGCCAAGGTTACTAATATCAATGCTATTTTATTGCGTTATTTCAATCCGATTGGAGCACATCCTTCTGGAGAAATTGGTGAGTTGCCTCTTGGAGTTCCTCAAAATTTGGTCCCTTTTATTACCCAAACAGGAATGGGTATCAGAACAGAACTCTCGGTATATGGGGATGATTATCCTACAGCTGACGGAACTGCCGTACGTGATTATATTCACGTAGTCGATTTGGCGAAAGCCCATGTAATTGCTTTACAACGATTATTGAATAAAAAGAATCTAGAAAAAGTAGAGACTTTCAATTTAGGAACAGGAACTGGAAGTTCTGTCTTAGAAGTAATTCATGCTTTCGAAAAAATAAGCGGACAAAAATTACCGTATAAACTAGTTGATCGTAGAGAAGGTGATGTTATTGAGGCGTATGCTAATACTGAGAAAGCCAATACTGTTTTAGGATGGAAAGCACAATCTACATTAGAGGAAGCGATGGCAAGTGCTTGGAAGTGGGAACAAAAAGTGAGAAAAGCAAAATAATGATAAAGAAAAGTGTACTGTTTTTGAGTTTAATTTTTATAGTATCATGTAAAAGTTATGATGTAAAAAAAAATAATATGCCAATTCAAAAACAGTTTACTTTGTCTGGTGAAAAAACAATTGTTATTGGGCACCGTGGTACTCCTGGATATTTGCCAGAACATACTATAGAAGGGTATAGCAATGCTATAAAAATGGGAGCTGATTTTATCGAACCTGATTTAGTTGTAACCAAAGATGGTTTTCTCGTTGTTCGTCATGAACCCATGTTGTCAGGAACAACAAATGTTTCAGAAATGCCCGAGTTTGCTTCTAAAAAAACAACCAAAAACATTGATGGAAAACTAATAACGGATTGGTTTGTGTCTGACTTTACCTTGGCAGAGATAAAAAAATTGCGTGCGAAACAGGCTTTTGCCGAAAGGCCACAAGAATTCAATAACTTGTATTCCATTCCCACATTTGAACAAGTTATTGCTTTGGCAAAACAAAAATCAAAAGAGTTAGGAAGGACTATTGGGATTTATCCAGAAACAAAACACCCTTCATTTCATGAAGCGCTAAACTTACCCATTACAGATAAATTATTAACGGCATTAGAAGCAGCTGGCTGGAATAATAGTGAGGCTCCAGTATTTGTTCAATCTTTTGAAGTTTCTAACTTACAATACATTAGATCCAAATCAACTGTAAAAACTATTCAGTTGCTAGGGTGCTATGATGTTGCTCTAAACGGGGACTTAATTTTTTCAGTACCTAAAGGAGAATTGATTTCTGATGGAATGCCTTATGATTGGTATTTAAAAGGGGATACTAGAGATTTTGGATTTTTCATCACGCCCAAAGGATTGGATTTTGTAAAAACCTACGCCACTGGAATTGGTCCTTGGAAACCTTTTATTATTCCTTATACAGCAACTGACGTAAATAAGGATGGTATTGCAGATGATAAAAATGCCGATGGTAAAATTAATGAAGCCGATAAAATGGCATTACCGCCTACAAGCTTAATTAATGAAGCACATAAAAGAGGATTGCAAGTGCATGCCTATACTTTTAGAAATGAAAGCCATCGTTTGTTAAGTGATTACAATAACAACCCCCTTTTAGAATATCAAGCTTTTTATAGGCTAGGTTTGGATGGGGTATTTTCAGACTTTACTGATACGGCTATTCAAGCGAGGTCATTGGATTTAAAATAGGTTGATACCCATATTAAAATAAAAAAGGCTGTCAATTGACAGCCTTTAATTCGATTATTTTGAAACTGCTTCTTTCATTTTTTCACCAGCTTCATCCATTTTTGCAGCTCCTTTTTCAAGAGTTTCTCCAACTTTTACTTTAGTGGAGTCAACCGCAGCATCAATTTTGACGGCAGCTGTATCCATTGCTTCATCCATTTCGTCGCCAACAGCTTCTGTGGCTTCTCCCATTTTATCTTGTGTTTTTTCTTTACAAGAGGTCATTAATGCCAAGACAAGGGCTAAACTTAAAAGTACTTTTTTCATTTTTTTTAATGTTTTGATAATTAATTGTTTTAGAAGAACAAGAGTGTTAAATGTACAACTTTTTACTCAAAAAAGTTTTTTTAGAAATTATCACAAAAAAAAATCCTCACAAAAATTAATTTATGAGGATGATATTGAAGCCTGTTTTAAATTAAAATAGGAGTTGAATATTAATTAAGCATTTGCTGTAACCGCTTCTTTGTCGATTTTCCCAATCAAACCTGCTAATACTTTTCCTGGCCCAACTTCAGTAAATAAAGTAGCCCCATCTTTTATCATTTGTTGTACTGATTGCGTCCATTTCACAGGAGCAGTCAATTGTATGATTAAGTTTTTCTTGATTTCATTGGCGTCAGAAACTGCAGTTGCAGTAACATTTTGATACACTGGACAAATAGGAGTAGAGAACGTAGTTGCTTCAATAGCCGCTGCTAGTTCTTCTCTTGCTGGTTCCATCATAGGGGAGTGAAAAGCACCACCTACAGGTAATAATAATGCGCGTTTTGCACCTGCTGCTTTCATTGCTTCACAAGCTTTTTCAACTGCAGTTGTTTCTCCAGAAATTACTAGTTGTCCAGGGCAGTTGTAGTTTGCAGCCACAACAACTCCGTCAATTGAGGCACAAACTTCTTCAACAATATTGTCTGCAAGTCCTAAAACTGCTGCCATTGTTGAAGGTTTGATTTCGCATGCTTTTTGCATTGCCAAGGCTCTTTGAGAAACTAATTTTAATCCGTCTTCAAATGATAAAGCACCGTTAGCTACTAATGCTGAAAATTCACCTAATGAATGTCCCGCTACCATTTCAGGTTTGAAATCAGCTCCTAATGTTTTAGCTAAAATAACCGAATGCAAGAAAACAGCTGGTTGTGTCACTTTAGTTTCTTTCAATTCTTCAGCAGTTCCTTCAAACATGATGTCTGTAATGCGGAAACCTAATATTTCATTTGCTTTCTCAAATAATTCTTTGGCTAATGGAGAGTTTTCATATAAGTCTTTTCCCATTCCTGTGAATTGCGCTCCTTGACCTGGAAATACGTATGCTTTCATATTTTTTATTTAAAGTTTAAGGTTTAAGTTCTTTAAATTACAACAACAAAACCGACTGCAAAAATAGTATTTTTTTTAGGAGCACCAACAATAGTTGTTCTTTGGAACACTTCTCCTGCTGTTCGCTACAATCTCTGCGAGGATTTTCGCTGCCATCAGGGCTAAATATAGCGAACTTTAATTTCAACACATAAAAAAAGCGCTGCTCGACACAACGCTTTTGCAATAGAATTGCATTTTTTTGAAATAGGAATTTTAAATAAAACTACAGCGTAATTGATTGTATAATTTGTAACAATTCATTGTTTAAATCGGTGTTTGTAATTCCTTCTTTTTCGTCAAAATTTTCATGGAAACTAGGTAAAGAAAAACTTCCTTTTACCACTGCGCCTTGAAAAGGGAAACGATTTTTTGCTATTTCTAAAACAGAAGCTCCACCTCTTGGTCCTGGTGAAGTTGCCATGATAAGCGTTTGTTTTTCTTGGAATGTTTTAGAATGGATTCTCGAAGTCCAATCAAAAATATTTTTAAAAGCAGTAGAGTATGCACCATTGTGTTCTGCAAATGAAATGACTAGCAAATCAGCGCTCCCTAGTTTAGCAAAAAAATCCTTGGCTAATTCTGGAATCCCATTTGCTGTTTCTTTGTCCATAGAAAAAATGGGCATTTCATAATCATTCAAATCCAAAACTTCAACAGTTGCATTTTTAAATTGCTCGGCAGCATAAACTGCCAATTGTTTGTTTATAGAGGTAGTACTTGATGAAGCACCAAAAGCGATAATTTTTTTCATTTTATTTGTTTTTGTAATAAGTCAAAGCACCCGAAGGGCATTTATTTACGGTTTCAATTATTTTTTCAGTCGAAGAACCTTCAATTTTTATCCAAGGTTTCTCTTTGGGTTGAAATACATCTGGATTGTTTCTAACACAGTTTCCAGAATGAATGCATTTCCCAGATTGCCATACAACGGTAACTTCACCATTGGTATATTCTTTTTTAATGTCTTTTGGATCCATAATTATAGTGTTGTATTGATTATAATATTGTTTTTTAATATTTTAGAAACGGGACATTTTTCAGCAATTATTAAAAGCCTTTTCTTAATGTCTTCTTCAATATCCTTTGAAAAACTAATGGAGCGTGAAATTGTTGTAGTCAGCTCGGGATCGTTTTCTTGGTAAAAGTTTAAAGAAACATTTATTTCTGGAATATCCCAACCTTTGCGGTCAATATACATTCGTAAAGTAGATAACGTACAGCCTGCTAGTGATGCTAGGAGTGTAGAGTAAGGATCTGGACCAAGATCTTTTCCTTCAATACTATCGGGCTCATCCATTATAAGTTTACCGTTTCGCCATGTGATGGTACAGAAATACTTTTGAGTTCCAATATGTCCAGTAATGTTATTCTCTAATACATTTTCCATGTTATAATACGTCGTTTAAAGTCGTATTTTTATCAAAAACATTTTTGGCAAATGGGCATAAAGGGAGAATTTTAATTCCTCTTTCGCGTGCATAAGCAACAGCACTTTCGACCATTTGTTTTCCGAATCCCTTTCCGTTTTGGTTCGAGTTGACTTCAGTATGATCAATAATAATTTGGTGCTCACCTGCAAAAATAAATGTCATTTTAGCTTGAAGCTTCCCTTCATTTTCTATGTAGAAAAAACCTTTTTTATCGTTTACTTCTAGTTTTATATCCTGTGTCATCGTTTCTTTTTTACTTTATAAACTTAATATTTCATTGGAACTTCCATTAATAAAATTTCAGCCTCAGTTGTCATTTTTATTTCTAATGAATTGACATCCCAAATTCCAAAACCATCACGAGTTTCTAATTCTTGTCCGTTAATGGTCAACTTACCAGAAAGGATAAAGGCATAAACGCCATTTCCTTCTTTTTTTAGATCATAAGTAACAACACTGTCTTTGTCAAATTTACCCAAATGAAACCAAGCATCTTGATGAATCCATACGCCATCGTCTTCTGGATTTGGTGATAGGATTTGTTGTAATTTATTATTACGGTCTTCTTTATTTAAAGAGATTTGTTGGTAACGAGGAGTGACATTGCGTTTGTTTGGAAAAACCCAAATTTGTAATGACTTTGTTTTTAAATCGGCATTAGGATTGAATTCACTGTGTTGGATTCCGGTTCCAGCACTCATTACTTGCACATCTCCATTTTTGATTGTAGCGGCATTTCCCATGCTGTCTTTGTGTGCTAAATCACCTTCTAGCGGAATAGTGATGATTTCCATATTATCGTGTGGATGCGTTCCAAAACCCATTCCTTCTCCTATAATATCATCGTTTAAAACGCGAAGTGCGCCAAATTGTACTCTTTCAGGATTATACCAACTTCCAAAACTAAAACTAAAATTAGCTTTCAACCATCCGTGATCAGCATGTCCTCTTGTATTCGCTTTATGTAAAACTGTATTTTTCATCTTGTATAAATTTAGTGATTTTTATACTACAAATTTACAAATAGTGAAGGGGGAAAGCACTTAACCTAGATTAAGAAAAGGAGTGCAGGATAAAAAGGGTTCCGTAAATAACTACTTTCTAAGTAGTCGAGATTTCATTTTGCTAAAAAATTCAGGAGTAACACCTATATAGGATGCAATTTGTTTTTGAGGAACTTTTTGGATAAGTGTTGGGTATCTTTTGCAAAATTTATCAAAGCGCTCTTCAGCAGATAGGCTTAAGTTGTCCATTAAACGCTCTTGATTGGCTACCAATGAATTTTCGGTTAGGATTCTAAAAAAGCGCTCTAGTTTTGGTATTTCGCTGTATAATAGTTCTTGATTTTCTTTAGAAAGAAAAACAATTTCGGCATCTTCTAGTACTTCAATAAAAAGATTTCCTGGCTTTTGTGATATTAAACTATACATATCTCCAATCCAATAGCCTTCACAGGCAAAATTAAGTACATGCTCTACTATATTATCATTGATATTAAAGCTTCTCAGCAGTCCAGAATTTACAAAATAGGAATGGGTACAAATTTCTCCTGAGTTCAGCAAAATAGTCTTTGCCTTAAAATGATGTACTCCAATTTTTGATAAAAATAATTGCTGCTCCTCAGGTGTGAGCAGGATATGTTTTGCAATATTTTGAAGTATTAAAGGCATCTTATAAGGTTTCAGATGCTAAGATAATAGTTTTTAATAAAATTCGTTTGCTTGTTTTATAACGAATAATTTTTAAACATATAAATCCATAATAATCTAGAAAAACGGATATTAAAAGAAGCCATTGCTATGATTACAAAGGCGATGATAGCAATAATACGTAAGTCGAATGTTTCTACAAAGAAAAATTGGGCTATAACGTAGGTTGCAATTGATTGTGCAACAGTTAGTCCATAATTGACATACATGGCGCCAAAAAAGTAACCGGGTTCTTTCTCGAATTTATAATGGCAGTGAGAGCAACTTTGATTCATCTTTGGAAACCCAATGTTAAAAAAGATACTTTTTTCATTGAAAACCTTACCTTTATTACAGTGAGGACATTCATTATTTAGGATGTGAACAAGTGAATTTGCCATTTTTTTTTTTTTTTTTTCAAAGGTATTCCATCATTCTCTTCTAGCTATTTTATATATTCGCTAGTTATAGCACAATAAAGACATTTTGTACAGTATGAAAAAATATCCTATTTACAACATACAACAGTTCAATTGCAATTCAGTCAACAGTGATTTTTATATCAATACGTTTAAGAATCATTTAGTGACTCATAGTTTTGTAGAAAAACCGCATCGGCATGATTTTTATTTATTAGTCTTTTTTACAGCTGGTTCAGGCAGTCACGAGGTGGATTTTGATAAGTTTAAAGTGCAACCTGGAAGTATTTTTGTTTTGCAACCAGGGCAAATGCATCACTGGAATTTATCAG
This sequence comes from Flavobacterium sp. WC2430, assembly GCF_040822075.1. NCBI lineage: Bacteria > Pseudomonadati > Bacteroidota > Flavobacteriia > Flavobacteriales > Flavobacteriaceae > Flavobacterium > Flavobacterium sp. WC2430. The sequence goes on along the minus strand of NZ_CP162007.1, from coordinate 239,347 downwards.
AAGACGTAGATGGTTTTGTTGTTTTTTATTCAAAAGAAATGTACAATCTCTATTTTGGACAAAAAGACGTAGACAGTTTTCCTTTTTACTTTTCGGTGAACACCAAATCAGAAATTTTATTAACAGATCAAGAATCAATAGCACTACAGCCGTTGTTTAAAATGATGCTTGCGGAAAGTTTAGAAAATAAAATTTTTAAGCAAGACAAAATCTTGAATTTATTGGATTGTATTCATATTGAATTGGCTCGAAAATACAATGAAACCGTAGTACCTGAAGTACATGCCTACAATAGTAAAATCAAGCAATTTGGGCAATTAGTAGAAAAAAAATTTATTGATGAAAAAGCAGCCTCTTTTTATGCAGATGCACTGAATATTAGCTTAAAGCATCTCAATAGAATTTGTAATGAAATCTTAAAAAAGACAACGACTCAGGTTATAACAGACAGAATAATTCTGGAAGCAAAACGCATGTTGATGAATAAAAACTTAACCATAAACGAAATTGCTACCAAATTAGGTTACGATGATTACTCTTATTTTGTGCGTTTGTTTAAGAAAAATACTTCGATGACTCCAAAGGGATTTCGACTATCAAAGCAATAATTTAATAATGAACTTCTATTAATGCGGCTGCTTCTTTGGCACGTTCTACAATTTCTTCAATAGGGGTTTCTAAAGTGTCATTTGTTAATGCCACTCCCATCCTTCTGTACGGACGTGATGTTGGTTTACCAAAGATTCTAAAATCAGTTTTTGGTAAAGTGGCTATTTTTTCTAGTCCAATAAATGTTGGATTTGTACTGTTTTCCGAGGCTAAAATTACGGCACTGGCTCCTGCTTTTTCAAGCGTAATTCCAGAAATGGGTAAGCTTAAGATGGCTCGTAAATGCAATTCGAATTCATTGAAATTTTGTGTTCCTGCGAGTGTTACCATTCCAGTATCGTGTGGGCGAGGGGAGAGTTCAGAGAAATAGACCCCGTCATCTGCCAAGAAAAACTCTACACCAAAAAGTCCAGCGCCACCAAGGGCTTCGGTTACTTTTTCCGCCATGTCTTGCGCTTCATACAAGGCTGCGTCAGAAATTCTAGCAGGTTGCCAGCTTTCCTGATAATCACCCCGTTCTTGACGGTGACCAATAGGTGCGCAAAACAAAGTAGGATTGTTATTTTGGGTAACGGTTAATAAAGTAATCTCCGAATTGAATTTTACAAAAGCCTCCACAATTACTTCAACCACGTCACCACGTGATCCTTCTACAGCATATTGCCAGGCTTTCTCAATATCGGCTTCGGTTTTTATAGTGGATTGCCCTTTTCCAGAGGAAGACATTAAGGGTTTTACCACACAAGGCATTCCGACAGCTTCGACTCCTTTTTGAAGTTCTTCGGCAGTTGTGGCATAACGGTAATTGGCTGTTTTTAATCCCAATTCTTTAGCAGCGAGATCGCGAATGGCTTTGCGATTCATGGTAAAGTTAGCCGCTTTTGCCGATGGAACTACTGTAATTCCTTGCTTCTCATAATCATAAAAACGTTCGGTACGAATGGCTTCAATTTCGGGAACAATAAAATCAGGTTGGTGTTTGGCTACAATACGATCGAGTTCGACTCCATCAAGCATATTGATAACTTCAAATCCATGAGCTACTTGCATGGCGGGTGCGTTTTCATAACTGTCAACGGCAATTACGGTTTGCCCGATGCGCTGCGCTGCGATTACAAATTCTTTTCCTAATTCACCTGAACCTAGCAATAGTATTTTCATGTTTTTGTTGTCTTTATTGAGACAGTAAAAGTAAATAAATCAATTTTTATTACTGCCAATTCACAAATTGTTTTTGTAAAGAATACGTATTTTTAGTCACAATCCGCGTGAGGGATAGTAGCGGCATCTCCCGATTTAGAAAAACAAGGCTTTTTAGCCGTAGTTTTTGTTAATCGGGAATACAGCGAATAGCCCGACCCTTTTTGGGTCACGCCCAAAAAAAATACCTCAAGAAAATTTCCTGAGGTATTTAGTATATATAAAAGTAGGTTTGTAGACTTTAAGATGTTTTATTATAGTGCTAATGCATCTTTGATTCTTCTTAATGCTTCTTTCAATATCTCGTCGCTAGTTGCGTAAGAGAAACGGATACAGTCTGGGTTTCCAAAAGCATCGCCTGTTACCGTAGCTACATTAGCTTCGGCCAATAGGTACATAGATAAATCCATTGCATTTTTGATTTCAGTACCTTTTAATGTTTTTCCGAAGAAAGAAGAAACGTCAGGGAAAACGTAAAATGCTCCTTCTGGCACATTGATTTTTACTCCTGGAATTTCTTTCAATAAACCAACTACTAAATCTCTACGAGAATGGAAAGCGTCGACCATGTGTTTCAAAACCGATGGATCAGCATCGACAGCAGTAATTGTAGCACGTTGTGCAATACTGTTAGCTCCTGAAGTTACTTGACCTTGAATTTTGGTACATGCTTTAGCGATAAATTCAGGTGCTCCAATGTAACCAATACGGTATCCTGTCATAGCAAAAGCTTTGGCAACTCCGTTTACAGTTATCGTTTTGTCAAACATTCCTGGGATAGAACCAATACTACAAAAAGTTCCTGAAAAATTGATGTGCTCATAAATTTCATCAGCAACAACATATACGTTAGGGTGTTTTTCTAATACTGCAGCAAGAGCTGTTAACTCCTCACGGTTGTAAACAGATCCTGATGGATTACAAGGAGTTGAGAACCACATCATTTTTGTTTTTGGTGTGATGGCTGCTTCTAGTTGTGCTGGAGTGATTTTGAAATCAGTTTCGATAGAAGTAGGAACTTCTACAGGAACTCCTCCAGATAATTTTACGATTTCGAAATAAGAAACCCAGTACGGTGCAGGTAAAATAACCTCGTCACCATCGTTCAACATTACTTGTGCAATGTTGTACAAAGATTGTTTTGCTCCTGTTGAAACTACAATTTGAGATGGTTTGTACTCTAAATTGTTGTCTCTTTTGAATTTTCGGCAAATTGCTTCTTTCAAATCACCGTATCCTTCAACTGGAGAATAAGTACTATAATTATCGTCAATAGCTTGTTTTGCTGCTTCTTTGATAAAGTCAGGTGTATTAAAGTCAGGTTCCCCTAAACTTAAACTGATGATGTCTTTTCCTTGTGCTTTTAATTCTCTAGCTAAAGCAGCCATTGCTAATGTTTGTGAAGTCGCTAGATTGTTAATTCTGTCTGAAAGTGGATTCATTAAAAATAGTGTTGAATTCCCTGAATACTGTCTTAATTTAGGGAGGTTAATGATTAGTTTTTAGTTTTATTTTGTTGTAGAGACGCAAATTGTGTCTTTACATTATATCATTTCTGGTTTCATTCCTAAATCTTTCAAATGCTTAAAGTGCGCAATTACAGCTGAACGCATTGTTTTGTATTCGTAATAAGGAAGGTTGCACTCTTGTGCTGTTTCTTTTACGATTTTCGCAATTTTTCCGTAATGGACATGACTAATATTTGGGAAGATATGGTGTTCAATTTGGTGGTTTAATCCTCCAGTGTACCAGTTTACGACAGCATTTTTTGGAGCAAAATTAGTGGTAGTGAATAATTGGTGAATGGCCCAGGTGTTATCCATTTCGCCTAACTCATTTGGTGATGGATTAGTCGTTTCTTCTACAACATGTGCTAATTGGAATACTACACTTAGTATTAATCCAGCCGTATAATGCATTACAAAAAATCCTATTAATACTTTCCACCAAGTGATACCAATAACGATTGGTAGTACAATCCAGATAGAAACGTAGATGATTTTGGTGATAATTAATGTAGTCCAAAGTATTTTTGGACTCTTGGCTTCTCCATAAGATAGTTTTCTTTTTAGGTAACTTCTCATTTGCTTAAAATCAGTTGTTAAAGCCCAATTAAAAGTAAGTAAGCCGTATAAAAACACCGAATAATATTGTTGGAAACGGTGGAAATTATGCCATTTTGCGTCTTTTGTAAAACGAATGATTCTTCCTGCATCTAGATCTTCATCATGACCTGGGATATTGGTATAGGTATGGTGCAGTACGTTATGCTGCACTTGCCAGTTGTGAACATTTCCGGCCAAAACATAAATGGTTCCTCCCATAAATTTATTAACCCAACTTTTATTAGAGTATGAACCATGATTTCCATCATGCATTACATTCATTCCTACTCCAGCCATTCCTATTCCCATAACTATGGTCAATAGAAGATGTGCCCAGAAAGGCATGTCCAATGTTAAAATCAAGAAGTAAGGAGCAAGAAAAACGGTAATAAGAATTATCGTTTTTAAATAAAGCCTCCAGTTTCCTGTTTTTTGGATGTTGTTTTCCTTGAAGTAATTGTTCACCCGCGAGTTAAGTGTTCTGAAGAACTTCAGTTTATCTTGTTTTGCAAATGTAGGTGCAGTATTATTCATAAGTAATTGTAATAAGTCCCAAAGATAATTATTAAAAATTTTAACTCTGCAAAATTGAGTTAAATATTTAAGACTTAAAAACAGTACTTTTGTTAAAAAATTAGAACGATGGATGAGATTATTAGGTATTTTCCTTATTTAACCGAGATTCAAAAGGAACAATTCGCAAAATTGGACTTTTTATATCACGATTGGAATGAAAAAATAAATGTTATTTCTAGAAAAGATATAGACGCTTTATATACTAAGCATATTTTGCATTCTTTAGGAATTGCAAAAATAATGAAATTTGAACCAGGAACTTTTGTTCTCGATGTGGGCACTGGTGGAGGATTTCCTGGAATTCCTTTGGCGATTCTTTTTCCTGAAACGCGTTTCTTTTTGATAGATATTATTGCTAAAAAGATAAAAGTAGTTCAAGGAGTTGTTGATGCATTAGAATTAAAAAATGTAAAAGCAGAACAATTGCGTGCTGAGAATGTAAAAGGAGATTTTGATTTTATCGTAAGTCGCGCGGTTACGAATATGCCGGATTTTGTTTCTTGGGTGAAAACCAAAATAAAAAAGCAACAAAAACACGCATTGAAAAACGGAATCTTATACCTTAAAGGAGGAGATTTAACCGAAGAGTTGAAGGATTTTCCTAAGGCAACAGAATATAATTTAGCCGACTTTTTTGAAGATGAATTCTTTGAAACCAAGAAGGTGGTACATTTGCCATTGAAGTTTGTGGTTTAATACAATGAATTAACATTATATTCGAAAATTAAATTCAGAAATAACTACCCCTACAAAGACTTTGTGTTTTTGTAGGGTTTCTTTTTTTATCCAAATTTTGTAACATTCGAAAGTTTCTACTGTCTTATTATTTAGCTGATAATTAAAACCGGAGAACAATGAAAAAAATATCTAGACGCACTTTTGTACATAATTTTGGTATTGGAGTTGGGGCAACAACAGTAATGGCATCATTGCCTTCATTTATGAGCTTGGCTGAAAATAATAGTGCCATTCATGACGAAAAAAAACTGAATATTGCTCTTATCGGATTGGGTCGTTATGCAGGATATTTAGCCGAGGGATTACAAGTTTCTAAATATTGTCGTTTAGCGGGAATTGTAACAGGAACACCTTCAAAAGCTGTAGATTGGGGTAAAAAATACAATATTCCAGAGAAAAATAAATATAACTATCAAAATTTTGATGCAATAATTCATAACAAAGATATTGATTTGGTCTATGTGGTTTTACCTAATGCCATGCACAAGGAGTATGTTATTAGGGCTGCAAAGGCAGGAAAACATGTTATTGTAGAGAAACCTATGGCAGTCACGGCTAGTGATTGTCAAGAAATGATTGATGCTTGTAAAAAGGCTGGTGTTCAATTAGCAGTTGGTTATCGTTTGCATTACGAACCGTATAATTTAGAGATGAAACGATTGGGTCAAGAAAAGGTTTTTGGTCAAGTGCGTTTAATAGAAACTTCTTTAGGTTATAATACAGGCGATACGATTGATTGGCATCAAAAAAAGGCATTGTCGGGAGGCGGGCCGTTGGTTAATTTAGGAATTTATTGCATTCAAGCGAGTCGCTATATACTGGGTGAAGAACCTATTTCAGTAACGGCGCAATTTGGCCCCATTACTAATAAAATTAAATATGCCGAGGTTGAAGAATCGATTACATGGCAAATGAATTTTCCAAGTGGAGCAGTTAGTAACTCCGCTAGTACTAATAATTGTGGAGTTGATAGGTTATTTGCATCGGCTGATGATGGTTTTTTTGAATTAAGTCCTGCTATAAGTTACGGACCATTTAAAGGAAGAACCAGCAATGGAGAATTGAATTTCCCTGAAATAAATCAACAGCAAACGCAACTTGATGAAATAGGAAAATTGATTTTAGAAAATAAAAAATTACCTAGTCATATTACTGGAGAAGAAGGAATAAAGGATGTCCGAATTATAGAAGCTATTTACGAAGCTGCCGAAACGGGCAAAAAAGTCTCCTTGATTTAAAACAAAAACCCACAAGAATACTATTGGTTCTTGTGGGTTTTGTTATTTATAAAAGTTCTTTGAACCTTTATATTTTGCGATCTATTCTCCCAAAAATGGGTATCTGTAATCTACTGGAGTAACAAAAGTTTCTTTGATTGTTCTAGGAGAAGCCCAACGCAATAAGTTCAATGGAGAACCTGCCTTGTCATTTGTTCCTGAAGCTCTTGCTCCGCCAAATGGTTGTTGTCCTACAACTGCACCTGTTGGTTTATCGTTGATATAGAAGTTACCAGCAGCATTTTGTAATTTTACTGTTGCTACTTCAATTGCATAACGGTCTTGACTGAAAACAGCTCCCGTTAATGCATATTCAGATGTAGTATCTACTAATTCCAGTGTTTCTTCCCATTTCGCATCTTCGTAAACGAAAATAGTCATTACTGGTCCGAATAATTCAGTTGCCATTGTGGTGTAATGAGGGTTAGTTGTTACGATAACTGTAGGCTCAATAAAATATCCCACTGATTTGTCGTAGTTTCCACCAACAATAATTTCAGCATCTGCATCTTTTTTAGCTTGGTCAATAAAACCAGCTAATTTATCAAATGAACCTTCATGAATAACAGCTGTGATAAAGTTACCAAAATCTTCTGGAGAACCCATTTTCATTGATTTTACATCAGTGATGATTTGTTCTTTAATCGCTGGCCACAAACTTTGTGGTACATAGGCTCTAGAAGCTGCTGAACATTTTTGACCTTGAAATTCAAAAGCGCCACGTACAATTCCTGTAGAAACTTGTTTTGGGTTAGCGCTTGAATGTGCAATGATAAAATCTTTACCACCAGTTTCTCCCACAATTCTTGGGTATGTTTTATAGTGGTGAATGTTTGTTCCAATTTTTGCCCAAATGTCTTTGAAAACATGAGTTGAACCTGTGAAATGCAATCCTGCAAAATCACGACTTGCAAGAACCGTATCCGTAACCATTAACGCATCACCAAAAACAACATTGATAACTCCATCAGGAACTCCTGCTTCTTTGAATACTTCAATAATAATTTGTGCTGAGAATACTTGGCTATCACTTGGTTTCCAAATTACAACGTTACCCATCATGGCAGCACTAGCTGGAAGATTAGCAGCAATTGCTGTAAAGTTAAATGGAGTAATCGCGTATACAAATCCTTCTAGGGGTCTGTATTCTAGACGGTTCCACATATCTGAAGTAGACGTTGGTTGATCTCCGTATATTTGAGTCATAAACTCTACGTTAAAACGTAAAAAGTCAATCAGCTCACAGGAAGCATCAATTTCTGCTTGGTGTATATTTTTAGATTGTGCAATCATTGTTGCAGCATTTATTCTAGCTCTGTAAGGTCCTGCAATTAGTTCAGCTGCTTTTAAGAAAATAGCTGCACGTTGTTCCCAAGCCATGTTTGCCCACGCTGTTCTAGATTCTAAAGCATTAGCAATAGCTTTCTCAACATGTGATTTTTCAGCAAGGTGGTATGTTCCTACAATATGTTTGTGGTCGTGAGGAGCCGACATATTTTTTGTATTTCCAGTTCTAATTTCTTCGCTTCCAATATATAGAGGGACATCGATTTTAGAATTCCACATTTTAGTGTAAGCTGCTTGTACGGCTGCTTTTTCAGGTGAATTTGGTGCATACCCTTTTACTGGTTCGTTTACCGCTTTTGGTACGTGAAAAAATCCTTTTAGCATGATATTGTAATTTTTTAATCTGTTTAAATACAGATAAGATTAGACATTCAAAGATAGATAATTGCACTAAATGTTGCGAATAATTTATTGCACAACAAAAGTACAAAGGATAATTTAAAAAATTGATAAAGAAAGTATAAGAAAAACGAAATATATTCTAAAGAAATAAAATAGATTAATTTAAAGCAAATGGTGCACTTAATCTAAAGGTAGGAACAAATACTTTAAAGGTTTTTGTAGTAGTGAAATTAATCATATTGAAATACCCTTTCATAGCTCCATAAGGCGAAGCTAAAAGGCAACCAGAACTATACGTGTGAAGCTCACCAGGTTTTAAAACGGGTTTTTTTCCTATTATGCCTTCACCGTCAACTATTTCTATATCATTTAATGAATCAAAAATTTCCCAATGACGAGAAGTTAGTTGAACCGAATCCTTACTGTGGTTCTCAATTGTAATCTCGTAACTAAAGGCAAAGTGAATCTTATAGTTTTTGAAGTAAGTGCCTTCAAAACTAGTCAAAACGGAAATTTTTATGCCTCTTGTAATTTGAGAAACCATCTTAAAGTATTTAATACGTGTTTAATAGCAACAAAATTACGAAATTTTGATTTTGTAGCGCTATTTTTCGCAATGTTTTTTAGTTTATGATGTTTATCGAACTAGCGGTTCCTTTGCCAATAACCTTGTCGTAGCGATCGGTATTTTCTCTGTAATATACTAAAACGGAGTAATTATTCTCGGTTTGATAAAAATTTCCATCTATTGCATTTTCATAATCAATGTTTCCTTTCGTATCAGATACTACATATTCATAATTGGTAAATCCTTGTTTTATTAGCAACGCTTTTTCATAAATCCCTTTTTTAGCATTGTAATCCATCTTGTATTCTGGGGTCAGACTATAGTTGTTGAACATCCCGTTGATGTAAATGTCTTTGTTCATTCTAAAAGTAGGTGCGGAAAGACTAAAATAAACCCATGCATAATCGGCTTCGATTTCATTATTTTCAGCATTGATATTACGAACTAGAAAACGACCATCTATATCTTCCCGTAAAGAGTAAGGGAAATTTGTTCGGGCATTATTAGTATATAAATAGGCACCATAAATATCAGTGCTTGAATCTACACGAGCTACATTATTATTGGCCACTTTTATGTCTTTATTCTCAAAATATAAAAATTCATTTCCCGCCCAAAATTGGGTTTCGGTGTCGTATTTATAAATTAAATCGTTACCTATTGTATATTGAGGCACTATATTTTTAATAGGATTGTTTAACTTGTCATTTTGAAACAGTATGACCTTAATATTCTTTAAGGGGTTTTGAAAGTTGATTGTAGTTGATTTTATTGAAAACTCTACATTGTGTTTGTATTCTAAATTAGCTACTGTTCGCGCTCTTTTTATTTGAATTGGAACGGTTACTAAGTCTTCATAAAGAATAAATTTTCTAGAAAAAACAACTTCTTTATTTTCATTTAAAACTTTCAATATGTAATTTCCACTCAGTCGTAATTGTTGGGTGTACTGGTTGGGAATGGAAAGATTGTAATGAGAATAGATTTGTAACGTATTAAAAGAATTACTGTAATCTTGAATTCTTTGGTTGTCGAATCCTAGCAAATAGTCACTTTTTGGTATTTCCGAAGGAGTCCAATTGTAATCGCAATGGATAATTTCATAGTAGTAATCAGCTTCATTTCCATATAAATCATCAAATTGTAACTGGAACCCACTGCCTAATTGAAACACAGGAATTGTATTTTGATTATTTTGGATAAAAGATACCGTCTTGATATTAAATGGGGGAGCAACTTCAGTTTCTACTTGAGCAGATACTGAGGTGATTATAAAAAGCAATATTATTTTTCGAAAAAAAGAGTAGAGCATGTTTTCTATAGTTGCTAGAATGTAAATATAAGAATTTAAGCCATACTAATAGCGTGTCAAAGAGCATGCTAAACTATAAATAGTTTTCCCTTTTTACTTATTTGAAGCAAACAGGGATAATCTCACCTTTAGCTAAACAGTATTTTTCGACTAATTCTGGTGCAATTGTATTGGTATAATCTTCTTCGATTACTTTAAAACCAATGCTTCTTAACTTGTCAAAATAATCCCGACCGTAAATACGTACATGATCGTATTGCCCGAAAATTTCAGCACGTTTTTTTTGATCTGTAATTGTATCGTCAGCAAAAGTTACCGCACGTTTCAAATCTTGTGGGATTTGCAAAATAGCCATTCCGCCCGGTTTTAGTACGCGATACAATTCTTGCATGGCCTTTGTGTCATCTGGAATGTGTTCTAGAACATGATTACATAAAATAACATCGTACTGATTGTCCTCAAAAGGCAAATCACAAATATCTGCTTTTACATCTGCCAAAGGTGAAAATAAATCGGTTGTGGTGTAATCTAGATTTTTTTGGTTTCTAAACAATTTATAAAATGCTTGTTCAGGAGCAAAATGTAACACTTTTAATGCTGAATTCATTTCAGTATCTCGTAATTTAATTCTGTTTGTATCTGTAACAGAGGAACCTGAAACGAGTTCAGGTTTAAAAAAATCAGTCTTTTCATTTAAGTACAACCATAATAAACGGTGTCTTTCTAAAGAAAGCGTACTTGGTGAAAGCACATTATTTCGTTGCGTTCCATACCCATACGGCAAGAAAGTTTTAAAACTTTTTCCATCAATAGGGTCTGTAAAAGCAGTTCCTTTTAAGGCCAAAGCCAAAACAGGTCTCGCTACATAACTTAAACGAATAAGAATAGGACGTGGGATGGTATTGAGTATGAGTTTGAATAGTTTTTTCATATTTATTTCGCAAGAATCTTTGTAAAAAAGTTTAAGTTTTACTTCAATGACCTTAAATGTCTTAAATGGTAAGTTATTTACAAACCATATAAGACATTTAAGGCCATATAAGTTTTTAAAAAATTAGGATTTATATTTTATAAAACTAATGGCACTTTTCTAAATTCATCTTCTTCATTACTCACAATGCCTAATGCTTGATATACATAAGCAAACGTAGAAAGGATCTCTGGTTTGCCATCAATTAAAGCCACATCATGTTCAAAATGAGCACTTGGTTTCCCATCAGCAGTCAAGATTGTCCAACCGTCTTTTAATTGTTTGATATTTCTTGTTCCGAGGTTAATCATAGGTTCGATAGCAACAACCATTCCTTCCACAAACAGTTTTCCGCGACCGCGTTTTCCGTAATTAGGCATCTCAGGATCTTCATGCATTTTTTGCCCTAAACCGTGTCCTACTAATTCGCGAACCACACCATAACCATGAGATTCTGTATATTTTTGGATTGCATTACCAACATCTTCCACACGATTCCCAGCTTTAAATTCGCGGATACCTACGTATAAAGATTCTTTGGTAACTTGTAATAATTTTTTTGTTTCAGGAGAAACTTCTCCTATTTCAAAAGAATAAGCGTGGTCTCCGTGGTATCCATTTTTAAATGCACCACAATCTACCGAAATCACATCACCGCTTTCTAGAGGCGTATTATTTGGAATTCCGTGTACCACTTGCGCATTCGGACTCATACACAATGAGTTTGGGAATCCATATAAACCTAGAAAACTAGGCACAGCACCATGATCACGAATGAATTCTTCGGCTAATTTATCTAAATGTAATGTAGTTACTCCTTCTTTGATTTCAGAAGCAATCATTCCTAATGTTTTCGATACGATTAAGGCACTTTCGCGCATTAACTCAATTTCTTCACGGGATTTAACTATAATCATATTTTCTAATTTTCAGTTGGCAAAAGTACGATTTTTAAATTATTTAATCAGGATTGGCCATAATTTTAAAAAGTTCAGCATTTGAGTTAAAATATCTGTTTTCTAAAGCTATTGAAGCTAGTTGTGCACTGATCAAACTGTTCTCTCTACTGTTTATTAAAAACAGTGAGCTTTCGCCAAAAGTAAACAAGCGTTCCTCTGATTTTAGCATCACAGTATAATCTTCGGCCAGTGTTTTAATAATTTTATTTTGTTTTTCCAAAGACTGAATTTCTATTTTTTGAGCACTAATTTTATTCGAAAGTTGCACACGTTCTAGATTCAAAGTAAATTCCGATTCCTGAATTTTGTATTGTGCTAGTTTTAAACTCCCGCGTTCTTTTCGTAAAAACAAAGGAAAATAAAAGTTCAAACCAATTTTATAATTTTCAAATTGATAGTTGTCAATATAACTGGGTTCAGCGATATAAGAATAACCCACGTCAATTTTTGGCAGTAGCATATTCGCTTTTAGCTTTTTTTCCACAGTCAAAATTTCGATTTTGTTTTCAAGCGCATTAATCTTCGGGTGATTGTCCAATGTGAAATCAGAATTCACTAAATCATTTGTTTTTAATGTTTCTTGAATACTAGCATCCACAGCTGTTTCTGGAATAAGACTATCAGCTAATTCTAGCGGAATCGAATTTTCTAACCAAAGAAAGTTAGATAACTCTAGCTTGGCTTTGTTCAATTTTAATTTAGAATCCTCCAGATTAAGCAGTCTGTTTTTTACGCTAATTCCAGCCTCGATACTGTCTATAGCACGTTTATCACCTGCTTTTATCAGGGCTTTTATTCCGTTGAAACGAATTAGTGCATTGCTGCTGTAGGTTTCATATAGTTTAACTTCATTATAGGTTTTCTTCCAGTTAAAATAGGCGATAGAGGCATCATACAAAACAGCGATTGCTTGTAATTTTCGTTCAGCTTGGCTCAGTTTCAACTGAATTTTTGCCTTGCGTACATCGGCCATTCTTTGATTGATAAACAAACCTTGTCCTAGTGGCACTGTAATTCCTAAAGAGGTTAAACCTTGGTTAGGCACTGTGTTTTCAGGATTTAAGTAAATTCCGTCATTGTTGTCAAAACCCGCTTTTATTTCGATTCCGTACCAAGTAGGGATTTTAAAACTGCTGTTTAGTATTGAATAATATTCTTTGTCTTTAAATTGCTTTTCTTTAAAATCAACTTCAATTTTCGGGTCAAATCCACCGCGTGCCATCATCAAATTAGCTTGTGCTTTATTGATTTCTAAGTTGGCTGTTTTTACTAGTGGATGGTATTTCTTGACATAGCCCAAAAACTCATTATAAGTAAACTCTTTGTAAGAGTTATCGTTTGGAGCTTGTCCAAAAGCAACACATCCAAAGAATAGAAAAAGGATAAGAAGTTGTTTCATTATTTTTTTTCTTTAACTGTTTTTACGTCTGTTTTATAATAATTTGGTGGAAACCCATTTAAAATTCTCCATACTTCAAACCAGATAGGCACGGTGTCTAGTAAGGCAATAGTTTCGGCACCTGAACCAATACTTATTTTTTTAGGCCAAGGAGCTTCTTCTTTGTCTGGAGCAATTAGAATTCGGTATTTTCCATTGTCACTAATGAAGTTTTCGATAGCAACAATTTTGCCGCCAAAAGTTCCATAAGAAACATCAGGCCAGCCTGAGAAAACGATTGTTGGCCATCCATCAAACCAGACTCTCACTTTTTCCCCTCTATTAATTAAGGGCAAATCTATTGGGTCAACATACGTTTCAACGGCAATGTCGTACTGTGCTGGCATAATGCTCACAATAGGCGTTCCTTCTTTTACTGTTTGGCCTATTCCTGCTTGTAACACTCTGTTTACATAACCACTTTGTGGTGCTTTGATATAGTACATTCCATTTCTAATACTATAATTTGCATATTGATTTTCTAATTTATTTACTTGTGCTTCGGTATCAAATTGATTGCTCATAGCCGTGTATTGATCACTTTGTGCTTTCGATACTTTCTCCGCGTATTCAGCAGTAATACGGTTGGTTTCTACTTTGGAATTGATATATTCATTTTTACTAGTTAGGAATTTATTTTCCTGAGTAATAATTTTAGCTTCTACTTCTTGCAGTTTCAATTTTTTATCCTCGACATCAGTCAGTGGTTTAAGACCTTCTTTATTCAACTGTACGGCACGATCAAACTGCGTATTTGCAATCTTAAGTTGGGTTTTTACCGCTACTAAATCCATACTATCACTTTTTATTTTTAAAAGCGACTGTTTGATTTTGTTTTGTGCTTGTTCTAATTTTAGTTTTTTTTCACTTTCAATATTCTGAATTTGACCTGTCATGGTTTTTACTTTAGAACCATATGACTCCAGAGACAATTTCTTAGCATTAACTTGTTTTTGAGTATTAGCCACTAAATTTGGGTCCATATAATCCTCTTTAATTTCAGATATGAAAAGGATAGTATCCCCTTTATTGACAAAATCGCCTTCTTGTACGTACCAGTTTTCTATTCGACCTGAGATAACACTTTGTATTGATTGCGGTCTTTGGTTGGGCTTTAAAGTAGTCACAGCCCCAGAACCTGAGATGTTTTGCGTCCAAGGAAGGAATAGAATTAATATTCCCAAAATAAAAAACAAGACGATGATTTTGTTTAAAATCTTTGAATTCGAATTCAAGTTCAGGTTTTTAATTGTATTGAATTTTTTTAAACTCGGTGAATTCGTTTTGTTATTGTCAGATATGTTTAGCATAACCTATAGTGTTTTTGAGTCGTGTTGAATACGTCCGTTTTGCATGATGATTTCTCGATTGCATTTAGTTTTCCAATAAGGGTTTTTAGAGGATACAATAATGGTCCATTGGTTTTCTTTGGCAGTAATAAAATCAATAATTTCATTGGCTACTTTTTCATCCATAGTGTCGGTTGGATCCTCATAAAATAAAATTCTCGGTTTATGAATGATGCTTCTGGCCAACAGTATTTTTTGAGCATTCGATGATGAAAGTTGTCTTCCTTCCGGGAAAATTTTTGTTTCTAAACTTTCTGGTAGTGATTTAATGTAGGATGTTAATTGTAGCCCGTCAATTGCCCACTTTAAATCTTCTTGACTGATTGAGTCATCGTTAAAAGTTATGTTTTCATGGATCGTTCCTTCAAATGGAGTTTCGCCATAAATAACACTTCCTATTTGAGAACGGTATTGTTTCAAATCGATTTTTTTGAATGTATCATCGTTGATGTAAAAACTTCCAGTTGTAGGTTTTATTAGTCCCGATAAAATTCGGATTAATGTTGATTTACCTGATCCGTTTTCTCCGTTGATTACAATGCGTTCACCCTGTTCAATTTTCAAAGAAATGTCATTCAGAATTGTATTTTTAGAATCCGGAAATTTGAATTTTACTTTTTCAGTTTCTAAAGTGATATCTGCATAGCAGAAATTAGTATTTTCGGTATCAAACTCTTCTTCTAAACTCAAGTCTGCTACTTGACCTATTTTCTCAACCGAGGTTAGTACATCATAAAATGTTTCAAGACCAAGAATGATTTTTTCTACGGAGTTAATTACTAATAATATGATAATTTCGGCGGCAACGAATTGCCCTATATTCATTTGTTGTGATACTACGAGAAATCCACCAATAGAAAGCAAACTCGCTGTAATAATAATTTTAAAAATGATCAACTGAGTAAATTGTCTTTTGATAACATTAAAATGTTTTTCACGATAGTTTAAATATTCACTTACTAACTGATCGTTTTTTTGAAGACCATAATCAAAGTTGAGTTGGTTTCTAAAACTATAATTATTTCGAGCCATTTCTTGTAGCCATCCTGCTACTTTATATTTATTTTTTGATTCTTTTAAACTGGTTTCTAAACCTGATTTATAGGAAAGTTTAAAGATGAAGTAAAGCAAAATAATTAACATTATTCCAAATACTATAAAATAAGGATGGTATAACGATAGAAGAATAACACCAAAAGCAATTTGTAGTAAAGCCGCCGAAAAGTCAATTAGTAATTTTGATGTACCTTTTTGAATGGTCATTGTATCAAAAAAACGATTGGCTAATTCTGGGGGATAGGTATTGTACAGTTCTTCAAATTTAATTTTAGGTAATCGAACTGCAAATTCAAATGAAGAACGAACAAATATTTTTTGTTGTAAGTTTTCTGTAATTCGCAATTGCATTAAAGATAGAATTCCAACTAGTGCTACACCCATTACGACTAGAAATATCAATACAATCCAAGAGACACTTACGCGACCCGATTGTATAAAATTAATAATAGCCTGAATGCCTAAGGGAAGTGACAAACTGATTAGTCCAGCAAAAATGGCATAAAAAAATAGTTGGGTAATGTCTTTTTTGTCAAGTGCTAATAAGTTGTAAAAGCGTTTTAGTGGAGTCATGGCCTTTTTATTTTTTTAAAATAGTTGTGATAAGATGAATGTAAAAGTCAGTTGGGCTTATTTTTTCATTACAGTTGGTGATAGTAGTAAGATGATCTCTTAAAAAATGCTGATGGAGTGCACCTTCTATTATATTTGAAGCTAGGCTTTTTGCAAATGGATAATCAGGATTTACTTCAATGATTAAATTAACAATTCTATTAGTTACTCTTTTGTAAATTAAAAAGAACCCTATTTTGTTCTCTTCATCTACTTCTTTAGTATGAAGTGTTTTTGTGAATTCAGAAATGATTATTTTATTTAAAATTAATTCATTGATGTGCTCTGTTTTTTCATCATCCTCAATTTTTTCAGTTACAACTGTGATCGCTTTTTTGAGTTTTTCAAATGGATCTTCAATATTATTTGTGGCAAAAAACAATTTATATTCCATCCAACTCCAGTACCATGAAGAAAGATAAACCAGTAATTTGTGTTTGTTTTCAAAATAGCGGTAAATAGAGCTTTCATTTGAGCCAATTTTTTCTCCTAATTTTTTAAAAGTGAAATTGTCAAAACCAATCGCGTCTATCAAAAGGATACTTTCTTGAATAATTTTTTTACCCAATTTTGATGTTTCTGGATCTTTTACATAGATGTTTTCGTTTACTTGTATTTTAATAGACGCGATCAAATCCTTCATAACTAATATTATTTAGTGCAAATATAACAGTAATACTATCAAAAACAATATTTTTCACATAAAAAAAGGCTATCCAAATAGAATAGCCTTTAATATTTAAATTAAATATGCTTTTTTACAACAATGAATGTTGAGTCATAACTGCTGGTTTTTGAATCCCCATTAATTCTAGAATTGTTGGAGCAATGTCACCTAAAACACCATCGTGAACTTCTTTTAATTCCTTATCAACTAAAATAAAAGGAACTGGGTTAGTAGTGTGAGCCGTATTTGGACTTCCATCAGGATTAATCATCGTTTCACAATTTCCGTGATCAGCAATGACAAGAATGGTATAGTCATGAGCTAAAGCGGTTGTGATTACTTTTTCGACACATTTATCAACTGCTTCACATGCTTTGATAGCCGCTTCCATAATTCCTGTATGACCTACCATGTCGCCATTGGCAAAATTAAGACATACAAAATCTACATCTCCTTTTTCTAACTCTGGAATCAAGGCATCAGTTAATTCAAAAGCACTCATTTCAGGTTGCAAGTCATACGT
The DNA here is from genome assembly GCF_040822075.1 of Flavobacterium sp. WC2430. Lineage (NCBI taxonomy): Bacteria > Pseudomonadati > Bacteroidota > Flavobacteriia > Flavobacteriales > Flavobacteriaceae > Flavobacterium > Flavobacterium sp. WC2430. Next base: position 221,699 of record NZ_CP162007.1, on the reverse strand, counting down.
TGCTACCTTTGGGGAGTTTCGTAAAATTCTGTGTTCTCCTCTAAAAGGAATTTCTCTTCCTCCTGAGAAGAAAAAAGTAACGTGAGGATACTTCTCAGTTTCAGCAATTCTAATTTGAGTTTTATTGTTTTTTTCTAAAACTTCACCAAGTGTTTCGGTAATGTTGTCTTTATTGTAGACTACTTTTACATTTTTGTAGGTTTCGTCATAATTTGTAAGAGTTACATAGTACAAATTTAATTTGTGCATGTTTTCTTCATGGAAATCTTGTTGAGAAAGTGCTTCGGTCAATTCGCGACCTCTGTCCGTTCTAAAGTTGAAGAAAATAACAACGTCGTCTTCTTGAATAGTCGCAAGCGGTTTGTCATTATCATCAACCATAACTATTGGGTGAATAAATTCATCCGTTACTTCATCTTGGTAGCTTTTTTCAATACTTACTATAGCATTTTTTGAGGGTGTTCCTTTTCCATTAACTAATAAATCATAAGCTAATTTTACTCGTTCCCAACGCTTGTCTCTGTCCATCGCATAATAGCGTCCAATAACTGAAGCTAATTTTACAGTGGTGTTGGCAATATAGTTTTCTAAATCTTGAATGTATTTTTTTCCTGATTTAGGATCAACATCACGCCCATCAGTAAATGCGTGAACAAATACTTCTTGTAAACCGTAATCTTGTGTGGCATCAATCAATCCGCGTAGGTGAGAGGTATGAGAGTGAACACCACCATCAGAAACTAATCCTAAAAAGTGTACTTTTTTGTGGTTGTCTTTTGCGTATTGAAAAGCATCTTTGAGTACTTGTTCTTTTGCTAATGTTTTATTGGCTACAGCCAAATTAATCTTAGCTAAATCTTGGTATACAATTCTTCCGGCACCTAGGTTCATATGACCTACTTCGCTATTTCCCATTTGTCCTTCTGGAAGACCAACATGAAGGCCATCAGTTCTAAGTTGGGCGCTTGGGTAATTTTTGTAAAGACTGTTTATAAAGGGTACATTAGCATTGTCGATTGCAGATACTTTTGGGTCAGGAGATTTTCCCCAACCGTCCAAAATCATTAGTATAACTTTTTTGTTCATTTCGATTTATTTTAAACAAAGATAAAGTATTTCTAAAAATGTTTGGACTAATCTAAAAGACTATTATACATTCCTTACGGAACATTAACAAATAAAGTTGATTTTGTTGTAGATCAAAGTCTGTTTCTTACGCTTGATGTGTTTTATGATTTGCGTTTTAAGCTATTGTAATCAATAAAGTATTTTACACTTATTGAAAAAGTATGGCTTAATGCGTCATTATTCAATAAATTCGTAATGTTCTTTTCGAAGTTTTTATTGATAGTATCTTCAAAATTAGCAGCATTATTTCGATATAAAACAGAAACTTGACTACCAGGTGCAAACCACCAAGAGTACGATAAGTCAAAATTCCAAGAATAAAAACTAGAGTTCTTATTGGTAGTGTAATTAGTATAGTCAACTAGTCTTCCGTTTTGTTCTAATGACAAAAAGTTTTTATTTTCAGCATAAGACCAGTATTGGCGAACAGCTAAATCGAAATTCATTTTGCTACTAATGGAGTATTTTCCAGAAACAGTGTTAGAGTACGTGACTACGTTTCTATTTGCAAAAATAATGGTTTCGGGTGTTCTACTGTTTAAATCATCATCAATGCTGTCTACGAATCCTTTATTATTGTTTTTTCTTTGGAAATAAAAGTTATAACTCATGGAAAATTTATCATTAAAACGATATCTAGGTCCTAAAGAAACTTCAAAAGTGTTTCTTTTTGTTTCATTAAAAATGGCATAATAAGGATTAAAATCAAATGCGAATTTGTTATTGTAATTTGAGGATATGTACAACCAAGCATTATACCTTTGTGGAAGAATTACATATCTGTTATCCGTCCTGGCTTCATAGAAATCATAAGATTCAAGAGGGCTTATATTAGTTCCAAAACCAAGATAATGATTTTTCTTGTTATTCAGATTTAGGTTTATATTAATGTTGTTGCCTTGAATTTTACCCGTTTCTTTATGAAACTGAGTGTACATATTGTAGTTGATTCTAAAGCTGTTGAAGTGTTTAGTTGAGTTTAAAATTCTATAGTTAGCATTTCCGTAAATCGAATAATAATTAGTTTCAAAATTAATACCTAGGTCATTATTATCGTAGTCTTTTGTTACTAAATCTGCACCAAAACTATATCTATATTTGCCGCTTGTCTCAGCAAAATTTAAAGTAGTAGCGATTCCTTTTTTATCCTCAAGATTATTTACAAAACTACTTTTAAAATTTCCAGAAAGGTTATAGGTGTTTTTCTTCGTGTTTAAATCCCAAACCAATGCCGATACATTTGCATCGCGAAAATTTCCGTTTCGAGTCACGTTAGTATTAATAAAAGAAACTGACGAGTTTTTTCTAAAACGCTGGTCTAATACGAGTACATTGTAATTTGTTAACGGTTCCACTTCGATTCTGCGAGTTTCATTGTTTACTGTGTTCTCAATAGTAGCATACGTTTTTTCGGTAACTGCATTTAAAAATCCAATTCCTAGTCCGTTTTTTGTTCTTCCAGAAACTTTTAAAGCGTTGATTAAGTTTACGCTTGAAGGGTTGTCTTTAATCACTTCATTTTCAGTAGTGGTTGGGTAAACTGTAGGTCTTCCGCCAATTCTTCTAGAATAAAGCAAGTCACCTTTACTAAATAAGTCGGTACCTTCTGTAAAAAAGGACCTGTTCTCATTGAATTGCTGTTCAAATGGTCCTAGATTTAATATTTTGTCGTCATATTTTGTTTGTCCAAAATCAGGAACTAAGATGGCGTCGAGAGTAAAAGCATCATTAATCCCGTATTTAATATCTAACCCACCTTTGAGTGTTCCAATTGTTTTTTGTTGCGAGTTGGCATTGACGTAAAAAGAAGAGTACGGTAAAAGGAATAAACGAGTAGGGGGCTTTATATTTTCAATTCCCTCAAGAACTCCAGATTGTTGTGTAAAGGTGCCTACTTTAGAGTCAATATAATTCCAAGTGTACTTTTGACGGTCTCGCTTAATTTCTCTAAAAAAATTAAGTCCCCATGTCTGTTTGTTTTCTCCTGAGAAGCGCAATGCAGCGTAAGGGATGCGCATTTCAACTACCCAACCAAAATCAGTAATTAAAGCTTTGCTTTTCCAAATAGCGTCCCAAGAATAGTCTTCTCCATTTGCATCTGTGGTAATGCAATCGGCTTGACCATCAGAAGCGCATACATAAAATTGAAAATCTTGTTGTCCATCATTAAAGCCATTTATAAAAACACCAAATAAATCTGATGTTCCAAATTCGTCTCTTTTGGATATTTCTTTTAATATTTTATTGGGCTCGTCATCATATAATGTAGCGGCTATGTAAACAGCATCATTATCATATATTACTTTTACTATCGTTTTTTTGTTCTCAGGAATTGGTTTTCCATTGTCAGGTTGAAACATGATAAAGTTATCAGCTACTGGAGTTGTCTCCCAAATACTTTCATCGAGTTTGCCATCGATAGTAATGTTATTTGAAGTAAATGTGGTTTTTAAGACTTTTTTTTGGCTGAAGCCAAAAATAGAAGTCATTAAAAAAAATATCAAAAGTTGATTTTTCATGAAATTGTTTAATGTTGAAACAAAAAGATAAAACCAATTTTAAAACTATAGTAAATAGTACTTTAATTAGGTTTGTATAGTAGACTAAAGTAAGGGTCTATTGTTACAGTTTATATTAAAAAAATATTAAAATTTATTTTTAACTCTATTGTAATCAATGAAATAACGCAGACTTATTGATAAAATGTTAGTCATGTTGCTATTAAAAACATTTTTCAAATTAGTGGTAAGGCTTTTTTCGACAATACTTGCGCTTTCTTGAGAATAATTACGATACAAAATGGACAATTCGCTACCTGGAGCAAACCACCAAGAGTAGGCAAGGTCAAAATTCCAAGAGTTGAAATTTCTATTTTTATTGAGAGTGTAGGTAGTATTAGGCGTCAGATACCCATTGTCTTCTAACGTTAAAAATTTGTGATTTTCAGAGTAGGACCAATAATAACGAGCGGTTAGATTAACGGTCATTTTGTTGTTAATTGCATACTTCCCTGAAATGTCATTTTGTAAAATCTCTCTGTCTCGTTGTCCAAAAATAATGTCGTTATTATCAAACCCCACCCAGCCACGGTCATTTTTTTTATTAGTATAATCTAAAATGCAAGAAAGAGATAATTTATCATTGAATCTATAGTTTGGTCCTACAGCTATTCCATAAGTGATTCTTTTATTTTGATCGTATACAGCGATACTTGGAGTAAAGTCAAAAGTAAAAGCGTTATTTTTATTAAATTCAACTCCAAAATAAGAGGTGACTCTTTTAGGTATTTGTACATATCTTCCTCCAACTCTGGGTTCGTAGAAATCGAATGTCTCAACAGGAGTTGCTACAATGGCAAACTCAAGATAATCGTTCTTTTTTGTAGTCGCTTTAAAGACCGTTTTATACCAGGCTTCTTGCAGTTTTCCTGTAGTATTTTGAATTTCTAAATTCAATTCTTGTTCAACTTTAAAGGTATTAAAATATTTTGTAGGATTTAAAATTCTATAACTTCCATTGGCGTAAGCATTATGATAGTTAGTGTAAAATACGATTCCAAGATCATTCACATCATAATTTTCTGATATGTATTTTCCTGAGAGTAAATACCTGTATTTCCCACTCGTTTTCGCAAAATTCAAAGAGGTTTTGTATCCATTATAATCAACTACATCGTTTATAGTACTGTATTTATAGTCTCCATATAAATTATATGTATTTGCTTTTGTGCTTAAATCAAATACTAAAGCAGAAACATTGGCGTCTCTAAAGCTTCCATTGCGCGTGGTGTTTGTGTTAACAAATGAAACTGATGAGTTTTGATTGAAACGTTGATCCAGAACGAGGATATTGTAGTTTGTTAATGGCTCAATAACTTCTTTTCTTGTTTCTTGGGTATCAGTGTTTTGAATTGTAGCAAAAGTTTTTTCGGTTAATGCATTTAAAAAACCTATTCCTAAACCTTTTTCGGTTCTACCAGAAATTTTTACGGCATTGATTAAGTTGACAGAATTTGGATAGTTTGTGACTTCTTCTGCATCAGTTGTTGATGGATAAGTGCTTGGCGCTCCACCAATTCTCCGAGAATAAAATATATTTCCAATATTAAATAAGTTAGTACCTTCAGTAAAAAAAGGACGATTTTCATCTAATTTTTGTTCAAAAGGTTCTAAATTTAAAATGGCATTATCGAATTTTGTCTGACCAAAATCGGGGACTAAAATAGCATCTAAAGTAAAGGCGTCGTTAATTCCGTATTTTATGTCTAATCCAGCTTTCACTGTTCTGTCAGAGGTGTAGTTGTCTTGTTGGTAATACGCCGAAGTGTAGGGAATAAAGAAAAGACGTGTTGGTGTTTTAATGTTTTCAATACCTTTCAAAACTCCGGCTTGCGTAATCACGGCTCCAATTTTAGTATCAACATGATTCCAAGTGTATTTTTGGGCATCTCGTTTAATTTCGCGCATAAAATTTAAACCCCAAACTTGTTTTTTGGCTCCAGAGAACCGCAATGCAGCGTAAGGAATTTTCATTTCTACTACCCATCCAAAATCAGTTATTTTGACCTCGCTATCCCATATAGCATCCCAAGAAAAATCTTCATTACCTTCGGTTGCAAGACAGTCCATTTGTACTCCGGCTGCACTTACATAAAAGCGAAAGTCTTGTTGACCATCATTAAAACCATTTATAGATACTGAAAAATGGTCTGAAACTCCAAAAACATCTCTATTGGTTATCTCCCTTTGTATTTTGTCAGGTTCATTATCGTATAAAACCGCCGAGACGTAGATGGCATTATTATCGTATACTACTTTTACTTCAGTTTTTTTAGTATCACTTATGGGTTTTCCATTATCAGGCTCAAACATTACAAAATCACTTGCGATATCCTCATCCTTAGCCCAAGCTTCTTCATCAATTTTTCCGTCAATAGTAATACCTTCCAAAATAGATTTCGCAATAAGTACTTTTTTCTGAGAATAGGCGTTTAAACTAAAGAAAAGAATGATGAGTAATGATAAAGAGTGTGATTTATGCATAAATTAAGAATATGGTTAAGCAAAAATAACATTTTTAACACAAAAAGCAAATGCTATGTGATTTTATTTGTAATCTTTTGTTTACAAATATTATATTAAATTTTTAGCTTAATTTTTTTTTAAAGTAATTTGTAGTATATTCGCAATCCCAAATATATCACATAACATAATTAAAATCAATGATTTATAAAATATTTCCTACTGTGCTTCTTGTTGTCTTGTCATTAATTTCAAGTAATGAATTCTTTAATGAGACCCATGACATTAAAAAAATGGAAGCGGTTAATTTAGTAAAAACAAATTCTGAAACTAGTGAAGAACTGGTTTATCATAATTTGAATTCCAACCATTTTTCTTTACCTAAGCTAGAAAGTTTTGCTGAGGCTTTAAAAGGTTTTTATCTTTTAAAAGAGAAAGGATTAGTAAGTAAAAATATATTAACGCTCATCGACTTCAGTCTGTCTTCCAATTCAAAGAGACTTTGGGTTATAGATTTAACTACAAATACAATCCTATACAATTCGCTTGTGGCGCATGGCCGTAATACGGGTGATGAATTTGCAACAAGCTTTTCAAATTCGGCAGAATCCTATAAAAGCAGTTTGGGTTTTTACGCAACTGGGGAGATATACAATGGCAAACATGGTAAATCTTTAAAATTGGACGGTTTGGAAAAAGGGATTAATAGTAATGCTAGAGAAAGAGCTGTTGTTATTCATGGAGCGCAATATGTTTCGAATTCATTTATTCAAAACAATAAAAGATTAGGAAGAAGCTTAGGTTGCCCAGCAATTCCTTTGGAATTAACAAATGAGATCATTCAAACAATTAAAGATAAATCATGTCTGTTTGTTTATTATCCTTCAAAAGCATACAAAATAGCATCTAAATTAGTGATGTAAATATTTTAAAAATAACTTATAAAGCCAATCAGAATTTATTTTGATTGGCTTTTTTTATAAAAGGGGAATGACTCCTAGAGATTTCCGATTTATAAAAAGACCAAATTTCACTTTAATTAATAAGGTTCTTGATCTAAACCGAGAAGTTGACTATTGATTTTCATTCTCGAACTGGTTGATATCTGTCAGTTTTAGTATTCAAAAGTGTTATTTTTTTATTGAAGGGTATGTTTGTTTGGAATTATAAAGCTGTAACAATTTAATTTTAAATTGGTTATGCTGTTACTGAATTTTTTAGTGAAAATTTCATTAAAAAAGCTTGCTAGAAAGGGAACTTATTATCTATATTTGCACCACAGTAATGCGAAAGTAGCTCAGTTGGTAGAGCTCCAGCCTTCCAAGCTGGTTGTCGCGAGTTCGAGCCTCGTCTTTCGCTCTTTAAAGCCGAAACTTTATGTTTCGGCTTTTTTATTAGAACTTAAAAGCATTTTTTTGTTCTAAAAAATTTAAAATAAAACGAGTTTAAATTTTTTATAAAAAAACTTGTGTTGGTGTAAATTAATTTATATATTTGCACCCTGTTAATGCGAAAGTAGCTCAGTTGGTAGAGCTCCAGCCTTCCAAGCTGGTTGTCGCGAGTTCGAGCCTCGTCTTTCGCTCTTAAAAGCCGAAACATTTTATGTTTCGGCTTTTTTATTTGATATCGCTTATATCGCTTTGGCTTTCTATTTCTTCTGAAGCTTGATTTTGTCTAAAAAGAATTCCTTTCAAATTACCTTTCAGGATGATTTTTGAACCTTTTACGTCTAGCCAGCTTCCTTCTCTTAATCCTAAAACAGGAATTGAATTATAAGCATGAAATTCTTTTATTCGAGTCTCTCTAGTTTCTCCCATATGTTTGGACTGTAAATCAGGATCTAGATAATGTGCATTTATATTAAATGGAATTAATCCTGTCGTTTGAAAGCTTGGTGGATATACAATAGGCATGTCATTTGTATTTTGCATACTAAGTCCACAAATGACGCTTCCAGCACTTGTGCCTAAATATGGAGTCCCTTTTTTGACCGCTTGACTAAGCACAGTCATGATATTGTTTTTGTATAATTCGTTAACCAATACAAAAGTACTTCCGCCACCAGTAAAAATCCCTTCTGCATTTTCAATTGCCGAAATTGGATTTTGAAATTCATGTATTCCTTTTACGTTTATATTTATTTTAGAGAATGCAGCTACTGCTTTGGCTGTGTATTCATCGTGAGAAATACCACTTGGTCTGGCATAGGGAATGAAAAGAATGGTTTTGCAATCTTGAAAATGTTTGCTCAATTCAGGTAATAAATATTCTAAATAGTCTCCCCCGTGAAGTGTTGATGTACTTGCGATTATTATATTTTTCATTTTTTTATTGAATTTTATATGCTAAAGGTATAAAATCAGACTTCGAATTGGACTTAATTTTTATTAACATTTTTTTACCATGTCCTTAGTAATTAATTTGGAACACATTAAGATACTTTTACAACTTATCAATAATTATGGTTATTACAAATACAATGAATAAATTAGGATGTATCTTTTTTGTTTTATTTGCAACAGCTGGTCTGGCTCAAGAATCTGTTTCTACGGAATTGAAAGGAAAGGTAAATGCAGATATGTCTAATTTGGAAGGGATTTATGTTATAAATTTAAAAACAGAAAAAGCTGTAATTACGGATCAACAAGGTTATTTTTCCATTAAAGCGATTGTAGGAGATACTTTAATGTTTTCTTCGATTCAGTATAAAGGATTGAAAATTGCTTTAACTAAAGATGATTTTAATAAAAGACTTTTCTTTGTTAAGATGGTTCCAGTTATGAATCAATTAAACGAAGTTGTGATTAAAAGATACAATAATATCAATTCGAGGTCCTTGGGTATTATTCCTGAAAATCAAAGATCATATACAGTAGCAGAACGTAAATTAGCAACAGCAACAGGTCTCAATCCTAGTGCTAGTCTAAGTGGTATGGCTGGAGGCTCAATTTCTGCAGATCCCTTGTTAAACTTCCTTTCCGGAAGGACTGCAATGCTTAAGAAAGAACTTGAAGTAGAGAAAAAAGAAGCTTATTTAGTAATGCTGGATGAAATGTTTGATTTGGATCAATATGTAGGAAAGTTTCAAATACCTTTATTATATGTAAAAGGCTTTCAATATTATGCAGTTGACAACGATAAATTCACCAAAATTCTAGATCAAAAAAATAAAACAACCATTGAATTTTTATTAGGAGAACTAGCATCAAAGTATAAAGAAATAATTGCCTGTGAGAACGAATAATACTTTCTTCTTTTTCTTTTGTTTGTTTACTCAAATTATTTTTGGTCAAGTTTCCAATGAAAAAAAAATTCACGGCCTAATTACTGCAGATTCGACTTCGGTTGAAGGGATAAATATTGTCAATCTAACAACGGATAAAGCGACCTCTTCTAATAAAGATGGTGTGTTTCATCTTTTTGTAAAAGAAGGGGATCTTTTAGCTTTTTCTGCTGTAAATCTCGTAACTTTACGTAGAAGGATATCTAAAGAGGACATTTTAAAAGAAAATGTAAGTGTTAAAATGCTAGCCAATAGTATTCCGTTAAAAGAGGTTGTGGTAAATGAAAACTCACAAATCAACGCCGAAAATCTTGGAATAATTCCTGAAGGGCAAAAAAAATATACTCCTGCCGAAAGAAAATTATACACCTCAAGATCGGGATTGTTAGATAGGCCTTTAAACTGGATGTCTGGAAGAACTGCAATGCTAAAAAAAGAAGTTGCAGTAGAATATAAGGAGCAACTCATGAATAAACTAGAGTATCTATTTGAAGATAAATATTATATAGAGACTTTAAAAATTCCTGAAGAATACATTAAAGGATTTCAATATTATTGTGTTGAAAACACCGATTTTGCAGCGGCACTGAAGTCTAAAAATAAAACATTATCTATGTTTTTGATTATTACTTTAGCAGAAAAATATAATAAAATTATAACCGATGAAAACTAAAATAGGGTTAATCTTTTCAGTATTATTTTTTCAGGTTTGCTTTGCGCAAAATGAAACTAGAAAACCGTTACATGGACAGGTAGTAAATGACTCGTTAACTTTAGAAAGTGGGTATGTGTTAAACATTAACTCACAAACACGGACTTTTATTAATGCTAATGGTTTGTTTGATATTTTGGCAAAGCCAAAAGACACTTTGTTATTCTCAAGCTTAGCCTTTCAATCTAAAAAAATTGTATTGACTGAAAAAAACTGTCAAGAACGACTCTTCTTAGTGCAAATGGATTTAGTGAATAATGAATTGAAAGAAGTAGTTGTTTCGAATGGGTTAAAAGTAAATAGTTTAGGTGGTGGATCACAGCGATTTGTAGACAAAAAGTTTTTTGATGATGAGAAATCATCGCCTAAAAATCGATTAATGCCAGCAGATGGGACTATAGAGAATGGAATGGATTTTGTTCGTATTTTTAAAGATTTTAAAAAAATACTAAGAAAAAAAGAGGAAGTTAAAGACGATTTTATTTCAGATGTTGCTTTCTCAGAATATGTAAAAGTTAATTTCAGTCCCTCTTTTTTCTCTAAAGATTTAAGTTTAAAAGAGGATGAGGTGGAATTGTTCTTGCTTTATTGTTCGAATGATGCTGCTTCGAAGAAGTATTTGAAACCAGAAGACAGATTCATGTTAATGGATTTTTTGATTACTAAAAACAAAGAGTTTAAAAGAATTGCTACTTTTGGAAAATGAAAAAAAGAACTTTATACCTTTTTGTTGGATTTTTAATATTGACTTTGTCGTCTTTTGCTGCTCATAAATTTTATATGGGTATCTATCAGATTAATTATGCACCCGAAAAGAAAATGTTACAAATTACTTCTCGTATTTTTCTTGATGATTTAAATAAAACATTGGAAAAAAAATACAAAAAGCAACACTTCCATATTGGGACTAATCAAGAGACGCCTGAAGAACTAGAGTTGTTTAAAAAATACCTAGGGGGGAATTTCTCGGTTAAAGTCAATGGGCAATCTAAACCAATGAATTTTTTAAGTAAAGAAGTGGAAGACGATGTGTTAATTTGTTATTCTAATATCAAAGGAATTTCAAAAATCAGTACACTTGAAATTTATAATTCTGTTTTGATGGATTGGAGCTCTGAACAGCAAAACATTACACATATTACGGTGCTTGGAACCAAAAATAGTATTCTTTTTACAGAATCTTCAAGGAATGGAATGTTAAAATACTGATTAAAGGACGGTTTTTTGTTAAAAATTATTATTTTCACGAACTGAAACTACTAGCGTTTTATTTATGAAAAAAATTTCTTTACTCCTTTTTCTTCCAGCTCTTATTTTTGCACAAGAAAAAACGACAACCGTAACTCCTAAACAAACAGGCAAATACGACACCAACAAATTCAGTCAAATGTATGACTTATTGGCAACGCCCAATATGTTTAGAAATGCAGCTGGTGCTCCTGGTCCAGCGTATTATCAGCAACAAGCTGATTATAAAATTGACATAGAATTAGATGATAAAAATGCTAAGTTAATGGGTTCTGAAACCATTACTTACTTTAATAATTCTCCTGATAATTTAGATTATTTATGGGTACAATTAGATCAAAATCAAGCTGCTAAAGATTCTGAATCCCCATTGGCTGAGAGTGAAAAAATAACACAAACTTTTCCTGCTTCAAATTTTGCTGATAAATTTTTGAAAAAAGATTTGGAACGTGGATTTAATATTGAATATGTTAAGGATTCCAAAGGGAATTCAATGACGTACAATATTAATCATACCATGATGAGAATTGATTTGGCTTCACCAATGAAACCGGGTACGTCAATTTCTTTTTCAGTAAAATGGTGGTATAACATCAATAATTATCAAAAAGAAGGGGGGCGTTCAGGATATGAATTATTCGAAAAAGAAGGCAATAGATTATATGTAATAGCACAATTCTACCCTAGAATGGCAGTGTATAATGATGTGGAAGGATGGCAAAATATGCAATTTTGGGGAAGCGGAGAATTTGCTTTACCATTTGGAAATTTTGATGTAAATATTACAGTTCCTGCTGATCACGTTATGGAAGCAACAGGAGAATTGACAAATAGAAGTGAAGTGTTTACTCCAGCTCAGGTAAAAAGATGGGAATTGGCACAAAAAACATTTGATAAACCAGTTGTTATCGTAACTCAAGCGGAAGCAGAAGCAGCCGAAAAAGGGTTTTCAACTAAGAAAAAAACATGGAAATTTAGCGCAAAAAATGTTAGAGATTTTGGTATAGCAACTTCAAGAAAATTTATTCTTGACGCAATGGCGGTACAATTGAGTACTAAAACAGCGATGGCAGTTTCAATCTACCCTAAAGAGGCTAATCCACTTTGGGGAGAAACGTCAACAATAACAGTAGCTCATACTTTAAAAAGTTACTCTTCCCACACTTTTGATTATCCTTATCCAAAAGCGGTATCTGTTTCAGCAGAAGATCAAGGAATGGAATACCCAATGATTTGTTGGAATTTTGGTCGTCCTGATGAAAAAGGAGTAACAAGCGAGCAAACTAAAAATGGTATGATGGGTGTAGTAATTCATGAAGTGGGACATAACTTTTTCCCAATGATTGTAAACTCTGATGAGCGCCAATGGACTTGGATGGATGAAGGTTTAAATTCATTTATGGAATTCATGGCCGAACAAGAATTAGAAACAAATTTCCCATCAAGAAGAGGTCCTGCTAAAAATATTATTCCATATATGAGTGGGGATCAAAAGTTTTTGGAGCCTATTATGTCAAATTCAGAAAGCATCATCCAATTTGGAAATAACGCTTACGGAAAACCGGCAACTGCATTAAATATTCTTAGAGAAACAATTATGGGTAGGGAATTGTTTGACTATGCTTTCAAAGTATATGCAAACCGTTGGAAATTCAAACATCCTACTCCAGAAGATTTCTTTAGAACAATGGAAGATGCATCTGCAGTTGATTTAGACTGGTTCTTTAGAGGGTGGTTTTACTCCACGGATTTTGTTGATATAGGTATCAATCAAGTAAAGCAATATTATGTTTCTGAAACACCTTCGGCTGAACTTAAAAATGCTAAAGTAAGAAAAGGGCGTTTTGGTGTAGATGCTGGTCCATTTGTTTATTTAATTGAAGAAAACAATGTAGCATTAAAATCAAACCAAAAGAAAGCATTAAAAGTAGAAGATGTAAAATTACTTTCTGATTATGTGAGCACGCTTACAGCAGAAGAGAAAGGAACTTTAAAATCTCCAAAGTACTTTTACGAAGTAGAGTTCAATAAGCCAGGAGGATTAATTATGCCTATTCTTGTTGAAATTACTTATGAAGATGGAACGGTAGATAATTATAAGTATCCAGCTCAAATTTGGAGAAAGAACAATGATACCGCTAAGAAAGTATATGCTACTGAAAAAGCAATCAAAAAAATTCAAATTGACCCAAAATTAGAAACAGCAGATATTGATGTGACTAATAACACTTGGCCAAAAGAAGAGATAAAATCTAAATTTGATTAAGTTCAACTTTCATATAAAAAAAAGACTCAATTTTGAGCTACCATCTGGACACAAATATTTTAATTATATTTGAGAAAAAGTGCAGACTAGATATTTTGAAGATTTAAAAGACAAGCGATTGTTGAATAGAGGTAATTCTATTCTCAATCGCTTGTTTGCTAATAGTATTTATTCGATAAGACAATTAGCAGAAAGTGATTCTGAAGCCAAAGCGATTTACCGTTTTTTGCAAAATGATAATGTCAGTGAAGCCGATATTATCAATAATATGTCTTCTAATTGTAAAAAATGTGTTGCTAACAAATCTGTTTTATGCATTCAGGATACCAGCGAAATCAACCTATATAATCACAGAAATAGGATTAAGAAAGACGGATCAATTGGAATAACCAATGCTTCTGTTGGAGGACTTGGCTTTTTTATTCATCCAAGTTTTATTATAGATGCGGATACTTTAATGCCGTATGGTTTTTCAGATGTAAAAATCTGGAATAGAGGACATGAACTGCCTCCTAAAATGAAGACTCATACTCACAATCGTATACCCATTGAAGAGAAAGAGTCTTATAAATGGATCGATTCTTCTCTTGAAACAAAGAGAAGACTGAGTGAAGCAAAAGAAGTAATCATTATTCAGGACAGAGAGAGCGATATTTACGAACAATTTTGTCTTGTCCCTGACAGTAAAACACATTTGTTGATTAGATCGCGATTTAATCGGATGTTAGATAATAAAATCAAACTGTTCGATCATCTAAGTTCTCAATCACTTCAAGGAATGTACATTATTGAGCTAGAGGGAGATAAAAGAAGAAATATCCAAAAAAGAACTGCTGCTATCGAAGTGCGCTTTTCAGAAATAACAATAGGTAAACATCAATATTCAGGTAAACATCTTCCAGAGAAAATCAATCTTTATGCTATCGAGGCAAAAGAAGTGGGAGAAAATATTGAAAACCCAATACTTTGGAGATTGCTAACTACAAAGAAAGTCGAAGATTTACAAACCGCATTAGTTTGTATCGAATGGTACACCTACAGATGGACTATTGAAGAAGTATTTAGAATTTTAAAGAAAGAAGGCTTCAATATAGAAGCCAGCGAATTATCTCAAGGCAAAGCAGTTCGTAAGCTATGTCTTTTGATGCTCGAAACTATTATAAAACTCTTTATCATGCAAATTGCATATGCCAGAGAAGAGGAAACTGAACCCAGAAGCTGTTTTTCAGAAGAAGAAATAGAATGTTTAGAACTGCAAATTGCACAATTAGAAGGTAAAACCGAAAAATTAAAAAACCCATATAAATCGTCAGATTTGAAGCGATATATATGGGCTATAGCAAGATTAGGCGGATGGAAAGGCTATCTCTCTGAAAGAAGACCCGGCATTACAACCTTTTGGATTGGTCTTCAGAAATTTGCCTCAATTATGCAAGGTTGGATACTTTTTAGAGATGTGTCCAGACGGTAGCTCAATTTTGAGTCTTTTTTTTTATGAAAAATTTAAAAGAGGCGGAATCAAAATTTGGTATATTTGCAATATTAAAATAGAAAAAATATGTTTGGTATAGGAGGAGGAGAGTTAGTTTTTATTATGTTTATAGTGCTAATGCTTTTTGGATCGGATAAAGTTCCAGAAATGGCTCGTACTATGGGTAAAGCTATGGCGCAATTAAAAAATGCGACAAATGATATCAAAAGTGAAATCCAAAAAGGGGTTGAGGCCAATGGTTTGGATACAAAATCATTGTCTGAATTGACAGGAGATATAAATTCTCATATCAATAAGGTGAAAGAAGACCTTATGGGTGATACCGTTGCTCAGGCAAATAAAGTAAAAACCGATCTTTTAGGAGATTCAGTTGTGCAAGCAAATAAAGTAAAAGAAGATATTGAAGACATTACAGGACCAGTAAAACGTCAAAAATAATGTTGGAAAAAATACTGACGTTAGATACCCAATTACTTGTTTACTTAAATAGTTTGGGTTCTACGCAATATGATGGACTTTGGTTGATTATAACAAATCAACTCAATTGGTTGCCTTTATTCTTATTGTTATTGTATGTTATTTTAAAAAAATTAGGAACAAAACAAACCTTGTATTTACTGCTATTTATTGCTATTTTATTAACGTTTACGGACCAAGTTACCAACTTGTTTAAAAACGGATTTCAAAGACTTCGACCGTGTAATAATCCAGAAATAAATACCATAATAAGAGTAGTCAAGAAAAGTAATTCCTATAGTTTTTTTTCAGGTCATGCCGCTAATAGTATGGCTGTTGCGACATTATTGTATTTTACTTTGCGCCAATATTCAAGCTATTTTATTCTATTGTTTTTGTGGCCATTAATTTTTGCCTATAGTCGTATTTATTTAGGATTGCATTATCCGCTAGATATTTTTTGTGGGTATGTATTCGGGATATTTTCGGGATATCTATTTTCTATTCTTTATAAGAAAGCGCAAAAAAAATATTTTCCAGTTTAATTTTAAAAAGCTATTTCCAGCTGTACATTTCAATCTTCTGGTAAAAATGATTTTTCAATTACAATAAAGGAGCTTCCGTTGGTCGCTCTTTTTTGTTTAGAAAAATTTCATTTTTATACCATAAGGATTTTCATTTCCATCTGGGCTAGAAAATCTGAGTAAACGATAAAATAATTAAAGTACTCTACTTACAGTCAGTCCATCACGTATGGGGAGCAAAACAGTTTCTACTCGGGGGTCATTTTTTAATAAGGCATTATACTCCAAAAGTACTTTAGTGCTAATGTCTTTTGGGTTTAAGGGTTCCAAGACTTTGCCGCTCCATAATACATTATCCGATAAAATAATACCGCCTTTATTTATTTTTGGAACAATCAGCTCAAAATAGTTAATGTAGTTTTCTTTGTCTGCGTCAATAAAAACCAAATCAAATTTTACGTCAAGATTTGGTATGATAGCAGTAGCTTCACCTAAATGTTGTACAATTTGTTTCCCCCAAGGTGATTTGTCAAAATGTTTTCGCTGAAAATCGATCAGTTCTTCCTTAATGTCAATGGTATGAAGAACACCATTTTCTTGCATCCCTTCGCACAAACATAGAGCCGAATAACCAGTATAGGTACCAATCTCAAGGATATTCACAGGACGAATCAATTTGGCTAACATACTCAAAACACGTCCTTGAAAATGACCGCTTAACATGCGTGGTAAAAGAATTTTTTGATACGTTTCTTTATTTAAAGCGGCTAGTAAAGCAGGTTCTTTTTCAGAATGTTGTTCAATATAATCTTCTAATTCTTGTGAGATGAAATGCATTTTTGACTTTTTTAATTGATGCAAAGTTACAAATCAAAAAATGGGAATAAAAGAAGTTTAAAAGTAAATTTAAAGGAAGCTTTTTGTGTTAGAAATCAATTATTGTATAAACTAAAATCAATAACAACCTGGTCTCTTACTTTTACAAGACCAGCCATTTTTACTGGCGGATCAAGGTCAATATCTGAAAAATTGATATTGATAGTGCCATGAATTTTGTCATCTTCTTTATATAATATAAAGTCTTTGTAATTCAGTTTTTTATCTGTGATTAAAAAAGTAAGGTTGCATTTGTAATCGGACTTGTAAGCTTTGATGTCTGTTATTGTAACATGGCTGTTTGGGAATTCTTTGCATTTTACAGTGCTTTGTAAATCTTTAGTCATGATTTTATTACCACAATCAAAGTTTAGCATTGGGATATCTGCATTTATAGAGTTTTTCTTGTTTAGGTTCAAATTGATAGTGTCATTTATATAAAAAGTATTGGTACAATGGTATTTTCCCACGTTTGAAGTTCCGCTAATTTTTATTTCAATTCTATTTATTATCAGTGTTGCATTTTTTAGTGCAACAGTGGACTTAGCACCTCCTAAGAGTGTGAAAAGTGCTAAACCCATTATGCCTATTGCAATTCTTTTTTTCATTATATTAAAATGTAATTACGGCTTCAAATAAGACTCCATTAAAGTTTCCTCCATATAAATCATTAGGATTTCCTGCTGTAAATTGACTGAAATCTTTATAATTTTGATCTACATAAACTACTTTAGTCAATATGTTTTTAGTCATAAACCAACCTAGTCCAGTTTCTAATCTATTTACTGTAACGGCATTTGCATCTGCATTTTTTAGTTTTCCAGTAACTAAATTATATTTGGCTCCAACATAAAGGTTTTCGTTTTTTCCAAATCGGTACAATACATCACCTACATATTGGTTAACAGTTCTTTTATCGTCATTTCCTTTTGCATCTCCTCCAGAAGATAATTCTAATGTTCCAAAGAATTCAAGGCCTTTGTATTTTATAAAAGGGTTTATCATGTATGAAGTTGCCCAGTTGCCATATCCAGGATTGAATCTACCAGTATCTTTGTTTGCTGCAGGATCAAAGTTGTCAGCTACTTCTCCAGAAACTCCTGTGTATGCCGCATGAGACATAACACCATAAAAGCGGCTACCTGCTCTATCAGATCCATATAAGTTTCCACTTATATTTGAAACATGAAATAAAGACCCAGTTAATCGTACTCTTAAATCAGAATCAATTTGTTTGTCAAATCCTATTTTTGCTAAAATAGTGGGGCTAATAGTTGTGTTTTGAGTAGGTGAACTTGCAACTATTTCTTTTACATTTTGATTTAGTTTTGAGTTGGTAACACCTATCATACTTACAAAACCGTTTCTGTTGTAATAAAATTCAGCACCCATTTCTGTAGTGAAAGCATCCATAATGTTATTTCCAATAAAAGGGTTGGCCAATGTATTTCCATTGTCAGATCTTCTAAAATGAGCATCACCATAGTTGTTTTCCATTTGCCCGATTTTGATGGTTGCATATTTCATAAAATCAGCTAAGAAGTCTTTTTTGATAAAATCTAATTTATCAATTTGTAAATAACCTCCTTTTACCCATGTCTCATTGTGGTGTCTCGCGGCCAAATAGAGTTCTAGATTTACTCGTACACCATCATATAATTGAGCCCCAATAGTCATATTCGCTGTAGGTAAATTAAAATTATTTCCTAGATTATTTAATCTGTAACCGGTAATAGGAGCAGGTAAATTGGATTGGTCATTAAAGGATTTTACTCCTTGAAATTGCAAAGCAAATGCAGCTCCAAGATCAACGCTAATTCCTTTATATACTACGCTGTCTTTTTTTACGTCAAATTGATTTATTCCATTTTGGTCACGTGGAATCGTATTTTGAATTTGTCCAAAACTATTTTGTGCAGTTATTGTTGTCAAACTTAATACGACAGCAGCTAAAAGATAAATTATTTTCATGATTGCTTTAATTAAAGTTAATATTGAATTTTAGTGTAAGTTCTTTTCCGGTTTTAATAGTTCCAAATAATGCAGTTGGTGGGGTCATGCCAAATTCATCAAATGTAATTTTGTTCGATCCCTGTATAGTAACGGAGCCGTTACTTATTGTTGTTTGTACTTGTGTTTTGAATTCTTTGCTAACGCCAGCAATACTAAATGTTCCAATTAAATCCCAAGTGGTTTCATTTACCTTTTCAGCAGTTTTTAAAACATATTTAATGGTTTTGAATTTATTTGTGTTTAAGGTTTTGTATGCTATTTTGTCCATAGCGCCTTTGCCACTTTTTATACTTTCCGATTTTAGATTTATTGTTATTCCATTAATGGCTTCTAATTTAGAATTGGCAATAGTAATATTTGCAGTACCAGTAGCTGTGCTTGATTCCATTTCCCAGTCATGTAATGTTGAAGTTCCCAGTACAGAAAAAGTTTGTTTTTTATTTAACTCATAGTTTTTCTGAGCATTTGAAGACCATATTATTCCCAATAAAGTGATTGCTAAAAAAGCCGATTTAAGTGTTGTTGATTTCATGCTGTTATTTATTAAGTTAATTTCATGCTGGTTTGTAAATTCTATTTTTTGTATTAATTATGAGACAAATTTATACCGAAGTAGAAGAGCAATACATGATAAATATCAGTGGTTAAGGGTTTATTAAAAAACGGTAGTACTATATCGATATCTTTGATTTTTTTTTGAAATAATTTTATTTTAAAAAAGAACAATAGAATCAGCTTGAAAAGCTGAATTTGTGTGGATAATTATTTAATACAATAAATAGTCATTAAATTTGCAGCATGCAAATTGAGAAAAAAGACATACGGGCAGTATCCAAAGAAGAATTACGAGATTTTTTTGTAACCAGTGGCGACAAAGCTTTTCGTGGTAATCAAGTATATGAGTGGTTGTGGAGTAAAGGGGCGCACAGTTTTGAGGATATGACTAATATCTCTAAAGAAACGCGTGCGATGTTAGAAAGCTACTTTGTAATCAATCACATAAAGGTAGATACAATGCAACGTTCTGAAGACGGTACGGTAAAAAATGCCGTCCGTTTACATGATGGTTTAGTAGTAGAATCTGTTTTAATTCCCACCAATACTAGAACAACAGCTTGCGTTTCTAGCCAAGTAGGTTGTAGTTTGGATTGTAACTTTTGCGCTACAGCGCGATTAAAAAGGATGCGAAACTTAGAACCTGCTGAAATATATGATCAGGTTTTGGCCATAGATAGAGAAAGTCGTTTGTATCATAATCATCCTCTTTCTAATATTGTTTTCATGGGAATGGGAGAGCCACTTATGAATTACAATAATGTATTGAAGGCAATTGAAATGATTACATCCGAGGAGGGATTAGGAATGTCACCGAAGCGAATTATGGTTTCGACATCAGGAGTACCAAAAATGATAAAAAAATTAGCTGATGATGATGTGAAGTTCAAATTGGCTGTTTCTCTGCATTCAGCAATTGATGAAATTCGTGCTCGAATAATGCCTTTTAGTGCTAATTTTCCTTTGGCAGATTTGCGTGAATCATTAGAATATTGGTATCGAAAAACCAAATCAAAGATCTCTTACGAATATGTCGTTTGGAAGGATATCAATGATAATAAGGAATCAATAGATGCTTTAGTTAAATTTTGTAAATACGTACCTTGTAAAGTAAACTTGATCGAATACAACCCGATTGATGACGGAGAATTTCAACAAGCCTCTGAAGAAGCGACTAATGCTTACATAAAAGCATTAGAAGCAAGTGGGATTGTAGTTAAAGTTCGTAGAAGTAGAGGTAAAGATATAGATGCTGCTTGTGGGCAATTGGCTAATAAAGAAGCTTAATTTTAAATAAAGAGTTTAAATAAAAAGGGGTTTGACAATTTTGTCAAACCCCTTTTCTATGCAGAAGGAAGTGATTATTTCACTACTCCAAATATCTCTTTTGCAATTGGATGATTGGCTTCAAACGTATAGCCCATAATTTTTGCCATTGTTTGTGCAAATTGGTTTTGGTACAATTGAGATTCTGTTTTAATTTCCCCTTTTGCTTCAATTTGCGGTCCCATAGTGGCAAACCATATTTCAGAAGCGTCTTTAATTTTTGGACCATGACTTGTCCATTCTGATTTAGTGCTATCACCACGCCCATGATCAGTAGTAAAAACCAAAGCCGTTTTGTCTTTGTATTGTGGATCATTTTGTACAAAATCCCAAATTTCTTTTATCCAAGCATCTACCTGATGTGCCGCATCTAAATAGGAGCGATAAAATCCAGCATGTGCCCATTCATCAGTTTCCCCGTAGGAGATATACAATACTCTAGGTTTGTTAGTCTTTAATTGATCAAGCGCACCATAATGTGTAAAAATGTCTAAACATTCTTCTTCATGAAAAGGCTTAAAAGAGTCTGCCAGCATAGCATTAATCAGTTTTTGTTTCTCCGTTGGATTTTTGCCACCCACTTTGTCAAATGCAGATATTACAGGAAAACCAGCCCTTTTTTCGTTCAGAATATTATCAAAAGCATCCCAAGCACCAAAAGCAGCAACTCTCCCTTTTATTTTGGGTTGCTTATTTAAATATTCTAAAATAGTAACATTAGGATTTGCAGGATAGTGATTAGAGTTAATCAAAGTATCAGCATATCCCGTCATGATCTCGTTATAACCAGGATAACTAAACCAGTAAGGGTTGGCATTGTTTACTTTATTGCCAAGTGTTCTATTACCATAAATTTGTCCTTTTTTGGCAACTACTGACCACATAAAAGGCATTAGCTTTTCTCTGCGTTCGTCACTATTTTCAGCCCAGTATTTTTTGTAAATATAAGAGCTGTCATTTTGATTGAATTTTTTGTCTCTTGCTAAGGTTTCATCCATACCCTTAAAAACCTCTTGCCATCTAAAACCATCTGTAGTGATGATAATTATGTTTTCAGCTTTTTGCGCATTAGTGATTACAGCACTTAAAAGTAGTAGTATTAAAAATATTTTTTTCATGTTTTTTTAATTAAAAATTATCCCACCATACTTTTACATTGATATCATCGCTACCCATTTTTTGTAATGCCTCACTATTGTTTTCGGCATTTACTGATTGCTCTAAACTAGGATACATGATTCTTCTTGGAACTTTACCATTGTTTTTTGAACCAGGACCTGCTTTAATAAAACTTGGTTTACCCGTCCTTTTCCAGTCTAGCCAGGCTTCTACTCCAGTGTGGTATAAAGCTAACCATTTTTGAGTATATAATACCTCAGTAGTTGCACTATAGGGTGCAGTTGTAGTCAAGTAATCTGCAGGCATAATTACATTCCATTGTTTGAAAGAAGCTTCTACAGCAGTATCGTAATACGTTTTCGCAGATCCAGATGTGATAAGATTGCGTTGACTTGCTTCGGCTAATAAAAAGTTTAATTCACTATACGTCATGAATATTGAAGATATTTTTGTTTTGTTATAAAAATAATCTTCCGCTCTTCTAGAATATTTTGTAGGTTCTCCAATTTGATCTAAAGTAAGACCAGGTTGAAGTCCTAACTGATTAGTAGTTCCCACAATTGGATCAATCCATTCTTCTAGTCGGGGATCGTTATTTGTAATTAACGTGTTTACTAAATTAGTAGATGGAATCACAATATTATATCCATATAATCTATTGATACCATCACTCATAGGAGAGATATTAGGAAAACTTCCTGAGTAAACATAGTTAGCATTATCTGCATTGGATTGAAATATAGGATATTCAGTAGGTTTACTAATGATTTCATTTAATTTGACGCTTACATTTACTTTATTAGAGATACGCATCAAAAGCCTTACGTGTAATGAATTACAGAATTTTTTCCATTTCAACATGTCTCCACCATACAATAAGTCACCTTCTACTTTTGTTTTTGTATCTATTAAAGTATTTGCTTTATCTAAGTTTAAAAGTAATTGGGTGTAAATTTCTTCCTGAGAATCGTACTTAGGTTTTAAAATTCCTTCTTCTCCTTTTGAGGCTTCAGAGTAAGGGGCATAACCATAAGAATCCGTAATAAGACTCATTGTGTAGGTTTCAAGAACCAGACTTATCGCTTCATAGTTTTTGTTGTTTAATAGAATTGCTTGCTTTTTAATGTCGTAGATGTCATTAAGCCATTTGTACATTCCCCAAAAACGGTTGTCAGCACCCCAGTTGTAAATGTCTAATTCATTGTACTCGTAGTTACCGCCATATTGAGCCACGATATCTCCAAAGTTGAAAGAATTTGAAACATTATTATTTGCTAGATTGAAAATAACGTTAGGTAATAACTGCTTCGGTTGTGAGGCAGTTGGTTGGTTTTTATTAGTGTTGATTTCTTCAAATCCATCGGTACAAGAAATACTGACACTTAATAATAGTATGAATAATATGATTTTTTTCATGATAATTTTTTTAGAATGAAGCATTTAATTTGATTCCATAGTTTCTAGATGAAGGCAGTTGTAGTACTTCAAATCCTGGTAATAATGTACCCCCGCTTATCGCTTTAGTTTCTGGATCGATGTTTGGGACTTTTGTCCAAAGGGCTAAATTATTTCCTACTAAACCAATGCTTAAGTTTTGCATTTTCACTGCTTTGAACCATTTGTCAGAAAATCTATAATTTAAACTTACTTCTCTTAGTTTTACATAAGACGCATCAAATGAATTGGCTTCAATATTATCTCTACGAAAGGCATTAGAGTAATACCAGTTTTCGGCGCTTATTGAAGTGGTATTTGGGCTGTAAGTTCCATCTGTGTTTTGTACGACTCCTTTTCCAACGATTCCAGTTTCTCTACCAGGTAATGAAACCGCTAGTATGCCACTTTCCATTCCTATAGCATTGGTCATCGAATAGATTTTCCCGCCATGTCTTACATCAAATAAAGCATTAAGGCTGATGTTTTTGTATTTTAAATTAGTAGCAAGACCTAACATCCAATCTGGATTGTAGTTTCCTATTTTTTTAATTTTAGTATCTAAAATTGGAGAACCAGTATTGTCATATACAATTTGGTTGTCAGGACTTCTTAAATAACCACGACCGTATAAATCTCCCATTCGTTCACCTACACGTGCTTCAATGGTACCACCATTAGGACCTTGAGCAATGATATAATTATTAATTCCATCTGTCAATTCTTTTACGGTACCTCGATTTTGAGTAAAATTGGCGTTAAGCGACCATTCAAAATCTTTTGTTCTAACAGGTGTAATTCCTAGACCTAATTCGATTCCTTTATTTTGAATTTTACCCGCATTAATCACATTCGAATTAAAACCAGTTGATTGTGAAATATCCAAACCTACAATTTGATTCTTAGAGTTGGTAATATAATAACTCGCATCAAGTGTAATTCTTTTTTTGAAAAACTGAGCTTCAAAACCCACCTCATAAGAAGTTGCAATTTCTGGTTTTAAATTACTGTTTAAAATAGAATTAGGATTGGTTAAAGTCCCAGCCAAAGCTCCATTGTCATAGGTTTTTACTAATCGATAAGGATCAGTATCATTTCCTACAGATGCAGCGTTCACTCTTAGTTTTAAGAAATCAATATTTTCATTCATTTCAAATAGTGATGTTGGAATAAAACTCAATGATGCCGATGGATAGAAATACGAGTTGTTGTTTGCAGGTAATGTAGATGACCAGTCATTTCTTGCGGTAAGGTCTAAATACAGATAATCTTTGTATCCAATATTGGCCAAACTATACATACTGTTAATACGCTTTTTGTAAATGTTTCTCGATTGAATCGGCATCACATTGATGTTCTGTAAATTGTAGATACCTGGAATACTGATCCCTTGCCCTTCAATCTTACTTTCGGATGTGTATTGATTCATACTATTCGCACCGTAAGATATTTTAACGGAAAAATCACCAAAACTATGATCGTAACTCAATAACATATCGGCATTATACTCTGTAAACCCAATGGTTTGTTCGCGATACATTCCGTTAGTATATCTTGAAGAACCAATAGGTCTTCTGGACCATCTAAAATCATTTGAATTATCCATCCCAATACGAGCCATGAATGAAAAGTCATTGTTGATTTCATAAGTAGAAGAAATATTACCAAAAAGGCGTCCTTTTTTGAAAGCATTGATGTTCTCGTAAGCAATCTTGAATGGGTTATCTCCCCAACCAAACATGCTATTTTGTTTTACATCTTTTGTAATCCAATAATCTTTAAGCCAGTCTAAATCAACATTGGTATGATTCCAAAGTAAATTATACATAATACCTTGGCTTCCGTAACCAGTAACAGGCGTGTTATCACTTGAACTTTTTGTATAAGTGGCTACCGTACTTAATTTCCATTTGTCCGAAATAGAATAATTAAGGTTTAAGCTTATATTTTCTCTTTTCAAATTAGAATTAGGAACAATATCTTCGCTATTTGTTTTTCCGTAACTCAATCTGAAATTCGTTTTTTCATCAGAACCCGAAACCGAAACCGAATTTGAGATAGAACTTCCTTTTCTAAAAAAATCATTGAGGTTGTATCTAAATTCAAAGGGTAATACTTGCCCTTGTCCTACAGAATACCCTGGGCTTCCGTTTTGTAATAATGAAATGCCAGAGTCAAAACGAGGGCCTAAATTTGTATCTGCACCTGCGTCGTAAATTTGTTTAGAACCCGCGCCATACACACCTTGAATTTCAGGTAATCTTAATGCTTCGCTTGTCATAAAAGAAGAGGAAATTGAAACTCCAAGTCCTTTTCCTTTCTTACCGGATTTAGTTGTGATAACAATAACTCCATTTGCGGCTCTGGAACCATAAAGTGCCGATGCCGCTGCTCCTTTTAAAACGTTTACACTCTCAATATTTTCTTGATTAATTTCCGAAGCACCATTTCCATAATCAGTAGGTAAATCAGTTTGAGTCGTTGCAGATCCACCCACACCATATACATTATTGTTAATTGGTATACCATCTACAATAAATAAAGGCCCGTTATTATTAATATTCAAAGATTTATCACCACGGATTGTTATTCTTGAAGAACTTGTAATTCCGTTACCAGAACCAGTGATTTGTACCCCAGATATTTTCCCTGTTAAGTTCGAAACAAAATTAGATGAGTTTACTTTGTTAATATCATCCGATTTTAATTCTTGTGAAGCATATCCTAGTGCACGTTTGTCTCTTTTAATTCCTAATGCAGTAACAACCACTTCGCCCAGTGATATGGAATCATCTTGTAGTATTACATTTTGATTTTCTTGATTACTAACTAAAACTTCTTTGGTTGTGAATCCCATAAAAGTAAATACTATTGTTTTTCCTTTTTCGACATTAATAGTATAGTTTCCATTGCTATCAGCAATAGTTGCATTTTTAGATCCTTTAACTAAAACTGTTGTTCCGGTAAGTGGGAAACCAGACGAATCGGTGACTTTTCCAGAGATTGATTTTGTTTGTGCATTCACTAAATGCACACAAAACACAAGTAAAAGAAATAGTAGATTTTTTCTTGAAATTTTCATTTTTTTTTGTTGTTTGTTTTCGTTGTGCAAACTTATAGGTAGGATTTCTACATCAGATTAAGACAACTTTAACAAAAAGACAAATGAAATTAAGAATGGGTTAGCAATGTTAAGGAGAAGGTTTTTTTTAAATGAATGACTTAAATTAGATTTAAGGCTAAATATATTTGCCAAAAGATGTAACTTTGAATGCTAAATGAATGTCACTTCTCAAATAAAACAGCCCATCTTTAAAGAAATGGAACTTTTTGAAAAAAAGTTCTATGAATCGATGACCTCGCAAGTGGCTTTGTTGAACAGAATCACCTACTATATAGTGAATCGAAAGGGTAAACAAATGCGACCTATGTTTGTTTTTTTGACCGCTAAGATGGTTTCTGCTGGAACAATAAACGAAAGAACCTACCGCGGGGCTTGTGTGATTGAATTGATTCATACTGCAACATTAGTGCATGATGATGTGGTGGATGATAGTAATCGTCGCAGGGGTTTTTTCTCCATTAATGCATTGTGGAAAAATAAAATCGCCGTACTTGTAGGAGATTATTTGCTCTCAAAAGGATTGCTGCTTTCTATTGATAATGGTGATTTTGATTTACTTAAAATTATTTCTGTCGCCGTACGTGAAATGAGCGAGGGGGAATTACTTCAAATAGAAAAAGCCAGAAGACTGGATATTACGGAAGATATTTATTACGAAATTATCCGTAAAAAGACTGCTACACTTATAGCAGCTTGTTGTGCTCTTGGCGCAAAATCAGTTATTGATGATGAGGTGCAAGTTGAGAATATGCGAAAATTTGGTGAGCTTATTGGAATGGCTTTCCAAATCAAAGATGATTTATTTGATTATACTGATGATGCTATTGGGAAACCAACAGGTATTGATATTAAGGAACAAAAAATGACTCTTCCTTTAATTCATGTTTTGAATACCTGTACTTCAAAAGAGAAATCGTGGTTAATCAATTCCATAAAAAACCACAACAAAGACAAAAAAAGAGTAAAAGAAGTAATTGCTTTTGTAAAAGATAATAATGGTTTGGGATATGCCGAAAACAAAATGGTCGAATTTCAACAAGAAGCACTTTTGCTATTGGATAATTATCCCAACTCGGCCTTTAAAGATGCTTTAATCTTAATGGTTAATTACGTTATTGAAAGAAAGAAATAGTTTTTTTTAAAATTATAACTCGCTGGCAGTTATTGTTTTATTTTTTAAACCCCATTTTTTTTTAACTGCTATGCAACCTTTTTGCATTGTCAATCGTCTATACTAATAGAAACCCTTTATAAAGACTTTGAAAGTAATCAACTTACATCAAGAGGAAAAAGAAATGATCCAGCTAGCTGTCGAGAATAATCGTCAGGCACAGCAGCAAATTTATTCTCGGTTTTCACCAAAAATGTTAAGTATCTGCCGGCTTTATGTAAAAGACGTACAACAAGCCGAAGATGTGATGATTACTTCCTTCATGAAAGTATTTACTGGTCTTAAAAATTTTCAACACAACGGGAGTTTTGAAGGTTGGATTAGGCGAATCATGGTTAATGAATGTATCTCTTTTTTGCGAGTGCATAAGAAAGTAAGCTTTATTGAAGATGTAGTTCATGTAGAGGAAAGTGACGAAGCTGAAGAATGCGAATTTTCAACAGATGACATTCAGTGTATGATAGATAATTTACCTGATGGCTATAAAATGGTTTTCAATTTATATGCTATTGAAGGTTTTAAACATAAGGAAATAGCCATTATGCTTGGGATCAATGAAGGAACATCTAAGTCACAATTGGCACATGCAAGAAAAATTTTGCAGAAGCAAATTAACGCAACAAAAAAATACGATTATGGAACCGAATAAATTGGATAGCATAATGAAGGAGAAATTGGAGGCAAGAAAAATTCAGCCTTCTGCTCAAGCATGGGATCGATTGGATGCGATGTTGACTGCTACTGAGAAACCGAAAAGGTCTTTTACTTGGATGTATATTGCAGCTAGTTTTATAGGTTTCCTAATTGTTGGGACTATTTTTTTTAATGGTTTTGGAGCTAAAAAAATAAGTACTACTACTCCAGTTGTATTGGAACAAAAATTAGATCGGAATACTACTGAAGAACAAAAAGTAAATATTAAAGATACTACAACTTCTATAAGTACTAAAAGTTTGATTAGGAGGAAAGAAGTGGTGGCCGAGAATAATAATCTAAACAGAAAGCCAACGCAATTAGTGAATAAAAACAAGGAGATTTCAGTCATCAATCAAAACAAATCAGAAAACAATCAAAATAATGTCCCTGTTCCTTTAGTTGCTGAGAAAGCGAGTAATAATACAATCAATACTCTTTTAGGATCTATTGAGTCAAAAATGGTTAAAGAGAACCAAATAGGGCAAAAACAATCAGTTTCTGTTAATGCGAATAACTTACTTTCACAAGTAGATAACGAACTAGAACCTTCTTTTAGAGAAAAAGTAATTGTAAAAATTAACAAAAATTACCAAACTGTAAAAGTAGCGTTGGCGAATAGAAATTTAGAATAAACAAATCATCAATCATTATTAAAATCAAATTATCATGAGAAATTTTACAATTTACTTAGTACTTCTGACATGCCTTTTAGCAAGTAAAATGATGGCACAAGATTCATTCGAAAAAAGGGCAAAATCAATTGCCAATACGATCGAAATGATTACCAATGAAGAGAAATCAGCTTTGAAATTAGAAGTAGATTTGGTCAATGATGAATTAATTAATGGAAACATTACGAAAGAAGAAGCAGAGCTAAGAAAGAGAAAGCTGGCAGAAGTAAGGGCAACTAATATCGAAAATAGAGTAGCACTAGAACAAGAAGCTTTGAAAAATTTGGTTCAAGAAAAAGTAGACGGCCAAATATCAGAATCAGATACATTAAAAAAACCGTATAAATTAATATTGAAATGGGAAAAAGGAGATAAAGGGTATGAGAATAATAATAGAAATGAAAAAAGAACTACTTCTCAATTTGTTTTTGCATTGGGATTAAATAATGTTGCAACTGAAGGTGAAGTTAAAGATTCTGATTTTAGATATCTAGCATCTCACTTTTACGAATGGGGTTTTACCTCTAATACAAGACTTTTTAAAGAAAATAATCTGTTGCACTTAAAATATGGATTTTCAGTGATGTATAACAATTTACGACCTACTGATAATCGTTTTTTTGAAGTTAACGGTAAACAAACTGTTTTGCAGGCAAATTCTAATGACCCAGCGGGTAATAGTATAAAAATAGAGGAAGCTCGTTTCAAAAATGTTTATTTAGTATTGCCTTTACATTTCGAATTTGATTTTTCAGAAAAAAAGACAAAAGAGGATCAAACGTATTTTAGAACACATCAATCTTGGAGAATTGGTTTAGGAGGATATATAGGAACAAGATTAAAAACAAAACAAATTTTAAAATACCAAGTCGATAATCACGATGTTACTGATAAATTAAAAGGAGGTTTTAACACCAATGATTTTATTTACGGTTTGAGTACATATGTAGGGTACAAGGCAACTAGTTTGTATCTTAAATATGATTTAAATCCCATATTTAAAGAAAACGTACTAAAACAAAATAATGTTTCTCTAGGATTACGTTTTGATTTCAATTAGAATAGTTTTGAGTTAGTTAATAAACCCTTTCAGATATTGAATCTCGAAAGGGTTTTACTATTTAAAAACTTTGTAACTTTGACCTTTTATAACTTTTACCATTAATTAAATTGATTTCAAAAGCGACTATAGATACTGTTTTCGAAACTGCTCGAGTAGAGGAGGTTATTGGTGATTTTGTTAATTTAAAGCGCGCCGGTAGTAATTTTAAAGGTTTGAGCCCGTTTTCTGACGAGCGTTCCCCTTCCTTTATGGTGTCGCCTGCCAAAGGTATTTGGAAGGATTTTAGTTCGGGAAAAGGGGGAAATTCAGTGGCATTCTTGATGGAACATTCCCATTTTACCTATCCTGAAGCCATTCGATACTTGGCTAATAAATACAATATTGAAATTGAAGAAACGGAGCAAACAGATGAGGAAAAAGCCATTACTGATGTTCGAGAGAGCATGTATCTAGTTTCTGAATTTGCCAAAGACTATTTTCATAAGACCCTTTTAAACTCTGAGGAAGGTAAAGCTATTGGCTATTCGTATTTTAAAGAAAGAGGGTTTACAAATGAAACTATTAAGAAATTTAGTCTAGGTTATTCTCCTGAAAGTTGGGATGCATTTACTAAAGAAGCATTAGGTAAAGGGTATAAATTAGAATTTTTAGAAAGTACAGGTTTAACTATTGCTAGAGAAGACAGGCCTTTTGATCGCTTCAAAGGGAGAGTAATGTTCCCTATAGAAAGCATGTCTGGTCGGATTTTAGGTTTTGGAGGACGTATTTTGACCAATGATAAAAAAGCGGCAAAATACCTCAATTCGCCTGAAAGTGATATTTACCATAAGAGTAAAGTTTTGTATGGTATTTTTCAAGCCAAACAATCCATTGCTAAATTGAATAACTGCTATTTAGTCGAAGGGTATACGGATGTTATCCAATTCAATCAAGCAGGCATAGAAAATGTTGTTTCCTCATCTGGTACAGCATTGACTCCAGACCAAATACGTTTGGTGAATAGATTAACAAAAAATATAACAGTACTTTTTGATGGTGATGCAGCTGGACTTCGTGCTGCTATTCGTGGAATTGATTTGATTCTTGAAGAAGGGATGAATGTAAAAGTATGTGCTTTTCCTGATGGAGAAGATCCAGATAGTTTTGCCAAAAAAACTTCTTATGATGATTTAGTAGCTTATTTAGAAAACAATGCGAAGGATTTTATACAATTCAAAGCTTCAATGTTGATGAATGAAGCCAAAAATGACCCAATAAAAAAGGCCGATTTGATTCGAGATATGGTACAGAGTATTTCGAAAATACCAGATCGAATTCAAAGAGAAATTTACATTCAGGAATGTTCTAGAATAATGGATATTTCTGAACAAGTATTAGTGAGTACTTTGGCTCAATTAGTTCAAAAAGATGTTGTTGAGGTTGGGAAAAAACAAAAACAGGAGCAAGGAAAAAAATCCTTTGAAGTAATAAAAAATGAGAATCCAGTTGAAGCTGAAAAAGTCGATATTCTCTATCGTTTGGAGCGAAAAATAATCGAAATATTACTTTTGTATGGCAATAAGACAGAAGAGTTTGAGGATACATTCATGAAAACTAATGAAGAAGGAGAGATTGTCATGGTTGTTGAAAAAAGAGAATTTAAAGTTTTTCAAAGAATTTATTTGAGTCTACAAGAAGATGAGGTGCAATTAGCAAATCCTTTATTTAGAGAAATATTTAATGACTTGACAAATTATTACCTCCAAAATGATTCTTTTAGTTTAGAACAATATTTAATGCATTTGCAGCCAGAATTTGCACAAGAAGTTACAGACATCTTGATGGAAGAGGAAAGGCTTGTTATGCACAATTGGGAGGGGCAAAATATTTTTCCCAAATCAAAAAATGACACCATTGCTCAAAATGTTTCTGAAACTATTTTGACATTGCGTTGGTATCTAGTAGGCAGGATTATTGAGGAATTAAAAGGTTCAATATCAGCTGATGCAGATAATACAGAACCTATGACAATGATTCAAGATTATAATGGCTTAACTCATGCTTTTTCAAAAAAATTAGGACGAGTTATGTCAAGATTTAATTAAACGATTTCTAGCTTTTTTGCTTTATCAACTAAATCTACTAGATTGGTTACGTTTAATTTGGTTAACAATCGTAATTTATAGGTACTGATTGTTTTTTCGTTAAGATTTAGGATTTCTGCAATTTCATGGTTCTTTTTCCCGCCACTTAAATAACGCAGCACTTCTACTTCGCGATTGGATAGTTTTCTATACAGTCGTTCACTTTTACTTTGTTTGGCAATTAAAGCAAGGTTTTTCTTAACGGTCTCATTCATTATAATCTTACCTTGGTAGACTTTTATAATGGATAGACCAAGTGTTTCTAATTTTTCTTTTTTATGAACAAATCCAGATACACCCGCCTTAATTGCATTTGGCGCATATATTTGTTCAGATAGTCCACTGAAGATTATAATTTTTGTTTTTGGAAAATTTTTCAAAATTGATTTTACTTCAAAAATACTTGAAAGGCCTTCCAATTCTAAGTCTAAAATTAAAACATCAATATCCTTAGTGAGTAGAATATCTCTAATCATTAAAAAACTTCCCACATTTGCGGTAATTGAAATTTCACTATGGTCCTTGAAGTAAGACTTTACTCCAAAATGCACTACCGGATAGTTATCTGCTAAACAAACTTTTATCATAATATTGTTTTTTTAAGAGTTTTTTACTGAACGATGTCATTAAAGTTAGTTAAAAAAATAGATAATCACTATTTATTTCTGATAAAATGCGATTAATCCCGATTAAGTAAACAAACTGGTATAGGATTCATTTTATGCTGATTGATTTTGTTTAACCTTTTGTAAATTTCGTAAACTATTTTTTCTCTTTCGGTAAAATTTTCTTGAGATTTATCTTGTTCATCAACTAGCATCGCCCATTCTAATTCGTCATAACTTGCACCTAGTTGTTCTTCATCCGTTTTTTCGTCTCCAAATAGGCCGTCTGATGGTGTGGCTTCTAAAATGGAATTGGGTACCTTTAAATATGCTGCCAACGCAAAAACGTCTGATTTCATTAAATCTGCAATTGGACTGAGATCAACTCCTCCGTCACCATATTTTGTATAAAAACCAACGCCAAAATCTTCTACTTTATTCCCTGTCCCAGCAACTAACAAACCGTGAATTCCTGCGAAATAATATAAAGTTGTCATTCGTAAACGTGCTCTAGTGTTAGCTAGTGTGATAGGGAGTTTACAATCTTCTACGTTTGTAGGCATCGCTTTTTTGAAAGTTTCAAAAAGCAACGTTAAGTCAGCTTCAACACTAGAAACATTTGGGAATCTTTCCTTTAGTTGTTTAATATGCTCTCGTCCACGACTTACATGGCTTTCGTGTTGATGAATTGGCATTTCGACACATAATACCTGTAATCCAGTTTGGGCACATAAAGTGGAAGTAAGAGCAGAGTCCACTCCACCAGAAATTCCAATAACAAACCCATTTACTTTTGAATTTTCAGCATAAGTTTTTAACCAGTTTACAATATGAGTATTGACTTTTTCAACTTCAATAGTATTTTTTTTTGTCATAATAGTTTAACTTTTAGGTAGGAGGAATGTATATTTGCAAAGTCATTTGGCAGTATGTACTTTTGCCTTATTTTTCGTATGCAAATTTAATTAAAAAAATGAAAATATATATAATTCCTTTTGTTGTATCTCTGTTTTTTTTATCCTGTGGTCAAAAAAGCAAAATCGAAAAAGCAGTAGCTGAAGTTCCTGTTGAGTTAAAAGTGGTTCGTTTTGATAAACTGTTTTTTGAATCCCAGCCCAAAGATTTAAATAAGCTAAAAAATGAGTTTCCGTTTTTCTTTCCTTTAGGGAATGATGATGAAGTTTGGTTAGAAAAAATGCAAAACGCTCAGTGGCGTGAATTATATAGTGAAGTGCAAAAAAAATATGCTGATTTTGAGCCAACAAAATCGGAATTAACTTCGCTTTTTCAACATATAAAGTATTATTTTCCTAAAACGAAAACACCAAAAATAATTACCGTTATATCTGAAATGGATTACAATAACAAAGCAATTTATGCGGATAGTCTCGTACTCATTTCTCTTGAGATGTATTTAGGTAAAGAACATAAGTTTTATCAGTTTCCTAATTATATCAAGCAAAATTTTGAACAAGAACAAATTATGCCTGATGTAGTTTCTGGTTTTTTTAAATATAAAACGACACCTAATCAAGAAAAGAGTTTATTGTCTGATATGGTTTATGCTGGGAAAGAATTGTATTTAAAAGATATGTTTTTGCCTGATTATAGCGATGCGGATAAAATGGGATATACGCCTGAGCAAATTAAATGGTGTGAGGAAAATGAAAGTTATATATGGCGTTATTTTATAGAAAAAGAAATGCTATATAGTGATGATCAAAAACTGATTCCTCGATTTATAAACCCAGCACCATTTTCTAAATTTTATTTGGAAATTGATAATGAGTCTCCGGGAAGAGTTGGTTCTTGGATTGGATGGCAAATTGTTCGTTCATATATGAATAACAATGAAGTATCTTTGCAAGGATTATTAAAAGCAAATGCTAAAGAAATATTTGAAAAATCAAAATATAAACCAAAGAAGTAATGTCAGATATAAATAGATCAGAAATTAAATTTCTAGTAGAATTAGATGAAAACCGTGTTCCAGAAAAATTACTTTGGTCTGCCAAAGATGGTGGGGTGGAATTAGAGGAAGCGAAAGCGATTATGTTGTCTGTATGGGACAGTAAAACTAAAGAAAGTATGCGTATTGACTTATGGACAAAAGAAATGCCAGTCGATGAGATGAAAATTTTCTTTCATCAAACCTTAGTTGCTATGTCAGATACTTTTCATCGTGCTACAGGTGATGAAAAAATGGCCGATACAATGAAAGATTTTTGTGATTATTTTGCAGAAAAATTAGAGTTGACAAAGTAGTGGCAATAAAACAGTGAAATATTTTAAGGGTAGTTTTTTTAAACTATCCTTTTTTTATGTCAAAAAAACAGAAAATTTTATTTTTAGCGCTAGTTTTTTTTATGAGTTAGTTATATTTGTTATGTAGTACATTGTATAATGGGATGTTGTACAATTGGAAATTTGATTTTTAAATTAGTCTGCAATTAAATCTTGATGATATGTTATTTCCATTTATTGTTAGTTTAGTAGGTTTGTTTTTTTTGCTTATTAACGGGATACGATTTTACTTGGCAAGAAAAAACAAGGATGTTTTGTATCGTATAATTACTGTTTATTTAATTTTGTTGTTTATTGTTGAATTTTGTTGCAATCTAATAGGTTTTTTAAG
This sequence comes from Flavobacterium sp. WC2430, assembly GCF_040822075.1. Taxonomy (NCBI): domain Bacteria; kingdom Pseudomonadati; phylum Bacteroidota; class Flavobacteriia; order Flavobacteriales; family Flavobacteriaceae; genus Flavobacterium; species Flavobacterium sp. WC2430. The sequence goes on along the minus strand of NZ_CP162007.1, from coordinate 186,158 downwards.
GCCAGGAGAAAATTTTTATTTGTCTCATTATTATTTTGTTTTTCAATTTGTTACAATGAGTCTGTTTTTTTATAATATATTCTCAATTGGACTTTTAAAAAAAATTGTTGCATTTTTATTAATAGTAGTTCTTCTTTTTTTAGGAATTCAATATTCAATAGATCCATCTATTTATTGGCAATTTAATATGCTTGAAATTGGTATTACATCACTATTGTTAATTAGTTATGGAATTTTGTTTTTAGTGTTTAATATTAAAAAGGATAAAAGCGATTATTTTTATTTTTGTAACGGCTTAATACTTTATTTGGCTAGTAGTGCTAGTATCTTTTTAAGTGGAAATAGTGATTCAGTGATTTTCACTAAGCCATTCTTATTGGATTTTTGGTTTTTTAATTCCTTGTTCTATATTTTATATCAGTATTTAATATATAAAGAATGGAAAGTCCTAAATCTTGAAATAAAAGATGATATTGATGAAAGTACAAAAAAGAATATTCATTTGTTGGAATCAAAATAGTTTCTTTTTAAAATATAAAGTAAAAAAAAAGTACAGCGCTAGCTGTACTTTTTTTGGTATAAAAATCTTCTTTTTGAAGTGGATAATGAACAGTAATTTAAAACTGTCCATTGTTTTTGAAAACTTCTTGATTTACTTCGTCTATATAGGAAAGTAGTTCTTCTTTTCCAATATTTTCAGTAGCTGATGTTACGAAATAATGAGGCATTTCTGCCCAGTTATTGGCAAACATATTCTTTTTATACGCTGCGATATGAGAGTCAATTTTTACTTTGCTAATTTTGTCTGCTTTTGTAAAAACAATACAAAAAGGAATTTCACTTTCACCCATATAAGACATAAATTCAACATCTATGGCTTGAGCTTCATGTCGGATGTCAATTAAAACAAAGGCGCAAACTAATTGCTCTCTTGTTTCAAAATAATCCGTAATAAATTGCTGAAAAACTGATTTTGTTTTTTTAGAAACTTTAGCATATCCATATCCTGGTAAATCAACTAAGAACCAATTGTTGTTTATTAAAAAGTGGTTTATCAGTTGTGTTTTTCCAGGTCGCCCAGAAGTCTTAGCTAGTTTTTTTTGGTTGGTCAACATATTTATTAATGATGACTTTCCTACGTTTGATCGGCCAATAAAAGCATATTCAGGTAAAAAGTCCTTAGGACATTTTGAGACATCTGAATTGCTAATTACAAATTCGGCTGTATTAATTTTCATTTTTTTTAGGTATAAATTCTCCTTTATAAATTTAATGAACTGATAAATGGGTATGTGTTAACCAGTCTTCTAGCAAACGATTGAACTCTTCCGGTTGTTCCATCATTGCTGCGTGGCCACATTTGTCAATCCAATATAGAGTTGAGTTAGGTAACAATTTGTTAAACTCTTCTGCAACATCAGGAGGGGTTACTTTGTCATTCTTACCCCAGATAATACACGTTTGTACATGCATCTTAGGTAAATCTTTTGCCATATTGTGTCTAATCGCACTTTTAGCTATCGTTAGCGTTTTTATTAATTTTATTCGGTCATTAACGGAGGCATATACTTCGTCAATAAGTTCAGGGGTTGCTACTTTAGGATCGTAAAATACATCTTCGGCTTTTTTCTTAATGTATTCATAATCACCTCTTTTTGGGTAGCTGTCTCCCATTGCACTTTCGTAAAGCCCAGAACTTCCTGTAATTACAAGTCCCGCTACTTTTTCGGGATACATTTTTGTATGGTACAATGCGATATGTCCCCCTAATGAGTTTCCTAAAAGAATCACTCTGTCAAAACCTTTGAAAGTAATAAAGTCTTTAACGTATTTAGCGAAATTTTTAACATTAGTTTTTAAAATATTTTGAGTATATAATGGTAAGTCTGGAATAACTATTTTATATCCTTTATCAGAAAAGTGTTCAGCAACTGCATCAAAATTGCTTAGTCCACCCATTAGCCCGTGTAAAATTACGATAGGCGTTCCTTCTCCAGCTTCATAATAACTGTATCTGCCTTCTTTCTTATAGTTTTTTTCCATGTTTATGAATGCGATTTTTCAATTTTCACAAATATATGATTTAATAAATTAAAAAGAATTTTTGAATGCGATTTTTGAGTATATAATTAATCATTTATTTTTTAATAGATGGATTGCTTCAAAATCCTTTGGATTACAATTTTCGCGATACTTTTTGTAATACAAATAGTATCGTCTTAACGTTAAATTATTGATTATAATTTGCTCACTTTTTCGATAGCCTGAATATTCTTACACTTAAATTATTAAGATGCTAACAGTCTGACAGTCCAAAAATTAAGGTGTTTTCTCTAAAAGCGGGTAAACTTATCAACAAAGTGGGATATAGTGGTAAATAGTGGTAATATTTTTCATATTTTTGCTCTATATCATTTAAAAGCTATTTGTTTGAATACAATTGTTGGAACATATGAATGTAAGGTCGATGCTAAAGGAAGGGTGCTGTTACCAGCTCCTTTGAAAAAGCAATTGGCGCCATCTCTTCAAAACGGTTTTGTTTTGAAGCGTTCTGTTTTTCAACCGTGTCTTGAGCTGTATCCCATGGAAGAATGGGATTTTATGATGTTGAAAATTAATAAGTTAAATCGATTTGTTAAAAAGAACAATGATTTTATACGCAGGTTCACTGCGGGAGTTAAAATTGTTGAGATTGATTCTTTGGGAAGATTATTAGTTCCTAAAGATTTAGTTGTTTTTGCAAATATTGCAAAAGATGTTGTTTTTTCATCAGCAGTAAATATTGTTGAAATCTGGGATAAAGATTTATATGAAAGATCAATAAGCGGAGAAGATGTTGATTTTGCTGATTTGGCAGAAGATGTAATGGGAAATATAAATGACGACGACAATGGAATATCATAATCCGGTTTTACTTAAGGAATCTGTAGATGGTTTAAATATCAAGCCTGACGGTATATATGTAGATGTGACCTTCGGTGGTGGCGGGCATTCTAAGGAGATTTTGAGTAGGTTAGGCCCTGAAGGAAAGCTTTTTGCATTTGATCAAGATGAAGATGCTTTAGAGAATACGTTGCATGATGATCGTTTTGTGTTGATTAATGAAAATTTCAGATTTATTAAGCGTTTTTTACGTTTTTACGGAGTGAAAAGTGTAGATGGAATTTTGGGTGATTTAGGTGTTTCTTCACATCAATTTGATGTTGCGGAGAGAGGGTTTTCAACTCGATTTGATGCTGAATTGGATATGAGGATGAGTCAAAAAAATGATTTGAATGCGTACAGAGTGGTAAATGAGTATGATGAAGCGGATTTAAAAAGAGTTTTTTTAGATTATGGTGAGTTGAAAAACGCGCCTGTTTTGGCAAGAACAATTGTGGAGGCAAGAGAAGTGCATCCAATAAAAACAACCGATGCGCTAAAAGAAGTTTTGGCAAAATATTTACCAGATAGAGTTAGGAATAAAATTTTAGCTCAAATCTACCAAGCTATTCGAATTGAAGTGAATCAAGAGATGGATGTTTTAAAGGAATTTTTGGAGCAATCATTAGAAATTTTAAATCCAGGTGGAAGGTTGAGTGTTATTTCATATCATTCTTTAGAAGATAGATTAGTGAAGCGATTCATGAAAAACGGAATGTTTGATGGAGAGCCTGAGCGTGATTTTTTTGGTAATTTTTCTGTTCCATTTAAAACGATAGGTAAATTAATTGTTCCTGGAGATGAGGAAATTAAAATTAACAATAGGGCAAGAAGTGCAAAACTAAGAATAGCCGAAAAGAAATAATTTAACGTAATGAAAAAAGGCATTTACGGTATATTGAAAGCTAGGTTTCTTATCGATGATGATGCGGTAAAAAACTGGCGTTTTATAGTTTTTTTGATATTACTAGCTATAATTATGATTGCAAATACACAACGTTTTGAACAAAAGGTTTTTCAAATAGCTCAATTAACAACTGAGGTGAAAGAACTGCGTTCCGAATTTGTAGACAGACGTTCACAGTTAATGAAGTTAAAAATGGAGTCAACTGTTTCTGAAAAGATGATTGAAAAAGATATTTTTCCGTCGACAGTTCCTCCAATTAAAATAAAAGTAAAAAAAGAAGAAGAGAAAAGTTTTCTTAAAAAATTATGGCAGTAGAAGATAAATACATATCGTACCGAATCTATCTGGTTGCATTTGCTATTTTTTTGATAGCAATTGCGATAGCTGTAAAATTGACAAATATTCAATGGGTTGAAGGGGATTATTATAGAAAATTAGCCAAAGAAAGAACGGTTAAGAATTTTGTAATTCCTTCTAATAAAGGAAATATTTATTCATCTGATGGGAGTTTATTGGCTACTTCGATTCCTAATTATGAAATACGTTTCGATGCTTTGGCACCAAAAGCAGAAGTATTCGAAAAAAATGTTCAAGCATTATCAGATTCTTTAGCTACAGTTCTAGATAAACCGAGTAGTTTTTATCAAAATGAATTAAGAAGAGCTAGAGCAAATAATAATAGATATTATTTGATTTCTCGTGATTTAAGTTATACCGATTATATTAAAATAAAAGGATTTCCCTTATTCAAATTAGGAGCTTACAAAGGAGGAATTATTGTCGAACAAAAGACCGTTAGAGAGCATCCTATTGGAAAAATAGCTGAAAGAACGATTGGCTATGAGCGTCGAAATTCAAATGGAACTTCTGATGGTAAAGGAATTGAATGGGCATATAGAAAATATCTTAACGGTAAAGACGGTAAAATCTTAAAACAAAAAATTGCGAAAGGGCAATGGAAACCCATACGTGATATAAATGAAGTAGATCCTCAGGATGGTTACGATGTAATTTCGACTATTGACGTTTATATTCAAGATATTGCACATCATGCTTTATTGAAGCAATTGGAAGATTACCAAGCGGATCATGGTTGTGTTGTCGTGATGGAAACTCAAACTGGTAAGGTAAAAGCGATAGCTAATTTAGGAAGAGCTAACGATGGTACTTACTATGAAACTACAAATTATGCTGTAGCTGAATCGCATGAGCCGGGATCAACGTTCAAATTGGCTGATTTAATGGCTATTCTTGAAGATAAAGTGGCGGATACAAGTACTGTTTATGATACACATGGTGGGGTAGTTAAATATTCCGGAAAATCGGTAAGGGATTCTCATACAGGAGGATATGGTAAGATCTCATTGGCTAGAGGTTTTGAGTTGTCTTCAAATACGGTAATGGTTCAAGCGGTTTATGATAATTATAAAAATAATCCTACCAAGTTTGTAAACCACGTTAATTCGTATGGATTGAATAAAAAATTGAATATGGACTTTGAAGGGGAAGGGAGACCATTTATTCCGCAACCAACGGATAAGAGCTGGTCTAATATTTCGCTTCCTTGGATGGCTTTTGGATATGGAGTGTCAGTAACCCCTATGCAAACGTTGGCTTTTTATAACGCTGTAGCAAATAATGGTGAAATGGTGAAACCACAATTTGTTTCTGAAATTAAAGAATGGAATAAAACGATTGTAAAGGTCGAAAAAGAAGTAATTAATCCTAAGATATGTTCTAAGGAAACTCTATTGAAAGTAAAAGCAGTCTTGGCTAATGTGGTTAAAAAAGGAACGGCTTCTAAATTGTTTTCCAAAGAATTTTCAATGGCTGGAAAAACGGGAACTGCTGCCGTTAATTATGCCAAAGATGGAGGAGCAGGAAAATACTATGCCTCTTCATTTGTAGGGTACTTCCCTGCAGATCATCCTAAATATTCGTGTATTGTAGTCGTGCATAAGCCTAGTACAGTGAACAATAATTATTATGGTGCCGATGTTGCTGGTCCAGTTTTTAAGCGAATTGCACAAAAAATATTTACAGATGTGCCTTCGACTAATGAAATTAAAAAATTAAATAAGAAAGTCCCAAAACAAGAAGATAGCTATAACAATTACTTTGCTAAATTACAAAAACAACAAGAACTCGTTCCTGATGTTAAAGGGATGCCAGGAATGGATGCAGTTGCTTTATTAGAAAATCTAGGCATTAAGGTAAAAGCGGTAGGAATGGGGAAAGTAAAAACGCAATCGCTTCAAGCGGGTCAGAATATAATAAAAAACACAACTATAACATTAGAATTATTGTGATTATACTAAAAGACATATTATATAAAGTAGCTATTGAGTCTATAAACGGTTCAACGGATATTGCTATTAACAAAATTGATTTTGATTCTAGGAAAATAGAGCAAAATGATATTTTTATAGCTATTCGTGGGGCTATTTCGGACGGTCACGATTTTATTCAAAAAGCAATTGATTTAGGTGCTAAAGCAATTGTTTGCGATGCATTTCCTGAAACTTTAGTAAAGGGAGTGACCTACGTGCAAGTATTGGATACAAACAAGGCTTTGGCTTATATGGCGGCTAATTATTTTGGAAATCCTTCGGAAAGTTTAAAATTAGTAGGGATTACAGGAACCAATGGAAAAACTACAATTGCTTCTTTATTGTATCAATTGTTTAAAAAAGCAGGGTTTAAAGTTGGGTTATTGTCTACGGTTAAAATAATGGTTGATGATGTTGAATATAAGGCAACTCATACAACACCAGATTCTATAACAATCAACTATTACTTGGCTGAAATGAAAGCGGCCAATGTTGATTATTGTTTTATGGAAGTGAGTTCACATGGAATTCATCAGAAAAGAACAGAGGCATTATTTTTTGCGGGTGGAGTTTTTACTAATTTATCACACGATCACTTGGATTACCATCCCACTTTTGCTGAATACAGAGATGTGAAAAAATCTTTTTTTGATCATCTTCCAAAAACGGCATTTGCATTATCTAATATTGATGATAAAAATGGGGCAATTATGTTGCAAAACACAGTGGCCAAAAAGCGCACCTATGCATTAAAATCGTATGCTGATTATAAAACTCAAATCCTAGAAAATCAATTGTCAGGATTGTTGTTGAAAATTGATGGGAATGAAGTTTGGGTAAAATTAATAGGGACTTTTAACGCTTACAATGTTTTGGCGATTTACGGTACTGCCATTGAATTAGGTTTAGATAGTTTAGAAACTTTAAGATTGTTATCTGAATTGGAAAGTGTTTCGGGAAGATTTCAATATATCGTTTCAGATTCTAATATTACTGCCATTGTGGACTATGCACATACTCCAGATGCGCTAGAAAATGTTTTGAAAACAATAAATGATATTCGTACAAAAAACGAACAATTGATTACAGTTGTGGGTTGTGGAGGCAACAGAGATAAAACCAAACGTCCTATCATGGCTGGGATTGCTTCTGATTTAAGTGACAAAGTAATTCTTACATCCGATAACCCTAGAAATGAAGACCCAGATACTATTCTAACTGAGATGGAAACGGGTGTTGCTCCTCAAAACTATAAAAAGATCTTGACAATTACTGATAGAAAACAAGCTATAAAAACAGCTTGTCAATTGGCTCAACCCAATGATATTATTTTAATAGCAGGAAAAGGACATGAAACATATCAAGAAATTATGGGAATTCGCCATGATTTTGATGATATGAAAATTGTAAAAGAAATATTAGAACAACTTCATAAATAGTAAAATATGCTGTATTACTTATTTGAATATTTAGATAAAACGATGAATGTTTCTGGAACTGGTGTTTTTCAATACATCACTTTTAGATCGGCATTGGCTTTCTTATTATCACTATTATTATCTACTGTTTATGGTAAAAGAATTATCAATTTTTTACGCAATCAGCAAGTAGGTGAAACAGTTAGAGAACTAGGTTTGGCTGGGCAAAACGAAAAAGCTGGTACTCCTACAATGGGGGGGTTAATCATCATATTTGCCACATTGTTACCAGTTATGTTATTCGCAAAATTGCATAATATTTATATCGTCTTGTTGATTGTTACGACTTTATGGATGGGGACAATTGGTTTTGTAGACGACTATATAAAAATTTTCAAAAAAGACAAGCAAGGACTAAAAGGGATTTTTAAAGTTTTTGGACAAGTGGGGTTAGGTTTAATTGTTGGGACAGTTCTATATTTTAATCCAAGTGTAACAGTACGTACTGATACGGGTAAAAGTGATGTTTTTAAGATGACCACTGAGAATGTTATTTACGAAGCTCCTTTGGAAGAAAAGTCGACAGCGACTACAATTCCATTTTTTAAAAACAATGAATTTGATTATGCTGAATTATTAGCTTGGACTGGAGAAGGATATGAAAAATGGGCTTGGGTAATCTTTATTCCTATTGTGATTTTTATTATAACAGCAGTTTCTAATGGGGCTAATTTAACTGACGGTATAGATGGACTCGCCGCGGGAACTTCGGCAATATCCGTACTGGCATTAGGTATTTTTACTTTCGTTTCTGGAAATATTATATTCTCCAATTACTTGAATATTATGTACATCCCTAATTCTGGCGAGATGACGGTTTTTATCGCCTCTTTTACAGGGGCACTAATTGGATTTCTATGGTATAATTCGTATCCAGCATCTGTATTTATGGGAGATACTGGAAGTTTAACTATAGGTGGGATTATTGCCGTCTTAGCGATTGCAGTTCGAAAAGAAATGTTGATTCCATTATTTTGCGGAGTGTTTTTAGTTGAGAATTTTTCGGTGGTATTGCAAGTGACCTATTTTAAATATACCAAGAAACGTTTTGGTGAAGGACGAAGAATATTTCTAATGGCTCCTTTACATCATCACTATCAAAAGAAGGGCTATCATGAAAGTAAAATTGTAACTCGTTTTTGGATTGTAGCTATCATGTTAGCGATACTTTCAATTGTTACTTTAAAATTAAGATAACATGAGGCTAGTTGTATTAGGCGGAGGAGAAAGCGGAGTAGGAACAGCAATCCTAGGTAAGAAAAAAGGATATGATGTTTTTGTGTCTGATTTTGGCAAGATAAAAGAAAACTATAAAGAAGTTCTTGTAAGTAATGGTATTGATTTCGAAGACGAACAACATACTGAGGATTTGATTTTGAATGCTAATGTGGTTATGAAAAGCCCTGGTATTCCAGAAAAAGCTCCAATTGTTAAAAAACTAATCGAAAAAGGGATCCCTGTGATATCAGAAATAGAATTTGCGGCTCCTTTTACAAAAGCAATAACAATAGGGATAACTGGAAGTAATGGGAAGACTACGACGACAATGTTAGCCTATCATTTGTTAAAATCGGCTGGATTGAATGTCGGTTTGGGGGGTAATATTGGAAAGAGTTTTGCCTGGCAAGTAGCTGATGACACATTTGATTCGTATGTGTTAGAATTAAGTAGTTTTCAATTGGATGGCATTAAAGATTACAAACCTCATATAGCAGTTATTACCAATATTAGTCCGGATCATTTAGATCGATACGATTACAAATACGAAAATTATATTGATTCAAAATTTAGAATAACAATGAATCAAACAGAGGATGATTACCTCATATATGACGCAGATGACGTGGCTATTAATGAATGGCTAAAGAAAAATAAAACAAAAGCAAAACTAATCCCTTTTTCATTAACAAAAACTTTTAGTGAAGGAGCATTTATCAAAAACAACATAATGGAAATATCAATTAACCAAGAGGAATTTAAAATGGACACGGAGTCAATTGCTTTGGAAGGAAAACATAATATGAAAAATGCAATGGCAGCAACCTCTGTGGCTAAATTGATGCAAATAAGAAAAGCAACAATTCGTGAAAGTTTATCTAATTTCCAAGGAGTAGAGCACCGTTTGGAGAAAGTATTGAAAATTCAAAATGTTCAATATATCAATGATTCAAAAGCGACAAATGTAAATGCTACTTTCTTTGCTTTAGACAGTATGAACACACCAACAGTGTGGATTGTAGGTGGTGTCGATAAAGGGAATGATTATAATGAATTGATGTCATTAGTTCGTGAAAAAGTAAAAGCAATTATTTGTTTAGGAATCGATAATAAAAAAATAATAGATGCTTTTGGAAATGTAGTTGATATTATGGTTGAAGTTACCAATATGAATGATGCCGTAAGAATGGCGCAGCGTTTGACCGAAAAAGGGGATACTGTATTGTTATCGCCTGCATGTGCAAGTTTTGATTTGTTTGAAAACTATGAGGATAGAGGAAAACAATTTAAACAAGCGGTACAAAACTTATAGAAAGAAGGTAAATTATAAAGGGTAAGGTTGAACATTTTTAAACTTTAAACAAATTTTGAAATGAAGCAATTAATAGGTAATTTAAAAGGAGATAAAGTAATATGGTCATTCGTGGCTTTATTAGCGCTGTTTTCGTTTATGCCTGTTTTTAGTGCCAGTAGTAATTTGGCCTATTTAGGTCATGGAACTGGTAATACATTGGGTTATTTGGTAAAACATTTGGCTCATATTTGCATTGGATTTACGATTATTTATTTAGTTCATAAAGTGCCGTATCATTATTTCAGAGCTATTTCTAAAGTAGGATTACCAGTTGTTTGGATTTTATTGGCTTACACCTTAATCAAAGGAACGGTAATTGCAGGTGCTAATGCAAGTCGATGGATTCAAATTCCGTTTGTGGGCATTACATTTCAAACATCAACATTAGCATCCTTAGTATTGTTCATTTATGTTGCTAGGTATTTATCTAAAACTCGAGAAGAACCAATTGATTTTAAAGAATCTTTAAAAGAACTTTGGATTCCCGTATTTATAACTTTAATGTTTATTTTACCTGCCAATTTTTCTACAACAGCCTTGATATTTTCAATGGTAATTATGCTTGTTTTTATTGGTAAATACCCAATAAAATATATTGGTTTTATAATTGGTTCAGGTATTGTTTTTCTTGCCTTTTTTGTGCTTGTTTCCAAAGCGTTTCCTGATTCTAGATTTTTTAGTAGGGTAAGTACGTGGAGTAGTCGAATTGAAAATTTTACAACTGACAAACCAGACGAAGATGATTACCAAATTGAGAAAGCCAAAATTGCTATTGCTTCAGGCAAAATTTATGGATTAGGACCGGGGAAAAGTGTTCAAAAGAATTTTTTACCACAATCTTCTTCTGATTTTATTTATGCTATCATAGTCGAAGAATACGGTTTAATAGGAGGGTTTGGTGTTCTTACCTTATATCTTCTACTATTATTCCGTTTTGTCATTGCTTCGCATAAAGCCAATACCTTATTTGGAAAATTAGTCGTCATAGGACTCGGTTTTCCAATGATATTTCAAGCTATGATAAATATGGCCGTAGCTGTAGAGTTACTGCCGGTTACAGGGCAAACGTTACCCTTGATCAGTAGTGGAGGAAGTTCCATTTGGATGACGTGCTTTGCACTCGGTATCATTATAAGTGTGACTAAAAAAGACGAAGAAATAGAGGAAGAATTAAAAGTAGCAGCTAAAAGAGAAGAAGCGCTTCAAAAATTAATTGATGCTGAGCTAGCTTCTGAAGAGGAAATCAATTCAGATTATTCTATTGAAGATAAAGCTGGAAATCCTATGGATGCGGTGATGAATAAATAATATTTAATTGAAGTATGTCATAACAGTAATTTTAAATTAAATGAAACAATATAAATTCATATTAAGTGGTGGAGGAACGGGAGGACATATATATCCTGCAATTGCTATTGCTAATGAATTAAAAATGCGTTTCCCTAATGCTGAATTCCTTTTTGTGGGAGCCAAAGATAAAATGGAAATGCAAAAAGTTCCTCAAGCGGGTTACAATATAAAAGGATTGTGGATTGCTGGTTTACAACGTCAGATTAATTTAAAAAACGCGATGTTTCCCTTTAAATTAGTTGATAGTTTATGGAAATCCAGAATGATACTTAAGGATTTTAAACCAGATGTAGTTATTGGTACAGGCGGTTTTGCTAGTGGACCATTATTACAAGTAGCTAATACAATGGGCATACCTACTGTAATTCAAGAACAAAATTCTTATCCTGGAATTACAAATAAGTTATTGAGCAAAAAGGCAAGTGCTATTTGTGTTGCCTATGAAAATTTAGAGCGTTTTTTTCCAAAAGAAAAAATGGTTTTTACGGGTAACCCAGTTCGTCAGGATTTGATTGATATCGAAAGTAAAAGAGGGGACGCAATTGAATATTTTAATTTAGATCCTAATAAAAAGACGTTGCTTGTTCTTGGAGGAAGTCTGGGTGCTAGAAGAATGAATCAATTAATTGAAAAAGAATTAGATAAGATTGTTTCTCAAAATGTTCAGATTATCTGGCAATGCGGAAAATTATATTACGAAGATTATAAAAAATACAATACGGAAAATGTTCAGGTTGTTTCTTTTATCGAAAGAATGGATTTTGTTTATGCAGCAGCAGATATTATTATTTCACGTGCTGGTGCTTCATCCGTATCAGAATTATGTATTGTTGGAAAACCGGTGCTGTTTATTCCATCACCGAATGTGGCAGAAGACCATCAGACAAAAAATGCAAAAGCAATTGTTGACAAAAAAGGAGCATTGCTTTTAAAAGAATCAGATTTGGATTCTCAATTCAGTCTTGTTTTTGAAGCACTTTTAAAAGATGAAGGAAAGCAAAAACAGTTAAGTGAAAATATAAAACAATTAGCAATGCCGGAGGCAACAAAGCAAATTGCTGATGAAATTGTGAAATTAATCAAAAAACAGTAAATAGTAAGTTCAACGGACTTTAAGATATTAAAAACAATGAATTTAAATCAAATACATAACGTCTATTTCATCGGTATTGGTGGCATCGGAATGAGTGCTTTGGCACGGTATTTTAAGAATATCGGTAAGCAAGTTTCTGGCTATGACAAGACTCCAACTACACTGACGAAAGAATTGATTGAAAGTGGAATTGAAATTCATTTTGAGGATAATATTGATTTAATTCCGAAAAATTTTTATGTAGAAAATACTTTGGTGATTATTACGCCAGCTGTACCAAAAATGCATTCTGAATGGAATTATTTTTTGGAAAGAGAATATCAAGTAAAAAAGAGAGCGGAAGTTTTAGGTATAATAACAAAAGACACTTTTTGCTTTGCTGTGGCAGGTACACATGGAAAAACAACAACATCAAGTATTCTAGGGCACATTTTATATGAAAGTGGGGTTGATGTAACAGCTTTTATTGGAGGAATTGTAGAAAATTATAATTCGAATTTAATAGGTAGTGGTAAAACAGTTACGGTAGTTGAAGCGGATGAATTCGATCGTTCTTTTTTGCATTTGCATCCTAATATTGCTTGTGTCACATCTATGGATGCAGATCATTTAGATATTTATGGGACAAGTGATGCTATAGAAGAATCGTTTGTAGAATTTGCAAATAAAATTGAGGATAAAAATAAATTATTTATCACTAAAGATTTGCCTTTAAAAGGGGTGACAGTTGCGGTAAATGAAGATGCTGTTTACAATGTCTTTAATGTGCGAATTGAAAATGGGAGTTATGTTTTTGATATAAATACTCCAAAAGGGATTTTAAAAGATTTTCGTTTTGGTTTACCAGGAAGACACAATTTGATGAATGCTTTAATGGCTATTGCAATGGCTGAAATATTCGGCACCCCAACCGAGGCCATTGCAGTAGCCTTAGCATCATTTAAAGGAGTTAAGAGAAGGTTTTCGTATCAAATTAAAAGAAAAAACTTAGTTTACATTGATGACTATGCGCATCACCCTACTGAGATTGATGCTGTGCATCAGGCAGTAAGAGAATTGTATCCTGATAAAAAAGTTTTGGCTGTATTTCAGCCTCATTTATTTAGTAGAACAAGGGATTTTGCTGATGATTTTGCCAAAAGTTTGTCTAATTTTGACGAAGTTATTTTAATGGATATTTATCCGGCCCGTGAATTACCAATAGAGGGAATTACTTCGGATTGGTTGCTGTCTAAAATTGATAATCAGCATAAAAAATTAGTTCAAAAAGAAGAGGTAATAAAGACTATTTTGGAAAGTAATGCTCAAATAATTGTTACTATTGGAGCAGGTGATATTGGGGAAATGGTAGTGTCAATAAAACAAGCGCTAAATGAGAATATTTAACTGGACAAATATTAGATTATTTCTTATGTTAGGATTAGTAATTTTCCTGTTTTCATTTACGTCAAATCGAAATGAACATAGAAAATTAAAGAAATCCGTAGTTGTTTTTGTAGGAGATAACGCTCTTTTTGTGAAAAGAGAAACGGTTAATAAATTGTTAATAGAAAATAAAGAGAATGCTTCAAGCATTGAAAAAGATAAATTAGATTTGAATAAGCTGGAAAGGATACTGGATTCAAATGCTATGATTGAGAAATCAGATGTGTTTGTAAGTATTGATGGTGTTCTAAAAGCAGTAGTAAAACAAAAGACTCCTATAGCAAGGGTTTTCGAAGGTGACCACTCTTTTTATGTTGACTATGAAGGGGGTAAGATGCCATTATCAGATAATTTTACAGCTAGAGTTCTACTTGTTTCGGGGGAGATAAATAAAAAAAATAGCGAAGATTTAGCTCAATTATTTCATGTAATTTATGACGATGATTTTTTGAAAAAAAACATCATTGCGATTCAAATTATGCCTAATGGGAGCTTAAAAATGTTCAATAGAAATTTTAATTATCAAATTGATTTTGGAAGATTGGTAAATGTGGACCAAAAATTCAAAGATTACAAGGCCTTTTTTCAAAAAGCAGTTTTAGATAGTTCTTTATATAAATATAAAAAGATTGACCTGAGATTTACTAAACAAGTAGTTTGTACAAAATAAATAGATAATGGAAAAAGAGAATATTGCAGTGGGTCTAGATATTGGGACTACCAAGATTGTTGCCATGATTGGCAAAAAAAACGAATATGGTAAACTTGAAATTTTAGGCGTAGGTAAATCTAAAAGTTTGGGTGTTGCAAGAGGTGTTGTAAACAATATTACTCAAACAATTCAGTCCATTCAGCAAGCAATACATGAAGCAGAAAATAATTCAGGGTATAAAATAAAAGATGTAGTTGTAGGAATTGCTGGACAGCACATCCGAAGTATTCAGCATACTGATTATATCAGCAGAAGTAATCCAGAAGAAGTGATAGGTGGTGATGATATTCAATTGCTAATTGATCAAGTAAATAAGTTGGCCATGTTACCTGGAGAAGAAATAATCCATGTTTTACCACAAGAATTTAAAATTGATGGGCAGTCTGAAATTAAAGAGCCAATAGGGATGTACGGTGGCAGACTAGAATCTAGTTTTCATGTTGTCGTTGGTCAAGCGTCCTCTATAAGAAATGTGGGTCGTTGTATTCAGAGTTCGGGAATTGAATTATCTGGATTGACATTAGAACCATTAGCATCTTCAGATGCAGTCCTAAGTCAAGAAGAAAAAGAAGCGGGTGTAGCTTTGATTGATATAGGTGGAGGAACAACAGATTTAGCTATTTTTAAAGACGGGATTATTCGTCATACAGCAGTAATTCCTTTTGGTGGAAATGTAATTTCTGATGATATAAAAGAAGGGTGTTCTATTATTGAAAAACAAGCAGAATTATTAAAAGTAAAGTTTGGTTCAGCTTGGCCAGGTGAAAATAAAGACAATGAAATTGTTTCTATACCTGGATTAAGAGGGAGAGAACCTAAAGAAATTTCTTTAAAGAATTTGTCAAAAATAATCCACGCACGCGTTGTTGAAATTGTGGAGCAAGTTTTTACTGAAATTAAAGCGTATGGTCATGAAGATCCTCGTAAAAAACTAATTGCAGGAATAGTACTTACTGGTGGTGGAGCACAATTAAAGCATATTAAGCAGTTAGTGGAATACATTACTGGAATGGATACTAGAATTGGATATCCTAATGAGCATTTAGCAGGTGATTCTGATGAAGAGTTTTCAAGCCCATTATATGCTACGGCTGTAGGATTAGTAATGAATAGCATTGAAAATAAAACGCAAAGCGCTATTAGAAAGGAAGAGGTGCCACAACCAAAAGCTCCAGTTTATCGCGCTCCAATTGCCGAAAGTTATCAGGATATTCCTGAAGAAAATGAAGAAGAAAAAAGGATTAATCATGCCAAGAAGGAAGAGTCTACAGGAGATAAAATAAAAAGATCTTTTTTTGACCGATATGTAGATAAGATTAAAGATTTTTTAGACAACGCGGAATAGGGGAAACCTAAATAAAATAGAACAACAATTAATAATTAATATCAAAAACCAAATAAAATGATGAGCAACTCAGAATTTGGAAGTATTTCATTTGATTTACCAAAAAACCAATCAAATGTAATCAAAGTAATTGGTGTAGGTGGAGGTGGAAGTAACGCTATAAACCACATGTTTAAGCAAGGAATTAAAGGGGTGGACTTTATTGTATGTAATACTGATTCTCAGGCATTACAAAGTAGTTCAGTACCTAATAAAATTCAGTTAGGGGTAAACTTGACTGAAGGACTTGGTGCTGGTGCTAATCCTGATGTAGGGCAGCAATCAGCTATTGAGAGCATTGCTGAAATTGAAAAAATGTTGGACCGCAATACTAAGATGGTTTTCATCACAGCTGGAATGGGTGGTGGTACTGGAACAGGTGCTGCGCCGGTTATTGCTCAATTAGCCAAAGAGAGAGAAATTCTTACTGTAGGTATTGTAACACTTCCATTCTTATTTGAAGGAAAAGTGCGTCAAGAACAAGCGAAAATTGGAATAGAAAAATTACGCAAGCAGGTAGATTCTTTAATCGTTATTAATAATAATAAATTAAGAGAAGTATATGGTAATCTTGGTTTCAAAGCAGGATTTTCAAAAGCGGATGAAGTTTTAGCAACTGCCTCAAGAGGTATTGCTGAAGTGATAACACATCACTACACTCAAAATATCGATTTACGTGATGCGAAGACCGTTTTGTCTAATAGTGGAACTGCAATTATGGGTTCGGCTGTTGCTGAAGGAGAAAATAGAGCAAAAGAAGCTATTATTTCTGCTTTAGATTCTCCATTATTGAATGATAACAAAATCACAGGTGCCAAAAACGTATTGTTGCTCATCGTTTCTGGAACTAATGAAATCACTTTAGATGAAATCGGAGAAATCAATGACCACATTCAAAATGAAGCAGGTCACAATGCCAATATTATTATGGGTGTTGGTGAAGATGAAACTCTTGGTGATGCTATTGCAGTTACTATAATTGCAACAGGTTTTGATATTGAACAACAAAATGGAATCGTAAATACGGAGCCGAAAAAAATAATTCATGCACTAGAGGATGAACAAAGTAATGTTTATAATCTATCAAAAAATGCGGTACCTGCTTTTGATTTAAATACAGAATCACCAAAATCAAATTCCGATGAAAGAATCGTATTTGATTTGTTAGAAGACAAAGTCGTGCCTGAAGCAATTGTTCCAGTTCCAGGAAACGAAGGTTTATTGGCCATGTCTGAGTTTATTAAGAACTTAGATGTTACTTTTGAAATCGTTTCTCCTATTAAAGATATTGATTTTACATTTACAGCTCCAAAACAAGTAGAAGCAGAAGTGCAACAGCCTAAAGTAATTGAAAGACAAGAGCAAACAACATTTTCTTTTGACTTGCCAATTGCAAAACCTGAGCCAGTTGCAGAAATAAAAGAAGAGAAAGTTTTATTTGAATTGACAAATGAAACACGTGAGATAAAAGTGAATCAACCCGTTCAATTTGTTCCAGTAACTGAATTGTCTGATAATGGAATCATTAAATATTCTCTTGAGGAGTATATGGAAGCGGAGAATGAATTGATTTCTTCAAAACCAGTTGCTAAAGTTGTGGAAGAAGTGATACCAGCTGAATTGAATATCACAATGAAGCAAGTGGATAAAAGTGTAAATGCTCCTTCTCATTTTGAGGAGATATCTCCAATGGAAATGACAATTGAGGAAACATTGAGGCTAAGAGCTGATGAGAGAAGAAAAAAGCTAAAAGAATTCAACTATAAGTTTCATAATAATGTTTCTAAAGTGGATGAATATGAAAGAGAACCTGCTTACAAAAGGTTAGGAATAGATATCTCAAATACACAGTCAAACAATACAAATTCTAGAATTTCTGTTGGTATAGACAGCAATAATGATTTACAGTTGCGTTCAAATAATTCTTATTTACATGACAATGTAGATTAATTAATTTTAACCAATAAGAACTAGCCCGAAAATTGAATTTAATTTTCGGGTTATTTTTTTTATCTTCGCACCACTATTTTAGCAAAGAATATTTTTTGTGCCTTAATCCAGCTGTCCGTTACAAGATTTTATCGCCAAATGGTTTTTTCTAAGTCTTTAAAAGAGCTTCCTTCGGTCGCTTTTTAAATTCAAGAAAAAAAGCATTGGCTCTCAAAATGCTTTTCACTACCATCTGGGGCAAAAGATAGTTCGTAACAGGAATTCAACAATCGATGAATAATCGATTAATTAAATAAATAATAAAGAATATGAGTTTATCAGTACAAATCATGGACGAAATGAAAACAGCCATGAGAGCTAAAGATACAGTTGCATTAGAAGCTTTAAGAGCTATTAAATCTGAGATTCTATTAGCTCAGACAGCAACGGGATCAAAAGAAGAAATTACCGAAGATGACGAAGTTAAATTACTACAAAGATTAGTGAAAACTCGTAAAGAAAGCGCTAGAATTTTTACAGAACAAAACCGTTTGGATTTGGCTGAACCAGAATTGGCTCAAATTGCAGTAATCGAAAAGTTCTTACCTGCACAGTTGACAGAAGCTGAAGTAGAAGTAGTGATAGCAAAAATAATTGCCGAAACTGGAGCTGCTGGTATTGCATCAATGGGAAAAGTAATGGGATTAGCTGCTGCTCAATTAGGTGGTACTGCCGAGGGGAAAGTTATTTCTACAATAGTAAAAAAATTATTGACATAAATTTTAGGATTCAAGGTTAACGAATTTAAATCACAAATCTAAAATTGTTAATCTTAAATCAAACGGCTGCGTAGTTCAACTGGATAGAATATCAGATTTCGACTCTGAGGGTTGCAGGTTCGAACCCTGTCGCGGCCACAAATAAAATAAAATTTTTAGTTTTACATAAAAGAAAGAGCGATTATATAGATCATATAATCGCTCTTTTTTTTATTTGCACCTTTTCTTAATGTAATCAAAGGGATAAGGATGGCCCAGTTCAGCTGCTTTATTTAAATCAATACAGCCACTTTCTGTTTGGTTTAATTTAAACTTCAATTCAGCCCGGTCATTATACGCTTTGCTAAATTTTGGTTCTATTTCGATAGCCTTAGAATAATCTTCAATCGCTCCGTTATAATCTTTCAAAATACTTTTAGTAGTTGCTCTAGAATAATAAGCTTTGCTCTGTTTTGGATCAATTTCTATCACTTTAGATAAATCTTTAATAGCGTCTTTGTACTCTTTTTGAATGTTTTCTACTAGAGCTCTTGAGTAGTAGGCTTCGATAAAGTTAGACTTTAGTTCAATGGCTTTACTATAATCTTTAACTGCTTCTTTGTAATCTTTTATTAGGTATTTGTTATTCCCTAATGTGTAGTAGTCGTTAGCTGTTTGACAATTGGCTTTCATACAAATAATGAAGGCAAGCGTAATAAAAATTTTGTTCATTTCTTTTTTAGTTTCAATTAATGAGGTTGTTTGTTTTTAATTTAAATGATTCAACAAGCAATAAGTTGCTTAACTATTTGATTTCTAGAAGAGACTAAATTTTGTTGTTTTGTGAATATTTACTCACAAATATTTGAAAAAATAAATCGATAAACAATACCCACATTTGGTGATTTTTTATAAAAAAGCGAATTAAATTAGGTCCTGAAAATATTGTGTTTTATGGATTTATTTCCATTTAATATAAAGATATTTTTAGTTTTCTTGTTTGCCTAATAATTAAAATTGCTATTAATTGTGCTTTTTAAGTTGTAAATTTAAGTAAAAATTTAAAAGTCAAAGTCATGAAGAATAATGTTCCAGTATCCGAAATTATGACCAGAAACATAATTAAGTTGAATCTTTCTGATGAGTTGACAAAAGCAGAAGATTTATTTAAAAAAAATAAAATCAGGCATATTCCAGTAGTGAGTGATGGTAAAATTATTGGAATGCTAAGTTATACTGATTTATTAAGGGTTTCTTATGCTGATGTTGTAGAAAGAGAGGCAGAAGAAGTAGAGTCAATCGTTTTTAATATGTTTTCGATACGTCAAGTAATGACTAAAGAAATTGTGATTATTAGCCCAGAGACCACAATAAAAGAAACAGCTGAAATTCTGTCCAAAAATGAATTTCATGCACTGCCAGTATGTGATAATGATGTTTTAATGGGGATTGTAACTACAACGGATTTAATGAAATATTTTGTGGAGCAATATAAATGAGAAAACCCCATCCTTACTGTTGTAATTATGGGGTTTTGGATTATTTATATTGTTGTCAATTTCTTTAAATCGGCAATAGTTGCTGTTGGGTTTTCTGCTTTAAAAACATAGCTTCCCGCTACAAGTACATCAGCTCCTGCTTCAACTAATTGTTTTGCATTTTTATTGGTAACTCCACCGTCAATTTCAATAATGGTGTTGGCTCCTTTTCTCGTGATTAATTCTTTTAATTTTTTTACTTTAGCATAGGTATTTTCTATAAATGACTGTCCGCCAAAACCAGGATTTACACTCATGATGCAAACTAAATCAATGTCATTGATTACGTCTTCCAATAAATCAACGTTTGTATGTGGGTTTAAGGCTACTCCAGCTTTCATACCTTCGGCTTTTATGGACTGAACGGTTCTGTGCAGGTGAGTACATGCTTCGTAGTGTACGCATAAGATATTTGCTCCTAGATCGGCAAAGGTTTTAATGTAGCGATCAGGATCAATAATCATTAAATGAACATCGATTGTTTTTTTTGCATGTTTTGAAATCGCTTCCAGTACTGGCATTCCAAAAGAAATGTTTGGCACAAAAACTCCATCCATAATATCAATATGAAACCAATCCGCTTCACTGTTGTTAATCATTTCAATGTCACGTTGCAGGTTAGCAAAATCGGCCGCTAATACTGATGGAGCAATAAGTGTATTTTTCATTGTTTTGTTGTTTAATCTGAATTTATTTCAGATTCTTAAGTTGTTGTTTGTGCAAAATTAGTTTATTTAAAACAAACGGGAAAGTTTTTTTATAAAAGGTACAACTCGCGATTTATCCGTGTATTGCGTAAGGGATTGAAGTGGAAATCCTTTTTATTTTTTTTAATAAAAAGATTGAAACATAAAGCCCGACCCGAAGTTTTTACGAAGGGTTACGCCAGAAAAGAGAAAGATAAAAAGAAAATAGAGGGAAAGAGGATCTGAAAATAATTCAGATTAAAAAATAAAACTCCGGACCCGAGACTGAAAGTCGAACAGAGCGAAGCTAAACTCGAGAGCTTTGCTCGAACAGACCGAGGGTTTTATTGATAAAAAATAAAACTCCGGTAATCAGCCGGAGTTTCAATCATCAATCAAAAAACGAACAGTCAATCAAACTGTTGTTCATTTTGAATTAAAAAATTTAAGTTTTAAAGATTTTAATTGGGGAATATTGTGAATTAACCTAAGTAGGTTTTTAATATTTTACTTCTTGAAGTGTGTTTCAATCTTCGGATTGCTTTTTCCTTGATTTGACGTACACGCTCACGAGTTAGGTCAAAAGTTTCACCTATTTCCTCAAGAGTCATTGGGTGTTGGTCACCAAGACCAAAGTACAAACGAACCACATCAGCCTCTCTAGGAGTCAATGTTTCTAATGAACGTTCGATTTCGGTACGTAATGATTCGTGGATTAATTCTCTGTCAGGATTTGGAGATTCGCCAGAACGCAATACATCGTAAAGGTTAGAATCTTCTCCTTCAACAAGAGGTGCATCCATAGATAGGTGACGACCAGAGTTTTTCATAGACTCTTTTACGTCATTCACAGTCATGTCTAGTTCTTTTGCAATTTCTTCAGCAGATGGTGGACGCTCGTTAGATTGCTCTAATAAAGCGTACATTTTGTTGATTTTATTGATAGAACCAATTTTATTTAATGGTAAACGAACGATACGGGATTGTTCAGCCAATGCTTGAAGTATCGATTGACGAATCCACCATACGGCATACGAAATGAATTTGAAACCACGTGTTTCATCAAAACGTTGTGCTGCTTTTATAAGACCAAGATTTCCTTCGTTAATTAAATCGGGAAGCGTTAATCCTTGGTTTTGATATTGTTTTGCTACCGAAACTACGAAACGTAAGTTGGCTTTTGTTAATTTCTCTAGTGCTTTTTGATCACCAGCTTTAATCTTTTGAGCTAATTCTACTTCTTCGTCAGCGGTAATAAGATCAACTTTTCCAATTTCTTGTAAATATTTGTCTAATGATGCAGTTTCACGATTCGTTACCTGCTTGGTAATTTTTAGTTGTCTCATGTTTTTGTCTCCTCAAGTTTTAAGTGTACAAGTGATTATACGTACGAAGTTGTGAAAAAGTTACAAAAGGGATGAAATAAATATTTATTTTATTTTTTAAACCATTTAATTTGGGCATTCCCTTCGGTCGGGCTGTCCGCACTCGCTTTTTTATTCCATTTTATTGCATAAAAAGAGCTCAAACAAACGCTGCCATCCCTAATGCAAAACAAAAATCCCGTTTCAAATTCATGAAACGGGATTTCCTATAAATAAACCTTTAGTAAACTAAGATCTGATTACTCTTTTCTTTCCTCACGTGGAGGTCTTGGTAGAAGTGCTTTTCTTGACACTTTTTCTTTTCTAGTTTTTGGATCCATACCTAAGTATTTCACTTCAAAAACGTCACCCATGTTCACTACATCAGAAACATTTTCTGTGCGTTCCCAAGCCAACTCAGATACATGTAGTAAAACTTCGTTTCCTGGAGCTGATGTATACTCTACAACTGCACCAAAATCTAGCATTTTGATTACTTTTACCTCGTAAGACTCATTCATTTGAGGCTTGAAAGTGATTGATTTAATTTTAGCCAATACTGCTTCAATTCCAGCAGGATCTGTTCCTAAGATTTCAATAACTCCTTCTTCAGTAATTGGATCTTCATTGATAACAATTGTAGTTCCTGTAGTTTTTTGTAATTCTTGAATCACTTTTCCTCCAGGTCCGATTAATGCTCCAATGAAAGCATTAGGGATTCTTCTTGTAATGATTTTTGGAGCATATGCTTTAACATCTGCTTTTGGCTCAGCTAAAGTTTCGATTAATTTTCCAAGGATATGTAAACGTCCATCACGAGCTTGAGCTAGTGCTGCTTCCATAATCTCGTATTTCAATCCGTCAATCTTGATGTCCATTTGACAAGCAGTAATACCTACAGAAGTTCCTGTTACTTTAAAGTCCATATCTCCTAAGTGATCTTCATCACCAAGAATGTCAGACAATACAGCATAACGATCTCCGTCAGTAATCAATCCCATTGCAATTCCAGATACAGGACGAATCATTTGAATACCAGCATCCATTAATGATAATGTTCCAGCACAAACAGTTGCCATAGAAGAAGAACCATTCGATTCTAATACTTCAGATACAACACGAATTGTATAAGGGCAATCAGCAGGAATCATGTTTTTTAATGCTCTTTGAGCCAAGTTTCCGTGACCTACTTCTCTTCTTGAAGTTCCTCTTAAAGGACGAGCTTCACCAGTGGAGAAAGGAGGGAAGTTATAATGTAGGTAGAATTTCTCTTCACCTTGTTCTGATGGAGAATCAATTTGGTTTGCTTCTCTAGATGTTCCTAAAGTTGCTGTTGCCAAAGCTTGCGTTTCTCCACGAGTAAACAATGCAGATCCGTGTACAGATGGTAAGTAATCTACTTCACACCAGATTGGTCTGATTTCTGTAGTTTTTCTTCCGTCTAAACGGGTTCCTAAATCTAAGGTTACGTTACGAACTGCTTCTTTGTTTGTTTTCTTGAAGTATTTAGAAACTAAATCTCCATCAGCTGCCAATTCTTCTTCAGTAAATAATGCTTTAATTTCTTCTTTTACTTCGTCAAATGCAGCTGTACGTTCTTGTTTAGAAGAACCTTTGCTTGCAATAGCGTAAATTTTATCGTAAGATGCCGCTTTTACTTTAGCGTAAATTGCTTCATCTTCTCTTTCTCCTTCATACGTTCTAGTCTCTTTTTTTCCAAAAGCAGCTTGTAAACGCAATTGAGCAGAAATTTGATTTTTGATATGTTCGTGAGCAAATTTAATTGCTTCAAGAATTTCTGCTTCTGAAATTTCTTTCATTTCACCTTCTACCATTGCGATAGAATCCATAGAAGCTCCAATCATCATATCAATGTCTGATAACGCTAATTGTGCACGGCTTGGATTGATGATGAATTTTCCATCAACTCTTCCAACTCTAGCTTCAGAGATTAATGTTTCAAAAGGAATATCAGATAAAGCTAATGCTGCTGATGCTGCTAAACCTGCTAGTGCATCTGGCATAATATCTTCGTCGTAAGACATTAATTGAATCATTACCTGAACTTCAGCATGATAATCATCTGGGAAAAGTGGACGTAAAACACGGTCTACTAAACGCATAGTTAACACTTCGCTATCACTTGGTCTTGCTTCTCTTTTGAAGAAACCTCCAGGGAAACGTCCTGCTGCAGCAAATTTTTCACGATAATCTACCGTAAGTGGTAAAAAGTCGATACCTGGACTAGCTTTTCTTGAAGATACTACTGTTCCTAAAATAACAGTTTTACCTATTCTTACTACTACAGATCCGTCAGCTTGTTTAGCTAAACGACCTGTCTCGATTGTGATGTTTCTGCCATCACCTAAATCGATACTTTCTACAAATAATTGTGGAATCATAAATTTAATTTATTAGTTAAACATGGGTTCTAGTTGTGTTGTAGTTGTTGTTTGCGTAGTTAATGCCTAAAACCCAATGAAAAACCAAACTTTTTTATTCTTGTGTAAAAACAAAAAGAGGCACTTACGCACCTCTTTTTTATATTGATTATTTTCTGATACCCAATACTTTGATAATCTCACGATATCTGTTGATTTCTTTCTTTTTCAAGTAATCTAACAATGATCTTCTTTTACCTACTAGCAATACTAATGAACGCTCTGTGTTATAATCATGACGATTTTTTTTCAAGTGCTCAGTTAAGTGGCTAATTCTGAAAGTGAATAAAGCGATTTGTGCTTCAGCTTTTCCAGTGTTTGTTTTTTCTCCGTGTTGTGCGAAGATTTCTTCTTTAATCTCTTTAGTTAAATACATTCCAATATTTGTTTAATGATTTTTATGTATGTCATACAGCTATTGTAAGACGGGTGCAAAAGTAATTAATAATTATCAATTAATAATTATGAATTGATAATTATTTTAAATCTTAATACAATTTTGCAACCTCCTCATTTACAAACTCCAAAAATCGTTCGTCCGCTTCTGTAAAAGGGTCAATCACATGACTGTCAATGTCTATTTGCCCAATGTTTTGCCCATTTGCAAATAAAGGAACAACAATTTCTGATTTTACAGTAAAGCTACAAGCAATATAGTTGTCTTGAGCGGCAACATCTGGCACAACAAAATTATCGTTTGAAACTGCTACTTGCCCACAAATTCCTTTTCCAAATGGGATAACGGTATGATCCGTTTCTGCTCCTACATAAGGACCTAGATGTAATGTTTTTGTATCGTGGTTTGCAAAATAAAAGCCTACCCAATTATAGTATTCTATGCTGGAATTTAAAAGTTGGCAAATGGTCAATAATTTTTCGTCTCTTGTAAGTGAATTGTTTGACGTTATTGCTGTTACTTTTGGTTTCAATTCTTGAAATGTCATTTTGTTCAATTTTTATACAAAAGTATTTAAAGTCCTTAATCTTATTTATATTAAATTTGTTAAAAATTGCATTTTGAGAAAATATATTGTTTTGTATAAGCCTTTTTTGTTTTTTTTAGCAAAGTTTTTTTTAACCTACATAATATTAGCTTTTGTTTATCAAATATTCTTAAATGGTTTTGAGAGCAATCAAACAGATTCAATTACAAAATTGGTAGCCCAAAATACGGAGCAATTATTAAAACTGTTTCATGCTGATGTGGTACTTGAAGAAAATAAAACAGATGATTACATCAAATTGATTTACAATCAAAAATATGTTGCCAGATTGATTGAGGGGTGCAATGCGATTAGTGTTATTATTTTATTTATTTCGTTTGTAGTTTCTTTTTCAGGAAAATTAAAACCTACAGTTTTATATATTATCGGAGGAAGTTTAGGTATTTATTTTTTAAATGTGATGCGAATTGCATTGTTGTGTGTTCTGATTTATTTTTTTCCTACACAAGAATCTATTTTACACGGTGTGTTTTTTCCGTTGTTTATTTATGGAGTCGTTTTTATTTTATGGGTAATTTGGGTTAATAAATTTTCATTATATGCTAAAAATTCTACTAACACATAAACTTAGATTTGTTACGGCAGCACTGTTAGTGCTATTACTTATTTTAGTTCGCGCCTTTGAAGACCGTTTATTCTATGATCCTTTCTTAAATTATTTTAAAAGTGATTTTAATAATTTACCGCTACCTATTTATAGTCCATATCGTTTGTTTATAGGTTATTTATTTCGATATGGACTTAATACTATCATTTCGTTAGGGTTGCTTTATGTATTATTTAAAGATGTTGAGATAATTAAATTCGCTGCTATTTTGTATCTGCTTTTTTTTATGATTTTAATCGCTTCTTTTTATATGGTGATTAATTTTTATGGAGTGAATAATAATCTTTTTCTTTTTTATATTAGGAGGTTTTTAATTCAGCCTATTTTTGTCCTATTGTTTATTCCTGCTTTTTATTTCCAAAAGGTTAATAAATGATTTATTTTTATTATCTTTAATTGAGTATTAAATTATTAATAATCAATAATTTAGAGTCATGAAAATAGTAAAACACTCTGGAGATATTGTTGATTTTGAGCCAGAAAAACTAAAGGTTTCATTGTTGAAATCTGGTGCTAGTCCAGTTATTGTTGAAGATATTTTGAATAAAATTAAAAATGAACTTTACGAAGGAATTTCAACCAAACATATTTATAAAAGAGCTTTTCTTTTATTAAAAAAAGAGGCTAATTCACATGCAGCCAGATACAATCTAAGAGCAGCACTTCAGTTGTTAGGTCCTGCTGGTTTTTTCTTCGAGAAATATATAGCTCGACTTTTTGATGCCGAAAAATATACAACTACCACAAATCTGGTTTTGCAAGGAAAGTGTGTTTCACATGAAATAGATGTTTTAGTAAAGAAAGATAATGCTATTGCAATGATAGAATGTAAGTTTCATTCTAGTAGAGAAGCAGTTTCGGATGTTAAAATTCCTCTATATGTTCTTTCGAGATTTAATGATTTGAAAGATAGAAACCATATGATTTTTTCAAAAAAAGATACCGTTTCAAAATGTTGGATCTCAACTAACAATCGGTTCACTTCTGATGCTATTACTTTTGCTAAATGCTCTGGTTTGAATTTACTGAGTTGGGACTACCCTAAAAATAATAGTTTGAAAACAAGAAACGATATAGACTGTCTTTATCCAGTGACTTGTTTAACCACTTTGTCTATTGCTGAGAAAGATAAACTATTGTTTTTGGATGTGATTTTAGTTAAGGAATTAATGAATAATTCGGATGCTTTAGAAAAAATTAACTTGAGTGCTAATAGAATTAAAAATGTTTTAAAAGAAGTTAGGGAATTGTGTAGATGTGCTTAAAATAACGATTTGATTAATTGTTCACTATAAATAAAGAGTCATGAAAGTAAAGTTTATTGGAGGAGCAGGAACAGTTACTGGTTCAAAAACATTAGTAGAAAGTAATGGTGTTCGGATTTTGATAGATTGCGGCCTTTTTCAAGGCATAAAGCCTTTGAGAGAACTTAACTGGAACCCTCTTCCAGTTTTGCCTTCAACTATTGATTTTGTTCTATTGACCCATGGACATTTAGATCATTGTGGTTGGTTGCCAATATTAGTTGAACAAGGATTTAAAGGAAAAATTTATTGTTCAAGTCCAACTAAAGAAATTGCTAAATTAATTCTTTTGGATAGTGGTAAAATTCAAGAAGAAGAAGCGTACAAAGCAAATAAGGAAAAATATTCTAAACATGAAGTCGCTAAACCTTTATATACTGCTGAGCAAGCCGAGAAAGTATTTCCTTTTTTTAGAGTTGTTAATGTCAAGGAAACAGTTCCATTGGATGCTGAAATTTCAGCAGTTTTTACAAATGCAGGACATATCATTGGGGCTTGTAGCGTAGAATTGAGTTTAGAAGGTAAAGTTTTGGTTTTTTCTGGAGATGTAGGTAGGGATAATGATGTTTTAATGTTTCCACCCACAAGGCCAACAAAAGGGGATTATATATTTCTGGAAAGCACTTATGGTAATCGTCTTCATCCTGAAACGGATGCGAAATTAGAATTGGAAACGTATATCAATTCTACTTTTAAAAATGGTGGGACAGTAATAATTCCCTCTTTTGCTGTAGAGCGGGCACAGAGTATAATGTATTTGTTATGGAAGTTAAAAACGGAGAAAAAAATCCCAGACATTGAATATATTATTGATTCCCCGATGGGAGTAAGTGCATTTGATGTTTTTTTTAACAATTTAAAATGGCATAAGCTTTCCATAGACGATTGCGTGGCTATGAGTAAAATGTTCACGATGATTACGGATTATAAAGATACAATAGAGGCTATTTATAATAAAAAACCAAAAGTAGTAATTGCTGCTAGTGGAATGGTGACTGGAGGACGTGTTTTAAGTTATTTAACAAATTACATTGGATTACCAGAGACTACTGTTATTATTGTGGGGTACCAAGCGGAAGGAACTAGAGGACGCAAATTACTTGAAGGTGCCAAAGAAGTTAAAATTTACGGGAAATATTATGCTGTTTTAGCTAAAATTATTGACATTGAAGGGCTGTCAGCACATGGTGATCAAAAGGATTTACTTAATTGGCTTTCGGCCTTAGAAAATAAACCTAAAAAAGTATTTTTAGTCCATGGGGAAAATATTCCTGCTGATGAGTTGCGTATAAAAATTAATGAACATTATGGATTTGATTGTGTCATTCCACTAATGGGACAAGAATTTGACCTTTAATCCTTCATATTGTAATTCAGTTGAATATACTATTAGGCGTAAAAAAACTAGATTGTTAAATCTGTACTAGAAGCATGTAGGGTTGTCATGGTATTTTAATTTTAGATTAATCGTTAATTAATCTTTAAAAAGATTCAATAAATTGTGGTTCATGTAAATTATACTTACTTTCACGCACAAAACATTTTTGAATAAAACCCCACAGAATGAATAGCTTTGATTGGAAGAATTTGATAGACCCACTTTTTTATATTCATTTTGATGTGAATGGAATAAAATTAGGGATATATATAGTATTGTTTATTGTTTTTGCTGAGACAGGATTGTTTGCTGGTTTCTTTTTACCTGGAGATAGTTTGCTTTTTCTTGCTGGAATTTACAATCGTGAATTGATTGAAAATATATTGTTTATAGATAGTGATTTTATAAATGTTGTTCTCTTGTCGACAATGGTTGGTTTTGCAGGTATTTTAGGTAATATTGTCGGCTATTGGTTTGGATCAAAAAGCGGATACTATCTCTATAATAAAAAAGACACTTTTTGGTTTAAGAAAAAATACCTTGTTCAATCTAAAGATTTTTTTGAAAGGCATGGAGGTAGAGCAATTATTTTCGCAAGGTTTTTGCCAATATTTAGAACTTTCGCTCCTATTGTTGCTGGAATTGTGACTATGGATAAAAAGAAATTTATGTTTTATAATGTGGTTAGTTCTTTTTTATGGTCATTTATATTGATTTTCGCAGGACATTATTTATATGGATTTTTACTAGATAATTATCAAATAAATTTGAAAGAACATATTGAGTTAATCGTTATTGGTTTGGTAGTAATTACTTTATCGCCAGTACTAATCAAGTTAGCTAGAAAGCATCCAGTTTCAGAGGAATAGAACTAAAAAAGTAGTGCTTATTTGACGAAATATTATTTTCAAAAAAAAGTATAAATAAAAAATCCGTTCAACATTGTTGAACGGATTTTTTTATATCTAGAAGGGTTTGATATTACATCATTCCTGGCATTCCGCCTCCCATTGGCATTCCGCCTCCGTTATCTTCTTTAATGTCAATTAATGCACACTCAGTAGTAAGAATCATTCCAGCAACTGATGCTGCATTTTCTAATGCTACACGTGTTACTTTTTTAGGGTCGATAATTCCTGCTTTTAGCATATCTACATATTCATCAGTTTTGGCGTTATAACCAAAATCACCTTTTCCTTCAGCTACTTTTGCTACAACTACAGAACCTTCAAGACCTGCATTTTCAACAATAGTTCTTAATGGAGATTCTACTGCACGAGATACAATTTGAATTCCTGTTGCTTCGTCAGCATTGTCTGCTTTTACACTAGTTAATGCATTTTTAGCTCTTAATAGCGCAACACCACCACCAGCAACAATACCTTCTTCAACAGCAGCACGAGTTGCATGTAATGCATCATCTACTCTGTCTTTTTTCTCTTTCATTTCTACTTCAGAAGCAGCTCCAACATAAAGAACCGCAACACCGCCAGCTAATTTAGCTAAACGCTCTTGCAATTTTTCTTTGTCATAATCAGAAGTTGTAGCCTCCATTTGACCTTTAATTTGGTTCACACGATTTTTGATCATGTCAGCTTCACCAGCTCCGCTTACAACAGTAGTATTGTCTTTATCGATAGTCACTTTTTTAGCAGTTCCTAACATTTCAATTGTTGTGTTTTCTAAAGTATAACCTCTTTCTTCAGAAATTACAGTTCCACCTGTTAAGATTGCGATATCTTCAAGCATTGCTTTTCTTCTGTCTCCAAAACCTGGTGCTTTTACAGCTGCAATTTTTAATGCTCCTCTTAATTTATTTACTACCAATGTAGATAACGCTTCACCATCAACATCTTCAGCAATAATTAATAAAGGTTTTCCAGATTGTGCTACTGGCTCTAATACAGGAAGTAATTCTTTTAGTGAAGAAACTTTTTTATCATATAATAAAATGTAAGGGTTTTCTAATTCCACTTCCATTTTTTCAGGATTTGTAACAAAATATGGAGAAAGATATCCTCTGTCAAATTGCATTCCTTCAACAACGTCAACATAAGTATCAGTTCCTTTAGCTTCTTCAACTGTGATAACACCTTCTTTTCCTACTTTTGCAAAAGCAGTAGCAATCAATTCACCAATTACTTCGTCATTATTAGCAGAAATAGAAGCGATTTGTTTAATT
Source organism: Flavobacterium sp. WC2430 (assembly GCF_040822075.1). NCBI lineage: Bacteria > Pseudomonadati > Bacteroidota > Flavobacteriia > Flavobacteriales > Flavobacteriaceae > Flavobacterium > Flavobacterium sp. WC2430. The sequence continues at coordinate 154,794 of NZ_CP162007.1, read as the reverse complement.
TTTTCAGAATCAGTACCTACTACTTTTGATTGTTTTGCTAAGTCAGCAACAATGGCCTCAACTGCTTTGTCAATACCGCGTTTCAAATCCATTGGATTTGCACCTGCAGCAACGTTTTTTAAGCCTTCTTTTACAATAGCTTGTGCTAAAACTGTTGCAGTTGTAGTACCGTCTCCAGCTAAATCATTAGTTTTAGAAGCGACTTCTTTAACCATTTGAGCTCCCATGTTTTCTAATGGGTCTTTCAATTCAATTTCTTTTGCTACAGTAACACCATCTTTAGTTACATTTGGTCCACCAAAAGATTTTCCGATGATTACATTACGACCTTTTGGTCCTAGAGTCACTTTTACTGCATTAGCCAATGCATCTACACCACGTTTTAGTCCGTCACGTGCTTCAATATCAAATTTTATATCTTTTGCCATCTTAATTTTTTTGTTTAATGTTTGAAATTTTTTTGTTTAAAGTTTCATTTTAGGATTCGAAAATTGAAACCTGACCCGAACGATAGTGAACAGGCGAAGCAAACTTGAAACAAAATTTAAATTATTGCAAGAATATCATCTTCTCTCATTATCAAGTAATCTTTACCTTCTAATTTTAATTCAGTACCTGCATATTTACCGTAAAGAACAGAATCACCAATTTTAACAGTCATGGAGTGATCTTTTGTTCCGCTTCCTACAGCAACAACAGTTCCTTTTTGTGGTTTTTCTTTGGCAGTATCTGGAATAAAAATTCCTGAAGCAGTTTTTGTTTCAGCAGCAACTGGTTCAATAAGAACACGGTCTGAAAGTGGTTTAATGTTTAAAGCCATAATTATATGTTTTTATTGTTTTATATAGATTGTTAATACGATTTCAGAAATTGTGCCATCTTGCTATAACTGACAGATTTTCTTATAAAAAATGCCAGCTTTGACAGGCTGGCACTTAGTAATATTTATATAATGTAAATTATTTTGCAGGTGTTGTTGGTGCAGGTGTGTTTTGTACTGGCGAAGCAGGAGCTGCAGTTTGTGTATTGTCAATGATTTTAGAATCAGTATCGCTTAATGTTCCAGTAAAACTCAAACTAGAAAGTAATATTAATGCAATTAAAATTGTAGCTAATGTCCAAGTACTCTTGTCCAAAAAGTCTGTTGTTTTTTGTACACCACCCATTTGAGTCGATCCTCCTAATGTAGAAGAAAGTCCACCACCTTTAGGGTTTTGAACCATTATTACTACGATCAATAGAAAACAAACTATTGTGATTAAAACTAAAAAAATTGAAAATGTGCTCATTGTTTAATTATTATTGTTTTGTTGTAAAATCTTAATATCCGATATACGGTCTGCAAAGAAACTACTTTTTTCTGGATATTTCAAAATTAATATATCATAAGCTTGAATCGCTTTTTGATATTTTTTTTGTTCCAAATAGACTCTTGCCAAAGTTTCGGTCATTAATGACGAATTATCGTCTTTATTAATGTCAATATGAATAGTGGAAGGTACTCCATGTTTAACAGGTGAAATCTTAGGACTTGATTCGATAAAGCGGTCAATTAGTTTTGCTTTTTTCTTTTTTGTCTCATCCAGAACAGTGTTTTCTGGAGTTTTATTGACTTCGGGTTCTCTTATTATAGGTTGTGTTCTAGAAAGCTGAAGCCATTCCTGAAAAGAGTGTGTCTCATTTTTAGAAAAATCCAAAGGCTTGCCTATGGCCAATTTTTCTTCAACTATTTTTGTGCTGTCAATAGTTTCATTTGAAGCTTCCTTAATAGAAGTGAGAATAGATTGTTCTATAGGTGTTTTCTCTATCTTTAAATTTTCTTTTGAAATAACGACTTCACTATCGATTACAGTTATATCAAGGAGTTCAAGTGATTTCTTGTCATAAAATTCTTTTTGAATCGCAATAAAACTATCCGAAGTGATAAAATCAAATAAAACGGTTCTATCCGTTGTATGGGCTGCCGTAACTTTTAATGCAAAATTATACTTAAAACTATTTTGATTATACAGTCCTTTTAATCGCAAAGCTCTTGCACTTTGAAAAAAAGGAAACTCATCCAGCACTTTTGTTAAAGCTTCTGTTTGATTTTCTGTAATCGTATTTGGTTTATTAATTAAGTAAGTATAATCGGTTACGTTCATAAATAGTTATTCAGTTGTATGTATTGATTTATAAATTATTTGAAATAATAATTTCATCTACCACTTAGCTAGTGACTCGTTAAAGATATCTTGTGTTATTCTGTCAAAAATTTCTTTTAAAGCGTTACTCAATGTTGCTCCGCCTAATTGTTGTGCTGCGGGATAATCATAATAAAATTCAAAAGTTTTTTCAAAATTATCTACTTCTTTATTTTTATTTGTAAATCGAACATTTACTCTAATCTTTAAACGGTTTTGAGATGCTTTTTGATCTGCTGTTGCAGTCATTGGGCTTATTCTGTAATCTACAATTTCTCCTTCGTATGTCAAGTCACCTCCATTTTTCACTAAATTTAGGTTGGTTTGATTCTGTATAATGTCTTGTAATGCCAGAGTAAAAGTTCGGTCAATTCCTGGTTCAATCAGGTCAGCATTATTTTGAAAAAAGTTAACTTGAAATGTTTTGGCATCAATTTTTCCAGTTCCTGTAAAGTTATATACGGAGCAACTGTTAAGTGCAAATAGTAAAGCGATTAAGAGGGTATAGTATGTTTTTTTCATTTTTATTTAAAAATTGCTACGTTATTTGGCTGACGCTCGGTTCAAAGGTATTCAAAAAATTGTTTGTAAATATCTATTCCTATTTGCTAATTTTTAAAGGTCAAATTGCTTGATTTTTCGGTATAATGTCCTTTCGGAGATACCTAGTTCATCGGCAGCTGCTTTACGTTTTCCTTTGTTTTTTTCTAATGATTTCTTAATCATTTCGATTTCTTTTTGCTCTAATCTTAAGACCTCTTCTTCTTCAATAGTTTCTGCAAATAAATAACTTTCGTCATTTTCTTCGTAACGTTCTTCTTTATTTGGTGTGGAAATTAAAGCTGTTCTAGGTTCTTCTTCAAAGTCTATTTCGCTGTCATTTTCTTTGGAACCATATATTTTCTGAATTAAAGAAGGATTGATGTCCTGTACTTTTGTGGCGCCACTTTTCATTAATTCTAAAGTCAGTTTTTTTAAATCATGTAAGTCACTTTTCATGTCAAAAAGGACTTTGTATAAAATATCTCTTTCGGTACTAAAGTCGCTTTCTGCTTTTTTATCCTTAATAACTGAGGGTAAGTTACTCCCTTCTGAAGGTAAGTAAGATAGTAAAGTCTGAGCTGAAATATCTCTATTTGTTTCTAATACTGAAATTTGTTCGGCTACATTTCGTAATTGACGGATGTTTCCACTCCAACGAAATTTTTGTAACACTTGAACTGCATTTTCATCTAGTTTTAATGGGGGCATTTTATATTTGTGTGCAAAATCAGCAGCAAATTTTCTAAATAATAAATGAATGTCATCTTTTCTGTCTCTTAAAGGAGGAAGAAGAATATCTACTGTACTTAAACGGTAGTACAAATCTTCACGAAATTTTCCTTTTTCGATGGCGTCAAATAAATTGACATTGGTAGCAGCTACAATACGGACATCTGTTTTTTGAACTTGAGAAGAACCTACCTTAATAAATTCACCATTTTCTAAAACACGAAGTAATCTCACTTGGGTAGTTAAGGGTAATTCACCTACTTCATCAAGGAAAATAGTTCCTCCATCAGCTACTTCAAAATACCCTTCACGCGTGCTTGTTGCTCCTGTAAAAGCTCCTTTTTCATGGCCAAAAAGCTCACTGTCTATTGTCCCTTCAGGAATGGCACCACAGTTTACAGCAATATATTTACCGTGTTTTCTATGCGATAGCGAATGTATTATTTTAGGTATGCTTTCCTTACCTACACCGCTTTCACCTACGACCAGTACAGAAATATCGGTTGGGGCAACTTGAATGGCTTTTTCTATGGCACGATTTAATTTTGGATCATTTCCAATAATTTCAAATCGTTGTTTTATGGCTTGAACTGTATCCATTATTTTGTATTTAAAGTTTTGAGGTTTAAGTTTTCAAGTTCAAAATCGAACTCTATTTAATTAAACGATTCACTGTTGTAATTTATTTTTTTGTCAAAGTATCTTTTACAGTACTCGTTTTTTCTACTTTGTGCTTTGGAAAGTAGGTTCTAATTATATAAAACGTTCCCCCAAATCCTATAATGAAAGTAAGTATTGCTATGATTATTTGTTTTTTTGTCATGTCTTTATTTGTCTTTTTTACCACAAATCACACAAATTTCCACAAATTTATTTATATAACTAATCGTTTGTTTGTTAGTGATTTATTCTGAAAATTCACGATAATTCCAATTTGTGAATCTGCAAGTTTAATGTAATTTAATGTTTGGGCTATGTGTTCGTTATTAATTTCTTTAACTGTTTTTACTTCTAGGATAATTTCATCATAAACAATAAAATCAGCATAAAATTTGTGAGCAAGAATATTTCCTTTGTATTGAATTGAAAATTCTTTTTCTCTTTCAAATGGAATGTTATTGTTTTTAAATTCAATTTCCAAGGCATCTTTATATACTATTTCTAGTAGACCTGGACCTAAAATTCTATGAACTTCCATACAAATACCAACTATCTTATAATTCTCTTCTTGTTTGTAATATTCCATTTATAAATAATCAGGTTAGGGGATTAATAAACAACATTGAAAATTATAATTTGTGAAAATTTGTGTAATTTGTGGTGTAATTTTTTTAAACTTCCTTAATTCATCTCACTTAGACCCACTGCCTCTCCTTTCAAAGTTCCGCTAGTACAGGAGTTGATTTTTACATTTACAAAATCACCGATTTTATAATTCTCTTTCGGAAAAACTACAGTGATGCTTTGTGAATTTCTACCTGAAAACTCTTCAGTCGATTTTTTTGAAACTTTTTCAACTAAGACCTCTACCGTTTGTCCAATAAATTCTTCTGATCGCAACCAAGCGTGTTTTTGTTGTAAGTCTACAATTTCCTGCAATCTTCGGGCTTTAGTTTCTTCGGTTACATCGTCATCCATTTTTCTTCCAGCCAAAGTTCCAGGGCGTTCAGAATACGAATACATATAACCAAAATTATATTTGACATATTCCATTAAACTTAAAGTGTCTTTGTGATCTTCTTCAGTCTCAGTTGGGAAACCAGCAATCATATCTTGTGAAATAGAACTGTTTGGAATTATGGTTCTTATTTTATCAATCAAAGTCATGTACTCTTCACGAGTGTGTAAGCGATTCATTGCCGCTAAAATTCTATTACTTCCAGATTGAACCGGTAAGTGAATGTGTTTGCATATATTATTGTGTTTTGCAATCACATGTAAAACACTCTCGTGCATATCCTGAGGATTGGATGTTGAAAATCGAATTCTCATTTTAGGAAAACCAACAGCGACCATTTCTAGTAATTGATCAAAATCTACTGCTGTTGCTTTTTGCATTTCAGAGGCATTTTCAAAATCTTTTTTCAAACCACCACCGTACCAAAGGTAACTGTCAACATTTTGTCCTAAAAGAGTAATTTCTTTAAACCCTTTGTCCCATAAATCCTGAATTTCTTTCATGATACTTTGTGGCTCACGACTCCTTTCACGACCGCGGGTAAATGGAACTACGCAAAAAGTACACATGTTATCACAACCACGAGTTATAGAAACTAATGCGGTTATTCCATTACTCATCAATCGAACAGGAGAAATATCACCATACGTTTCATCTTTCGACAAAATTACATTTATGGCATCACGACCTTCTTCGACTTCTGCTAATAAATTGGGTAAATCTTTATAGGCATCAGGTCCTACAACAAGATCTACAATTTTTTCTTCCTCTAGGAACTGACTTTTAAGACGTTCAGCCATACAGCCTAAAACGCCCACCTTCATTTTCGGGTTAATGCGTTTTACTGCATTATATTTTTCTAAACGTTTACGAACCGTTTGTTCTGCTTTATCTCTAATAGAGCAAGTGTTCACCAAAACCAAATCAGCTTCTTCAAGAACTTGCGTTGTATTGTATCCATTTGCGGATAATATGGAAGCAACGATCTCGCTATCCGAAAAGTTCATCGCACAACCATAGCTTTCTATAAATAATTTTTTTGTATTCCCAGGTTTGTTTTCTAGAACAAGACTTTCACCTTGTTTGCTTTCTTCAATAATCTTTTCCATTGTATTTTTTAAAAAGGCAAAGATAAGGCAATTTCAATAAATATGACAAGATGTCAGTGTAAGAATTAACAATGTTTTTAGATTTTATTTTTGGAGCTATTTCCTGCTTTCCATTACAATCTTATTGTTCTTAACAAAAAGAACAATAAGGATTTTCATTGCAATCTGGGCTAAAAAAGGATGTTAGATAATCCTATTTACCGTCGTTTTTGAGTGAAATATTTTTTTAAAATCATTTCTAAAACTCTATATTTAAAAAAAATAGATACTTTTGTCCTAGAAAAATAGAGCAATGGCAAAGAATTTAGTAATAGTTGAGTCCCCTGCAAAGGCAAAAACAATCGAGAAATTTTTAGGAAGTGATTTTCAAGTGGAGTCAAGTTATGGGCATATTGCCGACTTGCCTTCAAAGGAAATTGGTGTAGATGTAGAGAATGGTTTTAAACCTAAATATGAAGTTTCGGCTGATAAAAAAGCATTAGTAACCAAGCTAAAAGGATTGGCTAAAAAAGCCGAAATGGTTTGGTTAGCAAGTGATGAGGATCGAGAGGGGGAAGCTATTTCTTGGCATTTATCGGAAGAATTAAAATTAGATGCAAAAAAAACAAAGCGTATTGTTTTTCATGAGATTACTAAAAATGCCATTTTAAAAGCAATTGATAATCCTCGCGAGATTGATTATAATTTAGTGAATGCGCAGCAAGCACGTCGCGTTTTAGATCGATTGGTAGGTTATGAATTATCTCCTGTTCTTTGGAGAAAAATAAAAGGCGGACTTTCAGCAGGTCGTGTACAATCAGTATCCGTTCGTTTAATTGTGGAGCGTGAAAGAGAAATTCAAAATTACAATTCAATTGCAACTTATTCTGTTGTTGCAGAATTTACTAACGAAGCAGGAAAGTCATTCAAAGCAAAGCTACCTAAGAATTTCAATACTAAAAAAGAAGCCGAAGATTTTTTAAATAAAAATGTAGGTTCTACTTATAAGGTTTCAGATTTAGAAACGAAACCGACAAAAAAATCACCAACAGGTCCGTTTACAACTTCAACTTTACAACAAGAAGCGGCGCGCAAGTTGTACTTGCCAGTTGGAATTACTATGCAATTAGCACAACGTTTATACGAAGCTGGACTTATCACTTATATGAGAACCGATAGTGTTAACTTGTCAAAGGATGCTATGGATGCGGCTCAAGCTGAAATTATTAAATCTTATGGTAAGGAGTTTTCTAAGCCTCGTACTTTTGTCAATAAAAGTAAAGGAGCTCAAGAAGCGCATGAGGCGATTCGTCCTACGGATATGTCAAGACACACTGTAAATATTGACAGAGACCAAGCTCGATTGTATGACTTAATTTGGAAAAGAACATTGGCTTCCCAAATGAGTGATGCGCAACTGGAAAGAACAAACGTAAAAATTGAAGCTAATAATCACGGAGAGTTGTTTACAGCTTCTGGTGAAGTATTGCTATTTGAAGGGTTTTTAAAAGTATATCTTGAAGGTCATGATGACGATGAAGAGGAGCAAGAAGGAATGCTTCCTGCAATGAAAGTCAATGAAAAGTTATTAAATAACTACATCACTGCTACAGAAAGATATTCAAGACCACCAGCTCGTTATACTGAAGCTTCTTTAGTAAAAAAATTAGAAGAACTAGGGATTGGGCGCCCATCTACTTATGCTCCAACTATTTCTACAATTATAAATAGAAACTATGTAGAGAAAGGAAATCTTGACGGTCAGGAGCGTAATTATACTCAACTTACTTTGCAATCAAATAAAGTAGGAGAGAAGTTACTTAAAGAAAATACCGGTTCAGATAAGGGAAAATTAGTGCCAACAGATATTGGAACTATTGTTACTGATTTCTTGGTTAAGAATTTTGGAAACATATTAGATTACAACTTTACCGCCAAAGTAGAGCAAGATTTTGATGAAATTGCGGAGGGAAATGTTGATTGGGCAGTAATGATGAAAGAATTCTACGATCAATTTCATCCAATAGTTAAAGATGTAGAGGCAAATGCTGAAAGAGAAAGTGGAGAGCGAATTTTAGGAACAGATCCAAAAAGTGGAAAGCCAGTTTCTGTTCGTTTAGGAAAGTTTGGACCTATGGCTCAAATTGGAGCTGCAGATGATGAAGAGAAAAAGTTTGCTAGTTTGATGGCAGACCAAAATATAGGAAATATAAATTTGGAAGAAGCACTGAATTTATTTTTGCTTCCTAAAAATTTAGGAGAATACAAAGGAGAAGAGGTCGAAGTGAGTAATGGTCGTTTTGGTCCCTATATTCGTCATGGTGCTGCATTTGTATCTTTGCCAAAAGGAGAGAATCCACTTGACGTTGATTTTAAAAGAGCGCAAGAGTTAATTGACGAAAAAGCAATTGCTGACGCTCCAATAGCTGTTTATAAAGGAGAAGGAGTTCAAAAAGGAACGGGTCGTTTTGGTCCTTTTATAAAATGGAATGGCTTATTTATTAATGTAAGTAAAAAATATAATTTTGATAATTTATCGCAATCGGACATAGAAGCATTGATTGAAGATAAATTACAGAAAAATATCGACAAGGTATTACACAACTGGGTTGAAGAAGGGATTTTAGTTGAAAAAGCACGTTGGGGTCGTTCCGTTATTACTAAAGGAAAAATTAAAATTGAACTGAGTAAGGACGTAGATGCTACTAAATTAACTTTGGAAGAAGTTCAAGAGATGATTGCTAAGAAAACACCAGTTAAAAAGGCAGCAGCTAAAAAAGCTCCAGCTAAAAAGGCAGTTGTGAAAAAAGTTGCTATTAAGAAACCTGTAGTAAAAAAGAAATAAAATGGAATTTGATTTTTTAAAACCCATTGATAGTGATTTTTTGGAAAAGTTGTCTTCTCAGCAATTGGGAAGTAAAATTGTTTTTCACACTAAAGATCAATTTCCGGATTTAAATAAAATTAATATCGCTGTGATTGGTGTACTGGAAAATCGCGGAAGCGATACTGCATTTTCGGAAGTGGATATAATGGCTATTCGAAAAGAATTGTACAGTATGTTTCCGGGAAATTGGGACGCTTCAATTGCGGATTTAGGAGATATTCTTGCCGGAGATACGATTACGGATAGTTATTTTGCTTTACGTAAAGTAGTTTCTAATTTGATAAAAAATAAAATTATTCCAATTGTTATAGGAGGTTCTCAAGATTTGACCTATGCCTTATATAGAGCATATGACGAATTGGAACAAATGGTTAACCTAGTTTCTATAGATAGTAAATTTGATTTTGGAAAAGAAAATGAAGAAACATCTTCAAATTCTTATTTGACCAAGATAATAATTGACGAACCTAATAATCTCTTTAATTATTGTAATATAGGATATCAAACCTATTATAATTCTCAAGAAGAGATAGATTTAGTTGAAAAGCTATTTTTTGACGGATATCGATTGGGTGAAATTTCTAATAATATAGCTTTGGCTGAACCAGTTTTTAGAGATGCAGATATAGTTAGTCTTGATTTGAATTCTGTAAAGTCCTCAGATTCAGGAAATTTCAGTATATTTACGCCTAATGGTTTTAATGGAAAAGAGATTTGTTCCTTGTCAAGGTATGCTGGTATAAGTGATAAAGTATCCATGTTTGGGATATTTAATCATAATAATTCTGTACAGGAATCAGTATTAGTTGCACAAATTATTTGGTATTTTATTGAAGGGTTTCATTATCGTTCTAATGAATATCCTTTTGGAAGTAGAGAAAATTATATAAAATATATAGTTCCATCTGAAGAAGAAGTTTTAGTTTTTTATAAAAGTGATAAGACGGATAGATGGTGGATTGAGATTCCATTTATTTCAAATGGGAATAATAAATTGAAAAGAAATACGTTATTACCATGTTCTTATGATGAATATATAGGGGCATGTAATCAGGAATTACCTGAAAGATGGTGGAAGGCACAGCGTAAAAACAGTATTTAAAAATTGTTTTTAAGCTTACTGAATTTTTATTGTAAAAAATAATGTTGTTTAGTGTAAAATAATTGTTTTTTAAAAAAATAATAAATAGGTTTACACACTTAAATAATAATGAATAATTAACCCGAATTTATATGAAGAAGTTCATTGCATTTATGGCAATTTTGGCGCTATTAATAAGCTGTGGTAAATCAGGCGACAAAGGTGAATTGGTAGGGATTAATGGAGGGAAATGGCATCCAGAAAAACCTTATGGAATGACTTTGGTTCCTGGAGGTGCATTTATAATGGGTAAATCTGATGATGATGTAGCTGCAATTCAAGATGCTCCAACAAAAACGGTTACTGTTCGTTCCTTTTATATGGATGAAACTGAAATTACCAATAGCGAATACCGTCAGTTTGTAGAATGGGTAAAAGATTCTACAATGAGAGTAAGATTAGCTATTCTTGCAGATGAAAGTGGTATTAAAGCGGGTGATGGAAAAGGAAAAGGTAAAAATGCTGGAAGTATAGGTGATTTTGCTTTTAATGATTCTGATCCGGAAAAAATGACTGCGTATGATAAGTATATGTACGATAACTATTACAGTATAGGTACGGACGACGATCCTTATGCTGGTAGAAGATTAAATAGAAAAGTAAAATTAATTAAAGATACTAAGTTATATCCTGACGAATATTACGTTGAAGTAATGGACTCGATGTATTTGCCCTTAGCGGCTTCTTATAATGGTTTAAGGACTATTGATGTAGATAAGCTTAAATTCCGTTACTCTTGGATGGATATTCAGGCCGCAGCTAAAGCTAAAGTTGGAAAAAGAAAAGATTTTATTAAAACAGAAGAAGTAAAAGTATATCCAGATACAACAGTTTGGATTAAAGATTTTTCGTATTCTTACAATGAACCAATGCATAATGATTATTTCTGGCATAAAGCATATGGAGATTATCCTGTTGTAGGTGTGAAATGGACACAAGCAAAAGCTTTTTGTGCTTGGAGAACACTTAATAAAAATACATATATCAAATCAAAGAAAAAAGGACACGACTTAATCAATTCATTCAGATTGCCTACGGAAGCAGAATGGGAATATTCAGCTAGAGGTGGTTTAGAGTCAGGTACTTACCCTTGGGGAGGTCCTTACACTAAAAATGATAGAGGTTGTTTTCTTGCTAATTTTAAACCAAATAGAGGGGATTATGCAGCTGACCAGGCATTGTATACTGTAGAAGCTAAATCTTACGAGCCAAATGGTTATAATTTGTATAACATGGCTGGAAACGTTTCGGAATGGACAGATTCATCATATGACCCAAATGCTTATGAATATGTTTCTTCAATGAACCCAAATGTTCAGGATGGCTCAAACAAACGTAAAGTGGTTCGTGGAGGATCATGGAAAGACGTTGCTTATTTCCTACAAGTAAGTACAAGAGATTTTGAATATGCTGATTCTGCAAGAAGTTTTATTGGATTCAGAACTGTTCAAGATTACATGGGATTAGAAACAACTGGAAACGGTAAGAAAATTAAAAGATAAATAAAAACAAAAACCAAATCTACTAACTACCTAAAAAAAATTAAATTATGGCAATATTAAGCAAAAAAGCAATGAATTTCTGTTATGGAATGGGTGCTGCAGTTGTAATCGTAGGAGCATTATTCAAAATAACACACATAGAATTTGGTCCTATAACTGGTAATTTAATGTTAACGATTGGATTGTTGGTTGAAGCTGGGATTTTTGCTCTTTCGGCTTTTGAACCTGTTGATAATGAATTAGACTGGACTTTAGTATATCCAGAATTGGCAAATGGTGAGGCAAAAAAGAAAGCACCTAAAGTAGAGGCTCCAGTTGCTGAAGCTCAAGGTTTACTTTCTCAAAAATTAGATGCCATGTTGAAAGATGCAAAAATTGACGGGGAATTGATGTCAAGTTTAGGAAATAGCATTAAAAATTTCGAATCAGCTGCAAAAAGTATTGCTCCAACTGCTGAATCAATGGCATCAACTAAGAAATACAGTGAAGAATTGACTCTTGCTGCTGCTCAAATGGAATCTTTAAATAGTTTATATAAAATACAATTGCAAAGTGCGTCAAGAAATGCCCAAATTAATGAAGAAGTTGTCGAAAATAACTTGAAATTAAAAGAGCAAATGCAGTCATTGACTACAAATTTGTCGTCATTGAACAATGTTTATGGTGGAATGCTTTCTGCAATGAATAACAAGGGATAATTAGTTTCGAACTATAAATAAACAACTAACTAATTAGTAGAAAATATGGCAGGAGGAAAACTTACCCCTAGACAGAAGATGATAAATCTGATGTATTTAATTTTTATTGCAATGTTAGCTTTGAATATGTCAAAAGAAGTTTTATCAGCTTTTGGAATATTAAACGTTAAGATTGTTGAGTCAAATGCAATTACTGATCAAAGAAATGAAGGCTCATTTGCACAATTGGCGCAAAAAGCGGTTGATCAGCCGGGTCAATTTGGAGATAAAAAGATCAAAGTTGAAAAGATTAGAGCTTTGTCTAAAGAATTTAATGATTATTTAGAAAACATAAAGGCATCTGTTACTAAAAATTTTGAAAGAGACGCTAAAGGTAATTTGCCTTATGAACAAATGGATAAGGGCGATTTAATAGATCGCATGTTTTTTACTGGAGATAAAGTCTCTAAACAAGGTAAAGAATTTTTAGATAAAATAAATAGTTATCCAGCTCAGATTAAGCAAATTGGAGGTAGTTCTATTGCAGAGTCTGAAATGGCAAAAATAGAAGCTAGATTTGCTACAAAACCAGTGTATTCAGAAAAAGCAGGTGCTAATTTAGATTGGATTGATTATAACTACAAAGGTTTTCCTTTGATTGCTACAATTACTAAAATATCTCAATTGCAAGCTGACATTAAGGCTACAGAAAGTGATATCATGAGTGGAATGTTTCAATCTGATTTGGTTGCAGCTGCATCACTTACAGCTTATCAACCAATTGTAGTTCTTGATAAATCAGTATTCTTTCAAGGTGAAGCAGTTTCAGGTAAAATTATATTAGGAAAATTTGATCCATCATTACAGGCCAAATCAGTTGTATTGAATGGTTCAAATATTCAAGCGATGGCTGGTCAAGCTAAATTTTCTTTTGGAGCAGGTAATATTGGTGAACATCCTATAAATGGTTCGTTTAATTTTGATGAGGGAGGGAAGACAGTAAGTTTAGCAATTAAAGACAAATATGTGGTTGTTGCAAGACCTAAATCGGCTACCATTTCAGCGGATAAAATGAATGTAGTGTACAGAGGTGTTGTTAATCCAATGACTATTTCATTTGCTGGAATTTCTGCTGATAAAATTTCAGCTTCAGCTCCAGGATTAAGCTCTGCAGGTGGTGGTAAATTTAGCATGAGTCCTACATCTGGGAATGAAGTAGTGATTAATGTTACAGGTACGTTACCTGATGGTTCTAAAGTTTCAGATAAAAAGACATTTAGAATTAAAGGAATTCCAGGACCAACAGGAACAATTAGAGGAGAAACGGGTGTTGTAAAAGGACCTAAATCTAACCTTGAAATTGCTACTATTGGAGCAAAATTGGAAGATTTTGATTTTGAAGTGGGGTTAAATGTTGTAGGGTTCAATTTAAAAGTTACTGGACAGCCAACAGTAGTTGTACAAGGTGATAAATTAAATTCTCAATGTAAAGCTGTACTTTCTAAAGCGGGAAGAGGAGATCAAGTTACCATTTCTGAAATTAAAACAAAATTAGTAGGTGCTGGTAGTTATTTATTACCTAGAACTGCTCCGGTTATTTTTGAAATACAATAATAAGTAGGTTGCCTTATTGGCATCTTCAATATCTTATAATGAAAACATGATGAATGTGAGAAAATTTTTATTAGTTATTATTTCCGTTACTGGAAGTGTTTCATCTTTTGCGCAATCTAATTTGCTAAATGCAAAAACACCTTCTGAAATAGGTCTTAAAACTGCTGCTCAGCTTATTTCTGATAATGATAAGCCTTTGGCCTATGGTTACGTTCATGATAGAGATGTATTAATGGGTAAGACGACTTGGGAAATTATTGATTTAAGCGAGAAAATCAACTTCGCTTTATACTTTCCTATTGATACTGCTAACATTGGTTCTGATAGACGTTCTTTATATGATGTTTTGACAAAAGCAATTAGAAGTGGTGCAATTAGTGACGTCTATTCTGATAGTTATTTTAATACTAAGAAATCTTTTAAAGACATTCAATCTTCTTTAACAAGAGTTGATACTACGGATGCTGGTAGGGAGCAAATAAATGCTGGAATGCAGGTTTCTCCTGAATACATTTTGAGGTCAGATTTAACGGCTCAAGATGTAACACAATATAAAATTAAAGGATATTGGTATTTTGATAAACGTCAAAGTGAATTAAAATATCGTCTTTTAGGTATTTGTCCAGTTACTCCAGATGTGTACACTATGAATAATGATGAAAAAGATTATATCGAATTATTTTGGATCTTTTTCCCATCAGCTAGAGAGGTTTTGCATGAAGCAAAAGCATTTAACGATGTGAATTCTGCCATGCCTATTTCTTTTGATCAAATTTTAAATTCAAGGCGTTTTAATAGTGTTATCTATAAAGAAGAAAATGTATATGGTGATAGATCTATTGCTGAATACATGAAAGACAACGCTCAAAATCAATTGTTGGAATCGGAAAGAGTTAAAGAAAAGATACGTGATTTCGAATCTGATATGTGGAATTACTAATTTCATTTATTAGTTAATATTAGAACTCTTGCTGTAAAGCAAGAGTTTTTTATTTATAGCTGACTTAGTTTTATTTTTTAATACACGTACTTTGTATTTTATTCTAAAATTCATTTTTTAATATGATTGATTATTTAATTGTTGGTTCTGGATTAGCAGGAATATCATTTTCCGAAATGGCTCTAAAGCATCATAAGTCAATTTTGGTTCTGGATAATTATTCTCAAAATTCATCTAGAATTGCTGGGGGATTGTACAACCCTGTTATTTTAAAACGATTTAGTGAAGTTTGGTGTGCTCAGGAACAATTAGTATTGATGGAAAGCTTTTATTCTGTTATTGGAGAGAAACTTAAAATACAATTCGATTTTAAAAAGCCAATTCTAAGAAAGTTTTTTTCTATAGAAGAACAAAATAATTGGTTTACAGCTTCGGATAAAGAAGCTTTATCTCCTTTCTTGTCTCCAAATATAATTACAACCCAATTTTCTGGAATTTACTCACCTTATAATTATGGCGAAGTACTTCATACTGGATATATTGATACAGCTTTGTTATTAGAAAAATATAGAGCTTATCTAATGGAGCATAATTTATTTTTGTGTGAATCCTTTGATTATGATTCTTTAGTCATCCATAATGAAGGTGTTAGTTATAAAGATATCCAAGCTAAGAATATAATCTTTGCTGAGGGATTTGGTATGCATGCAAATCCTTTCTTTAACCACTTGCCGTTAGATGGTACAAAAGGGGAGTTGTTTATCATCAAAGCGCCACAATTAAACTTAGATGTAATTATTAACACAAGTGTTTTTATTTTACCACTAGGGGGAGACTTGTTTAAAGTAGGTGCCACTTATAATTGGAAAGACAAAACAGATTTGCCTACAGAAGAAGGCAAGCAGGAATTAATAGACAGAATAAAAGAAATTATTACCTGTGATTTTGAAATTGTGGAACACTTTGCTGGTGTACGACCTACAGTAAAAGACAGAAGACCGTTGGTAGGGACGCATTCAGAGCACAATTCAATGCATATTCTTAATGGACTAGGGACTCGTGGCGTAATGCTAGGACCTGCAATGGCAAAAGCTTTATTTGAAAATATTGAAAAAGGAATACCTTTAGATACAGTTATTAATATAAATCGGTTTAAACCTAAAAAACAATAAGTATTAAGCTTTAAAATTTGGATCGTAAGAAACAAACATATTAATATAGATATTTCTTGACCATCTTAATATAAATGGGAATAATATAATAATAGATGCTATTATAGCTATAAAAGCCACTTTTAAAGAGGAGCCAAAAATTAAATAGGAAACTATAAACGCAGCAATTCCTGTAGCTACATTTAGCCCATAACTAACGTACATAGCTCCATAAAAGAAGGAGGGTTCAATTTGATATTTTAGACCACAATGACTGCATTTTTCATTCATTTTTAAAATATTGCCCAAATGCAGCACGTTTTGATCTAAATACATGCTCTCTTTCTGACATTTAGGACAAGTTCCTGTTAAAATGCTATATAATTTGGATCCTTTTTTTAACATTTGCAAAAAATTTAATTTTTCCTTTTCTGGAAGTTGTAAATTTACAAATTCAAAAAGGAATAAACTCATAATACATGCTTAATATACACAATTTATCCGTTTCATTCGGAGGTACTTATTTATTTGAAGAAGTAACATTTCGTCTTGGAGCTGGAGATCGAGTAGGTCTTGTTGGAAAGAATGGTGCAGGTAAATCGACCATGCTAAAAATGTTAGCAGGAGATTTTCTTCCTGACACAGGTGTGATTTCTCAAGAAAAAGATGTTAGGATGGGTTTTTTGCGTCAAGACATTGATTTTGAGCAAGGACGTACAGTTCTAGAAGAAGCATATGAAGCTTTTATAGATATTAAAATTGTAGAAAAAAAATTAGAAGAAATTAATCACTTATTGGTCACTCGTACTGATTATGAAAGTGAAGAATATTCAAAAATAATTGAAGATTTATCGGATTATACGCATCGCTTTGAATTGTTGGGTGGTTATAATTACGTGGGAGATACGGAGAAAATTCTTCTTGGTCTTGGTTTTAAAAGAGAAGTTTTTAATAATCAAACAGAAACTTTTTCTGGAGGTTGGAGAATGCGTATCGAATTAGCCAAATTATTATTACAAGCTAATGATGTATTGTTACTCGATGAGCCTACCAATCACTTGGATATCGAAAGTATCATTTGGTTAGAGAGTTTCTTACGTAATTACCCTGGAGTTGTTGTTATTGTTTCGCACGATAAAATGTTTTTGGATAATGTAACCAACAGAACGATCGAAATTTCGTTAGGAAAAGCGTATGATTTTAACAAGCCTTATTCTCAATATTTAGAATTGCGTCATGAAATTCGCGAGAAACAATTGGCCACACAAAAGAATCAAGCGAAAAAAATTGAAGAAACAGAAAAATTAATTGAGAAATTCCGTGCCAAAGCTTCCAAAGCTTCTATGGCACAGTCTATGATTAAGAAATTAGATAAAATTGAACGTATTGAAGTAGATGAAGATGATAATTCGGTGATGAACATCACTTTTCCAGTCTCTAAAGAGCCAGGTAGAGTAGTAGTTGAAGCTGAAAATGTAACCAAAAGTTACGGTGATAAAACGATCTTAAAAGACATTAATTTATTAGTTGAAAGAGGAAGTAAAATTGCTTTCGTTGGTCAAAATGGACAAGGGAAATCTACTTTTATCAAAGCGATAGTGGACGAGTTCGAATACGACGGTACTATTAAATTAGGACACAATGTACAATTGGGTTATTTTGCCCAAAACCAAGCAGAATACTTAGACGGAGAAATTACGTTACTTCAAACTATGGAAGATGCCGCTGCTGATACGAACCGAATGAAGGTCCGTGACATGTTAGGCTCGTTCTTATTTCGTGGTGATGATGTAGAGAAAAAGGTAAAGGTGCTTTCAGGAGGGGAAAGAAACCGTTTGGCACTTTGTAAATTATTATTGCAGCCCATCAATGTTTTGCTGATGGATGAGCCTACGAATCACCTGGATATTAAATCTAAGAATGTGCTAAAGGCAGCCTTGCAAAAATTTGGGGGAACTTTACTTTTGGTTTCTCACGATAGAGATTTCTTACAGGGAATGTCAAATCTTGTTTATGAGTTCAAAGATCAAAAGATAAAGGAATATTTGGGTGATATAAACTATTTCTTGGAGCAACGCAATTTAGAGAATATGCGTGAAGTCGAGAAAAAAGATGCTCAAAAAGCTGCAGCACCTAAAGAAAGTAATAAAGCATCATACGAAGATCAAAAGAAAGGGAAATCGTTACAGAATCGCTTGAGTAAAGTCGAAAGCCAAATCAAGCAATTGGAAAAAGACATTCAAAATGATGATAAAATGCTTGCTTCTAATTATGACAAACACATAGAAGATGCTAAGTTTTTTACAGCCTACAATAAAAAGAAAGCCGAGTTAGATAAATTATTAGCTGACTGGGAAAACGTACAAGAAGAAATAGATAATTTGTAGCCAATCCAGCTATTCATTACAATCTTTCCACAAAAAATCTTTTTTTACAAAACTGTAGCAGGAGCTTCCTTTGGTCGCTCTGCCTCAGTTGTAAAAAAGGATTTTTTTTATGGAAAGGATTTTCATTCCTATCTGGGCTATAAGTGTATGAATTTGAAGACTATTTTTTAATCAATTAACCCTATTTTTTTTGAATGAGCAATTGCTTCAGTACTAGTTTTAAAATAGCAAACGGAAATATTTAAGGTTTCTAGATTAGTTAAGGCTTTAATCACCTTAGTTTTCTTATGTTTGCCCGTTTGCCGAATGTAAATAACCTTAACGGTTAAAGGGAAAATTTTACTAATAGCTTCGTAAAGAAATGGATCATGTTGAGAATCATCACCAATTAAGACATATTTTAGATTTGGATAGAATTCTAAAACATGTTTTATTTTGTCAAATTTATGATTATGACCTCCACGTCCAGTCCAAAAAAAGTTAGTCAAACTTGTTTTAATGTCTTTTAATAATAAAACAGCTTTTGGTAATTTGTGGATGTCTGTAAATTTCACTAGGAAACGATATAAGTTCCATTCACTACTAGAAACATAAAAAAAAGCATTTAGTTCTTCATTTTTTTTTCTTCCAGCAGTGCTTAAGGCTTGATAATGCTGGGCTACATCTGCGAAAATTTTTCTGGTATTTACATTTCTAAATAAAAGGTGATATAGTTTTTTGAGTGGATTAATCGTGTAAGAAACTAAAAAAGTATCATCTATATCTGAGATAATTCCAAGATTTCCTTTGAATGGTCGAATGAAGCTCTCCTTACTTGTAATGGTATGCGTTTCGTGAATAATACTCACTTCATAATCAATCCAACCATAATGAATGTTTTGATCTAATGGAATACAAAATTTAAAATAGCCGTCTATTAATGTTTTTGTGTGAATTTTGGTATTGTTATGGGTCAAATAAACATCGGCATTTGCCATTGTTTTTATTCTGAACATACTTATAACTGAACTTGCATTTTTGAAATTTTTTGAAAGAAAGTCATAATCTTTCTTTTTTGTAGGCTTGAAAACATGCCCCATCACAATTAACTCTTGCTCATTTGCATAACCTCGATATAATTTTAATATAGGTCTCATTTTGTAGTACTTTTGAAGTAAGTTGAAAATTAATTATTTTTAAGCAATAAAAGCAATAAAACTTTGAAAAAGAATATCGTAATGATTACTAATCCTGTGTCAGGAGGTATTGACAAATCAGAATTTATAGAGGCAACTGCACTTTATGCCGCTAAGGAAAACCTTAACTTTGTATTATATGAAACAACAGGGGATGCTGATAGCAAAAAGATTAAAGAAATTTATAATACATTCAAACCAGAAAGAATAATTGTAGCTGGAGGAGATGGTACTATAAAGTTAGCAGTGGAAGCATTAGAAAATGCTGAAGTTATTTTTGGAATTTTACCTGCAGGATCAGCAAATGGATTAGCAACCGATTTAAATTTACCAAAGACTCTTGAGGAGAATTTAACGATATGTTTTCATAATGATTATGTAGAAATAGATATAGTTGTAATAAACGGTAAAAAAAGTTTGCATTTAAGTGACTTAGGGTTGAATGCTTCGCTTATTAAAAACTATGAAAATAATGCGCTGCATGGTAAATGGGGCTATGCTTTGCAAGCATTTAATACTTTGATTGATAGAGAAGATCCTTTTAATGCAACAATAGAGGCAAATGGAAAAAAGTTTGACTGTTTAGCACAAATGATTGTTGTTGCTAATTCTCAAAAATATGGAACAGGAGTGACTATAAATCCAAACGGACTGATGAATGATGGTAAATTTGAATTGGTAATTATAAAAAATTTAGATTTGCTTGTTTTTGGCAAAATTATTACAGGGAATTTACCATTAGATACCGAAGACATTGAGATTATTTCAACGGACAAAGCCATAATCAAAACAGATAGGCCGGTTAGTTTTCAAATTGACGGAGAATATTATGGGTTAGAAATGGAACTTAATATTTCAATTTCTGCTCAAAAAATGAGGATAGCGATTCCATAATATGTAATGTTTCTATTATTTAAAAGGGTTTCTTTCTTGCCATTTCATTACAGGTTCAAAATAACTAAACGTTTTTGAAACAAATAAATTAATAAAAGGATTGCTATGTTTCATTAAACCATACATTTTAATTGGTTTTGCGCCTACCGAACTTTTTATTTCTAAAGCTGTTCTTGCAAAAATGATTCGTTTGTATCCTTTATTGATTGAATAACCAATCATATCATACAACATATTGAGATATAACATTTTTTCACGTTGGTGCTTCTCATCATATCCCAAGAAATAGGTGTCAATGTCTTTGCCATTTTTTATTAAGGTATTAAATCCAATTAATTCATTATCAATAAAATAACCGTAAAAAAGAAACTGGTCTTTTAGTGCTTTTTTAAATTCTTCAAAATGATTTTCAGGCAAATAAAAAGTATTAAAAGGTGCGTTCTTTGCTACATTCATATATAACTCATGTATTCTGATATTGTATTCTTTTATTTCTTCTAGAGATAATTTTTTCTTAGTAATAGTTGTTGCTTTTTTTCTTGCTCTCTTGTATTGATCTCTATATTTTTTGGATAAATCATTGATATAATCATCAAATATATTCCATGATTCTTGAATATAAAAAACCATGTTTGGTTGTGTAGAAAAGTTGAAAAAAGGATTGTACTCAGGAATTTTAAAATTTTGAATTTCTTGGTTTGCAAAATCTTTAAAGATGGTGAGATGTATTTTTAACCCTTTTTGGTTGAATATTTTCTTTAATTCTTCAGACGCTTTTTCTAATAAAATTAAGCCTTCAGCTACTGGTAATTTTTCATTAAAGCGGTAACTATTTTGACCAGTAAGCATATTGTTTCCAATTACTAATACTTTCGAACTAAGATTTTTAAAAACTAAATTCCGAATCACCGTTTTTAAGCAATGATCTCTTTCTCCAAAAGAACTTACCTCACTTAAATTAATAAATTGAGACAAAGCTGCGCCAACTAATTCTTGGTCTTGAAACAAACCAATAAAATGGCAATCCATATTTGTAGGAGCAGATGATTCTAGAACAGATAAATAATCACTTGAAAGAAAGATGTTGTCAACAACTAATGAATCCCAGCCAATAGGTAGATTTTTTGAGGAAGAATAGATTTGAAATGAAAAGTTTGAGCCCAATAGATAGTTAATTAGTATTTGTCTAAATTAATATATAAAGTTAAATGAGAAAGAGATTATATGAATTTTAACTAATTTTAATAAAAACATATTGTTATGGAAAAGTACAATGAAAAAACAGCTCAACCCAAATTGCGAGACATGAAAGGTTGGTTTTTTAAAAATGAAGCCATTGAGAAGAATTTTATTTTTAAAAATTTTAGTGAAGCGCTAGGGTTTATTGTTCAAGTTGGATTGCTGGCTGAGAAACAAAATCATCATCCAGAGTGGTTTAATGTGTATAATAAAGTAGATATTAGATTATCAACACATAGTGCCAACGGACTTACTGATAAAGATTTTGAATTAGCAAATTCAATCGAACAGCTTTTTTAAAAAAAATCTCATTTCATTTTTTATGAAATGAGATTTTAATAGAGAGTAGAATATTTAGTTTTTATTTCCAAGCACAAATAATTCCGCCCATTAGCATAAAACATACGATCCAAAAACCACCACTTACTAACGTGTACTTGTAGCTTTTTCTTTCAAAAAGTGCATTTGTTCCAATAATGGGTAATGCAAGAAATAAACCGGTAATAAAACCATGTAACGCTCCATGTTTAAAAGTTCTAAATGCTGTTCCGTAATCTGCCATAAATGCTGTGTAAGATGGTTTTGCAATTGTAGCGTCACCGCCAACCATACTTAAGGCTCCAAATTGATGAATGGTTAGGGTTTGAAGGACCATAGCAATTAAAAAAGCATAAAAAACGGCCATGCCAAAAATCAAGGCCATATTGCCGCCTTTCATTTTGTCTTCAGTCATTCCTGACTCTTTCATCCATATTGTTCCAAAAACTTTTGGATGATACCATACAAAACCGACTAGTAATGTTGAAATTGCAGCAACAATAAGTGCTAAAAAGTTAATTTCCATAAGGTTATGTTTAAAGTTGATATTTCAAATGTAATAATTTTTTTATTAATAAAAAATTAGTTTTTTTGTAGGAATATTATACCATTATAATTACAAATGATGTATTTCATCGATTTTATTTGTTGATAAACTCCTTTGTATGTACTTTTATTCTATTAAATAAGTAATACCCCAATTATTATGAAAAATATTTTAACTCTACTTTTAACTGTTTTAACATCATTTTCGATGATGGCAGATGTTTCTGTTTCTGATAAGGCAGTGCTGTTGAAATTGTATAAAGCAACTAATGGAGACAATTGGACTACAAAATGGGATTTAAATACCCCAATTTCTACTTGGTATGGTGTCAAATTAGATGGAGACAAAGTAATTGCTATCAATTTATCTGATAATAACTTAGTTGGTGAAATTCCTAGTGAAATTTCAAGCTTAGTCAATTTACAAGAATTAAATTTACATAAAAATAATATTTCTGGAAGTATACCTTATGCTTTGGAAAATTTAAAAGAACTTAAAGTACTTGATCTTTCGTTTAATAAATTGACTGGAATTATACCAGCTACTATTTGTGAAATGAATAATTTAAAAGATCTTGAACTTTACATGAATAGAATTTCTGGTGAATTGCCTTCTCAAATTGGGAATTTAAAATCTTTAGAAACTTTAGCCGTTTTTAATAATGAAATTGAAGGTCAAATACCTAACTCTCTTTATGAAGTAAAAACATTAAAAGTGTTGCTTTTAAATAGTAATAAAATAGTTGGGAAATTAAGTGTTAATGTTGCAAATTTAGAAAATTTAGAAAACCTTAGCTTATTTGAAAATAATATGGATGGACAAGTTCCTTTCGATTTAGAGAAATTAAATAATCTAAAAGAAATGAATATTTCATACAATATGTTTAGTGGTTTAACATCAAGAAAATTGGCAGTATTAGATACTTTAAATATGACAATGGTTAATGATAAAGGTGTTGCAGTACTATTAGATGTAAAAATGGATGTTGAAAGACCATTAGTATCTGAAGATTAATAATATATTATAAAATTTGGTTGTTTTAAAATAAGTTTTTGTGATAAATTTAGTTAGTTTAACCTGTGATGTAAAACATCACAGGTTTTTTTTTGAAGGAAACTTTTTCTAATCAACATATTTGTGTTCTTTTAGCCAATTTTGACAGTCAGTCGTCCAATATTTACTGCTGTGTTCTTTACCCAATCCAAAACCATGACCACCTTTCTCATATAAATGGAGCTCTACTGGAACTTTATGTTTGATTAAAGCTTCATAATAAACAATGCTATTTTTTGCTGATACCACTGTGTCGTCCGATGCGTGTACAAGAAAAGCCTCTGGAGTTTCGGACGTTACTTGTAACTCATTGGAGAACTTCTCTATTGATGATGCTGAAGATTGACTTCCTAATAAATTAGTTTGTGAGCCTAGATGAGTAATCTCACTATTCATAGAAATTACTGGGTAAATTAAGAGGGAAAAGTTTGGACGAGCATTTGCAGTGTCTGTTGATTGATAAACCTTTTCATTATAATGTGTAGCTAGTGTTGAGGCTAAATGTCCTCCAGCAGAAAATCCAATAATTCCAATTTTATTTTTATTTATATTCCATTTAGCAGCATTTCGTCTCACGTACCGGATTGCTTCTTGTGCATCTTGCAATGGTCCAGTAGTTTTATCTTTCATTATTTGATCAGTTGGTAACCTATATTTTAATACATAGGCTGTGTTATCCCCATTGTATTTAACCATTCTGCAATTTTATTCCCTTCTTTATTTATTGCTAAATGTGAATAACCTCCTCCTGGGAAAACTATTACAGCGATTCCAATTTTGTTTTCATCAATTGCAAGGAGGAATTTTAATGAAAATAGGGTTTTAGTTGGGACGCATGGTGATTATCCATTAGAAACTCGTCTGGTAGCACAAGAATATAAAGTACCTTTTGTAGATTTAGAATATTATTCCGAATTATTAGAAGCTTCATATATTCCCGAAAAATTAAAAGGGCTGCATTTACATTTCTAATCAGGGGAGATTCCATATTATCCAGAAGGAAAATCGGATAATACTCCTTTAAGTAAAAAAGGCGCTTTGGCAATTGCGGGTTTAGCAATAGATCAAATCAAGTTATTGAATGATGATTCTTTAGATAAGCTTAAAAAAGCGATTAAATAATAAAAGTTACTGAGGGGATTGACTAGGATGTTCAGGCTATTGTCGTCTTAAATAGAAAAAAGCTTCACATTTCTGTGAAGCTTTCTTAGTAGCGGGAACTGGACTCGAACCAGTGACCTTCGGGTTATGAGCCCGACGAGCTGCCTACTGCTCTATCCCGCGATGTGCGTTTGTAATCTCAATAAAATTAACTTAGTAGCGGGAACTGGACTCGAACCAGTGACCTTCGGGTTATGAGCCCGACGAGCTGCCTACTGCTCTATCCCGCGTTGTTTCGGGTGCAAAGGTACAACGAAATTTGGTATTTGCAAGATAAATTTAAAAAAATGTTTTATTTCATCTATTGACTTGATATAACTACCTTTGCAAAATAAATACATATTAAATGTCACATAAAGCAGGTTTTGTAAATATCATTGGAAATCCAAATGTTGGTAAATCAACATTAATGAATGCCTTTGTTGGAGAAAGATTATCAATCATTACTTCTAAAGCACAAACAACACGTCACAGAATTTTAGGGATTGTAAACGGAGAAGATTTTCAAATGATTTTATCGGATACTCCTGGAATCATTAAGCCAGCATACGAAATGCAGGAATCGATGATGAACTTCGTAAAGTCAGCCTTTGAAGATGCTGATATTTTGATTTACATGGTCGAAATAGGAGAGCAAGATTTGAAAGATGAAGCTTTTTTCAATAAAATCATCCACGCCAAAATTCCAGTACTATTATTATTGAATAAAATAGATACTTCTAATCAAGAAAAATTAGAAGAACAAGTAGCTTTCTGGGCTGAAAAAGTACCTAATGCCGAAATTTTTCCAATATCAGCATTACAAAACTTTAATGTTCCTGAAGTTTTCCAAAGAATAATTAGTCTTTTACCAGAATCACCAGCGTATTATCCAAAAGATCAATTAACAGATAAACCGGAACGTTTTTTCGTTAACGAGACTATTCGTGAGAAAATCTTATTGAATTACAGCAAAGAAATTCCTTATGCGGTAGAAATTGTAACTGAAGAGTTTTTTGAGGATGAGAACATCATTAGAATCCGTTCTTTGATTATGGTGGAGCGCGAAACTCAAAAAGGAATTATAATAGGTCACAAAGGAGCCGCTTTAAAGAAAGTGGGGATGGATTCTCGTGCTGATTTAGAGAAGTTTTTTGGGAAACAAATACATATTGAACTATATGTGAAGGTAAATAAAAACTGGAGAAGCAATGCCAATATGTTAAAACGTTTTGGTTACAATCAATAGTTTTATTGAAGTTATATTAAAAGCCCCGATACGATCTTTAGCGATTGTATCGGGGCTTTTTTATTTTTATTACGATTCTAAAATGGTATTAAAATAATTTTCCAATTCGTTCATTTGCGGATGTCCTTTTTTCCGAATGGATTTAGCTAGATAATATAGGAAAAACCAAAAGAAAGTCATCAACGTGATGATAATCAAATCTAAAGTAATGGAATTTTTTAAAATATAGTCCGAATAAGCAATCGCACAAAAAATTAGAAATATACCTGCAATTATAAAATGGAGAAACATGAAGAAGGTCCAAAGTGTGGGGTCTGGTCCATATAATCCTCTAATATGAGTTTCGGAATCACTTTTAGGTTCTAATTCTAGATGCAGATGCGGGGTCCAATACTTTCTTTTTGCTGGGACTATGTCTAGCCAAATGTGATTGTCACTTGTCTTAATGGTAAAATTATCCGATTTCATTTTAGAATAGTTTTCAAACTTCAGGAGTATTGAACTACTATTTTCCTTACTATCTTTTTGAAAACGCAAACGAAGTGTAATCTCATTTTCAGTATCCATACAATACATTTTAGGGAGTTAAAAGGATGGTTATAGCTAATATAGTAAAATAATTGATATTCACGCTTTTTACACTACCTTTGCAAAATATTTGAATTTATATTATGAACAATATTGTTGCGATAGTAGGAAGACCTAATGTAGGGAAATCAACCCTTTTTAATAGGCTGATACAAAGAAGAGAAGCTATAGTAGATTCAGTTTCGGGAGTTACCCGTGACAGAAACTATGGTAAAAGTGAATGGAATGGAAAGGAATTTTCTGTAATTGATACAGGAGGTTATGTACGTGGTTCTGATGATGTTTTTGAAGGCGAAATCCGTAAACAAGTAGAATTGGCTATCGATGAGGCTGATGTTATCATATTTGTAGTTGATGTTGAAGAAGGGATCACACCAATGGATGATGCCGTTGCGAGATTATTGCGTAAAGTGACTAAGCCTGTTTTACTAGCTGTAAATAAGGTAGATAACGCAATGCGTGAAAAAGATGCCATTGAGTTTTACAACCTAGGATTAGGGGAATATTACACTTTTGCAAGTATTTCAGGAAGTGGAACTGGAGATTTATTAGATGCTTTAATTGAAGCATTCCCTATAAAACCAGAACCAACACAAGAGGAAATTGCATTACCTCGTTTTGCAGTTGTAGGTCGTCCAAATGCTGGAAAGTCAAGTTTTATCAATGCATTGATTGGAAAAGATCGTTATATAGTTACTGATATTGCGGGGACAACTCGTGATTCTATTGATACAAAATTTGACCGTTTTGGTTTCGAATTCAATTTAGTGGATACAGCGGGAATCCGTCGTAAGGCTAAAGTGAAGGAAGATTTAGAATTTTATTCTGTAATGCGTTCTGTTCGTGCCATTGAACATGCTGATATTTGTATTTTAATTATTGATGCTACTCGTGGATTTGAAGGTCAAGATCAAAGTATTTTTTGGTTGGCTGAAAAAAACAGAAAAGGGGTTGTAATCTTAGTAAACAAATGGGATTTAGTTGAAAAAGAAACCATGTCTACTAGAGATTATGAAGATAAAATTAGAGAAGAATTAATGCCATTTACGGATGTGCCTATTCTTTTTGTATCTGCATTAACAAAACAACGTTTATTGAAAGCATTAGAAGCTACGGTAAAAGTGTATGAAAGCAGACAACAACGTATTGCTACTTCAAAATTCAACGAATACATGTTGAAAGTGATTGAAGCATACCCGCCACCAGCAACAAAAGGGAAATATGTAAAAATTAAATATTGTATGCAATTACCAACACCAACGCCTCAGTTTGTGTTTTTTGCTAATATGCCACAATACGTAAAAGAACCGTACAAACGTTATCTTGAAAATAAAATTCGTGACAACTGGGACTTTTCAGGAGTGCCAATAGATATCTATATTAGAGAGAAATAGTTTGTTAAAATTTTCTTAACAAAAATTGTCACTGTGTTACAAAAGACTTAATTAGCTATTGTTGTTAAATCAATAATAGCTAATTTTTTTATGCAAAAATACTTTCTACAAATACTACTGTTCATTTGTTGCGCTTCATTTGCTCAAAACAGCATTAAATTATCTGGGAAAATTATAGATGGTGATACGCAGATTCCTTTAGAATCAGTTACTGTATATTTATCGTCCGTCAAAGATTCAACCGTTATTGACTACACTATTTCAGATAAAAACGGTTTGTTTATAATCTCTACCAAACCCATCACAAAACCATTTTTCTTAAAAGTTTCCTACATTGGATACAAAGTGTACAAACAAGAATTTAAAGAAATTCTTAAAGAAAAGGATTTTGGTACTTTGCATTTGATTGAAAACGCATATACTTTAGGGGAAGTTGTAATAAAAAGTGAAGCCCCACCAATTAGAATAAAGAAAGACACTCTAGAATTTAATGCCTCTTCTTTTAAAGTCCGTCCAGATTCTAATGTTGAAACATTATTGAAACAATTACCAGGAGTGGTAATTGATACCGATGGAAAAATTACGGTTAACGGAAAAGAAGTGAACCAAATTTTAGTAAACGGAAAACCCTTTTTCGATAAAGACGGTAAGATTGCACTACAAAGCTTACCTTCTGATATCATTAATAAAGTCCAAATATCTGACACAAAAACCAAAAAAGAAGAATTAACAGGGCAAGCATCTAGTTCAAATAATGCAAGTATCAATTTAACAATTGATGAAGATAAAAATAAAGGCTTCTTTGGTAAATTCATGGGAGGCTTTGGGTCTGATGACCGCTATGAAAGTAGTGCATTAATGAATTATTTTAACAATAAAAGAAAAATTAGTGTATTAGCTTCTTCAAATAACATTAATTCAACGGGGTTTTCCATGGATGAAGTTTTTGATAATATGGGAGGAGGAAGGAGTACTAGGTATTTTTATAGTGATGGCTCTTATGGTATTGGTGGTTTGCGATTTGGTGGAGGATCAAATGGGATAACACAGTCTGATATGGTTGGAATTAATTATGCTGATCAGTGGGTTAAAGATTTAGAATCTAGTGGAAGTTATTTTTTCACTAAAGCTAATGCTAACAATGTAAACAGAACCAAACAAGTTAATTTCTTGCCGTCTGGTAATTTTACTACTGAATCAAATGCAAAAACAAGTGAAGATCGCATGGGGCATAATTTCAATGCTAGTTTTGAATACAAAATTGACTCAACGGCTACTTTGATTGTTTCTCCAAAATTTAATTCTTCAACCAAGAAAAATAGCAATGATTCTTTTGAATCTTCTAGAGATGAATCGAATCAATTGCTTAATGAGAGTAGTTCTAAAACTTTTGATGACAGTGATAAAACAACGTTTAGTAATTCAATTAATTTCAGCAAAAAATTAAATAAAAAAGGCAGATTTTTAAATTTAGTTTTTGACAATGAAAATTCAAAAGAACTTTTGAATGCGTTGAATCAATCAAAAACGATTTTTTATCAAAGTGAAGATCCAGATGATATTAGAGATCAAATTAAGAAGAATAAAAATTTAAAAGATAGCTATACTGCCGAAATTGAATATACGGAACCAATAGGAGATTCTTTGAAAGTTAGAATAGGATTCGATTATAAATGGGTCAAAACATCTGAAGATAGAAAAGCATTTGATTTTAATGAGACTTCACAAACCTATTCAGAAGAAAATGAGCTTCTGACTAATTTTAGTTCCTCCATTATTAAAACGATTAGACCAAAAGCTGGGTTTAGTATCGAAAAGAAAAAATACAGTTTCAACGTGAATGCAGGACCTTCAATAAGTGTATTTCAAAATAATTCTTTTTATCTGGATGCAAAAACAAATTTGGATAGAAACTATGTGCTCCCTTTTTTAAATGCTAGGCTTAGTTATAAAATTAATAAGTCTAAATCGATTTGGACGAGTTATAGTTATAATGTTGACTTCCCGACTGCAAGCCAAATTTTACCAATTGAAAATTTAGCTGACCCTTTAAATTCGATTATAGGTAATCCAAACTTAAACCCCAATAAGTATCATATGGGTTATTTTAGTTTTCGAAACTATGACTTTGCGACACGTTCCGGTTATAATCTTTATGTGGGAGGAAATGTTTATGATAGCCAAATAGTTTCTTCGACTAATTATGACTCTAATCGAAAAAGACGCTTGACATACGAAAATGTTTCAGGGACTTATTCGTCATTTTTTGGAGCGAATTGGAATAAATCTATAAAAAATGAGAAGCACAATTTTAAATATAGTGTAGGTCTAAATGCCAATTATTCATTAATAAAAGGGTTTGCTAATAACGAATTATTTGAAGCCAAATCACTTCAACTTAAACCGCGTGTTAGTTTTTCTTATGACTATGGTGAGTTGTGGTCTATCAATCCATCTTATAACTTATCATACAATGAAAATCAATACTCTAATTATATAGTGCAATCTGCTTCAAATGTAGTGCATCAATTTAATATTCAAACTACTAATTATTGGCCAAAGAATTGGGTATTTGGAAATGATTTCGGTTATACCTACAATTCCAATATTGCTGATGGTTTTAAAAAAGATTTCTATTTATGGAATACGAGTTTGGCTTATAGTTTTTTTGAAAAAAAGATGACAGCAAAAGTGAAGGTCTATGATCTTTTAAATCAAAATCAAAGTACTAGCAGGACTATAACTCCAACAACACTAGTTGATGAAGAAAATATTGTTTTAAAACGATACGTAATGTTTTCATTGACCTATAAATTAGAGAAATTTGCGGGAAAAGAAAAACCTTCTCGTGGTGGAATGATGTTTCATTAAACATTAAAAAAATAGGAGCAACAGGGGGTAATTTTCCCGTTTAAGGTAGAAAGTTTATCGAGTTAGTCATAACTCGATAAACTTTTTTACATTTATAAAAAAAAATGGATTCCATAAATAACAAGGTAGTTTGGATAACAGGAGCTTCAAGTGGCATAGGAAAGGCCTTGGCCTATGAGTTATCAGGCCGCAATTGTAAACTCATTCTATCGGCGCGTAATATTGAAAACTTAGAACGGGTAAAATCCAAATGTGCGAATTCTGAAGTGGTTGTTTTACCATTTGATTTGTCGGATTTTGATAATGCCAAAAAACAGGTAGCCGATGCAATTTCTTTTTTTGGAAAAATTGACATTCTTATAAATAATGGGGGAGTAAGTCAACGTTCTCTTTTGGTAGAAACAGACTTTGAAGTGGATAAAAAATTGATTGAAGTGGATTATCTGGGCACTGTAGCATTATCAAAGGCATTATTGCCTCATTTTATTCAAAATCAAAAAGGACATTTTGTAACTATTACCAGTTTGATGGGGAAATTTGGCTCTCCATATCGTTCCGGTTATTGTGGTGCAAAACATGCTTTACACGGTTTTTTTGATGTGTTACGTATGGAGCATGAAAAAGATAATATCAATGTAACATTAATTTGCCCTGGTTTTATTCAGACTAATGTGGCTATAAATGCACTCACAGGAGATGGTACAAAACAAAATAAGGATGATATTGCAACCTTAAACGGAATGGCAGTAGGAGTGTTTGCCAAAAAATTAGTTAGGGCAGTAGAGGCTAAAAAATTTGAGGCATACATTGGCGGAAAAGAAGTTTTAGGCATTTATTTAAAACGCTTTTTTCCGAAGTTGCTGCATCGTTTTGTATTAAAAAGTAAAGTACGTTAGTTTTTGATCTTTGCAATAAAAAAAGGAAGAAGGCATGTAGTGAAACTTTAATGCCTTCTTCCTATAGCAGAAATAGCAGCAGCTGAGCCGCATTCTTACATCAATACCTTTAATGAAACTAATGGTGTTTACTCATCCAAAGTGTCCATGGGATGATCTTCATACCAGTCTTTAAAGGTTTTTGTAGTGGTGTATTTATCTTTGAGAACTGTATAAACCATAAAGAGTATTAATAAATGTCCAAAAATGAGTAAACTGATTAATACCGTTAATGGGATGTTGAATTGACATAAACCGGCAAAAATAAATACATACAAAGTGGTAAACCACACGAGTTGAATTGCAAAATTTTTCATGGCTTTGTTTTCTATTAAAGTTACGATAAATGCACTTTTTTATAAGTTAAATAACTTATAATCAATATGTTAATTTTAAATACAAAACTGTGGATTTTAACGCTACAATCTAACTCAAAAAACCTTTTACATAGTCCTTAGTCAATTTTTCTTTCGGGTTTAATAATATTTCCTCGGTAGGACCAAATTCAATAATTTCACCCATATACACAAAACCAATATAGTCAGAAACCCTGCGTGCTTGTCGAAGGATATGTGTTACCAATACAATGGTATATTTGTCCTTAAGCTGCAAAAACAATTCTTCTATATGTTGTGTAGAAATGGGATCCAATGCTGAGGTAGGCTCGTCACCCAAAATGATTTCGGGTTCAATAGCAAGTCCTCTTGCTAAACACAATCGTTGTTGTTGCCCTATGGATAAACGTGTCGCAGGCGATTTTAATCGGTCTTTGACTTCATCCCAAAGATTTACAGCCCGAAGTTGTTTTTCTACAATTTCATCTAATTCTTTTTTGTTATTATTTCCATGAATTCGTTGCCCATAAGCAATATTGTCATAGATATTCATTGGTAACGGAAAAGGTCTTTGCGAGAGTAACCCCATTTTTTTTCTAATGTGTGTAACTTCAATTTTTGGATCATAGATGTTTTCGCCATCAACTAAAACTTTTCCTTCTACACGTACATCAGTTTGTCGGTCTAGCAATCGGTTCATGGTTTTTAAAAGCGTTGTTTTTCCACATCCAGAAGGGCCAATTAATGACGTTACTTTTTTATCAGGAATATCCAGATTGATGTTTTTAAGGATGTGGTTTTCTCCAATGTGTACGTTTAAGTTTTGTATACTAATATGTGGTTGAAAGATCATATTTTATTTTTTGAAAGATTTTTGCTTATTATTTTTGCTGAGATACTTATAACCAGAACTATTATAGTTAATATAACTGCTGATGCATAGGCTCTGTTTTGGACTTCTTGTATTGGACTGCTTAATTGAAAAAATATGGATAGTGGCAGTGTTGCTGCAGGTTGATCAAGTAAAGTTGGAATACTATCTGTAAAACCAGCAGTGAAAAGTACACAAGCTGCATCACCAATTGCTCTACCAAATGATAATAAAATAGCGGTTATGATTCCAGGAATAGATTGTCGCAATAAAATTTTGGCTGTTTCATAACGTGTTCCTCCAAGGGAATAAACCGCACTGCTCATTTCTTCAGGAATAACCCGTACCGCTTCATCTATGGCTCGTACAAGAATGGGGATTATCAATAAAGTTACTGTTATAATACCCGCTATTAATGAGGTTTTTAATCCCATATATACCATGATGGCAAATCCAAAGGCTCCATAAACAATCGATGGAATTCCAAATAAAATATCATAACTCAATCTCGTAATGTTAGCTAAGAGCGAGTTTTTATTTGCATAAACATTGATGTAAATTACAACAGGAATGCTGATTAATAGACCTAGAAATGTAGCGCCAATAGTTATGTATATGGACCCAATTATAGCATTCAGAATTCCTCCTCCTTTACCAATGTAAAATCCTCCTTCTGGAATTTTTGAAATCATGTCCCAACTCAAGGATCCGATACCTTTTGAAAAAATGGTATACAATATCAGGAACAAAGTACTACTGATGATGAATGTACTGAGTACCATCAAAAATTTAACTATATTTTCTTCTAATTTTCTCATCTTGATGGATTTAATTGGTTCTTTTTTCAATTCGGAATAAAATAATTCTGGACAGGGCATTAAACAAAAAGATAATGACAAATAGGAGCAAAGCAGCAAACATTAGTGCCGAGTCATACATAGGAATCGACATCATCTCTCCATAATTATTAGCAATAAGTGCGGGCAAAGGATATCCTGAATCAAAAACCGTATTTGGGACTTGTGCTAAGTTTCCACAAACCATTAATACGGCGATAGTTTCTCCAAATGCTCTGGAAATGGCCAGAACTACTCCCGCTATTATCCCATCAGATGTTTTTCTAAGAAGTACTTTTTTTGTGGTTTGCCATTTTGTTGCACCCAGAGCTAATGAAGCATCTCTTAGCTCTTGCGGAACATTATCAAACACTTCTATCAGAATACTGATAATAAGCGGAAAAATCATAATGGCCAATACAATCCCTCCTGCCAGTATAGAATATCCTGTTGTGAATGTTATAAAATGAGGCGCTATCTTATCTTGTATTAATGGAACGATAACCAGCACGCCCCAAACTCCAAAAAGAACAGGTGGTATTCCTGATAATAATTCAATAAGCGGCAAAATCAATTTCCGGATTTTTATTGGAGCATATTCTGAAAGAAAGATTGCCGTAAGTATTGATAGTGGCAATGCGATACATATTGCTATTGCCGTTACCCATAGTGTTCCAATAATAAAAGGATAAAATCCGAAGGCTTCTTTGAAAGGTTTCCATTCTGATGAAAATAGTAAATTAGTCAAAGAATGTGTTTTTAATAGAGGGAAAGATTTGTAAAACAAACCCAAACCTATAAATAGTACTGTAGAAATTGATAATAGTGTCAGTACTAAAAATAGTTTGCTCAATGCACTGTCTTTCTGGAGTCGTATGTTTTTCATTTTTTATTATTTAAACTCCAATTAGTTCGATTGTAGAAGGAATTATAAGTTCTTTCCATTATTGCTAAAGGGAATATGAAACGATTTATTTATTTTACTTTCTCTAACTCTTTAGCGATTTTTTCTTTTGAAAACTTAATATATCCTGCTTCTTGAACAAATTTCTGTCCATCAGTAAGAATGTATTTTATAAATTCTTTTACGATTGGATTAGTAGGTTTATTTACAGTTACAAAATATAAATCTCTAGCGGGAGGCGATGGATATTTTCCACTAACAATAGCCGCAATTAATTGATTGATATCATCATAAAAATTCTCATCTGGATCTAATTTTCCATTGTTATTCAAATCTATTGGTACTGGAATAACTCCATTTGTTGGTTTATTTGTTTTGGTATCATAGATATACACGATATTATTGAACCCTAATCCAGAAGGATCTCTTTTTACTGCCTGTGCTAAACCTGGATCACCAAAGACAGCCACACCTTGTAAATCTTCCTGTTTTTTATTGAAATATTTAGCCCAAGTTTCAGCAGCTCCTGATGCATCAGATCTAGTATAAACATGTATTGGAGCTTCGCTTTTAAAACCTAAGTTATTCCATGTTTTGTATTTTCCAGTAATAAAGATGTGGTTAAATGCCTCTTTTTTAACTCCTTTTTCATACAGTATTTTTTTGTATGGACTCGTCGCACTTATTGTAGGTATCACAGCATCTTTAGTTACAGCAATGGCAAAAGCTCCTTTTTTAAACTCTGCCGCATTTAGATCACGAGATACTAAACCAATATCTGTTACTTTAGAAAGTACATCAGTTATTCCTTTTCCAGCTCCTCCTGCTTGAATGTCAATTTTTACATTTGGATTGATTTTTTTGAATTCTTCGGCCCATTTTACTGTAATTGGATACAAAGCAAATGCTCCAGAGATACTGATATTTCCTTTTAAATCTTGTGCCACTACTTTTGAAGCGGTCGCATTTGCCAATACTAAAATTATTACGGCTATTAATGTGATTTTATTTGTTTTCATTTTATTTATTTTAGGGATTTTATTAATTAGAATTTTAATTGTAGTTGTGCGATGACTTCATCTTTGTTGATTGAATATCCTTGTTCACTTTTGTGCTTGTAGTTGACTTGAAATTTCACAAATGAATTTGGATATAAATTGGCACCAAGGGTATAGAATGAAGTTATGTCGTTTTTAGGATTGTTTTTTGTAGGGTCAAACGTGTCGTATTTTGCTACAAATTGTAGTTTTTTAGGTAGTGCAAAATAGCCTAGCTGCGCATACCAGCCGTCCTTAAGTAGATCTCTATTTACTCCATTTACAATATAAGTGCCTTGTTGTGCTTGTAAATATTCGGCTCTAAATGAAAAGTCATTATAATTTACTGCGACATCAGCTCCAGTACGTACTTGGTCTTGGTTTCTAGCTGGCGTAGTCCATGAGTCATGACCGTTTGAATATGAGATACCAAAATCCAAAAAGGAATAAGGATGACCTACAATTCTAGCTGCAATGTCTTTGGATTCGTTTTTATCGGCAGCGATATTGATTCCTTGTCCATCAAAATAAGCTACATAATAATCTAGTAAAAAACGATTTGAAGCTGTTTTGAATAAACTACCACTCGCTTGTATTCCTATATCGCGGCCATTTTGATCTCCTATTGCATCTTTATTTCGTCCTGTTAAGCCACTTATTTGAGCGCGGTCAATGGTTTCTAATAAATTGTCCGAAGTGGTACTTTCTAATGAATTGGGAATTAAAAATTGTCCTCCTGTTATTTTTAAGAACTCAAATGGTTTGTAGACAAAATAGGCATCTATTATTTTGGTGTTGATTGCAAAATCGGTTTGTAATCGGTATTCCCATTCTGGCGAAAAATTGCCTTTTAGATCAAAACGAGCTCTTCTTATGTCAAAACCGTCTGGCTTTCCTGGCTCTTGTAAAGATTGATAGCGAACCTGGGTGTAACCACCAATAGTAATATTGCGGCTGGAAAGAATATTAAATAGTTTTTGTTTTTCTTTTACTTCTTGTTGTTTGAAAGCATATTCAGCACGAAGCGAATCAGCATCAGTTTGTTTTACAATGCCTTTTTGAATTAGTAAATTGATTATGTCATCTGATGATTGTGCCGAAACTATTTCGACTGAAAAAAAAGTGATGATCAGTAGGAGTATGTATTTTGTTTTCATTTTTATTTTTAAATCTTTATTGGATACTTTTTTATTTTCTTTTTTTTATTTCTAATGAAACAGTGCTTAGTATGCCCGAAGGCACATATAACAAAAAGAATCCATTGCTCTAAATTTTAAAAATGCTATAGTATTTAAAACTTCAGTTTTTGATTGAATTGGCCTCATAATATAATTAACTATATAGAATTAGTCGACTTTAAAAATGCACTATTTTAAAAATTACTTTAACTAGTTAGTGTTATATAATTTTCAGCAAATATATAATTAATTCTATGGAATTAGTAGAGTTTAAAATAAAATTTTTATTTTTTTACTAAAGAAGCAATTGTGATTTCTTCCATTGCCTTTAAAGTTTCATCTCTAACAGTGATTAATCCGCTTCGCAACAGGCAGTTGTGTTCGCTGGTGCAATCAGCACATCGCTCATAAAAATTTAAAGAGGCGCAAGGTAAAAGGGCAATAGCGCCATCAAATAACCGATAAATATCGGCTAAAGTGATGTCGTTTTTAGATTTTAAAAGATAATAACCTCCAAATTTGCCCTGTTTACTACCCACATAATGTCCTCGTTTTAGATCCAATAAGATTTGTTCCAAAAACTTTTTTGGAATATTGGCCTCTTCTGCAATTTCAATTGTTTTTGAAATATGATTTTCATCTTGCTGAGCTAAAAAGAGTAGCGCTTTTAGTGCGTATTTGGCTTTGTGTGAAAGCATTTACTAGTATGGATTTAAAATTATTGTATGCATTTTTGCCTGGGTGCTACTTTATAGTACCGTTGATCATTGTATTGGTTTATAAAAAGGTTCTAATAAATAATTACCAGCCTCCACTAGAGCCTCCACCAGAGAATCCTCCTCCACCAAAGCCACCACCGAAGCCACCGCCTCCGCCGCCAAATCCACCTCCTGATGAACCGCCACCGAAACCACCGCCTCCGCCACGTCCAAGGCTACTTAAGATAATGACATCTAGTAAACTAGGGCCACGACCACCGCGATTTCCAGAGTTTCCGCCACCGCCACCTTTATTTTTAGAAATAAGAACAAGGATGATGATGATAATAACAATAAATGGTAAAATTGGAAAGTCTTTTTGCTGCGTTTGTTTTCTTTTTCCTTTGTACTTCCCTTTGAAAACATCAAAAAGAGCATCAGTTCCTTTGTCTAAACCATTGTAATAACTTCCTGCTTTAAATTCAGGTGTAATTATATTTCGAATTATTTCTCCTCCAATTCCCGCTGTTAATCGATCTTCCAATCCGTAACCGGGGTTGATAGCAATTTTTCTTTCGGCTTTAGCCACCAAAATTATAACTCCATTATCGTCTTTTGCAGTTCCTCCAATTCCCCAAGTTTGAGCCCATTTAGTTGCTAGTTGACTTATATCTTCGTTTTGTAAACTTTCAATAGTAATAACAACGATTTGCGTAGTTGTGGTATCTGAATAATGGATTAATTTTTCTTCAAGTTGTGCTTTTTCTGACGCACTTAAAAGATTAGCATAATCATAAACAGAGGTTTGTTCACTAGGGACTTTGGGTATTGTATATTGTGCAAAACCTATTTGAGTAATAAAAAAACAAATAAGTAGTTTGAAAAAAAGTGGGGTATTCGATTTAGATATAATCATATTATCCTTTAGATATTTCGTTTGATAATTCATTCGTATCATCTTCGGACCATGGAAAATGTTTTTTTAATTCTTCACCCGCTTTTAAAATACCATCAATCAAACCTTGTTTGAAATTGCCATTTTTAAAGTGAGTAACCATTATGTCTTTGGTACTGTCCCAAAAATCATTAGCTACAATTTCATTAATTCCTTGGTCACCACAAATCACAAAGGTTTTGTCTTTTACCGCTAGATAGATTAAAACTCCATTTTTCAGTTGGGTTTCATCCATTTTTAATTCATTAAAAACTTCTAAAGCACGATCAAAAGGATCTAATTCTGTCGTTTTTTCAAGATGTACTCTTATTTCGCCAGAGGTGTTTTTTTCGGCCACGCGAATCGCTTCTACAATTTCTTGTTCTTCTTCTTGTGTTAAAAAATCTTCTACTTTTGACATGGAAATTATTTTTTAATGAAGAGTAACGATTTCTGATTGGAGAAGTTTTTATTCTGCTATCAAAAATCGGTACTCAAAAATTTAAATTCGGTTTTTAGAATTTTACTTCTACGGGTTTATCAGCACCAGCTACTGCTTCAAAATAAGGTTTTTCTTTAAGTCCATACATTCCAGCCAAGATGTTTCTTGGGAAAGTATTGATGTTGTTGTTGTATGGCTTAACAGACTCGTTAAAACGAGTTCTAGCAGTCAAAATTTGGTTTTCAGTACTCGCTAGTTCATCTTGTAATTTCATAAAACTTGCATCCGCTTTCAGATTTGGATATTGCTCAACACTTACTAATAATTTAGATAAAGAAGAAGAAACGCCAGATTGAGCCGAATTAAATGCAGCCAATTGTTCTGGAGTTACTTTACTTGGGTCAATAGTTACGGCAGTTGCTTTAGCTCTTGCTTCGATTACTGCTGTTAAAGTACTTTTTTCATGTTCAGCATATCCTTTTACAGTGCTAACGATGTTTGGTATAAGATCATTTCTTCTTTGGTAGGCTGTATTAACATTTCCCCAGCTTTCTTTTACATCTTGTTCAAGTGTCACTGCATTATTATAAATTCCTGACGCCCAGCTGTAAATTGCTAAAATAACAACCGCTCCGATAATCCAAGGCAAAAATCTTTTCATGTTTATTTAATTTTAAAGTTGGTTTTTAATATTTGTTAATTGTGTTCGTATCGTTTCTAATTTTCTAATAATTTCAAACTTATCTAAGGTTTTCTTTTGTCCTTCTTTCAAATGCGTTTTTGCTCCTTCCAGTGTAAAACCTCTTTCTTTTACTAAATGATAAATGAGCTGTAAATTGGTCACATCCTCTGGAGTAAACATTCGATTTCCTTTGGCATTTTTCTTAGGCTTTAGAATATCAAATTCACTATCCCAAAAACGAATTAAGGATGCATTAACATTAAAAGCTTTGGAGATTTCCCCAATGCTGTAATATCTTTTATCTTTTGAAAGTTCTATATGCATTTTCTTGTTTAAAAGTTTAATGTTATAATTTTAAAGCCAAACGCTCCATTTTATAACGTCTATATTATAAATTAATCCAGTGACTGGTTCTCTTGGTTGGCTAATTTTGATATGGCTACATATTCCACTGCCGATATATTTCCGTAATAGAAATTAAGTGGGTTTACCACTTTTCCATCTTTATGTACTTCGTAATGGCAATGTGGCGCTTCAGATCGCCCTGTGCTTCCTACATACCCTATAATATCTCCACGCTTCACTCTTTGTCCCGCTTTGCAATTGTATTTGCTCAAATGCGCATACAACGTTTCGTATCCATAACCATGCCTAATGACCACATGATTACCAAAACCTGAAGCATTACTATTGGCTTCAGCTATAACACCATCTCCAGTGGCGTAGATTGGAGAGCCTGTTTTGGCTGTAAAGTCCATTCCCTCATGCATTTTACGCGCTTTAGTAAATGGATCTGTTCGATATCCAAAACCAGAAGCCATGCGTTTCAAGTTTTCATTTCGGACTGGCTGAATGGCAGGAATAGATGACAATAGCTTGTTTTTTTCTTTGGCTAATTTTAAAATATAGTCCAAAGATTTAGATTGAATTGCCAATTCTTTACTTAAAACATCTATTCTTTTTGTGGTATTTAAAACCAGTTGTGTATTGTTATATCCTTCAAGTGCTACATACCGGTTTACATCTCCAAAACCTGATTTTCTTTCCTCTTCGGGAATCGGAGCAGTATTAAAGTACGTGCGGTATAAATTGTTATCTCGATCTTCAATAGCTACAATGACATCATCCACCTCGTCCATTTTTTTATTTAAAACAGCGTAATTCAGTTTTAAATTTTCAATTTCACGCAATAACAATCGATCCTTTGGAGTGTCGAAATAAGGGGTGTTCAATAAAACGACAAAACTTAAAACGCCAAACAATGCAGAAGCCACTAAAAACAAGATGGCAAAACCGAATTTCCATCTTTTTTTTGTTTTTATTTTTCGATATGCTAGATTTTCGGAATCGTAATAATATTTTACTTTCGCCATGTTTTAAAATACCCTATTTTTGCACATTGTAAAATGTTAGTCGAACAAATTTAATAAATGTTTCATTTGTTCAACCCTTTTTTCAGGAATAAATAAAATAATGTGCCTATTCCAGCTATTCGTTTCAAGTTCTCGTCTTGAAATCTTTTTTTCTACTGCGTTGGCAGGAGCTTCCTGCGGTCGCTCTACCACCACAAGAAAAAATAAATTTCAAAACCTCGAAGCTTTTCACTACTATCTGGGGCAAGAAAAAAAATAATAAAAAGAGATAGTTTCTGGTCTAATCAACTTTAAACCTTAAACTTTAAACTAAAATAAATAATGAAATCACAAGACGTACGTAAACAATTTCTAGATTTTTTTCAAAGCAAAGGGCATTTAATCGTTCCTTCTGCACCAATTGTTCTTAAAGATGATCCTACTTTGATGTTCAACAACTCTGGGATGGCTCAGTTCAAAGAGTATTTTTTAGGAAATGCCACACCCAAAAACAATAGAATTGCCGATACGCAAAAATGTCTTCGTGTTTCAGGAAAACACAATGATTTAGAGGATGTAGGTTTTGATACTTACCACCATACTATGTTTGAAATGTTAGGAAACTGGTCTTTTGGCGATTATTTCAAAAAAGAGGCTTTGCCTTTCGCTTGGGAATTTTTGACTGAAGTTTTAAAATTAGACAAAGACCGTTTATACGTTTCTGTTTTTGAAGGGAACGAAGCTGAAAATGTCCCTTTTGATCAGGAAGCATTTGATATTTGGAAACAGTTTGTTCCTGAAGACCGAATTATTCTTGGAAATAAAAAAGACAATTTTTGGGAAATGGGAGATCAAGGACCTTGCGGACCTTGTTCAGAAATTCATATCGATTTACGTTCGGATGAAGAAAGAGCTGCTGTTTCAGGTAGAAGTTTAGTAAATGCAGATCATCCTCAAGTAGTAGAGATTTGGAATAATGTATTTATGGAATTCAACCGCAAAGCGGATGGTTCTCTTGAAAAATTGCCTTCGCAACATGTGGATACCGGTATGGGATTTGAGCGTTTGTGTATGGCGATGCAAAACACAACTTCAAATTATGATACGGATGTATTTACGCCACTTATTGAGAAAGTGGAACAGATTACAGGATTAAAATATACTTCAAACGAAGTTAAAGACATAAGCGAGGAACAAAACAAAACGAATATAGCAATTCGCGTTATTGTGGATCACGTTCGTGCGGTTGCTTTTGCCATTGCTGATGGTCAGTTGCCTTCAAACACTGGTGCGGGTTATGTAATTCGTCGTATTTTGCGTCGTGCGATCCGTTACGGATTTACTTTTTTGAATACTAAAGAACCTTTTATATTTGAATTGGTTGCTGTTTTGGCCAATCAAATGGGTGAATTTTTCCCAGAAATCAAATCGCAACAAAACTTGGTAACGAATGTAATTAGAGAAGAGGAAGCTTCTTTCTTAAGAACATTAGACCAAGGATTGCAATTGCTTGAAAATGTTATTACTGAAACAAAAGGAAAAGAAGTTTCAGGTGCTAAAGCATTCGAATTGTATGATACTTTTGGTTTTCCAAAGGATTTAACGGCTTTGATTTTAAGAGAAAGAGGATTAGAGTTGGACGAAGCGGGTTTTGATATTGCAATGCAAGAACAAAAAGCGCGTTCTCGAGCAGCATCGGAAGTTTCAACAGAAGACTGGTCTGTTTTAATACCTGGAAATGTAGAAACATTTGTAGGCTACGACGACACAGAAGCAGACGTGAAAATCACCCGTATCCGAAAAGTCGATTCTAAAAAAGATGGCGTTTTATACCAAATTGTATTAGATAATAGTCCGTTTTATCCAGAAGGAGGAGGACAAGTAGGAGACAAAGGAACATTGGTTTCAGCAAATGAGACCATTCAAATTATAGATACTAAAAAAGAAAACAACCTTATTTTACTTTTTGCTAAGCAATTGCCAGAAAATGTAAATGCTAGTTTTGTTGCTAAAGTAAATACTAATTTAAGAACAGCAAGTGCCAAGAATCACTCGGCTACCCATTTAATGCACTTGGCATTGCGTACTGTTTTAGGTACACACGTAGAGCAAAAAGGATCATTGGTAAATCCGAACTATTTGCGTTTTGACTTTTCACATTTTGCAAAAGTAACGGATGAAGAATTGCAGCAGGTAGAGGATTTTGTAAATGCTAGAATTCAAGAACAATTGCCATTGATTGAACGTAGGAATATTCCTTTTGCGCAAGCGGTAGAAGAAGGAGCGATGGCACTTTTTGGAGAAAAATATGGAGATCATGTACGTGCTATAAAATTTGGTGACAGTATGGAATTATGCGGAGGAATCCATGTGAAAAACACGGCGGAAATCTGGCATTTTAAAATCACAAGTGAAGGAGCAGTTGCGGCAGGAATTCGTCGTATTGAAGCAATAACTAGCGATGCTGTAAAAGCTTTTTTTGCATCTCAGGAAAACATGTTGAGCGAAATTAAAGTAGCTTTAAAAAACCCACAAGATTCGCTGAAAGCAGTAGTTTCTCTTCAAGAGGATAATGCCAAATTGAAAAAACAATTGGAAACCTTATTGAAAGAGAAGGCTAAAAATATGAAAGGGGATTTGGCTAAAGAGTTGCAAGAAATCAATGGTATTCAATTTTTAGCAAAACAAGTGGATTTAAATCCAGAGGGTGCTAAAGATTTGGCATATGAATTAGGAAATCTAGGAAGTAATATGTTCCTAGTTTTGGCTACAGCCGAAGAAGGAAAGCCAATGTTAAGTTGTTATATCTCTAAAGAATTAGTAGCTGATAAAGGCTTAAATGCAGGACTGGTGGTTCGTGAATTAGGGAAGTATATCCAAGGTGGAGGTGGAGGCCAGCCCTTCTTTGCCACTGCAGGAGGTAAAAAATCAGAAGGAATTCAAGAAGCTTTAGATAAAGCAGTTGAGTTTGTGAAGTAAAATAGTTTTAATCATTATATAAAATAACCCTTTTAGAGCATGCGCTTTAAAAGGGTTTATTATTTGTAGAATCTATTGTAAAATGAACCTCATAGGTTGTATTTGTTAGTTTTTTAAAATAGTAGTTTAACCGAAATATAAGGATTGTAGCGATGAATTTTGTAGCTTTTATTTTATTTTTTTAGGTTTGCCCCATCAATTTAAAAAACAGAAACATTTAATAAATGTGGATAAATTAGGTAACATGCAAACACCAACTAAAATAGTTTTACTAGTTTCAATCTTATTAATAACTCTGTGTTCTTGTACTAACGATAACGGGAATGACAACCAAGCTCTTT
Organism: Flavobacterium sp. WC2430; assembly: GCF_040822075.1. Taxonomy (NCBI): domain Bacteria; kingdom Pseudomonadati; phylum Bacteroidota; class Flavobacteriia; order Flavobacteriales; family Flavobacteriaceae; genus Flavobacterium; species Flavobacterium sp. WC2430. The sequence continues at coordinate 110,282 of NZ_CP162007.1, read as the reverse complement.
TATTAAAAAAGATTGTTGAAGTTGCTGTTGATGGATCTTCGAAAGCAACATTTATTGCTTATGAAGCTAATAAAATTGTGAGTATTGATAAAGTTGGTGAATTTTCAACGTTTTATTATACAGGAGATTTAATTACTAAAATTACTGTGTTAAATAAATCAACCCAAAATCAAAATACGTTGGAATATGTATACTCTGATAATAAATTAGTAAAAATTATTTCTTCAGATAATTATACGTTGAATTATATTCACAACACAGATGGTACAGTTTCTTATGAAAAACTAACAAAGGATTCAAATGCTAATGAGGTTAGAAGTAATCACGGAACTTTATATTTTCAAAATGGAAACCTTATCAAAGATGAAAAAGTTTTAGATAATGTGGGGACAGGAGTTTTGGCAGTTAATAAAATGGAGGTTACTTATGATTATAAAAATAACGCATTGCTTAATATTTTAGGATTTAGTAAACTGTTAGATTATTCTAAATTTATTTCTTCAAATAATGATATTAGTAGTATGGAAACATCATCAGTTAAATATGTAAATGAAGATCAAGCTATTTCAGCTGTCAAAATGAACACCAATAAATATAAATATAATTCGAATGACTATCCTACGGAAATAGTTTCTGAAAATGAAATGTTTGGAGGACATAATGCGAATCATTTAAAGTCGCAATTATTTTATAATTAATGAACATTATAAAAAACAACAAATAAAATTCATCTTCCAAGAAGCAGGTTGTTTTAATTCTAGAATTTGTAGTAGCGAACTGATGATTTTTTAAATGAAATAGGATTGTTTTTAACTCGTAAATTCCCAAATTCATTACTTATATACTGTTTTTTCAAGGCTATTAATAAGTAGTTAATCCGAAAAATAAGGATTGTAACGATGAATTTTGTAGCTTTTATTTTATTTTTTTAGGTTTGATATTGGTAAAGCCCTATGCGTCGACCCTATTAGATTTATTATAATGAGAAAAGGAAAAATTTTATTTGGGGTGGTGTCAATTTTTTTATTGATTCTTTTTTCATGTTCAAAAGATAATAGTGACAACATAAAGTTACTTAAAAAATTAGTTGAAACTTCATCTGATGGTACATCAAATACGACTTTGTTTATTTATAAAGAAAATGAAATTGTAAATACAGACAATGAAAAACAACATGTTGATTATACATATACGAATGGCTTAATCACTAAGATAATTACGAAGACGAAGGTAAATCAAAGTAGTACTTCCTTAGAATTCACTTATGATAAGGACAAATTAGTGGGTATAAAATCATCAGACAATTACTCAATTAAATTCACGCATAAGTCCGATGAAACGGTTTCTTATCAAAAAACAACTTTGAGTTCTCAGAATGAAGAGGTTAAGGTTTGTCATGGTGTTTTGTTTTTCAAAAATAAAAACTTGATTAAAGACAAAAGAACGCTTGATGATACTGAACCAGGGATTACTTCAAATTACGACCTGAGTTATGAATATGACTTAAAAAACAATCCCTTTTATAACATATTGGGCTTTGATAAGTTGCTGAATCAAAACGATTTAATTTCTATAAATAATAGCCAGATAGGTATTGTGGAAGCAACAATTACAAATGCAGAAGATCAAATCACATCATCGGCTAATTTTTACAAGAGCTCTTTTAAATATGATAAAGAAGGATATCCTACTGAAAAAGTTGCTGAATCAGTGATGCCATCTGATGGGAAATCAGGGTATTTAAAAACTGAATATTTCTACAAATAAAACAGAATAAAAAAGATTGAATTATAATAAAAAACTCAATGGTCTTGATTAAAAGATAATTGAGTTTTTTTGTGCAAAAAATAGTGTTAAATGTTTTTTATTTACTTTATTTATATAAAAAATAAACATGAATAAATTAGCTTTAGGATTAGTCGGTTTAATGCTGATGTTGTTTTCCTGTTCAAGTGATTCTTCTGGGAGTGATTCGCCAGTTGTAGTTGCGCCTTCTGCATTAGTAAAGAAAATTACTACATCTGATTCAGCAGGTAAACTATTAGTCACAACAACCTTTTCTTATGATGGGAATAAAATTGTAAGTGAGTCTTGGAAGCAAAATAGTTTTAGTATGGGGACGGACGTTGGCTATAGTTATAGAATGGACTATACTTATACAGGAAATTTAATAACTAACATTAAGGTTAATAATATATTTGGAGCACCCGAAAAATTAGTAATGAGTACTAACTTTGTTTATGATAGCAATGAAAATTTAATTTCATCGATAAGGGAACAATATTTTGATTCATTTAAAATGATTTTCAAGGTGTTGTATACCAACATTGATAATAATACTCAGGAGTTTAAAATGTTTACAACAGATTCCAGAGACAATATTGAAAATTCATCTGCAAGTGGTAAGATTGTTTTTGATGCGAATAGAAATATTATTAAAATGGGTTCTATAGATGGAACTAACACGTATTCTAGTTTTGAATATGATTTGAAATCCAATCCCAAAAAAAATATTTTAGGATTTAATAAAATGATATACTTTGATTTGCCACCAAATTTTAGTGTTATTTATTCAAAACCACATTTAGATCGATCTAACACTGTTTTAAAAACAAATATTTCGGGGTATTATCCAACAACCAATCAATATACCTACAATACTAATGGGTATCCAATTGAAAATAAAGAATATCTTGTAAATAATGGTGATAAACTCAATGCTATTTTTCAATATTTCTACGAGTAAACAATTTAGTTTGTAAAACCATATAAAACTACCCTTTCAACTATAAAACGTTAAAAGGGTTTTTTGATGCTATTTTTGATGCAGGAAAAAAACAACTAAACCGTGTTTAAGTCACTAAAATTATTCAAATTTGTAGTAAATTACAATCATGCAATTCAGAACCCAAATACCTATTCCTAAAAGTAATTCCCTCCTTGATTATAATTCAAAGGTGGTTTCTTTAGGTTCTTGTTTTGCAGTCAATATGGCGGAGAAACTAGATTATTATCAGTTTCAAAATAGTTGCAATCCTTTTGGAATTATTTTCAATCCTGTTTCTATTGAAAAATTAGTTGGATTTGTGGTTTCAGAAAAACAATTTACGGAGGAGGAGGTTTTCTTTAATAACCAACGTTGGCATTGTTTCGATGTTCATTCAGATTTAAGTTCCAATAGCAAAGAAGAGCTATTAACGACTTTAAACTCTATTCTAAAAATTACAAAACAGCAATTACTCGAAGCTTCTCATATTATTATTACCTATGGAACTTCTTGGATATATCGTGCTACAGAAAGCAATGAAATAGTAGCGAATTGCCATAAAGTACCGCAAAAACAATTCGCCAAAGAATTGCTTTCGATACCTACAATTACAGAAAGTATTTCTAACACTATTCAGTTAATTCAATCCATTAATCCAGAAGCAAAATTTATTTTTACCGTTTCGCCAGTGCGTCACATTAAGGATGGTTTTGTAGAAAATCAACTAAGTAAAGCGCATTTAATAAGTGCGCTACATGCAACTTTTGACTTTCGACTTTCGGCTGTTACTTATTTCCCGAGTTACGAAATCATGATGGATGAACTGCGTGATTATCGCTTTTACACAGAGGATATGTTGCATCCAAGCGCGTTAGCAGTTGATTATATTTGGGAGCGTTTTAAAGAAACAAATATTGCCGAAACAGCTTACGAAACAATGGATGCCGTTGCGACTATTCAAAAATCATTACAACATCGAGCTTTTAATCCAGCATCTGAAAGTCATCAAAAATTTGAATCCAATTTGCAAGCTAAAATCAGCAAAATGGTTTCCCAATATTCATTCATGAAATTTTAATTATGTTAAAAAGACTATTCGTTTTTATAGGTTTAATAGTAACAGTGTTGCTGTTATTCAAGTTTTGTGAATTTAAAAAAGCAGATGATGCTACAACTATAGATGGCGCTGGTTTGATTCAGCAGCAAATTGTAAACGTAGGAAAACTGGTTGTTACCGAAGGGCATTATTCGGAAGTGATAACCTATAAAAACCAAGAGAAATACTTGATGGGAATGTTTTCTTTTGATAAAAAAGCATTGATTGTCGTAAATGCAGATGTGACAGTGGCATACGATTTACACAAAATGAAATACGATATTGATGAGAAAAACAAAACAATCTCGATCGTTTATATCCCTAAAGAAGAAATAAAAATCAGTCCTGATATCAAGTTTTATGATGTAGAACAAAGCAAACTGAACCCTTTTACGGGTGATGATTATAACAAAATCAACAAGTCAGTAAAAGCTAATTTAGCTAAGAAAATGGAAACTTCCACATTAAAATCTAATGCTCAAAATCGCTTAATAAGTGAATTGTCTAAAATCCTTATTACAACCAGTAATTTAGGTTGGACTTTAAAATACGAAGGCAAAGTAATTGAAAGCGATAAAGATTTAAGTCAGCAAATAAAGTTGTAAAAGAAAAAGCCACGAATTCACTAATTTCAATCAGTGCATTCGTGGCTAAAATTTATGCTTTTGCCTTCTCAAAAATCAAGTCCAATCCACCAGTAATCAAATGTGCCACTTCGGGTCTGGCAAGTTTTAATTGTTCGAGATGTGTCAATACTTCATCCAATAGTGGAGCATCATTGCGGTCTTTTAAAAGCTCCACAATCTCAACCGAAAGTAACCAATCTTTTGGGTGATTTACTTTTAATTTATGAAAAATAGGACTAAGCGAAGCGTAGATGTCATGCGTCTCCCTGATAATTCTAACAGTTTGGTATAAAATTTCTAAATCATCGCGCTCTGCAGTATGTGTCGCTTTAATGGTGGTGCTAGATGGTAAATGGGTAATCAAATCAAAACTATTCACATCGGCAGGACCAGAGAAAGCCGAAACTACTTTTTTACCCACCGCCATATCATAAACACCCCAATCGGGTTGGAACAAAATCGTTTCACCATGCGTCACCGTACAGTTTTTAAAACGAATCAAGATAATCTCACCTTGTAGGTTTCTAGAACCCGTTACAATTTCGCCTTCCACAGTGATACCGCCTTCAAACTCTAGTTTAACGGCTTTGGATTCTATAATGTCATAGGCATGCAAGTCCTTCGGACTCATATCTTCTATCGCTAAGTTAATTCCTTCCAGTTTTCCTATTGGACTACCAAAACCTTCGGCATGAGTCAAAGTACCATGGCCTACTAATTCTTTTTCGCGGGAAGCCAAAGCTGTTTTTCCAATTGTTTGTACGTAAATCGGTTTCCCTTCATCAGCAATTACTTTGGTAAAAACACCCGAAATTTGCAATCCCGTGCTCAATTCAATCGTTCCCAAAGCGCCCGAGTGAATCAATTTCTCAATTCCAGACAAACCACCTGTGCGCAATGCCATTTTATTCGCAAATTCTTCCAAAACCAAATTCAAATACGCAAAAGTTGGTGTTACATACAGTTGCGGTTGTAGTTTTGTAATGTCAAAACTTTGGTAGGCTGCTGAGATATCGTAAGGGATTTTCTTCACTTGATCCGTCATGCAGTACGCACTTTCACCAATAGACGATAATAATCCTGCACCGTAAATCTTTGGATTTTCTACCGTTCCTATCAAGCCATATTCCACAGTCCACCAGTGTAGGTTGCGTATTTGAGCCATTTCAGACAGTTCGCCCATGTTGTTTTGCAAGTCTTCGACTGCTTTTTCGGCAGCGTCAATCGTAGCTTGTGGCGTACCTTCGGCTTCTTTGACGATGGATAAAAGTCGGATTGCCTCATACATTTGATAATCCTTGTCCGATGAAATCGCTTTGCATCCTATTTCTCCAAAACGGCGCAAATATTCCGCATATTCTGGATTGGCAATAATAGGCGCGTGACCGGCACCTTCATGAATAATATCGGGAGCAGGCGTGTATTCAATATGTTCCAGTTGGCGAATATCCGAGGCAATTACCAAAACGTTATACGCTTGAAATTCCATAAAAGCATTGGGCGGAATAAACCCATCCACGGCAACAGCAGCCCAACCTATTTCGGTCAAAATGCGGTTCATACCGTACATACTCGGGATATTGTCAATCTCAATTCCTGTTTTCTTCAACCCTTCCAGATACGAGCTATGCGCCACTTGAGCAAGATAATCCACGTTTTTACGCATCACATAGCGCCAAACCGCTTGATTGATAGGCGTATAATCGCTATAATCCTGAGGTTTAATAAATTGCTTTAAATGTTTGGGTAATCGGTCTAATAACGGATTACTTTCTATAATTGAGTTCATTTCGAAATCGTTGTAGTTATCATGCAAAAGTACGAATTCTTGAAGCCAATTCCCGCTTTTCATTGCAAGTTTTTGTCCAGCCGTTTGTTTTTCCATAGTTTATAAAAGAGCTTCCTCTGGTCGCTTTTTATAAACAGGAAAACCTAAAAAAACGGCTTGTACAAAAAGCTTTCTATTTCAGTCGGGGCTAGGGGAGTAGTGGTAAAATGTTTGTTTATTGATTCCTGTCCTGCAAGGTTTTTTTGAACCTTGTAGGTTTGTTTTCATTCCAATCAATGAAGAATTCCAATAATAAGTAAACGTGCAGCAAGTCATTGCGAGGAACGATGCAATCACACCAATAGAATTCTACAAACAAATACAAAAGAAAAGGAGTATAATGGAAGCGCTGGATGAGATTGCTTCATTCTTCGCAATGACAAAGTGCTTCAATTCGTGTGTTCTTATTTCGTTTCAATGTCCACAATTTTTTGTCCATTGGTTCCTAAATAATGTTTTAGCAAACTTTCATATACGTTTGCGCCTGTGTCCGAATTGGTGAAAATTATAATTCCTTGCTTTGTTTTGGGTAAAAGGAACACGAGAGTTTGTACTCCATTGTCAGAACCGCCATGAGATAAGGCATATTCGTCATTACCCAAATCATAAATTTCAAATCCCAAACCAAAATGTTTTCCCTTTGAACTTGCGACTTGGTTTGAGGTCATTTCTTTAAAGACTTCGTCTGTTAATCCCTCACTGTTTAATACACTCACTAGAAACTTCCCATAATCCTCAATAGTCGTCAGTAAGTCATCTGCCGCATTGGGTGTATTGTTTTTTATGGTTTCGTAGGGCTTTCCATCTTTGTCATAACCAATCGCCATTCTTGATACATCCACATTTTTATCCCAAACATATCTGGTATCAGTCATTTTTAGCGGTTGAAAAATAAGTTCGTCCGCTAACTGTTGCAATGATTTATGAAACTTCTTTTCTAGTGCTTTTCTTAAATATTCCATTCCTTCTCCAGAATATTGGTATTTTGTTCCAGGGTCAAATTGAAAGTGGAGCTTCTTATCGTCATTCATCCAACGCCAATTAGCGAAACCAGTTTGGTGGCTTAGGATTAGCCTTGTAGTTAGTTTTTTATTGCGTGGGTCGTTGGCAATATCTGGATCAGTCCAGTATTTGTAAAGAGGCTCGTCTAAATTCCATTTGCCTAAACTAACTAATTTCAACGCGACGATGGTAGTCACTGGTTTGGTTAAGGAAGCCACATTAAAAATGGTATTGTAAGGAGCTGCAACGCCTTTCGTGATTTCTCCATAGACTTTTACTTGTTTCAGCGCTCCATTTTCAATAATGCCCAACCCAAGTGTAGGAACCTTATTTTGTATCAACCATTTTTCAATTTCAATATCAGTATCAAAAATTGGAGTTTCTTTTTTATTATTGTCGTAAGCTTGATGATCGAAACTAAATGAAGTAGTCAATTTCCATTCTCCATTTTCCAATTGCCAAACGTTAGAGAACTTCGCAATTCCAGGTTGGCTTTCTCGTTCTTCATAAAATAGATGTTCGCCATTATGAACGGCTCCGTAAAGCACTCCATTTCTATACAGCGGAAAAATTTTGGTGCTTTCTTTAACTAAAATCCGTTTTACTTGTCGTGTTTCTGGACTTTTACATAGGCCATTTTTTAAGTCGTAAAGAAATTTTGTTTTATCAGAAATCCCGTCTTTGTCGTGATAAAATTTTAGGTTGTCGCTCAGCAAAATTTCAAATTGTTTGATGTCGCAAGTGTTAAAACCAACATTGAACAGCAAACTATCTTTGGATAGGATTGTTTTATAAAGTGCTGAATTTTTATCAACCTGCGCATTGCTGTTGGCGCAAATAGTGATTAGAAGTAGGAAGCTGAAAAGTATTTTTTTTGTCATGATACTGTTGGATTTTGCTAAAATTATACTTTGGCAAAGTTTAGGAAAGTATCTTTTACACACAAAAAATTCACCCGACAATAACCCGACAACAACATGACAGCTTTTACAATAGGCTAAATTTCAGCTTGTAATGAAGTTTTTTATTCCGGTCTATTTCTAAAGCATTTCTAAGGATGATAAAAACATTAGACAAAGCGATGAGTATCATAAGGATTAATGTGAACTGACGTCCAAGCTTTAAAAAAATACCTAACATAAATACAATAGGGGCTAGTATGGTCCAAAGTATTTGAACGGAAATGAGTTGTTTAGTGAATGTGTTTTTTTGTTTCATTGTAATCATCAAAATAAGGGGAACGATGATATTAAATGGGGGAAGTATTATAAATGGAATGGAGGAAAGGTTGATTAATTTTAGGGTGGAATAATTAATCAAAATTGCTTCTTCTATTTTTTCTTTTTCTTCAATAACAGTAGTGTTTGCTGCTTCCATTTCTTGTGTTTGCAATTGGCTTTCTGCTACAGCTAATGCTTTTGCCAAAATTCGTAACGTATATCCTTTGGGCTCTTTTCCTGTTTCAATTCGCTGAATAGTTCTTACCGAAACCCCAGATTGTTTCGCTAATTCTTCCTGAGTTAGATTTTGTAATTCTCTTATGCTTTTTAGTTTTGACATACGTTTAATTAAAATTGCTGTAATTCAATCCATTTTGGGTTTTGACACAAAAGGGTTCTTCGCTTTTTTCAATTTTATAAAAATATAATTTATTTCTGAAAAAGGGTAAGAATACATTATTTTAAATCTTTTTTCAAAAACGACTTCTATTTAATATGGAGTTTTTGGATGTAGTTTGTCATGCTTACAGTCATTGCGAGGAACGACGCAATCACACTAAAACTCTTTTACAAACAAATTCTATATTCTTTTTCATTCCGACGAAGGAGATTCGAGCGTTAGCGAAAAGAGGAAGTAAATCACATCCAGAAACAATGTGTATTTATATGAAGTTTATCTTTTATTATGACGAGCCACAAGAAAGGATTCGTGCTGGAGCGGGGGAAACAAGATTTGCTAAATCAATCTTATTAGGGCTTTGACACGAAATTGTATTTAGCATCTTTCAATTCCAAAAATATAATTTATTTCTGAATAAGCCTTTTTATAGCTAAGCCTTTTTAAAAAAGAAGAAAAAAAATCCGCAACACTTCTGCCACGAATTTCTAAATTTAAAAAAAGTTCTCTTTTTACTCCACTTCAAAAAGCAATATCTGTGTTTTCTGTTTGTCAGAGAAATTATTATCGGATACAAAAAGTAAGGATTGCTTGCCATTGGCTAGTTTTGGTCCAAAGGTAATCCCTTCAATGTTATCTGTAAAAATCCCTAAATCGTCCATGTTCAAGATCAGTTTTTTGGAAGCCAGTTGAATGCCTTGATTTTGCAAGGAAGCGATATCTTTTACATTGGTCGCTTTGGTAAAATCACATAAATACACTTTTATCGTGCAGGCTTGTTTTCCAGTAGAGTAAGAGCGCTCCACAATCAAGAGTTGGTTTTTACCATAATATTGTATCGAGGAAATTCCGTTTACGGCAAAGCCAGTATGTGGGTTGGGTTCATGTGCAATTGGATCGAGAAGGTAACCGTATTGCGCCGTGTTTTTTCTCGATTTTGTATCAAATTCAAAGAGACGAATCATTCCGCCTTTAGTAGTTGTAGCTTCGGTGTCGTCTTCGTACAGCGGTTCTTCTACATTTGTGTACACTTTGCTGTAGTCTTTGTTGAAGGTTATGCCTTCGAGAACACCATTGCTACGAGGTCCTTTTTCCTTTTTTTGCATGTTGAGGTTGGTGGGCAAACTAAATTCGTTGACGAAATTTCCGTTTAAGTAGGCTGTTTGCAACGAAGGATTTTGCAAGACCACAAAATCTTTGGCAATCACTCGAACCCCTTCGCTACTCCAAACTACTGAATTCGTTTTGGGGTTGTAACGCATTTCTTCGGGATCGATAGATTGAGATGGTTTTGTCTCCCAATTACTGTATTTGGCGCCAGCTTTATTTTTTAAAGTAACCACATTCTCGAAAGCAATATTTTTGATGGTATCTGAATCCAAATGAATTTTGGCAGTATAAAAACGGGCATCATTATAAATGGATCTATCGTCAGAAATGAAATAATACAAATTATTTTTGGCATCATAATCAATACTGGATAAACCGCCTACAACTGTATTTTTAAATTCTAGATTGTAAGGTATTTCAATGGTGTTGATGAAGTGTAAGGTTGGGCTGGCGTGTGCTGTTTCTGTAGGTTTTACAATCGAACAGGATATAAAAGCAAGTTGTAAAAAAGCTAAAAATAATAATTTGCGCATGAAGTGTTATTTAGAATTTAAAAGATCTCCTTTTTGTCCAGCATCTCTAAAATAATTAATCTTATAATTGAACATCTCAGCCATGTTTTTGGCGCGTAGTTTAGCTTCCTCAGCAATAGTTCCTGTAAATAAGGAGTCTACTGTGGTAATGAAAATTTCCATCCAGCGGTCAAAATGGACTTTGTCTACTGGTAAATGTTTGTGCGGAGGAAAAGGACTTCCGGAATAGGTGTGTACTTCTAGTAAAATAGTTTGCCAAAAGCGGTACATTTTTTCCAAATGTTCAGGCCAGCGGTTGCCTATTTTTTGATTGAAAATGGGACCTATGAAATCGTCTTTTTGCACTTTAGCGTAAAAGGTATCTACCAGTAATTTAATATCGTCTAGGGTAGTTATGTCGGTTTGTATGGTCATAATTGGGTATAAAAAAAGCCTACACAAAGGTAGGCCATTTCTAGTATATACGGTTTAAGCTATTGTTATTTTGGTGGGAATTGTGCTAAAATTTTAGCAACAAACTCATTGATTTGACTTTCTTTTTTGTCTCTATTTTCAGTTAAATAACCCACGCCTTCACCTTCCCAAACCAATTCTTTTTTCTTGGCATCAATTAAGTCGATGTATAATGTTCCTTCAGTAGAAGAGGTAACATAGGTACGTCCTCCCCATAAGTAAGGATTCCAACCGTAACCCCAGCCATAACCCCAACCTGCATTGTACTGGTTAACGTCTAGTTTTTCTCTTTCCTTAGTCAGAATATTGATTAGCAAATCTGGATTTTCACTTTTAGTCATTCCTTTTTTGCTGAGTTCCGCATCAATGGCACGAAGTATTCTTTTTTTATCCAATTCAGAAACCTGTACTCTATCAATTCCGCTTTTTTGAAAAGCATAAGTTTTAAATTGACTAAAATCTACATTTTTATCATAATCAGAATTGACTCTGATAGAGCTACAAGCGCCCAAAACGAAAAGAAAAAGTACGGGAAGAAGTTTTATTGCTTTCATGGTATGATTATTTGATTAATATGGGTTTACTAAAGTTACGATCAAATTTTTAAAAATCCAATAAACTATCGTCAACTATATTAGGGATGGTCACTTTTAATAAAGGTTGCGTTTCCATAGCCCTTTTTATTGCAAAAATAGCCCCTTCATTACGCGCCCAACTTCTTCTTGATATTCCGTTATTGACATCCCAGAAAAGCATTGAGGCTAAGCGTCTTGAAGCTTCTTTAGAACCATCAAGAACCATACCAAAACCACCGTTAATTACCTCTCCCCAGCCTACGCCACCACCATTGTGAATAGATACCCAAGTAGCACCTCGAAAACTGTCTCCAATTACGTTTTGGATGGCCATATCAGCAGTAAAACGAGATCCGTCATAAATATTGGAGGTTTCTCTATACGGCGAATCCGTTCCCGAAACATCATGATGATCTCTTCCTAGTACTACAGTTCCAATTGAACCTTTGGCTATAGCCTGATTAAAAGCTTCGGCGATTTTTACACGACCTTCGGCATCGGCATAAAGAATTCTAGCTTGTGAACCCACCACGAGTTTATTGGCTTGAGCCCCTTTGATCCATTTGATATTATCCTGCATTTGTTGCTGAATTTCAATAGGTGCCGTTTTGGCCATTTCTTCCAGCACAGCGCAAGCAATATCATCTGTTTTTTGTAAATCTTCTGGTTTTCCTGAAGCACAAACCCAACGGAATGGACCAAAACCATAATCAAAACACATAGGCCCCATGATGTCTTGTACATAACTAGGATACCTAAAATCAATGTGATTCTCAGCCATAATATCCGCACCTGCGCGGGACGCTTCTAGTAAAAAAGCATTTCCATAATCAAAGAAATAAGTTCCTTTGGCGGTATGTTTATTAATAGCAGTCGTATGTCGACGTAACGTTTCTTGTACTTTTTCCTTGAATAAATCAGGATTATTAGCCATCATATCATTCGCTTCTTCAAACGTGATTCCAATAGGGTAGTAGCCACCAGCCCAAGGATTGTGTAATGATGTTTGATCACTTCCTAAATCAATATGGATGTTTTCTTGGTCAAATTTTTCCCATACATCCACCACATTTCCTAGGTAGGCAATAGAGACCACTTCTTTATTGGCTTTCGCCAAAGCGACCCTGCTTACCAATTCATCCAAATCTTCGATGACTTCGTTAATCCAACCTTGACTGTGACGGATGTGCGTGATTTTTGGGTTGACCTCGGCACATACGGTGATGCAACCTGCAATATTTCCTGCCTTGGGTTGAGCGCCACTCATTCCGCCTAATCCAGAGGTTACAAATAAGCCGCCTTCTGGCGTTTTTTTTATTTTTCTAAAACCATTCAAAACTGTAATTGTCGTTCCATGTACAATTCCTTGCGGACCAATGTACATATAACTTCCAGCGGTCATTTGGCCGTATTGCGATACACCTAAAGCATTCATCTTTTCCCAATCATCTGGTTGAGAATAATTAGGGATTACCATACCATTTGTCACCACCACTCTTGGAGCTGCTGCATGTGAAGGGAATAAACCCATAGGATGCCCAGAATACATGGTTAAAGTCTGGTTTTCTGTCATTTCCGACAGGTATTTCATGGTCAAAAGGTACTGTGCCCAGTTTTGAAAAACGGCTCCGTTACCACCATAAGTAATTAATTCATGGGGATGCTGCGCTACGGCATAATCCAGATTGTTCTGAATCATTAACATTATGGCTTTGGCTTGTTCGCATTTTCCAGGATATTCATTGATGGGACGCGCACGCATTTCATAATCAGGGCGCAAACGGTACATGTATATGCGTCCGTAGGTTTCTAATTCTGCTTTGAATTCAGTGATTAGTTCCGCATGATGTTTGGTATCAAAATAACGTAGGGCATTGCGAAGCGCTAATTTTTTTTCTTCTGCTGAAAGTATTTCTTTTCGCTTTGGAGCGTGATTTATATTTGCCTCATACGGTTTAGGTTGTGGTAATAGGGTAGGTATTCCTTGTTGGATTTGTTCTTGAAAAGTCATTTTTTTAATTTAAAGATTGAAAAATTTAAAGATTGAAAAAAGTGATAATTGATAAAATTAGATTACTATAATTTTAAATTAGCATATTTTCTTTTTAAAAAAAGTGACTATGGATAACGAATATCCGATCTGTGATAGGATTTGTAGATGGTAATCCTAAATTTTTGAGAGCAAATATCCATTTATTTTGTTGAGTTGAATTGGTGATTGAGCATTGAACACTGCTTACTTTTTAATAGTTCCCGTTTTTTTATCAAATCCGTAGGGACAATGACGACAACCACTTTTACAGCAGTAGCCTCTTTTTAAGTGGTGTTTTTCAGTGAAACATTTATAACCTTCGGGAGTATAATAAAAATCTTCCCCTTCAATTAATTCAGTATTCTTATTTGGGTTAATCATTTTAGTCGTATTCTGTTGAAATGTATTTTAAATCTCTAATTACATGGAGAACTCAAACGATTGAGTTTTTCTTTAAAAGAAACTATTTTAGTAATACAAATTTATACATTTTATAATGATTGTATTCTCTTAGTGCTAAATAATTAATAATGATGAACGCTCATTTTAGGTAGATTTTTGCTTTTTTATTTAACCACTACCGCTTTTTATATAAAGATTGTAGATTTTAGAGCTATAAAAAAAGCCACTTTAGAAGTGGCTTTTTAAAAATTAATAAATTATTTTCTTTGAAATGACTTCATCATTATCTAATGTTATCCTGAGTATCAAACCCGAATTTGTTTTGTTTAGGTGATTTAAGAGTTGAATTGCGGCATTCACTTTTTTGTAGCTATCAATTTTTCTTCCTAATAAGTCATATACCAAAATGGTTTTTATAAGTGCTGTGTCTGATTGTACAGTTACTCCATTATTGACGATTACTTTTATACCATTTTTTAAATTAAAGTCTGTAGTTCCTAATGTTTTGGATGTCATAGAACTAAAATGGAGAACAAAGCGGTCATTAAAGGTACCTTCGGGAAGTTCAACTTCATACATTGTATTCTTTATAGAATTGTAAGTATTCGTTTCCTTGTCAAAAATATATACATTTTGACTTTCGTCAAAATTTTCTAAAGAGTCTATATTAAAAGAAATTTTCCCGGCAACTTCGTTTCGTATACCAATTGGATATGATGCATTAGTATCAAAATAGCCTTCACCCTCAATTGCTAATTCATTTTCTTTATTTAATAGATACATATCACTAGGAGAGTCGTCAATGTTCAGAGCATCGTACCCATCGTTAATCTCACTATTTGCTTTTTCATCCATAAATGCTAACAATACTTGTCTATGGAAATTTTGGTTATAATAATTATACCCTAATCGTACTCTTTTGTAATTGTCTTTTTCAAGCGTAGCATTGCTGTTATCAGTCCAATGGGCTTCATATCCTTTTTGGTTTTCAGGAATTTTATAAGTGGTTTGTGAAACTCCTATTTCATCCTCTTTATGAAAATCTCTTTGGCTGTTCTTGTATATTACGTTACCACCAGACCCTATTTTACCATTAATAAAGAAAGCTTGGCCCACAGGGATAAATTGATTTGGAGCAGCTTTGCTTGTTGCTCCGGAACCACTAATAAAATTAACGCCTACTGAACTTGGTGCAACACCGCCCGATAAATTTCGGATTCCATAACCGCCTTGATAACTTCCTAAATTATGACTAACATTGGTTGCATAATGCTCCCAGAAATAGAGTGCACCATCAATAGCGGGATTGGATGTTGAGGTTTCAATAGATCCTATATTATCATTTATAAACTTATTTGCATCTAATGCCGATGGGTATGGATTACCGGTAAGTAATAATTGATCGGCTCCAACTGTATTTGTAATGGTTCCATTATTTGGTTTTCCCACGAAGGTCAGGTTTTGGGTAGCTGTTGCAGCTCCACTTCCTTTTAGCGTAAATCCTTTACCAGCTTGTAAAGTACCTGTTTCAAAAAGTTGATTCCAATTATAATAGTCATTGGCTAAGTTATCAAATTTGTAAATCCAATAACGCGCTAAACTAATTGGCGTTGTTGGAGCTCCATCATACCCTCCAACCCAATTGATAGCTGCGAGTGAAGCTGGATTAGTTCCATCCTTTAGTATTGTTCCTACAGTAAAAGGGGTATTATTAGCTGTATTGTTAATGGTTCCTACAGGGGAACTCCAATAATTATAATTGTATTTATTAGCCTGTCCTTGTTGGTCTCTTTCAATTGAACCAGAACTTGTAACATCTAAATCACTTCCTAATTTTTGTACGAGTTGTGAGCGTCCTACTAAATCAATTTTACCGTCTAATTTTAGATAATGGGAAACTTCTATTTTAGTTCCATCTGTTTGTAATCCACCAGTTGTTGTTGCAGTTAAAGTACTTCCTGTTCCTACACCTACATATAACCCTAATACAGTTTTGTTTCCTTGAGAAGTGATATTGTGAGTCATTTTTACAATATTCCAATTGATAGTTTCAGTGTCATCTACGATTGATAAACTATATGGAATGTCTTGGACTGAATTGTTTTTCCATGTCTCAGGAGTTTGCCATAAACCATTTGTTAATGATTCATAAGGTAAAGGTGCTGTTTGTAAATTTACTGTTGTTAAATTTCGTAAGGCAGCCGTATAATTGTTGTTTGAAATATCTTTAGCATTAGTAAATGTATAGGTAGACATAGGGTAATAAGCACTTAAATTTGACCATGGAATACTACTAATTTCATTTGATGAAATAGTATTGGGAATTATTTTACCATTAGTTGCTATTCCATTACTTAGTATTTCTTGATTCATTACGTAACGCAATTGATTTACGGTAAGAGGAACACTCCAAACGCGTACCTCATCAATTGTTCCGTTGAAGAATGAAGTTGGATTTGTTCCGTCTGCGGCAGCAATTAAAAATGATTGTGTTGGATTAGCTGGCACCTTACTTAATGTCTTGCTTGCATCTTCAAACCCATCTACGTATAATTTAGCTGTAGAGGTAGTATTATCATAAACTATACATATGTTATGCCATTTTTTTAAAGGCATAATTATCGAAGAAGTTATGGTTTGTTTAGTTCCATTAAACCAACTCATTTCAACTTTTCCCGCTACATTAATACTCAAATCATATCCTGCTGTATAGGGGCTGTTTCTTTTGGAAAGTATAGTTTGATTTGAGCCGTTGGTTTTCATCCATGCTGATACTGTAAAAGAAGAATTTAAGTCTAAAACTTTACCAGCATCTAAATAATCACTTACTCCATTAAAATCAATAGCCCTTTCGTAGGTGCGCTCTGGAGCATAACCAAAAGTGATATACTTAGTTCCATCAAAATCATAGTCAGTTTCTAGTTTTGATCCGTTGACGCGCATCACTCTATATTCTGATATTGCATTAAATTGAGGTGTAGTGGATATAAACATTAAGAAATCCCCCGGAGGAGTAATTGTCGAGGTAAGAAGAGTAGAAGGTATCGAAACCTTGCAAGAAGGAATGTTACCACCAGTTTCTTTTACTCTCCAAGTTCGCCCAATAGTGATATAATCAACATCAGTGGTAAGAGCTGGTGTTATTCCAGAACTTATGTTTACAACAACAGCTGGTTGAGCAAGTAGTGTTCCATTATCACTTCCCCAAACTAAAAACTCTTTATCATTGACAAAATTATTTGGATTATCTGTGTTTTTATCATAGATGCCTCCAAGTCCTATGGTAATATCATCAGAGGTGTTTTCAGTTTTGGATTGTCTTTGTTTTAATGCAGATTTATCATCACGGCCTATACCGGCAATATTGTAATTGAATCCTGCATTTTCGTCATAGATTGATGAAGCAGTATTTGTAGAGGCAGAGTTATAATAATTCAAACTGGTTCCATTATTCCCCAAAGTAATTCCATATTTTATTGCTAAATAGGTCTCTATTCTTCTTCTATCGGTTGCATTATTACTAGTATTGTAGTTGATGATTTCAAGGATATCTCCTTCATAACTAGGTCCAAAGGTTTCACTTGCTCCTAGCCAATATCTTGAGTTTACTATGTTTTTATAAGTACCTGTATTTGCTTCAGTTGTAGATAGTAAAGTACCATTGTTATAAATTCCCATACGAGTTCCATTGCCACTAGGATTGAAAATGTTTGCTCCCGTGTAAGATTTTGTAGTGCTAAGTTCACCTACTCCATAAGTAGAACTACTTGCTTGATTATATGCTAGAATTTCATTTAGAAATCTAGAGGAAGTGTTTCCCATTTCGAAACCAGTTACATCTTGGCTAGGCTTGTTGTTGATTACATCATCACCACAATAAATATCATTTGCATTTGATTGAGAATTTATTGTTGCATTTGGTTTAACCACTATGTACATATCAAGATTGTTGAAACCTTGACCCCCTGCCATCGAATTGGCACCATTAAAGTAAATTACAGGGTTGAAGTTAACATTTTTGTTTATACTATGGTTAAATTTAGGCTCTGTCCCAAGTTTTGCTATTGCATTTTTTGTACTTGATGAAGTTTCCTCAATCCAATTAGATAATGGAGCTCCGTCTATAATTTTTCCAATGTTACTGTCTGCCTTTAACCAAAATTTTAAATTTGAAGTTATACCTCCTGGTGCTATTGTAATAGTATTTATTGCTTTGGATTCAGCTTGTATTGCAAAACTATACGATGTTTCGCTAGGGGTACCAACATTATCGTTATTTGTAACTGTGATAGTAGCATTTCTTATTCCAATTCCTTGCACTGCAGGGTTGTAAGTGACTACAAAACTTGTTGTATTTGTGGATGGAGGAGCTGATAATGAATTGGGTAAATTTGTTGCTGTAAATGAAGAAGCTCCAGTGCCACTTATTGATACTGTGCTAGTTAAAGTTAAGGTTGAGTTTCCGTAATTATAAACTTGAAAAGGAATTGAAATTTTTGTTGTTAAATCTGTAATACCAAAATCAGTTTGATCTAATGGGCTAGGAGTAGTGTCCCCAGATACAATTGAAACATCATTACCTTGAATGTCAATTTCTCTACCCACAACCGTAGCACCTGCTGTAATCACAAAGTCATAGTTGCTTTCGTCATTATCATTATTGTTTATAGTAATAATTGCTAAGAAGTTTCCAGTTATTGCCGAATTAAAAGTAACTTGAAAAGTTAAACTAGCACCAGGTGCTATAGAATTGCTAGTCGGTTGACTTGTAACCGAAAATGCATTATCTCCTGTTAAAGATATTGTTGGACTTCCCGTGAGGAGTAAAGGACCTGTTCCAGTATTTTGAATAGTGAAAGTTTTTACAATTGGTGTTCCTATCAGTCCACCTCCAAAATCAGTATTATTATTTGTAGTTGAAGAAGAAGCTCCATCACTTATATTATTACCATTTCCTTGAAGGTTGATTTCGGGGGTAACTCCATTATCTCCAGTACCAGAGATATTAAAGTTAAAAGGATTCTCATCAGAATCATTGTTTGTAAATGATAGAGTAGCATTACGAAATCCTATAGCCGTAGGTGTAAAAGTTATACTGAATGTAGCACTTGATTGAGGAGCTATTGTTGTAGGAGGGTTTGTCGCTACAAATTCGGATGCATTGGCTCCACTTATTGTAATGCTACCTAAATTTAAGGTGGCAGCTCCTAGGTTGTTTATAGTGTACGTACGAGTTAACCCAATAAGAACGTTAGAACTACCAAGGTTTGTGAAATTAGTAGTACTTGGTGTAGTACTATCGTCTGCAATATTGATACCATTTCCTGAAACTGCAATTTCTGGATTGTTTATAGTAGCCGTAATTGCTACTCTAGGACTCGAAGTACAAGATCCATTTGTGGACTGTATGTAATAAGTTGTCGTTGTGCTAATAGATGGAGTAGTATAACTATTTCCAGTGGCTAAAGCTGTCCCTCCAATTGATCCAGAAAACCAAGAAATGGTTCCTGCAGATGCAGTTGCACTTAACGGAACTGTACCTGTACCTGTTCTTGAGTTAGGTGTTGTAGAAGTTATAGTAGGTGTAGCTGCAACTGTTACTGTAGCAGTGTTAGAGGCAGAAATAGTATTATTACAGGTTCCTGTTGCTAATCGTATTATAGTTATAGTTGTAGAGCCTGAGTTTGCTAGGGTGCTGCTTGTAAAAGTCCCAGTACCAGCAGTGGTTACGTTCATAGTTGCTGTATTTCCAGAAGCGGTATTTGCCCCAGAAAAATTGTAAGTTACTGTATAAGTACCTATTGGTAGTCCAGCTGCTGTAGACGTCACGTTTATATTTGCTACATAGTTAGAACATGAAGGAGTAGCGATATTAGTACCAGTCAAAGTAAAAATAGGGCATGTCCAAGAAATAATGACTTGGCCGCTACCACCACCACCACCAGAGCGATCTGTATTTGTTAATGCAACTGCTCCTGCACCACCACCACCAGGAGAAAAACCAAAAGCACCGTCTCCACTATCTATAGATCCATCGGCTCCTTTAGCTCCAGCAGTTACTGCAGCTCCACCAGTTTGATTGACTCCTGCGTTTCCATTAGAACCGCTACCTGCACTTGATCCACCACCACCACCACCAGCATAACCATTTGTGGTAATTCCGTCTCCACCTTTTCCTCCATAATAATTAAGGGTTCCTGTAAAACCACTGTTGCCTGTGTTGACAGCAGTTGCACCTATAGTGTATGAGTTATTCATGCCTATTGCATTTGCACCATTTCCTCCTACTGCTAATAATATAGTTGCTCCTCCAGTACTTAGCGAGGATGATCCGCCGGATGTTCCGTTGTTCCTACTGCCAATACCACCACTACCCACAATTACAGTATAGTTTGAACCAGGTGTTACTGTATAGGTATTTCTTCTGGCATAAGCACCACCAGAGCCACCACCAGCTGAACAATTGTTGCCAGTTGCTCCACCTCCAGCTCCACCAGCTCCCCATGCTTCAATATTGATACTAGTAACTCCAGCAGGGACAGTAAACGTGTAGGTTCCTGCTGTATTGTAAGTCTGGGTTGCTTGAGAAAATCCAGATAGACTAAGCAGTATAATAAATAATGTAAAAAATATATTATTTGACAAAAGTAATTTTCTATTCATGTAACAAAAGTGGATTAAAGTAGTGTGGTATTTATTTAAAATATAAAGCCTTTGTTATTTTATATCATTCTGTCAATTAATTTGTTATATTAATATCTGGATAAAAAAATAATTTGCAAATGTAAAATATTTTTTTATTTGTTTATTGATTTATTTTATAACATGGTTTGTTTTTTTTAAAATTGATAATTTGTAATTGAATTCTAATTTCATTTACGTTTTTTTTAAAGTTTAGTTTTATAAAATTTTGATTATTTTGCAATCTGTATAACTCTTATTTTTTAATTGAAAGCGAATGTATCTAGTAGTTACAAAATATTTAATACCCAAAGGATTTTCCGGATTAACCGCATTTCCTTTTATTTTTATAAAATACCATGTTGATAAAGAAAATCTTGTTTTTATCAATCACGAAAAAATACATTTGAGACAACAAAAAGAATTATTAATACTTCCTTTTTTTATATGTTATTTTTTGGAATATTTGGTTCGTTTGATTCAATTTAAGAATCGAAATTTGGCCTATAGGAATATTAGTTTTGAAAGAGAAGCTTATGCTAATGAATCGGATTTGAATTATTTAAAAAACAGATCCTTTTTTGAATTCACAAAATATTTATTCATCAACTGAGTTTGATACTTCTATTTTAAAGATATAACTAAACATCTTTTTTGTTTTGTTTTTACATTTTACAAATGTAAGATAAAACTTCTTTTTATATTAAAAAGATGTATTTAAACGATGTATTTTACTTATTATCGTCATTTTATCTTAATTCACAATTATTTTTCAGTAACTTTAATAAAGTCTTCTAAAGTTAATCAGTTTGTAGAGAAATCTTTTGATTTTATTTTTACATTTTCAATAATTAGAATTCTTTTTTAACAAGAAATTAGTGTAATATATTAAAATACAATTATTTATGAGCTCAAAAATACTTAGGAATACAACAGTGATTATTATTGGGTTTTTATTTTTGCATGATTCTAATGCCCAAATGTTTGTTAGCCCAAATAGTTCTGTTTTTGTAAATAACGAAGTTGTTTTTATAAAAAATGAATTGGAATTAAAAGGGGCTACTAGTAATTTTTATTTAAGGAAAGATGCTCAATTGCTACAAGGGACTACAACAGCAAGTGCTAATAAAGGATTAGGAACTTTATCTGTTTTTCAAGAAGGAACAACTAATAATTTTCAATATAATTACTGGTGTTCACCAGTAGGAGGAAGTAGTGCAACAGTTGGAAATACAGCTTTTGGAATTACACAACTAATGGATGTAGTAGATTTGACAAATAGTAATTCATCGACTATATTACCATCAAATAATTATAATGGTGCCTCTTCCCCTTTAGCAATTGCTCCATATTGGATATGGAAACTGCCTGCCAATTCCACTTCAAACTGGGTTTATGTAGGTTCAGGTTCCACTTTAAATACGGGTGAAGGTTTTACAATGAAGGGAACATCAGGGATTAATTCCATTACTGTAAATGGTGTGCAAAATAATTCAGGTAGTAAACAACGTTATGATTTTAGGGGTAAACCTAATGATGGTACTATCTCTATACCTGTTGTTCATGAAGAATTAACATTAACAGGTAATCCATATCCATCTGCAATAGATTTAGCTGCTTTTTTAACTAATGCAACAAATTCTACTGGTATTGCTTATTTTTGGGAACAAGATAAAACAGTAAATTCTCATTATATAGCTGATTATAAGGGGGGATACGGTGCTTATTCTCCGCTAGGTGGATCTGGAAATGGAGTGTATACTCCAGCTACTTTTTATTCGTATGATGGTTCTGGAAATGAAGTAATATCAACTGGTTCTGGAGTAGTTTATGGGAGACGTTTCTCACCAGTAGGGCAGGGTTTTATGATTGAAGGTAAGGTTAATGGAATTGTCGAAATGAAAAATAGTTACAGGGTTTATGTAAAAGAAGGTGCTTCAAATTCATCTGAGTTCGAAAAGAATGCCAATATCCCTAAAACAGTAAAAAGCAATTCGTTTTTATCTACCATACAATCAGTTTCAGGATTTGATTATACGACAATTAATACAACTCCTCCGTCACAAATTAGATTAAATACATTGTTGAATGGACAGGGTGTTCGTCAATTGGTTCTTGCATTTGTCCCTGAAGCTACTGATGGTGTAGATCATGCCATGGATGCTTTATCAACGAGTGATAATGATCAAGCAGATATTTATTTTGTATTAAATGAGAATGAATATATTATAGATGCGGTACAATTTGGTATAGATAAAAAAATCCCTTTAGGATTTAAAAATCAAGCACAAGCCAATTATAAAATTTCAGTCAAAGAAATTATAAACTTCACAGAAACTGAAAATGTTTATTTGCATGATAAAACTTCCGATGCTTATTTTGATATCAAAAATAGTTTTTATGAGGTAGACTTGCCTGCGGGTGTTAATAATACCCAATTTGAAATCACCTTCAAAAATGGATCAACTTTAGGGGTAGAGGATGTAAACAAAGAAAAATTTTTGATGTATCAAAATAATAAAACTAAAAGCTTAACACTTAGTAACCCTTTGCAAAAGGAATTAGTGTCTTGTAGTTTATATGATGTTTTAGGAAAACTTATTTTTAATAAAAAAGACCTAGGTACAAATGCGACTTACAGTTTTACAACTGCAAACCTAAGTGATGGAATTTATTTTGCGAAGTTAGCTACAAATGAAAACGCGATTTTCAATCAGAAAATTATAATTAAAAATTAGTTTGTTTTTTATGATTCTAAAAAATGCAATCAGTAACTGATTGCATTTTTTTGTTGTATATAAATTTTACCTTTGTAAAAAAAAAGATTGAATCAACACCTGACCATATCGTTTCCAAATTCGATTACCGTTTCTATAAAACGGGAAGATCTTATTCATCCTTTTGTATCAGGAAATAAATTCAGGAAGTTAAAATACAATTTGCTTCAAGCAAAAAAAGAGCATAAAGATACATTGCTCACGTTTGGAGGAGCTTATTCGAATCATATTGCTGCAGTTGCTTATGCAGGTCAAGAAAATGGATTTCGGACAATAGGAATTATTCGTGGCGATGAATTAGAAAGTAAAATTGCAGAAAATCCAACATTGCAATTTGCTAAAAACTGCGGTATGGAATTTAAATTTGTTTCTAGAGAAGAATACCGAAACAAGCAAGAAACATTGTTTTTAGAAAATTTAAAAAGTATTTACGGAAACTTTTTCCTTATTCCTGAAGGAGGTACTAATGAATTGGCAATAAAAGGATGTCAGGAAATTTTAACTCCTGTGGATAGTCAATTTGATTACATTTGTTGTTCAGTGGGAACTGGTGGTACTATTTCAGGTATTATAAATAGCGCACTTCCTCATCAAAAAGTTTTAGGATTTCCCGCTTTAAAAGGAGACTTTTTAAAAGATGAAATTCGTATTTTTGCGCAGAATAAAAATTGGGAACTAATTACGGACTATCATTTTGGTGGTTACGGTAAAATTAATGAAGAACTGATTGCTTTTATAAACCAGTTTTATCAAGAAAATAAAATTCCATTAGATCCTATTTATACTGGAAAGATGGTTTTTGGCGTTATGGATAGGATTGCTACAAATCATTTTCCTTCGCACTCCAAAATTTTATTGATTCACACTGGTGGAATTCAAGGAATACAGGGAATGAATTTGAAATTAAAAAAGAAAAAATTACCAACACTAGATATCCATGTTTAAAAAAATCGTACTCCTTTTTATAATTATAACGTTAATAAGTTGTAACGCTACAAAATCTCCAATTGTAACCACCAAAGCAGTTTCTCAAAGTAATAAAAAGCCAGTTATTCGTACTTCTAAAAAGAAAATTATTGCAAAACCCATAGCTGAAAAGAAAGTACTTCAAGAAAAGAGAGAAAACGAAAAGAGAGAACAAGAAGATGAAATAATCGAATCCACTTCAAGAACGGTTGTTTCTAATGATGTTATAGGAAATTATATCTCTCAATATAAAGATATTGCCATGAATAATATGAAAGTTTATGGAATTCCAGCGAGTATTATTCTGGCTCAGGGAATTTTGGAATCTGGTGCAGGAAGAGGAGATTTAGCAGTAACAGCAAATAATCATTTTGGAATTAAATGCCATGTAGATTGGACGGGAGAAAGTGTTAGGCATGATGATGATTCCAGTCAAGAATGTTTTAGAAAATACAAAGAACCAGCTGAATCATTTAAAGATCACGCCTTGTTTTTGACAGGGAGAAGTAGGTATTCCAGTTTGTTTGCCTTGTCAAAATCAGATTATCAAGCTTGGGCGAAAGGACTTAGAAGAGCTGGTTATGCTACAGATCCTAGATACCCTGAAAAGCTAATATCTTATATTGAACGCTATAATTTAGGGCAATATGATTCACAAGTTTTAGGAATCAACTATACACGAACAGAAAATCAACCTGTAAAAATAGCTAGTGTAAATACACAGTCTGGTGATTATTATGAAGTGCAAAAAGGAGACACTTTGTACTCCATTTCCAAAAAATACAACCTATTGGTTACCGACTTAAAACTAAAAAATCATCTGTCAGAAAATACAATCTCCATTGGACAAAAACTGAGAGTAAATTAAATTATCATAATTTCACATTTAGAATTTATACAAAAAAATGATATATAAAAGAAGTAGTCAGCTTTTTGCTGAAGCAGAAAAAGTAATACCTGGTGGCGTAAACTCACCAGTAAGAGCATTTAAAGCTGTAGGAGGAACTCCAATTTTTGTAAAAAGTGCCAAAGGAGCCTATTTATACGATGAAGACGGAAATCGTTTAATTGATTACATTAATTCATGGGGACCAATGATTTTGGGACATGCTTTTGAACCAGTTGTACAAGCAGTAATTGAGAAAGCTAAACTAGGAACCTCTTTTGGAATGCCTACCGAATTAGAAACTCAAATTGCAGCCTTAGCTGTTGCAATGGTGCCCAATATTGATAAAATACGTTTTGTAAATTCAGGTACCGAAGCTTGTATGAGCGCCGTAAGATTGGCTCGTGGATTTACAAAAAGAGATAAAATAATAAAATTTGCTGGTTGTTATCACGGCCATTCTGATTCATTTTTGATTCAGGCAGGAAGTGGTGCAATTACTTTCGGTAGTCCTAATAGTCCCGGAGTTACGGAAGGAACTGCCAAGGATACTTTATTGGCTAATTACAATGATTTAGAAAATGTAAAGACTTTAATTGAAGCTAATGAAAATGAAATTGCAGCAATTATTGTAGAACCTGTTGCAGGAAACATGGGTTGTATTCCTCCAAATAAAGGTTTTCTAGAAGGGTTAAGAACGTTTTGTACGGAGAATGGGATACTACTTATTTTTGATGAGGTAATGACAGGGTTCCGATTAGCAAGAGGTGGAGTTCAAGAACTTTTTAATGTGGATGCTGATATTGTTTGTTTCGGAAAAGTAATTGGTGGAGGTTTACCAGTGGGTGCTTTTGCTGCACGCGAAGAAATAATGAATTACTTAGCACCTCTAGGCCCTGTTTATCAAGCAGGAACGCTATCAGGAAATCCGCTAGCTATGGCAGCTGGATTAGCCATGTTGCAAACATTAGATGATGATCGTGCTATTTTTCAAAGATTAGCTGATAAAACAGCCTACTTACATGAAGGTATTGATAAAGTTTTGAAAGCTAATAATGTTGTTTTTACAATCAATAGAATCGGTTCCATGATTTCAGTACATTTTGATGCGAGACCAGTTGTTGATCTTAAAACGGCAGGGAACGGTGACAATGAAACTTTTAAGAAATTCTTCCACGGATTATTAAACGAAGGGGTTTATATTGCTCCTTCAGCGTATGAAACTTGGTTTATTACGGATGCACTTTCATATGAAGATTTGGATTTTACGATTCAAGCCATTGACAAAGTTGCTAAAACTTTTTAATACAAAAAAAAACTCTCGGCATTAACCGAGAGTTTTTTTTAAAATTATTTTTTCATTTCTTCTTTTGTGTTTCTTTCATGCATCCCTCTTTTTTGATGCATTCCTTTTCTATGATGATGGTTCTTTTTCATAGCATCCCATTTTTCAAATTGCTCCGGAGATAATATGTTTTTCATTTTTGCTTTCATAGCAATTTGTTCATCTAACATTTTGTTTTTCATGGCAAAACGTTCGTCACTAGTCATCTCTTTCTTATCTGCCTTATGAGCTTCTCTCATAGCTTCTCTTTTTTTGTTGTGTTCCATAATGACTTGTTTCATTTGATCTTGCTGTTTTGCATTTAAATCCAGTTCTAATGTCATTTTTTTCAACATTAGCTGATTTCGTTGTTCAGGAGTGAATTTTTCCATCTCAGCTCTATGTTGTTTTTTTTCCATTCCTTTAGAGTCTTGTGCAAAGCTTGTCATACTAACAACCAATAATGCAGCAATAAGTAATTTTTTCATTTTTATTGTTTTTAAGTTATAGTAATAAGACAGGGATACGTTTCAAAGGTTTAATCCTTAACAAAAGTTTAATAAAAGCTAAAATTTATTTGATATTTTTAAAAATGGTAAGCTATCTTTGCACAGTGAAAAAAATCGCACTCATAATCATTATAGTTCTTTTTCTAAAACCAGTGTTTCCGGTTATAGACTATATTGTTAATTATGATTATATCTCTACAGTACTTTGTGTAAATAAAGACAAACCGGAGTTGCATTGTAATGGAAAATGTCAGTTGATGAAAGAACTGGCAAATGCAGCTGATGATGAAAAACCCATTTCTACCAATAAAAAAACAAATACCAATACGTTAAACGACCTTTTTGTTCAGGAAGTAAGTGAGTATGTATTTATGATTGGTAATAAACCAGTTCAATATATTTTAAATTCTAAATACACTAATTTATATTCCCATTTAGAAGTATACTCTATTTTTCATCCCCCCATTTTTATTTCTTAAATTTTAGTAAAAGCAGTGCCAGCTGTACTTTTCATTTGAACATCTTCATTTGAAAGAGACTTGTGCGCAAAATTATTTTAAATAAAGAAAAAAAATTATAAAATAGAATGAAAAATGTATTGAATAAAGCAATTTTAATTATTGCTATTAGTGTAGCATTTGCTTCATGCTCAAGTGATGAACTCGCAATTACAGGAACAGGAAATCTAGGAGTTGAATTTGATAATGCTTTTGGAGCCAATGATTTAATATTAGGAACTCAAGCAAATACTACTTCGAATAGTGAAATGCTTAAAATTAGTACCGTAAAATATATCATTAGTAATATCGTCTTGACAAAGGAAGATGGAACTACTTTTACCTATCCTAAAAGTCAAAGTTATTTTATTATTGATGAATCAGATTCTAATAAAAGAGTAGCGGAACTGGAAGGAATTCCTGCTGGAAATTACACCAAAATAAAATTCGGAATCGGAGTAGATAAAGCACAATGGGAACTTGGAGCAACAGGGCAAGGCGATTTTTTAGCTCAAGCTCAAGCAGCAGGAATGATGTGGAGTTGGTCAGCAGGTTATAAATTTGTGGCTTTCGAAGGAACATTTACCTCACCAACAGTAACAACTGCAAAAGATTTTAAAGTACACACAGGACAAACGGGAACCGATTATAATTATACCGAAGTAACACTTGATTTACCAACAAATGCGATGGTGAGAACAACAATTACTCCTGAAATCCACGTTGTTTCTGATGTATCTAAAATCATCGACGGAACAAATAAATTCAAATTATCTGACAATGCAACTATTATGGGAGGTTCCAGCTTAGCACTTATCACGGCTAACCTATCTAATATGTTTACCGTTGCTCATGTTCATAATGATTAAATAATTAAGGAGGAGCACAACTATTCTTTTTCATAAGGAATAGTTGTCCCGCCTTACCCTTTATCCACGCCAAAAAAGGCGCGGGATATCGGTTCAGTCGGGGCTATTTAGTACTTCTTCGTTTCTAAAACATTTGAAATGAGAAAAATATATTTTTGTTTCCTGCTATTTCCATTTTTATTCAGCTGCACGGATAATGACGATGCTTATATCAATAAACCATTGGATGTTTTAGTTCCGTCCAATTTTCCAGAATTAGCCTATAACATTGCTCTTAATCCACCAACGGAAAAAGGATTTGAGCTAGGCAAAAAGTTGTTCTATGACGGCCGTTTGGCTTCTGATGGAATTGTGTCTTGTGGGTTTTGCCACATTCAGGAAAATGCATTTACACACCACGGGCACACCTTCAGTCATGGAGTAGGAGAAGGAATTGGTACTAGGAACACACCGGCTATCCAAAACATGGCCTACCAAACTACATTTATGTATGATGGAGCAGCGAATCATCTCGATTTACAACCCATAATACCGTTAACGAGTACTGTGGAAATGAATGGAGATTTAAATGCTATTCTAGTAATGATGAAAGCCGATCCAGTCTATAAAACTTTGTTTAAACAGGCTTTTACAAATGGAGACATTACAATTGAGAACATGCTGAAAGCACTTTCCCAGTTTATGGTTATGCTCACTTCATCTGACTCTAAGTTTGATAAGTACAGAAGGGTTGAAACTGGAGGAAGCTTGACCACTGAGGAACTAGCGGGATATGCATTATTTAATACAAAATGTGCTTCGTGCCACGCCACTGATTTGATGACTGATAACTCGTTCCGTAATAATGGATTGGTAATAAACCCTGCAATAAATGATGTAGGAAGGTATCGTGTTACGGAACTCGCCACCGATTATTATAAGTTTAAAGTGCCTAGTTTACGCAACGTAGCTATGACTGCTCCTTACATGCATGATGGTCGCTTTGGAACTTTAGAATCAGTATTGGATTATTACAGTTCAGGAGTTACTGATTCGCCAACATTGGATCCTATTTTAAAACAAAATGGTATTGTAGGGATTCCTCTTACTGCCACACAGAAAGTACAATTAATTGCATTCTTAAATACATTAACCGACAATCAATATCTTACAGATAAACGATTTTCAGAATATTAATTACAATGAAAAATAAAATAATAATAACTCTTTTTTCGCTTTTTGCTATTCAGTATGCATCTGCAAAGATTGAAAACGACAGCATTTCCAGATTCACCTTTGTAAAAATGCAATTGCTGGATGATTGTGATGCTTGCGGCTGTTCGGCAAGTGGTGGAAGTATGGGATTTAGCTCTATGCTTAATAGTAATTTTATTGGTGTTCGTTATTTTAATCAAAGTTATACGAGTCGTGATGGGATTTTTGCCAATTCCCCTTGGATTGATGAAAACTTCAATACCGTACAAGTTTGGGCTAGAATTCCAGTAACACCAAAAATTCAACTAGCCGCTTTAATTCCGTATCAGTTTCATGAAAGAGCACTAACCACGGGAACTGAAAATATTCAAGGTCTTGGAGATATTTCAGTAATTGCAACCTATTCCGTTTATCAAACGGAAAAAGACAGCACGCTGTTTACGCATAATCTACAAGTTGGTGGAGGAGTAAAAATACCAACAGGTAAGTTTAATGAGGCAAATAATTCAGGAAGTGTAAATCAGAGTTTTCAGGTAGGAACCGGAAGTTTTGACTATCTGTTTGTGACTGAATATGTAATAAAAAAGCAAAATTTGGGTTTGAATGCTATGTTGAATTATACTGTTAAAACAGAGAATAAAAAGAATTATCAGTATGGGAATCAGCTTAATTATGGAAGTACTTTATTCTATCTTTTAGACTTTGATGCTATAAAACTGATGCCGCAAGTTGGTCTTGCTGGTGAGGTTTATGAGTCCAATAAGCAATATGGGACTACATTGCCTGATACTTCTGGAGCTATTCTGTTTAGTAAATTTGGTTTAGAAGCGGGGAAAGACAAATTTTCTATTGGTGTCAATGCCATGTTTCCTATCAATCAAAATTTATCTAGTGGACGAATTGAAGCCAATTATCGTTGGAGTGTGAATTTGAATTATACTTTGTAAAAAGCACTTTTTTTGTAACAATTTAAATTTTTATAAAAGCTTGAATTTTGGAGATGCGTCTTCAAAATTCAAGTTTTTTTGTTTTATCTAAAATTAGAGCATGATAAATATCAGCTTTTTTATGGGCGATTATAACAATATTTGTGGATTATTTATTTAAAATCATAATCCATGACAACTACAAAACCATTACATACATTTCATATTCCTGTTATGGGATTGGCATACACGATTGATAGTCCGATTCGAGTTGCAAAATTTGGAATTTCCTCAGTGATTTCAATTATTGATGATGATCTTATTGAAAAAATGAGTGCTTTTTACAGCTCTAAATTCAATCTTCCTTATCAAGAAATCACACAAAAAATGCATGATTATCGTGCAAAAAGAATTACAACTTATTTGAATTTGGTTGACAAAATTGTAAAAGATAAGTTTGAAAATTTTAAAAATGAATTGTCTGAAAGCAAAATAGCATTAGACAATTATATTGCTATGTTGCCTAACAAATCAGCCATTAAAATCGGGTTGCAAAACATGATGGAAGACGGCAAGGAAGCAATTATGAATTATCTGGAAAGTAATCTAAGCCCTGGTGATATTGATGTGAATATCATGACTAAAATTGACAAGGATAATTTTATAAAAGACGAACAATTGCCTACTGAGTTTAATGATGCGCATGCTTCACTTCGTGGTTTTGCAAATAGTAATTTGTCATCATCGGTTGTGCTTTCTGCAGGGATGAACCCCAGATTGTATAGCTATTTCGAAAATTTCGATGTTTTTTTTCCAGATAAAAATGATCATCTGAATAAAAAAATTATTTTAAAAGTTAGTGATTTCCGTTCGGCCATGATACAAGGAAATTTTTTAGCTAAGAAAGGACTTTGGGTTTCTGAATACCGCGTAGAATCAGGATTGAATTGTGGAGGACATGCTTTCGCAACTGACGGTTATTTATTAGGACCTATTTTAGAAGAATTCAAAGAAAAGAAAGAACAATTAATTCAATCAGCTCATGAATTGATGGTAAAAGCTTTAGCTATTAAAGGGAAATACATTCCAGAAAATCCATTAGAATTAAAAATAACGGTTCAAGGTGGAGTAGGAACCGCAACAGAACATGACTTTTTATTGGATCACTATCAAGTGGATTCTGTGGGTTGGGGAAGTCCTTTTTTATTGGTTCCTGAGGCAACTTCTGTAGATGTCCATACCCGTGAATTATTGGCGAAAGCCAAAGAAGAAGATTTGTATCTAAGTCCAATTTCGCCATTAGGAATTCCATTTAACACTTTGAGAGGAACGACAAATGAAACCCTCAAGCAAAAACGAATTCAAGATAATAAAGCAGGAAGTTCTTGTCCTAAAAGGTTTTTAGCATTGAGTAAGGAATTTGGAGCCGAAGGAATTTGTACCGCTTCTAAGAAATACCAAGATGTAAAATTGCAAGAATTAGAGGTAGAAAAAGAAACTTTGACAGCAACAATGTACGCGAATGCTAAAAATAAAATCACTGACAAATCCTGTCTTTGCGTTGGATTAGCCAATGCGTCTTATCTTGAAAAAGACTTAAAAATTAAAGGGCAAGCACAAGGAGTGGTCATTTGTCCAGGACCCAATATGGCGTATTTTGATCATGAAGTTTCATTAATAAAAATGGTACAACATATTTATGGAAATGATACTGTATTAGATGGGGAAGACCGTCCAAACATGTTTGTCAAAGAGTTGAAGATGTATATCGATTATTTAAAAAATGAAATTGCTACTGTTTCTGCATCCATAACAGCGGGACAAATTAAAAAATGGAACTTGTTTAAAAATAATCTTTTAGAGGGTATCGGATATTATGAGAATTTATTTGCAACTCCGTTTTTTGTAAAGGATTTTGTGAATAGTAAAATTGATTTATTAGATCAGTATAAAACCGAAATTGCAAATATTAAAATTCCAGAATTGGAATTAGCTTAAAAAAAAGCGGCTTGAATTTTCAAGCCGCTTTTTTTATTTACTTTCTGAAATTGAGATTCTCAAAAACTAGTTTAATGTATTGGTTGTTAAAAAAAATAATTAGGCTTTTAGTTCTGCCATATCCGCCAGCATAGTATCTAGCTTTTTTAATATTCTTCCGTATACAAGATTCAAATCCCATTTCCCGATTCTCCCTCCGAAATAGGCTAATAAACTAATAATAGTAATCGCTATGATGATTAGAATTAGGGGAAAGCCTAAGATTAAATAGGTGTTGGGGTATTCCAAAAGCAAATAGTTTAAAAGTCTGTCACCCGGAACGTCTCCTCCAATGCTTCCAAACCAAAAACCGGAAACCATGATTATGAATACATAAGGATATAAAAAAGTTGACAACTTAGTGTTTACTGAAACCATTTCTTTTGTCCATTTGTCAAACGAAAGGAGGTATTGGTAACTGCTAACGGTTTTGTCTATTTTGTCTAAACTTTTACCAAATTTATCAGCAATAGCAGCTAATACATTAAATAAAATAAATATTCCGATACCCATATAGGGTATTTTGACTAAAAAAGAAATAGGTAAAATGATAAAAGCAAATGCAAGAACTGCAATCCGATTTATTTTATACATTCTTTTAAATTGTTCTACTATATCTATCGACTTTCGATTGTAGAGGTCATTCAATTTTGGTGCTATTAAAGCATCATTTTTCAAAAAACCTTCGTTCCAAATTGTTTCAATTGACTTTTCCATCTAATAATTTTTTTAAGCGTTCTTTAATTCTTTTAATGCGCACCCCAATGTTGTTTTGGTTTGTTCCAATAATTTCAGCAATTTCTTGGTACGACTTTTCTTCTAAATAAAGCATAATGACTGCTCTGTCAATTTCAGATAATTGTCTGATGGCTTGAAAGAGTTGGTTAAGAGATTCATCTACAAAAGAACGGCTGTCCTCTATTGCCTCGTCAGGCATAGCATCAGAAACGAAATGATGTTTCTTTTTTTTCTTCAGTAAAGTCAAACACACATTCAATGATATCCTGTAAATCCAAGTAGACCATTCTGATTGTTCACGGAAATTAGCATGACTTTTCCAAATCTGTAAACAAACTTCTTGGTAGTAATCTTCAAAATCCTCTTGGGTGTTAGTATACGCCCTGCAAATCTTGATAATGATTCCTGAATACGGTAAAATGAATGTGGTGTAAAAATCGCTACTCACTATGTTTTTTCTTAATTAGTGGCTAAAGTTTAGAATTATTACAGGTAAAAGTTTTTTTTTTAAAATTATCAAAAAAGCTAAATTTTAAGCTCGCTTTTTTAGTAGAGGAATAAGTTGATTTAGCATTTGTTTTTATACGTTACCACAATTTTTTGTATGGCATTTAGTGAAAGTTTATGAATTAAAAAATGAGTTTGAAAAGGTTCTCAAACTCATTTTTTAATCTGATAAGTACTGAATTGTTAATTCCAGAATTGATCTTCTTCATTTTCTATAAAGGCCATTTTTGAATGTGCTTCTTCGATTTCAGTTAGCTGCTCTACCGATGCAAATTTTTGAATTTCAGCATAAAGAGTATGTTCTTCAAAGCGGATGTGTGATTCTATTTCTTCTTCAATTTGGACTAACGTTTTTTCAATTTGTTCTGATTTTTTGAATAAACGCCTTAATCGGCGGTGGTCTGTTAAAGCTCTTTTAATCAATTCATTTTGATTGCCTAAAATAGGAAAAAGAAGTTCTTCTTCCAGTTGTAAATGTGGGACTATTTGATTTTCATAATACCAATCTACATATTTCTTAATTCGTTTTGGCTCTATTTTTTTGTTAAATCCAATTCTAATTTTCCTGCTTAAAAGTAATCCGTTATGATGATGAACAGTAATGGATTGTAATTCTTTAGCTCGTTTAATAGGTAATGATTCTGACATAATGACTTTGTTTATAATTCTTTAAAATATAGGACTAGTATATTTATCAAGAAGTAATATTGATCTTTCCTTAAAATAAAAAAGGAGTTCCAATTGGAACTCCTTTTTGTATCTCTATTATCCTTTCAATCGGCACGCTTTAACATCACCTTCAACAACTACTTCGGTCATTCCAAGTGAAGAAAGGTTTTTCATGGCTTTATCCCATTTTTTACCGCTCAATTCTGATTTTATTTTTAGTAAACCAAATTCCATTTGGTTATCATTTGCTTCTAAAATAGCAACAATTGTTTTTTCATCTGCTTCAAGCTCCACCACAATTTGTTTTTTCTCTGGACGCATTTGTGGAAACAACAATACTTCTTGAATAGAGGCATTATTAGTCAAGAACATAATTAAACGGTCCATTCCTATTCCCATTCCAGATGTAGGAGGCATTCCGTATTCTAATGCTCTAAGGAAATCTTCGTCGATAAATTCAGTCGCTTCATCATCTCCTTTTGCAGCTAGTTTTAATTGCTCTTCAAAACGTTCTCTTTGGTCAATTGGGTCGTTTAATTCTGAATACGCATTTGCTACTTCTTTACCACAAACCATTAATTCAAAACGTTCCGTCAAATCTGGATTGTCACGGTGCTCTTTACACAAGGGTGACATTTCCTTTGGGTAATCAGTGATGAATGTAGGTTGAATGTAATTCCCTTCGCATTTAGCACCAAAAATCTCATCAATCAATTTTCCTTTACCCATGGTAGCGTCAACCTCAATTCCCATTCCGCGCGCCGCTTCAAAAAGTTCCGTTTCGCTTTTTCCTGAAATATCAAAACCAGTAAAATGTTTGATAGAATCAGTCATAGTAACGCGAGCATAAGGTGCTTTAAAGTTGATAGTGTGTTCTCCAAAAGTAGCTTCACTAGTTCCATTAACAGCAATGGCGCAATGCTCTAGAAGATCTTCGGCAAATTCCATCATCCAGTTGTAGTCTTTATAAGCTACATATATTTCCATAGCGGTAAATTCTGGGTTATGGGTTCTATCCATTCCTTCATTTCTGAAGTTTTTAGAAAACTCATAAACTCCTTCAAAACCACCAACAATTAATCTTTTCAAATACAATTCGTTTGCAATACGCATGTAAAGCGGAATGTCAAGCGAGTTGTGATGTGTGATAAACGGACGTGCTGCTGCTCCACCAGGAATAGGTTGTAAAACTGGAGTCTCCACCTCAAGATATCCTCTATCATTAAAGAAATTACGCATCGCATTGAACATTTTTGTTCTTTTGATAAACGTTTCTTTCACATTTTGATTCACAGTTAAATCCACATAACGCATTCTATAACGCAATTCAGCATCATTAAAAGCATCGTGTACTTTTCCGTCCTCATCTACTTTTGGTAAAGGCAACGGACGTAATGTTTTGCTTAAAAAAGTAAAACCATCCACACGAATACATTGCGCACCTACTTTAGTAGTAAACAATTCTCCTTCAATACCAATAAAATCACCTAAATCAGTTAATTTTTTAAATACCTGATTGTATAATGTTTTATCATCACCTTCACACAATACATCGCGATTCACATACAATTGTATGCGCCCTTCGCTATCTTGTAGTTCAGCAAAACAAGCTTTTCCTTGGTCTCTAACACTCATCAAACGCCCAGCAACAATGACCTTTTTACCTTCTTCAAAGCTTTCCTTTATTTGCTTAGAAGTATGATTTACTGGAAAAAGATTAGCGGGATAAGGGTTTATTCCCAAATTGCGTAAGTTTTGTAGTTTTTCTCTACGGATAATTTCTTGTTCTGATAATGCCATTTTATGCTGATTTTAAGAGCGCAAAGATACTTTATAAGTCGCAAAATCGCAAAGTTTTATGGGGGCAAAGTTTTTTTTGGAGCATTTTCCAGCTTTCCGTTATAATCTTTAGTTTTTTAAAGAAAAAAACTAAAGGATTTCCACTTTAATCTGGGCTAGGGATTCAAGTAATTATACTATATTCGATACTAATTTATAACCCAATTTTTAAAACTTGAAAACTAAAATATATCTACTTCTCATTTCAATGGTATCCTTAACTAGCTGCCAAATAACAGAAACCATTTATTTAAACCAAGATGGCTCTGGTAAAATTGAAACCGAATCGCTTCGGGACGAAAATAGTTATATGCAATTGTCTGGTGAAAATTATTCAAAAGAGGAGAAATTTGAAGACACCACTTATATTTTTAAGGATTACATAAATAAATATTCGGAGAATTTTTTAAAACTTCCAGCATTCGAAAAAGCTATTTTTCAAAAATATGCAGCAGTACAGGTTCATGTTAAGAATAGTTCTTATGAGAAAGAATTTAGAACAAAGATGAATCTAGATTTCAATAAAATAGGAGAAGTACCTGATTTATATAAAACTCAGGAATATGCAGATGATTTAGAACATAACTATGCTTTATCTGCCGAAGAACATTATTATAGTGTTAGTTACACTTTTGACGGAAGTCATTTTAAAAGAATGGTAAAAATTACTGATGAAGCTGAATTAAAAAAACAGCAGGATAAAATAGCCGAGTTAAAAACTCGGTTTTCTAATTTAAAAATAAGTCAGCCATATGTTTTACGCTACCATTTTTCTAAAAAAATAAAATCTGTTTCGAACACAAATGCAAAATTAAGCGCAGACAAAAAATCATTGGAATTACATTTTCTATTGACAGATTGTCTTCAAGATCCTGAGATTACTAATTTGGAAGTAGTTTTAGAATAATATAATTTATGAGCTTAGAACTTTGTAACTTTGTCCCTCTGAAAATTTGAGACTTCAAAAAATGAATAAAACAATCCAACTTCAAGATTTAGGAAATAAAGACTACAAAGCAACTTGGGAATACCAAGAAGAATTGTTTAAAGGCGTTGTAGATTTAAAAATTAAGAATAGGAGAGAAGAACTGGAATTAGAAACGCCCAATTATTTTCTATTTGTAGAGCATCCGCATGTGTATACATTAGGGAAAAGTGGGGATTTGAGTAATTTATTGTTATCCGAAAAACAATTGGAAGACAAAGGAGCTACTTTCTACAAAATCAATCGTGGTGGTGATATTACCTATCATGGGCCAGGACAAATTGTAGGTTATCCTATTTTAGACTTAGAAAATTTCTTTACTGACATTCATAAATACTTGCGTTTTCTCGAAGAATCTATTATTCTTACACTTCAAGAATACGGTTTAGAATGTGGACGAAGCGAAGGAGAAACTGGAGTTTGGCTAGGTGTTGGAACTCCTTTTGCACGAAAAATATGTGCTATGGGTGTTCGTGCTTCGCGCTGGGTAACCATGCATGGATTTGCTTTAAACGTCAATGCTGATTTGGGATATTTTGACAACATCATTCCTTGCGGAATTCGAGGCAAAGCAGTCACTTCTTTACAAGTAGAATTGGGAGTTGAAAGAGTAGATGAAGAGGAAGTTAAAGGGAAAATTTTGAAACACTTCTCACAATTATTTGATGCAACTTTCGTGAAATCTGAAAGCATCAATCGTTAATTCAAAATCACAAATCAAATTTATACTGTTCCGGCAATAATCGAAAACTCATTCGGTGGTATTTAGTTACCCCATATTTTCTAATTGCTTCTCGATGTTCTTTAGTTGGGTAGCCTTTGTTTTTTTTCCAATTGTACATAGGGAATTCCTCATGAATGGCATTCATATACTCGTCCCGATAGGTTTTGGCCAAAACGGAAGCTGCAGCAATACTCATGAATTTAGCATCTCCTTTTACAATGCTTTGATTCGGAATTGATTTTAATAATTCAATTTCAGTTTTTGAAAATTGCTTTCCAAAATTACTTTTTAAACCCAGTTTTGCATTCAATAACCGGTTGCCATCAACAATAATAAATTCGGGTACTGTGTTTAATTTCAAAACACATTCTTGCATTCCTTTCATCGAAGCATTCAAGATATTTATTTCATCAATTTCATTGGGATACAAATGAGTTACAGCAAATGAAACAGCTTGATTTTCGATAATAGACCTTAGTTTTTCTCTTGTTTTTTCGGATAACTGCTTGCTGTCATTTAAGGTTGTATTTTCAAAATCTATTGGTAGAATCACTGCAGCCGCAGTTACAGGGCCAGCTATACAGCCACGACCTGCTTCATCGGTTCCAGTTTCTAGAATAAAATTAGAAAAATTAAGTGCAAGCATATAATGTTTTTGGTTTAACAAAGGTTATGAAATTTTATTAATAATGTTTCGTTATTTTAAATATTTGCAATATTAAGTCTGTAAATTATGGTGTTTTTTTATATGATTTTATCATTTACCTTTGCTCGTATTACTAGTGTGAAAATAATAGCCCTAATTATATATCCGTTTCAATGAGAATCCTCTTTTTTTTATATTTCATAATATTTCCTACTCTTTTGTTTTCTCAAGTAAATTCAGGAAATGGCGGCAATAATAACAACAATAATAAATATCAAAGAGAATCAGATACCATAAAAGCGCAAAAAGTAGCTACG
Organism: Flavobacterium sp. WC2430; assembly: GCF_040822075.1. Classification (NCBI taxonomy): domain Bacteria; kingdom Pseudomonadati; phylum Bacteroidota; class Flavobacteriia; order Flavobacteriales; family Flavobacteriaceae; genus Flavobacterium; species Flavobacterium sp. WC2430. The sequence continues at coordinate 71,150 of NZ_CP162007.1, read as the reverse complement.
ATGGATATGTACCGTTTTATAAACATAGAACGTGATACCACTTATCTTGATACTGCTCTTACTATTAAAAGAGAATATTCGTTTAATTATTTACGAAAAGACATTTTTGGACTTTTACCCTTTTCTAATGAAGGGCAAACCTATAACACACTTCAATATAGTCTAACAGAGTTTTCTCCATATCCAGAATTTGGTTTCAAGGCAAAACATTTTAATTTTTTGGAAGCCAATCAAATTAAATACAGCTCTGTAGCAACTCCAGTAACTGAATTGTACTTCAAATCGGTTATGCAAAAAGGACAATCTCTGGATGCTTTTTTTGCTATAAATACATCACCTAGACTCAATTTTTCTATCGCTTATAAAGGATTGCGTTCTGAGGGAAAATATATTAATCAGTTGGCTAGTACAGGAAATTTTAGATTCACAACAAGTTACAACACGCTAAATAACCGCTATGTTGCCAATGCTCATTTTACATATCAAGATATTTTAAATGAAGAGAATGGGGGTATAACAACCATTTCTGATTTTGAAAGCGAAGATCCTAAATACGATAATAGACAACGATTGGAGGTTTATTTCAATGATGCCAAATCCTTCTTAAAAGGGAAACGTTTTTTTGTGGATCATTTTTTCAGAGTGAATCCAACCAAGGGAGAAAATAATTTATATGTTGCCCATCAATTCAATTACGAAAATAAGTTTTTCGAATACAATCAAGCTACAGTTCCTTCTACAGTAGGTTCTTCAATTGTTTATAGATTTGGGGATTCTTTTGTAAGTTCTGGAATCAATGATCAAACGCATTACAATAAAATGTATAATAAAGTGGGGTTGGTTTATGAGAATACGACTTTAGGTAAATTTCAGTTTTTTGCCGATGATTTTAGATCGAATTATTACTACAATCAAATATTGATTTTTGATACTAAAACCGTTCCTGCTTCTTTGTCTAGAAATATTAATAGTGCAGGCGGGCAATACGAATATCAAAAAAATAAATGGAACGGAAAATTCTTGTATTCAAGATCGGTTACAAATCAATCGTTGTCGAATTTAGATGCTAAGTTGCATTATGAAATGAATGATGATTATCAATTTTCATTTGGATACCAAAACTTAAATAAACTACCAAACGATAATTACAACTTATATCAAAGTAGTTATATAAATTACAACTGGTCGAATGATTTCAAAAACGAAAAAATAAATTCGATAACGGCCAATGCGTCGACGCCATGGATTGAAGCTTCTCTTCAATTAATGACATTAAATGATCACTTGTATTTTGAAAACACAGCAACTGATGACAGCCAGCAAATTGTAACGCCAAAACAATATGGTAATACGATAAATTACATTTCTGTTAAAGCGAGTAAGGAATTTAAATTCGGGAGATTTGCTTTAGATAATACCGTTTTATACCAAAAAGCAGATCAACAAGATGCTATTTTAAATGTTCCCGAAATAGTGACTAGAAACACCATTTATTATACTAATTACCTGTTCAAAAAAGCGTTGTTTTTGCAAACTGGTTTCACATTGAATTATTTCACAAGCTACTTGGCGAATGATTATAATCCGGTTATTGGAGAATTTTTTGTTCAAAATAAAAAAGAAATTGGTAATTATCCTAATGTTGATTTTTTCGTTAATGCTCGCATTCAACGAACAAGAATCTACTTCAAAGCAGAACATTTTAATTCTTCTTTCACAGGAAATAACTTCTATTCAGCACCCAATAGTCCGTATCGTGATTTCACAGTTCGCTTTGGTTTAATCTGGAACTTCTTTAACTAATTCCCATTCGATTTTAAGTGTTTCTTGGGCGTTTCATCGTGCTATCCGCTATAGCTGCCACTTGCTTAAAGGGAGCAAGTAGAGGATGTCGCTTTTATCACGAACGCAAAACAGACTAATTGATGCTATTTTATAACAAAATGCTATCTTTGTAGCTACATTTATAACATTTTGCAATTATTAAAATAAAATCAAATGCATTACGCTGAAAATATATTAGGTACAATAGGAAATACTCCTCTGGTTAAATTGAACAAAGTAACCGAAGAAATAGAGGCTTTAGTACTTGCCAAAGTGGAAACCTTCAACCCAGGAAATTCTGTAAAAGATAGAATGGCAGTAAAAATGATTGAAGATGCCGAAGCGGACGGCCGTCTAAAACCAGGCGGAACTATTATTGAAGGTACTTCTGGAAATACAGGAATGGGATTAGCCTTAGTAGCAATTATAAAAGGGTATAAATTAATCTGTGTGATTTCTGATAAACAATCCAAAGAAAAAATGGATATTCTACGCGCTGTGGGAGCAAAAGTAGTGGTTTGTCCTACTGATGTAGAGCCTACAGATCCAAGATCATATTATTCTGTTTCTAAAAGATTAGCGGAGGAAACTCCTAATTCTTGGTACGTAAACCAATACGATAATCCATCAAATGCCATAGCACATTACGAACAAACGGGACCGGAAATTTGGGAACAAACAGAAGGTAAGATTACTCATTTTGTTTCGGGTGTAGGAACAGGAGGAACGATTTCAGGAGTAGGAAAATATTTAAAAGAGAAAAATCCAAATATTAAGATTTGGGGAATCGATACTTATGGTTCGGTTTTTAAAAAATACCACGAAACTGGAATTTTTGACGAAAACGAAATCTATTCTTATATCACTGAAGGAATTGGAGAAGACATATTACCAAAAAATGTTGATTTCTCTTTAATTGACGGTTTTACAAAAGTAACCGATAAGGATGCAGCTGTTTATACACGTAAAATTGCATTAGAGGAAGGAATATTTGTTGGAAATTCGGCTGGTGCAGCCGTAAAAGGATTATTGCAACTCAAAGAACATTTTAAGAAAGACGATGTAGTAGTCGTGTTATTCCATGATTCAGGAAGTCGTTATGTAGGAAAAATGTTTAATGATGACTGGATGCGCGAACGCGGATTCCTAGAAGAGACAGTTACTAAAGCAGAAGATGTTATTAAGGATCATATTGATAAACCATTAATTATAGCAAGGACTGAAGAATTAGTTTCTCATGCTATTGAAAGAATGCGTCAATATAAAATTTCTCAAATTCCTGTAATGGATATTACTGGATTTGTAGGTTCTCTTGATGAATCTGATTTGTTTCAAAGTTATGTAAGCGATAAAAATACCGCTGATAGACCCATTCGTGAGATCATGGGGAAACCCTATCCAATTGTGGAGCTAGGAACTACTATTGAAGCAGTATCTAAATTATTCTCTAGAGAAAATGCTGCTGTTTTGATTGATTTAGGAAACGGGAAACACCATATAATTACCAAATATGATATTATAGGATCTATAAAATAATTTCAAACTATTTTTTTTTGCCACGAATTACATAGATAAGCATAAATTAATTTTGTGTGCTATTTTAAATTCGTGGCTTTTTTAATTTCTAAAACGAGTTTTTTTAATTAATTTATATAAATTCGTTGTTGATAATTGCTTACTTATAATTATAATTTACAAATGACTTTTACTGCCATAGATTTTGAAACCGCAACTGCATTCCATCCTTGCTCTGTAGGTATTGTTACCGTAGAAAACGGAATAATTGTGGACGAATTTGTTACTTTGATCAAGCCTCCCAATAATTTATATTCTCCATTTACCATTCAAGTTCATGGAATATATCCACGTGATACAGTGAATGCAAAAACATTTGCTCAAGTCTATCCCGAAATTCAAAAACGATTACAAAATAGAGTAGTGGTTGCTCATAATGAAAGTTTTGACAGGAATGTATTGGCTAAATCGATGGCACTTTACAATTTAAATTATGAAGATTTAAATATTGCCTCTCGTTGGGAATGTACTGTGAAAATCTATAAAGCCAAAGGATTAAAACCAACAAAATTAAGTGATTGTTGTAGAGCAATGAATATTGCTTTAAATCATCATGAAGCATTATCTGATGCTCGGGCTTGTGCTAAATTGTATATGCTGAGATAAGACTTTCATTTTCATCGTTTAAGTGAAACGGAACAGTTTTTTCATTACTTTAGTCTCTTAACAACAAGGCTTTAAGATGAAAGAAGATTTTCTGCACTACCTCTGGAAATTTAAGAAGTTTGATACTTTAAATTTAAAAACTTCAAATAAAGAAGAGGTTACAATTACTCATGTTGGCCAATATTTAGAATTAGCAGGACCAGATTTTTTTAATGCGCAAATTACCATCGGCAATCAAAAATGGGCTGGTAATGTAGAGATCCATCTTAAATCTTCTGATTGGTATGTGCATCATCATGAAAGAGATGCGGGTTACGAAAATGTGATTCTTCATGTCGTTTGGGAACACGATACCGAAATCTTTAGGAAAGACAATACCGAAATTCCTGTTTTAGAACTGTGTCAATATGTAGATAAGAACACGGTTGCTAATTATCAATCTTTAATGGCTCCTAAATCTTGGATTTATTGCGAAAAACAGTTAAAAGAGGTAAGCGAGTTTACATTGAAAAATTGGCAAGAGCGTTTGTTTTTTGAACGATTAGAAAGAAAATCCAAACCTATTTATGAATTATTGGAACAAACCAATAATGATTGGGAAGCTGTTTTATTTAGCTTGTTGGCTAAGAATTTTGGGTTGAATACGAATGGCGATGTTTTTTACCAAAATGCCAAATCAATTCCATTTACTATCATTAGAAAAGAAAGTACGGAGGTCGAAAATTTGGAAGCCTTACTTTTTGGAAATGCTGGACTACTCGATTCCGAAAAGGAAGATAATTATTTTAAAGATTTAAAAATCAGGTATTTTTATTTGCTGCACAAGTATCAAATAGAGAAAATGAATCTGGCCCCAGTTCAGTTTTTTAAACACCGACCCGATAATTTTCCAACGATACGACTTTCACAATTAGCTAATTTATATCACTCTAGACATAATTTATTTTCTAAAATTACTGATCTCAATTCAGTTGAAAGTTGTTATGATTTATTTCAGATTGCTTCTTCAAAGTATTGGGAGAATCATTATCAATTTGACAAGGAAAGTCCAAAGAAAAAGAAAACATTATCTAAAGCCTTCGTTGATTTATTGATTATAAATACAATCATTCCTATTCAATTTGCGTATGCAAAAAGTATTGGTAAAGAAATTTCTGAAAATCTAATCCAGTTAGTTATGGATGTTCATCCAGAGAAAAATGCGATTATAGATAAGTTTACTTCTTTTGGATTAAAAACTTTAAATGCTTTTGAAACTCAGTCATTATTGCAACTTAAAAATGAATATTGTTCAAAAAGTAAGTGTTTAGATTGCGCAGTGGGAATGGAGTTGATGAAACAAGATTAATTCTTTGGTTTAGAAGATCAGAAATAATATCGTATTTTTGCTAAATTCAATTTTATAAAATAGATAATGGCTCAAAAAATTGCTAGAGTAATTAAACTTAAATATTTTTTCGAAAAATATGGTTTCCATGTATCTTCAAGATTAGCTGATAAATTAGGAATGCGAGTAACAAGTGTTCGTCTTTTTTTTATTTACATCTCTTTTGTTACAGCTGGTCTTTGGTTTGGTGTCTATTTAACTTTGGCCTTTTGGATTAGGCTTAAAGATTTAATTCGCGCAAAAAGAACCTCGGTATTTGATTTGTAAAAAAAATAAAAATAAAAAAAGGGATTATAAAGCTTTGACACTTTATAATCCCTTTTTCTATTTATGACTACCAGATATTATTTATCTGGATTATTTAATTTACTATTTTTCTTACCGTAGGCAAAATATAGCCCAATACCAATTGCCATCCATATTACTAATCGCAACCAGCTTTCGTAAGGAAGTGAGTACATTAAATACACACAAACAAGAATACCAGCGATAGGTACATATGGTACAAATGGAGTTTTGAAAGATCTTGGAGCATCTGGCATTTTTTTACGCATTACTAATACACCAATACAAACTAATACAAATGCTAATAATGTTCCAATACTTACCATATGTCCTAAGTCACTTACTGGAACAAAACCAGCAAATAAACTTACAAAGATCATAAAGAAGATGTTTGTTTTCCATGGAGTACGGAATTTTTTATGAATATCTCCGAAAAAAGAAGGCAATAGGCCATCTTTACTCATGGTATAGAAAACGCGACTTTGTCCCATTAACATCACAAGCATTACAGAAGTGTATCCAGCCAAAATAGCTACGATTAATCCAGTTTGAAGGAATGAATATCCAGTAACAGCAAACGCTGTAGCTGCTGGTTTTGCATCTCCAACAAATTTATAATAAGGAACAAGTCCTGTCATTACGTGAGCAAATAACACATATAAGATAGTACAGATTACTAATGATCCTAAAATACCAATTGGCATTCCTTTTTGTGGATTTTTAGCTTCTTGTGCTGCGGTAGAAACAGCGTCAAAACCAATAAAAGCAAAGAAAACGGTTCCAGCTCCTGCAGCAATTCCTGACCAACCAAACTGTCCTTTAACACCTGTGTTCTCCGGAATGTATGGAGAGTAATTAGCAGGGTCAATATATTGCCATCCTAAGACAATAAATAAAATAACTACTATAACTTTTAGAACTACTAAAAAGTTATTAATATTAGCAGATTCTTTTGTACCTCTAATTAATAACAAGGAAAGAGCAGAAACGATTAATATAGCAGGAAGATTTATGTATCCTCCGTCTACAACCGTACCATCGCCTAGTGTTAATGTCTCCCATGGGGAGCATATGAATTTAGGGTTCAGATGAACGCCGTATTTATTTAATAACTCAAGTAAGTATCGTGACCAACTTACCCCGACAGTGGCGGCCCCTAAAGCATATTCAAGAACTAAATCCCACCCTATAATCCAAGCCATAAATTCTCCCATTGTTGCATAGGAATACGTATAAGCACTACCTGCAACTGGTATCATAGAAGCAAATTCAGCATAACAAAGTCCTGCAAAAGCACATCCTACTGCGGCAAGGATAAATGATAAAGTTACTGCTGGTCCAGCGTGTTCTGCTGCGGCAATTCCTGTTAGGGAAAATAATCCAGCACCAATTATTGCTCCAACTCCAAGTGCTACTAAGGATCGCGAAGACAATGTTCTTTTTAACCCTTTTTCGTCTTCTGAAGCTTCATTTAGTAAAACCGACAGAGGTTTTGTTTTCCAAATTGACATATATTTATTGGTTTAATTGTTATTAGTGCTCAAATGTATTATTTTTTACAAAATATAAAAATAATTTTTTCAATTTTACTTAAAAATAAAAAGACTTTGGTGTTTGTTTAATTTCGAATTTCGAAATAATATTATTATTTACTAATAATAAAATTGCTTTTTTAGCAATTTGACACTAATAATTGTCAAATTATTTTTCTAGTACGAACCATCTTGACGTTTAATTGTATAAATTTAGAGCTCAGTAATTAAAGGGAAATATTGACCGATTTTTATCTAAAAAAATATAATTTTTAATCAATTTCTTGTCAATGGGTTTTAAAAATATAAAGTCTTATTTTGAGTTTTCAAAGGATCAACGAGCTGGTATATTTTCTTTAGTTGTAATAATACTGTTTTTACAATTGGGTTTTTTCTTTTTTAACGAGAATGTAATTCTAGAGACTGACTTGGGTAAGCAAAAATGGCTTTCCATACAGTCTAAATTTGATGCTTTAAAAAAGGACAAGTCTAAAACACTATTTAAGGTCTATCTTTTTAACCCCAATTTCATTACAGATTATAAAGGCTACAAACTTGGTATGTCAATTCAGGAAATTGATAGATTACTCGCTTATAGAAAAGAGAATAAATATGTAAACTCTGCAAAAGAATTTCAAGCTGTTACTCAAGTATCAGACTCGTTATTGAATAGTATAGCGCCACTTTTTAAATTTCCAGATTGGGTAAATAATAAAAAGGAACGTAAAGTGTATGTAGATTATAAAAACAAGTCGATTGTAAATTTCCCTAAGAAGGAAAAATTAGTTTTAATTGATATCAATAAGGCAACGCAAGAAGATTTGATTAAAATTTATGGTATAGGCGAGGTGATTTCTAAAAGGATATTGATTTTAAAAGAAAGTCTTGGAGGCTTTGTTTCGATGGATCAAATGAAAGACGTTTGGGGTTTATCTCCTGAAGTGATCGCTAATCTTGATTCCCATTTTAAAATTGTTGCTGGTAGTAATTTGAAAAAAGTGAATATAAATAATGCGTCTTTGAAAGAAATGGCTCAATTTCCTTATTTTAAATATCCTTTGGCTAAAGAGATTATTATCTATCGAAGTATGAATGGAAATTTTAATAATATTGAGGATTTAATAAATATTAAGGGTTTTCCTGTTGAAAAAGCAAAAATAATTGCCTTATATTTGGACTTTAATTAGAAGTGTATAATTGAAATGGTTTAAAATTTTTTAATTTACTGCAAAATAGTTGTTTTTGTTGCGTATTTTTCTTTCATTAAATCAGATCTTAGTTATGTAGTTCAAAAAAAAAACTTAAGTCTGAAATATAAAGCCTTTGCTTTTCTTTTCAATCACTTCAATTTATAAAAGTAAAAAAAATATTAAAATACATGGATTCAAATTATTTCACAGAAGAACACCAATTATTTAGAGAGAGTTTAAAAGATTTTTTACAGAAAGAAGTTGTTCCGCATATTGAAAAATGGGAAAAAACGGGGACAATTGAGCGTTTTATATGGAAAAAATTTGGAGAAATGGGTTTTTTCGGAATACGCTATCCTGAGGTTTATGGTGGATTAAACTTAGATTTATTTTACACTGTTATTTTTTTAGAAGAACTTCAAAAAATTAAATCAGCAGGTTTTGCTGCTGCAATGTGGGCACATTCTTATTTAGCGATGACCCATTTGAATGCGGAAGGTGATGAGCGAATTAAACGTGACTATTTAGCGCCAAGTATATCTGGTGATAAAATAGGTGCTTTGTGTATTACAGAGCCCTTTGGAGGTAGCGATGTTGCTGGTATGCGCACGACAGCTGTTAAAAAAGGAGATAAATATATTATTAATGGTTCTAAGACATTCATCACTAATGGTGTTTATGGAGACTATTATGTGGTTGCAGCCAAAACTAGTCCTGAGCTAGGTAATAAAGGGATCAGTATGTTCTTGATGGATAGTAATTTAAAAGGAGTTTCCGCTGTAAAACTGGATAAATTAGGATGGAGAGCTTCGGATACTGCGGAAATTGCATTTGATAATGTCGAAATTCCTGTAGAAAATTTGATGGGAGAAGAAGGAAAGGGGTTTCCTTATATTATGCAGCATTTTGCTTTAGAGCGTTTGATTATGGCGATAAATGGCCATGCTAGAGCGGAGTATGCTATTGATTATACGATCGAATATATGGGGCAACGTGAGGCTTTTGGTAGAACAATCGATAAGTTTCAAGCTTTAAGACATACTTTGGTAGAACATGCTACTGATGTTGAGCACTGCAAAGTGTTTAATTATGCTGCTGTAGCTCGATTGGATAAAGGAGAATATGTGGTTAAGGAGGCTACTATGGCTAAATTAAAATCTACAAAGGTGGCTGACGAAACAATATATAGTTGTTTACAAATGTTAGGTGGTTATGGTTATATGGAAGAGTATCCTTTAGCACGTTTGTTTAGAGACAGCCGTTTAGGGCCAATTGGGGGTGGAACTTCGGAAATTCTTAAAGAGATTTTAGCAAAAATGATAATTGACAAACAAAATTATAAGCCAGCGGTGAAATAAAAGCGAACGAACTAGAGTGATTTAGAAGAGCCAGTTTAGTTATTGGCTCTTTTTTTATGTGTGAAGGATAGAAGCGAAAATCCTTTTATGAAGTGTAACGGAATAAAAGATTGTAGCGGATAGCCTGACGGCAAAAACGGAATGTTGTCTTGGAATGGAATTGTGTTTGGCCGGCACACCAAAAAATAATTGAAATTCATGGTCTGTAATTCAAATTAATGATTACTTTTGCACACTTAACGAAAGGGGGTGTCAATATTATGTTAATTATACCAATTAAAGACGGAGAAAATATAGATAGAGCATTAAAGCGCTATAAGAGAAAATTTGATAAAACAGGAACTGTTCGTCAATTAAGAGCTCGTACTGCTTTTATTAAGCCTTCTGTGAAAAATAGAATTAAAGTTCAAAAAGCAGCTTATATTCAAAACATGAAAGACAACTTAGAAAACTAAGTAGTTCTTTTTACATGATAATTACCGTTAGTCATTAAAGTTTTATAACTTTGATGCTAACGGTTTTTTTATTTTTATATATGGTTACTATTATTGCGGCATTTCGGGATTATTTATTGAAGGAGAAAAAGTATTCTTCACATACGGTAAATGCGTATTTAAATGATGTTTTGAGCTTTCAAACATTTAATACAATAAACTTTGACGAAGAAAATATTGTGCATCTGGGTTATGGTCAAATTAGAAGCTGGATCGTTTCACTTGTCAATGGTGGTTTGTCTAATGTTACTGTCAATAGAAAAATAGCATCTTTAAAAGCTTTTTATAAATTTCTATTAAAGACAAAGCAAATAGAAGTTAGTCCTCTGTTAAAACACAAAGCTTTAAGAATTCCTAAAACGCTTCAGATACCTTTTTCAGAAAAAGAAGTGGTGGAAGTGTTGAGTACTATTGAAAATCCAATAGGTTTTGAAGAAATTAGAAACAAATTGATAATTGATTTGTTTTATACTACAGGTATGCGAAGGGCTGAATTAATTCATCTCAATATTAGTAATGTTAACGTTGAGAATAGTACAATTAAGGTACTTGGTAAGAGGAATAAAGAAAGAATCTTGCCTGTTTTGCCAATTATTAAATCTCAATTTTCTCAATATATAAAGGAGCGATCTGATTTGGAATATATTAAGGATAATGACTTTTTTTTTCTAACAAAAAAAGGGTTAAAATTGAATGAATCTTTTGTGTATCGATTAATAAATTCTTACTTTAGTACTGTCTCGGAAAAAGTAAAGAAAAGCCCGCATATTTTAAGACATACATTTGCGACTCACTTATTGAATAACGGGGCCGATTTGAATTCAGTGAAAGAATTGTTAGGACATTCTAGTTTGGCTTCGACGCAAATTTACACGCACAGTAGTTTGTCAGAGTTGCAAAAAGTGTATAACGATGCTCATCCAAGGAATAAGTTATAATTCAAAATAGTTTAACCATTAAAAAAAAATGATTATGAAGGTAAATGTTCATGCAGTTAACTTTGCAGTTGACGGAAAACTAGTAAATTATGTTCAAGAACGAATGGATAAATTAGAGAAGTATTACGATAAGGTAGTTTCTTCTGATGTTTATTTAAAAGTTGAAAAGACGAGTGACAAAGAAAATAAAATTGTTGAGGTTAAAATTAATGTTCCGGGAGATGATTTTTTAGTAAAAAAACAGTGTAAGACTTTCGAAGAGGCAATAGAACTTTCGGCTGAATCCTTAGAGCGATTGTTGGTAAAAAGGAAAGAAAAGATAAGAGCGCATATATAATATTAAAATTTTTTTAAAAAATGTTTTGATTGAGAGATAAAATCTCTACATTTGCAGTCCGTTAGAAATAGCGGACTTTTTTTATTGAAACTGCCAGCGTAGCTCAGTTGGCTAGAGCAGCTGATTTGTAATCAGCAGGTCGTGGGTTCGAGTCCCTCCGCCGGCTCAAAATAAGCAGCAGTATTGCATTTGGCTAAATGTAATATTAAGATAAAAAAAGAGGGGAGATACTCAAGCGGCCAACGAGGGCAGACTGTAAATCTGCTGTGTAAACTTCGCAGGTTCGAATCCTGCTCTCCCCACAAATTTAGATTAGATAAATCTAAATGAAAGTCTCTGCCGGTGTAGCTCAGGGGTAGAGTGCTTCCTTGGTAAGGAAGAGGTCTCGGGTTCAATTCCCGACATTGGCTCAAGTAAGTAGGAAATTGAAATGAATATATAACTAGATTAAAAATTAAGTAAAATGGCAAAAGAAACCTTTAACCGTAACAAACCCCACTTAAACATTGGAACAATTGGGCACGTGGATCACGGAAAAACTACATTAACTGCGGCAATAACTAAAGTGTTATCTGATGCAGGTTACTGTCAAGCAAAATCATTTGATCAAATTGACAATGCTCCTGAAGAAAAAGAAAGAGGTATTACAATTAATACATCTCACGTTGAGTATGAAACTGCTAATCGTCATTACGCTCACGTTGACTGTCCTGGTCACGCGGATTACGTAAAAAACATGGTTACTGGAGCTGCTCAAATGGATGGTGCTATTCTTGTAGTTGCTGCTACTGATGGACCAATGCCACAAACACGTGAGCATATCCTTTTAGGTCGTCAAGTTGGTATTCCTAGAATGGTTGTATTCATGAATAAAGTGGATATGGTTGATGATGAGGAATTATTAGAATTAGTTGAAATGGAAATCAGAGACTTGTTGTCTTTCTATGAATATGATGGAGATAATGGTCCTGTTGTTCAAGGTTCTGCTTTAGGTGGATTGAACAATGATCCAGTATGGGTTCCGAAAATTCTTGAATTGATGGAAGCTGTTGATGCTTGGATTGAAGAGCCAGTAAGAGATGTTGCAAAACCTTTCTTAATGCCTGTTGAAGATGTATTCTCAATCACTGGTCGTGGAACTGTTGCTACAGGTCGTATCGAAACAGGAGTTGCTAATACAGGAGATCCAGTTGAAATCATTGGTATGGGAGCTGAAAAATTGACTTCTACTATTACAGGAGTTGAGATGTTCCGTAAAATCCTTGATAGAGGTGAGGCTGGAGATAACGTGGGTATCCTTTTAAGAGGTATTCAAAAAGAAGATATTAAAAGAGGAATGGTAATCTGTAAGCCAGGTTCTGTTAAACCACATGATACTTTCAAAGCTGAGGTTTATATCTTGAAAAAAGAAGAAGGTGGACGTCATACTCCATTCCATAATAACTACCGTCCACAGTTTTACGTACGTACAACGGATGTAACTGGAATCATTACTTTGCCTACAGGTGTAGAAATGGTTATGCCTGGAGATAACTTAACAATTGATGTTAAATTATTAAGTCCAATTGCATTAAACGTAGGTTTACGTTTTGCGATTCGTGAAGGTGGTAGAACAGTTGGTGCAGGTCAGGTAACTGAAATTGCATAATTCTATAAAATAAATTTAAACCAGTAACGGCTTAGGTTGTTACTGGTTTTTAATACGGGCGTAGTTCAAGGGTAGAATAGCGGTCTCCAAAACCGTTGATGGGGGTTCGAATCCCTCCGCCCGTGCAAAATAAAATATATCATAATGGCAAAAGTAGTTAATTACATATCAGAAGCATTTGAGGAATTAAAGTCAAATATGACTTGGCCAACATGGGCTGAGGTGCAACGTCTAACGATTGTTGTTGCTATTTTTTCTGTTCTATTCGCTTTGGCAACATGGGGAGTAGATGAGTTTTTTGCAAAAGCATTAGCTGGATTTTTTAACTGGATAAAAGCGTAGTTTTTGTGATGGCAGATAATAATGTAAAAAAGTGGTATGTTGTTCGTGCAGTAAGTGGGCAAGAGAATAAAGTGAAAGCTTACATAGAAACTGAAATCTCTAGATTAGAGATGGGTGATTATGTTTCTCAAGTTCTAGTTCCTACTGAAAAAGTAGTTACTGTAAAAGAAGGAAAAAAAATAATCAAGGATAAAGTTTATTTTCCTGGTTATGTTATGATTGAAGCAAATCTTGTTGGAGAGATACCTCATATTATTAAGTCTATAACTAGTGTTATTGGTTTTTTGGGTGAGACTAAAGGTGGTGAGCCTGTTCCTCTAAGACTTTCTGAAGTTAATAGAATGCTAGGTAAAGTAGATGAGTTGGCAGTTAATACTGATACTCGTGCTATTCCTTTCAATTTAGGAGAAACTATTAAGGTTATTGATGGTCCTTTTAATGGTTTTAACGGAACGGTTGAAAAAATCAATGAAGAAAAGCGTAAACTTGAAGTAATGGTGAAAATTTTCGGAAGAAAAACACCTTTAGAATTGAGTTTTATGCAAGTTGAAAAAGTATAATTTTTGTTACATTACATATAATATCCATTACAATCGCTTCCAAAGATTGTAGTGTTAAATTTTTTAAAAAATGGCTAAAGAAATTAGTAAGGTAGTTAAACTACAAGTTAAGGGAGGTGCTGCGAATCCGTCGCCACCGGTTGGACCTGCTTTAGGAGCTGCTGGGGTAAACATTATGGAGTTTTGTAAGCAATTTAATGCTAGAACTCAAGATAAACCCGGCAAAATATGCCCAGTACAAATTACTGTGTATAAAGACAAATCATTTGATTTTGTTGTTAAAACTCCTCCAGCAGCGGTTCAGTTATTGGAAGCTGCAAAGCTAAAATCTGGTTCAGGTGAACCTAATCGTAAAAAAGTAGCTAGTGTTACTTGGGAACAAATTAGAGCTATTGCTGAAGATAAAATGCCAGACTTAAACGCGTTCACTATGGAAGCTGCGATGAGTATGGTTGCTGGAACAGCTAGATCTATGGGTATAACTGTATCAGGAGATTCTCCTTTTTAATTAAGAGAAAAACATGGCAAAATTGACAAAAAAGCAAAAAGAGGCTGCTTCAAAAATTGAAAAGAACAAACTATATACTTTAAAAGATGCTGCGGCATTAATTAAAGTTGTTTCTTCTGCAAAATTTGATGAGTCTGTTGATATCGCAGTTCGATTGGGTGTAGATCCAAGAAAAGCGAATCAAATGGTTAGAGGTGTGGTAACATTGCCTCATGGAACAGGTAAAGATGTTAAAGTATTGGCATTAGTTACTCCAGACAAAGAAGCGGAAGCTAAAGAAGCTGGAGCAGACTATGTAGGTCTTGACGAGTATTTACAAAAAATTAAAGATGGTTGGACAGATGTTGATGTTATCATCACTATGCCAAGTGTTATGGGTAAATTAGGTCCATTAGGTCGTATTTTAGGACCACGTGGTTTAATGCCAAACCCTAAAACAGGTACTGTAACTATGGATGTTGCAAAAGCTGTTCAAGAGGTGAAAGCTGGTAAAATCGATTTCAAAGTTGATAAAACTGGTATAGTGCATGCAGGAATTGGTAAAGTTTCTTTTGGGGCTGAACAAATTTTTGACAATGCTCACGAAATTATTCAAACATTAATCAAACTTAAACCAACTGCGGCTAAAGGAGTTTACATCAAAAGTATCTACCTTACAAGCACTATGAGTCCAGCTATTGCGCTTGACCCTAAAGCAGTATAATTGGTAGTTAAAAATTTTTAGTATGACTAGAGAAGAAAAATCAATCGCGATTGAAGATTTAACTGCACAGTTAGCTGGTACAAATATTGTTTATATAGCAGATATTTCTGGACTAAATGCAGATACAACTTCAAAGTTGAGAAGAGCTTGCTTTAAAGCAGGTATAAAATTAGAGGTGGTAAAAAACACTTTGCTTGTAAAAGCAATGGAGGTTTCTGAAAATGAATATGGTGACTTGCCTACAGTTTTAACTGGGAATAGTGCTATTTTTATCTCAGATGTTGCAAATGCACCTGGTAAGATAATTAAAGACTTCCGTAAAAAATCGGCTAAGCCAGTTTTAAAAGGAGCTTATATTAATGCTGAAGTTTATATTGGAGATGATCAATTAGATGCGTTAGCAACTATCAAATCTAAAGAAGAGCTTCTTGGTGAACTTATTGGATTACTTCAATCACCAGCACAAAGAATTATCTCTGCACTTCAAAACAAATTTGCTGGAGAAGAGCAAACAGAAGAAGCATAATAAAAAAAGGAGGTTTCCTTCAATTTTATTATTTACAATGCGCACAATAAACAAAATATAATTTTACAAATCATTTTAAAACGATAGAAAAAATGGCAGATTTGAAACAATTCGCAGAACAATTAGTTAATTTAACTGTAAAAGAAGTTAACGAATTAGCAACAATATTAAAAGATGAGTACGGAATCGAACCAGCTGCTGCAGCTGTAGTAGTTTCTGCAGGTGGTGGAGAAGCTGCTGAAGAAGCTCAAACTGAATTCACAGTTGTATTGAAAGAAGCTGGTGCTTCTAAATTAGCTGTTGTGAAAATGGTAAAAGAACTTACAGGTTTAGGTTTGAAAGAAGCTAAAGATGTAGTTGATTCTGCTCCATCAAACGTTAAAGAAGGTGTTTCTAAAGAAGAGGCTGAAGGTCTTAAAAAATCATTAGAAGAAGCTGGAGCTGTAGTTGAATTAAAATAATTCATTCTTAGTTTAGAATTAGGTTTAGGTCTTGGGTTTAGTCGCCTAAAGACCTAAACCATTTTTCGTATAATAAAAGTCTATCTTGTTTTACTGCAAAATAGATTTTCAGATTAAATTCCTTTTACCCATTACGAGGAAAAAAAATTAACAGATAATAAGAAAGTAGTTATCTTAAATTGGTTTTTAAAGATGTAATGGTCGTAAAAGAAAAGTATAAATAAATTCTTGTTTATACACAAAAAATTACTTTTTAATCAAAATTTTGTCCATTGATGATAACAAATCAGACTGAAAGATTGAATTTTGCCTCTACAAAAAATATCCCGAACTATCCAGATTTTCTAGATGTTCAGGTAAAATCTTTTCAAGATTTTTTTCAATTAGAAACTAAATCTGATGAAAGAGGCAATGAAGGACTTTATAATACCTTCATGGAAAATTTTCCAATTACAGATACAAGAAACAACTTTGTATTGGAATTCCTTGACTACTTTGTGGATCCACCACGTTATACAATTCAAGAATGTATAGAAAGAGGTTTAACACATAGTGTACCTTTAAAAGCAAGGTTAAAACTGTATTGTACAGATCCAGAGCACGAAGACTTTGAAACAATTGTTCAAGATGTATATTTAGGAACAATTCCTTATATGACTCCAAGTGGTACCTTTGTAATCAATGGTGCTGAACGTGTTGTTGTTTCTCAGTTACATAGATCTCCAGGGGTTTTCTTTGGACAGTCTTTTCATGCGAATGGAACAAAATTATATTCTGCCAGAGTAATTCCTTTTAAAGGATCTTGGATAGAATTTTCTACAGATATCAATAGCGTAATGTATGCTTATATCGACAGAAAGAAAAAATTACCTGTAACTACTTTATTCCGTGCAATAGGTTTCGAAAGAGACAAGGATATCCTTGAGATTTTTGACCTTGCTGAAGAAATTAAAGTTTCTAAAACAGGACTTAAAAAATATATCGGTAGAAAATTAGCTGCTCGGGTATTAAATACATGGCATGAAGATTTCGTAGATGAAGATACTGGTGAAGTAGTTTCTATCGAACGTAACGAGATAATCCTTGATAGAGATACTATTATCGACAAAGATAATGTGGAAGAAATCATTGATTCTAACGTTAAATCTATTTTGTTACATAAAGAAGATGCTAATCAAGCTGATTATGCTATCATCCATAACACGTTACAAAAAGATCCAACAAACTCTGAAAAAGAAGCTGTTGAGCATATCTACAGACAATTGCGTAACGCAGAACCGCCTGATGAAGAAACTGCTCGTGGTATTATAGATAAATTATTCTTCTCTGACCAACGTTACAACTTAGGTGAAGTAGGTCGTTATAGAATGAATAAAAAACTTGGTTTAGATATCCCAATGGAAAAGCAAGTGCTTACCAAAGAAGATATCATAACTATCGTTAAGTATTTGATTGAATTAATAAATGCAAAAGCAGATATTGATGATATTGACCACTTATCAAACCGTCGTGTTAGAACAGTTGGAGAACAATTGTCGCAACAATTCGGTGTTGGTTTAGCGCGTATGGCTAGAACTATTAGAGAGCGTATGAACGTTAGAGATAACGAGGTGTTTACACCAATAGATTTGATTAATGCTAAAACATTATCATCTGTTATCAACTCTTTCTTTGGAACAAACCAATTATCTCAATTTATGGATCAAACGAATCCACTAGCTGAGATAACGCACAAAAGAAGATTATCTGCACTAGGACCAGGTGGACTTTCGAGAGAAAGAGCTGGATTTGAGGTTCGTGACGTTCACTATACACATTACGGACGTTTATGTCCTATTGAAACACCAGAGGGACCAAACATTGGTTTGATTTCATCTCTTGGAGTTTATGCTAAAGTAAACGGAATGGGATTCATTGAAACACCTTACCGTAAAGTAACTAATGGAGTTGTAGATTTAGAGTCTACTCCTATTTACTTAAGTGCTGAAGAAGAAGAAGGAATGTTAATCGCACAAGCGAATATTGAAATGGACAATTCTGGAAAAATCATTGCCGAAAACGTAATTGCGCGTCAAGAAGGTGATTTCCCTGTTATTGATCCTGCTCAAGTAGATTATACAGACGTTGCTCCTAACCAAATCGCTTCAATTTCTGCATCTCTTATTCCTTTCTTGGAACATGATGATGCGAATAGAGCTTTGATGGGATCTAACATGATGCGTCAGGCCGTACCATTAATTCGTCCTGAAGCACCAATTGTTGGAACAGGTTTAGAGCGTCAAGTTGCTTCTGATTCTAGAGTATTGATCAATGCAGAAGGAAACGGAACTGTTGAATATGTTGATGCTAACATTATCACAATTAAATACGATCGTTCTGAAGAAGAAAGAATGGTGAGTTTTGAATCTGATGAGAAAACATATAATCTAATTAAATTTAGAAAAACCAATCAAGGGACTAGTATTAACTTGAAGCCTATCGTAAGAAAAGGAGATAGAGTTATTCCTGGACAGGTTTTATCTGAAGGTTATGCGACTCAAAACGGAGAGCTAGCTTTAGGTCGTAACTTGAAAGTGGCGTTTATGCCATGGAAAGGATACAACTTTGAGGATGCGATTGTAATTTCTGAAAAAGTAGTTCGTGACGATATTTTTACCTCTATTCACGTTGATGATTATTCATTAGAAGTTAGAGATACTAAATTAGGTAACGAAGAATTGACAAATGATATACCAAACGTTTCTGAAGAGGCTACTAAAGACTTAGATGAAAATGGTATGATTAGAATTGGTGCCGAGGTTAAACCTGGTGATATTCTTATTGGTAAAATTACTCCAAAAGGGGAATCAGATCCTACTCCAGAAGAGAAATTGCTTCGTGCAATCTTCGGGGATAAAGCAGGTGATGTAAAAGATGCTTCATTAAAAGCTTCTCCTTCTTTACATGGTGTTGTTTTAGACAAAAAATTATTTGCAAGAGCAGTAAAAGATAAACGCAAACGTACTCAAGATAAAGATGCTTTAGGCGCTTTAGAAATGGAATTCGAAACTAAATTTGTTGAATTAAAAGACAAATTAGTTGAAAAACTTTTCTTAATCGTAAACGGTAAAACATCTCAAGGTGTAATGAATGATTTGGGTGAAGAAGTTTTACCAAAAGGTAAAAAATATACTCAAAAAATGCTTTATGCTGTTGAAGATTTTGCTCACTTAAGCAAAGGTCAATGGGTTGCGGATGACTCAACTAATAAAATGGTGAATGAATTAATTCATAACTATAAAATTAAGTTGAATGATTTACAAGGTGCATTAAGAAGAGAGAAATTCACTATTACTGTTGGAGATGAATTGCCAGCAGGAATCTTGAAATTAGCTAAAGTATATATTGCAAAAAAGCGTAAGTTAAAAGTTGGGGATAAAATGGCTGGACGTCACGGTAACAAAGGTATTGTTGCTCGTATTGTTCGTCATGAAGATATGCCTTTCCTTGAAGACGGAACGCCAGTTGATATTGTGTTGAATCCACTTGGGGTACCTTCACGTATGAACATCGGTCAAATTTATGAAACGGTATTAGGTTGGGCTGGACAAAACTTAGGTAGAAAATTTGCTACTCCAATTTTTGATGGTGCTTCTCTTGACCAAATTAATGAATTGACTGACGAAGCTGGAGTGCCACGTTTTGGACATACACATCTCTATGATGGTGGTACTGGAGAGCGTTTCCATCAAGCAGCAACTGTAGGTGTGATCTATATGTTAAAATTAGGACACATGGTTGATGATAAGATGCACGCACGTTCTATCGGACCATACTCGTTGATTACACAACAACCACTTGGAGGTAAAGCTCAATTTGGAGGTCAACGTTTTGGAGAGATGGAGGTTTGGGCACTTGAGGCTTATGGAGCGTCAAGTACACTTAGAGAAATCTTGACAGTGAAGTCTGATGATGTAATTGGTAGAGCTAAAACTTACGAAGCTATCGTAAAAGGAGAGTCTATGCCAGAACCAGGATTACCTGAATCATTCAATGTATTAATGCATGAATTGAAAGGTCTTGGATTAGACATTAGATTAGAAGAATAATAATATTTAGTAGTTTTCAGCCTTGATTTTTTCGGGGCTGAATTCTCATTTTTTAAGAGTTTTTAGGATTTATACCCGTAACCCGTTCCGATTTTTTAATGAACTAAATTTAGTTTTTAATTAGCACTTCAAGTCGTTTGAAGTTTAGAGAAGTAAGCCGAGGTAATGTTATAGTCGAAAGTTTGAAAGTCGAAAGTCCAAAGTCGTTTATGACTTTAAAAACTTTATGGCATTTGACTTTAGACTAAAACGAGAATCAATTTTCAATTGCTAATAAATCAATAGTAAAAACTATGATGAATAATAGAAATAATAATAAAGATAAGAATCCTGTAAAAAGGTTTAATAAAATTTCGATTGGTCTTGCTTCTCCAGAATCTATCTTGAAAGAATCAAGAGGTGAAGTTTTAAAACCAGAAACTATCAATTACCGTACGCACAAGCCTGAGCGTGACGGTCTTTTCTGTGAAAGAATTTTTGGACCAGTTAAGGATTTTGAATGTGCTTGTGGTAAATACAAAAGAATTCGTTACAAAGGAATTATTTGTGACCGTTGTGGAGTAGAAGTTACTGAGAAAAAAGTACGTAGAGATAGAGTGGGTCATATCAACCTTGTTGTGCCTATCGCTCACATCTGGTATTTCCGTTCTCTTCCAAATAAAATTGGTTATATCCTTGGTCTTCCATCTAAGAAATTAGACATGATCATTTACTACGAAAGATACGTAGTAATCCAAGCTGGTATTGCTAAAAATGCAGAAGGTGAATCAGTTCAAAGATTAGACTTCTTAACTGAAGAGGAATATTTGAATATTTTAGATACACTTCCTGCTGATAATCAGTATTTAGATGATTTCGATCCTAATAAATTCGTTGCCAAAATGGGAGCTGAATGTATTATGGACTTATTAGCTCGTATTGATCTTGATGAGTTATCTTACCAATTAAGACATAGTGCTAACAATGAAACGTCTAAACAACGTAAAACAGAAGCATTAAAAAGATTACAAGTTGTTGAGTCTTTCCGTGAATCTAACTTGAACCGTGAGAATCGTCCAGAATGGATGATTATGAAAGTAGTTCCTGTTATTCCACCAGAATTACGTCCACTTGTGCCACTTGATGGAGGTCGTTTTGCAACTTCAGATTTAAATGATTTATACCGTCGTGTAATTATACGTAACAACCGTTTGAAAAGATTAATGGAGATTAAAGCTCCAGAAGTGATCTTAAGAAACGAGAAACGTATGTTGCAAGAATCAGTAGATTCATTATTTGACAATACTAGAAAAGCATCTGCTGTTAAAACAGAATCTAACAGACCATTAAAATCATTATCTGATTCCCTTAAAGGTAAGCAAGGACGTTTCCGTCAAAACTTACTTGGAAAACGTGTGGATTATTCTGCTCGTTCGGTAATTGTTGTTGGACCTGAATTGAAATTGTTCGAATGTGGTATCCCTAAAGATATGGCAGCTGAACTATACAAACCTTTTGTTATCCGTAAATTGATAGAAAGAGGTATTGTTAAAACTGTAAAATCAGCTAAGAAAATTATAGATAAGAAAGAGCCTGTAGTTTGGGATATCCTTGAAAATGTAATTAAAGGACACCCAATATTACTGAATCGTGCTCCTACTTTGCACAGACTTGGTATACAAGCGTTCCAACCAAAATTAATTGAAGGAAAAGCAATCCAATTGCACCCTTTAGTTTGTACGGCATTTAATGCGGATTTTGATGGGGATCAAATGGCAGTACATTTACCATTAGGACCAGAAGCTATCCTTGAAGCACAATTATTAATGTTGGCTTCTCATAACATTCTGAATCCTGCAAATGGTGCGCCAATTACTGTACCTTCTCAGGATATGGTTTTGGGTCTATACTATATGACCAAAGAACGTATCTCAACTCCTGAACACATTATATTAGGTCAAGATTTGACTTTCTATTCTGCAGAAGAAGTAAATATTGCATTAAACGAAGGTAAATTAGAATTGAATGCTCGTGTTAGAATTAGAGCTAAAGATTTTAATGATGCTGGAGAATTAGTATATAAAATCATTCAAACTACTGCGGGTCGTGTATTATTTAATGAAGTAGTACCAGAAGCAGCAGGTTATATCAATGATGTATTAACTAAGAAAAACCTTAGAGATATTATTGGTCACGTATTAAACGCGACTAGTGTACCTGAAACAGCAGCTTTCTTGGATAATATGAAAGATATGGGGTATAAATTCGCCTTTAGAGGAGGATTATCATTCTCATTAGGTGATATTAGAATTCCAGAGCAAAAACCAAAATTAATTGCAGATGCTAGAGAGCAAGTTGAAGGTATCTCTGCTAATTATAACATGGGTCTTATTACAAATAACGAGCGTTACAACCAAGTTATTGATGTATGGACTTCTGCAAATGCTCAGCTTACTGAATTAGCAATGAAAAACATTAGAGAAGACCAACAAGGTTTTAACTCAGTGTATATGATGCTTGATTCTGGAGCAAGGGGTTCCAAAGAACAAATTCGTCAGTTAACTGGTATGCGTGGTTTGATGGCTAAGCCTAAAAAATCTACTGCTGGTGGTGGGGAAATTATTGAAAACCCGATTTTGTCTAACTTTAAAGAAGGTCTTTCTATCCTTGAGTATTTTATCTCTACTCACGGTGCGCGTAAAGGTCTTGCGGATACTGCCTTGAAAACGGCGGATGCAGGATATTTAACAAGAAGATTGCATGATGTTTCTCAAGATGTTATTGTTAATATCGAAGATTGTGGAACATTAAGAGGTGTTGAAGTTTCAGCATTGAAAAAGAATGAAGAAATTGTTGAATCATTAGGAGAAAGAATTTTAGGGCGTGTTGCATTGCAAGATGTTATTAATCCTTTAACTAATGAAGTATTAGTACAATCTGGACAACAAATTACTGAGGCAATAATGAAAGTAATTGAAGCTTCTCCAATCGAGAAAGTGGAAGTTCGTTCGCCTCTTGTATGTGAAGCTCCTAAAGGTATTTGTGCTAAATGTTACGGTAGAAACTTAGCTACTGGTAAAATGACACAAAGAGGTGAGGCAGTTGGTGTAATTGCAGCACAATCTATTGGAGAACCAGGTACACAGCTGACATTACGTACTTTCCACGTTGGAGGGGTTGCGGGTGGTATTTCTGAAGAATCTAGCATCGTTACTAAATTTAACGGTAAACTAGAAATTGAAGATTTAAAAACTGTTAAAGGTGAAGACAATGATGGTAATGCAGTTGATATCGTAGTTTCTCGTTCAACTGAATTAAAATTAATTGACGAAAAAACAGGTATTTTATTAAATACTCATAATATCCCTTACGGTTCAAGTATTTTTGTAAAAGACGGTCAATCCGTTGCAAAAGGAGATGTAATCTGTAAATGGGATCCATATAATGGAGTTATTGTTTCGGAATTCACAGGTAAAATTGCTTACGAAGATTTAGAGCAAGGTCAATCATTCATGGTTGAAATTGATGAGCAAACTGGTTTCCAAGAAAAAGTAATTTCTGAGTCAAGAGCTAAAAAATTAATACCTACTTTATTGGTTTACGGTAAAGAAGGTGAATTGATTCGTTCTTACAACTTACCAGTAGGTGCCCACTTAATGGTTGAAAATGGGGAGAAAATTAAAGCAGGTAAAGTATTGGTTAAAATTCCACGTCGTTCTTCTAAATCAGGAGATATTACAGGAGGTTTACCAAGAATTACAGAGTTGTTAGAAGCTCGTAATCCATCTAATCCAGCTGTAGTTTCTGAAATTGATGGTGTTGTTTCTTTTGGAAAAATCAAAAGAGGTAACCGTGAGATTGTTATCGAATCTAAATTTGGTGACATCAGAAAGTACTTAGTAAAACTTTCAAGTCAAATCCTTGTACAAGAGAATGACTTTGTAAGAGCTGGTGTACCTTTATCTGATGGAGCAATCACACCAGATGATATCTTAAGAATTAAAGGACCTGCTGCTGTTCAACAGTATTTGGTTAATGAAATTCAAGAAGTATACCGTTTACAAGGGGTGAAAATTAATGACAAGCACTTTGAAGTAGTAATACGTCAAATGATGCGTAAAGTGAGAGTTCAAGATCCTGGAGATACTTTATTCTTAGAAGATCAATTGATTCATACTAAAGATTTTATCGTTCAAAATGATAAGCTTTATGGTATGAAAGTTGTTGAAGAAGCTGGTGATTCGACTAACCTAAAAGAAGGTCAAATTATAACTCCTCGTGAATTACGTGATGAAAATTCACTTTTAAAACGTAATGATAAAAATATTGTTGTAGCACGCGATGTTATTACTGCTACTGGTACTCCAGTTTTACAAGGTATTACGAGAGCGTCATTACAAACAAAATCATTTATTTCTGCTGCATCTTTCCAAGAAACAACTAAAGTATTAAACGAAGCTGCTGTTGCGGGTAAAATTGATTACTTAGAAGGATTGAAAGAAAATGTTATTGTTGGTCATAGAATCCCTGCCGGAACAGGTATGAGAGAATACGATCACACGATAGTAGGTTCAAAAGAAGATTATAATGATATGATGGCTAATAAAGAGGAATATATTTATTAAGATATGAGTAATTCTAAACAACAACAGGAACAAATTAATATAGAGTTGGATGAAAAAACTGCTGAAGGAATTTATTCCAATTTAGCAATTATTAATCATTCATCTTCAGAGTTTGTTCTCGATTTTGTAAGTATCATGCCTGGTATTCCTAAAGCTAAAGTAAAGTCAAGAATAGTTTTGACTCCGCAGCATGCCAAAAGATTGTTGAAAGCAATTGGAGAAAATATTCATCGTTTTGAACTTGCCCATGGTGAGATTAAAGATACTGAACAACCTCCAATACCGCTGAATTTTGGTCCTGCAGGACAAGCATAATTTTTATTAAAGGCTCCATTTTTATGGAGCCTTTTTTGTTATATCTTATTATTGCAAATGGGATATTCGTAGTAAGTAGTAAATATTTGTTGTTAATGTGAAAATTAGTAGGTCAGTGAACGTACATATTAGCGTTTAAACTGTTCTTTTGTTAGTTAACGAGTTTAAGTGGTGTTCATCGGAAATATTTTTTAAAAGTCTAATGCGGTTGTATTTTTGCTAAAGAATAAGGAGATAAATTAATAATCCTTATTGAAAAACAAAAATTATGATCAATTCAGTAGCTATAAATAACAAGAGAAATTCAATAACATTATTTTTAATGTTTGCTTTTATTTTGTTGTCTAATGTTTCATTTTCTCAAACTCAAATTGTTAATTCTTTAGTATCAAATACTACAGAATCTACTAATGAGGTTAAACAAGAAAATAACAAAGCAGCTAATATGGAATTTGTTCTTTGGTTCATGGGTTCAAAACAAGATCCAAACAGTACAATATCTACTGAGGGTATAAATACAAAAAAACAAATTATGACTTCTGGGTTGGCACCTAATCGTTTATTGATTAAAGCTTTCTTGAAAAAAGCAGTGAATTTTGAAAGTGCTTTAGCATAAACAAAATAAAATTTAAAAGGGATAAAAAAAACGCTAATGTGAATTAGCGTTTTTTTTGTTCTTCTATTTTTTTATAACCTTATTCAAATTCTGATGTAAAAAATAATTTTACACTTGGGTATTTATTTTGAGTCATTTGGATTGTAAAGTCGGAATCAGCTAGAAACACTAATTGTCCGTATTTATCATGAGCTAAGAATTTCTGTTTGATTCTTTTAAATTCTTTAAACTCATTGTTTTTAGCATCATCTGGTTTTACCCAACATGCTTTGTGTACAGGAAAGTTTTCATAAGTACATTTAGCACCATATTCATGTTCTAGTCGGTATTGGATTACTTCATACTGAAGTGCACCTACAGTTCCAATGATTTTACGGTTATTCATTTCAAGTGTGAACAACTGTGCAACCCCTTCATCCATCAATTGATCGATACCTTTATCCAGTTGTTTTGCTTTCATTGGATCTGCATTATTAATGTATCTAAAATGCTCTGGAGAGAAACTAGGGATTCCTTTAAAGCTCATGATTTCTCCTTCGGTTAAAGTGTCGCCAATTTTGAAATTTCCAGTATCATGAAGACCAACGATATCACCAGGATAAGAAATGTCTACGATTTCCTTTTTTTCTGCAAAAAATGCATTTGGACTGGAGAATTTCAAGTTCTTTTTTTGGCGTACATGATAATACGGTTTGTTTCTTTCAAATGTTCCAGAAACAATTTTTATAAAAGCAAGACGGTCTCTGTGTTTTGGATCCATATTTGCATGGATTTTAAATACAAAACCAGACATTTTTTCTTCTTTTGGATCTACTAATCTTGTTTCGGATTCTTTTGGTCTAGGTGAAGGTGCAATAGCAACAAAACAATCCAGTAATTCTCTTACCCCGAAATTGTTCAATGCTGATCCAAAAAAAACGGGTTGTAGTTTACCGTCTAAATAGTCTTGACGATCAAATTTTGGATAAACTTCATCAATCAATTCTAATTCTTCTCGTAAAGTATCAGCAGGTTTTTGGCCTATTATTTTTTCTAATTCAGGGTTTTGAACATCAGAAAAAGCGATTGTTTCTTCAATATTTTTACGATTGTCTCCGCTAAATAAATTGATGTTTTGTTCCCATAAATTATAAATACCTTGAAAGTCATACCCCATTCCTATTGGAAAACTAAGAGGTGTGACAGTAAGTCCTAATTTTTGTTCCACTTCATCCATCAAGTCAAAAGCATCTTTTCCCTCACGGTCCATTTTATTAATAAAAACGATGATAGGAATTTTTCGCATTCTACAAACTGCGACTAATTTTTCTGTTTGTTCTTCAACCCCTTTTGCTACGTCAATTACAACGATAACACTGTCAACAGCGGTTAAAGTTCTAAAAGTATCTTCGGCAAAATCTTTATGTCCAGGAGTATCAAGAATATTGATTTTTTTATCTTGGTAATTAAAAGCCAAAACAGAGGTAGAAACCGAAATTCCTCTCTGACGCTCAATTTCCATAAAGTCACTCGTAGCTCCTTTTTTAATTTTATTATTTTTTACTGCACCAGCTTCTTGAATTGCTCCTCCAAAAAGCAACAATTTTTCTGTTAGTGTTGTTTTACCTGCATCGGGATGCGAGATAATTCCGAAAGTTCTTCTTCTTTGTATTTCTTTTAAAAAGCTCATATTTACTGTAAATAGTTTGCAAAAGTACTATTTATAAATGCTAATAAAAAAAAATGAGGCTCTCTTTTAGAATAGCCTCATTTATATTAGTAGTAATTGGTGTTTACATGTTTATTGACCAAACTGAATATCCATTTGGTGGACATTGTATTTTTACCCATTTGTCGCCTTGAGTTGTCGGTAACCAAGTAGAGTTCCCTGTGAAATCTTTAATTTGTGCATTAACCCAATTGGTAGGAATCCATCTTTCTTGCCAAGTTGATGAATTATTAATATATACAATTAAACCTGGATTTCCATTGTAACCATTTCTTCGAGCAATATATTGATCATTATCAGTATATAAAATAGATGTAGTTCCAGTTGCTTTGTTGTTGTGTATCCAGATAAGGTTATTCAACTTTGTTTTGTTCAACCATTCCTCATAATCTCTATAGAAAATCGTAGGATAACCTTCATGAGTTAAAATGTATGCGTAGGCCAATTCTTTTTTCCATATTTCATCTGTATCATGATTGGTAACAAAAGTAACCGCTTTGTATGGATTTCTTTTCCACATCATGTCGTCATTTAAAAGGTTTAAATTATTCCCATCAAAGGCATCATTCATTTTGTAATAACACGCAAAATCAAATACAGAACTGTTGGCACTGTTTGCCCAATCGTTCAAAGTGTTCACGTTTGAATCCCATAATTCGCCAACCGAGAAACCGCCTACGTTTGAATTCCAGTCTTTAATTACCCATGAACCAAAACCTTTTACATAGTCAAATCTCCATCCGTCAAACTTCATAATGTTTTTGTAGTATTTTCCAACACCATCCGTTCTTAACCACAACCAGTTTTGAACATTCGGGGTTACATGGGCTAAATCTGGAAAACCTCCAAAAGCTCCTTCATCATTATTAGCATAAGCATTTTTATAAAAATCAGCACTTGTTCTTGGAAACTTTCCAGAGGCCACACCTGTAAAGTTGGTGTACGTTTGAGTTCCAGTATATGGATTGTTTTCTAGCTGTCCTCCGCTATTATGATTAAGAACCATATCAGCATACACTTGCATGTTTTCAGTATGCGCTTTTGTAATTAAACTGACCAATTCAGTTTTGGAACCAAAACGTGTTTCAATGGTACCATTTTGATTGTAGTCTCCAAAGTCAAAATAATCTGTAGGGTCATATCCCATTGAATAAGCTCCATTTTGGGCTTTCGAAACAGGTGGCAGCCAAATTGAACCAATTCCAGCATTAGCCCAGTCAGTAACTTTTGTGCTTAGGGTGTTCCACCAGTTTCCACCAGCAGGAACATCCCAATAGAACGCTTGCATCATTACTCCTCCACCTGGATTTGCAACATATTTTCCTGTTGTAGATGTCGTTATTCCAGTACTAAAAGGGTGTCCATCATGGTGTGTGACATCAACTACTTTATCATGAACAATTAGTTCTGTAGAAGTTTTTTGTAATTCATCATTAGGATTACACGAATAAAATCCTATAAATAAGGAAGCTAGTAGGTAAAATTTAATTTTTTTGATTTTCATAAAATGGTTAATTTGGGTTAATTAATAGATTCAGGGTGATTTTTATATATTGGTTTTTTAGCATAAATAGTAGTATTTATTTATATAATCAGTTTTTTTAGTTGCTTTTTATTAAGAATTATATTGATATTTGGCTAATTTATATAAATTTAAGACAGTTTAACTGTAGTGGTTGCGATTTACGTTACGATAACGTAATAGTGTTGACAACTTATTTGTATTTTGTTAAAAATGAGCGATTTGGTTCAATTTAAGTCAGGTGTTCTGTTTTTCAGGTTGAAAGATGGGTTTGCTTTAGCTTCTTGTTTGCGGAAAATTAGAATACTTAGGCAGTGAAATTACAGGAGGGATGTTTTAATTCTTGTTGATTGAGATTCGATTTTAACTAGTAGTCGTTGCAGTAATGTAATATAATTCTATAGAAGAATAGTGCTGCTATAAAATTTTGTTAATACTAGTGAGGAAACTTGTATTATGTAATTGAATTGTTATTTTTGTTCGTTTTAATTATGGAAAAAGGTTTGTAAGAACATTTTTATTTCTTGATACTTATAGCGTATATTTGGTCGCGAAAGTAAAGGCTTTTATAAATAAATTGTGAAGAACCGATGAGCAGAACCCTTTGTCGTAATATAAATTTCAAATAATGCTATTAAACAAAATACAAATGAAGTCCATAAATAATAAAATTGCACTTATTTTTTTTCTTTTACTATTTTCAAGTACAATTACTAGAGCTCAAGAGATAATTAAAGATAGTGTTATTGTTCCTGTTAAGAAAATCCAATTCAATCAAAGACAAAAAATAGACGGTGTAGTTGCTACTGTAGGGGATTACATTATATTGGATTCAGATATTGATAAATCGTATTTAGAAATTTCAAGTCAAGGAGGTTCAATTAAAGATATAACAAGGTGTCAGATGTTAGGAAAACTAATGGAAGACAAACTGTACGCGCATCAAGCAATTCAGGATAGTATTAAAGTAACTGATGCTGAGGTAAAAGGGATGTTGGAAGATAGATTAGCCTATATGGTTGGTCAAATTGGATCTCTTGAAAAAGTAGTAAAATACTATAAAAAAAATTCAGAAGAGGAGTTTAAAAGTTACTTTTTTGATATTTTGAAAGAGCAAAGATTAACTTCTGAAATGACAAAAAAGATTGTTGAAGGAGTTGAAATTACACCAGAAGAAGTTCGTAATTTTTTCAAAAAAATACCTAAGGATGAATTGCCTCTTTTTGGTGCAGAAATGGAAGTGGCGCAAATCGTAATTACTCCTAAAGTTTCGGATGCTGAAAAACAAAAAGTAATTGATAAACTTAATGGGTTTAAGAAAGAAGTAGAAGAAGGTTCTAGTTTTGCGACAAAAGCCGTTTTGTACTCTAAGGATCCAAGTTCAGCAACAAATGGGGGTTATTATAAAATGAATAGAAAAACACCATTTGTAAAAGAGTTTAAAGATGTGGCTTTTAGTTTGCAAGAAGGGGAGATATCAGCTCCTTTTGAAACTATTTACGGGTTTCATATTATATACATAGAGAAAATTAAAGGACAAGAAATTGAATTACGCCATATATTATTGATGCCAACAGTTTCTGACGAAGCTATTAATGAGGCCAAAGAGAAGATCAGTTTAATTAGAAGTAAAATTGTAGATAAAAAAATATCTTTTTCGGAAGCGGCTAGAACGGAATCTGACCAAAAGGAAACTAAAGCAAATGGTGGTGTTTTGATTAATCCAAAAACGCAAGATACGCGTTTCGAATTGACAAAAATGGATCCTAGTCTGTACAGTCAAGTTTCAAATTTAAAAGATGATGCGATTTCACAACCTATATTGGATACGGATGAAAACGGTAAAAAAAGTTTTAAGCTTATTACTGTGACAAATAGAATCAACGAACATGTTGCGGATTATGCCACTGATTATCTTAAAATAAAAGAGTTGGCTTTAAAAGAAAAACAAATTAAAGCTGTTGGAAAATGGTTTGATGAGAAAATAAATGAAACGTATATTAAGGTTCTTGGTGAATACAGAGATTGTGATTTTACCAATAACTGGTTGAAGAAAAAATAATTTTTATAAAATAAATAAAAAGAGTTAGCTTTATGGATTTTCATAGCGTTAACTCTTTTTTAATTTAAATAGGTTTATAAATGTCTGATGTAGCAGCAATACATAATTTAGTACAGAAACGGAACGATCTTAAAAACGAAATCGCCAAAATAATAGTGGGTCAAGATGCAGTAGTAGATCAAATTTTACTCTGTATTTTTTCAGGAGGTCATGCTCTTTTAGTTGGTGTTCCAGGATTAGCAAAAACATTGTTAGTAAATACACTGGCTCAAGCTTTAGGGCTTCATTTTAAAAGAATACAATTTACACCAGATTTGATGCCTTCCGATATTTTAGGTAGTGAAATATTAGATGAAAATCGCCAATTTAAATTTATAAAAGGACCTATTTTTTCGAATATCATTCTTGCGGATGAAATCAATAGAACACCTCCAAAAACACAAGCCGCTTTATTAGAAGCGATGCAAGAGCGTTCTGTTACAATAGCAGGTGAGAATTACAAACTGGATCTGCCTTATTTCGTTTTAGCTACACAAAACCCTATTGAGCAAGAAGGAACTTATCCGTTGCCAGAAGCGCAGTTAGACCGCTTTATGTTTGCTATAAAATTAGAATATCCTTCATTTGATGAAGAGGTAGAAGTGGTTAAAAGAACTACATCTGATGTGAGTTCAAGTATTAATCCTCTTTTTACGGCTCAAGAAATAATAGACTTTCAGCATTTGATACGTAGAATACCAGTTGCCGATAATGTGGTTGAATATGCAGTAAGTTTGGTTTGTAAAACACGTCCTGATAATGCTTTGTCTGATGGGTTTGTTAAAAATTATTTAGATTGGGGTGCAGGACCTAGGGCATCACAAAATTTAATTTTGGCAGCCAAAGCGCATGCCGCTTTCAACGGTAAATTTTCACCAGATATTGAAGATGTAAAAGCGGTGGCAATTGGTATACTTCGCCATAGAATTATTAAGAATTACAAAGCAGATGCTGAGGGGATAACTGAAGAGATTATAATCTCAAAGTTACTTTAAAATGAAATTTATTAGCTGGTTTATAGTTGGGTTTTGAATAGAACTACAACGTTTTCTTGTTGAGTGTGGTTTTTGCTTTTTAGAAAAAATACTAATACAAATGTTTGATTACGGATTAATCATTAAAATGTTAAAATTTTAATATTTTGCTAATTATACGCATTAAAAATCAGTATTAGATAATAATAATTTTTGAAAAGGGCACCTCTATTAAATTTTTTTAATTCTCATCTTTAATATGTAAATTTGCACTTGAAAAAAACAAAAATCACCTATATATAATGGCTTTTTGATATTGAAATTATCAATGGAATCTGCTATTAAAATTGAAAAAGACTTCTATTATGAATACGTATCAGGATTACATCCAAGAGATTGAAGAAAGAAAAAGCCAAGGACTTAACCCAAAGCCAATTGATGGTGCAGAATTATTAAGCGATGTTATTTCGCAAATTAAAGATGTAAATAACAAGGACAGAGAGGATTCTCTGAATTTCTTTATTTATAATGTGGTGCCGGGTACTACTCCTGCGGCAGGTTTAAAAGCTAAGTTTTTGAAAGAAATTATTTTAGGAGAATCAGTTGTTGCTGAGATTACTCCTGCTTTTGCTTTAGAGTTATTATCACATATGAAAGGTGGGACTTCGGTTGAAGTGTTGCTAGACTTAGCTTTAGGTACTGATGCTGCTATTGCAAAAGATGCTGCGGCAGTATTAAAAACACAAGTTTTTCTTTATGAAGCAGATACTGATCGTTTAGAAGAGGCTTATAAAAGCGGTAATGCTGTAGTAAAAGAAATCTTAGAGAGCTATGCTCAAGCAGAATTCTTTACAAAATTACCAGAAATAGCTGAAGAAATTAAGGTAATTACTTATATCGCTGGTGAAGGAGATATTTCAACTGATTTACTTTCTCCAGGAAACCAAGCACACTCAAGATCAGATCGTGAATTGCATGGTAAATGTTTGATTTCTCCTGAAGCACAAGATGAAATTAAAGCATTGGCAGAAGCTAATCCTGATAAAAGCGTTATGTTAATTGCTGAGAGAGGTACTATGGGCGTAGGTTCATCAAGAATGTCAGGTGTTAACAACGTGGCATTATGGACAGGTAAAAAAGCAAGTCCGTATGTTCCATTTATCAATATTGCTCCAATTATTGCCGGTACAAACGGTATTTCACCAATTTTCCTAACAACTGTTGGGGTAACAGGTGGGATTGGGATTGATCTTAAAAACTGGGCTAAAAAATTAGATGCAGAAGGAAATGTTCTCGTTGATGCAGCAGGAGAGGCTATTCTTGAAGAAGTGTACTCTGTTGCTACAGGAACTGTTCTTACAATCAACACAAAGACTAAGAAATTATATAATGAGGACAAAGAGTTGATTGATATTTCATCTTCTTTAACTCCTCAAAAAGTGGAATTTATAAAAGCGGGTGGGTCTTATGCTATCGTTTTTGGTAAAAAATTACAAACATTTGCTTGTAAAACTTTAAATATTGATATACCTCAAGTGTACGCTGCATCAAAAGAAATTTCTATTGAAGGACAAGGTCTAACTGCAGTTGAAAAAATATTCAATAAAAACGCTGTTGGAACTACTCCAGGTAAAGTATTGCACGCTGGTTCTGATGTGCGTGTTACCGTAAATATTGTGGGTTCGCAAGATACAACTGGTTTGATGACTTCTCAGGAGTTAGAGTCTATGGCTGCTACTGTGATTTCGCCAATTGTTGACGGTGCTTATCAATCAGGGTGCCACACTGCTTCAGTTTGGGATAATAAGTCTAAGGCAAATATCCCTAGATTAATGAAGTTTATGAACGACTTCGGTTTGATTACTGCACGTGACCCGAAAGGAGAATATCTTGCAATGACGGATGTTATTCATAAAGTATTAAATGACCTTACAGTTGATGACTGGGCAATTACTATTGGTGGTGATTCTCATACCAGAATGTCTAAAGGAGTTGCTTTTGGTGCTGACTCAGGAACCGTTGCGCTTGCATTGGCTACAGGTGAGGCTTCTATGCCAATCCCGCAATCTGTGAAGGTAACTTTCAAAGGTGAAATGAAGGAATATATGGATTTCCGTGATGTAGTTCATGCTACTCAATCTCAGATGCTTCATCAGTTTAAAGGAGATAACGTGTTCCAAGGACGAGTTATTGAGGTACATATTGGTACTCTTACAGCTGACCAATCCTTTACATTTACGGATTGGACTGCAGAGATGAAAGCGAAAGCTTCTATCTGTATTTCTGAAGATGCTACATTAATCGAATCTTTAGAGATTGCAAAAGGTAGAATCCAGATCATGATTGATAAAGGAATGGATAATGCATCACAAGTTTTAAAAGGATTGATTGCTATTGCTGATAAGCGAATTTCGGAAATCAAATCAGGTGACAAACCAGCATTGACTCCAGATGTAGATGCTAAGTATTTTGCTGAAGTTGTTGTTGATCTTGATGTGATTGCAGAGCCAATGATTGCAGATCCAGACGTAAATAATATTGATGTTTCTAAACGATATACGCACGATACAATTAGACCACTTTCTTTCTATGGTGGTGATAAAAAAGTAGATCTTGGTTTTATAGGTTCTTGTATGGTTCACAAGGGAGATATGAAAATTCTTGCTCAAATGCTTAAAAACATAGATGAGCAACAAGGTAAGGTAGAGTTCAAAGCACCGCTTGTAGTGGCGCCACCAACTTATAATATCGTAGATGAACTTAAAGCAGAAGGAGACTGGGAGATTTTACAGAAGTATTCTGGTTTTGAATTTGATGATAACATACCTAAAGCAATAGCACGTACTTCATACGAAAAAATGTTGTACTTAGAACGTCCAGGATGTAACCTATGTATGGGTAATCAAGAAAAAGCCGCCAAAGGAGATACGGTAATGGCAACTTCTACACGTCTTTTCCAAGGACGAGTTGTTGAGGATACTGAAGGTAAAAAAGGAGAGTCATTACTTTCGTCTACACCTGTTGTAGTTTTATCCACAATTTTAGGTAGAACTCCTACTATAGAAGAATACAAAGTAGCTGTAAAAGGAATCAATTTGACTAAGTTTGCACCTCCTCATAAGCAATTAGTTAGGTAATTGTTAATCTTTATTAAATATATGAAAAGTCTGAGTTATTAACTCAGGCTTTTTTTTATAGCTCCTCATTTTTTTGTATATTGTGGTGTTTAAAATTGAACAACAAAACACTTATATATTATGGCTTTTGATATTGATATGATTAAAAAAGTGTATGACAACATGGCTACTCGTGTTGATGCTGCACGCGAGGTAGTGGGTCGTCCGCTAACTTTAACAGAGAAAATTTTATATACCCACTTGTGGGACGGAAAGGCAAAGCAAGCGTACGGACGAGGAGTTGATTATGTTGACTTTGCTCCAGATAGAGTAGCTTGTCAAGATGCAACTGCTCAGATGGCTTTGTTGCAATTCATGCATGCAGGTAAGAAAACGGTAGCGGTGCCTACAACGGTACATTGTGATCACCTAATTTTGGCGAAAGTAGGTGCTGAGAAAGATTTAGCAGTAGCAAAACAACAGTCAAGTGAAGTTTTTGACTTCCTTTCTTCTGTTTCAAATAAATACGGTATTGGATTCTGGAAACCTGGTTCCGGGATTATTCATCAAATCGTTTTGGAGAATTATGCTTTTCCAGGCGGAATGATGATTGGTACTGACTCTCATACTGTGAATGCAGGTGGATTAGGTATGTTGGCAATAGGTGTTGGTGGAGCTGATGCCGTTGATGTAATGTCCGGAATGGGATGGGAATTAAAATTTCCTAAATTAATTGGTGTTAAGTTAACTGGAAAGTTATCTGGTTGGACAGCACCAAAAGATGTAATCTTAAAAGTGGCTGATATTCTTACTGTAAAAGGGGGGACGGGTGCTATTGTTGAATATTTTGGTGAAGGTGCTACTAATATGTCTTGTACTGGTAAAGGTACAATTTGTAATATGGGTGCCGAAATTGGTGCTACAACTTCAACATTTGGTTATGATGATTCTATGCGTAGGTATTTATCTGCAACGGGTCGTCAAGATGTAGTGGATGCTGCTGATAAAGTGGCTGATTATTTAACAGGCGATCCTGAAGTTTATGCTAATCCTGAGCACTATTTTGACCAAGTAATTGAAATAAATTTATCAGAATTAGAACCACATATTAATGGTCCTTTTACTCCAGATAGAGGTACTCCAGTTTCTAAAATGAAAGAAGAAGCTGCTGCAAATGGATGGCCTATAAAAGTAGAATGGGGATTAATTGGTTCTTGTACCAACTCTTCTTACGAAGATATGGCTCGTGCAGCATCTATCGTAAATCAAGCGGTTGAGCATGGAATTACTCCAAAAGCGGAGTTTGGAATTAATCCAGGTTCAGAGCAAATTAGATTTACAATTGAAAGAGATGGTATCATTGCTACATTTGAAAAAATGGGTACAAAAGTATTTACAAATGCTTGTGGACCATGTATTGGACAATGGGATAGAGCAGGAGCTGATAAACAGGAGAAAAATACAATTGTGCACTCTTTCAACCGTAACTTCTCAAAAAGAGCAGATGGTAACCCAAATACACATGCTTTCGTAACTTCACCAGAGATGGTAGCTGCGTTAGCAATTTCAGGAAGATTAGATTTCAATCCATTAACGGATACTTTATTGAATGATAATGGAGAAGAAGTTAAATTGAAAGCTCCTTATGGTGATGAATTACCAAAAAGAGGATTTGATGTTGATGATAATGGATTTCAAGCGCCTGCTTCCGATGGTTCTGGTGTTAAAATAGTGGTTAGTGAAACATCTGATAGACTACAATTATTAGCTCCATTTGATGCGTGGGACGGAAAAAATATTACAGGAGCTAAATTGCTTATTAAAGCATTTGGTAAATGTACAACGGACCATATTTCTATGGCTGGACCATGGTTGCGTTTTCGTGGACATTTAGATAATATTTCTAATAATATGTTGATTGGTGCAGTAAATGCGTACACACAAAAAACAAATTCAGTTAAAAATCAATTAACAGGTGAATATGATGCAGTTCCTGCAGTTGCTCGTGCATACAAAGCAGCTGGAGTTCCTTCCGTTGTTGTTGGAGATCATAACTATGGAGAAGGCTCTTCTCGTGAGCATGCTGCAATGGAACCTCGTTTCTTAGGAGTAAAAGCAGTACTAGTAAAATCATTTGCTCGTATCCATGAAACGAATCTTAAAAAACAAGGACTTTTAGGATTGACTTTTGCTAATGAAGCAGATTACGATAAAATCCAAGAAGATGATACAATCAACTTTATTGATTTAGTCGATTTTGCTCCAGCGAAACCAATATCAATAGAATTTGTTCATGCTGATGGAAGTAAAGATATTATCTTGGCTAACCATACATACAATGAAGGGCAAATTGGTTGGTATGTTGCTGGATCAGCATTAAACTTAATTGCAGCTGAAGCTTAATTTTTAGTTTTATTATATATTTAAAAACGCTCTGTGAAAACAGAGCGTTTTTTGTTTGTAATCTTATCAGGTTATAAAGTTTTGAAGTGGTAAATTTTTGTATTAGTAAATTCATTTAGATCAATACTGTAAAGATTAGCAGATGGGCTCTTCGAATAATAGTTTTCTATTGAACCCCCAAGTAAATATATAGTATCATTATAGAAATACAATTGAGAAGTCTTCATGGGTAAGTCAATTAAGTATTCCTTTAAAATCTTGGAATTGATGTCCAATGTGATAATTTTTCCGTTTTCGAATATATATATTGTATCATTATTTACTGTCAAAGCAGGTTTTCCCATTGCATATGGTAGATTGCCAACTGTATCCCACTTTCCAGTTAGTAAATTGAGAGTTGTAATTTCTGTTAATGATTTATTGTCGTAGCCACCAATTAAATAAATTTTGTCTCCTACTAGAACACCGGATGTTTCCTTTGCAGTAGGCATGTCTTCTAGTTTGTACCAATATCCAGATTTAGTATCATAGTTGTGAACTTCTTTCGAATATATTTTCTCCCCTTTTTCATTTGATTTTGTGGATCCTCCCAAGAGGATTATATTATCTTTATAGGTAAATGAAGAAAAATTGGTGGCTTGGTGTGGATTTGTTTTATCAATTTCAATTGTTTTATTTTTCAAATCGTATACTTCAATAGTATTTTCTAAATAATCATAGACACCATTTCTAGATCTTCTTCTGCCACCTATTACGTATATTTTATTGTCATAATAATTAAGATTATGATACGCTCTTTTTCTGAAGTCAGCTGTTGATTTTTCCCAATAATCTTGTTTTATGTTGTAAATATATAAATTGCCTGAAAATGCAGTACCACTGAACTGCGTAGCTAATTCTCTCATATAATCTTCCAAAGTAAAGTCGGGGTTTTCGTATTGCAATTTTTTGAAAGCATCTGATTCAAATGAAGTATCACCACCAATTACGTATATTTTACCATCAATTAATACAGAGCCAAAAGAGTAAATCCCTTTTTTTAAGTTGCTTAACTTGGTGAAGCTAATTTTACTTTTTAAATTTTTGGTACTGTATATAGTCGTTTCTTTTAAATTTTCAATTTCAGTTTCTAGTTGGATAGAAAAATTATTTTTTTTGAATTCTGAAATAAGAATTCCTTTTGTAATATAACCTATATGCGAAAAATAGATAGAATCATTATATTGAATTTCATTTTTTAATTTTAAGTTAAATTTGCCGTCTTCATCCGTTAATGTAGTTGCCGTTGTTTTTTGGGATGTAATATTGACATCCTCAATAACTAGGTTTGTGTTTTTATCTAGGACAACTCCTTTTATATTTTGTGCGTACGTAAGTAAAGAGGAAAATGTAAAAAGGAGTATTAATTTTTTCAAAGCATTAATTTTAATATGAGATTCTATTTTAGAATTAAAAGTAAGGATAATATGACTGTATTTTAAAAAGTTTTTTTAATTTTTGTGGTTTGTTAAATTCTATATAAAGAGTTGTTAAAAAAATACGATATTTGTATTAATTGGTTAAATTCGCTTTTATCAAATGATTTTTTTGATTTTTTATAATTTAAAGTATAATAAATAATTGATTTTTATTAAAGTTTTTTTTATATTGCTGGTAATTAAGGTGTTGTTTTTTGTATGTAGCGTTTAAATGTATTTTATGAGGTATAGTAATTGGATTTTATGGATGGTATTTTTAACTGGGCTCAGTTCTTTTTCGCAAGAAAAGTATACAAAACATACCGTTTCTAAAGGAGAGACAATTACTAAAATAGCACAACAATACCATGTCAAGACAAGTGCTATTTATGAACTTAATCCTGATGCCAAAAAAGGGATAAAGTTTCACACCGTTCTATTAATTCCTTCAACGACAGTAAAAGGTAAAATTGCAACTACCGAAATTACTACCAATTTTCCTGAAAAAACACATACAGTTCTTTCCAAAGAAACACTTTACGGTATTGCTAAACAATATGGAGTTACGGTCAATGATCTATACAAAAGCAATCCAACACTTGAAAAATCAGGTTTAAAGAAAGGACAAAAAATTACTATTCCTGGAAACGAACTAAATACTACAACGCAACAAGTAGCTGTTCAACAATCAGTAAAAGAAAATCCAAAAACAACAGTTCCCGAAAAAACACCATCAAAAAAAGAAACAGAAACAAATTCAATTTTTGCTGAAGCTCCTTTTGATGGAATTGTTCGTGAGATACAACCTAGTGAAACGAAGTATGCTATTGCTAAAGAATATGGAATTACGGTTGCCGATTTAGACAAAGCAAATCCAATATTGGAGACAGAAGCATTAAAAATTGGTCAAAAGATTATTATTCCTGTGAAACCAGAAAATAGTACTAAGCCAATCGCAACTGTTGATAATAATAATAATAATAAAACAGTAACTGAAAAAGTAATTTTAGACCCTGTTCAGCCAGTTGTATTAGATAATAAAATAGTTGAAACTTCAGTAATAACCCGTGAAGTTTTACCTAAAGAAACTAAATATGGAATAGCAAAAGAGTTTAGTATTTCAGTTAAAGAATTAGAAAGACAAAATCCTAAAATAGTAAAAAGACTACCTGTAGGCTATAAATTGTCAATTCGTAGCCTTAAAATTGCGGAACCAGTTATAGTAAAAGAAGTAATTGCAGAAACGTCACAAACCCCAGATTATAATGTTAAAGGTTTTCACGGAACTGATTTTCTAGATCAATTAGTTTCAACCGCTTCTGAAAATATAGGGACTCGCTACCGCACAGGTGGAACTACAAAAGAGGGTTTTGATTGTTCCGGTCTAATGTGTACTACTTTTGGTGCATTTGATATCGATTTGCCTAGAACTTCTATTGAGCAGTCTCGTTATGGTGTTAAAATAAACAATGAAGATGCACAAAAAGGAGATTTAATTTTCTTTAAAACTAATGGAAGAAGACAAATTAATCATGTTGGAATGGTAGTCGAAGTAAATGATGGAGATATTAAATTCATCCACGCTTCTGTAGGCGGCGGAGTTATTATTTCTTCGATAAAAGAAAAGTATTATAGTAAGAAGTTAACTCAAATCAATCGTGTTTTGTAATATAAATCATATATTAGATATATAAAAAAAACTCTCAAGGTCACTTGGGAGTTTTTTTATGGAGCTTTTTCCTGCTGCCGTTGCAGCCTTATTTTATTTCTTCCCTTTTTTCTAATGCCCTAAAAGGAGCTTCTTTTAGTCGCTCTTCTAGTTCAAGAAAAAGAGGGGAAGCAATTTCATAATGCTTTCACTTGCATCAGGGCTATTGGTGTAGTGCCACGAAAATAGTTTATATTTTTTCAGCACTATTTATTTCAATCCAGTATCCATCAGGGTCCTGAATGTAGACTTGTTGAATCCCATCAGCTCTAATGCTAATTTTGTTCAACGAACCTGCCCAATCAGAGTACGTAATTTTCATTTCTTTTAAAACATTCATAAAATGATCGAATTCCGGAGTTGTAAATGCAATGTGCACTGCTTTATTAATAACAACAGGTTCTTTGATAGTAGAAATAAGGTGTAGTTCTTTCCCATCACCTAATGACATCCAGCGAATTCCTTCTTTTTCGGTGCGATTCGTAATTTCTTGAAGGTGCAATACATTTTTATAAAAATCAACCGAACGGTTTACATCCTTAACCGATATGGCGTCGTGATTTAATGTTAGTGAAAAGAAATTAGATTCCTGCGCCCAAAGCGAACCAGAACCTACAAGTACAAGTAATAATAAACCTAATTTTTTCATGATATTTTTTTTACTAAAGTAATAATTTTTTAAATGAATCGGGATTATTTGCTAGTATACTAGATAGTTAATTTAATGGTATTGCACTTTTATTTATTTGTAGGGCTCTTCATTTCATTTTCTTTTACCCTATAATCAACAATTTTGCGTATTAAATCATAGGGTATTTCTTTGTCAAAAGGAAACTGAATAGATCCCTTTGCACCTTTGTATATTGAAAGTTCTTGTTTGAAAGCATCTATACCACCTGGTGTAGGATAAAAACCAATATGATTTTTAAAAGCTGCAAAATGTACCAAGTTGCCATGCAGAGTAAAAGTCGGAATACCATATTTAATAGTTTCTTTTGCTTTGGGAGCGCTATTTCGAATGGTTTCTCTCATTTTTTCCAAGATAATTTGTATCTCTTTTGGAAAATCTTTGATATAACTATCTATATTTTTTTGCGCACGTTCCATACTTTAAAATCTAGGTAAACTTCTTTTTAGGTATTACTTTAAAACATGATGCGCCAATACTTTTTGTACTTCATATACATTCACTGATTTATTAAACTGTTTTCTGATGCTAGGCTGCAATTCACTAGAGACCCAAATTTTAAGTTCGGCATCAAGATCAAATGTTCCGGCTGTTTCAACACTAAATCTTGAAATACTTTTATAGGATATTGATTTGTATTCGGTTTTACTTGCGGTTAAACCTTGTTTGTCCACTAGAATTAGTCGTTTGGTGGTAAAAATAAAAGTGTCTCGAATGAGTTTAAAACCCATTTCTATTTCTTCTCCATCAATTAAAAGTTGACCGTATTCTTTCATTAATTGTTCTTGGCTTACAGTTCCTGCATTACCCAAAAGCGCTGAAAATAATCCCATATATTTTTATTGTAAATTATTGTTTATTTTTTAAACTACTTAAAATT
Organism: Flavobacterium sp. WC2430; assembly: GCF_040822075.1. Classification (NCBI taxonomy): domain Bacteria; kingdom Pseudomonadati; phylum Bacteroidota; class Flavobacteriia; order Flavobacteriales; family Flavobacteriaceae; genus Flavobacterium; species Flavobacterium sp. WC2430. The sequence continues at coordinate 28,696 of NZ_CP162007.1, read as the reverse complement.
GCCATTACATCTTGATCTCCTAATCCTTCTTTTTCTGCTGCAGCATAACTATTAAATAATGGATGTATCAATGGAGAATCTAGTCCCGCTTCTTTGGCTAATCGTAAATCTTTAACTAGATGTTTCAATGCAAAGGTGGCAGGGTAGGAATCATTTAAGATAGAAGGTGCTTTTATATTGGTAATTCCGTTGCCACACGCACCAGCATTAATTATGTTTAACATGTCTTCTTTGCTCACTCCATTACTTTCGGCAAACAATACGGTTTCGGCTAATCCTTGTAGGTTGAGTCCTAAAAGGTAATTAATCGCTAGTTTAGCTGAACTTGCTACACCCGCTTCCCCTACGTGTATTGCAGTTTTACCTAAAACGTCAAATATAGGTTTTGCTAATTCGTAATCGGTAGTACTTGAACCTACAAGAATTACTAGTGTTCCATCTTGAGCAGGTTTAACACTTCCTGAAACTGGAGCATCTATAAAATGGACATTATGGGTACTACAACTGCTTGCCAGATAACGAGATGTTTCAGGCGAAACGGTACTCATGTTGATAATAACTTTCGCAGGATACTCTTTGGATAATAAACCCGTTGGGCTTTCAAAAACTTCTTTTACTGCAGCATCATTGGATAACATAGTAATGACAACATCGCATTTTTCCATCAGTTCTTGTGGACTATTTGCTGTTGTAGCACCTGCTTCAATTAATGGTGTTTCTTTATCTTTGGTACGGTTGAAAACAGTTACCTCAAAACCTGCTTTTAGCAAGTTCATTACCATTGGATTCCCCATGTTTCCAAGGCCTATCCATCCTAATTTTAATGTATTCATTTTTATAGCGCTAATTTGTTTTTAAAAAAAATAATCTGATTTTTATTTGAGCATAGAGGTTTTCTATAAACCTCAGAAAAGAAGCACTAATTTACCGTTTATTTTTCAGTAATAAATTATAATTATTATCGTGTTTTAAAAATTAAATGATTTTGTTATTCGATATAATAGCGAACCATCGGTCTATTCTTAGAAGTTCTATCGACAATCTCAAAACCAGCTCTTTCAAATGATTTATATAACCCAATCCAGGCAAAAGAATCGGGGAGTTTTTCTTGAGTGGGAATAGTAGGATACGCTTCTAAGATTTTTATACCTACTGTTTTGGCATAGTTTGCAATCCCTTTTAATAGCGCGACAGAAACACCTTGGCGTCTGAATTTTTTAGCAATAAAAGTGCAGGGAATGGACCAAACTAATTTGTCATCAATAGGTTTATGTACTCTAGACCTTGCCAGTTTGGAGAAGTCTTCTCTTGGAGCAAAGGCACACCAAGCAATGGGAATATCTTCATAAAAAGCTAAAATTCCCATGGGTTGATTGTCCCACACAAGTTCTTTCATCGCTTCTTTATTCCCATCATTGCATTTTCCTTCATCAAAATCACTTTTTTTAAGTCGGTAATACATGCACCAACAGTTTCCGCAAGCCCCATTGTTACCAAATAATTGTACAAACTGATTCCAATTCTTTTTGGTTAAAGGTTGAAATTGTAAAGAAGCCAAAAAATCAGTATCTAAAGGTTCATTTTTCATGTCTTTAATTGAATTTAAGTACACTTTATATAAAATAGAATTGATGTAAATTAGGAATTTAAATTATAAAAAATACCCACGAATACAAAATTGTATATTTTATTTTACAATCTTTGAACACAAAAGAAATATATAGTATTATGAGCAAGACAAAATTAATAATCAACAAGAACGGTTCTATTAAGATAGAGGGAGATTTTGAAATAATGGATAGTGAAGGAAAAGTATACGGATTAGAAGGAAGAACAGCATTAGGACTTTGTCGTTGCGGATTGTCATCTAACAAACCTTTTTGCGATGGTTCACACCGCAACGGTTTTGACCATGAATCAGCTGCGTTTGATTTACCGCCAATGAAATCGAAATAATATTTAGATTGAAATAAAATTAAAAGAGCTGTGTTATCTAGAAAACGCAGCTCTTTTTAAATGCTTCAGTTTTGCGAAATGTGATTGTCTGCCAGTATTTTATTGAATTGTTCTTCTTTACTTTGTTTTTTCATTTCAGAATAAATGATATTAATAATTTTTTCGGCGTCAGTTCTATAAGGTGATTTTTGATCGATGTATAGATTGTAGGCTTTGCACATATTATCTAATCCTTTTTCGTAATCCTTTAGGTTTGTTGTGTAAACATTTCCTATGCCATAAAAAACTTCAGGATTGTTGTTGTCTACTTTAGCTAATTTCTCATAGGCTTCTATGGCTTTAGAATATTCTTTTTTATATTGATATACAATAGCAATATTTTGCAAAGGCATTAATCCATTTGGGTCTAGTTCTAACGATTTTGAATACGATTCAATGGCTTTGTCAAAATTATTTAATTGTCTATAACTAATACCTAAATTATCCCAAGCAAATGCAAATTCAGGATCTTCTTTTACTGCTTTTTCAAAATATTCGATTGCTTTTTCGAAATTTTTATTTTTGGATTCTTTTAATCCTTTGGAATAGAATTCGAGAGCTATTTTGTTCTCGGATACTGATTTTGTACTTTGTTTTTCAGTTGACGCCACTTTGTCTTTTATAGAGCTACAATTACTCATCATATACCGTTCTAATTCGTAATAAGATTTTTTATACTCTTCTGAATTTTTGTTAAAATCAATTGAAATATCCACTTGTTTTTTGCCTTCTTTCTCTTTGGCATTTTTTTTCAAGTCTTCGATATTCATTAGTTTTTTACCTAGTTGAAGTGCTCCAGTTTGTTCATCAATACATTTACTAATTTCTTTTGCTACTATATCATTTGCTTTGTTGTAAACGTTTATTGAGTCTACACATTTGCAACCGTTATTGGCTAATTCTTTTAAAAGTGCATCTGTAGTATTTTTATTAGTTTCTTGAGCTATTCCGTTGGAATAAAAAGAAAGTACAAGGAGTAGTAGTATTAATTTTTTCATAGATTTGATTAATATTAATTTAAATATTGAGCTAATTTTATTTGAAGGCTAATTTGTTTTTTGCAGGAATAATTATATTATTTGCTTTTTGAAAATATTTCAATCACGCCATTTTTTCCTTTTTCTCCATATTTGTCAACTGCACTTTTATCTTTTAAAACATTAATAGACTCAACATCTTCTGGTTTAATTGCTCTCAAAATATCTTCATTCACTTCTTTTCCATCAAGAATGTAAAGTGGTTGAATTGTTGGATTGTCTTTTTTGTTAAATGAGTAACAATCTGAAACAATATCAATTCCTTCAATTTGCTGTTCTGAGTAGTATTTTGAGTCTATTGGATAACGAGGTTCTTTTTTCTTATTTAGTTTTACATAAAAGTAAAGCGCTTTGCTTTTATTTATTCCTAAATAATCAGAACAACCTCTAGAAGTCCAAACATTCAAACTATCATATTTTATAAGAACATCTTTTGCTTTTAAATACTTTAAGTCAACATAATTTCCATCAGGTAAATATCCTTTAAAGTCTTTGGTTAAGTGAATTTTTGCAATTGTATTTAAATCTGATTTGTATTTTTGAAAAATTACACCAGGATATAGTATAGAGGCGTAGCCAATTAGATTCTCAAATCTTTCATCTTGTACAAAGCCATCTGTACATAAGTCCATTTCATCTAACTTGACTTGAATTATTGTAGCGTCTTTTTGTTTTAGATTGTCGAAGGTTAATTCGCATAATTTTATTTCAGAAAGCTTAATTGTGTCTATTTGTTGTGATAAAGATTTTAGGCTAAATAGTAATATTGAAATTGCAATTATTTTTTTCATAGGTTAGATGGAGGTTAGTTTTTTGTTATAAGATTATTATTCAATGTAATACCAAGGTATATTTAAAAGACCTTCTTTGAAATCAATTGAAACTGTTTGTCCAATTTCTGTTTCATTATATTGAGTTTTTGTTATTGATATATTTTCGGCATCACGATGGTGCCCCCAAGGTTCAACTCTAAAATAATATGTTGTACTTCGTCTTCCACTGCTTATTGATTTGTTGATTACTTTAGCCTGATAAATTTTCGGGATGGAATTGTCGAAAACACAATTAATTCCGTACGTTGCTGCATAACTATATATAGCAATATTACCTACAACTGTAAGATAAATTAGTACTATATTAGGATTCGTTTTATGGACAAGTTTATGAGTTGTTCCAAGTATAACAAGCAATAAAAGAAAACTAATAGTACCTACTTTTAATATGCTAAAAAAACTTTCAAATTCGTAATCAATTAAAACCCTAATAAAAATAATAAGCCCAGGAAATTCTATAAAGTCAGCAAGATCGTATTTCTCTTCGCCTTTCTGATTTGTAATTGAAACTAATGAAGCTAGGTTTGGTTTTGAGAGTCCGTTTATAATGAGTCCAATTATAGGTAACGAAAGAACTAAACCAAAAACTAATTTATATGGATGAGGATAAAACCAAAACCAAATACAAAGCCCAATTGAAATCCACTCCAACCAGTCAAGTTGATGAAGTGTCACTTTTGGAAAAGTTGGTTTATTATGTTGTCTTTTTTTTCTGTACACTTTCATCATCTAAAGTTGTAATTACCTTAAAGCTTTAATCAAATATATATAAATTTCATCTTCAAATCGATGTCTTGAGTGCGTTTTTTCTTGTTATTTAATCAAATCATTTTTTAGAGTTCAATTTTTACTAAATTGTAAATTAAGTAATTATATGTTTGTGTTGCGTGAAGGATAGCAGTGGAAATCCTCCCGTTTTTCAGGGAGATTGAAACGGATAGCCTGACCTTGTTGCCGCACTTAAGCAGTTATTTTGCTGAAATTTTCTATAACAAGGACACGCCAAAAAGAATAAACGTAAGTTTTAAGGATACCTTAAAGTTTTTAGAAAAAAAGTATATCTTTAGCCAACCATTAAAACCAAAAACAAATATGCAAGACAATAACCAAGACGATTTTAAGAGAGAACTCGGCCTGCTAGACGGAACCATGCTGGTGGTGGGATCGATGATAGGTTCGGGAATATTTATAGTGAGTTCTGATATGGTTCGTCAATTGGGTTCGGCCGGATGGTTGATTGCCATGTGGGTGCTTACGGGTGTCATTACGGTGATTGCTGCAGTGAGTTATGGCGAGTTGAGTGCCTTGTTTCCTAAAGCGGGCGGTCAATACGTATACATTAAGGAAGCATACGGTAAATTAATTGGGTTTTTATATGGCTGGAGCTTTTTTGCAGTGATTCAAACCGGAACGATTGCTGCCGTGGGTGTAGCTTTTTCCAAGTTTGCTGCCTATTTATTTCCGTCGTTTAGTGATAAAAACATCCTATATGAAATAGGGAATTTTAAACTGAATGCAGCCCAACTGGTTTCTATTTTTACGATTATTTTATTGAGTTATATCAACAGTCGTGGGGTAAAAAACTCTAAGATTTTACAAACGGTACTTACAGTTATTAAGATTTTATCGTTGGCGGGATTAATTCTTTTTGGTTTTTTTGCTGCTAAAGCCGAGGTTTGGGATGCGAACTGGGCCAATGCCTGGACATCGCAATCACTAGATGTGGCAAGCGGTTCTTGGATGCCAATCAGTGGAACGGCTTTGATATCGGGAATATCGGCTGCATTGGTAGGATCCATGTTTTCTAGTGTGGCTTGGGAAGGAGTAACTTTTATTGCTGCTGAAATTAAAAATCCAAAACGTAATGTAGGATTGAGTTTGTTCTTAGGAACTTTGATTGTAAGTGTGATCTATATTTTAGCCAACTTGATGTATTTAGCAGTAGTACCTTTGCAAGAAATCGCTACAGCCGAGTCAGATAGGGTAGCCGTTGTGGCTTCTCAATATATTTTTGGCTCTATAGGAACTTTGATTATTGCGGTGATGATTATGATTTCGACTTTTGCCTGCAATAACGGATTGATTATGGCGGGTGCGCGTGTATATTATACGATGGCGCAAGATGGTGTTTTCTTCAAGAAAGCAGCTGAATTGAATAAAGCAAGTGTTCCTGCTTGGTCTATTTGGGCACAATGTGTTTGGGCTTCGGCTTTGTGTTTAACTGGAAAATATGGTGATTTATTAGACTTTGTAGTCATCATTGTTTTGATTTTTTACATCTTGACTATTTTGGGAATCTTCATTTTACGTAAAAAATTACCTGATGCTGAACGTACTTATAAAGCTTTTGGATATCCATTTATACCAGCATTGTACATTATTATTGCTAGTGCAATTTGTATTGCTTTGCTTTACACTAAAACGAGTACAAGTGGCTGGGGTGTATTGATTATGTTAATTGGTATTCCAGTTTATTATTTGACAAAAGCGAAAGAGTAGGTTAATATAGAGAGAAGAAGTTAGAATCAAGAAAAAAAAGTAAGAATCAAGGGGGAAGAATCAAAAGATTAGTATCTGTTATGCTTCATGATTTTTTTTTTGATTCAAGCTTCTATTTTCTTTTTAATAAAAATAAAAAAATCCGTTTCGAAATTAATCGAAACGGATTTTTTATTTGATACAGGTTGGATTGCAATACTCTTTAAATCTAAAACTTGAACTAAAAACTAAAAACTAAAAATCTGCAATTACAAATTCCAACCTGTAAGCGATTTGCTAGTAGTACGTGAAACGTCTTACTTTTGCAATATATTTTGCCAAGCGAATTACTTGGTGGCTGTAACCGTATTCATTATCATACCAGATGTATAATACTATGTTTTTTCCATCGTTAGAAACGATAGTTGCATTACTATCATAGATGGATGGTGCCGATGTACCGACGATGTCTGAAGAAACTAATTCGTTATTCATGGAGTATTTGATTTGCTCTACTAACTCTCCTTCAAGAGCGTATTTTTTCATGATGGCATTGATTTCTTTAATCGAAGTTTTTTTGGACACTTCTAAATTCAATACAACCAAAGATCCATTAGGAACAGGAACACGAATGGCATTTGAAGTTAATTTTCCTTCTAATGATGGTAGTGCTTTTGCAACAGCAGTTCCAGCACCCGTTTCAGTAATAACCATATTCAAAGCAGCAGCTCTACCACGACGGTATTTTTTGTGCATGTTGTCTACTAAGTTCTGGTCGTTTGTGTACGAATGAATTGTTTCTAAATGTCCTTTTACAACGCCTAAAGTATCTTCGACTGCTTTTAGGATTGGCGTAATGGCATTAGTAGTACAAGAAGCTGCAGAGAAAATATTAATTTCGTCTGGGTTGTATTCGTTTTGGTTTACCCCGTGAACAATATTAGGAACTCCTTTTCCTGGTGCAGTCAGCAATACTTTGTGTGCTCCTTTTGAAACTAAATGTCTGCTTAAAGCTTCCTCAGTTGTAAAAGCACCCGTATTGTCTATAATTAAAGCATTGTCAATATCATAGACTGTATAATCAATTTCTTCAGGCGCATTAGCAGTAATAATATGTACTGTTGTTCCGTTGATAATTAAGGCATTATTGGCAACATCGGCAGAAACTGATCCTTGAAAATCACCATGAATGGAATCATAACGCAATAAAGAAGCTCTTTTTTCAAGACTTGAAGCATCGTTTTTATCTCTAGTTACAATCGCTCTCAATCGCAATTGATTTCCTTTTCCTGTTTTAGACATTAACTCTCTAGCTAATAAACGACCAATTCTTCCAAAACCATAAAGAACTACATCTTTGGGTTGGATTTCTTCAGAAGTTTTAGCTTCTTTCAGTTTATCCAATACAAAATGTCTCGCATCTTCAAATTTGTCTTCCTCTAAAAGATATTCGTAAGTTAGTTTACCAATGTCCAATTTGGAAGGAGGTAAGTCTAATTCTCGAACTACTTTGGCAATTTCAACGGTATCAAAAATACTAATAGGTTTGCCTACAAAATCGGCTGCATATTGATGCAAGTTGATAATGTCACTTACATTTTTGTCTAATAATTGATTTTTGAATAAAACCATTTCTATGGATTTGTCATACCATAAATCACTAACGATTTTAATTAATTTGACTCCCGCCCGACGTCTATCTACCTGAGATGAGACTTCTTTTTGGTACAAAGCTGTGTTTTTCATACTTGAAAATTTGAAAAATTGAGTAGTTATTTTTTTAAATTTGGTGCAAAAATACCCATTTCAATCGATTTCGTAGACTATTTTTCATTTTTTTTCAAATAAAAAAAGCCAACTCAATGAATGAGCTGGCTTTCCTTGATTTTTAAGAATCGAATTAAATGATTATTCGAAATACTTCTCCATTTTTGTTGATCATTTCTAGTCTTACACTTTGACTTTCGTCTTTGCTGTTTAAAAGTTTGGAAACTGATTCGATGTCTTTGGCTTTTACGTTGTCAATACTCAAAATGATATTTCCTTTTAATTCATCTGTGTATTGGACCAAATTTTCGTTATTGATAGATTTAATTTTTACTCCGTAATCCAAGTGAAATTTCTTTTTATCAGTGACGTCAATATTTTCTAATTCAATTCCTTTGAACTCCGTACTAAAAAATTCATTTTTACTCAAAATTACAGGTAGAGTTCTTTTACTTCCGTCTCTAATAATGGTTACATCCACTTTATCATTAGGTCTTTTAGTGTTAATATATCCAGATAAGTCAGCATAAGTAGCAATGTTTTGACTGTCTAATTTCACAATGATATCTCCCTTTGTAAGTCCAGCTTTCTCAGCTCCTGATTTTTTGGTTACATTTTTAATGTAAAATCCTTCTGTCTGGTTGATTCCTAATTCTTTAGAAACAGGGCCGTTCAATTCCCCACCTTCTACACCTAGAATTCCTCTTTGTACATTACCGTATTCCATAATGTCCTCAATAATTTTTCGAGCAATATTAGAAGGAACTGCAAATGAATATCCTACATAAGAACCTGTCATAGAAGAGATCATGGTATTGATTCCTATTAAATCACCGCGGGTGTTTACCAAAGCACCACCACTGTTTCCAGGGTTAACGGCAGCATCAGTTTGAATGAAGGACTGGATTCCACTTGTTCCAATATCTCTAGCTTTAGCCGAAACAATTCCAGCCGTTACTGTAGACGTTAAGTTGTATGGATTTCCTACGGCAAGAACCCATTCACCTACTTTTACGGAATCAGAATTTCCAAAAGCAGTATAGGGTAGCTTTTCGTCTGCATCAATTTTTAACAAAGCAATATCCATTTTAGAATCGGTTCCTATCAGTTTTGCTTTATATGTTTTTTTATTATTTAGGGTAATTTCAATTTCTGACGCGTCTTTAATTACGTGATTGTTGGTCACAATATAACCATCTTCAGAAATAATTACTCCAGATCCTGTTCCTACTTGTTCTTGGGTTTGTCCTCCTTTATACCCATAATAATATTCCAGCATAGGATTGGTAACGGTTTTGTATGAAACATTTTTTACATGGACTACAGAGTGAATTGTTTTCTCTGCCGCATCGGTAAAATCAAGTACATCTGGGGATAGGCCTACATTTTTGGTAAATGAGTTGTTTGCAAGGGTAGTTATGGAATGATTTGAGTTGGAAAAATAACCATTAGTGTCAAATAATAATTTGTAAGCCCCTAATGTTATGGCTCCGCTAAGCAGAGACACCAGTAATAGGTGTGAGTATTTTTTCATAATAGAGTGTGTTTTACGTTATTTGTCTAGTAAAAATAAAGCTAATTTGGATTGTTAAAAAACAGTTTAACGCTCTTTAACAATGATTAACATTTCATTAATAGTTCGTACTTTTGTGAAACACAATTAAAAAAATAATGCAAATAGAATTTTATAAATACCAAGGAACCGGAAATGATTTTGTAATGATTGATAATCGTTCGAATACTTTTCCAAAAGAAAATATACAGTTGATTGCTCATTTATGTGACAGGCGTTTTGGAATTGGCGGAGATGGACTTATTTTATTAGAAAATGATCCTGAAGCCGATTTTAAAATGGTGTATTACAATTCAGATGGGAATCAAAGTACTATGTGTGGTAATGGAGGAAGATGTTTAGTGGCTTTCGCCCAAAAGCTAAACGTGATTAAAAACGATGCTACTTTTAACGCTATTGATGGTTTACATCATGCAAGTGTAGCATCAGACGGTATTGTATCACTACAAATGATTGATGTTTTAGAGATCAAAGAAACTCCTGATTATTCTTTCTTGAATACAGGATCTCCCCATCATGTACAATTAGTAGAGGACTTAGAGCATTATAATGTAAAAGTAAATGGTGCTGCAATTCGATACGGTGATTTGTATGGAAAAACGGGTAGTAATATCAATTTTGTAAATAAAATTGATGATACTACTTTTTCGGTACGTACTTATGAACGAGGAGTTGAAGATGAAACATTAGCTTGTGGAACTGGTGTGACTGCGGTTGCAATTGCGATGAATGCCAAAGGAGTTACTGATGCAACTACTATCGATTTGAATGTGGAAGGTGGAAAACTAGCCGTTTCTTTTGATAAAAAGGACAATGTATATACTAATGTTTTTCTAATAGGACCAGCCAAATTTGTTTTTAAAGGTGTTATTGAAATTTAATAAAAGCCTAAAACTTCAACTCACAAAATTTGTATGATAACTCTAAAAGGCGAAAATATATACATCCGCGCATTGGAACCTAATGATTTAGAGTTCATCTATGCCATTGAGAATGATCAGCGTATTTGGGAAGTAAGCAATACACAAACCCCATATAGTCGATTTTTAGTAAAACAATACTTGGAGAATGCGCATCAAGATATATATGAAGCCAAGCAATTGCGTCTGGCAATTTGTCAAGATCAAGACTTTCCTGCATTGGGATTAATCGATTTATTTGATTTTGATCCAAAGAATAATAGAGCAGGAGTAGGGATAGTAATTCAAGGGCAGGAAAATCGAAAACAGAACATTGGGTCCGAAGCTTTGGAGCTTTTAATTCAGTATTCATTTCGCCATTTAAATTTACATCAATTATATGCAAATATTGGGACTGAAAATAAATCTAGTATCGCTCTTTTTACTAAATTTGGATTCCAAAATATAGGGACAAAAAAAGATTGGAATCTAGTGAATGGTGTTTACAAAGACGAAGCCGTTTTTCAATTAATCAATAATCAACTTTAATATTTAAGTTTTGAATTTTAAAAAATATATTACAATCGCAGCTGTTGTTCTAGTAAGTGGACTAATCATTTATGGATTTGTTTTGATGAGCCAAATTTTTGCTGCTAACACTAAGTTTTCAGATAAAGAAGTTTATGTTCATATCCCAACAAATGCAACGTATACTGATGTCAAAAAAATATTGGCAGATTATGTCGTAAATATCGACCGTTTAGAAATGGTAGCTAGTAAAATGAGTTATCCTGAAAATGTAAAATCGGGACGTTTTCTTTTTACTAAAGGGATGAATAGTTATGAATTAGTCAAATCTTTAAGAAGTAATGTTCCTGTAAAGTTGGCTTTTAATAATCAAGAGCGAGTGGAAAATCTTGCTGGCCGAGTAGGATCCCAAATTGAGGCGGACAGTTTATCATTATTAACTTCATTTAAAGATTCTATCTTCTTGAAAGAAAACGGATTTAATGAAGATAATGTTTTAGCCATGTTTATTCCTAATACCTATGAAACGTATTGGAACACATCTGCAGAGAAGTTTCGAGATAAGATGATTAAAGAATACCGTAATTTTTGGAATAAAGAAAGAGTTGCTAAAGCAGAAAAACAAGGTTTAAACCCAATTGAAGCTACAATTTTAGCTTCTATCGTACATAAAGAATCGGTTAAAAAAGATGAAAGACCAAGAATTGCAGGAGTTTACTTAAACCGTTTGCGATTGGGTATGCCACTTCAAGCGGATCCCACAGTAATTTTTGCTATCAAGAAAAAAGACGATGACTTTAATCAAGTAATTAAAAGAGTATTTTTTAAAGACTTGACTATGTCTTCTCCTTATAATACCTATGTAAATGTTGGACTTCCTCCTGGTCCTATTGCTATGCCCGACATTACAGCTCTAGAAGCAGTATTGGATCCAGAAAAGAATGATTTTATTTATTTTTGTGCTAGTGTAGAACGTTTTGGATACCATGAATTTGCAGCGACTTTACCTGAGCATAACAAAAATGCTAAAAAATATTCGGATTGGATCAACAGCCAAGGAGTAAAAAGATAGGTTTGAAATATAAAGCTATTTTTTTTCTGATGTTTTTTTTGGTAAGTGGACTGCGTGATGCAGATGCTCAAAGTAAATTCGATCGTTTTTTAAAACCTTCGGACACTTTAAATATAAAAAGACAAAATACAGTTATTCTTTCAGAATCAATATTGGCCTCTGCAGCGTTAGTAGGCTTAAACCAGCTATGGTATGCCGATTATCCAAGATCTAATTTTCATTTTATAAATGATAATGCAGAATGGCTTCAAATGGATAAAATAGGGCATTTCTATTCTTCGTATCAAATGGGAAGAATGGGAAGTGAAATGCTAGAATGGAGCGGAGCTAGTAAAAAGAAGCAATTGCTATATGGTGCTGGTTTAGGATTTGCATTTTTAACGGCTGTTGAGGTTTTAGATGGCTATTCGTCAGAATGGGGAGCGTCACCCGGAGATGTTATAGCAAATGTTTCTGGAACGGCTTTATATGTTTCCCAAGAGTTATTATGGAATGAACAACGTATTATACCCAAATTCTCTTTTCACACCACACAATTTGCTCAATACAGGCCTAACGTTTTAGGAAGTAACTTAACCGAGCAGATCCTTAAAGATTATAACGGTCAAACGTATTGGCTTTCGGTTAATTTATATTCTTTTTCCAAAGGTTCTAAAATACCAAAATGGCTTAATCTCGCAATTGGTTATGGAGCGGATGGAATGGTGAGTGGAAATAGCGAAAATTCTGATAAATTACTCCTTCCGAAAACAGAGAGATTCAGACAGTTTTATTTGAGTTTTGACGTTGACCTGACGAAAATTGAAACAAAATCTCATTTTTTGAAGACTTTTTTCTCTGTATTTAATACGCTTAAAATTCCAGCTCCAACGATTGAATACTCAGTTAACGAGGGTTTTAGAGGACGAATTTTATATTTTTAAAAAATTTAAGAGGTTGATTTTCAGCTTTATAAAATTTATTGTATCTTTGCACGCAGAAATTTCTTAACGGGACAGCGTTTTGAAGAAAAACAATTTATGGGAAAGAAGTGGTATTTTTATACAAGTTTGGCGATTATTATAGCCTTTTTAAGTGCGGGTTTTAAACCTCTTAAAATAGAAAAAAATGATTGGTTTCTAATAAAAAACACGGATGGAACACGATACTTATATCCATCCATAGAACAAGAAGATTATATCAATTTAAATTTCCCTTTTACTGGAAATTTATTTATTGGTTTTAAGGAAGCTCTTGGTTTCAAAGAATCAGAAGGGAAGTACAAAAAAATTAATTCTCTCGGTTATTTAGGTAAATACCAATTTGGTATAGAAACCTTAAGATCTGTTGGTGTGAAGGATAGTATTTTATTCCTTAAAAGCCCCAAATTACAAGAAAGAGCCTTTGTGGCGCTTTTATCAAAAAACAAATGGATATTGCAAGACATCATCGAGAAGTATGATGGAAAGGTTGTTAATGGAATCTTGGTAACTGAATCAGGAATTTTAGCGGCTGCACATCTTGGTGGAGCGGGTTCTGTAAGAAGATACTTTAAACACAACGGTAAGAAATTTATAAAAGATGCCTATGGTACTTCAATTAGAAGTTATATGAAAGCGTTTGGAGGATATGACACTTCATTTATTGTAGCTAATGTGAATGCAGTAGCAAGCTTAAATTAAATAATATAACGATAAAATAAAAATGGCAGCCCAATTTTTTTTGGTCTGCCATTTTTTTATTTAGCTTTCAATATTTCGCCATTGGAACGAACTAACAATTTCATTTTTTGTTTGCCTTTTTCAATCTTTAAATTGTATTGTTTTTTAACAATATCCCCTTCTTCTTGAGAATATAAGTACTTATCGTTGACAATATTCCAACCGGGATAGGTTTTATAGACTGAATAAATTACTTCATTAGGCAATCTTACATTTTGGTAATTTTCTACAACTCGAACTAATTTTCCTTTTTCATCGTAAGTAGCTGATAGGGATCCGTTTTTTGTTTCCATTAATACCAAATAGTTTTCATATCCTTCAAAATCTTTCCCAATGTCATAAGCAATAAATTTTTGTTCCATATTTCTAACGTCTTGGTCGGGATGATTGTCTGGAATGTAAACAGAAAAATCAGAACCAATTCGTTTAATTACCACTGCGGGTAATTCTTCAACACTAACCTTTCCTTTTTCTGTATCTTGCGAATAAGCGGAAAAAGATAGGCTTACAACTAATAACATAATAATAAATGATTTCATAATATTTAGTTTTTAAATTAATATTTATTTATACATAATATTATAGGTTAATTCAATACTGAGGTCTTTTTAAATCATTGATAATCAGATAAATAATCTTGTTAAAGGTAGTTTTTTTTTATCTAATTTCTGTTAATTTAATCCGTATCTTATGTTAATAAAATTGGTTTCTACTTCTTTTTTTTATTAAGAATTGTCATCTTTTGGATAAATTAAATTATATTTTCTATACTGTAATAGGTATTATTTTAGGAGTAAATTGAAGCGCTATTTATTCATCATTGATGATAGTTAAAACAAAAAAAGCTGTTCTTTTTTAAGAACAGCCAAATGATTTTATATTTTATAAACTTAGATACCTGCAATAATTTTACCGTCTGGATGAACCGTTAATTTACGTGTTTCATTTCCTTTTTTAATTTTTAAATGATATTGTTTTTTTTGAATATCTCCTTCTTTTTGTGAGTATAAATATTTATCATTTACAATCTGCCATCCAGGATAGTTTTTGTAAACAGAGAAAATTACTTTACTAGGTAGCTTTACATTCTTGTAATTTTCCACCACACGAATTAATTTCCCTTTTTCATTATATGTTGCTGCCAATGAGCCATCTTTTACTTCCATTACGACTAAATATGTTTCATAACCTTCATAGTCTTTACCCAAGTCATAAGCAATAAATTTATCTTCAAGTTTCCTAATGGTATTGTCAGGATTACGGTCTGGTAAATAAACTGAAAAATCTGTTCCTGCACTTTTAATGACAACTGCGGGTAAATTTTCTACTTTATAACTTACATCCTCAGTATCATCATTCATTATATCCTGTGAATAGGACAAACTTGTTATTCCAAATGCAAACATGGCAATAATATACGCTTTCATAATAGTTGATTTTTAATTGATTAATAATTATTTGTAGAATTAAATTAGTAAGGCCTATTGTTCTCTTCCCCTTCTATTATAATTTAATTTACATGTTTTAATAAAACAACAGTTAAGATTTGGAGCAATATATTTTTATTGTTGATTATATATGTAAAGTTACGGTTTTGTCATTTCGTTGATAGTTAAGTATTTGCTTAAGTTTAGTTAATAATAAACACTTTTAGTGTCATTTATTTAATAGGAAAGTGGTTTTCTTTATAATTTGTTAGAAAAGGGATAAAAAAGAAAAACACCAACTTTATGTTGGTGTTTTCTTTTTTTATTTTGTAGTGATTGTTTATTCTCCTATTAAAATTTCTAATATTTTTATAGCTGCTTCGCTAATTTTTGTTCCAGGTCCAAAAACAGCTACTGCACCAGAATCAAATAAAAATTGATAATCTTGCGCTGGAATTACACCACCTACAACTACCATTATATCTTCACGACCATATTTTTTAAGCTCTTCTATCACTTGTGGAACTAGAGTTTTGTGACCTGCGGCTAATGAGGATACACCAAGAATATGTACATCATTTTCTATGGCTTGTTTTGCCGCTTCGGCGGGAGTTTGAAAAAGGGGGCCAATATCTACATCAAAACCTACATCAGCATAACCTGTGGCAACTACTTTTGCACCACGATCGTGCCCATCTTGTCCCATTTTGGCAATCATGATTCTAGGACGACGACCTTCTTGTTTGGCAAAGGTATCGGCTAGCTGTTTTGCTTTTTCAAAACTTTTATCGTCTTTAATTTCTTTACTATACACGCCACTAAAGGATTTAATTTGTGCTTTATACCTTCCAAAAACAGTTTCTAAGGCATCACTAATTTCGCCTAGCGTAGTTCTGTTTCTTGCAGCTTCTACTGCGATTTCCAGTAAATTGCCTTCACCAGTTTGAGCACAAAGGATTAATTTTTTAATTGATTCTTGTACCTTATTAGTATCTCTTGTTGCTTTTATACGATCGAGTTGTTCCAGTTGTTGCTTTCGCACCATCTGGTTATCGACATCTAGAATTTGTAAAGGATCTTCTTTGTCCAAGCGGTATTTGTTGACCCCTACAATTATGTCCTGTCCACTATCAATGCGGGCTTGTTTTCTAGCCGCTGCTTCTTCTATTCTTAGTTTAGGAATCCCTGCTTCAATCGCTTTGGTCATTCCACCTAGTTCTTCTACTTCTTCAATAAGTTTCCAAGCACTTTGGACAATCTCATCGGTTAAGCTTTCTACGTAATAACTACCTGCCCATGGATCTACAGTTTTTGTAATTTTGGTTTCTTCTTGTAAAAATATTTGTGTATTTCGAGCAATTCTTGCCGAAAAATCAGTTGGCAAAGCAATCGCTTCATCCAAAGCATTAGTATGTAATGATTGTGTTCCTCCAAAAGCGGCTGCCGATGCTTCAATACAAGTACGCGCTACATTATTAAAAGGATCTTGTTCTGTTAAACTCCAGCCACTTGTTTGGCAATGGGTTCTTAATGCTAATGATTTATCATCTTTTGGATTAAACTGTTTCACTAGTTTGGCCCATATCATTCGTCCAGCACGCATTTTAGCAATTTCCATGAAGTGATTCATTCCAATCGCCCAGAAAAAAGATAAACGAGGGGCAAACTCATCAATTTTCATTCCCGTTGCTAGTCCAGTGCGAATGTATTCCAATCCATCCGCCAATGTGTAAGCCAATTCAATATCGGCAGTAGCACCTGCTTCTTGCATGTGATATCCCGATATAGATATCGAGTTGAATTTTGGCATTTTCTTGCTTGTAAATTCAAAAATATCGGCAATAATTTTCATGGATGGAGTTGGTGGGTAGATGTAAGTGTTACGCACCATAAACTCTTTCAAAATATCATTTTGTATCGTTCCAGAAAGGAACTCTGGAGCTACTCCTTGTTCTTCGGCTGCCACAATGTAAAAAGCCATAATGGGTAATACTGCACCATTCATAGTCATGGAAACTGACATTTCATCTAATGGGATTTGATCGAATAATACTTTCATATCCTCAACCGAATCTATTGCTACTCCAGCTTTACCAACATCTCCTACAACACGTTCATGGTCTGAATCATATCCCCGATGGGTAGGTAAATCAAATGCGATGGATAATCCTTTTTGACCAGCTGCAAGATTTCTTCTGTAAAAAGCATTGCTTTCCTCTGCAGTTGAAAAACCAGCATATTGACGAATTGTCCATGGTCTGCGCACATACATCGTAGTGTATGGTCCGCGCAAATTTGGCGCAAAGCCAGCTCCAAAATCTAAATGCGCTAGATTTTCAATATCCTTTTCAGAATAGGTTGGTTTGAGTTCGATTCCCTCTGCCGTTAAGAAATTTTCAGACAATGAATTTTGATTGTCTTCTATTGTCTTAGTACTTTCTAATTTAATATGTCTGAGGTCATTTCGTATCATTTTGACTCTAATTTTTGTGCGTTTTTAATTGATTCCTTTTATTGAAAATTACTCTAATGCGAGACGTTCCTGTTCCGTTTTCTCGGCAAGGCGTTTTTCTATAATAGGGGTTATCAACGTTTTTCTTGGATTGATTTTTACAAATGGATAAAGTTCTAAATCCTGTTTCATGCGATCTTCTTTGTTTGGGTATTTATTGGTACCTAACAATACTTCTTTTCCTGAGTCAAAAAGATCTTGCTCTTTATCAGCACTTTCCTGAATTTTTCTTTTAATGATTCCTTCATTCAATTGTTTTAGAAAACCACCATTGGATTCGATGTCTTTAAACAAAGTCAACGATTTTTCGGCCAGTTGATTGGTGAGTGTTTCTATATAATAACTTCCATCAGCGGGATTATTTACTTTATCAAAATAGCTTTCATTTTTTAATACTAACAGCTGATTTCGAGCAATGCGATCTCCAAACTCATTGTCTTTATGATACAAAGAATCATAAGGTAAGTTAGCAATAGTATCCGCACCACCAATAATTGCCGACATGCATTCGGTTGTGGTACGTAACATGTTTACATTGTAATCGTAAATGGTTTTGTTGCGTTTTGTAGGAGTAACAAATAAATGGCAATCCACATTGTGGTTGTATTCTTTTGCAATTAGCTTAAATAAAAGGCGTAATGCTCGAAGTTTTGCAATTTCAAAAAAGTAATTGGTACCTACTGCAACTTCAAAAACAATGGGTTGATTGATAATAGGAATTCTATTAAAATATTCATTGGCATGCGCTAAACTATAGGCAATTTGCTGTACCATATTGGCACCTGCATTTTGATATAAACTAGTGTAAATGCTTAATAATGAATAATTTGGTACGGCAGTAGTAATTAAATTAAGTGTGTCAAAATTGTTTTTGTCTTTCGTTGTAAACCAGTTTCCCTCTTTGGCTAATTGTCCTATTGGATCTAAATTGATAAATACAATCGCTTTTTTTTGTATTACTATGGCATCAATTTTATTCACGAAATCGATTGAAATAAAATTTAAATTAAAGTAAACAAAAATATTTTCTAATGGCAAACTTTCTAAAAGTTTAGTAATGTCAATAGTATCATTTTCAATAGTAAAACGAAGACTTTCAGCACCTCTATTTAAAGAATCTAATGCTCTTTCTATTGATTTCTCAATATCAAAAACAAATATATTTTGGCAAATTTTAAAGTTGGAAGCCTTTGTGGTTATTGGGAAAGCTTTGGTAAACTCATCTTTGTGATAAAAAGGTTTTACCTTAATGTCTTCTGGAGAATTCCATATTAAGGTATCATTATAATCGGCTCCTTTAAGTTCAAACTGGATTTTTTGTTTCCATTGTTTGGAAGAAACAGGATCGAAATCTTCAAATAGATTAGTAGCCATTTTAATTGTTGGTTTTTATAATTTAGGGTTTATTGCTGTTCTCTATACTGTCACCTTCAAATTCGATCAGATAAATATCCTCACTATCTTTTTTCATATAGTAATTTTCACGAGCATATTTTTCTATTTGTTCTGGGTTTTTTAGTTCTTTAATTTGTTCTTCGTCTTTTTTTATTTCCTCTTGATAATATTCTTTATTATCCTCAAGTTCATTGATTTGAGTATCTAAAAATCGATGGTCAAAATAGGAATAGTTGTCCAAAAAAACCATCCAAGTTGAAAAGAAAAGCAATACCCAAATGTATTTATTACTTAAAAATTTAAACCAAGGTTTGTCTTTATGTGGATTTGTCATTTCTTTTTTTTTTAAAGTCCTTATTAAACGAATAGCCAATGTTTTATTAACATAACTAAAGTTGAAAACGTAAAATAATGCTTAGTTTATGCCTTCCATTGCAATTAAATTCTAGAATCCTATATTCTGATAAAATTACAATAAAATTATAGAATTCTTTGATTTATTACTGCCCGAACTACATCAATAGCTACTGTATTGTATTTGTCATTAGGAATGATAATATCTGCAAATGCTTTTGTTGGTTCAATAAATTGTTCATGCATAGGTTTTAATGTCGTTTGGTAACGGTTTAAAACTTCTTCCATATCTCGACCTCTTTCAGCAATATCACGTTTCATTCGACGTATTAATCTTTCATCAGAATCGGCGTGAACATATATTTTTACATCAAATAAATCTCTTAATTCTGGATTTGCTAAAATTAAAATACCCTCCACAATCATCACTTTTCGAGGATGTGTAAAAACAGTATCATCGCTTCGATTGTGCGTCACAAAAGAATACACGGGTTGATTGATGTTATTTCCTTCTTTTAATTCTTTAAGATGTGTGACTAATAACTCGAAATCAATTGCACGTGGATGATCAAAATTGATTAGTGCTCTTTCATCGAATGAAAGACCGTGATTTTCCTTGTAATATGAATCTTGTGAAATAATTCCTACCTCTGTTTCGGGTAATTCATTCATGATTTGATGAACTACGGTTGTTTTTCCGCTTCCAGTTCCACCTGCAATTCCTATAATAAGCATATAATAGTTGAGTTATTTATTGATGAAGCAAAAATAGGAATTTATAGATTGAAAAATAGAGAATTGCTAAATTAGAATTAGTATTTATTAATTTTTTTAAACTAAAAATGGAAATCCGTATTATTCATTATAGATTAAATAACTAATTTTTAGTTTGACCGAAGAGATACTCAGTTATAATGCCAATTTACCCGCCAGTTTTTGAATTAATTTAGTACCTTTAATTTCCTAAAAATAATACTTTGTATACTCAAATCAATAAAAATATAAGCCGTTATGTCACTTTTGAAAAAGAGGAATTGAGCATTTTTAATTCTTTATTAGAAAATAAAAAAATTCCAAAAAAGACAATTCTTTTACATGAAGGTGAAAAATGCAATTTTGAAGCTTTTGTTGTAAAAGGTTGTGTTCGCAAGTATTATATAGATTCCAATGGTATAGAAGTGATTTTGCAATTAGCAATTGAAAATGCTTGGGTAAGTGATATTTCATTTAGTATTTATGAGGACAGTCCGAGTGATGTATTTATTGAAACCTTAGAAGATTGTGAGTTTTTTATGTTCAATCCCGAATCTAAAGAGGTGTTATTTGCAAAGGCACCAAGATTTGAAAGGGCTTTCCGTATATTAATGCAACGCAATCTAGCAGTAACACAAAAACGATTGTTTAATGCTATTTCTAAAACTGCAACAGATAAATATCTGGAGTTTTTAGATAAATATCCTACACTTTCTCAGCGTGTAGCGCAACATTATATCGCTTCCTTTTTAGGTATATCTCCTGAGTTTCTAAGTAAAATTAGAACAAAACTCGCTAAAAATTAATTTCAACTATTTTCATTTCTTGTCCTAGTTCAATGCTTTAGTTTCTTTTTAGTCGCAACTTTGTATCATAATAATTAACAAAAGCGAAAATGGAAAATACAAATAGTACTAAAGAAGGTTTGATTTCAAATTCTATTTTGCATAAAGCAAATAGCAGAGGACATGCTAATCATGGATGGTTAGAGTCATTTCATACTTTTAGTTTTGCGGGTTATCACAATCCGGAACGTATGAATTTTGGTGTGTTGCGCGTTTTGAATGATGATAGAGTAAGTCAAGGAATGGGTTTTGGAAAACACCCACACGATAATATGGAAATTATTTCTATCCCGCTCGAAGGCGATTTAGAACATAAAGACAGTATGGGAAATACTACTGTAATTAAAGAAGGAGATATTCAAGCGATGAGTGCAGGAACTGGAATTTTTCACAGTGAGTATAATAAAAATAAAGACCAGTTGGTTAAGTTTTTGCAAATTTGGATTTATCCAAATAAAAAAAATGTAACACCTCGTTACGACCAAATCACTTTGGACTTGAAAGATCGTCACAATAATCTACAACAAATTTTATCTCCAAATCCAGAAGATGAAGGCGTTTGGATTCATCAAGATGCTTGGTTTCATATTGGAAAATTTGATAAAGATTTTTCGACTTCATACCAATTAAAGAAAGCAGGAAACGGTATTTATGCTTTTGTTTTAAAAGGAGACTTTACTATTGGTGGTATTACTTTAAATGAGCGTGATGGTCTGGGAATAACTGATACGGATTCATTCAATCTTATTGCTAATTCTGATAATGCCGAAATTCTTTTGATGGAAGTACCCATGAAATTATAATCAGTTACGAAATAAATTAAATAATTAAAAATAATACTATTATGTCAACAACAAAATGGGCAATTGACCCAACACATTCAGAAATTGGTTTTAAAGTGAAACACATGATGTTTACTACTATTTCAGGTAAATTTACAAAATTTGATGCGTCAATCGAATCCGATGATTCGAATTTCGAAAATGCAAAAATTGAATTTACCGGAGCAATCGATTCAATTGCAACTGGTAATGCGGATAGAGATACCCATTTATTAAGCGCTGATTTTTTTGATGCAGGGCAATTTCCAACAATTAAATTTTCGGCAACTTCATTCTCTAAAATTAATGAAGGGGAATATGAATTGATAGGTGATTTAACAATGCATGGGGTAACAAAATCAGTAAAGCTACCAGCAGAATTTAGTGGATTAATGAAAGACCCTTGGGGAAATACAAAATTAGCTCTTTCATTAGAAGGTAAAATTAATAGAAAAGATTGGGGATTAACTTGGAATTCAGCTCTTGAAACTGGTGGTGTACTAGTTGGTGAAGAAGTTAAATTGGCAATAGAACTTCAATTTATAAAAGAATAATCGGTTTTTAGCATAACCTCAGGTACTTCATGTAGTTGAGGTTTTTTTAGATATAGTTATGGGAAATATAAATATTCTATACGTAGGCAGAAATTTTGAGATATTACGTACGGTAGTCCGATTAATTAATGCAAATGCTGATTGGTCTGGGATTGGTGTTTTGAATGATGAAGAAGCTAAAGTTCTTTTTCAAGAAAAAAAATTCGAAATAGTTTTATTGGGACCTGGAATTACTGAAGAAAGCGAAACCCATTTGCGTTTGTTTTTTAGGAAACAAAAT
The DNA here is from genome assembly GCF_040822075.1 of Flavobacterium sp. WC2430. Taxonomy (NCBI): domain Bacteria; kingdom Pseudomonadati; phylum Bacteroidota; class Flavobacteriia; order Flavobacteriales; family Flavobacteriaceae; genus Flavobacterium; species Flavobacterium sp. WC2430. Next base: position 5,873 of record NZ_CP162007.1, on the reverse strand, counting down.
TCTAATACTGCAGTGGTACAGCATTACGGTGGAGGTAGCGGGTTATTGAAAACAGAGATTTTGATGGCTTTGAATGCCTAACTTTAAAAAAAAGAGCGCTAATTAATTAGCGCTCTTTTTTTATAATAATTTTGATTTTAGTTATTTATTCTTTTTTGCTTTAATCATCATTTCAAGTTGGTCCCATAATTCTTCTGGAATGGCTTCCAATAAATTAAACTGTCCAGCACCTTTAAGCCATTCACCACCATCAATTACAACTACTTCCCCATTTACGTAGGCAGAAAAATCAGAAACCATATAGGCAGCTAAGTTGGCTAACTCTTGATGATCTCCCACACGCTTCAATGGCACTTTTTTAGCCATATCAAATTTTTCGGCAAGATCTCCAGGTAATAATCGATCCCAGGCTCCTTTAGTAGGAAATGGTCCTGGTGCAATTGCATTAGTTCGGATGCCATATTTTGCCCATTCTACAGCCAGACTTCTGGTCATAGCTAATACTCCAGCTTTGGCAGTGGCACTTGGCACAACATAAGCTGATCCTGTCCATGCGTAGGTAGTTACAATATTTAAAACAGTTGATGATGTTTGTTTAGTATCTATCCAATGTTTTCCAAAAGCAAGTGTACAGTTTTTAGTTCCTTTTAATACGATATCAATTACAGTATCAAATGCATTTGCAGATAATCTTTCGGTAGGAGAGATGAAGTTTCCAGCAGCATTGTTTAAAAGTACATCTACTTTTCCAAAAGCTTTCAAAATCCCTTGCAGCATGTTTTCGACTTCTTCATAATGACGTACATCGCACTGTAAAGGCAAACAGGTTCCACCCGTTTCTAATGCTAATTCAGAGGCTGTATTTTTTAATTTCTCTAGGTCTCTTGACGTAATTGCTACTTTTGCACCTAGTTCTAAGAAATATTTTGTCATTGCTTTACCTAAACCGCTTCCTCCTCCGGTTACGACTATAACTTTGCCTTTTAATGCATCATCGCGTAACATTTTATCTGTATAACCCATGATATAATTTTTTTATTGTAAATATAACAAATTAAATAGTATGCATGCATATAAAATCAAGTAATTGACTACACCTAAATTGCACATAGTTTTTTTGCCGCTTTTTCTAAAGTTGCATTGTCTTTTGCAAAACAAAAACGAATAAGGTGATTGTCTTTGTTGTTTTCATAAAAAGTAGAGATGGGTATTGCCGCGACTCCATGCTCTGTGATTAATCTTTTGCAAAAATCAACATCGTTTTCATTTGATATAGAAGCATAGGATGCAACTTGAAAATAAGTGCCTTCGCAAGGCAGTAATTTAAACCGACTCTCTTTTAATAAAGCGCAAAAATAGTTCCGTTTTTCAATATATAATTGACTTATTTCTTCAACAGATACTAAGTCTAAATAGTTGCTAATAGCCACCTGACAAATGCTATTCACACTAAAAACTAAAAATTGATGCACTTTCTTGATTTCTTTCATCAAATGTTCAGGAGCGATGAGATAGCCAATTTTCCAGCCGGTAACATGAAAGGATTTTCCAAAAGAAGAAATTATAATGCAACGATTTAATATATTTTCACGTGTATGAGCTGAAATATGTTTTTTTTCAAATGTGATGTATTCATACACTTCATCTGAGAGAACAATCATTTCAGGATATTTTTGTAATATATTTTCTAATGCTTCAAAATCAGAATGAATCCAAATTTTCCCAGTTGGATTATGCGGATTATTGATAATAATCATTTTTGTTTTTGAAGAACACGCATTTTCTATCTTTTCCCAGTTGGGAGTATAATTATCATTAAGAGGAACTCGCACTGGTTTTGCATTACATAAAAGAACTGGCGCTTCATAACAATCATAGCTAGGGTCTAAGATAATGACTTCATCATTAGATTTAATTAAAGCTTGAATGGTGGTAAAAATACCCTGGGTCGCACCAGCAGTAACAAGAATTTCAGTGTCTGTTCGAATGGTTCTTTTATAAGAACGGTAGGTTAGTTGAGCAATTTTGGTTAACAATGGAGGATAACCTGCCATTGGTAAATATTGATGTACATTTTCACTGGCTAACTGAGCTACAATAGTAGTCAAACGCTTGTCTACAGGGAAATTTGGGAAGCCTTGTGAAAGGTTGACAGCATCATATTCTGTTGCCATTTTAGACATTACTGTAAAAATACTTGTACCAATGTTGGGGAGTTTTGACATGCTTCTTTTTTTAATGATCTAAAAGTAGGTATTTGATTTGAGTTTAGAAATACATTTTTTGGATTCATTTTTTTGTAATCGACATTGTATTTATTTAAAACGGAAACACAAAGTAAAGTACTTTGTTATAAGTACTTTACTTTGTGTTTATATAATAGAATTTTATTTTTTTGGTTTAGGCATATCAGAGTTTCCCATGTCTCGAATACAAATGTATTTGCCGTCTTTTTTTTCAAATAGGCTAATGAAGTTGCCGCTCATGATTTTTGCATCAGTGGAATCTTTGACCTCATAGCCGCCAATTTCTACCACTTGATTGGCATCATTTGAAACATGAACTTCTTTAGTTTCAAAACTGATTTTGGCTCCTTTTGGAAAAGTTTTTAAATCCTCTTTTATTGAAGCTTGAATGGCAGCTTTCCCTTCTAAAGGTTTTTTTTCATTTGAAAAACTGATGGCATCATCAGCGTAATACATGATGTTATCGGTGCTTCTCGCATTAAAGTTAGTTGCAAATGCATCTTCCATCGACTGAATTTCGGTTTTGATTGCGTCTTTGTCAATTACGGTCATGGGTGCCTCTTTTTTTTGATTACAGGCTATCAGTAAAGACATAGTAACCAACATTAATCCTCCTTTTAAAATCTTGTTTTTCATAATTAAATTTTTTTAAATTTATAATGATGATTTTTGGTTAAGATAAGGGGATATTAAATTTAAGTATAAAATATTGATTATCAGTGTTTAATATTAATTTTTTGATAATAAAATGAATTTTATGCCATTTAATATTATAAATTAAAAAGTGCTGAAGACTATTATTAATAAAAAGCAAAAATCCATTTCCGTACAAAGCAGTTACTTTATAGGAAAATGGATATGGTTTTGAGATTTCTATTATATAAAAAAGTTTATAGTTTAAAAATTACATTTTATGAATAATAAAAATAGTAGGACGTTTATGTAGATCAATCGTTTCTTTTTTCCAAGCCGCAATTTTTTTAGTCTTGATGTATTCTGTTGGTAATGTAATGTCTGTAGCGATACATAAGTGTGTTTCAGGATGCAAGGTCAGTAATAAATCTTCGAGTAATTTATTGTTGCGATAAGGGGTTTCAATAAATATTTGTGATTGATTTTTTTCGAAAGAAATTCGTTCTAAAGTTTTAAAACTGGCTCTTTTCTCGTCTTTTTCAATAGGTAAATACCCGTGAAAGGTAAAGCTTTGACCATTCATTCCTGAAGCCATCATGGCTAATAGAATAGAAGAGGGGCCAACTAAGGGAACTACTTGAATTCCTTTTTCATGTGCTAGTTTTACGATAACAGCACCAGGATCAGCAACACCAGGGCAACCGGCTTCACTCATTAATCCCATGTTTTTACCTTCTAATAATGGTTTGATAAAATCAAGATGTTCTTTTACTTCAGTGCGTTTGTTTAGAGTAAACAAAACTAAGTCCGATTGTTTTTTTTCGGGATTAACTTCTTTAATCGATTTTCGAGCTGTTTTGTCGTTCTCTACAATATAATGGTCAATAAAATCGATGGTCCTTTTAACAGTTTGAGGCAAAACATCCATTGGGTCACAATCCCCCATTGTAGTTGGGATTAAATAGAGTTTTCCTAGTAAAGTATTTGGTTTCATTTTGATCGATTTATGTTTTTAATCTAATTTAGAAATGCAAAGAACGGCATTAATAAAGAAATGAATTTGTTTTGCAGGTAAAAAAGGACTCCTAAAATTATGAGTGGGTCTCTTTAATTTTTGCAGCTATAATTTCGCAAACTTCATTTAGCATATTGTAAACGATATCAAATCCATTGGGCATACCAAAATAAGGATCAGGTACATCTACATTTTCGTTGGGGTACAATTCGTTCAAAATGATTTGTACTTTATTCTTTTGTTCTTGAGTTTTAGATAATTCGATTACATCGTCATAATTGGATTTGTCCATGACATAGATGTAATCATAAGTTTCAAAATCAGAAGTTTTGAATTGTCTTCCTTTTTGTTTTGAAATATCTAGTTTGTACTTTTTTGCTATAGCAATGGAGCGAGAATCTGGAGCGTGGCCAATATGCCAAGAACCAGTTCCTGCAGAATCTACTGTAAATTTTTCTTTTGGAAGTTTAGAAGCTAATATACCTTCTGCCAACGGTGATCGACAAATATTGCCCAAACAAACCATTAAAATTTTTACGGGCATGATGCGTTTATAACGTTAATTTTTTATGGATATCTTCAACAAATTTCTTGAATTGTTTATCGGTTGCCACAAGATTGTCAACTGTTTTGCAAGCGTGTAATACTGTTGCGTGATCACGATCTCCAATTTGCGAACCAATATTGGCTAAGGACGCTTTAGTGAATTTTTTAGCAAAAAACATAGCCAGTTGTCTCGCCTGTACCACGTGTCTTTTTCTTGTTTTTGATTGTAATGTTTCTAAATCCAATTGGAAATAATCAGAAACAATTTTTTGAATGTAATCAATAGAAATTTCGCGTTTTACATTTTTCACAAATTTCTCTACCACACTTTTGGCAAGTTCAATTGTAACCTCTTTTTTATTGAAAGAAGATTGTGCAATTAAGGAAATAATTGCTCCTTCTAATTCACGCACATTTGATTTAATGTTGCGTGCTACATATTCAATAATTTCTTCTGGAATCTCCACACCATCCCGATATAGAATGTTTTTCAAGATTGAAATTCTAGTTTCGTAATCTGGTTGGTGTAATTCAGCAGACAATCCCCATTTGAAACGAGATAATAAGCGTTGCTCAATATCTTGCATATCAACTGGTGCTTTGTCTGAAGTAAGAATTACTTGTTTTCCGTTTTGGTGTAGATAATTGAAGATGTGGAAAAAGACATCTTGTGTTCCTGATTTACCCGATAGAAATTGAACATCATCAATAATTAAAACATCGATCAATTGATAGAAGTGAATGAAGTCATTTCTATTATTTTTCTTAACGGAATCAATGTATTGTTGAGTGAATATTTCGGCAGAAATGTATAAAACAGTTTTATCTGGGTATTTGTCTTTGATTTCAACTCCTATAGCATGCGCTAAGTGTGTTTTACCAAGTCCTACGCCACCAAAAATCAATAACGGGTTAAATGACGTTCCTCCAGGTTTATTAGCAACAGCCATACCCGCTGAGCGAGCTAACCTATTAGAATCTCCTTCAAGGAAATTATCAAAACTATAGTTGGCATTAAGTTGGGATTCAATTTTTAAATTTCTAATTCCTGGAATTACAAAAGGATTTTTTAATTCTGGATCTAAGTTTTTAAAAGGGGCGTCAACATTTTGTGGTTTCATTGGAGCCCGATTGGCACTTGGTAATTGTTCCGTAAACGGTTGTTTATTACCATAAGTGTTTTCCATCTTAATTTTATAAAGTAACTTTGCGTTTTTACCAAGTTCCTTAGTTAAGGCAACTTTTAATAATTTCACATAGTGTTCTTCTAACCATTCGTAGAAAAATTTACTTGGAACTTGAATATATAATGCGTTATCGGTAAGTTCAACTGATTTGATCGGTTCAAACCAAGTTTTGAATGCTTGGTCTTGAATGTTGTCTTTTATAAAAGACAAACAGTTTTCCCATACTGATTGAGCAGTTTTGTTCAT